>MEFY01000002.1 GCA_001725325.1 Leifsonia sp. SCN 70-46 | reverse complement strand
CGGGGATAACAGGCTGATCTTGCCCAAGAGTCCATATCGACGGCATGGTTTGGCACCTCGATGTCGGCTCGTCGCATCCTGGGGCTGGAGTAGGTCCCAAGGGTTGGGCTGTTCGCCCATTAAAGCGGTACGCGAGCTGGGTTTAGAACGTCGTGAGACAGTTCGGTCCCTATCCTCTGCGCGCGCAGGAAATTTGAGAAGAGCTATCCCTAGTACGAGAGGACCGGGATGGACGAACCTCTGGTGTGTCAGTTGTTCCGCCAGGAGCACCGCTGATTAGCTACGTTCGGAACGGATAACCGCTGAAAGCATCTAAGCGGGAAGCCGGCTTCAAGATGAGATTTCCATGACTTCGGTCGAGAGGCTCCCAGCTAGACTACTGGGTTGATAGGCGGGATGTGGAAGTGCGGACTAAAGACGCATGGAGCTGACCCGTACTAATAAGCCGATAAATTGATAACACACCACCTCACTGGTTGGCCTTCCGAGGCCAGCGAATGGTGAATGAGAATGATTCTCGCGTCCACTTTGTGGTTCCCGATTTACGGTCGGGAACTGCGCCAGATCTAGCTCTTTCGAGAGCTCAGCTCTGGCTGTTTCGATACATAAATCAATAGTGTTTCGGCGGCCATAGCGAGAGGGAAACGCCCGGTTACATTCCGAACCCGGAAGCTAAGACTCTCTGCGCCGATGGTACTGCAAGGGTGACTTTGTGGGAGAGTAGGACACCGCCGGACTTCTTTGTAAAGTGGCCACCCCGTTAGATCGGGGTGGCCATTTTGCGTTAAGTCACATCATTCAGGAGACATCGTGAGCGATACCCCGAGGAACGAGGGACGCAGGCCCACCGGCGGCCGTCCCGGCTCCGGACGACCCTCCGACGGACGCCCGTCGAGCGGCCGGCCCGCTGAAGGGCGGCCCTACAAGGGGAAGCCGACAGACGGCAAGCCCGCACGTGCGTCTCGAGACGGCAAGCCCGCGCGCGACGGGGCCGGCTCGAAGCCCGCCTGGAAGAAGGACAAGCCCGCGGGCAAGGGCGGCTCGGAGCAGCGGCTCTGGACGAAGGGCGGCGCCCCGGCCCGTAACGACCGCGCGGCGAGCGAGCGCGAGATCCCCGAAGACCGGGACCCGTTCGGCACCCGGTCGGTCCGCGCGCATCACGAGGCTCCGGCCATCCCCGACGACGTCACGCCCAAGGAGCTCGACCGCGTCGCGCTCAACGAGCTCAAGACTCTCAGCAAGGAGAACCAGGAGGGCGTCGCGCGTCACCTGGTCATGGTCGCCCGGCTCATCGAGAGCGACCCCCAGCTCGCCCACCAGCACGCGATCTCCGCCGCCCGCCGCGCCGGCCGCATCGGTGTCGTCCGCGAGACGCTCGCGATCACGGCCTACACGATCGAGGACTACGCGCTCGCGCTGCGCGAGCTGCGCACCTACCGGCGCATCACAGGCCGAGATGACCAGCTGCCCATGATGGTCGACAGCGAGCGCGGTCTCGGTCGACCCGAGAAGGCGCTCGAGCTCGGGCGCTCGGTCGCGCGCGCGACGCTGCCGGTTCCCGTGCAGGTCGAGCTCGCGATCGCCATGTCGGGCGCCCGTCTCGACCTCGGCAACCCCGAGGCCGCGCTCACCGAGCTGCAGATCCCGCAGCTCGATCCGTCCACTGCGTTCTCCTATAGCCCCGGCCTCTTCGACGCGTACGCGACGGTGCTCGAGGAGCTCGGCCGTGATGCCGAGGCCGAGGAGTGGTACGCCCGCGCCGAGGTCGCCGCGGACGCGCTCGACTCCGGCGACGGGGACGACGACGTCATCGAGGTCGTCGAGGAGGAGCTCGAGCCCCGGGTGTCCGATGCCGGGGAGTCCGATGAGTAGAACGCCTCTCGACGGCGTCTCCCTCGTGCTCGCCGACCTCGACGGCGTCATCTACAAGGGCCCCGCCGCGATCCCATATGCCGTGGAGAGCATGAACGCGATAGCCGCTCCCACGCGGGTCGCCTACATCACCAACAACGCCTCCCGCACCGACGCCTCCGTGGCCCAGCACCTCACCGAGCTCGGCCTTCATGCGGCTGCGGAGGACATCGTCACGTCGCCGCAGGCGGCGATGACGCTGCTGAAAGAGCTGGTCGCACCGGGGTCGAGCATCCTCGTCGTCGGCGGCGACGGCCTCGTCGACGAGGTCACGAAGGCGGGCTTCACCGTCACCCGGTCGGCGCTCGACAACCCGGCAGCCGTGGTGCAGGGCTTCTCGCCCGAGGTGGGCTGGGTGCACCTCGCGGAGGCGGCCTTCGCCCTCAACGGCGACGGCACGGCGGGCGACCTGCCGTGGGTCGCGACGAACACCGACTGGACCATCCCGCAGGCGCGCGGAACGGCACCCGGCAACGGCACTCTCGTGTCTGCCGTGCACACGGCGGTCGGACGGCTCCCCGTCGTGGCGGGCAAGCCCGAGGTGGCCATCTTCGAGGAGGCCATGACCCGGTTCGGCACGCGCGACGCGCTCATGATCGGCGACCGGCTGGACACCGACATCCTCGGGGCCAACCGCGCGGGGATCCCTTCGGTGCTCGTGCTCACGGGCATCGACCGCGCCAAGCAGGTCATCGCCGCCGTGCCGCAGGAGCGGCCGACGTACATCCTCGACGACCTCCGCCAGCTGCACGAGCCGTACCCCGAGACCGTCGTGACCGAGGCGCCCGGCGTCACACGCACGACCGTCGGCTCGGCGACCGTGCGCCGGGAGGGCGGCGCCATCACGATCGAGAGCGGGTCGGGTGTCGACCTGCTGCGCGCCGGTGCCGCCGCGATCTGGAACTCGGGCGCCGCGATCTACGCGCTCGACGTGCCCGCCGAACTATATTCGTGAGCATGAGCGACACCGACAACGACAAGGCCGGTATCGAGACAGACGCCCTGCTCTCGCGCCTGCTCGTGATCGAGGACCAGCCGCTCGAGTCGCGTGCCGCGGCGTTCACGCAGCTGCACGACGAGCTGCAGCACCGTCTGGAGGGCGGCGACTCTGCCTAGGCTCGACGCCGAGCTCGCCTCCCGCGGGCTCGCGCGCTCGCGCACGCACGCGGCCAAGCTCATCGCCGACGGGCTCGTGACGGTCGACGGGATGCCCGTCGTCAAGCCGTCCGCCCCCGTCGAGCCGCACCAGCTCCTCGAGGTGGCCGAGGTCGACCACTACGTGAGCCGCGCGGCCCACAAGCTCATCGCCGCGCTGGACGGCTTCGCCGTCGACCCGTCAGGCCGCCTCGCGATCGACGTGGGCGCGTCCACGGGCGGGTTCACGCAGGTGCTGCTCGAGCGCGGCGCGCGGCGCGTGATCGCCACCGACGTGGGGCACGGGCAGCTCGCGCCGGGCATCCGCGCCGACGAGCGCGTCACGGTCGTGGAGGGCTCGAACGCCCGCTACCTCACGCCCGAGCTGCTCGCGACGGAGAGCGGCAGCGACGAGGTGCCGACGCTCGTGGTCGCCGACCTCTCCTTCATCTCGCTCACGACCGTGCTGCCCGCGCTCGTCGAGACGATGGGCGTCGACGCCGACTACGTGCTGCTGGTCAAGCCGCAGTTCGAGGTGGGGCGCACGGGCATCCGGGAGGGCATCGTGCGCGACGCGGGGCTGCGCGATGAGGCCGTCATGGGTGTGCTGTGGGCCGCGTGGGACCTGGGCCTGCCGACGGCCGGGGTCCTTCCCTCCCCAATCGCGGGAAACTCCGGCAACCGCGAGTATCTGGCCTGGTTGAGCGCACGTGTCGGCGGTAATCCGACAGAATGGACAAGGCGAGTTTCTGAGATCGCCTGACTCGAGAGGATGATGCTGTGAGCACCGACCGGCACATCCTCGTCGTCGCGCACACCGGGCGGCAGGACTCGCTCGAGGCCGCCATCACCGTGTGCCGGCAGCTCGTCGCCGCGGGCCTCACGCCCGTGCTCTCGCAGGACGAGTACGCGCACATCATGGCCGCGGCCCACGACCTGCAGCCCATCGCGCTGCTCGGCGACGCCGTGCAGATCGGCGACCTCGAGCTCGTCATCGTGCTCGGGGGGGATGGCACCATCCTGCGCGCCGCCGAGCTCACGCGCGGCTGCAGCGCTCCGCTCCTGGGCGTCAACCTCGGCCACGTCGGCTTCCTCGCCGAGAGCGAGCGCGAGGCCCTCACCGAGACCGTCGCGCGCGCCCTCGCGCAGGACTACCTCGTCGAGGAGCGCATGACGCTCAGCGTGCGCGTCAAGGTCGATGCCGAGGTCGTCTACGAGACGTGGGCGCTCAACGAGGCGACTGTCGAGAAGGCGAGCCGCGAGCGCATGCTCGAGGTCGTCATCGAGGTCGACGGCCGGCCGCTGTCATCCTTCGGCTGCGACGGCGTCGTCATGAGCACGCCGACGGGATCGACCGCCTACTCCTTCTCCGCCGGCGGGCCGGTCGTGTGGCCGAGCCTCGACGCCCTGCTGCTCGTGCCGCTCAGCCCCCACGCGCTCTTCGCGCGGCCGCTCGTCGTCGGCCCGGACTCCGCGATGGCCGTCGAGGTGCTCGACCGCACCCAGGGCACGGGCGTGCTGTGGTGCGACGGCCGCCGCACGCACGACCTGCCGCGCGGTGCCCGCGTCGTCGTCCGCCGCTCGAACACCCCCGTGCGCCTCGCGCGCCTCAGCCAGGGCCCGTTCACCGACCGGCTCGTCAACAAGTTCAACCTGCCCGTGCACGGCTGGCGCGGCCCCGTCGGCGAGGAGGGCCCCCGCTCGTGATCGAGGAGATCTGGATCCGCTCCCTCGGCGTCATCGGCGACGCGCGCCTCCCGCTCGGCCCTGGCTTCACGGCGATCACGGGTGAGACCGGCGCCGGCAAGACCATGGTCGTGACCGCGCTCAACCTGCTTCTGGGGGAGAGGTCGGATGCGTCGATAGTCCGCGGCGGCAGCTCCCAGGCCGTCGTGGAGGGCCGCTGGCTCGTCGACCCTGAGGGGGCGATCGCCGAGCGGGCGCGCGACGCGGGTGCCGAGCTCGACGGGCCGGAGCTCATCCTCGCGCGGTCCGTGTCGTCGGAGGGCCGCAGCCGCGCGATCATCGGCGGGCGCACGACGCCCGTGGGAGTGCTCAACGAGCTCGGCCAGCAGCTCGTCGTCGTGCACGGCCAGTCGGAGCAGGTGCGCCTGCGCTCGGCGGGCGCCCAGCGCGACGCCCTCGACAGGTTCGCGGGCCAGGAGCTCTCGACGGTGCTCGGCGAGTACCAGGCCGCGTTCCGCGCATGGCAGTCGACGCAGGGCGAACTCGACGTGCTCGTCGCGGAGCAGGAGCGCCGCACGCGCGAGGCCGAGGAGCTGCGCACGGCCATGGCCGAGATCGAGGCCGCCGCGCCCCGCCGTGGCGAGGATGCCGAGCTCGCGGAGCAGTCGGAGCGGCTCACCAACCTCGAAGACCTGCGGCTCGCCGCGACCCAGGCGCACGAGGCGGTGTCGTCCGACGACGACGCGCCCGACGTGCTCACCCTCCTCGACGCCGCCCGCCGCGCCCTCGACAAGGCGCTCGCGCACGACCCCGCGCTGCCGCCCATCGCCGAGTCGCTGCAGAACGCCACGATCCTCGTCACCGAGATCTCGGCGCAGCTCTCGCGCTACCTCGGCGACCTCGACACCGACGGCGGCCGCGAGCTCGAGTCCGTGCAAGACAGGCGGGCGGAGCTGAGCCAGCTCGTGCGCAAGTACGGCGCCGACCTCGACGAGGTCATCGACTACCTCGAGAGCGGCAGCGCGCGCCTGCTCGAGCTCGACAACGACTCCGACCGCATCACCGCCCTGCGGGGCGAGGTCGACGCGCACCGCGCCAACGTCGTGGCACTCGCGGCGCGCCTGAGCGAGATCCGGCGGGATGCGGCCGAGCGCCTCGGTGCCGGAGTGACCGCCGAGCTCGCCGCCCTCGCCATGGCCAGCGCCCGGCTCGTCGTCGAGGTGCAGGACCGCCCGGAGTACTCCGCCAACGGCAAAGATCAGGTGGCGCTCCTCATGCAGCCGCATCCCGGCTCCGAGCCGCTGCCGCTCGGCAAGGGCGCGTCCGGCGGCGAGCTCTCGCGCGTCATGCTCGCGATCGAGGTGGTCATCGCCGCCAACGACCCTGTTCCGACCTTCATCTTCGACGAGGTCGACGCGGGTGTGGGCGGCGCGAGCGCCATCGAGATCGGCCGGCGCCTCGCGCGCCTCAGCCAGAACGCGCAGGTCATCGTCGTCACGCACCTCGCTCAGGTCGCGGCGTTCGCCTCCAACCACCTGCGCGTGCTCAAGGACAACGACGGCTATGTGAGCGCGTCGAGCATCCAGCAGCTCGACGGCGAGCAGCGCATCGTCGAGATGGCGCGACTGCTGTCGGGCCTCTCCGACTCCGAGAGCGGCCTCGCGCACGCGCGCGAGCTCATCGAGATGGCTCGCAGCATCGATCGGTAGTATCGAGCTCCCGCACCACACCCCAGGAGAACCACTGTGACGACCCCCCAGGCCGCCCGCCAGTACCGACCGCAGACCCCGTGGGCGAAGGGGGTCGGCTACCTGATCTTCTTCAGCCGCTGGCTGCAGGCCCCCCTCTACCTCGGGCTCATCGTCGCCCAGCTCGTCTACGTCGTCGTGTTCGTGATCGAGCTCATCCACCTCGTCGAGGAGGTGGCGAAAGACCCCCTCCACATCGAGGAGGCGGTCATCATGCTCTACGTCCTCGGCCTCATCGACGTCGTCATGATCGCGAACCTGCTCATCATGGTCATCATCGGCGGCTACGAGACCTTCGTCTCGCGCATCAACATCGAGGGCCATCCCGACCAGCCCGAGTGGCTGTCGCACGTCAACGCCAACGTGCTCAAGGTCAAGCTCGCCATGGCCATCATCGGCATCTCGTCGATCCACCTTCTCAAGACCTTCATCGAGGTCGGCGACCTCGGCGCGCCCAGGTCCGACGACGAGAGCGTCACGGGGGAGACCTACACGGGCGAGGGCGTGTTCTGGCAGGTCATCATCCACACCGTCTTCATCCTCTCGGCCATCGCGCTCGCCCTCATCGACAAGATGAGCGGCGGCCACCGCGCGAAGGGGGTCCCCGCCCTCGAGCCCCATGGAGCGCAGCAGGCGATCCCCGCGGGTGCCGTGCCGGTGAGCGGGTACATGGTCGACGGCACGTTCCATCCCGTCGAGTAGGGCGCGTCTCTGCGGAGGTCGCCGCCGGGGGGATAGGATGAAACCCCGTGGTGAATAATTCTGAGCGGACAGTGACCAAGCACATCTTCGTGACCGGAGGTGTCGTCTCCTCCCTCGGAAAAGGCCTTACCGCCGCGAGTCTCGGAAACCTCCTCACCGCGCGCGGCCTGCGCGTCGTCATGCAGAAGCTCGACCCCTACCTCAACGTCGACCCGGGCACGATGAACCCGTTCCAGCACGGCGAGGTCTTCGTCACCGACGACGGTGCTGAGACCGACCTCGACATCGGCCACTACGAGCGCTTCCTCGACATCAACCTCGACCAGGCGGCCAACGTCACCACAGGCCAGATCTACTCGCAGGTCATCGCGAGGGAGCGCCGCGGCGAGTACCTCGGCGACACCGTGCAGGTCATCCCGCACATCACCGACGAGATCAAGCGCAGGATGCGCCTGCAGGCCCAGCCCGGCGCGAACGGCGAACCCGCCCCCGACGTGATCATCACGGAGATCGGCGGCACCGTCGGCGACATCGAGTCTCAGCCGTTCATCGAGTCGGCGCGCCAGGTGCGCCACGAGCTCGGCCGCAAGAACGTGTTCTTCGTGCACGTCTCGCTCGTGCCGTTCATGAACGCGTCGGGCGAGCAGAAGACCAAGCCCACGCAGCACTCGGTGGCGGCGCTGCGCTCGATCGGCATCCAGCCCGACGCCCTCGTGCTGCGCAGCGACCGGCCGGTCTCCGAGTCCAACAAGCGCAAGATCGCCCTCATGTGCGACGTCGACGAGGATGCGGTCGTCAACGCCGTCGACGTACCCAGCATCTACGACATCCCGACGATGCTGCACGACCAGGGCCTCGACGGCTACATCATCCAGCAGCTCGGCATCGACAAGGCCTCCGAGGTGAACTGGGACGGCTGGAAGACCCTGCTCGACACCGTCCACGACCCCAAGCACACGGTCACCATCGGCCTCGTCGGCAAGTACATCGACTTGCCCGACGCGTACCTCTCCGTCACCGAGGCGCTCAAGGCCGGCGGATTCGCCAACCAGGCGAAGGTCAACATCCGCTGGGTCCCCTCCGACGAGTGCGAGACGCCCGAGGGCGCTGCGCGCATGCTCTCCGACCTCGAGGGCATCGTCATCCCCGGTGGGTTCGGCGTGCGCGGCATCGAGGGCAAGCTCGGCGCGCTGCGCTTCGCCCGCGAGAACGCCATCCCGGCCCTCGGCCTGTGCCTCGGCCTGCAGTGCATGGTCATCGAGTACGCGAGGGATGTCGCGGGCCTCCCCGGTGCCTCGTCGACCGAGTTCGACCCCGACACCGAGTTCCCCGTCATTGCGACCATGGCGGAGCAGGTCGACATCATCGCCGACGGCGACCTCGGCGGCACCATGCGCCTGGGGCTCTACGAGGCGGCGCTCGAGCCCGGCTCGATCGTGGCCGACCTCTACGGCGCCGTGCGCATCTCCGAGCGCCACCGCCACCGCTACGAGGTCAACAACGCGTACCGCGAGCAGATCGCCGGTGCGGGCATGGTGTTCTCCGGCATCTCGCCCGACCGCACGCTCGTCGAGTTCGTCGAGCTGCCGCGCGACGTGCACCCGTTCTACGTCGCGACCCAGGCCCACCCCGAGCTGCGCTCGCGACCCAACCACGCGCACCCGCTGTTCCGCGGGCTCATCGCCGCCGCGCTCGACCGCCAGAACGCGAGCCGCCTGTTCGAGGTGGCCGAGCCCGGCGATGCCTGACCTCGCCGACGACGCCGTCGGGCCGGAGGTGCTCCGGTCCGAGGTCGTCTTCGACGGGCGCGTGTGGGACATCCGCCGTGAGACGTTCGAGCTCGACGGCAGCGAGATCACGCGCGAGTTCATGGACCACACAGGCGCCGTCGCGGTGCTCGCCCTCGACGAGCGCGACCGCGTGCTGCTCATCAAGCAGTACCGCCACCCCATCCGCATGCGCGACTGGGAGCTGCCCGCGGGCCTGCTCGACATCCGCGACGAGGAGCCGCTCGCCGCTGCGCAGCGCGAGCTCGCCGAGGAGGTCGACCTCGTCGCCGAGACGTGGCACCTGCTCAGCGAGTTCATGACGAGCCCTGGCGGCAGCAACGAGGTGCTGCGGGTCTACCTCGCGCGCGGCGTGAGCGCCGCCCCCGAGGTCTTCGAGCGCACGGAGGAGGAGGCGGGGATCGAGCGCCGCTGGGTGCCCCTCGACGAGGTCGTCGACGCCGTGCTCTCGCGGGACGTGCAGAACTCGATCCTCGCGATCGCCGCGCTCAGCGCTGCCGCCGGCAGGGACAGGGGCTGGTCGACGCTCGGGGATCCGCACGCGCCGTGGCCGAGGCATCCGCTGCAGCGATGATGTCCACCCCGCTCGAGGTCGCCGCCGACAGGTTCCTGAGGCACGTGTCGATCGAGCGCGGCCTCTCGGACAACACGGTCAACGCCTACCGCCGGGACCTCGGCGCCTATCTCGCGGCGCTCTCGGGGCGGGGCATCCTCACTCCGGAGGGCATCGGCGGCGAGGATGTCGCAGCCTTCGCCCACGCCCTGCGCACGCGCCCGGAGGGGCCGCTCGCCCCCTCGTCGCTCGCCCGCATGCTGTCGACGGTGCGGGGCTTCCACAGGTTCCTCGTCGACGAGTCGCTCGTGCAGGTCGATGTCGCGGCGGAGACCAAGCCGCCCAAGCTCGCGCTGCGCCTGCCGAAGGCGATCTCGATCGAGCAGATGGAGTCCGTGCTCGCCGCGGTGGGCGGCGACGACCTGCAGTCGCTGCGCGACCGCGCGCTGCTCGAGCTGCTGTACGCGACGGGCGCCCGCGTGTCGGAGGCCGTCGCGCTCAACGTCGACGACCTCGTTGACGGCGACATCGTGCGGCTGTTCGGCAAGGGCGGCAAGCAGCGGATCGTGCCCGTGGGCAGTTTCGCGCGCGCGGCCATCGACGCGTACCTCGTGCGCGCGCGGCCCGCGTTCTCGATGCGGGGCACCGCGACTCCCGCGCTGTTCCTGGGCGCGCGCGGGCAGCGCGTGTCGCGGCAGAACGCGTGGCTCATCATCCGCGCGGCCGCCGAGCGCGCGCACCTGGGCATCGAGATCTCGCCGCACACGTTCCGGCACTCCTTCGCGACGCACCTGCTCGCGGGCGGCGCCGACGTGCGCGTGGTGCAGGAGCTGCTCGGCCACTCGTCGGTGGCGACCACCCAGATCTACACGATGGTGACCGCCGACACCCTGCGCGACATGTACACGACGGCCCATCCGCGGGCGCGCTAACCTTCAACCTCTGGTCGAGGCGAACCCGGGGCGCGGTGCGCGGCGCGGGCGGGGAGCGCAGTTTCCCCGCCGTACACTCAATCTATGACGGCCCAGACTGACGACGCAGCAGTGCTCGCAGGGCTCGAGGCACCCGCCATCGGACCGACCGGTCGCCGGCAGACCGTGTTCCCGGTCCCCGCGCCCCTCAAGGGCCACGGACCCGCGCGCATCATCTCGATGAGCAACCAGAAGGGCGGCGTCGGCAAGACGACGAGCACCATCAACCTGGGTGCCGCCCTCGCCGAGTACGGCCGCCGCGTGCTCACCGTCGACTTCGACCCGCAGGGCGCGCTCTCCGCCGGCCTCGGCGTGCCCACGCACGACGTCCCGACGATCTACGACCTCCTGCTCGGCACGATCAAGAACCCGGCGGAGGCCATCGTGCACACCGAGCACGCCAACCTCGACGTCATCCCCGCCAACATCGACCTCTCCGCGGCCGAGGTGCACCTCGTCAACGAGGTGGCCCGCGAGACGATCCTCGCGCGGGTGCTGCGCAAGGTGAGCGACCAGTACGACGTCATCCTCATCGACTGCCAGCCCTCGCTCGGCCTGCTCACCGTCAACGCGCTCACGGCGGCGCACGGAGTGCTCATCCCGCTCGAGTGCGAGTTCTTCGCGCTGCGCGGCGTCGCCCTGCTCGTGGAGACGATCGAGAAGGTGCGCGACAGGCTCAACCCCGCCATCACGCTCGACGGTATCCTTGCCACCATGTACGACGCGCGCACCCTGCACTCCCGCGAGGTGCTCGAGCGCGTCGTGGAGACCTTCGGCGACGATGTGCTCGAGACGGTCATCGGCCGCACGGTCAAGTTCCCCGACGCGAGCGTCGCGGGCGCGCCGATCACGACCTTCGCCCCCGACCACATGGCCGCGGACGCGTATCGCCAGCTGGCGCGAGAACTGATCTATCGTGGCGCCGTCGCCTAGCGACGCAGCGGTCGAGGTCGAATCGGGGGAGGCCGCGGGCTTCTCCGTCTCCCTGTCCAACTTCGACGGGCCGTTCGACCTGCTGCTCTCGCTCATCACGAAGCACGAGCTCGACATCACCGAGGTGTCGCTCTCGAAGATCACCGACGAGTTCATCACCTACCTGCGCGGGCTCGACTCCGACGCCGAGCTCGACCAGGCGAGCGAGTTCCTCGTGGTCGCGGCGACGCTCCTCGACCTCAAGGTGGCGGGGCTGCTGCCGCAGGGCGAGCTCGTGGACGCCGAGGATGTCGCGCTGCTCGAGGCCCGCGACCTCCTGTTCGCCCGGCTCCTGCAGTACCGCGCGTTCAAGGAGGCGGCGTCGTGGTTCGCCACGCACCTCGAGGCGGAGTCGGGCAGGCACTTCCGCGCCGTGCGGCTCGAGGAGAAGTACCGCAAGCAGACCCCCGAGCTCGTGTGGACCCTCACGCCCGACGATTTCGCCGCCATCGCCGCGCTCGCCTTCGCCCCCCGCGAGATCCCCACGGTCGGCCTCGACCACCTGCACGCGCCGCTCGTCTCGATCCGCGAGCAGGCCGCCCATGTGGTCGCGCTGCTGCGCCGCGGGGAGCCCCTGACCTTCCGCCAGCTCATCGCCGGCGCCGACCAGAAGGGCGTGGTCATCGCGCGCTTCCTTGCCATCCTCGAGCTGTTCCGCGGAGCGTTCGTGGGCTTCGAGCAGGTCGAGCCGCTCGGGGAGCTGACCATCCACTGGTCCGCCGAGCACTGGTCGGACGACAGCCTCGCCAACCTGGGAGCCGATTATGGAAACTGACGTCTCGACAACCGAGGAGGCGCCGGCCCGCACGGTGACCGACCTCGAGCGCGCCCTCGAGGCCGTGTTCATGGTCGCCGACGAGCCGCAGAGCCTCGTGTCGCTCGCGACGGCCGTGGGCGCCCCCGTGCCGGCCGTGCGCCAGACCATCGAGCGGCTCGTCGCGGACTACGACGGCGTCGACGGGGGAGTGCGCCGCGGGTTCGAGCTGCGCGAGGTCGGCGGCGGGTGGCGCGTCTACGTGCGGCCGGAGCACGACGACCTCGTGCGCGACTTCGTGCTCACCCAGAATCCCACGCGCCTGAGCCAGGCCGCCCTCGAGACGCTCGCCGTGATCGCCTACAAGCAGCCCATCAGCCGCGGCGCGATCGCGTCGATCCGCGCCGTCAACGTCGACTCGGTGGTGCGCACCCTCCTCGGGCGTGGGCTCATAACGGAGGCGTTCACCGACAACGAGACGGGTGCCATCCACTACGAGACGACCGACCTGCTCCTCACGCAGCTCGGCATCAACTCGATCGAGGAGCTTCCGCTCATCTCGCCCCTGCTCGACGACGGCTCGGACGGCTTCGATGAGCGACGCTAGCGCGAGCGCGGAGGGCGAGCGCCTCCAGAAGGTCATGGCCGCGTCGGGCGTCGCCTCGCGCCGCGTGTCGGAGGACCTCATCGCGCAGGGCCGCGTCACGGTCAACGGCGTCGTCGTCGACGAGCCCGGGCGCCGCGTGCTGCCCGCCGACCTCATCACGGTCGACGGCCTCGCGATCCAGACCGACACGAGCAAGCGCTACGTCATGCTCAACAAGCCCGTCGGCGTCGTGAGCTCGATGGCCGACGAGAACGGGCGCCCCGACCTCAGCCGCTACACGCGCGACTACGAGGAGCGCCTCTTCAACGTGGGCCGCCTCGATGCGAACACGTCGGGCCTGCTCGTGCTCACGAACGACGGCGAGCTCGCGCACGTGCTCGCCCACCCGTCGTTCGGCGTCTCGAAGACCTACATCGCGAAGGTCTCCGGCTCCGTGAGCGCCCAGACCATCAGCAAGCTCACGAAGGGCTTCGACCTCGACGACGGCTTCATCGTCGCCGACAAGGCCCGCATGCTCGGGGCGGCGTCGGGCGGCGCATCCCAGGTCGAGATCACCCTGCACTCGGGCCGCAACCGCATCGTGCGCAGGATGCTCGACGCCGTGGGCCACCCCGTGATCGACCTCGTCCGCCGCCAGTTCGGCCCCCTGCACCTCGGCAGCCTCGCCTCGGGCCAGGCGCGCGACCTCACCAAGGCGGAGCTCGGGCAGCTCCTCACGATCTCCCGCAACGGGGGAGCTGAAGCGAGCGAGGGCGAGGATGACCGTGGCTGAGCGCCGCCTCGTGGGACCCGTGCGCATCGTCGGCACGGGACTGCTCGGAACGAGCATCGGCCTCGCGCTGCGCGACCAGGGCGTCGACGTCATCCTCGACGACATCTCGCCCTCGAGCCTCGATCTGGCCATCGACTACGGCGCCGGCCGCCGCGCGCGGCCCGACGACGAGCCCGAGCTCGTCGTCGTGTGCGTGCCGCCGGATGTCACGGCGCGCGTGGTCGCGGCCGAGCTCGCCGCGCATCCCGGCGCCCTCGTGACCGACGTCGCGAGCGTCAAGGTCGCACCGCTCGCCGAGCTGCGCGCCGCCGGCGCCGACCTCTCGCGCTACATCGGCTCGCACCCCATGGCCGGGCGCGAGCGCAGCGGCGCGATCTCCGCGCGCGCGGACCTGTTCATCGGCCGCCCGTGGGTCATCGCGGGCCACGACGACATCACCTACCGGCGGGCCGCCCCCGTCGAGCGTCTTGCGCTCGACCTCGGCGCCCTGCCGATCGAGATGGAGGCCGCGCAGCACGACGCGAGCGTCGCCCTCGTCTCGCACGCGCCGCAGCTCGTCGCGACCCTGCTCGCGCGCCGCCTCGGCGGCGCGGCGGACTCGGCCGTGTCGCTCGCGGGCCAGGGCCTGCGCGACACCACGCGCATCGCGTCGAGCGACCCCGAGCTGTGGGTGCAGATCTTCGCCGCGAACTCGGCGCCCGTCGTCGAGATCCTGCGGGAGCTGCGCAACGACCTCGACACCGTGCTCGGCGCGCTGGAGGACCCGACGGCACCCGGTGCCCGGCGCACGATCGCCGAGACCATGGCGGGCGGCAACGCGGGGGTGGCGCGCATCCCCGGCAAGCACGGCCAGGCCAACCACTTCAGCCAGATCGTGGTGAAGGTCGACGACACCCCCGGTGAGCTCGCGCGCCTGCTCACCGAGATCGGAGAGGCCGGCGTGAACATAGAGGACCTCCGGCTCGAGCACTCGCCGGGCGCGCAGATCGGCCTCGCCGAGATCTCCGTGCTCCCGGAGGCCGAGGAGCGCCTCGCGACCGAGCTCGCTGGCCGGGGCTGGAAGATCGTGGGAGCATTCGCATGACCGGAATCGTCGTCGCGATCGACGGACCCGCCGGCAGCGGCAAGTCGAGCGTCTCGAAGGCCGCGGCCCGCCAGCTCGGCTACGCCTACCTCGACACGGGAGCCGCCTACCGCGCCCTCGCGTGGCACTGCCTCGAGGTCGGGGTCGACACGCTCGACCCGGGCGACATCTCCGACGAGCTCGAGAGGTTCGAGTACACGATCGGCACCGACCCCGACGACTACTACGTGCGCGTCGGCTCGGATGTCATCACGGAGGACATCCGCGAGCCGCGCGTGACCGCGATCGTGAGCGCCGTCGCGCGCGTCCCCGAGGTGCGCTCGTTCATGGTCGAGCTGTTCCGGGGCATCATGCGCGGCGCCGACCGGCCCGGCATCGTGGTCGAGGGCCGGGACATCACGACGGTCGTCGCGCCCGATGCGCCCGTGCGGATTCTGCTCACGGCATCCGAAGAAGCTAGAATGGGCAGGCGTTCCGCGGAACTCGCAGGAATCGATGCCTCGGTCACCGCGAAGGCCCTGACAGACCGGGACGCACAGGATTCGCGCGTCGTGGACTTCATGAACGCCGCCGATGGTGTGACCACCATCGATTCCACCGATCTCGACTTCGACCAGACCGTCACGGCTGTCGTGGGACTCGTGCGGTCGGTGGTCGACTAGACAGGAACCCCCTCATGGCTGATGACGAGAAGGACGACTTCCCGGAGCTGGACTCCGCCCTCGCCGAGCGCGTGCGCGGCATCGACGACGACGAGGCGGCGCTGCGGGCGTCAGCCCTGCGGCAGGGCCTCGAGGAGTACGAGCTCGACGACGAGGATCTGGGCATCCTCGACCTCGCGACCGACGACCCCGACGCCATCGTCTACCTGCCCGCGCTGCCCGTGCTCGCGATCGTGGGGCGGCCCAACGTGGGCAAGTCCGCGCTCGTCAACCGCATCATCGGACGCCGTGAGGCCGTCGTGCAGGACGTCCCGGGCGTCACGCGCGACCGCGTGAACTACAAGGCGGAGTGGAACGAGCGCAAGTTCACGCTCGTCGACACCGGCGGCTGGGAGCCCGACGCCAAGGGCATCAACGCCTCCGTCGCGGCCCAGGCCGAGGTCGCCGTCGACCTCGCCGACGCCGTGCTCTTCGTCGTCGATGCGACGGTGGGCGCCACCGCCACCGACGAGCACGTCGTGCGCATGCTCCGCGGCACCAAGAAGCCGGTCATCCTCGTCGCCAACAAGGTCGACGACGTACGCCAGGAGCCCGAGGCCGCCGTGCTGTGGTCGCTCGGCCTCGGCGAGCCGTGGCCCGTCTCCGCGGTGCACGGTCGCGGCGTGGCAGACCTGCTCGACCACGTGCTCACGGTGCTCCCCGAGATCTCGGCCGTCGCGAAGGAGGAGGTCGGAGGTCCGCGCCGCGTCGCGATCCTCGGCCGCCCCAACGTGGGCAAGTCGAGCCTGCTCAACAAGACCGCGGGGGAGGAGCGCGTCGTCGTCAACGAGATGGCGGGCACCACGCGCGACCCCGTCGACGAGCAGATCGAGCTGGGCGGCAAGTTCTGGCGGTTCGTCGACACCGCGGGCATCCGCCGTCGCGTCAACCTCTCGCAGGGCGCCGACTTCTACGCGACCCTGCGCACCTCGGCGGCGCTCGAGAAGGCGGAGGTCGCCGTCGTCGTGCTCGACGTCACCGAGCCGATCAGCGTGCAGGACCTCAAGATCATCGACCTCGTGCTCGAGTCGGGCCGTGCGCTCGTGCTCGCGTACAACAAGTGGGACCTCCTCGACGACGAGCGCCGCATCTACCTGGAGCGCGAGATCGAGCAGGACCTCTCGCACGTGTCGTGGGCGCCGCGCGTCAACATCTCCGCGAAGACGGGCCGTCACCTCGAGAAGCTCGTGCCCGCCCTGGAGCTCGCGCTCGCGTCGTGGGACACCCGCATCCCCACGGGCAAGTTCAACGCGCTCCTCGCCGAGCTCACGGCGGAGCACCCGCACCCCGTGCGCGGCGGCAAGCAGCCGCGCATCCTCTTCGGCACGCAGGCCGCATCGCGCCCGCCGACGTTCGTGCTGTTCACCACCGGGTTCCTCGACCCGCAGTACCGCCGGTTCATCCAGCGGCGCCTGCGCGAGATCTTCGGGTTCGAGGGCAGCCCCATCAACGTCAACATGCGCGTCCGCGAGAAGCGCAAGCGCTAGCAGATGAACGATCTGCCACGGCGCCCGCACGACAAGGGCGACGCCTGGGTCTTCGGCCCCGGCGGCGAGCGGTATTGGGGCACCTACGGTGCCGCCGGCCTGCTCGTGTGGCACCGCACGGCGGGCGTGCTCCTGCAGCACCGCGTGGCGTGGAGCCACTTCGGCGGCACGTGGGGGCTGCCCGGCGGTGCCCGCAAAGAGGGCGAGAGCGCCGTGGATGCGGCGTTCCGCGAGGCCGACGAGGAGGCGGGCGTCCCGTCCGGCCTCCTGCGCGTGATCTCGACGAGCGTCTACGACCGCACGGTCTGGACGTACACGACCGTTGTCGCTGAGGCGCTCGAGGAGTTCACGCCCGTCATCGGCGACGCGGAGAGCGAGGCGCTCGCGTGGGTGCCCGTCGCCGACGTCGACGGGCTGCCGCTGCATCCGGGCTTCGCGGCGAGCTGGCCCTCGCTGAGGGCGCAGCTCGCCTGAGCCGGTCGTCGGGTGCCTCTAGTGCGCGAGCCCGCCCTCGGCGCCGAACTCGGACGACGGCTTCGGCACGAAGAACGACGCGACGATGGCGAAGAGCGAGATGACGGCGCCGGCCATGAAGGCCGTGTGGATGCCCGTCGCGAGCGCGTTCACGGTGTCGGCTCCCGCCTCTGCCGCGCCGACCTTGCCGATCGTCAGCAGCGCGATGAAGAGCGCCGTGCCCGCGGCGCCCGCGAGCTGCTGCACCGTGCCGATCGTCGCACTGCCGTGCGAGTACAGGTGCGGCTGCAGCGACCCGAGCGACGTCGTGAAGAGCGGCGTGAACATGAACGCGAGGCCCACGGACAGCAGGATGTGGAGGAGGAGCACCTCGACCCACGAGGTGCCGACGCCGTAGGTCATGGCCATGACCCACAGCGCGACGCTCACGGCGACGGAGCCGGGCACGATGAGCGGGCGCGGTCCGACCTTGTCGTAGAGGCGGCCGATGAACGGACCGGCGAGACCCATCATGAGGCTGCCGGGCACGAGCAGCAGGCCGCTCGCCACGGGCTCGAGGCCCAGGACATCCTGCGTGTACAGGGGCAGGATGATGATCGTTCCGAAGAGCGCGCCCATCATGATGACCATGAGCACGATCGACACGGCGAAGCCGCGCGACGTGAACGTGCGCAGGTCGAGGAACGCGCGGTCACCCTTCTGCAGGCTCAGCTGGCGCAGGATGAACCCGACCAGCGCGACCGCGCCGACGGTGATGGGGATCCACGGCGCGACGACGGCGTTGCCCGCCGCGGCCTCGCCGAGGCTCGACAGGCCGTAGATGAGCCCGCCGAACGCGAAGGCGGAGAGGATGACCGAGAGCACGTCGAGCGGCACCGAGCGCGGCTCGGTCACGTTCTGCACGCGCATCGCGCCGAGCACGAGCGCGAGGATCGCGATCGGCAGCACGAGGATGAAGATGAACCGCCACTCGAGGCTCTGCACGATGACGCCGCCGATGGCGGGGCCGACGGCCGGCGCGACGGACATGACGATGGAGATGTTGCCCATGGTCTTGCCTCGCTCGTGCGGGGGCACGAGCGTCATGACCGTCGTCATGAGGAGCGGCATCATGATCGCCGTGCCGCTGGCCTGGATGACGCGGCCCGCGAGCAGCACCTCGAACCCGGGCGCGATCGCGGCGATCGCGGTGCCGAGCGAGAACAGGCTCATCGCGAGGATGAAGACCGTGCGCGTGTTGAGGCGCTGCATGAGGAAGCCCGTGGTGGGGATGACCACGGCCATCGTGAGCATGAACGCCGTGGACAGCCACTGGGCGGTGCTCTCCTCGATGTGCAGCGTCTCCATGACGTTGGGGAGAGCGACACCGATGATCGTCTCGTTGAGGAACACCACGAAGGTGGCCACGAGCATGAGGTTGATGACCAGGCGGTTGCGCCGCGAGTGGTCGGGGGCGATGCCGGGCTCGGCGGTAGTGGTGGCGTCAGACAAGGGAATTCCCATCGGCAAGGTGGTGGAAGACGCGGGCAACCCGGCCCGCACGGAAAGTAAACGTTGTGAACATCATCCCGTATTCCACCGACATCGTTCTAGTCGGGGAACGCGAGTTGAACTTTCGCCCCTCGCGAACGCGCTAAGCTATTCGAGTTGTCACGGGCTGTAGCGCAGCTTGGTAGCGCACCTGACTGGGGGTCAGGGGGTCGCAGGTTCAAATCCTGTCAGCCCGACCGAGACGATAACGAAGGCCGTAGTGATACGGCCTTCGTTCATTTAACCCGGCGGTCGCAGTGTCGTCTCGGTCGGGCTGACGGACGCGAACCTGCTCGTGGGCCCCCGCTGAGCAGTCCAGAAAATCGCGCAGTCCCTCGAGTCGCACCGACGGACAACCGCGCGATTTTCTGGCGGCTCAGTAGGGGAGTCAAATCCACCGACGTGAACCCGGTCGTGATCAGCTGTCGGCTGTAGAAGGGTCTCATGCCCGACCGCGTGTCGGCAGGCCTTCATTCCCCTCGACCAGGAAGGAGCAACGCGAGGGCTTCCGTGGGGATCATTTGGTCGAGGCTTGAATCGAACGTAGGCGACTGCGAAGGAGCGAGGCCGTGTTGGCACGCGAACGCGGCAATCGATCTCGCGTTGGCATGGGCGGTGCCTCCCCACAGACCAACCGCACGCCTCATCGCTCCGTCTGCGGTCTCCGGCTCACTCAAGTGTTCCTTCAGTAGCTCACCGACGTAGTCTCCAAGGTTCACGGTGGAAATGACGCGGCCATCGATTTCTCGCACAAGCTGAGCGGCTGCGCGAACAACGGACGACACTTCTTTCAGACGGGGCGGATTGTTGCCCTGGATACGGAGGATCATGTCCGATGTCCGAAGGCCCTGAAAGTGTTCACTAATGTGCTCGGCATGCATCTCGAGGCCAGAAATCACGTCGGGCTTCAACGCATTGCGCGCACGCAAGTGCGTCAAGCGATTACGCCAGACATATCCGGCACGCACCAGATCCAAATCAACCGAGTCAGCGATACCCATCGCGCGGGCGAGTGCAACGAGCCTGGATTCCTTGTCGGTGATGGTTCGAAGGGAATCTCGCAGATCGTCGCCGAGTACGCCAGGTCTCTCGCGCATGAGGTCATTCACGTATCCAATTACCGACTCCATGGTCCATACGAGTGCCGCTTGATTTGCGAATGAGCGCGCACGGCGAGCCGCATCAACTCGTGATTGCGGGTTCCATGTCGCCGGAAGCGACACCGGACGCTCAGCCCCGTTCTCCACAGCGCTGAGACCGACGACTATCGTCAGGAGCTGCTGAGTGATCGAGCCGGTGCGCTCGTTGTAATCTCGTCGCGAACGAGTGCGATTCATCTGCAGGAAGAACGACGTCACGTGCGCACGATCCGAATCGAACGGATGACTCCCGCTTTGAGGCTCGCTTGGGACGAGTATGAAGGCGGGCTTGTCGCCACAACACCACGCGCGCTAAGGCGACCTTACCCGAGAGCTTTGCAAGACTGAACGGCGGTCGGGTGTAGAACGGTCCCATGTCCGACCTCCTCCGCATAGTCCCCGCCAACGAGGCATCATGGGATGACCTGCGCGCCATCCTCACGGGCATGGCTGATCGTTGCAGCTGCACGCGCGAGCGCTTGGGCGATGGCGACTGGTTCCCCATGTCCGCGGCCGAGCGAGCATCCCTGTTCCGCGCCGAGACGAACTGCGACGACCCGCGCGCGACCGAGACCATCGGGGTCGTCGGGTACCTCGACGACGAGCCCGTCGCCTGGGCGGCCGTCGACCGGCGCTCGGTGTACGGGCGGCTGCGCGGATCCTCTGTGCCGTGGAAGGGCCGCTGGGAGGACAAGACCGACGAGAGCGTCTGGGCGATCCCGTGCCTGCACGTGCGCAAGGGCTTCCGCGGGCGCGGGTTCACGGCGCAGATGGTGGCGGCCGCGGCGGAGCACGCGCGCGAGCGCGGGGCGGAGGCCGTCGAGGGCTACCCCATGCTCACGGAGGGCAAGGAGGTCACGTGGGACGAGTTCCGGGTCGGCCCCGTGAGCGCCTTCGCGTCAGCGGGGTTCGTCGAGGTGTCGCATCCTACGAAGCGCCGCGTGGTGATGCGGCTCGAGTTCTAGCGTCGACGCGAGCGCCCACCGCCGCGAACACGGCGAGCAGGATGCCCGCAGCCAGCGCGATCGCGGCGAACGGCGTGATGCTGTCGGGCCCCGCGACGCTCACGAGCGGGGCGACGAGCCCGCTCATGCCGAACTGCAGGAACCCGATGACCGCCATCGCCGTGCCTGCCGCGTAGCGGACGGTCTGGGTCGCGAGCGCCGTGGCATTGCCGAACACGAAGCCCGCGCCCGTGGGGATGAGGAACATCGCGGGCAGAAGCACCCCAGGCTCCCTGATCCCCACGGCGGCGGCGACCGCGAGCGCGCTCGCGCCGACGAGGATCGCGCCCGAGCCGACCCGCACGAGGCGCACAGGCCCGAGCTTCCCTGCCGTGGCCGCGCTGATCCCTGCTGCGGTCGTGAGCCCCGCGGCATTGACGGCGAACACCGCCGAGTAGGCGAGCGGCTCCCAGCCGAGGATGCCCTGCACGACGAACGGCGAGGCCGAGATGTAGGAGAACAGCGCCCCGCTCGTGCAGCACAGCGCGAGCGCGAACGTCACGAAGTGCGGGTCGCGCACGACTCGGGCCGCGTTGCGCGCCGTCATCCCCAGCCCGCCGCGCTGCCGCAGTTCCGGCGGGAGGGTCTCGCGCAGGAGCGTGAGCGCGCCCACGAGCAGCAGGGCGCACAGCCCCGCGAGCACCCAGAACGAGATGCGCCAGTGCGCCCACTGCTGGATGACCCCGCCGATGATCGGCGCGACGATGGGGGAGAGCCCCATGATCGTGCCGAGCAGGCTGTAGATGCGGGCCGCGCCCGCACCCGTCGCGAGGTCGGCGACCATGGCGCGGCACAGCGTGAGCGCTATCGAGCCGCAGAACCCCTGCACCACCCGGGCGGCAATGAGCACGCCGACGGTCGGCGCGAGCGCGCACAGCACGCTGCTGGCGAGGAGCGCGAGGATGCCGACGAGGAGCAAGCGGTACCGCCCGAACCGGTCGGACACCGGGCCGATGAGCAACGGGCCGAGCGCGAGGCCCGCCATGAACCCCGTGAGTGTGAGCTGCACCGTGGAGACGGCGGCGTGCAGGTCGGTCGCGACTGCGGGGATCGACGGCAGGTAGATGTCGGTGCCGAGCGGTGCGATCCCGCCGAGCAGGGCGAGCACGATGAGCTGGCCCGGGCCGAGCGGGCGGGCCTCGCGCATCCTCGTTCCTACTTGCCGAAGATGCGCCGCAGCCACGACGACCGCGCAGCGAGTGCTGCGCGCGTGAGCTCGTGGTCGGGCGCGAACATGTCGAAGCCGTGGAAGCCGCCGCCCCAGATGTGCAGCTCGGCCTGGCCGCCCGTCGCCCAGATGCGGCTCGCGTACGTGACATCCTCGTCGCGGAACAGCTCGGCGCTGCCGGCCTCGACGAACGCGGGCGCGAGGCCCGAGACGTCGGCGGCGCGCGCGGGGGCCGAGTAGATCGAGACGTCGGCTGACAGGTCGCCCGCGCCCTCGCCCAGCAGGGCGCTCCACGCGAGGATGCCCATGTGCCGCGGCCACGGGCTGAAGCCGTCGTACTGGTGGCTCGCCGGCGTCGTGTTCGTGTCGTCGAGCATGGGGCAGATGAGCAGCTGGCCCGCGAGCACCGGACCGCGGCGGTCGCGCGCGAGGAGCGCGACGCCCGCGGCGAGGAGGCCGCCCGCGCTGCCGCCCATCACGACGATGCGCCCGGGGTCGATGCCGAGCTCGTCGGCGTTGGCCGAAGCCCACACGAGCGCCGCGTAGCAGTCCTCGACGGGCGCGGGCGACGGGTGCTCGGGGGCGAGGCGGTACTCGACGTTGATCGCGACCGCGCCGAACTCCTCGACGAGCGGGACGAGCCGGCCGTTGTCCATGTGCCGGTTGCCGTAGATGGTGCCGCCGCCGTGGAAGTTCACGAGGCACGGCGCGCCCGACACGGCGCCGCGCGGGCGGATGACCGTGACCACGACGTCCGGCGCCCCGGCAGGGCCGGGGATGGCGCGATCCTCGTGGTCGATCGCGCGGTCGCCGATGACATCGTCGAGGGAGGGCATCGGCAGGTCGCCCTGCGCGCGCTGCGCGGGGATGTCGGCGACCGTGGGCCGCTCGGTGTACATCGGCATCGCGTCGAGGATCGCGGCGAGGGCGGGGTCGAACGGCACTGGCGTCATCGTCATGCCGGAAAGTCTACGAGCGTTGAACAACGAGCGCTAGAGCAGGATGGCGTCCCGCGCGGCGAGGAGCCGTGCGCCCACCGCGTCCGCATCCGCGGACCCCGCGACGAACACCGCGGCGATCGCGCTCGGCGCGCTGCCGGGCAGGGCGAGGGGGACGGCCACCGAGCTGAGTCCCGCGATGACCTCGTCGTGGCTCGACGCCCAGCCGCGCGCGTCGAGGGGCCGGCGGGGGGTGCCGGCGAGCTGGGCATCCGCGAGCAGCGACTGGATGGCGATGCCGGGGGCGCCGACGGAGAGCGGGTGGCGCGTGCCCGGCCGCTGCGCGACCGTGGCGCCCGCGCGCGGCTCGACGCTCAGGAGCGTGACGCACTCGGCGTGGTCGAGGGTCACGAGGAAGGTCGTGGCACCGAGGTCGTTGGCCGCCGCCGTGAGCTCGGGCAGCGCCGCCGACTGGAGGTTGCGCTCCACGCCGCGCGCGAGGGCTGCCATGCGCGGCGCGAGCGACACGAGCCCTGCGGCGTCGCGCGCGACGAGCCCGTGGTCCTCGAGGGTGCGCAGGATGCGGTAGACGATCGAGCGGTGCACGTCGAGGGCCTGGGCGAGGCCCTGGATGGTGAGCGGCGACTCCGCGAGCACCTCGAGCACGCGGATGCCGCGCGAGAGCGTCTGGGAGTGCGGGGTCGTTGCGCCGGGCATCCTCGGCTCCTATCATTGTCCTAATTGAGAACGCGGTGTTCGATAATAGAACGCGACACGATGAGGTGGCAAGATGCAGTTCCACGACCACGGCTATGTCTCGGGCGACCCCCGCGTGCAGCCCTCCGCCGGCGTCGAGCGACCGGACGAGCTGCCCGACGAGGTCGACGTGCTCATCGTGGGCTCCGGACCGGCCGGCATGATCGCCGCGGCGCAGCTGAGCCAGTTCCCGGGGATCACGACGCGCATCATCGAGAAGCGCGACGGCCGTCTCGTGATCGGCCAAGCCGACGGCATCCAGGCGCGCAGCGTCGAGACGTTCCAGGCGTTCGGCTTCGCGGACCGGATCACGGCCGAGGCGTACCGCATCACCGAGATGGCGTTCTGGAAGCCCGACCCGACGGACGCGCGGCGGATCCACCGCGCATCCACGGCCGTCGACGACCCCACGGGCATCAGCGAGTTCCCGCACCTCATCGTCAACCAGGCGCGCGTGCTGGACTACTTCGCCGAGTACATGGCCAACGGCCCCGCCCGCATGAAGCCCGACTACGGCTACGAGTTCGTCGACCTCGAGGTGGGGGAGGGGGAGTTCCCCGTCGCCGTGCGTGTCACGAAGGGCGGCGTGGGCCGCACGGTGCGCGCCCGGTACGTGCTCGGTGCCGACGGCGCGCGCAGCCGCGTGCGCGACTCCATCGGCTGCACGCTCGCGGGCGACCAGGCCAACCACGCGTGGGGCGTCATGGACACCCTCGCGGTCACCGACTTCCCCGACATCCGCACCAAGTGCTCGATCCAGTCGGAGGCGGGCAACATCCTGCTCATCCCGCGCGAGGGCGGCCACCTCTTCCGCATGTACGTCGACCTCGGCGAGGTGCCCGCCGACGACAAGGGCGCGGTGCGCGCGACGACCATCGACGAGATCATCGCGAAGGCCAACGAGATCCTGTTCCCCTACAGGCTCGACGTGAAGAGCGTCGCGTGGCACAGCGTCTACGAGGTGGCCCACCGCCTCACCGACCGCTTCGACGACGTGCTGCTCGAGGATGCGGGCTCCCGCACGCCGCGCGTCTTCATCGCGGGCGACGCGTGCCACACGCACAGCGCCAAGGCGGGCCAGGGGATGAACGTCTCGCTGCAGGACGGCTTCAACCTGGGCTGGAAGCTCGGCCACGTGCTCGAGGGCCGCGCGCCGGAGTCGCTGCTCGCCACCTACTCCGCGGAGCGCCAGGTCGTCGCGAAGAACCTCATCGACTTCGACAAGCAGTGGTCGACCCTCATGGCGACCAAGCCCGAGGACCTCGCCGACCCGTCGGAGCTCGAGGAGTTCTACGTGCGCACCGCCGAGTTCCCCGCGGGCTTCATGACCGAGTACGCGCCCTCGATGATCACGGGCACCGCAGAGCACCAGGGGCTCGCGACGGGCTTCGCGATCGGCAGGCGGTTCCGCTCTGCCCCCGTCATGCGCGTGTGCGACGGCAACCCCGTGCACCTCGGGCACCACGCCCGCGCCGACGGCCGCTGGCGCATCTACGTGTTCGCGGATGCGGCGGGGCAGACCCCCGACCTCGAGGACTGGCTCACGTCGCTCGTGCCCGAGGGCCGGGACTTCGACGAGTGGTACGACGTGAAGGTCGTGTTCCAGCAGCGGCACAACGACATCCTCATGACGTCGGTGCGTCCGCAGTTCCTGCCGGCGACCGGACCGCTGCGCCTCCTCGACTACGAGAAGGTCTACGCGGTCGACCCGGCGGACGACATCTTCGACGCGCGCGGCGTGAGCCGGGACGGGGCGATCGTGGTGGTGCGCCCCGACCAGTACGTCGCGCACGTGCTGCCGCTGGGCGGCACCGCCGAGCTCGCGGAGTTCTTCCGCGGGGCTACGGCCTGACGAGGTCGACGCCGAGCCACTCCGCGAGGGAGGCGAGCTCGGCGTCGACCTCCGACCGCGGGAACCCGGGCCCGTCTTCGTGCACGGCGTGCACGACGAGCTCGCCGCGCGTGCGGTCGGCCGTCGCATCCACCTTGCCCACGAGCCTGTCGCCGTGCAGCACGGGCAGCGCGTAGTAGCCCCAGCGGCGCTGGGCGGCGGGCTTGTACATCTCGAGCGCGTAGTCGAACTCGAAGAGCTCGGCCATGCGCTTGCGGTCGCGGATGAGCCCGTCGAACGGCGACAACAGCACGGTGCGCCCCTCGAACCCGCCCTCGAGGTATGCCGGGTCGAGCCGGTAGGCGCCCTTGACCCCCTCGATCGTCGCGGCCACGCCCGCCGTGCCGACGCGCGTCGTCTCGACGGGCAGGTCGGGGGTCTTGCCGGGCACGAGGCCCTGGGCACAGAGGCGCCGGGCGGCGCGGATGGCCAGCGCCTCGTCGAGCGGGACCACGCGCGTGTCTGCGTGGTAGACGCGCTCCGCCAGATCCCACACCCGGTCGCGGCCCTCGCGGCCCGCGACGGCGACGTCGCCGCGCATCATGAGGCACTCGAGCATCATCATGACGTTGCGGTTGTTGTTCCAGCCGCTCGATGGCCACGGCACGATGCTCGTGTCGGGGATCTGCTTGGCGATGAGCGCGCCCTCGACCTCGAGCCTGTCGAGGATGTCCTGGCGGAACTCCTCGTTGTCGTCGAGCCAGCGCGCCGTCTTCTCGTACTGCGGCGGCCCGGCCATCTGGGCGCGGAAGAGCGGCAGGTCGTCCATGGGCCGCACGAGCAGCGCGAGCTCGAAGAGCGTGTTCTCCACCTCGAGGGCCGTGGTCAGGTCGGTGGGCTCGTACGTGTTGCCGAGCCTGCTGCGCAGCACGAGGTCGGCGGTCGGCGCGACGGCCGCGGTCGGCTCGAGCTGCACGAAGGTGAGCTGGCGCACGGTGTCGACGAGGTCGGTGGGGCGGCGGGCATCCAACAGCTGGGCCCGCACGGCGATGCGGCGCGCCTGCTCGCGCGTGAGCTCGATGACCATGGTGCGAGGGTAGCGCGCAGGTGCGACCATGGACCCATGGCCCACGACCTCCACATCACCGCAGACCCCGACGCCGACGCGCTGCTCTCGTCAGACCCGCTCGCGCTGCTGGTCGGCATGCTCCTCGACCAGCAGGTGCCCATGGAGACGGCGTTCGCCGGCCCGGCCAAGCTCAAGGCGCGCCTCGGGGCGTTCGACGCCCGCACGATCGCCGACGCGGAGCCCGACGCGTTCGCCGAGGTCATGAAGCAGTCGCCGGCCGTGCACAGGTTCCCGGGCTCGATGGCCGGGCGCGTGCAGGCCCTGTGCGCCGAGATCGTCGCCCACTGGGGAGGCAGGGCCGAGAACATCTGGACCGAGGGCGACCCCGACGGTGCCGAGATCCTGAAGCGCCTCAACTCCCTCCCGGGCTTCGGCGACCAGAAGGCGAGGATCTTCCTCGCCCTGCTCGGCAAGCAGCAGGGTCTCACCGCGCCCGGGTGGCGCGAGGCCGCGGGCGCCTACGGCGAGGCCGGATCCTTCCGGTCCGTCGCCGACATCGTGAGCCCCGAGTCGCTGCTCAAGGTGCGGGCGACGAAGCAGGCAGCGAAGGCAGCCGCGAAGCAGAAGGGCTGAGCGCGACCGGCGCCTGGGGGAAGACGTACCGGCGCTGCACGTGGAAGCTGATCACGTAGAGCGTCACGTCGGTGATGATCTTGGCGGCGACGAGCGGCACGCCCCACTGCGTGAGCACCGTGAGCCACACGTAGCTCGACGCCAGGAGCGCGAGCGCGAGCACGATGTACCGGAGCAGGTCGCGCCGCAGGTTGCCGCGCTCTCCCGTGAAGACCGCGTTGCGGTTGACGAGGAAGTTGACCGACGCGCTCACGATGCGCGCCCCGACCACCGACACGAAGAGCGAGCTCGTGAGGGCGAAGAGCAGCACGAGCCCCACGGCGTCGATGACGAACGCGCCGAGCGACGACGCCACGAACTTCAGCAGGGGCGCGAGCACCGCGAGCGAGTCGACGACCGGGCGGAAGTGCGACGACGCGTTGTGCTCGAGGTACACGGTCTCGATCTCGACCTCCTCGATCGGGATCCCCGCCGCACGTGACTGCAGCAGCAGGTTGAGCTCGTACTCGAAGCGGTTGCCCTTCACCCCCAGCAGCCACCCGAGCATGCCCGCGGGGTAGCCGCGCAGGCCGGTCTGGGTGTCGTGGACGGGGATGCCCGTGGCGACCCGGAACGCGGCGCGCGACACGGCGTTGCCGAACCGGCTCCGCCCCGGCACGTCGCCCGTGAACCGGCGCCCGCCCAGCACCATCGCGCCGTCGGACTGCCGCACGTGCTCGGCGACGCGCAGGATGTCGGCGACCGTGTGCTGACCGTCGCTGTCGGCGCACACCACGTCGTGCCCCGGGTGGTACTCGCGGATGTAGCCCAACCCGCTCTTGAGAGCCCGGCCCTTGCCGCGGTTGACGCCGTACCCGATGACCTCGGCGCCGGCGGCGCGCGCCGCGTCGAACACGGGGGCGAAGCGCTCTCCGCTGCCGTCGTCGACGACGAGGATGCCCGCGCGCGGGTCGGCGGCGCGGAGCCCGGCGACGAGGGCGGTGAGGCGCTCATCGGGCTCGTAGGCGGGGATGAGGATGATCATGGCTCAGCCCGCCACGTAGAGGATGTCGGAGGTGCCGCGCTCGCCGCCGTTGGAGGGGGTGTTCACGACCCGGCCGTCGTAGTACATGGTCGAGGAGCCGCCGCCGTCGAGGTTGTAGGCGGTCGTCGCGCCGAGGCCGATCATGATCTGCGCGAGCTCGGTCATGGTGACCCCCTTGCTGTGGCCGGGGCTGCGGCCGTCGACCACGACGAACACGAGGTGGTTGTCGTCGATGACGCCGATGGCGGTGCGCGGCTGCTCGCCCTGGATCGAGTGGTTGCCGATGTTGGTGTCGACCTCGACGCTCTCGATGCCGTCGACCACAGCCCCGTCCTCGACGAGCGCGGGCCCGAACGAGACGGTGTTCCAGACCCCCGAGTCGAGCAGCTCCTGCGCGCTCGTCGTCGTCTCGTCGTAGACCGTCACGGAGCCGTCGAGCCAGAAGGCGAGCCCCTCGCGCGCGGGGGAGTCGCGGTAGACGACGCCGTTGCGGATCTCGATGCCCGTGTCACGGAAGCCGTAGTAGTCGCCGTTGATGGCGAACAGGGCGTCGTTGGCCTCGGCGATCGCCGACGTCGTCTGCGTGATGTTCTCGCCGAACGAGTCGTCGGCGAACGCCGAGCGCAGCTGCGTCGCATCCGTGAGCGCCACATCCGCGACGTAGTAGGTGACGGTGTCGTCGCCCGTGCCGGTGACGACCGTCGAGACGGAGACGGCGGGGTCGGCCGCATCCTCGGCCGTCGTGACGACCGTCGAGTTCTCCGCCTCGTACGACTGCACGTCGGAGATCTCGACGTGGGGGATGAGGAAGCGGTCCGCGGCCCAGGCCGCGCCCCCGCCGACGGGGAGCAGCACGGCGAGGGCCGCCGTGACGATGATCGTGGTCTTCTTGCGCGATGCCATGCCTCAGGGATACGGGCGGAGGTTATCCGCGCGGCATGCCCTCGCTATGAGCGCCCTATGAGGGGGCCCGGGCGCTACTGTCGAGCCATGAGAATCCTTTTCGCGGCGCTCCGCCTCGTCGTAGCTGCCGGTGTGACGGCGGCGATCATCGCCCAGCTCGCGCTCAGCATCTCGCTCTGGAGCGAGGCGGGGGTCAACCTCGGCGTCTACATCCAGAACTTCTTCAGCTTCTTCACGATCGAGTCGAACGTGCTCACGGTCGTCGTGTGCCTCGTCGGCGCCGTGCTCCTCCTCGCGCGCCGCGAGGGGGCGGACCCCACGTGGTTCAACAACCTCCGCGCGGCGACCGCGACCTACATGATCGTCACGGGCGTCGTCTACAACCTGCTGCTGCGCGGCATCGAGCTGCCGCAGGGCACGACGGTGCCGTGGTCCAACGAGGTGCTGCACGTGGTCGGCCCGCTGTGGATGCTGCTCGACTGGCTGCTCGCGCCCGGCCGCAAGCCCCTCGAGTGGCGCAGGGGCATCCTCGGCATCATCGCCTTCCCGCTCGTGTGGGTCGTCTACACGCTCGTGCGCGGGCCGCTCACGGCCGATCCCTTCAAGGGCTTCGACTACTGGTACCCGTACCCGTTCCTCAACCCCAACCTGTCGCAGAACGGCTACCTCTCGGTCGCCTTCTACGTCATCCTCATCGCGGTGATCATCGGCCTCACCGCGGCGGGCGTCATCTGGGCGTCGCGCCGCAAGAGGGCCGTCGCCGCCTAGCAGACACAGAACGGCCGCATCCTCGAGGATGCGGCCGTTCTCGTGTTCGTGGGCTAGTCCTTGCGCTTGCCCGCCTTGTCCTTCTTCTCGGCGCGCTTCTCCTTGAGGGACTTGCTCGCCGCCGTCTTGGCGGTGTTCTTCTTGGGTGACTTGTCGGCCATGTGCGAACCTCCTTGCGCCGAGACTACAGCGGTTCGCGGCCGAGGAGCTTGTCGATCTCCCGGCGCTCCCGTTTCGTCGGGCGCCCGGCGCCGCGGTCGCGCCGGGGGAGCAGCGCGGTCTCCTCGGGCGTCGGCAGCGGCGGGCTCGTGTCGAGGAACGCCTCGGCGGCGATAGTGGCCCCCACGCGCTTCGCGATCGTCTGCCTGACCTCGAGGATGCGGTCGAAGCCCGAGATGCGCACGCGCACCTCGTCGCCGACCCCCACCTGCTCCGCGGCCTTGGCGCGCTCGCCGTTCACGCGCACGTGACCCGCGCGGCACGCGGCGGTCGCCGCGGACCGGGTCTTGTAGACGCGGACCGCCCACAGCCAGCTGTCGACGCGCACGGGCACGGTCAGCACCGGCCCGTCGGCTCGGCGTGCGCGGTCGCCGCCCGGTCGCCTCTCGCCGCCTCCGCCCCATCCCAGGTCGGGTAACAATCCCTGGGAGCGGCGAGGGCTGGCGACAGGGCACCGAGCGGCAGCGCGCGAGCGCCCGCGCCGGAACGCCACGCGCGAGAGCCCATGTCTACAGGCTACGGCCGTTTGTGACGAATGTGAAACGTGTGGCTGGTGTGACTATGCCGTGACGGGGTCCTTCGCGGCCCGGCGGGGCGGCCACGGGATGATCGGAGAGGTCGTCGCCTGGTAGTCGGCGTACTCGGGGTACTTCGAGCGCGTGATGCTCTCGGTGAAGATCGTGGAGCCGATGAACAGCGCCGTGAGCAGCACGGCGCCCGCGACGGTCCACTGCAGCACGGACCCCGCGGCCACCGCCCCGAAGAAGAACAGCGCCCACCACTGCGCCTGCTCGAAGAAGAAGTTGGGGTGGCGCGAGAACCGCCAGAGCCCCGTCTGCAGGAAGCGCGGACGGAACTCCGGGCCGCCGGCCTTCTTCGCGGCGTGGAAGTTCCACTGCTGCTGGTCGGAGATCGTCTCGCCCGCGAGGAGCCCGAGGAACACGACGGCGATGACGACGTCGAGCGGGCCGAACGGGGTCGCGCGGTTCTCGTACGCCGTGTAGGCGGGCAGCGCGATGAGCAGCAGGATGACGTTCTGGTAGAGCGAGATGAAGAAGAAGTTGAAGAGCTCGAACTGCCAGCGGTTCATGCGCGCGCGCAGGATGGGCCAGCGGTAGTCCTCCGTGCCGGTGTAGCCGCCCTTCCGCGCGAAGTTGAAGGTAAGGCGCGCCGCCCACAGCGCCGTGAGCACGCCCATGACGTCGAGACGCGCGTCGGCGAACCCGGCGAACCCGGCGAACACCCACACGTACACGGCAGGCACTATCGACCAGATGCGGTCGACCCACGAGTGGTCGTGGGTGATGAGGGAGGCGATCCACACACCCAGCACGACGAGGGCGGCGAGGAGGATCACGGTCAACAACGGCGTCATGGAGGGAATCCTAGACCCGGGCCGTCGCTAGACTCGGCATCGTGGAGGAGAAGGCGCCGGAGATCAGCACCCGGGTGCTGACGGTGCCCAACATCCTCAGCTTCATCAGGCTGCTGCTCGTGCCCGTGTTCCTCGTGCTCATCATCGCGGGCCGCGACGGGCTCGCCCTGCTCGTGCTCGTGGTCTCGAGCGTGAGCGACTACCTCGACGGCGTCATCGCGCGCCGGTTCCGGCAGATCACGCGGCTCGGCCAGCTGCTCGACCCGGCCGCCGACAGGGCGTTCATCTTCGCGGCGCTCGTGGGCCTCGCGGTGCGCGGCGTCATCCCGTGGTGGCTCTTCGCCGTCATCGTCGCGCGCGACCTCATGCTCGTGGTGCTGGGCATCATCCTCGCGAGCAACGGGTACGGGCCGCTGCCCGTGCACCACCTCGGCAAGGCGGGAACGCTGTGCCTGTTCTACGCGCTGCCCATCATCATGATCGGCCAGGCGTTCCCGGATGCGACGGCGATAGCGAACCCCGTAGGGTGGGCATTCGCGCTCTGGGGAGTCTTCCTCTACTGGTGGGGCGGAACCCTCTACGCTGCCGAGACCGCCCGGCTCGTGAGAATTCCCCGGGACGCGGGGCCGATGGTTTCGGCTACGCTGGAACGCTAGGGAGGGACGACATGACGGATCAGCACGAGCACGGCGACGAGGCCGCGGACGCCAACGCCACGGGGGTGGCTCCGCAGATCCCTCACCGCGACGACGCGACGGTCACCTACGGCGACGAGTTCGCCGCGCAGCTCGCGGCCCTCGACAGCGACGCCTCGCCCGAGGAGCTCGACGCCATCGCGGCGCTGCCCTCCGGCTCGGCACTCCTCGTGGTCCGCCGCGGCCCCAACGTGGGCGCGCGCTTCCTCCTCGACGCCGACCTCACGACGGTGGGCCGCCACCCCGAGGCCGACATCTTCCTCGACGACGTCACCGTCTCGCGCCGCCACGCGGAGTTCCTCCGCCACGGCACGGCCTTCGAGGTCAAAGACCTGGGCTCGCTCAACGGCACGTACTTCGACGGCGTCCGCATCGACACCGCGCTCCTGAGCGACGGCGCCGAGGTGCAGGTCGGCAAGTTCCGCCTCACGTTCTACGCCTCGCGACTCGACCTCGCGCACCTGGCCGGACGTTAGTGGCAGCTGTCGCCTCCCAGGCCCGAGTGCCTGGGAGCTCACCCCTTCTCAGCATCGGCCAGGTGCTGGCCAAGCTGAACCCCGAGTTCCCCGACCTCACCCCCTCGAAGCTGCGGTTCCTCGAGGAGCGCCAGCTCGTCGCGCCGGCGCGCACCGAGTCCGGCTACCGCAAGTTCTCGGTGACCGACATGGACCGTCTCCGGTTCGTGCTCACCATGCAGCGCGACCACTACCTGCCGCTCAAGGTCATCCGCGGCTACCTCGCCGAGATGGATGCCGGGCGCACGCCCGAGCTTCCCGGCGGCGGGGCGCCCGCGCCGTCCATGCTCTCGTCGGAGCGCCGCTACAGCCGTGACGAGCTCATCCGCGAGGCCGGCGCCAACGCCATGCTCCTGCAGGATGCCGTGTCGGCGTCGCTCATCGTGCCCGCCGACCACTTCGGCGACGACGTGCTCGCGGTGCTCAAGTCGCTCGTCGAGCTGCAGCGCTCGGGAATCGAGCCCCGGCACCTGAGGGGCTTCCGCGCCTCGGCCGAGCGCGAGCTGGGCCTCATCGAGAACGCGCTCATGCCCGTCGCGCGCCGCAAGGATGCGTCGAGCCGGGCGAGGGCCGCCGAGATGGCCCGCGAGATCGCGGGGCAGCTCGAGATTGTGCGGAGCAGTCTCATCCGATCCGCCCTCACGCGCCTCGATTCGTAGTACCGTCGAATCCGACACGCCACGGCGATGTCGACGTTCGTCGCGGTGGGGTGGGTACCGTGGACGCAGAGAACATTAAGTGTCAACCTCAACATGAGACTTGACCGGGGGGATGTTCCCGAGAGCACAAAGGGGAGAAGCCATGAGAGAACCCAGCCGTAGCGAGGAGACCCGCTACGATCTCGGCCTCCTGTTCACCGACGGCATGCCCGAGCTCGACGACGCAGCCGGCTACCGCGGTGCCGTGGCGGCACGGGCCGCGGGCATCAGCTACCGCCAGCTCGACTACTGGGCCCGCACGCAGCTCGTGGAGCCCACGGTGCGCGGTGCGGCCGGATCGGGCTCGCAGCGCCTCTACGGGTTCCGCGACATCCTCGTGCTCAAGCTCGTCAAGCGCCTGCTCGACACCGGCATCTCGCTCCAGCAGATCCGCGTGGCCGTCGACCAGCTGCGCGAGGCCGGCATCAACGACCTCGCCCAGACGACCCTCATGAGCGACGGCGCGAGCGTCTACCTGTGCACGTCGAACGACGAGGTCATCGACCTCGTGAGCCGTGGCCAGGGCGTCTTCGGCATCGCCGTGGGCAAGGTCCTCCGCGAGGTCGAGCACGACCTCGTCGAGCTCGACTCCGTCAAGGGCGAAGACCCCATGGACGAGCTCGCGCGCCGCCGCGCCGCGCGCAGCGCCTAGGAGCCTCCCGTACCAGCCCGCGACGGCCGTCGTTGCGCGGGACCCCGTACATACACCGTCGCCCGAGACAAACGGCGTCGGCGAGATGGTCGTGCGCGCAATGATGTCGAACGACCCTCCAGCGCGCGCCATCTTGGCCACGGCCACTTCACGAGCGGGCCGCCTACGGGAGCCTCCGTCAATGGCGGCGGAGACCCTCCCGCGCGACGGTACCCGCAGGACTCCGAACAGGAAGCCAGCGTGAGGTTGCTGGCCTTCTAGACCGGCTCGTTGGCGAAGTCGCCGAGCCGCGCCGTGCGCATGACGCGCTCGAGCAGCTGGTCGAAGTTGCGCGCCATCTCCTGCGCGCTCTCGCCCGGCCACACGTGCAGGGGCTTCGCGGCGCCCTGGGCCTGCTGCAGCGACGTGCGCTCCGGCAGCTGCGGCGACAGCACGAGCGGTCCGAACATGTCGCGCAGCTCCTTGATGCGGAACTGGTGCTCGAGCGACTGCGAGCGCAGGCGGTTGACGATGATGCCGAGCGGCTGGAGGCGCGGGGACAGCCCGCGACGGATCTCCTCGATCGCGCGCAGCGCGCGGTCTGCGGCCGCGACGGAGAACAGGCCGGGCTCGGTGACGATCGTCACGCGGTCGGATGCGGCCCACGCCGTGCGGGTGAGGGCGTTGAGGGAGGGGGCGCAGTCGATGAGCACGAGGTCGTAGTCGGCCTCGACGTTGGCGAGCGCCTCCTCGAGCTTCCAGATGTCGCGGATGCTCGGATGCGGCCCGTCGAAGTTGATGGCGGCGGGCGACCCGATGAGCACGTCGACCTTGCCGGGGCGGCCCTTCGTCCAGCCGCTGGGAGCGATCGCCGAGCGCACGATCTTCTCCTTGGGGGAGGCGAGCACGTCGGCGATGTTGAGGTGGCCGCCCACCTCGATGTCCATCCCCGTCGAGACATCCGACTGCGGGTCGAGGTCGACGACGAGGGTGCGCAGCCCGCGGGCGAACGCGGCCGAAGCGAGCCCGAGCGTCACGGTGGTCTTTCCCACGCCCCCCTTGAGGGAGCTGACGCTGAGTACATGCACGAACAACGACGATACCTTCACTACTGTTAAAGAACCTAAAGGTTGGGGCGTGTGTAGCGACCTGTGGGGGAAATTGCCAGAGTCAACCCGCTCTAGGCTGGGGGTCTGTCGAAGGGATCCGATGTTCAGGAAGATTCTCGTTGCCAACAGAGGCGAGATCGCGATCCGCGCGATGCGCGCCGCGTTCGAGCTGGGTGCCAAGACCGTCGCGGTCTTCCCCTATGAGGATCGCAATTCCATGCACCGGTTGAAGGCCGACGAGGCCTACCAGATCGGCGAGAAGGGGCATCCCGTCAAGGCGTACCTCGACGTCGACGAGATCATCCGCGTCGCGAAGGAGTCGGGCGCCGACGCGATCTACCCCGGCTACGGCTTCCTCTCCGAGAACCCGGATCTGGCGCAGGCCGCTGCCGAGAACGGCATCACGTTCATCGGCCCGCCCACGCGCGTGCTCGAGATGGCCGGCAACAAGGTCACCGCCAAGGAGCACGCGATCGCCGCGGGAGTGCCCGTGCTCAAGTCGACGCCCGCGTCGCGCGACCTCGACGAGCTGCTCGCGGGCGCCGACGAGATCGGCTTCCCGATCTTCGCCAAGGCCGTCGCCGGCGGTGGTGGTCGCGGCATGCGCCGCGTCGAGACCAAGGAGGAGTTGCGCCCCGCCCTCGAGGAGGCGATGCGCGAGGCCGACAGCGCGTTCGGCGACCCCACCATGTTCCTCGAGCAGGCCGTCGTGCGCCCGCGCCACATCGAGGTGCAGATCCTCGCCGACGGCACGGGCGAGACCGTGCACCTGTTCGAACGCGACTGCTCGGTGCAGCGCCGCCACCAGAAGGTCATCGAGATCGCGCCCGCGCCGAACCTCGACGAGGGCATCCGCCAGGCGATGTACCGCGACGCGATCGCCTTCGCGAAGTCGATCGACTACGCCAACGCGGGAACCGTCGAGTTCCTGCTCGACACGGCGGGCGCGCGCGAGGGCCAGCACTTCTTCATCGAGATGAACCCGCGCATCCAGGTCGAGCACACCGTGACCGAGGAGGTCACGGACGTCGACCTCGTGCAGTCGCAGATGCGCATCGCGGCGGGGGAGACCCTCGCCGACCTCGGTCTCGAGCAGAAGGACCTGCGCCTGCGCGGCGCTGCCCTGCAGTGCCGCATCACGACGGAGGACCCGGCCTCCGGCTTCCGCCCCGACACGGGCAAGATCACCACGTACCGCTCGCCCGGCGGCGCGGGCATCCGCCTCGACGGCGGCACGGTCGCGGCCGGCGCGCAGGTGAGCCCCTACTTCGACTCCATGCTCGTGAAGATGACGTGCCGCGGCCGCGACTTCGCGGCGGCCGTCGTGCGTGCGCGCCGCGGCCTCGCGGAGTTCCGCCTGCGCGGCGTCACCACGAACATCCCGTTCCTGCAGGCCGTGCTCGAAGACCCCGACTTCATCGCGGGCGACCTCAGCACCTCGTTCATCGAGGAGCGGCCGTGGCTCGTGCGCGGCCACCAGTCGAAGGACCGCGGCACGAAGATCCTCACCTGGCTCGCGGATGTCACGGTCAACCAGCCGAACGGCGACGGCGCGGGCATCATCGACCCGAGCCTCAAGCTGCCGGTCGTCGACCTCGACGCCCCGGCGCCCGCGGGCTCGCGCCAGCGCCTCCTCGAGCTCGGCCCGGAGGGCTTCGCCGCGGCACTGCGCGCACAGGCCCCCCTCGCCGTCACCGAGACGACGTTCCGCGACGCGCACCAGTCGCTGCTCGCGACGCGCGTGCGCACGCGCGACCTCGTGGCCGTGCTGCCGCACGTCGCGCGCCTCACGCCCGGCCTGTTCTCCGTCGAGGCCTGGGGCGGGGCGACATACGACGTCGCGCTGCGCTTCCTCGGGGAGGACCCGTGGGAGCGCCTCTCGACGATGCGCGAGGCCCTGCCCAACATCGCCATCCAGATGCTGCTGCGCGGCCGCAACACGGTCGGCTACACGCCGTACCCCACCGAGGTGACCGACGCGTTCGTGCGCGAGGCCGCGACGAGCGGCGTCGACATCTTCCGCATCTTCGACGCGCTCAACGACGTCGAGCAGATGCGCCCCGCGATCGACGCCGTGCTCGGCACGGGCACCGCCGTCGCCGAGGTGGCGCTGTGCTACACGGCCGACCTCCTCAACCCCGACGAGAAGCTCTACACCCTCGACTACTACCTGCGTCTCGCGGAGCAGATCGTGGACGCGGGCGCGCACATCCTCGCCGTCAAGGACATGGCGGGCCTGCTGCGCGCGGATGCCGCGTACGAGCTCGTCTCCGCCCTGCGCGAGCGCTTCGACCTGCCCGTGCACGTGCACACGCACGACACCGCGGGCGGGCAGCTCGCGACCCTCCTCGCCGCCTCGCGCGCGGGGGCGGACGCCGTCGACGTCGCGAGCGCGCCCATGGCCGGCACGACGAGCCAGCCCTCGGCCTCGGCCCTCGTCGCCGCCCTCGCCCACACGGAGCGCGACACGGGCATCTCGCTGCAGGCGGTCTCGGACCTCGAGCCCTACTGGGAGGCCGTGCGCCACGTGTACAAGCCGTTCGAGTCGGGGCTGCCCGGCCCCACGGGCCGCGTGTACAAGCACGAGATCCCGGGCGGCCAGCTGTCGAACCTGCGCCAGCAGGCGATCGCGCTCGGCCTCGCGGACCACTTCGAGAAGATCGAGGACCTCTACGCGGCGGCGAGCACGATGCTCGGCCGCCCGCCCAAGGTGACCCCGTCGTCGAAGGTCGTGGGCGACCTCGCGCTCGCCCTCGCGGCCGCGGACGCCGACCCCGCCGACTTCGAGCAGAACCCCGAGAAGTACGACATCCCCGACTCGGTCATCGGCTTCATGGCGGGCGAGCTCGGCGAGCTGCCGGGCGGCTGGCCCGAGCCCTTCCGCACCAAGGTGCTCAAGGGCCGCACGGTGAAGATCGGCGTCGAGCCCATCTCCGACGAGGATCGCGCCGCGCTCGACGGCGACTCCGCGGGGCGCCGCGCGACGCTCAACCGGCTCCTGTTCGCCGCGCCCACCAAGATCTTCGAGCAGGGCAGGGAGACCTACGGCGACCTGTCGGTGCTCGAGACCGCCGACTACCTCTACGGACTCCGGCAGGGCGTCGAGCACGTCGTCGAGATCGACAAGGGCGTGAGCCTGCTCGTGGGCCTCGAGGCCATCGGCGAGGCCGACGAGAAGGGCATGCGCACGGTCATGGCGACCCTCAACGGGCAGCTGCGGCCGATCACGGTCCGCGACGCCTCGGTGAAGGTCGACGTCACGGCGGCGGAGAAGGCGGACGCCTCGCGCCCCGGCCACGTCGCAGCGCCGTTCTCGGGGGTCGTCACGCTCCAGGTCGGGGAGGGCGACACCGTCGAGGCGGGCCAGGCCGTCGCATCCATCGAGGCCATGAAGATGGAGGCCGCGATCACCGCGACCGTCGGCGGAACCGTCAAGCGCCTCGCGATCCCGAAGACGCAGCAGGTGGACGCGGGAGACCTCCTGCTGGAGATCGAGGCCGTTTCGTAGCCTCCCGAACGGGGGCCACGGTGCGGCGAGCGGGTAAACTGGGGTGTTTGCACTGAAGGAGTAGTCCCCATTGGCCACTAAACGCACGAGCAAGGACGAGGTCGCGACCGTCGTCCTCCCCGACGCCCCGGCGGCGACGCCCGCCGACGTCGCGGTTCCCACCGAGAGCGTCACCTTCACCGTCGCCCTGCCCGTGCAGGTGCACGAGACGCCCGAGGATGAGGCAGCGCTCACCATCCACGACGTCGCCATCAACCCCGAGTACCTCGCGACCGAGGCTCCCACGACGACGACGATCCAGCTCGTCGCCGAGGACGTCGCGACCCTCCCGCCCGCGGAGGAGGAGCCGGTCATCCCCGCGCTCCCCGAGCCCGACGACGTGTACGCGCGCCGCGGACGCCGCCTCCCCGAGGTCGCCCCCGCGCCCGAGCCCGCCACCGCCCTCACGCCGGAGCGGCTCATCCACACCCCCAAGCGCAAGCGCAAGCCGGCCCCCGAGGGCCTCCTGCAGCGCCTGCTCTACGACGTCACGTTCAGCCTCGTCAACGTGGGCGACTCGTACCGGGTGCGCGAGCGCAAGGCGCTCGACGCCCGCATCGGCAAGCCCTTCGAGGGCGGCACGCGCTTCGTCGCGGTGCTCACGCGCAAGGGCGGCGTCGGCAAGACGACGATCTCGACCCTCCTGGGCATGGCCCTCGCCGACGTGCGCGAGGACCGCGTCATCGCGATCGACGCCAACCCCGACCGGGGAACCCTCGCCGAGCGCATCGTCAAGACCACGCGCGCCACGGTGCGCGACGTCGTCACGCGCGCGAAGTCGCTCACGACGTTCACGGAGTTCCAGACGCTCGTCTCGCGCGACGTCACGCGACTCGACGTGCTCGCGTCGGACACCGACCCCACGGTCGCCGAGGCCTTCGACGAGGACGACTACAACGTCGTCGCCGACATGGCCGAGAAGTTCTACTCGCTCGTGGTCACCGACTGCGGCACGGGCATGCTGCACTCGGCGATGAAGGCGACGCTCCAGCGCGTCGACTCGATAGTCGTCGTGTGCGGCGGCAGCGTCGACGAGTCGCGCCTCGCGTCAGAGACGCTCACGTGGCTCGAGTCGAACGGCTACGAGGAGCTCGTGAAGAACGCCGTCGTGGCGCTCAACACCGCGACGCAGGGCACCAACCTCGTCAAGCTCGAGGAGATCGAGGCGCACTTCCAGTCGCGCGTGCGCGACATCATCCGCATCCCGTACGACCCGGCGCTCGCAACCGGCTCGCTCATCCGCTTCAACGAGATCCGGCCGCTCACGCGCGCCGCGGCGCGCGAGCTCGCGGCAGAGGTCGTCGACGGGCTGCCCGCGAGCAGGACCGCCTGAGCGTGGCGGAACGGGCTATCCGGCTCTTCGGAGACCCGGTCCTGAGGTCGGCGTGCGACCCGGTCCGTGCGGGTGACCCCCGCGCGGCGCAGCTCGTGGCGGACCTGCTCGAGACCGTGCAGATCCCCGGGCGCGCGGGCCTCGCGGCGAACCAGATCGGCGTGGGCATGCGCGCCTTCAGCTACAACATCGACGGCGACATCGGCTATGTCATCAACCCCGTGCTCGTCGAGGTCTCGGGGGAGGCCGAGCTCGTGGACGAGGGCTGCCTCTCCGTGCCCGGCTTCTACTTCCCGCGCCGGCGCCACCCGTTCGCGCGCGTCACGGGCGTCGACCTCGACGGCAACCCCGTCGAGGTGAGCGGCGAGGGCCTCATGGCCCAGGCGCTGCAGCACGAGGTCGACCACCTCGACGGCCACCTCTACATCGAGGGGCTCGAGCCCGAGACGAAGAAGGAGGCCATGCGGTTGATCCGCATGGCCCCCTGGTACTAGCCCCGGCCCCTAGTGGTTGAGCGACACGCCCTCGGTAGCGGGGGCGGCGTTGTACATGCCCTCGATCTCACCGGCGAAGTCCTTGAGGATGACGTTGCGCTTGATGCTGAGCTTGGGCGTCAGGTGTCCGCTCGCCTCGGTGAGGTCGGCGTCGAGGATGACGAACTTGCGGATCGACTCGGCGCGCGACACCGTGGTGTTCGCCGCGTCGACCGCGCGCTGCACCTCGGCGAGCACGGCCGGATCCTTCGCCGCCGCCGCGACCGACATCTTCTCGTCGAGCCCGTTGTTCTTGAGCCACGTCGGGAGCATCTCCTCGTCGAGGGTGATGAGCGCCGAGATGAACGGCTTCTGGTCGCCCACGACGATCACCTGGCCCACGATCGGGTTCGCGCGGATCGGGTCCTCGAGCGCGGCGGGTGCGACGTTCTTGCCGCCGGCCGTGACGATGATCTCCTTCTTGCGACCGGTGATCTCGAGGTAGCCGTCGTCGTCGATCGTGCCGATGTCGCCCGTGCGGAACCAGCCGTCGTCGAACGCCTCGTCGGTCGCCTCCTTGTTGTTCCAGTACCCGGCGAAGATGTCGACGCCCTTGGCCTGGATCTCGCCGTCGTCGGCGATGCGCACCGAGACGCCGGGCAGGGGCGGGCCGACCTTGCCGATCTTGAAGTTCGACGGGACGTTGACCGAGATGGGCGCCGTGGTCTCGGTGAGGCCGTAGCCCTCGAGGATCGTGAGGCCCACGCTGCGGTAGAAGTGGCCGAGGCGCAGGCCCAGGGGGGCCGAGCCGGAGACCGCGTACTTCACGCGGCCGCCGAGCGCCGCGCGCAGCTTGCTGAGCACGAGACGGTCGAGCACGGCGAACTGCAGCTTGAGGCCGAGCGGCACGTGGCCCGCGTCGACGGCCTTGGAGTGCGCGATCGCGACCTCCGCGGCCTTGCGGAAGATCTTGCCGCGGCCGCCGGCCTCGGCCTTCTGCTCCGACGAGTTGTAGACCTTCTCGAACACGCGCGGCACGGCGAGGAGGAACGTCGGGCGGAACGAGCCGAGCGAGGGCAGGAGCAGCTTGGTGTCGGCCTGGTGCCCGACCTTCACGCCGCCGTGCACGCCCAGCACCGCGATGAAGCGCGCGAACACGTGCGCCATCGTGATGAAGAGCAGCGTCGAGGAGTCGGGGTTGACGACCTCGGGGATCGCCTTCTGCGCGTTGCGGCACAGCTCGACGAAGTTGGAGTGGGTGAGGATGCAGCCCTTGGGCTTGCCCGTCGTGCCCGAGGTGTAGATGAGCGTCGCGAGGTCGGAGCCCTTCGCGAGGTTGCGGCGGCGCTCGATCTCCTCGTCGGCGACGTCGGTGCCCGAGGCCGCGAGCTTGTCGAGGTCGCCGAGGTCGATCTGCCAGGTGTGCACGACGGCGGGCACGTCGGCGGCGATCTCGTCGAAGCGCGCGAAGTGCTCCGCGGTCTCGGTGAAGATGCCGATGGCGCCCGAGTCGGTGAGGTTCCAGAGGATCTGGCTCGGCGCCGAGGTCTCGTACACCGGCACGAGCACGGCGCCCGCGTACCAGACGGCGAAGTCGATGAGCGACCACTCGAAGCGGGTCTTGCACATCATGCCGATCTTGTCGCCCGGCTGGATGCCCGCGGCGACGAGGCCCTTCGAGAGGGCGATGACCTTGCGCTGGAACTCGGCGGCGGTCATGTCCTCCCAGCCGCCGTCGGCGGTGGGCAGGGCGAAGAGTGCACGGTCGGGCGTGGCCTTGACCCGCTCCACGAGGAGGTCGGTGGCGTTGGCCTCGGGGTCGGCTTTCACTAGGGCGGGAACGTCGAACTGTTTCACGGCAACTCCTTTGGCACCGGTAGGGGTCATTTTCCCCATCCTACCCGGGGGATTCCGCGTATCGCCGGTGTATTCCGGGCCGTCCGGCGCTCGGTATGCTCGATCCTCGTGCAAGCCATCGGAATCGACATCGGCGGGACCAAGATCGCGGGGGCCGTCGTCTCCGAGAGCGGGGAGATCCTCGCGGACGACCGCGTGGCCACCCAGGCCGGCGACTCCGAGGCGATCATCGACGCCGTCGTCGCCATGATCGAGAAGCTCGCGGTCGGGCGTCCGATCACCGCCGCGGGCGTCGCGGCCCCCGGCTTCATCGACGCGCACCAGGCGACCGTCTACTACACGCCCAACATCAACTGGCGCAACGAGCCCCTGCGCGACAGGCTCCTCGAGCGCCTCGACCTCGACATCACCATCGACAACGATGCGAACGCCGCGGGATGGGCGGAGTACCGCTTCGGCGCTGGCCGCACCGTCTCCGACATGACGATGCTCACGATCGGCACGGGCGTGGGCGGGGCCATCGTGAGCCAGGGCCGCCTCTTCCGCGGCGGGTTCGGCACGGGCGCCGAGCTCGGCCATCTGCGCATCGTCCCCGACGGACTGCCGTGCGGGTGCGGTGCGCGCGGGTGCATCGAGCAGTACGGCTCCGGTCGCGCGCTGCTGCGCATGGCCAACGAGATCGCGGACGTGGGCGGCATCGGCCTCGCCCTCGCCGACGCGCGCCGAGAGCACGGCACGCTCGACGGCCACATCGTGGGCGACCTCATCGCCGCGGGCGACCCCGGCGCCGTGCACGCCCTCGAGCAGCTCGGGCACTGGCTCGGCCAGGCGTGCGCCTCGCTGAGCGCCGTGCTCGACCCCCAGGTGTTCGTCTTCGGCGGGGGAGTGTCGATAGCGGGCGACCTGCTCCTCGACCCCGTGCGCGAGTCGTACCGGCAGAACCTCCCGGCACGCGGGTACCACCCCGAGCCCGACTTCGTCATCGCCGAGCTCGTGAACGACGCGGGGGTGGTCGGCGCCGCCGACCTCGCCCGCATCCACGCCCAGGCATAAGCTAGAGACTTTCCGGCCGGAGGTAGCGCGATGTTCTACTGGTTCATGAAGAACCTCGTGGCGGGACCGCTGCTCAAGACGGTGTTCCGCCCGTGGGTCACGGGGCTCGACAACATCCCCAAGACCGGCCCGGTCATCCTCGCGAGCAACCACCTGTCGTTCATCGACTCGATCTTCCTGCCGCTGCTCATCGAGCGCCGCATCTACTTCCTCGCCAAGAGCGACTACTTCACGGGCAAGGGCCTCAAGAACTGGGCGGTCAAGCACTTCCTGCTGGGCACGGGCATGCTGCCCATCGACCGCTCGGGCGGCAAGGCGTCCGAGGCCTCGCTCAACACGGGGCTCGAGGTCATCGCGAAGGGCAACGTGCTCGGCATCTACCCCGAGGGCACGCGCAGCCCCGACGGCAAGCTCTACCGCGGGCGCACGGGCGTCGCGCGCATGATCCTCGAGGGCCATGTGCCCGTCGTGCCCGTCGCCATGGTCGACACCGAGAAGGTCATGCCCATCGGCAGCAAGCTCCCCAAGGTGCGCCGCATCGGCGTCATCTTCGGCGAGCCGCTCGACTTCTCGCGCTTCGAGGGGCTCGAGGGCGACAGGTTCATCCTGCGCTCGATCACCGACGAGATCATGTACGAGCTCAGCCGCATCAGCGGGCAGGAATACGTGGACGTGTACGCGAGTTCGGTGAAGGACAGGATGGGGTCCCGCAGCCGGTAGGCTCGAGATTCCTGCCCATTTCACTCCACCCCTGCACCAAAGGAACACTCCCGTGGTTGACCCGTCCGAGCCTGTCGTCGATGCTGATCCCGAAGTGATCGCGGGCCTCGACTATTGGCGGACGCTCCCCATCAAGCAGCAGCCGGAATGGCCCGACGCCGACGCAGTCGGTGCGGCCTCCGCCAAGATCGCGACGCTTCCGCCGCTCATCTTCGCGGGCGAGGCCGACGTGCTGCGCGACAGGCTCGCCAAGGCCGCTCGCGGGGAGGCGTTCCTGCTCCAGGGGGGCGACTGCGCCGAGACCTTCGCGGGCACGAACGCCCAGAACATCCGCGACCGCGTCAAGACGATCCTGCAGATGGCGGTCGTGCTCACGTACGGCGCGTCCAAGCCCATCATCAAGATGGGCCGCATGGCCGGCCAGTTCGCGAAGCCGCGCTCGAGCGACACCGAGACGCGCGGGGATGTCACGCTGCCCGCGTACCGCGGCGACATCGTCAACGGCTACGACTTCACCCCCGAGTCGCGCGAAGCAGACCCGGGCCGGCTCGTCGAGGGCTACCACGCCGCCGCGTCGACCCTCAACCTCGTGCGCGCCTTCACCCAGGGTGGATTCGCCGACCTGCGCCAGGTGCACTCGTGGAACAGGGGGTTCGCGGCCAACCCCGCGAACCACCGCTACGAGAAGCTCGCGAACGAGATCGACAAGGCCATCAGGTTCATGGAGGCCGCGGGCGCGGACTTCGACGAGCTCAAGCGCGTCGAGTTCTACTCGAGCCACGAGGGCCTGCTCATGGACTACGAGCGCCCCATGACGCGCATCGACTCGCGCACCGGCACGCCGTACAACACGAGCGCCCACTTCCTCTGGATCGGCGAGCGCACGCGCGACCTCGACGGCGCCCACATGGACTACTTCTCGCGCGTGCGGAACCCCATCGGCATCAAGCTCGGCCCGACGACGACCCCCGACACGCTCAAGGGCATCATCGACAAGCTCGACCCGAACCGCGAGCCCGGCCGCCTGACCTTCATCACGCGCATGGGCGCCGGCAAGGTGCGCGACGCGCTCCCGCCGCTGCTCGAGGCGATCAAGGGCATGGACGCGCTGCCGCTCTGGGTCTCCGACCCCATGCACGGCAACGGCCTCACGACCCCCAACGGCTACAAGACCCGTCGCTTCGACGACGTCGTCGACGAGGTCAAGGGGTTCTTCGAGGCGCACCGTGCGGCGGGCACCTACCCGGGCGGCATCCACATCGAGCTCACGGGCGACGACGTGACCGAGTGCCTGGGCGGGTCGGAGCAGATCGACGAGGCCACCCTCGCGACGCGCTACGAGTCGCTGTGCGACCCGCGCCTCAACCACATGCAGTCGCTCGAGCTCGCCTTCCTCGTCGCCGAGGAGCTCGCGGCCTTCTAGGTCGCTGGTCGTCGCCCCGCCCGCGGGCATGGCGACGTCGCCCTGGGGAGACCCGCCGGGTGATGCAGCCTACGAGGAGAAGCTGACCTTCACCGTGCTGCCCTTGTCGGCGGTCGTGCCGCCGTCCGGGGACAGCTTGCTCACCGTGAAGAACTGCGGTCCCGCGTCGGCGAAGGGGTTGTAGTCGAGGCGGAAGCCCGCGTCGAGCAGCTTCTGCTTGGCCGTGTCCCACGTCTCGCCCACGACGTTCGGGATCTCGACCTGCTCGATTCCGAGCGACGTGATGATGTCGACGGTGTCCCCCACGCGCACGACGGTCGCCCCGTCGCTCGCCTGCAGCAGGAGGGCGTTGCCCGCGGGCACGGTGTCGCTGTACTGCTCTGCGCTCTCCTGGCCGAACACGAGGCCCGCCTGCTGGAGCTTGGCGGTCGCGTCGGCGACGGAGAGGCCCGTGACATCGGGGAGCGGGCCCACCGAGACCACGAGCGTGACCTTCTGCAGCTCGCCGTAGGTCGCGACGCCCGTGAGACTCGACCCGTCCGCCGCGAGGGCGTCGATCACGACGCCCGAGGCGATGCTCGCGTCGAACTGCTTGACGACGTTCTCGTCGAGAGTGAAGGGGGCGGCGGCTATCGCGTCCTTCGCCTGGTCCTCGGTCATGCCCGCGAACTGCGGCACGGCGATGGGCTTGGGGCCCGTCGAGATCTTGAGGGTGATGGTGGCGCCCTGCGCGACGCGCTCCCCGAGGGCGGGATCGGTCTCGGCGACGAGGCCGGCGGCGATCGTGGGGGAGCTCACCTCCTCGGTCTGGGGGTTCACGGCGAAGCCCGCGTCGGTGAGGCGCGTCGTGGCGTCCTCGATGCTCAGGCCCGCGATGTCCTTGGGCACGGTCGTGAGCGAGCCGGGACCCACGCCGAAGTACCAGCCGATGGTCCCCGCGACGAGCACGAGGGCGGCGACGACTCCCGCGATCACCCAGCCGCGCCTGCGGCTCGTCTGCGACTTGGCGGCGAGGCGGGCGGCGCTCGTGCCGTCGGCGACCGCCACGGCGGCCTGCGGACGGCGCAGCGCGCCGATGACCTGGGTCTCGGCGGTCGAGCCGGGCTGCGGGCCCGTGCCCGCGAGGGCCGTGGGCATGACCATCGTGCGCTGCACGGAGGTCGCCGCCGTCGACGGCAGCGAGGTCATGAGCGCGGAGTGCGTCTCGTAGAGCTGGTCGAGCATGGCGCGTGCGTCGCGCGGGCGGTCCTCGGGGTCGCGCTCGGTGGCCCACACGACGAGGTCGTCGAGCTCGGTCGGAACCTTGGGGTTGCGGCGGCTGGGCGGCGGCACCGCGTCGTTCGCGTGCTGGTACGCGATCTGCATGGGCTGGTCGCCCTTGAACGGCTGCTCGCCGACGAGCATCTCGTACATCATGATGCCCACCGCGTAGATGTCGCTGCGGGTGTCGGCGATGCCGCGTGTGACGAGCTCGGGGGAGAGGTAGGCGATCGTGCCGAGGAGGGCCGCCCCCGTGGCGGTCTGCGAGCTCGCGGCGCGCGCGAGACCGAAGTCGCCGATCTTGATGCGGCCGTCGTCGGCGAGGAGCACGTTCTCGGGCTTGAGGTCGCGATGCACGATGCCGGCCTTGTGGGCGGCGGCGAGGCCCGCGAGCACGGCCTCCATGATGTCGAGGGTCTGCTCGGTCGTGAGCACCCGGTGCTCCTGCAGCAGGTCGCGCAGCGTGATGCCGGGCAGGTACTCCATGACGAGGTAGGCCATGTCGCTGTCCTGGCCCTGGTCGAAGACGTTGACGACGTTGGGATGCGCGAGGCGGGCAGCCGAGCGCGCCTCCTGGATGAAGCGCTCCTTGAACTTGGAGTCGTCGGCGAGGTGCCCGTGCATGACCTTGATGGCCACGCGGCGCTCGAGCCGGAGGTCGGTGGCGAGGTAGACCGTCGCCATGCCGCCGCGAGCGATGCGGGAGCGGATCTGGTACCGGCCGTCGAGAAGACGCCCGATCATCGGATCCGTGCTGTTGACGCTCACCGTCCGAGTCTAGAGTTCCACCCTGTGCAGATCCCGGTGGGACACGGCACTACGAGAGTTCCGCCAACCACTGCCAGGCCGAGGACTCCCACTTGGCGTAGGCGTCCGGGTACGCCGAGATCTGCACGCGCTGGGCGGCCTGTGTGAGCGGCATCGACTCCCAGCCCGAGATGTCGAGGAGGCCGCGCACGCCCGACCGGCCCACGAAGAAGAGCTCGGCGGCGCGCGCGGGGTCGGTGAGCTCGTCGACGGTTCCCCAGCCCGTGCTCGGGCGCTGCTGGAAGAGGCCGACCGAGTCGCGGTCTCCCCACGTGAGGTTGCGCAGGCTCGACTCCTGCATCGCGGTCGCGAGCGCGATGACGATGCCGTAGTCCGAGACGCCGAGGTTGCGCCCGACCTGCACGATGACGGCGGCGTTGGCGCGCATCTCGTCGTTCATCGTGCTGCCCGAGACCGCCGCCGGCGCGACGGAGCCGCCGGAGGGGATCGTGAGCGTGCCGCCCGGGAAGATCGTGCTCGACCAGTCGAGCCCGTTGGCGTCGAGGATGGCCTGGGTCGTGATGCCGAAGCGCGCGGCGATGCTGCTCAGGGTATCGCCCGAGACGATCGTGTAGGTGGTGGTGGTGGTGGTGGCGGTGGGAGCGGGATCCGCAGCCGGAGCGACGGGCTCCGCCGGAGCCGCGGGCGGCGCGACGGTCTCGACGGGCGCCGTCTCCTCGAGCGGCGCGGCCGAGACGACGGGCACGAACTCGCCGTCGTCGCCCGAGGGCGTGCCCGGACCGACGAGGCCCGGTATGGCGAGGGTCTGCCCCGGGTAGATGAGCGACGACCAGCCGAGCCCGTTGGCCGTGAGCACGGAGAGCGTGGAGACGCCGAACCGGTCGGCGATGCCGCTGATCGTGTCGCCCGACACGATCGTGTAGCGGCCGCTCGCGGTGGGAGCCTCGGGCTCCACGGGTGCGACGACGCCCGACGTCGAGAGCTTGAGCTCCTGGCCGGGGAAGATGAGCGACGACCAGCCGAGGCCGTTGAGCGCGAGGACGGATGCCGTCGAGAGGCCGTAGCGGCCTGCGATGCTGCTGATCGAGTCGCCCGCCTGCACGCGGTAGAGCATGGGCGCGGGCGCGGCCTCCGTGGCTGCGGCGGGCGCCACGGACGCGCTCGCGCTCGTGAGCACCTGCTTGAGAGTCTTGCCGAGCTCGAAGGCGCCCTTGGGCCTCGGTGCGGGCCGCGCCTCGGCGGCGCTCACGGGACCGGTCAGGCCCATCGCGGCCATCGAGCCCGCGAGGATCACCGACCCGGTCGCGAACATGCCCTTCGCCACACGCCCCCGCGTGCCCGGCTGGCTCGGTTCCTCCGTGTCGACGAGGATGCGCGGGGCGAGGCCCGCGAACACCGATCGTGCGACGCCCTCGGCGTCGTCGACGTACTGCTCCATCATGTTTCCGTTCTCTCCCCACCCCGAGAAGCCCCGGTGGGAGTAGAACTGCGCCCCCACGCAGCTATAACCGTGACACATGTGTTATCCAGAGTCAATCATCGTGACTGATGTGACGTGAATTTACCTGTCGGAAACATTCGGTTTGCGGAGGCGTCACCGGGCCTTCACGGCGGTGCGTGGCACGCTAGTGGGGTGACCGAAACCCCCGCCGTCGAGTGGCTGACGATTCCCGACCTCACCGAGATGCTCGGCCTCAAGGTGAGCCAGGTCCGGCGTCTCATCGAGGAGCGCGCGCTGCTCGCGCAGCGCGTCGACGGGATCTGGAAGGTGCCGGCACCGTTCATCGTCGACGGCGAGCCCATGCACGAGCTCAAGGGCACGATCATCCTGCTCGGCGACAGCGGCTTCAGCGACGACGAGGCCATGAACTGGCTGTTGAGCACCGAGGAGAGCCTCGGCGTCGCGCCGATCGACGCCCTCAAGGCCGGTCGCAAGGCCGAGGTGCGCCGCGTGGCGCAGTCCCTCGCCTTCTAGCCCTGGGCGGGGTGCTAGTAGACCCTCCGGGTGACCGTGTCGGCGAGCTCGAGCAGCTGGTCGCGCGCCGAGGCTGCGAGCGGGGCATCCCGCAGCGCGTCCTTGGCCGCGGCGACGTTGCGGTCGATGATGCGCTCGACCTGGTCGACGGCGCCGCACTCGCGCAGCGTGCTGCGCATGATGCCCACCTGCTGGTCGTCGAGCTCGGGGTCGCCCAGCAGCTCGTCCATGAGGGTGCGGGCCTGGCTCGACAGCTTCTGGCGCGCGAGGGCGACGAGCACCGTGCGCTTGCCCTCGCGCAGGTCGTCGCCCGCGGGCTTTCCCGTGACCGTCGGATCGCCGAAGACGCCCAGCAGGTCGTCGCGCAGCTGGTACGCGACGCCGAGCGGTAGGCCGAACTCGCGCAGGGCGGTGAGCTGCTGCAGGCTCGCGCCCCCGAGCGCCGCGCCGATCGCGAGCGGCGCCTCGACGCTGTACTTCGCCGACTTGTAGACGATGACGCGGTGGGCGCGGGGGAGCGCCTCGGACTCGGGCTGCCGCGTCCACGCATTCTCCTCGAGGATGTCGAGGTACTGCCCGGCCGTGACCTCCGTGCGCATGCGCGCGAACTCGGCGCGGCCCGCGCGCCCCGCGGAGCGCTCCGCGAGCAGCTCGGTGCCGGCGTCGAAGAGCTCGTCGCTCCACCCGAGGAGGAGGTCGCCGAGCAGGAGGGCGGCCGACTCGCCGAACCGGGCGGGATCGCCCACCCAGCCCTCGTCGGTGTGCATGGCCTCGAGGCGCTTGTGGGCGGAGGCCGCGCCGCGGCGGGTGTCGGAGTTGTCCATGATGTCGTCGTGCACGAGGGCCGCGGCGTGGAACACCTCGAGGGCCGAGGCCGCGAGCACCACGCCGGGGAAGTCGGCAGACACGGCCTCGTCGGGCAGCGGGTCGAAGCCCTGCGCCACGCCGCTCGCGGACTGCCAGCCCCAGTAGCAGAAGAGCGCGCGGAACCGCTTGCCGCCCGAGAGGAACGAGGATGCGAGGTCGGTGAAGCGCACGAGCTCGGGGGCTATCGCCTCGAACTCCGTCGACCGGGCAGCGAGGAACTCATCGATCCTCAGCTGGACGAGGTCAACTAGTCGGGTACTCTCAGCCACTTTCCTAGCCTAGTCACGGCCGCGCGGCGTACTATGAAGCTTCACACGTCGATCCCGAGGGGCGAGGGGAACAGGATGCCACTTTCCGAGCAGGAGCAGCGCCTCCTGGAAGAGATGGAGCGCAGCCTCTATCAGAACGACGCAGACTTCGTCGCGACGGTGAGCCCCCGGCGCGGTCGCACCAACTACACGCTCCTCGTCGTCGGCATCCTCATCGCCATCGTGGGCATCGCCGCCCTCGTGGGCGGGGTCATCGTGCACCAGCCCATCGTGGGCGTCATCGGCTTCGCGATCATGTTCGGGGGAGTGCTCCTCGCAGTCGCCCCGCCGCGCAGGGCCACGGGCTTCTCCGCGCAGGATGCGCCCCGCACATCCTCGGGCGCCCCGAAGTCGGGCTCCTTCATGCAGGGGCTCAACGAGCGGTGGGACCGGCGCCAGGACGGCCGCGACTAGCCGCAACACCCTCTTCGATCAGGGCCAGCCTTCGGGTTGGCCCTTTTTCGTGCCCGCTTTTCGGCTCATTGCCTCCACTTCCCTCCACCCTCAATTCCCTTGTGTTTACTGGGTTGTCGGGGTACAAAACTGGGAATATGGCCGGATTTCATAGGATTGGTGGTGGAAAGTGGAGTAAAGTGGGGCACACCTGAATCCGGGCCGGAGAATGAGGGGAGGCATCCGTGTTCCTTGGCACCTATGCCCCCAAGCTCGACGACAAGGGGCGCGTCATCCTCCCGGCCAAATTCCGCGAGGAGCTGTCGAACGGCCTCGTCATCACCCGCGGACAGGAACGCTGCATCTACGTCTTCTCCCAGCGGGAGTTCGAGGACATCCACGGCAAGATCCGCCAGGCCTCGATCACGAGCAAGCAGAATCGCGACTTCCTGCGCCTCTTCCTCTCGGGTGCCAACCAGGAGGTCCCCGACAGCCAGAACCGCGTGACGATCCCCGCGAACCTGCGCGAGTACGCCGGCCTCGGCAAAGACCTCACGGTGATCGGCGCGGGCAACCGCGCGGAGATCTGGGACACGGAGGCGTGGAACGCCTACTACGAGAACGCGGAGTCCGACTTCGCCAACACGACGGAGGAGGTGATCCCGGGCTTGTTCTGACTCCTCTGCGCTGACTCCCAGCCGTGCGCCCTGGCTTTCTTCCCCGATGCCAGGTCGCAACGGATGGGGATCAGCACCGAGGATGCAGCCCGCTACGTCATGGACGACAACGCGAAGATCCACACCTCAGTGATGCTCGAACGGACGATCGAGCTCCTCGCCCCCGCCCTCGACCACGAGGGCGCCGTGCTCGTCGACGGCACGCTCGGCATGGGCGGCCACGCCGAGGCGTTCCTCTCCCGGTTCCCCGGCCTGCAGCTCATCGGCATCGACCGCGATCAGGACGCCCTCGCCATCGCTCGCGAGCGCCTCGCGCCGTTCGGCGACCGCGTGCGGTTCGCCCACGCCGTCAACGACGAGATCGCGCGCGTGCTCGAGGGCTTCGGAGTGCCCCGCGTGTCGGGCATCCTCTTCGACCTCGGCGTCTCGTCGCTGCAGCTCGACCGCGTCGAACGCGGGTTCTCGTACTCCAAGGACGCGCCCCTCGACATGCGCATGGACGCCACGAGCGATCGCACCGCGGCCCTCATCCTCGCCACCTACAGCGAGGGGGAGCTGCGCCGCATCTTCTACGAGTACGGCGACGAGAAGCTCGCGCCGCGCTACGCCAGCCGCATCGTGCAGCGTCGCGAGGAGGAGCCGCTCGTGACATCCGCGCAGCTCGTCGACCTCATCGTCGCCGCGACGCCGGCCGCCGCCCAGCGCGCGGGCCACCCGGCCAAGCGCGTCTTCCAGGCGCTGCGCATCGAGGTCAACCAGGAGCTCGCCGTCATCGAGCGCGCCGTTCCCGACGCCCTCGACGCCCTCGAGGTGCACGGCCGCATGGTCGTGCTCTCGTTCCAGTCGCTCGAGGACCGCATCGTCAAGCGCATCTTCCAGGCCCGCTCGGCCTCGACGGCACCCCGCGGCCTGCCCGTGGAGCTGCCGGAGCACCGCCCGGAGCTCAAGCTCCTCGTGCGCGGCTCTGAGCAGGCCGACGACGACGAGCGCGCGGCGAACCCGCGCGCCACGTCGGTGCGCCTGCGCGCCGTCGAGCGGCTGAGGGAGGTCGCCGCATGAGCAACCTCGCCACCGCCCGCATGCGGCCCGAGCCGCTCGCCCCCACCCCGCAGCGCCCCCGTCACGTCGAGATCGTCACGACGCGCGCCCAGCGCCGCGCGCGGCCCAAGCTCGCGTACGCCGTGATCACGGTCGCCGCGCTCTTCGCGATCTTCCTCGCGCAGCTCCTGCTGAGCATCCTCGTCTCGGACGGCGCCTACCAGGTCTCAGCCCTGCAGGACCAGCAGAAGGAGCTCCTGCGCACGCAGGACGCCCTCACCGAGAAGCTCAACGTGCTCGACTCCACGCAGAACCTCAGCGCGCAGGCCGCGCACCTCGGCATGGTGCCCAACCAGTACCCCTACGCGCTCGACCTCGGCACGGGGACCACGTACGCCCTGCCGGGCAGCGCCGACCCCACGGGGTGCGGCGGGGCGTGCAACCTCATCACGAACACGCAGCTCTCGGGCGTGCCGCTCGTGGACCCCTCGGCGCCCGCGGCCTCGACGACGAACGGACACGCCGCCGCCACTACGGGGACGGCACCGGCCACGACGCAGACTGAGCAGGCGCCGGTGAACTCCATCCCGGCACCGGTCACCCACTGAACGGCGGAGGCGGCATCACATGAGGACGCGGCGCAGCAGGGCGCGCATCTCCCTCGCGGTGATCGCGATCTTCGCGGTCGTGACGGTCTTCGTCGTGCGCCTCGTCGACATCCAGGTCGTGCAGGCGAGCGAGCTCAACGCCCAGTCGAAGGACAAGCGGGCCCAGACCCTCGTGACCTACGGCACGCGCGGCGACATCGTCGACACCAACGGCGCCGTGCTCGCCGACAGCGTGCTGCGCTACGACATCACGGCGTCGCCGCGCGTCGCGCTGGGGCGCTCGGACGCCGCGACCTCAGTGCCCGCCGACCTCGCGCGCATCGCCGCGATCACGGGGCAGGACCCCGCGACGATGTACGCCGACTTCTCGTCCGACCCCACATCCGACTTCGCCTACATCGTCAAGGGCGTGACGCTCGAGGTGTACCAGAAGATCGACGCGCTCGACATCTCGTGGGTCATCACGACGCGCCATCCCGCCCGCACCTACCCGAACGGGCAGATCGCGGGCAATCTCGTGGGCTTCATCGGCACCGACGGCCCGCAGGCGGGCCTCGAGCTCACCGAGGACAAGTGCCTCGCGAGCACCAACGGCACCGCGACCTACGAGAGCGCGGAGGACGGCACCCAGCTGCCCGGCAGCGTCGTCACGACGCAGGAGACCAAGGACGGCGGCACGCTGCGCCTCACGATCGACCGCGACCTGCAGTGGTACGTGCAGCAGCGCATGCAGCAGGCGGCAGCCGACCTCGGGGCGACGTGGGCTACCGCCGTCGTCATCCGCATCAAGGACGGCCACCTCATGGCCGTCACGGACTGGCCGACCGTCGACCCCAACAACGTCGACGCCGCCGACCGCAGCGCCCTCGGATCGCGCGCCTTCAGCACGCCGTACGAGCCCGGCTCGACGATCAAGGCGCTCACGGCGGCATCCCTCGTCGACGCGGGGGTGGCGACGCCGGCCTCGGAGGTCGTCGTGCCCTACAGCCTCGAGCAGCCCGACGGCAGCTCCATCCACGACGCGTTCTACCACGACACGGAGAACCTCACCCTCGCGGGCGCCCTCGTGGAGTCGTCGAACGTCGCGGTCTCGCAGTTCTCCGACCTGCTCTCGGCCCAGAAGCGCCACGACTACATGGCCGCCTTCGGCCTCGGCGACTACACCGAGGTCGACTTCAACGGCGAGTCGGCGGGCGACCTGCCCGACGCCGACCAGTGGTTCGGACGCAGCAACTACTCGGTGCAGTACGGCCAGGGCATCACGGCGACCTCGGTGCAGGTCGCGAGCATCTTCCAGACCATCGGCAACGGCGGTGTGCGGATGCCCGTGACCCTCGTCGAGGGCTGCGAGCAGCCCGACGGCACGGTGACCGAGGTGCCGTCGGCCGAGGGCCGGCGCGTGATCTCCGAGTCGGCGGCCGACCAGACCGTCGCGATGATGGAGCAGGTCGCCAACAAGAGCGGCTCGGCGCCCAACCTGCAGATCCCCGGATACCGCACGGCGGTCAAGAGCGGTACCGCCGAGGTGGCCGTCGACGGCGAGTACGGCGACCAGGTGATCATCTCCTACGCGGGCGTAGCCCCGGCCGACGACCCCCAGTACGCCGTCGTCGTGACCGCCGGCAATCTCGATAGTGTGTACTCGGGCCTCATCTCACCCGTGTGGCGCGATGTCATGGCCCAGACCCTCACCACCTTCCGGGTGCCGCCGTCGACATCGGCAGCACCCGACCTGCCGGTCTACTGGTGAGCGGGACCCACACCGACACACCCGGGAGCACGACAGCGTGATCGAACTGAGCATCGCCGACATAGCGAAGACGCTCGGCGGTCGGCTCGTGGGAGGTGACGCGCCCGTGTCGGGCGCCGTGCGCACCGACTCGCGCGCCGTCGTGCCCGGAGACATCTTCTTCGCGCTTCCCGGCGAGACCACCGACGGGCACCTCTTCGCCCCCGCGGCGGTCGGCAACGGCGCCGCGCTGCTCGTCGTCGAGCGCGAGCTCGAGACATCCGTGCCGCAGATCGTCGTCGCGGACGGCGTCGTCGCCCTCTCCGACCTCGCGCGCGAGGTCGTCGCGCGCGTGCGGGCCGGGGGAGCGCTCAAGGTCGTCGCGGTGACCGGGTCGAACGGCAAGACGACCACCAAGAACATGCTGAGCGCGATCCTCGGTGCCGAGGGCGCCACCGTCGCCCCGGTCGGGTCGTTCAACAACGAGGTCGGGGCCCCGATCTCCATGCTCGGCATCGACCACGGCACGCGCTACCTCGTCGTCGAGATGGGTGCGGACGGCGTGGGCGACATCGCGAAGCTCGTGTCGGTCGCGAAGCCCGACGTGGGCATCGTGCTCACGGTGGGGCTCGCGCACGTCGGCAAGTTCGGCTCGGCCGACGCGATCGAGCTCGCCAAGGGCGAGATGGTCGACGACCTGCCCGAGACGGCGGTCGCCGTGCTCAACGTCGACGATCCCCGCGTCGCGCGCATGAGCTCCCGCACCCGGGCCCGCGTGCAGTGGTTCGGCCTCGGGCAGTCGGCGGACGTCCGCGCCGTCGACGTCGAGGCGACGGCGGCCGGCACCGCGTTCACCGTGGTCGCCGACGGCGAGCGCCACCCCGTGCAGCTCGCGATCCTCGGCGAGCACCACGCGATGAACGCCCTCGCGGCCCTGACCGCCGCCCGTGCCGTGGGCGTGCCGCTGGAGCGCTCCATCGCGGCCCTCGAGGGGCTCGTGCGCGCGGAGCGCTGGCGCATGGAGGTGCTCGACGGCCCGCGCGGGTCGGTCATCATCAACGACGCCTATAACGCGAGCCCGGACTCGATGGCGGCCGCGCTCAAGACCCTCGCCCAGATCACGCGCGGGGGCGAGCTGCGCTCGGTCGCGGTGCTCGGCGAGATGGCCGAGCTCGGCGAGTTCGCCGACGACGAGCACGACCGCATCGGCAGGCTCATCGTGCGCCTGAACGTGCGCCAGCTCATCGTCGTGGGCCACAACGCGCGCCACATCCACAACGCCGCGGGCCTCGAGGGATCGTGGGACGGGGAGTCGGTGCTCGTGGACACCGCCGAGGAGGCATACGATTTGCTGCGTGACAGTCTGCGCGAGGGTGATGTGGTTCTCGTGAAATCCTCGAAGTCCGCGGGCCTGCGGCTGCTCGGCGACCGCCTCGCGGGGGTTGCCCCGTGATCGCCCTCCTCGTCGCGGGCGGGTTCTCCCTCGCCTTCACGCTCTTCCTCACGCCGCTCTTCATCAAGCTCTTCAACCGGCTCAAGTGGGGCCAGTTCATCCGTGACGACGGCCCGCAGTCGCACCACACGAAGCGCGGCACGCCCACGATGGGCGGCATCATCTTCATCCTCGGCGCGGGCATCGGCTATGTGGTCGGGCACCTCGTGGGCCAGACCGACATGACCCTCGTGGGCGTGCTCGTGCTCTTCCTCATGGCGGGCATGGGCCTCGTCGGGTTCGTCGACGACTTCCTCAAGACGCGCAAGCAGCGCAGCCTCGGCCTGGGCGGCTGGGCCAAGGTCGCCGGGCAGGTCATCGTCGCGACGGTGTTCGGCGTCATCGCGCTCAACTTCCCCGACGAGAACAACCTCACGCCCGCGTCGACGATCATCGACGGCATCCGCCACACCTATATCTCGGGCGTGCGCGACATCTCGTGGCTCGACTTCGCGACGTTCGGCCTCATCGCCGGGGGAGTGGCGTTCGTGCTCTGGACGACGCTCATCATCGTGAGCGCCTCCAACGGCGTCAACGTCGCCGACGGGCTCGACGGGCTCGCGACGGGTGCGGCGATCTTCGCCATCTCGGCGTACATCTTCATCGGCTTCTGGCAGTCGAACCAGTCGTGCTTCAACGTGAACCTGCTCCCGGAGGACGCGGGATACTGCTACACCGTGCGCGACCCGCTCGACCTCGCCGTCGTCGCCGCCGCCATCGGGGGCGCGCTCATCGGCTTCCTCTGGTACAACACGTCGCCTGCCCAGATCTTCATGGGCGACACGGGCTCGCTCGGCCTGGGCGGAGCGCTCGCGGCGCTCGCGATCCTCTCGCGCACCGAGCTGCTGCTCGTGCTCATCGGCGGCCTGTTCCTCATCGTCACGGGGTCGGTGATCCTCCAGCGGGGCTACTTCAAGCTCACCAAGTGGCGGTTCGGCCAGGGCAGGCGCATCTTCCTCATGAGCCCCCTGCAGCACCACTTCGAGCTCAAGGGCTGGGCGGAGATCACGATCGTCGTGAGGTTCTGGCTCATCGCCGCGCTCTTCGTCGCCGTCGGCGTCGGCATCTTCTACCTCGAGTGGATCACGCGCTGACCGTGGAGCGCCCCGACAGCCTCACCAGCTGGCACGCGGACTGGCGCGGCCTGCGTGTCGTCGTGCTGGGCCTGGGGGTCACGGGATTCTCCGTGGCCGACACGCTCGTCGAGCTGGGCGCCGACGTGCTCGTGACCGCGGCGAGGGCGACGGCCGAGCGCCGGCAGATGCTCGACGCCATCGGTGCCGCGTTCGTGGACGAGCCCGCCGTCGACCTCGACTCGTTCGACCCGGAGCTCGTGGTCGTGTCGCCGGGGTTCCCCCTCGCGCACCCGCTGCTCGCGTGGGCCGCCGCGCACGACGTGGCGGTGTGGGGCGACATCGAGCTCGCGTGGCGCGTGCGCGACAAGCTCGGCGACCCGGCCGACTGGATCGCGGTGACGGGCACCAACGGCAAGACCACGACCGTGCAGCTCGTGACGCACCTGCTCGAGGGCGCCGGCCTGCGCGCGGCGGCCGTCGGCAACATCGGCGTGCCCGTGCTCGACGCCATCCGCTACCCGGCGGGGTTCGACGTGCTCGTCGTCGAACTCTCGAGCTTCCAGCTGCATTGGATGCCCCGCTCGGGCCCCGGCGCCATCGCGCCCGCGGCGAGCGCCATCCTCAACATCGCCGACGACCACCTCGACTTCCACGGATCCCCGGAGGCCTACGCCGAGGCCAAGGCGACCGTCTACTGGAACACGCGCCTCGCGTGCGTCTACAACCGCGCGGACGAGGCGACCATGCACCTGCTCGAGGAGGCCGAGGTGCAGGAGGGGTGCCGTGCCATCGGCTTCGGCCTCGACACCCCCGGGCCGAGCGACATCGGCATGGTGGGCGACCTCGTCGTCGACCGCGCGTTCCTCGACACCCGCCACAAGGAGGCGCTCGAGCTCACGACGCACGGGGAGCTCGCCGAGGCCGGCCTCGCGAGCCCGCACATGGTCGCGAACGTGCTCGCGGCCGCCGCCCTCGTCCGGTCGGTCGGCATGACGCCGGAGAGCGTCCGTTCGGGCCTCGCGACCTTCCGCGTCGACCACCACCGCACCGAGACCGTCGCGACCGCAGACGGCGTCACCTGGGTCGACGACTCCAAGGCGACGAACCCCCACGCGGCAGAGGCCGCGCTGCGCTCGTTCCCCTCGGTGGTGTGGGTCGTGGGCGGCCTGCTCAAGGGCGTCGACATCGCGCCGCTCGTCGAGCGGCACCGTCGGCGCCTCCGGGGCGCCGTCGTGATCGGCGTCAACCGTCAACCTGTGGTTGAAGCATTTGGACGACACGCCCCTGAGGTCCCGCTCATCGAAGTCGAGGAGACGGACACTGACGGGGTGATGCCGCACGCAGTGCGCGTCGCCGGGGGGATGGCGTCTCAGGGGGACACCGTGCTCATGGCGCCGGCAGCGGCATCCATGGACCAGTTCGTTGACTACGCGGACCGGGGCGACAGGTTCGCCGCGGCCGTGAGGGAGTACCTGGGAGGGGCAGGCGATGACATCGACGCGCGCACCCCTCACCCAGGCCCAACGGGCTAAGGCAGCCCAGCAGGCCCGCGCCGCCGAGGCCAGGGCCGCGCGCACCGCGGCAGCCGCCCCACCCGTCGCCCAGCCCCGACGTCGTCCCGCGGCCGCGCCCGCCGCACCGCGCGCACGCGCTCCGCGCCCCGCCGTCGCGGTCGTGCCGGTCAAGCGCATCTTCGCCGCGGCCCAGACCGACTACTTCCTGCTGCTGGGCGTCACGCTCTTCCTCGTGATCTTCGGCCTCGTCATGGTGCTGTCGTCGTCGACGATCGAGTCGTTCAGCGACGACGAGGGCTTCTTCGGACGCTTCGCGCGGCAGGGGCTCTTCGCGGTCGTCGGCATCCCGCTCATGCTCATCGCCTCGCGCATGCCCACCACGTTCTGGAAGAAGTGGGCCTGGCACTTCCTCGTGTTCGGCGGGTTCCTCCAGCTGCTCGTCTTCGTGCCCGGCATCGGGTTCGGCTACGGCGGCAACAACAACTGGATCCGCGTCGGCGAGTCGTTCTCGGCCCAGCCCTCCGAGTTCGTGAAGGTCGCCCTCATCGTGTGGATCGCCTCCGTGCTCGCCGTGCGGCAGGACGAGCTCGACGACTGGCGGCGCGTCGCGTTCCCCATCCTGCCCATCGCGGGCACGGCCCTCGTGCTCGTCATGGTCGGCAAGGACCTCGGCACGGCGTCGGTCATGGTCATGATCGTGCTCGGCTGCCTCTACTTCGCGGGAGTGCGGCTCAAGCACCTCTTCGTCGCGCTCGCGGGCGTCGCCGTGCTCGCGCTGTTCTTCTCGACGATCGGCTCGTCGCGCTCCTCCCGCGTGTCGATCTGGCTCAACGGGTGCGTCGACCTCTCGGTCGCCGAGTGCTGGCAGCCGCTGCACGCCACGTGGGCCCTCGCCGCCGGCGGCATCTTCGGCAAGGGCCTCGGCAACTCGGTGGCCAAGTGGAACTGGCTGCCCGAGGCATCCAGCGACTACATCTTCGCCATCATCGGCGAGGAGCTGGGCCTCATCGGGGCGCTCGTCGTGCTCGCCCTCTTCGTCGTGCTCACCATCGCCTTCGTGCGCGTGCTCCGCGGCGCGCGCGACCCGTTCGCGCGCATCGTCACGGCTGGCGTCATGGTGTGGACCATCGGCCAGGCCTTCGTGAACATCGCCGTCGTCCTGGGCGTGCTGCCCGTGCTCGGCGTTCCCCTGCCGCTCATCTCCGCGGGCGGCTCCGCGCTCATCGCGACCCTGCTCGGCATCGGCGTCGTGCTCTCGTTCGCGCGCTCGGGCGCGGCAAGGCCGGAGGCGGTCGTCGAGCAGACGCCCGCCGAGCGTTCCCGCATGCTCGCCGCGCAACGGGTACGCTCGCGGGCATGACCACGTACCTCTTGGCCGGCGGCGGGACCGCCGGCCATGTCAACCCGCTGCTCGCGGTGGCCGACCGCCTGCTCGAGCGCCACCCGGGCTCGACCGTGCTCGTGCTCGGCACCGAGGAGGGGCTCGAGTCGCGCCTGGTCCCGGAGCGCGGGTACGAGCTGCTCACGATCCCGCGCGTGCCGTTCCCGCGCCGCCCGAACCGCGCCGCCCTGCGCTTCCCTTCGCGGCTGCGCGGCACCGTCGACTCCGTGCGGGCGATCTTGCGCGAGCGCCACGTCGACGTGGTCGTCGGCTTCGGCGGCTACGTGTCCGCCCCGGCCTACCTCGCGGCGCGTGCCGAGCGCGTGCCGTTCGCCATCCACGAGGCCAACGCCAAGCCCGGCATCGCCAACCGGCTCGGCGCGCGGTTCACGCCCTTCGTGGGAACGGCGTTCGCGGGCACGAGGATCCGCGGCGGCCGCGTCGTGGGGATGCCGCTGCGCCGCGAGATCGAGCAGCTCGACAAGTTCTCCGCGCGCACCGAGGCCCTCGCCCTCTTCGGGCTCGACGGCTCCAAGCCCACGCTGCTCGTCACGGGAGGCTCGTCGGGCGCCAAGCGCATCAACGACACCGTGTCGCAGGCGATCACGCTCATCCTCGGCACGGGCTGGCAGGTGCTGCACGTGACGGGCGCCTACCGCGACGCCGTCGACGACCCCTACCTGCCCGGCTACGTCGTGCTCCAGTACGCGGACCGCATGGACCTCGCCCTCGCGGCCGCCGACCTCGCCGTCTCGCGCGCGGGCACGGCAACCGTCGCCGAGCTGAGCGGCCTCGGCATCCCCGCGGTCTTCGTGCCGTATCCCGTGGGCAACGGCGAGCAGCGCTTCAACGCGCGCGGAGCCGTCGAGGCTGGCGGGGCGCTCATGGTCCGCGACGCGCTCTTCACGCCCGACTGGGTGGCGACGGGCCTCGTCCCGCTGCTGCGCAACCGCGCGCGCATCGCCGACATGGCCGCGCGCATCGCGACGGTGGGCGCGCTCGACGGCACAGACCGGATGGTCGACCTCGTCGACGCGGCGGCATCGCGCGGCACGGCCCCGTAACATCGAGTGCGATGATCAAGCCCGACCTCTCCCTGCCCCTGCCCGAGCACCTCGGTTCCGTGCACTTCGTCGGCATCGGCGGCTCGGGGATGAGCGGCATCGCGCGCCTCTTCGTCGCCGCGGGGCACCGTGTGAGCGGCTCCGACCGCTCGGAGAACCACAACACCGAAGACCTGCGCGCCCTGGGGGTGACGGTATCCCTCGGGCACGACGCCGCGAACGTGGGCGACGCCGAGGCCCTCGTGTACACGGGCGCGCTCTGGCCGGACAACCCGGAGTACCTCGAGGCCGTGCGCCGGGGCATCCCCGTGCTCCACCGCTCGCAGGCCCTTGCGTGGCTCATCAACAGCAAGCGGCTCGTCGCCGTCGCGGGCGCCCACGGCAAGACGACCTCGACGGGGATGATCGTCACGGCCCTCCTCGAGCTCGGCGCCGACCCGAGCTTCGTCAACGGGGGCATCATCCAGTCGCTCGGCGTGAGCTCGTCGTTCGGCGGGGGAGAGCTCTTCGTCGTCGAGGCCGACGAGTCCGACGGGTCGTTCCTGCTGTACGACACGGCGGTGGCCCTCGTCACGAACGTCGACGCCGACCACCTCGACCACTACGGCGACCACGACGCCTTCGACGCGGCGTTCGTGACCTTCGCCGACCGCGCGTCGGAGCTCGTCGTCATCTCGAGCGACGACCCCGGGGCCGTGCGCGTCACGAGGGCTCTCGCGCACGCGAACATCGTGACCTTCGGCGAGGATGCCGCGGCCGACGTGCGCGTGCACTCCATCGGGTCCGAGGGGCCGGTCTCCTTCTCGGTGTCGTGGCGCGGCGAGGACTACGCCACGACCCTGCGCGTGCCCGGACGCCACAACGCCCTCAACGCCGCCGGCGCGTTCGCCGTGCTCGTGGGGCTCGGGTTCGAGCCCCGCGCATCCCTCGACGCGATAGCGACGTTCGGCGGCACCGAGCGTCGCTTCGAGCTGCACGGCGTCGTGCGGGGCGTGAGCGTCTACGACGACTACGCGCACCACCCCACCGAGGTGGGCGCGGCCCTGAGCGCCGCACGCAGCGTCGTGGGCGAGGGGCGCATCATCGCGGTGCACCAGCCGCACCTCTACAGCCGCACGCAGGCCATGGCGGGCGAGTTCGCCGAGACGTACGAGCGGCTCGCCGACCACACCATCGTGCTGGACGTGTTCGGCGCGCGCGAGGACCCGGTCCCGGGCGTCACGGGCGCCCTCGTCTCCGAGCGCTTCGCCGATCCGGAGCACGTCGACTACCTCCCGGACTGGCAGCAGGCCGCCGACCGCGCCGCGGCGATCGCGCGCGAGGGCGACATCATCATGACCCTGAGCTGCGGCGACGTGTACCGCATCGTCCCCCAGCTGCTCGAGGCCCTCGGCCGGGACCGGTAGCGCGTGAAACGGCCAGAGGGGTTCGACCCGCCGAAGCCGCAGCAGCCCGCCCGCGCGCCCAAGGCCCGCGCCCAGCCGCCGCGGCCGGAGCCGAGGTCCGTGCCGGAGCCCCAGCCCAAGTCCGGCAAGAAGCCCGCGGTCGTTCCGCTGCAGCGGCGGTCGACGGCGCCCGCGCCGGCAGCCGCCCCGCGCGTCTCGCCGAGCCGTGCGCCGCGCCCCGACGCGGCCGCGAAGTCCGAGCTCAGGCGCGCCGCGCGCGAGCGCCGCCGCTACGAGCGCGCGGAGGTGCGCAGGTTCACGCGCCGCGCGCGCAACCGCCGCGTCGCGATCGCGGCAGTGGTGGGGCTGCTCGTGACCATGGCCCTGCTCGTGGTGACGGCCGTGTACTCGCCCATCCTCGCGCTGCGCACCGTGACCGTCGACGGCACGTCGCGGATCGACCCCGCGGAGATCGTCGCGGCGGCCGACGACCAGCTCGGCACGCCCCTCGCCCTCATCGACTACGACCGCATGACACGAGACCTCTCGGTGTTCCCGCTCATCCGCAGCTACGTGACGGAGATCGTGCCGCCGGACACGCTCATCATCCACGTCACCGAGCGGCAGCCCGTGGGCAGCATCGCGACCGCGACGGGCTTCGACCTCGTCGACCCCGCGGGCATCGTCGTGCAGCAGTCGGCCGAGCGCCTGCCGGGCGTCCCGGTCATCAACGTGGGCGGGGCGCCGACGTCGGGGCCGGCGTTCGCGGCCGTCGTCGAGGTGCTGCTCGCGCTCCCGCCGGAGCTGCTCGCCCAGGTCGACACGGCGAACGCCACGACGAAGGACGACGTCTCGCTCGTGCTCACGGGCGTCGGGCAGGGCGTGCACTGGGGGAGCGCGGCGCAGTCCGACAAGAAGGCGGCCCTGCTCGCGGGGCTCATCGCGCTCACGGACCCGTCGAGCCCCGGCACGTTCGACGTGTCGGCCCCGGGCAACGGCGTCTTCAGACCGAGCTAGACAATCCGACACGCTGGCCCCGTTGCGGGCAGAGGGGGAGGGGCCGACCTACCCTCAACACAGGAAATGCATACTGAGCATAACTTTATACCTCAACCAGAGGTTTAAGGTTGCTCGAGTTTCTGAAGTGCAACAGGCAGCGGAGGCCGGAAGTGACGTCAAACCAGAACTACCTAGCAGTCATCAAGGTAGTCGGCATCGGTGGCGGCGGCGTCAACGCCGTCAACCGGATGATCGAGCTCGGCCTGCGCGGGGTCGAGTTCATCGCGATCAACACCGACGCCCAGGCCCTGCTCATGAGCGACGCCGACGTCAAGCTCGACGTGGGCCGTGAGCTCACGCGCGGCCTCGGTGCGGGAGCCGACCCCGAGGTCGGCCGTCGGGCCGCCGAGGACCACGCCGAGGAGATCGAGGAGGCCCTCGCGGGCGCCGACATGGTCTTCGTCACCGCGGGCGAGGGCGGCGGCACGGGCACCGGCGGTGCCCCCGTGGTCGCGCGCATCGCCAAGTCGATCGGCGCTCTCACCATCGGCGTCGTCACCAAGCCCTTCGGCTTCGAGGGCAAGCGCCGCTCCGCGCAGGCCGAGGTCGGCGTCGTCAACCTCAAGAACGAGGTCGACACGCTCATCGTCGTGCCCAACGACCGCCTGCTCGAGATCAGCGACCGCGGCATCAGCATGCTCGAGGCGTTCGCCACGGCAGACCAGGTGCTCGTCGCCGGTGTGCAGGGCATCACCGACCTCATCACGACCCCCGGCCTCATCAACCTCGACTTCGCCGACGTCAAGTCGGTCATGCAGGGCGCGGGCTCGGCCCTCATGGGCATCGGCTCCGCGCGCGGCGCCGACCGGGCCATCAAGGCCGCGGAGCTCGCGGTCGCGAGCCCCCTGCTCGAGGCCTCGATCGACGGCGCGCACGGCGTGCTCCTGTCGATCCAGGGCGGCTCGAACCTCGGCATCTTCGAGATCAACGACGCCGCACGCCTCGTGCAGGAGGCCGTGCATCCCGAGGCCAACATCATCTTCGGCGCCGTCATCGACGACACGCTCGGCGACGAGGTGCGCGTGACCGTCATCGCCGCGGGCTTCGACGGCGGCGAGCCGGTCGTGCGCGTGCGCGAGGGCCGTCGCACCAACTACGTCGTGCCGGACGCGCCGGCCGCCACCGCGTCCGCGAGCAGCGACGCCGACACGCAGGCGTGGACGCCCGAGCCCACCTTGGTGCACACGCCCGTGGACCGCAGCTTCGACGACGACGAGAACGACCTGGACATCCCCGACTTCCTCAAGTGAGCGATCTCGCGTCCCGCCTCGCGGCGGTGCACCAGGGCATCGAGGATGCCGCCGCGCGCGCCGGCCGCAGCGCCGCCGAGATCACGACCGTCGTGGTGACCAAGTTCCACCCCGCGCAGCTCGTGCGCGACCTGCACGCCCTCGGCGTGCGGGACTTCGGCGAGAACCGCCACCAGGAGGCGCAGGCCAAGGCCGCGGAGCTCGCCGACCTCGACCTCCTGTGGCACTTCGTGGGCCAGGTGCAGTCCAACAAGGCGAGGCAGGTCGCGGCGTACGCGGGCCTCGTGCACTCGTTCGACCGGGAGTCGCTCGTCGCGCCCCTCGCAGGCACGCCCGTGCTCATCCAGGTCAACCTCACCGACGACCCGGGCCGCGGCGGCGTGCGGCCCGAGGGCGTCGAGCGGCTCGCCCAGGCGGCGCTCGACGGCGGCCTCGACGTGCGCGGCCTCATGGCCGTCGCGCCGCTCGGCGCGGAGCCGCGCGCGGCATTCGCGCGCGTGCGGGAGCTGTCCGACGGCCTGCGCCGCGTGGCGCCCGATGCCGGCGCGCTCTCGATGGGCATGTCGGGCGACTACGCCGACGCCATCCTCGAGGGCGCGACACACCTGCGCATCGGAACGGCAATCACGGGAAATCGCCCTCCCCAAGGTTAATGTCGTGGTGGAAGCTTCACGATCATGGAGGAACGACATGGCTAACCCGCTGCGCAAGACGATGGTCTATCTCGGTCTCGCCGACGAGGACTACGAGTACGAGCAGGGTCCCTCGGCCCCCGCAGCGCCCGTCGCCCACCACCAGGCCGCGCCGGCGGCCAACCGCGCCCCGGTCACGCCGCTGCGCCGCTCGACCTCCGCGCGCCCCTCGGCCGCCGAGATGAACGAGATCCTCACCGTGCACCCGCGCCAGTACAAGGACGCGCAGCTCATCGCGGAGAACTTCCGCGAGGGCATCCCGGTCATCATCAACCTGTCGCAGATGAGCGAGCCGGATGCCCGTCGTCTCATCGACTTCGCGAGCGGCCTGTCGCAGGGCCTCTACGGCAAGATCGAGCGCGTCACGAACAAGGTGTTCCTGCTCTCGCCCGCGCACGTCGCGGTGAGCGGCGACCACGCCGAGGTCGAGTCCGACGTCGACGCGTCGTTCTTCGGGCAGTAGCCGGCGGCGCTGGGCACCTCCGCCCAGCGGTTAGTCTTTCGACGTGTCTTCCGCATCGCCCGTCGTCTCCATCATCGCCCTCGTCGTCTACGTAGCACTCACGATCTTCTTCGTGCTGATGTGGGCGAGGTTCGTGCTCGACCTCGTGCGCGTGTTCGCCCGTTCGTGGCGTCCGCGCGGATTCGGCCTCGTCCTCGCCGAGTTCGTGTACTCGATCACCGACCCGCCCATCAAGGTCGTGCGCCGCGTGATTCCGCCGCTGCGCGTCGGGGGAACGGCCATCGACTTCGCCTGGACGATCGTCATGCTCGTCACCGTCATCCTGATTTCTGTCTCACTGGGATTCGTCAACTGACGTCTTCGCTGTACTGTGGACTCAGGTCCGGCGGGGACGACCTGTTCTACCCGCACTGTTTCACACCAGCGTGTTTGGTGGTACAACGTAGTTCCGACGTTTCCGAAGCGTCGGGGCGCAAGCGGCTAGAACGTGTTTCTAGAGAGAGTAATTAGAGGTGACAGCTATGGCTTTGACTCCAGAAGACGTAGTCAACAAGCGTTTCCAGCCCACGAAGTTCCGTGAGGGATACGACCAGGACGAGGTGGACGACTTCCTCGACGAGGTCGTCGTCGAGCTGCGTCGCCTGAACCAGGAGAACGAGGAGCTGCGCCAGCGCCTCGTCGCCGCCGAGGCCCGGGCGAACGACGCCCAGCGCGCCGCTGCCGCACAGCCGCAGCAGGCCCAGCAGCCCGCGTTCACGCAGCAGCCGGAGCCCGTCGCGGCCCCCGCTCCCGCTGCGGCCCCCGCCTTCGCCGGTGCGGCGCTCGACGCCAACCCCATGGACCCGGGCAACACCAACAACCTGCTGCAGCTCGCCCGCCGCCTCCACGAGGAGCACGTGCGCGAGGGTGTCGAGAAGCGCGACGCGCTCATCGCCCAGGGCCACGCGACCGCCGCGCGCGTCGTCGCCGAGGCGGAGAACCGCCAGCGCGCCCAGCTGGGCGACCTCGACAGCGAGCGCCAGCAGCTCGAGCACCGCATCGAGGAGCTCCGCAACTTCGAGCGCGAGTACCGCCAGAAGCTCAAGGGCTACATCGAGGGCCAGCTGCGCGAGCTCGACTCGTCCAACGTGCTCACGTCGGCGCCCGCCGCCGCCGTGGCCGCGTCTGCTCCCGCGACCGCTCAGTCGTTCGCCGAGGTTCCCGCGCAGCAGTACGCCGCGCAGCCGAGCTACGAGACGCAGCAGCCGTTCGAGTCGAACCCCTACGGCGCCCAGGGCCAGCAGCCGCCCGCAAGCCCTGCTCCCTCGAGCTACCCCGGCTTCGCCGGTAACTGATCCGATCCAGCCGACGGCCGGGCAGGTGCGGGATTCCCGCCCTCCCGGCCGTCGCTGTCGTTGACACCAGAAAGCCAGGACCGTGGAATCCCGCAGCCTCTTCGTGCCCGACGGCCTCGCCGGCGACCGGGTCGACTCCGCGATAGCGAAGATGCTCGGGTTCTCGCGCACGTTCGCCGCGGACGTCGTCGAGGCCGGGGGAGTGACCCTCGACGGCCGCACCCTCTCGAAGTCCGACCGCCTGCCCGCGGGCGGCTGGCTCGAGGTCTCGTGGGTCTCGAAGGTCGAGCCGTCGATCGTGCCCGTCGTCGTCTCCGACCTGGGGATCGTCTACGACGACGACGACATCGTGGTCGTCGACAAGCCCGCGGGCGTCGCCGCCCACCCCTCTCTGGGCTGGGACGGCCCGACCGTCCTCGGGGCCCTTGCCGGCGCGGGTTTCCGTGTCGCGACCTCGGGGGCGGCCGAACGGGCCGGGATCGTCCACCGCCTCGACGTGGGCACGAGCGGGCTCATGGTGGTCGCGAAGACCGAGTCCGCGTACTCGGCGCTCAAGCGCGCCTTCCACGACCGCGAGGTCGACAAGATCTACCACGCGGTGGTGCAGGGGCATCCCGACCCGCTCGCGGGCACTATCGACGCGCCCCTCGGCCGGCACCCGGGCTCGAGCTGGAAGTTCGCGGTGACCGCCGACGGCAAGCCGAGCGTCACGCACTACGAGACGCTCGAGGCGTTCCCGTCCGCCGCCCTCCTCGAGATCGAGCTCGAGACGGGGCGCACGCACCAGATCCGCGTGCACATGGCCGCACAGCGGCACCCGTGCGTGGGCGACGCGATGTACGGCGCCGATCCGACGATCTCGGCCCGCCTGGGGCTGTCGCGGCAGTGGCTGCAGGCCAAGCGGCTGGGGTTCGTACATCCCGCGACGGGGCAGTACGTGCAGTTCGAGAGCGAGTACCCGGCCGACCTTCAACACGCGCTTGAGGTGCTTCGCGCCGACTAGGCGTGCCGGGGAATAGGCGCGCCGGGGGTCGGGCTTAGGGTTGAGGAACCCCCTCGATCCAGTCGGAGAAAACGTGTCATCCAGCGACTCCTTCGTGCACCTGCACGTGCACACCGAGTACTCGATGCTCGACGGTGCCGCGCACGTCGGGCCGCTCCTCGACGAGGCCGTGCGGCAGGGCATGCCCGCCATCGCCATCACCGACCACGGCCAGATGTTCGGCGCCTTCGACTTCTGGAACCAGGCCACCGAGAAGGGCATCAAGCCCATCATCGGCACCGAGGCGTACGTGACGCCCGGCACGCACCGCACCGACAAGACCCGCATCCGCTGGGGCACGTCGGCGCAGAGCGACGACGACGTCTCGGGCTCGGGCGCCTACACGCACATGACCCTGCTCGCCGAGACGAACGAGGGCATGCACAACCTGTTCCGCGCGTCGTCGCTCGCGTCGATGGAGGGCTACTACTTCAAGCCGCGCATGGACCGCGAGCTGCTGCAGACCTACGGCAGGGGCGTCATCGCGACGACGGGCTGCGTCGGCGGCGAGGTGCAGACGCGGCTGCGTCTCGGCCAGTACGCGGAGGCCAAGAAGGCGGCGGCCGAGTTCCAGGACATCTTCGGCAAGGAGAACTTCTTCGCCGAGATCATGGACCACGGCATCGACATCGAGCGCCGCACCATGCGCGACCTCATCCGGCTCGCGCAGGAGCTCGGCATGCCGCTCGTCGCGACCAACGACCTGCATTACACGCACGAGCACGACGCGGAGGCGCACGCGGCCCTCCTGTGCGTGCAGTCCGGCTCGACCCTCGACGACCCCAACCGCTTCAAGTTCGACGGCACGAGCTTCTACCTCAAGTCGGCCCAGCAGATGCGCGACCTGTTCCGGGAGTTCCCCGAGGCCGTGAGCAACACGCTCCTCATCGCCGAGCGCTGCGACGTGACCTTCGACACGGGTGCGAACTACATGCCGCGCTTCCCCGTGCCCGAGGGCGAGACCGAGCAGACGTGGTTCGTCAAGGAGGTGCAGCGCGGCCTCGAGGGGCGCTACCCCGGCGGCATCCCCGAGGAGGTGCAGAAGCAGGCCGACTACGAGATCGGCGTCATCAACCAGATGGGGTTCCCCGGCTACTTCCTCGTCGTCGCCGACTTCATCAACTGGTCCAAGCGCAACGGAATCCGCGTGGGGCCGGGCCGCGGCTCGGGTGCCGGGTCGATGGCGGCCTACGCCATGCGCATCACCGACCTCGACCCCCTGCAGCACGGCCTGATCTTCGAGCGCTTCCTCAACCCCGACCGCGTGTCGATGCCCGACTTCGACGTCGACTTCGACGACCGCCGCCGCGGCGAGGTCATCAAGTACGTGACCGAGAAGTACGGCAGCGAGCGCGTCGCCCAGATCGTCACCTACGGCACCATCAAGGCCAAGCAGGCGCTCAAGGACTCGTCGCGAGTGCTCGGCTTCCCGTTCGGCATGGGCGAGAAGCTCACGAAGGCCATGCCGCCGCCCATCATGGGCAAGGACATGCCGCTCTACGGCATCTTCGACAAGAACCACGAACGCTACAAGGAGGCCGCGGACATCCGCGGCATCATCGAGACCGACGCCGAGGCGAAGCGCGTCTTCGAGACCGCGGTGGGCATCGAGAACCTCAAGCGCCAGTGGGGCGTGCACGCGGCCGGCGTGATCATGTCGAGCGAGCCGCTCATCGACATCATCCCCATCATGAAGCGCGAGCAGGACGGCCAGATCGTCACGCAGTTCGACTACCCGGCATCGGAGGCCCTCGGCCTCATCAAGATGGACTTCCTCGGGCTGCGCAACCTCACGATCATCGACGACGCCCTCGACAACATCGAGTCGAACCGCGGCCACCGCCCGGTGCTCGAAGACCTCGCGCTCGACGATCAGGCGGCATACGACCTCCTCGCGCGCGGCGACACGCTCGGCGTCTTCCAGCTCGACGGCGGGGCAATGCGCTCGCTGCTCAAGCTCATGAAGCCCGACAACTTCGAAGACATCTCGGCCGTGCTCGCGCTGTACCGGCCCGGCCCCATGGGCGCCAACTCGCACACCAACTACGCGCTGCGCAAGAACAACATGCAGCCCATCGACTTCATCCACCCCGAGCTCAGCGAGGGCCTGCAGGACGTGCTCGGCACGACCTTCGGCCTCATCGTCTACCAGGAGCAGGTGATGTCGATCGCGCAGAAGCTCGCGGGCTTCACCCTCGCGCAGGCCGACCTCCTGCGCCGCGCCATGGGCAAGAAGAAGAAGTCCGAGCTCGACAAGCAGTACGAGAACTTCAGCGCGGGCATGGTCGCCAACGGGTACTCGCCCGACGCGGTCAAGACGCTGTGGGACATCCTGCTGCCCTTCTCCGACTACGCGTTCAACAAGGCGCACTCGGCCGCCTACGGCGTCATCTCGTACTGGACCGCCTACCTCAAGGCGCACTACCCGGCCGAGTACATGGCCGCCCTGCTCACGTCGGTGGGCGACGCCAAGGACAAGCTCGCGATCTACCTCAACGAGTGCCGCCGCATGGGCATCAGCGTGCTGCCGCCCGACGTCAACGAGTCGATCGGCTTCTTCACGGCCGTCGGCGACGACATCCGCTTCGGCATGGGCGCGGTGCGCAACGTGGGCTTCGCCGTCGTCGAGCAGATCAAGGCCGCGCGCGAGGAGAAGGGCGCGTTCACGTCGCTGCACGACTTCCTGCGCAAGGTGCCCATCCAGGCCGCCAACAAGCGCACGGTCGAGTCGCTCATCAAAGCCGGGGCGTTCGACTCCCTCGGCTCCACGCGCCGAGCCCTGCTCGAGGTGCACGAGGATGCCGTCGACAGCGCCGTGAGCGTCAAGCGCAACGAGGCCAACGGCCAGGTCGGGTTCGACTTCGATAGCCTGTGGGACGAGCCCGCGGCCGTCGACCACATCCCCGAGCGCCCCGAGTGGGCGAAGCGCGACAAGCTCGCCTTCGAGCGCGAGATGCTCGGCCTCTACGTCTCCGACCACCCGCTCGCCGGCCTCGAGGTGCAGCTCGCCAAGCACCAGAGCGCCTCGATCAGCGAGATCCTCGGCGGGGATGTGGCCGCCGACGGCGAGCACGTGACCATCGCGGGGCTCGTCACGAGCGTGCAGCACCGTGTCGCGCGCAACAGCGGCAACCAGTACGGGATCGTCACCATCGAGGACTTCGCGGGTGAGATGAGCGTCATGTTCCTCGGCAAGACCTACCAGGAGTTCTCGCCGGGCCTTGTCAACGACTCCATCGTGGTCGTGCGCGGGCGCGTGAGCGTGCGCGACGACGGCATGAACCTGCACGCCGTGAGCATGTTCACGCCCGACGTGGGCCCGGGCCTCGGCAACAGCACCATCGTCATCCAGGTGCAGGAGCAGCGCGCGACGACCGCCGTCATCGGCGCGCTCTACGACGTGCTCATCCGGCACGCGGGCGACAACGAGGTGCGCCTCAAGCTCATCAAGGGGCAGACGGCGCGCGTCTTCGAGATCCCGTACCCCGTGACCGTCTCCGCCGACCTGTTCGGCGAGCTCAAGACGCTGCTCGGCCCGAACTGCCTCGGGTAGCGGCTAGGCCGTCTCGCCGGGCTTGAAGTACCGGCGCTCGTGGTAGAGCAGGGCGTCGTCCTCATCGCCCAGCGAGCCGTCCTCGATCTCGACGACGACCACGGCGTTGTTGTGCACGGGATGCACGTCGACGATGCGCCCGAGCATCCAGGCCGTCACATCCTCGAGGACGGGGACCCCGTAGGGCCCCGCGCTCCAGTGGCCGCCCACGAACCGCACGTCGTGGTCCGCCGCCATGCGCTCGGCCTGGTGGCGGCTGCGCGGGCCGAGCATGTGGATGACGACGTGGTTGCCCACGGTCATCGCGGGCCAGCTGCTCGAGACCTGCGCCATGTTGAACGTCGCGAGGGGCGGCACGGCGGCCAGCGAGGCGAGCGACGTCGCCGTGAAGCCCGTGGGGCTGCCGTCGGGCTTGAGGGACGTCACGACGGCGACGCCCGCCGCATGGCGCCGGAAAGCGCGCTTGAACGCGTCGAGGCCGTCTGCGGGCAGGTCTTCGGTCGTCTCGCTCATACGTGTGCATCAATCATGGCGGGGACCACGATATTCCCCTCCGGTCGGGCAACTAGCATGGTCAGGCCATGATGCACACGATCGATCTGCGAGACCGCCAGCCCACCCGCGCCGAGCTTGCCCTCCTCGTGCCCCGCGCCGTGACCGACGTCGCCGTCGCCACGGCCGTCGCGCAGGAGCTCATCGACGACGTGCGCGCACGCGGCGAGATCGCGCTGCTCGAGCAGGCGGAGCGCCTCGACGGCATCCGCCCCGAGCGCGTGCGCATCCACGCCGACGAGATCAGCCGCGCGGTTCAGGGCCTCGACCCGGCGGTGCGGTCCGCGCTCGAGGAGGCGATCGCGCGGGTGCGCGAGGCCACCCAGGCGCAGGTGCCGGCCGGGTCCGTCACGCAGCTCGCGCCGGGTGCCGAGGTCATCCAGCGCTGGCAGCCCGTGGGGCGCGTGGGCTTCTACGTGCCGGGCGGCAAGGCCGTGTACCCGTCGAGCGTCGTCATGAACGTCGTGCCCGCGCAGGTCGCGGGCGTCGCCTCCGTCGCCCTCGCCTCGCCCCCGCAGAAGCAGTTCGGGGGAGCGGTGCACCCCACGATCCTCGGCGCGGCGGGACTCCTGGGCGTCGACGAGGTCTACGCCATGGGCGGTGCCGGCGCGATCGGCGCCTTCGCCTACGGCGTCGACGGCATCGGCCTCGACCCCGTCGAGATCATCACGGGCCCCGGCAACGTCTACGTCGCGGCGGCGAAGCGCCTCGTGCGCGGCGTCGCGGGCATCGACTCGGAGGCGGGCCCCACCGAGATCCTCGTGATCGCGGATGCCACGGCCGACGCGACCCTCGTCGCCGCCGACCTCGTGTCGCAGGCCGAGCACGACGAGCTCGCGGCCGCAGTGCTCGTCACCGACTCCGCCGACTTCGCGGACGCCGTCACGGCCCGCGTCGCCGAGCTCGCGGCCTCCGCCCACCACGGCGAGCGCGTGCGCACGTCGCTGTCGGGGCAGCAGTCGGCGGTCGTCCTCGTCTCCGACCTGGCCGCCGCCGCGGCGTTCAGCAACGCCTACGGCCCCGAGCACCTCGAGATCCAGACCGCGGAGCCCGGAGCGGTGCTCGACCTCATCGAGAGCGCCGGCGCGATCTTCCTGGGCGCGAACTCGCCCGTGAGCCTGGGGGACTACCTCGCGGGCTCCAACCACGTGCTCCCGACGGGCGGGCAGTCCCGGTTCGCCTCGGGGCTCGGCGCGTACACGTTCCTGCGCCCGCAGCAGATCATCAACTACGACCGCGCAGCGCTGCAGGCCGTGTCGGAGCGGATCGTCGCGCTCAGCACGGCTGAGGACCTGCCCGCCCACGGTGCAGCGGTCACGGCGCGCTTCACGCCCTAGCGCTACGCTGGGGTACACCATGTTCTGCCCCTTCTGCCGGCATCCCGACAGCCGCGTCATCGACTCCCGCACGAGCGACGACGGGCTGTCGATCCGTCGTCGCCGCCAGTGCCCCGAGTGCGGGCGCCGCTTCTCGACCACCGAGACCGCGTCCCTCGGCGTCATCAAGCGCAACGGCGTCGTCGAGCCGTTCAGCCGCGAGAAGATCATCTCGGGCGTGCGCAAGGCGTGCCAGGGCAGGCCCGTGACCGACAGCGACCTGGCCGTGCTCGCACAGCGCGTCGAGGAGACGATCCGCTCGACGGGCGCCGCCCAGGTCGAGGCGAACGACATCGGCCTGGCCATCCTCTCGCCCCTGCGCGAGCTCGACGAGGTCGCGTACCTGCGCTTCGCGAGCGTCTACCAGGCGTTCGACTCGCTCGACGACTTCGAGTCGGCGATCACGCAGCTGCGGGTCGACCACGGGCTCGGCGCCGAGCAGCAGCCGGAGTGATGTACCCCCTCCTGTTCCGGGTCGTCTTCGCCCCGATGGACGCCGAGCGCGCGCACCGCATGGCCTTCGCGGTCATCCGCGTTCTGCCCGGGTTCGTCCGCGGGTTCTTCCGCCCGGCCGGCTCCCTTCGCGTGCGCGCGCTCGGCCTCGACTTCCCGTCGCCCTTCGGCCTCGCCGCGGGATTCGACAAGGAGGGCACGGGCATCCGCGGGCTCGGCGTCCTGGGCTTCGGGCACGTCGAGGTCGGGACCATCACGGCCGTGCCGCAGCCCGGCAACGAGAAGCCGCGCCTGTTCCGGCTCATCCCCGACCGGGCGGTCATCAACCGCATGGGCTTCAACAACCACGGGGCGGCCGCCGCGGCCGCCGTCATCGCGCGGGCCCGGCGCGCGCGCCGACGCCCCGTGATCGGCGTCAACATCGGCAAGTCGCGCGTCGTCGACGTGGATGCCGCCATCCCCGACTACCTCGAGAGCACGCGCCTGCTGGCTCCGCTCGCCGACTACCTCGTCGTCAACGTGAGCTCGCCCAACACCCCGGGCCTGCGCGGCCTGCAGGAGCTCGAGAAGCTCACGCCCCTGCTCACGGCGGTCAAGGACGCGGCGGGGGAGACCCCCGTGCTCGTGAAGATCGCGCCCGACCTCACCGACGACGAGGCGCGCAAGGTCGCGCAGCTCGCCGCGGGCCTGCTCGACGGCATCATCGCCACCAACACCACGCTGTCGCGCGAGGGGCTCGCGACCGCGGCGTCCGTCGTCGAGGCCGCCGGTGCGGGCGGCCTCTCCGGGCCGCCCGTCGCCGCGCGCTCCCTCGAGCTGCTGCGGCTCATCCGCGCCGAGGTGCCCGCCGACTTCTGCGTCATCTCCGTCGGCGGTGTCGAGACCGCGGCCGACGTGCGCGCGCGCCTCGACGCGGGCGCGACCCTCGTGCAGGGCTACACGGCGTTCCTGTACCGCGGCCCGTTCTGGGCGCGCGCGATCAACCGGGGCCTCGTCTCCTAGCTCGACGGTGCTCCGCGGCGCGACGGACTACTCGGGGTACTGGAACCGCTTCACCTGCGGCTTCGGCAGGCGCATGAGGCGCAGCTGCAGCGCGCGCATCGCCGCGTACCAGCGGAACTTCTCCACGCGGTCGGCGCCGAACTTCGCCGCGAGCTTGCGCTGCAGCACGAAGCCCAGGATGACGACGTCGAGGATGGCGACGGCGAAGAACGCCCACAGGGCGAACAGGCCGATCGTCTGCACGAGCGGGTCGGGGAAGAACGTGAGGATGATTACGGCGAACATGAGCGGGATGAGCAGCTCGCCCACGCTGAAGCGCGCGTCGACGTAGTCGCGCACGAAGCGCTTCTGCGGGCCGCGGTCGCGCACGGGCAGGTACTTCTCGTCGCCGTTGGCCATGCCGACGCGCGCCTTCTCGCGCTCGAGCTGCATCTGGGCGCGTGCCTTGCGGCGCGCCTCCGCGCGGTCGCTCGAGACGAGCGGCTGCTTGCGCGCCGCCTCCTGCTCCTTGCGCGTGGGGGTCGCGTGACCCTTTCCGGTCGCGGGAGTCTCGGCGACGGGCTGCTCGGTTGTCTTGGCCACGGGGCATCCTCTGGGTTGGGAGCTTTAAGATTACCCGCATGACCGAAACACCGCAGTCCCACCCGCTCCTCGACCAGCTGCGCGACGCGGTGCAGGGCGGCCTGCCCTCCGCGATCTCCGACCTCGGGCGCCTCGTGCGCATCCCGTCGGTCTCGTGGGACGGGTTCGACCCCGAGAACGTCGTCGCGAGCGCGAACGCCGCCAAGGAGCTCCTCGAGGGCCTCGGCGTCTTCGAGAGCGTGCAGGTGTCGCGCGCGCCCATCGACGCGGAGCGCACGGGCCAGCCCGCCGTGCTCGCGACGCGCGCGGCCAAGAACGGCCGCCCCACGATCCTGCTCTACGCCCACCACGACGTGCAGCCGCCCGGCAACAGCGACGACTGGGAGTCCGACCCGTTCGAGCCGACCGTGCGCGGCGACCGCCTGTACGGGCGCGGCGCCGCGGACGACAAGGCGGGCGTCATGGCGCACGTCGCCGCGATCCGGGCGTTCGTCGAGACCGTCGGCACCGACTTCGACCTGGGCCTCGTGGCGTTCTTCGAGGGCGAGGAGGAGTTCGGCTCCCGCTCGTTCGCGAACTTCATCGTGCAGCACCGCGAGCAGCTCGCCGCCGACGTGATCGTCGTCGCCGACTCCGACAACTGGGACACCGAGACGCCGGCCCTCACCGTGGGGCTGCGCGGCAACGTGACCTTCAAGCTCACGATCTCGACGCTCGAGCACGCCTCGCACTCGGGGATGTTCGGGGGAGCGGCGCCCGACGCCATGCTCGCGGCCATCCAGCTGCTCGCGACGCTGCACGACTCCGACGGCGCGGTCGCGGTCGCGGGCCTGACGAGCCGCGAGGCCGAGACGCCCGAGTACGACGAGCACAAGCTCGCCGAGGAGGCGGCGTTCCTGCCCGGCGTCACGGCGGTGGGCCGCGGAGCGGTGCTCTCGCGCCTGTGGGACCAGCCCGCGATCACGATCACCGGCATCGACGCCCCGACCGTCGTTAACGCCTCGAACACGCTCATCCCGTCGGTCACCGTCAAGGTGAGCGCGCGCATCGCTCCCGGGCAGAGCGCGGCCGACGCCTTCACGGCGCTCGAGGCGCACCTGCGCGAGCACGCGCCGTTCGGCGCCCACCTCGAGATCTCCGACATCGACAGGGGCAACCCGTTCCTCGTCGACACGAGCGGCTGGGCGGTGCAGGTCGCGAAGGACGCCATGCACGAGGCCTGGGGGGCTGCGCCGCTCGAGACGGGCATCGGCGGGTCCATCCCGTTCATCTCCGACCTCGTCGAGGTGTTCCCGCAGGCCCAGATCCTCATCACGGGCGTCGAGGACCCCGACTCGCGCGCGCACAGCCCCAACGAGTCGCTTCACCTGGGGGTTTTCCAGCGCGCGATCCTCACCGAGGCCGTGTTGCTCGCAAAGCTGGAGGACCGGGCGTAAAATGGTTGACATGACCGATACCGCTGTTGCCCCCACAGAGTCCCTGGCCCACGGCGTGGGCCTCACCGACGCCGCCGCGGACAAAGTCAAGAGCCTCATCGACCAGGAGGGCCGCGACGACCTCAAGCTGCGCCTCGCCGTGCAGCCCGGCGGCTGCTCGGGCCTCATCTACCAGCTCTACTTCGACGAGCGCGTGCTCGACGGCGACGCCGTCCGCGAGTTCGGCGACGGTGTCGAGGTCGTCGTCGACAAGATGAGCGTGCCGTACCTCGAGGGTGCGACCATCGACTTCGAGGACACCATCCAGAAGCAGGGCTTCACCATCGACAACCCCAACGCGCAGGGCAGCTGCGCGTGCGGCGACTCGTTCCACTGACAGTCGTCTACATCTTGTAGAAAGGGCGCCCGGAAGGGCGCCCTTTTTGCGTGGACGAGCGCGGCGAGGTGACTTCCGGCCGCGTGGCGCGGCTATAGACTGGCTGGACCAAGCACGAGTTTTTCGAGAGGTCACCGGTGCGCTCACTTCGTAACCGTCGTCTGCGATGGGCGGCAATTCCCATCGCCCTAGTGACGACGATCGCCCTCGCTGGATGCACGCAGGAGCAGCTCCAGGGCTGGCTCCCCGGCAGCGGCCAGACCACGAACCACACGAGCAGCATCGTGGGACTCTGGGTCACCTCGTGGATCGTCCTGCTCGCGGTCGGCGTGCTCACGTGGGCCCTCATCATCTGGGCCGCGGTCGTCTACCGCCGCCGCAAGGGCCAGACCGGCCTCCCCGTGCAGCTGCGCTACAACCTCCCGATCGAGATCTTCTACACGGTCGTCCCGCTCATCCTCATCATCGGCTTCTTCGCCTTCACGGCCCGCGACCAGGCCCAGATCGAGGAGCCCACGGCCAACCCCGACGTCAAGATCGAGGTCTTCGGCAAGCGCTGGGCCTGGGACTTCAACTACGTGAGCGACAACGCGTACAGCGCGGGCGTGCAGGCCGACTTCAACCCGGACGGCTCGATCAACACCGACAACCTCCCGGTGCTGTACCTGCCCCTCGACAAGACCGTAGAGATCAAGATCGAGTCGCGTGACGTGATCCACTCGTTCTGGATCGTGGACTTCCTCTACAAGAAGGACATGATCCCGGGCAAGAGCAACTACATGTACTTCACGCCCACGGAGCTCGGCACGTACCAGGGCAAGTGCGCGGAGCTGTGCGGCGAATACCACTCGCTCATGCTCTTCACCGTCAAGGTCGTCTCCGAGGCCGACTACGAGGCGTACATCGCCGACCAGAAGGCTGCGGGCTTCGAGGGCCAGATCGGCGCCGACTACAACGTGAACCAGAACCTGCCCGGCAACGGCAGCGGATCGGAGGACTAGATCCATGTCGACTGCAGCGGTTCCCGCCGGCATCTCCCCGCGCGCTGAGCGCAAGGGCAACATCGTGGTCAACTGGATCACGTCGACCGACCACAAGACGATCGGGTACCTCTACCTGATCACGTCGTTCATCTACTTCCTGCTCGGCGGCGTGATGGCCCTGGTCATCCGCGCCCAGCTCTTCCAGCCGGGTCTCTCGGTCGTCGCGACGGGGGAGCAGTACAACCAGCTCTTCACGATGCACGGCACGATCATGCTGCTCATGTTCGCGACGCCGCTCTTCGCAGGCTTCGCGAACGTGCTCATGCCGCTGCAGATCGGCGCGCCCGATGTCGCGTTCCCGCGCCTCAACGCGTTCGCGTACTGGCTCTACAACTTCGGCTCGCTCATCGCGGTCGCGGGGTTCCTGACCCCGCAGGGCGCGGCATCCTTCGGCTGGTTCGCCTACGCGCCGCTCTCGAGCACGACGTTCTCGCCCGGCTACGGCGGAAACCTGTGGGTCTTCGGCCTCGCGCTGAGCGGTTTCGGCACCATCCTCGGCGCCGTCAACTTCACGACGACCATCATCACGATGCGCGCCCCCGGCATGACCATGTTCCGCATGCCGATCTTCAGCTGGAACACGCTCGTCACGTCGCTGCTCGTCATCATGGCGTTCCCCGTGCTCGCCGCCGCGCTCTTCGCGCTCGGCGCCGACCGCGTGGTGGGGGCGCACATCTACGATCCCGCCAACGGCGGCGTCATATTGTGGCAGCACCTGTTCTGGTTCTTCGGGCATCCGGAGGTCTACATCATCGCGCTGCCGTTCTTCGGGATCATCTCCGAGGTGCTCCCGGTGTTCAGCCGCAAGCCGATCTTCGGGTACAAGACGCTCGTCTACGCGACGATCGCGATCGCGGCCCTCTCGGTCACGGTGTGGGCCCACCACATGTACGTGACGGGCTCGGTGCTCCTGCCGTTCTTCGCCTTCATGACGATGCTCATCGCGGTGCCCACGGGCGTGAAGATCTTCAACTGGATCGGCACGATGTGGCGCGGTTCTGTGACGTTCGAGACGCCCATGCTGTGGGCCATCGGCTTCCTCATCACGTTCACGTTCGGCGGCCTCACCGGCGTCATCCTCGCGTCGCCGCCGCTCGACTTCCACGTCTCCGACAGCTACTTCGTCGTCGCGCACTTCCACTACGTGGTGTTCGGCACGGTCGTGTTCGCGATGTTCTCGGGCTTCTACTTCTGGTGGCCCAAGTGGACCGGCAAGATGCTCAACGAGCGCCTCGGCAAGATCCACTTCTGGCTGCTGTTCATCGGCTTCCACACCACGTTCCTCATCCAGCACTGGATCGGTGTCGTCGGCCTCCCGCGCCGCTACCGCACCTACCTCGAGGACGACGGCGTGACGTGGATGAACCAGGTCTCGACCACCGGTGCCGCCATCCTCGCGATCTCGATGCTGCCGTTCCTCTACAACGTGTACATCACCGCGCGCCGCGCGCCCAAGGTCACGGTCAACGACCCGTGGGGCTACGGACGCTCGCTCGAGTGGGCGACGAGCTGCCCGCCGCCGCGGCACAACTTCACGTCGATGCCGCGCATCCGCTCCGAGTCTCCCGCTTTCGACATCAACCACCCCGAGGCCGGCATCCCGGTCGGCATCGGCGGGGTCGGTTTCAAGGATGCTCCCGAGGCTCCCGTGTACGACCTCGGCGACGAGAAGGTGAAGTAGCGCATGGGTACCAACGCACGGCTGTTCTGGATCCTGGCGGGCTTCTTCTTCCTCGCCGACATCGCCTACACGGTGTGGTCGCTGCTCCAGTCCGCTCGTCCGGCCGCCTCGGCGCCGCCCGAGGTCGAGTGGGTCGGCACGGTCGCGATCGGCCTCACGGGCGCGCTCTCGGTGCTCATCGCGTTCTACCTGGGACGCATCCACAAGGCGCAGGGCGGCGAGCTTCCCGAAGACCGTCTCGATGCCAACATCGACGACGGCGAGGCCGAGCAGGGGCACTTCAGCCCGTGGAGCTGGTGGCCGCTCGTGCTGGCCACGGCGGCGGCGCTCACGTTCCTGGGCATCGCCATCGGTCCGTGGATCGCCTTCATCGGCGTCTCGATCTTCATCGTCGCCATCGTGGGCTGGGTCTACGAGTACTACCGTGGATACTTCGCCCGCTAAGGCCGTGCTCCGCGCCGCCACCCCGGCGGACGCAGATCGCGTGTACGACCTGCTCGAACAGCTCGAGCCGGCCTACACGCCCGACCGTGCGGCGTTCGACGAGAACTTCCCCGTGCTGCTCAGCACCGACGCGACCTCCGTGCTCCTCGTCGCCGAGGATGCCACGGGCGCGGTCGTGGGCTACGCGCTCACGACCATCACGCCCCTCCTGCACACCAACGGCTCGTCCGCGCAGCTGCAGGAGCTCGTCGTCGACGACGCCCACCGCGGCACGGGCATCGGCACGGCGATAGTGGAAGAGGTCGAGCGCGTGTGTCGCGAGCGCTCCGTGCGTCAGATCACGGTCGCGAGCCGGCGCTCCGCAGACTTCTACGAGCGCATCGGCTACCGTTCGGGCGCGGACTTCCTCAAGCGCGAGCTCTAGCCGCCCCTCGTGTCTCGCAGATGTGCAGGTGTCTCGCACATCTCCTCACCACGTGACACTTTGCGAGGCACGCAACGCTTCTAGACGGGTCCGGTCGATGCTGGGGGCCCGCGCTGCAGGATGCGGGGATGCATTCGGACAAGCTCATCCTCGCCGCGCCGGAAGTCCGTTCGGGTTCCGGGTCGTCGCTCTACCGCGCGTATCGCGCGGGGGAGCTGATCCGGCTGGCGGAGGGCGTGTTCATCCCCGCCAGCACGTGGGGCGGCCTGTCTCCCGATGACAGGTTCTTGACGCGCATCCATGCCGTCGCGCACGCTTTCGACACTCAACTCGTGTTCTCCCACCTCTCCGCCGCGGCGCTGTGGCGCCTGCCCATGATCGGGAGCTGGCCGGACAAGCCGGAGGTCGTCGTCGGACGTGGTGTCGTCGGAGCGTCGCGACACGGGTACACGGCGCGGAGGTACGAGGTGCCGCCTCCGGACGAGGTCGATGGTGTGCTTGTGACACCCTTGGCCCGCACCCTGATCGATGTCGGTCGCACGCGCCCGCTCGCGGTGTCGGTGGCCATGGTGGATGCCGGACGTGCGGTCCGCGGCATCCCTCGGGCAGAGCTTCATGAGCTGAACCGGAGCCTTGCCTCGCCCCGGGGCGCGCGCAGATGCTCGGACGCCATCGCCCTCTCCGATGCTGGTTCGGGCTCGCCGGGCGAGTCGCTCAGCCGCGTGACGATGCACGGCCTGGGCCTGCCAGCGCCCGTGCTGCAGCAGGAGTTCCGGGATGCGCGCGGACTCATCGGTTACGTGGACTTCTGGTGGCCGCAGTTCCGGGTCGTGGGGGAGTTCGACGGCAGGGGGAAGTACGTGAGCCCGGACATCCTCGACGGACGGACCCCAGCACAGGTCGTCGTGGACGAGAAGATCCGCGAGGATCGCTTGAGGGCGCTGGGCATCACGGTGACGCGATGGGGATGGGACACGGCCCGTTCGCCAGTCGCACTCGGGCGGCAGCTCGCCGCCGCGGGCGTCCGTTGACCCCTGTGCCTCGCAGAGTGGCAGGTGTCGCGGAGATGTGCGAGACACCGGGAAATCTGCGAGACACGAGGGGAGGGGTGGGCGGGGCGGAAAGCACGGAGCGCCGCGACCCGGGGGTCACGGCGCTCCGGGGTGGTGCGTCGGCTAGTGGTGGTCGCCGTGCGACTTCTCGATGTCCGTCTTGGTGACGGGGGCGATGCGGTCCTCGAAGAACCAGCTCGAGGCACGCGAGCGCAGGCGCTCACCGACGGTGATCTTGCCCTGGGCGTTCGGGCGGAGCATGAGGGGCTTGTAGTCCTCGTAGCTCACGAGCTTCCAGCGCTCGTACTCGTCGAGCTGCTCGTGCACCTCGATGTACTCGCCGCCCGGGAGGCGCACGATGCGGCCCGACTCATAGCCGTGCAGCGCGATCTCGCGATCCTTCTTCTGGAGCGCGAGACAGATGCGCTTCGTCACGATGTAGGCGATGATCGGGCCCAGGATGAGCAGCGCCTGGATGGCGTGCGTCACGTTCTCGATCGACAGCTTGAAGTGCGTGGCGATGAGGTCGGAGCTCGCGGCCGCCCACATGACCGCGTAGAACGTCACGCCGGCAGCGCCGATGGCGGTGCGGGTCGGGGCGTTGCGGGGGCGGTCGGCGATGTGGTGCTCGCGCTTGTCGCCCGTGATCCACGCCTCGATGAAGGGGTAGATCGCGACGACGACGAGGAACAGGCCCAGCACGACGACGGGGATGAACACGTTGAGCGAGAGCGTGTACGGGCCCAGCTCGAGCTCCCAGCCCGGCGGGACGAGGCGCAGGGCGCCGTCCGCGAAGCCGATGTACCAGTCCGGCTGCGTGCCGGCGGAGACGGGCGACGGGTCGTACGGGCCGTACGTCCAGATCGGGTTGATCTGGAAGAGCGACGCGATGAGCACGATGACGCCGAAGATGATGAAGAAGAAGCCACCGGCCTTTGCGGCGAACACCGGCATGATCGGCACACCGACGACGTTGTCGTTGGTGCGGCCGGGGCCGGCGAACTGGGTGTGCTTGTTGATGACGAGCAGCAGCATGTGCACGCCGAGCGCGGCCACGAGGATCGCCGGCAGCAGCAGGATGTGCAGCACGTAGAAGCGTCCGACGACATCCTCGCCCGGGAACTCGCCGCCGAACAGCAGGTACGAGATCCAGGTTCCGATGATCGGGATGCCCTTGATGAGGCCGTCGATGATGCGCAGGCCGTTGCCCGACAGCAGGTCGTCGGGGAGCGAGTAGCCCGTGAAGCCCTCACCCATGGCGAGCACGAAGAGCACGAAGCCGATGACCCAGTTGATCTCGCGCGGCTTGCGGAACGCGCCCGTGAAGAAGATGCGCAGCATGTGCAGGCCGATGGACGCCACGAACAGCAGGGCCGCCCAGTGGTGCACCTGGCGCATGAGCAGGCCGCCGCGGATGTCGAAGGAGAGGTCGAGCGTCGAGGCCATGGCCGCCGACATCTCGATGCCCTTGAGCGGCACGTAGGAGCCCTCGTACTCGACCGGGACCATGCTGGCCTGGAAGAAGAACGTCAGGAACGTGCCCGAGAGCAGGATGACGATGAAGCTGTAGAGCGCGACCTCGCCGAGCATGAACGACCAGTGGTCGGGGAAGATCTTGCGACCCAGCTCCTTGACGAGGCCAGAGATGCTCGTGCGCTCGTCGACGTAGTTGGCGGCCCAGCCCGTGAAGCGCTGCCCGCGCGTGGGCGGCGTGGAGCTGGTCGTGGGCGTTTCGGTTGCAGTGCTCACAGCTTCCTCTCCCAGAAGCTCGGTCCGACAGGCTCGGTGAAGTCGCTCTGCGCGACGAGGTAGCCCTCGGAGTCCACGGTGATGGGAAGCTGCGGCAGGGGGCGCTTGGCCGGTCCGAAGATGACCTTGGCCTCCTGGGTGATGTCGAACTGCGACTGGTGGCAGGGGCACAGCAGGTGGTGCGTCTGCTGCTCGTAGAGCGCCACGGGGCATCCGACGTGCGTGCAGATCTTCGAGTACGCGACGATGCCGTTGTAGTTCCAGTCCTCACGGCCCTGGGAGACGTGCAGGTCCTGCGGCTTGAGGCGCATGAGGAGCACTGCGGCCTTGGCCTTCTCCTCGAGCTTGTGCTCGGACTCGTTGAGGCCCTCGGGGATGACGTGGAACGCGGAGCCGAGCGTGACCTCGGACGCCTTGATGGGCGTGCCGGAGGGGTCGCGCGTGAGGCGCGTGCCCTTCTTCCACATGGTGTGCTGCAGCAGCGGCACGGGGTTCTCGGCGGGCGCGAGGTCGCGGAACAGCACGACCGCGGGCAGCGGGCTCACGACGAGGGCGCCGATGAGGGTGTTGCGGATGAGCGTGCGGCGGCCGAATCCCGACTCCTTGTTGCCCAGCTCGAAGACCTCGATGGCCTTCTGGCGGGTGGCCTCGGTGCCGCGCGTGCCGTGGCGCTGCTCGACGAGGTCGTGGCCGTCCATGAGCGACTTCGACCAGTGCACGGCGCCGAAGCCGATCGACACGAGGGCGAGCGCGATGCCGAGCCCGAGGAAGAGGTTGTTGTTGCGGATCGTGCCGGGCTCGCCGTCGACGATGGGGAACACGATGTACGCCGTGATGGCGAACACGGTGCCGATGATCGAGAGCACGAACCACGCGGAGACGCGGCGCTCGTTGGCGCGCGCCTTGGCGGGGTCGACGTCGCTCACCCGGGCGCGGAACGGCTCGAAGCCGGGGTTCTCGACGGCGTCTGACGCGACGACACCCGTGCCCGGGGTGGGCAGCTGGTCGTCGCGGTACTTCTCGAGAGTCGTGCCAGCGCGGGGGTTGGTCCCGTCGTGGTCCTTAGCCATTCGCTTCCCTTTGCCTGGTGCTTAGTTGGACTTCGCGGTGAGCCAGACCGTGATCGCCACGATCGCACCCAGGCCGAAGATCCAGATGAAGAGGCCCTCGGAGACCGGACCGAGGTCGCCGAGGCCGTAGCCGCCGACCGACGGGGTCTCGTCGAGGTACTTGAGGTACGTGATGATGTTGGCCTTGTCCTCCGGCGAGATGTTCGCGTCGTTGAAGACGGGCATGTTCTGCGGGCCCGTGAGCATGGCCTCGTAGACATGCACGGCCGAGACACCGGCGAGCGGGGGAGCGAACTTGCCCTCGGTGAGGGCGCCGCCCGCACCGGCGACGTTGTGGCACATGGCGCAGTTGATGCGGAAGAGCTCGGCGCCGACGGCGGCATCGCCCTCGCCCGCGAGGTACTGCTCGGAGGGGATGGCGGGGCCGGGTCCCTTGGTCGCGACGTAGGCGGCGAGCGCCGCCACCTGCTCCTCGGTGAACTGGACCGGCTTCTCCTCGGCCTGCGGGCCGGTGGCCGCGAGCGGCATGCGGCCCGTGCCGACCTGGAAGTCGACGGCGGCGGCGCCGACGCCGATGAGGCTCGGGGCCTGCGTCGTGCCCTGCAGGTTCATGCCGTGGCAGGTGGCGCAGTTGGCTGCGAAGAGCTTGGCGCCGTCTTCGACCTGGGCCTCGGCTGCGGCCGTGGTCTCGGCGCTCGCGCTCGTCGTGAACAGCGCGTACGCGCCGCCGGTGCCGAGAAGGCCGACCATGAGGAGGGCGACCGTCGCGAGCGGGTGACGACGACCGGCTCGGGCGGAGTTCTTGGGCGTTTTCGCCATGCTGTGTTTCGTTCCGTTTCTCATCTATTTGAGGACGTAGATCACGAGGAAGAGGCCGATCCACACCACGTCGACGAAGTGCCAGTAGTACGAGACGACGATCGCGGTCGTCGCCTCCTTGTGACCGAAGGTCTTGACCGCGAACGCGCGGCCGATGACGAGGAGGAAGGCGATGAGCCCGCCCGTGACGTGCAGACCGTGGAATCCGGTCGTGATGTAGAAGGCCGAGCCGTAGGAGTCGCTCGAGAGGCTCACGTGCTCGCTCACGAGGGTCGCGTACTCGAAGATCTGCCCGACGACGAAGGTCGCGCCCATCGCGTAGGTGAGGTAGAACCACTCGACCATGCCCCACTTGTTGAGCTGGTAGAGCTTGCCGGTGCGGCGGGCCTGCAGGCGCTCCGCGGCGAAGACGCCGAACTGGCAGCTGAACGACGAGAGCACGAGGATGATCGTGTTGGTCGTGGAGAACGGGATGTTGAGCTTCTCGGTCTGCGCCGCCCACAGGTCGGGCGACATGGCCCGGAGCGTGAAGTAGATGGCGAACAGGCCGGCGAAGAACATGACTTCGCTGCCGAGCCAGACGATCGTGCCCACGGCCACGACGTTGGGACGTTGGACGGTCTGGACGCCGACCGAGCGAGAGAGCGAGGCTGTGGTCACCATCCCATTATGGTCCACATCACACCCCCGATATGCCATTCGGCGGGCCAGTCGCGGCGGGATCGTTAGGATCTGACCCATGGCACGCGAGCACACCTGGCCCGGCATCCTCGGTTCCCTCGTCGAGGGCAACGACCTCTCGATCAGCGAGGCGGAATGGGCGATGCAGTCGGTCATGGCGGGGGAGGCTACGACGGCCCAGCTCGGCGGGCTGCTCGTGGCGCTGCGCATGAAGGGCGAGACCGTCGACGAGATCGTGGGCTTCCGCGACGCCGTGCTCGCCAACGCGCAGCCGCTCGACGTCGACCCGTGGGTGCTCGACATCGTGGGCACCGGGGGTGACCCCTACGGCGCCGTCCTCAACATCTCGTCGGTGGCCTCCGTCATCGCCGCGGCGGCGGGCGTTCCCGTCGTCAAGCACGGAAACCGCGGGGCGAGCTCGGCGTCCGGCGCCTCCGACGTGCTGTCGGCGCTCGGCCTCAACCTCGACATCGCGCCCGACCGCGTCGCGGGCGTGCTGCGGGAGACGGGCATCACGTTCGCCTACGCCGCCCTGTTCCACCCGGGCTTCCGGCACGCGGGCCCCACGCGCAAGGAGCTCGGGATCTCGACGCTCTTCAACATCCTCGGACCCCTCTGCAACCCGGCCCGCCCCGAGGCCTCCGCGGTGGGCGTCGCGTCGCTCGAGCGCGTGCCTCTCGTCGTGGGAGTGTTCCGCACGCGCGGGGCCACCGCCCTCGTGTACCGCGGCGACGACGGCATCGACAAGCTCACGACGACGGGCCACTCGCACATCTGGGAGGTGTCGCGCGGCTTCGTGACCGAGCACGACCTCGACCCCGCGGACCTCGGCATCCCGCGCGCCGACATCCAGTCGCTCCTCGGCGCCGATCCGCAGCACAACGCGGGCGTCGCGCGCGCGGTCCTGGCCGGCGAGCCCGGTCCCGTTCGCGACATCGTGCTGCTCAACGCGGCGGCGGGGCTGAGCGCGTTCGAGCTCGCGCGCGACCCCGAGCTCCTGCGCACGCCCATCCTCGAGCGCCTCGCCGGGCAGCTCGAGCGCGCGGCGGCGGCGGTCGATTCGGGCGCCGCGGCCGCGAAGCTCGACGAGTGGGTGGCGGCGACGAACCGGTAGCGGCGTCGCGCAGCTACTGCGTGGGGGAGGCTTCGGTGTCGTCGTCAACCCAGTCGAGCGTCTTCGACACGGCCTTCGACCAGTTGCGCATGAGCCTGTCGCGCTCGGCGGCCGGCATTCCGGGCTCCCACCGCTTGTCTTCGCGCCAGTTGGCGCGGAGCTCGTCGAGGTCCTTCCAGAACCCGACGGCGAGCCCCGCGGCGTAGGCGGCGCCGAGGGCGGTGGTCTCGGCGACGACGGGACGCACGACGGGCACGTCGAGGATGTCCGCCTGGAACTGCATGAGCTCCTCGTTGGCGACCATGCCGCCGTCGACCTTGAGCTCCTCGAGCGCGACGCCCGCGTCGGCGTTGACGGCGTCGAGCACCTCGCGGGTCTGGAAGGCCACGGCCTCGAGCGCGGCCCGGGCGATGTGGCCCCGGTTGGCGAACCTCGTGAGCCCGAGGATCGCGCCGCGGGCATCCGACCGCCAGTGCGGCGCGAAGAGGCCGGAGAACGCGGGCACGAAGTAGACACCGCCGTTGTCGGGCACTGAGGCTGCGAGCTTCTCGACCTCGGGAGCGCTCGAGATGATGCCGAGGTTGTCGCGCAGCCATTGCACGAGCGACCCGGTGACGGCGATCGAGCCCTCGAGCGCGTAGCGCGGTGCCTCGTCCCCGAGCTTGTAGGCGACCGTCGTGATGAGGCCGTTGGCGGAGTGCACGACCTCCTCGCCCGTGTTGACGATGAGGAAGTTGCCCGTGCCGTAGGTGTTCTTCGACTCGCCGGCGTCGAACGCGGCCTGGCCGAAGGTCGCCGCCTGCTGGTCGCCGAGGATGCCCGCGACGGGCACCTCCCGCAGCAGGCTGCTCGACTCCGCGGTGCCGTAGACCTCCGACGAGCTGCGGATCTCCGGCAGGAGCGACGCCGGGATGCCGAACGCGTCCAGGAGCTCGTCGTCCCACTGCAGGGTCGCGAGGTCCATGAGCAGGGTGCGGCTCGCGTTCGTGACGTCGGTCGCGTGCACGCCGCCCTTCGTGCCGCCCGTGAGGTTCCACAGCACCCACGTGTCCGTGGTGCCGAAGGCGAGCTCGCCGGCCTCCGCGCGGGCGCGCGCGCCGTCGACGTTGTCGAGGATCCACGCGATCTTCGTCGCCGAGAAGTAGGTGGCCAGGGGCAGGCCCGTCTTCTGCTGGAAGCGGGCGGTGTCGCCGTCGGCGATGCGGTCGACGAGCGGCTGCGTGCGCGTGTCCTGCCACACGATCGCGTTGTAGACGGGCTTTCCCGTCGCGCGGTCCCACACGACCGTGGTCTCGCGCTGGTTGGTGATGCCCACGGCGGCGATGTCGTGCCGCGTGAGGTTCGCCTTCGAGAGCGCCTGCCCGATCGCCTCGCGCGTGTTGTCCCAGATCTGCTTCGCGTCGTGCTCGACCCAGCCCGCCTTGGGGAAGATCTGGTCGTGCTCGAGCTGGCCCGTCGAGACGGGCGCGCCCGTGGCGTCGAAGATCATCGCGCGTGTGCTCGTGGTGCCCTGGTCGATCGCGAGGACGTAACGGGGTTCGGTCATGATGATGCCTTCCTGCTGCGGGCGATCGCGCCCTGCACGGGTCCCGAGAGGGCGAAGAGCGCGAGGCCCCACAGCCCGAACGCGGGGAAGATGACGGCGAGGAGCAGCGCGAACACCATGATGCCCGTCGAGACGACGTAGCCCCCGACCGAGAGGGTTCCGCGCGCGTCGTCGGCCTGCAGCTCGGGGTGGCGCACGATTATCCACTGCATGAGCAGCTCCGCCGCGGTCGTGACGACCATGGTGCCGACGTAGAGCCCGTAGGTCGCGCGGTCGGGCCCCGCCGAGCTCGCGAGGAGGGCCGTGGGGAACGGCAGGAAGACGATGCTGAGCAGCCACAGCAGGTTCGACCACAGCAGGCCGGAGGTGTAGCCCGTCACGCGGTCCCACATGCGGTGGTGCACGAGCCAGAAGTTGCCGATCACCGCGAAGCTCAAGAAGAAGACCAGGAGCTTTCCCAGGTGCTCGACGACGAACGATTCCACGTCGCCCGTGAAGTCGCTCGCGGCATCCACGAGCGGCAGGATGAGCAGCGTTATCGCGATCGCGACGACCCCGTCGCTGAACCCCACGAGCCGGCCGTAGCCGTGCGACGTGCTCACGCGAGGGCCTCCCGGGCGAGCTCGGCGGCGCTGCGGTGCCCGCTCAGGCCGAGCACGAGGTCGAACTCGGCGACGATGTCGCGCAACACGGCCTCGGCGCCCGCGGCCCCCGCTATCGCGAGCCCGTAGGCGTAGGGGCGCCCCACGAGCACGGCGGAGGCGCCGAGCGCGAGGGCCTTGAAGACGTCGGCGCCGGAGCGCACTCCGCTGTCGAAGAGCACGGGCACGCGGCCGGCGACGCGGTCGACGATGCCGGGCAGGGCCGCCGCTGACCCGATCGCGCCGTCGACCTGGCGCCCCGCGTGGTTGCTCACCACGATGCCGTCGACGCCGTGGTCGAGGGCGAGCGAGGCGTCATCCGGGTGCTGGATGCCCTTGAGGATGATCGGCAGGGAGGTGTGCTCGCGCAGGAACGCGAGGTTCTGCCACGTGAGGGTCGAGCGGGAGAACACGTCGAGGAAGGTCTCGACCGCCGCGCGCGGGTTGGGCAGGGGGATGTTGCGCCGCATCGCGAGCAGGGTGCGCACCGCCTCGGGCGTGACGCGCGGCCGTGGCCCGGTGGAGGGCTCGCGCGCGGCCACGAGGGCGCGGAAGACGGGGTCGCTCGTGTACTGCGCGATGCCCATGCCGCGGATGAACGGCAGGTAGGCGATGTCGAGGTCGCGCGGCCGCCAGCCGAGCATGTGCGTGTCGAGCGTCACGACGATCGCCTGCGCGCCGCTCGCCTCGGCTCGGCCCACGAAGCTCGCGACGAGGTCGTCGCTCGTGCTCCAGTAGAGCTGGAACCACCGCGGTGAGTCGCCCATGACCGCCGCGACCTCCTCCATGGGTCGTGAGGCCTGGCTCGAGAGCACGTAGGGGATGCCGAGCGCCGACGCCGCGCGCGCGATGCCGAGGTCGGCGTCCCGGTGCGCGAGCTCGAGCACGCCCACGGGCGCGGCGATGACGGGCGTGGGGTAGCGGTGGCCGAGCAGCTCCACACCCAGGTCTCGCGTGGAGACATCCCGCAGCACCCGGGGGACGATGCGCCACGCGTCGAGCGCCGACCGGTTGTTCGCCGCGGTCTCCTCGGCGCCGCTCGATCCCGCGATGTACGCCCACGCAGCGGGGCTCATGGCGCGTCTCGCCGCGGCCTCGAGGGCCGGCCACGAGGTGGGGACGACGGGCCTGCGGCCGGTCGCGCCCGCGCGGTAGATGGCCGACTGCGCGTCGCGGCCGTAGCTCATGTCAGTCCCCGTCCACGTAGTACCAGCTGCCGCCCTCGCGCACGAACCGGCTGGTCTCGTGCTGGGCGCCCGGCTGGCTGTCGATGCGGTACGACGCGCGGAACTCGACGGTGCCCTCGGTGTCGAGCATGCCGCCGCGCGTGCGGCCGAGGATGTCGAGCCGGTACCACCGCATCCGCGGGTCGAGCACGAGCTCGGCCGGGCGCGTCGAGGCGTGCCACGTGGCGAGCAGGTAGTCGCGCTCGCCCAGCGCGTAGGCGGAGTAGCGCGACCGCATGAGGCGCTCGGCGGTGGGGGCCGTCGAGGCACCGCGGTGGAATGCTCCGCAGCACTCGGCGTAGGGCAGGCCGGAGAGGCAGGGGCAGGGCATGGTGCAATCCTCCAATACGCTTGAAGCCATGTCCAAGGTCCTCACCAGTCTTCCCGTGGGGGAGCGCGTCGGAATCGCGTTCTCCGGCGGTCTCGATACCTCCGTCGCCGTCGCGTGGATGCGCGAGCACGGGGCAGTGCCGTGCACCTACACGGCAGACCTCGGCCAGCCCGACGAACCCGACGTGAGCGCGGTCCCCGGCAAGGCGCAGCAGTACGGCGCGGAGATCGCGCGCATCGTCGACGCCCGCGCCGCTCTCGTCGAGGAGGGCCTCGTGGCGCTCTCGACGGGAGCGTTCCACATCCGCTCGGGCGGCAAGACCTACTTCAACACGACGCCCCTCGGCCGTGCCGTCACGGGCACCCTGCTCGTGCGCGCCATGAAGGAGGACGGCGTCGAGATCTGGGGCGACGGCTCCACCTACAAGGGCAACGACATCGAGCGGTTCTACCGCTACGGCCTGCTCGCGAACCCGCGCCTGCGCATCTACAAGCCGTGGCTCGACGAGGCCTTCGTCACCGAGCTCGGGGGCCGCGCGGAGATGAGCGAGTGGCTCGTCGAGCGCGGATTCCCGTACAAGGCGTCGAGCGAGAAGGCGTACTCCACCGACTCGAACATCTGGGGAGCCACCCACGAGGCCAAGCGCCTCGAGCAGCTCGACGCCAGCGTCGAGATCGTCGAGCCCATCATGGGCGTCGCGTTCTGGGACCCGGCCGTCGAGATCGCCTCGGAGGACGTGACGGTGGCGTTCGAGCAGGGCCGCCCGGTCGCGCTCAACGGCGAGCGATTCGCCGACGACGTCGCCCTCGTGCTCGCGGCCAACGCCATCGGAGGCCGTCACGGCCTCGGCATGAGCGACCAGATCGAGAACCGCATCATCGAGGCCAAGTCGCGCGGCGTCTACGAGGCCCCGGGCATGGCGCTCCTGCACATCGCCTACGAGCGGCTCGTCAACGCGATCCACAACGAGGACACCCTCGCCACCTACCACCAGCAGGGCCGCCGCCTCGGCCGCCTCATGTACGAGGGCCGCTGGCTCGACCCCCAGTCGCTCATGCTGCGCGAGTCGCTGCAGCGCTGGGTCGGCTCGGCGATCACGGGCGAGGTCGTGCTGCGCCTGCGCCGCGGCGACGACTACTCGATCATCGACACGCGCGGGCCGAGCTTCAGCTACCACCCCGACAAGCTCTCGATGGAGCGCGTGGGGGATGCGGCGTTCGGCCCCCTCGACCGCATCGGCCAGCTCACCATGCGCAACCTCGACATCGCCGACACGCGCTCGAAGCTCGAGCAGTACGCGCACCTCGGCATCGTCGGGGGAGCGACAGCCCAGCTCGTCGGCAACCTCGAGCAGGGCGAGGCGTCGGAGATCACCGCCGGCGACGGCGAGAGCGACCTCGACGCCGCGACCGATGCCGCCAACGAGGGTTCCGCGTTCGACCTCGGTACCGACTAGCGGGCCAGACGGCGCTCGTTCGCGCGCACGGCCAGGTAGATCACGGCCATGCTCAGGGGCTGGAGCACGAACAGCAGCCACTGCGGGATGAGCCCGTTGAGGTAGAGGAGCAGGCTCCCGGCGAGCACTGCGTGCACGAGGCCGCCCGCGGCCATGAGCACCGCGACCGCCGGTCGGCGGTAGGTGCGCAGGACGGCGCGGAACGCGAGCACAGTGAGGGGCGCGAACAGGACCAGGGCCGTGACGAGCCCAGGGTCGTACTCGCGCTTGAGGATGGCGGGCACGACGTGCGCGAGGGTGTTGACCCCGGTGACGCCCCACATGGTCATCCCCGCGAGGGGGAAGCGGCGGGAGAGCCCGGCCGCGACGGGACCCAGTATCCAGACGAGCGGGAGGTTCACGAAGAGGTAGAAGGGCGCGGGGATGCCGCATCCGGGATAGTCCGGCTGGCCGAGCAGCTCGCACAGCGAGTCGGGGAAGGCGTGCGGAACGCCGTTCGCGGCGATGCCGTACTCCTCGACGTTGTGCACCATGTAGACGACGACGGCGAGGAACGAGAGCCAGCGCAGGTCGTGCCGGCGCGGCACCGTCCGGTCGCCCCGCAGCAGGGGCGTGGCGAACAGCAGCACTGAGATGACGGCGGCGAGGCCGAGACCGATCCAGGGCCAGGCGAGATCGAACCAGGTGAACACGCGCCCACTATGGCAGTCCGGGGCGCCCGGGGGCTGCTACGCCGCGCGGTTGCCCAGTCGGAGGGTCGTCGCGCCGATGCAGATGTCGTCGAGGTAGGTGAGCCCGCCCGCCTCGGCGATGGCGCGGGCATCCTCGGACACGATGCCCAGCTGCAGCCACAGGGTCTTCGCGCCGACGGCCACGGCCTGCTCGGCGATGCCCGCGGCCTCGCCGGCGGGGCGGAACACGTCGACGATGTCGATCGGCACCGGGACGTCGGCCAGCGTCGGGTAGGCGGTGCGGTCGAGGACCTCGGTGGCCGTCGGGTGCACGGGGATCACGTCGTACCCGGCATCGATGAGGATGCTCGCGATCGCGCTCGACGTCTTCGCGGGGTCTGTGGAGAGCCCCACCACGGCGACCGTGCGGGCGGAGTCGAGGAGGGCCTTGAGCGCTGCGTCGTCCATGACGGGTGCAACCCCGGCCGGCAGCCCGGCATTCCGCCCGCGGCGCCGTGCGTCACGAGGCCTGGGCGAAGAACTCCAGGAGGTGCGGGGCCACGAGGTCGGGGCGTCCCCACTGGGCGCGGTCCTGTGTCGCGCCGTGGCCGAGGCCGGGCAGCTCCACGCGCCGGGCGTGGGGGAGCTCGGCCGCGAGCGCGGCGACCGCCGTGCGCAGGTACGGCCGCGTGCGCGTGCCCTCGAGCAGGAGTGTGGGGATCGTGATGCCGGCGAAGTCGGCGGCGGTGCCGGCGTTCTCGGTCACCACCGTGAAGTCCGCGGTGAGCGCGTGCGCGAGCTCCCGCAGGTGGGAGGCGCCGGGTGCCGGCTCGCTGCGGTCGTCGTCGGTGAGCATCCTGCGCGATACGGCGGTGAGCAGGGGAGTGGGCAGGCCGAACATCCAGGACGGGCCCATCTGGGCGACCTTCATCGCGATCGCCATCGCGCGGGGCACGTCGCCGCCCTGGAGCGCGGCGCGGAAGGGTGCGACGAGGTCGAGGCGCACCGACGAGTGCGCTGACGGACCCACCGCGATCGGAGGCTCGAACAGCGCGAGCCGCTCGACGGGCGCGCCGGCGAGCGCAGCCCGTGCCGCGATGATGGCGCCCGAGCTGATGCCCAGCACGTCGGTCGCGCCGGTGCGGGCCAGGACGGCCGAGAGGTCTGCGACCTCCTGCGCGGTCGAGGTGGCGGGCGGCGTGCCGCGGCCCCGGCGGTCCATGAGGTGGACGGTGTGCGTGGGGGAGAGGAGCGTGGCGAGCTCGAGCTGGCTCACGCCGGACTGCATCGCGCCGTGCACGATGACGAGGCCGGGCCCGGAGCCGACGCTGCGGAGGCCGACGGGCGTGCCGTCGGAGGAGAGGACGACGTCGGTGGAGGCACTCATAGAATTACCTTAGCAACTAAGATAATTATGTGGCAAGATAATCTCATGGATCGGGCAGAGGCGCTTCGACGGCTGGCGGAGCTGTCCGAGGCCGACGCGACGAGCACCGCGCTGTTCCAGCAGGCGGCCGCGGCGGGCTACGGGCTGGGCATCTCCGAGATGCGCGCGCTGAGCATCCTGGTGAGGGAGGGGCCGCAGTCAGCGGGCGCCCTGATGCGCGCCCTCCACGTGACCTCGGGGGCGGTCACGGGAATCGTCGACCGGCTCGTGGCCAGGGGAGTGGCGCGCCGGGAGCCCGACCCGGACGACCGGCGCAGGATCATCGTGACGGCCGACCTGGGGGGATTCGGGAGCGAGGAGAACGCCTACGCATCGATCGGCGCGGCGTTCGCGGAGCTGTACGCGTCGTACAGCGACGACGAGATCGCGTTCCTGGCGCGGCACCTCGCCGAGTCGGTGCGGATCACCGCGGAGGAGACGCGCAAACTCCGGGGAGCCCGCTGACCGTCAGCCCAGGGCCGAACCGGACTCAGTCGGAGGGGTCGCCCGTGGCGCTGTGGACGTGGCCGGTCAAGGGGTCGACCCAGTTGGCAGAGCCCTGCGCCCGGTGCCACCGCTTGTGGAACGCGAGATCCGTGGCGTCGGCCTCGATGACGGTCGCGCCGCACAGATCGCAGCTGCGCAGGATGACCGTGTCGCCGTCCGTCGTCGTGATCGAGACCGCCCCCGCGGGGAATGCGATGCCCACTGTGCTCCTCCTCGTCGGTTACTTGACATAATGTGCATTATCGGATGATGGATCAGCCGCGGTAGCGGCGCAGCGCCTCGGCCGCGACCTCGTGGTCGATCTCCTGCGGCTCGCCCGAGACGGTGATCGTTCCGACGACGTCGCCGGCGACCTTGATCGGGATCGAGCCGCCGTGAGCTTTGAACACCTCGTGGTCGACGTCATCCCGTTCCTCGAAGGGCGTTCCGGCCTCCAGGTGCCGCAGCTTGACGAGGTACGAGGCCTCGCCGAACCGACGGACCGTCGCGGCCTTGCCGGCGAGCCACGGATCGTTCCCTGGACCTGTGTCCTTGAGGCGCGCCCGGAACACGAGGTACTCGCCCAGCAGGATGTCCACGGCGAGGTTGAGGTCCCACTCGCGGATCACCTGCACGGCGATCAGGCCGAGGTCGAAGGCGTCGTCGCTCGTGAAGCTCTCGAACTGAACATCGTTCAGATATTCGAGGTCGGCGATCGTGTACTGCGGGATCTCGCGGGTCATGGTTGTTCCTCTCAACAGGACGGCAGCTGCCGTCGCACGAGCTGCACGAGCTCGGCGGGCTCGTAGGGTTCTTTCGTGGCGGCGAGCTCGGCGAGGGTCCACCAGCGGTGCTCCAGCACGTCGACGCGCTCGTCGTCCGTCCAGTGCGCGTCGGAGGGCTCGAAGGCGTCGGTCACCGCGGTGTAGAAGACGGCGTGGCCCGTGTCGTGGTCGGCGGCATCCCACTGCACGACGAAGTCGTGCGACCACACGGGCTCCCCCAGGTCGTCGAGCACGAGGCCCGTCTCCTCCTCGAGCTCGCGCAGGGCGGCGTCGTGGTGGCTCTCCCCCGCGTCGACTCCCCCGCCGGGCGTGAGCCAGCGGGCGACCCCGCTCGTGTCGGGGGCCTTGGTGAGGAAGAGCAGCACGCGGTTGTCGCGGTCGAACAGCAGCACCCGGCTCGTCGGGCGGTTGACCGTCACAGGTGGCGGCCGAACCAGTCGAGGATGGCCTCGAAGCGCTGCACGCGGTGGCGCGGGCGTCCCGAGCGGCTGAGCTCGTGGTTCTCGCCCGGGAAGACGAGCAGCTCGGCGTCGACGCCCTGCAGCTTGAGGGTCGCGTAGTACGTCTCGGCCTGCGACAGCGGGCAGCGCAGGTCGAGCTCCGAGTGCACGACGAACGTGGGGGTCGTCACGAGGTGTGCGACCTCCTGCGGGCTCTGGCGGCGCTGCAGCTCGCGGTCGGCGCCGTTGTACCCCTGCGGGAAGAACGAGCCGATGTCCGACGAGCCGATGAACGCCGACGGGTCGAGGTAGCCCCGCTCCACGACAGCCGCTGAGAAGCGGTGGTCGTGCGCGATCGTCCACGCCGTGAGGTACCCGCCGTACGAGCCGCCGAGGATGCCCAGACGCCCGGGGTCGAGGTCGTCGAACTCGTCGAGCGCGCCGTCGAGGAAGTCGAGCACGTCTGTCATGTCGACGCCGCCCATCTGCTCGCGGATGACGGAGCCGTGCGCCTGCCCGTAGCCGGAGCTGCCGCGCGGGTTGCAGTACACGACCGCGTATCCCGCGTCGACGTAGACCTGCGTCTCGTCGAAGGCGTGGATGCCGTACTGGGTGTACGGCCCGCCGTGGATCATGAGCAGGGTGGGGTGCTTGCCCTCCCCCGCGGGCCGCGCGACCCAGCCGTGCACCGGGTAGCCGTCGCGCGCCGTGACGGTGAGCTCGGCCGGCGCGACGAGCCCGGTGGACGCGAGGGCCGCGCCGAAGTCGGTGAGCGGCCGGATCCCGCCGCCCTCGACGACCCCGACCTCGCCGAAGCTCGTCGGGCTCTGGTACGAGACGACGACACGGCCCGCCGCGGTGGCGACGCCCGTGACCTCGTAGTCGCCGGACGTGATGGGCTCCCCCGGCACGGCGTGCACGTGCTGGCGGCCGTTCCACAGGCCGGGGATGAGCACCCCCTCCCCCGTGGCCGTGAGCAGCTGGCCCGTGTGGTCGCTCGTCTCCGGGTCGGTGAGGAGCACGGGCATGCGCCCGTCGAGGCGGTAGACCGCCGAGTTGCGGCCGACGAAGTCCGTGCCGTCCGGTCCGAGCTCCTGCGCGACGAGGTAGACGGTTCCGTCCACCCCTTCCGCGATGTCGGAGATGTCGAGGGAGCCGAGGTCGGTGAGCGCCTCGGGCTCGGAGCCCGCGGCGATGGACCAGACCTGGTTGCGCAGGTCGCGGTCGCGGCCCGCGTGGCGCCGGGCGATCGCGACGACGCGCTCCCCCACGAACCGCGGGGCCGACCACGAGTCGTCGCCCGTCGTGATCCGGGTGCTCTCGGGCACGAGGGCGGCCTCGGGCGTCGAGCCGTCGGGCAGGGGCGACGCGACGTAGGCGGGCTCGCCGTCGACGGGCGGCGCGGCGACGACGAACACGTGCGCGCGCTGGTCGCCGGTGTACCCCGACCCGTTCATCTTGTAGTTGAGGGTCGTGATGTGCCGCGCGGGCTCGGCGGCGGGCGAGATGCCCTCGACCGTGCCGTAGCGGCCCTGTTCGGCGACGGGGGCCGTGTAGGCGATCCGCGCGGAGTCGGGCGACCACGAGAACGACTCGACCCCGAGCTTGGCGTCCGTCAGCACGAGCGGCTCGCCGCCACGGGCATCCACGACCACCAGCTGGGCGGGCTCGCCCTTGTCTGCCCGCAGGAAGGCGATGCGTGCGCCGTCGGGGCTGAACCGCGGGCTCGTGTCGATGCGGCCGCGCGTGATGCGCCGGGCCGCGCCGCCGTCGAGCGGCACCGACCAGAGCTGTCCCACCGAGGCGTCGGCGTCGAGCGAGGGGTGCGTGACGCTCACGACCGCGACGGACCCGTCGGGCGCGAGGGTGGGGCGCGAGACGCTCAGCAGGGATTCGATGTCCTGCGCGCGCACGGCTACGCCCGCTGGAAGTCGGAGACGTCGCCGACGTACCGCGTGTTGTCGTCCGGGATGGGCTCTACCGCCGCGAGGGCCACCTCGGCGGCGAACTCGCTCACGTTGTAGAGGCGGCCGGCGGCCTCCTTGCGCGCCTCGATGGCCCCCGGGTTCGCGCGCTGCAGGAGCGTCGCGGTGATGGTGCCCTCGATCATGTCGCCCGAGACGACGACGAACCCGATGCCCTTCGCGGTGAGCGACGGGATGAGGTCGCGCAGGGCGTCCTCGCCCGCGCGCTTGCTCAGCGCCACCGGGAGGTACTCGGGCATGGTCTCGACGGTCTTGATGAAGTGCGCCTGGTGGCTCGTCACGAACACGATGCGCGAGCCCTCGTGCAGCAGCGGCAGCATGGCGTTCAGGAAGTCGACCTGGGCGTCGCGGTTGAGCTTCATGGCGTAGTCCTCGGCCATGCCGCTCTCCATGCCGCCCGAGGCGTTGAGCACGAGGATGTCGAGCCCGCCGAACTCCTCGCGCACGGCCTCGACCATCGCGGCGACCGAGTTGGCATCGGTGAGGTCGGCGCCGATGGCGATCGCCTCCGCGCCCTTCTCCTGCAGCTGCGACACGAGCTTGAGCGCCCGCGCTTCCTTGTTGCGGTAGTTGATGGCGACGCGCGCGCCGGCCTCCGCGAAGTAGGTGATGGTGTCGGCGCCGATGCCGCGGGACGAACCCGTGACGAGCGCTCGGAGGCCGGACAGGGAACCAGGTGCAAGGGGATTGCTCACGAGTAACGACCCTACCAAGCCGCCCGTGAGCGGGTAGGGTGAAACCAGAACCGACACACGAGAGGTGCCGATCATGATCCTGGACTTCCTGGTCACGTACTCATGGATTGTGTGGATCGCGCTGATCCTCATCTTCGGCATCATCGAGCTCACGACGCTCGAGTTCACCTTCCTCATGCTCGCGATCGGCAGCTTCGGCGGTCTCCTGTCGGGCTTCGCCGGTGCCCCGTGGTGGGTGCAGATCATCGTCGCCGCGGTGCTCTCGGTGCTCCTGCTGTTCGCCCTGCGGCCCGCGCTCCTGCGCCGCCTCAAGCGGGGCGGGGATCCGGCCCGCAGCAACATCGACGCGCTCATCGGCCTCACCGGCACGGTGACCAACGACTTCTCCGGCAACGCCAGCCACGTCAAGCTCGCCAACGGCGAGACCTGGACCGCACGCCTCCCCGGCAGCGACCGCCCCCTCGTCGAGGGTGAGCGCGTCGTCGTCTCCGCAATCGAGGGGGCGACCGCCGTGGTCATCCCCGCTGAAAGGACAGACACGTGACCGACCCCGGCCAAGTCTTCGGCCAGATCTTCCTCGTCATCCTGCTCGCGATAGTCGCGATCTTCGTCCTCGTCATCCTGTTCCGGTCCATCCGGATCATCCCTCAGGCGAACGCCGGAGTCGTCGAGCGCCTCGGCAAGTACCACAAGACCCTCCTGCCGGGCCTCAACGTGCTCGTGCCGTTCATCGACCGCGTGCGGCCGCTGCTCGACATGCGCGAGCAGGTCGTGTCGTTCCCGCCGCAGCCGGTCATCACCGAGGACAACCTCGTGGTGTCGATCGACACCGTCGTGTACTTCCAGGTGACCGACGCGCGCGCCGCGACCTACGAGATCGCGAACTACCTCGGCGCCGTCGAGCAGCTCACGACGACCACGCTCCGCAACGTGGTCGGCGGCCTCAACCTCGAGGAGGCGCTCACGAGCCGCGACAACATCAACGGCCAGCTGCGCGTCGTGCTCGATGAGGCGACCGGCAAGTGGGGCATCCGCGTGGGACGCGTCGAGCTCAAGGCGATCGACCCGCCCGTCTCCATCCAGGACTCGATGGAGAAGCAGATGCGCGCCGAGCGTGACCGCCGCGCCGCCATCCTCACCGCCGAGGGCACCAAGCAGGCCGCGATCCTCCAGGCCGAGGGATCCCGCCAGGCGGCGATCCTCGAGGCCGAGGGTGACGCGCAGGCCGCGGTCCTCCGCGCCAAGGGCGAGGCCGAGGCCATCCAGACCGTCTTCAACGCGATCCACGCCGGCGACCCGTCCGCCGACCTGCTCGCGTACCAGTACCTGCAGACCCTGCCCAAGCTCGCCGAGGGCGACTCCAACAAGATGTGGATCATCCCGTCGGAGCTCACCGAGGCGCTCAAGGGCATCAGCGCGGGCTTCCTCGGCGGCGCAAGTGGTAAGGCGCCGGCCGCCAAGTAAGGGCCCCGCGGGCAGCAGCTACCTCTCCCCCGCGAGGCCCCGCGTGTTCGCGCACCGGGGCCTCGCGGTCGAGGCCCCGGAGAACACCATGCTCGCGTTCGCGAAGGCCCTCGCGGTCGGCGCGACCTACATCGAGACCGACGTGCACGCGAGCCTCGACGGCATCGCCGTCATCGCGCACGATCCCGACCTCTCCCGCATCGCGGGTCGCGACGTGCGCGTCGACGCGCTGCCGTTCGCGGAGCTGCGCAAGATCGACCTCGGCGATGGCCAGTCGTTCTGCTCCCTCGCGGAGGCGCTCGACGCCTTCCCCGACACGCGCTTCAACATCGACGTGAAGTCGGCGGCCGCCGTCGGCCCCACGATCGCCGCCGTCATCGCCGCGCGCGCCTCCCGCCGCGTGCTCGTGTCGTCGTTCAGCGAGAGCCGCCGCCGCGCCGCGCTGCGCGGTCTGCCCGGCGTCGTGTCGTCGGCGTCCGCGCCGCGCTTCGCCATCGCGCTCCTCGCGGGAAAGCTCGGCCTCTCCCCCGTCGTGCGCCGCGCGCTGCGCGGACTCGTCGCCGTGCAGGTGCCCGAGCGCGCGCTGGGCCTGCGCATCACGACGGCGAGGATGATCCGCCGCCTCCACGCCGCGGGCGTGGAGGTGCACGTCTGGACGGTCAACGATCCCCTGCGCATGGCAGAGCTTCTCGAGCTCGGGGTCGACGGGATCGTCACCGACCGCGCGGACCTCGCCGTGTCGGTGGTCTCCGCGCGCGCCTGAGCATCCTTCGAGTTCCCGTGCGTTTTCTGAGAGCCTGCTGGGAGACAGCGCGCGCTTGAAAGGATTCGCCCAGCTTGTGGGTTTATACCTTTAGCAACCGCAAGAGAAGGAGGCCACACAATGGCAGACCGGAGTTTGCGCGGGATGAGGCTGGGCACGCAGAGCTTACAGAGCGAAGTGGGCGTGGAGTTCTCCCCGCGGAAGAAGAGCACGTACCGCGCCGCCGACGGCACCACCTTCGAAGTGGTCTTCGCCGCTGACGCAGAGGTCCCCCAGCAGTGGGAGTCCCCCAAGACCGGCCAGGAGGGCATCCTCCTCGACAGCGACGGCGAGCTGACCGTTCTCGACGAGGTCGAGACCAAGGTCCCCCGCAGCCACTGGGACATGCTGCTCGAGCGCCGCACGCGCGCCGAGCTCGAGGAGCTGCTCCAGGAGCGGCTCGACTTCCTGCGCGCCCGTCGCGGTCAGGACAAGATCGGAGCCTAAGCGCTCCCCCGAGGCTTCAGGGTTGCCGCCACCCCCCAGGCGGTGACCCTGAACAGCGCCTCCGCCACGATGCCGACGTGCATCTTCGAACGCCCCGTCGCCCTCTCCACGAAGGTGATGGGGTGTTCCTGTATCCGGTGGCCCGTGCGCTCGAGCCGCCAGGCGAGCTCCACCTGGAAGCAGTAGCCCTGCGACGAGACGTCGGCGAAGTCGATGTCTCGCAGCGCGCTCGTGCGGTACACGCGGAAGCCCGCGGTGATGTCGTGGATGCCCGACCGCAGCACCCACCGCGAGTAGGCGTTGCCCGAGCGCGAGATCGCCTGGCGGATCCACGGCCAGTTGCGCACAGCGCCGCCCGTCACCCAGCGGGAGCCGATCACGAGGTCGGCCCCGTCCCGCGCGAGCTCGAGCATGGCGGGCAGCTCGTCGGGGTCGTGCGATCCGTCGGCGTCGATCTCGACGGCGAACGTGTACCCATGCTCGAGCGCCTCGGCGAAGCCCGCGAGGTACGCGCGCCCGAGCCCCTCCTTGCCGGGGCGGTGCAGCACGGTGATGTGCGGGTCGGCGGCGGCGAGCCGGTCGGCGAGGTCGCCCGTGCCGTCGGGGCTGTTGTCGTCGACGACGACCACGTCGGCGGTGGGGACCGACTGGCGCAGCCTTCCGACCAGGCGCTCCAGGCTCTCGATCTCGTTGTAGGTGGGCACGATGACGAGCACGTCAGGCACGGCGGCGGCTCCCGATTGCGGCGATGAGGAGCGCGGCGAGGCCGAACCCGGAGATGAGCCATTCGAGCTGGCGGCCGAGCAGCACCGCCGGCGTGATGGCGGTGCTGAGGTCGACATCCTGCACCATCGTGCCCACGGAGTACCAGGGCAGCTCGTCGACGATGCGGCCGTCGGGCGCGATGACGGCGCTCAGGCCGACCGTCGAGATGTTGACGACGCTGCGGCCGAGCTCGAGCGCGCGGATGCGCGCGATGGCGAGCTGCTGGGCGCTCTCGTCGGTGTGCCCGAAGTCGGCGTTGTTCGACGACGCGAAGATGACCTGGGCACCCTCGCGCACCGAGTCGGTGAGGATCTGGTCGTCGACGATGTCGAAGCAGATGTTGATCCCGACCGTGACGCCGCCCAAGTCGAAGACGTTGTCGGTCGTGCCCGGTGTGTACTCGCGGCCGATGAGGTCGATGAGGTCGGGGGCGAACGGACGCCAGAAGGCGCGGTCGGGCACGTACTCGCCGAACGGCACGGGGTGCTTCTTGTCGTAGAGGTCGAGGGCGCCCCTGCCCGCCTCCCACAGGATCGCCGTGTTGTAGTACCTGCCGTCGCGCTGCGTGACCCCCTGGCCGACGAGCGGCGCGCCCACCTGCTGGGAGACGTAGTCGAACACCTGGCCCGTGTACGGGTCGGTGAGCGGGTCGTCGTACGTCGTGCCCTCCGGCCACAGCACGACGTCGATGCCCTTCTGCCCGAACAGCGGCACCGTGGCGTCGAGCTGGGCCTGCAGGAGCTCGTTCGCCGTCGAGCCGTCGAAGTAGCCGGCCTTGGCGTTGCCCTGCACGGCCGCGACCCGCAACGACCCGTCTGTCATGACGGGCCACGCGGGCAGCGCGACGACGACGGTCGCGACCGCGACGGCGACCGTCGCGCGCCGCAGGGTGGGCGACCGCACGACCTCGATCGCGACCGCCACGACGAGCACCATGACGAAGGTCGTGCCCGAGATGCCGAGCCAGGGGAAGAGCGACGAGAGCGGGCTGTCCGACTGCGACATCGACAGGCGGCCCCACGAGAAGCCGCCGTAGGGCCACACCGACGACCATGCCTCGCGCGCCATCCACAGCGCCGACACCGCGAGCGGGAGCAGTGCCACGCGCCCGAGCGGCGTCGGGAACGCGCGCGGGATCCAGCGGTAGGCGAGCGTCATCGCGATCGCCCCGAGGCCCCAGAACAGCGACTCGAGCACCGAGAGGGCCGTCATGGGCAGCAGGCCGAGGAAGAGGGACGCCCACTGGATGTGCACGAGGTAGAACGCGAGCCCCGCGACGAACCCGACGAGGAACGCGCTGCCCGCGCGGCGGCCCACGAGTGACACGAGCACGAGGGCGACGGCCGGGAACGCGAGCGGCCACACGCCCAGGTCGGGGAACGCCGCATCGAGGATGGGGCCCGAGCCCGCGGCGAGGACGAGGGCGGCCCAGAGCGGGAGGAGGGGGCGGGTCGCGGTCATGCGACGCTCGAGTACGCGACGATGCCGCGGCGGATGGCGTCGAGCGCCGTGCGCGCCGTGCGCCCCACCTCGCCGTGCGCGACCACCGAGAGCTGGTCGAGTAGGTCGATGGTCTGCTTCGTCCAGCGCACGAAGTCGCCCGCGGCCATGTCGGCCTCGCGCAGCACGGCGTCGAGGCCCGTGCCGCTCGCCCAGCGGTACATCGCGAGCGCGAGGCCCGTGGAGAGCGGCTGGCTGCCGGGCAGCTTGTGCAGGCGCTCGAGGTCGTCGAGCTCGCTCCAGAGATCGCCCGTCGCGTCGAAGGCCTCGCGGAACCTGCCGCGGGGCAGGTAGCGGTCGCCCAGCTGGCCCTCCTCGCGGCGCGGCTCGTAGACGAGGGTCGTGGCCATGGCGGCGAGCGACGGCGCGTCGAGGTCGTCCCAGAAGCCGCGGCGCAGCGACTCGGCGACGAGGAGGTCGCGCTCCCCGTAGATGCGGCGCAGCATCCTGCCGTCGGGGCTCAGGACGAGGTCGGAGCCCTCCCCCGGCTCGAGGTAGCCGAGGCGCACGAGCACGTCGGTGACGCGGTCGAACACCTTGGCGACGGCCCCCGTGCGCGTGCGGATCTGGGCGGTGAGCTGGTCGGTCTCGCGCTTGAGCTTCCAGTAGCGCTCCGCCCAGCGCGCGTGCGACTCGCGCTCGGGGCACGCGTGGCACGGGTGCTGCTTCATGCGGCGGCGCAGGTCGGAGAGCTGGCGCTGGCGGCGGTCGCGCTCCGCGCGCGACGCCGTGTTCGAGATGCCCTTGCGCTCGAGGTCGGTGAGCTCGCGGCGCAGCGTCGAGTACTCCGAGAAGTCGCCCAGGTGGCACTTCATCGAGTTCGCGTAGCCGTCGAGCGACTGCTGCTGCGACCGCACCTTCCGGGCGAGGTCGACGACGGCGCGGTCGGCCTGGAACTGCGCGAAGCTCGACTCGAGGATCTCGCGCGTGCGCTCGCGTCCGAACTGCTCGATGAGGTTGACCGCCATGTTGTACGTGGGCTTGAAGCTCGAGTTGAGCGGGTAGGTGCGCCTGCTCGCGAGCGACGCGACCGCCTGGGGGTCGAGCCCGTCGACCCACTGGATGACGGAGTGCCCCTCGACGTCGATGCCGCGGCGGCCGGCGCGACCCGTGAGCTGCGTGTACTCCCCCGGCGTGATGGGCACGCGCGCCTCGCCGTTGAACTTCTCGAGCTTCTCGAGCACGACGGTGCGCGCGGGCATGTTGATGCCGAGCGCGAGCGTCTCGGTGGCGAACACGACCTTGACCAGCTTCTTCTGGAAGAGCTCTTCGACCACCTCCTTGAAGGCGGGCAGGAGGCCGGCGTGATGGGCGGCAACCCCGCGCTCGAGGCCCGTGAGCCAGTCCCAGTAGCCGAGCACGGCCAGATCCTCGTCGAGCAGGGTGCGGCAGCGCTCCTCCACGATGGCCCGGATCTCGTCGCGCTCCGCGGGGGTGGTGAGGCGGATGCCCGAGCGCAGCACCGTCGTGACGGCCTGGTCGCACCCCACCCGGCTGAACACGAAGAAGATCGCGGGCAGCAGGTTCTTGCCGTCGAGGAGCTTGACGACCTCCGGACGGTCGACGCGCTGGAAGTCGGGCCGCCCGCCCTTCGAGTGGCGTCGGCCGACGTCCTGCATCTGCCGCGAGCTGATGGTGCGGCCGCCGTAGCGGGCCATCTGCACGAGCTCGGGGTTCACGCGGTGGGTCGCGACGAGACCCGACGAGTCGAAGAGGTCGACGAGCTTGCCGCGCATGAGGATGTGCTGGTCGAGCGGCACCGGACGGTCCTCCGAGACGATGACCTCGGTGTCGCCGCGCACGGCCTGCAGCCAGTCGCCGAACTCCTCGGCGTTGGAGACCGTCGCGCTCAGGGAGACCATGCGCACGTGCTGGGGCAGGTGGATGATGACCTCCTCCCACACGGCGCCGCGGAAGCGGTCGGCGAGGAAGTGCACCTCGTCCATGACGACGACAGCGAGGTCGCGCAGCAGGTCGGAGTCGGCGTAGAGCATGTTGCGCAGCACCTCTGTCGTCATGACGACGATGCGCGCGTGCGAGTTGATGTTCGTGTCGCCCGTGAGCAGGCCGACGTTCTCCTCGCCGTACTCGGCCTGCAGCTCTTGGAACTTCTGGTTGCTCAGCGCCTTCATGGGCGCCGTGTAGAACACCTTGTCGGCGGCGCTCCGCATGGCCCGGTAGATCGCGAACTCGGCGATGATCGTCTTGCCCGCGCCCGTCGGGGCCGCGACGAGCACGCTCTTGCCATCGTCGACGACCTCGCACGCCGCGAGCTGGTAGGCGTCGAGGTCGAACCGCTGCGCCGCCCGGAACGCCTCGATGAGGGGATGCCCCGCCCGCCGCTTCGCCGCCGCGAACCGGTCGGCGGCGCTCAGCTGGTCGGTCACAGGTCTGCCACGGCGACGTCGTCGGTCGTGATGCGCGCGAGCCGCCGGGCCGCTCCGCGGTCGTGGAGGGTCGCCACGAGCACCGCCGCGAAGTAGAGGGCGACCATGGGGATCGCGAGCAGGAACATCGAGATCACGTCGACGGCCGGGGTCGCCACGGCGCAGAACAGCGCGATGATGAGCACCGCGACGCGCCATCCCCTGAGGATCGTCTGGGCGCTCAGCACGCCCACGAAGTTGAGCAGCACGAGGAACACCGGCAGCACGAAGCCCACGCCCACCGCGAGCACGAGCTTGATGATGAAGTCGTAGTAGTACTTGGCGTCGAGCAGGATCGAGTCCTGCCCGGGCGTGAAGGATGCCAGCAGCTCGACCATGTGCGGGAAGAGCAGCCACCCCACCACGCCGCCCGCGAGGAAGAGCGGCACGGCCGAGAAGAAGAAGCCGAAGGTGTACTTCTTCTCGCGTCCCGTGAGGCCCGGGACGAGGAACGCGAACACCTGGTAGAGCCACACGGGACTCGCGAGCAGGATCGCGCACGTGAGGCCGATCTGCACGGTGAGGTCGAAGGCGCTCGACACGGTCGTGTAGCTGATCGTCGCGTTGTGGTTCTCGGCGAGCTGCGTGATGGGCACGCGCATGCCGTCCTGCACGAACGTCGTGAGGCTCGTGAGCTTCACGGGCAGCTGCAGGAGGTCGCTCAGCCAGCCCCAGTTGATGAAGGCGACGGCGGCGGCCACCACGATGGCGATGGCGGAGATGAACAGGCGCTTGCGCAGTTCGCGGAGGTGGTCGCCCAGCGACATGCGCTGGTCACCCTTCGTGCGCCACCGCCCGGTACGGGTGGCCATCGAGGCTACGGCTTCGGCTTGGTGGTGCCGTCGGCCTCGGTAGCGGGGTCATCGGTGACCGGGACGTCCTTGCCGTTCTCGTCCTTCATGGTCTTCATCTCGCCGCGGAAGATGCGCATCGACTGGCCGAGGCTGCGGGCGAGGCCGGGGAGCTTGGGCGCTCCGAACAGCAGCAGGATGATGACGAGCAGGACGATGAGATGCGGCCACCCGAACGCGTTGCCGAAGATGCCCATCGAAAACTCCCTGTCCCGTACCTACTGGTGAGATCCCATGATAACCGTCACCGGTACCAGTCCGCTGGCCACCGGGTCTTCGAGGCGTCCACGGACGTGATGCGGCGGGCCCGTTCGAGGCGGCGGCGGTGCCGCTCGCTGCGGCGCCGGGCGCGGTGCGCCCTGCGGGCATCCTCGCGCGCCCGCACCTCGCGGAGGTCGGCGAGCACGGCCAGGGTCTGCTTCGGCAGCTCGGACTCGTCGACGCGGTCGAACACCTCGGTGCTGTCGGCGAGCTCGCCGAGGTCGTCGAGCACGCGCATGGCCTTGCGGAACAGCCACCACGCGAACAGCGCGAGCATCGCGAGGAGGGCGATCACGAGCCCCGACCAGATGAGGATCCAGCCCCACCACTGGATCACGAGCGGTACCGCGCCGCCCCCGCGGCCGCCCACTCCGCCACGACGGCGCGGGCCTCCGCGGGCTCGACGACGGTCACGACCCCGGGCATGCCCGCGATGAGCCGTTTGAGGCCGTGGTAGTGCGAGACGTGCACGGTCGTGCGCAGGCGCCCGTCGTGCTCGACGGTCGTCGCGTTCTCGGGGATGTAGTCGGCGAGCAGCTGCAGGGCGCCCGGTGCGACGTCGAGGGTGACGATGAGGTCGTCGACCGAGCCCTCGAAGAGCTTGTCGGGCAGCGCGACGTCGCTCACGCTGTGGGTGATGGCCTCGGCGGTGATCTCGGGGTTCGACGCGCGGTCGAGGCGGAACGTGCGCACGGCCCCACGGCCGTGGTCCCAGCCGCGCAGGTACCAGTCGGCGTCGATCGACTCGACGCGCAGCGGGTCGACGCGGCGGCGCTCCGCCTGGCCCTGCGAGTTGAGGTAGTCGAACGAGAGCTGCACGCCCTTCTCGACCGACTCGCGCGCGAGGGCGAGGGTCTCGTCGGCCTCCGACGCCTCGACGGCGACCTGGCTGGGCTCGGCCGACGCGCCGCGCGAGAGCTTGGCCGTGAGGGTCGCGATCGCCTCGCGGTCGGTGTGCTCGGGCAGCGCCGAGAGGTACTGCAGCCCCGCGATGAGGGCCGCGGCCTCGCGCGCCGAGAAGCGCGGCGAGTCGTCGATCGCGACGAGGTTCGTGAGCACGATCTCGTCGTTCTCCTCGAAGTCGTCCCAGGCGATGTCGAACAGGTCGCCGTGCTGGTACGTCGCGGTCTCGCCGGGGATGCCCGACACGCCGATGAGGCGCACGGCCTCCCTGATCTGCTCGGCGGGAACGCCGAAGTGCGCCGCGGCCGTCGACACGCTCACTCGGTCGTGGTCCATGAGGTAGGGCACGAGGGAGAGCAGGAACGCGAGCTTGTCCTGCGCCTGCCGGGGCTTGGCGCGCTCAGCCATGGTCTGCCGCCGTCCGCTCGAGGCGGGCGCGCACGGCGTCCCGCAGCTGCGGGGGTGACATGACGAGCACCTCGGGGCCGAAGCCCGCGAGCTCGTCGGCGAAGATGTTCGAGTCGGAGTAGTGCAGCTCGAGGGCGCCCGACTCCGTGACGCTCGACCCCCGGCGGCGGCGCAGGCGCGTCGCGGCGTCGGTGCCGGGCTCGACCTCGACGACGGCGGTGTGGCGGTCCCAGACATCCTCGAGCTCGAGCAGGGCGCGATCCTTCGTGTCGGCGGGCGGGGCCGGGAACGTCGTGGGCAGCGTCGCGACCTGGCCCACGATGCGGCGCAGCAGGAACGTCTTCGCCGTGCCGCCGTCGTCGGCGTAGAGGTGCCAGCGGCCCTGGTGCTGCACGAGGGCGAGCGGGGCCACGGTGCGTACCGTCGACTCCCCCTCCCCCGGCTTGAGGTAGGCGAAGCGCACGAGCTGGCGCTTCTCGAGCGCGGCGCTCAGGGGCTCGAACGCCGCGTCGCGCACGCGCACGCGCGGCGCGTAGCTCAGCACGGGCTCGGACGTCGACACGCCCAGCGAGCGCAGCTTCATGATGGCTCGGCGCGACTGCTCCGAGATCGACCCCTCGCGCCACACCATGGCGGCGAGGTTGAGCAGCGCGGTCTCCTCAGGGGAGAACGAGATGTCGGCGGGCAGCTCGTACGCGCCGCGCGGGATGCGGTAGCGCAGGTTCTGGTTGTTGCCGGCCTGCCCGGGGCTGTCGAGGGTCTCGAGCGGCACGCCGAGCTCGCGGATGTCGTCCTTGTCGCGCTCGAACTGCCGCTCGAGGTTGGCGTTGTCGCCGGAGTGCGAGTACTTCTGGCTGTAGCCCTGCACGGTCGAGAGGATCTCGTTCTTGGTGAGACCCGCGTCGGTCGCGAGGAGCGCGAGGACGAGGCTGAAGAGCCGCTCCTCCACGGGGATCCTGGGCGACGAACCTTCTGCTGGCACGGTAGTGATCCTAATCTTTCGAGGTCAGGACACCCGGCCAGTGTCGGTATACATCGGTCGTGGTTCGACTACTTGGCGATTCCCAGGATATCGACGACGAAGACCACAGTATCGCCCTCGGCGACGCCCGAGGGGGCGGACCCGCTCGGGTAGGAGTTGTCGCCGGCGGCGACGACGAGCATCTGCGAGCCGACCTTCTGCCCGACGAGGGCGGTCTTGATCGCGCGGATCACGCCCGTGCCGTCGCTCGCGAGGTCGGTGATGAGCAGCCCTGTGGGCGCCTTCCTGTCCCAGGAGTCGATGAAGGTCGCCTTGGCGCCCCACACGACTCCCGTGATGTTGACGATGATGCCGTCGCCCTCCTTGACGGTCGCGCCCGAGCCCTGCTTGAGGGCGATGGGTGCGAGCGACTTGGGGGTCTCGCCGGCGGGGAACGTGAGGCCGGGGCGCCCGTCCGGGGCGAGCACGACGGCCGGGTAGCCGGCCTGCGGCACCTGGTCGGCGCCGTTCGCCTTGCCGAGGTACACGGCGTCGATGTCGGAGACGACCACGAGCGCGGTCTCGGGGTCGAGGCCGAGCGAGTCGCTGCCGAAGAGCTGCGAGGCCGTGCCCGTCGAGACGACGCGCGAGCCCACGGTCGCGCACTGGGCGGCGGAGCTGAACGGGAAGTTGCCGTCGGTCACGAACACGCGGATCGTCTGCGCCGTGATGGGCCCCGACTGGGTCTCGAGCGCGTCGCCCGTGGTGCCGTCGTAGATGCTCACGGTGACCTCGACAGTCGAGCCTGCCGTCACCTGGGCGCCGTCGCCGTGGACCGGGACCGCGAGCTGCGCCTTCTTCGCCACGAGGGGCGTCGGGAACTCCGCCTGCGGGTCGGCGTCGAGCTTGCCCTTGGCCGTCACGAGCGCGGCGTTGCCGCTCGGCTCGCACGAGGCGTACGGCACGGGGGCCGCGCTGCAGGCCGCGAGGGAGGCGAGGAGGCCTGCGGCCATCACGACGCTGACGAGCTTGCGCACGGGGACTCTTTTCTGGGAGGCGGACACGTTCTTGAGGGCGAGCACCGGGGAAATACTACCCGGCGTGGGGAGCGTCGCCCTGCGCGGCGGCGGCCGCGGCCTGCGCCTCGCGAGCGGTCTTGCGCAGGCGCTTCGCACTCGCCTGGCGCTCCCCCAGCGCGCCCGGCGTCCAGGCCTCGACATCCTCGTCGGTGTAGTCGGACTTGGAGGCGCGGCGCTTGACCTCGGGCAGGATCGCGCCGGGCGCGAGGCGCCGGGCCGTCATGAGGAAGCCGGTGTGGCCGATCATCCTGTGGTCCGGCCGCACCGCGAGGCCCTCGACGTGCCACGTGCGCACGAGCGTCTCGCTCGGGTCGGGGTCGGTGAACATGCCCGTCGCGCGGATCGCCTCCGCGACGCGCGAGAGCTGCGTGACCGTGGCGATGTAGCAGATGAGCACGCCGCCCGGCGTGAGGGCGTCGGCGACGACGTCGAGGCACTCCCAGGGCGCGAGCATGTCGAGCACGACGCGGTCGACCGTGCCGGCCTCGACCGTCGATGGCAGCGTGTCCTGCAGGTCGCCCACGGTGACCGTCCAGTTGTCGGGCTGGGCGCCGAGGAACGCCCCGACGTTGCCCTTGGCCACGTCGGAGAACTCCTCGCGCCGCTCGAACGAGTGCAGGTGGCCCCCGGGACCGATGGCGCGCAGGAGCCACAGCGAGAGCGCGCCGGATCCCACGCCCGCCTCGACGACCGTCGCACCGGGGAAGATGTCGGCCTGGCCGACGATCTGCGCCGCATCCTTGGGGTAGATGATCGCCGCGCCGCGGGGCATCGACATGACGAAGTCGGTGAGCAGGGGGCGCAGTGCGAGGTACTCGACGTCGTTGCTCGAGGTGATGACCGAGCCGTCGGGCGCCCCGATGATGAGGTCGTGGCTCAGCACGCCGCGGTGCGAGTGGAACGAGCCGCCCGCCTCGAGCGTGACGGTGTTGAGCGTGCCCTTAGGGCCCGTGAGCTGCACGCGGTCGCCCACGCGGAACGGACCGCTCTGGCGGCGCTGCGCCGTCATCGTGACGCCACGGTCGCGAGCAGGCCCGCGAGGTCGGCGGTCGTGCGTCCGTCGAGGGTGGGCCACAGCACGTGGGCCACGTCGTCGGGCAGGTCGACCATGAACGGCACGCCGATCGTCACGGTGCCGGCCGCGACGGCGGAGCGGATGCCCGGCTCCGAGTCCTCGATCGAGACGCACTCCGCGGGGTCGACGCCCAGCAGCTCCGCGCCGCGCAGGTAGGGCTCAGGATGCGGCTTGCTCTCGGTCACGTCGTCGCCCGCGACGACGGCGTCGAAGCCGACGAAACCGAGGTGGTCGGCCACGTGGTGGGCCATGCGGCTGATCGACATGGTCACGAGCGCCGTGGGCACGCCGTTCTCCTTGAGGTCGACGAGCAGCTCGCGCGCGCCCGGCCGCCACGGTATGCCGAACTCGACGAGCTGCTGCATGACACGGTCGGTGAGCCGGTCGATGATCTCCTGGTGCGGCAGGTCGACGCCCTTGGCGCGGATGATGTCGGCGGAGTTGAAGAGGCCCGAGCCCACGAGCTGCAGCGCCTCCTCGTGGGTCCAGCTGCCGCCGTACGACTCGATGAGCTCCGTCTCCGCCGAGATCCAGTAGGGCTCGGTGTTGACGAGGGTTCCGTCCATGTCCCAGAGGACGGCGGCAGGCAGGGCGTGGGTCACAACGGACAATCGTAGTTCTATCCTTGATACAGCCCGCCCACCGCGGTCGGGCGGGGCAAGGGGACGCAGTGGCTGGACGGTTCGCGAGTGGCAGACTCCTCGTGGTCGCCTTCGAGGGCTGGAACGATGCGGGCGAGGCCGCGAGCGGCGCCGTGCGCACGCTCAAGGACGTGCTCGACCTGTACCCCATCGCCGAGGTGGACCCCGAGGACTACTTCGACTACCAGTTCAACCGCCCGTCGGTCGCGGCGGACGAGAACGGCGACCGCCACATCGTCTGGCCCGGCGTCACCGCCTACGGCCCCACGCGCCCGCACACCCCGCAGAGCGGCGAGGTCGGCGCGAACGCCGCGAACATCTACCTCCTGCTCGGCACCGAGCCGTCGCGCGGCTGGAAGACCTTCACGCGCGAGATCCTCGAGGTCATCGAGAGCAACGAGATCACGTCGATCGTGTTCCTCGGCGCCATGCTCGCCGACGTGCCGCACTCGCGCCCCATCTCGGTGTTCACGAGCAGCGAGAACGCCGAGGTGCGCGCGCAGCTCGACATCGAGCGCAGCGGGTACGAAGGGCCTGTCGGCATCCTCTCGGTGCTCGCGGACGCCGCGGAGAAGGCCGGCATCACGACCATGTCGATCTGGGCGTCGGTGCCGCACTACGTGCACAACGCGCCCTCGCCCAAGGCGACCCTCGCGATCCTCGACAAGCTCGAGGAGATCGTCGACGTCGTCATCCCCCGCGGCGACCTCGTGAGCGAGGCGCAGGCGTGGGAGAACGGCATCGACGCGCTCGCCGGCGACGACGACGACATGGCGTCGTACATCGAGCAGCTCGAGCAGGCGCGCGACACCGTCGACTCCCCGGAGGCGAGCGGCGAGGCGATAGCCGAGGAGTTCGAGCGCTACCTGCGCCGCGGCGGCGACGGCAAGCCCGGCGACGGCACCGCGGGCGACGAGCCCTGGCGGCCGAAGCCCGAGTAGGCCTACTCCGACGCGAGCGTCGCGGCCCGCAGGGCCAGGTAGCGCTGCTCGGGGATGCTCCGGCTCAGGCGCGCCGCCTCGCGGTAGGCCGTGGCTGCCGCCTCCCGCTCCCCCGCGAGCTCGAGCAGGTGCGCGCGCACGGCGTGCACGCGGTGCCCCACCTCGAGCGACCCGAGCTCGGCGAGGCCCGCGCGCGGGCCGTGCACCATGGCGACGGCCACCGCGCGGTTGAGCGCCACGACGGGGCCGGGCATGACCCGCGAGAGCACGTCGTACAGGGCGAGGATCTGCGGCCAGTCGGTGTCGTCGGCGCTCGCCGCCTCGTCGTGCACCGCCGCGATCGCCGCCTGCAGCTGGTAGGGGCCCACCGGTCCGGAGCCGAGGGCGCGCGTGACGAGGGCTATCCCCTCGGCTATCGCGGCGGAATCCCACAGGGAGCGGTCCTGCTCGGCGAGGGGCACGAGCTCGCCCGACCTGGTGCGCGCCGCGCGCCGCGCGTCGGTGAGCAGCATGAGGGCGAGCAGGCCCGTCGGCTCGGGCTCGGCGGGGAGCATCCTCGCGAGCCTGATCGCCTCCGTCGTCAGGTCGGTGCGCAGCGCCTCAGCGCCGGAGCTCGCCGTGTAGCCCTCGTTGAACACGAGGTAGAGCACGCGCAGCACGGCGCCCAGGCGCTCGCCGCGCGCCTCGTCGTCGAGCTGCTCGAAGCGCCCGCCCGCCGCGCGGATCGACGCCTTCGCCCGGCTGATGCGCTGCGCCATCGTCGCCTCGGGCACGAGGAACGCGCTCGCGATCTCGGCGGTCGTGAGGCCGCCCACGGCGCGGAGCGTGAGGGCGACCTGCGACGGCTCCGACAGCGCGGGGTGGCAGCACAGGAACAGCAGCTCGAGGGTGTCGTCCGCGTCGACGACCTCGGCGGGCGCCTCGAGGGCGGCGGACTGCTCCTCGCGCCGCCGCCGCGCGCTCTCGCTGCGGAACTCGTCGACGAGCCGGCGCTGCGCCACGGTCACGAGCCACGAGAGCGGGCTGTCGGGCGTGCCCTCGGCGGGCCACTGGCGCGACGCCGCGAGCAGGGCCTCCTGCGTGGCATCCTCGCACGCGTCGAACTGGCCGTTCCTGCGCACGAGGATGCCGAGGACCTGCGGCGCGAGCTCGCGCAGCACCCCCTCGAGCGGCGTCATACCTCGGGCGGCGCTTCCGCGACGGGCCGCACCTCGACGATGCGCGAGTAGTGCGCTATCGACGTGGCGATCTCGGTGATGCGCGCCTCGCTCTCGACGTCGAGCACCCAGAAGCCGATGAGCGACTCCTTCGCCTCGGCGAACGGGCCGTCGGTCACGAGGCCGTCGGCGTGCACGAGCCTGGCGGCCGTGCTGTCGGCGAGCCCCGCGTTGAAGACCATCTCGCCGCGCGCATTGAGGTCGACATCGAGGTCGGTCATGAACCCGATCATCTCCCTGATCCACTCGGGCGACTGGACCTCCATCATCTCGCCGGCGTTGCCGAACATCATGAGCATGTACTTCATGTTCTCTCCTTCCGTTCAGGTGAGTCGGAGCCGATCAGCGGATCTCGACACCCAGCAGCGCGTGGATCGCGGCCAGGTCGCCCTCGGCCGGTCCGCCCCCCGAGAGCACCGCCGCGTCGACGAGCGCGATGGCGGCCGGGGTGTCGAGGTCGCGGGAGAGGGCCGCGCGCAGGTCCGCCGTGAGCGGCGTGCCGCGCACCGTGCGGCGCGACCACTCGGTCCACGACCGCAGGCGCGCGAGGCCCGCGTCGAGCACCGCGCTCGTCCACTCCCAGTCGGAGCGGTAGTGCTGTGCGAGCACGGCGAGGCGCACCGCGCGCGGGTCGACCCCGGCGCCCGTGAGCTCGGAGACGAGCACGAGGTTGCCGAGCGACTTGCTCATCTTCTCGCCGCGGTAGGCGACGAGCCCCGCGTGCGCATACACGGCGGCGTGGTCGCGGCCCGTGAGCGCGGCCGTGTGGCCGGCGCTGTACTCGTGGTGCGGGAAGACGAGGTCGTGCCCGCCGCCCTGCACGGTCATGGGGATGTCCATGAGCTCCTGCGCGATGACCGAGCACTCGATGTGCCAGCCGGGCCTGCCCGGCCCGAGCGGCCCGCCGGGCCAGCTCGGCTCTCCCGCGCGCTCCCCGCGCCACAGCACGGGGTCGAGGGGGTCGCGCTTGCCGGGCGTCGCCGGGTCTCCGCCGCGCTCGGCGGAGAGGGCGAGCATGGTCTCGCGGTCGAGACGGCTCTCCTGCCCCAGGTGCCACGGGGATGCGGCGGCCGCCGCCGCGCCGTCGAAGTACACGTCGGGCCCCACGCGGTAGGCCGCCCCGGTGCCGAGCAGCCGCACCACGGACTCGACGATGGCGGGGACGACCTCCGTCACCGCGACGTAGTGGTCGGGCGGGATGACCGCGAGGGCGCGCATGTCGGAGCGGAACAGGTCGACCTGCCCGGCCGCGAGCTCGCGCCAGTCGACCCCGGTCGCGGCGGCGCGCTCGAGCAGCGGGTCGTCGACATCCGTGACGTTCTGCACGTAGGTGACGTCGTAGCCCGCGTCGAGCCACAGGCGCACGAGCGTGTCATAGGCGAGGTAGGTGGCGGCATGCCCGAGGTGGGTGGCGTCGTAGGGCGTGATGCCGCACACGTAGAGGTTCGCGACCGCGAGCGGGCGGGCCTCGACGAGGCCGCCGCTCGGTGTGTCCCACACGCGCGGCACGGGGCCGTGGCCCGCGAGGCGCGGGATCTCGGGCCGTGCCCACGACCTCACGGCGTGAGGATGCCGAGCGAGAGCACGACGATGAGCGCGGCGCCCAGCAGGATGCGGTAGATGACGAACGGCAGGAACGAGCGCGTCTGGATGTAGCGCATCAGGAACGCGATGACGGCGTAACCGACGACGAAGGCCACGACCGTCGCGACGAGCGTCTCGGGGTAGCCGTAGGCGCCCCTGGGCTCCCCGAAGCTCTTGGCGAGCTTGTAGAGGCCGCTGCCGAAGACCGCCGGGATGGCGAGCAGGAAGCCGTAGCGCGCCACGGCCGGCCGCTCGTAGCCGAGCGCGCGGCCCATCGTCATGGTGGCGCCCGAGCGCGAGACGCCCGGGATGAGGGCGAGCATCTGCGCGAGCCCGATGAAGATGCCGTCGCGGTAGGTGAGCGTCTCGATGGTCTTCGTCTTGCGGCCGAGCAGGTCGGCGGCGCCGAGGATGATGCCGAACACGATGAGCACCGTCGCCGTGATCCACAGCGAGCGCAGGGTCGTCTCGATGAGGTCCTGGGCGAGGAAGCCCACCACCACGATGGGGATCGTGCCGATGATGATGAGCCAGCCCATGCGCACGTCGGGGTCATCCTTGGGGATGGCGATCGCGTGCGAGCCCTTGCTCGTGCCGAAGTGCCGGAACCAGCGCCCGATGATGCGCGCGATGTCCTTGCGGAAGTAGATGATGACCGCGAGCTCGGTGCCGAGCTGGCTGATCGCCGTGAACGTCGCGCCGGCGTCGTGGCCCATGATCTTGCTCAGGATGAGCAGGTGGGCGCTCGACGAGATCGGCAGGAACTCGGTGAGCCCCTGGACCAAGCCGAGGATGATCGCCTCGATGAGCTCCATCGGGCCCTCCGGTCTTGCTAGTAGTTCGCGAGCAGGTCTCCGAGGACCCGCCTGCCAAAGACTAATGCGTCCAGCGGCACGCGCTCGTCAACGCCGTGGAACATCCCGGGGAAGTCGAGGTCGGCGGGCAGCTGCAGCGGTGCGAACCCGTATCCCGTGATGCCGAGCTTCGAGAGCGCCTTGTTGTCGGTGCCGCCCGAGAGCAGGTACGGCAGCACGGGCGCCCCCGGGTCGGCCTTCGTGAGGGCGCCCACCATGGCCTCGACGAGCGGCCCGTCGAAGGTGTTCTCGAGGCCGATGTCACGGTGCATCACGACGACCTCGATGTCGTCGCCCACGAGCTCGCGCACACGCCGGAGCACGGCATCCTCGTCGCCCGGTAGCGTGCGGATGTCGACGAGCGCCTCCGCGGTGTCCGGGATGACGTTGTGCTTGTACCCGGCGCTCAGCAGCGTCGGGTTCGTCGTCGTGCGCAGGGTCGCCTGGATGAACCCGGCCGCGGAGCCCGTGCTGAGCACGATCTCGTCGGGGCCCGACCGCGTCGGATCGATGCCCATGAGCGCGGCGATCTCGGCGACGAGCTGCTCGGTGGTGCCCGTGAGCTGCACGGGCCACTCCTGCTCGCCGATCGTCGCGACGGCGCGCGCGAGCTTCGTGACGGCGTTGTCGCGGATGACCCGGCTGCCGTGCGCGGCGGTGCCGCGGGCGATGAGCTTGATCCAGACGAGGGCCTTCTCCCCCGTCTGCAGCAGGTACGAGCGAGTGCCGTTGAGGGTCACCGAGTAGCCGCCCACCTCGCTGATCGCCTCGGCGGCACCCGCGAAGAGGTCGGGCCGCGTGTCGACGATGTGGTGCGAGCCGAACACCCCGCCGTTCTCCTCGTCCGAGAAGAAAGCGATGACCAGGTCGCGCTGCGGCTGCCCTCCCCCGCCGAGGATGTCCGTGAGCGCGCCCACGACCATGGCGTCCATGTTCTTCATGTCCACGGCTCCGCGGCCCCACAGCAGGCCGTCCTTCACCACGCCGCCGAACGGGTCGACGCTCCAGTTCGCGGGGTCGGCCGGCACGACGTCGGTGTGGCCGTGCACGACGAGCGCGGGCTTGGACCGGTCGGCACCCTCGACGCGCGCGATCACGCTCGTGCGGCCGGGCGCGGCATCCACGTACTCGGTCTTCAGGCCGAGCCCCTCGAGGATCGCGCCCAGGTACTCGGCGGCCTCCGTCTCGCCGTTCGACCGGCCCTCGCCGTAGTTCGTGGTATCGAACCGGATCAGATCGCGGGCGATGCGGGCGGTCTCTTCGAGTTCTTCCGGCTGCGTCATCCGACCACGCTATCAGCGTGCTATTGTCTTACCTCGGTGCTTCTACGAAGCCCACTGCGCGCGGATGGCGGAAATGGCAGACGCGCTAGCTTGAGGTGCTAGTGCCCGTATAGGGCGTGGGGGTTCAAGTCCCCCTTCGCGCACAAACGAGAGAAGACGCTCCTACGGGAGCGTCTTCTTTCGGTTAAGGCGCGTTTCGCGCGGCTAAGAACACTCTCACCTCGTCCCGCGGGCCCGGGACGCATAATCGACACATGCCCTCTCCGCGCCGACCCCTGCGGTCGGTGCGCTCCCGCATCCTCGCCTCGATGCTCGCGGTGACCGCCGTGGGCATGGTGCTCGCGGGCGGCACCGCTTACGCGATCCAGCGCGAGCGCACCCTCGCCCAGATCGACGGGCGGCTCGCGGATGCGGCGGCCGACGCGTCCGTCGTCGCCGCGGACGCCGCGGCGCCCACGCTCGAGGGCACGCTCTCGGCGCTCGTGCAGCGCATCCGCCCCGCGTCGGGAGAGGGCACGTTCGCGCTCCTCGACGGGGCGACGGCCGTCGTGCCCGGCGGTGACGTGCCCCTGCACCCGGAGCGCGACGCGGCGTTCGTCTCGCGCATCCTCGACGAGGTCGCGGCGGGCGGGGTGGTCCGCGGCACGGCGCTCGTGGGCGGCGAGCCCCTGCGCTACGTCGCCGTCCCCGTGGGCCTCACGGGCGACGACCGCAGCGGCACGTTCGTGTTCGTGTCCGACCTGGGGGCCGCGCTCGGGCCCCTCAACGACGCCTTCACGACCTTCGCGCTCGTGGCCCTCGTGGCCCTCGTGGCGGTCGGGCTCGTCGGGTGGGTGGTGGCGGGCCGGCTGCTCGCACCCGTCCGACGGCTCCGCGAGACCGCCGCGCGCATCACGGCGTCCGACCCGTCGGAGCGCATCGAGGTCGTGGGCGCCGACGACGTCTCGGAGCTGACCGTGACGGTCAACGACATGCTCGACAGGCTCGACGGCGCCCTCCAGGGTCAGCGGCGACTGCTCGACGATGTCGGCCACGAGCTCAAGACGCCCATCACGATCGTGCGCGGCCACCTCGAGGTCATGCGCGCGGAGGACCCCGCCGACGTCGTCGCCACGCGCGACCTCGCCGTCGACGAGCTCGACCGCATGGCGGGCCTCGTGCGCGATATCGCGGAGCTCTCCGACCTGAACCGCGGGCTGCGGATCCGGCCGCAGCCGACCCCCGTCGCAGCACTCACGCACACCATCCGCCTCAAGGCGGCGGCCCTCGACCCCGAGCGGGAGTGGGCCGTCACGCAGGCAGCCGACCGCACGGCCGTGCTCGACCCCGACCGGATCACCCAGGCGGTGCTCCAGCTCGCCGCGAACGCCGTCACGCACGGCCGCGGCGCGGTCCGCATGTCGAGCGCGGTGCACGACGGCCGGCTCGTGTTCTCCGTCGAGGACGACGGCCCCGGCGTGAGCGTCGAGGCGGCGCGCACGGTGTTCGAGAGGTTCGCGCGCGGCGCCGTGGGCCGCGGCGCCGCGGGCTCGGGGCTCGGCCTCGCGATCGTCGCGGCCATCGCGGCCGCGCACGGCGGCGCCGCGTCGGCGGAGGGCTCCGTGTTCAGCATCGACATCCCCCTCGTGGAGGCACCGTGAGCCGCATCCTGATCGCCGAGGACGAGTCGCGCATCTCGTCGTTCATCGACAAGGGCCTGCGGGCCGCGGGGTTCACCACCCTCGTGGTCTCGTCGGGCACCGAGGCCCTCGAGCACGCCCTCGCGGGCGATGCCGACCTCCTCGTGCTCGACATCGGACTGCCCGGCATCGACGGGTACGAGGTCATGCGACGCGTGCGCGCCGCCGGGGCCGCCCTGCCGGTGATCGTGCTCACGGCGCGCACGTCAGCCGAGGACACGCTCGCGAGCCTCGAGGGCGGCGCCAACGACTACATGCCCAAGCCGTTCCGCTTCGACGAGCTCCTCGCGCGCATCCGGCTCCGGCTCGCCGACGCGAGCAGGGCCGTGGAGCCCGTGCTCGCCGTGGGAGGGCTCGAGCTCGACCTGCACACGCGACGCGCGCTCGTGGACGGCAGGGAGGTCGAGCTGTCCGCGCGCGAGTTCTCCCTCGCCGAGGAGCTCATGCGCCACGCGGGACGCGTGCTGAGCCGCGAGCAGCTCCTGAGCCGCGTGTGGGGCTTCGACTTCGACCCGGGCTCGAACGTCGTCGACGTGTACGTCGGATACCTGCGCTCCAAGCTCGGCGCCGGACGCATCGAGACGGTGCGCGGCATGGGGTACCGGCTGCGTTAGCCGGCACCCCGCGCGGGGTCAGTCGTCGTCGCCGTGACCGTGGCCGCTGTTGTCGTCGTCCGACTCGTGGGCGTTGCCGTGGCCGCTGTTGTCGTCCACGCCGCCGTGCTGCCCGTCGTCGTCGCCCTGGCGGTCGTCGCCGTGGTCGTCGCCGACGTCATGGGTGGCGGGGTCGTCCTGCCCGTGGTCGTCGCCGACGTCGTGCGTGGCCGGGTCGTCGGAGTGGGTGGGCGCCGGGGTCGGCGTCGCGGCGGGCGACGTGGACGTGGTCGGAGCTGCCGGCCGGTCGTCGGTGCTGGCCTGGGCGACCGCGATGCCGCTCGCTCCGAGGGCTCCGGCGAGGAGGATCGCCGACCCGATCGCGATGCGGCGGGGTGTGAGGATGGACATGATGAGCCTTTCGTCGTGCGGCGGGCGTCCGTCGCACTCTCAGGATCATGACCGCGTCTAAGACGACGACGAGGCGGGGATGAGAGCTCTCTCATCTACCCGTCGTCGCTGCCGCCGCCCTTGCCGGAGTTGTCCCCGCCGCCGTGGCCGTCTCCCCCGTGGTCGTCGAGCTGCACCGTGACGGGAGGCGGCGCGTCGACGACATCGGGCGAGTCGTCGGCCGACGGCGTCGGCGTCGGCGTGGGCGTCGCGGACGGTCCGGGGCTCACGGCGACGGCGGGGATGCCGAGGGGGCGTCCCGCCTCGTCGGAGATGCGGAACCCGCTCACGAGCAGCGCGGCCAGCGCGACCCCCGCCGCGCCGAGGCCCACGAGCATCCAGGTCATGGGCGAGCGCCGACGTTGTGCCTGGGTGGTCATCGGCCCATTCTCCTCCGCGCGGAGCGCGGCGTCGGTGAGAATCCTCTTAGGCCGCGGCATCCTTCTCGGCGATCGACCCGTAGGCCGCGGTCACGAGGATCGGGATGTGGTCCGACGAGCCGCGCGGCATCGTCTCGACGTTCTCGATGGTGAAGCCCTGCGAGGTCACGAAGTCGAAGTGCCCGCGGAAGAACTTGTAGGCGGTGTAGGTGCGGCGGTCGCTCAGGGTGAGGTCGTAGCCGGTCTTGGCGACGCGGTCGGAGAGGCCGCCCTGGAAGAGCGGGTAGTTGTAGTCGCCGACCATGATGATGGGCACGCCCGAGCCGAGCTCCTGCAGCAGCTCGTGCGCGGCCTTGATCTGCTTGCGGCGCAGCGAGTTGAGCGCCGTGAGCGGCGCGGCGTGGAACGACGCGAGCACGAGCTCGTGGCCCGACTCGCGGTCGACGAGCTTGGCGCCCACGAGGCGCTCGGGCGTCGGCGAGAAGATCATGTCGTGCAGCGACTTCTTGAGCCCGAACGACTGGCTGGCGAGCTGCTCGTAGCGGTCGCGGCGGTAGTACACCGCGAGCCCCAGCCGGTTGCTCTTGGTGGCATCGGCGAGGTGCAGGTCGCCGATCTCGGCCGGCAGCTCCGCGGCGATGCACTCCTGCAGGCAGAGCGCGTCGAGGTCGGGCGTCTTCGCGAGCTCGTGGAGCTCCTTCATCGCGCGATTCTTGCGGAGGTTGTAGCTGATGACTCTGATCACTGACCTGCGTACCTTCCGAGACGAAGACACCATCTTAAGCGCCCACGGTGGTCATTCGGTTACACGACGCGGGGCGACTGGTCTCAGCGCCCCAGGCGCTCGAGGATGCGGGCCATGATGCGGTCGAGGTCGGCGACATCCTCGCCGTCCAGAGGGGCGAAGACCGTCCCGCGCACGGTGTCGACGTGGCCGGGGGCGGTCGACACGACCTTCGTCCACCCGGACCCCGTGAGCGTGACGTTGGTGGCGCGACGATCCTCCGGGCACGCGGTGCGCTCGACGAACCCGCGCTGCTCGAGCCGCGAGACGACGTGCGAGAGGCGCGGGAGGGTCGCGTGGGTGAGCTCCGCGAGGGCCGTCATCCTGAGCGTGCGCTCGGGCGCCTCGGAGAGCATCGCGAGCGTGAGGTACTCGAAGTGGCTGACATCGGCATCACGGCGCAGCTGCGCGTCGAGGGTGCCGGGCAGCAGCTCGACGACCTCGATGAGCTTGCGCCAGGCTGCCTGCTGCGCGTCGTCGAGCCATTCGGTCACCTGTTCACACTACGGGAATAGTTGTCGGGACAACCTGTTATACGAGGGCCTTGCCGATCGCCGCGGACTGTGCCCGCAGCCAGGCCGCGCGGCGCGCGATCACATCGCCCACCCCCTCGCTCCACATGCGCGCCCAGCCGCCGCCGAGCGTCTCGCCGCGCAGCTTCATGCGCCGGTAGCTCAGGTCGGCCCGTCGTGCGGCGAACTCCGCGAGTCCGGCGCGCTCCTCGGCGGTCCAGCCGTAGGCGTCCGCGAACACGCGCAGGCGCGCGAGCTGGTCGACGTCGTGCCGGAGGTCGTCCGGGTGCCGCAGCGGCACCCAGTGCATGGCGGTGTTGAGCGAGTCGATGAGCCGCGTCGAGGGCGACGCGAGGTCGAAGTCGACAACGCCCACGACCGCCCCGTCGCGCACGACCGTGTTCTGCGGCGTGATGTCGAGGTGGGCGACGAGCTCGAACGGGTCCTGCTCGACGGACTGCGGCGGGAAGGGCTCGGTCGGGACGAAGCCCGCGGAGGCCTCGTGCAGCCGCCGCACGAAGCCGCCGAGCGACGCGAGCAGGGCATCCTGCATCGCCCAGTCCGGCACGGGGTCTCCCGCGACCTCGCCCGGCAGGAACGTGAGCACGTCGCGGCCCTGCTCGTCGAGCCCGAGGAACCGCGGGCTGCCCTCGAAGCCCACGGACTCGAGGTGGTCGAGGTACTCCGCGACCGCCCAGGACTGCGGCTGGTGCGGGCGGCGGACGGTGTCGCCCACGCGCACGACTCCCTCGGTGACGTCGCCGCGGGGCAGCTCGACCTCCGGGCCTCCCCCGCTGTAGGTCCGGCCGCGCAGCTGGTGCATGGGTTCGACGCTACTGCGTGGTCGAGCGCTCCACGCTCATCACGAGCACGACGCGGTCGGCCTTGTCGGCGGGGGCCTTCTGGTCGGGGTTGCCGTAGCGCTTGCCGAGGGTCACGTAGAAGTCGCCCTCGGGGTCGGGGACGACCTCGATGAGCCGCCCGCGCACCTCCAGGTAGTGGAAGGGGTTCTCCGGGTCGATGATCGCGAGGCTCATCGACGGGTTGTGCTGCAGGTTGCGGTACTTGGCGCGCTTCGTGGTGTGCGTGAAGCGCAGCGTCTCGCCGTCGAAGAGGAACCACATGGGGTTAACCTGCACGGTGTTGTCGGGCCGGATCGTGCCGAGGTAGGCGTAGTTGGGGTCTTCGAGGAGGGGCAGCAGGTGCGCCGGGATCACGTCGGTCATCTCCGTGACAACGCTCAGGCGTACGCGACCCTTCCCAGCCGGGTGCGGATGTCGAAGAGCTCGTTGCCGCCGATGGGCTGCGTGCCGGGCACGCCCTGGCGCAGGAGCATCCCGAGGTAGCCCTGCTTGACCGCCATGGCCGCCGCGCCGCGCACCGTGCCGAGCGGCACGACGGGGTCGTCGAGGGCGTCGTCGGGCAGCACGATCACGAGCCCCGTGAACCTCACGCGCAGTGCTCGGGAGAGCCACCGCGCGCGCGACGCGAGCTCGTGCACGGGCTGCTCCCCCGCGAACGCCTCGCCGATGAGCTCGCCCCTCCGCACGCGCACGGGGCCCCCGAAATCCTCCGACAGCATCGCGAAGAGGCCCGTGGGGCCGAGCACGACGTGGTCGATCTTCGCCTCGGACGACGTCGTCGCGACGTCGTGCCACACCGTGTAGCCGATGCCGAGGGTGCTGATCGCCCGGGCGGTCGCCTCCTCGGCGAGGGCGTCGGCGAGCGTCCTGCGGATCTCGCGCGGCGCGCTGCGCACGAGCACGGGGTCGTAGGGGTCGTCGACGTCGACGCCCCGGCCCACCCACTCCCGCAGCTGCTCGAGGTAGCGCTCGCGGCGCCAGCCGCCGGGATGCCCGTGCGAGCGCGTGCTCGGCCGCGTGTCCTGGCGCGGGCGGGCCGCCTGCGCCGTGAAGGTCGTGCGCTCCTCGTGCGCCCCGCGACCGGCGTCGTACGCGGAGCGCCGCTGCGGCGTGCTCACGAGCTCCCACGCGGCCTGCACGGCGTGGAACCGCTGCGGGTCGCCGCCCGTGTCGGGGTGGGTCTCGCGCAGGGCCCTGCGGAAGGCCCGCCTCAGCTCGTCGTCGGTCGCCGTCGCCCGAACCCCGAGCACCTCGTAGGGGCTCGCGGAGAGCGGACTGTCGGGCACCCCGAGAGCATATCTACTTCCCCTTGAGGTCCTTCCTCAGGATCTTGCCGGAGCTCGACTTGGGCACCGCGTCGATGAACGCCACCTGGCGCACCTTCTTGTGCGGCGCGACGTGCTCGGCGACGAAGGCCATGACGCCCGCCTCGTCGAGGTCGGCGTCGGCGACCTTGACGACGAACGCCTTGGGCACCTCCTGCCCGTCGGCGTCGGGGGCGCCGACGACCGCCGCGTCGGCGATGAGCGGGTGTGTGAGCAGGAGCGCCTCGAGCTCGGCGGGCGCCACCTGGTAGCCCTTGTACTTGATGAGCTCCTTGAGGCGGTCGACTATCCAGAACACGCCGTCGTCGTCGACGCGGGCGATGTCGCCGGTGTGCAGGAAGCCGTCGGGGTCGAGCGTGTCGCGGGTGGCGTCGTCGCGGCCGAGGTAGCCGAGCATGATGTTGGGCCCCTTGACGAGCAGCTCGCCCGTCTCCCCCGCAGGCAGGTCCTCGCCCGTCTCGACATCGACGATGCGGCAGACCACGTTGGCGACCGGCACGCCGATCGAGCCCAGCGAGATGTCCTCGCGCTCGGGCGGGATGACGTGCGACACGGGGCTCATCTCCGTCATGCCGTAGCCCTGGCGCACGCGCGTCGCGAGGCGCGCGGCCACGGCGCCCGCGAGGGCGCTGTCGAGCGGCGCGGCCCCGGAGAGCAGGGCGCGCACCGACGACAGGTCGTACTGGTCGACGAGCGGGTGCTTCGCGAGCGCCACGGCGATGGGCGGCGCGATGAAGAGGTAGGTGCAGCCGTGGTCCTGGATGATCCGCAGGAACTCGGGCAGGTCGAACTTCGGCATCGTCACGAGCCGCGCGCGACGCTTGAGCGCGATGTTGAGCAGCACGGTCATGCCGTAGATGTGGAAGAAGGGCAGCAGCGCGAGCACGCGGTCGTCGCGCTCGACGTCGAGCACCGGGCGGCACTGCACGACGTTGGCGACGAGGTTGGTGTGGCTGAGCTTGACGCCCTTGGCGAGGCCCGTGGTGCCCGACGAGTAGGGCAGCACCGCGAGGTGGGTCGCGGGGTCGAAGGCCACCTCGGGTGCGGCGGCCCGCTGCATGAGCAGGTCTGTGACCGAGGGATGCCCGTCCGCGCCGTCGATGACGATGAGGTGCTCCGCGTCGATGCCCACGGCGGCCGCGGCCTCGAGCGCCTGCGGCAGCAGCGGCGACACCGTGAAGAGGAAGCTCGCGCCGGAGTCGCGCAGCTGGCTCGCGATCTCGTCGGGTGTGTAGAGCGAGTTGATCGTGGTCGCCGTCGCGCCCGAGCGCAGGATGCCGTGGAACACGCTCGCGAAGATGGGCACGTTGGGGCACAGCAGGCCGATGACGGTGCCGACGCCCGCGCCGCGCGCGGCGAGGGCCCCTGCGATGCCGTCGATCTGGGCGACGAGCTGGCCGTAGGTGGTCTCGGCACCCGACGGGCCGTCCACGAGGGCGATGCGGCGGGCATCCTCATCGTCGAGGTCTCCGAACAGGAACTCGTAGACGCTGACGTTCGGGATGACCTCGTCGGGGAACGGGCTGCGGAACATGGATCTCCTTTGATCGATTCAATCGCATCCTAATCCCAGCTTTTGAGGCGTAAGTTGATGACGTGACCACCATTTCGGACATCCCGCTCACCACCATCGACGGCGCCACGACCTCCCTCGCGGAGTACGAGGACAAGGTCGTGCTCATCGTCAACGTCGCGTCCCGCTGCGGCCTCGCGCCCCAGTACGAGAAGCTCGAGGAGCTGCAGAAGACCTACGGCGACCGCGGGTTCACGGTGCTCGGGTTCCCGAGCAACCAGTTCCTGCAGGAGCTCGGCAAGAACGAGGACATCAAGGAGTACTGCTCCCTCACGTGGGGCGTCACGTTCCCCATGTTCGACCGCGTGAAGGTCAACGGCCGCAACGCGCACCCGCTCTACAAGGAGCTCACGCAGACCCCGGACGCCGCGGGCAAAGCGGGCAAGGTGACGTGGAACTTCGAGAAGTTCGTCATCACGCCGGGCGGCGACATCCACCGCTTCCGTCCGAAGACCGAGCCGGACGACCCGCAGATCGTGTCGCTCATCGAGCAGTCGCTTCCCGCGTAGCCGCGTTCGTCGGGCGTTCACCCTCCCGACCTAGGCTTGAGGGGTGCGTCTCACACTCATCCGACACGGCCAGACCCCTGCGAATGTCCAGGGAATCCTGAGCACGGCGGCGCCGGGACCCGGGCTCACGGAGCTCGGGCACACCCAGGCCGCCATGATCCCCCGCGCGCTCGTCGGCATGCCCGTCGACGCCGTCTATGCGAGCATCCTCGTGCGCACGCAGCTCACGGCGGCGCCGCTCGCCGCCGACCGTGGGCTCGACGTGGGCGTGCTGCCGGGCATCCACGAGATCGAGGCGGGCGATCTCGAAGACCTGCGCGACATGCGCAGCGTGCGCACGTACCTCGAGACCGCGTTCGCGTGGGGCTCGGGCGACCTCTCCCCCGTCATGCCGGGCGGCACCGATGGGCACGCCTTCTTCCGGCGCTTCGACGACGACATCGCGCGCGTCGCCGCCGAGAGCGAGCACGCCGTCGTCGTGAGCCACGGGGCCGCGATCCGCGTGTGGGTCGCCGGGCGGTCGGTGAACGTGCCGCCGTCGTACGCGGGCGAGCACGACATCGACAACACGGGTGTCATCGAGCTCGAGGGCGACCCCGACACCGGCTGGACCCTGCTCTCGTGGCAGGGCACGCCCCTCGGCGGCGAGCAGCTCGCCGACCCTGCGGCCGGGGATCCGACCGGGGAGTCGCTCGAGGAGGTGCGCTAGCGGCCCCCGCCGCCGCCGCCACCCCCGCCGCCGCCGGCGAAGCCGCCGCCGAAGGAGCCGCCGCCGAAGCCCGAGCCCATGCTGCTGCCAGACCACCCGTTCGACGAGGAGGAGGGCGGCGTGACCGCCGTCTGGAACCCGCCGACGGCGTGCGAGAACACGGTCGACGAGAACGCGGTCTGCCCGACCCACCAGTCGTTCTGCACGGTGGGTTCGGCCTCGACGCGCAGGGCGAGCTCCTTCGCCCACTCGCGCTCGACGCCCCACAGCACGGCCCACGGCAGGAGCTTCTCGTAGAGCTTGATCATCTGCTGGTTGTCGTCGACGTCGACTCGCTCCGCGCCGCCGGGGCTCTGCAGGATGCGCAGTCGGTCCTCCTCGGCGACGGTGAGGTAGAGCTTGAGCCCGTCGAGGAACGTCTCGGCCGTCACGCCCTTCTCCGTCAGGCGCAACGGCCGTGCCGCCGCGATCGCGGTGACGATGAAGGCTACGGTGCCCACGAGCATCGTGGGCACGATGAACAGGCTCAGGTTCGAGAACGCCCCGAACGACCCCGACGCGGTGCCGATCGTGACGATGCCGAGCACCGCCTGCAGCGCCACGAGCGCGAGTCCGGTGCCGAGCCCGCCCGGGCGCTCGCGGTAGCCCTCGGTGCGCAGGGAGCTCGCGGCGTCGGTGCTCAGCGAGAGCAGGGCGGACGCCTTGGCGCTCTCCGACTGCCCGAACGGCGTCGTCGCGCCCTCCGCCGGCGACTGCCCGAACAGGATCGCGAGGACGGCCATGTCCTCGGGGTTCGCGCGGTCGTGGGTGAGGAACTGCAACGAGTACGGCTCGTCGGTGCCCTCGACAGTGTAGGCGAGGATGCGCAGGTTCTTGCGCACCGCGAGGCGCACGATGGCCGCGGGGATCGCGGACGTGCCGCGGTTCACGAGGTGCGCGGACTGCACGATCGTGATGTCGTCCGGCTCCGAGTACTGCGCGATGACCGTGCCCTTGCGCGCCCGGCCGCGGCCCGCGCGCACGCGCGCCACGACGGCGAGCACCGCGACACCCACGCCCAGCACGCCGAGGGCTGCGGAGAGCACGTCGAGCCACAGCGGGATCGGCAGCGGGATGTTCCGCGTCGGCTGCGGGGCGACGAAGGTCCCCTTCTCGAAGCCGATCGACATCGTGACGGTCTCGCGCGGGGCCAGGTCCTGCACCGACACCGCGAGGTCGGTCACCGCGCACTCGCGCGGGTCGTCCTTCGTCCCCGCGTAGCACGCGTCGTTGCCGCTCAGCGCCGGCGTGAGCGACGGGTCGACGTGCAGCACGCCCGAGACCGTGCCGAAGGGCTGGTCCCAGCCGGTGCCGTTGAGGTCCCAGTAGAACTCGTCGGAGTCGGTGTCGTCGAAGGAGCGCACGACGTTCTCCTGCGAGTAGGTGATGACGTAGGTCACGACCCCGTGCACGAACTCGTCGGTGCCGAGTGCGAGCTCGACGAAGTCGCCGGTGTGGTCGGTCTCGTAGTAGACGGGATCGCCGTTCTCGTCGGTCACCGAGGCGACGCGCGTGCCGAGGTCGACGCCGTCGTAGTCGTCGGGGATCGCCCGGACGATGCCGCGGTTCTGGTCGAAGTCCGGGAACCGCGCGACGATCGTCTCGACGACCTCGAGGTGCGAGGTGCCGTCGGCGAGCCGCGTGAGCGTGTAGTCGGCGTGGTACGAGTCGAACGTGAAGTCCGACGTGTCGGCGCGCGCCGCGGTCGGCGCCGCGAGCAGCACGGCGGTGAGCAGGAGGACGGGACCCAGGAGACGTCGCACCCTTCGAGCCTAGGTGCTAGTCGCGCCAGCCGAGCGGCGTCGCCACGTCCTTCACGATCGTCTCGAGCAGGCGCGCGTTGTACTCGACGCCGAGCTGGTTCGGCACGGTGACGAGCACGGTGTCGGCCGCCTGCAAGGCCGCATCCTCGCGCAGCTGGGCGACGAGCTCGTCGGGCTCGCCCACGTAGCTCTTGCCGAAGCGCGCGAGGCCGCCGTCGAGGTAGCCGACCTGGTCCTCGCTGTTGCGCTCGCGGCCGAAGTAGGCGCGGTCCTGGTCGGTCGTGATCGGCAGGATGCTGCGGCTCACCGACACGCGCGGCTCGCGCTCGTGCCCGGCGTCCCGCCACGCCGTGCGGAAGATCTCGATCTGCTCAGCCTGCAGCTCGTCGAACGGCACTCCCGTGTCCTCGGTGAGGAGCGTGGAGCTCATGAGGTTCATGCCCCGCTCCCCCGTCCACTTCGCGGTGGCCCGGGTTCCCGAGCCCCACCAGATGCGGTCGGAGAGGCCCGGCGACTGGGGCTGGATGGCGAGCAGCCCGTTGCCCTGCGCCGTGCGCGTGACGGGCGCGCCCGCGATCGCGGCACGGAAGAGCTCGGTCTTGGCGCGCGCGTCGTCCGCGGCATCCCTGCCCTCCGCGGGCACGTAGCCGAACGCCTCGTAGCCGTTGAGGGCGGTCTCGGGTGATCCGCGGCTCAGGCCGAGCTGCAGCCTGCCGCCCGCGCCGGCGTTCGCGCTCAGGAGGTCGGCGGCCGCGGCATCCTCGGCCATGTAGAGGGGGTTCTCGTACCGCATGTCGATGACGGCGGTGCCGAGCTCGATGGTCTTCGTGCTCACGCCCATGGCGGCGAGCAGCGGGAACGGGCTCGCGAGCTGGTTCGCGAAGTGGTGCACGCGCACGTACGCGCCGTCGACGCCCACCTCCTCCGCGGCGACCGCGAGGTCGACGTGCTGCCGCAGGGAGTCGCCCGCCGTGCGCATCACCGATCCGGGGACCGCCTGGTAGTGGCCGAACGAGAGGAACCCGATGCGCTTCATGTCCGGTACAGCGCATGCGTTCGCATGGATATTCCCTGCACTCCGCACGCGCACTGCCTAGGCTGGGGTTATGAAGGAGCTCGCCCACGAACCCGACGCCCGGCGCTACACCCTCACGGTCGAAGGGCACCTCGCCGCCGTCGCCGACTACGCGGTCAACGGCAACTCGATCTCGTTCCACCACACCTTCACCCAGCCGCACCTGCGCGGCAAGGGCTACGCGGCCGACGTCGTGGCCTTCGCGGTCGACGACGTCGAGGAGAACTCGACGCGACGGATCGTGCCCATGTGCTGGTACGTGGCGCAGTGGTTCGACGAGCACCCGGAGAAGGCACCCCTCCTGTCCCGCTAACGGGGCATCCCCGTACTGGGACTGAGACCGCGGGATGCCCCTTGGCTACAGTCGAGGGAGTCATCGAGTACGGCGGGGGGCCGACATTGTCACTCTTGGAGCGCGGGACGATTCCCGCGGGATGGTACCCGGACCAGTCTGGAGCTGAGCAGCTCCGCTGGTGGGACGGCGAGGCGTGGTCGACCGAGGTGCGACCGCTCGTCATCGACATGGTGCCCGATTTCGTCTCCTCCCGTGCTTCCGCGAGCAGGCCGGCGCCGACCCCCGAACGGTCGGCGCCGGCTACCACCGCGCCCGACCCCAACACGCTCACGCGGCGCCAGCTGCGTGAGATGCTCGGAGGACCGCTGACCACCGAGACGATCCAGGACGGCACCCGCTCCTAGCGGTGAGAAAGACGCATGGCTGACACTTCAGGGCTCCCACCGGAGGGCTGGTACCCCGATCGACCCAACGCGACCCGTCTGAGGCACTGGACGGGCACGCAGTGGACCAACGAGTTCCGCGAGATCACGCGCGCCGCGCCCGCGCCGGCGCCCGCCGAGCCCGTGCGCGAGACCACGGACGCCCGCAGCCGCCGCGAGCTGCGCGCCCAGGTCGGCGCCCTCGTGCAGGGCGAGCCCGACACGCCCGCGCGCGGCACCGCGGCACCGGCGGCACCCGCCGTGGCCCCGGAGCCCGTGCGAGCGCCCGAGCCCGTCCGCGCTCCCGAACCCGCTCCCGCGCCCGCTGCCGAACCCGCTCCCACGCTCTCGATCGCCCCGGAGCCGGATCCCGCGCGCTCCAGCGCCGAGCGCGCCCGCGCGGCGGCCGGCTACACGCCCGCCCGCACCAACCAGGCCTGGCAGGACTCGTTCCCCGACAGGAACCTCCCGACGGGAGGCTCGCAGACGTTGTCGGCCTGGCTGTTCGCGACGTCGCCGCTGTGGACCGCGGCCCTGCTCATCGCGGGCATGACCGTGCTCGCGATCGTCAACCCGTTCCTCGTGCAGGGCGGGCTGCTCGTCGTGGCCTTCGCGATGACGTTCCTGCTCGCGCGGCAGGACATCCGCCACCTCCGCGACCGCGGCTACCGCGCGCCGTCGCTGTGGTGGGTGCTGCTGCCCTTCTTCTACCTGGTCGTGCGCATGGTGCGCGTCGGGGTGCGCGGCGTCGGGCTCGTGATCACGTACATCCTGTCGTTCGTGGCGCTCGTGGGCCTGCTCTACGTCGCCGTCATCGGCAATCCCGCTATCCTCTCGAGCTTCACACCGCCCGTGCCCGCGCAGAGCACGTCGATCCCCGACCCGGTCGCCACCCTGTCGGCGCAGGAGCGCAACAACCTGCTCACCAAGGAGGGGATGGAGGCCCAGGTGCGCCTCGACCTCGCCAAGACCTTCGACGTCGGCAGCGTCGAGTGCGTGCCCTTCGCCTCGATGGACGTGGGCTCGACCACGACGTGCGTCGTGGAGCTCGACGGCACCTCGTACAACGCGGGCCTGGAGATCACGCCCGACCAGCCGTCCACGGCGTTCGTGCTCACGGGCATGCTGCCCGTGCAGCAGTAGCGCCGCCTCACAGCCCAGTGGGGAGGATGCCCGAGCATCCTCCCCACTGCTGTGCTGCGCGGGTGCCTAGGCGGTGCCACCCGCCTTGCGGCGGATGATTCCCATGCCTCCGACGGTACGTCCGGCGCCGTCGCGCCCGCGCGGGCTTGCGGATCGCCGGGAACAGGCGTACGGGTCGTTACGCTGGGAACGATGACTATCACGGCAGCAGCAGACGGATCCGCACTCGGCAACCCCGGCCCCGCCGGCTGGGCGTGGTACGTCGACGACTCCACCTGGGCGGCCGGAGGCTGGGAGCGCGCCACGAACAACCAGGGCGAGCTCATGGCCGTGCTCGACCTGCTGCGGGCGACGGCCCATGTCGACGACGACCTGCACATCCTGTGCGACAGCCAGTACGTCATCAACTCGGTGACCCAGTGGATGCCCGGCTGGAAGGCGAAGGGCTGGCGCAAGCGCGACGGCAAGCCCGTGCTCAACGTCGACCTGCTCAAGGAGATCGACGCCGCGCTCGTCGGCCGCCGCTACCGCTTCGAGTGGGTGCGCGGCCACGTCGGCCACGTCATGAACGAGGCGGCGGACGCGCGTGCGCGCGGCGCCGCGGAGGCCTTCGCGCGCGGACGTACCCCCGACACCGGGCCCGGCTATCCCGGCGGCGGCACCCCGGGCTCCGCCCGCCTCACGGCACCCGCCGCCCCCGACACGCTGTTCTGAACCCCGCCAACTGGGGGCCGCGAGAGCGAGAATCCCTCGACTAGCCTCGGATCCGGGACGATCTGGGGGGTTCGATGGTGGAGAGCGGCGCGCTGCCGCCCGCGGGGTGGTACCCGGATCCGCGTGATCCGTCGTCCCGCCGCTGGTGGGACGGTCTCGCGTGGACGGGCCACGTGCGCACGCCCGAGCCCGTCGCCGTGGTCGCGCCCGCCGCCGTGGCCGTGCTCGAGCGCGCCGAGGACATCTCGTCGGCTGAGTATGCGCGCCGCGCCGCCGGGTACGCCCCGCGGGCGCCCGAGGCCGAGCCCGTCGTGGCGCAGCCGCTCTCCTCGACGTCCATCGTCATGTACGGGAGCACCCACACCGCGCAGGGCTGGCTCATCGCGGTGTCGCCGGTCTGGTACGGGCTGCTCACGGTCGTGGTCGGCGGCCTCACCCTCTCGATGAGCCCCGCGGGCGGCCGCATCTACGTGCTCCCCCTGCTCGGTGTCTTCATCACCGCCCTCGTGCTGCTCGCGCGCGCCGACGCCCGGCGGCTCAACGAGCGCGGCCACACCCCGCCCTCGCCGCGATGGGCGTGGCTGCCCATCGTCTACCTCATCGCGCGCGTCGTCCGCACGGGCGCCGAGAGCGCGTGGCTGCTCGCGGTGTACGTCTTCACCCAGCTCGCCTACGTCATCGTCGTCGTCGCGCTCGCCCTGCCCCTCATCCTGGCCGCCGCGCCCGTCCCGCAGACCCCGGGCGCCGCCCCGTCCGACACGGAGTACCCGCCGTTCACCGCGGCGGAGCACGACTACTACCTCACGCGGGAGGGCATGGAGGAGGCGGTGCGGGCCTCGCTCACCGACGTCGTGGTCGACGAGCTCACGTGCACGACCTTCCCGCAGACCCGGCCCGGCGACGAGACCTCGTGCCTCATGCTCGCAGAGAGCGCGAGCTGGGAGGTCGTGCTGCGGATCGTCGTCGCGGACGACAACTTCCCGTTCCAGATCGTCGACATCGTGCAGCTCGGCGGCGGCGCCGTGCCTGACGGCTCGATCGACTCCTAGCTACTTCTGGTTCTGCAGCTGGGCGAGCAGCTCCGGCCCGCGGGCGTCGAGGATGCGGCCGCCCAGCCGCACCCCGAGCACGAGCAGTCCCCCGCCGAGTGCGAGGCCCACGCCGAGGGAGGCTACGCCGAGCGCGACGTTGTCGGTGGCGAAGCCCAGGAGGGCGAGCACGAGCTCGGGGAGCACGAGCACGCCCAGGATCCCCCACGTCGCGAACGTCGAGATCATGAGGCTGAACCCGCCGCCGGGGCGCGCCTTGAACGGGCTGTCGCCCGGCGCCGGCACGGCGAACGTGAACCGGCCCGAGATCACCGACGACACGGCGAATCCCGTGAGCAGGATGCCCAGCGTGATGCCCAGGAGGCCCGGGAGCAGCGACCACGTGCCCGAGACCGCGACGCTGCCCACCGTGAGCAGGAGCGACACGGGGACGGCGAACACCGCGAGGGCGATGACGCGCCCCGCGCGGTCCGCGACGCCCGTGACGCCCGTCTGCAGGTGGAGCGCGAACGCGGTGTTGTCGTAGGAGATGTCGGTGTAGATCGACATCGACAGGAGCACGGCGACGACCGGCCCGACCCACACGAGGATCGCGAGGTTCTCGCCGAACCCGCCCCAGAAGAACAGCAGGACCGGCACGATCGGGATCGTCACGAGCGACTGCGCGTAGCGCGGGTCGCGGATCCAGTAGGTGAGCGCGCGGGCCGCGACGGCGCCCGTGGGCGTCGCGGCGAACACCCCGAACAGGCCGTTGCCGCGCCGCGACACCTTCGACTCGGCGGCGCGGGCGGGGCGCTCGAGGGCGCGCGCGAGACCCCAGCGCCAGAGCGCGACGAAGACGACGAGCGTCGCGAGCGCCATGAGCAGCAGGGCCCCGGCCTTGGCGAAGTCGCCCGTGGCCACGGCGGCGGGGATAGCCCACGCCGCGCCGAACGGGGTCCAGCCCACGATGTCGGCGATGGTCGGCAGCAGGTCGGAGACGTTCCGCAGCGCTCCCGAGACGAGGAAGATGATCGGTCCGAGCAGCATGAGCGGCACGAAGACGAGCAGCGTGCGCGCCTCACGCGCGCGCCGGCCGGCGCCGACGCGGCTCGCGAGGGCGGCGAGCATCCTCGACCCCACGACCGCCGTGACCACGCCGATGACGGCGCCCACGAGCGCGGCGAGGGCGCTCAGGATGTCGCGCGACCAGGTCACCACCGTCGCGAGCGCGGCTATCGACGTGACGATGCCGGGCACGCCCAGCACGCCGCTCACGGCGAGCGAGAGCACGAGCGTGTTGAGCGGCACGGGGAAGGGCGCGAGGCGCGCGGTGTCGACGGTCTGGTCGATGCCCGCGGTGAGCACGGGCAGGAACGTCCACCCCAGGATGACCGCCGCCCCCGCGAGCACCACGACGGTCTGCGCGAGGTCGACGGGCGCGAGGCGCAGGGCGATGAGCGATGTGACGGCGAGGCCGAGCAGCAGGAGCCCGTAGAGGCCGCCGAGCACGACGGCGACGATCTGGAACGGGCTCTTCCTGAGGCCGTTGGCGAGCAGCTGGAAGCGCAGCCTTACGAGAGTCGCAACCATTCGGGCCCCTCCCCCGTGTTGCGGCCGCCGACGAGCTCGACGAAGCGGTCTTCGAGCGAGCCGCCCGCGCGCACCTCGTCGATGGTGCCCGAGACGACGACGCGCCCCTTGTCGATGACGGCGACGTGGTCGCACATGCGCTGCACGAGGTCCATGACGTGGCTCGACACGATGACCGTGCCGCCGGACTTCACGAAGCCCTCGAGGATGTCGCGGATGTTCGCCGCGCTCACGGGGTCGACCGACTCGAACGGCTCGTCGAGCACGAGCAGCTGCGGCGCGTGCACGAGGGCGCACGCGAGGGCGATCTTCTTGGTCATACCCGCGGAGTAGTCGACGACGAGCGTGCTCCCCGCACCCTCGAGGTCGAGCATCGCGAGGAGGTCGGCGGCGCGCGTGGCGACGGTCGCCCGGTCCATGCCGTAGAGCAGGCCCGCGTAGGTGATGAGTTGGAGGCCCGTGAGCCTGTCGAACAGGCGCACGCCGTCGCTCAGGTTGCCGACGAGGCTCTTGGCCTTCACGAGGTCGGTCCACACGTCGACGCCGTGGATGGAGACCGTGCCGCCGTCGGGCCTCAACAGGCCCGTCGCCATCGACAGGGTCGTGGTCTTGCCGGCGCCGTTGGGCCCCACGAGGCCGAAGAACGACCCGCTCGGCACGACGAGGTCGAGGTCGTCGACGGCGGTCGTAGCGCCGAATCTCTTGGTCAGGTGGCGGATCTCGAGAGCTGGGTTCGTCACCCTTCCACCCTACGGGGCGATCTAGGGTGGGAGCATGCCGACCGTCCTCCTCACCGGTTTCGAGCCGTTCGACGGCGCCGCGAGCAACTCCTCGTGGGAGGCGGTGCGCCGCGTGACGGGCGTCGAGGGGCTCGTGACGGCCGAGCTGCCCGTCGAGTTCGGCCGCGCGTCCGAGGTGCTCGCGGGGCTCATCGCCGAGCACTCCCCCGACCTCGTCATCGCCACGGGGCTCGCCGACGGCCGCACGGCGATCACGCCCGAGCGCGTCGCGATCAACCTCGAGGATGCCCGCATCCCCGACAACGCGGGCGCCCAGCCGCGCGAGCGCACGATCGACCCCGACGGCCCCGCCGCCTACCTCTCCGGCCTGCCCGTGCGGGCGATAGCGGACGCGATCACGGCGGCGGGCATCCCCGCCCAGGTGTCGCTGAGCGCCGGGGCGTTCGTGTGCAACTCGGTGATGTACCGCCTGCTCGGGTCGGTGCCCGAGGGTGTCGTCGCGGGTTTCATCCACGTGCCCTCGGCCGACGACCTGTCCGTCGACGAGATCGCGACCGGGCTCGCGATCGCCGTGCGGGTTAGCCTTGGAGCATGACCGACTCAGGCATCACCATGTACGGCGCCGACTGGTGCAGCGACTGCCGCCGCTCGAAGGCGCTCCTCGACGGCACCGGCATCGCGTATGACTACGTCGACGTCGAGGCCGTCGTCGAGGGCGCGGACGCGGCGCGCGCGATCAGCGGGCGCACCAACATCCCCGTGATCGTCTTCCCCGACGGCACCCACCAGGTCGAGCCGAGCAACGCCGACCTCGAGTCGAAGCTGCGGGAGCTCTCCCTCACCCGATGACGTTCACCGCGCCGCCCGCCTTCACCACGAGACCCACCCTCGAGGGCGGGTTCGGGATGGCCGCATCCACGCACTGGCTCGCGACCGCTGCCGCGCAGTCCGTGCTCGAGCGCGGGGGCAACGCCTTCGACGCCGCGACGGCCGGGGCCTTCGTGCTGCACGTCGTCGAGCCGCACCTCAACGGACCCGGCGGCGACATGGTGGGCATCGTCTCCGTCGCGGGCGGGGATCCCCGCGTGCTCGTCGGCCAGGGCCCCGCGCCCGCGGGTGCGAGCATCGAGCACTTCCGGGCCGAGGGGCTGGACCTCGTGCCGGGGGCCGGCGCGCTCGCGGCGGCGGTGCCCGGGGCTGTCGACGCGTGGCTCCTGCTGCTGCGCGACCACGGCACGTGGGAGCTCGCGGACGTGCTCGCCTACGCCATCGGGTACGCGCGCGACGGGCATCCCGTGCTCCCGCGCGTGCGCGCCACCATCGCGCGGGTCGCGGACCTCTTCGAGGAGCACTGGCCCACGTCGCACGCGCTCTGGGCGGCGTACGGCGACGGCCGCGCGATCGGCACGAACCTCGAGCTCGCGCACACCTACGAGCGGCTCGTGCTCGCGGCGCGCGGCTCCACGCGCGAGGACCGCATCGAGGGCGCCCGCATCTCGTGGGGCGCGGGCTTCGTCGCCGAGGCCGTCGACGCCTTCGCGCGCATCCCGCACCGGCACTCCACGGGCGGCGACCACGCGGGGGTCATCCGCCGCGAGGACCTCGAGCGCTTCACGGCGACGTGGGAGCCCGCGGTCACCGCCGAGTTCCGCGGGCACGTCATCGCCAAGTCGGGGGCGTGGGGGCAGGGCCCCGCGCTGCTGCAGATGCTGCAGATCCTCGACGGCGTCGAGGATGCCCGGCTCGACCCCTCGACGGCACTCGGCGCCCACACCATCCTCGAGGCCGAGAAGCTCGCCCTCGCCGACCGGGACACGTGGTACGGCGACACGTCGGTCCCGCTGGAGTCACTGCTCTCCCCCGAGTACGCCGCGGCGCGCCGCGAGCTCATCGGCGACACGGCGTCGCTCGAGTACCGCCCGGGCCTCGAGGGCGGCTTCCGTCCGCCGCTCGTCGCGACCTCCTCGGGCGAGTCGTCCGGGCTCACCGGCGGTGCCGTGAGACCGACGGGCGAGACGAGGGGCGACACCGTCCACATCGACGTCGTGGACCGCTGGGGCAACATCATCTCGGCGACGCCGTCGGGCGGCTGGCTGCAGTCGTCGCCCGCCATCCCCGGGCTCGGGTTCTGCCTCGGCACGCGCCTGCAGACGACATGGCTCGACCCGGCCGCGCCGTCGGCCCTGCGGCCGGGCGCCCGCCCGCGCACGACCCTCACGCCGACGCTCGTGCTGCGCGACGGCCGGCCCGTGACCGCGCTCGGCTCGCCGGGCGGCGACCAGCAGGACACGTGGCAGCTGCTCTACCTGCTGCGCACGATCGTGGGCGGGTACACGCCCCAGCATGCGATCGACGCGCCGGCGCTCCACTCGACGGCGTTCCCCGACTCGTTCTGGCCGCGCGAGTGGGTGCCCGGCGGCGCGGTGGTCGAGGGCAGGATCGGCGCCGCCGTGATCGCGGAGCTGCGCGAGCGCGGGCACGTCGTCACCGTCGCGGGCGACTGGGACCTCGGCCGGCTGTCGTGCGTGGGGACGACGCGCGACGGGCTGCTCTTCGCGGCGGCGAACCCGCGCGGCGGCCAGGGCTACGCGGCGGGCCGCTAGGCCGCGTCGTACGCCCGGCGCAGGGCGTCGAGAAGCTCGGCGTCGACCTGGGCGGGGTCCGTGACGCGCACGCGGTGCGTGACCATGGCGTTCCAGGAGCCCGCGGCCTCGAACCGGCCGACGGGCTCCTCGCCCTTGAGCTTGAGGCCCACGTCGAGACGGTCGGCGGTCGCCGCCACCACGGCGAACTTCCTGCCCTGCGACGTGAGGCTCACGTAGCTGTCGGTGGGCGCGAGCTCCACGGGGCCGAAGCCGCGCGCGGCGGCGACGAGCGCGTCGAAGGATTCGCGCCAGTGGGCCTTCGCCCCGGAGAACTGCTTGTCGACGCGCTCGTCGTCCGCGGGCTTGCCCCTGAACGTCGCGACGAGGGCCATGGCGTGGCCCTGGCCGAGCCCGTACTCCTCCTTGAGCCACGCGGTGATGACACCCGTCTTCACGCCGGGCTGGAGGTAGCCCTTCTCCTCCGCCTGCGCGCGGAACTCGGCGGGGCCGAGCCCCGTCTTGGCCTTGATCGTGTCGAGGTACGCCTGGAAGCTCATGCTGCGAATCTACCGCCGGGTCAGAACCAGAACGAGAGCCACGGGGCGCGAGCGGTGCGGAACGCCGCGTCGAAGTCCTCGGCAGCCCCCGGCACGAGCTCCTCGGCGCGGCCCGCGTCGACGAGGGTCGAGAGCGAGACGCCGCCGAGGTACACGGCGGAGAGCTCGTTGACCGACATCCTCAGCCGGGCTGCCGCGGTCGTGCGCTCGACGACGGCCGCGCCGCCCTCGACCCGCACGGCGTAGCCGCCCTCGGCGAAGCCGAGCGCGTCGGACACCTCGATGACGGTGTCGAGCGGTGCGGCGTAGCGCCGGGCGGCGAGCGAGGCCGGCACGTCGAGGATGCGCGTCCACAGGTGGTCGTAGGGGTTCTGGGCGACCGCCCGCATGTCGGCGACCTGCCACAGCAGGGGTTCGTCGACGGAGCGGTCGTAGGCCTTGACCGTGCTCACGAGGTCGACCTCGAGCAGGTAGCGCCAGAGCGCCGCGTAGGCGTCGGGCGTCTCGCTCGAGAGGTGCTCGACGGTGAGGGTGTGCGCCGCGAAGTCGGGCTCGCCGCCCGAGACCCGGTAGAGCGCGAGACCGCGCAGCTCGCCGTCCGCGTCGTCGTAGCGCACGGCCCGCAGCGACTTGGCGCGTGCCTCGTCGTCGGTGATGAGGCCCGCGAGACGATCCCACCGCAGCGGCCACGAGTCCACCTGCCCGGGGCCCGAGGTGCGGATGCGGTCGTGCAGCACCTCCGCCTCGGCGCGGAACTCCGCGGGCGACACGAAGTGCAGCCGCCCCTGCGGCGTCGGGCCCGTCCAGCGTGCGCGGCGCGTGTCGATCGTGAGCTCGGTCGCGAAGCTCGCCGTGCCGAAGCCGAAGCGGCCGTAGATCGTCGACTCCGAGACGGTGAGCGTCGCGAGCGGGACCCCGAGAGACGCCGCCGTGCGCAGCTCGGCCTCGAGCAGGGCGCGCGCGATGCCGCGGCGGCGGTGCGTGGGGGCGACGGTCACGGCGCTGATCGCCCACGCGTCGACGTGCGCGCCCGGCACCGTGAGGTCGGTGATCCACGAGTCGACGGTCGCGACGGGCGAGGCCGCGTCGCGTGCCGTGCCGTCCCATACGCCCGTCGTGCGGCGGTAGGCGAGCCCCTCGAGGCTCGCGGACATGATCTTCTCCCCCGCCTCGGCGAGGTGGAAGCCGCGGTGGTCGGCACGCAGCCACGCCGTGAACGCCTCGCGGTCGCCGGGGTCGACGATGCCGAGGCGCAGGCCCTGGGCGGCGAGGGCGTCGTGGGATGCGGGGTCGATCGGCGCTGTGTGGTGCATCCTCCAAGGCTAGGGCGCTTAGGGTCGGAGGGTGGGTGAATTCCGGGGGCTGGAGCGGCGCGCGAGCCTCGAGGTGCTGCGCGCCGAGGCGTCGCAGGAGCTCGAGACCGTGATCCACGAGCGCCTCCTCGCGGGCGAGGACCCGTGGCAGTTCATGGAGGAGCTGCCGACGGTCGACGAGCTCGTGGTCTACCTGCTGCGCGCCGAGGCGATCGCCGCCAACGACGGCCTGCGCCCCGGTCCTACGCGCGAGTACCGCGTGCTGCGGCAGATCGCGCTCGCCCACCCGCCGCTCACGCGCACGGTGTGGCGGCTCATCGGCACGCTCGCGGCCTAGAGGTCGGCGGGCTGGAACCAGGGCGGGTAGACGGCAACCTTCGTCGAGGTCAGGCCGCGCACGGCGTCGCGCACGCGGTCGTTGGCCACCCCGATGAGCTGCACCGCGGTGAGCGGGACAGAGCCGGGTGCGAGGACCTCGCCCGCGTCGAGGCCCTCGGTGTCGTGAAGACGGGTGAGGGCGCGCGTGATCTCGTCGCCCGTCGCGAAGCGCGTGAAGCTCGCCGCGGCGTCGCCGTCGGCGACCACCGCGTCGGGTCCGAGCGCGCCGACCGTGGCCACGAGCACGACGAAGTCGGCGGACGCCGCCGTGCGTGCCGCCGACGACCAGCGTGTCTCATCCTGGGCGCCGTCGCGCAGGTCGCCCCACAGGGTCGCCGTCGGTGACAGGTAGAACGGAACGAAGTCGGCGACGCTGCGACCGGGGGCGACCTCCGCGGTGAGCCGCAGCTCGCGCGTGAGGTCGGTGCTCACGTCCACGACGGGTGCCACGGCGGCGTCGATGGCGCCTGCGGCGAGGATCGCCTCGAGGTTGCGCACGTGCGTCACGTGGTAGGCGCGCTGCTGGGCCGGATCGATGCTCTTACGGCTCGTCGTGACGGCGCCGGCGCGCGGGGCCCTCGCCCCTGGCGCGCGCGGGGTGCGCGAGACGGGCGGCTGGGCCGCGGGGGTCTTGGGGTAGCAGCTGTCGCACAGAGGAACGTCGAGGCCGTGGATACACTCGGGCACCTGCCAAGGCTACCCCGGGGCTCGGGACTACGCCGACGCCCTCGCGTGCTGCTCGAGCGCTGCGGCCACCCGCGGCGCGAGCAAGTCGGCCCAGCGCTCGTAGGTGCGCCCGGTGCCGCCGCGCCCCACGGGCTCGGTCGGGCGGAAGGGCACGAACTCCGCGTAGGGACGTGCGGCGCACGCCTCGGCGAGCGAGCGGTTGAGCGCGCGCGACGAACGGTCGGCGAGCACGGCGAGCGGCCACGGCATGCGCAGGATGTGCGAGAGCTCGGGCACGGCGACGAACTGCACCCGCAGGCTCGCCGGGGCGTTCTCGGCGAAGTGGTCGAGGATGAGCTCGATGCGCGCACGCCACGCGGACACGGGCAGCAGCAGGAGCTTCTCGAAGGTGCCGGGGGTCGCGATGACGAGGTCGAGCTCGCGCAGGCGCTTGACGGTGAGGTTCGCGACGGCGTCCTCGACCGTGAGGGTCTCCCCCGCGACGACGTCGACCTGCACCCCGCGCCCCGTGATCGCCGTGACGCGGCGGGCGAGCTGGCCGGGCAGCGCCACGTCGTGCGACCCCATGCCGTAGCCCATCGAGATGCCGGCACCGGTCAGGAGCACGCGATCGGGGTCAGGACCCTCGCTGCGGGCGACCGGCGGGCCGTCGGGCGTGCGCAGCGTGCGCCAGGAGACGTCGGACGTCGCGAGCCAGCGGTTCACGATCGGCCTGATCACGGCGTTCCTGAATGCGTCGGACATGTCCTGCCTCCCCTTGGAGGACAGTATATTGCGAGAATCAATCACTTAGTCATCCCCCAAAGGGAGGACCCGGAGCTACCGCGCGGACACCCGCACGTGGGACCAGAGCTCCGCCTGCACGCGCAGCGCGAGCTCCCTCAGGAGCGACCGGTCGGCGCTCGTGAAGGGGCGCGGCTCGGCGTCGAAGAGGCACAGGGTCCCCACGCGCTGGCCGTCCGGGGCCTCGACGGGGTGGCCCGCGTAGAACCGCACGACTCCGCCGGCCACCGAGGGCATCGCGCTGAAGCGGGCGTCGCGCTGCGCATCCTCGACGACCAGGATGCCGTCCTGCTCGACGGTCGTCGCGCACAGCGACTCCGACCGGGGTATCTCGCCCCGCGGGAACCCCTGGGCGGACTTGCTCAGCTGCCGGTCGTGGTCGATGAGGTTGACCGCCGCGCCGTCGACCCCGAAGAGGTCGCGCGCGACGCGGGAGAGGGCCTCGAGCTCGGCGCTCGGCGGATCGTCGAGGATGCCCATGGCGTCGAGCGACGCCTGGCGCAGCTGCTCGTCCGTGACCCCAGCGGGGCGCACGGGCACGGCGTCGTCGAGCACGGCGTGCATCCCCGTGGCGATGGGACGCGACCAGGCCGCGTACGTCGCCGTGTCAGCGAGGCCGTTGTTGCCCAAGGCGTCGCCGGGCTCGAACGGGATGACGTGCACGCCCGGCAGCGCGCCGAGCCGGTCGAGCACGGCGTTGAGCCGGGCCACGTGGCGTGTCACGACGGGCGCGATGACGCCGTCGAAGGGCACGACGCTCGGCGGCGGCGCGATCGAGACGAGGAACACCGGGAGCGCGGGCACGCCACGTTCGCGCACGGTCGTCACGAGGTCGAGCAGGTCGCGCTCCCACACCACGGGGTTGCGCAGGCCGATGGCCTCGCGCGCGCCGAGCATGAGCACCACGGCGTCGTAGCGCTCGAGCTGCAGGCCGTCGACGAGGCGCCGGGCGGCCGTGACGGTGAGCGAGGGCACGCCCACGAGCTCGATGTCCGCACCACGGCCCGTGAGGGCCGAGAGGCGGCGGGCGAGGTGGCCGCCGAGCCCGAGCTCGTGCGATGCCACGCCGAGCCCGCGCACGATGCCCGCGCCCACGAGCAGGATGCGGTCGGGGTCGGGCCCCATGGCGTGCACGCGCGGGTCGCCCCACGGCCGCGGCAGCTCGCCGCGGGCCCGTGCTGCTCCGACGACCATCCGTTCGACGAACGGGCCCGCCAACCCTCTGGCGGCGTCTCTGACGGTTCCACCCCTGAACATGGTCCCCCGACCAGTTGCCGGTTCGCAGGATCCAGTGCTCCCCGGGCTGCGCCCAGCCTAGCCCGCGCTAGAGGTCGAGCGCCACGTCGAGCCAGTCGAACATGCGCTGCTGGGTGAGGGTGCGCGCGAGGGGCTGGCAGTGGAGGTCGGCACCCTCTGCGGCGGTGAACTCCTGCAGCACCCTCTCCCCCGGCAGGGCCTCGGCGAGGGCCGCGGACTGCCCCGGCCAGAACTGCTCCCCCTCGGGCGACGTGATGAAGAGCGGCGTGCGGATGCTCGCGGCGAGGTCGCCGAGCGCGTACCGCGACACCTCGTTGAGCGTGTCGAAGTAGCTCTCCTGCCGGTACGGCCTCGCGCGGAACGCCCACGTGCGCGCGGTCGCCGCGCCGAACCGCATGCCGATCTGCATGTCGCGGTCGAACGCGTCCTTCTTGCCGGCCTCGAAGAGGGCGCGCAGCGGCGCGGGCAGGCGGGGCAGCCACGACGCCGACACGTCGGTGACGCCGGGGTCGGCTATGGCGGCGGCGAGGCGCGTCTCGAAGGCGAGCGCGCGCGGCACCCAGTAGCCGCCCTGGCTGATGCCGTAGATCGCGAGCTTGGCGGCGTCGACGTCGGGCCGTGCGAGCAGGAAGTCGACGACGGGCGTGACGACCTTCTCCCAGTCCGGGCGGAACGCGGTGCCGCGCTCGAAGAGCATCGACTGCTGTCCGGGCCCGTCGAAGATGAGCACGGTGTAGCCGCGCACGAGGGCGCCGTGGGCCGCATCGCCCCACATGGCGCTGTGCGAGCCGTCGCTGCCGTTGACGAGGATGATCGTGGGCCGCGGCTCGTCGTCATCCCCCGGCCTGATCACGTAGCCGGGAAGCGAGTCGGCCTCGTAGGGGATGCTCACGCGCTGCGCGGAGTAGAGGGTCGTGTCGATGAAGCCGTCCCAGGCGAGCCGGTGGCGGCGGAACACGTCGGCGCGCGTGTCGTCCGGCGCGCTGTCGACCGCCTCCGCGAGGTAGCGGGAGGCGCGCAGGTACAGGCCCGAGGCGCTCTCGAGCCGTCCGGCCTCGTGCAGCGCGGACGCCTCGTCGAGCAGCCGGGCTCCGAGGTCGAGCCACGCGGCATGCCACGCGGTCCAGTCCCCGTCGGGGACCGTCGCGATGGTCGCGAGCACCTCGCCGGGCTCCGTCGCCCCGGAGGGCGCGTGCCCGAGCAGTCCGCGCACGGCGAAGTCGAGCGTGGGATCCCGGTAGAAGCCCGAGCTGAAGGCTTCGTGGGGCGAGCTGAGCAGGGACATGACGGCTCCCGGTGGGTGTTCAGCGGGTCGGTGCCCCCACCCTAGCGGGAGGGTGCCGTCAGCGTCCCCGTCCTCCCGAGGATTCGCGCTGGGCGCGCGCCTGCTCCTTGGCGGCGCGCTCCGTCTTGATGCGCGCGTTGTCCTCCTGCACGGCGGCGTGCGTCGCGCGCTCGGCCACGAGCCACGCGGGCTTCTGCTCGAGCAGCGCCTTGATCTCCGCGGTCGTGAGCACGTCGGGCGCGCCGGCGCGGGCGAGGCCCGACGTCGAGACGCCGAGCTTGCGGGCGACCTCCTGGCGCGGGTGCGGGCCGTCCTTGCGGAGGGCCGTGAGCCACTCCGGCGGATTCGCCTGCAGCTCGAGGAACTGCTCGCGGGTGACCTCGCCGTCCTGGAACTCCTGCGGCGTCGCGGGCAGGTAGATGTTGAGCTTCTTCGCGGCGGTGGCGGGCTTCATGGTCTGGTCGGTCACCTCCCAAGGGTAGCCTGTGGCCATGTTCACCGTCGCCTACGTCCTGGGCGTGACCCCCGGCAAGTGGGCGGGCATCTGGCGCGAGAGGATGCCCCGGCACCCGCTCACGCTCACCCAGCTCTCCCCCGCCGAGGCCGTCGCGGCCCTGCTCTCCGGCGACGCGGACGTGGCCCTCGTGCGCCTGCCCGTCGACACGGAGCGGTTCAGCGCCATCCCCCTCTACGTCGAGAAGCCCGTCGTCGTCGCCCCCAAGGACCACGTCGTGGAGGCCGTCGACTCCGTCGAGCTCGCGGACCTCGACGACCTGCTCGAGGGAGAGTGGGCCGAGGTCGTCGAGCTCGTCGCCGCCAATGTGGGGACGGCGATCATGCCCCAGTCGGTCGCGCGCGCGCTCAGCCGCAAAGACGTGGTCGCGCGGCCCGTGCTCGACGCGCCGGAGACGCGCGTGGCACTGGTATGGCCGCTCGACGGCACGACCCCCGACATCGAGACGTTCATCGGCATCGTGCGCGGGCGCACCGCCAACAGCTCCCGCTAGCGCGCGACGCGCGCGCCCCACAGGGCCGACTGCACGCGCAGCGCGAGCTGGCGCAGGAGGGCGGCGTCGGTGTCGCTGAACCTCCGGGGCGCGCTGTCGACGATGCACAGGGCGCCGATGCGCTGGCCGTCGGGCGCCTCCACGGGGTACCCCGCGTAGAAGCGCGCGAGGGCGCCGTCGGCCCACGGCGATCCGGCGAGGCGCGGGTCGGTCGTCATGTCCTCCACGACGAGCACGCCCTGCTCGCCGATCGTGAGGTTGCAGATCGAGTCGGCCCGCGGGATCGTGCCGCTGGGCATCCCCACCGCCGCCTTCGTGCGCTGCACGTCGTGGTCGATGATCGTCACGGAGGCCCCCGCCGTGCCGAACAGGTCGCGCGCGTTGGCGACGATCCGGTGGAGCTCGTCGTCCGGCACCGAGTCGATGTCGAGCAGGTCGACGGCGCGCTGCCGCGACTCCTCGTCGAAGTTCGCGGGCCGGCGCCGGCGCGCCTCGGCGTCGAGGGCGCGCGCGACGGGCGGCGCGATGAGCTCGGCCCAGCCCTGGTACGTCGTGCGGCCGCGCAGCGTGTTGACGTCGCCCTGCGCGGGCGCGAACGCGACGAAGGTCAGGTTGTCGAACTCGGCGCACAGCTCTTCGGTCGCGCGGTTGAGGCGCAGCAGGTGCGACCACACGGCCTTGCGCACCACGACGGGCAGCCCCGCGAGGAGGGGCGCGCCGATCTCGACGACGAACACCTTGAGGCTCGGCGGTGCCACCGCCACGAGCTCGGCGAGCAGCGCGCGCATCTGGCGCCGCCACATGCCCGTGGGCATGAGGGTGAGGGCCTCGAGGCCGCCGAGGATGAGCACGAGCGCGTCGAACCGGCCGAGGTCGAGGGTGCCGAGCGTCGCGCGCGTGTTCGACGGCGCCATGTCGGGCCGGCCGACGATGTCGACAGTCGCGCCGCGGCCCGTGAGCGAGCTCAGCCCTCGCGCGAAGTGGCCGCCGAGCGCGAGGTCGTGCGACATGACGCCGTAGCCCACCGCGATGCCGGAGCCGAGCAGCAGCACGCGGTCGGAGTCGGAGCCCGGCGCGTGCACGAGCGGCGGGTCCGAGGGGGTCGGCAGGTGTCGCCAGGACTGCGAGGATGTCGCGAGCCACAGCCGTGCGGCCGGGTTGGCGACCCCGTGCGCAATGTACCCCAGCATCGCTCCCCTTCGAACGTCCTGATCGGTCTGCACCGGCCATGGAGCGGGCCGCGCGTACCCCAATCGTAGATGCCGCGCCCCCGCCGCGGGGGCAGCGTCACTGCGTGGCGGGAACCTCGATGGGGCCCGTCGAGGCGCGGTTGGTGATGATCGTGCCGCCCTCCCCGGTATCGGCGCCGCCCAGGAGCTCGGGCTCGAGCGCCTGCAGGGCGCCCGCCTCGCGGCGCAGCTCGAGCTCGCGCACGACGAGCGCCGCGAGGTCGGTGAGGGTCGCGAGCTCGGCGGGCGCGAGGGTGCGAGGCTCGACGTCGAGCACGCACAGGGTTCCGAGGTCGCGACCGTCGGGTGTCGTGAGCGGCACTCCCGCGTAGAACGGGAGGCCGAGCTCGGCGGCGACGAGCGGGTTCGCGGGATCGCGCGCGATCTCGCGGATGTCGAGGCCCTCGGTCGAGGTGAACCAGACGCGGTCGTCGTCGACGAGGCTCACGATCGCGACGGGGGCTCGCAGGACGCGCGCGGCCAGGGCCGTGATGCGGTCGAAGGCGTCGTCGGGAGGAGATCCGAGCACGCCGTGTCGTCCCGTCCCGGCGGGGCGCTCGGCCCCGTCGACGGGCCGGTCGGCCTTGTGGCGCCCCGACTCGGCGAGGAACATCTGCCGCAGCGCGAGGGCGACGTCGTGGATGTCGGGACGCTCCGCGGCGTCGCGCGCCGTCATGGCGCGCAGCAGGGGCGCCCACTCCGCGGGCACGGAGCCCGGGATCGCGGGGTCGTCGATGAGGCGCGCGAGCGCGGAGTGCTGGGGCGGGCCGGGGAACGCGAGCACACCCGTGAAGCACTGCAGCAGCACGAGCCCGAGCGAGTACACGTCCGATGCGGCGCCCACCTCCTCCCCGCGCGCCTGCTCCGGGCTCAGGTAGGCGACGGTGCCCGTGACGATCTCGTCGTCGGCTATCGCCTCGGCCGGGCCGATCGACGCGACACCGAAGTCGCCGAGCTTGGCGTTGACGCGCGACCCGTCGTCGTCGAAGGTCAGCAGGATGTTCGCGGGCTTCACATCGCGGTGCACGATGCCCTGCCCGTGCACGTACTCGAGCGCCGAGGCGGCGTGGTAGCCGAGCTGGGCGACCTGGCGTGCGACGAGCGGACCCTCGTCGAGCCGGCGCTTGAGGTCGGTGCCCTCGACGAGCTCCATGACGTAGTAGATGCGCGTCGCATCCGGGTCGGACCTGTCCACCGCCGCGTCGAGCAGCGTCACGAGGTTGGGGTGGTTGAGGCGCGCGAGCACGTTGACCTCGTCCTCCTGGCGCTTGAAGTCGAGCTCGGCCGTCGCGCTCGCGCGGAAGACCTTGATCGCCACGTCACGTCCGAGGAACTCGTCGCGCGCGCGGTAGACCTGGGCCATGCCGCCGGTCGCGATGACCTGGTCGAGCCGGTACCTCGTCTGCAGCCTGTCCGTCACGACACACCTCCATCCCCCAGTGTTCGTAACAGGATACGAATCCGGTTGCCGCGGGTCAGGCCCTTGACGCGAGGGCGTCCTCGATGCTGCGCGCGGGATGCCCGGCGACGCGCGCCACGTCGTCCGTGACCCGCGCGACCTCGCCGTCGGCTATCGCCGTGTAGGTGCTCACCCACGCGTCGAGCTGCCACTGCTCCTCGCTCCACCGGCGGCGGGACGCGTAGGCCTCCGCGAGCGTCTCCCGCTCGTACCGCAGGGACGCCCCGAGCGCGGCGCCCGCGCGGGCGGCCACCTCGTCGAGCGTGAGGGCCTCGGGTCCCGTGAGCTCGTACGTCGTGTCGACGTGCGCCGCGGGGTCGCGCAGCACTGCGGAGGCGACATCGGCCACATCGGCGCGCGCCACGGCCGCGACGCGCCCGTCGCCCGCGGGACCGCGGATGACGCCGGACTCGTCGGCGAAGTGCGGCAGCAGGTCGGAGTAGAAGTTGTCGCGCAGGAACGTGAAGCGCATGCCCGACTCCCGCACCGCCGCCTCGGCGTCGGCATGGTCGCGGCCGAGCGTGAATACCGCCCGCGGGTCGGCGCCGAAGAACGACGTGTAGACGATGTGGCCGACCCCGGCGTCCGCGGCCGCGGCGATGAAGGAGCGGTGCTCCTCGCGCCGCGTGGGCGACTCCGAGGCGGACACCATGAAGAGCACGTCCACGCCCGCGAGCACCCCGGCCGAGCGGGAGCGCTCGCCGTACGTGGTCTGCGCGGTGCGGAAGCCCGCGGGTGCGCGGCTCGCGTCGCGTACGACGAGGAGCGGGTCGAGGTCGCCCAGCTGGGCGGCGACGAGGCGGCCGACGTGGCCGGTGGATCCGGTGATGGCGAGGGTCATGCTGGACACAACGCCCAGCATGACCCTCGGGATTCCGCGCCCGCTAGGACGCGCGCGCACATCAGTTGGTGACGGTGCCCCGCCACGCGCCGTCGGCGGTGCCGCGCGCCTCGATGAACTTCTTGAAGTTCTCGAGCTCGGCCTTCACCGCGCGGTCGGGGATGTCGAGCGCGGCACCCGCGCGCTCGAGGAAGCCCTGCGGCTCCCAGTCGATCTGCACGGCCAGGCGCGACGTGGTGTCGGAGAGCTTGTGGAACGTGACGACCCCGGCGTGGTCGACCTCGCCGCCCGTGCTCGTCCACGCGACGCGCTCGTCGGGCAGCTGCTCGGTGACCACGGTGTCGAACTCGCGCTCGCCGCCCGCGATGTTGACCTTCCAGTGGTTGTGCGTGTCGTCCTGCTGGGTGATCTCCTCGACGAAGCTCAAGAACTTCGGGAACTCCTCGAACTGCGTCCACTGGTCGTAGGCGGTGGTCACGGGGACCTCGACGTCGACGGTCTGGATTACCTGTGCCATGTCGTGCTTCCTCTTCTTCTCATGCGTTGTCCTCTCGACGCTATGTCGGCATGAGGATGCCCGTGAGGGGGTTGCGCTACCGGGCTCGTCATGCCACTCGGGATACTCTGGCTGCGTGGACCCCCAGGCGCTCGACCTCGCGACGAAGACCCTCGCCGCCGCGATCGACGCCCTCATGGCGTCGGGCACGCCGTTCGCCCCCCTGCTCAACGTGCAGCGCGGCGGAGCGACCGAGCTGCGCAAGGTTCCCGTGGGCAAGGGGCAGGATGCGTCGACGGTCGCCCGAGCGCTCGCCGCGGGTGAGCCGGGGGCCGATGCGACGGCGTTCGCCGTCTCCGGCATCATCAGCTACGGCGGCACGTCGATGGACGGCATCGTCGTCGAGGCCTGGAACTTCCACACGAACCGCGGTGCGCGGGTGGGGCTGCGCTACGAGCTCAAGGGCGCGCTGCGCAAGAAGGCGTCGCTCATCGGCAGCCCCCTGCACCTCGGCAGGCGCGGCTGGTTCGACCCCGAGGAGGGCGAGCCCGCCGAGACGCCGACGTTCCCCGAGCCGACCTCCCTCGCACCGGCCGTCGTCGCGTCCGCCCCGCTGCCCGCCCCTGCTGCGCCCGCCACGCCTGCCGCTCCTCCCGCCCCCGTCGCGGAGCCCGAGGGCTTCGGCCCTCCGCCCGAAGCCTCGCAGCTCGCGCCCGCCGACGAGGCGCCGCCGCCCCCCGCGTCGGCAGCGGCATCCTCCGGGGTGCCCCCTGAGCTGCCGCGCGTGTTCTCGTCGCCCGCGGACTTCCCGCCCCCCGTGCTCACGGCGCCCGAGCAGCTCGCAGAGCCGCTCCCCGACTTCGGGCCGCCGCCCACGACGGCCCCCGTGCCGGGCTGGCCGCCGCCGGGGTCCGCGGAGCCGCCGAGGTTCGTCGTGCCCGTCGAGCCGCTCCCCGTCGCGGCGCCCGAGCCGGCCCCCGTCCCGGTGCCCGCCCCCGAACCCGTGGCGCCGCCCGCGCCGCAGCCCGTCGCGGAGTCGTGGCCGGCGCCCGTCATCCCCGCCGAGCCCGTCGCCGAGGCGCCGCGGCCCGTGCAGCCGAGCATCCCCGTGCCCGAGGTCGTGCCCGAGTACACGCCCGTGCCCATCCAGCGCAACGAGACGCCGCTCGGCAACCGCGCGATGTTCGCCGGTGTCATGGAGCTCGCGACGCGCTCCCGCTCCTTCCCCGCCTTCGCGATAGTCGAGAGGGACGGCGCGTGGGAGCAGGTCACGATGACCGACCCGAGCCTCGACCAGGCGGCCGCCTCGGTGCGCGCCTACGCGCGCTCGCGCACCGACGCCGACTTCATCGCGTTCGCCGTCGACGGCTTCGTGCCCGTCGGCGACACCACGGTGCCCGCCGTCATCGTCGAGGTCTGGGAGTATGCGACGCGCAAGTCGTTCTCGGTCGCCCAGCGCTACGTGCCCACGGGCGACCCGCCCTCGCCGAGGCTGAGCGGCAGGCCGCTGATGCGCACGCAGGCGGGCTGGATCGACGTGCCCTCCGCGATGTCGCTCGGCGGCCAGGTGCAGTTCGGCTACCGCGACCCGGACTCGGCGTAGCCCGGCCGGCATGAGGCTCGTCGAGCAGTGGGTGTTCGGACTCGTCTCCGCCGTGCCCGAGCTGACCCCTTACTACGACTCGCACGTGCGTGCCAACGGCGCTCTCGACGCCGAGGTGTTCCTGCGCATGGCGAGCACCTGGGCGGCGCGGCAGGGCGCGACGGAGCCCGTGCTGCGGCTGCTCTCCGCGCTCGAGCGCGACTACGAGGGCGGCGGTCCGAAGGTGCGCGGCATCATCGAGGGGTCGTTCGTCGAACCGCTCGCGGCGCATCCTCTCGCCCACAGCTTCGGCCCGCGCCTGCGCCGGGCGGCCCGCCCGCACTCGCTCGGCCACGGGGAGCGCTAGCGTTCAGCGCTTTCCCTGTGGCGGGATGCGCGGGGCCGGGGTTAGCGTGGCGGCATGACGATCGAGCCGGCAGCCGCCACCACCGGGCCCGTCGCCGCGGTGCCGCGCCCGCGCAACGCGCTGGGGATCGTGGCGCTCGTGTGCGCCGTGCTCGCGCCCGTGTGGGCGTTCTCGGCGCTCTACCTCGTGGTCGGGGCGACGCAGGAGTCCGCGCCCGGGCCCGTGGTCGTGCTCGCGAACATCCTCGCGTTCGGCTTCATCGTGTGCCCGCTCGCCGCCCTCGCGGCCCTCGTGCTCGGCATCGTCGCGATCGTGCTGCGCCGCGGCCGACCGTTCGGCGCCGCCGCGCTCGTCGTGCTCGCCCTCTCCGTGGTGGGCGTCGTGGTCTACATCGCCGCCGCCTTCCAGGCGTTCAGCTAGCCGTTCCGCCCGCCCGCGACACGCCGCCGGATGTCGGCGGCGTTTGACACACTCGAACATATGTTCGAACATGAACGGGTGTCTTCCGTAGCTTCAGCGACCGTGCTCGCGCCCTCGCGCGACAGCACCGTCGATGAGCTGCGCGCCAAGATCTCGTCGATGCAGGCGACGAAGCTCGACACCCGGCTCATCCCCACGCACCCCGCGCTCGCAGGCCTGCTCCCCGGCGGCGGGCTGCAGCAGGGTGCCGCCTACTCGCTCGACCGCTCGGCGATGCTGCTCATGACGCTGCTCGCCGCCCCCTCCGCCGCGGGCACGTGGTGCGGCATCGTCGGCATGCCCGAGTTCGGCGTCGAGGCGGCCCAGCACTTCGGCGTCGACCTCGACAGGCTCGTGCTCGTGCCGCACCCGGGCGACCAGTGGCTCGCCGTCACCGCGGCGATCGCCGACGTCATGGGCGTCGTCGTCACCCGGCCCCCGCGGCGGGCCACCGACTCGAGCGTCGCGCGCCTCGCCGCGCGTCTGCGCCAGCGGGGCACGACCCTGCTCGTGCTGGGCCCGTGGCCGCAGACCGACGCCATGCTCTCGCTCTCGCGCAGCGAGTGGCACGGCATCGGCGAGGGGCACGGCCACCTCTCCGCGCGCGAGGTGACGGTCACGGTGACCACGCGCGCGTCCGGGCGCCCGCGCAGCGCGCGGCTGTGGCTGCCCGACGCCGCCGAGGCCGTGCGCCGCAGCGGGGCGGTCGTCGAGCGCGAGCAGCACGACCAGCGGCGGTTCGCGTGAGCCCCCGCACCCGGCGCTCCCCCGCGCTGCAGCTCGACAGGCAGCAGACCCCCACGGGCAGCACGGGCGCGGAGCTGCCGGGTGCGCGGCCCCCGCGCGTCGCCGTGCTGTGGTGCCCCGACTGGCCCATCACCGCCGCGGTGCGGCACGAGGGGCTGGGGCGGGATGCGGCCGTGGCCCTCGTCGCCAAGAACATCGTGTTCGCGTGCTCGGCCGCGGCGCGCGCCGAGGGCGTCGCGCGCGGACTGCGCGTGCGCGAGGCGCAGGCGCGGCATCCGGGGCTCGTCGTTCTCGACCACGATCCCGCGCTCGACACCCGTGCGTTCGAGCCCGTCATCGCCGCGCTCGAGTCGCTCGTGCCGGGCGTCGAGGTGCTGCGGCCCGGCCTGTGCGCCGTGCGCGTGCGCGGTGCCGCGCGCTACTACGGCGGCGAGAAGGCAGCGGGGCTCTTCCTCGCGGGGCGCGCAGACGAGGTGGGCGCCGGCGGCGCGCGCGTCGGCGTAGCCGACGGCATCTTCACGGCAGACCAGGCCGCGCGGCGCACCGAGTCGGTGCAGGTCGTGCCCGAGGGTTCCGCGGCCGAGTTCCTCGCGCCCCTCGGCATCGGCCTGCTCGACGACCCGCAGCTCGTGACGCTCCTGCGGCGGCTGGGCATCCGCACCCTCGGCGACTTCGCCCGGCTGGGTGCCGACGACGTGTTCACGCGCTTCGGGCACGGCGGCGCGCGCCTGCACGCCCTCGCGAGCGGGCGGGACTCGTGGCCCGTCACCCCGCGCACTCCCCCGCGCGACCTCGACGTGCTCGTCGACTTCGAGCCCGCGCTCGACCGCGTCGACCAGGTGGCCTTCGGGGTCCGCACCGCGGCCGAGCGGTTCGTCGACGCGCTCACGGCCGCCAAGCTCGTGTGCACGTCCATCCGCGTCGCCTTCGACGCCGACCCGGGTTCCTCGAACGGCGTCGAGCAGGTCGAGCGCGTGTGGCTGCACCCCACGTCGTTCACGCCCTCCGACATCGTCGACCGCGTGCGCTGGCAGCTGCAGGGCTCGGGCGAGGTGGGGCTGCGCTCGGGCGTCACGCGCGTGCGCATCTCCCCCGAGTCCGTCGACGCGATCGGCAACCACGAGAGCGGGCTGTGGGGCTCCGGCCCCGACGAGCGCGTGCACCACGGCCTCTCGCGCGTGCAGAGCATGCTCGGCCACGGCGCCGTGCTCATGCCCGCAGTGGGCGGCGGCCGCACGCTCTCCGACCGCCAGCAGCTCGTGGCGTGGGGAGACCGGCCCGTGGGCGCCAAGCCCGCGGACCGTCCCTGGCCGGGGTCGCTGCCCGCACCCCTGCCCGGCACGGTGTTCTCGCCGCGGCACCCCGTGCACGTCTTCGACGGCGAGGGCTCCGCGGTCGCGGTGGATGCCCGGGGCGCCGTCTCGGCGGCGCCCGCGAGGTTCTCCGCGACGGGCAGCGAGCAGCGCGCCCTCATCGCGTGGGCGGGACCGTGGCCCCTCGACGAGCGCTGGTGGTCGGCGGACGCCCGCAGCGCGTGGCGCTTCCAGGCCGTCGACGACACGGGGTGCGCGTGGCTGCTCGTGCTCGACGCGGGCGGCTGGTGGGCCGAAGCCAGGTATGACTGATGGGCTGGAACAACCCGCCCATCCCGTGGTCGGAGTTCGAGAAGAAGCTCACCGACGCCTCGCGCCCGGGCACCTCTCCCCCGATCGGCGCCGACGGCGGCGACAGCCCCGGGTGGTCGCTCAAGCGCAAGGCGTACCAGGCCCCCGTCGACATCGGCGCTCCCGTCTCCACGGTGCCCTACGCGGAGCTGCACGCGCACTCGAGCTTCAGCTTCCTCGACGGCGCGAGCATGCCCGAGTCGCTCGCCGAGGAGGCGCACCGGCTCGGGCTGCACGCGCTCGCCCTCACCGACCACGACGGCTTCTACGGCATCGCCCGGATGGCCGAGGCGGCGGCCGAGCTCGACGTGCGCACGGTGTTCGGCGCCGAGCTCTCGCTCGGGCTGCGCGCCCCGCAGAACGGCGTCGCCGATCCCGAGGGCACCCACCTGCTCGTGCTCGCGCGCAAGGAGGAGGGCTACCACCGGCTCGCCGCGGCCATCACCGAGGCGCAGCTGCGCGGCGGCGAGAAGGGCAGGCCCGTGTACGACCTGCAGGGGCTCGCCGAGTGGGCGGGCGGGCACTGGCTCATCCTCACGGGGTGCCGCAAGGGGGCGGTGCGGCAGGGGCTCGCCGACGGCACCGCGGGTCGGGAGCTCGACACCCTCATCATGCTGTTCGGCGCCGAGAACGTCGTCGTCGAGCTGTTCGACCACGGCGCTCCGCTCGACAGCGCGCACAACGACATCCTCGCTGGCCTCGCGGCGGAGCGCGGGCTGCGCATCGTCGCCACGGGCAACGTGCACTACGCGACCCCGCAGCAGCACCACCTGCACACGGCGCTCTCCGCCGTGCGCGCCCGCCGCAGCCTCGACGAGATGGACGGCTGGCTCCCCGCCGCGGGCGCCGCGCACCTGCGCTCGGGCGCGGAGATGGCCGCGCGCTTCGCGCGCTATCCGGGCGCGGTCGAGAACTCCGTGGTGATCGCCGACGAGGTGGGGTTCGAGCTGCGCTCCGCCAAGCCCGAGCTGCCCGACCAGGACGTGCCCCCCGAGTTCGACAGCCCCATGGACTACCTGCGTCACCTCGTGTGGCTGGGCGTCGAGACGCGGCACATGGAGATGGACGACTCCAAGCGCGAGCGCATCGAGAACGAGCTGCGCGTCATCGACGAGAAGCGCTTCGCCGGCTACTTCCTGATCGTGTGGGACATCGTGCGTCATGCCCGGAGCCTGGGCATCCTGTGCCAGGGCCGCGGCTCGGCCGCCAACTCGGCGGTGTGCTACCTGCTCAACATCACGGCCATCGACGCCATCTACTACGGGCTGCCGTTCGAGCGGTTCATCTCGGCGATGCGCGAGGAGGAGCCCGACATCGACGTCGACTTCGACTCCGACCGGCGGGAGGAGGTCATCCAGTACGTCTTCGACAAGTACGGGCGCGAGAACGCCGCGCAGGTCGCCAACGTCATCCAGTACCGCCCGAAGTTCGCGGTGCGCGACATGGCCAAGGCGCTCGGCCACAGCCCCGGCCAGCAGGACGCCTGGTCGAAGCAGGTCGAGCGCTGGGGCGCCGTCATCTCGAGCGACGACCACGACATCCCCGAGAACGTCGTGGGGCTCGCGCTCGAGGTCATGAAGTTCCCGCGGCACCTCGGCATCCACTCGGGCGGCATGGTGCTCACCAAGCGGCCCGTGGGCGAGGTCGTGCCCATCGAGCACGCGCGCATGGAGAAGCGCACGGTCGTGCAGTGGGACAAAGACGACTGCGCGTGGATGGGCCTCGTCAAGTTCGACCTGCTCGGGCTCGGCATGCTCTCGGCCCTGCAGTACGCGTTCGACCTCGTCGACGAGACCCTCGGGGAGCGCTGGGACCTCGCGACGATGCCCAAGGAGGAGCAGGGCGTCTACGACCAGCTGTGCCGCGCCGACGCGATAGGCGTCTTCCAGGTGGAGTCCCGCGCCCAGATGGGGCTGCTCCCCCGCCTGCAGCCGCGCGAGTTCTACCACCTTGTCGTCGAGATCGCGCTCGTGCGGCCGGGGCCCATCCAGGGCGGCGCCGTGCATCCCTACGTCCGCCGCAAGATGGGCACGGAGCCCGTCACCTACCTGCACCCCAAGCTCGAGAGCGTGCTCGACCGCACCCTCGGCGTGCCGATCTTCCAGGAGCAGCTCATGCAGATCGCCGTCGCCGTGGGCGGCTGCACCCCCGACGACGCCGACCACCTGCGTCGCGCCATGGGCTCCAAGCGCGGCATCGAGAAGATCGAGAAGCTGCGCGAGAAGCTCTACGAGGGCATGGCCTCGCACGGCATCGTGGGCGAGGACGCCGACAAGATCTACGGCGCCATCCAGGCCTTCGCGGGGTTCGGCTTCGCCGAGAGCCACGCCCTGAGCTTCGGGCTGCTCGTGTACGCGAGCGCGTGGATGCGCCTGCACTACCCCGCCGGGTTCCTCGCCGCCATGCTGCGCGCGCAGCCCATGGGCTTCTACTCGCCGCAGAGCCTCGTCGCGGATGCCCGCCGCCACGGTGTGCAGGTGCTGCGGCCCGACATCCAGCGGTCGGGGGCGTACGCGACCCTCGAGAGTCTCGGCGCCGACCGATCGGCGACCGGCCACGACACGTGCCTCGACCGGCACCAGCCGCCCGTGAGCGAGAAGTTCGACCGCACAGCCCGCTTCGACACCGACGACCACCGCCGCGACGGCAACCACGCGGTGCGCCTCGGCCTCGACGAGGTGAGCGGCATCGGCGAGAAGGTCGCCCTCAGGATCGTCGCGGAGCGAGACCGTGGCGGCGAGTTCCGCGACATGAACGACCTCGTGCGCCGCGTGGGGCTCACGACCGCGCAGTTGGAGGTGCTCGCGGCAGCCGGCGCGTTCGACTGCTTCGGGCTCGCCCGGCGCGAGGCGATGTGGAACGCGGGCAACGCCGCACAGGACCGCGCCGAGTTCCTCGCGGGCAGCATCGTGGCCGTGCAGCCGCCCCTGTTCAGCATGCCCTCGGAGGTCGACGAGCTCATGTCCGACCTGTGGGCCACGGGGGTCTCGACCGACAGCCACCCCGTCAAGCACCTGCGGCCCGATCTCGCGCGGCGGGGCGTGCTCACCGCGGCAGACCTCGCGTCGGCGGAGAACGGCCGTCGCATCCTCATCGGCGGGGTCGTCACGCACCGGCAGCGGCCGGCCACCGCGAGCGGCATCACCTTCGTCAACATCGAGGATGAGACGGGCCTCGTCAACGTCATCTGCAGCGTCGGCGTGTGGAACCGTTATCGCCGCGTCGTGCGGGAAGCGCCGGCCCTCGTCGTGCGAGGGATGCTCGAGCGCACGCCCGAGGGGGTCACGAACGTCGTGGCCGACGGCTTCGAGGTGCTCGAGATGGCGCCGCGCACGCGATCACGGGATTTCCGGTAGATGAACGTTTGTTACCATCCCACACCGATTGTGAAATAGATGGCGTCATGTCGGCACTCCTGCTATAGCCTTGCCTCATCGTCGGCAGTTCTCTCGGGAGCTGACGGTCGTGGCCTCGAATGTCGGGGCCAGAAAGAAACGCTCCTGGAGGAGTTTTAAATGGCACAAGGTACCGTCAAGTGGTTCAACGCGGAAAAGGGCTTCGGCTTCATCGCCCCTGAGGACGGAAGTCCTGACGTGTTCGCCCACTACTCGGCCATCGCGACGAGCGGCTACAAGTCGCTCGACGAGAACCAGAAGGTCGAGTTCGACATCACGCAGGGACCGAAGGGTCCCCAGGCGGAGAACATCCGCCCCCTCTGATCTTGATAGTTCAGTAACGGGAACGCCCCCGGCACCGCGCAACGACTGCGCACCGCCGGGGGCGTTCTCCATGTGCAGCCGTTCTCCATGTGCAGCGCAGAAGCCCAGACCTAGCTGCGGATGCCCTTGCGCAGGAAGTCGATGCGCGACTGCAGCTGCGTGACCGTGGCCTGGGCGACGGCGGGCCCGCCGCACACGCGGCGCAGCTCGGCGTGGATGAGCGCGTGCGCCTCTCCCGACTGCTTCGCCCGGATGCCCACGAGGGCGTTGAGCAGCTTCCGCTGCTCCTTGAGGTTGCGGTAGAGCGCCGGCTCCGCCTCGGCGGCCCGGGGCCGGGCTGCCGAGCGCCGGGACTGCCGCTGCTGGCGGTGCAGCAGCAGCTGCCGCACCTCGTGCGGCTCGAGGATGCCCGGGATGCCGATGAAGTCGAGCTCCTCGTCGCTGCCGGGCTCCGCCGCGAAGCCGAACTCCTCGGTGCCGAAGTACGCCCGGTCGAAGTTGGCGTCGGACTCGAGCGCCTCCCACACGAACTCCTCGGTGAGCTCGTCGCTCGTGGCCTCCTCGCGGTTCTCCTGGTCGAGCAGGGAGTCGTCGAGCAGGTCCTCCGCGCCCTCGGTCTGCCGCCTGTCGATGGCGTGGTCGCGCTCGAGCTCGAGCAGGCCCGCGAGCTCGACGAGGCTCGGCACGCTCGGCAGGAAGATCGTCGCGACCTCGCCCACGCGGCGTGCGCGCACGAAGCGCCCCACGGCCTGCGCGAAGAACAACGGCGTCGAGGCGGATGTCGCGTAGACGCCCACGGCGAGCCGCGGCACGTCCACGCCCTCCGACACCATGCGCACGGCCACCATCCAGCGCTGCTCCCCCGCCGAGAAGGTCTCGATGCGCGCCGAGGCCTCCTTCTCGTCGGAGAGCACGATGGTCGCGGGCTCGCCCGTGATGTCCTTGAGGAGCTTGGCGTAGGCCCGCGCGGCCTGCTGGTCGGTGGCGATGACGAGCCCGCCCGCGTCGGGCACGAGGTGGCGCACCTCCGTGAGGCGACGGTCGGCGGCGCGCAGCACTGCCGACATCCACTCGCCCTTGGGGTCGAGGGCCGTGCGCCAGGCCTGGGCGGTCACATCCTTGGTGTCGGGCTCGCCGAGGCGGGCCTCCATCTCGTCGCCCATGCGCGTGCGCCAGCGCATCTTGCCCGCGTAGGACATGAAGATGACGGGGCGGACCACCCCGTCTTCGAGGGCGCGGCCGTAGCCGTAGTTGTAGTCGGTGACCGACGTGCGGATGCCCTTGTCGTCGGGCGCGTACGTGACGAACGGGATGGGGGCGAGGTCGCTGCGGAACGGCGTGCCCGTGAGCGACAGGCGCTTCGCGGCGGGCCCGAAGGCCTCGCGGATCGCGTCGCCCCAGCTCAGGGCGTCGCCGCCGTGGTGCACCTCGTCGAGGATGACGAGGGTGCGCGCCGACTCGGTGATCTCGCGGTGCAGGGACGCCCGCACGGCGACCTGCGCGTAGGTGACGGCCATGCCGTGGAACCGCCGGCCGCCGTACCCGTCGCCGTTGCTGTACTCGGGGTTGAGGCGCAGGCCCACGCGGTGCGCCGCATCCGCCCACTGGCGCTTGAGGTGGTCGGTGGGGGCGACGACGGTCACGCGGTCGACGACCCGCCGCGCGATGAGCTCCACGGCGAGGCGCAGCGCGAAGGTGGTCTTGCCGGCGCCCGGCGTCGCGGCGGCGAGGAAGTCCTTGGGCTCGCGCAGGAAGTACGCGTCGAGGGCCTCTGCCTGCCAGGCGCGAAGCTTTCCCGCGGTTCCGCGGGCCGCGCGCTCGGGGTAGGAGGGTGAGAGGTGCTCCGCCGCGAACGTCCCGACGTTGGGGACGAAGGAAGGCGTGCTCACTTGATGGAACTTTACCCGAGCCCGGTGACACGGATCAGTCGCGCTGCCCCATCCGTGGACGCTCGTAGCCGTTGTGGCCGAGCAGGCGCGCGGGCTTCACCGCTCCGCGCCCGAACTTGGCGCTGGCCGCGTCCATGACGTCCTCCGCCTCGCGCCAGCCCTCCGACTCGTCCCACAGCCCGAACTGGGTAGTCGCCGTCTCCTGCAGCTGCTCGGCCCGCACGCCCACGAGGCGGATGGGGGCATCCTGCTTGCCGAGCGCCTCGTAGACCTCGCGCACCTCCTCGTAGATGCGGCGGCCGAGGTCGGTGGGCTCGCCGATCGTCTTCGAGCGGGTGATGGTCGTGAAGTCGCCGAACCGCAGCTTGAGCACGACGGTGCGCCCCACGAGGCCCGCCTTGCGCAGGCGCACGGCGACCATGTTCGACATGCGCAGCAGCTCGGTGCGGATGACCGACGGATCGGTGATGTCGGTCTCGAAGGTCATCTCGTGGCCGACGCTCTTCTCCTCTGCCCGGGTGTGCACGCGGCGCGGGTCGATGCCCCACGAGAGGTCGTGCAGCCGGTCGGCCCCCGCCTCGCCCACGGCGCGCACGAGCGTCTCGCGCGACGCCCGTGCGACATCGCCGATGGTGTGCAGCCCGCGGCCGCGCAGCACCTCCTCGGTCTTGCCGCCCACGCCCCACAGCTTGGAGATGGGCAGCGGATGCAGCAGCTCGACTGTCTCGTCGGCGGGCACCACGAGCAGCCCGTCGGGCTTGGAGAGCCCCGAGGCGAGCTTGGCGACGAACTTCGTGGACGCGGCCCCCACCGAGCACACGAGGCCCGTCTCGGCCCGCACGCGGCTGCGGATGAGCTCCGCGACGCGCAGGGGCGAGCCGAACACCGTGCGCGCGCCCGCGACGTCGAGGAAGGCCTCGTCGATGCCGAGCCGCTCGACGAGCGGGGTCACCTCGTCGAAGATCTCCATGACCATCGAGGAGAAGTGCTGGTAGCGGTCGAAGTGCGGCTCGAGCACGATCGCATCGGGGCAGCGGCGCAGCGCTATGGCCATGGGCAGGGCGGAGTTGACGCCGAACTTGCGCGCCTCGTAGGTCGCCGCCGTCACGATCGAGCGCGCGGAGCGGTGCCCGACGATCACGGGCCTGCCGACGAGCTCGGGGTGGTCGAGCAGCTCGACGGAGGCGAAGAACGCGTCCATGTCGACGTGCAGGATGGTGGCCGTGCTGTCGTCGACGCCGGGACGGGTCACGTGCCGCGACGTGCCGTCCTGCTTGCCCATGCGCCCATCCTCCCACCCGGGAACGACAAAGGCGGGCGTCCCGCAGGACGCCCGCCCTCGCGTGCGCTACGCCGTGCGGCGGCGGCGGAAGATGAGGCCGAAGACGAACAGCACGATGAGCGCGCCGACGATGGCGGTGAGCCACGACTGCCACGACCAGAAGCCGTTGGCGCCGTAGATGTCGTTCTCCGAGAAGATGAGGCTCCCGAGCCAGCCGCCGAGGTTGGCGCCGATGACGCCGAGCACGATGGTCAGGAACCAGCCGACCTTCTGGCGCAGGATGAGCTTGGCGATGACCGCCGCGATGATGCCGAGGATGATGAAGGAAAAGAAGCCCATTCGGGTGCTCCTGACGTGAGATGAGGCGCCCCGCGGTAGCGGGACGCCTCACAGTGTGGCAGCGGGTGGCTACGCGCGTCGACTGCCACGCGTGACGAGGCCGTAGATCAGCAGCACGACGATGGAGCCGCCGATCGCGAGGAGCCAGGTCTGGATGGAGAAGAAGCCCTCCAGCCCGATGCCGAAGACGGCGCTCCCGATGAACCCGCCCAGCAGTGCCCCCACGACACCGAGGACGAGCGTGATGATCCATCCGCCGCCCTGCGTGCCCGGAAGGATTGCCTTCGCGATAGCTCCGGCGACGAGGCCCAGTACGATCCAGCCGATGATTCCCATGACGACCTCCCAGTGGTCATTTGCAATGCCGGCACCGGGTCTCGGTGCCTCAACCACGTAACCACCTCCCACCCCCGCATGGGTGCCCCTTGCCGTCGGCCGCCGTGTCTGGTAGCTGTGTGCGCGCGCGGTGAGTAATGCTTGGGGATATGGAACAGCAGCACCCGTGGAGCAGGTACGTCGCGATCGGAGACTCGTTCACGGAGGGCATCGGCGATCCCGAGCCGCAGAGCCCCGGCGGCCACCGCGGGTGGGCGGACCGCGTGGCGGAGGTGCTCGCCGAGCAGGCCGACGACTTCGCCTACGCCAACCTCGCAATCCGCGGGCGGCTCCTCCAGCAGATCTCCGACGAGCAGGTGGACGCCGCCCTCGCCCTCAAGCCCGACCTCATCACGGTGTCGGCGGGCGGCAACGACATCATCCGCCCCGGCACGGACCCCGACGACGTCTCGCAGCGCTTCGAGACGATGGTCGAGCGGCTGCGCTCCGACGGCGCGACCGTCGTGATGTTCAACGGGCCCGACATCGGCATGACGCCCGTGCTCGGGCGCGTGCGCGGCAAGGTCGCGATCTACAACGAGAACCTGCGCGCGATCGCCCAGCGCCACGACTGCGTCGTCGCCGACATGTGGGCGCTCCGCGAGCTCGCCGACCCGAGGATGTGGGCTCCCGACCGCCTGCACTTCTCCCCCGCGGGCCACACCACGATCGCCGCGATGGTGCTCGACGCCCTCGCCGTCGAGCACGGGCTCGAGCCGTTCCGACCGGACCCGCTGCCGCCGCGCGCGTGGCGCGAGGCGCGCGCCGAGGACATCGGCTGGGCGCGCGAGTACCTCGTGCCGTGGGTGCTGCGGCGCATCCGGCACCAGTCGTCGGGCGACAACATCACGCCCAAGCGCCCCGGCTTCTGATGTTCGGCGACGCGTCGCGCGCGGTGCCGGCCGAGCTCGTCGCCGACGAGTTCCGGCTGCGGCCCATCACCGCGGACGACGCCGCGCTCGACCACGCCGCGATCATGGAGACGCGCGAGGAGCTCAGGAGCTGGGAGCAGTCCACGTGGCCGGAGGACGGCTTCACGGTCGACGACAACCGTGCCGACCTCGCGGGCATGCAGGAGCGCCACGACGCCGACCGGGCCTACTCGTTCACCGTGCTCGACCCGACGGGCTCGGAGTGCTGGGGCTGTGTGTACGTGTTCGCGATCTCGGCGGCGTTCCTCGAGAGGTCGCACGTGCGGGCCCTGGGTCCGCGCGCGTGGGAGGACGTCGACGCCGTCGTCTACTTCTGGACGCGCGCGTCGCGCACGGCCGTCGGCATGGATGCCCGCCTGCTCGCCGAGCTGCGCGCGTGGTTCGCCCAGACCTGGCGCCTCGAGCGCACGGTCTACGTCACGAACGAGCAGTACGCGCACCAGGTGGCGCTGCTCGCGGCGACCGACCTCGAGCTGCAGTTCGAGCTGCGGGAGCCGGACAAGCCCGGCACCTACCTCGTGTACGGCGCGGGCTAGATGCCCGCGTACCCCGTGCGGCCCGCTGCGGGGCAGGCGAACGGATCCGTGGAGCGACCGACCTCGTTGAGGTAGCGCACGACGGTGCCGTAGGCGGCGGTGAGCCCGACCTCGGTGTACTCGATGCCGCGCGACTCGCAGTACTCGCGCGTGATCTCGCTCGCGCGACGCAGGTGCGGGCGCGGCATGCTCGGGAACAGGTGGTGCTCCACCTGGTGGTTGAGGCCGCCCATGAAGTGGTTCATGATGTGCCCGCCGCGGATGTTGCGGCTCGTGAGCACCTGGCGGCGCAGGAAGTCGACCTTCGAGCCCTTGGGCAGGATGGGCATGCCGATGTGGTTGGGCGCGAACGACGCCCCCATGTAGAGGCCGAAGATGGCCAGCTGCACCCCGAGGAACGCGAACGCCATGCCGAGCGGCATGAACGAGAAGAGCACCGTGATGTAGGCGATGTTGCGCACGGTCAGGAGCACGATCTCGAGGGCGCGCTTGTCGACCTTGCCCTTCGAGAAGACGGTGATGAACGCGTGGCGGTGCAGGTTGACGCCCTCGAGCAGGAGCACGGGGAAGAACAGGTAGCCCTGCTTGCGCGCGAGCAGGCGCGAGAGGCCCGTGAGGCCGGTCGCCTTGTCGTGCTGGAAGACGATGAAGTCCGTCTCGATGTCGGGATCCTTGTCCACCGTGTTGGGGTTGCCGTGGTGGCGCGTGTGCTTCGTCATCCACCACGAGTAGCTGATGCCCACGAGGAACGACGCGAGGATGCGGCCGCCCACGTCGTTGGCCTTGCCCGACTCGAACACCTGGCGGTGGGCGAGCTCGTGGGCCATGAACGCGTACTGGGTGAAGATGACCCCGAGCACGCCCGCGATGAGCAGGAGGTACCACGTGTCGTGCAGGAGCGCGAAGCCGAACCAGGCCGCGACGAGGCCCGTCGTGAGCACGCCGAAGGTGACGGCGTAGAACCGCTTGCGTCGTCGCAGGAGGCCCGCATCCCGCACGGTGTGCAGGAGCGCGGAGAACTCGGACATCGGGTTGGCGAGCCCGCGGTTTCCGGTACGGATGATCTGGGAGGCAGTGGTCACGTGGGCCCCTGAAGTCGAATGACTTCACAGCCACGGGAGATGAGCGGATGCTCGAGATAGTCCGAGCCTAGGCGGTGAGGCTGGGAACTGGCCCGCGACGTGCCTAGAAGAGCTCCGCGGGATTGGTCAGCCGCCACCACGGGCCGGGATCGTCGATGGTCGCGGAGAGCGTGAGGGGCACGGTGACGGTCCGCGTGCCGACCGTGAAGGTGAGGCTGCCGACGTCGGCCCCGGCCGTGGCGAGGGTGACGTCGTGCACGTCGACGGCCGCGGTGACGGGGGTCGCCGACCACACCGCGACCGACGCGTCCTGGGCGGCGACGGCGGTCGCGGCATCCCCCCACGCCGTCTCGTAGTGCGCGAACTCCTGGCCCTTGGTCGCGAGGGTCACCTCGGTGAAGCCCGCGTCGACCTCCGCGAGCAGCGACTGGATGGCGGCGTCGATCGTGTCGTGGTCCGGGCCGCCGAGCACGACGCCCACGATCGTGACGGTCGTGCTGCCGACCGTGTGGTCCTGCGCGAAGAGCAGGCACGAGCCGGCCTCGTCGAGGGTTCCGGTCTTGATGCCGTCGACGCCGTCGATGCCGAGCAGCTTGTTGCTGCTCTCGATGGGCCCGAGGTTCGGGATGTCGATCGACTGCGTGGCGACGATCTGGGCGACGACGGGATTCGCGAGCGCGAGCTTCCCGAGCTCGACGAGGTCGGCGACGGTGCTGCGGTTGTCGGGCGAGACGCCCGTGGGCTCGACGATCGACGTGCTCGCGAGCCCCACCTTGCCGAGCCAGGCCGTCGCGGCGTCGACGAAGGCGGACTCGGAGCCGTACGCCCACGTCGCGAGCGTCTCCGCGTAGTTGTTCGCCGACTCGATGAGCATGACGTTCATGACGTCGCGCTGCGAGAGGGTGAGACCCACGTACATCTCCCCTACCGATCCCCCGTCGGCGAGCTGCGCGTCGTAGAAGCCCTGGTCGACGTCGCCGAAGGTGATGTCGGGCCCCGGGTCGTCGAGGGTGATCGGGTGCTGGTCGAGCACGACGAGGGCGGTGATGATCTTCGAGATCGAGGCGATCGGGAGGGCATCCGTCGACCCCGCGCTCGCGAGCACGCCCGGGTATCCGACGGCGCCCACGCCCGAGGCGCCGTACGAGGGGAACGTGACGGCGGGCTGCACGGCGGCGGGCGGCGTGTACGTCTCCACGACGGGCGCGACGGAGCGCAGCGGCGCGAGGAGCGTGAGCGGCAGGTAGAACGCCGTGGCGAGCACGACGAGCCCGCCCCCGAAGACGGCGATGCGGCGACGTCGGTAGATCTGGCGTCGAGTCAGCGGCACCCCTCGATCTTAAGCGAGGCCCCCGTCGACCGAGCGCCGCGTCGGCACCGACTCCTCGGGCACGAGCACCTCGGTCGACTCGTTGAGCGACTCGCCGCGGAAGAACGGCTTCGACGCCCGGAAGAACGACCACACGATCATGAGCACGACGCCCACGGCGAGCGAGCCGACCCCGACGACGAAGACCCCGCCGACCCCGAACAGCACCGTGTAGCCGTAGTCGGGGTTGAACATGTCGATCGCCGAGAAGATGAAGGCGGCGGTGAGCATGAGCGCCCCCAGGAGCGGGAACAGGAACTTGAAGAACACGTTGTGGGCCGACGCGAAGAGCTCCCGGCGGAAGAACCACACGCACGCGAACCCTGTTATCGCGTAGTAGAAGGCGATCGCGAGGCCGAGCGAGAGGATCGTGTCGGAGAGGAAGTCCTCGCTCACGATCGTGAGCCCCACGTAGAACACCGTCGCGACCACGCCCATGACGATCGTCGAGAAGGCGGGCGTGTGGTACTTCGGGTGCACGACGCCGAAGCGCCGCGGCAGGGCCTTGTAGGCGGCCATCGCGAGCGTCCCGCGCGCCGTCGGCAGGATCGTGGTCTGCGTCGACGACACCGCCGAGACGAGCACGGCGACGACGAGCAGCCAGGCGAACGGCCCGAACAGCACGTTCTTGAGGGCGAAGAAGACGTCCTCCGCGTTGTCCTCGTTGCCGAGGCCCAGCCCGCTCGCGCCGAGGCCCGCGTAGGCCATGGCCGCCACGGTGACACCGACGTAGGTGACGAGCAGGATGAGCGTCGAGAGGATCGCCGCGCGCCCGGGCGTGCGCTCCGGGTCCTTCGTCTCCTCGTTGAGGGCGAGGCACGTGTCCCAGCCCCAGTAGATGAAGAGGGCGAGCAGGATCGCCTCGACGAAGCTCGACGCCGACTCGAAGGCGAACGGGTTGAACCACGACAGGTCGGGCGCCGTCGCGCCCTCCGGGGCCGTGCCCGTCGCGACGGCGACGATCGCCGCGACGACGAAGATGATGAGGGCGAGGTACTGGATGCCCAGCAGCACGTTCTGCAGCTTCTCGCCGATCTCGGTGCCGCGGTAGCTGATGAACGTCATGAGCGCGATGAACACGACGCCCGTGGCCGTCACGATGACGGGGTCGGACGCGAGGTCGGCGTTGACGAGCAGCCAGAAGTACTTCCCGCCGATCTGGGCGAGGTTGGCGAGCACGACGATCCCCGCGACGGCGACGCCCCAGCCGCCCATCCACCCCACGCGCGGGCCGAAGGCCTTCGTCGCCCACGTGAAGGTCGTGCCGCAGTCGGGCACCGCGCGGTTGAGCTCGCGGTACGCGAAGGCGATGAGCAGCATGGGGATGAAGGCGATGATGAACGCGATGGGCGCCTGGGCGCCCACGGCGAGCACGACGAAGCCGAGGGTCGCGGCGAGCGAGTAGACGGGTGCCGTGGAGGCCAGACCGATCACGGTCGAGCCGAAGAGCCCGAGCGTTCCGCTCGCGAGGCCCTTCCCGCCCAGGTCGGTCACGGGTGCGGTGTCGTCGTTGACTGCCATGGCGCGAGCCTACATCCGGGCGGGTTTAGTGTCAGTGCATGCAGTCGGTTCCCTTCGAGGCGTCGGCCATCGACTCCTATCCGTCGAGGGCCGCGTGGGATTCCGCGGCCGCCGAGCTCGTGGGCGTCATGCTCGACCGCTGGCACCTCACGGCCGGCCAGCCGTTCGTGGGCGGCGAGGCGGCGTCCGTGCTGCGCGTCACGCGCGCGGACGGGTCGAGCGCGGTGCTCAAGGTGGGCTTCCCGCACGTCGAGGCGATCTGGGAGGCCGTGGGGCTCGAGGGCTGGGGCGCGCGCCTCGCCCCCGCCGTGCTCGACCAGGACCCGTGGACGTGGTCGCTCCTGCTCGAGGATGTGCAGCCGGGCATCCCGCTGCTGCGCTACCGGGTGCCCGCCGAAGACGCCCTGCGCTCCGCCGGCCGCCTGTACGAGGTCACGTCGACGCGGCGGATCCCCGACGGCCTGCCCACGCTGCAGGACTCGATGCGGCCCGTCCTCGACAAGGCGGTCTCGCGGCTGCGCCAGCACGTGCCGCTCCTCGGCGCGAACGGCGGCGTGCTCGAGGCGGGGCTCGAGGAGTTCTCCCGCCTGCTCGACATCAGCCCGCGCGAGTCGTTCCTGCACGGCGACTTCAACCCCGGCAACATCATCTCGAGCGACCGCGGCTGGCGCGTCATCGACCCCAAGCCCATGCGCGGGGATGCCGCGTTCGACCTGTGGCCGCTCGTGACGCAGCTCGGCGATCCCTTCGGCGCCCCGCGCCCCGAGGAGGTGCTCGCCCGCCAGCTCCGGCAGGTGTGCGCCATGACCGACGTCGACCTCGACCGCGCGGCGCGGTGGGCCTTCGCGCGCGCGACCCTCAACGTGAGCTGGTTCCTCGACGACCAGGACGGCCGCGCGGCGCTCGGTGCGCTGCGCGAGGCGACGGCGTGGCGGGCGGTCAGCGCAGCCTGAGCGCGTAGATCCCCACGGCGCTCGCCGCCGCGACGTTGAGGGAGTCCACGCCGTGCAGCATGGGGATCGTCACGACGGTGTCGGCGGCGCGCAGGGCCGCGGCGCTCAGGCCGTCGCCCTCGGTGCCGAGCACGAGCGCGACGCGCTCGGGCGGGTCGGCGGCGAACGCGTCGAGCGTCACGGCGTCGTCGGAGAGCGCGAGCGCCGCGATGTGGAAGCCCGCCGCGCGAAGCTCGTCCGCGCCGAGCGGCCAGTCCGAGAGGCGCGTCCACGGCACCTGCAGCACGGTGCCCATGCTCACGCGCACGCTGCGGCGGTAGAGCGGGTCGGCGCACCGGGGCGTCACGAGCACGGCGTCGGCGCCGAGCCCCGCGACGGAGCGGAAGATCGCGCCCACGTTGGTGTGGTCGACGATGTCCTCGAGCACGACGACGCGGCGGGCATCCTCGAGGAGGTCCGCGACCGGCAGCAGTGCCGGTCGGTGCATCGACGCGAGGGCGCCGCGGTGCAGGTCGAATCCCGTGAGCGACTCGAGCAGGCCGCCCTCTCCCACGAAGACGGGGACGTCGTAGGGCTCGAGCAGGGGCGCGAGGTCGTCGAGCCAGCGCTCGAGCATGAGCACCGACCGCGGGCGGTGACCGGCGGCGAGGGCGCGCGCGATGACCTTGGCCGACTCGGCGATGTACAGCCCGCCCTCGGGCTCGGTGCGGCGCCGCAGCGCGACGTCGGTGAGGTTGGCGTAGTCGGCGAGGCGTTCGTCCGAGAGATCGGGAATGTGGACAACCTGCACGCGTTTAGTCTTGCATCATGTCCGCGTTCGAATCCGCCGTAGAGCTCCTGGCGGGACGCACCGTCGCGGCGCTCACGGGCGCCGGCGTGAGCACCGACTCGGGCATCCCCGACTACCGCGGCGAGGGCGCGCCCGTGCGCACGCCCATGACGTTCCAGCAGTTCCTCGCCGACACCGACTACCGCAAGCGCTACTGGGCCGGCAGCCACCTCGGCTGGCGCCGCTTCTCCGCCGCCGAGCCGAACCGCGGCCACGTGGCCCTCGCCGACCTCGAGCTCGCGGGCGTCGTCGACGGCGTCATCACCCAGAACGTCGACGGGCTGCACCTGCGCGCGGGCTCGCGCCGCGTCGTCGACCTGCACGGCAGCATGGACCGCGTCGTGTGCCTCACGTGCGGCCAGTACTACGCGCGCGGCGGGGTCGCCGAGCAGATCCTCGCGGCCAACCCGTGGATCGAGTCGCCCGAGGCCGTCGAGCTCTCCCCCGACGGCGACGTCGAGGTCAAGGATGCCTCGGGCTTCGTCATCCCCGAGTGCACGGTGTGCGGGGGCATCCTCAAGCCCGACGTCGTGTTCTTCGGCGAGTTCGTGCCGAAGGAGAAGTTCGCGGAGGCCACGGCGCTTCTCCAGTCCGCAGACGCGCTGCTCATCGCGGGGTCGTCGCTCGTGGTCAACTCGGGCATCCGCCTGCTCGACCAGGCGGTGCGCCGCAAGATCCCCATCGTCATCGTCAACCGGGGCGTGACGAAGGGCGACTCGCGGGCCTCGGTTAAGATCGAGGCCGGGACGTCCGAGACCCTCGTGTCGCTCCTGGAGAGACTCGGCTAGAAGGGACCCCTGTGCTGCTCTACCTCGTTCGCCACGGTGAGACGGACTGGAACCGGCAGCACCGCATCCAGGGGCTCACGGACATCCCGCTCAACGACACGGGCCGCGAGCAGGCCCGTCGCGCGGGCCGCCTGCTCGCGAGCCGCGACTGGCACGCCGTCGTCTCGAGCCCGCTCCAGCGCGCCCTCGAGACCGCGACGATCATCGCCGACGAGCTCGGCCTGCCCGCCCCCACGACCGACGACCAGCTCGTCGAGCGCAACTACGGCGAGGCCGAGGGGCTCGACTTCGACGAGCTCAACCGCCGGTTCCCCGAGGATGCGCCCGTGCCGGGCCGGGAGCGTCGCTCTGCCGTGCGCAAGCGCGCCATGGCCGCCCTCCTGCGCATCGCCGCGGCCCATCCGGACGAGTCGGTGCTCGTCGTCGCCCACGGCGGCCTCATCCGCGCCGTGCTGCGCGCGGTCGACCCCGAGGGCGAGCACGGCATGATCACCAACGGCTCGGTGCACAGCTTCCGCTACGAGGACGGCGCGCTCAGCCTCATCGCCTTCGACGACCCCATCGAGGCGGAGTCCGTCGAGGGCGAGGACCTGCGCCAGCAGAACCCCGTCGAGGCCCGCAGGTGACCGACGCGCGGGCGCTCGCCTTCCAGGCCCGCCTCGCCGAGCGCGGCGTCGTCGTCGAGCCGCGCGAGATGGACGAGAGCACCCACACCGCCCAGCAGGCGGCGGACGCCCTCGGCTGCAGCGTCGCCGCGATCGTCAAGAGCCTGCTCTTCGAGGCGGACGGCGAGCCCCTGCTCGTGCTCGCGTCCGGACCTAACCGCGTCGACACGTCCCTGCTCGCCGGGCTCGTGGGCGTGCCCGTCACGATGGCCGACGCGAAGCGCGTCAAGCTCATCACGGGATCGTCGATCGGCGGGGTGCCGCCGCTCGGGCATCCTCAGCGGCTGCGCACGATCATGGACGAGACGCTCCTCGCCCTGCCCGTCGTGTGGGCGGCGGCGGCCTCGGCGACGAGCGTGTTCGACATCGAGCCGCGGCGGCTCGCCGAGCTCACGGAGGCGGTCGTCGCCCGGGTGTCCTAACGCGGTATAGGTTTTGGTAGGACCACATACCAAAACGAGGACTACGACGTGTTGACGATCACCGACGTGCGCGCGCATGTGACGCACGTGCGCACCCGCATCCCCTTCCGCTACGGCATCGCCGAGATGACCGCGGCACCCCACGTCGTCGTGGAGGTCGCCCTGACGGACGGGAGCACCTCCGCGCGGGGATGGGCCTCGGAGCACCTCCCGCCCAAGTGGTTCACGAAAGACCCCGACTCCCTCTTCGTGGATGACATCGCCGACATGGTCGCGGCGGTCGAGCACGCGGTCGGAGCAGCCCGCGGCGCGGAGGGCGCGACGGCGTTCGAGCTCTGGTGGGGCCTCCAGGCCAGGCAGGACTCCTGGGCGTCGGCGCACGGCGTCCCCGGGCTCCTCGCCGGGCTCGGCTCGGCGCTCGTCGAGCGCGCGATCATCGACGCCTCCTGCCGCCTCGTCGGGCGTCCGTTCCTCGTCGCGCTGCACGACGGCTCACTGGGGTTCGACGCGGCGCGCATCCACCCCGAGCTCGCGGGCAGCGTGCTCGCCCCGCCGCCGGCGGAGAACGCCATCTCCGTGCGCCACACGGTGGGCCTCTCCGACCCCCTCACGGACTCCGAGGTCGTGGACGCCCCCGGCGACGGGCTGCCCGTGAGCCTGGCCGCGACGATCGCGCGCTACGGCGTGACGCACTTCAAGATCAAGACGGCGGGCCGGCTCGACGACGACATCCCCCGCCTGCACGGCATCCTCGACGTGCTGGCGGCGGTGGGCGTGGACGGCCGATTCACGATCGACGGAAACGAGTCGATGCACTCCGCGCAGCACCTCGTGGAGTGGGTGCGGGGCCTGTTCGCGGATGCCCGGCTCTCACCCGTCCTCCGCACCGCCCTCGTGGCCGTGGAGCAGCCCTTCCACCGGTCGATCGCGCTCGGGCCGCAGGCCGCCGAGGCGCTCGCGGAGCTCGGCGACGACGTGTCCGTCATCATCGACGAATCGGATGCGGACGTGACGACCGTGCGCGACGCGCTCGACCTCGGCTACGCGGGCGGCACGTACAAGGGCTGCAAGGGCGTCTTCCGGGGGCTCGCGAACGCGGCGCTCGTGCAGCACCGGCGTGCCGGGTCGCTCATGACCGCCGAGGACCTCTCCACGGTGCCCCCGCTCACGACCGCCCAGGATCTCGTCGTCGCGCACGCCATGGGCCTCACGCACATCGAGCGCAACGGCCACCACTACTTCGGCCAGCTCGCGCCGCTGCAGCCGGACATGGAGGACGTCGCGATCGCGGCCCACCCCGACCTGTACGAGCGGCAGGAGGACGGCCACGTCCGCCTGCGGCTGCGCGACGGCCGCCTCGCTCTCGACTCGTTGCTCGCCGCGCCCTTCGGGTTCGCGGGCGAGCTGGACCTCGGCGGCCTCGAGCCGCTCACGGTCGCCGCCGCGACGAGGGGGATGTGATGGGCGCGGGCGGCAGCACCGAGCGGGAGGCGTTCCCGATCGTCCCGATCCCCCACGTCGACGTCTACGAGGCGGTGCTCGCGCAGCTGCGCGCGCTCGTCGAGACCATGGAGCCCGGCGACCGCCTGCCCGCCGAGCGCGACCTCGCCGAGCGCCTGGGCGTGAGCCGCGTCTCCCTCCGGGCGGCGTTGCGCTCGCTCGAGAGCACGGGCCGCATCGAGATCCGGCGCAACTCGGGGAGCTTCGTGCTCGATCCCTCCACGAGCCCCCTCACGCCCCTGCTGCGGGCGCTCGAGCCCGTCGACGAGCGGTTCCTGAACCACCTCGTCGAGGTGCGCGCCTCGATCGAGGACCGCGTGCTCATGCTCGTGCACCGCGGGGGCGCCGACCTGCAGCCGCTCGTCTCGCTCCTCGACTCGATCGAGAACGGCATGGACGCCGAGACGCGCGAGAGCGGCAGCCTCGACGTGCGCTTCGAGTCGCTCCTCGGGCGGATGACCGACAACCCGCTGCTCACCGAGCTGCAGCGCTCCGCGCACGAGCTCTGGGTCGACGCGTGGGGCAGCTGCGGCATCGCGCCGGGCGATCCGCTGAGCCTGCTGAACGAGCACCGCGGCATCCTCGAGGCCCTGCAGCAGGGCGATCTCGAGCTCGCCCGGGCACTCATGGCAGCGCACGTCGACCGACCCGTCCACCGCCCCTGACCTCACGGCCCCCTGGCGTCCGCTGCTTTTGCACAATCGGTTGCGCTAAGCACATTTCTGTGTTTTGATCGCTAGCAGCAAGAGAGGAACAGCCCCGATGACGACGACGTCAGACCAGCCTTCGACCGCCCTCGAGGTGCTGCGGAGCGGCACGGTGATCCCGGCGCATCCTCTCGCCCTCACGGCCGACCGCCGGCTCGACCCCGTCCGCCAGCGCGCCCTCAGCCGCTACTACCTCGATGCGGGGGCGGGCGGTCTCGCGGTGGGCGTGCACACGACGCAGTTCGCCATCCGGCAGCACGGGCTCTTCGAGCCGGTGCTCGAGATCGCGGCGCAGGCCGCGCGGGAGTGGACCGACCGCCCCGTCGCGCTCGTCGCCGGGGTCGTCGGCGACACCCCGCAGGCGCTGCAGGAGGCCCGGACGGCGCGGACGCTGGGCTACGACGCCGTCATCCTCAACGTCGCCGGGTGGAAGGGGCGCGACGAGCGCGAGATCCTCGAGCACTGCCGTGCCGTCGCCGGGGTCATGCCCCTCATCGGCTTCGCGCTGCTGCCCGAGGTCGGCGGATTCCACCTCTCGTACGAGTTCTGGCGGGAGTTCGCGACGATCCCCGAGGTCGTGGCGATCAAGATGGCCCCCTTCAACCGCTACCGGACGCTCGACATCGTCCGCGCGGTGGTCGACGCCCGCGCCGAGGAGCGCATCGCCCTCTACACGGGCAACGACGACCACATCGTGCTCGACCTGCTGCAGCCCTTCGCGATCCCGCGTGACGGTGAGGTCGTGACCGTGCACGTGCGCGGCGGCCTGCTGGGGCACTGGAGCGTGTGGACCTCGGCGGCGGTCGCGCAGTTCGACCAGCTCCGCGCGGCCCAGGGCCGCGACGTGCCGGCCGCGCTCCTCGCCCTCGACTCGCGCGTGACCGACTGCAACGAGGCCATCTACGACGCGATCAACGATTTCGCCGGATGCATCCCCGGATGCCTCGAGGTGCTGCGCCGGCAGGGCCTCGTCGAGGGCACGTGGTGCCTCGATCCGGCCGAGACGCTCTCCCCGGGCCAGCTCGAGGAGATCGAGCGCGTGTACCGATCGCACCCCGACCTCCACGACGACGAGTTCGTCACCGCCGGCCTGTCGGCCTGGCTCTCCTGACCCCACGAAAGAGGAATCCCGCACAATGACCACCCAGACCGCGCTGCTCACCCGCGACGACCTCCCCGCGTCGTTCGCCGACGTGGACGCACTCGACGAGTTCATGAGCCGTCCGACCCCGGAGACCGTGCGCGACCTCGCCGCGATCGAGGGCGACATCATCATCCTCGGCGTCGCGGGCAAGATGGGGATGAACCTCGCACGCCTCATCAAGCGCGCGGCCCCCGACAAGCGCGTGGTGGGCGTCGCCCGGTTCTCCGACGAGGGGTCGCAGGAGTGGCTCGAGGGCCACGGCGTCGAGGCGATCAAGGCCGACCTGCTCGACCGCGACGCCGTCGAGGGGCTCCCCCGCCTCCCCAACGTCATCTACATGGCGGGGCTGAAGTTCGACTTCCGGGGCCGCGAGGACTTCCTGTGGGCCATGAACACGCTCGTGCCCTCCTATGTCGCCGACACGTTCCGCGACAGCCGAATCGTCGCGCTCTCCACGATCCACGTCTACCCCTGGTCCGACCCGCGCCACGGGGGCGTGACCGAGGATGTGCCGCCCCTCGCCCGTCCCGGCGAGTACGCGAACTCCGTGGTGGGCCGCGAACGGACGTTCCAGTACTTCTCGGGCAAGCACGGCACGCCGGGACGCATCGTGCGCTTCGTCTACGCGATCGACATGCGCTACGGGGTGCTGCAGGAGATCGCGACCTGGGTCAGGGACGGCACCCCCATCCCCCTCGCGACGGGCAACGTGAACATCCAGTGGCAGGGTGACGCGCTCAACCACTTCGCGAGGCTGCTGCGCCACTGCGACACCCCCGCGACCGCCATCAACATCGGCGGGCCGGAGTGCGTGAGCGTGCGGCGCGTCGCGGTCGAGCTCGGCCGCATCATGGGCGTCGAGCCCGTCTTCGAGGGCGAGGAGAGCGATCACGTGCTCTTCGTCAACTGCGATGCCGCGGCCGAACTGCTCGGCAACCCCGTCGTCACGGTCGACACCATGCTGCGCTGGGTCGCCGACTGGGTCATGCAGGGCAAGCCGCTCTACGGCAAGCCGAGCAAGTTCCAGGTCCGCACGGGCATCTTCTAGGCCGACGCCCACCACTACGAAAGGCACGCCTCATGCTCTCCGGCATCAGGGTCATCAGCTTCACCCACTTCCTCCAGGGTCCCTCGGCCAGCCAGATCCTCGCCGACCTCGGCGCGGACGTCATCAAGGTCGAGCCCTTCGGGGGCGCGTTCGAGCGCGGGTGGACGGCACCCGGGCGCTTCCTGGGCGGCGGCGAGAGCCCCTTCTTCGCGCTCGGCAACCGCAACGTGAGGAGCATCGTCGTCGACCTCAAGCACCCCGACGCCGCGGGGCCGCTGCGCGAGCTCCTCAAAGACGCGGACGTGCTCATCGAGAGCTTCCGCCCGGGCGTGATGGAGAAGCTCGGGCTTGGCTGGGACACCCTGCACGAGCTCAACCCGAGGCTCGTGTACACCTCGCTCTCCGGCTACGGCTCCGACGGGCCCTACCGCGACCGGCCCGGACAGGACGTGCTCATCCAGGCGCTCTCGGGCCTCGCGCAGGCCACGGGTCCCGCCGGCGTGCCCCCGACCCCGGTCGGCGCGTGCGTCGTGGACCAGCACGGCGCGGTGCTCGGCGCCGTCGGCATCCTCGCGGCGCTCCACGGACGCGAGCGCACGGGAGTGGGCGTGCGGGTCGAGAGCAACCTGTTGAGCGCCGCCCTCGACCTGCAGATCGAGCCCCTCACCTACGCGCTCAACGGCTTCGAGCCGCAGCGCTCCGCCACGGGGATCTCGTCGGGCTTCTACAAGGCGCCCTACGGCGTCTTCGCCACGGCCGACGGCTACCTGTGCATCTCGCTCACGAGCCCCGAGACGCTCGCGCGCGTGTTCGGCGACGACTGGTTCGCGGGGTTCGGGCCCGACGACGAGTTCGGGGCGCGCGACCTCATCAACGCCCGCATCGTCGAGCACCTCGCGACGCGCACGACTGCCGAGTGGAGCGAGGTCTTCACCGCCGAGCGGGTCTGGTTCGCCCCCGTGCAGGACTACGACGAGGTGATCGCCGACCCCCAGGTGCTCCACAACGACAGCTTCGACGAGTACGTCCACGAGCAGGCCGGCACCGTGCGGGTGCTCAAACACGCCGTCACGTACGACGGGCGGCGCCCTGGCATCAGGACCCCTCCCCCCGCCCTCGGCGAGCAGACGCGCGAGGTGCTCGCCGAGCTCGGATACGACTCCGCGGCCATCGACACGATGCTCGCCTCGGGGGTGATGGCGTGAGCGACGACCTCGTCGTCTCCACAGCGGGGCGCGTCACACGCGTGCAGCTGGCGCGCGCGGCCAAGCGCAACGCGATAACGGCCGGGATGCTCGACGGCATCGCCTCGGCGGTCGAGGAGGCGGAGCGCGCCGGGTCGACCGTCATCGTGCTCTCGGGCGAGCCCGGCTACTTCAGCGCCGGCGCCGACATCGCCCTCTACTCGGAGTCGGCGGGCGACACCGCGACCCTGCTCGAGTTCACCGAGCGCGCCAACGCCGTGTGCCGGTCGCTCGCCTCCTCCCCCGCGATCGTCGTGGCCGCGGTGGACGGGGTCGCGATGGGTGGCGGGTTCGAGCTCGTCCTGTCGTCCGACATCGTGATCGCGAGCGACCGCAGCCGGTTCGCCCTCCCGGAGATCTCCCTCGGCCTCATCCCCGGCTGGGGCGGCACCCAGCGGCTCACGAGCATCATCGGCGCTGCCCGGGCCCGCCACGCCGTGCTCACCGGCGCGGGGTTCGACGCGCGACGCGCCCACGAGCTCGGGATCGTCTCCCGGCTCGTCGCCGCCGACGAGCTCGACGACGAGGTCGAGAGCATCGTCGCCGACCTCCTCGCCCGAGCGCCGCTCGCCCTCGCGGCGGGCAAGAGCGCCGTCGCGGCGTCCGGCACCGAGTCGGGCTACGGCCGCGAGACGGAGCTGCTCATGTCCCTGTTCGCGAGCGAGGACGGGCGCGAGGGTGTGAGCGCGTTCGTCGAGAAGCGCGCGCCGCGCTTCACGGGCCGATGAGCGGGCTCCTGCACGAGCGGTGGATGCTCGGGAACACCGTCCCCGTCGACCACGGCCTGCCCGTGCTCGCCGAGGTGGACGTCGTCGTGGTCGGCGCGGGAGCGGCCGGGGTCGCCGCCGCGACGGTGTGCGCCGAGAACGGCCTCAGCGTCATCATCGTCGAGCGCTACGGCTTCGCCGGCGGTGCGGCGGTCGCGGGGATGAGCGGGACGATCTGCGGGCTCTACCTCGCGAGCGACGACTCCCGGGAGCCCGAGCAGGCCGTGTTCGGCTTCGCCGAGCGCTTCCGTGCCGGGCTCGAGGCCCGTGGCGGCCTCACGGCGCCGCAGCGCTACGGGAAGACCTGGACGGTCGCCCACGACCCGCTCGTCTGGCGGGAGGTGGCCGACGACCTGATGTTCAACGCGGGGGTGCGCATCCTCTTCCACAGCGTGATCACGGGCGTCGTGATGGACGGCGACGTGCACCGCGGCGTCGTCGTCGAGTCGAACGCGGGGAGCATCGCGATCCACGCGCGCCGCACCATCGACGCCTCGGGTGATGCCGCGGTCGTCGCCCGTGCCGGCTGGCGCTGCACGTTCGGCGACGGCGGCCGCATCCAGAACCCGACGATGTTCTTCCGCCTCGGCAATGTCGACACCGCGGCGTTCTGGGCGGACTACGGCGAGGACACGATCTGCAGCACGGAGCTCACGCAGCGCATCGTCGAGGAGCGCGGGCGCGGGTACGACCTGCCGCGCGAGAAGATCTGGGTCTTCGCGACGCCGCGCGAGGGCGAGCTGCTCGTCAACGCGACCCGGCTCGCCGACACCGACGGGCGCATGCTCAACGTGATCGACCCCGAGGACTTCACGATCGCCGAGCTGCTCGGCCGCAAGCAGGTGCGCGGCTACGCCGACTTCCTGCGCCGCGCGGTCGACGGCCTCGACCGCAGCTTCGTCGTCGACACGGGTGTGGAGGCGGGGGTCCGCCAGACCCGGAGCATCGCGTCGGTCGCGCCCCTCACGAACGACCAGGTCGTCGCGTGCGCGAAGCCCGACGACGGGATCGTGCGCTCCCCGTGGCCCATCGAGCTGCACGACGGGCCCCGACCCAGGCTCCACTGGCTCCTCGACGACTACTACCTGGTGCCGTACTCGGCGCTCGTGCCCGAGCGCGGCGAGAACATCATCGTCGCGGGCCGCTGCCTCGGCGCCGAGCACGAGGCGCTCGCCTCCGCCCGGGTCACGGCGCAGTGCTTCGAGTACGGCCACGCGGCCGGGCTCGCGACCGTCATGTCGCTCGAGTCTGACGTCGCCTACCGCGCGCTGGACGTCGGGGACCTGAAGAGCCGGCTCGTGCGTGGCGGAAGTGCCATCTGAGGCGCGGGGCGCGTCATCGAGTAGCATCGGCGTCGTGGCCCGCCTCAAGGATGTCGCCGAACTGGCGAAGGTGTCGGTGTCGGTCGCCTCGCGCGTCCTCAACCACGACGAGGGCGCCCGGATCAACGCCGACACGCGCACGCGTGTCTTCGCCGCGGCCGAGCAGCTCGCGTACGTGCCCGACCACCGCGCCCGGGCCCTGCGGCTGGCGCGCGCCGGCGCGATCGCCCTCGTCGTGCCCGAGGTCAACAACGCCATCTTCGGAAGCCTGCAGGCCGGGGTCCAGGAGGCGTGCTCGCCGAGCGCCACCGCGGTGTTCGTCGCGCAGCTCGATCCGCCGGAGGAGGACTCCACCTCCCTCGCCCGCGTGCTCGGGAACGGCCGCGTCGACGGTGCCATCCTGCAGCGCAGCGAGCACTACAGCGACGAGGCGCTCCTGCGCGCCATCCAGGTCGACATCCCCGTGGTGCTCTTCAACACCACCATCGAGGGGCACGTCGGCTCGGTCGCGATGGACGACGCGGAGAGCGTGCGCATCGCGCTCGAGCACCTCCGGTCGCTCGGGCACGCCGACATCGCCTTCATCGCGGGCGCCGCGCGCCACGATGCGGCGTCGCGGCGCCTCACGGCCTTCCGCTCCCTCATGGCGGAGGGTGGAACGCCCGCGCGCGAGGAGTGGATCGTGCCGGCGGGCTGGGAGGCGCCGGCGGGATCCGAGGCCATGACGACGCTCCTCGGGCGTCCCGGCCGTCCCACCGCGGTGCTCGTGGCGAGCGTCAACGCCTCGATCGGCGCGCTGAGCGCCGCCCTCGCCGCGGGTGTCCGCGTTCCCGACGAGCTGTCGATCGTCACCATCCACGACACCTGGCAGGCGAGCTACGTCACGCCGTCGATCACGGCGGTGGCGATGCCCATGCACGCCGCGGGGAACATCGCGGCATCGATGCTGCTCGACCACCTCGCCGGCTCCCCCATGCGCGACGAGGTCGTCTCCGAGCCGCGCGCGCACCTCGTCGTGCGCGGCTCGACCGCCCCGCCTCGGCGCTAGAGCAGCGCCTCGACGGCCTCTGCGGGCACGACGCCGTCCATGACGGCGAGGCGATGGCCGAAGGTCAGGCTCTCGCCCGGTGCCAGCTCGAAGCCGTCGTCGTAGGCTCCGGCCCACCCGATGGCGGAGAAGGGCTCGGGGGCGAAGCGGTAGAGCCACTTCCGCGCCCCGGGCGTCGCGCCCTCGACGAACGACAGGCCGAGCGTCAGCGGCTGCCCGGCAGCATCGTGCGCCTGCACCACGAGGGTGCGCGACTCGGATCCGGACGAGGCGATGTCCCCGTGCGCCCCGATGAGGCGGTCGGCCTGCACGTCCTCGCCGAGCCTCAGGAACAGTCCGCCGTAGCCGCCGTCGGGCCGTCCGCGCTGGGCGGGCGTCGCGAGGGCGAGCGGTCCGGTCGTGGCGTTGGTGAGGGTGGAGGTCGTGTCCAAGGTCCAACCGAGCCCGTGCCGCACGGAGAGGGCGAATGCACGGTGCTCGGTGAGCAGCACCTCCCCGCCGTTGCCCAGCCAGGTGAGCTCGTGCTCGAACCGGGCCGTGCCGTCGTCGTCGGCGACGACACCCCACGTGTCGTGGCGGATCGAGCCCTGATCGTCGAGCACGCGGTAGCCCTCGTCAGGCGAGAGATAGGTGCCGCCGCCCCACAGGTTGTGGTCGCCGACGCGCGGGAACGCGAACTGCAGGCCGTGGTGCCAGGGGTGGTCGTCGGGTGCGAAGCCCGTCACGACGGTGCCGCCGAGCGTGCGGAGCGGGTGCAAGAACGGCTTGGGGGTGTTGACCCGCTCGACGTCGCTCGTCGCGTGGTACTCGGCGACGACCGTGCTGCCGACGCTCACCGTCAGGGTGTCGCCGGTACGGGTGATTGTCGCGTCAGCCATGGTGGCGTGCCTTTCGTGTCGGTCCGCCGGCGTCGAGGGCGGTGTAGAAGGGGTCTCCCGGAACGATCTCGCCGCGTGCCACGGGGGCGCCGACGTGCGACGACTTGTAGAGGGCGGTGAGAAACTCGAGGGTCGAGCGCGCCTCGGCCGTCGTGAGCTCGGGCTGCTCCCCCGCGCTCCAGTGGGCGATGATGTTCGCGAGCTGCGCGCGGTGGGCCTGCACGGGCTCCTCGGGCTTCGACCAGTCGGTGACGAGCTGGGTGGTGCCCTCGGCATCGACCTGCCGCACCGACCACTCCTCGAGCAGCGGCATGTACAGGGTGTCGAGGTTCACGGTCGCCCGCTCGGCCATCACCTGGAGGGTGGTCGCCTGGTTGTGGCTCAGCACGGTCGACAGCATGGTGGCGACGGCACCGCCGTCGAACCGCACGGTTGCGACGCTCGCATCCTCGACCTCGATGGGACGGGAGAGGGTGTCGGCGATGCCCGACACGCTCAACCACTGCCCGCCCATGAGCCAGAGCAGCAGGTCGATCGCGTGGTGGGCCTGGGTCGTCGTCGCCCCGGCGAACTCCGTGGCGAACTTGCCGCGCCACGGGATGTCCCAGTACTCGGGTCCGCGGTACCAGGAGGTGTGCGCCACGCCCACGAGGGGTCGGCCCCACCGTCCTGAAGCCAGGTCGTCGCGCACCTGGCGCGAGCCGCCCGCGTAGCGGAACTGGGAGACGGTCACGCACCACTGTCCCGTCTCCTCCTCCGCCGCGAGGATGCGGTCCGCCGACTCCAGCGACCCGGTGAGGGGCTTCTCGCAGAACACCCACGAGCCCGCGCGCATCGCCTGGATGGCGAGCGGCTCGTGCAGGTGGGGCGGGGTCGCGACCACGACGATGTCGGGCTTCTGCTCCTCGAGCATCACGGCGAGGTCCGAGTAGAGGTTCTCGCAGCCGAAGGTCGCGCCCGCCGTCGCGAGGCGGTCGGGGTCCAGGTCGACGATCGCCGTGAGCTCCGCGATGTCGGGCAGTCCCGTGACCGCGGGAAGGTGCGCAGCCGCGCCGATTCCACCGGCGCCGACGACGCCGATCCGTGCTTTCTTCATGGGTGTGTTCAGCCTTTCAGGCCAGTCGTGGCGATGCCGGTGGTGAGGTATCTCTGCCCCGCGAGGAAGAACCCGAACAGCGGGCCGAGCGAGAGCACGGCCATCGCGAACATCGGGCCCCACGCGCTCTCGCCGCTCGCGTCGAGGAACGCGTTGAGGCCGAGGGGAACCGTGTACTTGCCGGGATCCTGCAGGTAGAGCATGGGTGAGAGGAAGTCGTTCCACGTCCAGATGAACGTGAAGATCGCGGAGGTGGCGAGAGCGGGGACCGTGAGCGGGAGGATGATCCGCCAATAGGTCTGCCACGGACCGGCGCCGTCGATCTTGGCCGCCTGGTCGAGCTCGGTGGGCAGGGCCCGCATGAACTGGACCATGAGGAAGATGAAGAACGCATCGACCGCGAGGAACTTGGGCGTGACGAGGGGCAGGAAGCTGTTCACCCAGCCGAGGTTGGAGAACAGGATGTACTGGGGCACGAGCAGCACGTGGTGCGGCATCATGAGCGTCGCCATCATGCACGCGAAGAACACGGTGCGGAAGCGGAAGCTCATGCGGGCGAACGCGTACGCCGCGAGGGAGCACGACAGCAGGTTGCCCACCACCGACAGCGCGGCGACGATCGTCGAGTTGACGAAGTACGTGCCGAACCCGACGCCGGAGCCGGCCCAGCCCCGCACGTAGTTCTCGATAGTCGCCGGATCGGGCCAGGGCGCGATCTGCGTGAAGATGTCCTCGCTCTCCTTGAAGGAGGCGCCCAGCATCCAGATGAGCGGGTAGAGCATGAGCACCCCAAAGCCCACCAGCAGGAAGTGGCTCAGCGCGCTGCGCTTGGCCGTGCGCTTGCGGCCGAAGCGGACTCCGGTCGAGGTGTCGTGATCGATGGTCGTCGTGTCAGTCGTCATAGTGCACCCAGTACTTCGAGAACCAGAAATTGATGGCAGTCACGATGGCGATGCCGATGAACAGGACCCACGCCATCGCGCTCGCGTAGCCCATCTGGAAGTTCGCGAAGCCCTTCTGGTACAGGTACAGCGTGTAGAAGAGCGTCGAGTTGACGGGACCCCCCGTGCCGCCCGACACCACGAAGGCCGGCGTGAACGCCTGGAAGGCGCCGATCAGCTGCAGCACGAGGTTGAACAGCACCACGGGCGTGAGCATCGGCAGCGTGATGTGCCGGAAGGCCTGGCGCCGGTTGATGCCGTCGACCGCCGCGGCCTCGTAGAGGTACCCGGGGATCTGCCGCAGGGCGGCGAGGAAGATCACCATGGGCGAGCCGAAGGTCCAGACGTTGAGGATGATGAGGGTGCCGAGCGCGGTGTCGGGGTTGCCGATCCAGCTCTGGCCCTGGATGCCGAAGACCTCGAGCACCTGGTTGATGAGGCCGCCTCGGCCGAACATCTGGCGCCACAGCACCGCGACGGCGACGCTCGCGCCGATGAGCGACGGCAGGTAGTAGATCGAGCGGTAGATCGGCAGCCCGCGCAGCCCGCGGTTGAGCAGCAGCGCGAGCGCGAGCGCGAAGGCGAGCTGGAGCGGCACCGAGACGAAGACGTACACGAGCGTGACGCGCACGGAGTCGAGGTACTTGGGGTCGTTCGTGAACATCTTGACGTAGTTGTCGAGACCGACCCAGCTCGGCTCCCCCAGGAGGCTGAAGTTCGTGAACGACAGGTAGAGCGAGTAGAGCATCGGGCCGAGCGTGATGACGAAGAACCCGATGAGCCACGGGGCGAGGAACAGGTAGGGGGCGATCCTGTCCCGCCAGACGGCGTTCCTGAGGGAGCGTGAAGTGCGGGGGCGGGGGGCCGTGACGACCCCCCGCCCGCTCTGCGCTTCACTGCCCGCGTCGACACCCCGGGTGTCGCGTGCGTGCGTGAGTGACATGCGCTTCTTTCGTTAGCCGAGTTCCGACGCGGCCTGGGCCATGAACTCAGCCGCCGCATCCTTGACGCTCTTCTGGCCGAACTGCACCTGCTGTGCGAACTCCTGGAAGAGCGTGTTGACGGCCGCAGCACCGGTGGGCGCCGGCACGGGGGCGGGCGCGCCGTCCTTGCGGACCGCCTCGATGATGGCGTTCGCCTTGGCCGTGACCTCGTCCACCTTGGCGGTGGCGGCGGCGACCACGTTGCCGTTGCTCGGCAGGCCGCGGTCGATGCCGAGGATCTCGTTGGCCGCCTCGCTGTTGAGCAGGAAGTCGATGAGCATCGCAGCCTCCTGCGGGTGCTTCGACTGGCTGGAGACCGCGAGGTTCATGGCCGCGCGCAGGTACTGCCCGGGGTTCTTGGCCTCGGACGGCATCCGGTCGATCGCGAGGGCGTTGGGCGTGTTCGCCTGCACCCCCGCGTACTGGTTCGCGAAGAGGAACGTCGACGTGGCGACCCCGGCGACGACGGCGTCGTACGGCGTGCCGAAGTACTCCGTCGTCACGTCGGGAGCGGTCGCACCGCCCGCGGCACGCAGGTCGGCCCAGTACTGCCAGAAGTCCTCGAGCGTGCCCTGCGTGAAGGCGAGGCCGTCGGCGTCGAGGAACTCCTCGCCGTTCTGCTTGGCCCAGACCTCGAACACCTGGTAGCCCTGCGACAGGTCGGTGACGCCGGAGGTGGAGCCGCCCGAGGCCTTGCTGATCGCGGTCGCGTAGTCGGCCAGGTCGTCCCACGTGTACCCGGCCTCGGGGATCGCGACACCCAGCTCGGCGGACTTCGTCTCGTCGAAGATGAAGGCGTGGGTGCTCACGCCGAAGGTGAGGGCGTTGAGGGATCCGTCGATCGTGTTCATGTCGATGACGTCCTGCGGCCACCCGTCGAGCGACAGGTTGCCCGCGGCGACGGCCTCGTTGAGGTCGAAGAGCTGGCCGCGCGACGAGAACTCGCGGAGCACGTCGTTGTACAGCTGGATGACGTCGGGCGAGTTCTTGCCCGCATACTGCGTGGTCACCTTGTCGAGGTAGCCGTCGAACCCGCCGAAGTCGCGCACCACCGTGATGTTCGGGTGCTCCTCCTCGAAGAGGTCGATCGCGGCGTTGGTGACCTCGTGGCGGGAGTCGCCGCCCCACCACGTGATGCGGAGCTCGACCGGCTCGTCGTCAGCAGGCGCGGCCGGGGCGGCGCAGGCGGCGAGCGAGAGGGCGAGGGTGGCAGCGAGGCCGATCGAGGCGACTCGCCTGATGTGATGTCCTGTGAACACTGTGTATTCCTAATCTCCTCATTGAGATACGCAATTGCGGGGCACAATTGGTATTTGGACTAACCAATTCGAGAACTGGCGGAAACCCATTCAAGCACCGAGAGCGATTTTGCGCAATCGATTTTCCACTACGCTTTCGGTCAGTGTAGGTGAGGTCTCGAACACCAGTCAACGCGAGGAAAAAGGTGAACCATGCCCAGCAATCTCTTCGTCCATCCGCTCGCCACTCCCGAGTGGGAATCACTGCCCGCCTCGACCGTGCGCGTGCACACGAGGGCGGTGTGGGCGCGCCCTGACAGCGAGGAGCACGACGCACCTTCCGAGCGAATCATCCACCTCAAGGCCGTGTTCTCCGACACGCCGATGACGGTCGACACCGTGCGCCTGGTGCCCGGCGCGGGCTACCACAAGTGCGCTAGCGGCCAGGAGTCGGACTCCGTCGCGCGGGCGACCTGCTGGACCGGTTCCGAGGAGGGGTGGGCGCGTGCGGGCAGCCTGGCCGCGACTCAGGACGCGCTCGAGCTGGCGCGCCAGACCACGGCGCTCGTCGTCGAGCTGCGCGAGGCGACCACAGACCGCTGGTGGCCCGGCTGGAACCTCGCCAACACGGCCGTCGAGGCGCTGGGCGAGGCGCCCGCGGAGTGGACTCCCCGGCGCGAGGGGCACCTCGACGTCTCCGTCGTCGACCTCGACGGCCTCCCCGACGGTGTGAGGGCTGAGCACCGCAGCTCCGAGGTCCGGTTCACGACCGCGAGCCTCGCCGTGGGATTCCGCCTGCGCTCCCCCGCGTGGTCCCACCTCGGCATCGACGACGATGCCGGTGGGCGCACCGATCGCAACCTGCTGCAGCTCCCCCGCTCCATGGACATCGTGCGCAGCGGCGTCTATCCGTCGGGGGTCTATCCCGTGCTCCGCGACCAGAACGCGGAGTACCTCGCCCAGGGCCCGCGCCTGACCCGCGCCGACGGCGACCGCCCCCTCGGCTTCCTTGCGAGCGACTACGAGGGCACCACCTCGGTGCGCGGCAACACGGTCACCTACGACGTGGATGTGCCGTCGGCGGGGCAGCGCTACCGCTACCGGTTCACGGTGCTCCCCGACCGCATCCTCCTCGAGGCCCGCCGCTCGGCGTCCCGCGACTACCGGGCCTGGACGAGCTCGGCCTGGCACGTCGCCACCGACAACCGCGTCACGCCGAGCACGGCCATGGGCCCGCTCGTCACCGTGGGTGAGACGGGACTGCTCCGCGGGCCGGTGCTGTGGCACTTCCCGCGCCACGGCACCCTCTCGGTGTCGAGCGACTCCCCCGACGTGCTCTACCGCAGCGACTCCGTGCGGGCGCTCGACACGAACACCTTCGAGGTCAAGCTCGGCGAGGCGCCGACGGCGTTCGGCGACTACCTGCTCCCCGCCGGGGACTTCGCCGCGACGGTCAGCTTCGTCGCGGGCACGCCGCAGGTCGTCGCCCCGTCGCCGTCGGCCCCGCCCTCGGTCGCCCGCATGCTCGCCCGCCACGCCCTCACGGCACTCCCGTTCCGGTCGGACACCGCGACCTACTCGAACAACGGCGCCTCGATGCACTGCACGACGACCCTCAACGACATCTCGGCGATAGCCGCGGGCATGCCGGCGGAGGTGGGCGGTATCCGCCCGCTCGCCCTCGTGGGGGTGTCGTTGAGCCGCTGGCTCGACGGGGCGCCGAGCTACGGCAGCGGCGCGACATCCCACGGCAACCACCGTCTCGAGGACGAGTACGTCCACATGGCGGCCAACACGCTCGTCGCGCTGGGGCGCTTCCTCACGGGGACGGCGGACCGCGCCTGGTTCGACCGCCACCGTGCGCGGATCCTCGCGGAGGTCGAGGCGATGCTCGCGCGGGATGTCGACGGCGACGGGCTCGTGGAGTCCACCCTGCGCAGGGGCGTGAGCGGCGAGCACCAGTGGAGCACCGCGTGGGCCGACGTCATCTCGTTCGGCTGGAAGGACGCGTGGGCCAACGCCGTGCTCTACGAGGCGTGGGCCGAGCTCGCGCCCGCCCTGCGCGCGTTCGGCGAGCACGGGCTCGCCGCCCGGCTCGATGCCGCGGCGGCCGGCATCCGCGCCGCGTACCTGCCGACCTTCCTCAACCCCGCGACGGGCCTCATCGCCGGCTGGCGCTCCGTCGACGGCGAGCTGCACGACTTCGGCTTCTCGCTCGTGACGGGCGCCGCCTGCAGCACGGACCTCATCGACCCGGCCACGGCCCGCACGATCATGCTGCGGCTGCGGGAGCACTGGCGCGAGGCGGGCGTGGACGACCTGCGCAACGGGATCCCGCTCAACCTCTGGCGCATCCCGGAGTCCGACCTCGGCGGCGTCGTGTTCGGGCTGCCCATGGGCGGCTACCAGCAGGGCGGCTGCTCGCACCACGGTGCGCGCGTGCTCGTCGACGCCTTCGACCGGGTGGGCCTCACGGACGCTGCGGACGAGCTCCTGTTCTCGCTCGCGGAGACGATCGCCGACGACTCCTCGTTCGGCGGGCTCGGGTCGGGCCTCGACTGGCGCATGTGGGACGGAACGCCGAGCGGCTACGAGGGCCAGCTCGCGGAGGGGTTCAGCGTGCTGGCGAGTGCGATGCGCCGCTACGTGCCATCGACGCGATGACCGGGATTCCGCGCTCGACGAACTGCTCGTAGTCCGCGGCGACGTTGTAGGCGTGGGCGGAGATACGCAGGAACCCCTGCCCGCGCCAGACCATGATGCCCGCCTCCACGTCGGCCTCGGCCGAGAGCCGGTTCTTGAGCACACGTTGCGACGCACCGTCGGTGACGATGCCGTCCGGCAGGCGCAGCAGGGGCTGCGCGGGCTGGGCCATGCCCACGTGGGGGCGCGCCGGCACATCCTGCAGCGCCTCGAGCGCGGGGGCAATGATCGACGCCGCGTAGGCGGCGAGGTCCGCCGCGTAGTCGCGGATGCGCTGCCAGCCGAAGAGGCGCTCGAGCTCCGCGATGCCGTACGAGGCGCTCAGGAAGCCCGTCACGTCGTTCGTGCCCTGCTGGTCGAACCGCTCCGGGTAGTCCAGCGTCGCGCCCCACGAGTCGATGGGCGGGTACAGCCGGGCGGCGGTCTCGCCGCGCGCCACGAGCACGGCGGCCGCGCGGGGCGCCGACGCGAACTTGTGCAGGTTGCCGAACCACACGACGCCGTCCGAGCGGCCGGCGACACGTGCGGGCGAGTCGAGGAGGCCGGGCGTGTGCGCGCCGTCCACGACGATGGTGACGCCGGATCCCTCCAGCGCGGCGACGAGCTCCTCGACAGGGAACGCGCGGGCGGTCGCCGACGAGACATGGTCGACGATGAGCATCCGGGTGCGCGGGCCGACCGCGCCCGTGATGAGCTCGAGCGTCTCCTCCGATCCTGCGGCGAGGGGGATGCCGACGGCCCTCACGACCCCGCCGTCGCGACGGGCCGCCCGCTCGGCGGCCATGAGCACCGCGCCGTAGACGTGGTCGGTGACGAGGATCTCGTCGCCCGGCTCGAAGCGGGTGCTCGCGAGCACCGTGCTGGCGCCCGCGCTCGCGTTGGGGATCACGGCCAGCTCGTGCGCGGGCGATCCGAGGAAGGGCGCGAGCGCCGCACGCTCCGCGGCGAGGCGCTCGGGCAGGGAGTCGAACCACCGCAGCGGGTTGCGCTCGAGCTCCCGCTTGAGCGCGGCCTGGTGCTCGAGCGTGCGGCGCGGCACGGCGCCGTACGATCCGTGGTTCAGGTGCCGCTTGGCCGGGTCGAGCACCCATTCGTCTCGGCCCGTCGTCCCCTCCGCGCTCGTGAGCGGGCTAGGGGCCGTCACCGGCCGGCTCGCCGGCGCTCGTGAGTCCGGCGCTCGTGTGTTTCGGTGAGCACCTCGAGCAGCTGCTTCGCGGCGTCGGGCCAGTTGAACCGCCGGGCCCAGCGGGCGGCCTCGGCCGAGCGGCGCTCCCACTCCGCGGGATCCTCGAGCTCGCGCACGGCCGCGACGAACGAGGCGGTGCTGTCGGGGTCGAAGTAGCCCGCCGCGGGCCCCCCGATCTCGCGGAAGATGGGGATGTCGCTCAGCAGAACGGGGGTGCCGAGGGCCTGCGCCTCGACGACGGGCAGTCCGAATCCCTCGTCGCGCGAGGCGGTCACGAGCGCGGTGGCGCCGAGCATGGCGGCCTCGTAGTCCTCGTCGCTCGCGCCGTCGTAGAACACGACCGAGCCCTCGGGGGCGAGGGCGGTGAGCCGCGCGCGCTCCGCGTCGGAGATGCGGCTCATGAGCAGCAGGCGGTAGCCGGGCAGGTCGCGCAGCGAGTTCACGATGAGGTCGACGTTCTTGTAGGGCATGAACGAGCCCATGTAGACGAGGTCCTTCGACGCGGCCCTCGTGCGCGTGGGGGTCTTCTCGGGGAGCTCCGTGCCGAGCAGCACCACGCGCACGGGGTTCTTCGTGAGCCGGTGCTGCGCCATGAGGCGGCCCGTCGTCTCGGAGTCGACGAGGTGCGCGTCTGCGCGGTTGAGCAGGCTCCGCTGGAACGCCCACGAGAGGTGGTAGACGCGCCACAGCAGGCGCAGCGCGGGGTTGAGGTCGCGCGGCGGCGTGCGGTGCGTGTAGTAGATGAGGTCGTGCACGGTCGTGACCAGGCCGTACGTGCGCCCGCCCGGTCCCATGGTCTGCATGGGCGTGAAGACGACGTCGGGCTCGTGCTTGTTGACGATGCGCGAGATCCACGGCTCGCGCGCGCTCGTGGGATCGGTGCCCATGACCCACGGCAGGTCGGGCAGCATCTCGAGCTGGCGCTCGTCGGAGATGAGCATCGTCACGGGGTGGAGCTTGGCGAGCTCCTCCACGAGCCGCGCGCCGTAGCGGCTGATGCCGTCATGGCGCCCGAGGCGCGTGTAGCGGTTGTCGAAGATGATCTTCACGCCGCGACCTCCCCGTCGCCCAGGAACTCCACGATCGCCGTCGCGGCCTCGCGCGGCTTCTCGTAGTGCACGAGATGGCCCACCCCCTCGAGCAGCACGAGCCGGGCATCCGGGAACACCGTCGCGAGGTCGCGCTGCGCCTCGACCGACGTGATGGGGTCGCGGTCGGCCCCGACGAGCAGGGTGGGCACGGCGATGCGCGCGGCGACCTGGCTCACGTCGTTGCTGATCGACGCCTCGAACCCCTGCACGACGGTGTCGCGGTTCGCGTAGCGGCTGAAGTACGTGGAGTGCTGGTCGTGGATCCAGCGGCGCAGCGCGCCGTCCTTGGTCTGCACGAGGAACGCGCTCATGCCCCGCACGATGGGCGGGAACGAGAGCAGCCCTTTGCCGACGGCCTCCGGCAGGGCGCGCGCCGTGCGGTAGAAACCGAGCGTGAGCTGGCTCCCGAACCGGTTCGGGCCCTCGAGGGCGGGCGCCGCTATGGGGTTGACGAGGATGAGCTTCGGGGTGGCGAGCCCCCCGGCGACGGCCGCCGACGCCACGATCGAGCCGAAGGAGTGGCCGAGGATGACCGCGGTGCCGCGCAGCCCGAGGGCGTCGACGAAGGCCGACAGCCACTCCGAGTAGGCGGCGATGTCGTGCGTGCGCCCGGGCAGCGGCGACGAGTCGCCGAATCCGGGGAGGTCGGGGCTCACGATGCGCAGGCCGCGCAGATGGGCGACGACGGGCTCGAGGCCGTGGTGCTCGCCGCGGTAGCCGTGCACGACCACGAGGGTGGTGCGGGCATCCTCGGGGCCGTAGTCCCAGTAGCGCGTGTCGCTGCCGAGCACGTCTACCGCGTGCTCGCGCACGGGGGTCTCGGCGAGCAGGGCGGCGTACGGGGAGGCGACAGGCACGACGGCAAGTCTAGGCAGCCCACGCTCGCGAATGAGCAAGCCCAAGGGGGTGACAAGCGCTTGCACCGCGGCTCTAGACTCGGAATGTGACCTTCACCGCGCCCATCCAGCTGCCCGGCCTGGCCCTCGACCCCCAGTGGTATCGCAGGGCCGTGTTCTACGAGGTGATGGTGCGCTCGTTCTACGACAGCAACGGCGACGGGTCGGGCGACATCGCGGGCCTCATCGGCAAGCTCGACTACCTGCAGTGGCTCGGCATCGACGCCCTGTGGATCCCGCCGCTCTACAACTCGCCGCTGCGCGACGGCGGCTACGACGTCTCCGACTTCATGAGCGTGCTACCGGAGTTCGGCACCGTCGACGAGTTCAAGGACCTCGTGACGAAGGCCCACGAGCGCAACATGCGCATCGTCATCGACTACCCGCTCAACCACACCTCCGACCAGCACGACTGGTTCCAGCAGTCGCGGGAGGACCCGGAGGGCCCGTACGGCGACTTCTACGTGTGGAACGACACCGACGACAAGTACCCGAACATCCGCATCATCTTCGTCGACACGGAGGAGTCGAACTGGACGTTCGACCCCGTGCGGCGCCAGTTCTTCTTCCACCGGTTCTTCTCGCACCAGCCCGACCTCAACTTCGAGAACCCGGCGGTGCGCCAGGCCGTGCTCGACACCATCCGGCACTGGATGGACCTCGGCGTCGACGGCATCCGCCTCGACGCCATCCCGTACTTGTTCGAGTCCGACGAGGGCAACGGCGAGGGCGAGCCCAAGACCCACGAGTTCATCAAGGAGATCCGCGCGATGGTCGACCGGGAGTACCCCGGCCGCATGCTCATCGCCGAGGCGAACCAGTGGCCCCAGGAGGTCGTCGCCTTCTTCGGCACCGAGGAGGAGCCCGAGTGCCACATGGCGTTCGACTTCCCCGTCATGCCGCGCATCTTCTACTCGCTGCGCTCGCAGCACGCCGGCGAGCTGGTGCGCGTGCTCACCGAGACCACGGAGACTCCCCCGGGCGCGGCGTGGGGCGTGTTCCTGCGCAACCACGACGAGCTCACCCTCGAGATGGTCTCGGAGGAGTACCGGCAGGCCATGTACGGCTGGTACGCCTACGACCCGAGGATGCGCAGCAACGTCGGCATCCGCAGGCGCCTCGCCCCCCTGCTCGACAACTCGCGCGCGGAGACCGAGCTCGCCCATGCCCTGCTGTTCTCGCTGCAGGGGTCGCCGTTCCTGTACTACGGCGACGAGATCGGCATGGGCGACAACATCTGGCTGCCCGACCGCGACTCGTCGCGCACGCCCATGCAGTGGACGCCCGATCGCAACGCGGGCTTCTCGAGCGCAGACCCGGGCAAGCTCTACCTGCCCGTCGTGCAGTCGCTCGTCTACAACTACAACCTCGTCAACGTCGAGTCGCAGCTCGCCCAGTCGCGGTCGCTGCTGCACTGGGTGCGCAACGTCATCCACGTGCGCAAGGCGCACCCCGTGTTCGGCCTCGGCACGCTGCGCGTGCTCAACACCAACCACGAGTCGGTGCTCGCCTTCGTGCGCGAGTACGAGGGGGCCGACACGCAGTTCGGCGACTCGCCGGAGTCGGTGCTGTGCGTGTTCAGCTTCTCGCACAACCCCGCGTCGGTGACCATCGACGTCGAGGGCTTCGCGGGCGCGACGACGTTCGACCTCTTCGGGGGCGGCGAGTTCCCCTCCATCAGCGAGGACGGCACCCTCACGCTCACGCTCGCGACGCAGAGCTTCTACTGGCTGCACCTCGGGGATCCGCGCTCCTGAGACTGCACACCCCAGCGAGCCTGCGGGGCGCTGTCGGGTGGGGTGCGTAGCCTTGGGGCATGGGTAGCTGGGGCCGCATCGCGGCGTTCGATCTCGAGACCACGGGAGTGGACGTCGAGACCGCCCGCATCGTCACGGCCTGCGTCGCGGTGCTCGAGCCCGACGGCTCCGTCGTCGAGCGCTGGGACTGGATGGCCGACCCCGGCGTCGAGATCCCCGAGGGCGCGTCGGCGGTGCACGGCATCACGACCGAGCGCGCCCAGGCCCTCGGCAGGCCCGCGGCCGACGTCGTCGGCGAGATCGCGCAGACGCTGCGGGTGCTCCTGGGGCTCGGCATGCCGCTCGTCGTCTACAACGCGCCCTACGACCTGAGCCTGCTCGACCGGGAGTGCCGCCGCTACGGTCGCGCCCCGCTCACCATGCTCTCCCCCGTCATCGACCCGCTCGTGCTCGACAAGGCGGTCGACCGCTACCGCAAGGGCAAGCGCACCCTCGAGGTCACCGCGGGCCTGTACGGCGTCACGCTCGACGACGCCCACGACGCGGGCTCCGACGCGATAGCCGCCGCCCGCGTCGCGCAGTCCCTCGCGCGTGCCTACCCCGAGGAGCTCGACCTCCCCGCAGCCGACCTGCACGGCCGCCAGGAGATCTGGTTCGCCGAGCAGGCCGCGAGCTTCGCCGACTACATCAGGAACGTGAAGGGCGACGCGGCGTTCGTCTCCGACGAGAGCTGGCCGCTGCGGCGCAGCGAGCATCCCACGAGCATCGTCGACACCCAGCCCATCCCCGCGCCCGAGCCGCGGCCGAGCCTCACGGTCCCCAGCCTCGACTTCAACACGGGCGTGCTGGAGCTGCAGGGCATGCCCATGGCGCTCCCGGGCCTCGAGCGCATCGGCCCGGCCGAGCCCGACACCGCCGAGACCATCGAGGTGTACGTGCCGCCCATGACGGGCTCCGCGTACGAGAGCGCCCCGCCGCCCAGGCGCCAGACCGTGCTGCGCGTGGCGGCCGCCATCATCACGGATCCCACGGGCCGCACGCTCCTCGTGCGCAAGCGCGGCACGACCGCGTTCATGCAGGCCGGCGGCAAGATCGAGCCCGGCGAGAGCGCCCTCCAGGCCCTCACGCGCGAGCTGCAGGAGGAGGTGGGCCTCGAGGTCGACCTCGACACCACGGAGTACCTCGGCAGCTTCCGGGCCGACGCGGCGAACGAGCCCGACACGGTCATCCGCGCCGAGGTGTTCGCGATGTCGGTCGACCGCATCGTCGTGCCGAGCGAGGAGATCGAGGAGGTGCTCTGGATCGACACCGACGACGTCGCTGTCGAGCTCGCGCCCCTCACGCGCGACACCGTGCTCCCGCTGTGGGTATCGCGGCGCAGCGCGCTGTTCTAGCCCGAGCCGGTTAACGACGAAAGGCCGCCCGAGGGCGGCCTTTCGTGTGAGGGCTCTACTTCTTGGTGCCGAAGCCCGCGTAGCGCGAGTTGAACTTCTCGACGCGGCCCGCGGAGTCCATGATGCGCTGCTTGCCCGTGTAGAACGGGTGCGACTCCGACGAGATCTCGACGTCGATGACGGGGTACGTGACACCGTCGAGTTCGATGGTCTTGTCGCTCGTCGCGGTCGAGCGCGTGAGGAACGTGGCGCCCGACGCGAGGTCGCGGAAGACGATCTCGGAGTACGTGGGGTGGATGTCGGTCTTCATGGTGATGTCCTTGGATGTGATGAAGGAAGTCTGGGGCCTGCGTCGAGAACCGCGCACGGCCAGCTATCGACTCTACCAGATGGTCAGGCCGCGCGGGCCGTGAATCGGCCGTCGGTGCGCGTGACCTCGAGCGGCAGGCCGAAGGCGCTGCTCAGGTTCTCGGCCGTGATGACCTCGTCGATCACGCCGGCCGCCGTCACGGAGCCGCCCGCGAGCAGCAGCGCGTGGCTGAAGCCCGTGGGGATCTCCTCGACGTGGTGGGTGACCATGACGATCGCGGGCGACCTGTCGTGGCGGGCGAATCCGCCGAGCAGCCCCACGAGCTCCTCGCGGGCGCCCAGGTCGAGGCTCGCGGCGGGCTCGTCGAGCAGCAGCAGCTCGGGGTCGGTCATGACGGAGCGCGCGATCTGCACGCGCTTCTGCTCGCCGTCGCTCAGGTCGCCGAAGCGACGGTCCTCGAGGTGGGTGAGCTTCCACTCGGCGAGCACGCGCTGCGCGCGGCGCACGTCCACCTCCTCGTACGACTCGTTCCAGCGGCCCGTGACCGAGTACGCGGCCGTCAGCACGACGTCGATGACGCGCTCGTCGCGCGGCACGCGGCGCGCGAGCGCCGTCGAGGCGAACCCGATGCGGGGGCGCAGCTCGAACACGTCAGCCTTGCCGAGGGCGTCGTCGAGCACGTGCACCGACCCGGAGGTCGGGTGCATCTGCGCGGCCGCGAGCTGCAGGAGCGTGGTCTTGCCGGCGCCGTTGGGGCCGAGGATCACCCAGCGCTCGGCGGCGTCGACAGTCCACGACACGGAGTTGAGGATGGCGTTGCCATCGCGGACGACGGACACATCGGAGAACTGGAGAACACTTGCCATGGTGCCTCCAGCCTAGGCGCTACCGGGAGCCCGTCAGACGAGGCTCGCGTAGATCTCGCGCGTGCGCGCGGCGATCGACGTCCAGCTGAAGTCTGTCTCGGCCCGACGGCGGCCCGCCTCGCCCATGCGCTTCGCCCCCGCGGGGTCCGACACGACCTCGGTGAGGATGCGCGCCAGGTCGCCCACGAACGTCTCGGGGTCGACCGGGGTTCCCGTGCCGTCCTGCGCCTGCTCGATGGGCACGAGCCTGCCGGTCACGCCGTCCTGCACGACCTCGGGGATGCCCCCGGTGGCCGTGCCGACGACGGGCGCGGAGCACGCCATCGCCTCGAGGTTCACGATGCCGAGCGGCTCGTACACCGAGGGGCACACGAACGTCGTCGCCTGCGTGAGCACGGCGGAGAGCTCGTTCTGGCTCAGGAGCCGGTCGAGCCACACGACGCCCGAGCGCGTCTTCTGCAGCTCGCGCACGCCCTCCTGCACCTCGGCGAGGATCTCGGGGGTGTCGGGCGCGCCCGCGCACAGCACGAGCTGCACGTCCGGCGGCAGCATCGATGCGGCGTGCAGGAGGTACGGGAGTCCCTTCTGGCGCGTGATGCGGCCGACGAAGACGACGGAGGGGCGGTCGGGGTCGATGCCGAGGGAGCGTACGAGCTCCTTGTCGTCGACGGCCTTCCAGCGCTCGAGGTCGATGCCGTTGTGCACGGTGTGGACCTTCGACTCGTCGAGCCACGGGTACGACCGGAGGATGTCGCGGCGCATCCCGTCGCTCACGGCGATGATCGCCGCGGCGCCCGTGAACGCCGTGGCCTCGATCCAGCTGGAGACGCGGTAGCCGCCGCCGAGCTGCTCGGCCTTCCACGGACGCAGCGGCTCGAGGCTGTGCGCGGTCACGACGTGCGGGATGCCGTGCAGGAGCGACGCGAGCTGGCCGGCGGCGTTGGCGTACCAGGTGTGGGAGTGCACGAGGTCGGCCCCGGCCACATCCTGCGCGATCTGGAGGTCGACGCCGAGCGTCGCGAGCGCGGGGTTGGCGCCCGACAGGTCGGACGGCACGAGGTAGGAGAACACATCTGCCTCGTCGCGCGGCATGCCGAAGCACCGCACCTTGACGTCGAGGTCGGTTCGGAGGGCGCGCACGAGCTCGGCGACGTGCACGCCGGCTCCGCCGTACACCTCCGGCGGGTACTCGCGGCTGATCAGGTCTACTCGCATCCACAAGACGCTACCTGCTTTTTTCCCTGACCTCGGGCACCGCCTGTCGCTAGTGCGCGCTCGCGCCGCTCGCATACTGTTGGCACATGGCGTCGAAGAAGATTTTCGGTATCGTCCTCGCTGGTGGCGAGGGCAAGCGGCTCATGCCCCTGACCGCGGACAGGGCGAAGCCCGCGGTCCCGTTCGCGGGCGGGTACCGGCTGATCGACTTCGCGCTGAGCAACCTCATCAACTCGGGCCTGCGGCAGATCGTCGTGCTCACGCAGTACAAGTCGCACAGCCTCGACCGGCACGTGTCGCAGACGTGGCGCCTGAGCGGCCTGCTCAACGCCTACGTAGCCTCCGTGCCCGCGCAGCAGCGGCTCGGCAAGCGCTGGTTCAGCGGATCGGCCGACGCCATCCTGCAGAGCCTCAACCTGCTGCGCGACGAGAAGCCCGACATCGTCGTCGTCGTGGGCGCCGACCACGTCTACCGCATGGACTTCAGCCAGATGATCGAGGCGCACATCGCCTCGGGCCTGGGCGTCACGGTCGCCGCGATCCGCCAGCCCATCTCGCTCGCCGACCAGTTCGGTGTCATCGAGGTGGATGCCGACGACCCCACGCGCATCGCCGCGTTCCACGAGAAGCCGCAGAACGCCGTGGGGCTCTCCGACTCCCCCGGCGAGGTGCTCGCGTCCATGGGCAACTACATCTTCGACGCGGACGTGCTCATCGACGCCGTGCTGCGCGACGGCGACCGCAGCGACTCCAACCACGACATGGGCGGCGACATCGTGCCCGACTTCGTGTCGCGCGGGCTCGCGGGCGTCTACGACCTCAACCGCAACGAGGTCCCGGGCTCGACCGACCGCGACCGGTTCTACTGGCGCGATGTGGGGACGATCGAGTCGTTCTTCGACGCGCACCAGGACCTCATCTCGGCGCTGCCGATCTTCAACCTGTACAACAACGAGTGGCCGATCTTCAGCCAGCAGGTCAACTCCCCGCCCGCCAAGTTCGTGCGCGACGCCAAGGGCAACCTGGGCCAGACGATCGACTCGATCGTGTCGCTCGGCTGCGTCGTCTCGGGGGCGCACATCGAGCGCAGCGTCATCGGGCCGTGGTCGAACGTCGACTCGGGCTCGAACGTGACCGACTCGGTGCTGTTCGAGCGCGTGACCATCGGCGCGAACGCTACCGTGCGCCGCGCTATCCTCGACAAGGACGTCGTCGTCGCCGAGGGGGCCTCGGTGGGCGTCGACCACGAGGCTGATCGCGCGCGCGGCTTCACCGTCACCGAGACGGGGATCACCGTCGTGGGCAAGGGAGCCGTCGTCAGCTGATCCCGACCCCGAAGGAAGTAACCGGACCCGTGGCACGCTTCCTGGTCGTCCTCGACGTCGACTCCACCCTCATCGAGGACGAGGTCATCGAGCTCCTCGCCGCGCACGCGGGCTCGCTGCCCGAGGTCGAGCGCATCACGTTCCGCGCCATGAATGGCGAGCTCGACTTCGAGGAGAGCCTGCGCGCGCGCGTCGCGACGCTCCGGGGGCTCCCCCAGTCGGTGTTCGAGGCCGTGGGAGCGCAGGTGCGCGTGACCGCGGGCGTGCCGGACATGGTCGCGGGCATCCACGCCGCCGGCGGGTGCGTGGGGGTCGTCTCCGGCGGGTTCCACGAGGTGGTCGACCCCGTCGCCGAGCAGCTCGGGCTCGACTACTGGCGCGCCAACCGGCTCGAGGTCGCCGACGGCGTGCTCACGGGCGGGCTCACGGGGCCCATCATCGACGCGAGGGCCAAGGCCACGACCCTCACGGAGTGGGCCGGAGAGTGCGGCGTGCCCCTCTCGCGCACGGTCGCGGTGGGCGACGGCGCCAACGACCTCACGATGATGGCCATCGCGGGCCTCGCGGTGGGCTTCGACGCGAAAGCCCCCGTGCGCGATCTCGCGGGCGTGCTCATCGACCGGCGCGACCTCTCGCAGGTGCTGCCCCTCCTGGGGCTGCGCGGCTAGACGACCGTCAGTGCCCCATCCCGAGGCCGCCGTCGACGGGGATGACCGCGCCCGAGATGTACGCGGCGTCGTCCCCCGCGAGCCACGCGATGACCTTCGCGACCTCGAGCGGGCTCGCGTAGCGGCCCGCCGGGATCTGCTTGATGTAAGCCTCCTGCAGCTCGGGCGAGAGCTCGGCGGTCATGTCGGTCTCGATGAACCCGGGCGCCACGACGTTGGCGGTGATGTTGCGCGAGCCGAGCTCGCGCGTGATCGAGCGGGCGAGGCCGATGAGGCCGCTCTTCGACGCCGAGTAGTTGATCTGGCCGGCCGAGCCCAGCAGTCCGACGACGCTCGACACGAGGATGATGCGGCCGAACTTCGCCTTGAGCATGCCCTTCGACGCGCGCTTGACGACGCGGAACGCGCCGTTGAGGTTGGTGTCGATGACGTCGGTGAAGTCGTCCTCCGACATCCTCAGCAGCAGCAGGTCGCGCGTGATGCCCGCGTTGGCCACGACGACCTCCACGGGGCCGAGCTTCTCCTCGACCTCGGTGAACGCGGCGTCGATCGACGCGGAGTCGGTGACGTCGGCGATGACGGTGAGGCTGCCCTCGGGGCCGGATCCTGAGCGCGCCGTGACCGCGACGCGGTGGCCCTGGGCCACGAACTCCTCGGCGATGGCGTAGCCGATGCCTCGGTTTCCCCCGGTGATCAGAACGGTCCTGGCGGTAGTCATGCGGACCATCCTATGGTTCGCAGGAAGGCGACGTAGGCTGGGACCAAATGAACCAGCCGCAGTCGATAACCTCCCTCCCGGAGTCCCCCGACGACGATCGCCACCGCCGCATGGTGCGCTACGGGATCGCCATGAGCATCCGTGTCGTGTGCGTCGTGCTGTGCATATTCGTGCGCGGCTGGTGGATCCTGCTCCCGGCCCTCGGCGCGGTGTTCCTGCCCTACGTCGCCGTTGTCCTCGCCAACGTCGGAGGGCGCCCGGGCGGAACCGTCGTGCGTCCCGGCGGGCTCGTGCGCGCGCGGCGCGACCGGCACCGCGAGCTCGAGGGATGATCGGCGCGGACGGCCCCGCGACGCAGCGCTGCTCGCGCGCCGGGTGCGGCACCGAGGCGGTGTTCGCCGTGCACTGGCGCAACCCGCGCATCCACGGGGAGGACCGCGTGAAGACCTGGCTCGCGTGCGACGAGCACGTCGGCTTCCTCAGCGACTACCTCGCGTCGCGCGACTTCCCCGTGACGGTGACCCCCGTGGGCGAGGCGGTCGAGCGGGTATGAACGGCTGGCGCTTCACCCTCTCCCGCCGTTGGATCGGCTACCTCGCCCTCGTCGTGGTGTTCGCCGTCGCGTGCGTCTTCCTCTCGCTGTGGCAGCTCGCGCGCCGTGACGAGGCACGCGCCGACATCGCCCGCGTCGAGCAGAACTGGGATGCCCCGCCGCGCCCCGTCGCCGACGTGCTCCCCCGCCTCGACTCCTTCGACGCCGACGACAAGTGGGTCTCCGTCACGCTCTCGGGCCGCTACCTCACCGACGAGGAGCTGCTCGTGCGCGGCCGCCCGCTCGACGGCAACCCGGGGTTCGAGCAGCTCGTCCCCTTCCAGCTCGACGACGGACGCATCTTCGTCGTCGACCGCGGCTGGCTGCCCACCGGCAACGAGCAGGACCTGCCCGACATCGACCCCGCACCGCCCGAGGGGCCCGTGACCGTCGTGGCGCGCCTCAAGGCGGGCGAGCCCGTCATCGCGGGGCGCTCGGCGCCCGCGGGGCAGGTCGCCACGATCAACCTCCCGACCATCGCCGAGCTCGTGGGCGGCGAGCTCTACACGGGCGCCTACGGGCTGCTCGCGAGCGAGGACCCGGCGACCGCGGCGCGTCCGACCGCGGCGACGAAGCCCGTCGCCGACGAGGGCCCGCACCTGTCGTACGCGTTCCAGTGGGTCGCGTTCGGCGTCATGGCGTTCATCGGGCTGGGCTGGGCGGTGCGGCAGGAGTACCGCATCCGCAACGCCGACGATCCCGAGGAGCGCGTGCGCGCGGAGGCGCGGCGCCGCAAGGCCGCGGCGAAGCCCAAGTCCGACGCCGAGATCGAGGACGAGCTGCTCGACGCGCATCCCGGGGGTTAGCCCACCTGTGCACGGGCGGGCGGCTCACTAGGCTCGCGGCGTGAACCCCATCCGCACGCCGTTCCGCCGCTTCTTCGCCCTCGATGTCCGCTCGGCGGTCATCCTGCTCGTGCTGTTCGGCGTCGTCCGCGTGGCGCTCGTGCTCCAGGCGAACGTGACCGGCAGCTACCAGGTCGTGGGCGTCGTGTTCGCCGCGATGATCGCGCTGCCGTGGGTGCTGCTCACGCGCGAGGGCAGACGGCGGATCGGGCTGGTCCGCCCCGCGCGCGCCAGGTGGCTGGTGCCGGCGGCCCTCGCCGGGCTCGGTTCCGCCGCCCTAGTCCATCTGGTCGGGTTCGCGCTGTGGGGCACGACGGTCGAGCATCCGTTCGTGTACATCGCCCGGTCGTACTCCGCGGTTCCCAGCCCGCTGGGCGAGGGCGAGCGCCTCATGTTCTTCCTCATCTTCGCGGGCATCGGGATGACCTTCAGCCCGCTGGGTGAGGAGATCCTGTACCGCGGCCTCGCCCACGAGGGCCTGTCCACGGGCGTGGGCAACCGGAGTGCCGCGCTCATCGACGCCGCCGCCTTCGCCCTCGTGCACCTCGCGCACTTCGGCATCGTCTACGTGTCGGGTGTCTGGGCCTTCCTGCCCGCGCCCGCGCTGTTCTGGGTCGCCGCGATGTTCGCCGTGTCGATCATGTTCTTCGCGTTCCGACGGCTCTCGGGCTCGCTCTGGGGCGCGATCACCGCGCACGCGGGCTTCAACCTGGGCATGAACGCCCTCATCTTCTCCGCCGTGCTCTAGGCGAGAGAGATGAGGTCCGCGTAGTCCTTGTTCCAGTGGTCCTCGACGCCGTCGGGCAGGATGAGCACGCGCTCGGGGTTGAGCGCCTCGACCGCGCCCTCGTCGTGGCTCACGAGCACGACGGCGCCCGTGTAGCCCGCGAGGGCCCCGAGGATCTCCTCGCGGCTCGCGGGGTCGAGGTTGTTGGTCGGCTCGTCGAGCAGCAGCACGTTGGCGCCGCTCACGACGATCATCGCGAGCGCGAGGCGCGTCTTCTCGCCGCCCGACAGCACGCCGGCGGGCTTGGAGGTGTCGTCGCCCGTGAACAGGAACGAGCCCAGCACGCGGCGCGCCTCGGTCTCGGTGATGTTCGGCGACGCCGAGACCATGTTCTCGAGCACCGATCGCTTGACGTCGATGGTCTCGTGCTCTTGGGCGTAGTAGCCGATGCGCAGGCCGTGGCCCGCCTCGATCACGCCCGTGTCGGGCTTGTCGGTGCCCGAGAGGATGCGCAGGAGCGTCGTCTTGCCCGCGCCGTTGAGCCCGAGCACGACGACCTTCGAGCCGCGGTCGATTGCGAGGTCGACGGCCGTGAAGATCTCGAGTGAGCCGTAGCTCTTCGAGAGGTTGTGGCCGAGCAGCGGCGTGCGCCCGCACGGGGCGGGGTCCGGGAAGCGCAGCTTGGCGACCCGGTCGGCCGTGCGCACCTCCTCGAGGCCGGAGAGCATCTTCTCGGCGCGCGCGACCATCTGATGGGCCGCGGCGGCCTTGCTCGCCTTGGCGCCGAAGCGGGCGGCCTGCAGCTGCAGCTGGGTCGCCTTCTTCTCGACGTTGACGCGCTCCTTCTTGCGGCGCTCCTCGTCGGCCTCGCGCTGGCGCAGGTAGTTCTTCCAGCCCATGTTGTACACGTCGATGCACTGGCGGTTGGCGTCGAGGTAGAAGACCTTGTTGACGGTCTCCCCCACGAGCTCGACATCGTGCGAGATGACGATGAAGCCGCCGGAGTAGGTCTTGAGGAACTCGCGCAGCCACACGACCGAGTCGGCGTCGAGGTGGTTCGTCGGCTCGTCGAGGATCATGACCTCGGCGGCCGAGAAGAGGATGCGCGCGAGCTCGATGCGCCGGCGCTGGCCGCCCGAGAGCGTCTTGAGCTGCTGGTCGAGGATGCGGTCGGGAAGGCTCAGGTTGCTCGCGATGGAGGCGGCCTCGGCCTCGGCAGCGTAGCCGCCGAGCGCCTCGAACCTGTCGGTGAGCGAGCCGTACTTCTTCATCGCGGCCGCGCTCACCGCGGGGTCGTCGCTCGCCATGGCGGTGCTCGCCTCGGTCATGCCGAGCAGCAGGTCGCCCAGGCCGCGGGCGTTGAGGATGCGCGTGCGCGCGAGCTCCTCCGGGTCGCCGGAGCGCGGGTCCTGCGGCAGGTAGCCGATCTCGCCGCCGCGCTCGATCTTGCCCGCGGTGGGGGGCAGCTCGCCCGCGAGCACCTTCGTGAGAGTGGTCTTGCCCGCCCCGTTGCGGCCGACGAGGCCGATCTTGTCCCCGCGGTCGACGCGGAAGTTCACCCCGTCCATGAGCAGGCGTGCGCCGACCCGAAGCTCGAGGTCGTGTACGGAGAGCACAGCAAATGTCCACTTCTGTTGGAGGGGAGGGGCACGATCCGGTGGCGCACCAGCCCACTAGTCTACTTCCATGACGAACCTGACCCTCGCCTTCGGCCGCCAGACGCTCGCCGACCGGATCTTCAGCCGCCGCCTCGCGATCGACGTCGTGCTCATCGCATCGGGCGCGGCGCTCACGGCCATCGCGGCCCAGGTCGTCGTGCCCCTGTGGCCCGTCCCCATGACGCTGCAGACCTTCGCGGTGCTTCTCGTGGGCACGACCCTCGGTCCGCTGCGCGGCGTGCTCTCCATGGGCCTCTACCTCGCGGTCGGCGTGCTCGGGCTCCCGGTCTTCGCCGAGGCCAAGTCGGGAAGCCTGTTCTCGCTCACCTCGGGCGGCTTCATCGTCGGCTTCATCCTCGCCGCGGCGCTCGTGGGCTGGCTCGCCCAGCGCGAGTGGGACCGCAAGGTCGTCGGCACCCTCGTCTCGTTCCTCGCCGGCACGGTCGTGATCTACGCGGTCGGCCTGCCGTGGCTCGCCGTCTCGCTCTCCAACCTCGGCCCCGCCGTGTGGCACGACTACCTCGGCTACGACAGCGTCGCCGCGGCGACGTTCGGCGCGGGCATCCTGCCGTTCCTCGTGGGCGACGTGCTCAAGGCCGTGCTCGCGGCGGCCCTCCTGCCGCTCGCGTGGCGCGGTGTCGCGCGCCTCGGCTCCTCGCAGGAGTAGATTCGCCGTAGCGCCCGAGGGGGGCCGGAACGGGCGCAGATCGGGGATCGGGTTGGCACGGGTACAGGGCCGCGGCAGCGGCGCGTGGATTGCGGCCGTGGGTGTCGTGCTCCTCGTGGGGGTGATCGGCGTCGTGTTCCTCTCGACGAAGGGCGCCCCGGCGTCGGACAACCCCTTCGCGGACAAGGGCCTCTACGTCTACGGCGGCTCCTCGGCGGCGCGCGCGGCGCAGCTCGCCAACGGCACGGAGAACTCGGCGCCGTTCGCCGAGCTCGCCCGCACGCCCGCGGCGATCTGGCTGCTCCCCGAGGCGCACCCCACCGGAGAGATCACCCAGTTCGTGTCGTCGATCGAGGCGGACGCGGCGGCCAAGTCGCAGCTGCCCGTCTTCGTCGTCTACGGCATCCCCAGCCGCGACTGCGGCAACTTCTCCGCGGGCGGGGCGAGCTCGCAGGAGTACCCGCTGTGGGTGTCCGCGATAGCCCAGGGGCTCGCCGGGCAGGCGTCGGTGGTCATCCTCGAGCCCGACGCCCTCGCCCTCTCCCCCTCGTGCGGAACCGAGGATGCGACGGCCGCCCTCCTGCGCGACGCCGTCGCCCGACTCGACACCAACGAGCAGACCACCATTTACCTCGACGGCGGGCACTCGAGCTGGCTCGCACCCGAGCAGATGGCCACCCTGCTCAAGGCCGCGGGCATCGACGAGGTGCGCGGGTTCGCGACGAACGTCTCGAACTTCAACACGACGCAGGACGAGCGCGACTACGGCCAGGCGCTCAGCGAGCTCGTGGGCGGCGCGCACTTCGTCGTCGACACGTCCCGCAACGGCAACGGGGCGACGGGCGACTGGTGCAATCCGCCGGGCCGCGCCCTGGGGGACACTCCAACTGGGGTTGACGACGGGACCGCGCAGGACGCTAGACTGTGGATAAAGAATCCGGGCGAGAGCGACGGAACATGCAACGGCGGGCCGCCGGCGGGATGGTGGTGGCCCGAGCAGGCGCTCGAGCTCGTGCACGGAGCGTCCTGACCAGACGCTCTCTTGGGGGTAGTGAAGAGATGTCCGACAACACCGAGACGCGACGCGTCGCCGTCGTGATCGAGGATGACGCCGACATCCGCCACCTCCTCGACACCGTGCTCACGCAGGCGGGCTTCCAGGTCATCACAGCCGGCAACGGACTCGACGGCATCCAGGCCGTGCGCAACTACGAGCCCCTCGTGACCACCCTCGACGTCAACATGCCCGGCATGGACGGGTTCGAGACCGCGCGCCGCATCCGCGACTTCAGCAGCACGTACCTCATCATGCTCACGGCCCTCGGTGAGGAGATCGACGCCCTGCAGGGCCTCGACGCCGGGGCCGACGACTACATCCTCAAGCCGTTCCGCCCGCGCGAGCTGCGCGCTCGCGTCGAGGCGATGCTGCGCCGCCCGCGCGCCCTGGCGGCCGACGCGCCCGCGGCTCCCGCCCCCGTGCCGGCCCCCGCGCCCGTCGAGGCGCCCTTCCCCGCGGTGTTCACGGCGCCCGTGGCGACAGTGCCGCCCGCGGCCGTGCCGGAGCCCCCGGCCCCCGCCCCCGTCGTCACCGCTCCCCCGGCCGCCGCCGCGCCGCCGGCGCCCGCCCCCGTCGCCGAGCAGGACGACGACGGCTGGCTCGAGCACAACGGCCTGTGGGTGAACCCGGGCACGCGCGTCGTGCAGCAGGACGGGGTGGAGCTCGACCTCACGCGCAGCGAGTTCGACCTGCTCGCGGGCCTCATGCGCACCACGCGGCGCGTGCGCACCAAGGCCGACCTCGTGCTGCTGCTGCGCGGCGAGAGCTACGTCACGTCGCACTTCGTGAGCGACGCCGACAAGCGCGCGATCGAGGTGCACATGGCCAACCTGCGCAAGAAGCTCGGCGAGAACCCGTCGGAGCCGCGCTGGATCGAGACCGTGCGCGGTGTCGGCTACCGCCTCACGGCCGCCGACCCGACCTGAGCAGATCTTGAGGCAAAGCTGCGGGAACACCGCCGCCCGTCCTGAGGTCGCTGCCGGACACTGGAACACATGACCACGATCGACAGCCTCACCGCCAATCCCGACGAGTTCTTCGAGTCGGTACAGAGCGAGGCGCGCTTCCGCCCCACCATCGGATGCGTCATCCCCGCCTACAACGAGGCTGACTCGATCGGCGCCGTGCTGGAGTCGCTGCTCGCCCAGACCAGGCTGCCCGACGTCATCCACGTCATCGTCAACAACTCGACCGACGACACCGTCGCCATCGCGAGCACGTTCGCGGGTCCGCACACCGTCGAGCGCGACGGGGCGGAGCAGTTCACCGAGGTCTACGTGCACGACATCGGCAAGAACCCCGACAAGAAGGTCGGCGCTCTCAACTACGGCTTCTCGCTCGTCGAGGGCTGCGACTACCTCCTGGGCGTCGACGGCGACACGACCGCCGAGCCGCGCGCCGTCGAGTCGCTCGAGGCCGAGATCGCCTCCGACACGCGCATCGGCGGCATCTCGGCCATCTACAGCATCGACGACACGCCCTTCACGGGCGTCGTCGCCCCCTTCCTCATCGCGGGCCAGCGCGCCCAGTTCGCCGCGTTCAACATGCAGAACATGCTGCGCGGGCGCAACATGGCGGTGCTCGGCGGCCAGTTCTCGATCTTCTCGATGAGGGCGCTGCGCCAGGTCATGGCCGACAACCACCAGCAGACGCCGTGGGTCAAGGACTCCGAGGTCGAGGACTCGCTGCTCTCGCTGCAGATCAAGAGCGCGGGCTACCTCACCAAGATCAGCGCGCAGGCGCGCGCCGACGTCGGCGGCATGACCACCCTGCGCGCCCTCGACGGCCAGCAGGTCAAGTGGAACTTCGGCGCCATCGAGCTCATGTGGCCCGGCCAGCGCGGCGACACGAAGGGCCAGCCCCTCCACCCGAACCTGCGCCTGCGCTGGCTCGAGAACCTCTCCATGCTCGTCAACGGCTTCACCCGCATCATGTTCGTGCTGCTGCTCGTCGCGTCGCTCTCCATCCACGCGTTCGTGTTCAGCCCGATCTGGCTCATCCCGCCGGCCATCGCGATCCTGCTCAACACGCGCATCGCGCTGTCGATGAAGAACCGCGACTGGAAGGACGTCGTCTTCGCGGCGACGCTCGTCCCCGCGGAGATCTACATGGTCATCCGCCTCGGCCACTTCTTCCGGGCCTGGAGCAAGTTCCTGAGCCGCAAGCAGACCGACAACTGGGCCGAGCAGGCGAAGGCCGAGCGCGGCTCGGGCAACGCCTACCTGACGCCCGTCATCCTCGTCGTCCTCGTGATGATCGCCGCGTCGATCGGGTGGTTCCTGCTCCCCGTGGTCGTGCAGTCGTCGATCCTGTGGGTGGGCTGGCCCATCCTGGGCGTCATCACCGCCATCCAGACCCTCACCATGACCGCCAGCCTCCTGCGCCGCCACCGCGGCTACCGCGTCTGATCGGAGACCACCATGAAGCCGAACCGCCTCGCCGCCGTCGCCCTCGCCGCCCTCGTGACCGTCGCGCTCAGCGCGTGCGGCACGCCGCCGTGGGAGGAGGCGGGCGCGACGCCCACCCCGACCGCGACGCCCAAGCCCACCAGCACCGAGATCACGACCGTCGTCAACGAGCTCGCGAACGGCTCGACGAAGCACCTGCTCACGGCGGGCAGCATCGGTCTCTCGGTCGACTACTTCTCGACGCTCTCGATGGACCAGTGGACCGCCGACGCCAACAAGCCGCTGAGCATCTCGATGATCGCCGACATCACGGGAGACGAGGGGCAGGCCGTCTACCTCTCGAACATGACGGTGCTCGTCGCGGTGTACGGCTCCGACGGCAAGCTCACGAGCCCCCCGCAGCTCTCCGACCGCTCGACGATCACGCCCGGCTACCTCGTGAAAGACCCGTACAGCTACAGCCAGACGTTCATCCTGCCGGCGATCGACCCCGACGCGACCTACGTGCAGCTCTCGCTCACATACGAGCTGCTGCTGCAGTCGACCCCGACCTCGGCGTCGTACGCCAAGCAGACCGCGTCCGACACGCTCACGATCGCGATCGCGCAGCCCTAGGCTCTCGGGCTAGATCGAGAACCCGAGGGCGCGCATCATGTCGCGCCCGTCGTCGGTGATCTTCTCCGGGCCCCACGGCGGCATCCACACCCAGTTGATGCGGAACGCGTCGACGATGCCGTCGAGCGACTGGGCCGTCTGCTCCTCGATGACGTCCGTGAGCGGGCATCCCGCCGACGTGAGCGTCATGCTGATGATGAGGGCGTCGTTCTCGTCGTCCCAGCTGAGGTCGTAGATCAGGCCGAGGTCGACGATGTTGACCCCCAGCTCGGGATCCATGACGTCCTTGAGCGCCTCCTCGACCTGTTCGAAGAGCGCGGGTGCGAGCGCGGTTGCCATGGCTTCTACGCTACGCCCGCATCGGCGCCGTCCGCCAGCACGTAGCGGTCATAGCCCTCGTTCTCGAGGCGCTCGGCGAGCTCGGGGCCGCCCTCCTCGGCGACGCGGCCGTCGACGAACACGTGCACGAAGTCCGGCTTGATGTAGCGCAGGATGCGCGTGTAGTGCGTGATGAGGAGCACGCCCAGGTCGTTCGCCTCCTTGGCGCGGTTGACGCCCTCGGAGACGATCTTGAGCGCGTCGACGTCGAGGCCGGAGTCGGTCTCGTCGAGCACGGCGAACTTGGGCTTGAGCAGCTCGAGCTGGAGGATCTCGTGGCGCTTCTTCTCGCCGCCCGAGAAGCCCTCGTTGACATTGCGCTCGGAGAACGCCTTGTCCATGCGCAGGGCCTTCATCGCCTCGTTGACCTCCTTGATCCACGGGCGGAGCGCGGGCGCCTCCCCGTCGAGGGCGGTCTTGGCGGTGCGCAGGAAGTCGGCCATGCGCACGCCCGGGATCTCCACGGGGTACTGCATGGCGAGGAAGATGCCCGCGCGGGCGCGCGCGTCGACGCTCATCTCGAGCACCTCGGCGCCGTCGAGCAGCACGGAGCCGCTCTCGACGTGGTACTTCGGGTGGCCGGCGATCGAGTAGGCGAGGGTCGACTTGCCCGAGCCGTTGGGGCCCATGACGGCGTGGATCTCGCCCTGCCTGATGGTGAGGTCGACGCCCTTGAGGATCTGCTTGGTCCCCTGCTCGGTCTCGACGCTGACGTGGAGATCCTTGATCTCGAGTACTGACATTGCTGTGTGTTCCTAAGCTCGGTAGTTAGACGGCGAGCGTCTTCTGGGGGTCGACGTACACGACGCCGTCGTCATCCACGGTCACGGTGAACACCGGGACCGGTTCGTAGGCGGGCAGGCTCAGGGGCTTGCCGGTGTCGAGGGCGAAGAGCGATCCGTGCGCCCAGCACTCGATGGCGTCGTCCTCGACGAAGCCCTCGGCGAGGGAGATGTCGCCGTGCGTGCACGTGTCGCCGATGGCGTGCACCGTGCCGGCCGAATCCTTCACGATCGCGATCGCGATGCCGTCGAGCACGACCCGGTAGGCCTTGTTGAGCTCGAGCTCGTCGACGGTGCCGATGCGTTCCGCGGTCATGCCGCACCTCCTGCGAGCTCGGTCTCGATCGCGTCGTGCAGGTGCGCCTCGAGCTCCGTGTTTCCGATCTTCTGGACGATCTCGGCAAGGAAGCCGATGACGACGAGGCGTCGCGCCTCGGCCTCGCTGATGCCGCGGGCCTGCAGGTAGAAGAGCTGCTCGTCGTCGAAGCGGCCCGTCGCGCTCGCGTGGCCGGCCCCGAGGATGTCGCCCGTCTCGATCTCGAGGTTGGGGATCGAGTCGGCGCGCGTGCCCTCGCTCAGCACGAGGTTGCGGTTCTGCTCGTAGCTGTCGGTGCCCGAGGCCTTCGGGCCGATGAGCACGTCGCCCACCCAGACCGTGCGCGCGCCCGTGCCCTGCAGGGCGCCCTTGTAGTTGACGCGGCCGACGGTGTTCTCGCCCTCGTGGTGCAGGTAGACGCGCTGCTCGAAGTGCTGGCCCGCGTCGGCGAAGTACAGGCCGAAGAGCTCGCCCTGGGCGCCCTCCCCCGACAGGTGGGCCGAGGGGTTGAGGCGCACGACGGACCCGCCGAGCGTCACGACGATGTGGCGCAGCTGGGCGTCGCGGCCCACCTGCGCGAAGTGGCTCGCGAGCTGCGTGGACTCGTCGGTCCACTCCTGCACGCTCACGAGGGTCAGCCTGGCGCCGGCCTCGACCACGATCTCGACGTTCTCGGCGAGGTGCGCGTCGCCGCTCGAGCGCAGGATGACCGTCGAGTCGCTGTGCGGCTTCGCGGTGATGACGGTGTGCGCGGCGCGCGGCGCCGTGCCGAGGCCCGAGCGCGTGAGGACGACGTCCACGTGCTCCTCGGACGTGAGCGTGATCGCGAGGGCCTTGTCGAACGAGCTCCAGGCGTTGGCCGAGCCGCGGTCCTCCGGGGTGCCGGCGGCGCCGATGCGTGCATCCTCGCGGTCGATCCATTCGACCTGGGCGCCGTCGGTGACCGTGTAGTCGTAGGCCGAGCCGTCGAGCTCGCCGTCGAGGAGGGGGGCGATGCGTGCGACGGGCGTGAGCTTCCAGTCGCCCTCGACACCCGTGACCTTGGGGAAGTCGTCGTGCGAGGTCGACGTGAAGCGCGCATCGCGCGTCTGCACCGGCACGTAGCCGGGGGCGTTCGAGTCCCAGCCCCCGTCGCTGTGGGCGCGCGCGCCGTGCTGTTCCGTTGCTGCCAGGCTCAACCGACGCTGCCTTCCATGCTCATCTCGATGAGCTTGTTGAGTTCGAGCGCGTACTCCATGGGGAGCTCGCGCGCGATGGGTTCGATGAATCCGCGCACGATCATGGCCATGGCCTCGTCCTCGGGCATGCCGCGGGACTGCAGGTAGAACAGTTGTTCGGCGCTGACCCGCGACACGGTCGCCTCGTGGCCGAGCTGCACGTCGTCGACGCGGATGTCGATGGCCGGATAGGTGTCCGACCGCGAGATGGTGTCGACGAGCAGGGCGTCGCAGCGCACGGTGTTCGCGGAGTGGTGGGCCTTCTCGTCCACGCGCACCTCGCCGCGGTAGCCGGCCCGGCCGCCGCCGCGGGCGATCGACTTGGAGACGATCGACGACGTCGTGTACGGCGCCATGTGGATCATCTTGGCGCCCGCGTCCTGGTGCTGGCCGGGGCCCGCGAAGGCGACCGACAGCGTCTCGCCCTTGGCGTGCTCGCCCATGAGGTAGATCGACGGGTACTTCATCGTCACCTTCGAGCCGATGTTGCCGTCGATCCACTCCATCGTCGCGCCCTCGTGCGCGATCGCGCGCTTGGTGACGAGGTTGTAGACGTTGTTCGACCAGTTCTGGATCGTGGTGTAGCGCACGCGGGCGTTCTTCTTCACGATGATCTCGACGACCGCGGAGTGCAGGGAGTCGGACTTGTAGATCGGCGCCGTGCAGCCCTCGATGTAGTGCACGTACGAGCCCTCGTCGGCGATGATGAGGGTGCGCTCGAACTGGCCCATGTTCTCGGTGTTGATGCGGAAGTAGGCCTGCAGCGGGATCTCGACGTGCACGCCCTTGGGCACGTACACGAACGACCCGCCCGACCACACGGCCGTGTTGAGAGCCGCGAACTTGTTGTCGCCGGCCGGGATGACCGTGCCGAAGTACTCGTCGAAGAACTCGGGGTGCTCGCGCAGGGCCGTGTCGGTGTCCATGAAGATGACGCCCTGGGCCTCGAGCTCGGCGTTGATGGAGTGGAAGACGACCTCGGACTCGTACTGCGCGGCCACGCCGGAGACGAGGCGCTTGCGCTCCGCCTCGGGGATGCCGAGCTTCTCGTACGTGAGGCGGATGTCCTCCGGGAGGTCCTCCCACGTCTGCGCCTGCTTCTCCGTCGAGCGCACGAAGTACTTGATGTTGTCGAAGTCGATGCCGGAGAGGTCGGCGCCCCACGTCGGCATGGGCTTGCGGAAGAAGTTCTTGAGACCCGAGAGGCGGGTCTTGAGCATGCTCTCGGGCTCGTTCTTGAGCTCGGAGATGTTGCGCACGACGTCTTCGTTGATGCCGCGTCGCGCAGACGCGCCGGCTTCGTCGGAGTCGGACCAGCCGAACTCGTACTGCCCGAGTCTGTTGAGCTCGGGGCGGTCGATCAGCACGTCTGACATAAGAGAACCTCTTTCCTACCGTCGGCAACCGGGGTGGTCGCCACGGCATTCCCTCACACAGCACGTACCGGTTGTTGCGATGGGCAGCCAGCAGCGTGGGATTTTGAGGTACCGGGCCTGCTTAGACTGAACCAGGACACGGGAGATGCTCTCTCCGGCGTCTGCGCTGACTCCCCGGCATGGGCTGTGTTCCTGAACCCCAGAAGTCTACAGGGAGTACCCGGAAATAACAGGAGGTGCGGCTGTGAAGGCCGTTGTCCAGTGGCTGCCCGCCGCCGTCGACCGTCGAGTCCGCGTGATCGCGTGGCTGTCGCTCATCTTCCAGATCGCCCTCATCGGCACGGGCGGCGCGGTGCGCCTCACCGCGTCGGGGCTCGGCTGCCCCACGTGGCCGCAGTGCACCGAGGGGTCGTTCGTCTCGACACCCGAGATGGGAATCCACGGGGTCATCGAGTTCGGCAACCGCCTGCTCACCTTCGTGCTCGCGGCGATCACGATCCTCGCCTTCCTCTTCGTCATCCGGTACCGCAAGGAGCGGCCCGACCTGTTCCGGCTCACCCTCCTGCAGGGCCTGAGCATCCCGTTCCAGGCCGTGCTCGGCGGCATCACCGTGCTCACGGGCCTCAACCCCTACGTCGTGGGCGCGCACTTCGCCGTGTCGATGGTGCTCGTCGTCGTGACGACGGTGCTCGTGTGGCGCGTCTACCACGGCCGCGCGGGCACGGAGCTGCTCGTGCCGCGCTGGTACCGCGCCGTCACCCACGTGACGGCCGCCGCCGTGCTCGTGACCGTGGTCGTCGGCATCCTCACGACCGGCTCGGGGCCCCACGCGGGCGACAACTCGAACCCGGACAGGCCCGCGCCGCGCAACGGCCTCGACCCCGAGCTGCTGCAGCACGTGCACTCGTGGCCCGCCTACGCGACGTTCGGCCTCACGGTGCTGCTCGTGGTCGTGGCCCTTCGGCAGGGCCTCCCCCGCCGCTGGGCCGTCGTGCTGCTCGCCGTCGAGCTCGCGCAGATCGCCGTGGGCCTCACGCAGGCGCGCCTCGGCCTGCCGGAGGTGCTCGTGGGCATCCACATGGTGCTCGCGGGCGCGCTCCTCGCGGCCTTCGCCGCCACGATGCTCTCGCAGCGCGCGCCGCGGGCCTAGCTAGCTCAGAACGGCAGCAGCGGGTCGATGCCCACGGCGAGGAAGACGAGCGTCAGGTAGCTGATCGAGCTGTGGAAGACGCGCATCGGCCGCACGTCGCCGTGGCGGATCGCGGAGCTGTAGAGCACGTGCGACTCGACGATGAACCACGCGCCCGCGAGCACGGCGACGACCGTGTAGACGACGCCCATGCCCGCGACGGGGATGAGCAGGAGCGAGCACGCGACGGTCGCCCACGCGTAGAGGATGACCTGGAGCCCCACGACCGTGCGGCCGCGCACGACGGCGAGCATGGGCACGCCCACCGACTGGTAGTCGGCGCGGTACTTCATCGAGAGGGGCCAGTAGTGCGGGGGCGTCCACAGGAAGACGATGCCGAAGAGGATGACCGGCGCCCACGTGAGCGAGTTCGTGACGGCCGCCCAGCCGATGAGCACGGGCATGCAGCCCGCGGCGCCGCCCCACACGATGTTCTGCGGGGTGCGGCGCTTGAGCACGAGCGTGTAGACGAGCACGTAGAAGAGGATCGCCGCGAGCGAGAGCGCCGCGGAGAGCCAGTTGATGAGCAGCCCGAGCCACAGCACCGAGGCGACCCCCGTGACCCACGCGAAGACGAGGGCCTCGCGGTCGGTGAGCTCCCCCGTGACGAGCGGGCGCTTCTTCGTGCGGTTCATGACACGGTCGATGTCGCGGTCGATGTAGCAGTTGAAGGCGTTGGCCGAGCCGGCGCTGAGCGAGCCGCCCACGAGCGTGCCGAGCACGAGCCACAGGTCGGGGATGCCGTTGGCCGCGAGCACCATGACCGGGGCCGTCGTGACGAGCAGCAGCTCGATGACGCGCGGCTTCGTGAGCGCGATGTAGGCGAGCGCCTTGCGACGGAACCCGATGCGAGGGCGCTCGGTGCGGGCCTCGATCGCGACATCCATGGCATCGAGTGTATGCGGTGCGCGCGCAAGCCCCCTACGCCGTCGGGAGTACGGCGGCCGCACTCGCTATGCTTGAGGGGCCTGCTGGCCGATGATTCGCTCTCCCCCAGAAACCCTACGAAAGTGTTTCGCGTGCTGTGGTGTTTGCGTCCCCTTGCCGGCGGTCTTCCACCAAGTGAACGAAGGGTCAGTACCCCGTGGCAACTCTCCAATGGGATCCCATTGACGACAAGGCAGTAGACACCGCCCGGATCCTCGCGGCGGACGCCGTGGAGAAGGTCGGCAACGGCCACCCCGGCACGGCGATGAGCATGGCTCCCGCCGCCTACCTGCTGTTCCAGAAGGTCATGCGCCGTGACCCCAGCGACAACGAGTGGATCGGCCGCGACCGGTTCATCCTCTCGATCGGCCACTCCTCGCTCACGCAGTACGTGCAGCTCTACTTCGGCGGCTACGGCCTCGAGCTCGACGACCTCAAGGCGCTGCGCACGTGGGGCTCCAAGACCCCCGGCCACCCCGAGTACGGCCACACCGACGGTGTCGAGATCACGACGGGCCCGCTCGGCCAGGGCATCTCGTCGGCGGTCGGCTTCGCCTACGCGGCGCGCTACGAGCGCGGCCTCTTCGACCCCGAGGCGGAGACGGGCAAGAGCCCCTTCGACCACTTCATCTACGTGCTCGCGGGCGACGGCGACCTGCAGGAGGGCGTGTCCTCCGAGGCCTCGTCGCTCGCCGGGCACCAGCAGCTCGGCAACCTCATCGCGATCTACGACTCCAACCAGATCTCGATCGAGGACGACACCAACATCGCCTTCACGGAGGACGTGAAGGCGCGTTACGAGTCGTACCACTGGGACGTGCAGGTCGTCGACTGGAAGAAGACGGGCGTCTACAACGAGGACGTCGCCGAGCTCCACGACGCGATCCTCCGCGCCCAGGGCGTCACCGACAAGCCGTCGCTCATCATCCTGCGCACCATCATCGGCTGGCCGGCCCCGCACAAGCAGAACTCCGGCAAGATCCACGGCTCCGCCCTCGGCGCCGACGAGCTCGCCGCCACCAAGCGCACCCTCGGCTTCGACCCCGAGAAGACCTTCGAGGTCGCCGACGAGGTCATCGAGCACACGCGCAAGGCCGTCGAGCGCGGCAAGGCGGCCCACGACGAGTGGAACGTGCAGTTCGACGCGTGGGCGGCCGCCAACCCCGAGCGCAAGACGCTGCTCGACCGCATCCTCTCGGGCGCGCTGCCCGAGGGCGTCGAGGAGGCCCTGCCGGTCTTCGAGGCGGGCAAGGATGTCTCCACGCGCGCCGCGAGCGGCAAGGTGCTGGGCGCCCTGGGCGCCGTCATCCCCGAGCTGTGGGGCGGCTCCGCCGACCTCGCCGAGTCGAACCTCACGACCATCGAGGGCGCGGCGTCGTTCATCCCGAGCACGCACTCGACGCACGAGTGGACGGGCAACGAGTACGGCCGCGTGCTGCACTTCGGCATCCGCGAGCACGCCATGGGCGCCATCCTCAACGGCATCGTGCTGCACGGCAACACGCGCCCGTACGGCGGCACCTTCCTCATCTTCAGCGACTACATGCGCCCCGCGGTGCGCCTCGCGGCGCTCATGAAGGCGCCGTCGATCTTCGTCTGGACGCACGACTCCGTCGCGCTCGGCGAGGACGGCCCCACCCACCAGCCCATCGAGCAGCTCGCGTCGCTGCGCCTCATCCCCGGCTTCGACGTCGTGCGCCCCGCGGACGCCAACGAGACGGCTTGGGCGTGGAAGACGATCCTCGAGCGCCGCCAAGGCCCGGCGGGCATCGCGCTCAGCCGCCAGAACCTCCCCGTGTTCGAGCGCGGCGACGGTGCGGCCACGGGCGACACGCTCGCCTCGGCGAGCAACGTCGCCAAGGGCGCGTACATCCTCGCGGAGGCTCCCGGCGGCACGCCCGACGTGATCCTCCTCGCGACGGGCTCCGAGGTGCAGATCGCCGTCGAGGCCCGCGAGGTGCTCAAGGGCGAGGGCGTCAACGCCCGCGTCGTGTCGGTGCCCAGCCTCGAGTGGTTCGAGGAGCAGGACGCGGCCTACCGCGAGTCGGTGCTCCCCGCCGCCGTCAGGGCGCGCGTCTCCATCGAGGCGGGCGTCGCGTCCACGTGGCGTCCCTACGTGGGCGACGCCGGACGCAGCGTCTCCATCGAGCACTTCGGCGCATCCGCCGACTACAAGACCCTGTTCCGCGAGTTCGGGATCACCACTGAGGCGGCCGTCTCCGCGGCCAAGGAATCTCTCGCAGCCGTCACGGCTTCGGCGTAAGGAAGAAGACAGCAATGAGCACCAGCACCGAGCAACTCTCCGCCCTGGGCGTCAGCATCTGGCTCGACGACCTCTCCCGTGAGCGCATCGCCTCCGGCAGCCTCAAGCAGCTCATCGGCGACCGCAACGTCGTCGGCGTGACCACGAACCCCACGATCTTCGCCACGGCGCTCGCCAAGGGCGAGGCGTACGACGCCCAGGTCGCGGAGCTCGCGAAGGCCGGCACGAGCGTGAGCGACGCCGTGTTCGAGATCACCACCGACGACGTCGCCGCCGCGAGCGACATCTTCCGCCCCGTCTACGACGCCACGAACGGCCAGGACGGCCGCGTGTCGATCGAGGTCGAGCCGGGCCTCGCGCACGACGCCGCGGGCACGATCGCGCAGGCGAAGGAGCTGTGGGCCAAGGTCAACCGCCCCAACGCCATGATCAAGATCCCCGCGACCGTCGAGGGCCTCGAGGCCATCACAGCGACGATCGCCGCGGGCATCAGCGTCAACGTCACGCTCATCTTCAGCCTCGAGCGCCACCGCGCGGTCATCAACGCCTACCTCGAGGGCCTCGAGCAGGCGAAGGCCGCCGGGCACGACATCTCGGGCATCCACTCGGTCGCCTCGTTCTTCGTGTCGCGCGTCGACACCGAGATCGACAAGCGCCTCGAGGCCATCGGCACCGACGACGCCAAGGCGCTCAAGAGCAAGGCGGGAATCGCGAACGCGCGCCTCGCCTACCAGGTCTACGAGCAGGAGTTCTCCTCGGAGCGCGCGCAGGTGCTCCTCGCCGCCGGCGCCAACAAGCAGCGCCCGCTGTGGGCGTCGACGGGCGTCAAGGACCCCAACCTCCCCGACACGCTCTACGTGACCGAGCTCGCCGTCGGCGAGACCGTCAACACCATGCCGGAGAAGACGCTCGAGGCGACCTTCGACCACGCCCGTCTCGAGGGCGACAAGGTCACGGGCGCCTACGCGGCCGCGAACATGACGCTCGACGCGCTCGACGCGCTCGGCATCTCGTACGACGAGGTGACCGCGCTGCTCGAGAAGGAGGGCGTCGAGAAGTTCATCGTGTCGTGGAACGAGCTGCTCGACACCGTGTCGGCGGCGCTCGAGGCAGCCAAGTGAGCGTGAAGATCGCGGTCTCCGGCGCCGCAGCCGAGGCCGTCGAGCGCATCGTCCCGCAGCTCGTGAGCGACCTCGTCGCGAGCGGCATCACGGCGGGCGACGGCTCGCTGTGGGGACCCGACGCCGAGGAGGAGTCGTCGAAGCGCCTCGGATGGACCGAGGCGGTGGCCGTGGGCCGCCCCATGGTCGACGACATCTACGCGCTGCGCGACAAGCTGCGCGCCGCGGGCGTCGACCACCTCGTGCTGGGCGGCATGGGCGGATCGTCCCTCGCCCCGGAGGTCATCACCCGCACGTACGGCGTCGAGCTCACCGTGCTCGACTCGACAGACCCGGGCCAGGTGCTCGCCGCGCTGGGCGACCGGCTCGCGACCACGGCCGTCGTCATCTCGTCGAAGTCGGGCTCGACCGTCGAGACCGACAGCCAGAAGCGCATCTACGAGAAGTACTTCACGGATGCCGGCATCGACCCGCTCGAGCGCATCGTCATCGTCACCGACCCGGGTTCCCCGCTCGACGTGTCCGCGCGTGCGGCGGGCTACCGCGTCTTCAACGCCGACCCGACGGTCGGCGGACGCTACTCCGCGCTCACGGCGTTCGGCCTCGTGCCGTCCGGCCTCGCGGGCGTCGACCTCGAGGAGCTACTCGACGAGGCAGAGGCCGTCATGGTCGAGCTCGCCGTCGACAACGCCGCCAACCCCGGCCTCGTGCTCGGCGCAGCCATGACCGCCAAGAGCAAGCTCGGCATCGTGCCCGACGGCACCCACATCCTGGGCTTCGGCGACTGGGCCGAGCAGCTCATCGCCGAGTCGACGGGCAAGCTCGGCAAGGGCATCCTGCCGGTCGTGCTCGATGTCGACTCCCCCGAGCTCGGCGAGGACCTGCCCGACCTGCAGATCGTGCGCCTGGTCGGCGACTGGGACGACACGCGCGAGGTCGCGGACGGCGAGATCGAGATCGCGGGCAGCCTCGGCGGCCAGATCCTCGTCTGGGAGTACGCGACGGCCGTGGCCGGACGCATCCTCGGCATCAACCCGTTCGACCAGCCCGACGTCGAGTCGGCGAAGATCGCGACGCGCGCGCTCATCGACAACCCGTCGAAGCCCGCGGAGCCGGCCTTCGTCGTGGGCGACATCGAAGTACGTGGCACCGCGGACGTCGTCGCCCAGGCGACCGACCTCGAGGGCGCGATCTTCGCGCTGCTCTCGCAGCTGCCGGAGGACGGCTACGTCTCGATCCAGGCGTATGTCGACCGCGTGGCGCACCCGGGCCTCGTGGCCCTGCGCGACGAGGTCGCCCGCCGCGCCAAGCGCCCCGTGACGTTCGGCTGGGGTCCGCGCTTCCTGCACTCGACCGGCCAGTTCCACAAGGGCGGGCCCGCTGTGGGCGTGTTCCTCCAGGTGCTCACCGCCGACGACGAGGACCTGCAGATCCCGGACCGCCCCTTCACCTTCGGCCAGCTCATCCGTGCGCAGGCCGAGGGCGACGCGAGCGTCCTCGCCGACCACGGACGCCCCGTGCTGAGCCTCACGCTCCGCAACCCGGCGGCGTCCCTGCCGGTCGTCATCGACGCACTGAAGTAGCAAGGAGCTCCATGTCGCCCGTCGACATCACCGCGGACTTCAACCCGCTGAGAGACCCGTCGGACCGTCGCCTGAACCGCATCGCGGGGCCCAGCGCCCTCGTGATCTTCGGCGTCACCGGCGACCTCTCGCGCAAGAAGCTCATGCCCGCCGTGTACGACCTCGCCAACCGCGGGCTGCTGCCGCCCGGCTTCGCGCTCGTGGGCTTCGCCCGGCGCGAGTGGGAGGACCAGGACTTCGCGCAGGTCGTGCACGACGCCGTCAAGCAGTACGCGCGCACGCCCTTCGACGAGGACGTGTGGACCCAGCTCGCGCAGGGCATCCGCTTCGTGCAGGGCGAGTTCGACGACGCGGCGGCGTTCACGCGCCTCAAGGCGACGCTCGAGGAGCTCGACCGCGACCGCGGCACGATGGGCAACCACGCGTTCTACCTGTCGATCCCGCCGAAGTCGTTCCCCGAGGTCACCGAGCGCCTGCGCGACTCTGGCCTCGCGGAGCAGCGCGACGGCCAGTGGAGCCGCGTCGTCATCGAGAAGCCCTTCGGCAGCGACCTGCAGACCGCGCGCGAGCTCAACGCGGTGGTCGAGTCGGTGTTCCCGCCCGACAGCGTGTTCCGCATCGACCACTACCTCGGCAAGGAGACCGTCCAGAACATCCTGGCGCTCCGCTTCGCCAACCAGCTCTACGAGCCCATCTGGAACGCCAACTACGTCGACCACGTGCAGATCACGATGGCCGAGGATGTCGGCGTCGGAGGCCGCGCGGGCTACTACGACGGCATCGGGGCGGCGCGCGACGTCATCCAGAACCACCTGCTGCAGCTCCTGGCGCTCACCGCCATGGAGGAGCCCGTCTCGTTCGACGCCGCCGACCTGCGCGCCGAGAAGGAGAAGGTGCTCTCCGCCGTGCGCCTGCCGAAGGACCTCGGCAAGCACACCGCGCGCGGACAGTACTCGGGCGGCTGGCAGGGCGGCGAGAAGGTCATCGGCTTCCTCGACGAAGACGGCATGAACCCCAAGTCGCTCACCGAGACCTACGCGGCCATGCGCCTCGACATCAACACGCGCCGCTGGTCGGGCGTGCCGTTCTACCTGCGCACGGGCAAGCGCCTGGGTCGCCGCGTGACGGAGATCGCCGTCGTGTTCAAGCGCGCGCCGCAGTACCTGTTCGCGGAGAGCCAGACCTCGGCCCTCGGCCAGAACGCGCTCGTCATCCGCGTGCAGCCCGACGAGGGCGTCACGATCCGCTTCGGCTCCAAGGTGCCGGGAGCGGGCATGCAGGTGCGCGACGTGACGATGGACTTCGGCTATGGGCACGCCTTCACCGAGGCGAGCCCCGAGGCCTATGAGCGCCTCATCCTCGACGTGCTCCTCGGAGACCCGCCCCTCTTCCCGCGCCACGAGGAGGTCGAGCTGAGCTGGAAGATCCTCGACCCGATCGAGGAGTTCTGGGAGACCCAGGGCCAGCCGGAGCAGTACCGCCCGGGCACGTGGGGCCCGGCATCCGCAGACGAACTCATGGCCCGCGACGGCCGTGTCTGGAGACGACCGTGATCGTAGATCTTCCCAACACGACGACGAGCGCCATCTCGAAGACGCTCGTCAAGATCCGCGAGGAGGGCGGTGCCGTCGCCCTCGGGCGCGTGCTCACGCTCATCATCTCGACGGAGCTCGGCGAGGAGGAGGAGGCCATCGAGGCCGCCAACGAGGCCTCGCGCGAGCACCCCATGCGCATCATCGTCGTCTCGACGGGGTCCGACGGCAAGAAGTCCGAGGCCCGCGTCGACGCGCAGATCCGCGTGGGCGGCGACGCCGGCGCCGGCGAGGTCGTGGTGGTCAAGGCCTACGGCGACGCGGCAGGCGACCAGGAGAGCCTCGTCACGGGCCTCCTGCTGCCCGATGCGCCCGTCGTGACGTGGTGGCCGGGTGCTGCCCCCTCGGACGCCTCGCAGTCGCCCCTGGGGCGCATCGCTCAGCGCCGCATCACGGATGCGGCGGCGAGCGGCAACCCGCTCAAGGCCCTCGCGACGATCACGGCGTCGTACCGCCCCGGCGACAGCGACTTCGCGTGGACCCGTCTGACCCTGTGGCGTGCGCAGCTCGCCGCGGTTCTCGACCAGCCGCCCTACGAGCCGGTCACGGCCGTGGAGGTGCACGGCACCGTCGACTCCCCCTCGACGGTCCTGCTCGCGGCGTGGCTGCAGCAGGCGCTCGAGGTGCCCGTGACCCTCGGGGTGTCGGGCAAGTCGCACGGCTCGAGCGGCATCCAGGGCGTCAAGCTCGTGCGCGCCTCCGGTGCCATCGAGCTCGAGCGCACGATGGCGAACATCGCAGAGCTCAAGCAGCCCAACCAGCCCACCCACGACATCTCGCTCCCCCGCCGCAGCCTGCGCGACTGCCTCGCCGAGGAGCTGCGCCGTCTCGACCCCGACGACCTGTTCGGCGAGGTCATCGTGAACGGCGTGGGTAAGCTGGGCAAGCCCGGTCGGATCAAGCGGCCGGCGAAGGTGAAGTCGAAAGCATAGGTTCCATGAGCAACGAACGCAGGGTCATCGTCCACCCCGACAAGGCGGCCCTCGCGGCAGCTGTTGCGGCGCGCTTCATCACGAAGGTCGTCGACCTCGTCGACGAGTTCGACGAGGCGACGATAGTGCTCACGGGCGGCACAATGGGCAGCGCCGTGCTCGAGGCGGTCAACGCCAGCCCCGCGCGCGACTCCATCGACTGGTCGCGCATCAACGTGTGGTGGGGCGACGAGCGCTGGCTGCCGAAGGGCGACCCCGAGCGCAACGAGACCCAGGCCCGCGCGGCCCTGCTCGACCACGTCGCGCTCGACCCCGCGCGCGTGCACGCCTTCCCGGCGTCCGACGAGGACCTCGACCTCGACGCCGCGGCCGTCGCCTACGCGCGGGAGCTCGTCGAGCACACGCCCGCGAACGCGAGCATGCCGCACTTCGACATCACGTTCCTCGGCGTCGGTCCCGACGGGCACATCGCGTCGCTGTTCCCCGAGCGCAGCGGGATCCGGGAGCGCGAGCTCACGGTCATCCCCGTGCGCAACTCCCCCAAGCCGCCGCCCGAGCGTCTGAGCCTCACGCTTCCCGTGATCAACTCGTCCGCGCGCGTCTGGCTCGTCGTCGCGGGCGCCGACAAGGCCTCGGCCCTCGGGCTCACCCTCGCGGGCGCGAGCATCAACGAGGTGCCGGCCGCGGGCATCGAGGGGCGCCGCAAGACGCTGTTCTTCGTCGACGCCGAGGCCGCGCAGGAGGTTCCGGAGAACCTCATCGCCCCCGGTCAGTTCTGGACGTCCGCGGACGACAAGTAGGTCTGGACGCGCGCCCTGGAGCGCGCTGTTCGAACGGCGAGCTAGCTAGCGGTACCCCGACGCGCGCGGAGCTGCTCGAGCGCCTCCTCGAGCAGGCCGGCGGCCTCCTCCTCGCTGCGACGCTCCTTCACGTAGGCGAGGTGCGTCTTGTAGGGCTCGAGCTTCGTCACCGACGGGGGGTTGTTCTTGTCGCGGCCGGCGGGCAGGCCCGTCGACGGCGAGTCGATGATGTCGGGGATCTCCTCGTCGGGCAGGTTGGCAGCGAAGTTGCGCACGGTCTCGTTGCCGAGCTCGTCCCAGTACGAGACCTGGATGCGCTCCGCGTGGAAGCCGCGGTCCTGCTCGCCCATGGGTCCCGCGCCGACGCGCGAACCGCGAATTGCACTGCCGCCTGATGCCATGAGGACTCTTTCCTACGCGCCGTCGAACTTGGTGATGAGGCCCAGGACCACGATGCTGCTGATCCAGACGACACCGAGGATGACCGTGATGCGGTTGAGGTTTCGCTCCGCGACGCCCGAGGCGCCGAGGTTGGAGGTGACGCCGCCGCCGAACATGTCGGAGAGGCCACCGCCGCGTCCACGGTGCAGCAGGATGAGCAGGGTCAGCAGGAGACTCGTGATGCCGAGGACGACCTGCAGGATGACCTGGAGAATTTGCACGGGGAACTACCTTTCGAAAGCCTCAGCCAGTGTAACGGAAACCGTTACACCCCGACGTGCTTCTGGAAGCGCGCGATGCTCGCGAACTCCGCGACATCGAGGCTCGCGCCGCCGACGAGGGCGCCGTCGACGTTCGGCTCGCGCATGAACGCGGCGATGTTGCCCGACTTCACGGAGCCGCCGTAGAGGATGCGCGTGGCATCCGCGACCTCGGCGCCGAGCAGCTCGGCGAGGGTCTCGCGGAGCTTCGCGGCCACCTGCTCGGCCTGCTCCGGCGTCGCGGCCTGGCCGGAGCCGATCGCCCACACGGGCTCGTACGCGATGACGAGCTCGGGGGTTCCCGTGATGCCGGCGAGGGCCGCGCGCAGCTGGGCGACGGGCACGGCGCTCGGGCCGTGCTGCTCGAGGTCGTCCGCGGTCTCGCCCACGCACAGCACGGGGATGAGGCCGTGCTTGAGCGCGGCCGCGACCTTGCGGCCGAGCAGCTCGTCCGTCTCGCCGTGGTACTGGCGGCGCTCCGAGTGCCCGATGAGCACGTAGCTGCAGTCGAGGGCCTTGAGGAACGCGCCGGAGATCTCGCCCGTGTACGCGCCGGAGTCGTGCTCCGAGACATCCTGCCCGCCGAAGACGATGTCGAGCTTGTCCGCGGAGATGAGCGTCTGCACCGAGCGGAGGTCGGTGAAGGGCGGGAACACCGCGACCTCCGCGCCGGCCGCGCCGTACTCGTGCTTCGCGTCCTTGAGGGTCCACGCGAGCTTCTGCACGGTCGCGATCGCCTGCAGGTGGTCGAGGTTCATCTTCCAGTTCCCCGCGATGAGGGGAACGCGCTTCACGCCTGCCATCCGAGTACCTCCAGTCCGGGGAGGCGCTTGCCCTCGAGGAACTCGAGGCTCGCGCCGCCGCCCGTAGAAATGTGCCCGAACGCGTCGTCCGGGAATCCGAGCGCGCGCACGGCGGCGGCGGAGTCGCCACCGCCCACGACGCCGAAACCGCTCATGCCCGCGAGGGCTGCGGCGACCGCCTTCGTGCCGGCCGCGAACGGCGCGAGCTCGAAGACGCCCATGGGGCCGTTCCAGAAGACCGTCGCCGAGGCGTCGATCGCCGTCGCGAACGCACGCGCCGTCTCGGGGCCGATGTCGAGGCCGAGGCCCGACGCGCCGAACGGCGTCTCCTCGATGGCGTCCGCGGCCGTGACGACGTGCTCGGCGTCCGCGCCGAACTTCGACGCCACGACGATGTCGGTGGGCAGCACGATCTCCACGCCCAGCTCCTCGGCCTTCGCCAGGTAGCCCTTGACGGTCTCGACCTGGTCGGCCTCGAGGAGGCTGGCGCCCACCTTGTGGCCGAGCGCGTACAGGAACGTGAAGAGCATGCCGCCGCCCACGAGGAGCGTGTCGACCTTGGGCAGCAGGGCGTCGATGACGCTCAGCTTGTCGGAGACCTTCGAGCCGCCGAGCACGACGGTGTACGGCTTCTCGGGGTTCACGGTCAGGCGCTCGAGCACGCCGAGCTCCTGCTCGATGAGGAGCCCGGCCGCGCTCGGCAGCTGCTCGGCGAGCTCGTAGACGCTCGCCTGCTTGCGGTGCACGACTCCGAACCCGTCCGAGACGAACGCGTCGCCGAACGCCGCGAGCTTGGCCGCGAAGTCGGCGCGCTCGGCGTCGTCCTTGGCCGTCTCGTGGGCGTTGAACCGCAGGTTCTCGAGCAGGGCGACATCGCCGTCCTCGAGCCCGGCCACGGCATCCTTCGCCGCCGACCCCACGGTGTCGGTCGCGAAGACGACGGGCTTGCCGAGCAGCTCCGACAGGCGCTGCGCGACGGGCGCGAGGCTGTATTTGCTGTCGGGCTCGCCGTCCGGGCGGCCGAGGTGGGAGACGACGACGACGCGGGCGCCGGCGTGGATGAGGGCGTTGAGGGTCGGCAGGGACGCGCGGACGCGCCCGTCGTCCGTGATCTGGCCGTCCTTCAGGGGGACGTTCAGGTCACAGCGCACGACGACCCGCTTGCCCCGCAGGTCGCCGAGCGACTCGAGGGTGCGGAGTGCCATCGCTACAGCTTGGAGCCGACGAACTCGGTGACGTCGACGAGGCGGTTGGAGTAGCCCCACTCGTTGTCGTACCACGACGCCACCTTGACCTGCGTGCCGATGACCTTCGTGAGGCCGGCGTCGAAGATCGAGGAGTGCGGGTCGCCCACGATGTCGCTCGAGACGATCTCGTCCTCGGTGTACTTGAGGATGCCCTTGAGCGAGCCGCTCTCGGAGGCGGCCTTGTACGCCGCGTTGATCTCCTCGACCGTGGCGGGCTTCGAGAGCTCGACGGTGAGGTCGGTGATCGAGCCGGTGGGCACCGGCACGCGCAGGGCGTAGCCGTCGAGCTTGCCGACGAGCTCCGGGATCACGAGCCCGAGGGCCTTGGCGGCACCCGTCGACGTGGGGATGATGTTGGCGGCGGCGGCGCGGGCGCGGCGGAGGTCGCTGTGCGGGCCGTCCTGCAGGTTCTGGTCGGCCGTGTAGGCGTGCACCGTGGTCATGAGGCCGCGCTCGATGCCGAAGTTGTCGAGCAGCACCTTGGCGAGCGGCGCGAGGCAGTTCGTCGTGCACGAGGCGTTGGAGATGATGTTGTGCACGGCGGGGTCGTAGGTGCCCTCGTTGACGCCGAGCACTAGGGTCGCGACGTCGGAGCCGGTCGCGGGGGCGGAGACGATGACCTTCTTGGCGCCGGCCTGGATGTGCTTGGCGGCATCCTCGGACTTGGTGAAGCGGCCGGTCGACTCGATGACGATGTCGACGCCGAGCTCGCCCCAGGGCAGGTTCGCGGGGTCGCGCTCCTCGAAGACCTTGATGGCCTTGCCATTGACGATGATCTCGCTGTCGTTGAACTCCACGGTCGCGTCGAGGCGGCCCGTGATCGTGTCGTACTTGAGCAGGTGCGCAAGGGACTTGTTGTCGGTGAGGTCGTTGACGGCGACGATCTCGAGGTCGCTGCCCTTGGCGAGGGCCGCACGGAAGAAGTTGCGGCCGATGCGGCCGAATCCGTTGATACCGATCTTGACGGTCACTTGTGCTCCATGTTGCTCGGGCGCCCAGCGGGGCGCGCGCTGCGTGTGTGTGGTGGTGGTGTTTTGTGGTGCGGTGGACGAGGAGTGGCCGGGGTCGCTTGAGCGAAATCCCCGGCCACATCGCCAGCTATGACAGTAGCAGCAGCCCGCTGGTCTTCTCGCGCGCCGCGGTGAAGCGCTGCTGCACGTTGGCCCAGTTGGCGATGTTCCAGAAGGCCTTCACGTAGTCGGCGCGGACGTTCTTGTAGTCGAGGTAGTACGCGTGCTCCCACACGTCGAGCATGAGGAGCGGGACGATGCCGGCGGGGAGGTTGCCCTGCTGGTCGAAGAACTGCACGATGATGAGGTTCTCACCGATCGAGTCCCAGGCGAGCACGGCCCAGCCCGAGCCCTGCACACCCATCGCGGTCGCCGTGAAGTGCGCGGTGAACTTGTCGAACGAGCCGAAGTGGTCGTCGATGGCGCTCGCGAGGTCGCCCGTGGGCTTGTCGCCGCCGTCCGGCGAGAGGTTGGTCCAGAAGATCGAGTGGTTGACGTGGCCGCCGAGGTTGAAGGCCAGGTCTTTCTCGAGCTTGTTCACGTTGGCGAGGTCGCCGCTCTCGCGCGCTGCAGCGAGACCCGCGAGGGCCGCGTTGGCGCCCGTCACGTAGGCCTGGTGGTGCTTGCTGTGGTGCAGCTCCATGATCTGGCCGCTGATGCTCGGCGCGAGCGCCGAGTAGTCGTAGGCAAGTTCGGGCAGCGTGTATTCAGCCATCGTTTCTCCTAGCTTCTAGTGACTTTTCCAGTCTATGACTGCAACCCCCGGGGCCCTCGGATGCTTCCTATTCGTCGAGGTCGGGGGGAAGATTCGCGTCCGTGCCGGGGATGCCGAGGTCGGATGCTCGCTTGTCGGCCATCGCGAGGAGGCGGCGGATGCGGCCCGCGACGGCGTCCTTCGTCATGGGCGGGTCGGCGTGGTGGCCGAGCTCGTCGAGGCTCGAGTCGCGGAAGCGCAGGCGCAGCTCGCCCGCGTACTGCAGGTGCTTGGGAACGTCGCCCTCGAGGATCTCGAGGGCGCGCTCGACACGCGCGCACGCCGCGACCGCGGCCTGGGCCGAGCGCCGCAGGTTGGCGTCGTCGAAGTTCACGAGGCGGTTGGCCGTGGCGCGCACCTCGCGGCGCTGGCGCATCTCGTTCCACGCCTCGACGCTGCGCTCGGCGCCCATGAGCACGAGCATGGCGCCGATAGCCTCGCCGTCGCGCACGACGACGCGGTGCACGCCGCGCACCTCGCGCGCCTTCGCGGCGATCTTGAGGCGGCCCGCAGCACCCACGAGGGCCATGGCGGCCTCGTTGCCGGGGCACGTGATCTCGAGGGCCGCCGAGCGGCCGGGGTCGGTGAGGGTTCCCGCGGCGAGGAACGCTCCGCGCCACACCGCCGCGAGGTCGTCGCGGTTGCCCGTCGTGAGGCGGTTGGGCAGGCCGCGGATCGGGCGGCGGCGGGCATCCAGCAGCCCCGTCTGCCGCGCGAGGGTCTCGCCGCCGTCGAGCACGCGCACGAGGTAGTGCGGGGTGCGGCGCACGCCCGACGCGGAGATGACCGAGACGTCGGCACGCACGCCGTACAGCTCGGCGATGTCCTTGCGCACGCGGCGGGCGAGCTGCTCGGTGTCGACCTCCGACTCGACGGCGATGCGCCCCGAGATGACGTGCAGGCCGCCCGAGAACCTCAGGATCGTCGCGAGCTCCGCCGCACGCAGCGTCGTCTTGCCCGACTGGATGCTCGCCAGCTCGTCCTTGACCTCGGCGGTGAGTGCCACGCGCGGTCCTCCTTCTCGTCTGTCTGTGGTGCCGTCGCCGGCTATTCGCGACCCAGGTCGCGGTGCTTCACGTTCACGACCACGCCCGGGAGGGAGCCGAGCCTCGTGGCGAGCTCCTCGGCGATCGCGACGGAGCGGTGCTTGCCGCCCGTGCAGCCGATCGCGATGGTGGCGTGGCGCTTGTTCTCGCGCTGGAAGCCCGCGAACACGGGCTCCATGGCGTGGGCGTAGTCGGCCACGAACTCGCGCGCGCCCTCGCGGGAGAGCACGAAGTCGCGCACGGGCGCGTCGAGCCCGTTGAGCGCCTTGAGATCGGGGTTCCAGAACGGGTTCGGCAAGAACCGGCAGTCGGCGACGAGGTCGGCGTCGGCGGGCAGCCCGTACTTGTAGCCGAAGCTCTCGATCGTCACGCGCAGTCCCGCGTCGTCGTCGGTGGAGAACTGCTCACGGATGTCGGTCGCGAGCTGGTGGATGTTGAGGTCGGTCGTGTCGACGACGATGTCGGCGGCCGCGCGGATCTCGGCGAGGCGCTCGCGCTCGGCGACGATGCCGTCGAGGGTCGTGCCGTTGCCCTGCAGGGGATGCGGCCGGCGCACGTTCTCGAAGCGGCGCACGAGCGTGGCGTCGGTGGCCTCGAGGAACAGCAGCCGCAGCACTATGGAGTCGCGCAGCGCGTCGATGCTCGCCTGCACGTCCTGGAAGAGGGCCCCGCCGCGCACGTCGACCACCGCGGCGATGCGCGGGAGCGAGTTGCCGGCGTGCTGCGCGAGCTCGACGAGCGGGCCGAGCATCTGCGGCGGCAGGTTGTCGACGACGTACCAGCCGAGGTCCTCAAGCGCGTTGCCCACCGTGGAGCGCCCGGCACCGGACATGCCGGTGACGATGAGCATCTCCTGCTGCGGGGTCTCGGTGGTCATCCCCCCAAGACTACCGGGCGGCGGCTACTGCCGGATGCGCTCGACGATGACCCTGGCCAGCTGCGGGCCTATCCCCCGCACCTCGGCGACGGCCTCCGCGTCCGCGCCGCGCAGGCGCGCGACCGAGCCGAAGTGCTTGAGCAGCTCGCGCACGCGCGACGGCCCGAGGCCGGGGATCTCGCCGAGCACCGACTGGATGTCGTTCTTGCGCTTCTGCCGCTGGTAGCTGATCGCGAACCTGTGCGCCTCGTCGCGCAGACGCTGGATGAGGAATAGCGCGTCGCTGTTGCGGGGCAGGATGACCGGGAAGTCGGAGTCCGGCAGCCAGATCTCCTCGAGGCGCTTCGCGATCCCCGCGAGCTGGATGCCCGTGACCCCGGCCTCGTCGAGCGCGCGCTTCGCCGCCGCGACCTGCGGCTGCCCGCCGTCGACGATGAGCAGCTGCGGCGGGTAGGCGAACTTCTTGCGGCGCTTCTCGTCGGCCTGGCCAGGGTCGTCGACGACGGCCGCGAGGGCGGGCTCCTCGCGCAGGTACGCGAGCCGGCGCGTGAGCACCTGGTGGATCGACTCGGTGTCGTCCGTCGACTCGGGGATGCTGAAGCGGCGGTACTGGTCTTTGCGCGGCAGGCCGTCTTCGAAGACGACCATCGAGGCGACGATGTTGGTGCCGCTCAGGTGCGACACGTCGTAGCACTCCATGCGCAGGGGCGCCTCGTCCATGCCGAGAGCCTCCTGGATGTCGGAGAGCGCCTGCGACCGCGCGACGAAGTCGCCGCTGCGGCGGGTCTTGTAGAGCATGAGGGCGTTCTGCGCGTTCTGGGAGACGGTGAGGGCGAGCGCCGCCTTGTCGCCGCGCTTGGCGACGGCGAGCTTGACGCGCGAGCCCGGTCCGCGCAGCTCCCCCAGCCAGCGCTCGAGCTCCGGGGTGTCGTCGGGCAGCGCGGGCACGAACACGTCGCGCGGGGGCGTCGCATCCTCGTACGCGTTCTGCAGCACCGACTCGACGAGCTCGGGCAGCTCGAGGTCGAGCTCCTTGTCGACGACCCAGCTGCGCACACCGCGGATGCGGCCGCCGCGCACGACGAACTGCTGCACGGCGGCGGCGAGCTCGTCGTGGGCGATGCCGAACATGTCCGCGTCGGTCTCCTCGTCGAGCACCACCACGTTCTTCGCGAGCGCGGTCTCGAGCGCCTGCAGCTGGTCGCGGTAGCGGGCCGCGGACTCGTAGTCCTGGGTCGCGGCCGCATCCTTCATGCGCTTCGTGATCGCGGCGATGTAGCGCGAGTCGTTGCCGCCCATGAAGCTCGCGAAGTCGAGGGCTATCGACTTGTGCTCCTCGAGGGTCACGCGCTTGACGCACGGCGCGGCGCACTTGCCGATGTCGCCCAGCAGGCAGGGCCTGCCGGTCTGCTGCGCGCGCTTGTAGGTCGAGTCGGAGCACGAGCGCATCGGGAACGCCTTGAGCATGATGTCGACGGTCTCGCGGATCGCCCATGCGCGGCTGTATGGCCCGAAGTACCGGGCGTTGGGGATGCCCTTGTTGCGCGTCACGAGCACACGCGGAACGGGGTCGCCGAGCGTGATCGCGAGGTACGGGTACGACTTGTCGTCCTTGTACTGCACGTTGAACGGCGGGTCGAACTCCTTGATCCACGTGTACTCGAGCTGCAGCGCCTCGAAGTCGTTGCCGACCACCGTCCACTCGACGGACGAGGCGGTCATGACCATCTTGCGGGTGCGGTCGTGCAGCGTCGCGAGCGGCGCGAAGTAGTTGCTCAGGCGCTGGCGGAGGTTCTTCGCCTTGCCGACGTAGAGCACGCGCGCGTTGGCGTCACGGAACCGGTAGACGCCCGGCTGCTGCGGGATCTCGCCCGCCTTCGGGCGCCACGGGACGGTCGCGGCCATCAGACGCGAGCGCCCTCCAGCACTTCCCTGAGGAAGACGCCCGTGTGGCTGCCCTCGACCTTCGCGAGCTGCTCGGGGGTGCCCGTGGCGAGGATCTCTCCGCCGCCCGCGCCGCCCTCGGGCCCGAGGTCGATGAGCCAGTCGGCCGACTTGATGACGTCGAGGTTGTGCTCGATCACGATGACCGTGTTCCCCTTGTCGACGAGGCCGCCCAGCACCATGAGGAGCTTGCGGACATCCTCGAAGTGCAGGCCCGTCGTGGGCTCGTCGAGCACGTAGATGCTGCGGCCCATCGAGCGCCGCTGCAGTTCGGTCGCGAGCTTGACGCGCTGCGCCTCGCCGCCCGAGAGGGTCGTGGCGCTCTGCCCGAGGCGCACGTAGCCGAGCCCGACCTCCTCGAGCGTCTTGAGGTAGCGGTGGATCGCGGAGATCGCCTCGAAGAACTCGACTGCCTCGCTGATCGGCATGTCGAGCACCTCGGCGATGTTCTTGCCCTTGTACTTCACGGCGAGCGTCTCGCGGTTGTACCGGGCTCCCCCGCACACCTCGCACGCGACGTAGACGTCGGGGAGGAAGTTCATCTCGATCTTGATCGTGCCGTCGCCCGAGCAGTTCTCGCAGCGGCCGCCCTTGACGTTGAAGCTGAAGCGGCCGGGCAGGTAGCCGCGGGCCTTCGCGTCGGCGGTCTCGGAGAACAGCGTGCGGATCTTGTCGAACACGCCCGTGTAGGTCGCGGGGTTCGACCGCGGCGTGCGCCCGATGGGCGCCTGGTCGACGTGCACGACCTTGTCGAGGTCGTCGAGGCCCGTGACGCGCGTGTGCTTGCCGGGGATCTGCCGGGCGCCGTTGAGGTTGTTCGCGAGCACCTTGTAGAGGATGTCGTTGACGAGGCTCGACTTGCCGGAGCCGCTCACGCCCGTGACCGCCGTGAGCACGCCGAGCGGGAACTCGGCGGTCACGTTCTTGAGGTTGTTGGCGCGGGCGCCCTCGACGACCACCTGGCGCTTCTTGTCGATCGGCCGGCGCTTCGTGGGCGTCGCGATCGACTTGCGGCCCGCGAGGTAGTCGCCCGTGATCGAGTCGGTGTTGGCGAGCAGCTGCTCGTACGAGCCCGAGTGCACGACCTTGCCGCCGTGCTCGCCCGCGCCGGGGCCGATGTCGACGATCCAGTCCGCGGTGCGGATGGTGTCTTCGTCGTGCTCGACGATGATGAGGGTGTTGCCGAGGTTCTTGAGCTTGACGAGGGTCTCGATGAGACGGCGGTTGTCGCGCTGGTGCAGGCCGATGCTCGGCTCGTCGAGCACGTAGAGCACGCCCGTGAGGCCCGAGCCGATCTGGGTCGCTAGCCGGATGCGCTGGGCCTCGCCGCCCGAGAGGGTCGCGGCCGCGCGCATGAGGTCGAGGTAGCTCAGCCCCACCTCGATGAGGAACTCGAGGCGCAGACGGATCTCGCGCAGCACCTGGGCGGCGATCTTGGCGTCGCGCGCGGAGAGCGTGAGCTCCTGCATGAAGCGGTGCGCGTCGACGAGGCTGAGCTCGCACACGTCGGCGATGCTCGACCCGCTCACCGTGACGGCGAGCACCTCGGGCTTGAGGCGCTTGCCGTCGCACACGGGGCACGGGATCTCGCGCAGGTACTCGGCGACGCGCTGGCGCTGCACGTCGGTCTCCGCCTCCATGTACTTGCGCTCCATGTAGGGGATGACGCCCTCGAAGCCCGTGGAGTACTTCATCTCGCGGCCGTAGCGGTTCTTCCACTTGACCGTGACCTGGAAGTTGTTGCCGCGCAGGATCGCCTCCTGCACGCTCGCCGGCAGCTCGCCCCAGGGCGTGTCGAGGGAGAAGTCGAGGTCGCGCGCGAGGCCGTCGAGCAGCTTCTCGAAGTAGTTGAAGAGCCCCTTGCCCTGGCTCGTCCACGGCAGGATGGCGCCGTCGGCGATGCTCACCGACTCGTCGGCGATGAGCAGGTCGGCATCCACCGACATGCGCGTGCCGAGGCCGGAGCACTCGGGGCACGCGCCGAAGGGGGCGTTGAACGAGAACGTGCGCGGCTCGATCTCGGTGAGCTGCAGGGGGTGCCCGTTGGGGCACGAGAGCTTCTCGGAGAAGGTGCGCCACGCGGCATCCCCCTCGAGGTCGACGTAGTTGATCGAGACGAGGCCGTCGGTGAGCCGCAGCGCAGTCTCGAGCGAGTCGGTGAGCCGCGTGAGGATGTCGTCGCCCGCGACGAGGCGGTCGACGACGACCGAGATGTCGTGTTTGAACTGCTTCTTGAGCTTGGGCGGGTCGCTCAGCTGGATCTGCTCGCCGTCCACGATCGCACGCGAGTAGCCGCTCGTCGCGAGCTCTTTGAAGAGGTCGACGAACTCGCCCTTCTTCTGCGAGATGACGGGGCTGACGACCTGGTAGCGCGTGCCGGCCTCGAGCTCCATGAGCTGGTCGGCGATCTGCTGCACGGTCTGCTTCTCGATGCGCTCCCCGCACTCGGGGCAGTGCGGCACGCCGATGCGCGCCCACAGCAGGCGCATGTAGTCGTAGATCTCGGTGATCGTGCCGACCGTCGAGCGCGGGTTGCGGTTCGTCGACTTCTGGTCGATGGATACCGCCGGGCTCAGGCCCTCGATGAAGTCGACGTCGGGCCGGTCGACCTGCCCGAGGAACTGCCGCGCGTAGGCCGACAGGGACTCCACGTAGCGGCGCTGGCCCTCCGCGAAGATCGTGTCGAATGCGAGGCTGGACTTGCCGGAGCCCGAGAGGCCCGTGAAGACGACGAGCGAGTCGCGCGGGATCTCGAGGTCGACGTTGTGCAGGTTGTGCACGCGAGCGCCACGGACCGTGAGCTTGCCGTTGGGTGCCGACTTGCCCTCGAGCGTTGCCAGCATGGCTTGTTCTGTTAAGCCGACGCTGCCGTCGAGCTCATCAATCTCGGTTATCGACACTCTGTCCATTCTACGGAAGCCACCGACATTCGCCGGGTCTCGCTACTTGAGGTGCCCAGCCTGCTCCATCTGCCGCAGCTCCTTCTTGAGGTCGGAGACCTCGTCGCGCAGACGGCCCGCGAGCTCGAACTTGAGCTCGGCCGCCGCGGCGAGCATCTGCTCGTTGAGGTCGGCGATGATCGCCTCCAGGTTGTTGCCGCCCTGGGCGGCCAGCCCCTCGCGCTTGAGGTTGGGCGTGGGTGCGCGCTTGCGGCTCGCGTCGGACTTGCCCGCGAGCACGGCGGCGGTGTCGCTCGCCTCGCGCATGATCTGGTCGGTGATGTCGGCGATCTTCTTCCGCAGGGGCTGCGGGTCGATGCCCTTCTCCTTGTTGTAGGCGATCTGCTTGTCGCGGCGGCGGTCGGTCTCCTCGATGGCCTTCGCCATCGAGTCGGTCATGACGTCGGCGTACATGTGCACCTCGCCCGAGACGTTGCGGGCGGCGCGGCCGATCGTCTGGATGAGCGACGTGCCCGAGCGCAGGAAGCCCTCCTTGTCGGCATCGAGGATGGCGACGAGCGAGACCTCCGGGAGGTCGAGGCCCTCGCGCAGGAGGTTGATGCCCACGAGCACGTCGTAGACGCCCTGCCTGAGCTCGGTCAGGAGCTCGACGCGGCGGAGGGTGTCGACGTCGGAGTGCAGGTAGCGCACGCGCACGCCGTGCTCCCCCAGGAACTCCGTGAGCTCCTCGGCCATCTTCTTCGTGAGGGTCGTGACGAGCACGCGCTCGTCGCGCTCGACGCGCAGGCGGATCTGCTCGAGCAGGTCGTCGATCTGGCCCTTCGAGGGCTTGACCACGATGGCGGGGTCGATGAGGCCCGTGGGGCGGATGACCTGCTCGACTATCGAGTCGGTGATGCCGAGCTCGTACTTGCCCGGGGTCGCGGAGAGGTAGACCTTCTGGCCCACGCGGGCGAGGAACTCCTCCCACTTGAGCGGACGGTTGTCGAGCGCGCTCGGCAGCCGGAACCCGTGCTCGACGAGCGTGCGCTTGCGCGACGCATCCCCCTCGTACATCGCACCGATCTGCGGCACGGTGACGTGCGACTCGTCGATGACGACGAGGAAGTCTTCGGGGAAGTAGTCGAGCAGGCAGCTGGGCGCCTCGCCAGCCTGCCGACCGTCCATGTGCCGGGAGTAGTTCTCGATGCCGTTGCAGAAGCCGATCTGCTCCATCATCTCGATGTCGAACGTCGTGCGCATGCGCAGGCGCTGCGCCTCGAGCAGCTTGCTCTGGCGCTCGAGCTCCTGCAGCCGCTCCGCGAGCTCCTCCTGGATGGAGACGATCGCCTTCTGGATGGTGAGCGGGCTCGCGGCGTAGTGCGTGCCGGGGAAGACCGACACGGCGTCCATGGTCTTGACCACGTCGCCCGTGAGCGGGTGCAGCGCGTAGATCGCCTCGATCTCGTCGCCGAACATCTCGATGCGGATCGCGAGCTCCTCGTAGACGGGGATGATCTCGATGGTGTCGCCGCGCACGCGGAAGGTGCCGCGCGAGAAGTCGTAGTCGTTGCGCTGGTACTGCATCGAGACGAACTTGCGGATGAGCGTCTCGCGGTCGATGCGCATGCCGACCTGCAGGGCGATCATGGCGTCGAGGTACGACTCGGCGGCGCCCAGGCCGTAGATGCACGAGACCGTGGAGACGACCACGGTGTCGCGCCGGCTGAGCAGCGAGTTCGTGGTCGAGTGGCGCAGGCGCTCGACCTCCGCGTTGATCGACGAGTCCTTCTCGATGAAGGTGTCTGTCTGCGGGATGTACGCCTCGGGCTGGTAGTAGTCGTAGTACGACACGAAGTACTCGACGGCGTTGTCGGGCATGAGGTCGCGGAACTCGTTGGCCAGCTGCGCGGCGAGGGTCTTGTTGTGCGAGAGCACGAGCGTAGGGCGCTGCACCTGCTCGATGAGCCATGCCGTGGTCGCCGACTTGCCGGTGCCCGTCGCACCCAGCAGCACGACGTCGGTCTCCCCCGCGTTGATGCGCTGGGCCAGCTCGGCGATCGCCGCGGGCTGGTCGCCGCTCGGCAGGTACTCGCTCACGACCTTGAACGGTCGGACTGATCGGGTGGGCTCCATGCTTTTCAGCATAGGCACGGCCACCGACCTTAGCCGGGCTGCTCGCTACGAGCGGACGCGGCGGCCATCTCCCACAGCTCGTCCGCCTGCTCGAGGGTGTGCTCGAGCGTGCCGTTGCTGTCGATCACGACGTCGGCTATCGCGAGCCGCTCGGCGTCGGAGGCCTGGGAGTTGAGGCGGTGCGTCGCCTCCTCGCGCGTCATGCCCCGCAGCTCGACCATGCGGCGCAGGCGCGTCTCGGCGTCGGCGTGCACGACGACGACGAGGTCGTACTTGCGGGGCCGCTCGTGCACGGCCTCGACGAGCAGGGGCACGTCGTAGACGCCCACGGCGTAGGGGTCGGTCACCTCGGCGAACAGGGCGTTGCCCATCCGCTGGATCTCTGGGTGGGTTATCGCGTTGAGCGCCGCGCGCCGGTCGGCGTCGGCGAAGATGATGGCGCCGAGGGCGGCCCGGTCGAGCGTGCCGTCGTCGTTGATGACCTCGGGGCCGAACTCCTCCGCGATGCGCGCGAGGCCGGGCGTGCCGGGCTCGACGACCCTGCGGGCCAGCACGTCGGCGTCGACGACCACGGCGCCGCGGCTCGCGAGCCGCTCGGCGACCACCGACTTGCCCGAGGCGATGCCGCCGGTGAGGGCGATCAAATACATGCGCCAATGCTAATGTCAGCCCATGTTCGAGGTGCTCACCGGTGCTGGCCTCGCGGTCGCCGCGGGGCTCAACGCCTACATCCCGCTCCTCATCCTCGGCCTCGCCGGGCGGTTCCTCGACTTCGTCGACCTGCCCGCGCAGTGGCAGTGGCTGTCGAACCCGTGGGTGCTCGTCATCCTCGGAGTGCTGCTCGTCATCGAGGTGGTCGCCGACAAGATCCCCGTCGTCGACTCGGTCAACGACTGGATCCAGCTCTTCGTGCGCCCCGTCGCAGGCGGCATCGCCTTCGGAACGGGGTCGAGCTCGGGTACGGCGGTCGTGCAGGACCCCGCCCAGTTCTTCACCTCGAACGCGTGGGTGCCCATCGCCGTGGGCATCCTGCTCGCACTCGCGACGCACATCGGCAAGGCCGTGTCGCGTCCGGTGGCCAACGTCGCGTCGGCCGGCACCGCGGCACCCGTCGTGAGCACGGCAGAGGATGTCGGCGCCGTCGTGCTGAGCATCCTCGCGATCCTGCTGCCGGTGCTCGTGCTCTTCGCCCTCGCGGGCGTCATCGTGAGCTTCGTGCTGCTCTTCCGGCGCTTCCGCCGGGGGCGCCCGAAGGATCTCGAGCCCCTCGTGCGCTGACGCACGAACGGCCGGCCCTCCGAGGAGGACCGGCCGTTCGTACGGGGACTGACTAGGAGTTGTTCGACAGCTTCTCGCGAAGCGCGGCGAGCGACTCGTCGTCGGCGAGCGTGCCGGTCGAGCCGGAGCCCGAGTCGTCGCTCGAGAAGGAGGACGCACCGGCCGGGGCGGCGGACGTGATGGCGTCCTCCTGCAGCGCGGCGGCGGCGACCTGCTTCTTGTGCTGCTCCCAACGGGCCTGGGCCGCAGCGTAGTCCTGCTCCCACTTCTCGCGCTGGGTCTCGAAGCCCTCGCGCCACTCGTTGGTCTCCGGGTCGAAGCCCTCGGGGTACTTGTAGTTGCCCTGCTCGTCGTACTCCGTGAGCATGCCGTACAGCGCGGGGTCGAACTCGGTGCCCTCGGGGTCGACGCCCTCGTTCGCCTGCTTCAGCGAGAGGCTGATGCGGCGGCGCTCGAGGTCGATGTCGATGACCTTGACGAACACCTCGTCGCCGACCGACACGACCTGCTCGGCGAGCTCGACGTGCTTGCCCGACAGCTCGGAGATGTGCACGAGGCCCTCGATGCCCTCCGCGACGCGCACGAACGCGCCGAAGGGGACGAGCTTCGTGACCTTTCCGGGAGCAACCTGGCCGATGGCGTGCGTGCGGGCGAAGACCTGCCACGGGTCCTCCTGCGTCGCCTTGAGCGAGAGCGACACGCGCTCGCGCTCGAGGTCGACCTCGAGGATCTCGACGGTGACCTCCTGGCCGACCTCCACGACCTCGGACGCGTGCTCGATGTGCTTCCACGAGAGCTCGGAGACGTGGACGAGGCCGTCGACGCCGCCGAGGTCGACGAACGCACCGAAGTTGACGATCGACGAGACGACGCCCTTGCGGACCTGGCCCTTGGCGAGGTTGTTGAGGAACGTGGTGCGCGACTCGCTCTGCGTCTGCTCGAGCAGGGCGCGGCGCGACAGCACGACGTTGTTGCGGTTCTTGTCGAGCTCGAGGATCTTGGCCTCGATCTCCTGGCCGAGGTACGGCGTGAGGTCGCGGACGCGGCGCAGCTCGATGAGCGAGGCCGGCAGGAAGCCGCGGAGGCCGATGTCGACGATGAGGCCGCCCTTGACGACCTCGATGACCGAGCCCGTGACGACGCCGTCGGCGTCCTTGATCTTCTCGACGTCGCCCCATGCGCGCTCGTACTGAGCACGCTTCTTCGACAGGATGAGACGACCCTCCTTGTCCTCCTTCTGGAGAACCAGGGCCTCGACGGTGTCGCCGACCTGGACGACCTCGGTCGGGTCCACGTCGTGCTTGATGGAGAGCTCGCGGGAGGGGATGACACCCTCGGTCTTGTAACCGACGTCGAGGAGGACCTCGTCCCGGTCGATCTTGACGACGGTGCCCTCGATGAGGTCTCCGTCGTTGAAGAACTTCAGCGTCTTCTCGACCGCGGCGAGGAAGTCTTCAGCAGATCCGATGTCGTTGACTGCGACCTGCTTGGGCGCCTTGTCGGTCGTTACGATTGTCATGTAGTTGTTACTCCGAGTGGACAGAAATAGGGCCACGAGCGAGGACGTGCTTTGGTTTTCGCCCGAGGCAGGCTGATAGAAGTCGCGAATGCGACGTTCCAGCTTACCGCTTTGAGCTTCTCTCCGCCACGATGCCCCTGAGCGCGGGCTCGAGCTCGGGGTATTCGAACTCGTAGCCCGCCGCGAGAAGGCGCTCCGGCACCACCCAGCGGCTCTTGAGCACGAGCTCCGTCTCGGTGCGGATCACCGCCGAGCCGATCTCGAGCACGGGCCTCGGCGCCGGGATGCCGAACGGCACGCGCAGCACCCTCCTGAGCGTGCGCATGAGCGTGGCGCTGTCCGAGGGGTTCGGCGAGCTTGCGTTCACGACGCCCGAGAGCTCCCCGTGCGAGCGCAGGAACCTGATGACGCCGAGCACGTCGGCGACGTGGATCCAGCTGAACCGCTGCCGCCCGCCCCGCGCACGGAACTCGTGGAACGTGCCGGCCTCGACGCGCCTGCGCGTGCGGAACCACGGGCCGTCGAGCTGCGCTCCCCCGAGCCCGAACCGCGCGAGGCGGATGAGCGGGATGAGCGCGCTGCCGTCCCCGAGCACGATCGCCATGCGCAGGGCGACCTTGCGCGTGCGCGGAGTGGGTGCGGCGTCGAGCTCCCGCTCCCACGCGGTCGCGATGCCCACGGAGAAGCCCGTGCCGATCTCGCCCGTCGACTCGGTCATGGGCCGGTCCTCGGCGTGCCGGTAGATCGTGGCCGTGGACGAGTTGATCCACACGGGCGGCGCGGCCGCGCAGGCCGCGAGGGCGGCGCCGAGCTCGCGCGTCGTGTCGATGCGCGAGCGCAGGATCTCCGCGCGGTTGGCGGGGCCGTACCGGCAGTTGACGCTCTTGCCCGCGAGGTTCACGAGCAGGTCGGCTCCGTCGAGCAGCGCCGTGATCGCGGCGGTGTCGCCCCACGCGGCATCCGGTCCCGACCTGCCGATGAGGCGCACGTCGGCACCCTCCGCGCGGAAGGCCTCGGCGAGGTAGGTGCCGATGAAGCCGGAGGCCCCGGCGATGACGATGCGGTCGGTCACTCTGCCTCCACGGAGTAGGTGAAGCTGCCGGAGTACTCGTAGAGCGTGCCCAGGAGCGGATGCGAGAGGCGCAGCGACACGTGCTGGCGGGCGCCGTCGGACCGCTCGACGAGCGAGACGCGCGGCGCGAGCACACCGAGCGGCACCCGCAGCGGGCCCATCCGCAGCACTGCCGACGTCGACTCGAGGATGAGCCGGCCACCGACGACCGACGGCTCGAGCCGCACGTCGACGAACCCGAGCCGGTCGGTGAGGCCCGCCGACGTCATGCCCGTCTCGTCAGCCATCGTGCGGTCGCCGCGTGCGAAGCGGAACACCCGCTCGGCGCGGACGGTGCCGTGCGGGCCCGGCCGGTTGGCCACCGTGAACGGCACGGCGTGCTCCCACACCGGGAAGACGACGCCCGGCAGGAGCGCGAGCACCGGCCACAGCCAGCGGCGCGGCGTGCCGACGACGTCGAAGACCCCCGAGCCGCGGCCGACATGGCCCGGCGGGATGGCGGAGAAGTAGGCGACGAGCCCGGGGTCGAGCTGCGACATCCTGGGGCCCAGGGCGCGCTGCCAGGGCGAACGCGTCACGCGGTCACCGCGAGCACGCCCCGCATGTAGTCGAACTCGGTCTCGTAGACGTGCGCCGACTTCACGATGAAGGTGAGGGCGCCCACGGGCCGTCCGAGCTCCGCCGCGACGTGGTGCTGCAGGGCCGCGAGCTGCACGAGGTTGCCGTAGCCCTTCGACCCGAAGTCGATGGAGTGCGCGTAGACGACGAGGTCGACGGCGTGCTCGGGGATCCAGAAGTCGAGCATGCTCACGCACGGGATGTACGTGGTGTCGAGGGTCGGCTCGAACGTCGTGATGGTGGCCGAGCGCGAGGTCGGGTCGTCCTCGAGCCGGTCGACGACCCACCGCACCTGGTCGGTGCCCGTCGACGCGTAGTCGTGGAGGCGGCTCGCGTAGCTGCGCGCGTCGCCGAGCTCGGCCACGAGGTCGCGGTCGACGAAGTTCGCGCGCATCCACGCGAGGCGCTCGGGGTTGGCGTGCTCGGCGATGAGGGCGTCGTCGGGGTCGGGATGCTCGACCTCGAGCGTCACGAGGCGCAGCTCGAGGATGGGCAGCCCGTCGTACTCCGACGGCCTGCCCTCCTCGAGGATGCGGCGCGCGACCTGCAGCCAGGCCTCGCCGATCGTGGACGTCACCGGAGGAGCGCCGCCTTGAGGGTGTCGAGCCCCACGCCGCCCAGGTCGAGGGCGCGCTTGTGGAAGTCCTTGAACGAGAAGCCCGGCGCCTGCTGGGCCTGGTCGCGGATCTGCTCCCAGATGCGCTGGCCGACCTTGTACGAGGGCGCCTGCCCGGGCCAGCCGAGGTAGCGGTTGACCTCGAACCTGATGAACGAGTCGTTCATGTTCACGTTCTTGCGCATGAACTCGAGCGCGTAGTCGGCGTCCCACGTGCCCGTGCCCTCGAGGTTGGGCTTGCCGAGGTGCACGCCGATGTCGAGCACGACGCGCGCGGCGCGCATGCGCTGGCCGTCGAGCATGCCGAGGCGGTCCGCCGGGTCCTCGAGGTAGCCGAGCTCCTCCATGAGGCGCTCCGCGTAGAGCGCCCAGCCCTCGGCGTGGCCGCTCGTGCCGCCGAGCTGGCGGCGCCACGTGTTGAGCGTCGCGCGGTTGTAGACGGCCTGGCCGATCTGCAGGTGGTGGCCGGGAACGCCCTCGTGGTAGACGGTCGTGAGCTCGCGCCACGTGTCGAACTCGGTGACGCCCTCGGGCACGCTCCACCACATGCGGCCTGCGCGCGAGAAGTCGTCGCTCGGGCCCGTGTAGTAGATGCCGCCCTCCTGCGTGGGGGCGATCATGCACTCGAGCGCCTTGACGGGCTCGGGGATGTCGAAGTGGTCGCGGCTCAGCTCGGCGACCGCGCGGTCGCTCGTCTCCTGCATCCACTTCTGCAGGGCGTCGGTGCCGTGCAGCTTGCGGGCCGGATCCTTCTCGAGGTGCGCGACGGCCTCTTCGACGCTCGCGCCCTTGAGGATCTCGCCCGCGATGCGGGTCTGCTCGTCGATCATGCGCTGGAGCTCCTCGCGGCCCCATTCGTAGGTCTCGTCGAGGTCGATCGCGGCACCCAGGAAGTGCTTGGAGTGCAGCTCGTACAGCTCGCGGCCGATCGCGTCCTGCTCCGTGGCCGCGGGGGCGAGCTCGGTCTCGAGGAACTCGGCGAGGCGCGAGTAGGCGTCGGCCGAGGCCTCGGCGCCCGCGCGCAGGTCGTTCGCGAGCGACTCGGGCAGCGCAGCGCCGCCCTCGAGCTCCGCGGCACCCGTGAAGTCGAAGAAGAAGCCGAGCGGGTCGCCGTGCTTGCGCGCCTGCTGGGCGACCTCCACGACCTGGCGGCGCGCGGGCGTGACGCCGTCGGCGATTCCCTTGCGCAACGTCTCGATGTAGCCGTCGACGGCCGCGGGCACGTTGCCGAGGCGCTTCGAGACGACCGACCAGTCGCCCTCGGTGGCCGTGGGCATGAGGTCGAAGATCTCGCGGATGCCCTGCGCGGGCGACGCGATCACGTTGAGGTCGCGCTCGAACAGTCGCGCCTCGGACGACGCGACGTCGAGGTCGAGCTGGTAGCTGATATCGGTCTTGGTGACCTCGTCGACCTCGTCGACGGGCGTCTCGGCCGCGAGGGCGGCGAGCACCTTCTTGGCCTCGCCGATGTAGCGCTCGTGGCCGGCCGGCGAGTGGTCGCCGATCTCGCCGATGCGGCCGGGGAGACCGAGCCAGACCGCCGTGTCGGGGTCGAGGTCGATCATGGTCTCGACCCACTTCTCGGCGATCTGGTCGATCGCGGTGGGCTTGCGTGTCTCAGTCATACACCGAGCCTAGCGAGCACCTACTCTTTGTCGAGGTCGGTTCCCAGTAGCTCGGCGAGGGTGTCGAGGGCCGCCTCGGCGCCGTCGCCCTCGGCGCTGAGGGTGACCTCCTCGCCGTGGCCGATGCCGAGCGACAGCACCCCGAGGATGCTCGCGGCGTTGACGCTCTTGCCGGCGGCGGAGGTGAGCTGCACGGGCACACCTGCCTTGCCCGCGGCCTGCGCGAAGAGGGAGGCGGGGCGGGCGTGCAGTCCGACACTGGACGCGACGGTGACGGTTCTCTCGGCCATGGGGGCTCCTACGGTTCGATTGTTACTTTGATTGCTTCGCCCCTCGCCACGATGTCGATCGCGTCGAGAAGCCGGTCAAGGGGAAGTCTGTGGGTGATGAGGTCGGCTACGGGCACTCTGCCTGCGGCGATGAGCTCGAGGGCCCGCTTGTTGTGCGCGGGGCTCGAGCCGTTCACTCCGACGATCGTCAGTTCACGGTAGTGCACGAGGTTGGCATCGACCGAGATCATCGGGTTGTCTTTCGCGAGGCCGCCGAACAGGCTCAGGCGGCCGCGGCGCGCGAGCATCCTCAGCCCCTGCTCCTGGGCGGTGCCGGATGCCGCCGCCGTGATGACGACGTCGGCGCCCCTACCGCCCGTGGCGGCGAGCACGGCCGCGACCGGGTCGGTGTCGCCCGAGGCGATGGTGAGGTCGGGCTTGACGATGGCCGCGGCCTCCGCGAGCCGGTCGGCGTTGAGGTCGATGAGGATGACCGTGGCGGCGCCGCGCGAGCGGGCGAGCCGCACGTGCAGGCACCCGATGGGGCCGGAGCCCACGACGACGACCGTGTCGCCCTCGCCCACGCGCGCGAGCTCCTGGCCGTTGAGCACGCACGCGAGCGGCTCGGCGAGCGACGCCTCGGCGAACCCGAGGCCCTCCGGGATGCGGTTGAGCCCGTCGACCCTGATCACCTCGTTCGGCACGATCATGTACTCCGCGAAGCCGCCCGGGAACTGGTAGCCCATCGAGAGCTGGTTCTCGCAGATCGCCGGCATGCCCGCGAGGCAGTACTCGCACGTGCCGTCGGGGATCGCGGCGATGACCTGCACGCGGTCCCCCGCCGACCAGCCGTCGACCCCGTCGCCGACGTCGACGATCTCGCCGGCGATCTCATGGCCCATGACCTGCGGAGGCGTCATGTTGGGGTGCCCCGAGCGGAAGATCTTCACATCCGTGCCGCACGTCGAGCAGTTCCGCACGCGGATCTTGACCTCGCCGGCCAAGACGTGCGGCTCCTCGACGTCCTCGAGACGGATGTCTCCGGGGGCGTAGAAACGGGCTACCTTCACTCGTCGCTACTCGTCCTCGTCGTCGGACTCGAGGAGGGCGTAGACCTGCTCCACGGTCGTGGCGTCACGCAGCGCCGCGGCCTTCTCGGGGTCCATGAGCACCGTCGCGAGCTGCGACAGGAGCGCGATGTGCCCGTTGTCCTTGGCGGCGATGCCGAACGCGAGACGCACGTCGTTGCCGTCCCAGTCGACACCGTCCGGGAAGCGCACGAGCGAGAGGGCGTCGGACTTGACCGACTCCTTCGCCGCGAGCGTGCCGTGGGGAATCGCGACGCCCTCGCCCATGAACGTCGACACGGAGTTCTCCCTGTCGATCATGGCGTCGATGTAGGCGTCGTCGATGGCACCGACGGCCTTGAGGCCTGCGCCGGCCTGGCGGATCGCGTCATCCCTGCTGGTCGCGGAGGCGTCGAGGGTGATCGACGCCTCCGCGAGCAGTTCGGAGAGCGGCTTCTGCTGCTCGTCGGACATGGTCAGACCTCGACCGTGTCGCCGTTTTGGATGGCCTTGACGAGAGCGGCGACCTTGGGGTCGCCCAGGAAGAGCTGGAACGGGATGACGGGGATGTCGGGGACGACCCCCCGTGCCCGCTCGGCCAGGTTCGACTGGGTGACCACCACATCGGCGTCGCTCGGGATGCTGGCCACGGGCGAGTGCTCGACCGTGACGCCGTTCTTCGCGAGTTGCTTCTTGAGCGTGCTGGCGAGCATGACACTGCTGCCCATGCCAGCGTCGCACGCAACGATCAGCTTCTTGATGCTGGATCCGTCGATGGTTGCCATTGCTGTTCTCCTTTGTTGGGACCTGGTTCGAGGCTACGCCGAAGCCGGCGTGACCTTCGAGGCCTTCTTGTTCGCGGCCGACTTCTCCTGCGCGGCCTCGAGGTCGAGCTCGGCGTCCACGGCGCTCTCCTTGCGGCCGAAGCCGAGCAGGAGCGCACCGATGATGAACGTCACACCGGCGGAGATGATCACGCCGAGCATGATCAGGATGACCTGGTCGGGCGGCGAGACGGCAAACCAGGCGATGATGCTGCCCGGCGAGGCGGGGCCGACGAGGCCCAGGTTGAAGATCGACTCCCACAGCACGCCCGAGGCGCCGCCGACGATCGCCGCGATGACGAGGATCGGCTTCATGAGCACGTAGGGGAAGTAGATCTCGTGGATGCCGCCGAGGAAGTGCACGACCATCGCGGCGGGGACCGTCGGACGGATCGCGCGCGGGCCGAACAGCAGCATGGCGGTGAGGATGCCCAGACCGGGGCCGGGGTTCGACTCGATCATGAAGAAGATCGAACGGCCGGCGTCGGACGCCTGCTCGATGCCGAGCGGGGTGAAGACACCGTGGTTGATCGCGTTGTTGAGGAAGAGCACCTTCGCGGGCTCCACGACGATCGACACGAGCGGGAGGAGCCCCGTGTTGACGAGCGTGTTCGCGAGCGAGCCGAGGCCCTGGGTGATCCAGAACGTGATCGGGCCGACGATGTACAGGCCGACGACCGCCATGGCACCGCCGATGATGCCCGCGGCGAAGTTGTCGACGAGCATCTCGAAGCCGCCCTTGACCTTGCCTGCGATGGCGGCGTCCCACTTCTTGAGAAGCCATGCCGTCAAGGGGCCGAGCACGAACGCCGCGAGGATCGTCGGACCGATGTCCGCGATCGATCCGGGAGGCGTGGTCTCCTCGCCGTTGAGCGAGATCGGCGTGAGCTGCAGCGCCACCGGGGCCAGCATCGCACCGATGAGCGACACGGCGCCCACGACGCCACCGCGGTGGCCGTAGACGCGCGAACCGCCCGTGAACGCGATGAGGATCGGGATCAGGATGACGATGAGCGGACCGACGACGGTGGAGATCTGGGTGCTGACCTCGGTCTGCGTGCCGGCGATCTTGTTGACCCAGCCGTCGGGGATGAAGAGGGAGGTGATGAGACCGAACGCGATGAACGCGCCGAGGTTCGGCATCACCATCCCCGCGAGGAAGGCACCGAACCGCTGCACGACAGCGCGTGCTCCGGTCCCGGTGACCGCCGGTGTGTAGTCAGTCATGAGAGTGGGTACTCCTTCGTACTTTGGGATGGGGTGGGTGAATCAGCTGGCCACGAGTGGCCGATCCAGGTCTGGCTGCCACACCAGCTGGACATTCGAGTTGTCGATGTCGCCGGGGCCCGGCACGGCGGTCCCCGGCAGGGATGCCGCGGCCGCGCCCCACGCGAGCGCCTCGAGGAGCGCCGCATCGACGTCCGTCTCATCGACGGAGAACTTGGAGAGGAAGCCCGCGAGGAAGCAGTCGCCCGCACCGACGGTGCTGCGCGGGTGGGCGACGTGCGACTCCCCCACCACCACGCCTGCGGGGCCCACGAGCACGGCTCCGTCGGCGCCGAGGCTCACGAGCACGAGCTCGACACCGCGCGCCCGCACGCCCTGGGCGGCGTCGACGACGTCGGCTATCGAGCCGAGCGGGCGGCCCACGACCTCGGCGAGCTCCGCGCGGTTGGGCTTGATCAGGCGGGGCCGAGCGGCGAGCGAGGCAACTAGCGCATCGCCGCTCGTGTCTATGGCGAGGTTGACCTCGCGGTCGGCGAGGCTCCCCGTGAGGAGCTGGAGCTCGTCGGCGCCGAACTCGGGCGGCACGCTGCCGCTCACGACCACCCAGTCCCCCGCCGAGACCGTCGCTCCGACGGCGGACACGAGGGCGGCGAGCTCGTCGGCGGAGAGGCCGGATCCCGGCTCGTTGAGCTTGGTGACGGTGCCGTCGGACTCGGAGACCGTGATGTTGGAGCGCGTGCGGCCGGCGAGGGGCACGTAGCGGGCGGCCACGGCGGCCGCATCCAGCAGGCGCGTCAGCTCGGCGCCCTCGCTGCCGCCCACGGGCACCACGGCGACGCTCGGCGTGCCGTTGGCGGTCAGGGCCCGCGTGACGTTGACGCCCTTGCCGCCCGCCTCGAGGGTCGGCTCCGACGTGCGCAGCACGGCACCGCGCGCGAACTCGTCGACCTCGAGGGTGCGGTCGAGGCTCGGGTTGAGGGTGACGGTCACGATCACACGACCACGACCCTCGGGCCGGCGTTCTCGATGTCCTCCGCGAGCTCCACGTCGAGCTCGACGTCGGTGATCACGGTGTCGATGTCGCTCAGCGGCGCGACGCGTGCGAAGTCCTCGCGGCCGAACTTGGTGTGGTCGGCGAGCACGACGGTGCGCCGCGCGGCGTCGATGAGGGCGCGCTTGACGCTCGCCTCGGCGAGGTCGGGCGTCGTGAGGCCCCGCTCGACGCTGATGCCGTTGGTGCCCATGAAGGCCACGTCGGCGAACACGTCGGCGATCTGCGCGCGCGTCCAGTCGCCCACGGCCGCGAGGGTGCGGCCGCGCACGACGCCGCCCAGCAGGTGCAGGCTCACGTTCGGCCGGGAGATGAGGATGCTCGCGACCGGGATCGAGTGCGTGACGACCGTGAGCTCGCGGTCGGTCGGCAGCAGCTCGGCGAGGCGCACGGTCGTGGTGCCGGCGTCGAGGATGACCGAGCCGCCGTCGGGCAGCTCGTCGAGCGCGGCGCGCGCGATGCGCTCCTTCTGGCTCGCCGCGTGGACCTCGCGGTCGGCGATGCCGGGCTCGATGCCCATGCGCTCGACGGGGATCGCGCCGCCGTGCACGCGGCGCAGCACGCCGCGGCGCTCGAGGGCGGTGAGGTCGCGGCGCACGGTCTCGGGCGTCACGGAGAGGTCACGGGCGAGGCCGGCGACGTCGACGCGGCCGTGGGCGCGAGCAGTCTCCAGGATCTGCTGGTGTCGCTCCGGTGCGTACAATCCGACCTCGTTGTGGGACTCAAACGGACAAACCAAATGTGGTTCTGGGTTTATATAAGTCCGTTTGTGTCCGCTTGTCAACTCACGGCCAATTTTCAGCTTTGGGTGTGTCGCGGGTTAAGCAGGTCGAGCCTGCCGAGACCTCGCCGGGGTGAACGGCGAGATCTCGACAGGCTCGATGAGCGGACGAGCTAGTGCGCCGCGGCGTCCCAGTTCGGCCCCGTGCCCACCTGCACGTCGAGGGGCACCGAGAGCTCCGCGGCGCCCGCCATGCGGTCGCGCACGATGGCGCTGAGCTGTTCGAGCTCGCCCGTGGCGACCTCGAACACGAGCTCGTCGTGCACCTGCAGGAGCATCCTCGAGCCCATGCGCGCACGCGTGAGGTCGGCGTCGATGCGGATCATGGCGAGCTTGAGGATGTCGGCGGCCGTGCCCTGGATGGGCGAGTTGAGCGCCTGCCGCGCCGCGTTCTCACGCAGCACGCGGTTGGACGACGAGAGGTCGCCGAACGGCCGGCGGCGCCCGAACACCGTCGTCGTGTAGCCGTCGACCTTGGCCTGCTCGACAACGTTCTGGAGGTACTCGCGCACGGCGCCGAAGCGTGCGAAGTAGTCGGTCATGAGCTCCTTCGCCTCGCTCGTCTCGATGCGCAGCTGCTTGCTGAGGCCGAACGCGCTCAGGCCGTAGGCGAGGCCGTACGACATGGCCTTGACCTTCGTGCGCATGGTCGGCGTGACGTCGGCGGGGTCGACGTGGAAGATGCGCGCGCCGACGAAGCGGTGCAGGTCCTCTCCCGAGTTGAAGGCCTCGATGAGCCCCTCGTCGCCGGAGAGGTGCGCCATGATCCGCATCTCGACCTGCGAGTAGTCGGCGGTCAGGAGCGTCTCGAACTCGGCGCCCGCCTCGAACGCCGAGCGGATGATCCTGCCGGTCTCGGTCTTCACGGGCACGTTCTGCAGGTTGGGGTCGTTGGAGGCGATGCGGCCCGTCGCGGAACCCGCCTGCTCGTACGTCGTGTGCACGCGGCCGCCGCCGTCCACGGCCTTGTCGATGCTGGCGATGATCTGCAGGAGCTTGGTGGCGTCGCGGTGCTGCAGGAGCAGGTCGAGGAACGGGTGCGGGTTCAGGTCCTGCAGGTCGGCGAGGCTCGCCGCGTCCGTCGAGAAGCCCGTCTTGTTCGAGCGGGTCTTGGGCATGCCGAGCTGGTCGAACAGCACCTCCTGCAGCTGCTTGGGGCTGCCGAGGTTGATCTCGCGGCCGATCTCCGCGAACGCGCGCTGGGCGACGTCGTTGGCCTTCGCCGTGAGGTCGGTCGTGAGCGCGCCGAGCACGCCGCGGTTGACCGTGATACCCGTGCGCTCCATCGTCGCGAGCACCGGCACGAGCGGCATCTCGATGCTCTCCAGCACGTCGAGGGAGCCCGCGTCGAGCTTCTCCGAGAGGTAGGAGGCGAGCCGCAGCGAGTACCACGCCTCAGTCGCGGGGCTCGCGGGCTCGGTCTCGGGCACGAGCTGGTTGGGGTCGGCCTGCTGGAGGGTCTCGCCTAGGTAGTACTCCACCTGCGACGCGAGCGTCTCGGACTTCGTGCCGGGCTTGAGCAGCCAGCCGGCGAGGATCGTGTCGTAGGCGATGCCGTTGATGTCGAGGCCCGAGTCGCGCGCGATCTTGAGCTGCGCCTTCGAGCCCGACATGACCTTGGGGGCGTCGCTGCGCAGCCACTCCTCGAGGGCCGCGTAGTCGAGGCGGCCGGCTGCCCAGGGCACCCAGGCGGTCTCGTCGGCAGCGCCGATGCCGAAGCCCGTGACGACGCCGTTGGCGCTCTCGACGCGAAGGCCGAGGGCGTTCTGCCCGTTGCCCGACTGCGTGGAGAGCCATTTGCCGAGCTCCTCGTCGACCATCGTGCGGATGACGGGGATGCCCGCCGCCGCGGGCGCGCTGTCGGCGATCGCCTCCGCGCCGCCCTCCGCCGCCGCGATCTTGAGCACGCGCTCGAGGAGCGTCTTGAACTGGAGCCTGTCGAACACGTCGCGCACCGCGGCGACGTTCATGGGCTGGCGGGCGAGGTCGGCGGGCCCGACGGGCAGGTCGATGTCGGTGAGCAGGTGGTTGAGCTTGCGGTTGCGGATGGCGCGATCCTTCTGCTCCCGCAGCTTCTCCCCCACCACGCCCGTGATCTCGTCCGCGTGGTCGAGGATGCCCTGGAGCGACCCGTAGAGGTTGATCCACTTGACCGCGGTCTTCTCGCCGACCTTGTCGATGCCGATGAGGTTGTCGCTCGTCTCGCCCACGAGCGCCGCGACATCCGGGTACTGCTCGGGCTCGATGCCGTAGCGCTCCATGACGGCGTCGCGGTCGTAGCGCTTGAGCTCGGAGACGCCGCGCGCGTTCGGGTAGAGCAGCGTCACGCCGGGCTTGACCATCTGGATGGCGTCGCGGTCGCCCGACACCACGAGCACCTCGTAGCCCTCTGCGGCGCCGCGCGTCGCGAGGGTCGCGAGGATGTCGTCTGCCTCGAAGTCCTCCTTGCTCAGGGTCTGGATGCCCATGGCCTTGAGCGCCTCCTCGAGCAGCGGGACCTGGCCCACGAACTCCGGCGGCGTCTCGCCGCGCGTGCCCTTGTACTCCGGGTACTCGCGCGTGCGGAACGAGAACCGCGAGATGTCGAACGCGACCGCGAGGTGGGTGGGCTTCTCGTTCTGCAGCAGCAGGATGAGCATCGACAGGAACCCGTGGATCGCGTTCGTGTGCTGCCCGTCGCGCGTCGTGAAGCTGTCGACGGGGAGGGCGTAGAACGCGCGGAAGGCCAGCGAATGGCCGTCGATGACGAGGAGGGTAGGCTTTTCGGAGTCCGGCACGGACCCAGCCTAGCCGCGGCCCATGACACGCCCCGAAGACGGAAAGTGCAGCGATGACCAGGCTCCCCGACGACATCGACCCGGTGATGCTCGAGATCATCCAGCGCACCCAGGGCGGCGAGCTCGCGGTCAAGATGGGCATCGAGTTCGTCGAGCTCTCGGGCGACTACTCGGTCGCGAGGATGCCCGTGGAGGGCAACCGCCAGGTCGTCGGGCTGCTGCACGGGGGCGCCCACGTCGTGCTCGGCGAGACGCTCGGCTCGGTGTCGTCGGCGATCCACGCGGGGGCCGGGCGCTACGCCGTGGGCATCGAGATCAATGCCACGCACAGCCGCTCGATCACGTCGGGCTGGGTCACGGGCACGTGCCGCGCGCTCAACCTCGGGCGCACGCTCGCGACGCACGAGATCGTCATGACCGACGAGGAGGGCAGGCGGCTCTCGACCGTCCGCATGACGAACATGCTGCTCGACCGGCCCGCCTCCTGACCGCCTAGAGCACCCGCTCCTCGGGGTCGCGGCCCCAGACCGACCGTCCGCCGTCGACGGGCAGGATCGCGCCGTTCACGAACCCCGCCGGGTTCGACAGCAGCCACGCGATCGCCTCTGCGGCCTCGCGCGCCTCGCCCATGCGGCCGAGAGGATGCGCCGCCCCCGTCACCGCGGCGTCCCCGTCGAACCGCTCCGTGAGGATCGACCCGAGCGCGACGGCGTTCGCACGGATGCCGCGCGGCCCGTAGTCGACGGCGGTGGAGCGCGTGAGCCCCTCGATGGCGGCCTTCGCGACCGCGTAGGCCATGGCGCCCGACACGGGTCGCTGCGCCTGGTGCGACGACACGTTGACGATGGCGCCGCGCGTTCCCGCCGCGAGGAACCTGCGCACGGCCTCCGCCGTGCCCACGACCGCGGGCACGAGGTTGGCGGCGATGGTCTCGAGCACCGCCTCCGGGTTCTCGTGCAGGGCCGCATCCTCGAAGACCGCGGCGTTGTTGACCCAGCCGACGAGCTTCTCGCTCGCGGTCGCGGCGTCAGCCGCCCGCTCGACGTCCGCGGGGTCGGACGCGTCGCCAATGATCACGGTGAGGCGGTCGTGGGTCCACGTCGGGGCCTCGAGCACGAGGATGGTGACCTCGAGGCCGCGCGCGATGAGGGACTGGGCCGTGGCGGCGCCCACGCCCGTGCCGCCGCCCGTGACGACGACCGAACCCGGCATGCTGCTGCTTCCCGGCGCCGCGCTACTTCTTGGCGCTGAGCTGCTCGATGATCGCCTGGGCGACGTCGTGCATCGTGAGGCGGCGGTCCATCGAGGCCTTCTGGATCCAGCGGAACGCCTCGGGCTCGGTGAGGCCCATCTTCTCGTTGAGCAGCCCCTTGGCGCGGTCGACGAGCTTGCGCGTCTCGAAGCGCTCGACGAGGTCGGCGACCTCGGCCTCGAGCGTGATGATCTGCGTATAGCGGCTGAGCGCGATCTCGATGGCGGGCAGCAGGTCGTTGGGCGTGAAGGGCTTGACGACGTAGGCGAGCGCGCCGGCCTCGGAGGCCCGCTCGACGAGCTCCTTCTGGCTGAAGGCCGTGAGGAGCACGACGGGCGCGATGTGGTTCTTGCTCAGGCGCTCGGCCGCGGAGATGCCGTCGAGCTGCGGCATCTTGACATCCATGATGACGAGGTCGGGCCGCAGCTCGGTCGCGAGCGCGACGGCGGTCTCGCCGTCGCCGGCCTCGCCGACGACCTCGAAGCCGTTGTCGCGGAGGATCTCGACGATGTCCATGCGGATGAGCGACTCGTCCTCGGCAACGACGACCCGTCGGGGGGCGGAGGTGGAGGCGGTCTCATCGGTCACGGGGAAAGCCTACGGTATTCTTTCCAGCGTGGTTGTGCGCCGGATTGGCGGAATGGCAGACGCGGGGCACTCAAAATGCTCTGTCCGAAAGGGCGTGCGGGTTCAAGTCCCGCATCCGGCACTCCACTGGAGGGTGAGGTGCCATGAGATCGTCGGGCATCGCCCTGCTCCTGCTCGGGCCGCTGCTGGCCCTCGCGGGCTGCACCGCGGCCGTACCCGCGCACGGCCCTGACGAGTTCACGGCGTGGGCGGCGGGCCAGGACCACGTGGCGTCCGTCGAGTCCTCGGCCGACGGGCGCTTCACGTCGCACCTCGTCGTCGACGGCGCGATAGACGCTGACGGACTGCTCGCGCTCACGACCTCGGCGCGCGCCGAGGCGTCGACGCTCGGCTTCGACGCCTCGGGCGTCAACGTCATCGTCGGCAACGCGTGGGGCTTCTCGCTCGGCGCCGACGACGTGAACGTCACGACCGTCAACGCGCTGCGCGACGATCCCCTGCTCGTGGGAGCGACCGTCAACTACGAGCCCCTCGACCCGCCCGCCGACTACGTGGGCGGCCTGCACGCCACGGTCGGCAGCCAGGCCGGGCTGCGGGATGCCCCGGCGTCGGTGCTCGCCGCCTACACGGGCGCGGGCGGCGACCTCGGTGCCCTCTCCGTGGCCGTGTCGACGGCCGACGGCGCCTTCGCGATAGTCGGGGTCGGCAGCGCCCAGCCCGCGGCGGCGATCGCCCTGTGGCAGGCCGTGTCGGGCCGGGTGCTCCCGCTGAGCGCCGTCGCATCCGTCGACGCGTCCGGCGCGGAGACCCTCGAGCTCACGGTCGGCAGCGCTGCGGAGAAGGCGGCCGCGGAGGGCGTGGGCGCCCAGCATCCCGATGTCGCGTTGCTCGTCAGCTACTGATCACGAACCGCGGCCCGTCGTAGCCGTCGCGGACCACGCGCTCCTCCCACATCGCGAGCGGCCGCACCCACAGCTCCGAGGAGCCGTCGCGGTGGTACACCACGAACGGCTCCTCGGTCTCGCTGTGACGGGCGACGCCGACGACCACGTACACGGCACCCTTGAAGTGCCGGTACGTGCCGGGCTCTAGTCCTGCCAGGCCGGTGCCGCAGCGTTGATCGCGTCGCCGATGGTGTGCACGCGCATGTCGTTGGTCGAGCCGGAGATGCCGGGAGGGGAGCCGGAGATCACGACGACCTTGTCGCCGACCTCGGCGAGGCCCTCGCGGAGGAGCACCTCGTCGACCTGGCGGTACATCGCGTCGGTGTGGTTGACGCGGTCGACGACGAACGACTCGATGCCCCAGATGAGCGCCATGCGGCGTCGCACGCCCGGCTCGGGCGTGAACGCCTTCATGGGGATGCGGAAGCGCAGGCGCGACATGCGGCGTGCGGCGTCGCCGGACTCCGTGAACACGCACACGTACTTCGCGTCGACGAAGTCGGCGACCTCGGCGGCGGCGAGCGTGATCGCGCCGCCCTGCGTGCGCGGCTTCGTGCCGAGCGGGGGGATGCGCTCGAGGCCGTGGTCCTCCGTCGAGGCGACGATGCGGGCCATGGTCTGCACGGTGATGACGGGGTAGGCGCCCACGCTCGTCTCGCCGGAGAGCATGACCGCGTCCGCGCCGTCGAGGATGGCGTTGGCGACGTCGGAGGTCTCGGCGCGCGTGGGAACCGGGCTGCTGATCATCGACTCGAGCATCTGCGTCGCGACGATGACGGGCTTGGCCATGCGGCGCGCGAGCTCGACCGTGCGCTTCTGCACGATCGGCACGGCCTCGAGGGGCAGCTCGACGCCGAGGTCGCCGCGGGCGACCATGATCGCGTCGAACGCGTCGATGATGGCCTCGAGGTGGTCGACTGCCTGGGGCTTCTCGATCTTGGCGATGACGGGCACGCGTACGCCCTCCTCGGCCATGATCTCGTGCACGCGCACGATGTCGTCGGCGTTGCGCACGAACGAGAGGGCGATGAGGTCGGCACCGAGCTTGAGGCCCCAGCGGAGGTCATCCTCGTCCTTCTCGGACAGCGCGGGGACGTTGACGGCGACGCCGGGCAGGTTGATGCCCTTGTTGTTGGAGACGGCGCCCGCGACGACGACCTCGGTCGTGACGACCGGTCCGTCGACGGAGGTGACGCGCACCTTGACCTTGCCGTCGTCGATGAGGAGGAAGTCGCCGGGGGTGACGTCCTGCGGGAGGCCCTTGAACGTCGTGCCCGAGAGCTCCTTGGTGCCGAGGACGTCCTCGGTGGTGATCTTGAAGACGTCGCCCACGGCGAGGTCGTAGGGGCCGGCCTCGAACTTGCCGAGTCGGATCTTGGGACCCTGGAGGTCGACCATGACGGCGACCGCCCGGCCCGAGTCCTCGGCGGCCTTGCGGACGTTGGCGTAGACCTCCTCGTGCACGGCGTACGAGCCGTGGCTGAGGTTCATCCGGGCTACATCGACACCTGCATCGATGATCGCGCGGATGTTCTCATAGCTCGATGTGGCCGGGCCGAGGGTCGCGACGATTTTTGCTCGTCTCATGATTCCTTCTGGGTGGTGGTGTGGTGGTGGTGGTGGTGTGTGACTCAGAGCGCGATCGCGCGGTCGGTGGGACGCACGGGCGACGGCAGCTGCGTCTCCCCTTCAAGGTACCGGTCGACGGCCGAGGCCGCCGCACGCCCCTCGGCGATCGCCCACACGATGAGCGACTGTCCGCGGCCCGCGTCGCCGGCGACGAAGACGCCGGCCTCGCTCGTCTGGTACTGCGCGTCGCGCTCGATGTTGCCGCGCCCGTCGAAGGGGACGGGCAGCTGCTCGGAGATCGTCTCGGACTCGGGCCCGGTGAATCCGAGGGCCAGGAGCACGAGGTCGGCGGGGATCTCGCGCTCGGTGCCCGACTTGGGGACGCGGCGTCCGTCGACGTACTCGGTCTCGGCGACGCGGATGGCCCGCACCTCGCCGGCCTCGTTGGAGAGGAACTCCACGGTCGAGGCGAGGAACATGCGCTCCCCGCCCTCCTCGTGGGCGCTCGACACCTCGAAGAGCGTGGGAGACATGGGCCAGGGCTGGTGCTCCGGCCGCTCCGTGGGCGGCTGCACGCCGATCGCGAGGTTGGTGACCGAGAGCGCCTGCTGGCGGTGCGCCGTGCCGATGCAGTCCGCACCGGTGTCGCCGCCGCCGAGGACGACGACGTGCTTGCCCTCCGCGACGATCTGCTCGGGGACCGTGTCGCCCGCGCCGACCTTGTTCGACTGCACGAGGTACTCCATGGCGAAGTGCACGCCGAGGAGGTCGCGGCCGGGGATGGGGAGGTCGCGCGGCACCATGGCGCCTGTCGCGATCACGACGGCGTCGTAGCGCGCCTTGAGGTCGCTCCACGAGATGTCGACGCCGATCTCGACGCCCGCGCGGAAGCGCGTGCCCTCGGCCTGCATCTGGGCGAGGCGCGCCTCGATGTGCTTCTTCTCCATCTTGAAGTCGGGGATGCCGTAGCGCAGGAGCCCGCCGATGCGGTCGTCGCGCTCGTACACCGCGACCGTGTGGCCCGCGCGCGTGAGCTGCTGCGCCGCGGCGAGGCCGGCGGGGCCGGATCCCACGACCGCGACCGTCTTGCCGGTGAGGCGCTGCGGCGGGTGCGGCGTGAGGCCGCCCGCGAGGGCCGCGTCGGCGATCGACACCTCCACCTGCTTGATGGTCACGGGCGGCTGGTTGATGCCGAGAACGCACGACGACTCGCACGGCGCGGGGCACAGGCGGCCCGTGAACTCCGGGAAGTTGTTCGTGGCGTGCAGGCGCTCGATGGCCTGCGCGGTCTCGCCGCGCCACATGAGGTCGTTCCACTCGGGGATGAGGTTGCCGAGCGGGCAGCCCTGGTGGCAGAAGGGCACGCCGCAGTCCATGCAGCGGCCGGCCTGGCGCTTGAGCTCTGACGGGTCCTGCTGCTCGTAGACCTCTTTCCAGTCCATGAGCCGCAGCGCGACGGGCCTACGGGCCGGAGTCTCGCGCTCCTGTACCTTCAAGAATCCCTTGGGATCAGCCACCAGTGACCTCCATGATGCGTGCCCACGTGACGTCGCCGTCCGGGTCCAGTCCTTCGTCGATCGCGGTCTGGCGCGTCTGCAGCACGGCCGCGTAGTCGCGCGGCAGCACCTTCGTGAAGCGCGCGATAGTCTCATCCAGGTTCTCGAGCATCCTCGCGGCCACGACCGAGTCGGTCTCGTCGCGGTGGCGCGTGAGCAGGTCGGTGAGGATCTCGACGTCCGCACCCCCCAGCGGCAGCAGCTCGAGCTCGCCGCTCGCGAGCGACTCTGCGTTGACGCGCTCGGGGCGCAGGTCGTGGATGTAGGCGGTGCCGCCGGACATCCCCGCACCGAGGTTGCGCCCCGTGCCGCCGAGGATGACCGCGAGCCCGCCCGTCATGTACTCGAGCGCGTGGTCGCCCACGCCCTCGACGACGGCCGTCGCGCCCGAGTTGCGCACGAGGAACCGCTCCCCCACGACGCCGCGCAGGAACATGCTGCCCTGGGTGGCCCCGTAGCCGATGACGTTGCCCGCGATGACGTTGCGCTCCGCGGGGAACACGCTGTTGCGGTGCGGGCGCACGACGATCTCGCCGCCGCACAGGCCCTTGCCCACGTAGTCGTTGCTGTCGCCCTCGAGGCGCAGGCGGATGCCCGCGGGCATGAACGCGCCGAAGGACTGGCCGGCCGTGCCGGTGAGCCGCACCTCGATGGTGCCGCTCGGCAGGCCGTTCTCGCCGTGGCGCACCGTCACCTCGTGGCCGAGCATGGTGCCGACCGCGCGCTCCGTGTTGCGGATGGGCAGCTCGATGACGACGGGCTCGCCCTTCTCGAGGGCTGCGCCGCTGCGGCGGATGAGCTCCTGGTCGAAGTGCTGCTCGAGCTCGTGGTCCTGCGCGACGCGGTTCGTGCGCGGCTCGTCGTCGGCGAACTCCGGGCCCTCGAAGATCGGGCTCAGGTCGAGGCCGTCGGCCTTCCAGTGCTCCACCGCGCGGTCGACGTCGAGCAGCTCGTTGTGGCCGATGAGCTCCTCGAGCGTGCGGAAGCCGAGCTGCGACAGGTACTCCCGCACCTCCTGCGCCAGGAACTCGAAGAAGTTGACGACGAACTCGGGCTTGCCCGTGAAGCGCTTGCGCAGCTCGGGGTTCTGGGTCGCGACGCCCACGGGGCACGTGTCGAGGTGGCACACGCGCATGAGGATGCAGCCCGAGACCACGAGCGGCGCGGTCGCGAAGCCGTACTCCTCTGCGCCCAGGAGCGCGCCGATGATCACGTCGCGCCCGGTCTTCATCTGGCCGTCGACCTGCACGACGACGCGGTCGCGCATGCCGTTGAGCATGAGCGTCTGCTGCGTCTCGGCGAGGCCGATCTCCCACGGCGTCCCCGCGTGCTTGAGCGAGTTGAGCGGGGATGCGCCCGTGCCGCCGTCGTGGCCGGAGACGAGCACGACGTCGGCCTTGGCCTTCGTGACCCCCGCCGCGACGGCGCCGATGCCCGACTGGCTCACGAGCTTGACGTGCACGCGTGCGGCCGGGTTGGCCCGCTTGACGTCGAAGATGAGCTGCTTGAGGTCTTCGATCGAGTAGATGTCGTGGTGCGGCGGCGGCGAGATGAGGCCGACGCCCGCGGTGCCGTGGCGCGTGCGCGCGATCCACGGGTAGACCTTGCCGGCGGGCAGCTGTCCGCCCTCGCCGGGCTTGGCACCCTGCGCCATCTTGATCTGGATGTCGGTCGCGTGCGTCAGGTACATGCTCGTGACGCCGAAACGCCCGGACGCGACCTGCTTGATGGCACTGCGGCGCTCCGGGTCGAGGAGCCTGTCGACATCCTCGCCGCCCTCGCCCGTGTTGGAGCGCCCGCCGATGCGGTTCATGGCGATCGCGAGGGTCTCGTGCGCCTCCTGGCTGATGGAGCCGTAGCTCATCGCGCCCGTGTTGAAGCGGCTCACGATCGACGACACCGACTCGACCTCGTCGATGGGGACGACGGGCCGGCCGCTCTCCTTGATGCGGAAGAGGCCGCGCAGGGTCATGAGGTTCTCGGCCTGCTCGTCGACGAGCCGCGTGTAGTCGCGGAAGATGTCGTAGCGGCGCGAGCGCGTCGCGTGCTGCAGGCGGAACACGGTGTCGGGGTTGAAGAGGTGGGGCGGGCCCTCGCGGCGCCACTGGTACTCGCCGCCCGTGGCGAGGCGCTCGTGGGCGCTCGTCGCGCCGTCTTCCGGGTAGGCGGCCGCGTGGCGTGCCGCGCTCTCGGCCGCGATGACGTCGAGGCCGACGCCGCCGAGCAGGCTCGAGGTGCCCGTGAAGTACTGGTCGACGAACTCCTGGCTCAGGCCCACGGCCTCGAACGCCTGGGCTGCCGCGTACGAGCCGACCACCGAGATGCCCATCTTCGACATGATCTTGAGCACGCCCTTGCCGAGCGCCTTGATGATGTTCTTGACGGCCTTCTCGGGCGTGAGCCCCTGGATCATGCCGCTGCGGACGAGCTCCTCGGCGGTCTCCATGGCGAGGTACGGGTTGATCGCCGACGCGCCGTAGCCGATGAGCAGGGCCACGTGGTGCACCTCGCGCACGTCGCCGGCCTCGACGATCAGGCCGACCTTCATCCTGTTCTCGGCGCGGATGAGATGGTGGTGCACGGTCGCGAGCATGAGCAGGGACGGGATGGGCGCCAGGTCTTTGTTCGAGTCGCGGTCGGAGAGCACGATGAAGTGCGCGCCGCCCTCGATGGCCTCGTCGACCTCCGCGCACAGCTTCGCGAGACGCTTCTCCATGGCCTTCGGGCCCTTGTCGACGCGGTACAGGCCGCGCAGGGTCACCGTGGGACGGCGGCCGCTCGCGGTCTCGAAGTGCTGGATCTTCGCGAGCTCGTCGTTGTCGATCACCGGGAAGTCGAGGGTGATCTGGCGCGCGTGCTCGGGCGTCGCGGCGAGGAGGTTGCGCTCCGGGCCGAGGCCGAGCTTCATCGACGTGACGACCTCCTCGCGGATCGAGTCGAGCGGCGGGTTCGTGACCTGCGCGAACTGCTGGGTGAAGTAGTCGAACAGCAGGCGCGGGCGGTCGGAGAGCACGGCGATGGGCGTGTCGGAGCCCATCGCGCCGAGGGGCTCCGCGGCGTTCTGCGCCATGGGCATGACGAGGATGCGCACCTCCTCCTCGGTGTACCCGAAGGTGCGCTGCCGGCGGGTGACCGACGCGGGCGTGTGCACGATGTGCTCGCGCTCGGGGAGGTCCTTGAGGGCGATGCGGTTCTGCTCGAGCCACTCGCCCCACGGCTGGGCGCCCGCGAGGTCGCTCTTGACCTCGTCGTCCTCGATGATGCGGCCCTCGGCCGTGTCGACGAGGAACATCTTGCCGGGGCGCAGGCGGCCCTTGCGCACGACCTTGCTGGGCTCGACGTCGAAGACGCCGATCTCGCTCGCGAGCACGACGAGGCCCTCGTCGGTCACGAGGTAGCGGCCGGGGCGCAGCCCGTTGCGGTCGAGGGTGGCGCCGACGAGCGATCCGTCGGTGAAGACGAGGGCCGCCGGGCCGTCCCACGGCTCCATGAGGGCCGCGTGGTACTCGTAGAACGCGCGGCGCGCCGGGTCGACGTCGACCTGGTTCTCGTAGGCCTCGGGCACCATCATCATCATCGCGTGCGGCAGCGAGCGGCCCGCGAGGTTGAGCAGCTCCACGACCTCGTCGAACGAGGCGGAGTCGCTCGCACCGGGCGAGTTGATGGGCAGGATCGAGCGGATGTCGCCCAGCACGTCGCTCTCGAGCTGCGACTGGCGCGCGCGCATCCAGTTGCGGTTGCCCTGCACGGTGTTGATCTCGCCGTTGTGGGCGATCATGCGGAACGGCTGTGCGAGGGGCCACGACGGGAACGTGTTGGTGGAGTAGCGAGAGTGCACGAGCGCGAGGCGCGACACGAAGCGCTCGTCGGAGAGGTCGGGGTAGAACGGCTCGAGCTGGAGCGTCGTCACCATGCCCTTGTAGACGAGCGTGCGCGCCGAGAGCGACGGGAAGTACGCGCCCAGGTCGTGCTCCGCGCGCTTGCGCAGGCGGAACACCTGGCGCTCGAGCTCGAGGCCGCCGACGGACTTGCCGTCGGAGATGCGCGTCGACTGCAGGAAGAGCTGCTCGAAGGCGGGCATCGCCTCGCGCGCGAGGTTGCCGAGGTGGCCGGGCTCGACGGGCACCTCGCGCCAGCCGAGGACGGTGAGGTCCTCCTGGGCGGCGAGGTGCGCGATGCCCTGCTTGATCTCCTCGCGCTCAGCGGCGTCGGTGGGCAGGAACGACATGCCGACGGCGTACCGCCCGACCGTGGGCAGCTCGAAGCCGACGACGCCGCGCAGGAACGCGTCGGGGATCTGCGTGATGATGCCCGCGCCGTCGCCCGTGCCCGCGTCCGAGCCCACGGCGCCGCGGTGCTCGAGGTTGCGCAGCGCCGTGAGTGCCGTGTCGATGATGTCGTGGCCCGCGGTGCCGCGCAGCGTGGCGACCATGGCGAGGCCGCAGGCGTCCTTCTCGTTGCGCGGGTCGTACAGGCCCGTCGCGTGGGGAACAGAGCTGAAACGCTCGAAGGCTGGCGTGAGAGCCATAGGGAACCGTCCTCACGATGATGCTTAGGGGTGGGGGACGTCAGCGGCCCTGGGGAAGACTGCTCCGCGAGATGTTCAGGAGCTAGGTTGCCTTGCCGCTTGTGGCGAGCTTCTCGGAGGCGTCCGCGACATCGTCGTCGGGTTCGTCAGCGTCCGAATAGGTGTCCCCGGAGTCTACAGCACCCTCGGGCGTCCACTCGCGACCCGGCACGTAGGCGCCCGGCTCGGCGCCCGGGTGCCGGCGCGACTGCACGACGAACAGGATGATGCCCAGCAGGATCGCCGCGAAGGCGCCCCACACGTTCGTGCGGATGCCGAGGAAGACCTCGCTCGGGTCGACCCGGATGCTCTCGAACCACGCGCGGCCGACGCCGTACCAGATCATGTAGAGCGCCCAGACCTTGCCCCACTGCAGGCGGGCGAGCCTGTCGCCGACCGGCACGGGGAGGGTCACACCGAGCACGGTCTTCTTCACGAGGCGGTACTGGCGCTCCATGGTGAGGAGGAAGACGATGCCGACGACGTTCCAGATCATCTCGTAGAGGAACGTCGGGTGGAACAGCGTGCCCTCGGCGAGGCCGACGGGGAACGCCGGGTTGCTCGACTCGATCTCGAGGCCCCACGGGAGGTCGGTGGGCTGGCCGTAGAGCTCGTGGTTGAAGTAGTTGCCGAGGCGTCCCGCGGCCTGGGCGAGGAGCATGGCGGGCGCGAGGGCGTCGGCGAAGGTCCAGAAGCGCAGGCCGTTGATGCGGCAGCCGATCCACGCGCCAACTGCACCGCCGATGAGCGAGCCGAAGAGGGCGTTGCCGCCGCTCCAGATCGCCCACACGCTCTTGGGGTTGGAGATGTTCCACGGGTCGGCACCGTCGTAGAAGTAGTCACCCGGGTGCGTGAACACGTGGTACAGGCGGGCACCCACGAGGCCCAGCGGGATGGCCCAGATGATGACGTCGAGCACGATGCCCGGCTCGGCGCCGCGCGCCTTGAGGCGGTGGTTGACCATGATCGTCGCGAGCACGATGCCCACCAGGATGCACAGGGCGTAGGTGTGGATCTGGATGACCTGGTTCTCGCCGATGAACGGCAGGAGCCCGTGCAGCCACCCGATCGGGATCGACCACGGGATCTGCCAGTCGATGGGCGGACTGGGGATGCTGAGCGGCAGGAGCGACAAGCCCGTCACCTTTCTAAGAACGACTAGGCAACTGTACCCGCTGCGAGGGCAGCGGCAGCGCGGGCGACGGCGGGCACTCCCCCGTCGGCGAGGGCGGCGACGAGGGCCGAGCCCACGATGGCGCCGTCGGCGTAGCCGAGCACCTCGCGCACCTGCTCGCCCGTCGAGATGCCGACGCCGACGCACGTGCTCGTGGCACCCGCGTCGCGCAGCCGGGCCACGAGCGAACGGGCGGCCTGGTCGACGTCGGCGCGCGCGCCCGTGATGCCCATGGTCGACACCGCGTAGACGAAGCCGCGGCTCGACTCCACGGCCTGGTGCAGGCGTTCGTCGGTGGACGACGGCGCGGCGAGGAAGACGCGGTCGAGGCCCGTGCGGTCGGAGGCGGCGAACCAGCCGGCCGCCTCGTCGGGCACGAGGTCGGGGGTGATGAGCCCCGCGCCGCCCGCGGCGGCGAGGTCGTCGGCGAACCTGTCCACGCCGTACTGGAGCACGGGGTTCCAGTACGTCATGACGAGCGCGGGCGCGTCGACGCGCGACGTGATCGCCGCGACGGCGTCGAACGCGTGCGCGAGGCGGAAGCCCGCCGCGAGGGCGGTCTGGGTCGCCTTCTGGATGACGGGCCCGTCCATGACCGGGTCGGAGTACGGCAGGCCGAGCTCGAGGATGTCGACGCCGTTCTCCACGAGGGCGACGGCCGCGTCGATGCTCGTCTGCAGGTCGGGGAAGCCCACGGGCAGGTAGCCCACGAGCGCGCCCGTGCCCGCCGCCCTCTTGGCGGCGATGAGGTCTTCGACGCGGCTCACGCGGGGTTCTCCTTGTCGAAGAGCTCGAAGTACGTGCCCGCCGTCTCCATGTCCTTGTCGCCGCGCCCGCTGAGGTTCACGAGGATGATCGCCTCAGGCCCGAGCTCCCGCCCGAGCTTGAGCGTTCCCGCGAGGGCGTGCGCCGACTCGATGGCGGGGATGATGCCCTCCGTGCGGCTCAGCAGCCGCAGCGCCTCCATGGCCTCGTCGTCGGTGATCGGCAGGTAGCTCGCACGGCCGATGTCGTTGAGCCACGCGTGCTCGGGACCGACGCCCGGGTAGTCGAGGCCCGCGGAGATCGAGTGCGACTCGACGGTCTGGCCGTCCTCGTCCTGCAGCATGTACGACCGGGCGCCGTGGAGCACTCCCGGGCGGCCGCGCGTGATCGTCGCGGCGTGCTTCTCGGTGAGGTGGCCCTCGCCCGCGGCCTCGTAGCCGTAGAGCGCGACATCCGGGTCGTCGAGGAAGGCGTGGAAGATGCCCATGGCGTTGCTGCCGCCGCCCACGCACGCCGTGACGGCGTCGGGCAGCCTGCCGGTGAGGTCGAGCACCTGGCGGCGCGCCTCCTCGCCGATGATCTTGTGGAAGTCGCGCACCATGACGGGGAACGGGTGCGGCCCCGCGACCGTGCCGAGCAGGTAGTGGGTGTCGCCCACGTTCGCGACCCAGTCGCGCAGCGCCTCGTTGATCGCGTCCTTGAGCGTGCGCGAGCCGGTCGTGACGGGGATGACCTCGGCGCCCAGCAGGCGCATGCGCGCGACGTTGAGGGCCTGGCGCTCGGTGTCGACCTCGCCCATGTAGACGACGCACTCCATGCCCATGAGCGCGGCCGCGGTGGCCGAGGCGACGCCGTGCTGGCCCGCGCCGGTCTCGGCGATGAGCCTCGTCTTGCCCAGGCGCTTGGCGAGCAGCGCCTGCCCGAGCACGTTGTTGATCTTGTGCGAGCCCGTGTGGTTCAGATCCTCGCGCTTGAGGATGACCCGCGCCCCGCCGGCGTGCTCCGCGAAGCGCGGCACCTCGGTGATGATGCTCGGTCGCCCCGTGTACGTGGAGTGCAGCTCCGCGAGCTCGGCCTGGAACACGGGGTCGGTCTTGGCGTCGGTGTACGCCGCGTCGAGCTCGTCGAGGGCGGCGATGAGCGACTCGGGGACGAAGCGCCCGCCGAACTCGCCGAAGTAGGGTCCCAGCTCGTCTCTCAGCGCCATCAGTGCACCAAGAACTCTCGGAGGGTGGTCACGGGGTCTCCCTTGGTCACGAGCGCCTCACCGACGAGCACGACGTCGGCGCCGGCCCTCCGGTAGTGCGCGACGTCGGCCGACGTCTTCACGGCCGACTCGGCGATGCGGATGATGCCGCTCGGGATCGAGTCGGCGAGCCTGCCGAACAGGTCCTGGTCGAGCTCGAAGGTGCTCAGGTCGCGCGCGTTGACGCCCACGAGCTCCGCTCCCAGGTCGAGGGCGCGCGACACCTCGTCCGCGCTGTGGGTCTCGACGAGCGGGGTCATGCCCAGCTCGCGGATGAGGCCGAAGAGCTCGACGAGCCTGGGCTGCTCGAGCGCCGCGACGATGAGCAGCACGAGGTCGGCGCCCGAGGCGCGGGCCTCGACCACCTGGTAGGGGTCGGCGATGAAGTCCTTGCGCAGGAGCGGCACGGAGACCACGTCGCGCACGGCCTCGAGGTCGGCGAGCGAGCCGCCGAACCTGCGGCCCTCGGTGAGCACGCTGATCGCCGAGGCGCCGCCGAGCTGGTACGAGGAGGCGAGGGCGGCCGGGTCGGCGATCTCAGCGAGCGGGCCGCGCGAGGGGCTCGCGCGCTTGATCTCGGCGATGACGTGCACGCGGTCGCGCGGCGAGAGCGCGGCGACGGCGTCGATGGCCGGGGCGCGCTCGGCGGCCGCGGCCTCGACCGCGGCAAGACTGCGGGCAGCGCGACGCTCCGAAGCGTCGGCGACTGCTCCGGCTACGAGATCGGCGAGCACTGTTAGCTGTGCGCCTTGGGCTGGAGCTTGGCCCCACCCACCCCGTACCCGAGACGGGCGAGGAGCCAGCCCACGAGTGCGCCGACGACGACGAGCCCGGCTGCCGCTATGACGAGCCAGACGATGTTGAACCAGAAGGCCAGGGTGCCGATCGCGAACGCGACAAGCATGATGATGACGGCGGTCCAGGCGGCAGGCGAGTTTCCGTGTCCGGGGTCGGACGCGGCGTGGTTCGTCTCCGTGCTCATCGATCGTGCTCCATTTCGTGGGGGTACAGAAGGCAATGCTAGCGGGTCGGGTCGGAGCCGTCGCTCAGGCTGTCCCACGCGCCGACGGGCGTGCCGGACTCCGTGCGCGAGCCCGTGTCGTACTTGCGCGTGGGACCCGGCCAGCGGCGCGCGGTCGCGAGCACGGCGGCGCCCGTCGCCGTCGTGAGCACGCCCGCGGCTATCGCGACGACCGGCCAGGCGGTCACGACGAGGGCGGTGACGAGGGCCGCGACCGACTCCGGGCCGCTGATGGCGGTGGTCTCGGTGATGAGGCCGGCCGACGCGGTGACCGGTGCGGTGAGCGCCCCCGACGCCACGACGGCGATGAGGATGCCGATAGCGGCCTCGACGACGCCGAGGGCGATCCGCACGCCGCGTCCGGCTATCGAGAGGGCGCCGAGGAGCGCGAGCGACGCGAGTCCGAGCGCGGACAGGGCCGGGGCCGCATCCTGGCCGGAGACCGTCAGCGTCTGCGTGCCCGAGAGCGTGAGCTCGAACCAGGGCTGCGTCCAGGCGAGCATCGCGAGCCCCGCGACGGCGATGCCGGCGAGGATGACGACGAGCCGCAGCCGCGCGGGAGTCACTGCACCCGCCTCATGGCGTTCGCGACGGCCACGGCGCGCAGCGGCGCCGCAGCCTTGTTCTGCGACTCCTGGTGCTCTGCCGCCGGATCGGAGTCGGCCACGAGCCCCGCGCCGGCCTGCACGCGCGCGAGGCCGCCCACGATCGTGGCCGTGCGGATGGCTATCGCGAGGTCGGCGTCGCCCGCGAAGCCGAAGTAGCCCACGACTCCCCCGTAGACGCCGCGCTGCGCGGGCTCGAGCTCGTCGATGATCTCGAGCGCGCGCGGCTTGGGCGCTCCCGAGAGCGTGCCCGCCGGGAATGTCGCCCGGAACACGTCGACCGAGCTCGCGTCCGGCCGCAGGTCGCCCTCGACCGACGAGACGAGGTGCATGATGTGGCTGAACCGCTCGACCTGCATGAACTCGGTGACCTCGACGGTGCCCGCGCGGCACACCTTGAGCAGGTCGTTGCGCGCGAGGTCGACGAGCATGAGGTGCTCGGCCTGCTCCTTCGCGTCGGCCAGCAGCTCGTCGGCGAGCTCGAGGTCGCGCTCGGGAGTGGCGCCGCGGGGGCGCGATCCCGCGATGGGGTGCATGTAGACGCGCTGGCCGGTGACCTTCACGAGCGCCTCGGGGCTCGAGCCGACTATCGAGTACGGCTCCCCCGCCGGGTCGACGAGCGTGAGCAGGTACATGTACGGCGAGGGGTTGAGCGTGCGCAGCACGCGGTAGACGTCGATCGGGTCGGCGGTGACCTCGTGGTCGAACCGCTGCGAGACGACGACCTGGAAGACGTCGCCGTCGACGATGTACTTCTTCGAGCGCTCGATGGCGTCGTGGTACTCCGCGGGCTGGATGCGCGGGATGGGGTTCGGCGCGACGGTCAGGTCGACCTCGGCGAGCCACGCCTCGTTGGGGCGGGCGATCGCGGCCTGCATCGCGTCGAGGCGGCGCTGGGCATCCCCCCAGAGCACATCGCGCTCGTCGGTGGAGTCGTTGAGGGCCGCGGCGATGAGCAGCACGGTGCCGTAGCGGTGGTCGAGCACGACGAGCTCCGAGACGAAGCTCAGCGCCTGCCCGGGCACGCTGAAGTCGGCGGGCGGCACGTTCGGCAGGCGCTCGATCTGACGGATCGCCTCCCAGCCGATGAAGCCCACGAGGCCGCCCGTGAGGGGCGGGTGCCCCTCGACGTGCGGGGTGCTCCAGCGCTCGTACAGGTGCGCGACGGCGTCGAGCGGGCCCACCGGGTGCGACTCGCCCAGGGCGCGCTCGACGGGCAGCCCGTAGTCGAGCCACGTCGCGGTGTCGCCGGTCTGGGTGAGCACGCCGAAGCTCGAGACGCCCACGAACGAGAAGCGCGACCAGATGCCGCCCTGCTCCGCCGACTCGAGGAGGAACGTGCCCGGCTTGCCCTGCGCGAGCTTGCGGTAGACGCCCACGGGCGTCTCGCCGTCCGCGAAGAGCTCGCGGATCACCGGCACCACGCGGTGCCCGGCCTCCAGCCGCGCGGTGAAGTCCGCGGCGGTCGTCGTGCTACTCATGGGAGCCTCCCACCACGGGGTCGAGGGGGTCGACGTCGAAGCACGCGTGCGCACCCGTGTGGCACGCCGGCCCGTGCTGCTCGACGGTCACGAGGATGGTGTCGCCGTCGCAGTCCAGCGCCGCGGCCTTCACGTACTGCACGTTGCCGCTCGTGTCGCCCTTGCGCCAGAACTCCTGGCGGCTGCGGCTCCAGAACGTCACGCGGCCCTCCGTGAGCGTGCGGCGCAGCGCCTCGGCGTTCATGTAGCCGAGCATGAGCACGTCCTTGGTGTCCCACTGCTGGATGATCGCGGGCAGGAGCCCGTCGGCGCCGAACCTCACCCGGTCGAGGCTGCGTTCGTCCTTCGGCTCGCTCATCGCACCACCAGCCCTGCCTCGTCGAGGGCGTGCTTGACCTGGCCCACGGTCAGCTCGCCGTTGTGGAACACCGATGCCGCGAGCACGGCGTCGGCACCGGCCTCGATCGCCGGGGCGAAGTCGCCGACGGCGCCGGCCCCGCCGCTCGCGATGACGGGCACGCTGCTCACCGCGCGGACCGCGCGGATGAGCTCGATGTCGAAGCCCTTCTTCGTGCCGTCGGCGTCGATCGAGTTGACGAGCAGCTCGCCCGCACCGCGCTCGACGGCCTCGCGGGCCCACTCGAGCGCGTCGATGTCGGTCTCCTGCCGCCCGCCGTGGGTCGTCACCACCCAGCCGTCGCCGCGCCGCTTGACGTCGAGCGAGAGCACGAGCGCCTGCGCCCCGAAGCGGTCTGCGATCTCGTCCAGGAGCGCGGGGCGCGCGATCGCCGCGCTGTTGACGCCGATCTTGTCGGCACCGTTGGCCTGCAGCCGCGCCACGTCGTCCGTCGTCCGCACGCCGCCCCCGACCGTGAGCGGGATGAAGACCTGCTCGGCCGTGGCGCGCACGACGTCGTACATCGTCGCGCGGTCGTCCACGGTCGCCGTCACGTCGAGGAACGTGATCTCGTCCGCACCCTGCTCGTAGTAGGTGCGCGCGAGCTCGACGGGGTCGCCCGCATCGCGCAGGTTGAGGAAGTTGACGCCCTTGACGACCCGCCCGGCGGACACGTCGAGGCACGGGATCACCCGTACGGCGACGCTCATATGCGTGCGGCGTGGATCGCGCTCACGAGGATGGCGCGCGCGCCGATCCCGTACAGCTCGTCCATGACGTGGTTGGTGTCGGCGCGCGGCACCATGGCCCGCACCGCGACCCATTCGGGATCGTGCAGCGGCGAGACCGTGGGGCTCTCGATGCCGGGCGTCACGCGCGTCGCCGCCTCGAGCAGGGCGAGCGGCACGTCGTAGTCGACGAGCACGTACTGCCGCGCGACGAGCACGCCCTGCAGGCGGCGCTGCAGCACGGTGATGCCCGCGAGCTCGGGCGTGGTGCTGATGAGCACGGCCGTCGAGTCGAGGATGACCGGCCCGAAGATCTCGAGGCCCTGGGCCCGCAGGGTCGACCCTGTCGAGACGACGTCGGCGACGGCATCCGCGACCCCGAGCTTGACCGCCGACTCCACGGCGCCGTCGAGCGACACGACCTGCACCTGCACGCCGTGCTGGGCGAGGAAGTCGGCGACGAGCGCCGGGTAGCTCGTGGCCACGCGGCGCCCCGCGAGCGCGGAGAGGTCGGCGAACGCGCCGGGCGGCCCGGCGAACCGGAACGTCGACTCGCCGAAGTCGAGGCTCGCGATCTCGCGCGCGGGGCTGCGCGAGTCGAGCAGCAGGTCGCGGCCCGTGATCCCGACGTCGAGCGCGCCGGACCCCACGTAGGTCGCGATGTCACGGGGTCGGAGGTAGAAGAACTCGACGTCGTTGCGCTCGTCGCGCACGCTCAGGGCCCGCGGATCGCGGCGGCCCGTGTATCCCGCCTCGAGGAGCATCTCGGAGGCGGTCTCGCTCAGCGACCCCTTGTTGGGGACTGCGATTCTCAGCATGGTAGTTCCTAGGTCGATGACGGACGGGGGCGACGAGTCACAGATGTCGCCAGATGTCCGCGGGGGTGAGCCCCTTCGCGACCATGAGGACCTGCAGGTGGTAGATGAGCTGCGAGATCTCCTCGGCAGTCTCGGCGTCGGTCTGGTACTCGGCAGCCATCCAGACCTCCGCGGCCTCCTCGACGATCTTCTTGCCGATCGCGTGCACGCCGGCGTCGAGCTCGGCGACCGTGCCCGAGCCCTCGGGCCGCGTCACAGCCTTCTCGCTCAGCTCGGCGAAGAGGTCGTCGAAGGATTTCACGTGACAAGCGTATCGGCTCGGGCGGGCCGAGCCTGTCGGGGCCTCGGGGACGGTCGACGTCGGCGAGGCCCCGACAGGCTCGATCCGCTCAGCGAGCTAGTTCGTGCCGAGCAGGTCGATCACGAAGGTCAGGGTGCGGCCCGACAGGCGGTGTCCGCCGCCGGCGGGGCCGTAGGCGAGGTGCGGCGGGCAGATGAGCTGGCGGCGTCCGCCGACCTTCATGCCGGGGATGCCCTCCTGCCAGCCCTTGATGAGGCCCGCGAGCGGGAACTGGATGGACTGGCCGCGGCTCCAGCTGGAGTCGAACTCCTCGCCGGTCTCGAAGTCGACGCCCAGGTAGTGCACGTCGACGGTCGCACCGGGCTTCGCCTCGGCGCCCGTGCCCTCCTCGATGTCGATGATGACGAGGTCGGTGGGCTCGGGCCCCTCGTAGAACTCGACTTCCGGCTTGGTCTTGGGTGAATCTGTCATGCTCACATCATGCCTGAAACCGAGCACCTGGCCCGCGCCGTCGACCTCGCCCGTGCCGCGCGCGAGCACGGCAACCACCCCTTCGGCGCCGTGCTCGTCACGACGGGCGGCCGCATCCTCGAGGCGGAGAACACGGTGCTGACCTCGCGGGATGTCACGGCGCACGCCGAGACGAACCTCGTGCGCACGGCCTGGGCCGCCCTCTCCCCCGACGAGCTCGCGACCTCGACGCTCTACGCGAGCACGGAGCCGTGCGCGATGTGCTCGGGCGCGATCTTCTGGGCGGGCATCGGATCGGTCGTCTACGCGCTCGGCAGCGACGAGCTCGACGACCTTGTAGAGGGCACGGGCGAGTTCACGCTCGCCCTGCATTCGCGCGAGGTGTTCGAGCGCGGCGGTCACGCGACGACCGTGCGCGGCCCCGTGGACGTGGCGGGCGCGCGGGAGGTGCACGCGGGCTTCTGGGCCTAGTGCCGGTGGGCGGACGCCGCGGCGCGCAGCGCGGCGATGTTCGTCGCGGGGTCGCCGCGGTAGACCGCGGACCCGGCCACGAAGGTGTCGGCGCCCGCCTCCGCAGCGATGCCGATCGTGCTCTCGTCGACGCCGCCGTCGACCTGGAGCCAGATGTCGCGCTCGCCCACCGCGCCGCGCAGGGCGACGAGCTTGGGCATGACGTCGGTGATGAAGCTCTGGCCGCCGAAGCCGGGCTCGACGGTCATGACGAGCACCTGGTCGAACTCGGCGAGCAGCTCGAGGTAGGGCTCCACGGGGGTGCCGGGCTTGAGGGCGATGCCCGCGCGGGCGCCGATGTCGCGCAGGCGCCGCGCGAGGGCCACCGCATCCTTCGCCGCCTCGGCGTGGAAGGTCACCGAGAACGCGCCGAGCTCGGCGTACCCGGGCGCCCAGCGGTCGGGGTCGTCGATCATGAGGTGCACGTCGAGCGGGATCGGCGAGACGTCCTGGATGCGTCCGACCATCTGCGGGCCGAACGTCAGGTTGGGCACGAAGTGGTTGTCCATGACGTCGACGTGCACGAGGTCTGCCGTCGAGATGCGCGAGATCTCGTGCTCGAGGTTGACGAAGTCTGCGGCGAGGATGCTCGGATTGATGCGGGCCATGCCTAGACCTTAGCCAGCAGCTGGATGAACATCGCGTCCGTGCCGTGGCGGTGCGGCCACAGCTGCGCGTGGCTCGCCTCGGGCAGGTCGAGCGGCTCCGTCACGATGGCCTGCAGCACCCCGGGCGTGTCGAGGCGCTCGACTCCCTCGGCCTTGCGGAGCACCGAGGCGACTATCGACTTCGTCTCGGCGGCGTGCGGCGAGCACGTGACGTAGGCGAGGATGCCGCCGGGCTTGAGCGCGGCGACCGCCGACTCGAGCAGCCTGGCCTGCAGGGCGCCGAGACCCGCGACGTCGCTGGGCTGCTTGCGCCAGCGCGCCTCGGGACGACGGCGCAGCGCGCCGAGCCCCGTGCAGGGCGCGTCGAGCAGGATCCTGTCGAACGACTCCGGGCACAGCGCTCCGACGGTCGTGCCGTCGAGCTCCCACACCTCAGGGGCCGGGTCGAACACGGCGAGGGCCTTGCGCACGAGCTCCGCGCGCGCGGGCACGAGCTCGTTGGCCGTGAGGACGGCGCCGGCCCGCGCCGCCTCCGCGGCGAGCAGGGCCGACTTTCCGCCCGGACCCGCGCAGAGGTCGAGCCACTGCTCCCCGGCCGTGATGGGCACGGCGCGGCTGAGGGCGAGCGCCGCGAGCTGCGAGCCCTCGTCCTGCACGCGAGCCCTGCCCTCCCGCACGGCGGGGACGCGGAGGGGGTCGCCGCCGTCGAGCACGGCGCCCACGGGCGAGTACAGGGCGGTGTGGGCGTCGAGCTCGGCGGTCGTCGCGAGGCCCGGCAGCGCCGTGAGGGAGACGCGCGGCGCGACGTTGTCGGCGTGCAGCAGCTCCTCGAGCTCGGCCTCCCTGCCCTCCGCGACGAGCACCTGGCGGAATGCGCGCGTGACCCACAGCGGGTGCGAGTACTCGAGGGCGAGGCGCTCCTCCCCCGAGCCCGCGGCCGAGAGCACGCGACGGCGCCACTCCTCCGGCTCCGTGCGCGTGATCGTGCGCAGCACCCCGTTCACGAAACCGACAGCCGAGCGCGAGCCCACGGTCTTCGCGAGCTCGACGGACTCGTCGACCGCCGCGTGCTGCGCGACGCGCATGGAGAGCAGCTGGTGGCACGCGAGCCGCAGCACGTCGAGCACGGGCGCGTCGATCTTGGAGACGTCGCGGCCCGCCGCGAGGGCGATGACGGCGTCGTAGTAGCCCTGCATGCGCAGGGTTCCGTAGGTGAGCTCCGTGGCGAGGCCGGCGTCGGCCTCGGAGAGCTTCGCGCGGCCGAGCCGCACGGGCAGGAGCAGGTTGGCGTAGGCGTCGGAGTCGCGCACGGCCATGATGACGTCGAGCGCGATGCGGCGCGCGGGCTGCGGGGTCACGATCTGCTCCGTCCGCGCCACCACGAGGCGGCGTCCATGGCCTTGCGGCCGGCAGGGTGCACCGTGACGAGCTCGATCGGCTCCGTCGCGGTGCCCACGTGCACGGCCCTGCCCACGAGGGCGAACTCGCCCGGAGGCAGACGCGGGACATCCCGCGCGATCGCCGCCTCGAGCACCTTGAGCCGCGCGTCGTCGACGAGGGCGAACGCCCCGGGCTCGGGCGTGACGCCGCGGATGAGGTCGTAGACCTCGCGCGCGGGGCGGCCCCAGTCGATGCGGCCGTCGTCGAGGGTGAGCTTGGGGGCCACCGTGACGTCGCCCTCCTGGGCCTCGGCGCGGGCGGTGCCGTCCGCGAGCGCGTCGACGACGCGCTCGAGCAGGCCGGCGCCCGAGACCGAGAGCGACTCGAGGAGCCGCCCGGCCGTCTGGTGCGCGCCGATGGGCTCGGTCATCCTGCCGAAGACCTCGCCCGCGTCGAGCTCGGGCACGAGCTGGAAGACTGTGGCGCCCGTGATGTCGTCGCCCGCCATGATCGCGCGCTGCACGGGGGCCGCCCCGCGCCAGCGCGGGAGGAGGGAGAAGTGCAGGTTGATCCAGCCCAGGCGCGGGGTCGAGAGCAGCGGCTCGCGCACGAGGCCGCCGTACGCGACGATGACGCCCAGGTCGGGTGCGAGCGACTGCACGGCCTCGGTCGCGGCGCCCGCGAGACGGTTGGCGCGGATGACGGGGATGCCCCGGCCCTCGGCCTCGACGGCGACGGGCGTGGGCGTGAGCACGCCCCTGCGGCCCTGCGGGGAGTCCTCGCGCGTGATCACCGCCGCGACCTCGTGCCGGGAGCCGGCGAGCGTGGCGAGGCTGGGCACCGCTGCTGCGGGGCTGCCTGCGAAGACGAGGCGGAGCGAGGAGGACATTCCGTCCATTCTCTCAGGAGTCGAGGAACGGCTCGACGTCGTCGAGGCGCACGCGCATGGTCGGGCCGGACGGCCCCCGTCCGCCGGGCGTTCGGCGCCGCGACGTCGCCGCGCGGATGAGCTCCGCGCGCAGTGCTGCGGCGACCTCGCCGCCGCGGTTGTAGTCGAAGCGCAGGATGGTCCGCACCGCGGGCGGCGCGAGGTCGACGGGCCCGAGCACGTCCTCCGCGATGACGCCCGAGGCCTCCGCGGCCCTCGTGACGGCCTCGACGGTGCCCGTGAGCGTGGCCACCCGCACTGCCGGCGGGAAGCGCAGGCGGCGGCGGTCCGCGAGCTCGGCGCGGGCGTGGTCGGCCTGCCGCCACGTGACGAACGCGCTCGCGATCGCTCCCCCGACGCCCACGAGCACGCTCGGGGCTCCCGGCGCGGCGAGGGCGACGGCGTTCGACCACCAGCGGAGGCAGTCCTCCGCGACCCGGAGGGACTCGCGCGCGAGCATCCTCTCTCCGTCGAGGAGGAGCACGGCGCGGTAGCCGCCTGCGGCGACGGGCTCGGCGCCGCGCGTCGCGATCACCAAGGCGGGCTCCGGGCCGACCGACAGCACCTGGCGCTCGCCGTCGGCGATGATGACGCGCACGCCCGGGAACGCACGGCCGAGGTCCTCGGCGGTGCGCGTCGCCCCCGACCCGCTCAGCCGCAGCTTCTCGCCCTCGCAGTTGCCGCAGCGCCAGTTGACGGCGAGGGCGCCGCACCACGCGCACGCGGGGACGGAGCGCGAGGACTTCTGCAGCAGCGGCCCCTCGCAGCGCTGGCAGCGCGCGGTCTGGCCGCAGTCGGCGCACGCGAGGCGCGGCGCATAGCCGGGCCGGGCGACCTGCACGAGCACGGGCCCGGACTCGAGGGCGGTGCGGGCGACCTTCCACGCGGCGGAGGGGATGCGAGCCTGCGCGGCGAGGCGGTCGGTCGCGGCCTGCTGTGCCGTAGGGATGACCTTCGGCAGCACGAGCGGCACGGGCCCCACCGAGCGCAGCCAGCCGAGCTCGACGAGGCGCTCGACCTCGGTGCTGCGGGAGTTGCCGAGGAAGACGAGCGCGCAGCCCTGCAGCTCCTGCCGCACGAGCGCGGCGTCCCGCGCGTGCACATAGGGGCTCAGGGGCTCGCTGTGCAGGGGGTCGCCGTCATCCCACACGGCGACGAGCCCGAGGTCGGCCGCGGGGGCGTACACGACCGAGCGGTTGCCGACTATCACGAGCGGCCGGTCGGACAGGCAGCGCAGGAACCCCCGGTAGCGGTCGGGGTTCGACTGGCGCGCGTCGAGGCGCACGATGCTCTCGTCGGGCAGCACGGCGCGCAGGGCCGCCTCGAGCTGCTCCTGGTCGCGGTAGTCCGGCACGGCGAGGATGGCGCTACGCCCGCCCGCGAGCACGGCGGTCGCCGCCGCCGCGAGGGTCACGGCCCACGTGCCCACCCACACGCCGTCGGCGACCTCCGTGACGCCCGGCAGGGCGTCGACGGCGAGGCGCTCCCCGAGCGCGACGGCGGACTCGATGACGCGCGGCCCGTAGCCGTGCACGGGGAGGGCGGTGATCTGCGGGTGCGGCTCCTGCGCCTCCCCGGCGAGGTGGGCCTTCTCCACCCGCACCTGCCGCGTCGGCACGGCGAGGCGCACGATGTCGCTCGCCGAGCCCGCCGCACGGTCCGCGGCCCTGCGCGCGAGCGCCCACACGTCGGGCGTGAGCACGCGCAGGGGCGACACGACCGAGTCGAGGGCGCTGAGCACCCCGGAGTAGTCCCCCTGCTCGACGACCTCGACGATGTAGCCGTCCGCGACGCGGCCGGCGGAGCGCAGCGGCACCTTCACGCGCACGCCCGGCACCGCGTCGGCGGCGAGCTCGGGCGGGATGAGGTAGTCGAACAGCCTGTCGAGCTGCGGCAGCGCGGAGTCGACCATGACGCGCGCGATCGATGCCGCGCCCGTGCCTAGCGCCGCAGGCAAGGCGCTACAGGCCGACTGCGGAGCGCAGCGCCTCCACGCGGTCGGTGCGCTCCCACGTGAAGTCGGGCAGCTCGCGGCCGAAGTGCCCGTAGGCGGCGGTCGGAGAGTAGATCGGGCGCAGCAGGTCGAGATCGCGGATGATCGCCGCGGGACGCAGGTCGAACACCTCGCGGATGGCCCCGATGATGCGCGACTCGTCGACGTGCGCGGTGCCGAACGTCTCCACGTAGAGGCCCACGGGCGCCGCCTTGCCGATCGCGTAGGCGACCTGCACCTCGAGCCGGTCGGCGAACCCGGCCGCCACGGCGTTCTTGGCCACCCAGCGCAGCGCGTACGCGGCGGAGCGGTCGACCTTCGACGGGTCTTTGCCGCTGAAGGCGCCGCCGCCGTGGCGTGAGGCCCCGCCGTAGGTGTCGACGATGATCTTGCGGCCCGTGAGGCCCGCGTCGCCCTGCGGCCCGCCGATCTCGAAGCGGCCCGTGGGGTTGATGAGGATCGTGGCGTCGCCGCTCTCGAGGCCGACCGTCGCGAGCACCGGCCGGATCACGGCCTCCTCGACCTCGGCGAACAGGCGCGCGTTGTCGACGGCGGGCGAGTGCTGCGTGGAGAGCACGACGGTGTCGACGGTGCGCGGCACGGTGCCGTCGTAGCCGATCGTCACCTGGGTCTTGCCGTCGGGGCGCAGGTAGTCGAGCTGCCCCGACTTGCGCACCTCGGAGAGCTTCTCGGCGAGGCGGTGCGCGAGCCAGATGGGCAGCGGCATGAGCTGAGGGGTCTCGGTCGTCGCGAACCCGAACATGATGCCCTGGTCGCCCGCGCCCTGGAGGTCGAGGTCTTCGGTGGCACCCTCGCGGGCCTCGAGGGCCGTGTCGACGCCCTGCGCGATGTCGGGCGACTGCGAGCCGATCGACACCTCGACGCCGCACGACGCCCCGTCGAAGCCGACAGCCGAGGAGTAGTAGCCGATGTTGGTGATGATCTCGCGCACGATGGCGGGGATCTCGACGTAGCCCGAGGTCGTGACCTCGCCCGCGACGTGCACGAGGCCCGTCGTGACCATCGTCTCGACGGCGACGCGGCTGCGCGGGTCGACCCGCAGGAGCGCGTCGAGGATGCCGTCGCTGATCTGGTCGCAGATCTTGTCGGGGTGGCCCTCGGTGACCGACTCGGAGGTGAAAAGGCGCAGGGCGGTGCTCATTCGGAGTTCTCCAGTGGGCTGCTTCTGGTCGGCGCGGTGACGACGAGGTCGAGGATGCGGTCGGCCACCGACATCTTCGTGCCGGACGACGTGACCACCGTATCGCCCGACCGGTCGATCACCACGACACTGTTGCTCTCCGTTGCGAAGCCCTCGGTCCAGCCGACCCTGTTGACGACGAGGAAGTCGCAGCCCTTGCGCGCGATCTTGGCGCGGCCGAGCGCGAGCAGCGCGTCGTCATCCTGCTCGGTCTCGGCGGCGAAGCCCACGACCACCTGGCCGGCGCGGCGCTGCTGCGAGATGCCCTTCAGGATGTCGGGATTCTTGACGAGCCGCAGGTCGAGCACGTCGCCCTGCTGCTCCTTCTTGATCTTGCTCTCCGCGACGGACTCCGGTCGGTAGTCCGCGACGGCGGCGGCCATGATGACCACGTCTGCGGATGCTGCGGCCTCCTCGACGGCGGCGGCGAGCTCGAGCGTGGAGCCGACGCGCACGACGGACACCGACTCCGGTGCCGCCACCTCGAGGTTGGCGGCGATGAGCGTCACGTCCGCCCCGCGCGCGGCGGCCGCGAGGGCGAGGGCCACCCCCTGCCTGCCGCTCGAGCGGTTGCCGATGAAGCGCACGGGGTCGAGCGGCTCGCGGGTGCCGCCCGCGGTCACGAGGATGCGCCTGCCCGCGAGGTCGCGCGGGCCCACCACGGCCAGGGCCGCGGCCACGATGTCGTCGGGCTCGGACATCCTGCCCGGCCCCGCGTCCTTGCCCGTGAGCTGGCCGACCGCCGGGCCCACGACGGTGACGCCGCGCGAGCGCAGGAGCTCGATGTTGTGCACGGTCGCGGGGTTCTGCCACATCTCGGTGTGCATCGCGGGCGCGATGACGAGCGGGGCCGTGCTCGCGAGGATCGTGTTGCCGAGCAGGTCGTCGGCGAAGCCGCCCGCGAGCTTGGCTATCGTGTTGGCGGTCGCCGGCGCCACGACGATGAGGTCGGCGGCCTGGCCGATCGCGACGTGCCGCACCTCGGCGACGCCCTCGTAGAGGTCGGAGTGGACGAGGTTGCGGCTGAGCGCCTCGAGCGTAGGACGCCCGACGAACCGCAGCGCGTTCTCCGTCGCCACGACGTGGACATCGTGGCCGGCGAGCACGAGCGCGCGGACGACGTTGACGGCCTTGTACGCCGCAATGCCGCCGGTGATACCGACGACGATGTTCATGCTGTCGTGGTTACTCTTCGCTCAGGCGCTTGAGCTCGAGCTTGTCCTCGTTGATCTCGTGGAGCGCGACCGAGAGGGGCTTGTCGTCGATCGTCGAGTCGACGAGCGGGCCGACGTTGTCGAAGAGGCTGCCCTCGTGCAGGTCGGCGTAGTAGTCGTTGATCTGGCGGGCGCGCTTCGAGGCGAAGATGACCAGCTGGTACTTCGAGTCGACCTTCGAGAGCAGCTCGTCGATGGGCGGGTCGATGATTCCGGAGTGACGGTCAACCATGGTGGGGCTCCTTGCCGTAAGTTGTCGCGCCAGCGGGCGCATCCATCAATTCTACGACCTCGCGGGCCGCTTGGCCGACTTCGAGGTTCACGACCTTCGCGTCGAACTCGTCCTGGGCCGCGAGCTCGACCTTCGCGGTGTCCAATCGGCGCTGCTGCTCCTCCGCCTCCTCGGTGCCCCGGCCGATGAGCCGGCGCACCAGCTCCTCCCACGTGGGAGGCAGCAGGAAGACCAGGAGCGCCTCGGGCATGACCTCGCGCACCTGCCGCGCGCCCTGCAGGTCGATCTCGAGCATGACCCGCCGGCCTTGGGCGAGGGCGGCGTCGATGGGCGGCCGCGGGGTGCCGTAGCGGTACGAGTTGTGCACGACGGCCCATTCGAGCAGCTCCCCCGCGGCGATCTTGCGGTCGAACTCCTCGTCGGACACGAAGTAGTAGTGCACGCCGTCGATCTCGCCGGGCCGCGGCTTACGCGTGGTGGCGGAGACGCTCAGCATGACGTCGGGGTAGTGCTCGCGGATGTACGCCGACACCGTGCCCTTGCCCACCGCGGTGGGACCCGCGAGCACGAGCAGGCGGCTGCGGCCGGGGCCCTGACGGGCGACGAGCCAGTCGCGCAGCTTGGCCCGCTGCCGGACGCCGAGCCCGCCGACGCGCTTGCGGTCGGAGATCTCGAGCTGCTCGAGGATGCGCGCCGTGCGGGTCGGGCCGAGCGAGGGCACGCTCGCGAGCAGCTCGGTGACCCGCAGGCCGGCCTCGGGGCTCTCGGGGTCGCTCCACGCGGCCTGCGCGGCGTCGAGCGCCGTGCGCTCGCGCGACGCTATCGAGTTCTTGACCGCGGCGCGTGCGCGGCGTGCCGCTATCGCCGCGCGCCCGGCTGCCGCGCGGTCGACATCGGCCGGCGGGTCGGGACGGGGGCTCACATCACCCCCGCGAGCTCGTCCGCGTGCTCGCGCAGCGCCGCGGCGATGCCGGAGGGGCCGGCCTTGAGCACCGAGCGGCCCACGTTGGCGATGACGTTGACGGCGACCTGGCCGTAGAGGTCGGGCAGGTCGCGCAGGAGGGCGCCCTGCTCGCCGAACCCGGGCGCGAGGATGGGCGTCGACGCGAGCAGCGACGGGTCGATGCCGTAGTCGGTGAAGTTGACCGTCGCGCCGATCACGACACCCACCGAGCCGAGCTCGGCGCCCGCGTTGATGCCGTCCACCTCTGCGACGATACCGGCGGCGACCGTCTCACGGTGCTGCGCGCCCGACTGCAGCACGGCGGTCTGGGTGGGGAACGCCTCGATGTTCGAGGTCGCGGCGAGCACGAACACGCCCTTGCCGTGCGAGCGCGCGAGCGAGATCGGCCCCGCGACCGAGCCGACGCCCTGATAGGCGACGAGGGTCATGGCGTCGACCTCGAGCGGGGACCCGGGGGTGAGCCAGGCCTCGCCGTAGGCGTCGATGGTCGTGCCGATGTCGCCGCGCTTGACGTCGGCTATGACGACGAGGCCCGCCGAGCGCGCCGCGGCGAGCACATCCTCGAGGGCCGCGTACCCCGCGGATCCGTGCCGCTCGAAGAACGCCACCTGGGGCTTGACGATGCCGACGGTGCCCGCGGCGGCGTCGAGGGCGCGCATCGCGAACGTGCGCGCGCCGTCGGCGGTGTCGGGCAGTCCCCACTCGCCGAGCAGGTACGCGTGCGCGTCGATGCCGAGGCACACGTGCCCGTGGGCGTCGAACGCAGCGTCGAGGCGCGAGCCGAGATCAGGCAAGGCGCCGGGCCCTGTCGAGCGCGTAGTCCTGCAGCGACCGCACGTCGAACCCGTCGCGGATCGCCTCGAACGAGGCGACCGCAGCGCCGAGCTGCGCGATGGTCGTGAACAGCGGCTTGTCGGCGGCGACCGTCGCCGTGCGGATCTCGTAGCCGTCGGCGCGTGCGCTGCGTCCGCTCGGGGTGTTGATCACGACGTCGACGAGCCCGTCGTTGATGAGGTCGACGATGGAAGGCTCGGCCGCCGAGCCCGCCTGGCCCATGCCGTACTTGCGCACGACGCGCGCCTCGATGCCGTTGCGCGCGAGCACCTCGGCGGTGCCCTCGGTCGCGAGGATCGTGAATCCGAGCTGCGAGAGGCGCAGCACGGGCAGCACGATGGCGCGCTTGTCGCGGTCGGCCACCGAGACGAACACCGCGCCCTCGGAGGGCAGGCCGCCGTACGCGGCCTCCTGGCTCTTCGCGAACGCCTTCGGGAAGTTGGAGTCGATGCCCATGACCTCGCCCGTCGAGCGCATCTCCGGGCCGAGCACCGAGTCGACGACGTGGCCCTCGACGGTGCGGAACCGCTTGAACGGCAGCACGGCCTCCTTGACGGAGACGGGGGCGTCCATGGGCACGACCGAGCCGTCCTGCTGGGGCAGCAGGCCGTCGGCGACGAGCGAGCGGATGTCGCGGCCCACCATCACGAGGGCCGCGGCCTTGGCGAGCGGGATCCCGAGCGCCTTCGACACGAACGGCACGGTGCGCGACGCACGCGGGTTGGCCTCGAGCACGTAGAGGATGCCCTGGCCGATCGCGAACTGCACGTTGATGAGCCCGCGCACGCCGATGCCCGCAGCGATGCCGAGGGTCGCCTCGCGCACGCGGTCGATGATGTCGCGGCCGAGCGTCACGGGCGGCAGGGCGCACGCGGAGTCGCCCGAGTGGATGCCGGCCTCCTCGATGTGCTCCATGATGCCGCCGATGTAGAGCTCGGTGCCGTCGTAGAGCGCGTCGATGTCGATCTCGATGGCGTCGTCGAGGAACCGGTCGACGAGCAGCGGAGAGCCGGGCGCGATGATGGCCTGGTCCTTGACCCGCTCGAAGTAGTCGGCCATCGACTCGGTGTCGTAGACGATCTCCATGCCGCGGCCGCCGAGCACGTGGCTCGGCCGCACGAGCACGGGGTAGCCGATCTCCTCGGCGACGGTGATGGCGGTGTCGCGGTCGGTGGCGGTGCCGTTCCGCGGTGCCAGGAGGCCCGCCGCGTCGAGGATGCCCGCGAACTGCCCGCGCTCCTCGGCGAGGTCGATCGCCTCGGGCGTGGTGCCGAGGATGGGCACGCCCGCATCCTTGAGCCCCTGGGCGAGGCCCAGCGCGGTCTGGCCGCCGAGCTGCACGACGACGCCCACGAGCTCGCCCGACTGCGACTCCGCGTGGATGATCTCGAGCACGTCCTCGAGCGTGAGCGGCTCGAAGTAGAGCCGGTCGCTCGTGTCGTAGTCGGTCGACACGGTCTCGGGGTTGCAGTTGATCATGATCGTCTCGAAGCCCGCGTCGGCGAGGGCGAACGAGGCGTGCACGCACGAGTAGTCGAACTCGATGCCCTGCCCGATGCGGTTCGGCCCGGAGCCGAGGATGACGACCTTCCGGCGGTCGCTCGGCGTGACCTCGGTCTCGAGGTCGTAGCTCGAGTAGTGGTACGGCGTGAGCGCGGGGAACTCGCCGGCGCACGTGTCGACCGTCTTGAAGACGGGCCGGACTCCGAGCGACCAGCGCAGCGCGCGCACCTCGGCCTCGGCCATGCCCGCGAGCTGCGCGAGCTGCGCGTCGCTGAACCCGTGGTCCTTCGCGAGGCGCAGCGCGGACTCGTCGAGCGCGCCCGAGGCGATCGTCTCGGCGACCTCGTTGATGAGGGCGATCTGGTCGATGAACCACGGGTCGATCTTGGTGGCCTCGAAGACCTCCTCGAGGGTGGCCCCGGCGCGCATGGCCTGCTGCACGGTCACGATGCGGCCGTCGGTGGGCACCGACGCGATCGCGAGCAGGGCATCCTTGTCGCCCGGCTCACCCTGCCAGTGGAAGCTGCTCCCCCGCTTCTCGAGCGAGCGCAGCGCCTTCTGCAGCGCGGTGGAGTAGTTGCGCCCGATGGCCATGGCCTCGCCGACCGACTTCATGGTCGTCGTGAGGCGGGTGTCGGCCGCCGGGAACTTCTCGAACGCGAAGCGCGGCACCTTCACGACGACGTAGTCGAGCGTGGGCTCGAAGCTCGCCGGGGTCACGCGCGTGATGTCGTTGGGGATCTCGTCGAGGCGGTAGCCGATCGCGAGCTTGGCCGCGATCTTGGCGATGGGGAACCCCGTCGCCTTGGAGGCGAGCGCGCTCGAGCGCGACACGCGCGGGTTCATCTCGATGACGATGACGCGGCCGGTGGCAGGGTCGACCGCGAACTGGATGTTGCAGCCGCCCGTGTCGACGCCCACGCGGCGGATGATGTCGATGCCGATGTCGCGCAGGTTCTGGTACTCGCGGTCGGTGAGGGTGAGGGCGGGCGCGACGGTGATCGAGTCGCCCGTGTGCACGCCGACGGGGTCGACGTTCTCGATCGAGCACACGACGACGGTGTTGTCCGACGTGTCGCGCATGAGCTCGAGCTCGTACTCCTTCCACCCGAGGATCGACTCCTCGAGGAGCACCTCGGTCGTCGGGCTCTGGTGCAGGCCGTCTGAGACCATGCGCACGAGCTCCTCGCGGTCGTACGCGAATCCGGAGCCCAGGCCGCCCATCGTGAACGACGGGCGCACGACGAGCGGGTAGCCGAGATCCTCGGCGCCGGCGATCGCCTCGTCGAGGGTGTGCACGATGTGGCTGCGGGCCACATCCGCGCCCGACTCGAGCACGAGCTCCTTGAACAGCTGGCGGTCCTCGCCCTTGTTGATGGCCTCGAAGTTGGCGCCGATGAGCTCGACGCCGTACTTCTCGAGGATGCCGTGGTGGTGCAGCTCGATCGCGGCGTTGAGCGCCGTCTGCCCGCCGAGCGTCGGGAGGATCGCGTCGGGCTTCTCCTTCGCGATGATCGTCTCGATGACCTGCCACGTGATGGGCTCGATGTACGTCGCGTCGGCGAAGTCGGGGTCGGTCATGATCGTCGCGGGGTTCGAGTTGACGAGGATGACGCGCACGCCCTCCTCCCGCAGCACGCGGCAGGCCTGCGTGCCCGAGTAGTCGAACTCGGCGGCCTGGCCGATGACGATGGGGCCCGACCCGATGACGAGGACGGAGTTGATGTCTGCGCGCTTAGGCACTCTTGGTCGCAATCACTAGGTCGCGGAAACGATCGAACAGGTAGTTGGCGTCGTGCGGACCCGCGGCGGCCTCGGGGTGGTACTGCACCGAGAAGGCGGGGATGTCGAGGGCGTTGAGGCCCTCCACGACGTTGTCGTTGAGGTTGACGTGGCTCACCTCGACGCGCCCGAAGCCGGCCGGGCTCTGCGTCACGACGCCGATGGGCGCGTCGACCGCGAAGCCGTGGTTGTGGCTCGTGATCTCCGTGCGGCCCGTGGCGACGTCGACGACCGGCTGGTTGATGCCCCGGTGGCCGAACTGCAGCTTGTAGGTGCCGAAGCCGAGCGCGCGGCCGAGCAGCTGGTTGCCGAAGCAGATGCCGAAGAACGGCAGCCCCTGCCCGAGGATGCCCCGCAGGAGCTCGACGTGGGCGTCGGAGGCCGCGGGGTCGCCGGGACCGTTCGAGAAGAACGCGGCGACCGGCCCGATCGCGAGCACGTCGTCGAGCGTCACGGACTGCGGCAGCACGTGCACGTCGAACCCGCGCGCGGCGAGGTAGTTGAGGGTCGACGTCTTGACGCCCAGGTCGAGCACGGCGACGCGGCCGATCGACTCGCCCTCGGCCGGCAGCACATAGCCCTCGGTGGTCGAGACCTGCGCCGAGAGGTTCTGGCCGGCCATCTGCGCGCCCGCGCGCACTATCGCGAGCTGCTCGTCGAGCGGGAGCTCGGCGTCGGCTCCGGAGAACACTCCCCCGCGCATCGAGCCGGCGTCTCGCAGGCGGCGCGTGACGGCACGCGTGTCGATGCCGCTGATGCCGACGACGCCCTGGTCGCGCAGCTGGTCGTCGAGCGACCCGTCCGCCCGGTAGTTCGACACCACACGGCTGGGGTCGCGCACGACGAAGCCCGACACCCACACGCGGGAGGACTCGGGATCCTCGTCGTTCACGCCCGTGTTGCCGATGTGCGGCGCCGTCATGACGACGATCTGGCCCGCGTAGCTCGGATCGGTGATGGTCTCCTGGTAGCCCGTCATGCCCGTGGCAAAGACGACCTCGCCGAGCGTGCGGCCCTCGGCGCCGTAGGCGCGTCCCGTGTAGCGCGTGCCGTCCTCGAGCACGAGGTGTGCCGCGCTCATGCCGCCGCCTTGTTCGGCAGGAGCTGCTCGAAGGCGCGCTCGAACTCGAGCGGCTCGGCGAGGCGGAAGTAGCTGTCGACGGCCGTGCCGCCGAGGTCCCACTCGACGAGCTCGAGGCCGTCGTGCTCGACGACGCGGTCGATGGTCCACGTAGCGGTGCGGCGGTCGCGCACGTCGGCGCGCGGGATCCACACGTCGTCGGATCCGGGGCGCTGCAGGAGCACCCCGGCGTCGGTGAGCGTCACCGAGACGTCGCTGCGGAAGCCCAGGCCGTGCACGGCGATGCGGTCGAGCGGCTTGCCCGAGGTCGTCGTCGCGACGTACTTGCCGTCGAAGGTGCCGAGCGGTGTACCGAGCTGGGCGGGCACCTCGGCCGGAGCGGCGACGCCGCTCTGGCGGCGCTGGCGCGCGCGCCAGCCGAGCGCCATGAGCGCGAGCAGGAGCACGAGCACGGCGATAACGATCGCCATGAGCTGGGGCCTATCCATGAGATGCCTCCCGGGCAACAGTGTCGGAGTCGATGAGCTCCCCGTCGAGCACCGTCGCGCGCCCGTCGTGGATCGTCGCGACCACCCGGCCGGGCAGCTCGCGACCGAGGTAGGGAGAGTTGACGCCCTTGCCGCGCAGGTGCTCCGTGGAGAACGTGCGCACGGCGGAGGGGTCGTAGAGGGTGAGGTTGGCGGGCGATCCCACGGCGAACGGTGTCGCGTAGCCGTCGAGGAGGCCGATGGCCGCGGGCGCGCTCGACATCACGCGCGCGACATCCGCCCAGTCCAGCTGGCCGCTCTCGACCACGGCGGCGTGCACGACGCTCAGGGCCGACTCGAGCCCGACCATGCCGTTGGCCGCCTCATCCCACGCGCAGTCCTTCGACTCGACGGGATGCGGCGCGTGGTCGGTCGCGACGATGTCGATGGTGCCGTCGGCGAGGGCCTCGCGCAGGGCGCGCACATCCTCGTCGCGGCGCAGGGGCGGGTTGACCTTGTAGCGGGCGTCGTAGCCGCGCACGAGCTCCTCGGTGAGCAGGAGGTGGTGCGGGGTGACCTCGGCGGTCACGAGGATGCCCCGGGCCTTCGCCCAGCGGATGACGTCGACCGAGCCGGCCGTCGACACGTGGCACACGTGCAGGCGGGCGCCGACGTGCTCGGCGAGCAGCACGTCGCGCGCGATGATCGACTCCTCGGCGACCGCCGGCCAGCCTGCCAGCCCGAGCTCGCCGGAGAGGGCGCCCTCGTTCATCTGGGCCCCGAGGGTGAGGCGCGGCTCCTGCGCGTGCTGCGCGATGACCCCGCCGAAGGTCGTGACGTACTCGAGCGCGCGGCGCATGAGAAGGGCGTCGCTCACGCAGTGGCCGTCGTCGGAGAAGACGCGCACCTTCGCGCGCGACTGCGCCATCGCGCCGATCTCGCTGAGCTTCTCGCCCGCGAGCCCCGCCGTGACGGCGCCGATGGGCCGCACGGTGACGTAGCCGTGCTGGTCGCCGAGCGACTGCACCTGCTCGACCACCCCGGCCGTGTCCTGCACGGGCAGGGTGTTGGCCATGGCGAAGACGGCGGTGTAGCCGCCGATCGCCGCGGCGCGCGAACCCGTGAGCACGGTCTCGCTCTGCTCGAAACCGGGCTCGCGCAGGTGGGTGTGCAGGTCGACGAGGCCCGGCAGGGCGACGAGGCCCGCGGCGTCGACGGTCGTCGTCGACGAGCCGCTCTCGACGAAGACGCCGTCTTCGACGAACAGGTCCGCGGTCGTGCCGTCGGGCAGGCGGGCACCGGAGATCTTCATTCGCTCACTCCCGACGAGAGCAGGTGATACAGCACGGCCATCCTTATCGATACCCCGTTGGCGACCTGGTCGAGCACTGTCGACCGTGCGGAGTCGGCTGCTCCTGACGAGATCTCCAGGCCGCGGTTCATGGGGCCGGGGTGCATGACAATGCTAGCCGCAGGGAGGCGGGCCGCCCGTTCGTCGTCGAGTCCCCACTGGCGCGAGTACTCGCGGGCGTTGGGGAAGAAGGCGGCGTTCATGCGCTCGGCCTGGATGCGCAGCATCATGACGACGTCGGGCCCGGCGTCGACGGCGGCGTCGAGGTCGTAGCCCACCGACACGGGCCACGTCCCGACGCCCACGGGCAGAAGCGTCGCGGGGGCCACGAGGCGCACCGTGGCGCCGAGCGTCGCGAGCAGCCACACGTTCGAGCGCGCGACGCGGGAGTGCAGGATGTCGCCCACGATCGTCACCGTCGTGCCGTCGAGCCCCCTGCCGCGCGAGGCCGGGCCGTGCAGACGGCGGCGGATCGTGAACGCGTCGAGCAGCGCCTGGGTGGGGTGCTCGTGCGTGCCGTCGCCCGCGTTGATGATGCCCGCGTCGATCCAGCCGCTGTCGGCGAGCACGCGCGGGGCGCCGCTCGCGGAGTGGCGGATGACGACGGCGTCGGCCCCCATGGCCGCGAGCGTCTGGGCGGTGTCTTTGAGGCTCTCGCCCTTCGAGACGCTCGAGCCCTTGGCGCTGAAGTTGATGACGTCGGCGCTCAGCCGCTTCGCCGCGACCTCGAACGAGACGCGCGTGCGGGTCGAGTCCTCGAAGAACAGGTTGACCACGGTCTTGCCGCGCAGCGCGGGCAGCTTCTTGACCTCGCGGTCGGCGATGCCTGCCATGTCCTCGGCGATGTCGAGGATGGCGATCGCCTGCTCGCGCGACAGATCCCGGGTGGAGAGGAGGTGCCTCATCCGATCGTCACCTCCTCGCTGCCGTCGATGTCGGCCAGGCGCACGTTGATGCGCTCCTGGGCGGAGCTCGGCAGGTTCTTGCCCACGAAGTCGGCGCGGATGGGCAGCTCGCGGTGTCCGCGGTCGACGAGCACGGCGAGCCGCACGGCGCGCGGCCGGCCGAGGTCGCTCAGGGCGTCGAGCGCCGCACGGATCGTGCGGCCGGAGTAGAGCACGTCGTCCACGAGCACGACAACCCTGCCGTCGATGCCGCCGGGCGGGATGTCCGTGGGGCTCGGCGCCCGCGTGGGGTTCTTCGCGAGGTCGTCCCGGTACATCGTCACGTCGAGGGAGCCGACGGGCACGCCCTCGAGGAGGGCTCCGAGGCGCTGGGCGAGGATCACGCCGCGCGTCGGGATTCCGAGGAGCACGAGATCGTCTGCGCCGCGGTTGGACTCCAGGATCTCGTGGGAGATGCGGGTCAGCGCGCGCGCGATGTCAGCCTGCTGCAGCACGGGGCGTGCAGTCATCCTGACCTCCTTCCCCGCCTCTCTGGACGGACTTAAAGGAAATCTGTTGGGAGCAGTCTAACCCCAGCGGCGCAGCAGGTACTTCTCCAGCACGCCGACGAGGGCGTCGGTGATCTTGCCGAGGACGCCGAGCAGGATGATGACGAGGAAGAGCCTGTCGATGCGCCCGTTCTGCTGCGACTCCACGAGCAGGAAGCCGAGGCCGAGCGATGCGCCGAGCAGCTCCCCCGCCACGAGGAACAGCCACGACTGCGCGAGCGCGAGCCGCAGCGCGGAGACCACGGAGGGGATGACCGCGGGAAGCTGCACGAGGCCGAGGAGCCTGGGTCCCGTGAAGCCGTAGGCGCGGCCCGCCTCCACGAGCTGCGGGTCGACGTGCCGCAGCGCGGACGACACCGTCGTGAAGACGGGGAAGAACGCGCCGATCGCGATGAGCGTGACCTTCGAGTCCTCGTTGATGCCGAGGTAGAGGCCCAGGAGCGGCACCCACGCGAGCGACGGCACCGCGCGCAGGGCGCCGAGCGGCGGGTCGAGCAGCGCGCTCACGACCTTCGAGAGGCCCACGGCCGAGGCCGCGAGGAGCCCGATGAGCGAGCCGATCGTGAAGCCGATGAGCACGCGCTGGGTCGAGATCGCGACGTGCTGGTAGAGCAGGCCGCGGTTGTACAGGTCGACACCCGCGAGGAACACGCTCGCCGGCGAGGGCAGCCGGTAGGCGGGCACGAGGCCGAGCACGACGATGAGCTGCCACACCCCGAGCACGGCGAGCGGGATGACGGCGCCGAGCAGCACCCGCACCCACAACGGGCCCGGCAGCAGCGTGCGGCGCGCCGGAACGGCGAGCCCGGAGTATGCCGAGCCCGCCGTGCCGGTTGCTGCGATGATGCGATCAGCCAATGAGCGACGTGTCCACGTTGTCGATGAACTCGGTGTTGTAGAGCGTGTCGAGCGCATCGTCGATCTGCTTCTGGTCGGCGACCGAGCCGATCGTCACGAACACCGGGCCGATGATCTTGAGCACGGCCGTCTGGGCCTTGCCGGGCTTCGGGTCGATGTCGAGCTTCGTGCGGTCGATGAGCACCGACTCGGCGATGGGCAGGTCGATGCCCGCGACGTCCGCGAGGATCTGGGCAGCGTCGTCCGGGTTGGCGATGGCCCACTCGCGCGCCTTCTCGTAGGCGTCGACGACGACCTGCGCGAGGTCGGGAGACTTCGTGAGGAACGACTCCGTCGCGTTGAGGAAGCCGTAGCTGTTGAAGTCGGGGTTGTCGTAGATGATCTTCGAGCCCGCGTTGACGACGCTCGCCGAGAGCAGCGGGTCGAGTCCCGCCCACGCGTCGACCGTGCCCGCCTCGAGGGCGGTCTTGCCGTCGGCGTGCTGCAGCTGGGTGATGGTCACCTCGTCGAGGCCGATCCCCGCCTCATCCAGCGTCTGCAGCAGGAAGAAGTAGGGGTCGGTGCCCGCGTTCGCGGCGATGTTCTTGCCCTTGAGGTCGGCGACGCTCGTGATCGTCGAGTTCGGGCCCACCAGGATCGCGGACCAGTTGGGCTGCGAGTAGACGTCGATGGTCTGGATGGGCGAGCCGTTCGAGCGCGCGAGGAGCGCGGCGGAACCCGCCGTGGAGCCCACGTCGATCGATCCGGCCTTGAGCGCCTCGTTGGCCGCGGCGGAACCCGCCGACTGCACCCAGTTGACGGTCACCTTGTCGCCGAGGGTGCTCTCGAGCCAGCCCTGATCCTTGATGATGAGGCTCAGGGGGTTGTAGGTCGCGAAGTCGATGTTGAGGGTGTCGCTGCTCCACGTGCCGGGGAGGGTCGAGGTGGGCTCCGGCTCGGCGGCGAGGTTGGAGCCCTCGCCCTGCACGCAGCCGGTCAGGGCGATCACAGCTGCTGTGGCGATCGCGGCAAGGGAGATGAAGCGCTTGCGGGATGTCATGGTGTCCTAGGTGTCGTCAGAAGGTGTGGGCAGGGTGATGGGTGGATACCCCGAGGCCGCCGAGGAGCTCGGCCCGGAGCTGTGCCAGGGATGCGCTGCCGCGGTCGCGCGGCCTCGCCCCCGGGACGGTGATGACGGAGCGGACGACCGCCCCGGTGTTCGGCGCGTAGCCGGGCTCGGCGCCCAGCAGCACGACGCGGTCGGCGAGGTAGAGCGCCTCGTCGACGTCGTGCGTCACGAGCAGGATCGTCGCGGGCTCCGCCGCGTGGAGGTCGAGGAGCAGGTCCTGCATGGTCAGGCGCGTGAGGGCGTCGAGCGCGCCGAACGGCTCGTCGAGCACGAGGACGCCCGGGCCGCGGGCGAGGGCGCGCGCGAGCGAGGCGCGCTGGGCCATGCCGCCCGAGATCTGGCGCGGCCGAAGGTGCTTGGCATCGGAGAGCTGCACGAGGCCGAGGAGCTCGTCGACGCGCGCGCGCCCCGCGGCGCGCGACGTGCCGCGCGGCAGCCCCACCTCCACGTTGCGCGCGACCGACCGCCACGGCAGCAGCCGCGGCTCCTGGAACGCCACGGCCGACCGCTGGTCGATGCCGCGCACGGCGGCGCCGTCGATCGACACCGTGCCCGCATCGGGGAAGTCGAGGCCGCTCACCTGACGAAGCAGCGTCGACTTGCCGCAGCCCGACGGGCCGAGCAGGGCGACGATCTCCCCCGGCGCGATCTCGAGGTCGATGTCGCGCAGCACCCGGCGGTCGCCGAAGGTGCGGCCGACGGCGTCGAGGCTCACGGAGAGTGCGGGCATCCCATGACGCTATTGGCAGCGTCGCCGCCGGGGGCAATCGCGGCGTAACGCCGCGTCACACTACGCCCTGCTCGCCGCGATGCGGCCGAGCAGGCCGTTGACGAATCCCGCGGAGTCGTCGGTGCTGTGGAGCTTCGCCGACTCCACGGCCTCCGAGATGGCGACGCCGTCGGGCACCTCGTCGTTGAAGAGGATCTCCCACAGGCCGATGCGCAGCAGGGCGCGGTCGACGGCGGGCATCCGCCCGAGGGGCCAGCCCTGCGAGTAGGTCTCGATGAGCTCGTCGATCTCGTCGCCGTGCTCCGTGATGCCGATGACGATGTCGCGCGCGTACGGCCACGAGTTGGCGCGCTTCGCGTCGGCGTCGTTGCGGGCCTGCTCGGCGGCGAGGGCCGTGTTGATCGACTCGCCCCGGACGTCGGCCCCGTACAGGATGTCGAGCGCGCGCTTGCGGGACTTGGTGCGTGCTCCCACTAGTCGTTGACGCGGCCGAGGTACGAGCCGTCGCGCGTGTCGACCTTGACCTTCGTGCCCTGCTCGAGGAACAGCGGCACCTGGATCTGGTAGCCCGTCTCGACGGTCGCGGGCTTCGTGCCGCCCGTCGAGCGGTCGCCCTGCAGGCCCGGCTCCGTGTAGGTGATCTCGAGCGTCACCGACGCGGGGAGCTCGACGTAGAGCGGGTCGCCGTTGTGCAGGGCGATCGTCACATCCTGGTTCTCGAGCATGAAGTTGGGGGCGTCGCCGACCTGTGCCGGGGTGAGCGTGATCTGGTCGTAGGTGCCCTTGTCCATGAAGACGTAGTTCTCACCGTCCGCGTACAGGTACTGGTAGTCCGCACGGTCGACGGTCTCGGTCTCGATCTTCGCGCCGGCGTTGAACGTGCGGTCGACGACCTTGCCGCTCATCACGTTCTTGACCTTCGTGCGCACGAACGCGCCACCCTTGCCGGGCTTGACGTGCTGGAAGTCGATGACGGTCCAGAGCTGGCCGTCCATGTTGAGGACGACGCCGTTCCTGATGTCTGCGGTAGAAGCCATGGGGAGATATTCCGTTCGTTATGAATGCAGCGGTCGAGTCTACCGGAGGCGGCGCGCGACGAGGTCGAGGGCCAGGGCGTACGACTCGAAGCCAAACCCGGCGATCACGCCCGTCGCCACGCCCGAGATGACGCTCGTGTGCCGGAACACCTCGCGCGCGTGCGGGTTCGAGATGTGCACCTCGACGAGCAGCAGGCCGGCCTTGGTCACGAGCGCCGCGGCGTCGCGCAGCGCGTACGAGTAGTGCGTGAAGGCCGCGGGGTTGAGGATGACCGGGCTCGAGGTGTCGACTGCCTCGTAGAGCCAGCCGATGAGGGTCGCCTCGTCGTTCGTCTGCCGCAGGTCGATCGTGAGACCCTCGTGGGCCTCGGACTCGAGCGCGGCCCGCAGGTCGTCGAGCGTGCCGCTGCCGTAGACGTCGGGCTCGCGGCTGCCGAGGCGGCCGAGGTTGGGGCCGTTGAGGACGAGGACGTTGGTCACGCTCACGAGTGTATTGTCCCCAACGCTTTGTGCCCGCAGGTGGGCGAGGTGGGTGGGACATTCCGCGCAGCTCGCCGACCTGCGCGCAGGACGCGGGAGGAGCTAGGGGGTCTGGCGCGACTCGACCGCGAGGAATACGCCGAACGCCACGAGGATGCCGCCCGTGACGCGGTCGATCCACGCCGACACTCTCGGCGACGAGAGGAAGGCGCGCGCGAAGTGGGCGGCGAGGATGAGCCCCGTGAACCACACGATCGACTCGACGACGTGCACGCCCGCGAGCAGCAGCCCCATCCCCACGGGCGGCACCCCCGGGGGGATGAACTGCGGGATGAGCGCGATGTAGAACACGCCGACCTTCGGGTTGAGCAGGTTGGTGAGCGCTCCGCGCGCGAACGCCCCCTTGAGCGTGCCCACGGGCGCGGCGACCGCGGCCTCGGCGTGGGCCCGGCGGAACGACTTCACGATCATCGAGATGCCGAGGTACGCGAGGTAGAGGGCGCCCACGACCTTGAGGATGGTGAACGCGACCTCGGAGGCGGCGAGCAGCGCGGCGGCGCCCACGGCCGCGGCCGCGCCCCACACGAACGTGCCGCTCGCGATACCGAGGGCCGTCGCGTAGGCGTGCCTGCGGGTCTGCACGAGGGCCGAGCGCAGGATGAGCGCGCTGTCCGGCCCCGGGATGATCGTGAGCACGCCCGCGAGGAGCGCGAACGACCACAGCGCCGACGCGACGGTCACACCCCCACCTCCTGGTACGCGGAGAACAGCGTCGCCTCCTCGGGGCCCGCGAGCACGCGCGGCTTGCCGACGTCGTCGAGCACGATGAAGCGCATCATGCCGGCGCGGGCCTTCTTGTCGCGCTGCATGGTGGCCAGGAGCGTGCTCCAGCGCCCGAGCGGGTAGTCGATGGGGAGGGTGAGCGACGTGAGGATGCTCCGGTGCCTGTCCACGACCGCGTCGGAGAGGGTGCCGGCGAGGCGCCCCAGCTCCGCGGCGAACACCATCCCCACGGCCACCGCTGCGCCGTGGCGCCAGCGGTACCGCTCGGCGTGCTCGATGGCGTGGCCGAGGGTGTGGCCGTAGTTGAGGATCTCGCGCAGGCCCGACTCCTTGAAGTCCTCCCCCACGACGCGCGCCTTGAGGCCGATGGAGAGCTCGACGACGCGGCGGAACTCGTCGGTCGTGGGATCCGTGACGCGCTCGACCGAGGCCTCGACGATATCGAGGATCTCGGGCTCGCCGATGAACCCGCACTTCACGATCTCGGCGAAGCCCGCGAGGATCTCGTTGCGCGGCAGCGTGTCGAGCACGTCGAGGTCCGCGACGACGGCCGCGGGCGCGTAGAACGAGCCCACGAGGTTCTTGCCCTCGGACGTGTTGATGCCCGTCTTGCCGCCGACCGCGGCGTCGACCATGCCCGCGACGCTCGTCGGCACCTGCACGAGGCGGACCCCGCGCAGCCAGGTCGCGGCGACGAAGCCCGCGAGGTCGGTGGTCGCTCCCCCGCCGAAGCCGATGACGGCGTCGGTGCGCGTGAAGTCGGTCTGGCCCATGATCTGCCAGCAGAACGCCGCGACCTCGACGCGCTTGGCGTCCTCGGCGTCGGGCACCTCGGCGAGGAGCACCTCGAAGCGGTCGGCGAGCGAGTCGCGCAGCGCGTTCGCCTTGGCGCCCAGCGTCGGCGGGTGGATGATGAGCACCTTCGCGACCCGCGGGCCCAGCTGGTCGGCGAGGTTCGCGAGGATGCCGCGCCCCACGAGCACGTCGTACGGGTCGTCCCCGGCCACGGGGATGATGGTGGTGTCGGTCACGTCGAGAGCCAATCTGCGATCTCCTGCGCCACGCCGTCGAGCGGGCGGTGGGATGTGTCGATGGTGAGGTGCGAGAGCCTGTCGTAGATCGGCTGGCGCTTCTGCACGAGGGCGGTCCAGGCGCCGATGCCGTCCTTGACGAGCGGGCGCTTGCCGCCCGCGATGCGCGCCGCGACGGCCTCGGGCGAGACCGTGAGCTGCACGACCCTGTGGTCCGCGAGGAGCGCCTGCGTGCCCTCGTCGAGCACGGCTCCCCCGCCGAGCGTGACGATCGCGGGCTCGAGCAGGGCGGCGGCCACGACCTCGCGCTCGAGGGCGCGGAAGTGCGGCTCGCCGTGCTGCTCGAAGATGCCCGCGATGGGTCCGTGCTCGGCGACGATGCGCCCGTCGGTGTCGATGATCGGCACGCCGAGCAGGCGCGCGAGGCGCTTGCCCGTGCGCGTCTTGCCCGCGCCGGGGGCACCGATGAGGACGACGACGGCGCCGGTGCCCTCACTCACCGGCGGACTGCGATGCCGTCGCGAGGGCGTCCGGGATGGCGGCGAGGTAGGCCTCGAGGTTGCGCCTCGTCTCGCCGAGCGAGTCGCCGCCGAACTTCTCGAGCACGGAGTTCGCGAGCACGAGGGCGACCATGGCCTCGGCCACGACACCCGCGGCGGGCACCGCGCACACGTCGGAACGCTGGTGGTGTGCCTCCGCGGCGGCGCCGGTCGCGACATCCACGGTCCGCAGGGCGTGCGGCACCGTCGAGATGGGCTTCATCGCCGCGCGCACGCGCAGCAGGGTGCCCGTGCTCATGCCGCCCTCCGTGCCGCCCGCGCGGTCGGTGAGGCGCGTGATGCCGTCCGGGCCCATGACGAGCTCGTCGTGGGCCGCCGAGCCCCTGCGGCGGGCCGTCTCGAAGCCGTCGCCGACCTCGACGCCCTTGATGGCCTGGATGCCCATGAGCGCCGCGGCGAGCTGCGAGTCGAGGCGGCGGTCCCAGTGCGTGTACGAGCCGAGGCCCGGGGGCACCCCGTACGCGAGCACCTCGACGACGCCGCCGAGCGTGTCGCCGTCGTCGTGGGCACGGTCGACCTCGGCGACCATGAGGTCGGACGTGGCCTTGTCGAAGCAGCGCAGCGGGTCGGCGTCGAGGGCCGCGACATCCTCGAACGCGGGCAGCGCCGCATCCTCGGGAACACGCACCTCGCCGATCGACAGCACATGGCTCACGATGCGGATGCCGAGCTCGGAGAGGAACGAGCGCGCGATCGCACCGAGGGCGACGCGGGCCGCGGTCTCGCGTGCCGACGCGCGCTCGAGCACGTTCCGGGCCTCGGGGAAGTCGTACTTCTGCATGCCCACGAGGTCGGCATGGCCGGGGCGCGGGCGCGTGAGGGCCGCGCCCCGGCCCTTGGGGAACGTCTCGGGGTCGACCGGGGTCGCGCTCATGACGTCGACCCAGCGGTGCCACTCGGTGTTGCCGATGCGCAGCGCGATGGGGCTGCCCATCGTGGCGCCGAGGCGGATGCCGCCGGAGAGCGTGAGCTCGTCCTGCTCGAACTTCATGCGCGCGCCGCGGCCGTAGCCGAGCGACCGGCGCTTCATGTCGTCCTGGATCATCTCCGGGAGCACGGGCACGCCCGAGGGCATCCCCTCGAGGATCGCGACGAGCTCTGGCCCGTGCGACTCACCGGCAGTCAACCAACGCAGCATGGGTCAATCTTTCCAGACGGCGGAGCGCATGGCCGCCACGACCGACTCCTCGTCGGAGAGCGGGAGGCCGGGGTCGCCGCCCACGAAGACGCGCACCTGCCCGACCGCTTGGTTGAGCAGCAGCTCGATGCCGGGGATGACCGTGCCGCCGGCATCCTGCCACTGCAGGGCGAGCGCGCTCGGCCACGGGTCGTAGGCCACGTCGAAGAGCACGGCGCGTCGGCGCAGGGCGGCGGGGAACGAGAGCCCGTAGTCGCCCCCGGGCAGCGTGCTCACCACCGCGTCGGCGGCGGGGGCGTCGGCGAGCCCAACCACCGCCACGTCGGTTCCGAGCGCGGCGCCGAGCGCGACGAGCGGCTCGGCCTTCGACGCCGTGCGGGCGCCCACCGTCACCGTCGTGGCCCCGAGCCGCGCGACGCCCGCGATGACCGACGCGGCCGTCGCCCCGGCCCCGATGACGTGCACCGACGCGAGCGCGTCGACACCCGCCTCGCGGAACGAGCGCTCGACCCCGTAGACGTCGGTGTTGAAGCCCAGCAGCCCCTCGTCGGCGAAGAGCACGGTGTTCGCACCGCCCACGAGGTCGACGAGCGGGTCGCGCCGGTCGAGCAGCGGGAGGATGTCGCGCTTGAGCGGCATCGTGAGCGACAGGCCGCGCCAGCGCTCATCGCGCGAGCCGACGAACTCCGCGAGGGTGGCCTCGGTGACCTCGATCGCCGTGTACTCCCAGTCGACCCCGAGCACGCCGTAGGCGGCGCGGTGGATCGCCGGAGATCTCGAGTGGTGGATCGGCGAGCCGAGGACGGCGAGGCGATCGCGCGTCACTGGCAGTACGTCGCGTTCTCGGCGCTCTCGTCGCACCAGGCGAGGAGCTGGTCGACAGCCGCCTGGTGCTCGTCCGCGGTCTCAGAGAACACCGTCTCGCCCGTCGCGAGGTTGATCGGCACGAAGAACAGCCACGGACCCTCCGTCGGGTGCAGCGCCGCGTTGATCGCGTCGTCGCCCGGCAGGCCGATGGGCCCGATCGGGAGGCCCGGGTTCGCGTAGGTGTTGTAGAGGTTGCTCGGGTCCTCGCGCTCCTCCGGCTCGGTCCACACGCTGTCGAGGCGGCCCGTGCCGTAGGCGACCGTCGCGTCCGACTCGAGGTTGATGCCCTGGTCGAGGCGGTTGTAGAAGACGCGCGCGATCTTGCCGAAGTCGTCGACGTTCGAGCCGGCCTCCCGCTGCACTATCGAGGCCATGATGACGGTCTTCCAGCGGTCCTCGGGCGCGACCCCGGCCGCGTCGAGGTGCTCCATCATGGTGTCGACCATCTTCTGCAGGATGCCCTGGGCGGTCTCGGTGCCGTCGAGCTCGTAGGTGGCCGGGAACAGGAAGCCCTCGAGCGTCGTCGCCTCGGCCGGCAGCCCGTAGGCCGACACGTCCGCGGCTGCCGCCTGCACATCCTCGATCGGGATGCCCGTCGTCGCGGCGATGGTCTCGAGGGCGTTGGGCAGCACCGTGCCCTCGGTGATGAGCAGCCGGTCGGTGACCTTGTTGTCGGCGTTCTGCAGCGCCTCGACGGCGGACTTGGCGCTCATCTCCTTCTGGAGCCTCCAGTTGCCGGGCAGGAAGCTCACGTCGGGGTTGGCGACGAGGTAGTCGTAGACGGCCTTGTAGGTCATCGTGACGCCGGCCTCGTGCAGGGTCACCGCGACGTCGGAGCCGATGTCGCCCGACTTGATCGAGACGATGACCTCCTCGCCGTTGCCCGTGCCCGCGTAGTCGGTCGGCAGCGGGATGCCGAGCAGTTCGCGCACCTGCTCGTTGTAGGTGAACCAGCCGTAGGCGGCGACACCGCCCGCCGCACCGAGCACGAGGACGATCGGCAGGGTGATCTTGAGCCACAGCAGGCGGCGCCGGGGCTTGCCCGCCCCACCGCGCGCACCGCCACCGCCCGCACCGCCCGCACCGCCCGACGAGCCGCCGCCCCGGCGACGCCCCTCGCTCTCCCGGGCCTCGCGCCGCGAGACGGGCTGCTCGGCGGCGACAGCCGGATAGGCCTGCGTGGGCGGGTAGGTCTCGGCCGCCGGGCTCGCACCAAACAGGCCCGCGAGCGGATCAGGGGCGGGCGTCGACGACGTCGGCAGCGAGGGCGCGGGAGCGGGGGCCGCGGGCTCGACGAGCGGCTCGGGGGCGGACGAGCCGAAGAGCGCGGCGAACGGGTCGTCGTCGACCGGCTGCTGCTGCTGCTGGGGAGCCACGGGCTCGCTCGGAGCGGGCTCGGCCTTGAAGATGTCGTCCCAGCTCGGGTCGTTCGCCATGGGTCAGGGTCCTTCGTCCGAGGGAGAGCGGGGAGGCTCGACCACCGCACCGGGCGGAGAGCCGGCCGAGCGCTCGAAGTCGAGGGCGTGTTGCAGAATTATAACGGCGGCAACCTGGTCGACCACCGAGCGCGAGTTCTTCGCGGTGCGGCCGGACGCGCGCAGCGCCGAGTGGGCGGAGACCGTCGAGAGCCGTTCGTCCACGAGCCGCACGGTCGCGGGCTGCACGCTCGCGAGCTCGGCGGCGAAGAGCCGCGCATCCCCCGTCGACGCGGTCTCGTTGCCCGAGAGCGCTATCGGAAGGCCCACGACGAGCTCGACGGCGTCGTACTCCGTGGCGAGCTCGGCGATGCGCGCGAGGTCGCCCGGTCCGCGCGGCACCGTCTCGACCGGGGTCGCGATCATGCCGTGCAGGTCGCACCGCGCGACCCCGACGCGGGCCTTGCCCACGTCGATGCCGAGCCGCACTCCCGGGCGCACCCGGTCAGCCCGCGACTGCCGCGGAGATCGCGTCGAGCGCGGCAGGGATCGCGGAGATGTCGGCCCCGCCGCCCTGGGCGAGGTCGTCCTTGCCGCCGCCGCCTCCGCCGAGGATGCCCGCCGCCGTCTTCGCGAGGGCGCCGGCCTTGAGGCCCGCATCCCGCGAGGCCTCGTTGGTGGCGACAATGACCGCGGGCTTGCCCTGCACGTCGGCCGCGAGTGCGACGACCGATGCGTCGGAGCCGAGCTGGTTGCGCACGCTCGTCACGAGCCCGCGCAGGTCGTCCGCGCTGTTCAGCGCGCCCACGTGCTCGCCCACGAACGTCACGGCGCCGACGCGGCGTGCGTTCGCCACGAGGGCCGGAACGCGCTGGCCGAGCTGTGCCGACTCGAAGTCCGCGATCTTCTTCTCCGCCGCCTTGAGGTCGGCGACGAGCGAGGCGATGCGGTCGGGGAGCTGCTCGCGCGGCGTCTTGAGCGAGCTCGTGAGCTCGGAGACGATGGCGCGCTCGGCCGCGAGGTCGCGGAAGGCCTCGAGGCCCACGAGCGACTCGATGCGACGGTTGGCGGACCCGACCGACGACTCCCCCACGAGGTTGATGAGGCCGACCTCCGACGAGCGGCCCACGTGCGTGCCCGCGCAGAGCTCGAGCGACCAGGGGCCGCCGATCTCGACGACGCGCACGGTGTCGCCGTACTTCTCGCTGAAGAGGGCCATGGCGCCGAGCGCCTTCGCCTCCGCGAGCGGCAGGATGCGCGTGGTGACCTCGAGGTTGTCGCGCACGGCGTTGTTGGCGACCTCCTCGATCTCCGTCTTGGTGGCGTGCGACAGCGCCTGGTTCCACGAGAAGTCGAGGCGCATGTAGCCGGCCTTGTTGTACGAGCCGGACTGGTGCGCCTCCGGGCCGAGGATCTGCCGCAGGGCGGCGTGGATGAGGTGCGTCGCCGAGTGCGCCTGGGTAGCGCCCCTGCGCCACTCGGGGTCGACGATGCTCGTCGCGGCGTCGCCGACGCCCACCTCGCCCGTGGTGACCTGCACCTTGTGGCTCACGAGCCCCTTCACGGGCCGCTGCACGTCGAGCACCTCGAGCTCGAAGCCCGCGCCCACGATCGTGCCGGCGTCGGACTCCTGGCCGCCGGACTCCGCGTAGAGCGAGGTCTCCGCGAGGATGACCTCCGCGATCTGCCCCGCTGTCGCCTTCGTCACCGACTCGCCGTCGACGATGAGCCCGAGCACCGTCGTCTCGGTCGTGAGGTAGTCGTAGCCCGTGAAGACGGTCTCGCCCTGCGCGCGGAACGCGCTGTAGACCGAGAGGTCGGCGAGGTGCTGCTTCTTCGCCTTCGCGTCCTCCTTCGCGCGCGTGCGCTGCTGGAGCATGAGCGCGTCGAACGCGTCGCGGTCGACCTTGAGGCCCGCCTCCTCCGCGATCTCGAGCGTGAGGTCGATCGGGAAGCCGTAGGTGTCGTGCAGCAGGAACGTGGTGTCGCTCGGCAGCTCGGCGGAGCCCGCCTGCCGGGCGCGCGAGACGGCGAGGTCGAGGATGCTCGTGCCGGCCGTGAGCGTCTTGAGGAAGGTCTCCTCCTCGCCCAGCGCGAGGCGCGACGTGCGGTCCCACTCGGCTGCAACGTCGGGGTACTGCGCCTTCATGGCGTCGCGCGACGCGGGGAACAGCTCGGCGAAGGTCGGGTCCTCGACGCCCAGGAGGCGCATGGCGCGCACCGTGCGGCGCAGCAGGCGGCGCAGGATGTACCCGCGGCCCTCGTTCGACGGCGTGACGCCGTCGGTCATGAGCATGAGGCTCGAGCGCACGTGGTCTGCGATGACGCGCATGCGCACGTCGTCGTCGTGGTTCGCGCCGTAGCGGCGCTTCGAGAGCTCGGCGGCACGGTCGAGCACGGGGCGCACCTGGTCGATCTCGTACATGTTCTCGACACCCTGCTTGATGAAGGCGACGCGCTCCATGCCCATGCCGGTGTCGATGTTCTTCTTGGGCAGCTCGCCCAGGATGTCGAAGTTCTTGCCGGAGCCTTCGCCGCGCAGGTACTGCATGAAGACGAGGTTCCAGATCTCCACGTAGCGGTCGTCGTCGGTGGCGGGGCCGCCGTCGACGCCGTAGGAGGGACCGCGGTCGAAGAAGATCTCCGAGCACGGGCCGGCCGGTCCGGGCTGCCCGGTCGACCAGTAGTTCGTGTCCATGTCGAGGCGCTGGATGCGCTCATCCGGCAGACCCGCGGTCTTCTTCCAGAAGTTCACCGCGTCGTCGTCGTCCTTGTAGACGGTGACCCACAGGTCCTTCTCGTCGAACCCGAGACCGCCCTTCGACTCCTCGCTCGTGAGCAGCTCCCACGCGTACTCGATCGCCTGCTCCTTGAAGTAGTCGCCGAACGAGAAGTTGCCGTTCATCTGGAAGAAGGTGCCGTGCCGGGGGGTCTTGCCGACCTCCTCGATGTCGAGGGTGCGGATGCACTTCTGCACGCTCGTCGCGCGCGGGAACGGCGCGGGCACGAGCCCCGTGAGGTACGGCACGAACGGCACCATGCCGGCGACCGTGAAGAGGAGCGTCGGGTCGTCGCTCACGAGCGACGCGGAGGGTACGACGGTGTGCCCGCGGTCTCCGAAGAAGGTGAGCCAGCGGTTCTGGATGTCAGCGGTCTGCATGGGGGTCCTGGGTGTCTATGCAGGCCGACGGCCTGCGGGTACTAACGGGAGCGCTTGAGGTCTGCGATGACGTCCTCGGCCTCGGCGACCGCGGCGCGCAGCTCCGCCTCGCGGGCCTTGTAGCCGTCGACGACGGCGCTGCCGAACTCGCGGGCCTTGCTGTCGACATCGTCGAAGAACTGCTTGCCCTGCGGGGTCTTCGAGACCTGGTGGGCGACGATGAAACCGGCGGCGACGCCGACGGCCAGAAGGAGGATGCTCTTCATGGTGATGCTCCTAGCTCGCTTCTACCTGGGGGAAACCGACTTCAAGCTTAGTTCTTCGGCCTGCGAGGTGCCCGCAGACCGAGCACGGCCGCACGCACGCCCGCCGAGAACCCCGCGACCTTGATGAGCGGGCCGCCCACGGTCGCCGCGAAGAGCGCGATGAGCGACGAGACGTTGCCCGTGGCCTCCTCGACGCTCGAGGTGATCGAGTCGACGCGCTGCAGCTGCCGGTTGGCCTCGGACATGGTCGTCGTCGCCTCCTCGAGCAGCGGAGCGACGTTCACCCGCACATCCTTGATGGTCTCGCTCGTCTCGTCGAACACCCGCCCGAGCTTCACGAGCGGGATCGCCAGAAGGCCGACGAGCACGGCGAACACTCCCGCCGCGATGAGTCCTGCAATGTCTCCGGCTGTCATGCTCCCGAGCCTACCGAGTCACGACGGCGTCGAGGATGCGCGCACCCTCGGCCTCGCCGGCCTCGAGCCTCAGGAGCGCCTTCCACAGCGCCCAGCCCCGGGCGCGCGCGAGCATCCCCGGGTCGGGGCGGAGCACGGCGAGGAACGCCTCGCGCCCTGCGCCGTCGAAGAGCATCCACGCCGCGGCCACGTCGCACGCGGGGTCGCCGAAGCCCGAGCAGCCGAAGTCGAGCACGGCCGCGAGCCGCCCGTCGCGCAGCACGAGGTTGCCCGCCGCGACGTCGCCGTGGAACCACACGGGCGCCTCGCGCGAGGTGGCGCGGCAGGCCGCGTCCCACACCGCCTCCGCGCCGGGTGCGAGTGGGAGGCAGCGCCGCACGTCGGCGTCGTAGACCTGCGGAGGCGCCCCGCGCAGCGCGGAGTGCGCTCCGGGCGGTGGGCCGTCGTCCGAGGCGGACTGCAGGGCGAGCAGGAAGTGTGCGACATCCGTCGCGAGGGCCGGATCGGTGATCACGGAGTCGACGGCCGGCACGTCCCCCTCGATCCAGCCGTACACCGACCACGGCAGCGGATAGCCCTGGCCGGGCCTCCCCACCGCGACAGGGCGCGGGACCTCGACGGGCAGCCGCGGGGCCAGCAGCGGCAGCCAGCGCTGTTCCTTCTCGCCCTGCGGCACGTAGCCGGGAGCGCTCGGCAGTCGTGCCGAGAGAGAGTCCCCCAGGCGGAACGTGCGGTGGTCCCAGCCCTGCGGCACGAGCGTCACGGGCAGGTGCGCCCACTGCGGGAACTGCTCGGCGACGAGCATCCTCACGAGCTGCTCGTCGATCTCCATGGCAACAAGAATGCCCCCGATCCGAGGATCGGGGGCATTCGAGGTGGTGCTGGGTGCTAGCGGGCCGCGTAGTACTCGACGACGAGCTGGACCTCGCAGGTCACGGGAACCTCTGCGCGCTTGGGGCGGCGCACGAGGCGCGCCTGCAGCTTGTCGAGCTCGACCTCGAGGTAGCCCGGGGTCTTGGGCAGCACGTCGACGTGGCCGCCGGCCGCGGCGACCTGGAAGATCTCCATGCCCTCGCTGCGCGCCTTGACGTGCACGAGCTGGCCCGGCTTCACGCGGAACGACGGGCGGTCGACGAGCTGGCCGTCGACGAGGATGTGGCGGTGCACGACCATCTGGCGCGCCTGCGCCGTGGTGCGGGCGATCGCCGAGCGGACGATGATGGCGTCGAGGCGCATCTCGAGCTGCTCCACGAGGTTCTCACCGGTCAGGCCGGCGCTCTTGCGAGCCTCCTCGAACTGGATGCGCAGCTGCGCCTCGCGGATGCCGTACTGGGCGCGCAGGCGCTGCTTCTCGCGGAGGCGGACGGCGTAGTCGCTGTCCTGCTTGCGCTTGGTGCGGCCGTGCTCACCGGGAGCGTACGGGCGCTTCTCGAGGTACTTGGCGGCCTTCGGGGTGAGGGCGATGCCGAGCGCACGGGAGAGGCGGGTCTTGCTACGAGTACGTGACTTGGTAGACACGGGTTCCTTCCAACAACGTGGCCGCGGCTCTCGCGGCTCACAGACGTACTCCCGCCAACCCGTAGATTCGGAGGCACGTCGACGCCGTCCGGGGCTTGCAGGGTGGGAGTGTTGGCAAAGACCAACCTTGGGAGCTTACCAGAGGATCAGGATCCCCGGATGATCGCCCTGAGCTTCTCGAGCCGTGCGGCGACCTCGCGCTCGTTGCCGTTGTTCGTGGGCCGGTAGTACTCCGTGCCCCTGAGCTCGTCGGGCAGGTACTGCTGCTCGGCGACGCCGAACTCCGCGTCGTGGGAGTACTTGTAGCCCTTGCCGTGCCCGAGGCGCTTGGCGCCCGGGTAGTGGGCGTCGCGCAGCGGCTTGGGCACGCGCCCGATCTTGCCCGCGCGCACGTCGGCGATCGCCGCATCCAGCGCCATGTAGGCGGCGTTCGACTTGGGCGCCGTCGCGAGGTAGACGACTGCCTCGGCGAGCGGGATGCGCCCCTCGGGCATGCCGATGAGCTGCACGGCGTCGGCGGCGGCCATGGCGATGACGAGGGCCTGCGGGTCGGCCATGCCGATGTCCTCGGCCGCGGAGATGATGACGCGCCGCGCGATGAAGCGCGGGTCCTCCCCCGCCTCGATCATGCGCGCGAGGTAGTGCAGGGCGGCGTCGACGTCGGAGCCGCGCACGGACTTGATGAACGCGCTGATGACGTCGTAGTGCTCGTCGCCCTGCCGGTCGTAGCGCAGCAGCGCCCTGTCGACGGCCGAGGCCACGATCTCCGCCGTCACGTGCGGCGTCTCGCCGCCCTCCCGCGACGTGGTGGCGACGAGCGCCGAGGCTTCGAGCGCCGTGAGGGCGCGCCGGGCATCCCCCGACGAGAGGCGGATGATCGCCGCACGCGCCTCGGGGTCGAGCACGACGGAGTCGCCGAGGCCGTGCGGCGCCGTCACCGCCCTGTCGATGACGTCGGCGAGGTCGTCCTCGCTGAGCTGCTCGAGGGTCAGCAGGAGGGAGCGCGAGAGCAGGGGCGAGATGACCGAGAACGACGGGTTCTCGGTGGTCGCGGCGATGAGGATGACCCACCCGTTCTCGACGCCGGGCAGCAGTGCGTCCTGCTGGGCCTTGGTGAACCTGTGGATCTCGTCGAGGAACAGCACCGTCGTGAGGCCGTAGAGGTCGCGGCTCGAGAGGGCCTCGTCCATGACCTGGCGCACGTCGCGCACGCCCGCGGTCACCGCGGAGAGCTCGACGAACTTGCGCCCCGAGCCATGGGCGATCGCCTTCGCGATGGTCGTCTTGCCCGTGCCGGGCGGGCCCCACAGGATTATCGAGACCGAGCCCTGGGCGCCCGTGCTGTCGGTCGCGAGGCTCACGAGCGGGGAGCCGGGCGTGAGCAGGTGCTTCTGCCCCGCGATCTCCTCGAGGCGCTGAGGCCGCATGCGCACCGCGAGCGGGGTGGCCCCGCTGCGCAGTCCGGGCTGGTCCATGCCGCCATGCTAACCGGAGCGTCCGACCTGCCCACGTATCGTAAAGTTCTCGTTGACCGTCGACTGGAGGAACCGTGGCCGCGAGCAAGAACACCGAGCGCGAAGCGCGTGAGGCACGGGAGCGCCTGCGCCGCTACAACGCCCGCCAGGCCGTGCACCAGCAGCAGCAGACCCGCCGCAGGCGCGACAACCTCTTCGCCATCGGTGCCGTCGTCGTGGTCGCGGCGCTCGCGACCACCGCGCAGCTCTTCTACTTCAACGGGGGCCCCGGCACGCCCACCCCCGCGCCCTCCGCGTCGGCGTCGTCCACGCCCGAGGCGGAGACCCCGCAGACGAACGTCGGCGACGTGCCCGATCCCTCGACCGCCGAGAACCGCACGTGGACGGGCGAGATGTCGCTCAACGACGTGCAGCTGGGCGTGCAGCTCGACGGCACGCTCGCCCCGCAGGCGGTCGCCGCGTTCGTGCAGTCCGTGCAGTCCGGCTACTACATCGACAAGACGTGCCACCGACTGGTCGCGAGCGACTCCGCCAACCTCATCCAGTGCGGCTCCGCGGATGGCACGGGCGCGACCGACCCGAGCTTCAGCTTCGGCCCCATCGAGAACGCCGCGGTCGGCGGGGTCTACCCGACGGCCTCGCTCGCGATGGCGCGCGCCGGCAACGACGCGTACAGCAACGGCCGCCAGTTCTTCATCGTCCTCTCGCCGTCGGCCCTGCCCGACGACAGCGCGGGCGGGTACACGGTGTTCGGCACGATCACGAGCGGGCTCGACGAGCTCATCGCGCAGATCACGTCGAAGGGCGTCGAGGGCGGCGCGACCGACGGTGCCCCCGTCGTGCCCACGCGCATCACGGCCCTCACGATCCAGTAACACCAGCGCGGCCGTTTCCCAGCGTGCCATAAGCTTGAGTCCGCTCGGCGAGGAGTGTCTTCCCGACCAGGACAACAGCTAAGGGTGATTCACTGTGGCGACAGATCAGGCTCCGTGGGGCCGCGTCGACGAGACCGGAACCGTCTTCGTTCGCGAGGAGTCGGGCGAGCGGGCCGTCGGCCAGTACCCGGACGGCACCGCCGAGGAGGCCCTCGCCTACTTCGAGCGCAAGTTCACGGAGCTCGCCGGCCAGGTGACCCTGCTCGAGCAGCGCGCCAAGCGCGGCGCCCCGGCCTCTGACATCGCCAAGGCCGTCACGGCCCTCACGGCATCCCTCAAGGAGCCCAACGCCGTCGGCAACATCGCGGCACTCCGCACGCGCGTCGAGGCGCTCGGGGGCACCGTGACGGAGCTCACCGAGAAGCAGTCCGAGGAGTCGAAGGCCGCGGTCGCCGAGGCCCTCGCCCAGCGGGAGGCCCTCGTCGTCGAGGCCGAGACGCTCGCGGCACAGGACCCGGCCAAGGCGCAGTGGAAGCAGGTCACGGCCACGATCGACGAGATCTTCAGCCGCTGGCAGAAGCACCAGGCAGAAGGACCGCGCCTGCCCAAGAACGAGGCCAACGAGCTGTGGAAGCGGTTCCGTGCCGCCCGCGCGACGATCGACGGGCACCGCAAGGCGTTCTTCGCCGAGCTCGACTCCGCGCACAAGGATGCGCGCGCCGCGAAGCAGGCCCTCGTCGAGAAGGCGGAGGCCCTCGTGGGCAAGGGCGCCAACGGCATCCCCGAGTACCGCACCCTCCTCGACCGGTGGAAGGCCGCGGGCCGTGCGGGCAAGAAGTTCGACGACGCCCTCTGGGCGGCGTTCAAGGAGGCGGGCGACGCCCTCTACGCCGCGAAGGGCGAGCTCGACGCGCGCGACAACGAGGAGTTCGCCGGCAACCTCGAGGCCAAGGAGGCGCTGCTCGCCGAGGCGCAGCCGATCCTCACCGAGACCGACCGCACCAAGGCCAAGGAGGCCCTGAACGGCATCCTGCGCCGCTGGGACAAGATCGGAAAGGTCCCCCGCGACAAGGTCAAGACCATCGAAGACGGCCTGCGCCGCATCGAGACCGCCGTGCGCAAGCTCGACGACGAGCACTGGCAGCGGAACAACCCCGAGCGCCAGGAGCGCGAGTCGGGATTCCTCGGCCAGCTCAACGAGGCGATCGCCAAGCTCGAGGCCGAGCTCGCCGCGGCCAAGGCGTCGGGCGACAAGCGCAAGATCAAGGATGCCGAAGAGGCGCTCGAGGCGCGCAAGGCCTGGTTGGGCGCCCTCGGCAAGTAGCTGCTCCACCGATCGGCGGCGCGGCTCCCGCGCCGCCGACCGGTGCACGACGATGGCAGGATGCGACTGCCGCGCGTGCTCTCCCCCGCCGACCTTCCCGCACCCGAGCTGCAGGCCGCCCGGCTCGACGGCCAGCTCTACGCCGTCGGCGCGGGCTTCTCGCCCGTGGACGAGGTCGAGCAGCCGCGGCACCGCGCCGCCGCCCTGCGCGCGGGCGAGCGCCTCATCGCCGAGCAGCTCTCCGCGGCGTGGGTGTGGGGCGCCCTCGACACCCCGCCCGTGCGCCACCAGTTCTGCGTCGCCATCGGCGCCCGCGTCAACCGCGACCCCGGCCGTGGCACCGAGCTGCGGGAGGTCGTCATCTCCGAGGCGGAGGTCGCCGGGCTCGACGGCACCCTCGTCACGACGCCGACCCGCACCATCGTCGACCTCGCCCGGTTCTCGAGCGCGTTCGACCCCGGTGTCGTGCGGCGCCTGATCGGCGTCGGCGCATCCCTGCCCGACGCGCTCGCGTCGCTCGACGACAGGCGCAACCTGCCGGGCAAGAAGCGGGCGTTCGCCCGGCTCAGCCGCTGTTGACGCGGTAGACGTCGTACACGGCGTCGATGCGCCGCACCGCGTTGAGCACGCGGTCGAGGTGGGTCGTGTCGCCCATCTCGAAGACGAAGCGGCTGAGGGCGAGGCGCTCGCTCGACGTCGACACCGTCGCCGAGAGGATGTTGACGTGGTTCTCGCTCAGCACCCGGGTCACATCGGAGAGCAGGCCGGCGCGGTCGAGGGCCTCCACCTGGATCTGCACGAGGAACAGCGACTTCGAGCTCGGCGCCCACTCGACGTCGATCATGCGCTCCGGCTCGGCCATGAGGGCCGTGACGTTCTTGCAGTCGCCGCGGTGCACCGAGACACCCGCGCCGCGCGTCACGAAGCCGACGATCTCGTCGCCCGGCACGGGCGTGCAGCACTTCGCGAGCTTGACGAGGATGTCGGGCGCGCCGCGCACGAGCACACCGGAGTCGCTGTTCTTGAGCGCGCGGCTGCGCGTCTTGGGCGTGAACTCGATCTCGTCGTCGGTGTCGGCCTGGGTGTGGATCGTCGCGAGGACCTTCTCGATCACCGACTGGGTCGAGACGTGGCCCTCGCCCACCGCGGCATACAGGGAGGTGACGTCGTCGTAGCGCAGCTGCGTCGCCACCTCGGCGAACGAGTCCTGGCTCATGAGCTTCTGCAGGGGCAGGTTCTGCTTGCGCATGGCGCGCGCTATCGCATCCTTGCCCTGCTCGATCGCCTCGTCGCGGCGCTCCTTCGTGAACCACGCGCGGATCTTGTTGCGCGCGCGCGTGCTCTTGACGAAGTTGAGCCAGTCCTGGCTGGGTGCCGCATCGGGGTTCTTCGACGTGAAGACCTCGACGGAGTCGCCCGAGTTGAGCGTGCTCTCGAGCGGCACGAGCCGGCCGTTGACCTTGGCGCCCATGGTGCGGTGGCCCACCTCGGTGTGCACGGCGTAGGCGAAGTCGACCGGGGTCGCGCCCGCGGGCAGGCCGATGACCTTGCCCTGCGGCGTGAAGACGTAGACCTCCTTGGCCCCGATCTCGAAGCGCAGGGAGTCGAGGAACTCCCCCGGGTCCTCGGTCTCAGCCTGCCAGTCGGTGATGTGCGCGAGCCACGCCATGTCCGCGTCGTCGCGGCCCGTCGTGCCCTCGTCGCCCTTGCCGTTGACGCGCGCCTTGTACTTCCAGTGCGCGGCGACGCCGAACTCGGCCCGCTGGTGCATCTCGTGCGTGCGGATCTGGATCTCGACCGCGCGGCCGTGCGGCCCGATGACCGTCGTGTGCAGCGACTGGTAGAGGTTGAACTTCGGCGTGGCGATGTAGTCCTTGAAGCGCCCGGGGATCGGGTTCCAGCGCGCGTGGATCGACCCGAGCACGGCGTAGCAGTCGCGCACCGAGTTGACGAGCACGCGGATGCCCGTGAGGTCGTAGATCTCGTCGAAGTCGCGGCCGCGCACGATCATCTTCTGGTAGATCGAGTAGTACTGCTTGGGCCGCCCGGCGACGGAGCCCTTGATCTTGGCCGACTTGAGGTCGTCGCTCACGGCGTCGATGACCTCGTGCACGAACTCCTCGCGCTGCGGGGTGCGCTGGCGCACGAGGCTCTCGATCTCGACGTAGAGCTTGGGGTGCAGCACGGCGAACGAGAGGTCCTCGAGCTCGAGCTTGATGGCCTGGATTCCGAGGCGGTGCGCGAGCGGGGCGTAGATCTCCAGCGTCTCCTGCGCCTTGCGGGTCGCGGACGCCTCCTCGACGAAGCCCCACGTGCGCGCGTTGTGCAGGCGGTCTGCGAGCTTGATGACGAGCACGCGGATGTCCTTCGACATCGCGACGATCATCTTGCGCACCGTCTCGGCCTGCGCGCTGTCGCCGTACTTGACCTTGTCGAGCTTGGTGACGCCGTCGACGAGCATGGCGATCTCGTCGCCGAAGTCGCGCCGCAGCATCTCGAGGTCGTAGTCGGTGTCCTCGACGGTGTCGTGGAGCAGCGCCGCGGCGAGGGTCTTGGGGCCGATGCCCAGGTCGGCGAGGATCTGCGCGACCGCGACCGGGTGGGTGATGTACGGCTCGCCGCTCTTGCGCTTCTGGCCCGAGTGGGCCTTCTCCGCCGTGGCGTAGGCACGCTCGATGAGGGCGGTGTCGGCCTTGGGGTGGTGCGTGCGCACGGTCTTGATGAGGCGGTCGACGGCACCGGAGGGCTGCGCGCGCGAGAACAGGCGCGGCAGGAGCGTGCGCAGGGAGGCGGTGTTCTGCGTCGTCTCGGTCATTCGAGCACCTCCCCCGGCAAGTCTAGGCTCGCGGTGCTCAGGAGTCCGCGGCGTTCGCCGTGAGCGCTCCGCCGGCGTGCGTCCACGCGACCATGCCCCCGATGACGTTCACGGCGTCGTAGCCCTCCGAGCGCAGCCACGCCGTGGCGCGCATCGAGCGCATGCCGCTGTGGCACACGACGAGCAGCCGTTCGCCCTCGGGCAGCTCCTCCACGCGCGACTGCAGCTCCGAGAGCGGGAAGAGGGATGCCTCTGGCGCGTGCCCGGCGTCCCACTCGTCCTGCTCGCGCACGTCGATGAGGCGCGTTCCCGCCGCGACGAGCGCGACGGCCTCCTCCGGGGTGACCTCGGGAAGCTCGTCCTCGACGTACGACACGCTCAGCGCACCGCGCCCGTCGTGGTGCGCACGGCGGCCTTGGTCTTCTTCTTGTCGGAGTCGCGCACGATCGTCTCGTTCTGCCGGAACGTCGCGTACAGCGGCGCCGCGATGAAGATCGTCGAGTACGTGCCCACGAGCACGCCGATGAAGAGGGCGAGCGAGATGTCGCGCAGGGTTCCGGCACCGAGCACGAACGCGCCGATGAAGAGGATCGACCCGATCGGCAGCAGCGCGACGACCGAGGTGTTGATCGAGCGCACGAGCGTCTGGTTGACCGCGAGGTTCACGGATTCGCCGAACGTGCGGCTCGTGCCCTCAGCCGTGTTCTCGCGGATCTTGTCGAACACCACGACGGTGTCGTACAGCGAGTAGCCGAGGATCGTCAGGAAGCCGATGACCGCCGCGGGCGTGACCTCGAAGCCGAGGATGCCGTAGACGCCCGCCGTGATGATGAGGTCGTGGAACAGCGCGATGAGCGCCGCGAGCGACATCTTCCACGTGCGGAAGTACAGCGCCATGACGATCGCCGCGAGCAGGATGAAGACGATGAGCGCGGTGAGGGCCTGGCGCGTGATGTCCGCGCCCCAGGTCGCGCCGATGAACGACGACGTGACCTCGTCGGTGCTCACGTCGTAGGCCTTCGCGAGCGCGTCGCGCACCTGGTCGAGCTCGGTGTTGTCGAGCAGGTCGGTCTGGATGCGCACGGAGTTGCCGCTGTCCACGATCGACACCTTGGGCACGGCGCCGGGCACGACGCCCGTCACGGCCTGGGTCGCGAGGCCCTGGTCGATCGTGCCGTCAGCCTTCTGGGCGGGGTTCGAGACGGTGAACTCGGAGCCGCCGCTGAACTCGATGCCGAACACGAAACCGCCGCGCAGGAAGGGCACGATGATCGCCGCGGCGACCATGAGGGCCGCGACGGTGAACCAGATCTTGCGGCGCGCGACGAAGTCGAACGAGCGCTTGCCCGTGTAGAGGTCGTTGCCGAACTGGGAGAAGCTGGCCATCAGGAGTCCTTCCCCTTGGGCTGGGCCTTCGCCTCGGCCTCGAGGGCCTTGCGCTCGGCGATGGTCTGGCGCTTCGCCGCCTCGCGGCCGCTCGACGCCTGCTTGACCGCCGACACGTCGACGGGGGCGCGGAACTGGGCACGGCCGCGGTACACGGCGCCGAGGGCGCGCGAGTCGAGGCCGCTGAGCGGGTGGCCCTCGCCGAAGAACTTCGTGCGTGCGATGAGCTGCAGCACCGGGTGGGTGAAGAGCGCGACGACGATGATGTCGACGACCGTCGTGACGCCGAGCGTGAGCGCGAAGCCCTTCACGTTGCCCACCGCGAGGGCGAAGAGGATGCCCGCCGCGAGGAAGTTGATCGCGTCGGAGGCCAGGATCGTGCGGATCGCCCGCTTCCACCCGGCCTCGACCGCCGATTCGAGGCCGCGTCCGTCTCGGAGCTCGTCGCGGATGCGCTCGAAGTACACGATGAACGAGTCCGCGGTGATACCGATGGCCACGATGAGGCCCGCGACACCGGCGAGCGACAGCCGGAAGCCCATGAACAGCACGAGCAGGTACGTGATCGCCGCCGCGACTATGAGCGAGGCGATGGTCACGAACCCGAGGGTCCGGTATTGGATGAGCGAGTACAGCACGACGAGGATGAGGCCGATGAGGCCCGCCACGAGGCCGCTCACGAGCTGCGACGACCCGAGGGTCGCGGAGATGGTCTCGTTCGACTGCACGTCGAAGCTCAGCGGCAGCGCGCCGAACTTGAGCTGGTCGGCGAGGGTCTTCGCGGTCTCCTGCGTGAACGATCCGCTGATCTGCGGGTCGACGCCCACGATCGCGGCGTTCGTCGACGGCGCGGAGATGACCTTGCCGTCGAGCACGATCGCGAAGCGGTTGCGCGGGTCGCGCAGCGGCGATCCGGCGTTGGAGGGGTCGATGGAGTTGAGGCGCGTGGTGACCTCGCCGAACTTCGCCTTGCCCTCGTCGTTGAACGTGATGGTCACGCCCCACACGCCCGTGCTCGCGCCCTGGCTCGTGCCGATGAGGCCCGCGCTCGCGTTGGTGATCGCGTCGCCGCCGAGCTCGACCGGTCCGAGGATGTACTTGGCGGTGTACGTGCCGTTCTCGTCGATCTCGCACGTGATGAGCGGCTGGTCGGCGGGCGCGACGTTGGTCTCGGCCTTGTCGAGGTCGGCGCAGTCGAACGCGTCGAACTCCGCCTTGAGCTCGGGCGTGACCCAGTTGACGTCGCTCGCGTCGGTCGGCGACGCGGTGGGGGTCGGGAACGTGCTGTCGGCCGTGGGCGTGTCCGACGGGGTCGGCGTCGCCGTCGATCCGTCGGTCGTGTCGTCGCCCACCGAGCTCGTCGTCGGCGCCGCGGTGTAGATCACGGGGCGGAACTCGAGCTTGGCCGACGACTCGATGCGGCGCAGCGTCTCGTCATCGGGGCGGCCCGGGATGGCCACCACGATGTTGCGGCTGCCCTGGGTGTTGATCTCCGCCTCGGAGACACCCGACGCGTCGATGCGCTGGCGGATGATCGCGACAGCCTGGTCGAGCTGGTCCTGGGTGACCTCCTGCCCGCTCTCGAGCTTGGGCGCGAGGATGATCTGCGTTCCGCCCTCGAGGTCGAGCGCGAGCTTGGGAACCCAGCTCCCGTTGTGGAAGAGCACCTGGACGAGGTTCGCGCCCACGAGCAGGAGAGCGATGACTCCCAGCCCGATAAGTGCGTTCACCGCCTTGCGTGCGGAGGTAGATCGTGCCACCTGTGCGACTCAGCTTTCTGTACGGGCCGGCGTGCGACGACGCGCGCGGGCACCCGAAAAGGTGCTAGTCGTCTTGCGGGTACCGCAAGCGACTAGCACCCAAGAGTAATGCCTACTCTGCGGACTTCTTGGTCGTGCGGCGGGCGGGCTTCTTCACCTCGGCCGCAGCCTCGTCCACGCGCTCGCCGAACTGCGGCTCTGCGGCGTTCTTCGCGGCCTCGCGCTCCGCCTCCTCGCGGTTCGCGATGGCCATCGCCTCCTCGACGGAGCGGGGCTCGCCGTCGGCGGGCACACCGGCCTCGTCGACGACCTTGGCGATCGTCTGGCTGTGCACCTTGACGATGTTGCCGGGCGAGACCTCGAGCTCGGCGGTCTTCGCGACCTCGTCGATCGAGATGAGCTTGCCGAAGAGCCCGAAGTTCGTCATGACGTCGGCGCCGGGGACGATCTGCTTGCGCAGGTCCTCCTGCTGGGCCTTGCGCTTGCGGCTGTTGCGGAACATGAAGAACACGAGCACGGCCAGAACGGCCAGCATCGCAATAGTCAACGGGTCAAAACCGGGCATGAGTACCTTCCAAGAGGGAGTCAGTAGGCCGGCAAGTCTCAGCAGACTGCCTGACGGGCCACCTGTGAATTATAGGTCATCCCCGAAGAGGCCCACTGAGCCGTGGGCGGAGGCCGTCGGCGTGAGCCCGAAGTGCTTCCACGCCTCGCGCGTCGCGACACGGCCGCGCGGCGTGCGCGTGAGCAGGCCGATGCGCACGAGGAAGGGCTCGACCACCGACTCGATGGTGTCGGCCTCCTCGCCCACCGAGACGGCGAGGGTGTTGAGCCCGACGGGTCCGCCGTCGAAGCGCGTGAGCACCGTCTGCATGACCGCGCGGTCGAGGCGGTCGAGGCCCAGCTCGTCGACGTCGTAGAGCTCGAGGGCGGCGTGCACCGCGTCGAGCGTGGCTCCCGTGCCGTGCACGAGCGCGTAGTCGCGCACGCGGCGCAGCAGGCGGTTGGCGATGCGCGGGGTGCCCCGGCAGCGGCCCGCGATCTCGGCGAGGGCTGCCCGGTCGATGTCGAGGTCGAGGAGCTTCGCGGCGCGCACGAGCACCTGCTCGAGCTCCGACTCGTCGTAGAACTCGAGGTGCGCCGTGAACCCGAACCTGTCGCGCAGCGGGTTGGGCAGCATGCCCGAGCGCGTCGTCGCGCCCACGAGCGTGAACGGCGCGAGGTCGAGCGGGATGGACGTCGCGCCTGCCCCCTTGCCGACCATGATGTCGATGCGGAAGTCCTCCATCGCGAGGTAGAGCATCTCCTCGGCGGAGCGCGCCATGCGGTGGATCTCGTCGATGAAGAGCACCTCGCCCGGCACGAGCGACGAGAGCACGGCGGCGAGGTCGCCCGCGTGCTGGATGGCCGGACCGCTCGACATGCGCAGGGGCCGGTCGCCCTCGTGCGCGATGATCATCGCGAGGGTCGTCTTGCCGAGCCCCGGCGGGCCCGCGAGCAGGATGTGGTCGGGCGTGCGGTTCTGCATCGTGGCGGCCTGCAGCAGCAGCTGCAGCTGGCCGCGCACCTTCTGCTGCCCCACGAACTCGCCTAGGGACTTGGGCCGCAGCGCGCCCTCGAACGCGAGCTCGGCCTCCGACTCGGGCGTGGGGCGCACTATCGACTCGTCGGTCATGACGCCGGTCCGAGCTGGGCGAGCGCGAGGCGCAGCAGCGCCGGCACGGACGACCTGTCGGGGTCGGAGGCGACGGCGAGGGCATCCTCGACCGCCTGCATGGCCGTGCGCTCGGGCCAGCCGAGTCCCACGAGGGCGACGGTGACGCTCTGCCCCACGGTCGAGGAGCGCGAAGATGTCGCGGCGCGCGCCGCGGGCAGCACCGCGAGCTTGCCGGCGAGCGACACGACGATGAGCTTGGCCGTCTTCGGCCCGATGCCGCTCACCTTGCGGAACGCGGAGTCGTCCTCGAGCGCCACGGCCTGGGCGATCTCGGCGGGGCTCATGGCGGCGAGCACGCCCATGGCGCTCTTGGGGCCGACGCCCGTGACACCGCGCAGGAGGTCGAAGACCGTGAGCTCCTCCGCCTCCGCGAAGCCGAAGAGCGAGAGGTCGTCCTCACGCACGATGAGCGCGGTGCGGATGAGCGCCTCGGCGCCCACACGCAGCGAGAGCGCGTGCTGCGGGGTGACCTGCACGGCGAGGCCCACTCCCCCGACCTCGACGACGACGAGGGTGCCGAGGGCGGAGAGCACGGTTCCGCGCACCGAGGAGATCATGCGCGCGCCGCCTTCTTCTCGGCCTCGCGCCAGGCTCGCTGGGCGGGCGTGAGGTCGCCGCCGCCCCCGAGGACGAGCGTGGGGCCCTTCCACGCGTGGCACAGGGCTATCGCGAGGGCGTCCGCGGCGTCGGCTGGGCGCGGGATCTCGGCGAGGCCGAGCACCTTGGCGACCATCGTGCCCACCTGCTTCTTGTCTGCGGCGCCGTAGCCCGTGATGGCGGCCTTGACCTCGCTCGGGGTGTGCAGGCCCACGGCGAGGCCGCGGGAGGCCGCCACCTGTAGCGCGACCCCGCTCGCCTGCGCCGTGCCCATGACCGTGCGGAGGTTGTGCTGCGCGAACATGCGCTCGAGGCCCACGGCCACGGGCGAGAAACGGTCGAGTGCGTCCTCGATCCCGCGCGCGACGGCGAGCAGCCGCTGCTCGAGCGGGAGGTCGGCGGGGGTCGCGATGACCCCGACGTGCACGAGCGTCGCCGTGCGCGTGGCGGAGACATCGACGATGCCGATGCCGCAGCGGGTGAGACCCGGGTCGATGCCCAATACCCGCTGCGTCATGCCCCTATTCTTCGTCCAACTCCGCCTGAACCTCGGGCGACACGTCGTAATTCGAATATATGTTCTGCACGTCGTCCGAATCCTCGAGCGCGTCGATGAGCCTCATGACCTTGCGCGCGGTGTCGGCGTCGACCTCGACGGTGAGGTTCGGCACGAACTCGCTGTCGGCGGAGTCGTAGTCGATCCCGGCCTCCTGCAGCGCCGTGCGGGCCCCGACGAGCGCCGACGGGTCGGTGATGACCTCGAAGCCGCCGCCCTGGTCCTTGACCTCCTCGGCACCCGCGTCGAGCACGGCCTCGAGGATGCCGTCCTCCGTCACGCCCTCGGCCTTCGTGATCGAGATGACGCCCTTGCGGGTGAAGTTGTAGGCGACGCTGCCGGGGTCGGCGAGGTTGCCGCCGTTGCGCGTCATGGCCGTGCGGACGTCTGCGGCCGCGCGGTTCTTGTTGTCGGTGAGGCACTCGATGAGGAGGGCGACGCCGTTGGGGCCGTAGCCCTCGTACATGATCGTCTGGTAGTCGATGACCTCGCCCGTGAGACCCGCGCCGCGCTTGATGGCGCGGTCGATGTTGTCGTTGGGCACGGAGGTCTTCTTCGCCTTCTGCACCGCGTCGACGAGGGTCGGGTTGCCCGAGAGGTCAGCACCGCCGATCTTGGCTGCGACCTCGATGTTCTTGATGAGCTTGGCGAACGACTTGGCACGGCGCTGGTCCTTGATCGCCTTCTGGTGCTTCGTGGTTGCCCATTTGGAGTGGCCTGACATGGTGAACATTCTAAGTAACATCACAGGGGTGCCCCGCCACTGGTTCCGCATCGCCTACTCGCGCAACGCCTTCCTGCGCCACCTCGCGGCGCTCGGGCTCGACCTCGACACCCTCACGCCCGAATCCGGCGTGGCGGCGATGCGCTCGTTCATGCACGACTTCAGCCCGCAGCACGCCGAGCTCGACACCCTCACCGTGCGCGGCACGACGTGCACGCGGCGCATGCAGCGGCACGACCATCCGGTGGCCGCGCTGCGCCTGTCGTTCCCCGGCGGCGTGCCGACCCTCGTTCAGTCCTGAAGGCGCACGCCGGAACTCTTGAGCTCGAGCTGGGCGAGCTTGCGCATGACGGCGTCGTCCCCGCGGCGCCACGCTGCCATCGCGTCGGGGTCCACCGCGCTCAGGGCTGAGATCTTCTGCGTGGCGAGGGCCCGCAGGGCGAGCAGGTCGATGCCCGCGCCCGACTTCACGATCGCGCTCGCGCGGCCCGCCCTGCGCACGAACCTGATGCGCGGCACGAGCCACAGCACGAGGATCATGACGATCGGCAGTGCGGCGATGCCGATGCCGAGGCCCGTGGCGAGCTGGTTGACCGCGACCTGCTGGCTCTGGCCCGCCGCCTCGAGCGCGCCGCCCGCGCCGCTCGCGCCGTCGAAGGGGGCCCGGATGCCCGAGCCGATGAGCGGCACGCCGCCGAGGGTCTCCCCGACCTCCGTCATCGTCTCCTTGAACCCCGCCCCGGCCTGCTCCATCTGCACGCCGAACGCGGAGAGGTTCTCGACGAGCTGGTAGACCGTGATGCCGAGCCACACCCATGCCGCGATCGCCGCGAGGGCGAGCACGTCGCCGACGATCTGGCGGGTTCTGCGGGGGCCGAAGTCCGAATACAGTTTCATGCCCCCACGGTACTCACCGGGAGGCGGCGACCTTGTCGAGGAAGTACTCGTGGAGCCTCGTGTCGCCCGTCATCTCCGGGTGGAACGACGTACCCAGGAGCGGACCCTGCTCGACCGCGACCACGCGACCGTCGGGCAGGGAGGCCAAAGCCGTCGCGCGCTCCCCCACCGAGTCGACGATCGGCGCGCGGATGAACACCGCGTGCACGGGCGCGCCACCGATCGCCGGCACCTCGAGGTCGGTCTCGAACGAGTCGAGCTGCGAGCCGAAGGCGTTGCGACGCACCACGAGGTCGAAGCCGCCCAGGGTCTGCTGGCCCTCGATGGAGTCGAGCACCGTGTCGGCGAGCATGATGAGCCCCGCGCACGTGCCGTAGACCGGGAGGCCGGAACGGATCGCGTCTTTCAGCGGCTCGGCGAGGCCGAACATCCTGCTGAGCTTGTCCATGACGCTCGACTCGCCGCCGGGGATCACGAGGCCCTCGACGCTCGCGAGCTCCTCCGGCCGCTTGACCGGGATCGCCTCGGCACCCAGGCCGTCGAGCACCGCGAGGTGCTCGCGGAAGTCGCCCTGCAGGGCGAGGACGCCGACGCGGGTTGTCTTACCAGCCACGCTCGGCGAGGCGGTGCGGCGCGGGGAGGTCGGACACGTTGATGCCCACCATCGCCTCGCCGAGGCCGCGGGACGCCTCGGCGATGATGGCCGGGTCCTCGAAGAACGTGGTCGCCTTGACGATCGCCGCCGCGCGCTGCGCGGGGTTGCCCGACTTGAAGATGCCGGAGCCGACGAAGACACCGTCGGCGCCCAGCTGCATCATGAGGGCCGCGTCCGCGGGCGTGGCGACGCCACCGGCCGTGAAGAGCACGACGGGCAGCTTGCCGGTCTCGGCGATCTCCTTGACGAGCTCGTAGGGGGCCTGCAGCTCCTTGGCCGCGACGTAGAGCTCGTCCTTCGACTTCGACTTGAGGGCGTTGATCTCCCCCGTGATGGTACGGATGTGCTTGGTGGCCTCGGAGACGTCGCCCGTGCCGGCCTCGCCCTTGGAGCGGATCATCGCCGCGCCCTCGGTGATGCGGCGCAGGGCCTCGCCGAGGTTGGTGGCACCGCACACGAACGGCACGTCGAAGGCCCACTTGTCGATGTGGTTGACGTAGTCGGCCGGGCTCAGCACCTCGGACTCGTCGATGTAGTCGACCTTGAGCGCCTGCAGCACCTGCGCCTCGACGAAGTGGCCGATGCGCGCCTTCGCCATGACGGGGATGGAGACGGCGGAGATGATGCCGTCGATGAGGTCGGGGTCGCTCATGCGCGCGACGCCGCCCTGCGAGCGGATGTCGGCGGGCACGCGCTCGAGCGCCATGACGGCCACGGCTCCCGCGTCTTCGGCGATCTTCGCCTGGTCGGCGGTGACGACGTCCATGATGACGCCGCCCTTGAGCATCTCTGCGAGCCCGCGCTTGACGCGGCTCGTTCCGAGTTCTTCAGTCATGATTCCTTGATTCTACTTTCGTGGTCTCGGGTGGCGCGGCGGCCAATCACGTATGCGTGGCCCAGGCCTGGGCGATCTCCTCGCGCACCTCGCCCAGCAGGCGCGGCACCGCCTTCGTGCCGGCGATGATCGGGAAGAAGTTCGAGTCGGTCGCCCAGCGCGGCACGATGTGCTGGTGGAGGTGCTCGGCGATCCCCGCACCGGCGATGCGGCCCTGGTTCATGCCGATGTTGAAACCCTGCACGTTCGCCGTCGCGGTGAGCACGCGCATGGCCACCTGGGTAAGGCTACCGACCTCGGCCACCTCCTCCGGGGTCGCGAGGTCATACGTCGCAACATGGCGGTACGGGCACACGAGCAGGTGTCCGCTGTTGTACGGGAACAGGTTGAGCAGCACGTAGGCGTGCTCGCCGCGCGCGACGATGAGGGCCTGCTCGTCGGTCATCCTCGGCGCCTCGCAGAACGGGCACGACTCCTCGGTGGGGGCCGCGGCGTGGTTCGACTCGATGTACGCGAAGCGGTACGGCGTCCACAACCGCTGGAAGGCGTCGGGCACGGCGGCGAAGCCCGCCGCAGGCTCGCCCTCGCCGAGCTCCGCGCCGTCGTAGTCGCGCATCAGACCTGCGCCTTGCTCGCGATCGCCTCCTGGATGCGCGCGATGGCATCGTCGACGGGCACCCCGTTCTCCTGGGTGCCGTCGCGGAACCGGAAGCTCACCGAGCCCGCCTCGGCGTCCGACGCCCCCGCGATGAGCTGGAACGGCACCTTCTGCAGCGTGTGCGTACGGATCTTCTTCTGCATGCGCTCGCTCGTGGTGTCGAGCTCGGCGCGCACGCCGACAGCCTTGAGCCTGTCGATGATCGCGCCGAGGTAGTCCTCGTGCTCCTCCGAGATGGGGATGCCCACGACCTGCACGGGCGACAGCCACACGGGGAACGCCCCGGCGTAGTGCTCGAGCAGGATGGCGAAGAAGCGCTCGATCGAGCCGAAGAGCGCGCGGTGGATCATGATGGGCCGCTGCTTGGTGCCGTCCTTGTCGGTGAACTCGAGCTCGAAGCGCTCGGGCAGGTTCACGTCGACCTGCACGGTCGAGAGCTGCCACGTGCGGCCGATCGCGTCCTTGGTCTTGAGGTCGATCTTGGGACCGTAGAACGCGGCCTCGCCGGGTACCTCGGTGAGCTTGAGGCCCGTGCGCTGGGCGACGTGGCGCAGCGCGTTGGTCGAGTACTCCCAGAACTCGTCGGAGCCGATCCACTTCGACTTCTCGTCGTCCTTCATCGAGAGCTCGAGCTCGAAGTCCTCGAGGCCGAAGTCGCGCAGCATCGAGATGACGAAGTCGATGACCTTGGTGGCCTCATCCTCGAGCTGGTCGGGGGTGACGAAGAGGTGCGAGTCGTCCTGGGTGAAGCCGCGCACGCGCGTGAGGCCGTGCAGCGCGCCCGAGAGCTCGTTGCGGTAGACGGTGCCGTTCTCCGAGAGGCGCATCGGGAGGTCGCGGTAGCTCCGGCCGCGCTCCTTGTAGATGAGGATGTGCATCGGGCAGTTCATGGGCTTGAGGTAGTAGTCCACGCCCTGCTTGGTGATGTTGCCCTCGGCGTCGTGCTCCTCGTCCATACGGATGGGCGGGAACATGCCCTCCTTGTAGGTGACGAGGTGGTTGGACGTGACGAAGAGGTCGGCCTTGGTGATGTGCGGGGTGTACACGTAGGTGTAGCCCGCCTCGAGGTGCCGCTTGCGGGCGTGCTGCTCGATCTCGCCGCGCACGATGCCGCCGCGCGGGTGCCACACCGAGAGGCCGGAGCCGATCTCCTCGGGGAACGAGAAGAGGTCGAGCTCCTTGCCGAGCTTGCGGTGGTCGCGCTTGGCCGCCTCGGCCTGGCGCTCCTGGTACGCGCGCAGCTCGTCCTTGGTGGGCCACGCGGTGCCGTAGATGCGCTGCAGCTGCTTGTTCTTCTCCGACCCGCGCCAGTACGCCGCGGCGTTGCGCACGAGCGACCAGCCGTTGCCGATCATGCGCGTGTTGGGTAGGTGCGGGCCGCGGCACAGGTCCTTCCAGTACACCTCGCCCGTCTTGCCGTCCACGTTGTCGTAGATGGTGAGCTCTGCGCCGCCGACCTCCACCGACTCGTCCTCGGCGGTGCCGCCCTTGAGCCCGATGAGCTCGAGCTTGTACGGCTCGTCCGCGAGCTCGGCGCGCGCCTCATCCTCGGTCACGACGCGGCGCTGGAAGCGCTGTCCCTGGCGGATGATGCGGTCCATGGCCTTCTCGACGGCCTTGAGGTCCTCGGGCTGGAACGGGGTCTCGACGTCGAAGTCGTAGTAGAAGCCGTCCTGCACGGGCGGGCCGATGCCGAGCTTGGCCTCGGGGTTGATCGACTGCACGGCCTGCGCCATGACGTGCGCGGCCGAGTGCCGCAGGATGTTGAGCCCGTCGGGCGAGTCGATCGTGACGGGCTCGACGGTGTCCGTGTCCGACGTCGTGGCGGCGAGGTCTTTCAGCTCGCCGTTGACGCGCATGGCGACGACGGTGCGGTCGGTGAAGAGGTCGAATCCGGTCTTACTCACCCTGCAACTTTAGTCGTGCCGCAACTGCCGTCCGTGCGAGCCGGATTCCTGGTGACTCGCGGCTAGGCGAGGGCCTTCGCACCCTTAGACCTATTGCAGCGCCAGCAGAGCGTCTGAAGGTTCTCCGGGACGCTCAGTCCACCCTTGGACACCGGGTGGATGTGATCAACCTCCAGTAGAAGGTGGGGTTCCTTCGCAACGGAAACGCCACACGTCTTGCAGGCATGGTGGTCGCGCGTCTTGATCCACGTTCTCAGGCTTGCTGTCATCAGCGCGCGCTGGCCCGCGGCCGACTTGGCCCACCGAATCTTCTCCACGAGAACCTGGGACAGAGCGTCCAGCGTCGGCGTATCGAGTCGAATGTCCGCCGACTGCCCGCTGTTTCCACCCGCTGACACGTACTGGAATGTGTACTTGGGGTAGGGCACGGTTATCGGCGACAGGTTCACACCAACGAGAGCCCAGAACTCGGCCGCGTATCGCTTCAGGATGAATGCGGGCGGATTGATCATTGCAACAATCTCGGCCTCACGACGCTGGACGTTGGATACGGCCTCCTCCAAGCGAGAAACGTCCTCGGCAACCCGCTGCACGTCGGCGAGCGTCTCTTGATCCGCCTTGATCGAGAAGTACTTCATCATGTACTTGATTGGCTCCATGCTGGCGTTGCGAACGACCTGCAGGGAGGCGTTATGGACGTGCGGGGCGTACTCCGCCACGTTCCGGTCACGTCTGTTGTTCCACGCCGACGTGTTCTGGAAGGTAGCCAGATGAGCATGTTGTCCGGTCGAAGATGTGCCGAGCTCAAAGGAGCCCTCAGATCGGATCTCAGCGACGTAGTTGACCACCTCATTGTGCTCCACGACGACCGCCGCAGTCTCAGACCTGAGGCGTTGGAACTCATCCGAGTTGAAGTACCTGTTCTTGCGCAAGATCCAGATGATCGGATTGGCCAAAATGATGAGCAACAGGCCGAGGACGCCTACCCAGCCGTTCCGGGACACTCCCGCGAGGACGATGGGCGTTGCAATCAGAAGAGTGATGAAGAGGGGTTTGGGCACGTGGTCTCCTTTGACCTGAATGCTAGATCTATTGAGTCAATGTCAGGTCGGAGTCTATTGACCGGCGGAGGACTCGCAAAGCGACGATGTGCTTGACGATCCGTGGCGACCGCGCGAGCATGCATCATGGTCTGGCACGCGCTTCTGCACCGGCCGGGACCGGGCCTCGACCGCGTCTCGGTGTTCGAGCATCCTGCGTTCCTAGAGCACCTCACGTTCGTGCGAAGGCTGCAGGCCGACGGGATGCTCGTGGCCGCCCGGCCCTGCCGGACGAACCCGGCGCGGGCTTGACCGTCGTGCGGGTCTCCGACCACGTGGACGTGCGCGCCCTGGTCGAGACCGACCCCTCGGTGTCGGCGGGGTTCCTCACCGTCGAGGTGCGGGAGTGGGATGTGCGGTTCGAGGGGTAGCGCTTCACCGGTGATACCTTCTCAGGTATCGAACGAAGGGTGCCCATGGCGAACGAGATCAAGATCGCGGCGAGCACGTCCGATCCCGAGATGATCCGAAACCTCGCCGCGTCGGAATCTCCCTCCGTCCGCCTCGCCATCGCGGAGAATCCCAGCACTCCCGACGACGTGCTCGTCCGGCTCGCTCGCTCGAACGACATGGACGTACGGCTGGCGGCGTCGAAGCGACTCCCCGCGGATCAACGCGGCGGCGGGAACGTCGACTGGGAGTCGCTTCCTCTCGCAGAACGCACGCCCAAGATCTTCATGTCGACGACCGTCCACAACCCCGACGTCCGCGTCCGGCAGACCGTGGGGCTCGTCTACGGCTCAAGCTCCAAGATCGCGTGGGGCTTCAACAAGCAGTCCGACCGGTTGACCGCGGCGATGAACGCGGCGCTGCTCGACCTAGAGCAGAACGCGCTGGCCCGACGGGCCAACGCGGTCGTGGGTATCACCTTCGCTGCGAACTCGAGCGTGGGCTCGTCGGCGACCCTCCTCGGCAGCAGCGAGGGGATCATCGTGGCCGGCACGGCGATCATCCTGGAGAGCTAAGAGCCCCGCTCAAACAGAAGCGGCCCGGACATCCGTCCGGGCCGCTCTTCGTGGTGGGCGATACTGGGATCGAACCAGTGACCTCTTCCGTGTCAGGGAAGCGCGCTACCGCTGCGCCAATCGCCCGAGGGTTGTCTTCCTCGAAGGTCCTTCGAGGTGACGACCGGATTTGAACCGGTGTACACGGCTTTGCAGGCCGTTGCCTCGCCTCTCGGCCACGCCACCGTGCATAAGTCGCACCGGCGAACCGGTGTTTCTTATCCGAGCGGATGACGAGATTCGAACTCGCGACCCTCACCTTGGCAAGGTGATGCGCTACCACTGCGCCACATCCGCACTGCCGCATTTCTGCGACTAGATGACTGTAGCCCATCCGCGCGAGGGTCGCCAATCGTGTGACGGGCGGGTCGCAAACGTGTGGCAAGATTGTCTTCGCGGGCGATTGGCGCAGTTGGTAGCGCGCTTCGTTCACACCGAAGAGGTCATCAGTTCGAGTCTGGTATCGCCCACCCGCAGCAAAGCCCCCGGTCATGACCGGGGGCTTTCGCCTTTGTCAGGCGACCAGTCGTTCGAGGGCGGCCAGCCGCTGCTCCCGATCCCCCGTGATCTCGACGACCGTCGTGCCAGCGCCGACGATATCGGGATCGTCGACGAGGTCGAGCAGCTCCTCGTCCATGGCGTCGCGCAGGTCGAGGTGCTCGTCGTCGCCCACCTCGATCGCGTCGGCGGCCGAGAGCGGCAGCACGACGAGCAGGTCCACGTGGCGCAGCGCGTCGCGCGTGATCGCCGCCGCGCGCTCGAGCACCTCGTCGGATTCCGAGCCGAGGGCCAGCAGGTACGCGAGGAAGTCGAGGGGGCCGCGCTCGGCGATGAGGCTGCCGGGATGCTCCGACGGCGCGAGCCGACGGGCGGAGACCCGCAGCTGCGCCGCGAACGACGCCGCGCTCGGGCCGTCCCACGCCTCGTCGAGCAGCTCGTACGGGTCGGGCAGCACCGTGTACTCCGGGTGGCGGGAGGCGAAGTCCGTCACGAGGCTGCTCTTACCGCTCGCATGGGTGCCCGAGACGACGATGCGCATGCCGCGACACTAGCGCCCGATAGCGTGATGACGTGACGACGAATCCGTTCCGCGAGTTCTTCAAGGGCGTGGGCCTGCTGTTCCGGGGCTTCGCCACGTGGCGCACCGCACCGGGGCTCATGCTCCTGGGCCTCGTGCCCGCCGTGATCGTCGCGGCCGCCTTCACTGCGGGCGTCGTCATCCTCGCCCTCAACCTCGAGGCGATCGCCGCGGCCGCGACGCCCTTCGCGGACGGCTGGGACCCGACGTGGTCGCGGCTCGTGCGGCTCGGTGTCGCGCTCGCGATCCTCGTCGCGGCGGTCCTGCTCATCACGCTCACCTTCACGACCGTGACCCTCATCGTCGGCCAGCCGTTCTACGAGCTCATCTGGCGGCATGCGGAGTCGCGGTTCGGTGCGGTGCCCGACGACGCCCCCGGATTCTGGCGCTCGGTGGGCCTCGGCATCGTCGGCGGCCTGAGGATGCTCGTGCCCACGGTCCTCGTCGGCATCGGCCTGTTCGCGCTCGGGCTCGTCCCCGTCGTCGGGGCGGTGCTCGCGGCCGTGCTCGGCGCCTTCGTGGGCGGATGGCTGCTCGCGCGCGAGCTCACGGGCCTCGCCTTCGACGCGCGCGGCCTGTCGTACCGCCAGCGGGTCACCGCGCTGCGCTCCCGGCGCGCGCTCGTGACGGGCTATGGAGCCGCGGCGTACCTGCTGTTCCTCGTGCCGCTCGGCGCCGTCGTCGTCATGCCCGCGGCCGTGGCGGCGTCGGTGCTCGTCACGCGACGGGTGTGGGAGCCCCGAACCACGTCGTGACGCCCGTGCTGTAGAGCACGGAGTCCGGTGCGCGCGACGCGAGCCCCGGGAGGCCGGCGCGCTCGAGCAGCGTGTCGTCGAGGGAGACGAGCTCGGCCTCGACGAGCGGCCACGGCTCGTGGTGGTTGGGCAGGTGCAGCGTCCGGCCGCCCCGGCGCTGGAAGAGGGCCCACCGGGCCGTGAGGAAGTCGGCCGTGGCGTCGCCCACGACGGGCCGGCCGTCCGGGCGCGCGACGAGACGCGACTCCCCCGTGCCGAGGTGCCTGCGCGCGCGGTAGTCGACGACGCCGTCCGCCTGCGCGAGCGACGTGCGCGACCAGAAGTAGGGGATCGAGAACGCCGCGCGCGCGGCGAGCACGGCCGCGAGGCGCGAGGCCTCGAGCGACAGGAACACGACGCCGCGCCGGCCCGAGCCGTCGACGCCGTACAGGCGCACGTTGACCTCGGCGAACGAGCCGAAGAACGGCACGGGCGGGCTCCCGAAGAGCGTCGCGCGACCGAGGTGGAACGCGATGAGCCCCACCCAGCTCGACCCGTCGTGCTCGTCGGGTCGCACGCCCGCGGGCAGGAGGGGCGCCACGACCGCGGAGTCGACGCGCCAGTGCACGAACGTCGCACGCGACCAGCGCTGGCTCGCGACCGCGCGACCCGCGAGCTGCGGCGCGACGGTGGTGATGGGCTCGATCACGCGCGCGACCGCACCGCCGCGTCGAGGGCGCGCAGCACGAGCCACAGCAGCAGCGCCACGACCGTCGAGTAGGCGCAGACGAGCACCGTGCCGACCACCTGGTTGATGATGAGGGCGAGCGACCCCGTGAAGAGGAAGCCCATGCCCGTGGCGAGCAGGCCGAGCACGACGATGCCCACGGCGGCGGCGACGAGGTGCGAACCGACGACGAACCACTGCTGGCGCCGCGTGACGGCAACCCGGCGCAGCGTGAAGATGCACGCGGCCCCGCCCGCGAGGATGCCCGCCGCGGCCGCCGAGACGGGCGTGAACAGCGGCGCGCCCGCGGTGACGGCGACGAGCCCGCTCACGAGCCCCGCCGCGACCGCCGGCAGGGTCGTGGACCGGTGGCTCAGCCGCTGCACGACGAGCCAGCCTGCGACTCCCCCGAGCCCGCCGATGAGCCCGTTGAGCACGATGCCCGGGGTGACGTCGTCGATCGCGAGCTCCGCGCCCACGAGCCACGCGATCCACCCGACCGTGAGCGCGACCATGGCGGCGAGGCCCGTCCTGCGGTCGAGGGTGGCGGTGCGCAGCCGCGGGCCGCCGAGCAGGAGCACGCCCAGGCCCGCGGCGCCCGCGGACACGTTGACCGCGAGCGACCCGCCGTGGTCGACGGGCGCGATGGCGACAGGCCAGGAGGCCGCGTAGGGCGCGAAGGTGAGCACCGCGGTCGGGACGAAGACGACGCAGCTCCACACGAGCGCGAAGGCGACGGCGACGCCCGCGCTCGCGCCGCCCGCCCGCACCGCGATCGTCGCGAGGTAGGCGGCGACGCCCGCGAGGGCGGCGATGGGGGCGAAGAGCGTGCCGACGGCCTCCGGCGCGATGAGGGGCGCCACGACGACCCAGGCCAGGGAGCCCGTGGCGGCGCACCCGAGGGAGAGCAGCACCGACCTGCGCCAGGGTGCGGCGGGGAGCATCCTCGCATCGACTATCGCGAGGGAGACGAGCACGACGAGGATCGCTGCGACCGATGCCGCGACCACGATCCAGTTGTCCACGGGACCTCCATGGGAAACAGTAAGGGGTGCCGCTCAGTGAGCGGCACCCCTCGGCTGTGTGTGTTGGACTGTTACGCCTTAGCGTCGGCGAGCACGTAGCCCTCCTCGCCGTGCACGACCTGGTCGATGCCGGCGATCTCGTCCTCGTTCTTCACGCGGAAGCCCATCGTCTTCTCGATGACGAAGCCGATGACGAACGCGAGCACGAAGGAGTAGATGAGCACCGAGATGGCCGCGATCGCCTGCACGAGCAGCTGGCTCCAGCTGCCGCTGAAGAAGAGGCCCGTGCCGTTGGCGAGGAAGCCCAGGTAGAGCGTTCCGATGAGGCCGCCGACGAGGTGGATGCCCACGACGTCGAGCGAGTCGTCGAAGCCCAGCTTGAACTTCAGGTCGATCGCGAGGGCGCAGACGGCACCGGCGATGAGGCCGAGCACGATCGCCCACAGCGGGTGGAGGGAGCCGCACGCGGGGGTGATGGCGACGAGGCCGGCGACGGCGCCCGAGGCGGCACCCACGGAGGTGGGCTTGCCGTCCTTGATCTTCTCGACGACGAGCCAGGCCAGCAGGGCCGCGGCCGGGGCGATGATCGTGTTGACGAAGGCGAGGGCGGCGGTGCCGTCGGCGGCGAGCTCGGAGCCCGCGTTGAAGCCGAACCAGCCGAACCACAGAAGCCCGGCGCCGAGGAGCACGAACGGCGGGTTGTGGGGAACCGAGATGCCCTTGGCGAAGCCGACGCGCTTGCCGAGCACGAGCGCGAGGGCGAGGGCCGCGGCACCCGCGTTGATGTGCACGGCGGTTCCACCGGCGAAGTCGATGACGCCCGTGCCGAACACGTCCTGCAGGCCGTGGGTGAGCCATCCGCCGTAGGCGAAGGAGCCGTCGTCGGCGAGGCCGAAGTTGAAGACCCAGCTCGCGACCGGGAAGTAGACGACGGTCGCCCACACGCCCGCGAAGACCATCCACGCGCCGAACTTGGCGCGGTCGGCGATGGCGCCCGAGACGAGCGCGACCGTGATGATCGCGAAGGTCGCCTGGAACGCGACGAAGGCGAGCGGCGGGAAGGCCGCGCCGTCCGGCGTCTCGAGCAGGTTGTTGAGGAACAGCGCGCCCGTGTCGATCGACCAGGGGGCGATGGTGCCCTCAGCGCCCGGGAAGGCGATGGCGTAGCCGTAGATCGCCCACAGCACGCCGATGAGGCCGATGGCGCCGAAGCTCATCATCATCATGCTGATGACCGACTTGGCCTTGACGAGCCCGCCGTAGAAGAACGCGAGACCGGGGGTCATGAGCAGCACAAGTGCCGCTGCAAGCAAAATGAAGGCGGTATTGCCTTGATCCATGATGAACCTCTCTTTGTTGCCGTGCGAAGGATGCCCCCAGTGTGGGAGCGGGAGGTTTCACCGGGGAGCACGGCGTGTTTCGCGTCTGTTACGCACAGGGCGGAAATGTAAACATCGTGTTTCGCGCGGCCGGCGGCATGCGCCGGGCCGGAGTCAGTCCACGTTCGTCAGGGCGATGAGCCGCGAGACCGCGCGCAGGTACTTCTTGCGGTAGCCGCCCGACAGCATCTCGTCGGGGAACACCGCGTCGAGCGGCGTGCCCTCCGCGACGACGCGCACCTGCGCGTCGTACAGGCGGTCGACGAAGGCCACGAAGCGCAGCGCGTCGGTCTGGTTGGCGAAGGGATGCACGCCCGTGAGGCCGACGGCCGAGAGGCCGTCCACGAGCTTGACGTAGCGCGACGGGTGCACGGCGGCGAGGTGCGCGAGCACGGCGTCGAAGGCGTCGAGCGTCACGGTGCCGGGGATCGCGGCGACCGCCGCCGCCGCATCCTCGCTGACCCGCGCGTGCGCGTCGGTGTCGCGACGGCGGTAGTCGAGGCCGTCGATGCGCATGATCTCGAAGCGCGCGGCGAGCGAGTCGATCTCGCGCAGGAAGTCCTGCGCGGCGAACCGCCCCTCGCCCAGCGCGTTGGGCGGCGTGTTCGAGGTCGCCGCGATGCGCGTGCCCGTGTCGGCCAGGGCGCCCAGCAGGCGGGACATGAGGCGCGTGTCGCCCGGATCGTCGAGCTCGAACTCGTCGATGCACACGAGCGAGGCGCCCTTGAAGAGCTCGACGGCGGGCGCGTAGCCGAGCGCGCCCACGAGGGCCGTGTACTCGATGAAGGTGCCGAAGTACTTGCGGCCGGGCGCCGCGTGCCACAGCGCCGCGAGGAGGTGCGTCTTGCCGACGCCGAAGCCGCCGTCGAGGTAGATGCCCGGCAGCCCCTCCGGCGCCTTCTTGCGCGAGAAGAGCCCGCCGCCCTTCGACGACGACCACCCGGCGACGAAGTTGCGGATGGCGGCCACCGCAGCGCCCTGCGACGGGTAGTCGCGGTCGGGGCGGTAGGAGTCGAGCGTCGCCGTCGCGAACTGGCGCGGCGGCACGAGCTGCGCGACCATCTCGGCCCCGGAGAGCTGCGGCGAGCGGTCGACGAGGCGCCCGGGGACGGAGGGCGCTGCGGCGCTCATGGAAATCAGCCTCGTATGTGTCGCTTGATTACGGTGCGGCTGAACGCCGACGCGTAACGTTGTCTGCAGGGGTCGTTCAACCCTAGCTCCCCACCTACGTACCGGAGGTTTCCATGACCGTCGAGGTCGACACCGCAGCCCAGTTCGCCCAGTTCGCCCATCCCGAGCGCCTCGTCTCGGGTGAATGGCTCGAGGCGCACCTCGGCACCCCCGGCCTCGTCGTCGTCGAGTCGGACGAGGACGTGCTCCTCTACGAGACCGGCCACATCCCCACCGCAGTCAAGATCGACTGGCACACCGACCTCAACGACCCCGTCGAGCGCGACTACATCGATGGCGCGGCCTTCGCCGCGCTCCTCGGCTCGAAGGGCATCTCGCGCGACACCACCGTCGTCATCTACGGCGACAAGAACAACTGGTGGGCCGCGTACGCCCTCTGGGTGTTCACCCTCTTCGGCCACGAGGATGTCCGTCTGCTCGACGGCGGCCGTGCGAAGTGGGAGGCCGACGGCCGCGCCTACACGACCGACCCCGAGTCGGCGACCGCCGTGGACTACCCCGTCGTAGAGCGCAACGACGCCCCCATCCGTGCCTACAAGGACGACGTGCTCGCGCACCTCGGCAACCCGCTCATCGACGTGCGCTCCCCCGAGGAGTTCAGCGGTGAGCGCACGACCGCCCCGGCCTACCCGGAGGAGGGCACGCTGCGCGCGGGCCACATCCCCAGCGCCGTCAACATCCCGTGGGCGAAGGCCGCCGCCGAGGATGGCACGTTCCGCCCCCTCGACCAGCTCAACGCCCTCTACCGCGACGAGGCCGGCCTCAAGGACGGCGACGACATCGTCGCCTACTGCCGCATCGGCGAGCGTTCGAGCCACACGTGGTTCGTGCTCACGCACCTGCTGGGCTTCGAGGGCGTGCGCAACTACGACGGCTCGTGGACCGAGTGGGGCTCCGCCGTGCGCGTGCCGATCGTCAAGGGCTCGGAGCCCGGCGCCGTCCCGGCCGCTCGCTAAGCTCGGAGCGTGACCGACCTCCCCGAACAGCTCGCCGAGATCCGGGACGACTTCCTGGGCCTCGAGGTCAAGGAGCGCCTGCAGCTCCTGCTCGAGTTCTCGAACGAGCTGCCCGCCCTGCCCGAGCGCTACGCGGATCATCCCGACCTGTTCGAGCGCGTCGAGGAGTGCCAGTCGCCCGTGTTCATCTTCGTGGAGGTGGACGACTCCGACGTCGTCCACCTCTTCGCGATGGCGCCCAAGGAGGCGCCCACGACGCGCGGGTTCGCGTCGATCCTCGCGCAGGGGCTCGCGGGCCTCTCCGCCGACGACGTGCTCGCGGTGCCCGACGACTACCCGCAGGGCCTCGGCCTCACCGAGGCGGTGAGCCCGTTGCGCATCCGCGGCATGACGGCCATGCTCGCGCGCATCAAGCGGCAGGTGCGGGAGAAGATCGCGGCGTGATCCTGCGCCGCGTGCATCCCGGTCCCCCCGAGGACGTCGACCTCGACGACCGGGACCGCCTCCTCGCGCTGTACGCCCCACCGCGCGCGGACTGGCTGCGCCTCAACCTCGTCACGAGCGTGAGCGGCAGCGCGGCGGGGTGGGACGGCACGTCGGAGACGCTCACGAGCGCGAGCGACCGCCGCATCCTCGGGGTCATCCGCGAGCTCGCCGACGTCGTGCTCGTGGGCGCCCAGTCCGTGCGGGCGGAGGGCTACCTCCGGCCGAGGCGCGCGCCGCTCGCGGTCGTCACGGGCAGCGGCGACCTCGAGGGCCACCGCATCACGGGCGACGGTCCCGCGATCGTCGTCGTGTGCCCTCCCGAGGCGGTGGCGCGCGTGGAGCAGACACTGCCGCACGCAGACATCCTCACCGTGCCCGGGCCGCGCATCGCGGCGGCTGACATCCTCTCCGCGCTCAACGGCCACGGCTTCCGCTCTGTCGTGTGCGAGGGCGGGCCCGCGCTCGCGCGCCAGTTCGTCGTCGCCGGCCTCGTGGATGAGATCTGCCTCACGACGAGCCCTCGTCTGACCGGGGTCACGCTCCCCCTGCTCGGCCTCGCGGAGTTCCCCGAGGTCCCGCTCGAGCTCACGCAGCTCGTCGTCGACGACGACAGCTCCGTCTTCGCCCGGTGGGCTACCGCGGCAGGCGCGCGATCCAGCGCCTGATCGCCCCCGTCCAGCGCTCGGCGTCGTAGTTCCACAGCTTCGTGTGGCGCGCGGTCGTGAACTCCTCGAACGTCACGATGTCGGGCCTCGCCACGGCGAGCGCGCGCGACGCCGTCGAGGGCACGAAGCCGTCGTCATCGCTGTGCAGCAGCAGGATGGGCTTGTCGAGCTCCCTCGCGCGCGCGACGAAGTCGAGCCGCTTGAGGTCGATGGCCGCCGACTGGCCCGTGAACACGCGGCTCCAGCGGTTGCTCAGGAGTGCGAGGATGCCCAGCCGCACGACCCGCGGAAGCCGGTAGGCCACGCCCTGGTAGTGCAGCGCCGTGACCCAGTCCACGACCGGGGACTCGAGCACGACGCCCACGACGCGCTCGGCGAGCGGGGAGCGCGTGAGCGCCTGCAGCACGGTGGCGCCGCCCATCGACCATCCCATGAGCACGATGCGCTCGGCGCCGTGGTCGACGGCGTAGCGCATGGCCGCCTCGACATCGCGCCACTCCGTGTCACCGAGGGCGTAGCGGTTGTCCGCCGTGCCGGGCGCGTCGCCGTCGTTGCGGTAGGAGATGAGCAGCGAGGTGTAGCCCGCCTGGCGGAAGACGGGCACGCCGCGCAGGGTCTCCTGCCGGCGCACGGCGCGGCCGTGGACCCCGATCATCCAGTCGCCCGTGCTCGTCGCAGGGGGGATGAGCCACGCGGGCGCCGGCCCGAGGTCGGTCTCGATGGCGACATCCTCGAAGGGCACCTCGAGGTCGGCGGGGCTCAGGTAGAACCAGCCGCTGAAGCGCCCGCGCTGGGCGTGCTCGAGCGAACCCAGGTCGACACCGAGCAGCTGGCGCGTGACGGTGTCCGGCGTGTACGAGAGGATCTCACCCACGCGCGCGTGCCCGCGGTCACGGTCGAACCACAGGCTGTAGCTGCCGGGCGTCATCGAGTCGAGCGTCGCCGAGAGGGTGATCGTCGACTCCCCCACGTCGAGGATGAGCACGTCCTCCGGCCGTCTCGTGGGCGGCGTGATGACCGTGCGCGCGAAGACGACGGCGATGACTCCCGCCGCGATGGCGGCGCCCGCGACGAGCGCGCCGGCGCCGATCGCCGTGCCTACCGCGATCCGGGCGCCCGCGGACGGGTGGTGCGGCTCCTGAACAGCCATGGTTACTCCTGCCGTGCCGCCCAGCGGCGTGGCTCTATCGTGAAACTCCGGATCAAGCCTAATCTTCACTCGTGTCCGACACGTCCCTGGGAACACCGCTCCCCGCCGCATTCGAGGCGGCGCTGCGCTCGCTCAAGCGCGCACAGACGCGCGCCGAGCTCACGGTCGCGGAGATCCCCGCCCCCGGCACCCTCGCACCCTGGTCGTTCGCGCTCGCAGCCGACGTGACGCCCGCCCGGCACGGCAGCGACTCCGAGCTCGGCACCGGCAGGTTCGTGCTGCTCCACGACCCCGACGAGCCCGAGGCGTGGGGCGGCGCCTACCGCGTCATCTGCTACGCCCAGGCGCCGCTCGAGACCGAGATGGGCGACGACCCGTTCATCCTCGACGTCGCCTGGTCGTGGCTCGTCGACGCCCTCGAGGCGCGCGGCGCCCGGTACACCGCCGCGAGCGGCACCGCGACGCGCATCCTCTCCTCGGGTTTCGGCGAGCTCGAGGCCCAGGGCGCGGGCGCCCAGATCGAGCTGAGGGCGTCGTGGACGCCCGACGACTCCGACCTCGCCGCGCATGTGGAAGGCTGGGGGGAGCTGTTGTGCATGCTCGCCGGCCTCCCGCCGGCTATCGAAGGAGTGACCCTGTTGTCAGCGCGCCGGGCAGGACGTGAGTAGTACGGACGAGAGCGCGCCCGTCCAGGCGGCGCACGCCGAGGTCACGGTCATCGACACGCGCGAGGAGTACCTCGCCGCGGTGCAGGCGATCGCCGCGGGCGAGGGGCCCATCGCCATCGACGCCGAGCGCGCGTCGGGCTACCGGTACTCGCAGCGCGCATACCTCATCCAGATCTTCCGCAGGGGCGCCGGCACGTTCCTCTTCGACCCGCCCGCCATCGGCTCGTTCGCCGAGCTCAACGAGGTCATCGCCGGCGAGGAGTGGATCCTGCACGCCGCGAGCCAGGACCTCACGTGCCTGCGCGAGGTCGGGCTCGATCCGACCCGCCTGTTCGACACCGAGCTCGCCGCCCGCCTCGCGGGGCTGCCGCGCGTGGGGCTCGGCGCCGTCGTGGAAGACCTGCTGGGCATCCACCTCGCGAAGGAGCACTCGGCCGCGGACTGGTCGACGCGGCCGCTCCCCCAGGCCTGGCTCGTCTACGCCGCCCTCGACGTCGAGCTGCTCGTCGACCTCCGCGAGGCCCTCGCCGAGGTGCTCGAGCGCGACGGCAAGACAGACATCGCCCGCCAGGAGTTCGAGTCGGTGCTGGGCCGCGACTTCGTCGTCGTGCGGCAGGAGCCGTGGCGCCGGCTGAGCGGCGTGCACGCCATCCGCGGCGGCCGCAACCTCGCCGTCGCCCGTGAGCTGTGGACGGCGCGCGACACCTATGCGCGCGAGATCGACACCGCGCCGGGCCGGCTCGTGCCCGACTCCGCGCTCGTCGCGGCCGCACGCGTGCTGCCCGAGACGAAGCGCGACCTCGCGGGCCTCAAGGAGTTCACCGGCCGCGCGAGCCGCTCGCAGATCGACCGCTGGTGGGCGGCGATCCAGGCGGGGCTCGCGAGCGACGACCTCCCGGTGCTGCGCCAGGCCGCAGACACCCTCCCGCCGCCGCGCGTGTGGTCCGACAAGAACCCCGAGGCCGACAAGCGCCTCAAGACCGCGCGCGCCGCGGTCACCGAGGTCGCGACCGAGCGAGCCATCCCCGTCGAGAACCTGCTGACGCCCGAGCTGCTGCGCCGCCTCGCCTGGGCGCCGCCCTCGCCCGCCGATGTCGAGGCCATCACGGAGACCCTGCGCGAGTACGGTGCGCGCGAGTGGCAGCTTGACGCAACGGCACAGGTAATCGCGGATGCCTTTGTGGAGGCCAGCCAAAGCCCCGAGACCCCTGCCGACCCCGCTTCGTAGGAACAGTCAAACGATTCCTCCCGCGATTTTGGCGAGCCTAGGCTGGCCGGACACGCAACGATAGTGGAGGCATTGTGGCCGAGAGATCTGACGTCGTCTTCGTCGACGGGGTTCGCACCCCGTTCGGACGGGCCGGCGAAAAGGGCATGTACTGGAACACCCGGGCCGACGACCTCGTCGTCAAGGCGATCATCGGGCTCCTCGAGCGCAACCCCGGCATTCCCAAGGAGCGGTTCGACGACGTCGCGATCGCCGCGACCACCCAGACCGGCGACCAGGGCCTCACGCTCGGCCGCACGGCGGCGCTGCTGTCGGGCCTGCCCAAGTCGGTGCCCGGCTACGCCATCGACCGCATGTGCGCGGGGGCGATGACCTCCGTCACGACCATCGCGGGTGCCATCGGCTTCGGCCAGTACGACATCGCCATCGCGGGCGGCGTCGAGCACATGGGCCGCCACCCCATGGGGTTCGGGGCCGACCCGAACCCGCGCTTCCTCGCCGAGAAGCTCGTGAGCGGCGAGGCCCTCAACATGGGCAACACCGCCGAGCGCATCCACGACCGGTTCCCGCAGCTCACCAAGGAGCGCGCCGACCGGTTCGCCATGGCGTCGCAGGTCAAGGCCGCCGCGGCCTACGACAACGGCAAGATCCAGCCCGACCTCATCCCGGTCGCCACGCGCAGCGAGTCCGGCTGGGGCATGGCGACGCGCGACGAGGCACTGCGCCCCGAGACGACGATGGAGGGCCTCGCCGCCCTCAAGACCCCGTTCCGGCCGCATGGCCGCGTGACGGCCGGCAACTCGTCTGGCCTCAACGACGGCGCGACCGCATCCATCATCGCGTCGGCGGAGGCCGCGAAGGAGTTCGGCCTCTCCCCCAAGATGCGCATGGTGAGCTTCGCGTTCGCGGGCGTCGAGCCCGAGATCATGGGCATCGGCCCCGTGCCGTCGACCGAGAAGGCACTGCGCAAGGCGGGCCTCACGATCGACGACATCGGCCTGTTCGAGCTCAACGAGGCGTTCGCCGTGCAGGTGCTGTCGTTGCTCGACCACTTCGGCATCGACGACGAGGATCCCCGTGTCAACCAGTGGGGCGGCGCCATCGCGATGGGCCACCCGCTCGCCTCGTCGGGCGTGCGGCTCATGATCCAGCTCGCCGCCCAGTTCGCCGAGCGCCCCGACGTGCGCTACGGCCTCACCGCCATGTGCATCGGCCTCGGCCAGGGCGGATCCGTCATCTGGGAGAACCCGAACTACAAGGGAGCCAAGTAATGGCCACGACCGCCGCAGACTTCGACAAGCTCGCCTCCCTCGACCCGGACGAGGTCATCACGCACTCGTTCGTGCGCGACATCCCGATCTCGGGCGGCAAGGTGCTCGCGCTCCTCACCCTCGACAACGGCAAGGACCACACGCGCCCGAGCACGCTCGGCCCCAAGACGCTCGTGGAGTTCGCCCGCGTGCTCGACGAGCAGAAGGAGCGCGCCGCGAAGGGCGAGATCCACGGCCTCGCCGTCACGGGCAAGCCGTTCATCTTCGCGGCGGGCGCCGACCTCTCGAAGGTGAGCGACATCCCCGACCGCGAGACCGGCAAGAAGATGGCGCAGCTCGGCCACTGGGCGCTCGGCAAGCTCAGCGAGCTCGGCGTGCCGTCGTTCACCTTCATCAACGGCCTCGCGCTCGGCGGCGGCGTCGAGATCCCGCTCAACTCCGACTACCGCACCATCGACAGCTCGGTGCCGGCGCTCGCGCTGCCCGAGGTGTTCCTAGGGATCATCCCCGGCTGGGGCGGCGCGTGGCTGCTGCCCAACCTCATCGGCATCGAGAACGCGCTCGAGGTGGTCATCTCGAACCCGCTCAAGAACAACCGCATGCTCAAGGGCCCGCAGGCCTTCGAGCTCGGCATCGCCGATGCGATGTTCGGCCCCGCCAACTTCCTCGAGGACTCGATCCGCTGGGCCGACGGCGTCATCAACGGGAAGATCAAGGTCAAGCGCCCGAACGAGCCCGGCAAGATCGAGCGCGTCGCCAAGTGGGACATCGCCATCGGCATCGCCCAGAAGACGCTCGAGAGCCGCATCGGCAAAGTCGCCAAGTCGCCCTACCGCGCGCTCGAGCTGCTCAAGGCCGCGAAGAACACCGACAAGAAGACGGGCTTCGCCGCCGAGGATGAGGCCCTTGCCGACCTCATCTCGGGTGACCAGTTCCACGCCTCGATCTACGCCTTCAACCTCGTGCAGAAGCGCGCCAAGCGCCCGGCCGGCGCCCCGGACAAGGCCATCGCCCAGAAGGTCACGAAGGTCGGTGTCATCGGCGCCGGGCTCATGGCCCGCCAGTTCGCGCTGCTCTTCGTGCGCCGGCTGCAGGTGCCCGTCGTGATCACCGACCTCGACCAGGGCCGCGTCGACGAGGGCGTCGCCTACATCCACAAGGAGATCCACGACCTCCTCGAGAAGGGCCGCATCGGCGGCGACGAGTCCAACCGGCTGAAGGCGCTCGTGTCGGGCACGACCGACAAGGCCGACTTCGCGGACTGCGACTGGGTCATCGAGGCGATCTTCGAGGAGCTCGAGGCCAAGCAGAACGTCTTCGCCGACGTCGAGCAGTACATCTCCCCCGAGGCGATCCTCGCGACCAACACGTCGTCGCTCTCGGTGGAGCAGATCGGCGCCAAGCTCAAGCACCCCGAGCGCGTCGTGGGCTTCCACTTCTTCAACCCGGTGGCGGTCATGCCGCTCATCGAGGTCGTGAAGACGCCGCAGACCACGGACGTGGCGCTCTCCACGGCCATGGTCACGGCCCAGAACCTGCGCAAGAACGCGGTAATCACCACCGACACCCCCGGGTTCGTGGTCAACCGCATCCTCGCCAAGGTGCTCGGCGAGGCCATGCACGCCGTCGACACCGGAACGCCGTTCGAGGTCGTCGAGGAGTCGACGCGGCCCTTCGGGCTGCCGATGACCCCGTTCGAGCTCCTCGAGCTCGTGGGCCTCAAGGTCGGGGCGCACGTGCTCGACACGCACCACGCGGCCTTCCCCGACCGGTTCTTCGAGAGCCAGAACCTGCACAAGCTCGCCGAGCTCGGGCACATCTTCGAGCGCGACGGCAAGGGCAAGATCAAGGGCATCGACAAGAAGGCGCTCGAGATCGTCAAGGGCGGCACGTCGCCCATGACCGCGGCGGAGCTGCAGGTGCGCATCGAGGACGGCCTGGCCGACGAGATCCACCGGATGCTCGACTCGCAGGTCGTGGCCGCGGCCGAGGACATCGACCTCTGCCTCATCCTCGGGGCGGGCTACCCGTTCCAGATGGGCGGTGTGACGCCGTACCTCGACCGCGTGGGAGCCTCGGAGCGCACCTTCGGGGACACGTTCCACCACCCGAAGATCGTGGGCGTCGCGTAGGACGCAGCACGAAGGGCCCCGGGGCATCCCCGGGGCCCTTCGTCGTGGCGGCTAGCCCTGCACCGTGGACATGTCCGCGTAGCGGTCGCCCGCGGGAGCCTCGAGGGCGTCGAGCGTCGCGAGCTGCGCGGGGGTGAGCGTCACGGCGTCCGCGGCGGCGTTCTCCTCGAGGTAGGTCACGCGCTTCGTGCCGGGGATGGGGACGATGTCGTCGCCCTGCGCGAGCAGCCACGCGAGCGCGACCTGCCCGGGTGTCGCACCGACCTCGGCCGCCACGGCGTCGACCTGCTCGACGATGCGGATGTTCGCCGCCAGGTTCTCGCCCTCGAAGCGCGGGTTGTTGCGGCGGAAGTCAGCCTCGTCGAACCCGTCGAGCGAGCGGATCGTGCCCGTGAGGAACCCACGGCCGAGCGGCGAGTACGGCACGAAGCCGATGCCGAACTCGCGCACGACGGGCAGGATCTCCGACTCGACGTGCCGCGTCCACAGCGAGTACTCCGTCTGCAGCGCGGTGACGGGATGCACGGCGTGCGCCCGGCGGATCGTCTCCGCCGAGGCCTCCGAGAGCCCGTAGCCGAGGATCTTCCCCTCCGCGATGAGCTTCGCGACCTCGCCGACCGTCTCCTCGATCGGCACGGCGGGGTCCATGCGGTGCTGGTAGTAGAGGTCGATGTGGTCGGTGCCGAGGCGCTGGAGGGAGCCCTCGACCGACAGCCTCAGGTTCTCGGGGCTGCCGTCCCGGCCGTAGCTGTGGTCGGTGCGGTGCAGCAGCGTGCCCCACTTCGTCGCGATCACGGCGTCGTCCCGGCGGCCGACGAGGGCCCTGCCGAGCAGCTCCTCGTTGACGTACGGCCCGTACATCTCGGCGGTGTCGAGCAGCGTGACGCCCAGGTCGAGGGCGCGGTGGATCGTGCGGATCGACTCCGCGTCATCCTGCCCCTTGCCCGTGTAGAACGCGCTCATGCCCATGAGGCCGAGTCCGATGCGGCCGACCGCTGGGCCGTTCTTGCCGAGGGTGGTGGTTCTCATTCGCTTACCTTCTCTTCGTACAACGCGATCTTCTTGTCGATGGCCGCGAGGCTCTGCGTGACCTCCTCGAGCTGGGCGAGCACCGAGATGCGGTGCCGCTGGAGCAGCTCGAGCCGGTCGGCGGTCGTCACGTCGCCCCGGCGCACGAGCTCCGCGTACTCCGCGACGACGGCGATGGGCATGCCCGTCGACCGCAGCTTCGTGAGGAAGCCGACCCACGCGATGTCGGCCTCCGTGTAGCGGCGGTGGCTCGACGAGGCGCGGTCGACGGGCGTGAGCATGAGGCCCGCGCGTTCGTAGTACCGCAGCGTGTGGGTCGACAGGCCCGTGGCCTCGGCGACCTCGGAGATCGCGAGCCGGGCATCCGTGATGGTCATGCCCTCAGGCTAGAACTTAGAGCGCGCTCTAAGTCAAACGCGCTCCTAGCGCTCCTCGCGCAGAGGCTCGGACACCTCGTCGGAGGGCAGCGCGCGGGCCACGGGGATCTTGCTCCCCAGCACCTGCGCGACGACGTCGCGTGCGATCGTCTGGGGGGTGAGGCCCACCTGCTCCATGATGAAGTCCCGGCTGCCGTGGGGCAGGAACTGGTCGGGCAGGCCGAGCTCGGTGACCGCCGTGTCGACGCCCGCGGCGCGCAGGTCCTGCCGGATGCGCGTGCCGATGCCCCCGACCTTCACACCGTCCTCGATCGTGATGACGAGGCGGTGCTCCGCCGACATGTCGATGACGCTCTGCGCGACCGGCACCACCCAGCGCGGGTCGACGACCGTCGCGCCGATGCCCTGTGCGGCGAGGCGCTCCGCGACCTGGAGGCCGATCTTCGCCATGGGGCCGACGGTGACGATGAGCACGTCCCTGTGCGGCGCCTCGCGCAGCACGTCGACACCGTCGTCGGTGCGGCGCACCGCGTCGTACTCGGTGCCCACGCTGCCCTTGGAGAAGCGCACGACAGTCGGGCCGTCCTCGACGACGACGGCCTCGCCGAGCTCCTCGCGCAGGCGGGTCGCGTCGCGCGGGGCGGCGATCCGGATGTCGGGCACGACCTGCAGGATGGCGAGATCCCACATGCCGTGGTGGCTGGGGCCGTCGGGGCCCGTGACGCCGGCACGGTCGAGCACGAAGGTCACGCCCGCCTTGTGCAGGGCCACATCCATGAGCACCTGGTCGAACGCGCGGTTGACGAAGGTCGCGTACATGGCGACGACGGGATGCATGCCGCCGAACGCGAGGCCCGCGGCCGAGGCCACGGCGTGCTGCTCGGCGATCCCGACGTCGAACACCCGCTCGGGGTAGCGCTCGGCGAACTTGTGCAGGCCCGTGGGGCGCAGCATCGCCGCGGTGATGCCGACGAGCCGGTCGTTGCCCTCGGCGAGGTGGAGCATCTCGTCGGCGAACACGCTCGTCCACGACGGCTTGCTCGCGACCTCGATCGGCTCGCCCGTCTCGGGGTCGATCTGGCCGACGGCGTGGAACTGGTCGGCGGTGTCGAGGAGGGCGGGCTGGTAGCCGCGGCCCTTCTCGGTGATGGCGTGCACGATGACGGGCGCGCCGTAGTTCTTGGCCTGCTCGAGCGCCTCGGTGAGGGCCTTGATGTCGTGGCCGTGCACGGGGCCGAGGTACTTGATGTCGAGGTTCGAGTAGAGGGCCTCGTTGTTCGTGAAGCGCGACAGGAAGCCGTGCATACCGCCGCGGATTCCGCGGTAGAACGCCCGGCCCGGCGCGCCGAACGTGGAGAAGAACTTGCGGCTCGTCGAGTAGAGGCTGCGGTACGAGCGGCGCGTGCGCACGTCGTTGAGGAAGTGCGCCATGCCGCCGATCGTGGGGGCGTACGAACGGCCGTTGTCGTTGACGATGATGACGAGGTTGCGGCTGTTGTCGTCGCTGATGTTGTTGAGCGCCTCCCACGTCATGCCGCCCGTGAGGGCTCCGTCGCCCACGACGGCGACGACGTGGCGGTCGCGGTGGCCGGTCATCGTGAAGGCGCGCGAGATGCCGTCCGCCCAGCTGAGCGAGCTCGAGGCGTGCGAGCTCTCGACGATGTCGTGCGGGCTCTCGGAGCGCTGCGGGTAGCCCGCGATGCCGTCCTCCTCGCGCAGCTTGCTGAAGTCCTGGCGGCCCGTGAGCAGCTTGTGCACGTAGCTCTGGTGGCCGGTGTCGAACACGATCGCGTCGTTGGGCGAGTCGAAGACCCTGTGCATGGCGATGGTCAGCTCGACGACGCCGAGGTTGGGGCCGAGATGCCCGCCGGTCTTCGAGACCTCCCTCACGAGGAACTCGCGGATCTCTGCGGCGAGCTCCACGAGCTGGTCGGCAGAGAGTCCGTCGAGGTCGCGTGGGCCGGTGATCCCCTCGAGCAACGTCATGGTTCGAGCCTACCTTCGGGCGGGGCGGACGGCGACGGCCCGCCACCCCGTGGGGCGGCGGGCCGGCGCCGCGGTGCTAGACGAGCGAGCGGAGCACGTACTGCAGGATGCCGCCGTTGCGGTAGTAGTCCGCCTCGCCGGGGGTGTCGATGCGCACGACGGCGTCGAACTCGACGACCGCCTTGCCCGCGGCCGAGAACTCGCTCGGGGCGGCCGTGACGTGCACGGTCTTGGGCGTGACGCCCTCGTTGAGCTGCTCGAGGCCCGTGATCGAGACGATCTCGGTGCCGTCGAGGCCCAGCGACTCCCACGACGAGCCCGCGGGGAACTGCAGCGGCACGACGCCCATGCCGATGAGGTTGCTGCGGTGGATGCGCTCGAAGCTCTCGGTGATGACCGCCTTGACGCCCAGGAGCGAGGTGCCCTTGGCCGCCCAGTCGCGCGACGAGCCCGAGCCGTACTCCTTGCCGCCGAAGATCACGAGCGGCGTGCCGGCGGCCTGGTAGTTCTGCGCGGCGTCGTAGATGTAGGCCTGGGGGCCGCCCTCCTGCGTGAAGTCGCGCGTGTAGCCGCCCTCGACGACCGCGCCGTCGTTGACGGCGCTCACGAGCGCGTTCTTCAGGCGGATGTTCGCGAACGTGCCGCGGATCATGACCTCGTGGTTGCCGCGGCGCGAGCCGTAGGAGTTGAAGTCCTTGCGGTCGACGCCGTGCGCCGTGAGGTACTCGGCGGCGGGCGTGCCCGCCTTGATGTTGCCGGCCGGGCTGATGTGGTCGGTCGTCACGGAGTCGCCGAGCGTCGCCATGACGCGGGCGCCCGTGATGTCCTTGACGGGCGTGAGCTCCATCGACATGCCGTCGAAGTACGGGGCCTTGCGCACGTAGGTCGAGTTCTCGTCCCACTGGAAGATCGCGTCGTCCGGGGTGGGCAGGCTCTTCCAGCGCTCGTCGCCGTCGAAGACCGTCGCATACTGCTTGATGAACTGCTCGCGCGAGATCGACGAGTCGATCGTCTGCTGCACCTCGTCGGGGGTGGGCCAGATGTCCTTGAGGAAGACGTCGTTGCCGGCCTGATCCTTGCCGAGCGCGTCGGTCTCGAAGTCGAAGTGCATCGAGCCCGCGAGGGCGTAGGCGACCACGAGGGGCGGCGAGGCGAGGTAGTTCATCTTCACGTCGGGGCTGATGCGGCCCTCGAAGTTACGGTTGCCCGAGAGCACGGCGGTGACGGCGAGGTCGTTGTCGTTGATCGCCGCGGACACCTCCTCGATGAGGGGGCCCGAGTTGCCGATGCAGATGGTGCAGCCGTAGCCGACCGTGAAGAAGCCGAGGTCCTCGAGCGACTTGTCGAGCCCGGACTTCTCGTAGTAGTCGGTGACGACCTTCGAGCCCGGGCCGAGCGTGGTCTTGACCCACGGCTTGCTCTTGAGGCCCTTCGACACGGCGTTGCGCGCGAGGAGGCCCGCGGCGAGCATGACGGACGGGTTCGAGGTGTTGGTGCACGACGTGATGGCCGCGAGGGTCACGGCGCCGTTGTCGAGCATGTACGTCTCGCCTGCGGGGCTGGTGACCTTGACCGGCTTGGAGGCCGCGTGGTGGCCGCCGCTCGAGATGATGACGGGGCGCGACAGCTCCTCCTCGTCGCCGGGCACGGGGCCGGGGTCGGAGGCCGGGAAGGAGTGCTTGCCCTCGAGGTCGGCGATCTCGTTCGAGTGGCTCGCCGTCGCGTAGCCGAGGATGTCCTTCTCGAACTGGGCCTTCGACTCGGAGAGCAGGATGCGGTCCTGCGGGCGCTTGGGGCCGGCGATCGACGGCACGACGGTGCTCAGGTCGAGCTCCATGTACTCGCTGAAGCTCGGCTCGACCGACGGGTCGTGCCACAGCCCCTGCAGCTTCGCGTACGACTCGACGAGGGCCACGGCCTCCTCGCTGCGGCCCGTGAGGCGCAGGTAGTCGAGGGTGACGTCGTCGATGGGGAACATGGCGGCGGTCGAGCCGAACTCGGGGCTCATGTTGCCGATGGTGGCGCGGTTGGCGAGCGGCACGGACGCGACACCCGCGCCGTAGAACTCGACGAACTTGCCGACGACGCCGTGCTTGCGCAGCAGGTCGGTGATCGTGAGCACGACGTCGGTCGCGGTCACGCCGGCCGGGATCGAGCCCGTGAGCTTGAAGCCCACGACGCGCGGGATGAGCATCGACACCGGCTGGCCGAGCATCGCGGCCTCGGCCTCGATGCCGCCGACGCCCCAGCCGAGCACGCCCAGGCCGTTGACCATGGTCGTGTGCGAGTCGGTGCCGACGCACGTGTCGGGGTAGGCGCGCAGCACGCCGCCGACCTCGCGGTCGTAGATGACCTTCGCGAGGTGCTCGATGTTGACCTGGTGCACGATGCCCGTGCCGGGCGGCACGACCTTGAAGTCGTTGAACGCGGTCTGGCCCCAGCGCAGGAACTGGTAGCGCTCGCCGTTGCGCTCGTACTCGATCTCGACGTTGCGCTCGAGGGCGTTCTCCGAGCCGAAGAGGTCGGCGATGACGGAGTGGTCGATGACCATCTCGGCGGGCGAGAGCGGGTTGATCTTGTTGGGGTCGCCGCCCAGGGCGGTCACGGCCTCGCGCATGGTGGCGAGGTCGACGATGCAGGGCACGCCCGTGAAGTCCTGCATGACGACGCGCGCGGGGGTGAACTGGATCTCGGTGTCGGGCTCCGCGCTCGGATCCCACGAGCCGAGCGCCTCGATCTGGGCCTTGGTGACGTTCGCGCCGTCCTCGGTGCGCAGGAGGTTCTCGAGCAGCACCTTGAGGCTGAACGGGAGCTTCTCGTGACCCGCGACCGTGTCGATGCGGAACACCTCGTAGTCGGTCGACCCGACCGTGAGGGTGTCTTTCGACCCGAAGCTGTTCACTGCTGACATGGCGTCTCCCTTGCTGACCGCTGCGCTGGTTCGATGCAATCCTTGCGGGCCTCGCGGCCCTCGGCTAGCAAGGCAAGCCTAATCCGCCGGGCGCAAAAAGTATCTCGATATCAAGATACTTTAGCACCTAGACCCTGTCGTAGATGAGGCCACGCCGACGCGCGTGGCGGTAGAAGAACTCGACGGCGACGGCCCCGAGGATGCCCGCGGCGACGCCCACGAGCAGCGGCGCCTCCGCGCGCACCGGCATGGCGAAGAACTCCCTGCCGAGCGGGGTCGTGACGGCGAGCGCGAACACCGTGAGGATGCCAGCGAGCAGCAGCCCCCGCCAGCGGTCGAGGGGCCGCGTCAGCACGCACAGGATCCAGAACGCCGTGATCCACAGCCCGACCGTGGCGACCGCCCTGGCCTGCTCGAGGTCGGTGATCCCCCTCAGCACCGCGAAGCTGCCGATCGTCGTGGCGGCCGCGACGAGACCCGTCGGTGCCGCGTAGCGCAGCAGCCGCCCGAGGATGCCCGGGTGGTAGATGCGGCGGTTGGGGGCGAGGGCGAGGAAGAACGACGGGATGCCGATCGTGAGGGCGGACACGAGGGTGAGCTGCCGCGGCAGGAAGGGGAACTGCCACAGGAGCACGGCGAACACGACTGCGAACGCGATGCCGTAGACGGTCTTCGCGAGGAAGAGGTTGGCCACGCGCTCGACGTTCGCGATCACCTGCCGGCCGTACGCGAGCACGTTCGGCAGTCGCGAGAACTCGTTGTCGAGCAGCACGAGCCGCGCGACGGCCTTCGAGGCGCTCGTGCCCGAGCCCATGGCGATGCCGAGGTCGGCATCCTTGATGGCCATGGCGTCGTTGACGCCGTCGCCCGTCATGGCCACCGTGTGCCCGTCCTCCTGAAGCACGCGCACCATCGCGCGCTTCTGGTCGGGCGTGACGCGTCCGAAGATGCTGTGCTCGGCGAGGGCCGCGCGCAGCTCGTCGTCGCTGCCGAGCGTCGAGGCGTCGACAGAGGTCTCCCCCACGCCGAGGCCGCCCGCGAGGGCCGCGACGGTCACGGGGTTGTCGCCCGAGATGACGACGCACCGCACGCCCTGCTCGGCGAAGTAGGTGAGGGTCTCGGCTGCGTCGGCGCGCACGGTCTCGCCGAACAGCAGGATGGCGACGGGCACGGCCCCCACGACCTCGACGTCGTCGGGGCCGGGGAGCGCGTCGACGCGCGCGAGCGCGAGCGTGCGGTGGCCTTGGGCGGCGTGCGACGCCGCGAGCCCCGATGCCTCGGGATGCGCCGCGAGCACGCGCTCGGGGGCGCCGAGCACCCACGTGGTCACCGTCCCCTCGTGGTCGCACTCGAGGGCGCTGTACGCGCGCCGGCTCGCGAACGGGAGCCGCTCCCCCGCTATGGCCCCCACCTCGGGGAACGTCGCCGCGAGCGACCGGGCCGTCGCGTTCGCCTCGTCCACGCGCGCGAAGAGCGACAGCGCCGCGTCCATGCTCCCGTCGACCGAGAGCGGGTCCGCACGGAGGAAGGCGACGTCGCCGCTCGTGAGCGTGCCCGTCTTGTCGAGGCACAGCACGTCGACGCGCGCGAGGATCTCGACGGCCGCGAGCTCCTGGATGAGCACGCGCTGGCGCGCGAGCCTGATCGCGGCGACCCCGAACGCGAGGCTGATGAGCAGCACGAGGCCCTCGGGGATCATGCCCACGACGCTTGCCACTATCGAGATGAGCGTCTCGCGCCAGCGCCCGTCGAGGAAGGACTGCACGTCGAACCGTCCCGCGAGCAACTGGCTGCCGACCACGACGAGGATGATCGGCCCGAGCATCCACGAGATGTACAGGAGGATGCGGTTGGTCGCCGCGCGCAGCTCGGAGTGCGCGAGCGAGTGCCGGCGGATCTCGGCGGTCAGCCGGTTGGCGTAGGAGTGCGCGCCGACGGCCGTGACCTCGACGTGGCCCGTGCCGGTCGACACGAGCGCGCCCGAGAGCACGCCGTCGCCCGCTCCCTTGGCGATGGGGTCGGACTCGCCCGTGAGCAAGGACTCGTTGACGGTGAGGTCGACGGCGTCGAGCACCGTGCCGTCGGCGACTATCTGGTCGCCCGAGCGCAGCACGACGATGTCGCCCAGCACGACCTCGCCGGGATGCAGCTCGACGGTCTCGCCGTCGCGCAGCACGGCGACGACGGGCGACGCGAGCAGCGCGAGGCGGTCGAGCGCGATCTTCGCGCGCACCTCCTGCACGATGCCGATGAGCGAGTTGGCGACGACGATCACGTAGAAGAGGCCGTCGCGCAGGTCGCCGAACAGGGCGATGAGCACGAAGCAGACGGTGAGGATGCCGTTGAAGAGCGTGAGCACGTTGTCGCGGATGATGTGCCACAGCGGCCGCGAGGTCGTGCGCTTCGTCGCGTTCGTCTCACCGCGGGAGACGCGGTCGGCTACCTCAGTCGCGCTCAGGCCGCGCATAGACCGTACGCACGAGCAGCCACGTCACCCACAACATCGCCGCGTAGAGCGGGATGCCCAGGATGAGCTTGAGGGTCGCGAGGGCGGCGACGTTGCCGGCGAAGAAGAGCGGCAGCTCGACCCCGAGCCGCACGGCGAAGAGGCCGCACCACAGGATCGTGCCGATGAGCGCCACGCGGAACTTCGCCTTGTCGTCGCGCCAGGCCGACCCCTCGCTGCGGATGAGCGAGACGATGACGCCGATGAGCGGCCAGCGCACCGCGAGGCTCACGAGGAGCGCGACGAGGAAGGCGCCGTTGATGAGGAAGCCGAGCACGAAGTTGTCCTCGGCGCGGCCCGTGATGAGGGCGAACCCCGCGGAGAGCGCGACGCCGATGACGCCCGCGAGGGCGGAGGTCCACGGCGTGCGCTGCACGGCGCGCACGATGACGAAGACCACGGCGATCGCGACGGGCGCGACGACCGAGGGCACGAGCTGCTGGGTGATCGTGTAGATGACGAGGAACGCCAGGCCCGGCAGGATCGACTCGACGAGCCCGCGGATGCCGCCCATCGCGGCGAGCAGCGCGCCCGACGTGGGCGCCTCGCCGGGGGTCACGGCGCCGAAGCCCGACTTCTTCGCCGCGGCGGAGAGGCTCTCGCCGAGGGGCTTGAGGTTCGGGTCGTCGCCGGGGTTGTCGCTCACGCCTGCTCCACCGGGGAGCCCGTGGGCGGCATGTGCAGCGGGATGAGGTCGCGCGGGGGCATGGGCGTCGTGCCGCGCACGACGACTATCGAGCGGAAGAGGTCCTCGATCTTGGCCGCCGCCTCGGGGTTCGTCGCTCCCTCGCCCGCGATGACGCCGCGCAGGAACCAGCGAGGGCCGTCGACGCCGACGAACCGCGCGAGGCGGCTGCCGCCGCCCTGCTGGCCCGCAGCGACGGGGATCTCGGCGAGGATCTCCGGGCCGAAGTTGCCCACGACGGTCTTCGTCGTGCCGCCCTGCTTCTGGATCTGCTCGATGATCTGCTCGCGGATCTCGTGCCACAGGCCGCTGTTGCGCGGTGCCGCGAACGGCTGCACCTGGAGGGTCGAGCCCGCGTAGTCGAGGCCCACGGCGACGACGCGCTTGCTGCCCTCCTCGACCTCGAGCCGCAGCTGCAGCTCGGGGCGCGGCAGGATCTTGACCCCGCCGAGGTCGACGTAGGGACGGACCGCGTTGGCCTCGCTCTCGTCGAGCGGACCTGCCGTCGCACGGTCGGCGGGGGCCGACTTGGGCTGCTCGCCCGTGGCGCTCTCGAGCTCGCGGGGGTCGACGTCGCTCATCGGGTGGCTCCTTCTGCTGCGGACGGGGCGACGCCGGTGGATCCGAAGCCGCCCTCCCCGCGATGACTGCCCGGCAGGGTCTCCACCGGGATGAACGTGGCCCGCGAGACGGGCATGACGATGAGCTGGGCGATCCTGTCGCCCACCTCGATGGGGAAGGCCGTGTCGGCGTCGGTGTTGAGCAGGGTCACCTTGATCTCGCCGCGGTAGCCCGCATCCACGGTCCCCGGGCTGTTGACGATGGTGATGCCGTGCTTGAACGCGAGGCCCGAGCGGGGCACCACGAACGCCACATAGCCGTCGGGCAGGGCTATCGACACGCCGGTGCCCACGAGGGCGCGCGCGCCGGGCGCCAGCACGAGCGCCTCGGAGGAATGGAGATCGGCACCGGCATCCCCGGGATGCGCGTACACGGGCATTTCACCGGAGGCGATGAGCACCTCGACGTTCTCGACCACGTGACGAGGGTAGTGCAGAACCCTGTACCCGCCGTGAACGCCCGGCGACACAGTGTCTAATGGAGGCGTGACCCACTACCGCGAACGACTCTGGCCCGCACCGTGGCTGTTCATCAGCACGGCGCTCGTCATCCCCGCGAGCCTGCTCGTCTTCCTACCCATCAACACCACGGCCGGCATCGTCGTCGCGATCGTGCTGTACCTGGGATGCGTCGGGCTGCTGCTGCTCGGATCGCCCACGATCTCGGTGACCGACACGGAGCTCGTCGCGGGCAGGGCGCACCTGCCCCTCGCCCTCGTGGGTGCCGTGGAGGGGTTCTCGGGCGACGAGGCCCGTCTCGAGCGGGGGCAGCGGCTCGACGCGCGCGCGTACCTGCTCATCCGGGGCTGGGTCGACCCCGTCGTGAAGGTCGGGGTCGACGACGCCGCCGACCCGGCCCCCTACTGGCTCGTGTCGACCAGGAACCCGTCGGCTCTCGCCGACGCGCTCGAGGCGACTAGGAAGCGCACTCCAGGCAGATAGGTCCGAGCTTCGACTCGTGGTCGATCTGCGAACGGTGCTTCACGAGGAAGCAGCTCACGCACGTGAACTCGTCCGCCTGGGGCGGGAGCACGACGACGTCGAGGTCGAGGTCGGAGAGGTCTGCGCCGGCGAGCTCGAAGCTGCCGGGGTTGTCGGCGTCGTCGTTGTCGATCGACCCCGAGGTCTTGTCCGGTACGCGCTCCTTGAGAGCCTCGATCGACTCGGAGTCGTCGTCGGTCTTGCGGGGTGCGTCGTAGTCGGTTGCCATGTCATCCAGTTCTGTAAGCGTCGTATCAGCCGCGCGGTAACCGCACCGGGCGCGCACAGTTTGCATGAAACCATTCGGAATAGCAAACCACTGAACGGCCTTCGGTTATCGGCATCCCGGTCAACTTGCGGCACGCCCGTTCTATTCCCGGGAAACACTCGGCGGGCGTGGCATCCTTGACCCGAATCGTGACCCCTGGAGGGTAGTCGGACTATGCAGGACCTGCGAGTAATCGGAGTCGAGAACGGGGCGCTCCTCGTCGCGGCTGACGACGGGACGCGCTTCCGCATCCCCATCGACGAGGTGCTTCAGTCGAAGCTCCGCCAGAGCGTGCCGGACACGGGCAGCGGCCCCAAGCTGTCGCCCAAGGAGATCCAGTCGCACATCCGCTCGGGCATGTCCGCCCAGGATGTCGCGTCGATCACGGGCGCGCCGCTCGAGTACATCCAGCGCTTCGAGGGCCCCGTGGTCGCCGAGCGCGAGTTCGTCGTCACCTCGGCGCTCGACGTGCCCGTGCGCACCGCGGGCGACACCGACCCGCTGGGCCAGCCGCGCACCTTCGGCACCGCCATCCGCGAGCGTCTCCACGAGCTCGGCGCCATCAACGAGCGCTGGGCGAGCTGGAAGGAGGCCACCGGCTGGGTGGTCAAGCTCTCGTTCACCGCCAACCAGATCGACCACGACGCCCGCTGGCAGTTCGACCCGAAGAAGCAGGCGCTCACCCCGCTCAACAGCGAGGCCATCCAGCTCTCCCAGCAGGGAGAGGCCGCCGGCTCGCTCATGCCCCGTCTGCGCGCCGTCACCGAGCCGGAGCGCGACTCCGCGCGCTTCGACAGCGGGGCGTTCGCGCTCAGCGACTCGCAGCAGTTCTCCTCAGAACCCGTGAGCATTGCCCGCCCACGGGCCGAGGAGCGCGAGGCCAACCACGGCAACCAGACCGCAGACCTGCTGGAGGCGCTGCGCCGCCGCCGGGGCGAGCGCGAGGCCGCCACGTTCGACGACTACGAGGCGGACGCGCGCGCGGCGCATCCGTCGACCGGCCAGATCCGCATCGTCGACATCCCCGTCGAGATCCCGACCGACGAACAGCCCGCCGAGCCCCGCCAGACGGCGCCGCAGCCGCGCGTGGGCTCCAAGAAGGGGCGGGCGAGCATGCCCAGCTGGGACGAGATCGTGTTCGGCGCCCGCCCGGACGACGATCTGGCCTAGCGCGCGAACGCCCCGAACCGCAGCAGCGGCACCCGCAGCTCCTCGGGCGACCATGAGCCGTGCTGGCCCACCATCGAGCGGCCGTGCGGGCTCTCCGTGCGGCCGTCGTAGTACGCGACAGCCTTGCGCGCGGCGACGAGCACGTCGCCGATGCGCGGCAGCACGTCGGGATGCACGGAGCCGAACCACCCCGCCTCGACGGCCTCGGCGCGCGTGGCCACCCACGCCCGCCCGCCCTCGGACGCGCGCCAGCGCTCCGCCACCTCGTCGGCGTCGACACCCGGCTCCAGGTGCAGCTGCAGGCAGCGGGGCTCCCCCGCGATGAGCCGCACACCGTCGAGCAGCGGGCCGTCCTCGAGCAGCACGTGCGCGTGCTGCGGGATGTCGAGCAGCCCGTGGTCGGCCGTGACGATCACGCCCTGGCGGGTGCCCAGCCCCGCCGTGAGGGTCGCGACCGCGGCATCCGCGGCCTCGAGAGCGCTGATCCACGCCACGGAGTCGCAGCCGAACCCGTGCGCGGCCTGGTCGAGCTCGGAGATGTACACGTAGACGAGGTGCCGGCCCGGGGCCCTGAGCACCGCGAGGGCCGCCTCAGCGCGCTCCGCCATCGTGGCCGCGGGCACGTACCGGGCGCCGCGCAGCACGGCGTGCGTGAACGGGGAGTCGCGGTAGCGCTCGGGCGCCACCACGACGGCGTCGACGCCCTCGGCCGCCGCGGTCTCGAAGAACGTGGGCATGCGCTGCCACGTCGCCGGGTCGACGCGCGGATCCCAGCCCGACAGCTGGTTGACGGCCTGGTCGAGCCCGGGGTCGTAGACGGTGTAGCCGACGAGGCCGTGCTGCCCCGGCGCGACGCCCGTCGTGAGGGAGGCGAGGGAGGCGACCGTCGTCGTCGGGAATCCGACCTCGATCACCGACTTGGGCCCGAGCACCGCCGACAGCGTGCGGGCATGGCCTGCTCGCGCCTTGAGCATGCTCGCGCCGAGTCCGTCGACGAGCACCACGACCGCGCTCTCGACGGGCGGGAGCGAGAGCCGGTTCGGCTCCCCGCGCACCGCGCCGAGCGAACTTGCGAGTACATCGGCAAGCCTCAGCCCGTCCGTGGTGAGCGCCGGTAGCATGGCGGCAATCCTATGGCTACTCCTCCCGACACCACTCCGACAGCTGCCGCGGGCGAGCGCATCGAAGACGTCGATGTCTCGTCCGAGATGCAGGGCTCGTTCCTCGAGTACGCGTACTCGGTCATCTACTCCCGCGCGCTCCCCGACGCGCGCGACGGCCTCAAACCCGTGCAGCGCCGCATCCTCTACCAGATGACCGAGATGGGCCTGCGGCCCGACAAGGGGCACGTGAAGTCGTCCCGCGTCGTCGGCGAGGTCATGGGAAAGCTGCACCCGCACGGCGACGCGTCGATCTACGACGCCATGGTGCGCCTCACCCAGGACTTCGTGCTGCGCGTGCCGCTGCTCGACGGCCACGGCAACTTCGGCTCCCTCGACGACGGACCCGCGGCCCCGCGGTACACCGAGGTGCGCCTGCACGCGACCGCGCTCGCCCTCACCGAGAACCTCGACGAGGACGTCGTCACGTTCGTGCCGAACTACGACAACCAGTTCGTGCAGCCCGAGGTGCTCTCGGCGGCCTTCCCCAACCTCCTCGTGAACGGCGCGAGCGGCATCGCCGTGGGCATGGCCACGAACATGGCGCCGCACAACCTCATCGAGGTCGTGGCCGCCGCGCGGTACCTGCTCGAGAACCCCGACGCATCCCTCGACGACCTCATGGCCTTCGTGCCCGGGCCCGACCTGCCCACGGGCGGCACGATCGTGGGCCTCGAGGGCATCAAGGATGCGTACGCCACCGGCCGCGGGGCGTTCAAGACGCGCGCCAAGGTCTCCGTGGAGTCGATCACCGCCCGCAAGACCGGCCTCGTCGTGACGGAGCTGCCCTACCTCGTGGGCACCGAGCGCGTCATCGAGAAGATCAAGGACGGCGTCAACGCCAAGAAGATCAACGGCATCTCGGACGTCACCGACCTCACCGACCGCAAGCACGGCATGCGCCTCGTCATCGGCATCAAGACGGGCTTCAGCCCCGACGCCGTGCTCGAGCAGCTCTACCGCCTGACGCCGCTCGAAGACAGCTTCTCGATCAACAACGTGGCCCTCGTCGACGGCGGGCCGCAGACGCTCGGGCTCAAGGAGCTGCTGCGCGTCTACCTCGACCACCGGCTCGAGGTCGTCCGCCGCCGCAGCGAGTTCCGCCTCGCGCGGCGCAGGGAGCGCCTGCACCTCGTCGAGGGGCTCCTCATCGCCATCCTCGACATCGACGAGGTCATCCAGGTCATCCGCCAGTCCGACGACGGGGAGCAGGCCCGCACGCGGCTCATCGACGTGTTCGACCTGAGCGAGCTGCAGGCCGAGTACATCCTCGAGCTGCGACTGCGCCGCCTCACTAGGTTCAGCCGCATCGAGCTCGAGGCCGAGGCCGACAAGCTGCGCGCCGAGATCGAGTTCCTCGAGGGAATCCTCGCCGACCCCGCGCGCATCGCCCAGCTCGTCTCCGACGAGCTCGAGGAGGTCGCCGAGCGCTTCGGCACCCCGCGCCGCACGCTGCTCACCGAGGCGCGCGGCACCCCGGTGTCGGCCGCCGCGGCACGCAAGTCGGCGCCCATCCTCGAGATCGCGGACGCCCCGTGCGAGGTGCTGCTGTCGACGACGGGCCGCGCGATCCGGGTCGACGTGTCCGACGACTCCGCAGCGGCCCCCGCCCGCCGCCGCTCCAAGCACGACGCCATCCGCTCGCGCATCACGACGACGAGCCGCACCGAGATCGGCGCGGTCACCAACCTCGGCCGCCTCATCAAGTTCACGGCGGTCGACCTGCCGAGCGTGCCCGTGAACTCGATCCAGCTCGCCGCGGGCGCGAAGATCGGCGAGTACCTCGCCCTCGGCGCCAAGGAGCGCGTGCTCGGCCTCGTCGCCCTCGACGGCGAGCCCATCGCCCTCGGCACGCGCCAGGGCGTCGTCAAGCGCGTGCAGACGGGCGGCTGGCCGAACAAGCCCGACCTCGAGATCATCTCACTCAAGCCGGGCGACGAGGTCGTCGGGGTCGCACAGGGCGGGGATGCCGACGAGCTCGTGCTCGTGAGCTCCGACGCACAGCTGCTGCACTTCGCCGCCTCCGCCGTGCGCCCGCAGGGCGCGAGCGCGGGCGGCATGGCCGGCATCAACCTCTCCGCGAAGGCGACCGTGCTCTTCTTCGGTGCCGTCGACCCCGGCGCGGACAACGTCGTGGTCACCGTCTCGACCTCCACGACGACCATCGCGGGCGCCGACCCCGGCCGCTCCAAGGTGTCGTCGTTCGCGGAGTTCCCGGGCAAGGGCCGCGCGACGGGCGGTGTGCGCGCCCACGCCTTCCTCAAGGGCGAGGACGTGCTCGGCACGGCCTGGGTCGGGGCCTCCCCCGCGCTCGCGGTCGGCACCGACGGCTCCGTGCGGGCCCTGCCCGAGGGCGGGTCGAAGCGGGATGCCTCGGGCACCCCGCTCGACGGCGTCGTGGGGTCGGTGGGCTCCTCCGTCTAGACGTGCGGCACGAACGCCTGCCACGCGACGCGACGCTCGCCCCGGGGATCCTCCTCCACGCGGTCGACGCGGTCGATGATGAGCGTGCGCCGCGTGCGCGCCGTGTACTTGGGCCAGTGCTCCCCCACGGTGCCGTCGTGGGCGAACCGCAACCACTGCGCCTGCATCCTCGCTCCCGCGCGCTTGAAGGCGGCCCGGCCGCCGAGCATGCCCAGCATGCGGCCGAAGAGGCCGTCCATGCGGTCGAAGAGGGCGAAGAGCTCGAGGCCGTGCGTCGCGTCGTGGCCCGTGAGGCGTAGGAGCCGCGGCGCGATGTCGAAGCGGTAGAAGTGCACCTCGGCGAAGCGCGCGTGCCGCTCCGCCACCTTGACCGTCGGGTACCAGAAGGCGAGGTCGCCGCCGAAGTCGGCGGCCGGCCGTCGCGCCGGCAGCCCCGGGTACAGCGCCTTGAGCGCCTTGCGCGAGCGCTTCCTGGTCTTCGCGAAGATCGCACGGATGCGCGGGGGCGTCGTCGCGAGGATGTCGAGCCGCCCGCGGAAGAGGGAGCCCTCGCGGTCGTTCGTGCCGACGATGAGCGGCACGCGCGCGGCGCGCCCGGACTTGAACGCGTCGAGCGGCCGCTCCGGCAGGAACGTACCGTCGATCACGGGCGCGAGCACCACGGTGCCGGGGGCGCGGTCGGGGGTGAGCAGCTGCATCCGCGTGGTCGCGCGCACGAGGTCGTCGACGTCGGCCGCGGCGAGGAGGGCTCCCGCATCCTCGGGCGACGTGCTGTCGGTGCTCGAGTTGTCGACTGCCTCGCTCAGGAGCTCGACGTAGTCGCGCGCCCACCCCGCCGTCACGTCGTGCGGGTAGATCGCGTTGGCGGGCGAGCTCTGCGCGATCGCCCGCGCGAAGAGCCCATGGGCGGCGGGCACGGCGAGCAGGGTCGTGACCGCGTTGCCGCCCGCCGACTCGCCGAACAGCGTGACGTTGGCCGGGTCTCCCCCGAACTGCGCGATGTTGTCGCGCACCCACTCGAGGGCCGCGACCTGGTCGCGCAGGCCGAGGTTGCTCTCCAGCGTGCGCGCCCGCGTCGAGAACGTCGAGAAGTCGAGGTAGCCGAGCGCGCCCAGCCGGTAGTTGAGGTTGACGAACACGATGCCGCCCTGTCGCACGAGCCCCTCGCCCTGCTTGCGGATCTCGCGCGACGACCCCACGCTGTACGCGCCCCCGTGGATGAAGACCATGACCGGGCGTGCCTCGCGCGACTCCCCGGCGGGGGCGATGACGTTGAGGGTGAGGCAGTCCTCCGACATGGGCACGCTCGTGGGCGGTCCCGCGAACTGGCCGTTGCGGTCCTGCGGGGCGACGGGCCCGAACTCCGCGGCGGACCGCACGCCCGACCACGGCTCGACGGGTGCCGGCGCACGGAAGCGCAGGGCGCCCACGGGCGGGGCGGCGTACGGGATGCCCCGCCACATCCGCAGACCGCGGCGCACGACGCCCTCGAGCTCGCCGCCGGACACCCGAACCCGCATCACGCGGGAAGTCTAGGCAGCCGAGGTTAACGCTAGACGTGCGGGATGAACGCGTCCCACGCGATGCGGCGGGAGCGCCGGGGGTCGAGCTCGAGGCGGTCCTCGACGTCGATGATGAGCGTCGCACGGTGGTCGGGGGTGTACTGCTGCCAGTCGTCGCCCACGGAGCCGTCGCGCGCGAAGGCGAGCCAGCGCGCGCGCATCCTCGCCGCGGCACGTTTGAAGGCGAGCCTCCCGCCGAGCACTCCCGCCGCGCGGGCGAGCGGGCTGTCGAGGAGGTCGAAGACGGCGAACAGCTCGATGCCGTGCGTCGCGTCGAGCCCCGCCCACTTGAGGGCGCGCGTGGCGATGTCGAACCGGTAGAAGTGCACGGGGGCGTGGCCCGAGTGGCCCTCCGCGAGCCGGATCGACGGGTACCAGAACGAGTAGTCGCCGCCGAACTCCGCCGCCGACCGACGGGGCGGCAGGGCGCGGTACTCCTCGAAGAGCCGCGCGCGGGCCCGGCGCTCGGTCTTGGCGAACACGGCGCGGATGCGCGGCTTCGTCGTCGCGAGCAGGTCGAGGCGCCCGCGGAAGAGGGTGCCCTCTCGCGAGTTCGTCCCGATGATGAGCGGCACGGGATGCGTGCGGCCCGCGGCCGCCGCCTCCACCGGGCGCTCGGGCAGAATGTCGCCGTCGATGACGGGTGAGAACGCGATGGTGCCGGGCACGGCGTCGGGCGTGCGCTGGCGCATGATCGAGGCGGCGCGCACGAGGAGCGTCGGGGCGGTCTCGAGGAGGAGCTCGGGCGCGGGGGTCGTCGCATCCCGGGTCACCTCGCGCAGGATGGCCACGTAGTCGGCTCCCCACTCGCGCGTGAGGGCGCTCGGGTAGACGGCCTCGGGCGGCGCGCTCTCGGCTATCGCGCGCGCGAACAGGCCCCGGGCGCTCGGCACCGCGAGCAGGGTGGTGACGGCGTTTCCGCCCGCGGACTCGCCGAAGACCGTGACGTTCTCGGGGTCGCCCCCGAACGCGGCGATGTTGTCACGTACCCACCCCAGCGCGGCGACCTGGTCGCGCAGCCCGAGGTTCACGTCGAGGGGGCGTTCGGGCGTCGAGAACTCCGAGAAGTCGAGGTAGCCGAGCGCGCCCAGCCGGTAGTTGAGGTTGACGAAGACGACGTCGCCCTCGCGCACGAGCGCCTCGCCGAGGTGCGGGATCTCACGCGACGAGCCCGTCGTATACGCGCCGCCGTGGATGAACACCATGACCGGCCGTGCGACCCCGGGCTCGCGCGGCGCGATGACGTTGAGGGTGAGGCAGTCCTCCGACATGGGGGTGCGCGAGAGGGTGGGCACCTGGTGCGAGATGGGGCCGAAGGATGCCGCGTCGCGCACGCCCGCCCACGGCTCGACCGGTGCGGGCGCGCGAAGCCTGCGCTCGCCCGTCGGTGGAGCCGCGTAGGGGATGGCGCGCCAGTGGCGCAGTCCGTCGATCTCGACGCCGCGCAGCGTGCCGCCCGTGACCGCGACCTCGAGGTCGTTGTCCAGAAGAATCGTCACCTGTTAAGGCTACGACCGCGCACTGCAGGTTGCCTTGGCGCTCGCTGTGAGCGCACGCACCGTCAGACGTCGATGCGGTCGCGGTCGAGCCCGTTGCCCGCGATGATGAACTCCTTGCGCGGGGCCACGTCGTTGCCCATGAGCAGCTCGAACACGCGCGCCGCCATCTCGCCGTCACCCTCGTTGACGCGGCGCAGCGTGCGGAACCGGCGGTCCATGGTCGTCGACGCGAGCTGGTCGGCATCCATCTCGCCCAGGCCCTTGTAGCGCTGGATGGGATCCTGGTACTTCTTGCCCGACTTCTTGAGGCTCGCGAGCACGCCCATGAGCTCGGCCTCTGAGTAGGTGTAGATCGTCTCGTTGGGCTTCGAGCCCGGGTTCATGACGACGACGCGGTGCAGCGGAGGCACCGCCGCGTAGACGCGGCCGTCGCGGATCATCTCGGGCATGTAGCGGAAGAACAGCGTGAGCAGGAGCGTGCGGATGTGGGCGCCGTCGACGTCGGCGTCGCTCATGATGATGACCTTGCCGTAGCGCGCCGACTCGAGGTCGAAGCTGCGGCCGGAGCCCGCGCCGATCACCTGGATGATCGACGCGCACTCCGCGTTCGAGAGCATGTCGGTGAGCGACGCCTTCTGCACGTTGAGGATCTTGCCCCGGATCGGCAGCAGCGCCTGGTACTCGCTGTCGCGCGCGAGCTTCGCCGTGCCGAGCGCGGAGTCGCCCTCGACGATGAACAGCTCGCTGTTCGCCACGTCGTTGGAGCGGCAGTCCACGAGCTTGGCCGGCAGCGACGAGCTCTCGAGCGCGTTCTTGCGGCGCTGCGTCTCCTTGTGCGCGCGGGCCGAGATGCGCGACTTCATCTCCGAGACGACCTTGTCGAGCACGAGGGCCGTCTGCGTCTTGTCGTCGCGCTTCGTCGAGGCGAACTTGTCGGCCATGGCCTTCGAGATGACCTGCGACACGATGTTGCGCACCGCGGGGGTGCCGAGGATCTCCTTCGTCTGGCCCTCGAACTGCGGCTCGGGCAGGCGCACCGTGAGCACGGCGGTCAGGCCCGCGAGGATGTCGTCCTTCTCGAGCTTGTCGTTGCCGAGCTTGAGGCGCCGCGAGTTCTTCTCGGCCTCCGCGCGCAGGAACTTGAGCAGCCCCTGCTCGAAGCCGGCCTGATGGGTTCCGCCCTTGGGGGTCGAGATGATGTTGACGAAGCTCTTGAAGACGGTGTCGTAGCCCGTGCCCCAGCGCAGGGCGATGTCGACGAAGCACTCGCGCGTGAGCTCGGTGGGGATCATGTGGCCGTTGTCCTGGAGCACGGGGACGGTCTCGGTGAACGTGCCGCTGCCGGTCATGCGCCACGTGTCGGTCACGGGGCCGTCTGCGGCGAGGTGGTCGACGAACTCGCCGATCCCGCCCTCGAAGTGGAACGTCTCGTGGGTCGGCTCGGCGGGGCGCTCGTCGGTGATGTCGAGGCGCAGGTCGGGGACGAGGAACGCGGTCTGGCGCACGCGGTCGAGCAGCTCGTCCGTCTGGAACGACGCGCCCTTCGTGAAGATCTGGCGGTCGGCCCAGTAGCGGATGCGCGTGCCCGTGACGTTCTTGGCGACCTTGCCCACGACGCGCAGCTCGCTGCCCGCAGTGAACGGCGTGAACGGGGCGTCGGGAGTGGGCTCTCCCCCGCGGTCGTCGAAGATGCCGGGCTCCCCGCGGTGGAACGACATCGCCCACGTCTTGCCGTCGCGGTCGACCTCGACATCGAGCCGTTCGGAGAGCGCGTTGACGACCGACGCGCCGACGCCGTGCAGGCCGCCGGAGGCGGCGTAGGAGCCGGAGCCGAACTTGCCGCCGGCATGAAGCTTGGTGAACACGACCTCGACGCCCGAGAGGCCGGTCTTGGGCTCGACGTCGACGGGGATGCCCCGCGCGCGGTCGTGCACGCTCACGCTCTCGTCCTTGTGGAGCACGACGCTGATGGCGTTGCCGTGACCGCCCAGGGCCTCGTCGACGGAGTTGTCGATGATCTCCCACAGGCAGTGCATGAGGCCGCGTGAGTCGGTCGAGCCGATGTACATGCCCGGGCGCTTGCGCACGGCCTCGAGCCCCTCGAGCACTGACAGGTGGCGTGCGGAGTAATCAGCGCTGGACATGGATTCAAGACTACGAGCAGCATCCGGCTCCGCCCGCCGTGACACGGCGCCCAGTACGCGTTGAGCGAAATACCCGGTAATTGACACGGGGCCGTAACAGCCACGTGGTTCTATTGAGGAACGAAGTTTCACCGCCAGCCCGAATGGAGCAGCACATGTCCCAGATCGCAACCGAGGCCAGCCCCGTCGACGAGCTGGACAACTCGCTCACCGCGCTCGACCGCTGCGACAGCTGCGGAGCCCAGGCCTACATCCGCGTGACGCTCAAGACGGGCGAGCTCCTGTTCTGCGCCCACCACGGCAACGAGTTCAAAGACAAGCTCTTCCCGACCGCGCTCAACTGGCACGACGAGTCGGCGCGGCTCCTCGAGGACCGCACGGCGCAGTAGTCGCGCCGCGATAGATTGGGAGGGCCGGAGAGATCCGGCCCTCTTCTTCTTTCCTGGAGACCCGTGAAGCGCATCCGGCACTACCTCTCCCGTCTCGTGACCCTCGACGTGAGGAACATGGCCGTGGTCGCCAAGGCCGTCGCCAAGGAGAGCCGCAGGCCGCGCATCCTCATCCTCATCGACATGGTCTGGTGCTCGATCGTCTACCAGGCGGGCTACCTCGACTACCAGGAGTTCGAGTTCTGGTCGCTCTCGGCCGCCGAGCGCCGCACGTGGATCACGAGCGGCAACGCCAACGAGATCGTCGTCAAGTACAACCAGCGCGAGTACCGCGAGTGGTTCTGGGACAAGCCCCGGTTCAACGAGCGCTTCCGCGAGTACCTCGGCCGGGAGTGGCTCGACGTGCGCGAGTCGACGACCGCCGAGCTCGAGGCCTTCCTCGCCAGGAACCCCGTCATCATGGCCAAGCGCATCGACGGCATGAGCGGCGCGGGGGTCGAGAAGCACACCGCGGACTCGGTGGGCGATGTCGCCGCCTTCCGGGAGAGGCTGCTCGCCGACAAGCAGTACCTCGTCGAGACCTTCCTCGTGCAGCACCCGACGATGGCGTCGCTCTCCCCCACGAGCGTCAACTCCCTGCGCATGATCACGTTCTTCGACGGCACAGACGTGCACGTCATGGAGGCGGTGCTGCGCATGGGCAACGGCGCGGACGTCGACAACTACGGCCGCGGCGGCATGTACACGGTCATCGACGAGAAGACCGGCATCGCCCACTACGGCGCCTTCGACAAGTACGCCAACACGTTCACCGTGCACCCGAAGTCGGGCACGAGCATCGTCGGCTTCCAGGTGCCGCTCTACGACGAGGTGCTCTCGACGCTCGACACCGTCGCGCGCATCGTCCCGCAGATCCCGTACGTGGGCTGGGATGTCGCGATCGGCGAGCACGGCCCCGTCATCATCGAGGGCAACTACAACACGGGCGTCTTCCAGATGAAGCCGAGCCTCACGGGCAGCAAGATCGGGCTGCTGCCGAAGTTCCGCGCCGTCATCGACTTCTGAGCACCGCCTCGATGACCGCCGCGAGCCGCTCGGCGCTCTCGACGGTCACCTCGATCGCCGACCGCGGTCCTTCTCCCGCGTAGAGCCAGGTCTGCGACTCGCCGTCGACGCGGGCGAGCGCCACCTCGAGCTCGGCCGCCTCGCTGCCGCGCACGATGCCCGCACCCTCGAACGACGTGCGCCGGGCGACCACGGGAACGGCGACGCCGGGACTGCGGTGCACGCGGTCGTCGGGATGGTCGCCCTCGGCGTGCTCGACCGAGCACCACGCCGGGCACTCGTCGAGCTGCCACGTCGGTCGGCTGCGCATGGCTGTCGTCCTTCCCCTCACGGTCGCGGCACGACAGACGCAGTCGATCACGCGCCACCGACACGCTGCCTGCCCACGGCCGTAGTATGAGCACCGAGATATTCCCATACATAGATGGTCGAGAACGACGTGCGGCTCTCGCAGGCTGGGATCGTGCGCGCAGGAGCAAAACCCGACAAGGCCGAGTTCTCGCGCGCCATGGGGCTCAACCTCCAGCGGTTGCGCGGCGAGCGGGGCCTGAGCCAGGAGCGCCTGGCCCACATGGCGGGGATCTCGTCGTACACCTACCAGAAGTTCGAGAAGGGCGAGTCCAAGCCCGGCACGCCCATGAACCCGCGCCTCTTCACGCTGCTCTCGCTCGCGGAGGTGCTCGAGGTGGGCCTCGAGGACATCGTGCCGGCCGAGTGGCCGGACCTCTCCGACGAGTAGCCCCCCGGACTAGCCCACGCGGCGGATGATGCCCAGGGGCGTGGACTGGTGGTCCTGCCCGAGGGGGTTGTCCTTGAGCACGCGCACCATGAGGTCGCTCTGGGCCTTCGTCGACGTCGACCCGAGGATGTTCCCCCCGAAGTCGTTGATGTCGACGACGAGCACGTCGAGCCGCTTCCCGAGGCGGGCCTTGATGTCGGCCGCGACACCGTCGGGCCGCGCCGGGCCGAGCACGACCTGCGAGTCGTAGGGCGGGATCGTGTTCTTCGTGGGTCCGTCGATGGCGCGCGCCTTGGGCCCCGCGATGCGGTAGAAGTCCCCGCGCCTGCCGAACGCCTTGGTGACCGCGGCGACGGCGGCGGCGAGCAGGATGCGCGGGGTTCCGCACTCGCGCAGCGCCATCTCCATCGTCTCGGGCATGCCGAGGCCGATGCCGTGCGACGTCTTCGTGACGTACTTCGAGAGCGTCGTCGCGAGCTTGCGCGGGTGGATCTCCTCGAGCGGGAAGGCCCTGCCCTGGGTGATGCCCACGATCTTCTCCGTGACGAAGAGCACGTCGCCGTCGGCGACGAGCCCGCCCGCGTACTTCTCGACGACGTCGAGCAGCACGTCGTCGCGCATGACGACGTGCGTCTTGATCGGGATGCGCTCGTAGGTCACGCCGTCGACGGTGACCTCGAGGCTCTTGCCCTCGTTAGCCTTCGCCACCGGTCTACTCGAGGTAGTCGCGCAGCGACTGCGACCGCGACGGGTGGCGCAGCTTGGCCATCGTCTTCGACTCGATCTGGCGGATGCGCTCGCGCGTCACCCCGAAGGTGTCACCGATCTGGTCGAGGGTCTTCGGCATGCCGTCGCCGAGCCCGAAGCGCATGCGGATGACGCCGGCCTCGCGCTCGCTCAGGGAGTCGAGCAGCGACTCGAGCTGCTTCTGCAGCATCGTGAAGCCGACGGCGTCGGCGGGGACCACAGCCTCGGTGTCCTCGATGAGGTCGCCGAACTCGCTGTCGCCGTCCTCGCCGAGCGGCGTGTGCAGCGAGATCGGCTCGCGGCCGTACTTCTGCACCTCGATGACCTTCTCGGGGGTCATGTCGAGCTCGCGGCTCAGCTCCTCGGGCGTGGGTTCGCGACCCAGGTCCTGGAGCATCTGGCGCTGCACGCGCGCGAGCTTGTTGATGACCTCGACCATGTGCACGGGGATGCGGATCGTGCGGGCCTGGTCGGCCATGGCGCGCGTGATCGCCTGGCGGATCCACCACGTGGCATAGGTCGAGAACTTGAAGCCCTTCGTGTAGTCGAACTTCTCGACGGCACGGATGAGACCCAGGTTGCCCTCCTGGATGAGGTCGAGGAACTGCATGCCGCGACCCGTGTAGCGCTTGGCGAGCGAGACGACGAGGCGCAGGTTGGCGCCGAGCAGGTGGCTCTTGGCGCGCTGACCGTCTTTCGCGACCCACTGCAGCTCACGGCCGAGCGTCGAGCGCTGCTCGCTCGCCGACATGTGCGACAGCTTGTCCTCGGCGAACAGGCCGGCCTCGATGCGCATCGCGAGCTCGACCTCCTCGGCGGCGTTGAGGAGCGCGACCTTTCCGATCTGCTTCAGGTAGTCCTTGACCGGGTCGGCCGTGGCACCCGTGATCGCCGACGAGTAGACGGGGACCTCGTCCTCGTCGTCCACGAGCGACAGCACGAGGGCGCCGGTCGGCAGCTCCTCGTCCTTGCCCGTCGACTTCTCGTCGTCGTCGTCATCGTCGTCGGAGTCGTCCTTGGCCTCGTCGTCGGCGTCCGCCTCGACCTCGACCTCGGCCACGACGACCACGGCCTCGACCTCGTCGTCGTCCTCGATCTCGTCGGGCTCCACGACCTCGTCGTCGACATCCTCATCGTCGGAATCGACGGCCTTGGGCTTGCGCCCTGCCTTGGCGGGGGCCGCCTTCGCGGGCGCCTTGGCCGCGGTCTTGCGGGCCGGCGCCTTGGCGACGACCTCCTCGGGCTCGACGTCGTCGTTCTTCGCCGCTGCGGCCTTCGTCTTCGTCGACGCGGTCGTGGCGGGAGCTTTCTTGGCCGCTGCGGGAGCGGCTGTGGTCCGGGTTGCCATTCGAACACCTTCCAGGGGTTTTGGGCGGTGCTGCTCTCTCTTCAGGGCAGCACTAAGACCCTTGTCAAGTCCCCCGCGCGACGCCACGAAGTGACGATGCCGTTGATGGGACAAGACCGGGTCTCGTACTCAATTATTGCACGTTTCGGTCGCGAGCCTTGACAACGGGTGCCACCGACGTGGTAAAACCGGCGGCTACGCGCGTCGTCGGCGCCACGCGCGCACGACGGCCCGCCACAGCGGCGCCACCTCGACGCCCTCCTCCTCGTGCAGACGGCGCCGGGTGCGTCGGCGCGCGACGAGCAGGAAGACGACCCCCGTGCCCACGACGACGTACTGCGCGAGGAACGCGATCCGGAACGAGTCGAGCGAGTAGAGCTGCGCCGGCACACCCGACCCCCCGTGCGATCTGTCGACGAGGTCGAGGATGACGCCCACGAGGAACATGATCACGAAGGTCGCGAAGAAGCCGCCCACGTTGACGATCCCGCTCGCGGAGCCGTACGCGCGCATGGGGTTGAAGCTGCGCGCGAAGTCGAACCCGATGAGGGAGCCGGGCCCGCCCACGGCGATCACGAGCAGCAGGACGACGACGAGCCACACGGGCGGCTGGCCCGGCCACGCGAGCAGCACTGTCCACACGACGGCCATCGCGATCACGATGCCGATCACGAGGTTGCTGCGCCGCAGCGGGTAGCGCGCGCACAGGATCCCGAGGACGGGCCCCGTCACGAGCACGCTCCCGACGGTGATCGTCATGAGCCCCGCCGCACCCGCGGGGCCGTAGCCGAGGGCGACGGAGAGGAAGGGGAACCCCCACAGCAGGACGAACATCGTCACCGACGACTGGGTGACGAAATGCGACCAGAAGCCCAGCTGCGTGCCCGGGCGCGCGAGCGCCGTGCGCAGGAGGTGCGCGGACTCCGCCCAGGTGTGGCGCTCACGCACCTCGACGGAGCCCGCGGGCCGGTTGCTCACGATCGCGACGAGCGCGACGAACGCGATGGCCGAGAGGGATGCGGCGGTCAGGTAGGTGGGCGTCCACCCCCACGTGTGCAGCGCGAGCGCGAGGGGGAACGTCGAGGCGAGCTGCCCGAACTGTCCGAGCGAGCCGAACACCTGGGACACGAACGTGAGCCGCCGCCCCGAGAACCACGAGGCGAGCAGCCGGACGCCGGAGATGAAGGTCATCGCGTCGCCCGCGCCCACCAGCATCCTGCCGACTATCGCGATGCCGAGGGTGTCGGAGAGGGCGAGGGTCGTCTGCCCGACGAGCATGAGCGACGCGCCCAGCGCGAGGAGGAACTTCGGGCCGACGCGGTCGAGGATGACGCCGATGGGGATCTGCAGCCCGGCGTACACGGCGAGCTGCACCACGGCGAGGGTGGAGAGCGCCGTCGCGGCGATGTCGAAGCGCTGGGTGGCCTCGACGGCCGCGACCCCGAGCGAGCTGCGCTGGAGGAAGGCGACGATATATGCGAAGACGGCGACGCCGTAGATCACCCAGGCCCGTCGCGAATTCATCGTGACAAGCCTACGGCGACGGGCTACGCCAGGTCGTCGTCGCCCGGGCGGCGTGACGCGAGGAAGTTCTGCAGCTCGGCGGCGATCTCGTCGGCCGTCGGCAGCTCGCCGTCCTGGTCGGTGAGCGGCGACGGCAGCGGGTTGTCCTGCATGTAGTTGTCGTGGCGCTCCTCGAGGGTGCCCACGAGCTTCGCGAGCTCCTGGTTGCCCTCGACCTGGCTGTCGATCTTCGTGCGGAAGTCGCGCCCGTCCTCGCGCAGCCTGTCGGTCGGGAAGATGAGGCCCGTCGCGGCGCTCACGCTCTCGAGCGCGGTGACCGCGGCGTTCGGGTACTCCGTGTCGGCGAGGTAGTGCGGGATGAGCAGCACGAAGCCCGCGTTGGGGTGGTCGAGCTCCTGCAGCCGGTACTCGAGGAGGTGGAGCACGTTCGCGGGCACCTGGGTGCGCGGCTTCCACACCGACATGGCCTCGATGAGCTCCGTGCGGTTGCCGCTCACCGTCACGCCGATGGGGCGGGTGTGCGGCACGGGCATGGGGATGGCATGCACCCACGTCGTCGTCGCGACCTGGAAGCGCTCGATGAGCCCGAGCACGGCCGCCGTGAAGCGCTGCCACTGGAAGTCGGGCTCATAGCCCGTGAGCAGCAGGAACGGCTGGCCCAGGTCGTCGCGCACGAGGTAGAGGTTCAGCTCGAGGGGCGTGTAGTCGCTCAGGTGGTCCTGGTCGAAGTAGATCGTGGGGCGGCGCGCGCGGTAGTCGAGCAGCTCGTCGCTGTCGAACGCCGCGACGACCTCGTGCTCGAGGGTGTCGAGCAGGTACTCGCTCACCTGGGTCACGGCGCTGCCCGAGTCTGCGAAGCCCGTGAGCGCGGCGACGAGGTTGAGGCCGCGGGGAACCTCGTCCGCAGTCGCAGAGAGTTCGTAGAGGGCGTCCGGGTCGCGCATGTTTCAACCCTAATCCCGGCCTTCGGCGCGATCCGGGCAAAACCGACCGGGGGCGGCACGCCCACAGCGAACACGCGCCATACGATTGCAGGATGACCGTGCCAGTGCTCTCCACCTCCGCCGCGCCCCTGCTAGAGATCGAGGGCGACGTGCTCGTGCTCGGAGTGCTCAAGACCGACGACGGCCCGCGCCTGGCCTCGGACGACGGCGCCCTCGCCGACCTCCAGCTCGCCCTCGCCGCCATCGGCGTGACGGGCGCGCAGGACGAGGTGCGCCGCCTCCCCGGCACCCACGGCGCCACGGAGAGCATCGCGCTCGTGGGGCTCGGCTCGGGAGCGGTGACCGTCGACGACCTGCGCTACGCGGCCGGCTCGGTGGCGCGCCAGCTGCGCGGCATCGACTCCCTCGTGATGGGCCTGCCCACGTCCACCGACGACGAGGTGCTCGCGGTGCTCGAGGGCGCGGCCCTCGGCGCCTACATCTTCACCGACTACCGCGTCGCATCCCTCGAGGCCACGAAGCTGCCGCCCACGCGCATCGTCGTGGCGACGGATGCCGACGCCGCGGCCCTCATCGAGCACGCGACGGCCACGGCCACCGCCGTGCACACCGTGCGCGACCTCGTGAACACCGCGCCCAACGACCTCTACCCGGAGTCGTTCGCCGACGCCGCCGTCTCGCTCGCTGACGGCCTCGACGTGACGGTCGAGGTGCTCGCCGACGAGCAGCTGCGCGCGGGCGGGTACGGCGGCATCCTGGCCGTCGGCCAGGGCTCGTCGCGCGGTCCCCGCCTCGTCAAGGTGAGCTACTCCCCCGCGGGCGCCTCGAAGCACCTCGCCCTCGTCGGCAAGGGCATCACGTTCGACTCGGGCGGCCTCTCGCTCAAGCCGCCGGCATCCATGATCGGCATGAAGTACGACATGACGGGCGCGGCGACCGTGCTCGCCGTCGCGCTCGCCGCCGCGAGGCTCCAGCTGCCCGTGCGCGTCACGGCGTGGCTGTGCATAGCGGAGAACCTCCCGTCGGGCTCGGCGCTGCGGCCCAACGACGTCATCCGCATCCGCGGCGGCAAGACCGTCGAGGTGCTCAACACCGACGCCGAGGGCCGTCTCGTGCTCGCCGACGGCCTCGTGGCCGCCGCCGAGGAGGAGCCCGACGCGATCGTCGACGTCGCGACCCTCACGGGCGCGGCCTCGATCGCCATGGGCACGCGGTACGTGGGGACGATGGGCGACGCCGAGCTCGTGCAGACGGTCGTCGCGGCGGCGACGCGCGTGGGCGAGACCCTGTGGCACATGCCCATCGCCCCCGAGCTGCGCCCCCTGCTGGCCTCGGACATCGCCGACATCGCGAACATCAAGCCCGGCAACACCGCGGGCGGCATGATGATCGCCGCGGCGTTCCTGCGCGACTTCGTGCCGAGCACCATCCCGTGGGCGCACCTCGACATCGCGGGCCCGGCCAACAACGGCGGCAACGGCTGGGGCTTCACGGGCAAGGGGCCCACGGGAGTCGCCGTGCGCGCCCTCGTCGAGCTGGCCGAGGAAATAGGCCGCTCGTAGTAGGGTTGGTGAGGCGGTTTTCTCCGCCCAATCCGGTCGCCCACCACACACCTTGGCGTGCCGGTGCACACATCCTTACAGAGGAGTTGCTGGGATTGTCTGAGCACACGTTTGACCTTGTAGTTCTCGGTGGCGGAAGTGGTGGGTACGCTGCGGCGCTGCGTGCCAGCCAGCTCGGCCTGACCGTGGGGCTCATCGAGAAGAGCAAGGTCGGCGGCACGTGCCTGCACGTCGGCTGCATCCCCACCAAGGCGCTGCTGCACGCCGCCGAGGTCGCGGACGTCACGCGCGAGTCGGCCAAGTACGGCGTCACCTCGACCTTCTCCGGAATCGACATCGCGGGCGTCACGGCGTACCGCCAGGAGATCATCGCGAGCAAGTACAAGGGCCTGCAGGGCCTCATCAAGGCGCGCGGCATCACGACGATCGAGGGCGAGGGCAAGCTCGTCTCCCCCACGACCGTGCAGGTCGGCGACGAGACGATCATCGGCAAGAACGTCGTGCTCGCCACGGGCTCGTACTCGCGCTCGCTCCCCGGCCTCGAGATCGGCGGCCGCGTCATCACCTCTGAGCAGGCCCTCGAGCTCGACTTCGTGCCCAAGAAGGTCGTCGTGCTCGGCGGCGGCGTCATCGGCGTGGAGTTCTCCAGCGTCTGGAAGAGCTGGGGCGCCGAGGTGCAGATCATCGAGGCCCTCCCGCACCTCGTCCCCAACGAGGACGAGTCCATCAGCAAGCAGTTCGAGCGCGCGTTCCGCAAGCGCGGCATCGAGTTCAACCTCGGCACCCGCTTCCAGTCGGTGACGCAGGATGACAACGGCGTCGTCGTCACGCTCGAAGACGGCAAGACGTTCGAGGGCGAGCTGCTGCTCGTCGCCGTCGGCCGTGGACCGCAGACCGCCGGCCTCGGCTTCGAGGAGGTGGGCGTCACGATGGACCGCGGATTCGTCATCACGAACGAGCGCCTCGCCACGAACATCCCCGGCGTCTTCGCCGTGGGCGACATCGTCCCCGGCCTGCAGCTCGCACACCGCGGCTTCCAGCAGGGCATCTTCGTCGCCGAGGAGATCGCGGGCCTCAACCCCGTCGTGATCGAGGACGTCAACATCCCCAAGGTCACGTACAGCGACCCGGAGGTCGCGTCCGTCGGCCTCTCGGAGGCCAAGGCCGCCGAGAAGTACGGCGCTGACAAGATCAGCTCGTACGACTACAACCTCGCCGGCAACGGCAAGAGCCACATCATCGGCACCGCGGGCTCGGTGAAGGTCGTGCGGGTCAACGACGGCCCCGTCGTCGGCGTGCACATGATCGGCGCGCGCGTGGGCGAGCTCATCGGCGAGGCGCAGCTCGCGGTCAACTGGGAGGCGTACCCGGAGGACATCGCTCCTCTCGTCCACGCGCACCCCACGCAGAACGAGGCTCTCGGCGAGGCATTCCTTGCTCTCGCGGGCAAGCCCCTCCACGCGATCTGACCCCCCAACTAGAATTTCTCGAAGAAGCGTTACAAAGGAGCATCACTGATGAGCGAATCCGTCAACCTTCCGGCACTCGGAGAGAGTGTCACCGAGGGCACGGTGACCCGCTGGCTCAAGAAGGTCGGCGACCGCGTGGAGGTCGACGAGCCCCTGCTCGAGGTCTCCACCGACAAGGTTGACACCGAGATCCCGTCGCCCGTCGCGGGCGTGATCGAGGCCATCCTCGTCGCCGAGGATGAGACGGTCGAGGTCGGCACCGCGCTCGTCACCATCGGTGACGGCTCCGGCGCCGCGGCGGAGGCGCCCGCGCCCGCCGCCGAGGCGCCTGCCGCAGAGGCACCCGCTGCTCCTGCCGAGCCCGCCGCCGCCCCCGAGCCCGTCGCCGAGGTCCCCTCGACCGACGCCCCGGCTCCCGCGGAGGAGGCTCCCGCCGCCCCACCCGCACCCGCGCCCGCCGTCGACCCGGCCCCGGCGACCGAGGCTCCGGCCGCCGCCCCGGCTCCGGCCGCCGCTCCGGCTCCGGCTGCTGCCCCGGCTCCCGCAGCGGCCCCGGCTCCCGCCGCCGCCCCGGCTCCCGCAGCCGCCGCCCCGGCCGCGACGCCCGACTCGCACGCGGGCTACGTCACGCCGCTCGTCCGCAAGCTCGCCAACGAGCGCGGGATCGACCTCGACTCCGTGTCAGGCACGGGCGTCGGCGGCCGCATCCGCAAGCAGGATGTGCTGAGCGCCACGTCGGCGACCGCCTCGGCGACCTCGGCCCCGGCCGCATCCTCTGCGCCCGCCAAGAAGCTCGAGGTGTCGCCCCTGCGCGGCACGAGCGTGCCGATGTCGCGCCTGCGCAAGGTCATCGCGGAGCGCGCGGTCATCTCCATGCAGTCCTCGGCGCAGCTCACCTCGGTCGTGGAGGTCGACGTCACCCTCGTCGCGAACTACCGCGACCAGGTGAAGGCCGCGTTCCAGGCCAAGACGGGCACGAAGCTCTCGTTCCTCCCGTTCTTCGCCCTCGCGGCGGCCGAGGCCCTGCAGGCGTACCCGATCATCAACGCGACGATCGAGGGCGACACGATCGTCTACCCGGCGCAGGAGAACATCTCCATCGCCGTCGACACCGAGCGCGGCCTGCTGACCCCCGTAATCCGTGACGCGGCGACGCTCGACCTCGCCGGGTTCGCGACGCAGATCGCCGACCTCGCCGAGCGCACGCGCGACAACAAGCTCAAGCCCGACGAGCTCGCCGGCGGCACGTTCACGCTGACCAACACGGGTTCGCGCGGCGCGCTGTTCGACACGCCCATCGTGTTCCTGCCGCAGTCCGCGATCCTCGGCACGGGCGTCGTCGCGAAGAAGCCCGTAGTCGTGAGCGATGCGGGCGGCGACGCCATCGCGATCCGCTCGATGGTCTACCTCGCCCTGAGCTACGACCACCGCATCGTCGACGGCGCCGACGCCGCCCGCTTCCTCGTCGCGGTCAAGGACCGCCTCGAGAGCGGCGACTTCGCCTCCAAGCTGGGGATCTGACTCACTTCACGTAGTCCCTGATCCGCCATCCGGCCTCGCCCTTCACCAGAAGGAGCGAGGCCGGTTCGCTGTCCGGGCCCAGCGACACGAGCGCCGAGTCGCCCAGGCGCTGCACGAGCACGGGCTCGCCGATCGTCGGCAGGTCGCCCGGCTGCTCCCCCGCGGCTATCGACGCGATGAGCGCGCGGTCGTCGTCGAGCGCTGCGGAGCCCGCCTGGTCGACGATCTCGAGGCAGCGCGCGTCGAGCTCGCGGATGCACCCCTCGCGGGCCGAGAGCAGCACGAGCGCAGCATCGACGGGGTCGTCGGCCGTGACGGGCGCGACAACGGGCACCGACGCCGTCGGAGCCGGAGCCGGCGTCCGCGCGGCAGATTCGGGGCCACCGCCGGGCACGACCACGAGGGCGACCAGCCCCGCGAGCAGGGCCGCCCCCGCCGCCACCCACACGCGGGGCCGCACGCGCCGCAGCTCGGCGAGGATGCGCCGCCGCGGCACCTCGGGCTCTGCGGCGGGGACGGCCGCCTGCACCGGCACGACGCGCACGACCGGCACCTCCGCACGACCCTCGAGGTCGACGGGCAGGGCTTCGCCGTGGTCGAAGAGCGCATCCGCGAAGCGCACGAGCCAGTCCCCGGGGGCGGCCTCGGTCGCGGCACGGCGCGCGAGCTCGGTGGCTCCCGCGCCCTCGAGCAGCGCGGAGGCGAGCGATCCGAACGCGAGCACGTCGTCGATCACGGCCTGCTCCACCTCGAGCCGCGCGATGGGCTGGCCCGACGGGTGCAGGCTCGCGCGCCCGAAGCACGCGAGCGTGGGCGATCCCGCGGCGTCGAACAGGATCGCGCCGGGCCCGACGGCGCCGTGGGCGACCCCCGCCGCGTGCAGGCGCGCGAGGGTGAGGGCGAGCGGCGCGAGGATGGTGACCGCCTCCCCCGCCCGCAACGACTGCCGCGCGGCGAGGAGCCGGGCGAGACTGCCGCCCGCGAGGCGCTCGAGCACGAGGGCGAGCGCTCCGTCCTCCGCGGGCACGACGTCGACGAGCCGCACGACGTGCTCCCCCGCCGCGCGCGTGAGGGCCTCGACCTCCGTGAGCACCGAGCCCTCCGCGACCGCGGGCCCGTAGAGCTTGAGGACGACGGGGCCCGACTCGCCCCGCAGCGGATGCGCGAGCATGACGTCCGCGCGCGAGCCCGAGCCCAGGGTGCGCAGCAGGCGGTATCCCGCCAGGGTGTCGAGGGGCATCGGGCGAGTCTCGCGCGCGCGCCGGGAGGGCGCGGGCATCCTCGTCACGCTGGGGGCGAACGGGCACTTTCGACCGTGGGGAGGAGCGCTCAGCAACCCTTATCCTTGGAGCATGGCACGCACCAGCTCGACCCCCGCTCCGACGAAGGCACCCAAGGAGCCCGGCCGTCTCAAGCAGATGTACCAGGTCTTCCAGATGACCACGCGGTACGACAAGACCGCCATCTGGTGGCTGCTCGCGAGCGTGCTCGTGCCGACGGTGCTCGGTGTCGTGCTCGCCATCCTGCTCGCGAGCGACAACGTGATCGCCCTCATCCTGTACATCGTCTCGGGTGTGCTGCTCGGCGTGCTGCTCTTCCTCATCGTGCTCGGCCGTCGCGCCGAGAAGGCCGCGTACTCGCAGATCGAGGGCCAGGCGGGCGCCGTGGGCGCCGTGCTCAAGAACGGCCTGCGCCGCGGCTGGACCGCGAGCGAGATGCCCGTCGCCGTGAGCCCCCGCACGCAGGACGCGGTGTACCGTGCTGTCGGCCGGGGCGGCGTCGCGCTCATCGGCGAGGGCCCCCGCTCGCGCACCCAGCAGATGCTCGACGCGGAGCGCAAGAACGTCTCGCGCATCCTGCCCAACGTGCCCATCACGTTCATCTACGTCGGGCCCGACACGGAGTCGACGCCGCTCTACAAGCTGCCCGGCAAGCTGCGCGGCATCAAGCCGGCGCTGCGCAAGCCCGAGATCCTCGCGGTGTCGAACCGCCTCAACTCGCTCGGCCGCAACGGCCTGCCGATCCCCAAGGGCATGGACCCGTCGAAGGTGCGCGCGCCCCGACCCCGCTAACGGCGGACCAGCACCGTGCCGATGAGGCGGTCGTGCATGCCGCGCTGGTCGCGGTCCCAGATGACGGCCGGGATGACGAGGCACAGCAGCACCGTGCGCGCGAACGGGCGCCACACGCCCAGGTAGCCGCCCGCGAGCGGCACGACGCGCATGCCGAGCAGCAGGTGTCCCACGCTGCCGTTGGCCGTGAGCAGCAGCACGGACTGGGCGACCGCGAACACCGCGAGGGTCGCCCACGCGGCGTAGTCGAAGAAGGCGACCGAGACGAGCACCGCCGTGCCCCAGTCGATCGCGAGGGCGATGAACCGCCGCCCGGGCCGCGCCACCGAGCGCGCGCCGGTCTCGGGGAGGCCCAGTCGCCTGCCCGGCCACTCGGATGCCTGTGCCACCCCTCGATCCTACCGATCGGCTAGCGTGTAACCTGCCGGAAACAATCGCGTGACAGCCGCGAAACTGTGCACCTCTACCCTCGTGAGTGGCCGCGCCTGCGCCGACGAGCACCAACCCCTGGAGTACCCCCATATGTTCAAAGACTCTTCCGAGGTCCTGAAGTTCATCAAGGACACCGACGTCAAGTTCCTCGACATCCGTTTCACCGACCTCCCGGGCGTGCAGCAGCACTTCAACATCCCGGCCTCCACCGTCGACGAGGAGTTCTTCTCCGTCGGCCAGCTCTTCGACGGCTCCTCGATCCGCGGCTTCGCGTCGATCCACGAGTCGGACATGCAGCTCATCCCCGACGTCACGACGGCCTATGTGGACCCGTTCCGCACCGAGCGCACGCTCATCATGGTCTTCGACATCTACAACCCCCGCAACGGCGAGATCTACGGCCGTGACCCGCGCCAGGTCGCCAAGAAGGCGGAGAAGTACCTCGCCTCGACCGGCATCGCCGACACCGCCTTCTTCGCCCCCGAGGCCGAGTTCTACATCTTCGACGACGTGCGCTACGACGTGAAGCAGAACCAGAGCTTCTACGCCGTCGACTCCGACGAGGGCGCGTGGAACACGGGCCGCGTGGAGGAGGGCGGAAACCTCGCCAACAAGACCCCCTACAAGGGCGGCTACTTCCCCGTCTCCCCCGTCGACAAGCAGGCCGACCTGCGCGACGACATCTCGCTCAAGCTCATCGACGCCGGCCTCATCCTCGAGCGCGCGCACCACGAGGTGGGCACGGGCGGCCAGGCCGAGATCAACTACCGCTTCGACACGATGGTGCACGCGGCAGACGACATCCTCAAGTTCAAGTACATCGTCAAGAACACCGCGGAGGAGTGGGGCAAGGTCGCGACCTTCATGCCCAAGCCCCTCTTCGGCGACAACGGCTCCGGCATGCACACGCACCAGTCGCTGTGGAACGGCGGCGAGCCGCTCTTCTACGACGAGAAGGGCTACGGCGGCCTGAGCGACATCGCGCGCTGGTACATCGGCGGCCTGCTCAAGCACGCCCCCGCGGTGCTCGCGTTCACGAACCCGACGCTCAACTCGTACCGTCGTCTCGTCCCGGGCTTCGAGGCCCCCGTGAACCTGGTCTACTCGGCCGGCAACCGCTCCGCCTCGATCCGCATCCCGATCACGGGCACGAACCCCAAGGCCAAGCGCATCGAGTTCCGCGCGCCCGACGCCTCGGGCAACCCGTACCTCGCCTTCGCCGCGCAGCTCATGGCCGGCCTCGACGGCATCAAGAACAAGATCGAGCCGCACGAGCCCGTCGACAAGGACCTGTACGAGCTGCCCCCCGAGGAGGCCAAGCTCATCCCGCAGGTGCCCGGCTCGCTCGCCGAGGCCCTCGACGCGCTCGAGGCCGACCACGACTTCCTCACGGAGGGCAACGTCTTCACGCCCGACCTGATCGCGACGTGGATCAACTACAAGCGCACGGCGGAGATCATCCCGGCCGCGCAGCGTCCGCACCCGTTCGAGTACGAGCTGTACTTCTCGGTGTAAGCAGCGTTACCCGCTCAGGGGCCGCATCTCCTCGGAGGTGCGGCCCCTTTGCTATCCTCGCCCCATGGCGGCGATCCCCGAGAGCGTGCGCGACCTGCTCGACCGGGTCGAGCGACGGCTGCCCGAGGCGCCGCTCGTCGAGAAGCGCATGTTCGGCATGGTCGCGGTCATGTTCGACGGCGAGATGATCGTCGCCGCGCACACGGACGGCAGCCTGCTCGTGCGGGTGCACGCCGACGACGACGCCGAGCTCATGCGCCGCCCGGAGGCGAGCCGCCTCTCGATGGGCGGTCGGGACATGGCCGCCGGGTGGATCCTCGTCGACGCGACCGGCATCGAGGATGAGGCCGGCCTCGACTTCTGGATGGGTCGGGCGCTAGCGCGGCAAGCGCGATGAATCTCGACTGCTCGAGATCGCGCCCACCGACTTCCGCGACCCCCTCGCGCTCATAGCCCCCGATGAAGAGTCATCGCACGCCATTGGTTAGGCGGCACATCGTCGCGTGAAGAGTCATCCTCGCATTGAACAGTCTTCAGTCGATCCAACCCAATTGCAGGCCTGCTTTTCCGCGGCCTAGTCTGACATTTGCTCAAGCCATCGCTAGTCTTGGGCCATGCCGATCGAGGACGTTGCTGACGCGCTGCAAGGCCTGCTCAAGAGGCGCGCACGCGCACTCGGCGAGCAGCACACTGTGATCGCCGACACCTTCGCCGGAGCTAGCACTCACGAGCTCATTGACACCTTGTCGAAGGCGCCTAGAAATCAGAAGTCATCTATCGGTCTGCTAGCAGCTAGTGCCTCACTGGACGAGGCAATCGCATCTCGTTCCAAGGCCTCACTAGACAGATTCCTGTTCAGGTTCGGTGCTCACTTGAAGACGAGCGTGAGCCAGCCCGGGCTAACCGCCGCCGCTCGCCTCGCTCTGGCAACCGCGGCGGAGAAGGTGTTCGACTCACTTCCCTCAGCTAGTTCCCGGCAGCGCGCCGAGGTCTACGAGATTCGTGTACGGCTTCAGCGCCTCGAACTCACCGACCGAGATTGGCACGACACTGTGGGTGCATCTCGTAGCGATTTCGATGATCTGATCTCTCGAGTCGCTCGTGACCTCGGCGAGGACGGACGCTCAAGGTCTCGATCTATCCCAAAGACCGGAAGACGCGCGACAAAAACGCACATCGCGCAAGCACCACGCAACTACCCTCAGCGTCCAGCGCCGAACTGGCTGCTCGGAGACTTCACGGGTCAAGCCGATCCGATCGTCTCCGCAACGGCAAACTGGCGCCGAGCGCACGAAGTTCCGGCGGACAACCTAGACATGGGACTGGCCTGGGCGGCGTTCTCAGCCGGTGACTATCGGACGGCACAGGTTCATCTTGGGGATCTGTTGGCTCAGCTAGACGACGGCTGGGGCCCCTCCAGCGGCGCGGATACCATTCGAACGTGGAATTGGATCCGACTAGTCGTCGAACTCTCGGCTATTCAGGGAGGAACTTCAATTGACGCTCGCCGTTCATCCGCATCGGCCGCCACCTTTGCAGCACGCTGTCTCCCTGACGATCAAGAGTTGATCGACTCCCTAGTTGTTGGGGCCATTGAAGACTTTGCCTCGGTGGATCTGGCGAGCGCACGCGCGTGGTGCGCGTACACCACTCGATTGGTAGCCGATCTGGGACACGAACACGCGCTCGCTTCATACTCCAACGCAGAGAAGGCTAGGTTGAGGCAGGCATGGGCCAGTCATCTCGGCCTGAGTCCAGAAGAGAGCCGGAGCACCTCGAGTTCGGCAGCAGCTACCACCCCCCGTCTTCGGGAGGCAACCCAACGTCTCTATGTGGCCGCCCGGAACGGTGCGAACCCATCTCGCGCACTTCGTGAGTCATTCCACGCTCTTGCTCCATTTCTTGATGAACTCGAGGGGGAGCTTCTTCGAGAGTGCGGCGAAGCAACTGATGAGGCCCAGCGCTTGGTTGAGGCGGACTCGGCAAATCACCGGGACCTGGTCGACATGCGTGCAAGCTTGATTTCGATTCGTGAATCGATCGCGGGTTCTGGAAGCTCCTTGCTGCAAGATTTCGTTGCGCCTGTGGTGCAACTGGCGATTGTCCAGCTGGGTGAAGCCATGGAGCGGTTGGGGGATATATCCCGCCCACAAGTTGCCGTGCAGCTCAACTCATCACGACTCCCCTTTAGCGCCGCTGCCGGTTCCCTGTATCAGGTTCGGTTCACCGTCCAAAACACCGGGAACGCGATAGCCGAAAGCATTCGCTTACGCGTTACGCAGCCGGAGATCGGCTTGGACTCAATCGGCACCATTGACGCCCTAGGACCAGGTTCTCAGGCCGAACTTGACATCGAGGGCCGAGCCACCGGAGTAGGTGGTGGAGCTGTTTCTCTGCACTGCGAGATTGCATGGTCGGACGCGCTCCTCCAGCAATTTACAGCCTCTCAGATAGTTGGGGCAGAGGATCAAGGTCCGGTGTCTTGGGAGGCAAACGATGTGAATCCGTACAACCTTGGCACCATCTCTGATCCGCATCGACTTGTTGGTCGAGAGGAAGATCTAGTCTCGCTCGATGCCCTGATTGCGGGGGGAGCGTCCGCCTATGTGACCGGGCATAAGCGGGTCGGGAAGACGTCCTTGACCCGCGTGCTACTGAAGTCCCTCTCCGAGACGCGGGGCTGGGCAGGCGAAGTACTTCCACTTGGTCGCGCGATTGTGGAAGGTCAATCCGCTGGCGACCTCGTCTCGGCGCTTCTCGACGAAATCCTCGATGCGTGCGAAGACGCTTACCCATTATCCGTGCGAAGCATCGAAGCTGTCGAGTTGGATGGCTCCGGCAATTTTGCTCGAGCCGCCAATAGATGGCTCAAGTCGGTGGCTAGGTCGTTGCCATCTGGTGCAAGAGTGGTCATCGCTATCGATGACTTCGATGAGCTTCCAGGCCATCTAGTCGAGGGCGCTCAGGCCGACGCTCTGTTCCTTTTCTTGAGATCACTCGTGGATGAACCGTGGCTGAATCTGATCTTGGTGGGAAGTGAGGTGTTGCCCACGATCATTCAAAAGCAGGCCCACAAACTCAACCAGGTCGTGCCCGTGTCCGTAAACAACTTTTCATCGCGCGAGTCAACGGCCGATCTTGTCGCCACGCCCAGCAAAGACCGCCTCGAGTGGGCGCCCGAGGCAATCGACCGAGTTCACTACCTGTGCAGCGGCAATCCCTACTACGAAACGTTGGTCGCTCAACGCCTTTGGCAGACAATGCGCGAGCAAGCTCGTTCGATGGTCGCCCCCGGTGATGTCGAAGGCGCCGTGTCAGCCGTAGCGCATAGCGCACCCGAGTCTCACTTCGTCCATCTTTGGGCAGACAGCGCAAGCGGAATCGATCACACGTCGAGGTCAGCGGTGGTTGCGAGCGCGATACTTCGATCTGTCGCGCGAGCAGGAGGACGGCTGCAGGTGCCGGCGGCAACTGATGAAGTGGTTCGGATCGCAGGTACCTGGATCCAGACCGCGACCTCGGAGGAACTAATGCGCGCGATTGCCCACCTGCGTGCACGTGAAGTACTCGCGGCGGGACCTTCAGATGGAAGCCTTCTCATCAGTATTCCTTTGGTAGCCGTTTGGCTCCTCGATGCCGGCAACAAGGTCCTTGACGCCCTCTACTCGACCTCCAAACATGCAATTGCAACTGTTCGCATGATTACAGACTCCGACCTAGTCTCCCTATCGAAACAGCTGCAGTATCGAGGCGAGCACATTTCGGAGATTCGGCTCAAAGCTTGGCTTGAGCAGTTCGGTGACAACTACCACCAGTACCTTGCTTTCAAGATGCTGCGCCGAATGATTCTGGATGGCTACTTCACATCAACCAAGCTTCAGAGCAACATCCTTCCTCGCCTCAGCGCGAATGTATCGGAGCTACGGGCTGCGCGCCTTCTCGTGCGGGAGAACAACAACCAGACCCTGAAGAATGCCTATCTCGTTGATCACGGTGTCGCGGGTGATAGCACTCAGGGGACCTTGAGTGCACTAACGAAATCACTGCACGTGAAGAAGTCGAATGTGCTCCCTCCAGACGAGATAGTTGCACGCCTGAAGAATTCAAATGGCGACACCGTTCTATTTCTTCTTGACGACTATTCGGGAACCGGAACTCATCTCCACAAGACCCTGGAGCAGCTCCTTGGCGCGCTTGGAGACAATGCGGAAGCTCACGAGCGAGTGCACATTGTGCTTGGGGCTGGAGTTGTAGCGGACGAAAGCGACCTGCCGAGGCCCGAGTCACCATTTAGCATCGAGCACGTAGCGGGCTTGTACCTCGGAGAACGATTCCGTCCATTCAGTCCGGGCTCCGGGGTTTTTGACAGCGAGAAGGAACGGCTTGACGCAGAAACTATGACTGCTTCGATCGGAAATGCACTCATGCCAAGCAATCCTTTGGGCTTTGGCGGCAAGGCTATTCTGGCCCTCTTCGAGTTCAACTGCCCCAACAACGCTGCCCCCGTGTTCTGGAGAGCGGGAGCGGTTTCGGGCGCGCGCTGGGTACCTCTTTTCGAGCGAGCTGTGTAAAGACTGCCAACTTAGGAAACCCGATGACGCCGGACGAGATCGCCACGCTCACGCACCTGCGTCGCGCGCGCGACCTCATGGACCGCGAGTACGCGCGTCCGCTCGACGTGCCCCAGATGGCGAGGCACGCGCTCATGTCGCCCGCGCACTTCTCGCGCCAGTTCAAGGCCGCCTACGGCGAGACCCCCTACGGCTACCTCATGACCCGTCGGATCGAGCGCGCCATGGCCCTCTTGCGCGAGGGGATGTCGGTGACCGACGCGTGCATGGCCGTCGGCTGTACGTCGCTGGGGTCGTTCAGCTCGCGGTTCACCGAGCTCGTCGGGGTGACGCCCAGCGTCTACCGCGCCGGCAGCCACGAGGCCGTCATCGCGATGCCGCCGCATGTCGCCAAGGCCCGCACGAGGCCGAGCAGGAATCGAGAAGCCTCGGCCACCTGACATCCTTAGGCTTGCCGCATGACCATCGCACTCAAGTATGTGAACGTGACCGTGAACGACGTCGACGACGCCCTCGCCTTCTACACCGAGGGGCTGGGGATGACCGTGCAGATGGACGTCTCGAACGGGGGCTTCCGCTGGGTCACCGTCGGCAGCGCCGACCAGCCGGGCCTCGGCGTCGTGCTCTCGGAGCCGCACGCGGGCCGCTCCCAGGCGGACGGCGACGCGCTGCAGGAGCTGCTCACGAAGGGCCAGCTGCCGAGCATCGTCTTCCTCACCGACGACGTCGACAGCGCGTTCGAGCGCCTGCGCGCGCACGGCGCGGAGGTCTACCAGGAGCCCGTCGACCAGCCGTGGGGGCCGCGCGACTGCGCGTTCCGCGACCCCTCGGGCAACCTCGTGCGCATCTCCGCCTAGGGCTTCTCCCGGAGCTTCACGAAGTGGGTCCGGCGCAGCAGGCGCAGGATCCGCTGGCGCGTGAGGAGCGGCACGGCGCCGCGGCGCTCCACGATGCCGGGCGAGGTGTGGAGGGCTATCGCCTGCCAGACCTGGTCGGCCTCCTCGGGCGTGCGGCCGTGCGCGGAGAGGAGGTCGGCCGCGGCATCCGCGCCCTCGACCTCGAAGCGCTGCGGGCCGTCGTAGGCGTCGGCGGAGCCGAGGTCGTGCAGCACGCACGCCACGAACAGCAGGTCGGCGTCGTAGTCCGCCCCCGCGACGAGTCCACGCCGCTCCGCGTGCAGCAGCGCGTAGCCGTGGGTGCGGAGGCTGTGGTGCAGCACCGACGGGAGCTCGTGGGCGGTGGCGAGGGCGAGCGCCGCGACGGCGAGCGGGGAGGATGTCATGCTGCGATCCTCGTGCAGATCGCTGGCAGTAGACGAACGTTGGCAGTTTTCCCGCCGACGATGTCAGCCGTAGAAGCGCTTCTCGAACACCTGCCGCGCGAGCCGTGTGACGCGCAGGTAGTCCTCCTCGAACCGCGTGGCCGAGCCGGGCGGGTACTCGAGCAGACGCGCGACGCCGTCGAGGGCCTGCCGGTCGGTGGGCAGCACGTCCGAGGTCTTGGCGGTCCACAGCGTCATGGCCGAGCGGGCGCGCGACGCGAGGATCCAGGCGTCCCGCAGCTTCTTCGCGTCGGGCGGGGTCACGAGCTCCTCGCGCTCTGCCGCCGCGAGGGCGCGCAGCGTGGACGTCGTGCGCAGGCCCTCGACCTGCGCGCCGAACCGCAGCTGCAGGAGCTGCACGAACCACTCCACGTCGCTGAGCGAGCCGCGCCCGAGCTTGAGGTGCCGCGACGGGTCGGCCGCCTGGGGCAGGCGCTCGTTCTCCACGCGCGCCTTGATGCGCTTGACCTCGCGCACATCCTGCTCGGGGATGTCGACGGGGAACCGCACCTCGTCGGCGATGGCCGTGAAGTCGGCCAGCACCGAGACGTCGCCCACGACGGGGCGGGCGCGCAGGAGCGCCTGCGCCTCCCACGTGAGCGACCAGCGCGAGTAGTAGGCGCGATAGCTCTCGAGCGAGCGGACTATCGCCCCGTTCTTGCCCTCGGGCCGCAGGCCGATGTCGAGGTCGAGCGGCAGCCGCAGGTCCTCCGTGAGGCGGCTGAGGCCGTGGACGATCGCCTCGGCGCGCTGCTGCGCCTCCTCGTCGGTCGCGCCCGCGGCGCGGTACACGTACATGACGTCGGTGTCGCTGCCGAAGCCCAGCTCCGCGCCGCCGTAGCGGCCCATCGCGACGATGCCGAACTCGATGCCGTCGCCGAACCTGTGGACGAGGCCGAGCGTGCCGCTCAGCACGGCGGTCGTGATGTCCGTGAGCGCGAAGCCGATCTCGTCGATCGACGTCACCCCGAGGATGGCGCCGAGCGCCGTGCGCAGCACCTCGCGGCGCCGCGCCGTCCGCAGGGCGAGGGCCGCGGCCGCCTCATCCCCGTCGTGCCGGGCGAGTATCGCGGCGGACTCCTCCAGCAGCGCGGGCAGGGGCCGCGGTCGCAGCTCCTCCTCGTTCTCGAGCCAGGCTGCCGCCTCGGGGATGCGCTCGAACAGGTTCGACACGAACCTCGAGCCCGAGAGCACCTGCGTGAGGCGCTGGGCCGCGCCCGACGAGTCGCGGAGCATCCTGAGGAACCAGTAGGCCTCCCCCAGGTCGTCGCTCAGCCGGCGGAACGCGAGGAGCCCGTGGTCGGGGTCGGCACCGTCGGCGAACCACTGGAGCATGACGGGCAGCAGGTTGCGCTGGATGGCCGCGCGCCGCGACACGCCGCCCGTGAGGGCGGCGATGTGCTTGAGCGCTCCGCGCGGGTCGTGGAAGCCGATCGCCGCGAGGCGGGCCTCTGCCTGCTCGCTCGAGAGCGAGAGCCCGCCGTCGGGCAGGGCCGCGACCGCCGAGAGCAGGGGCCGGTAGAACAGCCGCTCGTGCAGGCTGCGCACGGCGTGCTTGGTGCGCTGCCACTGCTCGGTGAGCTCTGCCGCCGTGCTCGCGAGCCCGCTCGCGCGTGCGAGCACGCGCAGCGCGTCGGGGTCGGTGGGCATGAGGTGGGTGCGGCGCAGGCGAGAGAGCTGCAGGCGGTGCTCGAGGAGGCGCAGGAACCGGTAGTCGCGGGAGAACTCGGCGGCCTCGACGCGCCCGATGTAGCCCTGCTCGGCGAGGGCCCCCAGCGCGGGGAGCGTCGCGCGCTCGCGCACGCGGTCGTCGGCCTGCCCGTGCACGAGCTGCAGCAGCTGGATCGTGAACTCCACGTCGCGCAGGCCGCCGGGGCCGAGCTTGAGCTGCACGTCGACCTCGGAGGCGGGGATGTGGTCGGTGACGCGCTCGCGCATGCGCTGCACCGAGTCGACGAATCCCTCGCGCGACGCGCTCGACCACACCTTGGGCGCGAGCGCCTCGACGTAGCGCTGCCCCAGCTCGAGGTCGCCCGCGAGCGGGCGGGCCTTGAGCAGGGCCTGGAACTCCCAGCTCTTGGCCCAGCGGTCGTAGTAGGCGACGTGCGACTCGAGGGTGCGCACGAGGGCGCCGTCCTTGCCCTCGGGGCGCAGGTTGGCGTCGACCTCCCACAGGCCGGGCTCGGTGGCGAGCTCGTTGATGCCCTTCATGAGCAGCATGGCCCGCTTGGTCGCCACGTCGATCGAGCCCTCCGCGACGAAGATGACGTCGACGTCGGAGAGGTAGTTGAGCTCGCGCGCACCCGCCTTGCCCATGCCGATCACCGCGAGGCGAGTGTCGCCCTCCGGATCGGGCACCGTGCGGCCGGCGACGTCGAGCGACGCGTCGATCGCCGCACCCGCGAGGTCGGCGAGGGCCGCGGCGACCGTGTAGAGCCCCGCAATCGGGTCGGCCTGGGCGAGGTCCCAGTCCGTGAGCTGCGCGAGGTGGCGCCGGTAGCGCACGCGCAGCGCGACCCACGCCGCGTCTGCGGTGAGACCCTCGACGACCGAGAGCAGGTCGGCGACGTAGGCGGCGGCCGTGGGCGGCTCCGTGAGGGGCGACGCGAGCGCCGAGAGCTCTGCCGGGTGGCGCTCGAAGAACTGGCCGAGCCCGCTCGACGCTCCGAGCACGCGGATGAGGCGGGCCGTGGCATCCTCGTCGAGCTTCGCCATCTCGACCGGGGCGCTGGCGCGCAGCGAGACGAGCAGGCGCAGCGCCTGGTCGGGATCGGCGGCGGCCGCGAAGAGCGGCACGAGCGCGGGCTCGCCCAGCTCCGCCAGCCGCGCGCCGGACTCGCCGAGCTCGGCGAAACCGAGCCGCGCGAGTTCAGTCAGCGTCGTCTGATTGCGGGACATGAGGGTGCGTAGACGGGACTACAGGATCTCCAGGTTGCTCTGCAGCTCGTAGGGAGTGACCTGGGCGCGGTACTCCTTCCACTCGAGGCGCTTGTTGAGCAGCACGTAGTTGAACACCTGCTCCCCGAGCGTCTCGGCGACGAGCTCCGAGTCCTCCATGATCGACACGGCGTGGTCGAGGGATGCCGGCAGCTGGTTGTAGCCGAGGGCGCGGCGCTCGGAGTCCGAGAGCTCCCACACGTTGTCCTCGGCCTCGGGCGGCAGCTCGTAGCCCTCCTCGATGCCCTTGAGGCCGGCGGCCAGCAGGAGCGAGAACGTGAGGTAGGGGTTGGCCGCGGAGTCGATGGCGCGGTACTCGACGCGTGCGCTCTGGCCCTTGTTGGGCTTGTAGAGGGGCACGCGCACGAGCGCCGAGCGGTTGTTGTGGCCCCACGTGACGAAGCTGGGCGCCTCGTCGCCGCCCCACAGCCGCTTGTACGAGTTGACGAACTGGTTGGTCACCGCGGTGATCTCGGGCGCGTGGTGCAGGAGCCCCGCGACGAACTGGCGGCCGATCTTCGACAGCTGGTAGTGGCCGCTCGCGTCGTAGAACGCGTTCGTGTCGCCCTCGAAGAGCGAGAGGTGGGTGTGCATGCCGCTGCCGGGCTGGCCCGACATGGGCTTGGGCATGAACGTCGCGTAGACGCCCTGCTCGATCGCGACCTCCTTGATGACCGTGCGGAAGGTCATGATGTTGTCCGCAGTCGTGAGCGCGTCGGCGTAGCGGAGGTCGATCTCGTTCTGGCCGGGGCCGGCCTCGTGGTGGCTGAACTCGACGGAGATGCCGAGGTCTTCGAGCATGCGCACCGAGCGGCGCCGGAAGTCGTGGGCCGTGCCACCGGGCACGTTGTCGAAGAAGCCGGCGGAGTCGACGGGCTCGGGCTGCCCGTTCTTGAGCTTGGGCGACTTGAGCAGGTAGAACTCGATCTCGGGGTGCGTGTAGAACGTGAAGCCCCGGTCGGCGGCCTTCGCGAGGGCGCGCTTGAGCACGTTGCGGGGGTCGGATGCGGCCGGCTGCCCGTCGGGCGTCGTGATGTCGCAGAACATGCGCGCCGTCGGGTCGATCTCCCCGCGCCAGGGCAGGATCTGGAAGGTCGTGGGGTCGGGGTGCGCGAGCATGTCGGCCTCGTACGCGCGCGTGAAGCCCTCGATGGCGGAGCCGTCGAAACCGAGGCCCTCGGCGAACGCGCCCTCGACCTCGGCCGGTGCGATGGCGACGCTCTTGAGCGTGCCGACGACATCCGTGAACCACAGGCGGATGAACTTGATGCCACGCTCTTCGATGGTGCGGAGAACGAAATCGCGCTGCTTGTCCATGGCTAAACAGTAGCGGGTCACCATAATGTACGCTGTAAAACATGCCGCCCCGCCGCGCGCGCAGCTCGCTCACCGCCGAGGAGATCCTCGACGCCGCCGAGGCCGTCATGACGGGCAGCGTCGAGCTGCTCACCATGCGCGCCGTCGCCGTCGAGCTCGGCGCCTCCCCCATGTCGATGTACCGCTACTTCCCCACCAAGGACGAGCTCGTCGACGCCCTGCTCGACCGCGTGCTCGGCCGCGTCGCCGTGGGCGAGTCCACGGACGACTGGAGCGCCGACCTGAGCAGCTTCGCGCGCGCGCACCGCGACGTGCTCGCGGCGCACCCGTGGGCCGTGCTCCCCCTCTTCACCCATCCGAACCCCGGGCCGTCGGCGACGCGCATCGGCGAGGCGGCCCTGGGGATCCTCGCGCGCGGCGGCGTCACGGGGGTCGACGCCGTCGTCGCGTTCAGCGGCATCCTCGCGCTCAACTACGGGTGGGCCGCGTTCACGCTGTCGCGGGCCGACGCGCAGTCGAAGGACCACGAGCAGCAGATGTCGACGGCCCTCGCGTCACTGCCCGTGGACCGGTTCCCGCACACCGTCGCGGTCGCCGAAGAGCTCGCGCGCTACGGCAGCGCCGACCACTACGACCGCGCGCTCGGGCAGCTGCTCGTGGGGGTGCGCGCGGCGGGAGCCTAGACTGGCGCCATGAGCGACACCGCCGCCGCAGCGGCAGCACAGGCAAACCTCAAGCGAGTCCGTACCCGGCACTTCCAGAGTGCCAAGGAGAACGGCATCAAGATCACGGGCCTCACGAGCTACGACCAGCTCACGGCGGGGATCTTCGACGAGGCCGGCATCGACTTCCTGCTCGTGGGCGACTCCGCCGGCAACAACGTGTACGGCTACGACACGACGCTGCCCGTGACGATCGACGACCTCATCCCCCTCACGCGCGCCGTCGCCGGTGCCGTGTCGCGCGCGTTCGTCGTCGCGGACATGCCCTTCGGCTCGTACGAGACCGGCCCCGACGAGGCGCTCCACACCGCATTCCGCTTCATGAAGGAGACCGGCGCCCACGCCGTCAAGCTCGAGGGCGGCGTGCGCAGCGCCGAGCAGATCCGCCGAATCGTGAGCGCGGGCATCCCCCTCATGGCGCACATCGGCTTCACCCCGCAGAGCGAGCACGGCCTGGGCGGCCATGTCATCCAGGGTCGCGGCGAGGGCATCGAGCAGCTGCTCGCCGACGCGCACGCGGTCGAGGATGCCGGAGCCTTCGCGGTCGTGCTCGAGATGGTGCCGGCGGAGGCCGCCAAGCGCGTCACCGAGGAGCTGCGCATCCCCACCATCGGCGTGGGCGCAGGACCGCACGTCGACGGGCAGCTGCTCGTCTGGACCGACTGGGCCGGCTTCACGAAGGGGCGCATCCCCAAGTTCGTCAAGCAGTACGCGAACCTGCGCAAGACGCTCACCGACGCCGTGACCGCGTACCGCGGCGACGTCGCGGACGGGTCGTACCCGTCGGACGAGCACTCCTACCAGGACTGACCCCGCCGCACCACCAGGAAGACAGCTCCACCATGCACTCACCCCTGCCCGCGTCCCTCCGTGACGTCTACGAGCGGGCTCTCGCCCGCAATGCCGGTGAGACAGAATTCCACCAGGCGCTGCTCGAGGTGCTCGAGTCGATAGCACCGGTGGTCGAGCACAGGCCCGACTACATCGAGTCCGGCGTGCTCGAGCGGCTCGTCGAGCCGGAGCGCCAGATCATGTTCCGCGTGCCGTGGCAGGACGACTCAGGCGCCGTGCACGTCAACCGCGGGTTCCGCGTGCAGTACAACTCGGCCCTCGGCCCTTACAAAGGCGGACTGCGCTTCCACCCGTCGGTGAACCTGGGCATCGTCAAGTTCCTCGGCTTCGAGCAGATCTTCAAGAATGCGCTCACGGGCCAGGGCATCGGTGGCGGCAAGGGCGGGTCGGACTTCGACCCGCACGGCCGGTCGGACAACGAGGTCATGCGGTTCACGCAGAGCTTCATGACCGAGGTCTACCGCCACATCGGCGAGCACACGGACGTACCCGCGGGCGACATCGGTGTGGGCGCGCGCGAGATCGGCTACCTGTTCGGCCAGTACCGCCGGCTCACCAACCGCCACGAGTCGGGGGTGCTCACGGGCAAGACCGTGCTGTGGGGCGGCGCGCAGGTGCGCACGGAGGCCACGGGCTACGGTGCCGTGTTCTTCCTCGAGGAGATGCTCGCGACGCGCGGCGAGTCGGTGGCCGGCCGCACCGCGGTCGTCTCGGGCTCGGGCAATGTCGCCGTCTACGCGATCCAGAAGCTGCAGCAGCTCGGTGCGCGGCCCATCACGGCCTCCGACTCGTCCGGGTACGTCGTCGACGACGCCGGCATCGACCTCGACCTGCTCAAGCAGGTCAAGGAGGTCGAACGACTTCGCGTCTCCGAGTACGCCGCCCGCCGGCCGGGCGCGCGCTTCGTCAGCACCGGGAGCGTGTGGGATGTGCCGGGTGACCTCGTGCTCCCGTGTGCCACGCAGAACGAGCTCGACGCGGCGCACGCATCGACCCTCATCCGCAACGGCGCCGTCGCCGTCGCCGAGGGCGCGAACATGCCGTGCACGCCCACCGCGGTCGAGGCCTTCCAGGACGCCGGACTGCTCTTCGCGCCGGGCAAGGCCGCCAACGCGGGCGGAGTCGCGACGTCGGCCCTCGAGATGAGCCAGAACGCCTCGCGCCAGCGATGGGACTTCGAGTCGAGCGAAGACAGGCTGCGCGACATCATGCGCGACATCCACTCCTCAGCGTTCGAGGCCGCCGACCTCTACGGCAGGCCGGGCGACTACGTCATCGGCGCCAATGCTGCGGGCTTCACGCGCGTCGCCGACGCGATGCTCGCGCAGGGGCTCGTCTAGCCCGTAGCCTCGACCCATGGTGGAACGTGGACGGGCTGTCGTGGGCATGGCCGGCTGGGTCTACCCCGACTGGCGCGGCACCTTCTACCCGAAGGGCCTCACCCAGAAGAGCGAGCTCGAGTACGCGTCGACGCACGTGACCTCGATCGAGCTCAACGGCTCGTTCTACTCCCTGCAGAAGCCCTCGAGCTGGCGGTCGTGGCGCGACGCGACCCCCGACGACTTCGTCTTCTCCGTGAAGGCGCCGCGGTTCATCACGCACATCAAGAAGCTCGACGACGTGCACGAGCCGCTCGCGAACTTCTTCGCCTCGGGCATCCTCGCCCTCGGGCAGAAGCTCGGCGCCGTGCTCTGGCAGCTGCCGCCGTCGCTCGCGTTCGATGCCGCGCTCGTCGAGCAGTTCCTCGCGCAGCTGCCCCGCACGACGACGGCCGCCGCGTCGCTCGCCCAGGAGCGCAGCGCGAGGATGACCGGCCGGGAGCACCTCGAGACCGACGCCGAGCGTCCCGTGCGCCACGCGCTCGAGGTGCGCCACCACAGCTTCGACACACCCGAGCTCCTCGCCCTGCTGGAGCGCTACGGGGTGGCCGCCGTGCTGGGCGAGAACGCGGGCAAGTGGCCCGTGATCGATGCGACGACGGGCAACTTCCGCTACGCGCGCCTGCACGCCGACGAGGTCATGCGCGAGGGCGGCGTGTACGACGACGCCGCGATCGAGGAGTGGGCCCAGAAGGTCGAGGGATGGCTCGACGAGGGCCTCGACGCCTACGTCTACTTCGACAACGACACCAAGGTGCGCGCGCCCATCGACGCCATGAGCCTCATCGAGAGGCTCGACTACGACCCGGACGACGCGCCGTTCGTGTTCTAGTCGCCCTCTGAGGCGTCCTCCGCCGCCCACTTGCGGGAGCGCTCCGCGAAGATCTCGGGCGCGCGCGCCGCCTCCTCGCGCGAGGTGAAGGGGCCGTCGCGATCGGCACCGAGGGACTGCGGTCCCTCCTCGACCTCGCCGGTCTTGTGGTTGTACCACCATTCGGTCATGTCTACCTCCGTCTAGACTCAACACTATGCCTCGGGACGCACAGGGACACCTCGTGCCCGGCCGCATCTCCCCGCCCCTGCCGATTCCCGCATCGATCCCGCGCCCCGAGTACGTCGGGCGGCCAGGGCCCCGCGAGTACACCGGGAACGACATCTACACGCCCGCCGAGGTTGAGCTCATCCGGGAGTCGGGACGCATCGCCGCGCAGGCTGTCGAGGCCGTGGGCGCGGCGATCCGCCCCGGGGTCACGACGGACGACCTCGACGTGATCGCGCACGAGTTCCTCGTCGCGCACGACGCCTACCCCTCGACGGTCGGCTACCGCGGCTACCCCAAGTCGGTGTGCACGAGCCTCAACGAGGTGATCTGCCACGGCATCCCCGACGACACCGTGCTGCAGGACGGCGACATCATCAACCTCGACATCACGGCCTTCAAGAACGGCGTGCACGGCGACCTCAACAAGACGTTCGTGGTCGGCACGGCCGCCCCGGAGGTCGCGGACTTGGTCGAACGCACGCAGGAGGCCCTGTTCCGCGGCATCAAGGCCGTGGCGCCGGGACGGCAGATCAACGTCATCGGCCGCGCCATCGAGTCGTACGCCAAGCGGTTCGGCTACGGGGTCGTGCGCGACTTCACCGGGCACGGCGTCGGCACGGCGTTCCACTCGGGCCTCGTCATCCCCCACTACGACGCCGCACCGCACTTCGACACCGTCATGGAGCCCGGAATGGTCTTCACGATCGAGCCCATGCTCACGCTCGGCACCGTCGAGTGGGACCAGTGGTCCGACGACTGGACGGTGACGACGAAGGACAAGTCGTGGACCGCCCAGTTCGAGCACACCCTCGTCGTCACCGAGCGCGGCGCGGACATCCTCACCCTCCCCTAACGAAGGACACACGCATGGCACAGGCGCTGGGCATCGACATCGGCGGCACGGGCATCAAGGGCGCCCTCGTCGACACCGACAGCGGCGAGCTGCTGAGCGAGCGCATCAAGCTCCCGACGCCCGAGGGCGGCGCGCCGGACGACATCGTGCAGACGGTCATCGACCTCATCGAGAAGCTCGGCGGCGCCCCCGAGGATGTGCCGCTCGGCGTGTGCTTCCCCGCGATCGTCCGCCACGGCCGCACGATGTCGGCGGCCAACGTGTCGAAGAAGTGGATAGGCCTGGAGGCCGAGGCGCTCTTCGAGAAGGCCCTCGGCCGCGACATCCACTTCGTCAACGACGCGGATGCCGCAGGCTACGCGGAGGTGCGCTACGGCGCCGCCAAAGGCGTCAAGGGCCTCGTGATCCTCACGACCCTCGGCACGGGCATCGGCAGCGCGCTCATCTACAACGACGTGCTCATCCCCAACTCCGAGCTCGGCCACCTCGAGCTCGACGGCAAGGACGCCGAGTCGCGCGCCGCCTACTCGGCGAAGGAGCGCGACGACCTCGACTGGGAGCACTGGGCGAAGCGCCTGCAGAAGTACTACACGCACCTCGAGAACCTGTTCTCCCCCGATCTGTTCATCGTGGGCGGCGGCGTCTCCAAGACCGCGGATGACTTCCTGCCCCTGCTCAAGCTCGACACCCCGATCATCGCCGCGGTGCACAAGAACAACGCGGGGATCCTCGGGGCCGCGGCGCTCGCGGCACCCCGTCCGGCCTCCGCGCCGTCCGTGGAGTTCCCGACCGACTCGGAGTAGTTAGGGTTTCACGCCCCGGCGTGAGGATTCCGTAAGGATCGACCGCGGGCGCGTCCGCGCGGCGTTGACTCATCCGTGCCCCGCAGAGCGCGGGGCGTCAACGGAAAAGAGACTCCCGTGCTCGACGTCGTGCTCATCGCCGGCATCCTCGCCCTCGTGGCGCTCGTCGCCCTCGTCGCGAAGGGGGTCGAGCGGCTGTGATCGTCATCGGACTCATCGCGACGGTGCTCGCCCTCGCCGCGATCGCCTACCTGGTCGTCGCCCTCGTGAACCCTGAGAGGTTCTGATGGCCTGGCTCCTCTTCGCGGCCCAGCTCGCGACGCTCGTCGTCGTGCTCGTGCTGCTCTACCGTCCCCTCGGCGACTACATGGCCGCCGTGTACACGTCCCCGAAGCACCTGCGCGTCGAGCGCGGCTTCTACCGGCTCATCGGCGCCGACCCCGGCTCGGGGCAGAGCTGGCCCTCGTACCTGCGCTCCGTGCTCGCGTTCTCGGCAGTGGGCATCCTGCTCGTCTACGCCCTGCAGCGCGTGCAGCAGGTGCTGCCCTACTCCCTCGGCCTGCCGCCCACGAGCGAGCCGCTCGCGTTCAACACGGCGATCTCGTTCGTCACCAACACGAACTGGCAGTCGTACTCGCCCGAGCTGACGCTCGGCTACACCGTGCAGCTCGTGGGCCTGGCCGTGCAGAACTTCGTGTCGGCGGCGGTGGGGATGGCCGTGGCCGTCGCGCTCGTCCGCGGGCTCGCCCACGCGGTGTCGGGCACGATCGGAAACTTCTGGGTCGACCTCACGCGCGGCACGCTGCGCATCCTGCTGCCGCTCTCGGTGGTCGCGGCCGTCGTGCTGCTCGCGGGCGGCGTGATCCAGAACCTCTCCGGGTTCCAGGAGGTCACGACCCTCACGGGCGGCAGCGCCGTCGTGCCGGGCGGGCCGGTGGCATCCCAGGAGGCCATCAAGCTCCTGGGCACCAACGGCGGCGGGTTCTTCAACGCGAACTCGGCGCACCCGTTCGAGAACCCCGCGGCGTGGACGAGCCTCGTCGAGGTGCTGCTCATGCTCCTCATCCCCTTCTCCCTCCCCCGCACGTTCGGCCGCATGGTCGGCGACAACCGGCAGGGCTACGCGATCGCGGCGACGATGGGTGTGCTGTTCGTCGTGTCGGCGACGCTCATGACGTGGGCGGAGCTCGCCACGGGCAGCATGGAGGGCAAGGAGCAGCGGTTCGGCATCGTCGGGTCCACGCTCTTCGCGACGACCTCGACGATCACGTCGACGGGCGCGGTCAACTCGATGCACGACAGCTACTCCGCGCTCGGCGGCGGCATGGCGCTCGTCAACATGATGCTCGGCGAGGTCGCACCGGGCGGTGTCGGGGCCGGGCTGTACGGCATCCTCGTCATCGCGATCATCGCGGTGTTCGTCGCGGGCCTCATGGTCGGCCGCACACCCGAGTACCTCGGCAAGAAGGTGGGGGCGCGCGAGATCAAGCTTGCGAGCCTCTACATCCTCACGACGCCGACCCTCGTGCTCGTGGGCACGGCGCTGAGCTTCGGCCTGCCCGGCATCCGCGAGGATGTCACAGGCACATCGATCTGGAACCCGGGCCTGCACGGCTTCACCGAGGTGCTCTACGCCTTCACGTCCGCGGCCAACAACAACGGGTCGGCCTTCGCGGGACTCACGGCCAACACCCCGTGGCTCAACATCGCCCTGGGCGTCACCATGATGCTCGGCAGGTTCCTGCCCATCGTCTTCGTCCTCGCCCTCGCCGGCTCCTTCGCCGCGCAGGACAGGGTTCCCGCGACCGCGGGGACGCTGCCCACCCACCGCCCGCAGTTCGTGGGCCTCCTCCTCGGGACCGTCGTCATCGTGTCGGCGCTCACGTATTTCCCCGTACTCGCGCTGGGTCCCCTGGCGGAAGGGCTGCAGTAGTCATGAACACGTTCGTCCAGGCGCTCCCGGGAGCGTTCCGCAAGCTCGACCCGCGCCTCATGTGGCGCAACCCCGTCATGCTCGTCGTCGAGGCGGGTGCACTGCTCACGACCGCGATCTGCTTCGTCGAGCCGTCGCTCTTCGCCGTCGGCATCGCCGTGTGGCTGTGGCTCACCGTGCTGTTCGCGAACCTCGCGGAGTCGGTGGCCGAGGGCCGCGGCAAGGCGCAGGCCGCGAGCCTGCGCAGCACGCGCACCTCGACCCTCGCGCACCGCGTGCGCTCCGCGGACCCCGTGGAGGTGGCCGAGGACGTCTCGTCCGCCGACCTGCGGCTCGGCGACCACGTCGTCGTGTCGGCGGGAGAGGTGATCCCCGGCGACGGCGACATCGTGTGGGGAATCGCGTCGGTCGACGAGTCCGCCATCACGGGCGAGTCGGCGCCGGTCATCCGCGAGCACGGCGGCGACCGCAGCGCCGTCACGGGAGGCACGCGCGTGCTCTCCGACCGCATCGTGGTCAAGATCACCTCGAAGCCCGGCGAGACGTTCGTGGACAGGATGATCCGCCTCGTCGAGGGCGCCGCCCGGCAGAAGACCCCCAACGAGATCGCGCTCAACATCCTGCTCGCGAGCCTCTCGATCGTGTTCCTCGTCGTCGTGCTCACGCTCAACCCCCTCGCGTCGTACGCGGGTGGCACCGTGAGCATCACCGTGCTCGTCGCCCTGCTCGTGTGCCTCATCCCGACGACGATCGGCGCCCTCCTGAGCGCCATCGGCATCGCGGGCATGGACAGGCTCGTGCAGCACAACGTGCTCGCGATGTCGGGGCGCGCGGTCGAGGCCGCGGGCGATGTGACGACGCTCCTGCTCGACAAGACCGGGACCATCACGTACGGCAACCGCCGGGCGTCGGAGTTCCTGCCGGTCGAGGGCGTGTCCGTCGCGGAGCTCGCCGAGGCGGCCAGGCTGTCGTCGCTCGCCGACCCGACGCCGGAGGGCACCTCCGTCGTCGAGCTCGCGGGCGGCGCCGTGGACCTGCCCGCGGGCGCGGGCATCGTGCCCTTCACCGCGCAGACGCGCATGAGCGGCCTCGACCTCGCCGACGGCAGCCAGGTGCGCAAGGGCGCGGGGTCGCAGGTCTCGCAGTGGGCCGGCTCCGTCCCGGAGGACCTCGAGTCCATAGTGAGCTCCGTCAGCCAGTCCGGCGGCACGCCCCTCGTCGTCGCGTCGAGGGTCGGGGGCACCACGCGCGTGCTCGGCGTCATCCACCTCAAGGACGTCGTCAAGGACGGGCTGCGCGAGCGCTTCGCCGAGCTGCGGGCCATGGGCATCCGCACCGTCATGATCACGGGCGACAACCCGCTCACGGCGGCCGCCATCGCCCGCGAGGCTGGCGTGGACGACTTCCTCGCCGAGGCGACGCCCGAGGACAAGATGGAGCTCATCAAGCGCGAGCAGGCGGGCGGCAGCCTCGTCGCCATGACGGGCGACGGCACCAACGACGCACCGGCCCTCGCGCAGGCGGACGTGGGCGTCGCGATGAACACGGGCACGTCGGCGGCGAAGGAGGCCGGCAACATGGTCGACCTCGACTCCGACCCGACGAAGCTCATCGACATCGTGCGCATCGGCAAGCAGCTGCTCATCACGCGCGGCTCGCTCACGACGTTCTCGATAGCCAACGACGTCGCCAAGTACTTCGCGATCATCCCCGCGATGTTCTCGGCCGTGTTCCCCGGCCTCGCGGTGCTCAACATCATGGGCCTGCACTCACCCGCGTCGGCCATCACGAGCGCCATCGTCTTCAACGCGCTCGTGATCGTCGCGCTCATCCCGCTCGCCCTGCGCGGCGTGCGCTACCGCGCGTTCTCCGCCTCGAAGCTGCTCGGGCGCAACCTGCTCATCTACGGCGTCGGGGGGCTCATCGCCCCGTTCATCGGCATCAAGCTCATCGACCTGGTCGTGAGCCTCATCCCCGGATTCTAAGGAGCCCACATTGTTCCGCCACACCCTCACCGCCCTGCGCGCCATGGTCGTCCTGACCGTCGTGCTCGGCATCGCCTACCCGCTCGCCGTCCTCGGCATCGGCCAGGCCGCGTTCCCCGCCCAGACGAACGGATCGCTCGTCGAGGTCGACGGCCGACCCGTCGGCTCCGCCCTCATCGGCCAGCAGTTCGAGGGCGACGAGTGGTTCCAGTCGCGCCCCTCGGCGACCGACTACGACGGCGGTGCCTCGAGCGGCTCCAACTACGGGCCGGACAACGCCGACCTCCTCGCGGCCGTCGACGAGCGCCGGGCGGCCCTCGGCGGGGATGCCCCCGCAGACGCCCTCACGGCGTCGGGCTCGGGGCTCGACCCTCACATCAGCCCCGAGTACGCGCTGCTGCAGGTGCCGCGCGTCGCGCAGGCGCGCGGCCTCGACGAGGCCCGCGTCCGTGCGCTCGTGGAGTCTATGATCCAAGGACGTGACCTCGGGTACCTCGGTGAGCCGACGGTCAACGTGCTCAGGCTCAACCTCGCTCTGAACGGACTCGATGACTAGTTCCACCGGCAGGGGGCGGCTCCGGGTCATGCTCGGGGCCGCCCCCGGCGTGGGCAAGACCTACGCGATGCTCGAGGAGGGCCGCCGTCTGCGCGACGGCGGCCGTGACGTCGTCGTGGCGATAGTCGAGACGCACGGCCGCGCGGCGACGGGCGCCCTCGTCGAGGGGCTCGAGGTCATCCCGCGGCGCGACGTGGACCACGGCGGCGTGGCGCTCGACGAGCTCGACCTCGACGCCGTGCTCGCGCGGTCGCCCGAGCTCGCCCTCGTCGACGAGCTCGCGCACACGAACGCGCCGGGATCTCGCCACGCGAAGCGCTGGGAGGACGTCGAGACGCTCCTCGCCGCGGGCATCGACGTCATCTCGACGGTCAACATCCAGCACATCGAGTCGCTCAACGACGTCGTGCGCCAGATCACGGGCGTCGTGCAGCGCGAGACGATCCCCGACGCCGTGCTGCGCTCGGCGGACCAGGTCGAGCTCGTCGACCTCGCACCGCAGGCCCTGCGCGACAGGCTGAGCGACGGCGTCGTGTACCCGGCCGCGCGCGTCGACGCGGCCCTCAGCAACTACTTCCGGCTCGGCAACCTCACGGCCCTGCGCGAGCTCGCCCTCCTCTGGCTCGCCGACGAGGTCGACTCGGCGCTGCAGAGGTACCGGGCGGAGAAGGGCATCGCGGCGCCGTGGAACGCGCGCGAGCGCGTCGTGGTCGCCCTCACGGGCGGCAGGGAGGGCGAGACCCTCCTGCGCCGCGGCGCGCGCATCGCCTCGCGCTCGAGCGGCGGCGAGCTCTTCGCGGTGCACATCACACGCTCCGACGGCCTCGCCGAGAGCAACCCGGGGGTGCTCGCCGCGCAGCGCGAGCTCACGGGCACGCTCGGCGGCAGCTACCACCAGGTCGTGGGAGAGTCGGTGCCGCGCGCCCTCGTCGAGTTCGCCAGATCCGTGGATGCGACGCAGCTCGTGATCGGCGTGAGCCGGCGCGGCCGCCTCGCCGCCCTGCTCACGGGCGCGGGCACGTCGGCGACCGTCATCCGCGAGGCCGGGGACATCGACGTGCACATCGTCTCGCACGCGCAGGCCGGCACGCGGGCGCTCCCGACGGTCGGCGGCGCGCTCTCGCTGCGGCGGCGCCTGCTGGGGTTCGCCCTCGCCGTCGTCGGGCTGCCGCTGCTCACGTGGGGGCTCGCGGCGATCCGCAGCGAGGACTCGATCACGAGCGACGTGCTGGCCTTCCAGCTGTTCGTCGTGGTCGTCGCCCTCGTCGGCGGCGTCTGGCCGGCCGTCGTGAGCGCGGCGGCGGCGGGCGTGCTGCTCGACTACTTCTTCGTCGACCCGCTCTACACGATCACGATCACGGAGCCCCTGCACCTGCTCGCCCTCGTCATCTTCGTCGTCGTCGCGGTGCTCGTGAGCATCGTGGTAGACCAGGCGGCGAGACGGTCGCGCGCGGCCTCGCGCGCCGCGGCCGAGTCGGAGACGCTCGCGACGATCGCGGGCGGCGTCATCGGCGGGCAGGACGCGCTCGACGCCCTCGTGACGCGCCTGCGCGAAGCCTTCGGGATGACGAGCGTCGTGCTGCGCTCCCATGACGTCGCGCTGCACACCGCGGCCGACGGGAACCTCGCGAGCGACGACGACCACGAGATGACGTTCCCCGTGGGCGACCACGCGAGCCTGTACCTGCGCGGGCCGGAGCTGCCGGCGTCCGATCGGCGCATCCTCGGCGCCTTCCTCTCCCAGATCGAGACCGCCCTCGCGCGCCGCGAGCTGGCGACAGAGGCCGAGAGCATGCGGCCCGTCGCCGAGGCCGACCGCCTGCGCACCGCCCTGCTGGCCGCCGTGGGCCACGACCTGCGGCGACCCCTCGCGGCCGCGACCGCCGCCGTCACCTCGCTGCGCTCGGCGGAGGTGACGCTCTCCCCCGCCGACGAGGCGGAGCTGCTCGCCGCGGCGGAGGAGTCGCTCGCCTCGCTCGCCGACCTCGTCACGAAGCTGCTCGACGCGAGCCGGCTGCAGGCGGGCGTGCTCGGGGTGTCGCTGGCGTCCGTGGCGCTCGACGAGACGGTCACGGGAGCCCTCGACGAGCTCGCCCTCTCCCCCGGCGACGTGCAGCTCGAGCTCGGCGACGTCCCGCCGGTCGAGGCGGACGCCGTGCTCCTGCAGCGCGCCGTCGTCAACCTGCTCGCCAACGCGCTGCGCTTCTCGCCCGCGGGCACGGTCCCCGTCATCGCGACGAGCGCGTTCGAGGGCCGGGTGCAGCTGCGCGTCATCGACTCGGGTCCCGGCATCCCGCCCGAGAGGCGCGAGGATGTCTTCGTGGCATTCCAGCGGCTCGGCGACACCGACAACACCACGGGCGTGGGCCTGGGGCTCGCGCTCTCCAAGGGCTTCGTCGAGGCGATGGGCGGAACCCTCGAGGCGGAGGACACCCCGGGCGGCGGGCTGACCATGGTGGTCGAGCTGGGGGCGGCATGAGGATCCTCATCGCCGACGACGACCCGCAGATGCTCCGGGCGCTGCGCATCACGCTCACGGCGCGCGGCTACGACGTCACGACGGCCGCCGACGGCCGCGCGGCGCTCGACGCCGCGATCGCCACCCACCCCGACATCGTCGTGATCGACCTGGGGATGCCCGGCCTCACGGGCATCGAGGTCATCGAGGCCCTCCGCGGCTGGACCCAGGTGCCGGTGCTCGTCGTCTCCGGCCGCAGCGAGAGCTGGGACAAGGTCGAGGCGCTCGACGCGGGCGCCGACGACTACGTGACCAAGCCATTCTCGGCGGACGAGCTGCTCGCCCGCATCCGCGCGCTCTCGCGCCGCACGCCCGCGGCGAGCAGCGAGCCCGTCGTGACCTTCGGCGACGTGACCGTCGACCTCTCGGCGCGCGTCGTCACGCGCGCGGGCGCGGCCGTGCGCCTCACCCCCACGGAGTGGCGCCTGCTCGAGGTGCTCGTGCACAACCGCGACAGGCTCGTGACGCGCGAGACCCTGCTCACCGAGGTGTGGGGCCCGCAGTACACGACCGACACGGGCTATCTGCGCCTCTACCTCTCGCAGCTGCGCAAGAAGCTCGAGCCCGAGCCCTCGAAGCCGCGCCACCTGCTCACCGAGCCGGGCATGGGGTACCGGTTCGTGGCGGGGTGACAATAGACCCATGTACTCCCTGAGCTCCCGAGCCGACGTCGTCACCGAGCGCCCCGAGCGATGGGCCAAGCAGCTCGTGTCGCACATCAGCCACAAGGCGCCGCACGAGCGCACGGAGCGCGGCGACGAGCTCACGATCGGCGACGGCCTGGGCGTCGTGGCAGTGCGGCCCGGCCTCGTCGTGCTCGAGGCCTACGCGAACTCCGACGAGACCCTCGCGCGCGTCGAGGACGTGCTCGGCCGCCACCTCGAGCGCTTCGCCGAGAAGGACGGGCTCACGGTCGTCTGGTCACGATGACGACGGTGTCGTCCACAGTCGCGCGGAACCCGTGCGACTCGGCGATCGTGACGACCGCGGGCGCCTGCTCCTCGGACACCTCGGTGAACAGGGCGCCGTCGGGCGCGAGCCGCTCCCCGGCACCCGCGAGGATGCGCCGCACGAGGTCGAGCCCGTCGGAGCCCCCGTCGAGCGCGAGCAGGGGCTCGAAGTCGCGCGCCTCGTGCGGCAGCAGCGCGATCTCGCCGCTCGGCACGTAGGGCGCGATGACCACGATGATGTCGAAGAGGATCCCCGCCGGCAGCGGCGCGTACAGGTCGCCCTCGTACACGCGCGGCACGTTGCGCCGCGCGACCGCGACGGCGGCGGGATCGAGCTCGGCCGACCACAGCTCCGCGCCGAGGCCGTGCGCGACGGCGGCGCCCACGGCGCCGCTCCCGCAGCACAGGTCGAGCACGGCGCTGCCGCCGCGCGCTATCGCGAGGTCGACGAGGTGCTCGGTGCGGGGCCGCGGCACGAAGACCCCGGGCGCGACGGCGTAGCGGCGGCCGTGGAACTCCACCCAGCCGAGCACGTGCTCGAGCGGCAGGCCGTCCACGCGCAGGCGCACGAGCCGCTCCAGCTCGGCGGGGTCGTCGGTCTCGGCGAGCAGGAGCGCCGCCTCATCCTCGGCGAAGACGCAGCCCGCCGCGCGCAGGCGGGCGACGAGCTCAGTCAATCCGCGTGCCCTGGTGGAACATGACGCGCCAGCCGACGTCGGAGTCGCGCCAGATCGACGAGCGGCGCACGCTGCGGTTCTCGATGGTCGAGACGTACGTCACGAGCACGAGGTGGTCGGCGAGGCGGCGGGCATCCATCTCCGAGACCATGACGTGCGGCATGCTCGACGCGCTGCCGAACTCGTGGAGGATCGCGGCGTGGTCCCACAGGCGGCCGCCCTGGCCCACCTCGACGAACTCGGGGTCGATGAGGCGCGAGGCCGTGTCGCGGTCGGCGCGCAGGGCAGGATCGAGCAGGGCGAGCTCCCCCGCGATCGCTGCCGCCGTGGCATCCGTCACGCGCCAAGCCTATCGACAGGCCTCCGCGCGGGCGCGCACAATCGAGTCATGGATTCGCAACACCTGAGCGTGCACATCCGCCGCTCCGTCGACGCCGTCTACGACTACGCGTCCAACCCCGCGAACCTGCCCGAGTGGGCGGCGGGGCTCTCCGCCGGCATCGCCTACGAGGACGGCCAGTGGGTGTCGGACTCGCCGATGGGCCGGGTGAGCGTCGAGATGGCGGAGAACAACCCGTACGGCATCCTCGACCACTGGGTCACGACGGCCGACGGAGACACCTTCTACAACCCCGTGCGCGTGATCGAGGCCGAGGGCGGCAGCGAGGTGGTCTTCACGCTGCGGCGGCAGCCGGACATGTCCGACGACGCCTACGAGGCCGACGCGATCGCGATAGTCACCGACCTCGCGACGCTCAAGGGGCTGCTCGAGAAGCGCTGACCTAGGGCGTGTAGCTCACGGTGATCGCCGCGATGACGGCGACGATCGAGGTGATGAGGATGACCGTCGCGATGGCCCCCAGGACGACGCCGATCGCGGCGATCGCGATGCTCGACAACGGCCTGCCCCCGGCCGCGAGGCGCCGGGCCTGGCGGATGCCGAGGAGCCCGAGCACGATCGCCGCCGGCCCCGTGATCGACGCGAACAGCCCGACGAACCCGAGGATGATGGCGAGCAGCGCGAACCGGTTCTGGCTCAGGTCGACCGTGGCGCCGCTCGGCACGACCGTCGTGGGCCTCGCGTAGGGGTCCGGCCGGGCCGCGGGCGGGGGCGGGGCCGCCGCGGCGCCGCGGCGGGTGTCGCTCCACGACGCGCCATTCCACCAGCGCTCACCCGAGCCCTGCGGATCGGGATACCACCCGGGGCGCGTGTACTCCTCGGCCATGGTCAGAGTCTGCCACGGGGGCGGGGCGAATGGGCCGGCTGATACGCCGGGTTCTGTTCACGCCTTGCGGCGCTGGACGGCCATCTATCTACGACGTACGTTGCCGCACGCCTCTAGCGGTCTACCCGGAAGCTGGGCGAGCCACCCGTGACGCTTCCTGTCTGACCTTGCTCCGGACGAGGTTTGCCTAGCCGACCGTGTCACCACGGCCGCTGGTGGTCTCTTACACCACCGTTTCACCCTTACCCGCGCCTTGCGGCGCCGGCGGTCTGCTTTCTGTTGCACTGTTCTCGCGGGTTGCCCCGGGTGGGTGTTACCCACCGTCCTGCTCTGTGGAGCCCGGACGTTCCTCGTGCCTGTCGCCAGGCACGCGGCCGTCTTGCCGACCCATTCGGAGGGAAAGCCTACCCCGCGAGCACGAGGTCGCCGTTGATGGCCGCCCCCGCCATCATCCCCTGCGCCGCGGCGACGACCACCTGCGCCATGGGGTCGGTCACGTTCCCGGCCGCCCACACGCCCGGCACGGCCGTCTGGCCCCGGGGGTCGGCGGGCACGTGCGTGCCGATCCCCGCGGGATGCTCGACCGCCTCGATGCCGACTCCCGCGAGCATCCCGGCACGGGCGTGCAGGCGCGTGGCCACGGCGAGGGCCTCGACCGCGTGCTCGACTCCCCCGGCGAGCACGGCCGCGAGCCTGCCGTCACGCACAACGATGCCCTCGACGGCATCCTCGACGACCGTGATGCCGCGCTCCCGCAGGCCGTCGTCGTCGCCGAAGAAGATCACGCGATCGCTCAGCTGCCGGAACAGCATCGCCTGGTGCGGCGAGCCGAGCACCCCGATCGGGCGGTCGCGCACCTCCCAGCCGTGGCAGTACGGGCAGTGGATGACGTCGTGCCCCCACCGCTCCGCGAGCCCCTCGACGGCGGGCAGCTCGTCGACGGTGCCCGAGGCGAGCAGGATGCGCCGCGCGCGCACCTCGCCGAGCGTGGTCCCGAGCACGAAGCCGTCGTCGCGCCGCGCCGACGTGACCGCGCCGCGCTCGATCCGCACGCCGTAGCCCTCGGCCTCGGCGCGCCCCGCGGCGAGCAGCTCGGCGGGCGGCATGCCGTCGCGCGTGAGGAAGTTGTGCACGCCCTCCGCGGGCGCGTTGCGCGGCTCGCCCGCGTCGACCACGAGCACCGAGCGGCGGAACCGCCCGAGCACCGTCGCGGCCGAGAGACCCGCCGCACCGCCGCCGATGATCACCACGTCATACTGTTCCATCATACCCCGATGCTCCGCCACCGTGGCATGAGACGACAAGCTATGTTGCTGCTATGGCAAACGACACCCTCGCCGAGGTCGGTGGCCGGCTGCGCGCCCTCCGGCTCAAACGGCACGTGACCCTCGCGGAGCTCTCCGCCTCGACGGGCATCTCGGTGAGCACCCTCTCACGCCTCGAGTCCGGCCACCGCAAGCCCACGCTCGAGCTGCTCCTGCCGCTCGCGCGCACGCACGGGGTGCCGCTCGACGAGCTCGTGGGGGCCCCGCAGACGGGCGACCCGCGCATCCACCTGCGGCCCGTGCAGCACGGCGGGCAGACGATCATCCCGCTCTCGCGCAACACGGGCGGCCTGCAGGCGTTCAAGCACCTCATCTCCGCCACGAGCGCGCGCAGTGAGCCGGACCTCAAGGTGCACGAGGGCCACGAATGGATCTACGTGATCTCGGGGCGGCTGCGCCTCATCCTCGGCGAGCACGACCTCGTGCTGCCCGCGGGCGAGGCGGCCGAGTTCGACACGACCACGCCGCACTGGTTCGGCCGCGCCGACGACAGGGCCGTCGAGTTCCTGAGCCTCTTCGGCCGCCAGGGCGAGAGGATGCACGTGCGCGCGAGCTCGCGCCGCTAGCCGCCAGCCTCCCAGGCCCCTCCTCCCGCCGTTCCGGAGGACGCCGCGCCGCCGTGCGACCGCGGCTCGCGCAGACCGCAGCGCGCCATCCTCCGCAACTGGGGCGGGGGCTGGTGCGCTACAGCCCCGACTCGGCGGTGCGCACGAGGATCCCCTCGCTGCTCGCGCACATGATGACGTCGTCGGGTGCCGCGGCCCGGATCGCGGCCATCTCGTTCTCGAGCAGCTTCACGCCCGACGCGAGCGACACGCCGCCGCGCAGGTGGGACGCGCCCACGCCGTAGCGGGCACGCTGGCGCTCGTAGAGGGCGAGGAGCTCCGCGGGAACGCGCGCCTCGATCTCGGCGCGCCCTCCGGCCGCGGCCGTGCGCTCCGCGGCGATCGACGCGAGAGCGGCATCCCGCTCGGCCTCGACCTCGGCCGAGCGCGCGACGAGCGCCTCGAGCGCCGACGCCGAGTTGTCCGCGAGCACCTGCTGCTCCTCGAGCTTCTCCATGACGCTGAGCTCGATCTCCTCGAGGTCTCCGAGGCGCTTGCGCAGCGCCGCGAGCTCCTGCTCGAGCGCCGAGACGTCCTTCACCGACGAGCTGCCCTGCAGGCGCTCGGAGTCACGGGCGATCCGCTGCTCGACCACCTGCACGTCGGACTCCACGCGTGAGAGCTCGAGGCGCGTGTCTTCGAGCGCGCCGTTCTGGGTCGCGAGTGTGAGGCGCAGCGCGTCGGCATCCTTGGCGAAGCCCGCGATCGTCGCGAGCTCGGGCAGGGTCTTCGCGCGGTGGTCGAGCTGGGCGAGCTTGGTGTCGAACGCCTGCAGCTCGAGCAAGAGCGCCTGGTCTTCGGGTGCGGCTTTCAGTGCCATCGGTGTGCTTCTCTCATTGGATGATCGTGAAATCCCACGGGTCGGTGCGCAGCTCGCTCACCGTGACCTCGACGCCCGGGAGCTCCGCGCGCAGCTCGGCGGCCGCAGCCTCGAGCCACAGCCACTCGCTCGCCCAGTGCGACACGTCGATGAGCGCGGGGCCGCGCGACGCACGGGCGTTCTCGCGCGCCTCGGACGCCGGGTGGTGGCGCAGGTCGCTCGTGATGTACACGTCGGCGGCGAGCACCTCGGGGTGGGAGAGGTACGCGTCGCCCGCCCCGCCGCACAGCGCGACAGTCGAGACCGGGGCGTCGAACTCCCCCGAGACGCGGATGCCGCTCGCGGTCGCGGGGAGGATGTCGCCGAGGGCGCGCGCGAGGGTGCCGAGCGTCGTGGGCGCGGGCAGCGTGCCGACGCGCCCGATGCCGCGCGCGGGGTCGGCGGCGGGCACGATCGGCCGCACGTCGACGAGACCGAGCTTGGCGGCGAACGAGGCGGACGTGCCCGTCGCGACGACGTCGGCGTTCGTGTGCGCCGCGAGCAGGGCGCAGTCGCCGCGGATGAGCCGCGTGAGCGCGGCGCCCTTGTACCTGTCGCTCGCGACCGTCGTCACGCCGCGCAGCAGCAGCGGGTGGTGCACGAGCAGCATGCCCGCACCGAGCTCGAGGGCCTCGTCGACGGTGTCGAGCACGGCGTCCACGGCCAGCAGGATCGACTCGACCGGGGCGTCGAGGTCGCCCGCGATGAGGCCCACGGAGTCCCACGGCTCAGCACCCGCTGCGGGCCACAGGCGCTCGACTGCGGCTGTCACATCGGCGACGGTGGTGGGCATCCACCCAGTCTATTCGGGGGCGCGAGCCGCTTCCTGCTTGCGGATGGCGGGGATGCCCGCGACGATCGGCAGCAGCAGCCCGAGCGCGAGCGCGACGAGCACGCCGAGGTCGGTGCCGGCCAGGTCGCTGTCGACGGGGATGCCGAGCAGCGGGAATGCGTAGCCCTGCCAGCTCAGCCACGAGATCGTCGCCGTCGTGAGCCCGTAGCCGATGGCCGTGAAGAGGATGAGCCCGATGAGGTTCACCCAGCGCACGTCGGCGTACACGCCGCCGCGGCGCACGAGCGACTGGCCCTCGAACCTGCGGTTGCGGATCATCGTCTCGGCGGCGAAGATCCCCGCCCACGCCGCGACCGGCACCGCGAGGGTCGTCGCCGCATCCCGGAAGAGCTCGGTGAGCCCGCCGGCGACTCCGAAGCCCAGCAGGAGCGCGAGGGCGCCCACGAGCACGGCGACGACGATGATCGACCACTGGCGCTTGAGCCGCACGCCCACGGCCTGCAGCGCGAAGCCGCCCGAGTAGACCGACAGCGTCACGCCCGAGAGCAGGCTCAGCGCCGCCGCGGCGATGAGCGGCGCCGGGTACCAGATCGGGAGCATGCGCGAGAGGGTGTCGAGGGGCGAGAGCAGGAAGCCGCTCGCGACCCCCTTGTCCGACGCGGCGAGGAGCGCGCCGTAGCCGATGAGCACGAAGCTCGGGAGGGTCGAGCCGAACGTCGCCCACAGCATCGACGAGGCGCCGCTCGAGTCGGTGCGCTGGTAGCGCGCGACATCCGCGCCGCTCGTCGCCCACACGAGGCCCACGAAGCTGAACACGAGGACGGCTCCCGTGATGGTGAGCAGCCACGGCCCGTCGGGCACCGTGAGCGCCTGCGGGATGTCGATGTACTGGTAGGTGAGCGCGATGAGCCCGATGATGAGGATGCCCGACACGACGCTCAGCACGAGCTGGATGCGCGCGAACAGCGGGTAGCCGGCGAACGCGACGAGCACGGCGACGAGGAACGCCCCCGCGAGCGACACGAGCAGCACCTGGCTCTCGCCCAGCACGCCGTCGAGCCCCGCGCCGACGATGACGACGGCTATCGACGAGCCCAGCAGCCAGAGCAGCACCGCGCCCCAGAAGATGCGGACGACGAAGGCCACGAGGGCCGGCACGACGTTGCCGATGAGGCCGAACGACGCGCGCGACACGATCATGGTCGGCTGCCCGCTGCGCTTGCCCGCGAGGGTCGTGAGGCCGAGCGGCAGGAACGACAGCGCCACACCCGCGAGCACGGACACTATCGACTGGCGCAGGCTCATGCCGATCGCGAAGACCGTCGCGCCGAGGCCGACGCTCAGGATCGAGGAGTTCGCCGCGAACCACAGCCAGAACAGCCTGGCCGCGCGGCCCACGCGATGGTCGACGGGAGTCGGCTCGGGGCCGGTCTGCTCGATGCTGAACACGGGCTGGCGCACGGGCTCGTCGTCGTAGAGCACCTGCTCGTCGGCCGGGATGCGCACGGTCGAGATCGGGCCCGAGGGCGGCGAGATCGACTGGTTGACGGCGGCGATGCCCGACGTGTCGACCGAGACGGGGCCGAGGATGCCGGCGAACGCGCGGTCGGTCTCGTCGACGTCGTCGTCGAGCTCCTCGTCGTACGCCTGGTCGACCACGGGGATGGATCCCGTGTCGGTGGGGATCGGCTCCCCCGCCGCGAAGGGCAGGGGCTCGATGAAGAGCGCCTCGGGGGCCTCGCCGGCGGGCTCGGGCTCGGGGTCGTCGCGCGGCGGCTCCTCGGAGAGCAGCGCGTCGAAGCTGAACTCGCGCACGGGCTCGCGCACGGGCGGCGGCCCGGGCGAGGTCCAGTCGAACGCGGGCGTGCCGGGCTCGGGGTCGTCGTCATCCTCGGCGAGCGGGGCCGCGGCGCGCGTCTGCGACGGCAGGATGGGCGGTCCGCCGAACTTGCCGGGTTCGATGAGCGGCGGCGGGCCGTCGGGGATCTCCTCGACGGTGAGCTCGGGCTCGGGCTCGACGACGGGCTCGGGCTCCGTGGCCGGCTCGAGGATGGGGATGACCACCTCGTCGTCCGCCACGGGAAGGCTCGGGGCGGGCGCGGACCGCACGGGCTCGACGAGCGGGGCGGGCGCGGGCGGCGCGACGGCTCCGGGCGTCGACGTGATGACGGGACCGGTCGGCGCCGCCCAGTCGAACGGGGCGCGCGTCTGGGGTGCGGGCGCGGGCGCCTGCGCGAGCGCCTCGGCCTGTGCGCTCGGCGACGGTATCTCGGGCTCGACCGCGGGGGCGGCGGGCTCGTCCCACGCGGCGGGCGACCATGACGCGCTCGGGGCGGGCACGTCCCACGCGGGGAGCTGCGGCGCGGGCGCGGGCGGCGCGGCCGCGGCGGGCTGCGTGGGCTCGGGGAAGTCGGGGGCTGGCCAGTCGGCGACGGGGTTCTCCGGGAGCACGAAGGAGCCCGTCTCGGGCGCGGGAGCCACCTCGGGGAGAACTCCGCTGAACTGGGGGCCGGCGTCGGCGACCTTGCCGAGCGCGTCGGGCGTGCCGAGCGTCCGCATCCGGTCCTCCCACGCGCGGAACTCGCGTGCCTCATCTTCGCGGAGCTTCATCTGCGCCTGCAGCTGCTCGATGATCTCGAGCGTGCCGCCGGGGCGCTCGCCCGCCTCGGCGACCCAGCGGCTCAGCTCGTCGTCGGGGAGGGACTTGCGTGCGGGCGGCCCGTCGACGACGGGCACGGCCTGGGTCGTCGGATCGGGCGCGGCGAGGCCGGACCACGGAGCGGGCTCGGGCGCCGACTGCACGGGCTCGGGTGCCGTAGGCGGCACCTCGATCGTGGGCTGCCACGAGACGGCGGGGCCCGGCGGGACGACGGTGTCGGGCGTGACGACGGTGATGGGGCCGGACGCGATGCGCCCGAGGTCGGCCGCGAGCGCATCCGCGAGGGCGTCGTCGTCGGTGGCGGGGGCCTGCTGCGACGGCACCGGCTGGGGGGCGGTCGGGGGCGTGAACGTCGAACGACGGGGGCCCTGAACCACCTCGTCGGAGTCGGTCGGCAAGACCTCGCGACCCTCGTCGTCTCGTTCCATGCCGAAATACTAAGGGGCGCCGCCGCCAGAACCCGGGCGCCGAGCCGTGGCGACGACAGTTACCGAGACGAGGATGAGGCCGAGCCCGACCCACCCGACGAGCCCCAGCCGCTCCCCCACGACGAGCACCGCGAGGATCGTCGCGACGAACGGCTCGAGCAGCGTGATGGTCGTCGCCGTGCTGCTGCGCAGCGTGCGCATGCCCACGCCGAACAGCAGGTAGGCCACGAACATGGGTCCGATCGCCAGATAGGCGGCGATGCCGACGGTCTGCCACGACTGCAGCAGGGGCGCCCCCAGCACGACGAGCACGACCGCGAGCGGCACGGCGCCGAGGCCGAACATGCCGCCCATGACGCCGCGGGACGAGCCGCCCGCGCGGATCGCGCGGCTCGAGCAGTAGGTGTAGAGCGCATAGGCGAGTCCCGCCGCGAGGCCGAGGAGCACGCCGGGGACCACGGCGGGCGCGCCGGTCGTCTCGCCGCCCAGGGCGAGCAGCACGACGCCCGCGACGGCGGCGGCCGTGCATCCTGCCCACAGGGCCGACGGCCGGTGCCGCTCGAACAGCCACTCGAGGAGCGCGGCGAAGACGGGACCCGTGCCGAGCGAGACGACGTTGCCGATCGCGACGCCCGCGAGGTTCATCGAGCTGTAGAAGGCGAGGGGGTAGACGACGACCCCGACCGCCCCGAGCAGGAGCCAGCGCCGGCTCGCCGCCGAGCGGATCGCGGCGAGCGCGGGCCGCGCCGACACGACGAAGAGCAGGATGCCGCCGACCGCCATGGTCGACGCGCCGACCGCGAGGGGGCTCACCGAGTCGGGCAGGAAGCTCGCCGCGGTGCCGGTCGTGCCCCACAGCAGGGAGGCGAGGATGAGCGCCCACGCGCCCGACCCGCGCGTCGTCGTGGCCGTGGTCATGAGGCGAGGCTACCGGCCCCTAGTGTTGTCGCCGTGCGCACCCGACCGCTTGCCCTCATCACCGCCCTCGGACTCGTCACGGCCCTCGCCGCCTGCAGCGCGTCGCCCGAGGATCCCGCCGCCGACGCGTCGGGCTCGTGGACGATCCTCACGTACTCCATCGCCGACACGAACCTCGAGGAGTACATGATGACCGACCTCGAGGAGATCGGCGACGTGGGCACCCAGAAGGGCCTCAACCTCGTCGCGCTCGTCGACCGCGCGGCGGACTACACGGACGAGGGCGTGCTGGGCCTCGACGACTGGGTGGGCGCCAAGGTGCTCGAGATCGGGCAGAACTCGGCGACCGTGCTCGACGACAAGGGCGACGTCAACACGGGAGACCCCGCGGTGCTCGCCGACTTCGTCTCCTACGGGATCCAGAACTACCCCGCCGACCACTACGCGCTCGTGGTCTCGGACCACGGCGCATCCTGGCCGGGCGTGGGCGACGACGAGTCGTCCGACGGCGACAGCCTCACGCTCGCGGAGCTCGGCGAGGGCATCTCCGACGGGCTCGCCGCGGCCGGGCTCGCCAAGCTCGACCTGCTCGGCTTCGACGCGTGCCTCATGGCGACGTACGAGGTCGCGAGCAGCCTCGCGCCCTACGCCGACCGCATGGTCGCGTCGCAGGAGCTCGAGCCCGGCCACGGCTGGGACTACCGCGCGTTCGACGCCGTCGCAGACGACGGCAGTGCCACCGTCGACGAGCTCGCGAGCTCGATCATCGACGGCTTCGAGGCCCAGGCCAAGGACGAGGGCGACGACGCCGAGATCACCCTCGCGGAGATCGACCTCACGCAGATGGGCGCCGTGGATGCCGCGCTCAAGGCCTTCACCGACGTGCTCGTCGACAACGCGGCGGGAATCGGCCCGACGGTCGGCCGCAGCCTCGCGCAGACCCTCGGGTTCGGGCAGAGCCCAGACCCCGACCAGGACAGCTTCATGACCGACCTGTCGATCTTCACGTCGCAGGTGGGCGTCGACCTCCTGTTTGCCGCCGATGCCGCTGACGACCTCACGCGCGCCATCAACGACGCCGTGCTCGACCGGGTCGACGGGCAGGCGACGAAGGGTGCGACGGGCCTCTCCATCTACTTCCCGCCGTCGGAGCCGTACTTCGACGAGGCCTACCGCGAGCTCCCCAACTCCGGCGGGTGGATCGACTTCCTGAACACCTACTACGGCAAGGGCGGCGAGATCGCGCAGGGCCCGGTCATCGACCAGAACGCGACCGTCGAGTTCGGCGACGACGGCGTCACCATCACGGGGTTCTTCGACCCCGACACGGCGGCCAACCTCGCGTCGGCGTTCATCCGCTATGGGACCGTCGAGGATGACGGCTCCGTGACGTTCCTCGGCGAGGAGGACGCGTTCCTCGGCGACGACGGGTCCGCCTCCGGCACGTACGACCTCACGCACCTGAGCCTGAGCGACGGCTACGACACCATGGACGCCTACCTGTCCCTCTACGGGGACTACGACACCGGGATCTTCACGGCCGACGTGCCGCTCTCGTACTACTCGCCCGACGACGCCTACGGCGGCGACCTGCTGCTCTCGGCGGTCGTCGACAGCGCCACGGGCGACACCATCAGCACGACGTACTACATCTACAACGAGAAGACCGGCACCTACGGCGAGTTCTCGCCCAAGCCCGACTGGATCATCGTGCCGCAGGTGCTCAGCGTCATGCCGGACGGCACGGAGCAGTGGTACCTCACGAGCGACGTGGGCCTCTACGCGGACGTCGACTCGCTCGTGTACGACTTCCCCGCGCTCGCCTCGGGCACACGGCTGTACCTGCAGCTCGTCGTGACCGACTTCGGCGGCAACCGGGCGAGCGTCGCCGCGACGGTCACGGTGCCCTAGGAGAGCCCGCACGGGATCCGGTGCGCCCTACCGGGCTCGAACCGATGACATCCACGGTGTAAACGTGGCGCTCTACCAACTGAGCTAAAGGCGCTTGACGCTCCACAATGGTACACATGGCCCAGCGCCCAGACCCCACCCACCCGCAGCCGACGCAGCACTACGAGCACAAGCTCCCCGTGATCGCCACGATCCTCGCGGCCTTCGCCCTCTACCTCCTGCTGCCGGAGGAGATCTCGCTGTTCCCGCGCTGGGTCGTTCCCGCGGTCGGCGCCCTCGTGCTCGTCCCCCTCCTGGTCATGAACCCCACGCGCGTGACGCGGGAGACGACCTGGTCCCGCTGGGTGGGCGTGGGCTTCGCCCTCGCGCTCGCGGGCGTCAACCAGGTCTACGTCGTGATCATCGTGGCGCAGCTCGTGAACGGGCAGGTCGACGGCCCGAGCGTGCTGCTCACCGCCTTCGCCGTGTGGATCACGAACGTCATCGCGTTCGCCCTCGTCTACTGGGAGCTCGACAAGGGCGGCCCGTACGCGCGCCGCATCGACGGCGTGCGCGACGACGCCGCGCAGGACTTCCTGTTCCCCCAGCAGCAGAACGACGACCGGTGGCTGCCCGTGTTCTTCGACTACGCGTACTTCTCGCTGTCGAACATGATGGCGTTCAGCCCCACCGACACGATGCCGCTCACGCTGCGCGCCAAGGGCCTCATGGCCCTGCAGGCGCTCACGGGGTTCGTGCTGCTCGCCCTCGTGATCTCGAGGGCGGTCAACATCCTGACCTGATCAGGATGACCGGCTAGACCCGCTCGGCCTTCAGCTCGCGCAGCGCTTCGAGGTACTCGTCCATCGTGCGGGCCTCGCCAGGAGCCGTGATGATGCTCGCGCGGATGACGCCGTCGATGTCGATGAGGAAGGTGGCGCGGTTCGCGAAGCCCTTCGCCTCGAGGAACACGCCGTACTCGCGCGCGACCTCGCCGTGCGGCCAGAAGTCGGCGAGCAGCGTGAAGTCGTAGCCCTTCTCCTGGGCGAACGCGTTGAGCGTGGCCTTGGAGTCGACGGAGATGCCGATGAGCTCGATGCCCTCCGCCTTGAACATCGCGATGTTGTCGCGCAGGTCGCACAGCTCCGTGGTGCACGTGCTGGAGAAGGCGAGGGGGAAGAAGACGAGGGCCACGGGCTTCTTGCCGCGGAAGTCGTAGAGTCGCACGTGCTCGCCGAACTGGTTCGGAAGATCGAAGTCGGGCGCGGTCGTGTCTTTTTCGAGAGCCATGAGCTGGCGTTTCCTTTCGTGCCCGGGTGTTTCTCAGGCACACACGAGGGGCAATCATACGCCGGTGCGAGTCAGTATGCGTCCCACAACTAGTATCGATAGGCGTAGTAGATCCCGGCACGTCGTAACCCGATTCGCCGCGGGCAGCAACTCTCTCAAGAAAGAGGTCAAGGGTGACGGTAAACGACCAGGACCCGTACTCGGTGAACCACATCGATAGGGATCCGGAGGAGACCGCCGAGTGGCAGGAGTCGCTCGACGCCCTTGTCGCCGCACACGGCCATGAGCGCGGCCGCGAGATCATGCTGAGCCTGCTCAAGCGGTCGAAGGACCTGCACCTGGGCGTGCCGATGGTCCCGACCACGGACTACCTCAACACGATCGCGGTCGAGGACGAGCCCGACTTCCCGGGCAACGAGGAGCTCGAGCGCCGCTACCGCGCGTGGATCCGCTGGAACGCCGCGATCACCGTGCACCGCGCGCAGCGCCCCGGCATCGGCGTCGGCGGCCACATCTCGACGTACGCGTCGTCCGCCGCCCTCTACGAGGTCGGCCACAACCACTTCTTCCGCGGCGCGGACCACGCCGGCGGCGGCGACCAGATCTTCTACCAGGGCCACGCCTCCCCCGGCATGTACGCGCGCGCGTACCTCGAGGGCCGCCTCTCCGAGAAGCAGCTCGAGGGCTTCCGCCAGGAGAAGTCGCAGTTCCCCAACGGCCTCTCGAGCTACCCGCACCCGCGGCTCATGCCCGAGTTCTGGCAGTTCCCCACGGTCTCGATGGGCCTCGGCCCCATCAACGCCATCTACCAGGCGCAGTCGAACCGCTACCTCACCAACCGCGGCATCAAGGATGCGAGCGACCAGCAGGTCTGGGCGTTCCTCGGCGACGGCGAGATGGACGAGGTCGAGAGCCGCGGCGCCCTCCAGTGGGCCGCCAACGACGGGCTCGACAACCTCAACTTCGTGATCAACTGCAACCTGCAGCGCCTCGACGGACCGGTGCGCGGCAACGGCAAGATCATCCAGGAGCTCGAGAGCTTCTTCCGCGGTGCCGGCTGGAACGTCATCAAGGTCGTGTGGGGCCGCGAGTGGGACGAGCTCCTCGCGCGCGACACCGACGGCGCGCTGCGCGACCTCATGAACCGCACGCCGGACGGCGACTACCAGACCTACAAGGCCGAGAACGGCGCCTACGTGCGCGAGAACTTCTTCGGCCGCGACCCGCGCACTCTCGAGATGGTCAAGGACTACACCGACGACCAGCTGTGGGGCCTCAAGCGCGGCGGCCACGACTACCGCAAGGTGTACGCGGCGTTCAAGGCGGCGCAGGAGCACAAGGGCCAGCCCACGGTCATCCTCGCGAAGACCGTCAAGGGCTACGGCCTCGGGCCGAGCTTCGAGGGCCGCAACGCGACCCACCAGATGAAGAAGCTCACGCTCGACAACCTCAAGCAGTTCCGCGACGTCATGCACATCCCCATCACGGACGCGCAGCTCGAGGAGAACCCGTACCAGCCGCCGCTCTACCACCCGGGCGAGAACGACGAGGCGATCCAGTACCTGCAGGAGCGTCGCCGCGAGCTCGGCGGCTACGTGCCCGAGCGCCGCTCGAAGTACACGCAGGTCTCGCTGCCCGACGCGACGGCCTTCGAGGTCGTCAAGAAGGGCTCCGGCAAGCAGGAGATCGCGAGCACCATGGCGTTCGCGCGCCTGCTCAAAGACCTGCTGCGTGCGAAGGACTTCGGCCACCGCATCGTCCCGATCATCCCCGACGAGGCGCGCACCTTCGGCATGGACGCGTACTTCCCCACCGCGAAGATCTACAACCCGCAGGGGCAGCACTACACGTCCGTCGACCGCGAGCTGCTGCTGGCGTACAAGGAGTCGCCGCAGGGCCAGATCGTGCACGTGGGCATCAACGAGGCCGGCGCCTTCGCGGCGTTCACGGCAGCGGGCACCCAGTACGCGACGAACGGCGAGCCGCTCATCCCGGTCTACGTCTTCTACTCGATGTTCGGCTTCCAGCGCACGGGCGACGCCATGTGGGCGGCGGGCGACCAGATGGCCCGCGGTTTCATCATGGGCGCCACGGCCGGCCGCACGACGCTCACGGGCGAGGGCCTGCAGCACGCCGACGGCCACTCGCTCCTGCTCGCGTCGACGAACCCCGCGGTCGTCGCCTACGACGCCGCGTACGGCTACGAGATCGGCGCGATCGTCAAGGCCGGCATCGAGAGGATGTACGGCGGCACGCACCCCGAGCCCAACGTCATGTACTACCTGACGCTCTACAACGAGCCGGTCGTGCAGCCCGCCGAGCCGGAGAACTTCGACCTCGAGGGCGTGCTCAAGGGCATCTACCACCTCCGTGCGGCGACGACGCCGGGCCCGCGCGCCCAGCTGCTCGCCTCGGGTGTGGCGGTGCCGTGGGCGCTCGAGGCCCAGGAGCTCCTCGCCGCCGACTGGGGTGTCGCGGCCGACGTCTGGTCCGTCACGAGCTGGAACGAGCTGCGCCGCGACGGCATCGCCGCCGAGGAGCACAACTTCCTCAACCCCGGTGCCGAGCCGCGCGTGCCCTACGTCACGCAGAAGCTGTCTGGCGCAGAGGGTCCGTTCGTGGCCGTGAGCGACTTCAGCCACGCCGTGCCCGACCAGATCCGGCAGTTCGTGCCCGGCGACTTCGCGACGCTCGGTGCCGACGACTTCGGCTTCTCCGACACGCGCGCGGCGGCCCGGCGCTACTTCAAGATCGACGGACCCTCCCTCGTCGTGCGGACCCTCCAGTCCCTCGGCAAGAAGGGCGTCGTCGACCCGTCGCTCGCGGCGCAGGCCATCGAGAAGTACCGCCTGCTCGACGTGAACGCGGGCACCACCGGCTCGGCCGGCGGCGAGAGCTAGGCGAGGCGCATCCCGACGGTGGTGCAGAAGACCAAGGAGCAGACGCTCGCGTGGCTGCGGACGATCTCGGGTGAGCTGGCGACAGCGACCCTGAAGCGTCTGGAGGACACACTCCCCTGGTACGGCGACATGCCGCCCGGGCGTCGCTCCGCGGTCGGGCTCGTGGCGCAGGCGGGCATCACGAGCTTCATCAGCTGGTTCGAAGACCCGAAGTCGACGCCGTGGATCGCGGCGGACGTCTTCGGCGCGGCCCCGCGCGAGCTGCTGCGCTCGGTGTCGCTCACGCAGACCCTGCAGCTCATCCGCCTGACCGTCGAGGTCGTCGAGCACCGCATCAAGAACGACGACGACGTGCTGCGCGAGGGCATCCTGCTCTACTCGCGCGAGATCGCCTTCGCGGCCGCCGACGTCTACGCGCGCGCGGCCGAGGCACGGGGGCTGTGGGATGCCCGCCTCGAGGCCCTCGTCGTCGACTCGATCCTCAGCGGGGAGTACGACAACGAGCTGCCCTCGCGCATCGCCGCCCTCGGCTGGAACGGCCACGGCGAGGTGTGCGTGCTCGTGGGCACGGCCCCCAAGATGCTCGACGTCGACCAGCTGCGCCGCACGGCGCGCCACCTCGACGCCGACGTGCTCATCGGCGTGCAGGGCAGCCGTCTCGTGCTCGTCATCGGCCGCGCGAGCCCGCGCACCGACCCGGACGCCGTCACTCCCATGCCGTTCCTCGAGATCGCGAAGCAGCTCGAGCCGGGCTTCGGCCCGGGCCACCTCGTGCTCGGCCACGAGGTGCCCACGCTCGTCGACGCCTCCAAGAGCGCCAAGGCCGCTCTCGCGGGGTTCGCCGTCGCGCGGTCGTGGCGCAACGCGCCCCGGCCGACGCTCGCCGACGACCTGCTGCCCGAGCGCGCGTTCGCGGGCGACCCGCTCGCCCGGTCGACCCTCATCAACAAGATCTACCGGCCGCTGCAGGCGCACTCCACAGACCTGCTCGCGACGCTGTGGTGCTACCTCGACAACGGACGGTCGCTCGAGGCGACGGCGCGCGAGCTGTTCGTGCACCCCAACACCGTGCGCTACCGCCTCAAGCGCGTGAGCGACGTGATCGGCTGGGATGCCACGGGGGCGCGCGAGGCGCTCATCCTGCAGTCCGCGCTCATCGTGGGCTCGATAGCCGATCCCGACAGCGCCAAACGCGCTCGTTGAACGCATTGCACAACGATTCGTGCGGTTCTTGGGAGATCACCCCCTGCGCGCGGCCCGAAGAGTTGGCACACTAGAGAAGTGATCGTCATCGTCGCGCCCGGACAGGGCTCACAGACCCCCGGATTCCTCTCCCCCTGGCTCGAGCTCCCCGGCGCCGCCGACCAGCTCGGCGCCATCTCCGACGGCGTCGGCATCGACCTCGTCGCGCACGGCACGACGAGCGACGCCGACACGATCCGCGACACCAAGGTCGCGCAGCCGCTCATCGTGGCGGCGGGACTCCTCACCCTCCGCTCCCTCTTCGCCGACGGCCGCCGCGAGAAGGTCGGCGGCATCGCCGGGCACTCGGTCGGCGAGGTCACGGCCGCGGCGGGTGCGGGCATCCTGAGCGAGACGGACGCCGTGAGCTTCGTGCGCGAGCGCGGACGGGCGATGGCGGATGCCGCCGCGCTCGAGCCCACGGGCATGTCCGCCGTGCTGGGCGGCGATGAGGCCGCCCTCCTCGAGCGCCTCGCCGAGCTGGAGCTCCAGCCCGCCAACTTCAACGGCGGCGGACAGGTCGTCGTCGCCGGCGCCCTCCCCGCCCTCGCGCAGCTCGCCGAGAACCCCGTCGCGGGCACGCGCGTCATCCCCCTGCAGGTCGCCGGCGCCTTCCACACGCGCTACATGCAGCCGGCGGTCGCGGGCCTCGAGCTGTTCGCCGCGGGCCTCGAGAAGCACGACCCGACCCTTCCGATCTGGACCAACCGAGACGGATCCCGCATCGAGAGCGGCGACCACTTCGTGCAGCTCATGGTCGGCCAGGTCTCGTCGCCCGTGCGCTGGGATCTCGCCATGGAGTCGTTCGCGGCCGCCGGCGTGACCGGCATCATCGAGCTCGCGCCCGCGGGTGCCCTCGTGGGGCTCGCCAAGCGCGGCCTCAAGGGCGTGCCGTCCGTCGCGGTCAAGACTCCGGACGACCTCGCAGCAGCATTCGACCTGATCGACGGGAAGTAACCGACGTGCCCACCCTCAAGCAGTCCCACGGCGCCGAGTTCACGCGTATCTACAGCTACGGCGCGGCGCGCGGCGACCTCGTGGTGCCCAACGACGACCTCGTCGGCCCCATCGACTCGAGCGACGAGTGGATCCGCCAGCGCACGGGCATCATCACGCGCACGCGCGCCTCCGAGGGCATCCTCGCCCTCGACCTCGCCACGGAGGCGGCGCAGGAGGCCATCGCGAAGTCGGGCATCCCGGCCGACCAGATCGACCTCGTCATCGTCGCGACCATCGGCAACGTGCAGCAGACCCCGTCGATGTCGGCCGTGCTCGCCGACCGGGTGGGCGCCAACCCCGCCGCCGCGTACGACTCCAACGCCGCGTGCGCGGGCTTCAGCTACGGCGTGACGCAGGCCGACGCGCTCATCCGCAGCGGAGCCGCGCACTACGCGCTCGTCGTGGGCGCGGAGAAGCTCAGCGACATCGTCGACCCCACCGACCGCACGATCTCGTTCCTGCTGGGCGACGGCGCGGGTGCCGTGGTCATCGGCCCGAGCGACTTCCCCGGCATCGCCGCTCCCGTGTGGGGCTCCGACGGATCCAAGGCCGACGCCGTGGGCATGGACTACAACCTCGTCGACTTCCGCGAGGGCCGCGCCAAGTGGCCGACCCTGCGTCAGGACGGCCAGACCGTGTTCCGCTGGGCGGTGTGGGAGATGGCGAAGGTCGCCAAGCAGGCGCTCGAGGCCGCGGGTGTCGAATCGTCCGACCTCGCCGCGTTCGTGCCGCACCAGGCGAACATGCGCATCATCGACGAGCTCGCCAAGCAGCTCAAGCTGCCCGAGAGCGTCATCATCGGTCGCGACATCGAGACCACGGGGAACACGAGCGCCGCCTCCATCCCGCTCGCGACGCACCGGCTCCTGCAGGAGCACCCCGAGCTGAGCGGCGGGCTGTGCCTGCAGATCGGCTTCGGCGCGGGCCTCGTGTTCGGCGCCCAGGTAGTAGTGCTGCCCTAAACTGGGCAGCGGTCAAAAACACATCCACAAGGAGATAAACATCATGGCATTGTCCACCGAAGAAGTCCTGGCCGGCCTGGCCGAACTCATCAACGACGAGACCGGCATCGCGACGGACACCGTCGAGCTGGACAAGTCGTTCACCGACGACCTGGACATCGACTCGATCTCGATGATGACCATCGTCGTCAACGCCGAGGAGAAGTTCGACGTCAAGATCCCCGACGAAGAGGTCAAGAACCTCAAGACCGTCGGCGACGCCGTGAACTTCATCACCGGCGCCCAGGGCTGAGCAGTACCCCTACGGATGGCCGGGCACGCCCGGCCATCCTCAGGACAGTGTTGTCGAAACAACAGGATGTGACATGACCAAGAAGATCGTCGTAACAGGTATTGGCGCCACGTCGCCCCTCGGCGGCACGGCCCCCGAGTCGTGGACGGCGCTGCTCGCCGGCGAGTCCGGAGCGCACACGCTCACCCAGGACTGGGTGGCAGAGCTCGAACTCCCCGTGACCTTCGCCGCAGAGGCCAAGGTGCGCCCCGAGGAGGTGCTCGAGCGCGTCGAGTCGAAGCGCCTCGACCCCTCGAGCCAGTTCGCCCTCATCTCCGCGCGCGAGGCGTGGGCCGACGCGGGCTCGCCCGACGTCGACCCCATCCGCGTCGGGGTCGACTACTCGACCGGCATCGGCGGCCTGTGGACCCTCCTCGACGCGTGGGACACGCTCAAGGAGAAGGGGCCGCGCCGCGTGCTCCCCATGACCATCCCCATGCTCATGCCGAACGCCGCCGCCGCCGCGATCAGCATGTCCATCCCCTCACGCGCCTACGCCCGCACCGACGTCTCGGCGTGCGCGTCGAGCACCGAGGCCATCGCCAACGCCTACATGCACCTGCGGGAGGGCCTCGCCGACGTCGTCATCGCCGGTGGCACGGAGGCCGTCGTGCACCCGCTGCCCATCGCCGCGTTCGCGTCGATGCAGGCGCTCTCGAAGCGCAACGACTCCCCCGCGACCGCGTCGCGCCCCTACGACGTGTCGCGTGACGGCTTCGTGCTCGGCGAGGGTGCCGGCTCGATCGTGCTCGAGACCGAGGAGCACGCCCTCGCTCGCGGCGCCCGGATCTACGCGGAGCTCGCGGGCGGTGCCGTCACGAGCGACTCGTTCCACATCACCGCCCCGGACCCCGAGGGCTCGGCGGCGGCGCGCGCCATGCTCGCCGCGCTCGCCCAGGCGGGTGCCAGGCCCGAGGATGTGGCGCACATCAACGCCCACGCCACGAGCACTCCCGTCGGCGACATCGCGGAGTACAACGCCATGCTGCGGGTCTTCGGAGACCACCTGCCCAACATCGCCGTGTCGGCGACGAAGGCCGCGACGGGCCACCTGCTCGGCGGAACCGGTGCGCTCGAGGCGATCTTCACGATCCTCGCGCTGCACAACCGCACCGCGCCGCCGACGATCAACCTCACCGAGCAGGATCCCGCCATCCCGCTCGACGTGGTCACGTCGCCGCGTGCGCTCGGGGACGGCGACCTGCTCGCGCTGAGCAACTCGTTCGGCTTCGGCGGCCACAACTCCGTCGTGGCGTTCCGCTCCTACAACTAGGAGTCGATCACGTGGGGCTCGCGCGCCTGCCCTTAAACGCCGACAGGGACTCGATGAGGCTGGAGCTGCCATCCGTGGCGGGGCGAATCCGTTCGCCCTCTCCAGCCTCATCGACTCCCTGCCGATGAGGTACCGCTCCTAGACGGGTCTGCACCCGTCGTGGATGAAGCACTCTCCCCCGAAGTCGAGCACGTCATCCTCAGTGACCATGCGCTCGAGCAGTTCTGTGGCGCCGGTGAACCGGCGGTCCGGTGCGACGACGATCTGGGTCTCCATCTCGATCAGCCCACCTGGTGCAGCCATACGACTGCGGAGTCCTGGCTCGCGTGGCGGAACGCCTCGAGCTCGTCGTCCCACGCCTGGCCGAGCGCGAGGCGCAGCTCGCGGTGCAGCTCGATCGCGTTGGCGCCCGCGAGGTCCATGGCGTAGCGCACGCGGTCCTCGGGGATCACGGTGTTGCCCACGGTGTCCGTCTGCGCGAAGAAGATGCCGAGGTCGGGCGTGTGCATCCACCGACCCCCGTCGGTGCCGAGCCCGGCATCCTCGGTGACCTCGTAGCGCAGGTGCTCCCACCCACGCAGCGCCGAGGCGAGCTTCGCCCCCGTGCCTCGCGGGCCTTCCCAGTAGAACTCGGTGCGCTGCGAGCCGGGCAGCACGGGCTGCGCGGACCAGTCGAAATTCACGGCACGCTCGAGGGCGCGTCCTGCTGCCCATTCGATGTGCGGGCACAGCGCGCGAGGAGCGGAGTGCACAAATAGCACTCCGCGAGCGTTCGGTGCAGTCACGATTCTCTCCATTCCGTTGGATGCGACTTCCCCATCGACCCGTTGGAATGGCAGTTGACCTGCAGAGCTGTGAAATTGTGCGGTGCGAGACCGCTGGGGCCATTATGACCTATGTATGGCCGGAATCACAAGGCTGTTGTTTGGGCCGGCCTGCCCCGTCGCGGGGGCTCGGAGTCGAGGCCGTACGGGGATGCCTCGGCGAGCAGCACCTCGCAGCGGTCGAGCCACTGCAGCTCGGCCTCGGCGGCAAGGGCGAGGGCGTCGCCCACTAGCCGCTCGGCCAGGGTCGCGTGCTCGCGCGCGAGGTGGGCCGCGAGCGACTCGGTCGCGAGGGTGCGCTGGGCGGCGATGAGCGCTGCCGGGTCGGCGCCGGGCAGCGTGAGGGCGAGCGCGAGCTTCGTCGCGAGCTCGTCCCGCGCGGGCGGGGCCACGGGCTCCGCGAGCCACTCCGCGACCGCGTCACGGCCGCGGCCGGTTATCGCGTAGTAGACGTGGCCGGCCGCATCCTGCTGGCGCTTGACGACGAGGCCGTCGCGCTCGAGGCGGTCGAGGGTCGCGTAGACCTGACCGACGTTGAGCGGTGAGGTGGGGGCGGTGCGACGCTCGAACTCGAGGCGCAGCTGGTAGCCGTAGCACGGGCCGAGCTCGAGGATCGCGAGCAGGCTCAGACGGATCGACATGCATACACGGTATGGCTCACTTGGCCTGCCCGTAGTCGTCGACACTCGCAACCGTGAGCGGGAACGTCACCGGCAACTCCCCGAAGAGCAGGCGCCCGGCCTCGGCGGCCGAGTCCACGAGCACCTGCCGCACGGTGTCGGCGAGCTCGGCCGGGGTGTGCACGACGACCTCGTCGTGGAGGAAGAACACGAGGTGCGGCGCATGCTCGAAGCCGCGCCCGTCGAGCTCGCGCAGGCGCCGTCGGATGCTCGCCATCCAGCACAGCGCCCACTCGGCGGCGGTGCCCTGCACGACGAAGTTGCGCGTGAACCTGCCCCACGACCGGGAGCGCTCGCGCGCGCGGGAGGTCTCTGCGTCGGAACGGCCGTCGCTCCAGCCCTCGAACCGCTGCCCGGGCGGCGAGCTGCGGCCGAGGCGCGTCGTGACCCGCTCGCCGCGCTCACCGGCGCGCGCGGCATCCTCGACGAGCTGGATCGCGCGCGGGTAGGCCTTCGCGAGGCGCGGCATGAGCCTGCCGCTCTCGCCCGTCGTCGCGCCGTACATGGCGCCGAGCATCGCGATCTTCGCCTGGTCGCGCGTCTCGACGGCCCCGCTCGCCACGATTCCCGCGTAGAGGTCGCCCGCGGCGCCCGCCTGCACCATGCCACGGTCGGCGGCCATGGCGGCGAGGATGCGCGGCTCGAGCTGCGACGCATCCGCGACGACGAGCTTCCACCCGGGATCGGCGACGACCGCGCCGCGGATCTGGCGCGGGAGCTGCAGTGCTCCCCCGCCGCTCGTCGCCCACCGGCCCGTGACGACACCCCCGGGCACGTAGTCGGGGCGGAACCGCCCGTCGACCACCCACGTGTCGAGCCAGTGCCAGCCGTTGGCGGAGAGCAGGCGCGCGAGCTTCTTGTACTCGAGCAGCGGGGCGATCGCCGGATGCTTGAGCTGCTTGAGCTCCCACGACCGCGTCGACGTGGCCTGCAGGCCCGCGAGCCCGAGGCCGCGCAGCAGCTCCACGGGCGAGTCGGGGTTGAGGTCGGGCACGTCGAGCCGCTGCCGCACGACGTCGAGCACCTCCTGCAGCTTCGCGGGGCGCTCGCCCTCGCGCGGGCGGGGGCCGAGGATGCCCGTGAGGATGCGGTCGTGCGCCGCGACATCCCACGGCAGCCCCGCGAAGCGCATCTCCGCCGCGACGAGCGCGCCCGCGGACTCGGCGGCGAGCAGCCGCTGGATGCGCCCGGGCTCGGCACAGCCCGCCACCGCGGCACGCTGCAGGGTGAACTCGGCGAGCGGGTCGGCGACGACCGCGGGCTGCTCGGGCTCGACGTCGAACAGCGCGCCGTCGGGCTCGGCGGGAGCCGTGTGCGGCGCCGGCGCGTCCCACACCCCCTGCGGTGCTCGCGCGAGGGCCGAGTCGGCCGTCAGCACGGAGGAGCGCAGGATGGCGTGGCACAGCCGCAGGTCGAAGCAGCGGTCGACGCGGATTCCCGCCGCGAGCAGCTCGGGGTACCACGTGCTCGTGTCATCCCACACCCAGCGCGGATGGGCCGGCTCCTCCTTCGCGACGAACGCCGCGAGGTCGGCGACGTACTCGACGCCGAGGGCGCCGCCCGCGTCGGTCAGCCGCGCCGCCATGACGCGGGAGTCGACGCGCGCGAGGACGATGAACACGTGTCCATCCTGCCCTGCCGGGCCGTCACGCGAAGGGCGTCGCGGTCTCCATGAGGCGCGAGCGGATGAGGAACCTCAGCCCTTCCGGACCCTCGAGGGAGAAGCCGCTGCCCCTGCCCTTCACGACGTCGACCGTGAGAAAGGTGTGGCTCCAGTACTCGAACTGCTCCTTCGACATCCAGAACTCGATGGGCTGCGGCCCACTGCCCGGCACGGCGATGTCGAAGACGCCGAGCAGGATGTCGCTGTCGCCCGTCCAGAAGTCGCCCTGCGCGAAGCACATGGGCGAGCTGCCGTCGCAGCACCCGCCCGACTGGTGGAACATGAGCGGCCCGTGCTGCTGCCACAGCGCGCGGAGCAGGTCGACGCTCGCGGCCGTGAGGGCCACTCGCGCGCGCGTCTCGCCCGGGATGGTTGCTGATGCCTCGATCATGATGCGCTCCTGACGTGGTTCTCCGGCGGTCGCCCGTCCTGGCACGGGCGACCGCCGGAAGCGGTGGTGGCGTGCGGGTCTAGAAGAATCCCAGCGCGTTCTCGGAGTAGCTGACGAGCAGGTTCTTCGTCTGCTGGTAGTGGTCGAGCGCGAGCGCGTTGTTCTCGCGGCCGATGCCCGAGCTCTTGTAGCCGCCGAACGCCGCGCCCGCGGGGTAGGCGTGGTAGTTGTTCACCCACACGCGGCCGGCCTGGATGTCGCGGCCCGCCCGGTACGCGACGTTGCCGTTGCGCGACCACACGCCCGCGCCGAGCCCGTAGAGGGTGTCGTTGGCGATCGCGATGGCGTCGTCGTAGTCATCGAAGCTCGTGACGGCGACGACGGGCCCGAAGATCTCCTCCTGGAACAGCCGCATCTTGTTGTGGCCCTCGAAGATCGTGGGGCTCACGTAGTAGCCGCCCGACAGGTCGCCGCCGAGGTCGACGCGCTCACCGCCGAGGGCGAGCTTGGCGCCCTCCTGCTTGCCGATGTCGATGTAGCTCAGGATCTTCTCGAGCTGGTCGTTCGACGCCTGCGCGCCCACCTGCGTGTCGGTGTCGAGCGGGTTGCCCTGCACGGCCTTCTTGGTGCGCTCGATGGCGTCGCCGAGGAACGAGTCGTAGATGGGCTTCTGGATGAGCGCGCGCGACGGGCACGTGCAGACCTCGCCCTGGTTGAAGGCGAAGAGGGTGAAGCCCTCCTGTGCCTTGTCGTAGAAGGCGTCGCGCTTGTCGGCGACATCCTGGAAGAAGATGTTGGGGCTCTTGCCGCCGAGCTCGAGGGTGGCGGGGATGATGTTCGCCGACGCGTGCTGCAGGATGAGCCGGCCCGTGGTGGTCTCGCCCGTGAAAGCGATCTTGCGGATGCGCGGGCTCGACGCGAGCGGCTTGCCCGCCTCGGCGCCGAAGCCGTTGACGATGTTGAGCACGCCGGGGGGCAGGATGTCGCCGATGAGCTCGACGAGCACGAGGATCGAGACCGGGGTCTGCTCGGCGGGCTTGAGCACGACGGCGTTGCCCGCCGCGAGTGCCGGGGCGAGCTTCCACACGGCCATGAGGATCGGGAAGTTCCACGGGATGATCTGCCCGACCACGCCCAGCGGCTCCTTGTAGTGGTAGGCCGTCATGTCGCCGTCCATCTCGGCGAAGTGGCCCTCCTGCGCGCGGATCGCCGCGGCGAAGTAGCGGAAGTGGTCGGCGGCGAGCGGGAGGTCGGCGTTGAGGGGCTCGCGGATGGGCTTGCCGTTGTCCCACGTCTCGGCCACCGCGAGCAGCTCGAGGTTGGCCTCGATCACGTCGGCGATCGCGTTGAGCACGGCCGCGCGCTCGGTCGTGGACGTCTTGCCCCACGCGGGCGCGGCCCTGTGCGCGGCGTCGAGGGCGGCCTCGATGTCTTCCGCCGTGCCGCGGGCGACCTCGGCGAACGGCTTGCCGTTGACGGGCGAGATGTCGTCGAAGTACTGGCCCTTGACGGGCTTGACCCACCCGCCTCCGATCCAGTGCTCGTAGCGGGGCTTGAACGTGACCTTCGCATCCTTCGTTCCGGGTGCGGCGTAGATCGTCATGGGGACTCCTGTCGACGTCGTTGTCAGCCAGGTCTCTGGCATGGTGCGACGCTACGAGGGCGTGCGTTGCAGCAACGTTGCAGAAGGTTGCGCGGGGAGCTCGCCGCGCCTATCTGCGCTGCGCCCACCTCTGCGGAGACCCGCGCGCTGAGCGCGTCGAGCTCGCGGCGCGAGGCCGCGATCGACGACTGCAGCGAGAGCAGGGCTGCGTCGTCGAGGAGTTCGAGGTGATCCGGCACGATCACGGAGGCGATCGTCATACAGATATGGTACCAGACATTCGAACATGTGTTCGAGTGTGTGGAGAACTCAGCGCAGCTCCCGCTCGATGCGCTCGATGCGCGAGACCACCGCGGCGCGCTTGGGCGACTTGGGCGGCAGGAGCGCGAGGCACGCGCGCCACACCTCGACGTCGTACGCCGCCTCGTCCGTGCGCGCGTACGTGAGCAGCGTCTCCACCGACGCGTCGGTCAGCAGCGACTCGCGCAGGCGCGAGCTCACCTCATCCCTGATCGCGCGGATGCCCGAGGCCGACGACCCCGGCAGCAGCGGGCCCGAGTACCCCGCGAGCGCGACGCGGTGTGCTCCCCTGTCGAGGAAGGCGAGCACGCGGTGCGCGTCGAGGTCGAGGCGCCGCGGCAGGCGGTAGGGGCGCGAGGTGGGCTCGAGCGACGGGTCGACCGAGGAGACGACGCGGCGCAGCCGCACCATCTCGGGCCGCAGCGTCTCGACCGAGCAGTCGAGCAGGCCCGCGAGCGACTCGGCGGAGAGGCCGGAAGGATGCCACGCGAGCAGCGTCAGGATCTCGGCGTGCCGCGTGCTGAGCTCGGCGGAGCGCGTGCCCGACTGCAGCCTGCCGCCCTCGGTGCCCAGGACGTTCAACGAGGGCTCGGGCACGGCGCGCTGCACGGCGCGCCGCGGCCGGGACGCGAGCTCGTCGAGCCGGCGGATGCGCAGCTCCGACTCCACGGCGGCCACCGCCGCCTCCATGAGCGGGAGCGTGGCCGGGGCCACTGCCGCATCCGTGCCCGTGATGTCGATGACGCCGAGCATGGCGCCGGTCGCCGGGTCGTGCACGGGCACCGCCGTGCAGCTCCACGGGTGGACGATGCGGTTGAAGTGCTCCGCGCCCGTGATCTGGATGCCGTGGTCGAGGGCGAGGGCCGTGCCCGGTGCGCTCGTGCCGACGGCGCGCTCCGACCAGTCGGCGCCCTCGACGAAGAGCATGTCCTCCGCCTTGCGGCGCAGCGTGCGATCGCCGTCGATCCAGAGCAGGCGGCCGTCCTGATCGCCCACGGCGACGATGAGGCCGGCGTCGAAGGTGTGCCGGATGAGCAGCCGGTGGATGGTGGGGAGCGCGAGCGACAGCGGGTGCGCATCGCGGTAGGCGCGCAGCTCCTCGTCGCCGAGGTCGACCCCCGCGAGGAGTGAGTCGGGGTCGAGGGAGAGCCGCAGCGAGCGCTCCCACGACTCCGCCACGAGGCGGCGCACCCCCGTCGTGGCGCCGCGCTCGCCCACCGCGACATCGTGGGCGGTCCTGGCGCGCGCGGCCGCATCGGGGGTGATGATCCAGGGGCTGGACACGGAACCCTCCGATCGGCGGTGGTCGAGGTGCTGGAAGTCTAGCCCCAGCACCCCGACCGCTCCTCCTAGGCCGCGACGGGCTCCCGGCTCTCCACGAGGTACCGCGTGTACGCGGTGATCGTGAGGAACGTCGGGAAGTCCTCCTCGAGCGTGACGGCGCGGAACACCTCTGCCGCGTCGGCGAACTCGGGGTGGCCGGCGGTGACCGCCGCGAGCTCGTGCTCGACGAGCGCGCGCGTGATGAGCGTGCCCTCCGCGGTGACGACGCGCTGGTGCATCCACTGCCACAGCTGGCTGCGGCTGATCTCGGCCGTCGCGGCATCCTCCATGAGGTTGTCGATGGCGGCGGCACCCACCCCGCGCAGCCAGCTCTCCAGGTAGCGCACGGCGATCGAGACGTTGGCGCGCACGCCCGCGTCGGTCACGCGACCGTCGAGCGTCAGGTCGAGCAGGTCGTCGGCGGTCACGTGCACGTCGTCGCGCTGGCGGTCGACCTGGTTGGGCTTCTCGCCCAGCACCGCGTCGAACTCGGCGCGGGCGGTCTCGACGAGGTCGGGGTGCGCGACCCACGTGCCGTCGAAGCCGTCCGTGGCCTCGCGGCGCTTGTCGTGCGTGACGGCGTCGAGCGCGCGTGCGGTGACCTCCGGGTCGCGCCGGTTCGGGATGAACGCGCTCATGCCCCCGATCGCGTGCGCGCCGCGCTTGTGGCACGTCTTGACGAGCAGCTCGGTGTAGGCGCGCATGAACGGGACCGTCATCGTGATCGCCGAACGGTCGGGCAGGGTGAAGCTCGCACCGCGCCCGCGGAAGTTCTTGATGATCGAGAAGATGTAGTCCCAGCGGCCCGCGTTGAGCCCCGCGCAGTGCTCGCGCAGCTCGTACAGGATCTCCTCCATCTCGAACGCGGCCGAGATGGTCTCGATGAGCACCGTCGCGCGGATCGTGCCGTGCTCGATGCCGAGCGCGTTCTCGGAGAACGTGAAGATGTCGTCCCACAGGCGCGCCTCGAGGTGGTTCTCGAGCTTGGGCAGGTAGAAGTACGGACCCGACCCGCGCGCGATGAGCTCCGCGGCGTTGTGGAAGAAGTACAGCCCGAAGTCGACGAGCGATGCCGAGGCCGGCGCCGACTGGCCCGCGCGGTCGGTGTAGCGCAGGTGCTTCTCCACGAGGTGCCAACCGCGCGGCCGCATGACGATCGTGGGCGTGGTCTCGCCGAGCCGGTACTCCTTGCCCTCGTCCGACGTGAAGTCGATCTGGCGGCGGATCACGTCGTGCAGGTTGATCTGCCCCCCGATGACGTTCGCCCACGTGGGACTCGTGGCGTCCTCCTGGTCGGCCAGCCAGACCTTGGCGCCCGAGTTCATGGCGTTGACGGTCATCTTGCGGTCGGTCGGGCCGGTGATCTCCACGCGCCTGTCCTCGAGGCCCGGGCCGGCGCCCGCGACGCGCCAGGTGGGCTCGTCGCGCACGGCGCGCGTCTCGGGCAGGAAGCGCAGGTCGCGCCCGTTGTCGATGTGCCTGCGGGTCTCCATGCGCGCCGCGAGCCGGTCGTGGCGGCGCCCGGCGAACTGGTCGTGCAGGCGGGTGAGGAAGCGCAGGGCCTCCGGGGTCAGTATCTCGCCGTACCGCTCGTCGAGCGGCGCGAGGATCTCGATGTGTGACATGTGTCTGCCTCCTGGTCTCAGTGGAACTGCGCGGTCTCGGTGCTGCCGACGAGGGCGAGCGTCTCGCTGTCGGGGTTGAGCGCCGTGGCGATCCGGTCGAAGTAGCCGGTGCCGACCTCGCGCTGGTGGCGCGTGGCTGTGTAGCCGTCCTTCTCGGACGCGAACTCCGCCTCCTGCAGCTCCACGTACGCGCTCATGTGGCGCTGCGAGTAGTCCTTCGCGAGCGTGTACATGGAGTGGTTGAGGGCGTGGAACCCCGCGAGGGTGATGAACTGGAACGCGTATCCCATCGACGCCAGCTCGCGCTGGAACTTCGCGATGGTGTCGTCGTCGAGGTGGCTCTTCCAGTTGAAGCTCGGCGAGCAGTTGTACGCGAGCTTCTTGCCGGGGAACTGCCGGTGGATGCTCTCCGCGAAGGTGCGCGCGAGCTCGAGGTCGGGCTCCGCCGACTCCACCCACAGCAGGTCGGCGTAGGGCGCGTAGGCGTGCCCGCGGGCCAGGACCGTCTCGATGCCCGGCGTCGTGCGGTAGAAGCCCTCGCTCGTGCGGTCGCCCGTGAGGAACGGCTTGTCCCGGTCGTCGACGTCGCTCGTGATGAGGTCGGCGGCGAGCGAGTCGGTGCGCGCGACGATGATCGTGGGCACGCCCGCGACGTCGGCGGCGAGCCGCGCGGCGTTGAGCGTGCGGATGTGCTGGCTCGTGGGGATGAGGACCTTGCCGCCCATGTGGCCGCACTTCTTCTCCGACGCGAGCTGGTCCTCCCAGTGCACCCCCGCCGCGCCCGCCTCGATCATGGAGCTCATGAGCTCGTAGGCGTTGAGCGGGCCGCCGAAGCCGGCCTCCGCGTCGGCGACGATGGGGGCGAGCCAGTCGGTGCCCGTCTTACCTTCGGAGAACTCGATCTGGTCCGCGCGCAGGAGCGCGTTGTTGATGCGGCGCACGACGGCGGGGACGCTGTTCGCCGGGTAGAGGGACTGGTCGGGGTAGGTCTGGCCGGAGAGGTTGGCGTCGGCGGCGACCTGCCAGCCGCTCAGGTAGATGGCCTTGAGGCCCGCGCGGATCTGCTGCACCGCCTGGTTTCCCGTGAGGGCGCCGAGCGCCGGCACCCACTCCTCCTCGTGGATGAGCCGCCACAGGTTCTCCGCACCGCGCCTCGCGAGCGTGCGCTCCTCGCGCACCGTGCCGCGCAGCGCGACGACATCCTCGGCGCTGTACTCGCGCTGGATCCCGTTCCACCTCGCGTCGGTCTTCCACTCGTTCTCGAGCTGCGCCGCGGTCTGCGTCTGGTCGCCGGTCCTGGTCATGTTTCCTTCTCCTTGGGTGGGGCTTGTTCTTCGACTCTGAGCCCGGCGGGATGGTTCTTCTCCGAGAAGTGCGGCAGAATTATCCGCATTCTTCTGTTCCGCCGAAGAAGCACGCCGAGGAGGGCGACATGAGCGACCGGGATGCCACGGCAGCGGCACAGGATGATGACGTGCTCGATTCCCTCACCGTCGGCCGTCGCATCCGCCAGCTGCGCACCGACCGCGGCCTCACCCTTGACGACCTCGGGAGCGCCCTCGGCCGCGCCGCGTCGCAGGTCTCCGTCATCGAGAACGGCAAGCGCGAGCTCAAGCTCGGCGAGCTGCAGAAGCTCGCACGCATCCTCGGGGTCACGATGGACGAGCTGCTGAGCCCCGATGCGCCGAGCAAGCGCGCAGCGCTCGAGATCGCGCTCGAGCGCGCCCAGCGCGGACCGCTCTACGCGTCGCTGCCCCTGCCGCCGCTGCCGATCCGCAAGACGTTGAGCGACGAGGCGATCGAGACGATCCTCGGCCTGCACGACGAGCTGCAGCGGCTGCACCGCGAGCGTGCGGCGACCCCCGAGGAGGCCCGCCGGGCCAACACCGAGCTGCGGCGGTCGATGCGCAAGCGCAACAACTACTTCCCCGAGCTCGAGAAGAAGGCGAAGGAACTGCTGGCCGCCGTCGGGCACGCGGGCGGTCCGCTGTCGCAGCGCGTCGCGTCAGACCTCGCCACGCACCTGGGCTTCACGCTGCACTACGTGCCCGACCTGCCGGGCTCCACGCGCAGCGTCACCGACCTGCGCAACGGCCGCATCTACCTGCCCGTCGGGCAGGCCGCGGGCAGCGACCCGCGCTCGACGCTCCTGCAGGCGCTCGCGAGCCACGTGCTCGGCATCGGCGAGCCCAAGGACTACGCAGACTTCCTGCGGCAGCGCGTGGAGACGAACTACCTCGCCGCCGCGCTCATGGTCCCCGAGCACACGGCCGTCGCGTTCCTCACCGCCGCGAAGGAGAAGCGCGAGCTCTCGGTCGAGGACCTGCGCGACGCGTTCGCGGTGAGCTACGAGACAGCCGCCCACCGCTTCACGAACCTCGCGACGCAGCACCTCGGCGTGCCCGTGCACTTCCTCAAGGTGCACGAGAGCGGCACGATCTCGAAGGCGTACGAGAACGACAACGCCGCGTTCCCCACGGATGCCCTCGGCGCCGTCGAGGGCCAGCTCGTGTGCCGCTACTGGAGCGCGCGCCAGGTGTTCGACGTCGCCGACCGGTTCAGCCCGTACCACCAGTACACGGACAAGCCGGGCGGCACCTACTGGTGCACCTCGCGCATCCAGTCCACGTCGCGCGGCGACTTCTCGGTGAGCGTGGGCACGCCGTTCGCGCACGTGAAGTGGTTCCGGGGGCGCGACACCGCCAACCGTGCCACCTCGACGTGCCCCGACGAGAACTGCTGCCGCAAGGCGCCGTCATCCTTGTCGAGCCGCTGGGAGCGCTACGCCCTGCCGAGCGCCCGGCTCAACAGCTCGCTGCTCGCGGCGATGCCCACGGGCATGTACCCGGGCGTCGACTCGACGGAGGTCTACTCGTTCCTGGACGCGCACTCGCCCGAGTGACTCAGCCGTGCAGCAGGGCGCCGTCCTTCGTGAGCACGTTCTTCTCGCCGGCCTCGATGGGCACCTCGAAGCGGTTCTGCTTCGGCGGCAGCGGGCAGTTGAAGTTGTAGCTGAACGCGCAGGGCGGCAGCACGGCGTTGTTGAAGTCGAGGATGACGGTGCCGTCGTCCTCCGGCGACACGAACAGGAACCGCCCGACGCTGTACGTCTCCGTGCCGTTCGTGGCGTCGGCGAACACGAGCTGCAGCGTGCGGCCCGAGCGGAACGCCGCGAGGCGGTAGTCGGTGCCGTCGCGCGTGAACGTGATGTCCCCGGGGATGACCTGCTCGCGCGTGCGGCCGTCGTCTTTGAGGTGCTCGAAGCCGACCGTCGTGCCCTCGGGGTTGGGGGTGAAGTCGGCGGTCACGACCCAGTCGGGGTTGTAGGGGTAGGAGTCGATGCTGCCGAAGTCGCGGATGCCGTCGGACGCCGCATCCCACACCCGCAGGGCGTGGCTGCCCTCCTCGCTCGTGATGACGAAGCCCGTGACGGTGTCGCTGAAGCGCACCTCGCTCGGGTCGGTGCTGTCGCGCGAGAGCACGAGGGCCGCGCCGTCGACGAGCCGGCCGTCGACGACGATGCCGTCCGACGCCTCCGCGGTGACGACGAGCCCGCCCTCGGCGGGGGCCCACGTGCCGGGCACGCCCCAGATCGTCTGGGGCGAGTCGACCCACTGCGTGTTGACGAGCGCGAGGTTCCCCTGCGGCGCGACGACTGCCGCCTCGCGGCGGGCGTGGAACGCGGAGAGCCTGTCCTGTGCCGTGGTGTCGGTCATACCTCATCCAACCACCGCGGGCCGGCGGCTATTTCCAGCGCGGCTCGCTCGAGCCCCACGGCACGGGCGGGGCGGACCACTCCCCCGGGAACGCGGGGCGCGCGACAGTGAGGTCGCCGTACGTGACGGTCGTCGGATCCCACGCGGGATGCGCGGCGCGCGGGCCGCGCGCAGCGGCGAGCAGCTCCTGCGCGACGCGCGCGAGCGACGTCTCCACGAGGTAGGAGCCGCCCTCCTCAGCCCGTCGGCGGAGCGCCGTGGCCACCCCCGCCGCGAGCAGGTAGCCCGCGGAGTGGTCGAGCGCCTGGGCGGGCAGCGCACCGGGCGTCGCGCCGTCGGCGCTCTCGAGCCACGAGATGCCGCTCGCCGCCTGCACGATGCTGTCGAAGCCGCGGCGGGCCGCGAACGGTCCCGTCGCGCCCCACACGCTCAGGCGCGCGACGACGAGGCCCGGGCGGCGCTCGACGAGCGCCTCGGGCGAGAGGCCGAGCCTCTCGAGGGCCACGGGCCGGTAGCCCGTGACGACGACGTCCGCCTCGGCGAGCAGCTCGTCGAACCGCGTGCTGCCCGCGTCGAGGATCGTCGAGCGCTTGCCCGCCCCCGTGTCGAGATGCTGTGCCTCGATCTCCGGCAATCGCGGACCGTCGATGCGCAGCACGTCCGCGCCCCAGAAGGCGAGGGTGCGCGTCGCGACGGGCCCCGCGATGACGCGCGTGAGGTCGAGCACGCGCGGCACGCCGCCGCGCCGGGGCGCGTCGCCGACGCGGTCGAGGCGCACGAACGGCGACCGGGCGACCGCGGCGGCCTGGGGATGCGCGCGCCACTCCTCCTCGCTGCGCACCGCCACGGCGACTCCCCCGCGCGCCGTCACCTGCTCCTCGATCTCGAGGGAGGTGAGCCGCCGGAACCCGTCCGCGCCGCCCACGACGTCGAGCAGCGCCTCGCGGTGGTGCGGGTAGTTCGCGTGCGTGCGCACCCAGCCGTCCGCCGTCTGCCAGAACCCGGAGAACTCGGCCCACGCCTGCCACGGCTCGCCGTGCACGCGCAGGTAGCGCTCGCTCGTCACGGCGGTCGCGACACGGGCGGGGTCGAGGTGCAGCTGTGTGCCCGGCGCGTGCGCGAGGGCGGCGGCGGAGACGGCTCCGCCGACGAGGTCGCCCACGGGCAGCGCGGCCGACAGCGGGATCGTGGGCGGCACGGCGCCGGCCAGCGCGGCGGGGTCGTTGCCGAGCGCGGACCAGGCGGCATCCAAGAAGCTCATGCTCGAATGCTAGGACGGCCCGCGCGCGACGCCTCGGGCCAATGCGCGAGGGCTGGCCCTAGGCTTGCCGCATGGATCCCATCACCCTTGGCGGCATCAGCGGCGTCGTCGGACTCATCATCTTCATCATCACGGTCGTCTCGATCGCGAAGAACCCCAACCACGGCGTCGGCGGCAAGGTGCTGTGGATCGTCGTCGCGTTCTTCCTGTCGGTGCTCGGCTCGATCCTGTGGCTGATCTTCGGCCGCGGGCGCGTCAGCCGCTAGGAGACGACCGGTATCGACCCCGTCGCGGGGTCGGGCTCGACGGGCTCGTCGGTGAGCGAGAGCCCCGCGCCGCTGCTGGCGAGCTGCGAGAGCTCCTCGAGCCAGCGGCGGTTGAGCGCGGGCGCCTTGCTGCCCTCGAAGTCGAACTGCAGCGCGATCTCGGGCGACACCCACACCGTCGAGCGGCCGTGGCCCTCGGCGGGCGACTTCACCCACGAGTACGTGAACGACTCGCCCCGGCGCAGCTTGTTGACGAAGATCACCTTGAGGTGCGCGAGCGCTCGGTCGTCGACCGGGATGGCCAGTCTCGCGTCGCCGTAGAAGAGGGTGCCCACGGTTCGAATTTACCAGTGCGCCGGGCGCGCGAGGCGCACGGGCAGCCGTGTGACGGCGTCGCCCCTCGCGGCGTTGACCTGGGCCTGGGTGAGGAACAGCGCTCCCGTGAGGTCGGCGCCGGACAGGTCGGCGTCGCGCAGGTCGGCACCGACGAGGTCGGCGCGGCGCAGGCTCGCGCCGCGCAGGTCCGCGCCGATCAGGTAGGCGCCGCGGAAGCTCGCACGGTCGAGGTCGGCACCCCGGAGGCTGCGGCCCATGAGGTCGGCGCCGCGGTGGTCCGGTCCCGCGGGCGAGCGGGCCTCGGCGCTCACCCGCAGCAGCAGGTCTCGTGCGCGGGCGTGGTGCGACGAGACATCCTGCGCGAGGATGTCGACGCCCGGCAGCAGGGTCATCGCCTCGGTCTCGGCGAGCAGGGCGCCCGCCTCCCCCGCGAGGCCCGGAGCGACCTCGACGGCCTCGGTGAGGTACCAGAGCAGCTCGTGCAGCTCGCGCACGATGTCGAACACGGCGAACATCTCCCCGCGCGCGGCGGGCTCGGCGCGCCAGCTCACGCCGCCGTAGGTGTGCTGCGACACCTTCTGGCCGGCACCCGCGCAGTCGAAGACCGTGCAGCCGCGCATCCCGCGGTCGCGCAGGTCGGGGTGGATGCCGCAGCGGAAGTCGTCCTCGAGGTTGCGGCACGGGTCGGCGGCGCCCTTGTCGAAGGCGAAGTCGGCGGACCGCGTGAAGGCGAGCGCCACGCAGCACAGCGCGAAGCAGTTGGCGCAATCGGCGGTGAGCTCTGACGACATCGGCCTCGAGACTACCAGCTTGACCGGGGCGAGATTCGAACATATGTTCTACTGCATGCCCCACCACTGGAGACCGAGCGACCACCTCGAGCGGTCGCCCCAGCCGGGCGTGTGGCTGCTCGTGCGGCGCGGAACACGGGTGGGCAGCGTCGAGTACGGCAGGGTGCGCGGGCAGCAGGCGTTCCGCGGGGTGACGGCGGGCGGCGACCTCGTGGGCTATGCGTGGTCGATCGAGCGCGCGTGCGACCGCCTGTGGGACTGGTCGGTGCGCACGGCACGAGGAGGAATCATGACGGCGTGGCCGTGGCCGCCCATCCAGGTGAGCGAGATGGAGTGGGTGGTGATGCGCAACAGCCCCTCGCAGCCGAAGGGCGCCGTGCGCTTCTTCCCCGCGACGGCCGAGCACCCCGCCTACTACCGGGCCACGACGTGGTCGATCCGGCAGTCCGACCAGCTCCTCATCGGCTACTACCCGACGCTCGATCTCGCGGATGCGGCCATCCTCGAGGATCCGCCCGGCCGCATCGCCCACGGCCCCGACCGCCGCTAGCCGCCGTTAGGCGAAAACCCCTCTTCTTCTGCCCGATACTGCGTGGCACAGTAGTGGTACAGGCCGCTGGTCGTCGAGCTCCACGGATCCGCTCGACGGCCAGCCCTGTGCCTTCCGAGCAGGTTCGGAGAAGCGCTCCCCCGCACGCGCCCGTACTCTCGATGCATGAGCGAATCGACGAAGCCCGAGTTCAGCAAAGAAGAGAAGGCCGCCATGAAGGAGCGGGCCCGGGAGCTCAAGGCCCAGGCCGGCGAGGCGGAGGCCCTCAAGGACGTGCTCGCGAAGATCGAGGAGTCCACGGGCACCGACCGGGAGCTCGGCTACAAGCTGCACGAGATCATCACGACGACCGCCCCCGAGCTCAAGCCCAAGACCTGGTACGGCTCCCCCGCCTACTACCTCGACGGAAAGAACATCGTCTTCTTCCAGCCCGCCTCCAAGTTCAAGGTGCGCTACCTCACCCTCGGCTTCAACGAGGATGCGGCCCTCGACGACGGCGCCGTCTGGCCGACGTCGTTCGCCGTCACGAAGATCGGCCCTGCCGAGGAGAAGATGATCGCGGCGCTCGTGACGAAGGCCGTCGGGCGCTAGCTAGCGCTTCGCTGCGGCGACCGTCCACGCGATGAGCAGGAGCAGCAGGCCGAACGAGCTCACGCCGATACCGATGTAGACCGCGACGAACGACCGCGCGAGCGTTCCCTGGTCGGCTGCACTGGTGCCGAGGTTCCACGTCACGACGGCGAGGACGATGCCGCCGACCAAGAAGATCGCGCCGACCGCCCACATGGCGGCGTGCGCGCCGTTGGTCCGGACGGGGGTGGGGTGGTCGATGTCGCTCATGATGTCCTCTCGTCGGTGTTAAGCAGGTCGAGTCCACGTCGGAGTGACACCAACTCGGCGGAGAGCCGCGCCGCCAGGGGACGCGCTCGCGCGAGGTCGGCGGCGAACCACCCGCGGAGGAGGTCGGCCACGAGCACGCGGTAGCCGGAGTCGGGCGCCTGTTCGAGGACGCGCACGAGGAGGGCGTCGTAGAGGGCGGGGAACCGGCCTCGCAGCCCCGCGAGGCTCAGCGGGTCGAAGGACCACACCAGATCCCGCTCCGCATCGGAGAACGCGCGCAGGGTCATCGCCACGGCGAGGCCATCAGCAGCCCCACCGTCGTCCCCACCACGATGAGCACCAGGCCGCTACCCACGGCGAGTCGGAGCGCCGTCTCGGGCTTGAGCGCCCGCCGGGACCACACGATGCCGAACAGCTCCAGAGCGCCCTCGGCCGCGGCGCGGGGAGCGACCAGGATGAGGCCGCCGATGACCACGCACACGACCACCAGCGGCAGCCAATCGAGCCCCAACATCCTTCACCGCTCTCTCGGCAGGTCCGCGTCTACATGACTTTCAGTCACTATAGCGGTGTGGACGTGGGCGCGGAGGGCGATCGGGCGGGCGAGTTCCGTCGCAGGAGCCGCCGTAGGGCGGACGGGACTTGAACCCGTGACCGACGGATTATGAGTCCGCTGCTCTAACCAGCTGAGCTACCGCCCCGTGCCCGCGGGCCGCGGACGCATCAACGATACAGGGCTAGTGCCGCCCCTTCGCCTCCGTGCCGACGCCCTGTTCCACGGGCTCGCCGCGGTAGAGGCTCTCGAAGGTGTCGAGGGTGCGCTGGATGTCGTGCGCCTCCACGAGGCGCAGGCTCTCTTTCTTGAAGGCGAGCAGCTCGTCCTCGGGCATCGTGAGCACGCGCGTGAGCTTCTCGGCGAGCTCGTCGACGTTGCCGGGCTCGAAGAGGAACCCGTTCTCGCCGTCGTGCACGAGGTGCGGGAGGGCCATCGCGTCCGCGCCGACGATGGGCAGGCCCGAGGCCATGGCCTCCATGGTCGAGATGCTCTGCAGCTCTGCGATGGACGGCATCGCGAAGACGGTCGCGCGCGTGAGGGCATCCCGCAGGTAGGCCTCGTCGACATACCCGGAGAAGTGCACGCGGTCGCGCACGCCGAGCGCCGTCGCGAGGGCCTTGAGCTTGGCCTCCTGGTCGCCGCCGCCCACGATCTCGAGCTTCGCGTCGAGCGAGGCGTCGAGCTTCGCGAAGGCGCGGATGAGCTTGTCGATCTGCTTCTCCTCGACGAGGCGGCCGAGGAACAGGATGCGGTTCTCGGTGCGGGGCTCGAGGTTGGGCGCGTAGTTGTGGGCGTCGATGCCGCACGAGATGGCGAGCACGTTGCGCACCGACGTGTTCAGCTCGAGGTAGTCGGCGCCCTTCTGGGTGGGGGCGGAGACGCGCTCGGCCCGCCCGAAGACGCGGCCGGCCGCATCCCACGCCATGCGGACCGCCTTCTTCTCGAGGAAGGGCGGGATGATGAGCGTGTACTCGAGGGCGTTCTCGGGCATGAAGTGGTTGGTGCCGATGAGGCGGACGCCGCGCTTCTCGCCCTCGATGGTCAGGCCGCGGCCGACGACGATGTGCGACTGGAAGTGCACGACGTCGGGCTTCACGAGGTCGAGGATCTTGGCGCTGTTCTGCTTGATGCGCCACGGCAGCGCGAAGCGTAGCCACGGGTGCGGGTACCAGCGCCACGAGTAGATGCGGTGCACGGTCATGGTCTGGCCCTCGTGCACCTCCTGCTGCGCCCCGCGCTTCTTGTTGGAGTAGGCGGGAGCGGCGATGTGCACGTCGTGCCCGCGCTCGACGAGTCCGGCGCTCAGGCGCGCGATGAAGGTCGCCGCGCCGTTGATCTCGGGCGCGAACGTGTCGGCACCGATGAGGATGCGGAGTCTGGGCTTGCCCTCGTGGGGGGAACGTCGGGCGGCAGAAGTCATATTGGCTAAAACCGTACCTTAAGGGGTCTTGGAGGCGTCTTCCACGGCGTCGGCGAGTGCGGTATTGGCCAGCGACTGCGGGTGGTGGCGCGAGAGGGAGACGACTCCCCAGATCGCGGCGGCGGCTGCCGCGGCGAAGGCGAAGATCGCCCACAGCGGGGCGCTCGACGCCTCGCCGAGCACGATGATGCCGATCGAGACGGCGACGATCGGGTCGATGACCGTGAGCCCCGCGACGACGAGGTCGGGCGGGTTCGACGAGTGGGCGGTCTGCACGAAGTACGTGCCCAGCAGGGCGGCCGCGGCGAGGCCGATGACGCACACGATGGTGAGGATGTCGGACGTGTCGATGCCGCGCCCGGAGGTGAGGATCGTCTGCACGCGGCCGATGACGACGTTGGCGAGCGTCACGACGAAGCCGAAGAGCACGCCCGCGGCGACGACGTAGAAGATGGGGCGCGGCGTGCGGCGCTTCATGAGGATGAAGAGCGTCACGAAGACGACGAGCACGACCGAGAGGATCGTCAGCACGACCGACAGCTGGGTCGCGGTGATCGGGTGCCGCTCGGTGACGAACGCTGCGATCGTCACGAACGCCGCGACACCGATGACGCACACGACTATCGCGCGGATGGACTCCCGGTCGAGCGGGATCTTGCTCACGCGCGAGTTGACGATCGCGGTGACGACGAGGGCGATGGCCCCGAGGGGCTGCACGACTGTGAGGGGTGCGAAGGTGAGGCTCGAGAGCTGCAGCACGATCGCGAGGCCCAGGAGCAGGGTTCCGACCACCCACGACGGGCGGGCGAGGAGCGCGCCGAGCTGGCCGAGGCTGAGCCCCGTCTTGCCCTTGCCGCCCGACTTCTGGCCGACGAGCACGACCCCGCGGTTCTGGAACTGGGTGCCGAACGCGAGGAGCACCGCCGCCACCACGGCGAGCACGATCCCGATGCCCGACTGGGTGTCCAGCTGGTCGGTGAGTTCCTGGAGGTCCGGCGGCACCCGTCGAATCTACCCGCTCGCGGCCCGATATTCTGGAGGAATGGCCGTTCTCCCCATTCGAATCACGGGCGAGTCCGTGCTCCATTCCGAGGCCGCAGAGGTCACCGAGTTCGACGACGAGCTGCGCACGCTCGTGGACGACATGTTCGACACCATGAGGGAGGCCCCCGGCGTGGGCCTCGCGGGCCCGCAGGTGGGCGTGCCGCTGCGCCTCTTCGTCTACAACTGGACGGACGACGACGGCATCCTGTGGCGCGGCGTCGCGATCAACCCCGAGCTGTGGATCTCCCCCACCCCGGTGGGCGAGGCCGACGACGACGAGGACTCCGAGGGCTGCCTGTCGGTGCCCGGCGAGCGGTTCCCCCTGATACGCGCGCAGCGGGCCATCCTGCGCGCCGTCGACCTCGACCAGAACCCGTTCGAGATCGAGGCCGAGGGATGGCTCGCCCGCATCTTCCAGCACGAGTTCGACCACCTGAACGGCATCCTCTACGTCGACCGGCTCGAGGAGCAGTATGACAAGCCCGTCGCGAAGGCGATCAAGAAGCACGGCTGGGGAGTTCCCGGCCTCAGCTGGCTGCCGGGCGAGGACCACCTGGAGGACTAGGTCCAGAGCCTGATGAGGGCCGCGACCAGCGCGGCCGCCGCGACGACGACGATGAACGGCACGCGCAGCGCGAACAGCACGGCCGCGACGATGACGGCGGGCACGCGCGCATCCACGACGATCCCCTGGGCGCCGCCCACGGTCTGCACCATGATGAGCGCCGAGAGCAGCGCGACGGTCAACAGGTTCGCGACGCGCGCGGGAGTCGGCTTCTCGACGAGCGAGGCCGGCACGAGGTAGCCCGCGAGCTTGAGCGCGAGCACGGCGATGGACGCGAGGATGAGCGTCTGCCAGATCGTCACCTCTTCGCCCCCAGCCAGTTCGTGACGCCGACGACGATCGCGACGAGGGCGGCGGCGAGCACGGGGATGCCCGCCGGCACGACGGGGATGAGCACCGTCGCCACGACCGCGGCACCCACCGCGACGACCACGGGCTGCAGCTGCCGCAGGCGCGGCCACAGCAGTCCGAGGAACGCCGCCGCTGCGGCCGCGTCGAGCCCGTACTGGCTCACGTCGCCCAGGAGGTCGCCGATGAGGGCGCCGATGAGCGTCGTGAGGTTCCAGCCCACGTAGATGATCGCGCCCGTCCACCAGAAGCCCGCGCGCTGGCCGACGAGCGTCTTCTGCGCGGTGGAGACCGCCGTGGACTCGTCGATGGTCCAGTGGGCGGCGAGCAGCTTCTTGGGCCACGGGCCGCCGATGATGGGCGCGATCCTCAGGGCGTAGAGGCCGTTGCGCGTGCCGAGCAGCGCGCCGCTCGCGATCGCGGCACCGCCCGCCGCCGCTCCGCCGCCCGCGAGGATGCCGATGACGGCGAACTGCGAGCCGCCCGAGAACATGATGAGGCTGAGGAAGCACGTCTGCCAGACGTCGAGCCCCGAGGCGACCGAGAGGGCGCCGAACGAGACCCCGTAGGCCGCGACCGCGAGGCCCACGGCCCAGCTGGCCCGGATCGCCGAACGGCGCTCGAGAGCGGGGTCGGACACGCAGAATCTCCCTCCTGGCCGGGTGGTCAGAAGGGAGACTCTATCGCCTGGGTGCCGGCCCGCCGCGCGGGCCAATCCGGGCTACTTGGCTGCCGGCGGCGTGAAGGGGCTGTTGGCGCGCAGCACCTCGAGGCGCGCGCGGTACTCCTTCTCGTCGATGTCGCCCTGCGCGAAGCGCTCGGCGAGGGTCGACTCCGCGCCGCGGGCGGCGGCGAAGGCGCCGTAGTGCCCGTGCGCCCAGGGGCCGCCCCAGTGGCCGCGGCGACGGCGCGCGAGGCTCACGACCAGGACGATGAGGCCGATCCAGAAGAGCGGGATCAGGAAGAAGAAGATCCAGCCGAAGCCGAACCCGGGACCGCCGAGGTGGGTGGCGAGAGCAAGAGCTGTAAACACGGTGTGTCCGTTCCTTTGGGGGCCCTGGTTGGGCCGGTATCCCCACTCTTCTCTCCGCGGTCATCCCGCGAATCTGCCCGGCGGCGACACCTCGCCTACTCCCCCGGGCGCATCCCGCGGCTAGTCCGTACGCCCGGGGTGTACGAGGCCGGTCTCGTACGCGATCACGACGAGCTGCACGCGGTCGCGCGCGTCGAGCTTCTGCATGATGCGCGACACGTGCGTCTTCGCGGTGAGCGGGCTCAGGAAGAGCGTCTTGCCGATCTCCTCGTTCGTGAGGCCCTGGCCGACGAGGGCGAGCACCTCGCGCTCGCGCTCGGTGATGACGTTGAGCTGCGTGCGGTCCGGCGCCTCCCGCAGCTGCCCGGAGATGCGCTCGAGCAGCCGCTTCGTCACGCCGGGGCTGAGCAGGGCATCCCCGCCCGCGACGACGCGCACGGCCCGGATGAGCTCGACGGGCTCGGTGTCCTTCACGAGGAACCCGCTCGCGCCCGCGCGGATCGCGCGCCCGACGTACTCGTCGAGCTCGAACGTCGTGACGATGACGATGTGCGTGTCTTTCAGGTCGGGCTTCGACACGATCTGCTCGGTGGCCCACAGGCCGTCGCCGTCGGGCATGCGGATGTCCATGAGCACGACGTCGGGCCGGGTCGCGGTCACGAGCGCGACAGCCTCGGCCCCCGACCCCGCCTCGCCCACGATCTCGATGTCGGGCTCCGCCTCGAGCAGGCTGCGGAACCCGCCCCTGATGAGCTGCTGGTCGTCGGCTATCGCCACCCTGATCATGCGTCGTGCTCCTTGACGGGGATGCGTGCGGTGACCTCGAGCCCGCCGAGCGACGAGGTGCCGGTCTCGAGGGTCCCCCCGAGCAGTTCTGCGCGTTCGCGCATGCCGAGCAGGCCGCGGCCGCGCTTCGCGTCGTCGAGGATGCCCGTGCCGTCGTCCCCGATGCGCACGACGTACTCGTGATCGGTCTGCGTGAGCGAGACCGAGGCGCGCTTGGCACCCGCGTGACGCACGACGTTCGTGAGGGACTCCTGCACGATCCGGTACACCGCGAGCTGCACGGCCTTGGGCGCGGACTCCACGACGTTGTCCAGGGACACCTCGACGCCCTGCGACGTGACCGAGGCGACGAGGCCCGGCAGCCGGGAGAGGTCGGGCTCGGGCACGAGGGGTGCGGTCGGATCCTGCCCGTCCTCCGCCCGGAGCACCCCGAGCACCGAGCGCACCTCGTCGAGCGCGGTCTTGCTCGTCTCCTTGATGCTCGCGAGGGCCTGCGCGGCCTTCTCCGGCTGCTTGTCCATGAGGTGCAAGCCCACGCCCGCCTGCACGTTGATCTGGCTGAGGGAGTGCGCGAGCACGTCGTGCAGCTCGCGCGCGATGCGCACGCGCTCGGCCTGCACCTCGGTCTGCCGGCGCTGGGCCACGGCGCGGCGGAACTCGTCGTAGTGCTCCTGCCGCGTGCGCAGGGCCTCGCCGATGCCGAACGTGATGAGGATGCCGAGCGTCGTCACGGCGATGCGCGCGGGGTGCCAGTTGAGCCCGAGGAGCAAGCCGAACGACACGGCGCCGACCCAGCACGCGCCCACGGAGATCCACGCCCACAGCCTCGCGTCGTGCCGGATGGACGAGATGATCGCGATCGCGAGCGCGACGAAGGGCGGGCCCTGGTCCTGCGACGTGAGGAAGAGGTCGGCGCACGCGAGCACCGCGACCGTCGCGACGACGGGACCGGGGATGCGACGGCGCAGCAGGAGCGCGAGCGGGCCCAGCACGGCGATGACCACGGCGAGCCAGCCGAGGGGCGACGGCATCCTCACCATGAAGAAGACCGCGGCAGGTACCTGGATGAGCAGCGCCACTATGACGGGCACGACGAGCCGCGGCGTCGCCGACAGGCGGAACTGCCGGGGCTGGCGCAGCGCGAGCTCCTCGGCGAGCTCGCTCATCTGCCACTGGTTGAGCTGCCACTTGTCGGGCCCGTGCCACACCGGCGGGTGGGCGCGACGATGGAACTGCATGCTCCGATGCTATCCGCGGGCATGCGCACGGGCGTCGGCCCGGCGGTGACGCGTGCGTACTCCGGCGGGAGTACGCCGGGCACGAAAAAGGCCCCGGTCGTGGAGGACCGGGGCCTTTAGCTCCCCGACATGGACTCGAACCATGAACCTACGCATTAACAGTGCGTTGCTCTGCCAATTGAGCTATCGAGGAATGCGATTGAGCTTGACTACATTACCAAACCTTCGGCTCGGTCAAAACCAGCTCACCGCGCGGCGAGCAGGTAGTTGGGCGACGCGACCGCCGTCGGCTCCGCGATGAGGGCGGGTAGTCCGTCGGTTGCGAGGCGGAAGCTCGCGACCGAGTCCGAGAGCTGGTTGGCGACGTGCAGCACGTCGCCGTCGACGGCGTGGTGCCGCGGCCACTCCCCCTCGCACGCCACCCACCCGACGGGCTCGACCGCCTCGCCCGCGAGCCTGCTCACGGCGATGCGGTTGCTCCCCCGCAACCCGGTGTAGACGAAGTCGCCCCACACGCTGATGGCCGAGTCGTTGTCGCCTGCCTCTGCACCCGGCACGGAGCTCGACGCGACGACTTCGAGCGTCTGGCCCGTCCAGCGCAGCATGAACAGCTCGTGGCTGAGCTCGCTCAGGAGCACGAACAGGCCGGACGGGAGGCGCACGAGGTCGCGCGGTCCCGTGCCCGCCGGCAGCTGCAGGGATGCGGCCACCGCGAGGTCGGCGCCGTGCACGTTGACGCGGTCCGCCCCGAGGTCGACGCTCAGGAGCGTCTCGTCGTCGAGCGCGAGCACGGTGTGCGCGTGCGGACCGGCCTGGCGCTCGTGCGGGCCCGACCCCTCGAGCTGCACGCTGCCGACGAGCTCGGAGCCGCGCACGAGGCCCACGACACCGTCGAAGTAGTTGGCCACGGCGATGCCGCCGCCGAACGCCGCGAGGTTGCACGGCCAGCGGCCGCCCGAGGAGGCGGACGACGCGCGCTCGAGGGTGTGCTCCCCCGTGCGGCGGAACGAGTCCACCCGTCCGTCGCCCTCGGCGACCGCGTAGAGGTCGTCGCCGTGCTGCAACAGGTACGACGGCGAGGCGATCGTGGCGGCCGTGCCGACGAGCTCGAGGGTGCCGGCATCCGTCGACCGCATGGCCTGGATGCCCGTCATCGTGCCGCCCATGTCGGGGCCGTAGCCGCCGACCCACCAGCTCGTCATCAGTAGCCCGCCACCGGGTCGACGCGGCCCACGAACCCGCCGTCGCCCATGAGGGCTTCGACGTTGCGGCGGATGCGCTCCGCGAGCAGCGGCTCCGTCATCTCCGGGGTGTCCGCGGAGTGCGACGTGATGACGACGCGCGGCGCCGTCCACAGCGGGTGCCCGTCTGGGAGAGGCTCGGGGCTCGTGACGTCGAGCCCGGCGCCCACGAGGTGGCCGGCCTCGAGCGCTGCGACGAGCGCCTCCTGGTCGACGAGGGAGCCGCGGGCGATGTTCACGAGGGCGGCGGAGGGCTTCAGCAGCGCGAGCTGCTCCGCACCGATGAGGCCCTTCGTCTCCGCGGTCGCGGCGGCGGCGAGGATGACGACGTCGGCCTCCGGCAGCACCTCGTCGAGGCGGGCGACGGGCACCGTGCGGTCGGCACCGGGCAGCGGATCATCCCCGCGCCGCACGATCGTCGTGTCGACCTCCCACGGTGCGAGCAGCCGCAGGAGCTCGACGGCGATGCCGCCCGCCCCCACGATGACGACGCGGCGGCCGTACAGCGAGACACCCGTCTTGGGCTCCGCCCACGAGGCCGAGCGCGACTTCTCCGGCAGGCCGCGCAGCACGGCGAGCGTGAGCGCGACGGCGTGCTCGGCGACGGGCTCGGCGAACACGCCCTTGGCGCTCGTCCACACGGGCAGGTCGGCGTCGCCGTGCGCGGCGAAGTTCTCGGCGAAGCGCTCGACGCCCGCCATGGGCAGCTGCACCCACTCGATGCCGGGATGGTCGTGCAGCACCTGCGCGAGCGCCGGCCCGTCGAGCGTGAGCCACACTAGCCCGCGCGTCTCGGCCGAGAGCGGCGCGTACGTGCCGCCGCCCGCCGCTATCGCCCGCTCGAAGGAGGGCGTGCTGGCGGGCAGCACGGCGACGGGTCCGGGGGTCGGGCGCGCGCCGGGGAGGGCGACGGCGGCGACAGGATCCCTGTGCTCGCCGGGAGTGCGGCGGGTCACGACACCGGGGCCGCGAGCTCGAGGGGCGCGACGTGGTCGAGCGAGCGCGCGAGGTCGCGCACGTAGGGGTGGCGCGGGTCGGCGAGCACCTCCTCGAGGTCGCCGATGCCCACGATGATGCCGCGGTGCATGATCGCGACGCGGTTGCTCACGCGGCGCACTTCGCCGAGGTCGGCGGTGACGATGAGCGCCGAGAAGCCGCGCTCGCGCTGCAGCGACACGATGATGTCGAGGATGGCCGAGCGCACGGTCACGTCGATGCCCGCCGTCGGGTCGTCCGCGACGAGGATCTTCGGCTCGAGGATCATCGACCGCGCGATCGCCACGCGCTGCCGCTGGCCCTTGCTGAGCTCGTGCGGGTACTTGTTCATCGTCGAGAGGGGCAGCCGCACGGCGTCGATGAGGGTCGCGACGGCCTCGCCCGCCTCATCCTGGTCGAAGTGCCGGTCGCGCGAGAAGATCGGCTCGGCGACGTTCTCGCCCACCGTGAGCCGCGGCTCGAGGAAGTCGCCCGCCTCCTGGCGCAGGTAGCCCACATAGAGGCTCAGGCGGTCGCGCCTGCGCCCCGAGATGCCGCGCACCTGCTCGCCGATCACCTCGAGGCTGCCGCCCGAGATCTTCGGGGACTCGGCATCGAGGATGTCGGCCTGCAGGGCCACCGCCTTCGCGAGGCTGCTCTTGCCCGAGCCGGTCTCGCCCACGACGGCGAGCACCTCGCCCGGCGCGATGTCGAACGACAGCCCGTTGACCGCGACGGAGCGCGTCTGCGGGTTGCTCGACGGGTAGAGCAGCGAGAGGTCCCGCGCCTTGACCGCGGGTGCGTCCGTCACTCGGCAGCCTTCAGGGCGTTCAGCTGCGCGCGGCGCTCGGCCTGCTCCGCCGGGTCGGGCACGGGCAGCGACGCGAGGAGGCGCTGGGTGTACGGGTGCTGCGGCGCGCCGAGCACCTGGTCGCCCGTCCCCTCCTCGACGAGGCGCCCGTGGTACATCACCGCGATGCGGTCGGAGAGCATGTCGACGACGGCGAGGTCGTGGCTGATGAAGAGCGCCGCGAACCCGAACTGCTTCTGCAGCTCGACGAAGAGCTCGAGCACGCGCGCCTGCACCGACACGTCGAGCGCGCTCGTGGGCTCGTCGGCGATGAGCAGCGTGGGCTCGAGGGCGAGCGAGCGAGCGAGGCTCGCGCGCTGGCGCTGGCCGCCGCTGAGCTCGTGCGGGAACCGGTCGCCGTACGCCTTCGGCAGCTGCACGGCCTCGAGCAGCTCGTCGACGCGGGAGCGCGCGGAGCGGGCATCCCGCGCCCTGCCGTGCACGATGAGCGGCTCGGCCACGCACTGCGCGATCGTCAGGAGCGGGTTGAAGCTCGACCCCGGGTCTTGGAAGACGAAGCCGATGTCGCTGCGCACGGGCCGGAACCGGCGCTCGCGGATGCCGAGCATCTCGTGCCCGAGCACCTGCAGCGAGCCGCCCGTGATCTTCGTGAGACCGCCGATGGCCCGCCCGATGGTCGTCTTGCCCGAGCCGCTCTCGCCCACGAGGCCGAGCACCTCCCCGGGCGCTATCGAGAAGCTCACGCCGTCGACGGCGCGGAACTTGCCCTGCCCGATGCGGCCCGGGTACTCGATGACGAGGTCTTTCGCGACGACGACCGCGGGGGCCGCGGCGTCGGGCACGGTGCGCTCGCGCGTGCGCGCGCCGACGCGCGGGACCGCCGCGAGGAGCTTCTGCGTGTACGGGTGCTCGGCGGCCGTGAAGAGCTTCCCGACGGGCGCCTCCTCCACGAGCTTGCCGTGGTACATCACGGCGACGCGGTCGGCGAGGTCGGCGACGATGCCCATGTTGTGCGTGATGAGGATGATCGCCGCGCCGAACTCGTCGCGGCAGCGGCGCAGCAGGTCGAGGATCTCGGCCTGCACGGTCACGTCGAGGGCGGTCGTGGGCTCGTCCGCGATGATGAGCTCCGGCTCGAGCACGAGGGCCATGGCGATGACGACGCGCTGCTTCTGCCCGCCCGAGAACTGGTGCGGGTAGTAGTCGATGCGCTTCTCGGGCTCCGGGATGCCCACACGGCGCAGCATGTCGATGGCCTTCTCGCGGGCATCCTTCTTGCTCAGGCCGCCCTTGTGGGCCCGCAGGCCCTCCGCGATCTGCCAGCCGACCGTGTAGACGGGGTTGAGGGCGAGCGACGGCTCCTGGAAGACCATGGCCGCGTCGGTGCCGCGGATGGACCGCAGCCTCTCGCCCGTGAGGCCGACGACCTCGCGGTCGTTGAGCAGGATCGCGCCGCGCGTCGTCGCCGTCTCGGGCAGCAGCCCGATTATCGACTTGGCGGTGACGGACTTGCCGCTGCCGCTCTCGCCGACGATCGCGAGCACCTCGCCCGAGTCGACGGACAGGCTCACCTTGTCGACGGCGACGACGTCGCCGCCGTCGGTCACGAACGTGACATCGAGGTCTGAGATCTCCACGACGCGGGTCATCGCGCCACCTCCTCTGCCAGGTCGCTGCCGGCGAGCTCCGGAGACGTCTCCGCCGTGGGCGACGGAACCGCCGTCGACTTGCGCCTCGTGCGCAGTCGCGGGTCGGCGAGGTCGTTGAGGCTCTCGCCCACGAGCGTGATGCCGAGCACGACGAGCACGATCGCGGCGCCCGGGAACACCGAGGTCCACCAGATGCCGCTCGTGACGTCGGTGACCGAGCGGTTGAGGTCGTAGCCCCACTCCGCCGCGGCGGTCGGCTGGATGCCGAACCCGAGGAAGCCCAGGCCCGCGAGGGTCAGGATCGCCTCCGAGCTGTTGAGCGTGAAGAGCAGCGGGAGGCTGCGGGTCGCGTTGCGCAGCACGTGGCGGAACATGATGCGCCCCGTGCTCGACCCCACGACCTTCGCCGACTCGACGTAGGCCTCCGACTTGATGCGGACGGTCTCAGCGCGGATGACGCGGAAGTACTGCGGGATGTAGACGACCGTGATCGAGACCGCGGCGGCGAAGATGCCGCCCCACAGGCTCGACTGGCCGCCGCTCACGGCGATCGCGACGACGATCGCGAGCAGCAGCGTCGGGAACGCGAACACCGCGTCGGCGATGACCACGAGCACGCGGTCGAGCCAGCCGCCGATGTAGCCCGAGAGCAGGCCCAGGATGACCCCCGCGAAGATCGACAGGATGACCGCGACGATGATCACGGCGAGGGCGGTCTGACTCCCCCAGATGACGCGCGAGAGCACGTCGAACCCGCCCACGGTCGTGCCGAGCAGGTGCGCGCCGCCCGGCGCCTGCTGCGCGCCGAACGCGACGCCGTCGGCATCCTTGAGCTGCGCGTAGCCGTAGGGGGCCAGGAGTGGCGCGAAGAGCGCCGTGAGCACGAAGATGCCCGTGATGACGAGCCCGGCGATGAGCATGCCGCGCTGCAGGCCCACGCTCTGGCGCAGCTGGTGCACGACGGGGATGCGCTGCCACAGGGGCACGCGGCGCCGCGTCTCTACTGGTGCCGTGGTCATGGCTAGTACCTCACCCTCGGGTCGATGATCGCGGCGAGGATGTCGACGATGAAGTTGCTCAGGGCGACGATCACGGCGAGGAGCGCCACGATCCCTTGAACGGCGACGAAGTCGCGGGCGCTCAGGTACTCGGCGAGCTTGAAGCCGAGCCCCTTCCACTCGAACGTGGTCTCGGTGAGCACTGCGCCGCCCAGGAGCATGGCGATCTGCAGTCCGATGACGGTGATGATGGGCACGAGCGCCGGCTTGTACGCGTGCTTGCGCACGAGGCGGAACTCGCTCACGCCGCGCGAGCGGGCCGCATCCACGTAGTCCATGGAGAGCGTGCCGATGACGTTGGTGCGCACGAGGCGCAGGAAGACGCCGGCCGTCAGCAGGCCGAGCGCGACACCGGGGAGCACGGCGTGCTGCAGCACGTCGCCGATCGCCGCCGGGCTGCCGAGCTGGATGGCGTCGATGAGGTAGATGCCCGTGCGGCGGTCGCCGAGCCGGTTCATGTCGAGCTCGGTGCGCGTCGACGCGCGGCCCGCCACCGGGAGCACCTTGAGCCACACGGCGAAGACGAGCTTGAGCAGGAGGCCCGCGAAGAACACGGGGGTCGCGTAGCAGAGGATCGCGAACACGCGCAGCACGGCGTCGGGCCACTTGTCGCGGAGGTAGGCGGCGAGCATGCCGAGCGGGATGCCGACGATGAAGGCCACGATGAGCGCATAGAACGCGAGCTCGAGGGTCGCCGAGCCGTAGGTCACGAGCAGTTGCGTCACGGGGCGGCCGTCGCTGATCGCGGTGCCGAAATTGCCCGTGAAGATCTGCCCGATGTACTCGAAGTACTGCACGAGGATCGGGCGGTCGTAGCCCGCGGAGTGGATGCGCTCGGCGAGCTGCTCGGCGGTGAGCCGGCCGCCGAGGGCTGCGGTGATGGGGTCGCCGATCGACCGCATCACGATGAAGACCATGGTCACGAGGATGAAGATCGTCGGGAAGATCAGGAGGAACCTGACGATGATGAAGCGGAGGAACCCGCCGCCGGGTCGCGGTCGTCGGGCGGCGGGAGCGGCGCTGAGGGTGTCAGGGCCTGCCGGTGCAGTGGTGGTCATGGGTGCCAATCTTTCGTGCACAAGAGTGAAGGGGCGACCCGCACGAGTGCGGGTCGCCCCTCATTGCGCTAGAGAAGACTCTAGCCGCGAGTTGTTAGCCCTTGACGAGGCTTCCGTAGCGGAACTTGAACGAGCCGTCGAGGACAGCACCGGTCACGTCCTTGCCGGTGACCGCGATCTGCGAGCCCTGCAGCAGCGGCACGGTCGACAGGTCGGCGGCGACCTTGGCCTGGATCTCCTCGATGTCCGACTGGCGCGTGGCCGGGTCGGTCTCCGTGGCCTGCGCAACGATGAGGTCGTTGACCTCGGTGTTGTCGTAGTGGTTGCCCAGGAAGTTGTTCGTCGAGAAGAACGGCGTCAGGTAGTTGTCGGCGTCCGAGTAGTCCGGGAACCAGCCGAGCTGGTAGGCCGGGTACAGGTCGGCCGTGCGGTCCTTGGAGTAGGTGACCCACTCGGTGGACTGCAGGTTGACCGCGAACAGGCCGGTCGCCTCGAGCTGGCTCTTCACGAGCGCGTACTCGTCGCCCGACGACTCACCGTAGTGGTCGGGGTTGTACTGCAGGTTGAGCGCAACCGGAGTCGCGACACCCGCGTCGGCGAGGGTCTTGGCCGCCTTGTCGGCGTCCGGGCCGCCGCTGCCGTCGCCGTACAGGTCCTTGAGGACCTGGGTGGCGCCGGTGAGGCCGTCCGGAACGTACGAGTAGAGCGGGAGGTACGTGCCCTTGTAGACCTGGTCGGCGATCTCCTGGCGGTCGACGAGGTCGGCGACGGCCTGGCGCACGGCGAGGGCCTTCGCAGCGTCGGCCTCAGCGGTCGTCGCGCCGAAGGGCTGCGTGTTGAAGTTGAAGACGATGTAGCGGATCTCGCCACCGGGGCCGACGACGACGTTCACGTTGTCGTTGCCCTGGAGGTCGGCGATGTCGGTCGCAGACAGGCTGCGGTGCGCGACATCGATGTTGCCCTCCTGGACGTCGAGCTTGAGGTTCGACGCGTCGGTGTAGTACTTGAGCGTGATGTTCTTCGTCTTCGCCGCTCCCAGGACGCCCTGGTAGTCGGGGTTGGCCTCGAACTCGACGAGGTTGTTGAAGTCGTAGCTCTTGATCACGTACTGGCCGGCGAACGCGTTGGCCGCGACGATGTCGGCGTCCGGCGTGACGGAGTCGGCCGAGAAGACCTCCTCGTCGACGATCGGGGCTGCCGGGCTCGACAGGATCTGCGCGAACGTCTGGTCGTTGCCGTTCTTGAGGTGGAAGACGACGGTGGTGTCATCCGTGGCCTCGACGCTGTCGATGTTGCCGAGCAGCACGGACGGGCCGTTCTCGTCGGCGATCGTCAGCTGGCGCTCGAACGAGAACACCACGTCGGAGGAGGTGAGGTCGTGGCCGTTGGCGAACTTGAGGCCCGGCTTGAGCACGACGGTGTAGTCGGTGTCGCTCGTGTACTCGGCCGAGACGGCGATGTCGGGCTCGACGTCGCTCGTGCCCTGCGGCGAGTTGAGCAGGAACGGGTACACCTGGTTCATGATGGCGAACGAGCCGTTGTCGTACGAGCCGGCCGGGTCGATGAAGGTGACCTTGTCGGTGGTGCCGACGATGAGCGAGCCGCTCGAGTCGCCGCCGGTGTCGCCGCCCGTGGCGGCGCAGCCGGCGAGCGTGAGAGCGAAGACCGCGGTGCCCGCGAGGGCTCCGAGTACACGCTTCGTGGATGCGGATGTCATATCCGTCTACCTCTTCCTATTAGTGGCAAGGAACGCGACGGCACACCGGATCGCGGCGTGCCGTGCGTTGCTGTGCCTAAAGGTCTAACACAGATAGACAGATCGTCCGCCATCTGGAGACACATGTTTACACGAAAGCAACTATTCGTCGCGGAGTGCCCGGCGCTCGGTCTCGATGCGCACGAGGTCGCGCTGCACGGCGCCGAACCGCTCGGCGTCTGCCGCCGCGTCGAGCCGCTGCATCGCGCCCATGAGCTCGACCTTCTCGCGCAGCAGGTCGCGGTCGACGAAGTCGACGATGATACTGCGGCAGTAGCCCCTCAGACGGTCCTCGCGCTCGGGGATGGGCGCCACGGCGAGCTCGCCCACGAGCCGCGCGAACCGCGGCGGCACCTCGGCCGTGAGCCGGGCCACCCAGTCGGGCGCGCCGGAGTGCTCGAGGTTGACGGCGACCGCGTCGCGCACGACGGCGAGGGCCGGGTCGGTGAAGCGGATGCGCGCGGCCTTCGCCACGAGCTGCTCCCCCACGAGGTCGGGGTGCTGCAGGATCGCCATGAGCACGTCGCGCTCGGTGCGCGTGGCCGTGTCGGTGCGCAGGCCCGTGATCGTCGGCTCGCTCTCCGCCGCCGGGGCGGGCTCCTGCGCGGACGGGGCGGCCTGCGGCCTCGATCCGCCCTTCGCGGCCGTGACCGCGCGCTGCACCTCGGTCGGGTCCATGCCGAGCCAGCCCGCGAGGTTGCGCACGTAGCCGACGCCGAGCGCCTGGTCGCGGATGCCCGCCACGACGGGCGCCGCGGCGCGCAGGGCGGCGACCCTGCCCTCGACGGTCTCGAGGTCGTGCACGGCGAGCTGGCGGCGGATCATGAACTCGAACATGGGCTTGCGCGACTTGATGAGGCGCTGCACGGCGCCGTCGCCCTGCGCGAGCCGTAGATCGCACGGGTCGAGCCCGTCGGGGGCGACGGCGACGAAGGTCTGCGCGGCGAAGCGCTGCTCCTCCGCGAACGCGCGGCTCGCGGCCTTCTGCCCGGCCTCGTCGGGGTCGAAGGTGAAGATCACCTCGCCCGTGCCCGTGGTGTCGGAGTTGTCGACGTCGCCGATCACGCGGCGCACGATCTTGATGTGGTCGACGCCGAACGCCGTGCCGCACGTCGCGACCGCCGTCGTGATGCCCGCGAGGTGGCAGGCCATGACGTCGGTGTAGCCCTCCACGACGACGACCTGGCGGCCGCGTGCGATGTCCTTGCGGGCGAGGTCGAGGCCGTACAGCACCTGGCTCTTGTGGTACACCGCCGTCTCGGGGGTGTTGAGGTACTTGGGGCCGTTGTCGTCGTCGAGCAGCTTGCGCGCGCCGAATCCGAGGGCCGCGCCCGTGACATCGCGGATGGGCCACACGAGCCTGCCGCGGAACCGGTCGTAGACATCGCCGCGGTCGCCCCTGCCGAGCAGGCCCGCGGTCACGAGCTCGTCCTCCGTGAAGCCCAGGCTGCGCAGGTGGGCGCGCAGCGCTCCCCCGCGCGGCGCGAAGCCCACGCCGAAGCGCTGGGCGGCCGAGGGGTCGAACCCGCGCGAGCCCAGGAAGGCGCGGGCCGGCTCCGCGTCGGGGGTCGTGAGCTGCGAGACGTAGAAGGCGGCCGCGGCCTCGTTGGCGGCGAGGATGCGCGCGCGGTTGCCGTGGTCGGTGGCGGCGCCCCCATCCTCGTAGTGCAGCTCGAAGCCGATGCGCGCGGCCATGCGCTCGACGGCCTCGGAGAAGGTGACGTGGTCCATCTTCTGCAGGAACGTGAAGACGTCGCCGCCCTCGCCGCAGCCGAAGCAGTGGTAGTAGCCCACCTGCGGCCGCACGTGGAAGCTGGGGCTGCGCTCCTCGTGGAACGGGCACAGGCCCTTCATCGACCCCACGCCCGCGTTCTTGAGGGCGACGTAGTCACCGACGATGTCGGCGATGTTGGTGCGCGAGCGCACCTCGTCGATGTCGCTTCGTCGGATCAGGCCTGCCACGTGTTGATTGTAGGTCGGTCAGCCGACGAGCCTCGCGTGCAGGGACAGCGCCGACTGGTCGGTGAGCGACGCCACCTGGTCGACGACGGCGCGCTTGCGCTGCTCGTCGGACGTGGCGTAGTTCCAGTCGGCGGTGAAGCCCGCGTCGAGGTTGGCGGGCGCCGACCACAGCAGCACGTCGGCGAGCTCCGTGAGGATGTCGCGCTGGTGCGCGTAGATGGGCTGGCGCGAGTTCGTCGACATGACGAAGGCCGCGACGATGCCCTTGAGCACGGCGATCTCCGCCTGGATCGGCCGCGGCACCTCGAGGTCGGCCCCGAAGCGCGCGAGGTTGCCCGAGTGCGCCTCGCGCGTGGCCGTCACGGCCGCGGCGGCGAACCTGCCGATGAGCTGGCTCGTGAGGTTCTTGAGGCGGCCGTGGGCCTCGCGGCTGCCGTCCCACCTGTCGATCCAGAACGGCAGGTTGTCGAGCCGGTCGAAGGCGGCCATGAGCTCGTCGTGGTCGAGCTCGCCGCCGATCCACTCGAACATCGACTGCACGAGGTCGTCGTGGTCGACGCGGGCGCCCAGGGCCGTCACGTCGATGTAGCCGTTCACGACCGCATCCTCGAAGTCGTGCACCGAGTAGCCGATGTCGTCCGACAGGTCCATGACCTGGGCCTCGATGCACCGCACGCGCGACGGCGCACCCTCGCGCAGCCACTCGAAGGCCGCGGTGTCGTCGTCGTAGAAGCCGAACTTGCTGCGCCCGCTCGGGTCGGCGACGCCCTGCGCGCTCGGCCAGGGGTACTTGCAGCTGGCGTCGAGGGATGCGCGCGTGAGGTTGAGCCCGAAGGATGCGCCGGTCGGGCCGAACACCTTGGGCTCGATGCGGGTGAGCACCCGCAGCGTCTGCGCGTTGCCCTCGAAGCCGCCCACGTCGTGGGCCCACTCGTTGAGGGCGCGCTCCCCGTTGTGGCCGAACGGCGGATGCCCGATGTCGTGCGCGAGGCACGCCGTGTCGACGACGTCGGGGTCGAGGCCCAGGCTGTCGGCGAGCTCGCGGCCCACCTGCGCGACCTCGAGGGAGTGCGTGAGGCGCGTGCGCGAGAAGTCCGAGCCCGCCGTGGGGCTCAGCACCTGCGTCTTGGCGGCGAGCCGGCGCAGCGCGCTCGAGTGCAGCAGGCGCGCACGGTCGCGCGCGAAGTCGCTGCGTCGGTTCGAGTGCTCCTCGGGGAACCAGCGCTCGCGGTCGAACTCCGAGTAGCCCGGCGTGAACGCGACGCTATCCACCACTGTGGCTCAGCTCGGCCTCGGTCAGCTCGGCCCGGTGCGTCTCCTGCAGCTCGCGGCTGTCGAGCCAGCCCTGCGGCAGCGCGGGGCTCTTGGGCGTGCCCGCGCGCCCGCGCTGGCCCTCCGCGTCCGCGCCCGGGTAGGGCTGCTCGCCGTCGAGCTGGGCGAGCAGCTCGTCGAGCTGGGCGAGGTCGCGCACTGTGGCGAGGGATGCCCGCAGCTCCCCGCCCACGGCGTAGCCCTTGAAGTACCACGCGACGTGCTTGCGGATGTCGCGGCAGGCGCGGTCCTCCTCCTCTAAGAACTCGGTGAGCAGCTCGGCGTGGCGCTTGAAGGCCTGCGCGACCTCGCCGAGGGTGGGCATCGCCTTGACCGTCTCGCCCCGGAAGGCCGCGGCCAGGTCTCCGAACAGCCACGGACGGCCGAGGCAGCCGCGGCCGACGACGACCCCGTCGCATCCCGTCTCCGCGACCATGCGCAGCGCGTCCTCGGCGCTCCAGATGTCGCCGTTGCCGAGCACGGGCGTGCCCGTGATGGTCTCCTTGAGCTTCGCGATCGCCGACCAGTCGGCGGTGCCGGAGTAGAACTCGGCGGCCGTGCGCGCGTGCAGGGCGATGCTCGCGACGCCCGCGCCCTCCGCGGCCTTGGCAGCCTCGAGGTAGGTGAGGTGGTCGGAGTCGATGCCCTTGCGCATCTTCACCGTGAGCGGCACCGAGCCCGCGGCCTTGACGGCGCCCTCGACGATGTCGCGGAACAGGTCGCGCTTCCACGGCAGGGCCGCGCCGCCGCCCTTGCGCGTGACCTTGGGCACGGGGCAGCCGAAGTTGAGGTCGATGTGGTCGGCGCGATCCTCGGCGACGAGCATCGTCACGGCCTCGGAGACCGTCTTGGGGTCGACGCCGTAGAGCTGGATGGAGCGCGTCGTCTCCGACTCGTGGTGCCGGATGAGGCGCATGCTCTCGGGTGTGCGCTCCACGAGCGCCCGGCTCGTGATCATCTCGGACACGTAGAGGCCCGCGCCGTACTCGCGGCAGAGCCTGCGGAACGCGGTGTTCGTGATCCCCGCCATGGGCGCGAGCACGACAGGCACGTCGAGCGCGAGGGGCCCGATGTTCAGCGTGGGTGCCGGGGCGGCGAGAATGGACATATGTCAATTGTCCCATCCCCCGGCCGGGAGCGCGTGCGCGCCGACGCGGAGGCGCGCGGCATCGCCGTCGAGATCGTCGAGCGGCCCGCCGCATCCTCGCTCGAGGAGGCCGCCGCACTGCTCGGCGTCTCGCCCGCGGTGATCGTCAAGAGCCTCGTCGTGAAACGGCACGACGGCACCTTCCTGTTCGCCCTCGTGCCCGGCGACCGCCAGATCTCGTGGGCGAAGCTGCGCGCGGTCGTGGGCGTCAACAAGCTGCAGCTGCCCGAGGCGTCGGTCGCGCTCGAGGCCACGGGCTACGAGCGCGGCACGATCACGCCGTTCGGCTCGACCACGGCGTGGCCCGTGTTCGCCGACGAGCGCATCGCCGGGCAGCGGATCGCCATGGGAGCCGGCGAGCACGGCTACAGCGCGTGGGTCGAGGCGGACGACCTCGTGCGCGGCTTCGGCGCCACCCTCGCGGACATCAGCGACTGATGGGGGCGCTCGACGACAACCCCTGGGTGTTCCGCTACGAGGGCAAGCTGTGGGTGAGCGAGGCGCCGCGCGAGCGGGCGGTCGTGGAGCTGCGCGCGCAGCGCGAATGGGACGCGCGCAACGCCAAGCTGCAGCGCTGGTGGGTTGCGATCTCGATCGGCGCCGTCGTGGGCGTCGTGGCGACCCTCGCCCTCGGCACCGCCACGGGCATCCCGCCCGCCGTCTACCTCTTCGCGCTGCCCGTGGGCTTCGGGATCGGCGCCGTCGTGGGCGCGCTCGTCAACCGGCGGATCAATCCGGAGGCGTACCACGTGTCGCTGCCCGAGCGCCCGACGACCCCGGTGCTCGTGAAGGTGCCGCCGCGCGTGGCCTCGAAGGCTCCGGCCGACGCGTCGGCGCGCGACCTCATGGAGTGGTCACGCAGGGGGTATGTCGGCTAGACGAGGTCTTCGTCGAGGCGGCGGTTCACGACCGCCTGCTGGTGGTGCTCGGGGATCGCGCAGAAGTCGCCCTCGCACACGACGGCGTTGGGATCGCCCAGCTGCTCGAGCTTGATCACGGGTACCGGCATCGTCGGGGTATCCATCAGACGGCTTCTCTTTCGTTCTGGACCTGTGCCAGCACGTTAGCGAATGTCGCGGCCTCCTGCGCACCGGACACCCCGTAGCGCCCGTCGATGACGAAGAACGGGACGCCCTGGATGCCGTACTCCTGAGCGAGGGCCACGTCGGCCTTCACATCGGGGAGGTAGCGGTGGCTCTCGAGCGCCTCGGTGACCTCGTCGCGGTCGAAGCCCAGCTCGACCGCGATGTCGACGAGGTCGGGGATGCGGCCGACATGCTCGCCGTTGACGAAGTACGCCTTGAGCAGGCGTTCCTTCATCTCGATCTGGCGGCCCTTGCTCTTGGCGAAGTGGATGAGCTCGTGCGAGATGACCGTGTTGGTCTGGTGCACGTGGTCGTAGTCGTAGTCGAGGCCGACCGACTTGGCGATGCCGGTGACGCGCTCGAGCATCTGCTCGACCTGGTCCATGGGCAGTCCCTTGCGCTGGGCGAGGTAGTCCGCGGGGCTGCCGTCGAAGTCGACGGGGGTGTCGGGCGCGAGCTCGAACGAGTGGTACTCGACCTCTACGGGGATGCCGGAGAGACCGACCCCCGCCTCGAACTTGCGCTTGCCGATGTAGCACCAGGGGCACTGCACGTCCGACCAGATGTCTACCTTGATGGGTTCGCTCACACGAAGGTCAACGCCGGCCCGCGGCGCGTATTCCCGCGCTGGCCACGAGCAGCGCGCCGCACACCAGCAGTCCTGCCGCGACGAGGGCCGCGTGGGGGTTCGCCTCGCCCGTGGCCGCGAGCCGCGGCGGCGCCGTCGCGGTGCCGCGCGCCTCGGCCGAGAACATCGTCGCGCCGGGCGCTCCCCCGCGGATGGTGCGCTGCTGGTCGGGCGTCGTGTACAGCACGACGCTCGCCGCCGCCGTCTCGAGCGAGAAGTCGGCACGCGCCGAGACCTCGTACTCGTCGGCATCGTCGGGCGGGGTGCCCGAGATCGGCACGACCTCTCCCGGCACGGCGGGGAAGGCCGACTCACCCGTGTCGGTGCGGACGGCGCCCGCGAGCGTGACGGTGCCCGTGGCATCCACCGGTTGCGCGTCGACGACGAGCGTGCCCGCGTCGAGGTCGAGCACCACGGTCGCGACGCCCGACCGCAGCGCGTAGGCCTCGGAGTCGGCCCAGATCGCGTCGTAGACCGCGAGTACGGCGGCATCGCCGTTCAGGTACCACGCGCCGGCCTCGTAGCCCGCGCCGAGGTCGCGCGCCCAGCCGCTCGTGTAGGCGTTCACGTAGGCGGCCACCGCGGCGGCCTGCACGGGATCGTCCGTCTGGCCGTATGCCGTGAGCACGTGGTTGAGCCTCGCGAGCTGCTCGGACGGGACGGTGTCGCCCCACGTGGTGACGAGCGAGTCGACGGTCGTCGGCCCCGAGGTGTCTCCCGACGGCCACGGCAGGGGCGAGTCGATGCAGTAGACGCGCGTGCCGTCGGGGGCGAGGTAGTTGCCCAGGTAGCCGCCGTAGGGGGTGAGGCCGGGGATGCCCGCGTTCTTGGTCGCGGCGTGCGCGGGCACGGGCGCGATGAGCACGAGCAGGAGGGTCAGGAGCACGAGGAGGGCGCGGCGCATCCCGGAAGTCTCGGTGCCCGGGCGCCCGTCCACTCCCCGGAGGACGAGGGATGTGGGCGGAGACCGCCGGAGTTCAGCTGGGGAGGAGCGCCGCGCGCAGCTCGTCCTCGAAGCGTGGGAGGTCGAGCAGGCCCGTGTCGTCGACGGTCGTCACGAGGTAGTCCGACCCGGTGACGGTGACCGTGCAGTGCGGACCGAGCAGCGGACCGCGGTTGAGCATGAGGAGCACCGCGCTCTGCGGCTCCCCCGGCCGGAAGTCGCCGCGGTCGGCGCCCACGCGGCCCGTGATGACGTTGTAGGTGAGCTGCAGGGGGCTGCCGCCGTCGACCGGCCTCCCGCGAAGGCGCGCCCGCGCATGCGCTATGGCCTCGACCCCCTCCGCGGCCACGAGCGTGGGAGACGAGGTCACGGCCGCCATCGCCTCGCGCGCGCCCGCGGGAGTCCAGGCGCTCCCCCGCAGCGAGCCCAGGATCGCGCTCGTCGAGAAGTTGCCCGAGGTCGAGAGCCCCTCGGGCAGGTGCTGCCGCAGGCCCACGAGCATCCTCACGGGCATGTCCGCCCCGTCGGCGAGCGACGCGGCGAACGAGCGCAGCACGAGCGAGGTGAGCACGTCGAGGGTCGAGGCCTTGGGGTCGGTCTCGCGCTCGCGCGCGACGGCGGGCCGCAGCGACGCCGTGTCCAGCCGGACGCTCGACAGGGCGACGGACTCGGTGAGCTGCCCGGGCCGTGACCACGACGCCGCGGCGAAGTGCCCGTGCATGCCGTGCAGCAGATCGCGTCCGCGGCGCAGCGCCGACGGGCGCCACTGCCCCGTGGCCAGGAGCGCCCGCACGAGCGGGAACCGCGTCTCGCGCGGGGCCCCGGGGATCTCGCCCGACAGGATCGCGCGGATGGCGACGAGCGCGAGCGGCCCGTCGCCGAAGTAGTGGGACAGGTTGATGGCGGCGGTCGACGGGGTGAGGATGAGCATCACCGCCAGCTCGGAGTACTCGAGCCCCCGCACGAGGTCTTCGACCTGGGCCGCGTCGAGGTCGTCGGGCACGTGCACTACCGCGCGCTCGATCCGCGCGGCGAGCTCTCCCGCCCGCACCGGCACCCAGCGCCCCGCCGAGCGGCGGAAGCGGAAGCGCGCGGCGGCCGGCGAGGCGGCCCACGCCGCGAACCTGCCCGGGAGCTGGGCGAGCGCGTCCTGCGTCAGCGGACCGACTATCGCGAGGTTCGTGGAATCCGCGAACGGCAGGTCGCGCCGCGCCATGGGCCGCTAGGCCCCGACGAGCTGTGCGGCGAGGTAGGCGCGCAGGCCCTCGAGCGGGATGCGCTCCTGGGCCATCGTGTCGCGCTCGCGCACGGTCACCGCCTTGTCGTCGAGGGAGTCGAAGTCGATGGTCACGCAGAACGGCGTGCCGATCTCGTCCTGGCGGCGGTAGCGGCGGCCGATGGCGCCGGCGTCGTCGAAGTCGACGTTCCACAGCTTGCGCAGATCGGCCGCGACCTCCTTGGCGAGCGGCGAGAGCTGCTCGTTGCGACTGAGCGGCAGCACGGCCACCTTCACGGGCGCGAGGCGGCGGTCGAGGCGCAGGACGGTGCGCTTGTCGACGCCGCCCTTGGCGTTGGGCGCCTCATCCTCGGCGTACGCGTCGAGCAGGAACGCCATGAGGGCGCGCGTGAGGCCGAACGCGGGCTCGATCACGTACGGGATCCAGCGCTCGTCCTTCGTCTGGTCGAAGTAGGAGAGGTCGGTGCCCGAGGCCTCGGAGTGCGTCTTGAGGTCGAAGTCGGTGCGGTTGGCGACGCCCATGAGCTCGCCCCACTCGCTGCCCTGGAAGCGGAAGCGGTACTCGATGTCGACAGTGCGCTTCGAGTAGTGGCTGAGCTTCTCCTTCGGGTGCTCGTAGAAGCGCAGGTTCTCGGGGTTGATGCCGAGGTCGACGTACCAGCGCATCGCCTCGTCCATCCAGTACTGCTGCCACTCCTCGTCCGTGCCGGGCTCGACGAAGAACTCGAGCTCCATCTGCTCGAACTCGCGCGTGCGGAAGATGAAGTTGCCGGGCGTGATCTCGTTGCGGAAGCTCTTGCCGACCTGGCCGATGCCGAACGGCGGCTTCATGCGCGCGGCGCCCATGACGTTCGCGAAGTTGACGAAGATGCCCTGGGCGGTCTCGGGGCGCAGGTAGTGGAGCCCCTCCTCGTTGTCGACGGGGCCGAGGAACGTCTTGAGCAGGCCGGAGAAGTTCTGCGGCTCGGTCCACGCACCGGGCTGGCCGGTGTCGGGATCCTTGATGTCGGCGAGGCCGTTGACGGGGGGATGCCCGTGCTTCTCCTCGTACGCCTCGAGCAGGTGGTCCGCGCGGTAGCGCTTGTGCGTGTGCAGCGACTCGACGAGCGGGTCGGAGAAGACCTCGACGTGGCCGGAGACCTCCCACACGCGCTTGGGCAGGATGACCGCGGAGTCGATGCCGACGACGTCGTCACGGCCCTGCACGATGGTCTGCCACCACTGGCGCTTGATGTTCTCCTTGAGCGCGGTGCCGAGGGGCCCGTAGTCCCACGCGGAGCGCGAGCCGCCGTAGATCTCTCCCGACTGGAAGACGAACCCCCGGCGCTTGGCGAGGTTGATGACGGCGTCGAGATTGCTGGGGGTTGCCACGTGTGCTCCTGGAGTCAGCCGAGCTGGATGCCCGGTCGGCGAAGCCTTAAGACTACTGGCCAGACGCGGCCGCCGAGAGCGCGTGCGCACGCTCGATGATGCGCACGACCTCGAGCGCGTCGCGCGGGTCGACGGGCGAGGGCGCGCCCTCGAGGATGCTCGCCGCGACGCCCGCGTAGAAGGCGGGGTAGTCCCCCGGCTCGGTCGGGACGGGCGTGAGCTCGTCCCCCGTGCCGATGGTGCCCCACTCCGCCTCGGGCGTGACGCCGTAGCCCTCTGAGCCGGGCCAGCGGCGCTCCTTGAGGAACGGCTCCTGGTTGTCGAGGCCGTAGACGCTGTACGCCGACTCCGACCCGAGCACGCGGAAGCGCGGCCCCGCCTGGCCCGCCGCGCGGCTCATCGTCAGGTGGGTGCGCACGCCGCTGCCGTGCACGAGGGAGATGAACGCGTCGTCGTCGCTCACGCTGCCGTCGCGCACCGAGAACAGCTCGGCGTGCTCGACGGTCGCGGGGCCGAAGAGGTGCAGGGCCTGGTCGACGAGGTGGCTGCCGAGGTCGTACGTGATGCCCGCGCCCTGGGCGACGGTCGTGGTGTCCTGCCAGCGGTCGCGCATCGGCCCGCCCCAGCGCTCGAACGTCGACTCGAAGCGGTGGATGTCGCCCAGGCGCCCCTCGGCGATGAGGCGCTGCACGGTGCGGAAGTCGCCATCCCAGCGGCGGTTCTGGAACACCGCGAGCAGCTTGCCCGTCTCCTCGGCCTTGGCGATGAGCTTCTTGGCGTCGACGACCGTGGGCACGAAGGGCTTGTCGATGACGATGCCCGCGCCGGCCTCGAGCGCCGCGAGGCCCTGCTCGAGGTGGGTGTGCGCGGGCGAGGCGAGCACGACGAGGTCGAGGTCGCCCGCGCGCGCGAGCAGCGCCTCCGGCGAGCCGACGACCTCGGCGCCCGGGTGCTGGGCGCGCGCCTCGGCGGCACGGTCGGCGTTGCCCGTGGCGATGAGGTCGAGGCGGAACGCGGGGTTCGTCGCGAGGAAGGGGGCGTGGAACACACGGCCGGAGAGGCCGAAGCCGATGATGCCGGCGCGGATCGGAGTCGTGGTGGACATCAGGACAGCCTAGCCAGCAGGGGGCCGCCGACTACACTCGACGGGTGCTCCACGCCTCAGATCCGGTCGACTGGGCACCGCGGCGCATCCTTATCGCGGGCGTGTCGGGGGTGGGCAAGACCACTCTCGCGCGTCGGATCGCGCAGCGCCTCGGCATTCCGCACACCGAGATCGACTCCCTGTACCACGGTGCCGGGTGGACGCCCCGGCCGGAGTTCCTGCGCGATGTCGAGGAGTTCAGCTCCGCCGCGGCCTGGGTCACGGAGTGGCAGTACCGCGCCGCGCGCACGCTCCTCGCGGAGCGCGCCGACACGCTCGTGTGGCTCGACCTTCCCTTGCGCGTCTCCCACTGGCGCGTCATCCGACGCACGGTCCGCCGAGCACGCACGCAGGAAGAGCTCTGGCACGGCAACCGCCAGCCGGGGCTCTGGCACGCGCTGACGAACCGGGACGGCATCATCCGCTGGGCGATCGCGACCGGTCGCACGTACCGCGCGGCGGTGCCGCTCGCCGAGGCGGAGCATCCGCACCTGCACGTCGTCCGGCTGCGCAGCCAGCGCGAGGCCGACGAGTGGATGTCGCGGCTCTAGGCGCCGGGCAGGTCGACCGCCCCGCCGAACCGGCGGTTGCGCGAGGCGTAGATCGTGATGGCCTCCCACAGCTGCTCGCGCGTGAAGTCGGGCCAGAGCGTGTCGAGGAACACCATCTCGGCGTAGGCGCTCTGCCACGGCATGAAGTTGCTCATGCGCTGCTCCCCCGAGCTGCGCACGAACAGGTCGACGTCGGGCAGGGCGGGCGTGTAGAGGTGCTTCTGGATGGTCTTCTCGGTGATGCCCGAGGGCTTGAGACGGCCCGCGGCGACGTCGGCGGCGATCGCCTGCACGGCGTCGGTGAGCTCGTTGCGGCCGCCGTAGTTGACGCACATCGTGAGGGTGAGCACGGAGTTGCCGCGCGTGAGCTGCTCGGCGAACTGCAGCTCCTTGATGACCGACGACCACAGGCGCGGCTTGCGGCCGGCCCAGCGCACGCGCACCCCCCAGTCGTTGAGCTGGTCGCGGCGGCGGTGCAGCACGTCGCGGTTGAAGCCCATGAGGAAGCGCACCTCGTCGGGCGAGCGGTTCCAGTTCTCCGTCGAGAACGCGTAGACGCTCAGGTGCTTGACGCCGATCTGGATGGCGCCCGCGACGACGTCGAGCAGGGATGCCTCGCCCGCCTTGTGCCCCTCCACGCGCGTGAGGCCCTTGGCGTTGGCCCAGCGGCCGTTGCCGTCCATGACGAGGGCGACGTGCTCGGGCACGGCCTTGCGCGGCAGCTCGGGAGGGTAGATCCCGGTCCAGTCGACGGGCTTGAAGTCGACCGCATCCTTGTGCGTCTTGGCCGTCACGCGGTGCGGTCCACGTGCTCGAGCGAGCGGAGGGTGCGCTCGAGGTGGAACTGGGTGTACGCCGCGACGACGCCGCTCGCCTGGTGGCGCGCGCGCTCGGCGGACGACTCGGCGTCGTCCCACCGGCCCTCGAGCAGCGCGCCGAGGAGGGCGAGGGTGTCGTGGTCGAGGCGCGGCGCACCGGGCGGGGCCACCTCGTCCGCGACGACCCCGCCGAGCTGCGGCACGAAGACCGTGTGGGGGCCGGGCGCGCCCGTGACCGCGCAGTCGACGAAGCTCGGCGCCCAGCCCGCTATCGAGAGGGCGCGCAGGAGGTAGGAGTCGAGCGTGAGGCTCGGGTGGTGCTCGCGGCGCGACAACGACCGCAGCGCGCCCACGAGCAGCAGGTACTGCTGCAGCGAGCCGTCGTCGTCGGTGACCTTGTCGGCGGTCTCGACCATGACGCTGCCGGCCGTGTAGCTCGCGTAGTCGTCGGCGATCTCGGCGCCGTACGACCCGAGCGACTCCGCCTGCTGGATGATGTCGAGGCTGCGGCCCACGTAGCACTGCACGTCGGCGACCATCATGGGCTCGAGCCGCGACCCGAAGCGCGAGGCCGTGCGGCGCACGCCCTTCGCCACCGCACGGATCTTGCCGTGCTGCCGCGACAGCATCGTCACGATGCGGTCGGCCTCGCCCAGCTTGTGGGTGCGCAGCACGACGGCTTCATCACGGTAGGTCGGCACCCCTCAAGTATCCCCCGGACGGGTGTGAAACCCCCGTCGCGCCGCCCCCAGTTGACGGGTGAAAACGCCGTTTTGACCCGTTGGGGGGATACACGGCCCCCTGCCGGGCGACCTACCGTGACCGAGCGGGAGGAAGACGGGGGTCTCCTTCCCCGCGACGGGCATGGGGGTGCCTTCAGTGAACAGGTTCAGGGTGTGGGGCACGGCGATCGCCACGGTCGCCGTGCTCGCCCTGCCGTTCGTCGGCGGGGGCGGTCCGGGTCCGGACCAGTCGGCCGCGGCGTCGACGGGCGAGGTCCCGCGCGCCGCGCAGCACCGCGCCTACCCCGTCGCGGATGCCGCGGGCATCCGCTCGGGAACCCTCGACCGCCGCGCGGCCCACGATCTCTCGGGCACCGCCTGCCCCGTGCGCACGAGCGGCTCGATCGCCGACCAGGCGCCCGCTACGGTCTCGGCGCTGGGCGTCGGCGGCACGACGCAGGCCGACCTCGTCTCGTTCGCCGAGGCCTTCAACACGATCCGCATCGCCAACTGTCTCGACCCGATCCCGTTCGACAGGTTCACGTGGGACTCCTGCATGGAGAAGCGCCTCGTGTGGATGGCCGAGGATCCCAGCACCGACCCGCAGAGCGCGTGGGGCCACCTCGGCAGCGTGCGCAGCGACGGCGTGCCGAGCGTGGGCTGCGACGGCAACCTCGCGGGCGGCTCCGACAACACGGGCGCGACTGTCGCGTCGAAGTGGTGGGAGTCCGACAAGCACCGTGCTTCGCTCTACCGTCCGGACTCCGACATCACGGGCGCGTGCATCGCCTTCGCCATGACGCACGGCGGCGTGCCCAACGAGGACTCGTCGTTCACCCGCGCCGCGGCCCGCTGGTACACCTGCGCGTAGCAGAATTGGGGCGTGAGCTCCCCCGTCGACACGTTCGAAGAGCAGCGCGGCCGGATGTTCGGCATCGCCTACCGCATGCTCGGCTCCGCGACGGAGGCTGAGGATGTCGTGCAGGACGCCTGGCTGCGCTGGCAGTCGGCCGACCGCTCCGACGTGCTCGAGCCCGGTGCCTACCTCGCCACGGTCGTGACCCGACTCTCCCTCACCGCGCTGGACTCCGCCCGCGCCCGCCGCGAGGTGTACGTGGGGCCCTGGCTGCCCGAGCCGGTCTCGACGACCGACGACCCCCTGCTGGGCGCGGAGCGCTCCGAGGCGATGTCGCTCGCCGTGCTCCTCCTGCTCGAGCGGCTCACGCCCGCCGAGCGCGCCGCCTACGTGCTGCACGAGGCCTTCGGCTACCCCTTCGGCCGCATCGCCGAGGTGCTCGAGACGAGCGAGGCCAACGCGCGCAAGCTCGGCAGCCGCGCGCGGGCGCACCTCGAGCGCGAGGGCGGCGCGCAGGTCTCCCCCGCGGAACGCGACCGGCTGCTCGCGGCGTTCGTCGCCGCCGCCGAGTCGGGCGACCTCGAGGCGCTCGAGGCCGTGCTCTCCGAGGACGTCGTCACGTGGTCCGACGGGGGCGGCGTCGTCTCCGCGGCGCGGCGGCCCGTCGTGGGCCGGTCGCGGGTCGCGGCCTTCCTGCTCGGGCTCGGCGAGAAGTTCGCGGGCGAGCGCGCGCCCTATCCGCTCGAGGCCAACGGCCAGCCCGGCATCATGCTCTCGCGCAAGGACGGGTTCGACGCCTACATGGCGTTCGACGTCGGCCCCGGCGGCATCCGCAATATCCTCATGGTCATGAACCCGTCGAAGCTGGGCCGGCTGTGACCGAGATCTTCGTCATCCCGCTGTGGTCCGACCTGCTCGCGGTGGGCATCGGGTCCGTGCAGGGCGCCCTGTTCGCCGCCCAGTTCCGCGACCGCAGGCTCGACCTCCTGGGTGTCGCGATCATCGGCATCGCCACGGGCTTCGGGGGCGGCATCCTGCGCGACCTGCTGCTCTCGCAGGTGCCCGCGGCACTCACGAGCAACTGGTACCTCGTCGTCGCGACGGGGTCGGCCCTGCTCGGCATGCTGCTCGAGCGGCTCATCTCGCGGCTCGGCCCGCTCGTGACCGTGCTCGACGCGCTCACGATCGGCCTGTTCGGGGCCATCGGCACGACCAAGGCGCTCTCTATCGGCCTGCCCGAGGTGCCCGCGGTCTTCGTGGGCGTGCTCTCGGCCGTGGGCGGCTCCATCCTGCGCGACCTGCTGCTCAACCGGCCCATCGCGCTCATGCATGTGGGGTCGCTCTACGCGATAGCCGCGGTCGTGGGATGCGGCAGCCTCGCGCTCTCGGTGCGCCTCGGGCTCGACGTGTTCCTCGCGGCGAGCATCTGCGTCGCCCTCACGTTCGGCGTGCGCGTGCTCGCCGTCGCCTTCAACTGGACCCTGCCCGAGCAGCGCGCCATCCAGACGCTGCCGAGGATCCGCCGCCGCTAGAGCCCGGCCGCGAGGGCGGCCACGTCCTCCGCGCAGCCCCACGACAGGGTCACCCCCGAGCCGCCGTGCCCGTAGCACGCGACGACCGGCACCGCGTGGCCGGCCACGCGCTCGAGCCGCACGACGGGACGGGACGGGCGCAGCCCGACGCCGCGCGAGACGATCCGCAGGCCGGCCAGCTGCGGCACGAGCGCCGCGGTGCGCTCGAGGATGGCCCGCTCCGTCTCCGGGTCGGGCTCGAGCCCGGTCGCCCCGAACTCCGAGACGCCCCCGCACACGATGTCGTCGCGGCGCGGCACGACGTAGGTGAGGCCGGCGGGGTTGTCGTCGTCGATCCACCACTGCGTGAGTCCGGGATTCTCGAGGCGCACGACCTGGCCGCGCACGGGCACGACGCTCTCGTCGTCGCCCAGCAGGGCGCCCGAGCGCAGCCCGCCCGCGACGACCACGAGGTCTGCGCCCTCCGCGAGCGCGTCGACGGACTCCACGTGCCGCACCTCGAAGCCCACACCGAGGGCGCGGCAGCGGGCCGTGAGCCACTGACCGTAGGCGCCCGTGGTCACGACGGGCACCGTCGCGCGCACCGCCGAGAGAGCACCGGCGGGCAGATCGGCGGCCGTCGCGGGGCGCGCGTCGTCGACCACGGCCATCCACGAGCGGTCGGGGTCCGTCGTCCGTTCCACGACGGTGCCGAGCCGCAGGTCCACGCCCGCCGACGGGTCGAGGGCGATGTCGCGGAAGCGGGCGAGGGAGCGCTCGAGCCAGCGGCCCGTCTGGGGCGACGCGCTCAGGTACGGGAACCACACCGCGGCCGCGACCGTCGAGACGCTGTGCGCGATGTCGGCATCGGCCACGACGGTGACCGCGTCCCCTGCCGCGGCGAGCTCGTGCGCGATGCTCAGCCCGATGACGCCGGACCCGACGACGGTCGTTCTCCTCATGCGGCGATCCTAGGCCATGTAAGAAATGTTTGACATGCGGGCACGACGTCCCCTACGGTTCCCATGTCAAACATTCTTTACTTAGGAGGATCCATGTCGTACGAGGAGAAGAGCACCTGGGTGCTCGGCGTGCTCGCCGTCGTCGCCCTCGCGGTGTACGCGACCATCACGCTCGCGCAGTCGGCGACGATGCCCCTCACCGAGACGCCGTACGTCGCGACCATGCTCTGGACGATCGTCGGCTCGATCGCCGTCTCGATCGTCATCAGCATCGCCATCGGGCTGTTCGGCCACAAGAGCGACCAGCGCGACCGCGAGTTCCACGCTTTCGGCGAGCGGGTCGGCAGCGGGTTCCTCGTCATCGGGGGCCTCGCGGCCCTCATCCTCGCGTGGCTCGAGGCCGACTGGTTCTGGATCGCCAACGTGCTCTTCCTGGGCTTCGTGCTCTCGGCGATCGTCAGCTCGGTGGCGAAGCTCGTCGCCTACCGCCGCGGCCTCGTGGGCGCCCGGTGGTGAAGCCCACGGCGGTCACCAACTCGATCCGCGCCCTGCGCGGCACGCACGGGGAGATGACCCAGGCCGACCTCGCAGAGCGCATCGGCGTGACCCGCCAGACCGTCATCGCGATCGAGCAGGGGCGCTACTCCCCCTCGCTCGAGCTCGCGTTCCAGATCGCCCGCGTCTTCGGCGTGCCGCTCGACGACGTGTTCCAGTACCCAGGAGGAGACCGCCCATGAAGGCCATAGTCAGACACACCTACGGCGACGAGTCCGTGCTCGAGTACTCCGAGCTGCCCGACCCCGTGCCCGCCGCGAGCGAGGTGCTCGTGCGGGTCGAGGCCGCCGGCGTCGACCGCGGCGCGTGGCACATCATGACCGGGCTTCCGAAGCTCGCCCGCCTCGCGTTCGGCCTGCGCCGTCCGCGCGACCCGCAGCTGGGGATGGATGCCGCGGGCGTCGTCGTGTCCGTGGGCGAGGGCGTCACGCGGTTCGCCCCGGGCGACGAGGTGTTCGGCGTCGTGCGCGGGTCGTTCGCCGAGCTCGCGGTCGCCGCGGAGCGCCACCTCGTGCCCAAGCCCGCCTCGGCCACGTGGGAGCAGGCGGCGGCGCTGCCGACGTCGGGCATCACCGCGTTCGACGCGCTGCGCAGCCGCGTCACCGCGGGCACCCGCGTGCTCGTGCTCGGCGCGGGCGGCGGGGTCGGCCACCTCGCCGTGCAGGTGGCGCGAACCCTCGGCGGTGTCGTCACGGCCGCCACGAGCGATCCCGCCTTCGCGAAGTCGCTCGGCGCGGACGCCGTGGTGGACTACCGCTCGGAAGCGCTCACGGGCGAGCACGACGTCATCCTCGACATCGGCGGACGCCGCTCCGTCAGGGAGCTGCGCGAGCGGCTCGTCGCCGACGGCGCCCTCGTGTTCGTGGGCGGCGAGGGCGGCGGCGCGCTCGCGGGCGGGATGCAGCGCCAGCTCGTGGTGGCGCCGTTCTCCCGCCAGAAGTTCGTCACGCTCGTGGCGCGCACGACTCCCGCCGCGCTCCAAGAGGTCGCGGAGCATCTGGCCGACGGCACGGTGGTTCCCGTGGTCGACCGCACCTACCCGCTCGCCGAGGCCGCAGACGCCCTGCGGCACATGTCCGCAGGGCGCGTGCGCGGCAAGCTCGTGCTGGTGCCTACGCCGTGACGAGCTCGCGGTCGTCGGCCTCCGTGCGCACGGCACGGTTGACCGCGGAGACGACCGCCTTGAGCGAGGCCGTCGAGATGTCGGCGTCGATACCGACTCCCCACAGGCGCTTGCCGTTGACGTTGAGCTCGACGTAGGCGGCGGCGAGGGCATCCCCGCTCGCCGACAGCGCGTGCTCCACGTAGTCGTAGAGCTTGATGTCGATGCCCTGCTCGGCCATGATGGCGAGGAAGGCGGCGATGGGTCCGTTACCCGTGCCCGTCGCCGCTATCACCTCCTCGCCGACGCGCAGCGCGATGTCGAGAGACGTCGAGCCCGTCATGTCGCTCGCCGTGCGCGTGGAGTGCAGCTCGAAGCGGCCCCACTTGTCGCTCGCGACGTGCGCGGGCAGGTACTCGTCGTGGAAGATCTCCCAGATCTGGTCGCTCGTGACCTCGCCGCCCTCGGCGTCGGTCTTGTGCTGCACGACGGCGCTGAACTCGATCTGCAGCTTGCGGGGCAGGTCGAGCGCGTGGTCGGCCTTGAGCAGGTAGGCGACGCCGCCCTTGCCCGACTGAGAGTTGACGCGCACGACGGCCTCGTAGCCGCGGCCCAGGTCTTTCGGGTCGACCGGCAGGTACGGCACGGCCCAGAGGAGGTCGTCGACCGAGACGCCCTTGGCCTTCGCGTCGGCCTCCATGGCCTCGAAGCCCTTCTTGATGGCGTCCTGGTGCGATCCGCTGAACGCCGTGTAGACGAGGTCGCCCGCCCACGGGCTGCGCTCGGGCACGGGCAGCTGGTTGCAGTACTCCGCCGTGCGCTTGACCTCGTCGAGGTCGCTGAAGTCGATCTGCGGGTCGATGCCCTGCGTGAACAGGTTGATGCCCAGGGCGACGAGGTCGACGTTGCCCGTGCGCTCACCGTTGCCGAACAGGCAGCCCTCGATGCGGTCGGCGCCGGCGAGGTAGCCGAGCTCGGCCGCGGCGACGGCCGTTCCGCGGTCGTTGTGCGGGTGCAGGGAGAGGATGACGTTCTCGCGGTGGTCGAGGCGGCGTGACATCCACTCGATCGAGTCGGCGTAGACGTTGGGGGTCGCCATCTCGACGGTCGCGGGCAGGTTGATGATGACCTTGCGCTCGGGCGTGGGCTCGAACACCTCGAGCACCTGGTTGCACACGTCGAGGGCGAACTCGAGCTCCGTGCCCGTGTAGCTCTCGGGCGAGTACTCGTAGAAGATCTCCGTGCCCTCGGCGATGTGCTCGGCAGCCTTGCACAGGCGCGCGCCGTTGAGGGCGATGTCGATGATGCCCTGCTTGTCGGTGCGGAACACGACGTCGCGTTGCAGGATGCTCGTCGAGTTGTAGAGGTGCACGATCGCCTGCTTGGCGCCCTTGAGCGACTCGTAGGTGCGGTTGATGAGCTCCTCGCGCGCCTGCGTGAGCACCTGGATGCGCACGTCGTCGGGGATGAGGTCCTCCTCGATGAGCGAGCGGACGAAGTCGAAGTCCGTCTGGCTCGCGGAGGGGAACCCGACCTCGATGTCCTTGTAGCCCATCTTCACGAGCAGGTCGAACATGATGCGCTTGCGCTCGGGGCTCATGGGGTCGATGAGCGCCTGGTTGCCGTCGCGGAGGTCGACGGCGCACCAGCGCGGCGCCTCGGTGATGCGCTTGGCCGGCCACGTGCGGTCGGGCAGGTCGACCGAGATGATCTCGTGGTACGGGCGGTACTTGTGGATCGGCATTGCAGAAGCCGACTGTGTGTTCTTCATGTCCCTTAGCTTTCGTCGTGGAGGTGGTCAGACCATGCGAAGACTCCGCGACGAGTGAGGCCTGGGTTAGGACTCGTCGCGGCAGCTAAGAAGGAGCAGACCGAACAGCACGATCTCAGGGTAGCACTACCGCTAGCGCAGGCCGCGAACCAGGGATGCCGACTCCCGCAGCGTGAGGCCGGGCAGGTAGCACAGCGACACCGCGATGCCGATGGCGGGCAGCGAGAGCGCGTCGGGGTAGACGAGCGCGAGCGGCACGAGCCTGGGCTGGAACTTCTGCTTGAACGCGAAGAGCGACCGGAACCCGTAGACGGGCTCGAGCGAGCGACCGACCGTGGCGAGGATGCGGTCGAGCGGGCCCGCCGAGTCGTCGGAGACCGACACCGCGAGCGGCGCGCCCGAGAGGCTCAGGAACCCGAGGCCGTCGAGCTGCGCCCTGACCACGGCCTCCGCGATGAGGAACTCCATGACGCCGTTCATGCCGTCCGCGCGCCGGCGCATGAAGTCGAGGGTGCGGCCGGTCACGGCTCCCCCGCTCCACGTCGGCAGCCAGCTCGTCACGGCCTGCACGCGGCCCGTGGCATCCGTCGCGACGCCGATGAGCACGTCGGGGTCGCGCAGCTCGTCGAGGCCGCCGAGCGTGAAGCCGAGCTCGGGCAGCTTCTTCTCGACCACCCACTGCTCGGAGATCTCGGCGATCTGGTTGGTCGTGCGCACGCCGAGGTCGTTCCAGCTGCCCCACGTGACGCGCACCCCCTCGCGGGCCGCGCGGTTGATGGACGAGCGGATGTCCTGGAACTTCTTGCCCGTGAGCTGGAAGGTCGCCGGGTCGATGACGGTCTCCTCCGCGACGACCGTGGCCGACCAGCCCAGCTCGACGAGCAGCTCTGACCACTCCTCGTGCACGCCGTAGAACACGGGGGTCCACGCGTTCGCGTCGCAGAACCTGATGAACTGCCCGAGGGACTCCCGCCGGTCGGCGGGCTCCCCCACGGGCGAGCTCGTGGTCACCGCGCAGCCGTTCGCGACGCGGTAGGCGATGGCCATGCGGCGGTCTGCGTCGAACCAGTAGGTGTTGCCCGCCCACGTGCCGGGGAACGACATCGAGCTGCCCGCACGCCGCGCGAGGGCGCGGAACTCCTCCGCGTCGCCCTGCCTGCCAGGCGCCGGGCGCCGTCCCCTCAGCAGGATCGCGAGCGCGATCAGCACGATGATCCACAGCACGGGCCCGGCACCGTGGTGCACGAGCCGCGCCGCGAGCGTCACGGGCACGAAGTCGCGCTGCTCGGCGAGCAGGAACGACAGGGGGATGAAGCGCTCCGGCAGGTCGTACAGCAGGTCGAGGATGCCCGCCGCCGGCCGGAACTGCGCGGAGAGCGCGCTGGCGAGCGCGAGGTAGACGGCGACCACGGCCGCGGCACCGCCCGCGACCGTGAGCCAGAACGTCCGGACCGCCCGCCGCGTCGCCCGGATCGGGAAGTGCGCGCGCTGGGACAGCACGACGACCGCGAAGGCGAGCGGCAGCACGGCGTCGGCGACGAGCCATGCGGTGTACTCGGGCGAGCCGCCCACGCGGTCGACGATGCGCGAGGCCTGGCCCAGGGCGGGGACGACCCCGAAGTAGAACGCGGCGAGCACGCCGTCGGCCGCGGCGACGAAGGCCACGACGTAGACGGCGGCGCGGCGGCCGCGCAGCAGGCCGTAGGCGCCCAGGAGCATGACGGCGAGGGGCAGCAGCGAGAGCACGATCGTCGAGATCCCCTGGCCGGCCGCCGCGCCGACGTGCTCGGCGCACGCCGCGGTGGGACCGCCGATGTCGCACGCGCGCTCGGCGGGCGACATGCCGTCGACGATGAAGTCGCCGAGCGGCGACAGCAGCCCGAACCTGCCGTGCGCGACGAGCGTGATCACGGGCCCGAGCGCGAACACCGCGGCGAGCAGCGCGAGGAGGACGCGCGTCTCGTGGTGCGAGCTCGTCCACCGCTCGATGCGCAGGCGGTGACGGGCGAGCAGCGAGCCGACGAGCAGCCCCACGAGCACGGCGACGAGCCGGTAGAGGTCCGACGGCTGGCCGGAGTAGAGCAGGAACACGACGACCGCGGCGATGACGGCGAAGCGGAGGCGCCGCCGCCACAGCACGGACGCGAAGGCGCTCGCGGCGACGAGCGTGCCGAGGATGGGCCCGAGCGGGTCGAGGGTCACGAGGTCGCGCACCGCGCGCGCCCAGTACTCCCCCGCCAGAACGCCGAGGAACTCGATCGCGAGGCCGAGGCCCGTGGACGCCACGGCGGTCACGACGAAGGCGGCGATCGTGCGGCGCGTGCCCATGAGCACCTCGGCCGCGCCCACGCCGAGGCCGGCCGCGACGAGCACGATGACGAGCTGCGCCGCGTTGTCGACGAAGAAGTCGGCGGTGAACAGCGCCCACCAGCGGTGGTGCGCGAGGGCGTCGAGGTCGGCCCCCACGGCGCGCTTGACGAGGGCCGACGGCCCCGTGAGTGGGCCGGTCACGATCGCGAGCAGGGCGAGGATGCCGACGAGCACGAGGGTGAACGGCACGCGGCGCAGCAGCCGGGTCATGAGGCGAGCCCCCACGCGCGGGCGAGGACTGGCAGCGCCTGGCTGAATATCGACCGCACCGTGTACCAGTCGTGGGCGGTGCCGGGCGAGCTCAGGAGGGTCGTGTGCATGCCCGCCGCGGCGGCCGCGCCCTCGACGGTCGCGATCCACGGCGTGTACTTCGTGTCGAGCGACCCCGCGCCGAAGACCGCGGTGGTGGCGGCGTAGGGCGTGTGGGCCGAGAGGATCGCGAGCGGCTTCGCCGCCTCGTACGCGGCGGAGTCTCCCCCGAAGCCCACGGCCGTCGTGTGGGCGGGCGATCCGACCTTGGGCTCGAGCTCCCCCGAGATGTCGAGGATGGCGCCGAACAGGTCGGGGTGCGCGGCCCCCAGCTGGATCGAGCACGTGCCGCCCTGCGAGAAGCCGCCGATGCCCCATCCGCCCGGGCCGTCGTCGACGTGCAGGTTCGCCCGGATCCACGCCGGCACGTCGACGGTCAGGTAGGTCGCCGAGTTGCCGATCGCCGAGTCGACGCACATCGGGTTGACGTCGGGGGCGCTGAGCTGGTCGGGCGCGACGATGATGGGGGCGAGCCCGTCGTGCTGCCGGGCGTACGCGTCGAGCTCGGCGTCGATGTGGCCGGCGAGGAAGAGGTTCTCGGGGCTGCCGGGCTGGCCCGAGAGCATGACGAGCACGGGGAGGGCCGGCGGGTTCGGCACGAGCGCCGCGGGCGGGAGGTAGACGAGGGCCTGGCGCGCGGCGAAGTGCGACACCGTGGCGGGGATGGTCACGGCTCCGACGACCCCCTTGGCGGGCTCCCCCGCGACGCCGGCGCCCGCGGCGGCCGTCGACGTGCGCTCGGCGTCGAGCAGGGCGCGCGGGAGGTCGGGGAACGAGCTCGCCCCCACGATGCTCGCGAGCGTGGGGTACTGCCCGAAGTCGGCGTTGACCCCCACAGCGCCCACGAGCACGAAGAGCAGCGCGGCGCCCACGGCTCCCGCACGACGCGCGGGGCGGGACCGCACGAGCGAGGCCACGGCGACGGCGAGCCCCCCGAACGCCGCGGCGACCCATCCTCGCGACACGGGCGAGAGCGCGACGTCGAAGACGTTGAGCACGTCGCCGACGACCCAGCAGACGAGCAGGCCCACGAGGGCGCCGAGGACGAGCGCCGAGACGACGACGAGCGCCCACCGCACGCGGCGCCCGCGCGGCAGCGGCCGCACGGCGAGCGCCACGAGGGCGAGGCCCGCGAGCACCCACAGGACCACGGGAAGCGGGCCGCCGATGACCTGGACAGACGAGAGGAAGGGACCCACGGACGCAAGTATGGAACCGTCCTCCCGACGCGCAGGCGATTCTCACGCCATCCCCTGCAACCGCCCAGCCGACCCACAGCAAGGGCGCGACAGAGGCTGACAGCGGGATGACAGCGGCAGCCGTGCACACTCGCCCCATGACCAAGATCATCGAGGCCCACGGCCTCACCAAGCGATTCGGAAAGACGCAGGCGCTCGCCGGCATCGACCTCGAAGTCGAGAAGGGCACGGTGCTCGGCGTGCTCGGCCCCAACGGCGCCGGCAAGACGACGGCGGTGCGCATCCTCGCCACCCTCCTCCGCCCCGACTCGGGCACCGCGCACGTCGCGGGCTTCGACGTCGTGCACCAGTCCAAGGACGTGCGCCGCACCATCGGCCTCACCGGCCAGTACGCGAGCGTCGACGAGGATCTGACCGGCATCCAGAACCTCGTCATGATCGGGCAGCTGCTCGACCTCTCCACGGCCCAGGCCCGCGTGCGCGCGAAGGAGCTGCTCGAGGAGTTCGACCTCACCGACGCCGGCAAGCGCCTCACCAAGACCTACTCGGGCGGGATGCGCCGCCGCCTCGACCTCGCGGCGTCGCTCATCGGGCGCCCGCAGGTCGTCTACCTCGACGAGCCCACGACGGGGCTCGACCCCGCCAAGCGCGACGACGTGTGGGACATGGTGCGCGTGCTCGTGCGCCAGGGCACGACTGTGCTGCTCACGACGCAGTACCTCGAGGAGGCCGACGCGCTCGCCAACGACATCACCGTCATCGACCACGGCAGGGTCATCGCCCACGACACCCCGCAGGGCCTCAAGCGCCAGGTGGGCGGCCAGACCCTCGAGGTGCGGCCCGCGTCGCTCGCCGACCTCGACCGCGTGACCGGGCTGCTCGCGGCCGTCGGCACGCGGGCGCCCGAGCATCCCGCACCCGACCTCGTGTCGGTGCCCGTCGCCGGCGACGACGCCCTCACGCGCGTCGTGGGCGAGCTCGCCAGGGAGGGGATCGCCGTGACCGAGCTGTCGCTGCGGCTGCCGAGCCTCGACGAGGTCTTCTACTCCCTCACCGGCAAGACCGAGACGGAGGTGGCGGCATGATCCGCGACTCGCTCATCCTGGCCAAGCGGTCGGTCACGAAGATGTTCCGCAACCCGGAGCAGTTCATCGACGTCACGCTGCAGCCCATCATCATGACCGTGCTGTTCGTCTTCATCTTCGGCGGCGCCGTCGCGGGCGACACCGAGACGTACCTGCCGTTCGTGCTGCCCGGCATCATCGTGCAGACGATCATGTTCACGTCGCTCACGATCGGGGTGAACCTCAACACCGACATCCAGAAGGGCGTTTTCGACAGGTTCCGCTCCCTGCCGATCTCGCGCTCCGCTCCCCTCCTGGGCGCGGTGGGCGGCGACGTGGTGCGCCACGTCATCGCCGTGGGTGTCGCGCTCGGCTTCGGCGTGATCATCGGGTTCCGCACCGAGAACGAGTGGTACTCCGTGCTCGCGGGCTTCGGGTTGCTCGTGCTGTTCGCCGTGAGCCTGTGCTGGGTGTCGGTGCTCATCGGCATGCTCGCGCGCAGCTCCGGCGCAGTGCAGGGCCTGTCGTTCCTCATCGTGTTCCCGCTCACCTTCGGCTCGTCGACGTTCGTGCCGGCGAGCACGCTGCCGGACTGGCTGCAGGGCTGGGTGTCGATCAACCCCGTCACGCACCTCATCGAGGCCATGCGCGGCCTCATCTCGGGTGCCGACTACATGGCGCCGGGGACGACCCTCGGCGGCGAGGTGCTGTGGGTGCTCGCGTCGTGCGTCGTGCTCGTGGGGGTCTTCTTCCCGCTCGCGACGTGGGCGTACCGCCGGAAGATCTAGGCGAGGAGCTCGCGCAGCCCCTCGACCGCCACGGAGCGGGAGCTCGCCTCGGCGAGCTCCCGCCTCTTGTCGTCGCCGGCGACCGCGAGGATCGCCGCGACGCGCGGGTCGGCGGTCTCGAGGGCGCCGCGCACGGCGACGGCGAGCTCGAGGGCGCGCAAGGCCTCGTCGTGCTCCCCGCGCGCGAGGGCGAGCTCGCCGAAGCCGAGGGCGAGCTGCGCGATGATCGGGTGGTCCCCGCTCGCGAGGGCGGTCTCCGCCCCCGAGCGCAGGGCGGCGAGCGACTCGTCGAGCAGCCCGTCGCGCATGAGGATGCACGCGCGCGTGAGCTCGACGGCGGCGACGAGCTGCGGGTAGATCCCCGGCCATTCGGGCACGAGCTCGTCCACGCGGGCGAGGTGGGCGCGTGCGACCTCGAGGTCGTCGCGCGCGAGCGCGACGGTCGCGGCGAGGGCCGTCGCGTGGGCGATGACGCGCACTCCCCCGTCGGCGCGCGCGGCGGCGAGCATCTTCTCGACGCGGGCCTGCGCCTCGTCAGCGCGGCCGAGCCGCAGGAGCAGGTTGAGGGCGAGGCCCTGCTGCTGCAGGGCGTCCTGCGTGGAGGTGATGTCGCGCATCCCGGCCGTCGACTCGTCGGTGAGCGCGAGCGCCTCCTCGAGCCGGCCGCTGATGCTCAGCCACTCCGAGCGCATCTGGCGCGCGAGCGCGAGGCCCCACTGGTCGCCCAGTCGCTCGAACATCTCGAGCGCGATGAGCGACGCCTCGCCCTCCTGCTCGATATCGCCGCGGTTCTCCGCGAGGGCGGCGCGCATGACGTGCAGGATCGCCGTCGGCCACGGGTCGAGCCCGAGATCCTCGCCGCGCGGGATGTCGACCATGAACGGCCAGCGCTCCGTCGCGAACGAGGCGCCGAAGGCCGTGAGCAGGGGCGCGAGCACCTGCAGCAGCTCGTTGCCGCCCGCCCCCACGGGCTCGATGGTCGAGAGTGCGAGCACGTCGCGCGCGCGCTGCTCCTCGTTGCTGGGGTCGGTCCACGCCGTGTCGCCCGAGAACGCGCGGCTCAGGTGGCCCATGAGCGAGACGATCGTGGCCTCGTCGCTGTCGTCGCCCTCGGCGAGGGGCGCGACCTGGTCGAACCAGCCGATCGCGTCGAGGTGGCGGTCGCGCATCGTCCAGTACCAGCCGCTCGCGGCGACGAGGCGCACGGCGAGCGAGGGCAGGGGCGTGTCGACCGCGAACCGCATGGCGGCGAGGAGGTTCTCCTCCTCGGTGTCGAACCACGCGAGGGCGTCGTGGATGCGCGCGCCCCGCAGCATCGCATCGTGGCGCCGCGCGCCCTCCGCGAGGAAGAGGGCCTGGGCCTCGCGCGCTGAGTCCAGCCGGCCCTCGCGCGCGAGCCTGCCGAGCCCGTACTCGCGGATCGTCTCGAGCATGCGGAACCGGCCCGCCGAGCGCTGCACGAGCGACTTGTCCACGAGCGCGTCGAGCACGGGCGCGGAGAGCCCCGCACCGAGGGCGTTCGCGGCGATGCCGGCGGGGAATGTCGCGAGCACGCACAGGGCGTGCCGCTCGTCCTCGTCCAGGAGGTCCCAGCTCCAGTCGATGAGCGACCACAGGGTCTGGTGCCGCGGCATCGCCGAGCGCGGTCCGCTCGCGAGCAGGGTGAACCGGTCGTCGAGCCCCGCGGAGATCTCGGCGAGCGACATCGTGCGCAGGCGCGCGGCGGCGAGCTCGATCGCGAGGGCCAGACGGTCGAGGCGGTCGCACACGACGAGGGCGAGGCGCCGCTCGTCGTCGTCGAGGCCGTGACCCCGCGCGGCGACCGTGCGGCGCTCGAACAGCTCGAGCGCGTCCGCGCGGTCGAGGGAGCCGATGGGCACGAACGCCTCGCCCACGACGCCGAGCGGCTCGCGGCTCGTCGCGAGCACGCGCAGGCGCGGGAGCGCGCGCAGCAGCTCGGCGACGACGTGCGCGGCCTCCGCCACGAGGTGCTCGCAGTTGTCGAGCACGAGCAGCAGGTCGCGGCCGCCGAGGGCGCCGATGACGCGCTCCGCCGTGCCCGCGGCCGTCGGCGCGTCGCCGAGGCGCAGGTCGCGGCCCGACGCACCCAGCACGGCGGGCCACACCTCGCCGCTGCCGACGGGGGCGAGCTCCACGAACAGCGCGTGCTCGCGCTCCCGCGCGACGGCGAGGGCGAGGCTCGTCTTGCCCGCGCCGCCCGGGCCGAGGATCGTCACGACGCGGCTCGCGGCGAGCTGCGAGCGCACGAGCGCGAGGTCGGCGTCGCGCCCGACGAGGTCGGTGAGCGGGGCGGGGAGGTCGTGCACGGGGGCGGGCACGGCACCGCCGAGCTCGAGGGCCCGCGCGCGGTCCACGAGCAGGTCGGCCGCCACCCACTCGAAGCCCTCGGGGTGCCACGGCTCCCCGCGCCACACGGCGAGCGCGCGGCTCGCGAGGGCAGGGTCGTGCTGGTCGTGGGCGGCGGACACGAGGTCCTGGAACTCGAGGATGTCGACATCCTCGCGCCCGACGACGAGGCGGTACCCGCCCGAATCGGACTCGATGCCCCCGGCCGGCAGCTGCGACCGCAGGCGCGAGACGATGGACTGGAGGGCCGCCCGGGTGTTCTCCGGCGCGTCGTCCGGCCACAGGTCGTCGACGAGCGTGCGCGTGGGCACGACGGTGCCCGCGTCGAGGGCGAGGCGGAACAGGAGCGCCCGCTGCATGACCCCGGTGACGGTGCCGTCATCGACGGCCAGCCCGCCGAAGAACCCGATACGCACGCGCACGAGTCTACGGCGGGCTTGCGGACGGCTACTCGACCGCGAGGGCCACGACCGGGGCGATGCTCGTCGCGCGGCGTGTAGGCGCGACCGACGCCACGGCGGTGAGCACGGCGCCTGCGACGACGACAGCGGCGATGAGCCACAGCGGAACAACGGGCACCATGAGCCCCTCGACGCCCGGCGCCGTGCCGATGAACGACTGCGCGCCCACCCAGCCGTACCCGATGCCGAGCACGAGGCCCACGATGACCGCCGCCGCCGTGAGCTGCGCGGCCTCGGAGCGCACCATGCCGCGCAGCTGCCGGCTGGTGAAGCCGAGCGCGCGCAGCAGGCCCAGCTCGCGCGTGCGCTGGATGACGCTGAGCGACAGGTTATTCACCAGCCCCACCGCGGCGATGAGCGCGCTGAACCCGATGAGCACCGAGAACACCGCGACGATCCCGTTGAGGAGCGGGTCGAGGTCCGCCGCGTCGGCCATGGGGCTGAGCGCCTGCTGGAACGTCGCCGCAGCCACCGCGAACATCGTGACGAGGGTCACGCCGATGACGAGCCCGATGGTCATGCGCGAGCTGCGCTCGGGGTAGCGCACGGCGTTCTCCGCGGCGAGGCGCGCCGAGGGGCTCTTGCCGAGCATCCTGCCGACGAGCCGCAGGGTCGGGGGCATGACGAGCTCGGCGCCCAGGATGAGGCCCGTGAACGAGATGATGCCGCCGAACACGCCCACGAGCACGCCGACGGGCGACGCGAGGCCCACGACGACGGCGAGCGCGAGGATGGCCGTGCCGATGATGAACAGCGTGAGCGCGACACGGTTGCGGCCCCGGTGGCCCGCGGCCTCTTCGCGGCTCTCCTCGAGCGCGGCCCCCGTCGCCTGCATGGGAGTCACGTGCAGCACGCGGCGCGAGCCCACCCACGACGCGGTCCACGTCGTGATCACGACGCCCAGGATGGGGATGAGGATCACCGGGTCGAGGTAGGTGTACGCGATCGACGGCAGGAAGTCGAGCGCGATGCCCGTGAGCACGAGGCCCAGGGTCACGAGGCTGCCGACGACGGTGCCGATGATCGCGCCGATGATGCCGACCATGAGCCCCTCGCGCGCCACCGCGCGGCGCTGGCTCGCCGCCGTCGCGCCCACGAGGCGAAGCAGCGCGATGGTGCGCGTGCGGCCCGCGATGATCGTCGAGAACGTGTTCGCCGTGACGACGGCCCCCACGTAGGTCGCGATGATGATGAACACGACGGCGATCACCTGCAGGAACGCGCGCAGGGCCGGGCTCGAGCCCGTCACGTCGTCGGACGAGATCACGAGGGCGAGGTTGGTCGTCACCTGCAGCAGCGAGACGCCGAACGCGGCGCTCAGCGAGGCGACGAGGATGCTCGGCCGGTGCTCCCGGAAGCTGAACCCGTTCACTGCCGTGCCTCCATGCCGAGCATGAACGCGCTGATCTCCGCGGCCGTCGAGCGGCCGCGGTCCTCGACGACCTTGCCGTCGGCGAGGAACAGGATGCGATCGGCGAAGCTCGCCGCCACGGGGTCGTGCGTGACCATGGCGATGCTCTGGCCGTACGTCGCGCTCGACGTCGCGAGCAGCGACAGCACCTCGCGGCCCGTGCGGGAGTCGAGGTTGCCCGTGGGCTCGTCCGCGAAGACGAGCTCGGGGCGCGATCCGAGGGCGCGGGCGATGGCGACGCGCTGCTGCTGGCCGCCCGAGAGCTCGTGCGGCCGGTGGCGCAGGCGGTCGGCGAGGCCGAGCGAGCCCACGAGCTCGTCGATCCAGCCGCGCTCGCCCGACGTGGGCTTGCGGCCGTCGAGCTCGAACGGGAGCAGGATGTTCCCCTCGATGTCGAGCGTCGGCACGAGGTTGAACGACTGGAACACGAAGCCCACGCGCCGGCGGCGGATCATGGTGAGCTCGGTGTCCTGCAGGTCGGTGATCTCGGTGTTGCCGATCCAGACGCGGCCCGAGGTCGCGGTGTCGAGGCCGGCCATGATGTGCATGAGGGTCGACTTGCCGGAGCCGCTCGGCCCCATGATGGCGGTGAACTCTCCCTTGCGGATGCCGATCGACACGTCGTCGAGGGCCGTGACCGCCGTGGAGGCGGTGCCGTAGGACTTGGTGAGGCTTGCAACCCTGGCCACGAGGCCGAGGGAGTCGGGGGTGATTTCCATATCCCCAGACTCGCGCGCGGGGCATCCTCGGCGAATCGGCCTCACGTCCCTGCGGACTACATCGCAAGGATGATCTAGGCGAGCCCGTTCTCGTACGCGTAGACGACGAGCTGCACGCGGTCGCGCAGGTCGAGCTTGGCGAGGATGCGGCTGATGTGGGTCTTGACCGTGGCCTCGCTCAGGAACTCCTGCTTCGCGATCTCCGCGTTGCTCAGGCCGCGCGCGGCGAGCAGGAAGATCTCCTTCTCGCGCGCCGTGAGCGCCTCGAACTCCACCGGCTCGACGGTCGCCTGCTGGCCGAAGTGCTCGAACAGCTCGCGCGTCGCCGAGGCGGCGATCACGGAGCTGCCGGAATGCACGGCGCGGATCGAGGCGAGCAGCAGCTCGGGGTCGGCATCCTTGAGGATGAAGCCGCTCGCACCCCCGCGGATCGCGCGCGCCGCCGCCTCGTCGAGGTCGAACGTCGTGAGCACGAGCACCTTGCTCCGGCCCGCCGCGACGATGAGCTTCGTGGCCTCGATGCCGTCCATGACGGGCATGCGGATGTCCATGAGGATGACGTCGGGCCGCGCCTCGGCCGCCATCGCGACGCCTGCGGCCCCATCGCCAGCCTCCCCCACGAACTCGAGGTCGGGCTGCGACGACACGAGCATGCGGATGCCCGCGCGGAACAGCGCCTGGTCGTCGACCAGTCCCACCCGGATCATGCGGGGATCCTCGCCGAGACCACCCAGCGGTCGTCGCGCCGGCCGGCCTCGAACGTGCCGCCGACGAGGACGGCCCGCTCGCGCATGCCCGCGAGGCCGTGCCCGTCGGGGTTCGGCGCGCCGGGCCCGACCGCGTTCGAGATCGTGAGGGTCGCGGCATCCGCCGCCCACTCGATCAGCACGACGACCTCCTCGCCGGTGTCGCCGTGGCGCAGGGCGTTCGTGAGGGCCTCCTGCACTATCCGGTAGATCGCGAGCTCGCGCGTCGCGGGCAGCGGCACGGGCGTGCCGCGCTGCTCGACGGCGACGACGAGCCCCGACGACCGCAGCTGCTCGACGAGGCGGTCGAGGTCGGCAAGCACGGGCTGCGGGCCGGGCTCCTGGCTGTGGCGCAGCTGCCCGAGCAGCACGCGCACGTCGGAGAGCGCCTCGCGCGCCGTCGACGAGATCGTCGCGAGCGCCTCATCCTTGTCGCCCGCCGCCGTCGCGTAGCGCGCGCCGTCGGCCTGGGCGATGACCACCGCGAGCGAGTGCGCGACGACGTCGTGCATGTCGCGCGCGATGCGGTTGCGCTCCTGCTCGACCACCACGTCGCGCTCCGCGGCGAGCTGGTTGCGGCGCGCCTCGCGCGCGTTGGCCCACGTGCGCGTGAGGAGGCCGAGGGTCCAGCTCAGGCCGAGGGTCGTGACCGCGCCGACGAGGGCGAACGGCAGCACGCGCAGGTACGAGCCGAGCTGGTCGTAGTCGAAGAAGCCGCCGAGCACGAAGACCACGTAGAAGGTGGAGACGAGCGCGCCGACGCCCGCGGATGCGAGGCCGCTCCACTTGACGATGCGGCCGCCGTAGCGGGCGGTCACGTACAGCACGGCGGGGATCGCGGTGTTGGACACGTCGGGCGACAGGCCCGCCGCCATCTGCAGCACCGCGCCCACCCAGGCGACGGCGAGCGCGAGCCCCGGGCTCACGCGGCGCAGCGCGAGTGCCGTCGCCATGAGCACGACGACGACCCACATGAAGAGGTTGTCGAACGACATCGTCGCGCGCACGAGCAGGCAGAACACCGCGACGCCGATGTCGACGGTCAGCTGGAACTGCGTGAGGCGGCGGAACATGGGTTCTACGGTAGGCGGATTGCCGTGCGGCTGTCGTCCGTCGCGGGATGTACGTGCGCGCGCCGCCCGCCGCCCTCGAGAGGGCAGAAATGGTTGGCGTCGTCAGAGATGTAGCCAGAATTGCCCTCTCGACAGCCTTCCGCGCCACCCTCGGGCCCTCATTGCACGGACCACCCGGTGCACGACTGCCCGTTCGTCGTCGAGATGGACGGAGAGCACGCGGATCACGACCCAGCCCTCAGCGGCGAGCCGCTCGAGCCGGAGCACGTCCCTCTCGAACTGACGCCGACTCGTCCGGTGCTGGCGACCGTCGTACTCCACGAGCACCCTCCACTGCCGGAGCACGAGGTCGCCATGGGTCTGCTCTCCATCGGACAGCGTGATGATCCCGTTGACCTCGGGCTCCGGAAGTCCCGCGCGCACGAGGAGCACACGTAGCCTGGTCTCGCGCGCCGAGTCCGCGCCCTCCCGCACGTCGGGGAGCGCGCGGCGTGCGCGGACGATGCCTCTCCCCGATCCCCCGGCCGTCGCGGCGACGAGCTCGTCCATCGACATCGGCGGATTCTTGCGGCGCACCAGGCTGTCGCCCGCGGTCACCAGCTCCTCGGGCTCGAGGAGGGTTCCGAGCTGCACCCAGAGCTCAGCGGGAGCGACGATCGGATGGCCGTGCCGGATAGTCACCTGGGCGGAGTACGCGCGGCGGCCCACCACGCCCCGCGCACGCGGACGATCCGAGGGGGAAAGCGCGAGGACGTCCACCATTTCGTAATGACGCAGGCGGGCCGGCAGCCACACGCCCCAGAGGACCGCCGCGGAGATGTGGCTGAAGGCCTGCCCGGGTCGCAGCCGCGGTGCGTAGGCCAGACACCGGTCGAAGGGCGTGAGGGGCTGTTCCCACGCACGCACGCCGGCGAACGGCGAGACGAGGTCCGAGCGTCTGAGTCTGGAACGGGGGATGCCCGCGGCGCCGGCCTCCCCCACCGTGAAGGCACCGTCGGTGAACTCGGGCGGCAGGGGTGGAGGCATGCGCATCCGCACAGGTTGGCCGAGGCCGGCCCACTACCGGACTGGTCGGAGCGCACTTCCTCGAAATCACGCCGAAAGGGCGATTGTGGTGGAGAACCTCAGCGCACCGACCACAATCGCCCGCTGGATCGTTTCACGGGGCAAGGGCGGGGGCGCGGTGCGGACGGGCCGGGCGGGGCGGGACCGGGCGGGCCGGGCGGCGAGGGCCGGGCCGGCCGGGGCCGGGCCGGCAGGGGTGGAGCCCCCTAGAACCCCAGCCGCCCGAGCTGCTTGGCGTCGCGCTGCCACTCCTTCGCGACCTTCACGCGCAGGGAGAGGAACACCTGCTTGCCGAGCAGCTTCTCGATCTCGACGCGGGCGCGGGCTCCGACATCCTGCAGCCGCTTGCCCTGGTGCCCGATGATGATGCCCTTCTGGCTGTCGCGCTCGACGAAGAGGTTGGCGTAGATCTCGACGAGGTCTTTGTCGTCGCGCTCGATCGTGTCGTCGATGGTGACCGCGATCGAGTGCGGCAGCTCGTCCATGACGCCCTCGAGCACGGCCTCGCGGATGAGTTCGGCGATGCGCGACTCGGTCGTCTCGTCGGTCGTCGTGCCGCCCGGGTAGAGCGCGGGCGACTCGGGCAGCAGCTTGAGCAGCTCCGTCGAGAGCACGTCGAGCTGCACCTTGTCGAACGACGAGATGGGGATGATCGAGTCCCACTCGCGCAGCTCGTTGATCGCCTGCAGCTGCTCCGCGACGGCGGGGCGGGATGTCGCGTCGATCTTGGTCACGATGGCGACCTTCTTGGCGCGCGGGAAGGCGTCGAGCTGCTCGTTGATGTACTTGTCGCCGGGCCCGATCTTCTCGTTCGCGGGCACGCACAGTCCGATCACGTCGACCTCGCCGAGGGTGTCCTGCACGATCGTGTTGAGCCGCTCGCCGAGCAGGGTGCGGGGCCGGTGCATCCCGGGGGTGTCGACGATGATGAGCTGCCCGTCGTCGAGGTGCACGATGCCGCGGATGGCCCGCCGCGTGGTCTGGGGCTTCGAGGAGGTGATGGCGACCTTCTCCCCCACGAGCGCGTTGGTGAGCGTGGACTTGCCCACGTTGGGGCGGCCGACGAAGGTCACGAATCCGGCGCGGAAGGTCATTGTGCTTCTTTCTCTGCGAACGCGGCCTGCGCGTCGATGAGGGCGGGGTCGCGCTCCACGAGCACGGTGCTCAGGCGCTTGCGGCGGCCCTCTGTCCGGTCCGCGGTGAGGATGAGGCCCGAGAATCCTGCAGAGGCACCCGGGGTGGGGATGCGGCCGAGCACCTTCGTGAGCAGGCCGCCGACGGAGTCGACCTCGTCGTCTTCGAGCTCGAGCCCGAACAGGTCGCCGAGCTCGTCGATGGGCACGCGCGCGGAGACGCGGTAGCGGCCGTCCCCGAGCTCCTGCACCTCGGTGACGTCGTGGTCGTACTCGTCGGAGATGTCTCCCACGAGCTCCTCGATGAGGTCTTCGAGCGTCACGAGGCCGGCGATGCCGCCGTACTCGTCCACGACCATGGCGAGGTGGTTCGACTCGAGCTGCATCTGGCGCAGCAGGCTGTCGGCCTTCTGCGACTCGGGCGCGAAGAGGGCGGCGCGCGCGAGCGAGGATGCCGTGAGCGCCTCGGCCCCGCGCGGCTTCTCGTGCACGACCCGGGCCACGTCGCGCAGGTAGAGCACCCCGAGCACCTCGTCGATGTCCTCGCCGATGACGGGCATCCTCGAGATCCCCTTGCTGAGGAAGAGGCCCATCGACGCACCCACCGTCGCGTCGGCGTCGATCGTGACCATGTCGGTGCGCGGGATCATGACCTCGCGCACGACCGTGTCGTTGAACTCGAATATCGAGTGGATGAGCTCGCGGTCGTCCTCCTCGAGCACCTCCAGCTCCGTGGCCTCGTCGACCATGCTGAGCAGCTGCTCCTCGCTCGAGAACGTGGCGCTCGGCGGTCGGCCTGGGGTGACGCGGTTGCCGAGGGCGACGAGGGCGTCGGCGATGGGCCCCAGCACGACGCGCGTGGCGCGCACGATGAGGGCGGCGAAGCGGATGACCGGGCGCGCGTGCGCGCGGCCCACGCTGCGCGGGCTCGACCCCACGAGCACGAACGAGACGCCCGTCATGATGAGGGCGCTCGCGAGGAGGGTCCACCACCAGTCCTCGAAGAGCGAGGCGAAGGCGAGGGTCACGAGCACGGCGGCGGCGGTCTCGGCGACGATGCGCATGAAGTTCAGCGCGTTGATGTGCGCGCCCGGATCGGCCGCGATGCCGACGAGCGAGCGCTTGGCCCTGGCATGCCCGGCGATCTCGATGAGGTCGGTGCGGCTCAGCACCGAGAGCGCGGCGTCGGCTGCCGCGAGGAGCCCGCCGAAGACGACGAGCAGCGCCGCGACGCTGAAGAAGACCGCGACCATGGCGGCTACCGTCGTCGCTCGTCGAGGGCGAAGCCGACGAGGATGTCGCGCTGGATGCCGAACATCTCCTTCTCGTCCTCGGGCTCGGCGTGGTCGAAGCCGAGCAGGTGGAGGATGCCGTGGGTCGTGAGCAGGAGCATCTCCTCGAGCGGGCTGTGGCCGGCGGCCTCCGCCTGCGCGATGGCGACCTGCGGGCACACGACGATGTCGCCGAGGAGACCGGCGGGCGCGGGGTTGTCCTCCGTGCCGGGGCGCAGCTCGTCCATGGGGAAGCTCAGCACGTCGGTGGGGCCGGGCTCGTCCATCCACTGCACGTGGAGCGACTCCATCGCCGCCTCGTCGACGAACACGATCGCGAGCTCGGCGTCGGGGTGCACGTGCATCTGGTCGAGCGCGAAGACGGCGAGGCGCTGCACGGCCTGCTCGTCGACCTCGACGCCCGACTCGTTGTTGATCTCGATGCTCATCGCTTCTGCTTCCGATCGTGCTTGGCGACCTGCTGGAGGGCGTCGTACTTCGTGTAGGCGTCGACGATCTGGCCGACGAGGTTGTGCCGCACGACATCGGCGCTCGTGAGGCGCGCGAAGTGGATGTCGTCGATGTCGTCGAGCACCTTAGTGACGAGCTGCAGGCCCGACGCGCCCACGGGCAGGTCGACCTGCGTGATGTCGCCCGTGATGACCATCTTCGAGCCGAAGCCGAGGCGGGTGAGGAACATCTTCATCTGCTCGGGCGTCGTGTTCTGCGCCTCGTCGAGCACGACGAAGGAGTTGTTGAGCGTGCGACCGCGCATGTACGCGAGCGGCGCGACCTCGACGGTGCCCGCCGCGAGCAGCTTGGGCACGAGGTCGGGGTCCATCATCTCGTTGAGCGCGTCGTAGAGCGGCCGCAGGTACGGGTCGATCTTGTCGGTGAGCGATCCGGGCAGGAAGCCCAGCCGCTCGCCCGCCTCGATCGCGGGCCGGCTCAGGATGATGCGGTCGACCTCCTTGCGCTGCAGCGCCTGCACGGCCTTGGCCATCGCGAGGTAGGTCTTGCCGGTTCCCGCGGGGCCGATGCCGAACACGATCGTGTTCTCGTCGATCGCGTCGACGTACTCCTTCTGGCCGAGCGTCTTGGGCCTGATGCTCTTGCCGCGCGCGGTGAGGATCGCCTGGCTGAGCAGCTCGGCGGGGCTGCCCGACTTGTCGGCGAGGATGCGCGCCGACGACGTCACCTCGGTGGGCCCGAGGTCGACGCCGTCGCGCACCATGTGCACGAGCTCCTCCACGAGGGCCTTCGCCGCGTGCACCTGGTCGGCGTCTCCGGAGAGCGTCACCTGGTTGCCGCGCACGAGCACGTCCACGAGCGGGTACTGCTTCTCGATCGTGGCCAGGAGCCTGTCCTGCGGGCCCAAGAGCCTCACCATCGCGACGCCGTCGACCTCGAGGTCGACCGCCGTGCTGTCGTCAGAAGCCAAGGGAACCTTCCGTGATGTGACCGCTCAGCACGTGCGCGTGCACGTGGAACACGGTCTGGCCCGCGCTGGGGCCGCTGTTGAAGATGAGGCGGTACTCGCCGTTGGCGTGCTCGGCGGCGAGCGCCGAGGCTGTCGCGACGAGCTCGGCGAGCAGGGCGGGGTCGCCCTCGGCGAGCTGCGCGACGTTCTCGTACTCCTCGGTCTTGGGCACGACGAGGAGGTGCACGGGGGCCTGCGGGGCGATGTCCTTGAACGCGATGACGCGGTCGTTCTCGAACACGATCTCCGCGGGGATCTCGCGGGCGACTATGCGCGTGAATATCGACGTCATAGAGCTAGTTTCTCACCATCTGCCGAGCTTGACGTTGAGCACCGCGAGAGCGGCCGGCCCCGCGGTCGAGGTGCGCAGCACCTCGTCGCCCAGCCTGACGAGGGATGCGCCGGCCGCGGCGAGGGACTCCAGCTCCTGCGGCGACACCCCGCCCTCCGGTCCGACGACGACGATGAGGTCGTCGTCGCCGAGCTCGAGCTCGGCGAGTGTGTGCTGCGCCGTGGGCTCGAGCACGAGCATCCTGGCGCCCTCGGCCAGGCGCGCGAGCTGCTTGGTCGTGACGAGGTCGAGCACGTCGGGCACCCACGCGCGCAGGCTCTGCTTGCTCGCCTCGCGCACGACGGCGCTCCAGCGGTCGCGTCCCTTGGCGACCTTCGCCCCCTCCCAGCGGGAGATGCTGCGCGCTGCGGTCCACGGGATGACCCCGTCGACGCCCAGCTCGGTGGCCGCCTGCACGGCGAGCTCGTCGCGGTCGTTCTTGGCGAGCGCCTGCGCGAGGAACACCGCGGGCGTGCGCCGCGGGGACTCCTCGACCGACTCGACAGTGATCGCGAGCTCCGCGTGCTCTGCGGTCACGACGGGACCGCTCACGACGAGCCCCGACCCGTTGCCGATCGCGACGGTCTCGCCCACCGCGAGGCGGCTCACGGTCACGGCATGCCGGGCCTCGGCGCCGCCGATCGCGACGCGGTCGCCCACGGCGGCGGTCTCGAGCTCGTCGGAGAGGTAGAAGTGCGCCACTACAGCCCGAGGAACCTGTCGCGCAGCTTGGCGAAGAGCCCCTGCTGGAAGTGGGCGAAGTGCGGCTCGGTCTGCTTGCGGGCGGCGGCGAGCTGCTTGATGAGCTCCTGCTCCTTGCCGTTGAGCTTCGTGGGGGTCACGACCTGCACGCCGATCCGCAGGTCTCCGCGGCCCGAGCCGCGCAGGTGCGTGATGCCGCGGTCTTTGATCGTGATGACCTCCGCGCTCTGCGTGCCCGCCTTGATCTCGACGGACACGTCGCCGTCGAGGCCCTTGAGCGTCGTGCGCGTGCCCAGGATGGCGTCGACCATCTGCACCTCGATCGTGGCGAGCAGGTCGTCGCCGTTGCGGCTGAACGTCTCGTGGTGGCGCACCTTCATCTCGAGGAAGAGGTCGCCGTTGGGGCCGCCCGCGGGGCCGACCTCGCCCTGGCCGGGCATCTGCAGGCGCAGGCCCGTCTCGACGCCCGCGGGGATGTCGACGGGGATCGTGCGCGCGGCGCGCACGCGGCCCTGGCCCGCGCACGTGACGCACGGGTTGGCGATGATCGTGCCGTAGCCGCGGCACGTGCCGCACGGGTTCGAGGTGACGACGTTGCCGAGCAGGCTGCGCATGGTGCGCTGGATCTGGCCGGTGCCCTGGCAGATGTCGCACGTGACGGGCGAGGTGCCGGGGACGCAGCACGAGCCCTGGCACGTCTCGCACAGCACCGCCGTGTTGACCTCGAGGTCGCGCTTGGTGCCGAAGATGACCTCGTCGAGGTCGAGCTCGACGCGCACGAGTGCGTCTTGGCCGCGCTCGCGGCGCGACCGCGGACCGCTCTGCCGGCCGCCGCCCCCGAAGAACGTCTCGAAGATGTCGCCGAAGCCGAAGTTGGCGCCCCCGAAGCCCTGCTGGGGGCCGAGGTCGTACTGCTGCCGCTGCTGGGGGTCGCTCAGCACGTCGTAGGCGTGCGTGACGGCCTTGAAGCGCTCGGATGCGTCCGCGCTCGGGTTCACGTCGGGGTGGAGCTCCCTCGCGAGCCGGCGGTACGCCTTCTTGATCTCGTCGGGGGTGGCGCCGCGGTCGACACCGAGCACCTCGTAATGGTCAGCCACTGTTGTTCTTATTCCTCACCGAGCAGCCGGGAGAGGTAGCGGGCTACCGCCCTGACCGCGGCCATGTTGTTCGAGTAATCCATGCGCGTGGGGCCCAACACCCCGAGGCGCGCCACGCTTCCCCCCGAGGACGAGTACCCGCTCGTCACGACCGACGTCTCGCCGAGGCCGAACGTCGCGTTCTCCCGGCCGATGCGCGCCGAGACGCCGCCGAGGTCGACCTCCATCTCGCCGAAGAGGCGCAGGAGGGTCACCTGCTCCTCGATGGCCTCGAGCACGGGGAAGATGCTGCCGGAGAAGTCCTCCTCCGTGCGGGCGAGGTTCGCGGTGCCCGCGAGCACGAGCTTGTCCTGCCGGTTGGCGAACACCTGCTCCGAGAGCGAGGCGACGACCTGCGCGACGGCGGCGCGGTGCTCGACGGGGAACTCGTCGGCGAACGTGCGCAGGCGTGCGGCGGCATCCGTGAGCCCGAGGCCGCCGAGCGCGGCGTTGAGCTTCGAGCGCAGGTCGCCCGCGAGCGCCTCGCCCATGGGCGCCGCGAGGTCGAACTGGCGCTGCTCGACCCGGCCCGAGTCGGTGATGAGCACGGTCATGATGCGCGTGGGGGCGAGGGTCACGAGCTCGATGTGGCGCACGCGCGAGGTCGCGAGTGAGGGGTACTGCACGAGCGCGACCTGGTGCGTGAGCTGCGAGAGCAGGCGCACGGTGCGCGCGAGCACGTCGTCGAGGTCGGCCGACTGCCCGAGGAACGCCTCGATGGCCTGGCGCTGGGCCCCGCTCAGGGGGCGGAGGTCGGCGAGCTGGTCGACGAACACCCGGTAGCCCTTGTCGGTGGGCACGCGGCCCGACGACGTGTGGGGCGCGACGATGAGCTCCTCGTCCTCGAGCAGGGCCATGTCGTTGCGGATCGTCGCGGCGGAGACGCCGAAGGAGTGCCTGTCGACTATCGACTTGGAGCCCACGGGCTCGCGCGACGCGACATAGTCCTGCACGATCACGCGCAGCACCTCGAGGCCACGCTCCGACACCATCTCGACACCGCCCTCCGCCGTTAGCACTCAATAACGCTGACTGCCAATGCTACCGTGACACGCCGCGCCGCGCCCGCTCACGGCACGGGCATTCCGCGCCGCTACCGTGAACGCCATGGCCCTCGCGCACCCCGCACTGCAGACGACGCCCTCGGCAGACCGCGAGGCGCGCATCCTCGGCATCACCGCCCACGCCTCGGGCGTGCTCGGGGTCGTGCCGCCCCTCGCGATGTTCGTCGTGCTGCGCGACCACGACGAGCGCACGGCCGAGGAGGCCCGCATCGCCCTCAACTGGCAGCTCACGCTCGGCGCGCTGCTCGTCGTGTGCGTCATCGCCGACGTCGTGCTCACGTCGTTCCTGTTCCGTGTCGGGGCGTTCGCGGCCGTGAGCGTGCTGCAGTGGATGCTGCTGCTGCCGTGGGCCGTCGGCGCCGTGTTCGCCGTGTGGGCGGGCATCCGGCTGTGGCGCGGGGGCACCTGGCGGTACCCGTGGGCGATCCCGTTCGTGGGTGCCGACGCGGCGGCCAAGCGGCGCGAGCTGCTCGCCGTGCTCGACCGCGACACCGACGACGAGGATGCCACGGCCCCCCTCGCGACGCTCGCGCTGTGGTTCGGCGTGCTCGGCGGAGTGCTCGGCATCGTCTTCGGGCACCTCGCGCGCGCCCGCATCCGCCGCACCGGGGAGAACGGCTGGTCGACGGCCACCGCGGGCCTCGTGATCGGCTACGCGGAGGTCGCCGTCGCCGCCCTCATCGTCGTGAGCATCGTCGCCTCGACGGCCGCGGTCGCGCCGCTCGCGGGCTGACGACACACCGTGTGACACGCCGTGACCAAACCGTTGCACGCGCGCGAGATCAGGCACTAGCTTGTGTCAGTACCCCTCGGGGTCGACTTACTTGCAGCACAGACGAACGATCACCCCACTGAAAGGCACGACAATGTCTGCTACTCCTCCCCCCGCCGCCGCTCCCGCGGCTCCGCTCAGCGAGGCCGAAGACCGCCAGTGGGCGTCGTTCGCCCACCTGGGCGGCATCCTGAGCTTCCTCCCGTCGCTCATCATCTGGCTCGTCTTCAAGGACCGCGGTTCGTTCACGAACCAGGAGGCCAAGGAGGCGCTGAACTTCCAGATCACGCTCGTCATCGCCCAGGTCGCGCTGTTCATCATCGCGTCGATCCTCACGGTCGTGACGTTCGGCATCGGCAGCCTGCTCTTCGGCCTGTCGTGGATCATCTGGCTCGTCGGCGTGATCTTCTCGATCCTCGCCTTCGTCAAGGCCAAGGACGGCGTCGCGTACCGCTACCCGTTCGCCATCCGCCTCATCAAGTAGTCGCGTAGCGCTGAGGGCCCCCGGTTCGCCGGGGGCCCTCAGTCGTTGAGGAGCCGCCGCACGACGGCGTCGGCGAGCAGGCGCCCGCGCAGGGTGAGCTCGATGCGGCCCGCGATCGCCGCGCGCGCGTCAACGAGCTCGTCGGCGATGAGGCCGGCCACGGCCGTGCGGCCCGACGCCGCGAGCTCCCCGATCGGAAACCCCTCGCGCACGCGCGTGCGCAGCAGCACAGACTCGACGCGCCGCGTCTCGGCGTCGAGCGTCTCGCGCCCGGCCGCGGGAGAGTGCCCCGCCGCGATGCGGTCCGCGTAGGCAGCGGGGTGCTTGACGTTCCACCAGCGCACGCCGCCGACGTGGCTGTGCGCACCGGGACCGACGCCCCACCAGTCGTGGCCCACCCAGTAGCCGAGGTTGTGGTCGCTGCGGAACTCGGGGGCCCGCGCCCAGTTCGACACCTCGTACCACTCGAAGCCTGCGTCGCGCAGCTTCTGCTCCGCGCGCTCGTACATGTCGGCCTGCAAGTCGTCGTCGGGCATCGCGACATCCCCGCGGCGGATCTGGGCGGCGAGCTTCGTGCCGTCCTCGACGATGAGGGCGTAGGCGGAGATGTGGTCGGGCTGCTGCGCGAGCGCCTGGTCGAGCGACGCCTCCCAGTCTGCGAGCGACTCCCCCGGCGTGCCGTAGATGAGGTCGAGGCTCACCTGGAGCCCCGCCTCGCGCGCCCACCGCACGACGAGCGGGATGCGCTCGGGGTCGTGCGTGCGCTCGAGGGTCGCGAGCACGTGCGGCACCGCCGACTGCATGCCGAAGCTCACGCGCGTGAAGCCCGCCGCGCGCAGGGCGAGCAGGTAGTCGAGGTCGACGGAGTCGGGGTTCGCCTCGGTCGTGACCTCCGCACCGGCGGCGAGCGTCCACGTGTCGACGACCGAGCGCAGCATTGCGGCGAGGTCGGACGCGGGCAGGAGCGTGGGGGTTCCGCCGCCGAAGAACACCGTCGAGACCGGGCGGGCGGGCATCCCGGCCGCGCGCATGACGCCGTCGGCGAGCGCGACCTCGGCGATCGCCTGCGACGCGTAGTCCGACCGCTTGGCGCCCCGCAGCTCGTCGCTCGTGTAGGTGTTGAAGTCGCAGTAGCCGCAGCGCACGCGGCAGAACGGCACGTGCACGTACACGCCGAAGTTGCGGTCGGACGCGCCCTCCGCGACGCTCGCCGGCAGCAGCCCGTCGAGCGGGGCCGGATCGGCGATCGGCAGCGCGCTAGGCACGCGTGAGCCGGAAGACGCGGATGGCCCGCAGCGCCGTCTTCTCGTAGTCGCGGTAGCCCGGCCACGCCTCCTCGAGCACGGGCCAGGCCGCCTCGGTCTCGGTCTCGTCGAGGAGCCGGGCCGTTACCGGGATGAGCTCGCGCCGGTAGTGGATCTCGGCGGCGGGGTTCGCGATGAGGTTGGCCGTCCACGCGGGGTGCTGCTCGAGGCCGAAGTTGCTGCCGACGATGAACCACGTGCCGTCGTGCTGCGGGAAGCAGATGAGCGGCGACTCGCGGCGGATTCCCGACTTCGCGCCCGTCGTGAAGAGCATGAGCGACGGCATCGCGGGGGCGCTCATCTTGAGGCGGCCGCCGGTGATGCGGAACAGCGCACGGTCCATGGGCGTGATGACGACCTTCAGAAGGTGGCGCGCCGGGGTGCGGGTGAACGCCGCCACGCGGGCCCGGCCGTCTCGATTCATGTTCCGATTCTCCCATCTGACACGATGGACGGATGAGCACCTTCATCCTGTGGGACATCGACGGGACCCTGATCTACAACACCCCGAGCGCGGGAGTGCTCTACCTCGACTCCATCGAGCACGTCACGGGCGTGCGGCCCACGGTGCCGGTGCCCGACCCCCACGGCATGACGGAGGGCCAGCTGCTGCTCGCCGCGCTCGAGGTCAACGGCCTCGACACCGCGCGCCTGGGCGACGTGCTCTTCGAGCTCGACGTGCTCTCGCGCGAGCAGCACGAGCGCGGGCACGTGCGCGAGGCCTGCGAGGGAGCGGATGCCGCGATCGCCGCGTTCGCCGCCCGCGGCTGGTCGAACGCGCTTCTCACGGGCAACGGCCCGAACCGCGCGCGCTACAAGCTCCTCGCCGCGGGCTACGACCCCGAGGACTTCGACTGGGACCACTCCTACTTCGGCCACGAGTCGCCCACGCGCCACCACCTCACCGCCGGCGCCCGGGCCGCCCTCACGGGGCACGACGTCGTCATCATCGGCGACACCCCCAACGACGGGCTCGCCGCCGACTCGGCGGGAATCCCCTTCATCGCCGTCGCGACGGGCATCTACTCCGCCGAGCAGCTGCGCGCGACGAGCGCCCGCGTGGTCGTGGACTCGCTCACGACGGGCCTCGACGAGGTCGTCGCCGCCATCGAGGCGCTCGCGACGCCCGCCGCCGACTACGTCGGGCCCGAGGAGTTCGGCGAGAACCCCGACGTCGAGGTCAGCTCAGCGCCCTGAGGTAGCGCCGCGTGTACAGCTCCTGCGCGAGCCGCAGGAACGGGTATCCGCACCACCAGAACCAGCTCGCGGGCCGAGAGAACGCCCGGATGGACGCCGTGACCGTGCCGTCGGCCGCGAGCTCGACGAGGAAGGCCTCCTCGCCGCGCTCGGGATGCCCGGGCAGCGTGCCGTACGCGAAGCCCGCGCGCCCCGGCTCGTCGACGACGTAGACGACCTCGGCGGGGGCCTGCACGCGCAGCGGCCCGAACGGGATCGCGAGCCGCACGCGGTCGCCGGGCTGCACTGTCCTCGCGCCCTCGACGGCCATGCCGCTGCCCGTCTGCATCTGCCAGTTCAGGATGCCCGTGCGCGCCCGCGCGAAGACCTCGTCGCCGTGGCCGACCACCGCGCTGCGCGCCACCCACCGGAACCCCGGCGGCACCGACCCGTCGCGCGTGCCGCCCACGCCCGGATAGGTCAGGGCTGCACCCGCCACGCGGTCCACTCCCCCTCGACGAGCTCGTACCGCAGCCGGCGGTGCAGGCGGTTCGTGCGGCCGTGCCAGAACTCCACGACGTCGGGGACGAGCACGTGGGCGCGCCAGTCCTCGGGCCGCGGGATGCGCTCGGCCGAGGCCGCGAGTTCCGCGGCACGCTCGGCCAGGGCGTCCTCGTCCTCCAGGCGCCAACCCTGGCGCGACACGGCCGTCGCGGCCTGCGCGTCACGAGGTCGGTCGTAGAACAGCGCGTCCGACTCGGCGTCGTCGCCGAGCTCCACGACGCCCTCGACCTTGAGCTGCTGCAGCGTCTCGCGCCAGTACAGGGTGAGCGCGGCGCGCGGGTTCTCGGCGAGCTGGTGGGCTTTGAGGCTCACGGTGGAGGTGCCGAAGAGCACTCCCGCCGCCGTGACGCCCTTGAGGCTCACCGTGCGCGCTGTGACGTGGCCGGCGAGGTCGGCGGTCGAGAGCGTCGCCGACCCGGGCTCTCGCACACCGTGCGCCCGGGCGTCCCGCAGCCAGCTCGCGACGAGGGCGACGGGGTCGGCGGGCGGGGCGTCGAACTCCGGGAGCTCGACGGACTCGTCGCCCGTGAGGGCGTCGCCCGCTACTCCCACCGCGTGACCGGCAGGCCGTCGCCGTCGCGCGCGGCGCCCGCGAGGATGATGATCCAGTCGACGAGCGGCCAGATGCCGAGGGTCAACCAGCCGACGAGCAGCTTCGCGATGCCCAGGCCGATGTTGCCGAGGTAGAACCTGTCGACCCCGAGCCCGCCCAGGAAGAACCCGAGCAGCGCGGCGACCGTGCGGCTCTTGGGCGAGACGCCCGCGGGCACGGCGGCGACGTAGTGCTGCACCTGCGGGATCGGCCGGGACTGCGAGTACCGCGTGCCGTCCCACCAGTGCTCGTAGCCGGGGCTGCTCTCGTGCCGGTACCACCCGGGGGGTGCTGCGTCGCTCATGCCGACCTACTTCTTCTTCGCGGCCTCGACATCGCCCGTGAGGGCGGCGACGAACGCCTCCTGCGGAACCTCCACGCGGCCCACCATCTTCATGCGCTTCTTGCCCTCCTTCTGCTTCTCGAGGAGCTTGCGCTTGCGGGTGATGTCACCGCCGTAGCACTTGGCGAGCACATCCTTGCGCATGGCCGATATGCTCTCGCGCGCGATGATGCGCGCGCCGATGGCGGCCTGGATGGGCACCTCGAACTGCTGACGAGGGATGAGCTTCTTGAGGCGCTCCGTCATGAGCACGCCGTAGGCATAGGCCTTCTCGCGGTGCACGATCGCGCTGAACGCGTCGACGGCCTCGCCCTGCAGCAGGATGTCGACCTTGACGAGGTCGGCCTCCTGGTCGCCCGACGGCTCGTAGTCGAGGCTCGCGTAGCCCGCGGTCTTGCTCTTGAGCTGGTCGAAGAAGTCGAACACGATCTCGCCGAGCGGGATGTTGTACTTGATCTCGACGCGGTCCTCGCCGAGGTAGTCCATGCCGATGAGGGTGCCGCGCCGCGACTGGCACAGCTCCATGATCGTGCCCACGTAGTCCTTGGGGGCGAGGATGCCCGCGCGCACCATGGGCTCGGAGACGTGCGCGATCTTCGTGCCCGACGGGAACTCGCTCGGGTTGGTGACCGTGTAGTGCTTCTTGTCCTCGGTCATGACCTCGTAGGTGACGCTCGGGGCCGTGGAGATGAGGTCGAGGCCGAACTCGCGCTCGAGGCGCTCCGTGACGATCTCGAGGTGCAGCAGGCCGAGGAAGCCGCAGCGGAACCCGAAGCCGAGCGCGACCGAGGTCTCGGGCTCGTAGTTGAGGCTCGCGTCGGAGAGCTTGAGCTTGTCGAGCGCCTCGCGCAGCACGGGGTAGTCGCTGCCGTCGATCGGGTACAGGCCCGAGAAGACCATGGGCTTGGGGTCGGTGTAGCCGGCGAGCGCCTCCCTGGAGGGCTTGGCGGCGTTCGTGACGGTGTCGCCGACCTTCGACTGGCGCACGTCCTTCACGCCCGTGATGAGGTAGCCCACCTCGCCCACGCCGAGGCCCTTCGTGGGCGTCGGCTCCGGCGAGCTCACACCGATCTCGAGCAGCTCGTGCACGGCCTTGGTCGACATCATCTGGATGCGCTCGCGCGCGGTGAGCTTGCCGTCGATCATGCGCACGTAGGTGATGACGCCGCGGTACGAGTCGTACACGGAGTCGAAGATCATGGCCCGAGACGGCGCGTCCGGGTCGCCCTTCGGGGCGGGGATGAGCTCGACGACCCGGTCGAGCAGCCCCTCGACGCCCATGCCGGTCTTGCCGCTCACGCGCAGCACGTCGTCGGGGCTGCCGCCGATGAGGCTGGCGAGCTCCTTGGCGTACTTGTCGGGGTCGGCCGCGGGCAGGTCGATCTTGTTGAGCACGGGGATGATCGTGAGGTCGTTCTCGAGCGCCAGGTAGAGGTTCGCGAGGGTCTGCGCCTCGATGCCCTGCGCGGCGTCGACGAGCAGGATCGCGCCCTCGCACGCCGCGAGCGAGCGCGAGACCTCGTACGTGAAGTCGACGTGGCCCGGGGTGTCGATCATGTTGAGCGCATAGGTCTGCTTGTCGAGTGCCCACGGCATGCGCACGGCCTGGCTCTTGATCGTGATGCCGCGCTCACGCTCGATGTCCATGCGGTCGAGGTACTGCGCGCGCATGTCGCGGTCGGAGACGATGCCCGTGATGCCGAGCATGCGGTCGGCGAGCGTCGACTTGCCGTGGTCGATGTGGGCGATGATGCAGAAGTTGCGGATGAGCGCGGGGTCGGTCGAGGCAGGCTGCAGGGACGTCGTGGCGCGCGGAGACATGGTGACCCATTGTTTCACGGCCGGGCGCGCCGCACCGACAGCGGGACGGGCCGTCTCGCGAGGCCCGTCCCGCCGGCCGCTGCTACCAGCTCCAGGCGCCGAGGAGGCCGAAGAACGGGATCGCGGCGAAGAACGCGCCGATACCGAGGGTGATCGTCGCCACCGAGACGGCGCCGGTCACGATGCCCGCGGTCGCGAAGCTGCGGCTCGCGGGCTCCTGGCGGTAGGCGAGGATCGCGATCACGATCGCCGCGGCGCCCAGCACCACGTTGAAGCCGCTCGCGATGCCGGCGATGCCGAGTACGAGCGAGACGATTCCGAGGGTGCGGACGGGAGCGACGACGACGGGCGTCGTCTGCTCGGGGGCGGGGGTCGTGGTGGGGTCGGTGAGTGTCATACTGCAACGGTACGAAGCGGGCGTGCGCGGCGGCATCCGGCTAACCCCCGGATCGGTGCGGCGGGAAGCCTCCGAGGTGGCGACCGGGCCCGAAACACGGTAATGTTGCCTGTTGGCTTGCGCGCCGGTTCTGGTGGCGCGATTGCGGATCGCATCCGCTCCAGACACTCCGAACAACGAAAAGGTACAGCCACGTGGCAAACATCAAGTCGCAGATCAAGCGCATCCTGACCAACAAGAAGGCCCAGGACCGCAACAAGTCCGTCAAGAGCGAGGTCAAGACCGCCGTGCGCGCGACCCGCGAGGCCATCGCCGCGGGCGACAAGGCCGCCGCCTCGGCCGCTCTCGCCACCGCGTCGAAGAAGCTCGACAAGGCTGCGTCGAAGGGTGTCATCCACAAGAACCAGGCTGCGAACCGCAAGTCGGCGATCGCCAAGCAGGTCAGCGCGCTGTAGTTCCAGAATTTCCTCGAACGCCCCCACCTCCGTGGGGGCGTTCGTCGGTTAAGCGCCGCGGTTGGCGATGACGCCCACCATGCGCTCGAGCGCGTAGACCGGATCACGGCCGAGGCCCTTGATCTGGGAGTCGGTGTCGGCGATCGCCTCGATGGTGCGGCCGAGGCCCTCCTCCGTCCAGCCCTGCAGGTCTTTGCGCGCGCGGTCCACCTGCCACGGCGCCATTCCGTACTTCGAGGCGAGCTGGCCGCCGGGTGCCGTCGAGCCCATGACCTTCGCCATCGTGCGCACCTTCGACGCGAAGGCGGCGACGATCGGCACGGGGTCGGCGCCCGACGCGAGCGCGTGGCGCAGCAGGATGAGGGCCTCCCCGCGCCGGCCGGCGATGGCGGCATCCGCGACCTTGAAGGCGTTGGTCTCGATGCGGCCGGAGTAGTAGCGCTCGACCGTGGTCTCGGTGATCTCGTCGGCGTCGTCGGCGAGCAGCTGCTGGCACGCCGCCGCGAGCTCGGCGAGGTCGTCGGCGAACGCCGACACGAGGGCACGGATCGCCCCGCCCGTGACGCGCCTGCCCTTCGCGGCGAACTCGGCAGCCGCGAACTCGCTCTTCTCCTGGTCTTTCTTGAGCTCGAGGCACGCGATCTCGATGCCGCCGCCCGAGCCGCCGCGCACGGCGTCGAGGAGCTTCTTGCCGCGCACTCCCCCCGCGTGCCGCAGCACGAGGTAGACGTCGTCGGCGGGCGACTCGAGGTACGTGATCGTCTCGGTGATGAAGGCGTCCGTGCACTTCTCGACGTTGACGGCGCGGATGAGGCGCGGCTCGCCGAACAGCGAGGGGCTCGCGAGGGTGATGAGCTCCCCAGGCGCGTAGCCGTCGGCCTCGATGTCGTGGATCTCGAGGCTCGGGTCCTCCGCCTTGAGCAGGTCGCGCAGCGCACGGATCGCCCGGTCGGCGAGGAACGACTCCGTGCCGCTCACGAGCACGACGGGTGCGGGCCGGACCTTGTTCCACGCGAGCTGGGGGATCTTCGCTGCCGTGGCCATGGGTCAACGCTACAGTCCGGCCCGGACACTCACCGCGCGAGCCAGTCGACGATCACGCGCGTCGCCTCCTCCGGCACCTCCTGCTGGATCCAGTGGCCGGAGTCGAGCACGACCACCTCGACGCCGGGCACGAACTCGGCGATGCGCGGATCCTGCATGATCGCGTCCCGGGCGCCGTAGACCATGAGGGCGGGCTGGTGGATCACGGGGTCGGCGCCCGCGAGCAGGTGCCAGTTGCGGTCGAGGTTGCGGTACCAGTTGATCCCGCCCGTGAAGCCCGACGCCTCGAACGCGGCGACGAGGAGCCCCAGCTCGTCGTCGTCCATGAGCGGCTCGCCGAGCGGCTCCCCCGCCTCCGCGAGCGCGATGAGCGCCATGCCCGGCTGCGGCTCGACGGGCGGCTGGTCCTTGCGGTACAGGTTCCGCAGGAACTGCGCGGCGTTCGCGTCGAAGACGGCGTCGGCGACGCCGGGCTGCCGGTTGAAGTGCACGAAGTAGAAGTCGCCGCCGAGCACGGCCTCCATCCATTCGATCCACGGGGTCTCGCCGCGCACCTGGTAGGGCAAGCTGAGCGCCACCACGCGGTTGACGCGGGACGGGTGCAGGAGCGTGAGGCCCCACACGACGAACGCACCCCAGTCGTGGCCCATGAACGTCGCATCCTCGTAGCCGAAGTGGTCGAGCAGGGCGACGAGGTCGCCCGCGAGGTGCTCGATGTCGTAGTCCTCCACCTCGGCGGGCCGGGACGAGCCTCCGTAGCCGCGCTGGTTGGGCATGATCACGTGGTAGCCGGCCGCGACGAGCGCGGGCACCTGGTGGCGCCACGTGCGGGCATGGTCGGGCCAGCCGTGGCACAGCACGATGGGGTTGCCGGCGTTGTGGCGCCCCGCTTCGAACACCTCGAGCTCGATCCCGTTGACGGGGATGCGGACGGCCTGGGGGAAGTCGGTCATGGTGATGCTCCTTCTGGTCTCGCCGGCCGCGGTCGGCCGGTCGACCCGACGGTAGGCAGCATCGTGGACACGAGACGTCCTAGACCCCGGGCACACTGGGTGCATGCGGAACGATCCCACCGGCCGAGCGCTGCAGCTGCTCTCCCTCCTGCAGACCCAGCGGTTCTGGCAGGCGGGCGAGCTCGCGGCGCGGCTCGAGGTCACCGGGCGCACGGTGCGCCGCGACGTCGAGCGCTTGCGCGAGCTCGGCTACGCGGTCGACACCACGACCGGCAAGTACGGCGGCTACCGGCTCGCGAGCGGGTCGCATCTGCCGCCGCTCGTGCTCGACGACGAGGAGGCGGTGGCGATAGCCGTCGGCCTGCGGTACGCCGCGGTCGCCGCGATCGACGGCATAGAGGAGACGTCGGTGCGCGCGCTCAGCAAGATCGAGGCGCTGTTACCCCACCGCCTTCGCCGCCGCGTCTCGGCGCTGCACACGAGCGTCACGTCGACACGGCGGCGGGAGGACGGCGACCTCGTCGACCCTGAGACCCTCACGGTGCTCGCAGCGGCCTGCCGTGACAGCGAGCATGTGCGCTTCGACTACCGGCGGGATGACGACGGGGGCAGCGGGCGCCGTGTCGAGCCGCACGAGCTCGTCACCTCGGGCCACCGTTGGTACCTCGTGGCCTGGGACCGCGACCGCGACGACTGGCGCACGTTCCGGGTCGACCGCGTGCGCGACCCCCGGCCCGTCGCCACGCACTTCGATCCCCGCGAGATCCCCGGCGGTGCGGCGGCCTTCGTCGCCGCCGCGCTCGGCCCGGCCCTGCGGCGGCAGGATGCGACGCTCACCATCCACGCGGACTACGCCGACCTCGCGGCCGTGCTCCGCTGGATCGACCACACGCCCGTGGCCGCGGGGCCGCACAGCTGCACCGTGCGGATCCACGGCGAGGACCTCGGCCGTCTCGCGATGTCGGTCGCCCGGATCGCGCTGTGCGCGCCCGTCGACGTCGTCGAACCCGGGACGCTCGCCTCGGCCGTCGCCCAGCTCTCCCACAACCTCGCCGGAAGGACGTCATGACCGTGCCCATCTCAGACCACCCGCCCACGTGGAAGTTCGACTACCCCGTCGTCCACGCCGAGACGCGCGAGCAGTGGCGCGCGTGGCTCGCGGAGCACGGCGGCACGGCCCGGGGCGTGTGGCTGTGCTCCTGGCGCACCCCGACGGGCCGGCCGCGGTGCCCCTATCCCGACGCCGTCGAGGAGGCGATCTGCTTCGGCTGGATCGACTCGACGAGCGCGATCCTCGACGAGGAGCGCGGCCTGCAGCTCTACACGCCGCGCAAGGGCAAGAGCTCGTGGACGCGGCTCAACCGCGGGCGCGCCGCCCGCATGGAGGAGCTGGGGCTCATGACCGAGGGCGGCCGGAACGCCATCGCCGTCGCGCAGGGCAACGGGTGGTGGACCATCCTCGACTCCGTGGAGGACCTCGAGGAGTCGGCCGACCTCGCGGCGGCCCTCGACGCACATCCGCTCGCGCGCAGCAACTGGGACGGCTTCCCGCCCAGTGCCCGCAAGTTCGGCCTGTGGCAGGTCGTGAGCGCCGCGCGCCCCGAGACGCGCGCCCAGCGGATCGCGCGGATCGTCGCCGACTCGGCCGCCGGGAAGCGCCCGCTGGGCTAGCGCTCGGTCCACACCGTGGCCGAGCCGTCGGGCCCCGGTGCGACGAGGATGAGGCCGTGCTCGTCCGTGCGCTCGGCGAGCGTGCCCACGGCCGAGAGAATGCCCAGCAGCCGTTCGGTGGGATGCCCGTAGTCGTTGCCCGCGCCGACTCCGATGAGCCCCACCGTCGCGCCCAGCTCGCGGTAGAGCGCCTCGGACTGGTCGGACGACCCGTGGTGCGACACCTTCACCACGTCGACGTGCCCGACGGCCGGGAGTCGGCGCTGCGCCTCCTCCCCCAGGTCGCCGAGGAGCACCGCCGTGAGGCAGCCCGACGCGCACCCGACCCGCACCGTGAGGCTCGCGCCGTTGCCCGGCTCCACCCCGCGCGGCGGCGGCCACAGCAGCGACCAGTCGAGGCTGCCGAGCACGCCGCCGAGGCCCGCGACGCCCTGCTCGACAGTCGCACCGCCCGCCGCGAGGGCGCCGACGATGCGCGCCGCGTCGCCGTCGGCGGGCCCCACGAGCACACGGTCGGCGCGGCCCACGACGGCGTCGACTCCGCCCACGTGGTCCTGGTCCCAGTGCGTGAGGACGACGAGGTCGAGCCGCCCGATGCCCAGGGTCGCGAGGCACTCGGCGAGCGGCGCGGGGTCCGGACCCGTGTCGACGAGCATGGTCGCGTCGCCGCTGCGCACGAGGAGCGCGTCGCCCTGCCCGACGTCGCACGCCGCGAGCTCCCAGTCGGGAGGGCGCGCGAGCGCCTGTCCGATGCGCGACCCCGTCGCGACGCCCCCGTAGGCGACCACGAGCAGCGCGAGGCACAGCACGGCCCAGCACCTTCGGAGCGCGAGCACCGCGAGCGCGCTCGCGAGCGCGGCGAGGGCGACGCCCGCCAGTCCCTCCGGCCACGGCAGCTGCGCCGCGGGGGCGCGCGCGAAGTACGTCGCGACGGCCGCGATCCACGCCGACGGCAGCCACGCGAGCGCGCACAGCAGCTCGCCCACGGGCGGCACGATCACGAGGGCCACGCACGCCGCGAGGCCCACGACCGTCGCGACGGGCGCCGCGGGCTCGGCGAGGATGTTCGCGACGACGCCGTATGTCGGCAGTGCAGCGTTGAGCACGACGATGACGGGCTGGCAGGCGACCGTGGCCGAGAGCGGCACGGCGATCGTGAGGGCGAGCCAGCGCGGCACCCAGCGCTCGAGCCGTGCGGCGAGGGGCGACGCCAGGACGAGGAGCCCTCCCGTCGCGAGCACGGAGAGCACGAACCCGAAGCTGCGCGCGAGCCACGGGTCGGCCACGAGCAGCGCGACGACGGCAAGCGACAGCACGGGGATGCCTTGCACGGGCCGCCCGCTGCCGAGCGCGAGCAGCACGAGGGCCGCCATGGCCGCGGCGCGCAGCACGCTCGGCTCCGGGGTCACGAGCACGACGAAGGCGACGAGGACCGCGCCCGAGAGCCCGACGCGCACCGCCCTCGGCAGCCCGAGCGCTCCCCCGGCGAGCATGACGAGCCCGATGACGACCGCGCAGTTGGCCCCAGACACCGCGGTGAGGTGGGTGAGCGACGCCGCCTTCATGTCGGCGTCGAGGCGCGGCCCGACCGCGCTCGTGTCGCCGATCGCGAGACCCGCGAGCAGGTCGCCACCGTCGCCCGGCAGCCGGTCGGCCGCGGTGAGGAACCGCTGCCGCAGCCCGTCGGCCCACGCGAGGTGCCACGGCGGGCCCGAGAGCACCTCGGGCGCCCCGCGCGGGAACAGGAGGTACGCCCGGTCGTCGCCGGGCTCCGCAGGCATGAGCTCGCCCGGCACGGCGAGGACCGAGCCGATCGCCACCCGCTCCCCCGGCGGCTCCCCGAGCACGAGCACGGGCACGCCCCCGATGTCGCCCTCGAACGACCCGGCGCCGGGCTGCACCGTCTGCGTGACGGTGACCGCGTACGAGTCCCGCTCGGGGAGCGTGCGCGGGTGCAGCGCGACCGAGGTGCAGCACAGCGCGACCGCGAGGGCGACGAGCGCGGCGCGGGGGCTCAGCAGCACGAGGATGCCCGCGGCGAGCCATCCCGCGACCGCGACGGGCAGCTCCGCACCGGGGAGCCCGACGACGACCGCCGTCACGGCCCACGCGGCGAGGGCGGGCAGCGCGAGGCGGTGCCGCCTCATACGGTCACGAGGTCTTTGAGGCCCTCGAAGGTCTTCTCGCCGATGCCCGTGACGCTCGTGAGGTCGTCGATGCTCGTGAACGGGCCGTTCGTCTCGCGCCACTCGATGATGCGGGCGGCCATGGCCGGGCCCACGCGCGGGAGGGTGTCGAGCGTCGCGGCATCCGCGGTGTTGATGTTGACGAGCCCGCCCGCCGTCGTGCCCGGAGGGGCCACGGGCGTCTCGCCGATGGCGGGCACGACGATCTGCTCCCCGTCGACGACGGGGCGCGCGAGGTTGAGCTGGGTCTGGTCCGCCGTCTCGAGGAACCCGCCCGCGGCCGCGACGGCGTCGACGGCGCGGTCGCCGGTGCGCAGCTCGTAGAGCCCCGGTCGCGCGACGGCGCCGAGGATGTGCACGAAGATCGCCGGCCCGCCGACCGCCGCGGGCGTCGCCGTCGGGACGACGGGAGTCGACGTGCCGTGGTCGCCGAGCGCCGACACCAGCACGGCGCAGCCGAGCCCCACGAGCACGAGGACGACGACTCCCCCGGCCTTGACGCGCGGGGAGAGCGGGATGTCCACCCGGGGAGGCTAGGTCGCCACGGTCGCCCGGAGGTCCCGGGCGACCGTGGCGGTGACCTACGCGGGCTTCGTCGCGATGTTGACGAGGCGCGGGGCGCGCACGATGACGTTGACGATCTCGCGGTCGCCGACCGCGCGGGCGACGGCAGCCGACGCGCGGGCGAGCTTCTCGAGCTCCTCCGACGAGATCTTCGGACCGACCTCGAGCTTGTCGCGCACCTTGCCGTCGACCTGCACGACCGCCGTGACCGACTCCTCGACGAGGAGGGTCGGGTCTGCCTTGCGCCAGCCCGCGAGGGCGACGGTCGGCTCGTAGCCCAGCTTCTCCCACATCTCCTCGGCCGTGAACGGCGCGAACATGCTCAGGGCGATCGTGATGACCTCGACGGCCTCGCGCACCGCGGCATCGCCGCCGCCCGCGCCGCCGTCGATGACCTTGCGGGTCACGTTGACGAGCTCCATGATGCGCGCGACGAGCACGTTGAACTTGAGCGACTCGGCGAGGCCGGGTCCGTCGGCGAGGAAGCGGTGCGTCTGGCGGCGCAGCCCCACGTCGCCGGTCTTCCACTCGACCTCGGGGGCGCTCGTGACATCCTCGGCGAGGCGGAAGGCGCGCGCGAGGAACTTGGCGGACGCTCCGGGCGAGACGTCCTCCCAGTTGATGTTGTCGGCGGGCGGGCCCGCGAACGCGAGGGTGAGGCGCAGGGCGTCGGCGCCGTAGGCGTCGACCTCGCCCGTGAACGTCGTCGACTTGCGGCTGCGCTTGGACATCTTCTTGCCCTCGGAGAGCACCATGCCCTGGTTGAGCAGCGCGCTGAAGGGCTCGGTGAAGCTCACGTAGCCGAGGTCGAAGAGCACCTTCGTGATGAAGCGCGCGTACAGCAGGTGCAGGATGGCGTGCTCCACACCGCCCACGTACTGGTCGACGGGCAGCCACTTGTCGACCTCGGCCTTGTCGAAGGCCTGGCCGTCGTCGTTCGGCGAGATGAAGCGCAGGAAGTACCACGAGCTGTCGACGAAGGTGTCCATCGTGTCGGCGTCGCGCTTGGCGGGGCTGCCGTCGCGCGGGTCGGGCACGTTCACCCAGTCGGTCGCGGCCGCGAGGGGCGACTCGCCCTTGGGCTTGAGGTCGAGGCCGTCGGTCGGGGGCAGCACGACGGGCAGCTGCTCGAACGGCACGGGCACGAGCTCGCCGTCGGCGCCGTGGATGATCGGGATGGGCGTGCCCCAGAAGCGCTGCCGGCTGATGAGCCAGTCGCGCAGGCGGTAGGTCTTCGCGGCGCGGCCCGTTCCGGCCGACTCGAGCTGCTCGATGATCTTCTTGATCGCGTTGTTCTTGCTCAGCCCGTCGAGCGGCCCTGAGTTGATCATGCGGCCGTCGCCCACGAGCGCGATGCCCGTCGAGGCGGGGTCGAGCGGGGGCAGGTCGTCGGGCAGCTGGCCGTCGACGATGATCGGGATCGCCCCCGTCACGGGCGCGTTCGTGTCGAGCACGACGCGCACCGGGAGGTCGAACGTGCGGGCGAAGTCGAGGTCGCGCTGGTCGTGCGCGGGCACGGCCATGACGGCTCCGTGGCCGTAGTCGGCGAGCACGTAGTCGGCGGTCCAGATCGGGATGCGCTCACCCGTCGCGGGGTTCACGGCGTAGCGCTCGAGCGGGATGCCCGTCTTCTCGCGCGTCGCATCCTGGCGCTCGATCTCGGTGTTCTTCTGGGCCTGCTCGAGGTAGGCCTTGAACGCGGACTGCACCTCGGGCGTCGAGCCCGCGGCGAGCTCGGCGGCGAGGTCGGAGTCGGGGGCGACGACGAGGAAGGTCACGCCGTAGAGCGTGTCGGGGCGCGTCGTGAAGACCGTGATCTTCTCGGCGCGGCCCTCGATCTCGAAGTCGACGTCGGCGCCGACGGAGCGGCCGATCCAGTTGCGCTGCATCGACAGCACCTTCGACGGCCACGAGCCCTCGAGCTGGTTGAGGTCGTCGAGCAGCCGGTCGGCGTACTCGGTGATCTTGAAGTACCACTGCGTGAGCTTCTTCTTCACCACGACGGCGCCCGAGCGCTCCGACGTGCCGTCGGGCAGCACCTGCTCGTTGGCGAGCACGGTCTGGTCCTTCGGGTCCCAGTTGACCCAGCTCTCCTTGCGGTACGCGAGGCCCTTCTCGTACAGCTTGAGGAACAGCCACTGGTTCCACTTGTAGTACTCGGGGTCGCTCGTGTGCAGCACGCGGCTCCAGTCGAACGAGACGCCGTAGCGCTCCATGCTCGCCTTCTGCTGCGCGATGTTGTCGTACGTCCAGCCGACGGGGTTGACACCGCGCTCGATCGCCGCGTTCTCGGCGGGCAGGCCGAACGAGTCCCAGCCGATGGGGTGCAGCACGTTGAAGCCGCGCTGGCGCCAGTAGCGCGCCGCGATGTCGCCGAACGCGTACGCCTCCGCGTGGCCCATGTGCAGGTCGCCCGAGGGGTACGGGAACATGTCGAGGATGTACTTGCGCGGGCGCTTGTCGTCGGGGTCGTCCGTGGCCCACGGCTTCATCTCGTCCCAGATCGGCTTCCACTTGGCCTGGATGGCCTCGATGTCGTAGCCGGACGTGTCGTCGCGGTCGTCGCGCAGGTCGGTCACTGGGATCTCAATTCGCTGTGTTTCGGTGGGACTGTGCTCCGATCGCCGTTGATCGCGTGGCCCGGAGGCCCCCATTAGGTTACCGAACGCCCAACACTTCCAGCAGCACCGCGGCCTTGAGCTTGGCCTCGGCGAGCTCCTCCTCGGGCACCGAGAGGGCCGTGATGCCCCCGCCCGTGCCGATCGTGGTGCCGTCGGCATCCATGACCATCGAGCGGATGACCATGGCGAGGTCGACCGTGCCGTCGAGCCCCACGTAGCCGAACACCCCCGAGTACACCCCGCGCGCGCGGGCCTCGAGCCCCTCGAGGATCTGCGTCGCGGAGAGCTTGGGCGCGCCCGTCATCGAACCCGCGGGGAAGCATGCGCGGATCGCGTCGATGCCGTCGAGCCCCTCGAGCAGCTCGCCGCGCACCGTGCTCACGAGCTGGTGCACCTGCGCGTAGCTCTCGACCGCGAGCAGGCTCGTGACCCCGACGGTGCCGGGCTTCGAGACGCGCGCGATGTCGTTGCGCATGAGGTCGACGATCATGACGTTCTCGGCGCGCTCCTTGTCGCTCCCGCTGAGCTCGTCGCGCAGCCGGGCGTCCTCGTCGTCGTCCGCGCCGCGCGGCCGCGTTCCCTTGATGGGGCTCGTCGTGACGACGCCGTCGGGCGTGACGGAGAGGAACTGCTCGGGCGACGCGCTCAGGAGCGACACTCCGCCCGCGCGCAGGAGGGCGCCGTGGTGGGTGGGGCTCGAGGCGCGCAGCGCGAGGTACGTGGCCACGGGGTCGGGGCTCACGTCGACCGACACCTCGGTCGTGAGGCACAGCTGGTAGGCATCGCCCTCGCGGATGCGCGCCTGGCACGCGCGGACCAGGTCGAGGTAGGTCTCGTCGTCGTACGCCCAGGTGGCCGTCGCCCCCGAGGTGGTCCCACCGGACCCGGCCCGCCGGGGCGCCGCAGCGACCTCGGCGACGAGCGCGCGCGCCGAGGCCTCGTCGAGCGCGAGCGCCCGCACCTGCCGCGTCGCGTGGTCGAACGCGAGGGCGCGGTCGACGCGCAGCCACGCGGCGCGCGGGAACCGCGACACGTAGGGCACGGGCACACCCATCGTCTCGCCGCGCAGCTCGTAGCCGAGCCACCCGACCCAGCCGAGGGCGTCGGCGCGGCGGTGCTGCTCCTGCAGCCAGTCCAGCACGGGGCCGTCGAAGTCGGTGACGACCTCCGAAGCGAGCCCGAGATAGCTCGTGCCGGTCGACGCGCTCGGCCCGCTGTCGAGCCAGAACGCCGCATCGGAGCCGCCGCACAGGGCCGCGTAGGCGTCGGCCGGATCGATCCATCCTGCGAACGACGCGGAGCGGACGACGGGGCGCATAGCCTTGATCCTATGGAGTCGATCTACCGCTGGGACGGCGGCGCCCTCGACGCCCTCGAGTACTGCGACATGACGCAGAGCCGCATCGTCGCCGCCGACTCGTGGTTCGTCACCGAGGGCACCGCCCTCGCGCTCCCCCTGCATCGCGCGCGCTTCCTCGCCGCGGCCCCGGACGGAGCGGACTTCTGGGATGCGGCCGTGGCCGCGATCCCGCGCGAGGGCGACTGGTTCCCGCGCGTGGAGCTCCACGAGCCCGCGCGCTACGTCTTCCGGCTGCGCTCGGCACCCGAGCGCGCGCGCTCCGCCGTGCTCGCGACGTGGACGGGCCCCGACCCGCGCACCGAGCCGACGGTCAAGGGTCCCGACCTCTCCGCCATGCTGCGCATCCGCACGGCCGTGCAGGCCGAGGGCGCCGACGAGGCGGTCATCCTCACGGAGGACGGCTACGTCGTCGAGGGCGCATACTCCGCCCTGCTGTGGTGGCGCGGCGAGATCCTGTGCGGCCCTCCCGCCGCGTTCGACAGGGTGGACAGCGTCACGGCCCGCAGCGTGCTCACCCTCGCGCGCGCCCTCGGGATCGACACGCACGAGGAGGCCGTCACGCCCGCAGAGCTCGACGGCACCGAGCTGTGGGCGCTCAGCGCGCTGCACGGCATCCGCATCGTCACAGCCTGGGTCGACGGCCCGTCGCTCGCCGAGAAGCCCGGGCGTCTCGCCCAGTGGCGCACGCGCCTCGACGCCCTGCGGAAGCCCGTCGGATGATCCTGCTCGAGGTCGCCACCGCGTCCGGCAACCCGTTCGAGTGGTTCGGGGAGCTGCTGAGCGGGGCCCTGGGCTGGATCCTCGGGGTCGTGCAGTCGGTGCATCCCGCCCTGCGCACGGCCCTCGCGGGCTTCGGGATACTCCTCGAGACGAGCATCCTCGTGGGCCTCATCGTGCCCGGCGACACGATAGTGATCGTCGCCGCGACCGCCGTGGACGGGCCCGTCGAGTACATCGCGCTCGCCCTCACGGTGATCGTGGGCGCGCTGTGCGGCGAGAGCATCGGCTTCCTGCTCGGCAGGTTCTTCGGCCCCAAGCTGCGCGCGTCGCGCCTGGGGCGGCGCATCGGCGAGCAGTGGTGGGTGCGCGCCGAGAACTACCTCGCGCGCCGCGGCGGCCCCGCCATCTTCGTGTCGCGGTTCCTGCCGTTCCTGCACTCGCTCATCCCCGTGACGGCGGGCATGAGCGCCATGAGCTACCGCAGGTTCATCGCGTGGACGCTGCCCGCGTGCACGATCTGGAGCTTCGCGTACGTCTCGGTCGGCACGTTCGCCGCCGGGAGCTTCGAGGCGCTGCTCGACCAGCTGCACTACGCCGGCTACATCTTCGTGGCGATCATCGCCGTGTTCCTCGTGGGCGTCGTCGTGGCCAAGAAGCTCATCGAGCGCTCCGAGCGCCGCCACCTCGGGGAATAGCGAAGGGCGGGGGCCGAAGCCCCCGCCCTCCACCGTGCGACTAGATCAGGCCGTTGTCCTGGAGCCACTTCTTCGCGATGTCGGCGGACGACTTCTGGTCGACCGTCGACTCCACGTTGAGGGCGACGAGGCCCTCGGCGGTGAGCTTCGCCTGGACGGCGTTGATGACGTCGGCGATCGAGTCGGCGACATCCTTGTTGACCAGCGGGACCACGTTCGACGCGAGGAAGAGGCCCTTCGGGTCGGCGAGGGTCACGAGGTTCTCGGTCTGGATGCGCGGGTCGGCGCTGTAGACGTTCGCGATGTTGACGGTGCCGGCGAGGAGGTCCTCGACGGTCGTGTCACCGGTCGCGGAGAAGCCCACGGTCGCGCCGTACACGGAGAGCAGGCCCTGGGGGCCGTACGGGCGCTCCTCGAGCTCGGCGTTGCCGCCGAGGGTGAGCGGCACCGAGACCTTCGCGAGGTCCTCGAGCGACTTCAGGTTGTTCGCGTCGGCGAACTCCTTGGTCACGTTGTACGAGTCCTGGTCGGTCGCGGACGCCTGGTCGAGCACCGTGAGGTTCTCGGGCAGCGCGTCCTTGAGCTCGGCGTAGACGTCGTCGGACGTCGTGGCCTTCGTGTCGGGGCTGTAGAACTGGAGCAGGTTGCCGGTGTACTCGGGGAACAGGTCGACATCACCGTTCTCGAGCGAAGGCAGGTAGGCGTCGCGCTGTCCGATGTTGAACTGGCGGTCGACGGTGAAGCCGGCGTTCTCCAGGGCCTGGGAGTAGATCTCCGCGATGATCTCGTTGGAGTAGTAGGCCTGCGAGCCGACCGTGATCGTCTCGCTGTCGCCGCCCGGAGCAGGCGTCCCGGAGTCCAGTGGATCTCCCGTAGCGCACCCTGACAGGGCCAATGCCACCCCGACCACGGCTGCGCCGAGGGCGAGCCGGCCCTTGTTCCTTGCTGTGAACATTTCCTTCTCTTTTCTTAGACGGTGGGGTTTCCCACGGCCGCACGGCGTCGGGTCGACGTCGTGCGGAGCTCCTTGGGCCGTCCCGCGGTGACCCCGCGCGGGACGACGACGTGCTGTGCCAGGGCGAAGAGCCCGTCGAGCACGAGGGCGAGCGCGACGATGACGATCGCCGAGCCCAGGATCATGTCGAACTTGCGCAGGGGGATGCCCTGCAGGATGTAGGTGCCGAGGCCGCCGAGGGTGACGTACGCGGCGAGCACGACGGTCGCGACGATCTGCAGCGCGCCCGCGCGCAGCCCGCCGATGAGCAGCGGAAGGCCGAGCGGGATCTCGACCTTGACGAGGATCTGCCACTCGGTCATGCCCACGGCGCGGGCGGCGTCGACGACCCTGCGGTCGACCGCCTCGAGGCCCGCGTAGGCGCCCGCGAGGATGGAGGGGATGCCCAGCAGCACGAACGCGATGGTCGCCGCGAGCGGCTTCTGCGTGACGCCGATGAGGAGCACGAGCAGCAGGATGAGGCCGAACGACGGGATGGCGCGCGCAGCGCCCGAGATGCCCACCGCGAGGTTGCGGCCGCGGCCCGTGTGCCCGATGTAGTAGCCGAGCGGGATCGCGATGACCGACGCGATCACGACCGAGAGGAACGTGTAGAACAGGTGCTGGCCGATCGCGGCGGGCAGCGGTGTCGAACCCGTGAGGCGGTCGGGCGAGAAGATCCAGGCCAGGGCGTCGAGGATGAGGTTCACGCGGCGGCCCCCTCGCTCAGCGCCTCGCTCGGCAGGGCGACACGGCGGCGGCGCCCGCGCGGCGCCCACGGCATGAGCACGCGCCCGATACGCGCGAGCAGGAAGTCGACGAGCAGCGCGATGAGCACCACGAGGATGACGCCCGTGAGGATCTCGGGGATGATGCGCCGCTGGAAGCCGTTGGTGAAGAGGTAGCCCAGGCTCTCGACGCCGATGAGGATGCCGACGGTCACGAGGCTGATCGTGCTCACGGCCGCGACGCGCAGGCCGGCGAGGATGACGGGGCCCGCGAGGGGCAGCTCGACCGTCCAGAACCGGCGCCACGCGCCGTACCCCATGGCGGTGGCCGCCTGCCGCACCGACGGGTCGACCGAGGTGAGGGCGTCCGCGACCGACCGCGCCATGATCGCGACGGCGTAGATCGTGAGGGCGACCTCGAGGTTCACGGGGCTCAGGAGCCCGATGCCGAGCACGACGGGCAGGATCGGCAGCAGCGCGAGCGAGGGGATCGTGTAGAGGAGGCCCGCGAGCGTCAGCAGCAGGCCGCGCGTGAGCTTGTAGCGGTACGCGAGCCAGCCCAGCGGGATGGAGATGATGAGCCCCAGCACGATCGGCAGCACGGCGAGCCGCAGGTGCTCGAGCGTGAGCCTCGCGATGAGGTCGAGGTTGTCGAGGACCCAGGTCACGGCTTCTCCACGAGCACGCCCTGAGTGCGGCCCTCGCTGTCGACGAGCACCGACCCCGTCTTGGTCTTCTTGACCGAGAGCGCGCGCTTGCCGTGCGCGACGCCGACGAACTCGGCGACGAAGTCGTTGGCCGGGTTCTCGAGGATCTCGCTCGGGCTGCCGATCTGCGCGACCTTCGCACCCTTCTCGAGGATGACGACCTGGTCGCCGAGCAGGAACGCCTCGTCGATGTCGTGCGTCACGAAGACGATGGTCTTGTCGAGGTCGCGCTGCAGGCGGATCGTCTCCTGCTGCAGCTCCGCGCGCACGATGGGGTCGACCGCGCCGAAGGGCTCGTCCATGAGCAGGATGTTGGGGTTCGCCGCGAGGCCGCGCGCGACTCCCACGCGCTGCTGCTGGCCGCCCGAGAGCTGGCTCGGGTAGCGGTTCGCGACGGAGCGGTCGAGGCCCACGGTGTCGAGCAGCTCGAGGGCCTGCTCGCGCGCCTTCTTGCGGGGCACGCCGTTGAGCACGGGGACGGTCGCGACGTTGTCGACGACCTTGAAGTGCGGCAGCAGGCCCGAGTTCTGCATGACGTAGCCGATGCTGCGGCGCAGCGCGACGGGGTTGCGGTCGAGGATGCTCTCGCCGTCGATCTCGATGGCGCCCGAGGTCGGCTCGACCATGCGGTTGATCATGCGCAGCAGCGTCGTCTTGCCGGAGCCCGACGACCCCACGAGCACCGTCGTCTTGCGTGACGGGATGACGAGGTCGAAGTCGCTCACGGCGACGGTTCCGTCGGGGAACACCTTCGAGACGGAACGGAACTCGATCATCGCGCAGCGGCCCCATCCTGTTCAGCACCAAGCTCGGTGGCTATCCAGCTAAACAGTATTCGGAGCCCCCGTCATTCCGGTTGCGCCTATGTTGCGCGGCGTTACACTGTGCCGCCTCGCGCGCTACCCGCGGTCGAGCTCCTGCGCGAGGAGCGACGCGACGACCTCGCGGCTCGCGGCGAGGAAGGCCTCGTCGCCGCGGGCGTCGCGCGCGAACGCGCGCGTGGTGAGCGCGTCGGCGATCTCGACGGCGACCTCGAAGCGCTGGCGCAGCTCGACCGAGTCGGCGAACCCGAAGCGCTCGATGAGGGCGTCGAGGATGCGGTCGGCCACCATCGAGTTGAAGGTGCGCTCCGTCGTGGCGGGGCGCAGGTCGAGCACGTCTCCCACGCGCAGGCCGCGGAAGCCCGCCTCCGTGCGGAACGCGTCGACGAGCACGTCCGACGCGGCGCCCATGGCCGGCAGCCAGGTCTCGTTGGCGGGGTCGTGGATCGCGGCGATCGTGCGGTCGAGCACGCGCTCGAGGTTGCGGGCGGCCAGCGCCTGGAGCACCGCGATGCGGTCGGGGAAGTAGCGGTACACGGTGCCGATCGAGGCGCCCGCGCGCTCGGCGACCATGGCTGTCGTGAGGCGCTCGTAGCCGATCTCGTCGACGATCTGCGCCGCGGCGTCGAGAAGGGCCGAGAGACGCGCGGTGCTGCGTGCCTGGACGGGCTCGTTGCGCAGGGTGGCCCGTGCGTCGTGGGTGGTCTCGACGATCTCCTGGGTGGCCATGACCCCTCCTCAAACCTGAATTATGCGCTTAACTCGCGCCTGCATCTTACAGCGTGGAGCACATGTTGAGCGTTGCTTGAAGGTCGGATGTGCCTGAGAGAATGCCAAGTATGTGCGGAAGATTCGTCGTGGCGGGCGCTGCGGGCGACCTCGTGGAGATGTTCGACATCGACAGGACGGCCGACGACATGCCCGAGCCGTCCTTCAACGTCGCCCCGACGGACCGGGTCCCGATCATCCTCGACGCCATCCCCAAGGGCGACGACGCGGGTGACGTGCCCATCCGCAGGCTCGAGGCGGCGCGCTGGGGGCTCGTGCCGCCGTGGGCGAAAGACGTGAAGGTGGGCGTCACGGCGTTCAACGCGCGCATCGAGACCGCCGCCGAGAAGGCGCACTTCAAGAACGCGGTGAAGAAGCGCCGCGCGCTCGTGCCCGCGACCGGCTACTACGAGTGGAAGACGCTGGGCGACGTCAAGACCCCGCACTTCATCCACCTGCCCGAGGGCGAGCTGCTCGTGTTCGCCGGCCTGTACGAGTGGTGGCGCAACCCCGCCGAGCCCGACGACTCGCCGGACAAGTGGCTGCTCTCGACGTCGATCCTCACGCGCGAGGCCACGGGCGAGCTCGCGGGCATCCACGACAGGATGCCCGTCTTCCTCTCCCCCGACCTGCTCGACGAGTGGCTCGACCCGCACACCGAGGGCGACGACGACCTGCTGGCCGAGATCTCGCACGGCGGCGAGGAGACTGCCGGGCGCGTGCAGTTCCACGTCGTCGACAGGGCCGTGGGCAACGTGCGCAACAACTCGCCCGAGCTCATGCGGCCCGTGGCCGACGGGGCGCCCGCCTAGGCTGGGGGGATGGTCGAACCCGCTCAGGAGCTCATGCACCGTGCGGCGCGCATCGAGGACGCATTCCACCGCTGGCGCGAGCGCCGGGGCCGCAGGCGCGGCCTCACGACCACGATCATCCCGTACACGGGCTACGGCGCTCCGGGCTGGACCCGCGTGCTCTGCCGCGTCGTCCTCACGCGCGCGAGCCGCACGCCGCGGGAGAGGGTGCGGGGCTGGCGCGCCTTCTTCAGCATCCCCGTCGCCGACACCGAGGTGACCGTCATCGCGGGCGGGGTGGCGCAGCGCGTCGCGCCCACGCGCGGCGGCGTGCTCGACGTGCGGCTCGAGACGGCGCTCGAGCCCGGCTGGCACACCATCACGCTGCGCACGGACGACTCGGAGCCCGTCACGGCGCCCGTGTTCATCGTCGACCCGGCCACGCGGTTCGGCATCGTCTCCGACATCGACGACACCGTCATGGTCACGGCGCTCCCCCGGCCCTTCCTCGCGGCGTGGAACACCTTCGTGCTCGACGAGCACGCGCGCACCCCCGTCGCGGGCATGGCCGTGCTCTACGAGAGGCTGCGGCGCGAGCATCCCTCGTCGCCCGTCATCTACCTCTCGACGGGGGCGTGGAACGTCGCGCCCACCCTCACGCGGTTCCTCGACCGCAACCTGTACCCGGCGGGCGCGCTCCTCCTCACCGACTGGGGCCCCACGCACGACAGCTGGTTCCGCAGCGGGCAGGAGCACAAGCGCACGAACCTCGCCCGGCTCGCGGAGGAGTTCCCCGAGCTGCGCTGGCTGCTCATCGGCGACGACGGCCAGCACGACGAGGCACTCTACGGGGAGTTCTCGGCGGCGCATCCCGACAACGTCGCCGCGGTCGCGATCCGGCAGCTGTCGACCGGCGAGGCGGTGCTCGCGGGCGGTCGCACGAAGGCCGCGCTGCGCGAGACCGAGTCGTCCGTGCGCTGGTTCTACGGGCAGAACGGCGCCGAGCTCGCGCGCGCGCTCGAGGGCACGGAGCTGCTCGGCGGTTAGGCTGCAGGCATGGCTCGATTTCCCGACGGGTCCGCGGGGGACGCGGACTACGGCAGCATCGGCGCGGGCTACGCGCTCATCCGACAGCCCGACCCGCGCATCGCCGCCCAGTTCCACGCGGCCCTGGGCGACGCGCGCACCGTGCTCAACGTGGGCGCCGGCGCGGGCTCGTACGAACCCCTCGACCGCGACGTGACCGCCGTCGAGCCCTCGGCCTCCATGCGGGCGCAGCGGCCCGCCACGCTCTCCCCCGCCGTCGACGCGACCTCGCAGGACCTGCCCTTCGCCGACGACACCTTCGACGCGAGCATGGCGAGCGTCACCGTGCACCAGTGGCCGGAGCTCGAGCGCGGCCTCGGCGAGATGCGCCGCGTGACCCGCGGGCCCGTCGCCATCCTGACCTTCGACCCCGTGCCCCCCGTGCACTGGTGGCTCATCGACTACGTGCCAGAGCTCTTCGAGGTCGAGGCCGGCAGGATGCCCGCGCTCGATCGCATCGCGGCGGCGCTCGGCGGCTCGGTCGACGTGCGCACCGTGCTCGTGCCCGCCGACTGCACCGACCGCTTCGGCCAGGCGCTCTTCGCGCGACCGGAGCAGCTGCTCGACGCCGACGTGCGCCGGGCGATGTCGGCGTGGAGCTTCGTGCCCGACGAGGTCGTGCAGCGCTTCCTCGACGCGCTCTCGGCCGACCTGGCCTCGGGCGCGTGGGACGAGAAGTACGGCGCGTTCCGCACGCTTCCCGAGTTCGACGGCGGCCTGCGGCTCGTCGTCGGGATGCCCTGACCGCATGCCGCTCCCCATCGAGGACTACGCCATCATCGGCGACTGCCACACCGCCGCCCTCGTCGGCCGCGACGGCAGCATCGACTGGCTGTGCCTGCCGCGCTTCGACTCGGCGTCGACGTTCGGCGCCCTGCTCGGCACCGAGGACCACGGCCGGTGGATGCTCGCGCCCACCGACCCGGGGGCGACGAGCACCCGCCGCTACCTCGACGACACCTTCGTGCTCGTGACGACGTGGACCACCCCGACGGGCGTCGTCGAGGTCACCGACCTCATGCCCCACGGCGACCGCCGCGCCGACGTCGTGCGGCGCGTGCGCGGCATCAGCGGAACCGTGGAGATGCACGTCGACCTGCGCGTGCGGTTCGGCTACGCCGACGCCCTGCCGTGGGTGCGGCAGGTGTCGGAGGACGGCCGCCACGCCCTCATCGCCATCGCGGGCCCCGACGCCGTGATCATGCGCGGGCCGGAGCTGAGGGCCGAGGACCACCGGCACACCGCGACGTTCCCGGTCGCGCAGGGCGAGACGCGCGACCTCACCCTCACGTGGTACCCCGCGCACCGGGGGGCGCCGAAGCCCCTCAGGGTCGAGAAGCGCATCAAGGCCACCGTGCGGTGGTGGCGCACCTGGGCGCGCGCCTCGGACGACCACCCCGCCTACGCCGACGAGGTGCGCCGCTCCCTGCTCGTGCTGCGCGCCCTCACCCACGAGGACACGGGCGGCATCGTCGCGGCCGCGACGACGAGCCTGCCCGAGGAGTTCGGCGGCACGCGCAACTGGGACTACCGCTACGTCTGGCTGCGCGACGCCTCCCTCACCCTGCACGTGCTGCTCGACCACGGCTACGTCGCCGAGGCGGACGGCTGGCGCAACTGGCTGCTGCGGGCCATCGCGGGCGACCCCGACGACGTGCAGATCATGTACGGCCTCTCGGGCGAGCGCCGCCTCGACGAGTCGGAGCTCACGTCGCTGCCGGGATACGACGGGGCGGGCCCCGTGCGCATCGGCAACGGCGCGTACACGCAGTTCCAGGGCGACGGGTTCGGGCACGTCATGATCGCCCTCCAGGCGGCGCGCGCACGCTCGGGCTCCGAGCCGGACTTCTCGTGGCCGCTCCAGCGCGCGCTCATGACCTACATCGAGGAGAACTGGCGCCGTCCCGACAACGGCATCTGGGAGATCCGCGGGCCCGAGCGCGAGTTCACGCACTCGCGCGTCATGCTGTGGGCGGCGGTCGACTGCGCCGTCCGCGGGGTGGAGGACTTCGGCCTCGAGGGCCCCGTCGAGCGCTGGCGCGCCCTGCGCGACGAGATGCGCGACGAGATCGAGGCGCGCGGCTTCGACAGCGCGCGCGGCACCTACACCCAGTACTTCGGCTCGGCGGGCGTGGATGCCTCGCTCCTGCAGCTCGCGCAGGTCGGGTACGTCGCCGCCGACGACCCGCGCATGCTCGGCACGGTCGCCGTTATCGAGGACGAGCTGCTCGAGGGCGGACTGCTCCTGCGCTACCGCACCGAATCGGGCGTCGACGGCCTGCCCGCGGGCGAGAACTCGTTCCTCGCGTGCTCGTTCTGGCTCGCCGAGCAGTACGCGCGCTCCGGCCGGCTCGAGGACGCCGTGACGCTCATGGACCGGCTGTGCGGCTTCGCCAACGACGTGGGGCTCCTGAGCGAGGAGTACGACGTCGCGGGCGCGCGCCAGGCGGGCAACACCCCGCAGGCCCTCAGCCACCTCGCGCTCGTGCGCGCGGCGGACGCGATAGCCGCGGCATCCTGACCCCTCTCCCGCGCCCGCGGACGGCGTTCGTGCCGCAGGACGGCGTACGTACAGGCTCGCGCGCGACAGGGCGGCGCGGGCGAGCCGCGACGGGGTGCACGAGTGGACGAGCGCGCGGTTCTGGCCGCCCTGCGCGACCCTCCTGGGTCGGCGGGCCCGCGGGGCGGACGGGCGGGTCCCGACCCCCGACGCCCCCGAAATTGGGCGCGACGGAATCCGCAGCTAGTCAAGCGCGAAACTAACGCAATCCGTAGTGGGAGCTGCGCTTTCCGTGGCGATTTCATTCTGAGAGCGCTCTCATCGCCCGAAACTACCCCCGCTCGGGGGTGATACGGCTGCTTGACGGTATATCGGGGCGCTGATAACTTCGTGACGCTGGCCACGAAGTCCCCCCTATGGAGGACCACTGGTAACACGGACTTGTACCCGACAGGGCCGGGGTTTCCACCCGAAGGAACCCGCAGCGTGCGTGACCGTGAACCACGTTGTGCCCTGCCCGTTGGTGATTCGCTTACCCGATCACCAGCAGCAGTGGCCGACGGGGGTCCGCACCATAATCGACTCATGGACCCCACCCGTCGAGCGCTCACGTCGCTCCGGCTCTCCGCCCAGCGCATCGCGTCGCCCGGGGGTCTCACGACGCCCGGCGAGGTCGTCAGGTGGATGCTCGCGCTCCAGTCGCAGGACTTCCCCGGTGCCCGCTGGTCCATCGCGCTCCGCGCCCCGCACACGACCGCCGCGGACGTCGACGCGGCCCTCGCGAGCGGCGACATCGTGCGCTCGTGGCCCCTGCGCGGCACGCTGCACATCGTGCCCGCCGAAGACCTCGGGTGGATGCTCGACATCGCCGTCGCCCGCCAGGCGACGACGGCGGCCAAGCGGCGCTCCGACCTCGGCATCTCCGACGACGAGCTCGCGCGCGCGGGCGACATCGCGCGGGAGGTGCTGGCCGGCCGCGCCGTGCTTCGCCGGGATGCCCTGCTCGCCGAGTGGGAGCGCCGGGGCATCCCGACGACAGGCCAGCGCGCCTACCACTTCCTCTGGAACCTCGGCCACGCCAAGGTCATCGTCTTCGGACCGCACGACGACAAGCAGCCCACGTTCGCGCTGTTCGACGACTGGATCACGACGCACCGCGACCTGTCGCGCGAGGAGTCCCTCGCCGAGCTCGCGACGCGCTACTTCCGCAGCCACGGGCCCGCCACCGAGCGGGACTTCGCGTGGTGGGCCTCGATCACCCTCGGCGACGCCCGCACGGGCATCGCCGAGGCGACCGGCCTCGAGGCGCGCGAGTTCGGCGGCGTCGTGCACCACCTCGCCGAGGGCCTCGAGCCCGCGGGCTCCGGGGTGTTCGCCCTGCCGGGCTTCGACGAGTACCTGCTCGGCTACCAGGACCGCTCCCCCGCCCTCGCCGCCGAGTTCGCGCAGCGCATCGTGCCCGGCAACAACGGCATCTTCCTGCCGACGGTCGTCGTCGACGGCGAGGTCGTGGGCACGTGGAAGCGCACGGAGTCGGCCAAGCGCATCGTCGTCGACCTGTCGGAGTTCGCGTCCATGACGAAGAAGGGGCATGCGGGTTTCGAGCGGGCACTCAGGCGGTACGGCGCTTTCGCCGGCCGGCCCGTCGAGCTGCGTGCCTGAGTACGCGCCGTACGCCCTCGTCGACGACCCCGCGGTCTTCGGGCTCGAGACGACCACGATGGGCGCCACGGTGGTGCGGCACCGGCCGCGGCGGTCGACGCGCGCGACCGTGCTGCTGCACGGCGCCGCGGGGTCGTGGACGACCTGGACGCCCGTGCTTCAGGCGGGCGACGTGCCCGAGCCCGTGCTCGTGGACCTGCCCGGCTGGGGCGATGCGGGGTTCACTCCCCCACCCACGGTCGACGCCGCGTGCGACGCCGTCGTGCGCGCGCTCGAGCAGCTCGGCTACACCGAGTGGGACGTGGTCGGGCACTCCCTCGGCGGCTTCCTCGCCCTGCACCTCGCGGCGGTCCACCCCCGGCGGGTGCGCTCGGTCACGCTCGTGTCGGGCACGACCTGGTCGGTGATCGAGAGCGTGAGCCATCCCGTCGCCGGCCTGTTCGCACTCCCGGGCTTCACGGGCCTGTGGCGCGTGATGCAGGCGCTCGCTGCGCTCGGCCCCGTCGGGCGCGGCCTAGTCGCGGGGCTCGCCCGCGCGCGACTGCTGCGCGCCGCGGTGTTCCCCCTGTTCCGGCACCCGTTCCGCGTGCCCGCGTCCGTCGTCGACTCGCTGGGCCGCGAGGTGCGGCCCGTCGCCTTCGCCGCGGCGGCCGCGCTCGCGAAGGGCTACCCGGCCGACGAGCTGTGGGCGGCGATCGGATGCCCCGTCACGGCCCTCAAGGGCGACCGCGACGTCTTCGTGCGCGACGACGACCTCGAGCGGCTGCGCGCCGTCGTGCCGCACGCGCGCACGATCGTCGTGCCGGACTGCGGGCACTTCGCGACCGTCGAGCACCCGCACGCGGTGCTCGCCGCTACTCGATGACGGCCTGGCAGTCGTCGAAGCAGTGCACGAAGCGGCCCGTCTCGTCGGAGAGGCTGCGCCGCAGCACGAGCAGCCGCCGAGCGGCGTCGTCGATCGCCTTCTCCGAGATGGTGCCCGCGTCGACAGCCGCGTGGATGCCCGCGACGACGGAGGGCACGTCCACCCCCTGCACGTAGAGCAGCATGGTGTTGCCCGCGACGACCGCGAGCACGGCGTTGGCGACGGGGTCGGCGTACTCCTGGCGGCCGGAGTTCTCGAGCATGTTCATGTCGTCGGTGATCGCGATGCCCTCGAAGCCGAGCTCGCCACGCAGCACCTGGTGCCACAGCGGCGAGAGCGTCGCGGGCACGGGGTCGACGGCGTCGAACTGCAGGTGCCCGAACATGACGAACTCGGCCCCCGCGTCGATGCCCGCGACGAACGGCTGCTCGTGGCCCGCGCGCCAGTCGTCGAGGCTCATGCCCGTGCTCGGGATGCTCGAGTGCGAGTCGCCCGGCGCGACGCCGTGGCCCGGGAAGTGCTTGAGCGTGGAGTACACGGTGCCGAGCTCGCCCGCGACCGCCTCGGACACGCGCGCCGCGGCATCCTGCGGCGTGGAGCCCATCGACCTGTCGAAGATGAACGAGTCCGGGTCGCCCGTGACGTCGGCCACGATGCCGAAGTTGACGGTCACGCCGTCGGAGGCGAGGAGCGCCGCGCGGTCGGCGAACGCCGTGCGGGCGGCGGCCGGATCCTCGTACCGCAGCTCCTCGGCGGACGGGCCGTCGTCGGGGCGGATGCGGCGCACGACGCCGCCCTCCTGGTCGGTAGCGATGAGTGCGGGCAGGCCGCTCTCGTGCTCGATCACGGGGGCCCAGTCGGCGAGGGTGCTCGCCGGGTCGGGGATGTTGTCGCCCATGAGGATGACCCCGCCGAGGCCGTACGCCCCCACCGCATCGCCGATCGCGTACGGGTCGAGCCCCGGCACGTGCACCATGAGCATGCTCGCGATCTTCTCGTCGAGGGTCATGGTCGACAGCCGCTCGTCGGCGTACACCTGCACGGGGTCGACGACGGGCCGCTCGGGCGCGGCGGGGAAGGACGGCACGGGCTCGGGCAGGGCGCTGCAGCCCGCGAGCGTGACCGCCACGAGTGCGCCCGCGAGGAGGGCGCGCCTCACGCGAGCCGGCCCTCGGGGGCGGGCAGCGGCGCGAGAGCGCGGTTGGCGATCCCCGTGCGCGACGACACCTGCCACCGGGCGAATATCGCCTGAATGTGCTTCTCGACGGTCTTGTCGCTGATGCCGAGCCGCTGCGAGATCGTGCGGTTGGAGCATCCCTCGGCGACGAGGCTCGCCACCTGCTGCTGCCGCTCGGTGAGGCCGTCGAGCGCGATGGGCGCGCGCGCCCTGCCGAGGCTCGCGGGGATGGCGGCGCGCGACGTCGCCCCGAGCGCCGCGAGGGCCCGCGAGAGGTGGCTCTGCACTGTGCGCTCCGAGAGGAACAGCGCCTGGCCGATCATGCGGTTCGAGAAGCCCTCCGCGGCGAGCAGCGCGATCTGCTGCTCGCGGTCCGAGAGCGCCTGCCACCCCGCGCCCGCCGCGGGGCGCAGCCGGCGTCCGAGCCGGCGCAGCTCGCGCGCGGACCACGTGCGCACGGCTGCCGCGCCCAGGAGGTCCGCCTCGTCCGCCGCATCGCGGAACCCGGCCACGGCGGCCCCGCGCGCCCCCGCGGCCGCGTGAGCCGCCGCCTCGAGCACGCGGGCCCGCGTCGCGTCGAGCCGGCCGCCCGCGACGAGCGCCCGGGCCGCGGAGACCGCGGCTCGTTCGACGCCGCTCTCGGTGTGCCCCGACGCGACATCGATGCGGCTGAGCGTGCGCTCGACGGCGGCCGCGGCCATGTCGTGGATCTGCAGCGGTGCGACGCGACGGCCCCACGCGCGCGCGCCCCGCAGGTCGCCGCGCTCGATCGCCGCGGTCGCGAGCAGCTCGTAGCCGTAGGCGCGGTCGACGGTCTGCAGTCGGGGCAGGGCAGGGCCGCCCGCCGCGCGCAGCACGAGCTCCGCCGCCCGGTCGGTGAGTCCGGCGGCGCCCAGCCCGAACGCGCACAGCAGGTGCGAGCCCACGGTCACGTACGACGAGGGCTCGGGGTCGAGGGCGACCACGAACGCCGTGAGGCGCTCGGTCTCCCCCACGTTCTCGAGCAGCGCCTCGATGTAGGCGGCGGTCGACGCGGAGAGCATGCGCACGGGCAGGGCACCCGCGGCCTCCGCCTCGACGCGCGAGACGGCGATGGCTTCGGCCGCGTCGGCGACCCGGCCCTCGAACACGAGGGCGCGGGCGAGGGCGATGCGGGCCATAAGGGGCGCCTGCGACGACGCCTCCCACGTGCGGTCGAGGTAGGCGAGGGCGAACGCCTCGGCGTCACCGAGACGGCCGGACGACATGGCTGCCTCGGTCGCGAGGTATCCCACGACGCACGCGTCCTCCTCCGCCCACCCGGGGTCGAAGCGGAGCTCGCCCGAGGGCCGCGCGCCGTCGCCGGGAGGGGCCAGGCACGACGAGAACGTCTCGGCGGCCGTCGTCACCGCGAGGGAGGCCGCATCGTCCGCCTGCGACCGCGCGAGCTCGGCCCAGCGCCGGGCCGCGGCGTGCCGCGCGGCGAGAGCAGCGCCGAAGGCGGCGACGGCGGCGAACCGTGCCCGGCGACCGGGCGACGTCGCGCCGTCGTGCTCGGCGGCGAGGCGGTCGAGAGCCTCATCCAAGCGCGCCTCGAGCACCAGGTCGAGGCACTCGCCGAGCGCCGATGACGTCATGCGGCGATGCTAGCCGGTGGTCGGCCCCGCGGTGAACCACGTGAGCGACCCGAACTCCTCGGGCGTGAGGCCGAAGTCGTCGGTCGCGTGGGCGACCGTGCGCCGCACCTCGGGGTGCGACGTGCCCTCGCGCACGATGATGTCGACGCCCGCGGGTGTCGCGAGCGACTTGCTGAAGCGCACGACGGCGATGTCGCCGTCGTCGCTCACGCCCGCGACCGACCAGCGGCTCGAGACGAGGCGCAGGAGCTTGCGGCCCCGCCACACGAACTCGTCGCCGCGCAGGGTGTCCTGGCCGAGGATGTGCTTCTCCTCGCCCTCCTCGACGTACGAGACGTCGTCGGAGAGCACGAGCGGGCTCTCCGTCACGAGCTCGTAGGTGAAGCGCGGCTCGAGCCTCTGCCCCGTGAGCCACATCGGAAAGTTCGTCGCGACGATCGTCCACGTCCCCGGAAGAAGGTCCGCGAGCGTGCGCTCGTCAAGTGCTGCTGCCCCCATGCATCGAGGGTAACCCCGGTTCAGCCCTTGACCGCACCACCCAGCCCCGCGCTGCGCAGGAACACGCGCTGGAACGCGAGGAACAGCACGATGGGGATGACCGTCGACATCGCGAGCGCGGCGAGGAACACGTCGAGCTCCACCTGCGACTGGATGGCCGGCAGCCGCACGCCGAGCGGCTGCACGGCCGGGTCGGGCAGCACGAGCATGGGCCACAGGTAGTCCTTGAGCGACGCGATGATCGCGAACACCGAGACGACGCCGAGGATGGGCCGCGACATCGGCAGCACTATCGACCAGAACAGCCGGAACGGTCCTGCGCCGTCGGTGCGCGCGGCCTCGAAGACCTCGCGCGGCAGATTGTCGAAGAACCGCTTCACCAGGAGGATGTTGAACGCGTTCGTCGCCGCGGGCAGCCACACCGCGAGGTAGTTGTTGAGCAGCGAGTGGCCCACGGGCGGGTGCACGATCGTGAGGTAGAGCGGCACGAGCAGCACGACCGACGGCACGAACAGGGTCGCGAGCACGGCGCCGTTGAGGATGCCCGCGTACCGGGGCCGCAGCACGGAGAGCCCGTAGCCCGCCGTCGTCGCGACGACGATGCTGAACACCCACGACCCGAACGCGAGCACGAGCGTGTTGAGGAAGTACTGGTCGACGTGCACCTCGAACCACGCCTGCGCGAGGTTCGCCCAGTCGATGCCGTTGGGCCACACGAGCAGGGGCGTCGAGATCGTGTCCTGCGTCGAGGTCACGGCCGCCTTGGCGAGCCACAGGATGGGCCCCAGGCCCGCGACCACGAGACCGACGACGAGCAGCACGTGCACGCCCGCCATCGAGGCGCGCACGCTGCGCTTGCGGCGGTCGAATCCGGACAGTATCCCGCGATCGACGTCGCTCATCGGGACCACCTCTCAGTCACCTTGAAGTAGACGAAGGAGAGGACGGCGAGCACGAGCGCGAGCATGACGCTGAGCGCGGTCGCCATCCCGTAGTTGCCGCCCAGGCTGTTCTGGAAGGCGTATCGGTAGATGAGCATGAGGATCGTGACGGTCGCGTTGTTGGGACCGCCGCCCGTGAAGAGGAAGGGCTCGAGGAACACCTGCGCCGTCGCGATGACCTGCAGGATGAGCATGATGAACAGCACGCCCCGCAGCTGCGGCAGCGTCACGTGCCACACCTTGCGCCACACGCTCGCGCCGTCGACCTCAGCGGCGTCGTACAGCTCGGGCGGCACGCTCAGGAGCGCCGCGAGGTAGATGATGATGCTGCCGCCCGCGGCCGCCCACGTCGCCTCGATCACGAGCGACGGCATGGCCGACGCCGCCGACTGCAGCCACGGCTGCGGCGGGATGCCCACCCAGCCGAGCACGGTGTTGAAGACGCCCGTGGGGCTCGCGTCGTAGAAGAACTTCCACAGCAGCACGGCGACGACGGGCGGGATGACGACGGGCAGGTAGGCGAGGGCGCTGTAGAGGCCCTTGGCGCGCTTCACCTCGCTCATGAGCACGGCGAGCAGGAGCGGCACGGGGAAGCCGAAGACGAGTGCGAGCACGGCGAAGTAGAGGGTGTTGACGATCGCGGTGCCGAGGAGCGGGTCGGAGAGCACCCGCTGGAAGTTGTCGAGCCCCACCCACGACGTCGTGATGAGGTTCGTCTTCTGGAACGCCATGATGAACGACCGGATGATGGGCGACCAGCTGAACACCGCGAACACGATGATCATGGGCGCCAGGAAGGCGAGGTTGGAGAGTCCGCCTCCGCGGATCCAGGTGAGCGGGGTGCGCTTGCGCGTCGTCGTCATGGGGTTCCTTCGATGGAGCCGGCCGGGCGGCAGTGCTGCCGCCCGGCCGGCGGGAGGAGGTTAGTTGCCGTCGAGCAGGGCCTGGGCATCCTTGTCGGCCTGCGTGAGCAGGGCCGGGATGTCGGCGTTCTGGTCGGTCAGCACGGCCTGCACGACCGAGTCGAGCAGCGCGTAGATCTCCTGGGTCTTGCCCTTCGGCTCGCCCACGGGGGTCTGCTCGAAGATGCCGTCGAAGAAGCCCTTCATCTGGTCGAGCGGCACGTTGATGTACGGGGCGATCCACTCGCGGGACTCCTCGTACGTGGCCTGGTCGAGCACGGGCAGCACGGGGGTGCCGACCGCCTGGTCGCTCGCGACGAGCGCCTCGGCGTCGGCGATCGCCGCATCCTTGTCGAGCAGCTTCTGCATGTAGTACCAGTCGATCCACTTGACCGCGGCGGCCTTCGTGGTGTCGTCGACGGTCGGGCTCACGACGGCGATGTCCCCGCCGCCGAGGGTGCCGGGCTCGTCACCGTCGGTGGGGATGACGGTGAGGCCGTAGTCGTCGGGGTTGAGCGAGAAGTCGCGCACGAGGGCCGTGTAGACGTCGGATCCCGAGGTGTACATGCCGATGTTGCCCGCCGCGAACTCCTGGTTGATCGTGCCCCAGTCGAGCAGGAAGTTGCTGCCCATGGAGTTGTCCTCCCAGCGCAGGTCGTGCAGGAACTGCAGGTCGGCGAGCGTGCCGGGGTTGTCGATGGTCGACGTGTACGTGCCGTCGCCGTTGTCGACCTGCGTGCGGCCGCCGTGGGCGATGCTGCCCGCGGTGAGCTGCCAGCCGCCCGTGTTGTTCATGGTCATCTGGGCGTAGCCGGCCTTGCCGGTCTTCTCCGCGATGATCTTGGCGTCCTCGCGCACCTCGTCCCACGTGGTGGGCGGGGAGTCGGGGTCGAGCCCGGCCTGCTCGAACAGGGTGCGGTTGTAGTGCAGGCCCATGGCGTAGGCCTGGCGCGGGAAGCCGTAGATGTTGCCGTCGGCGTCCTGCACGCCCCCGAGGATGATCGGGTTGAACTTGTCCGCGTAGCCGAGGTCGGTGACCTCCTTCGTGACATCCATGAGCTGCCCGTTCTCGAGGAGCGTCTTGGCGTCGGTGAAGGGCACGGTGAACACGTCGGGCAGGCTGCCGCCCGCGAGCTGCACCGCGAAGGTCGGGCCGGTCCACTCGTACTCGACGCCGATGACGTCGATGTCGGGGTTGAGCTTCTCGAACTGCGCCTCCTGCGTGGCGAACGCCTCGTAGGCCGCGGCGTCGGCGCCGGGCGGGAAGGTCGCCACGCGGATCTCGGTCTTGCCGCTCGCGCTTCCGCCGGTGCTGCAGGCGGCCAGAGAGGCGATGACCCCGAACGCGGCGATACCCGCGACGAGGGCCTTGCTTCGTGACTTCATCGTCTTGCCTTTCGTTGTGATTGTTGGTGCTAGGTCCGGAGCCACGCGGTGGCGTCCGGGGGGAGCTGGCCGTCCACCAGCGGTGTGCTGCCGAGCAGGAGCGAGTCGTGCTCGGGCAGGTCTATGGGGCGGTCGGAGAGGTTCGTCACGTTCACGAACCCGCCGCCGCGGGTGAAGCACAGCACGTCGGGCTCGCTCTCGAGCCACGCGAACCCCTCGTCGCCCTCGAGGGTGCGGCGCAGCGCGAGCGCCGCGCGGTAGAGCGACAGCATCGAGCCGGGGTCGGATGCCTCGTGCTCGACCGTGTACTGCGCCCAGTCGTGCGGCTGGGGCAGCCACGGCTGCGCGTCGCCCGCCGAGAAGCCGTACGGCGGCCGCCCGCCCGCCCACGGCAGGGGCACGCGGCATCCGTCACGGCCCGGGTCGACACCCTCGGAGCGGAAGTGCATGGGGTCCTGCCGCGCCCCCTCGGGCAGGTCCTCGACCTCGGGCAGGCCGAGCTCGTCGCCCTGGTAGATGTAGAGCGAGCCCGGCAGCGCGGCCGAGAGCAGGGCGGCCGCGCGCGCCCGCCTCGTGCCGAGCGCGAGGTCGGTGGGTGTCCCGAAGCGCTTGGTCGCGAAGGCGAACGAGCTGTCCTCGCGGCCGTAGCGCGTCACCGTGCGCGTGACGTCGTGGTTGGAGAGCACCCACGTGCTCGGGGCTCCCACGGGGGCGTGCGCCGCGAGCATGGAGTCGATCGACTCCCGCAGCTGCGCGCCGTCCCACGGCCGGGTCATGAAGTCGAAGTTGAACGCCGTGTGCATCTCGTCGGGGCGCAGGTAGTTCGTGAACCGCACGGGGTCGGGCATCCACACCTCCCCCACGAGCACGCGCGTGCCCGGGTAGGAGTCCGCGACCGCGCGCCACGAGCGGTACACGTCGTGCACCTCATCGCGGTCGGTGTTGGGGTGCTGGCCGGGGGCCTCGTCGCCCCTGACGTCGGGGAGGGCCGGATCCTTGATGAGCAGGGCCGCCGAGTCGATGCGCACGCCCGCGACACCGCGGTCGAACCAGAAGCGCAGCACCTCCTCGTGCTCGCGGCGCACGTCGGGGTGGTTCCAGTTGAGGTCGGGCTGCTCGGGCGTGAAGAGGTGCAGGTACCACTGGCCGTCGGGCACCTGGGTCCAGGTGCCGCCCTGGAAGTTGCTCACCCAGCTGTTGGGCGGGCTGTCGACGAACCAGAAGCGCTCGCGCTCGGGGCTGCCGGGCGCCGCGGCGAGGGCCGCGCGGAACCACTCGTGCTCGTGCGAGACGTGGTTGGGGACGACGTCGATGATGGTGCGGATGCCCAGGGCGAGCGCCTCGCTGATGAGCGCCTCGGCCTCCTCGAGCTCTCCGAACGCGGGGTGGATGCTGCGGTAGTCGGAGACGTCGTACCCGCCGTCGGCGAGGGGGCTCGCGTACCAGGGCGTGAACCACAGGGCGTCGACGCCGAGCTCCTTGAGGTAGCCGAGGTGGGCGCGCACGCCGGCGAGATCGCCCGTGCCGTCGCCGTCGCCGTCGGCGAAGCTGCGGATGTAGAGCTGGTAGATGACCGCGCTGCGCCACCACAGGGGGTCTGCGGTGCTCGGCGACGGGTGCGCCTTCGCCAGGACGGGCAGTTCCACGGGAGCTCATTTCAGTCAACGCCAATGTCGGCTGACTGAAAAGTAGCTATTGCGACAAGATCACGCAAGAACTAAACAGATAGTAAGAAACTTACGTGTTCTTGCGTGTGGTGGACCCTCTGACGACGAGTTCGGGCTCGAACAGGTACTCGTCCGTCGCGGCCGCCGTGCCCTTGATCTGGCTCACGAGCAGCTCGATGATCATGCGTCCCATGGGCTCGATGGGCTGCCTGACCGTCGTGAGCGGCGGGTCGGTCGCGTTCATGAGCGCGGAGTCGTCGAAGCCCACGACCGAGACGTCGCCGGGCACGGCCAGCCCCGCACGGCGGACGGCCCGGATGGCGCCGAGGGCGATGGGGTCGGACATGCAGATGATCGCGGTCACGCCCTTCGCGAGCAGGCGCGCGGTCGCGGCCTGGCCGGCCTCGAGCGAGTAGTGGGAGTGGGCGACCTCGAGCTCGAGGCCGTCCGCCTCCGCCGCTCGCCGGGCGGCCGCGAGCTTGCGCTGGGATGGCACGTGGTCCTCGGGCCCGAGCACGAGCCCGATGCGCTCGTGGCCCAACTGACGCAGGTGGTTCCAGGCCTGCTCGGTCGCGACGGCGTCATCCGTGGACACGGTCGCGAAGTCGAGGCCGGAGATGGGAGCGTTCACGAAGACCGTCGGGAGGTTGAGGTCGGCGAGCCGCTGGTAGTGCTCGTGGGGTGCGTTCTCCTGGGTGTACTGGCCGCCCACGAACACGACGCCCGACACCTGCTGCTGCAGCAGCAGCTCGACGTAGTCCGACTCCGAGATGCCGCCGGCGGTCTGCGTGCACAGCACGGGCGTGTACCCGCTCTGCACCAGCCCCGCCGCGACGATCTCGCCGAAGGCGGGGAATATCGGGTTCTGCAGCTCGGGCAGGAACAGGCCGACGAGCCGGGCGCGCTCCCCCCGCAGCTTCGTCGGGCGCTCGTAGCCGAGCACGTCGAGGGCCGTGAGCACCGCCTGGCGCGTGGCGTCGGAGACACCGGGCTTCTCGTTCAGCACGCGGCTGACCGTCGCCTCGCTGACCCCGACCTTGCGGGCTACCTCGGCAAGTCGCTGTGACATGGTGAAATTCTACGCAAAACCACGCAAGTTCTTGCAAGGGTACTATCCGGGGATGCGGAAACTCGCGGCGCTCGCGCTCTCCACCCACCCCGGACCGGGCCTCGCGGTGTCGGCGATCGCGGTCATCCTCGGCTTCGGAGTGGGGCTCGAGCCGTGGCGGCTCGTGCTGCTGGGCGCCGCATTCCTCGCGAACCAGGTCTCGGTGGGCCTCTCGAACGACTGGATCGACGCCGACCGCGACCGTGCGGTGGGCCGCACCGACAAGCCCGTCGCCGCCGGACGCATCTCCGCGGCCGTCGTGCGGAACGCCGCGTTCGTCTCAGCGGCCCTCGCCGTCGTGCTCACGATCCCGCTCGGCTGGCCCGCGACGCTCGCGCACACGGCGTTCGTCGTGTCGGCGTGGGCATACAACGCGGGGCTCAAGGGCACCGCGCTCTCGGTGCTCCCCTACGTCGTGAGCTTCGGGCTGCTGCCGCTCGTCGTCACGCTCGCGCTGCCCTCCCCCGCGCCGGCCTCGCCGTGGGCGCTCCTCGCGGGGTCGCTGCTGGGCGTGGCCGCGCACTTCGCCAACGTGCTGCCCGACCTCGAGGACGACGCCGCGACGGGCATCCGCGGCCTCCCGCACCGTGCCGGCCCGCGCGCCGCGGGACTCGTCATCGCCGGCGCGCTGGCCGGCGCGTCCGTGTCGATAGTCGTGGGGCTGGGCGCGCCGCAGCCCTGGGGCTGGATCGGCCTCGCGGTCAGCGCGGTGCTCGCCGCCGCGTGCGCCGCGCTCGTGCTCGCCCGGCGCCCCACTCGGCTCATCTTCCGCCTCATCATCGCGGCGGCGCTCCTCGACGTCGTGCTGCTCGCCCTCGCGGGGGCGCGCATCCTCGCCTGAGGTCGGCGCGCGCCCCCGAGTGGCTCCGGGCTCCCGACCCCGCCGCGGGTGACCGGATGCGCGGTCAAGACTCGGTCACCGCGCCGCGCTCCTTGGCCAACGCCATACATTCGTAAGGAGTCGGAACATATGTATGGCGCTGGCCAAGGCGCGCGAAGAAGGGTCTCTTCGGGACGCGACTGCGCGACGAGCGCTCTCACGAGCGCGACGGAGGCCGTCAGGGGGCCGGGGGCACCTCGGCGGGGGCGGCGCCCGTGACGTTGCGGATGCCCACGAACGACACGACGCCGCCGAGGATGAGCAGCACCGCCGTCACGACGATGACCCGGTGGAACCCGTCGACGTCGAGCGTGCCCGCCACGATCACGCCGATCATGGCCGTCGCGATGAGGCCCGCGACGCGCGACACAGCGTTGTTTGTGGCGGAGCCGATGCCGGCCTGGTCACTCGGGATCGAGCCCAGCACCGCGGCGGTGAGCGGCGCGACGGTCGCCGAGAGCCCCACGGCGAAGATGATCACGCCCGGCAGCACCTGCAGCCAGTAGTCCACCTCGGAGCCCATGCTGAGAAACCACAGGTACCCGAGGCCGGCCACGATGGGCCCGAGGGTCATGAACAGGCGCGGCCCGTAGCGTCCCGCGAGGCTTCCGAAGACCCCCGACAGGAAGATGTTGCCGAACGACACGGGCAGCATGGCGAGCGCGGCGAGGGTCGCCGGGTATCCCGCGACCTGCTGCAGGAAGACGACGAGGATGAACCCGCCGATCGAGAGCGCCGCGTAGATGAAGACCGTGGCGACGTTGCCCCACGCGAAGTTGCGCACGGCGAAGATGCCGAGGGGCAGCATGGGCTGCTTGGCGCGGCGCTCCCACAGGATGAACGCCACGAGCGACAGGATTCCGATGCCGAACGGCAGGAAGATCGCGGGGCTCCCCCAGCCGTAGTTGCCCTGCTCGATGAGCGCGAAGACGGGACCGCCGAGGCCGACGACCCCGAGCGCGGCGCCGAGGTAGTCGATGCGCACGCCCTGCTCGCGCACATCCCTCTGCTTCAGAACGATGAGCAGCCAGAGGGCTATCGCGATGGGCAGCACGTTGATGACGAAGACCCAGCGCCAGCTGAGGTAGTCGACGAAGACGCCGCCGAGGATGGGGCCCGCGAGGAAGGAGGCGCTCGTCCACGCCGTCCACAGGCCGATGGCCTTCGCCTGTGCCGGCCCGCGGAACGTGGAGATGATGAGGGCGAGGGAGCTCGGCACCAGCAGTGCCCCCGCGATGCCCTGCACGCCGCGCAGGATGATGAGGAACTCGGCGGAGGGCGAGATCGCGATGAGCAGCGACGAGACGCCGAACGCGATGAGCCCCACTCGCAGCACGACGATGCGTCCGAACACGTCGGAGAGCGAGCCCGCGAGCAGGATGAGCGAGCTCAGGGTGATGAGGTAGGCGTCGACCACCCACTGCTGCGTGCTCAGGCCTCCGCCGAGCTCCGTGCTGATCGCGGGCAGCGCGACGTTGATGACGGAGCTGTCGAGGAACGCCACGAACGAGGCGAGCACGGCGATGACGAGGACGAGGCGCTGCTGTCGCTGCACGCCGGGGGTGGTGCTGGTGGTGGACACAGAGTCAGTCAACACCCACGGCGGTCTCGATGATGTCAATCACGCGCGGATCCGACAGCAGGCGGAAGTGCCCGACGAGCGGCACGACGATGTTGGTGGCCCCCTCGAGGTAGCTGCCGTTGGGGACCACCTGGTCGGTCTCCGTGAAGATCGACGTGATGCGCGAGTTGAGCTCGAGGTTCGCCGCGAGGGCGACGAGCAGGGGGTCTCCGGGCAGGAAGGGCCGCAGAGGGCGCAGCGGCACGTACTTCGCACGGTCGGAGCCGCCGAACGGGCTCGAGATCGCGACCATGCGGTCGACGCGCCCGTCGACGTCGTCGAACGCCATCATGTGCTTGCCGATGATGCCGCCCTTGCTGTGTCCGACCACGGCCACGCCGCGCAGGTCGTGGGCGACGAGGTAGCGGTGCGCGAGGTCGGCCGACTCGGCGATGGGCGCGACGTTGAGTCGCAGCTCGGGCAGCACGTGCACGGGATGCCCGGCAGCATGCAGCCGCAGCCCGACGGTCAGCAGGTACCGCCACGGCTCGTACACGCCAGGGATGAGCAGCACCGGCCGGCGGGTGCCCTCCGTGAGCGTGGGCGGAGTCCTGTGCAGCAGCCATCCCGCGCGCGTCGAGAACGCCCACGCGTAGTCGAGACCGACGCCCCACAGGAAGTCGCGCATCCTCATCGCGCCGCGTGCTCCACGATCTGGCGGGCGACGCCCTCGGGATCGCTGAACATGATGAGGTGCGGCCCCTTCACGAGTCCGAAGCGCGCGCCCGCGATGCCGTCGGCGACCGAGCGGGCCCACGGCTCAGGCACGACGAGGTCGTGGTCGCCCGTGAGCACGAGCGTGCTCGCGCGGATTCCCGCGAGGCGCTCCTCGATGCGGTCGCCGAAGAGGTGCGGCAGCTGGCGGAAGAAGTACGGCATGCCGCAGCGCACGAAGTAGTCCCACGCCACGATGAGGTTGGCTCGCACGGGGTTGCGGATGCCGTCGGCGATGAGCAGCCACGCCGCCCTGCCGACCCTGCGCTCGTCCGGGGGCATGGTGGGGGCCATGAGCACGATTCGGTCGGTGAGGCCCGGCGAGTCCACGGCGAGGCGCGACACGACCTGCGCGCCCATGGAGTGCCCGACCAGCACGGGGTTCTCGAGCCCGGAGTCGGCGAGCACCGACGCGAGCACCGCGGCGTGGTCGGCTATCGACACGTCGCGCCGCGGGTCGGGGGCCGCGCCGTAGCCGGGGAGGTCGACGAGGAAGACCCGGCCGACCTTCGCGAGCTCGGCCGCGGCCGGGTGGTAGTACCGCGACGACACGCCGATGCCGTGCACGAGCACGAACGCGGGGCCGTCGCCCTCCGCGATGCGCGGGAACCGCTTCACGACCACGGTCAGGTCGTCGAAGGCCCTGCGCGAGGTGTAGAACGTGGCACCCCGGCTGTGCCGCACGCGGTACGACTGCTCGCCGCGCGGCCTCATCGCCCTGCGCTGCCGTGCCATGCCGCAAGTCTAGGCAGGGCAAGATGAGGGGGTGAGCATAGGGACGAACTGGGCGCGGCACTACGAGTACACCGCGGGGGCGCTGCACGCGCCGCGCACCGTCGACGAGCTGCGGGGCATCGTCGCCGCGGCGCCGCGCATGCGCGCCCTCGGCACGCGGCACTCGTTCAACGACCTCGCCGACTCCGCCGAGCTCGTGACCCTCGAGGGGCTCGAGCCGGGCATCCTCGTCGACGCGGAGAGCGAGACCGTGTCGTTCTCGGCGGGCGTGCGCTACGGCGACCTCGCCGCCGAGCTCGAGCGCGCGGGCTGGGCGCTGCGCAACATGGCGTCGCTCCCCCACATCTCGGTGGGCGGCGCCGTCGCGACGGGCACACACGGCTCCGGCGACCGCAACGGCACCCTCGCGCGTGCCGTCTCGGGCATCGAGCTCGTGACCGCCGACGGCGACCTCGTGGAGTTCAGCCCCGTCGACGACGAGTTCGACGGCGCCGTCGTCTCGCTCGGCGCGCTCGGCGTCGTCACGCGCCTCACGCTCGACATCGAGCCGAGCTACCTCGTGCGCCAGGACGTCTACTCGGGCCTGGCCTGGCCGCGCCTCATCGAGAACTACGCGGCGATCACGTCTCGCGCCTACAGCGTGAGCATCTTCACCGACTGGTCGGACGACTCACGCACGACCGTGTGGCTCAAGACCCGCATGGACGAGAGGATGCCCCCGGGCGAGGTCTACGGCGCGAGGCCGCTGCCGGCCGAGGTCGGCCTCGCGGAGGGCGCGGCGTCGAGCACCACGCAGCAGGGCGGGGTGCCGGGGCCGTGGAACGAGCGGCTCCCCCACTTCAAGATGGGCTTCAAGCCCAGCAACGGCGACGAGCTGCAGACCGAGTACCTCGTGCCGCGCCACCACGCCGTCGCGGCCCTCGAGGCCGTCCGCGCGCTGCGCGACCGCATCACGCCGCACCTGCACATCACCGAGCTGCGCACCCTCGCCGCCGACTCGCTGTGGCTGAGCGGCGCGTACGACACGGACGCCACGGCCATCCACTTCACCTGGAAGAACGAGCCCGACGCGGTGCTGCCGCTCCTGCCCGTCATCGAGGAGGCGCTCGCGCCGTTCGACGCGCGCCCGCACTGGGGCAAGCTCTTCGCTTCGGTGCGGCGTGAGCTCTACCCGCGCCTCGACGACTTCGTCGCGCTCGCCCACGAGCTCGACCCCGCGGGCAAGTTCCGCAACGCGTACCTCGAGCGGACGGTGTTCGCGGGTTGAGCAGCGCCCTCCAGCGCTCGCTCAACCCACCATGCCGACCGACGTGACCCGCACGACCGCGAGCCCCTGCTCCGCGGACTCGGCGAGGTCGACCGTCGCGCTGATGCCCCAGTCGTGGTCGCCCGCCGGGTCGTCGAAGATCTGCCGGACGGTCCACTGCTGCGGGCCCTCCGTGATCATGAGCATGGCCGGGCCGCGGGCGTCGCCGCCCGTGCCGAGGGAGTTGTGCTCGTCGAAGTAGTCGTCCATGGCGTCGCGCCAGGCGTCGGCGTCGAAGCCCGCTGCCGCGTCGAGCTCGCCGAGGGCGGCCCAGTCCTCGAGCGCGGCGAGCTGCACGCGGCGGAACAGCTCGTTGCGCACGAGCACTCGGAACGCGCGCGGATTCGCGAGCACGCTCGGCGGCGCGGGCGGCACGACGGGCGCCGTGGGGTCGTCGGAGGGGTTGACCATCGACTCCCACTCGTCGAGCAGGCTCGAGTCGACCTGGCGCACGAGCTCGCCGAGCCACTCGATGAGGTCGCGCAGCTCCTCCGTCTTGGCGTCGTCGGGGATGGTCTGGCGGGCGGCGCGGTAGGCGTCGGAGAGGTAGCGCAGCACGAGACCCTCACGCGGCGCGAGCTGGTAGAAGCCCGTGAAGTCGGCGAACGTCATGGCGCGCTCGTAGAGGTCGCGCACCACCGACTTGGGGCTGAGCTCGAAGTCGCCGATCCACGGCTGCGTGGAGCTGTAGGTGGCGAAGGCGGCGGTGAGCAGCTCCTCGAGGGGTTTGGGCCACGTGACATCCTCGAGCAGCTCCATGCGCTGGTCGTACTCGATGCCCTCGGCCTTCATCGCCGCCACGGCCTCGCCGCGCGCCATGAACTGCTGCTGCTGCAGCACGGGCCGGGGGTCGTCGAGCGTCGCCTCGAGCACCGAGATCATGTCGAGCGCGTAGGTGGGCGACTCGGGGTCGAGCAGCTCGAACACGGCGAGCGCGAACGGCGAGAGCGGCTGGTTGAGCGCGAAGTTGGGCTGCAGGTCGACGGTCAGCCGGATCTCGGTGCGCTCCTCGAGCGTCTCGACCAGCTCGCCGTCGTACATCGCCATGACCGGCACCGTCACCTGCGTCACGACGCCCGCGGTGCGCAGCGTGCGGTAGATCGCGAGCGCCTTGCGTGCGAGGGCGAGCTTGCCGTGCCAGGTCTCGTGCGAGTCGAAGATGAGGTCGCGCATCTCCTGGAACGCGTCCCCCTCGCGGGCGATGACGTTGAGGATCATCGAATGGCTCACCTGCATGTGGCTCGTGAGCACCTCGGGCTCGGCGGCGATGAGCCGCTCGAAGCTCGCCTCGCCCCACGAGACGAACCCCTCCGGGGCCTTCTTGCGCACGATCTTGCGGATCTTCTTGATGTCGTCGCCCGCCTTGGCGACAAGCTTGGCGTTCTCCGTCTCGTGCTCGGGGGCCTCGGCGACGACGTATCCGGCGGTGTCGTAGCCCGCGCGTCCGGCCCGACCGGCGACCTGGTGGAACTCGCGGGCCGTGAGCTGGCGCATCCTCGTGCCGTCGTACTTGGTGAGGGCCGTGAGCAGCACGGTGCGGATCGGCACGTTGATGCCGACGCCGAGCGTGTCGGTGCCGCAGATGACCCGCAGCAACCCGCGCTGGGCGAGCTGCTCGACGAGCCGGCGGTACTTGGGCAGCATGCCCGCGTGGTGCACGCCGATGCCCGCGCGGATGAGCCGTGACAGCGTCTGCCCGAAGCGCGTCGTGAACCGGAACCCGCCGATAGCCTCCGCGATCTCGTCGCGCTGCTCGCGGCTGATGACCTTGACGCTCGTCATGGCCTGCGCGCGCTCGAGGGCCGCGGCCTGCGAGAAGTGCACGATGTAGACGGGTGACTGCCCCGTGTGCAGCAGCTCCTCCACGGTCTCGTGCACGGGCGTGAGCACGTAGGAGTAGTGCAGGGGCACGGGCCTGTCGACGCCCGTGATGAGCGCCGTCTCGCGACCGGTGCGCTTCGAGAGGTCGTCGGCGATGGGCTTCATGTCGCCGAGCGTCGCGGACATGAGGATGAACTGAGCCCTCGGCAGGGTCAGCAGCGGCACCTGCCACGCCCACCCGCGCTCGGGATCGGCGTAGAAGTGGAACTCGTCCATGACGACCTGGTCGACGTCGGCGTCCGCACCCTGGCGTAGCGCGAGGTTCGCGAGGATCTCGGCGGTGCAGCAGATGATGGGCGCGTCGCCGTTGACGCTCGAGTCGCCCGTGACCATGCCGACGTTCTCGGCCCCGAAGATGTCGACGAGGGCGAAGAACTTCTCGCTCACGAGCGCCTTGATGGGGGCCGTGTAGTACGACCGTCCGCCCTGGGCGAGGGCGGTGAAGTGCGCGGCGACGGCGACGGCGACTTTCCCGTGCCCGTGGGCGTCGAGAGCACGACGTTGGCGCCCGAGACGATCTCGATGAGCGCCTCGTCCTGCGCGGGGTACAGCGGCAGGCCGCGGCCCTCCGCCCAGCCGGCGAACGCCGTGTACGCCGCATCCGCCTCGAAGGGCCGCGGCGCGAGGTCGAGGAGGGAGGTCACGAGTGCTCGGCCGCGACCCTCGCGTAGACGCTCTCCACGTAGGCCCAGAACCCGTCGACGTCGAGCTTGGTCGCCACGAGCGCGTTGGGGGTCGCCGTGGTGAAGTCGACCACGGTCATCCCCTCGGTGAACTCGCCCTTCGTCTCCACGTCGACGCGCGCGGGCTGCGCGAGGAAGAGGTCGGGCCGCGCCACGTACGCCACGGCGCACACGTCGTGCACGGCCTGGCCGTCCCAGTCGGGCATCGTCGGGTTGAAGTAGAACGTCGAGAGCGGCACGATGAGCTCGTCGGCGAGACGGCCGAGCTGCTTCATCCTGTCGACGACCGCCTTGTTCGCCTGGGCCTGCAGCGTGAGGTCGAGCCCGATCATCGTCACGCGCCAGTCGGCGTCGAAGACGATCTTCGCGGCCTCGGGGTCTGCCCAGATGTTGAACTCGGCGGCGACCGTCGCGTTGCCGCGCGTGTACGAGCCGCCCATGATCGTGAAGGATGCCGCCCACCGCGCGATCGCGGGCTCCTTCTCGAGCGCGAGGGCGATGTTGGTGAGCGGGCCCGTGGCCACGAGGTGGATCGAGCCCGGGGTCTTCCGCAGCGTCTCGATGATGAAGTCGACAGCGTGCTCGCCCGTCACGCCCAGCGTCGCCTCGGGCAGCACGACGTTGCCGAGGCCGCCGGACCCGTGCACGTGCGCGGCGTCGCGCGGCTCCTTGACGAGGCCGTGCGCGGCGCCCGCGGAGACGGGCACGTCGGGGAAGCGCAGGTACTCGCGCAGCTGCAGGGCGTTGCGCGTCGTGTTCTCGAGCCCGACGTTGCCGCCCACGGTCGTGACGCCGACGAGGTCGATGTTCGGGTCGCCGTGCGCGAGCAGCAGCGCGAGGGCGTCGTCGAGACCGGGATCGCAGTCGAGGAGGATCGAGTAGGGCATGGGTCGAGCCTAGGCCGCGGCGAGCAGCACGGGCGCGGCCACGGCGAGCGCCACCCCCACGCCCTGCACGACCGTGAGCCGCTCGCGGTGCACGATCGCCGCGAGCGCGATCGTCACCACCGGGTACAGGCCCACGATGACCGACACGACGGCGAGGCTGCCGACCTGCAGCCCCACGAGGATGAGGGCGTTCGCGGCGCCTAGCAGCACCCCGCCGAACGCGCTCGCGAGCCGCGCCTTCACCACGGTGGGCGGGTTCTCCTGCTCCTCGTCGAGCACGGCGAGGCGTCGTCGCAGCGGGGCGAGCACCAGCAGGATGCCCAGCAGCACCGTCCCCGTCGCGATCTCGAGGAAGGCGGGCACGAGCCCCGCGTCCGCGGGCGCGAAGTCGAGGGCGACGATGGAGAGGCCGAGGAACACACCCGCGACGAACGACAGCACGACGGTGCGGCGCGGGATGCCCCGATCCGACCCGCGCGGCGTTATCGAGATGAGCGCGCCGCCCACGAGCGCGATGACGACGGCGACCCAGCCGAGCCAGGGCAGCTGCTCCCCGAGCGCGATCGCGACGACCACGGGCACGAGCGACCCGAGCACGGCGATGAGCGGCGACGCGAGGCTCATGGGTCCCGCGGCGAGGGCGGCGTAGAACGCGAGGAACCCCGTGATCGCGGAGACCCCCGCGGCGACGCCCCACCCGATCGCGCCGCCGCTCCACACCCCGCCCACGATGAGCGTGCCGATGAGGATCGTGGCCGTCGCGAACGCGTAGGTCACCGCCGTGCCGGGCAGCACGCGCAGCCGCCGGGCGCCCACCGCCCCGAGGAAGTCGGACACGCCGTACGACAGGGCGGCGAGCGACGAGACCACGACGGTGAGGAGCATGGGTACAGCGTAGAATCTCGTGTGCCCTCCATCGACCCCGACGACCTCGCCACCACCCTCCGGGTGCTCGAGAGCCTTGCCGACATCGACCAGGAGCACCCCGACTTCATCACCGTGCGCCAGGCCACGGCCAAGATGTTCAAGGCCGTGAAGAAGGAGCGCAGGCTCGAGAAGCGCGCCGGCATCGCGGATGCCGACAGGGCCGTCATCGCCGCGACCGCGACGGGCGCGCCCGACCGCATCGACGACGAGACGCGCGGCATCCCCATCGCAACCCGGCTCGAGACCCCCACCGCGGGAACCCTCATCAAGGCCCGCGCCTGCTACATCTGCAAGAAGCCGTACACGGTGGTCGACGCCTTCTACCACCAGCTCTGCCCCGACTGCGCGGCGATGAGCCACGCCAAGCGCGACGCCCGCACCGACCTCACGGGCCGCCGCGCCCTGCTCACGGGCGGCCGCGCCAAGATCGGCATGTACATCGCGCTTCGCCTGCTGCGCGACGGCGCGCACACGACGATCACGACGCGGTTCCCGCGCGACGCGGTGCGCCGCTTCAGCTCCCTGCCCGACTCGGGCGAGTGGATCCACCGCCTCAAGGTCGTGGGCATCGACCTGCGCGACCCGGCCCAGGTGATCGGGCTCGCCGAGGATGTGGCCGCCGCAGGCCCCCTCGACATCCTCATCAACAACGCTACGCAGACCGTGCGCCGCTCCCCCGGCGCCTACCAGCCGCTCGTCGACGCGGAGCTCGCGCCCCTGCCGGACGGGCCGCTGCCCGAGCTCGTGACGTTTGGGCACACCAACGACGCGCATCCGCTCGCCCTGCAGCAGTCGGTCGCGTCGCACCCCATCCTCGCGGCGGCGTCCGCGCGTGCCGACGAGCTCACCGAGCTCGCGATGTCGGCGGGCAGCTCGTCGCTCGAGCGCCTCGCCGCGGGCACGGCCATCGACGCGGGCGGGCTCGTGCCCGACCTCGACCACAGCAACTCGTGGGTGCAGCGCGTGGAGGAGGTCGAGCCGCTCGAGCTGCTCGAGGTGCAGCTCGCCAACTCGACGGCGCCGTTCATCCTCATCTCCAAGCTGCGCCCCTCGATGGCCTCGTCGCCCGCGCGCCGCAAGTACGTCGTGAACGTCTCGGCGATGGAGGGCGTGTTCGGCCGCGGCTACAAGGGCCCGGGGCACCCGCACACCAACATGGCCAAAGCCGCGGTCAACATGCTCACGCGCACGAGCGCGCGCGAGATGTTCGAGACCGACCGCATCCTCATGACGAGCGTCGACACGGGCTGGATCACCGACGAGCGCCCCCACCCCACGAAGGTGCGCCTCGCCGAGGAGGGCTTCCACGCGCCGCTCGACCTCGTCGACGGCGCCGCGCGCGTGTACGACCCCGTCGTGCGCGGCGAGGCGGGCGAGGACGTGTTCGGCGTGTTCTTGAAGGACTACGCGCCGGGCGCTTGGTGAATCAATTTCATTGACGTGTACCCCGGCGGGGTGCTTGACTCCAGCCACTTCTCCATTCGGAGAACGTCCAGCTGTCGTCAAGGAGTTGTCATGGTCCTGTTCTCGTCTTGGTCCTTCATCAGCGCCGGCGTACTGCTGGTGATCCTCGCCACGATCGACCTCATCCTCACGTGGGTCGCCGAAGCCGCAGTCCGCAAGGCCGCGAAAGCCGCCGCCCAGAAGTCGGTGACCGTCGACGGCGACCGGGTCGCCCTCGCCGAGTTCGGCGACGGCTTCGGCAAGACCGTGGATGCGATCGCGAAGCTCGCGGGCGCGCTCAAGGACCTCGACCGGTCCACGCGCCTCTACGTTCTCGCGGTCACCTTCTTCGCGCTCTCAGGCGTCATCGAGAGCATCGCGGCGATCACGGCGGCGGTGAAGTAGGGCCGTATCCTGCTGAGATGAGACCCGGCGACCGCGTGGTTGTGCGCTACCGCATCGCCGACGGGCGTGCGACCGACGCCCTGGGCATCCTGCTCTCCGCCGATGCGGAGCACCTCGTCGTCGACGGCAAGCGCGGGGTCGAGCGCATCGCCGTCGACGACGTGATCGCGGCGAAGCAGGTGCCGCCGGCCCCCGAGCCGCGCTAGGCCGCCGTCCGCTGGATGTTCTTGACGTCCACGGGACCCACCACGGGCGAGCCCTTGCTCTGCGGCCGGTCGATGACGAACCACGCGAGGTTCTCCACGACGAGGAACGGCAGGTACGCGAGCACCGAGAACACGGCGACCGGCACCATGAGCGCCCCCGCGTAGGCGAGCCACAGCTGCAGCCGCCAGTGGCGCCCCGCGACCGCGCTCGTCGCGACCGGCAGCACGAGGCTCGCGAGCGCGAGCGGCCACGGCAGCCCGAGGATGAGGCCGACCACCGAGAAGACCGTGAGCCCGAGCCCCACGGATCCGATCGCGAGCATCCCCATGAACCGCGGCACCGAGTGCTTCTGGTACCGCTCGAGCGACACGAACGTCCACATGAGCCACGCCATGAACGGCGGCACGGCGAGCTCGCGCAGCCCGAGGCGGAAGCGGTAGTCGATCCGCTCCCGGCGGCGGAGGGCCTCGGTGGGCGTGATCGTGCCCGCGCGGGCATCCTCGCGCACCTTCCAGCACTCGCTGTCGTGCATCACCGCGGGCGCGGTCTGGCGGCCGTACGACGCGATGATCCCCCAGAACAGCGGCGGCACCGACGCGAGGTCGGTGCGGTTGCCGGGGCTCGGATGGTCGTCGGGCACGTGGGCGTCGGCCCACGTGATGGCGCCCTCGTCGGGCACGGAGCCGTCGTCGGTCGGCTCGTAGTAGCCGAACCGCCGCCGCAGCTGGAACGTGGGCGCGGCGAGCGGCGCCTGCCCCAGCTCGACGGTCAGGAGCTTGGCACGGTCAGAGTCCACGAACGGCATAGGTGCACCGTAGCGTCTACCCCCGGCGCGCTCCAGCCCTGCGCCGGGCGCTCGCGGTGGTCGCGACGACGCCCAGCAGGAGCACGAGGAGCGCGACGGCCGCGGGGCGGCGCTGGTCGAGCGCCGTCTCGGCGAGCACGGGGGCGGCGGCCGCCACGACAGCGGGCGCGTTCGCGGCGCGCACGGCGGCGGCGTTGGCGAACGAGGCGTTCGCGAGCGCGGTGGCCGTCGCGAGGGTGGGCGCGGAGATGGGGGTGCCCGGAGCGCCGGCCGTGAGGCCGCCGGTCGCGGTCGCGCACGCTGACGGAGCGCCGATGACGTTGCTGTCGAGGGTCACCGACCCGTCGAGGGCGAGCAGCCGCGCTCCCTCGTCCGCGCCCGATCCGACCACGGCGTCCGTCGTCGCGGTGACCGAGGTGCGCGCGATGATCGTGCCGGCGAAGAGCGAGCTCGTGCCGAGGGTCGCCGAGCTGCCGACCTGCCAGAACACGTTGCACGCGCGCGCGCCTCCCATGAGGGCGACGACGCTGCCGGAGGCCGTGATGAGCGTCGAGCTCGACTGGAAGACGAAGATGTCGTCGGGCCCGCCGTTGAGCACGACCGTTCCGGTGAGCTGCAGCGTGCTCGCCGCGGGCGCGCCGTGGTAGACGCCGGGGCCGTACTCGAGCCCGCCGAGCTCGGTGGGCACGGGAGTTCCGCCGAGCGCCTCGAGGGCGTCGTAGGCGGCGCTCGCGTCGAGCTGGCCCGCCGTGGCCTGGGCCGCGGGCGGCACGTAGATGCCGCCGCTCACGAGGCCGGGCGGGAAGCCCGTGACGGCGAGACCGGGCGCGACCGCGACATCCCCCGTGATGACGGTGGGACCGGTGCTCGTCACGGTCTGCCCGCCCAGCACCGCGAGGCTCTGCGCGGCTCCGAGGAAGTCAGCGTCACCGGGAACGCCCGGGACGGCGGCCGCGGGGCCCGCGGCCGCGACGAGCGCGAGCGTCGCGCCCAGGGCGAGCGAGAGGGTGACGAAGGTACGGGGATGCGTGTCCATGGCAGGTCCAGTCGATACATGAGGTGAAGCGCACCGTTCATGATCGGCGGGACGTGCATCCCAGAAAAGCCGGTCCTGATCTCAGACTGAGCTGTCTACCCCCGGGAGTCAAGGGGTTGGCCGTTCGGGGGGTACGCGGCCCGGGCCCGTATCATGGGTGCGACGAGGGGAGATCGAGTGACGCACGTGGCTGCTCCCCGAGCCTCCCGGGGCGGCGACGTGGATGCGCGGCTCTTCGCGACAGCGCTCGACATCCTCCGCAGCCGCGGTCCGCTCGCCGTATCGGTGGAGTCGGTTGCGGCAGCCTCCGGCGTCGCGAAGACCACGATCTACCGCCGCTACGAGAACCGCGAGTCGCTGCTGACGGCCGCCATCTCGTCGACGGCGACGACCGTCGAGATCCCGGCGTCGCTCACGGCGCGGGAGTCGCTGCGCTGGGTGCTCCAGCACGCGCGCGACACGATCGAGGACGTCGTCGGGCGCGGCACGCTCGCGGCGGTGCTCCTCGACGAGGACCCGCACGTCACCCAGCTGCTGCTGGGGATGATCCGCAACTCGACGCGGCCGCTGCGGGCCGACCTGCGCGAGCGCGCGCTCGCCGGCGAGCTGCGGGCCGACCTCGACGTGGAGCTCGCGATGAGCATCCTGCTCGGCGCGGTCGTCGCGGAACTCATCCGCGGGCGGCAGACCGACGACGACTGGGTCGACGCCGTGCTCGCCCTGCTCTGGCCAGCCTTCCGCGCCTGAGCCGACGGTGGCCCGGAACGCGGGCGGCGAGGATGCCCGGGCGCGCGCGAGGGCGGCCCGGCATCGCCGGACCGCCCTCCGGGGTGCTACTGGGCCGCGGGGGCCTTCTTCGCGGCGGGCTTGCGCGCGGCCGGAGCCTTGGCCGCGGGCGCCTTGGCCGTCGCCGTCTTGGCCGTCGCGGCCTTCGCCGCGGGAGCCTTCGCGGCAGCGGCCTTCGGTGCTGCCTTCGCCGCGGCGGCCTTCGCCGGGGCCTTGGCCGCGGCGCGCGGCAGGATCTTGCCGGGGTTGAAGTTGCCGCCGGCATCCGTCGCCGTGAAGAGGCCGCTCATGATCTTCACGCCCTCGGGCGAGATGTCCTCCGCGAGCCACGGGGAGTGCTCGACGCCCACGCCGTGGTGGTGCGAGATCGTCGCCTCGTTGTCGACGAACGACTGCTGGATGGCGTTCTTGACGACGTTGTACTCGGCGATCGGGTCCTTGTCGAACACGAAGGCGAACGTGAAGTAGAGGCACGCGCCCGAGTGGTACGAGTGCGACATGTGCGACATGATCCAGCCCTTGATGCCGATCTGGTCGTACGCGCCCTGCGCCGCGGCGTAGGCCGCATCGTGCACCTGGTTGAGCTTCGACCACGGCGCCGCGGTCTCCGACACGTCGCCCGCGGCGCCCATGTCGAGCAGGAAGTCGCGCAGGTACGGGGTGTCGAACTTCTTCTGGTCGTAGAGGATGCCCGGGCCGGTGCCGATGATCGTGAGGCCGCCGTTCGCCCGGATCATCTTCTCCACGAGCTTGCGCTGGCGCTTCGCGTGCTCGGGGCTGCCCTCGTACGCGATGAACGAGATGCAGATCTGGTCGAGGTTCTTCTTGCCCCACTTGCGGCCCATGATCCAGGGCAGCAGCGTGCCCGCCATGAACTTGTCGAGCCCCTTGCGGTCCTTCGAGGTCGCGAGCGTGAAGGCCGTCTCGCGCGCGTCGCTGATGCGCGTGATCGAGGGCGCGGCGTCCGACTCGGAGATCTGCTGCATCGTCGTGATGCCGGCCTCCCAGTTCGGGAAGAAGTAGGCGTAGACGTCGCGCTTGGCCGGCACGCGGTGCACCTGCGCGGTGACCTCGGTGATGACGCCGAGGCGGCCCTCCGACCCGAGGATCATCTCGCGCACCGACGGGCCGCTCGACGTCGACGGCAGCGGGCGCAGCACGAGGGTGCCGCCCGGGCGCACGACGCGCAGGCCGCGCGCGATGTCGGCGATGTCGCCGTACTTGTCCGACTGCATGCCCGACGAGCGCGTCGCGACCCACCCGCCGATGGTCGAGTGGGTGAAGCTGTCCGGGAAGTGGCCGATGGTCCAGCCCTGCTTGTTGAGCTGCTCCTCGAGGTCGGGGCCCTGGGCGCCGGCCTGGATGCGGGCGAGACCCGACTCCGCGTCGATCGAGACGACCTTGCGCAGGCGTCCGAGGTCGAGGGAGACGATCGTGCGCTTCTCCTCGGGCATCGGCTCGAGGCTGCCCGCGATGTTGCTGCCGCCGCCGAAGGGGATGATGACGGCGTTGGCCGCGACCGCGGCATCCACCACCTGCTGCACCTCGGCCTCGTCGGCCGGGTAGATCACGACGTCGGGGCTGCGGAGGATCATGTTGCCGCGCACGCGCATGAGGTCGCGGATGCTCTTGCCGTACGTGTGCACGACGCGGGCCATGTCGTCGGTCGTGACGTTGTCGGCGCCGACGATGCCCGTGAGGGTCTTGACGAAGGCCGCGGTCGCCACCGACTTGCCGACCTTGAGGTCGGCGAACGACGGCTCTCCCGCGCGCGTGGCGTTGATGAGGTCGAGGCCCACCGCGTACTCGACGAAGGGCGCGAAGCCCGGCTTGTCCTCGTAGTGGAAGCCGACACCGTCGACGCCCCAGCCCCACCACTTCATGTGCTTGACGTCAGTCATGAGCTGTTCCCTTCTGAGTGTGGGCCTTCATCGGCGCCACGGTTTCGTGCAACCTGCGGACTTCCGCGTTGAGTCGGGTGGAGAAGCTGTCTGCCGTCTCGCCCTCGCCGGCGAGCATCGGTGCGCCAAAGACTACAGTCACGGGGTATCGCCCCGGCTTGGGCCAGTTGACGCCGCGCGGCATGGCGTCGCTCGCGCCCACGAGCGCTATCGGCAGGCACGGCACCTTGGTGGTGATGGAGAGCGCGGCGGCGCCGGGCTTGAACTTGCCCATGACGCCCGTCTTCGAGCGGCCGCCCTCGGGGAAGATGAGCAGCGGCACCTTGCGCTCCAGGAGCGCCTTCGACGAGCCGCCCCTCTTTCCCTCGGAGTTGCGCTCGATCGCGAACGCGTTGAAGAAGAGCGTCGTGAGCCACTTGCGCCACTGGACGTCGAAGAAGTAGTCGGCGGCGGCGCCCGCCGCGAGGTACTGGGCGTGCCGGTACGGCAGGCCGCCGATGATGAGGGGCGCGTCGAGGTGGCTCGAGTGGTTCGCGATCACGATGAAGGGCGCCTCGAGGTCGGCGATGTTCTCCTCGCCCTTCGTCGTCACGCGCACGAGCCGCCACACGAGGGGCTTGAGCAGTCCGCGCTGCGCGATCTTGCGCACGCGGGCCACGCCCGGGGACGTGAACCTGTCCATCAGCTCTTCTCCGTCACGGCAGAGGGTTCGGAGCGGGTCGACGAGATGCTTGCCGAGATCCGCCGGATGAGGACGAGAGGCAGGTGCCGGGCAAACCACCCGAGCACGCGGTAGCGAACACTGGGTATGGATACCCCCCTGCCCCGACGTGCGTCGCGCAGCGCCACGCGCGCGACGGTCTCGGGCTCGATCCACAGGAAGCCGGGCAGCGAGCTGCGCCCGCCGGCGCGCTCGTGCCACTCCGTGCGCACCCATCCGGGCAGCACGACCGTAGACGTGACGCCCGTGCCGCGGAGCTCGACGGCGAGGCTCTGGCTGTACGCCGTCACCCACGCCTTGATCGCCGCGTACGAGCCCGTGGCGAGGTACGTCTGCAGGCTGGAGATGTTGATGATGCGGCCGCCGCGGCCTCGCATCGAGCGCCCGGCGGCTCCCCCGATCACGAGGATGGCCCGGCACATGACCTCGAAGGCATGCTCGTGCACGGCGACGTCCGCCGTGGTCAGCGGTGCGCGCACCCCCGAGCCGGCGTTGTTGATGACGATGTCCAGGGGGCGCTCGGCGTCCTCGATCCGGGCGACCACGGCCGCGACATCCTTGCGGTCCGCGAGGTCTGCGACGAGGGTCTCGACACGGATGCCCGCAGCGGCATGCAGCTCGTCGGCGACGGTCTTGAGGCGGCCCGCGTCTCGGGCCACGAGCACGAGGTCGACACCCTCGGAGGCCAGCTGCCGGGCGAACGCGGCGCCGATGCCGGAGGTGCCGCCCGTGATGAGAGCCGTAGCCATGACGGCTACATTACGCTACGGGCTCCGTAGCGCCCCTCGGGTAGACTTCACTCGACTCTCCACCACTCTCGGAAGGTAACGGATGCCGGAACACAAGGAGGCGTCCGTGGACATCATGCGGTTCCCGGCCCCCGACTTCGATGTGCGCGAGTACGCGCGCGAGGCCGCCGGCTCCCACCGCGACGACCTCGAGCTCGAGTCGTACCGCACGAATCCGCTGAGCCCGGAGGGCCTGCGCATCATCCGCTACCTCCAGGTGATCGAGCGCGCGACCATGACGCACCTGCGCAGCGTGCTCGTCACGGCGACGCACAAGGATGCCCGCATCACGGCCTTCCTCACGACCTGGGCCTTCGAGAAGTACTGGATCGCCGACGCCTTCGAGCAGATCGGCCTCGCCCACCAGCCCGAGGGCACCGACGTGGACCGCGCGCCGTTCATCACCCCGTCGGAGCGCACGATCCGCGAGTCGGTGTTCGCCAACATCGTGGGCCTGCCCATGATCGCCGTGCACATGACGCTCGGCACGATCGACACGTGGTTGAGCCAGGCGGCATACGCGCGCCTCGCCGCGCTCGAGGACCACCCGGCCCTCGCGCGCACGATGGAGCGGTTCACCGAGCTCAAGGCACGCCAGCTGCACTTCTTCGAGGCGCAGTCGCGCTACCGCCTCACCGAGTCGGCGCAGGCGCGCCGCCTCACCCGCAAGCGCATCGCCAAGACCCCGTGGCCCATCGGCGCGAAGGCGGAGCCCGCGGCCGAGACCCACTACTTCTTCGAGCGGCTCTTCGGATCTGCCCGTGAGCTCATCTCCGAGCTCGACGCCCGTATCGACACGCTTCCCGGACAGTCCGGACAGTCGCTCATCCGAAAGGCCGCCCAGCTGTGACGACCTCCCCGACCGCCAAGACCCCCGCGCGCAAGGCCGCGCCGCGGACCAAGGCCGCCTCCCCCGTCCTCACCGACGAGCACGTCTTCCTCACGGGTGGCACGGGCTTCGTCGGGCAGGCGATCCTCGAGCGACTGCTCACGAGCCACCCCAAGACGCGCATGACGCTGCTCGTGCGCGGCAAGGGCAGCCTCTCCGGCCAGGCCCGCCTCGAGGGCCTGCTGCGCAAGCCCGTGTTCAAGGGCTGGATCGAGTCCGTGGGCGGCGAGGAGAAGGCGCGCGCGATCTTCGCCAAGCGCGTGAAGGCGCACGAGGGCTCGCTCGGCAACGTCGGCGTGCTGCCCGACGACATCGACGTGGTCATCCACTCGGCGTCGACGGTGTCGTTCGACCCGCCCATCGACGAGGCATTCGACACCAACGTGGGCGGAGCGTACGGCGTGTACGGCTCGCTGCTCGCCTCGAAGAGCGACCCGCATGTCGTGCACATCTCCACGGCGTACGTGGGCGGCATCCGCAAGGGCATCGCGCCCGAGGCATCCCTCACCCACACCGTCGACTGGCGAGCCGAGTACGAGGCCGCGAAGTCGGCCCGCGCGCGCGTCGAGCTCGAGTCGCGCGAGCCGCAGGCCCTGCGCGAGCAGCTCAACGCCGCGAAGGCGCGCCACGGCAAGACCGGCCCGCAGGCCGTCGCGGGCTTCGCCGAGGCCGCGCGCACCGAGTGGGTGCGCGAGCGCCTCGTCGACTACGGGCGTACACGGGCCGAGTCGCTCGGCTGGACCGACGTCTACACCCTCACGAAGGCCTTCGCCGAGCGCGCGGCGGAGGAGCTGTGGTCGCAGGCCGGCCACCGTCTCTCGATCGTGCGCCCGAGCATCATCGAGAGCGCCCTCAAGCACCCGTTCCCCGGCTGGATCGACGGCTTCAAGGTCGCCGACCCGCTCATCATCGCGTACGGCCGCGGCCAGCTGCCCGACTTCCCGGGCCTGCCCGACTCGATCCTCGACGTCATCCCCGTCGACTTCGTGGTCAACGCGGCCCTCGCGGCCGCCGCGCGCCCCGCCAAGCCGAACGACGCGCAGTACTTCCAGGTGGTGTCGGGCAAGACGAACCCGCTGCCGTTCCACCGCATGTACGAGAACGTCAACCGCTACTTCACCGAGAACCCGCTGCCCGACGAGAAGGGCGACATCATCGTCCCGAAGTGGCGCTTCCCGGGCGGCCAGAAGGTCGAGAAGGCCCTCGCCAAGCGCGAGCAGCAGGTCGTGCGCGCCGAGCGCATGATCGAGCGGATGCCGACGACCAAGCGCACGCGCGAGTGGCTCGACACCGTGCGCAAGGGCAAGCACGGCCTCCAGCAGCTGCGCGCGTTCACCGAGCTCTACCGCGCGTACGTGCAGACGGAGATCATCTTCGACGACACCAACACGCGCGCCCTGCTCGCGTCGCTGCCCGAGAAGGTGCAGCACGACGAGGGCTTCGACGTCACCGAGATCGACTGGGAGACGTACTGGCAGCAGATCCACTTCCCCGCCGTCACGACGCTCACGCGCGCGTTCGGCAAGCGCCCGTCGGCCAAGGCCAAGGCGCAGCGCGTGCTGCCCGCCCGCACCGACGTCGTCGCCGTGTTCGACCTCGAGGGCACCGTGCTCGAGTCGAACCTCGTCAAGCAGTACCTGCAGCTGTGGGCGGGCAGCGTGCCGCGCTCGCGCGTCGCCCACGACCTCGCCAACTTCTCGTTCTCGCTGCGCAAGTACTGGCGCGCCGAGCGCCGCGACCGCGGCGAGTTCATCCGCACGTTCATGCGTCGCTACCGCGGCTTCAAGGTCACCGAGATCGAGCGCCAGGTGCGCGGCCAGTTCGGCCGCGCCATGCTGCGCCGCACCCTCCCCGACGCACTGCGCCGCGTGCAGGAGCATCGCGACGCCGGGCACCGCACCATCCTCGTGACGGGGTCGATCGACCTCACCGTCACGCCGTTCCTCCCCTATTTCGACGAGGTCGTCGCGGGCAGGATGCACGTGCGCGACGGTGTGCTCACGGGCTTCCTCGCCGACCCGCCGCTCGTGGACGAGGCGCGCGCCGCCTGGCTGCGCCACTACGCGGCGCAGAACGGCTTCGACCTCGAGAACTCGTACGGCTACGGCGACAGCCACGCCGACCTGGTCTGGCTCCAGCTCGTCGGGAACCCGAGCGCGGTCAACCCCGACATCAACCTGTACCGTCACGCCAAGGAGAAGCACTGGAACGTGCTCGACTGGAAGCGGCGGGCAAGCACGGCACGCGAATCACGTGAGGAGATGGTTTCCGATGGCGTTTGACATCGACAAGTACACCAGCACGTCGAAGAAGGTCGTGTGGGGTGACCTCGACTTCACGGAGTTCGAGCGCAACCCGCTGCCCGAGGCCACGCTGCGGAGCATCCGCTACATGGCCGACATCGAGTACCACACGGTCTGCTACCTGCGCGACCTGCTCGTAACCCCGTCGCACAAGGAGGCCGACGTCTCGGCCTTCATGACGATGTGGAACCGCGAGGAGTTCTGGCACGGCGAGGCGCTCTCCGCGGTGCTTGCGGCGCACGGCATCACGCTCGACTTCGACGAGCTCAAGTCGACGCGCCTCAAGCTCGGCTGGAAGGACCGCCTCGACCCGATCAAGCAGTCGCTGCTGGGCAACATCGTGGGCAAGGACTTCATCGCCGTGCACATGATCTGGGGCGCCGCCAACGAGTGGTCGGCCGTCGCCGCCTACAACCGCATGGCCGACCTCGAGCAGCACCCCGTGCTCGCCGAGCTCCTGCGCCGCATCGCGAAGCAGGAGGCGCGCCACGTAGCCTTCTACGCGACGCAGGCCCGCGAGCGCCTCGCCCGCAGCAAGAAGGCCCAGGTGCTCGCGCGCTTCGCGCTCAAGAACGCGTGGGGCCCCGTGGGCTCGTCGGTCATGGAGCCCGCCGAGGTCACCCACGTCATGAGCCACATCTTCGCCGGCGAGGAGGGCCTGCGCGAGGTGCGCAAGCTCGACGAGCACATCTCGAGGATGCCCGGGCTCGAGGGTCTGACGATCGTCGAGAACTCCCTGCGCAACAAGTACGGCTACGTCGACGCCGCATGAGTGTCAGGGTCGAGAGGGTAGACCTCCCCGGGATCGGTGTGCGCACCGACGTCATCACGGAGAGCGGCCGTCGCGTGAGCGTCGTCTCCCAGCGCTCGGGTGAGCGTGACCTCGCGCTCTTCGACGTCGACGACCCCGACGCGAGCACCGACACGGTCGCGCTCTCCGACGACGAGGCCGCCGCGATCGCCGAGCTCCTCGGCGCGTCGATCGCGATAAGCAGGCTCTCGAGCCTGAGCGACAAGGTTCCCGGCCTCTTCACCGAGGAGATCTCGCTGCCCTTCGACTCCAAGTTCATCGGCAGGCCCATGGGCGACACGAAGGCGCGCACGGTCACGAGCTCGTCGATAGTCGCGATCGCGCGCGGCACCGAGATCATCCCCTCGCCCACCCCCGGCGAGATCTTCGAGCGCGGCGACGTCATCATCGCGGTCGGCACCCGCAAGGGCCTCGACCTGCTCGGCAAGATCATCGACAAGGGTCCGAGCTGATCCGCCGATGCATGAGACGACCCTGCTCCTCATCGAAGTCGGAGCGCTGCTGCTCGTACTGAGCCTCCTGGGTCGCCTTGCCGGGCGCTTCGGCATCTCCCCCATCCCGCTCTACCTGCTCGCGGGCCTCGCGGTGGGCCACGGCGGCTTCTTCCCGCTCGATGCGAGCCACGACTTCTTCGAGGTGGGAGCCGAGATCGGCGTCATCCTGCTGCTCGCGATGCTCGGTCTCGAATACTCCCCCACGGAGCTCGTGCGCAACCTGCGCCAGGCCCGCGTGGCCGGGCTGCTCGACGGCGCGCTCAACGCGCTGCCGGGGGCCGCGTTCGCGCTCCTGCTCGGCTGGGGTCCCGTCGCGGCCGTGACGCTCGCGGGCGTGACGTGGGTGTCGTCGTCGGGGGTCGTCGCGAAGGTGCTGCGCGACCTCCGCCGCCTCGGAAACCGCGAGACCCCGGTCATCCTCTCGGTGCTCGTGATCGAAGACCTGGCCATGGCCTTCTACCTGCCCGTACTCTCCGCGCTCGTGATCGGCCAGGGGCTGCTTCAGGGGGCGACGACCGTCGTCATCGCCGTGAGCGTCGTGCTCGTCATCCTGCTCGCGGCCCTGCGGTTCGGCAAGGTGCTGTCGCGCCTGTTCCCCGCCAACAGCCCCGAGCCGCTGCTGCTCGGCGTGCTGGGGCTCACGATGCTCGTCGCGGGGCTCGCCGATCAGGCGAGCGTGTCGGCGGCCGTCGGCGCGTTCCTCGTGGGCATCGCGATCTCGGGCCAGGTCGCGCACAACGCGACGGTCGTGCTCGCGCCGCTGCGCGACCTCTTCGCCACCGTGTTCTTCGTGTTCTTCGGCATCGCGACGGACCCCGCCGACCTCGTCCCCGCCCTGCTGCCCGCGCTGGCGCTCGCGATCATCACCATGGGCACCAAGACCCTGAGCGGCTACCTCGCCGCCAAGCGCGCCGGCATCGGCGTGCCCGGGCGCTGGCGCACCGGCTTCGCGCTCACCCCGCGAGGAGAGTTCTCGATCGTCATCGCCGGCCTCGCGGGCGGCGTGGAGCCGCGGCTCGCCCCGCTCGCGACCGCGTACGTGCTCATCACCGTGGTCTCGGGGCCGCTGCTCGCGCGCATCCCCGACAGCGCCTGGTTCAAGACAGCGGTGCGCAACCGTCGCATCGCCGCGGAGTCGAGGAGCGAGAGCCTCTCGGCCTAGCGCTCGTAGGTGCCGACGAGCCTGCCGCGCGCGACGACCCGACCGACCATCGACTCGACGGCGTGCCTCGTCGACGACGTGTCGATGTCGCCCTCGACCGCGAAGACCATGAACCGGTAGCGGTGCGGCCCGTGCCCGACTATCGGCCGCGGTCCCTGGTAGCCGCGGCCCTGCAGCGTGCGCAGGTGCGTGACGTCCGGGGCGCCGGCGGCGAGGCCGCCTTCAGGGACGCCCACCGCGTCTGCGTCGAGGATGCTCAGGCTGTGGATGAGCGGACGTGCGAGCGGCACGTCGACATCCTCGACGATGACGACCAGGTGGTCTGCCTCGACCGGGACGCCGCTCCACGAGAGCGCGGGCGAGACGTTGTCGCCGACGCCCCTGCCCGCGAACCGGCGCGGAAGAGCGCCGCCGTCGTCGAAGGACGTGCTCGTGAGGATGAGGTCGCGCGGCGAGTCGAGGATGTTCCAGGCGCTCAGCGACGCGTCGGCGTGGCTGCTGTCGAGCAGGCGGCCGAGCCAGCGGGGTGACATGCGCACCAGTCTAGGAGCGCCGACACGCCGATGTGACGTCACTCCAACGGGGGGCACAAAGGGAGTAGAGTTCCCGTCATAACCGGCATGTTCGCCGGTCTCTCTTGGTGAGGAGGCAGTCATGGACACGAACCGTTGGACCAATCGCCTGCACACGCCCGACCGCGACGCCCAGAAGGCCGCCGAGCTCACCACCGAGGCCATGAGCCGCATGCTCGAGGAGCTGTACCGCCTCGACGCCGTCGAGTACCCGCCGCTGCGCGCGGTCAGCGCCGGCTAGCTCTCCACCACCGCGTCGTCGCGGTGCGCGCCGTAGAACTCCGACTGGCGCCGCATGAGCTCCGCCATCGTCGTGTCTCGATCCACCCCGTAGACCGTCCCGGGGAAGTCCAGCCCGCGCTGGATCTCCCAGATCTCGTCGTGCTTGTCGGGCGGCAGGATGGCCTCCCCCACCGCCACCCAGCCGATGGGCACCACGGCCCCCGGGTCGAGCCGCGTGTTGACCTGCACCACGGCGTTGATGCGCACCTCGGCCCCCTCCCCCACGGAGCTGCCCGGGAAGAGCGACGCGCCCGTCGCGACGAACACCCCGTCGCCGATCCTCGCGCCGTTGACGTGCGCGTGCGGCCCGATCATGACGCCCGACCCGATCACGACGTCGTGGCCGGCACGCGCCCGCACGAGGGCGTTCTCCATCACGACCGTGTCGACGCCGATGCTGATGCTGCCGTCCTCCGACGTCACCACGGCACCGTGCAGGATGCGCGCGCCCGCGCCGACCGTCACATCGCCGATCACGGAGGCCGTGGGCGCTACCCACGCGTCGGGGTGGACTGTCGGACGGCTTCCGCGGTGTTCTACGAGCATGGCTCGACGGTACAGCCCCGAGGCGATCACCACGAGACGATGGCGCTTCCTGCGGCGTAGATCGGCACTGGATGCGCGAACGCTCCCGGACGCAGTTGCTCGGCAGATACCAGAGCGAGGGAAGGAAGGGCTGAGAGAAGCTGCGTCAGGGCCTCGGTCACCTCCAGCCGGGCGAGCTGCTGTCCCACGCAACCGTGTATGCCGTGCCCGAAGCCGAGGTGGCCGAACGAATCACGAGCGGTGTCGAGGATGTCGGGATAGCTGAATCGACGAGGGTCCCGGTTGGCTGCGACCGGGGAGACGGAGACCGACTCCCCCGCGCGCACGATCATCCCCTCTAGCTGCACGTCCTCCAGCGCGGTGCGGGGGAAGAGCGAGACGAACATGGTGCCGAACCTCTGGAACTCCTCCAACGCGGGCGCTAGGAGCGACGGGTCTGCTCGAAGGCGTCCGAGCTGATCGGGATGCCCCAGCAGGGCCACGACGCTCGTGACGATGAGGTAGGCGACGGAGTCCCGCCCCGAGGTCATGAGGACGTGCGCGACGCCCTCGCGCTCTGCCGGAGAGAGCGCCGAACGCACGAGGTCGCCCAACACATCGTCGCCAGGCTCCGTCTCCGCGCGAGAGAGAACCGTCCGCGTGAAGTCGAAGGCATCCTGGTCCGGAGCACCGTGCACGAAGATGCGGTCGAACTCGGAAGCGAGGTCTTCGGGGATGCCAAGCACGTGACGGTGCACTGCGGCTGAGATGGGTTCGGCGTAGTCCGCCAGCAGGTCCGCACGGTTGCCGAGCGCGAGCATGCTGGTGAGCTGCTGCGAGACGATGGCGGTCACCGCCTCCCGCTCGGCGCGAACTGCGCGGACCGAGAAGCGGCTGGTGATCGCACGGCGGATCTTCGAGTGCTGATCGCCGTCGAGGGCGAGCAGGTTGCCCGCCTGTCGGGCGGCGCGCGCGTCACTGTCGACATCGAGTTCCGCCACCGAGCCGTCCCCAGCCGGCATGCGTTGCGGCAGCTGCGAGAAACGAGGGTCTTCCAGCACGGACCGCGCGAGATCGTAGCGGGTCACGAGCCATCCTGTCGTGCCGTCCTCGTAGAGAAGCGGGACCGCCGCCGAGTCCTCCCGAAGCTCGGCAAGGGTGGGCGACGGTGCCAACGGCGTTCCATCCGTGGGGATGGTGATGGGGTGGTGTCGCGGGCATCCGCTCATCTCTTCGAACTCCTTGTTCAGTGCGTTGCGATAGCTGGCATGAGATCGGGCCTGGCTCGTCGGGCCTCACGGAATGCGCGCGGCGCATCCCACCCCACGAGGCCCCGAAGCGCTCCCGTCGTCGCGAGCGCCACGAACGAGGCTGCGCCCGGCGCCCCGTGAACATAGTCCCAGGGTGCTCCGGGTCCGAAACGCCCGCATATCTGAATCCGAGTGCCGTACAGCTCCGACGAGAAGAACGGGACAGGCGGATCGGGGCAGACCCCGTTGAGGAGGCGCTGCGCGACGATCGATGCGTGCTCGAGAGCGGCCGACTGGTGTTCGACACGCACATGCCTCTGGGCGACGGGATCCCACCATGCTGCGACGTCCCCCACCGCGGAAACCGTGGAACTGGCGCGGCCGGCGGCATCGCACAACACACCGTCGGGACCGCCGATCCCGGTGCCCGACAGCCATTCGACAGCGGGCTGCGATCCCACCGCGACCACCACGGCATCCGCCCTGTGGCGATGATGCTGCGTGCGGATCTCCAGACCCCGTCCCTGAGCTAGGACGGTGTCGACATGCTCCTGCAGGTGCACACCGACCCCATGCGACTCGTGCAGGTCGATGATCCTCGAGGAGAAGGCACCGCCCACCGCACCCAGGCGAAGCTCACCTCCCCGCACCACGAGGGCGCACTCGCGAGTCGCGGCGAGCGTCGATGCCGCTTCTGAAGCCAGCACCCCGCCGCCGACGATAACCGCAGGCCCGCCCTCTCTGAGGTCGGACAGCAGGCCGGCGACATCGTCGCGCGTGCGGAGCAAGTGGACCCCGTCGCCTCGAGCCCATGCCGGACGGCGAGCGGCGACACCTGTGGCGATGATGAGGTGGTCGAACTCCAGCAGCCCTTGGGACAACCTCAGGCGCCCGGAGGCGACATCGAGCCCGAGCGCGACGGTGGCGGTCCGGAACTCGATGTCGAGCGATCGGAGCTCCTGCTCGGTGTACAAGTCGGCAGACTCATCTGGTCCGGCCAGCACGTTCTTCGAGAGCGGCGGCCGGGCGTAGGGCGGATGCGGCTCACCGCCCACGAGGACGACCCGACCTCGGAAGCCGTGACGCCGAAGCTCGACGGCCGCCGTGGCTCCGGCCGCGCCTGCGCCCACGACAACGACCCGGTCCTGCTCCCGCAACGTCCTGTCAGTCATCGACGACGATAGCGCGCGCCGGACAGAGCGACGCCGCTCGTCGCACGAGCGCCTCTTCGCGGGGATCGGGGTTCGGGTCGAGGAGGACGACTATGCCGTCATCGTCCTGGTCGAACAGCGAGCCGGCGACCAGCGCGCACTGGCCCGCACCGACGCAGGCGACCGCATCAACATGAATCTGCACTGTGTTGTCCTCTCGTCGGGTCAGATCTCAACGCTAGGCAGCGCGAGGGGGAGGGTGCAGATCTATGGCACGCATTTCATGGATATTCCGCACAGATATGTCCTCTGGGATGATCGATTCATGGAGGAACCAAGCGCAGCCGTCGTGTGGGCGAACCATTACCAGTTCCACGGCTCGGAGGTGATCCGCAATCGGCGTGTGGGCAGCGTCTGCGTGCTCTGGGTGCGGCGTGGTGTCGGCGATGTGACCGTCGACGGACGGCGGTTCGCAGTGGGTGCCGGCAGCATCGTGCTCATGCCCTGGATGCACGAGGCGATCTACCGAGCCGACGCTGTGAAGCCGTTCGAGATAGGCACCGTGCACCTCGTGCCCGCCCATGCTCACGCGCAGGTGGTCGAAGCGCGGGTTGCCCACCTGCCCGGGGATCCGCTGCTCGACGCCGACTTCCGAGAAGGCGGGGCGTTGCCGCGCCATCCCGTGCTGCTCCATCGCTCGACGCCGGCGGAGGACGCGCTCGTCGGAATCGCGGAATACGCGGTGAGCCGTTTCGCCGGTCCTGCTCCCGACGAGGCAGTCATGCGCGCGCTCGGACGCCTACTGCTCGATGAGGCGAGATCATGGGCGTCGACCCCTCCCCCGTTTCCGGCCGCGCTGCGGGCGATGATGGAGTACATCACGCGCCGGTTGGACGCTCACCCGCGGCTCGAGGAGATCTCGGATGTCGGCGGCTGCAGCAGCGCGACGGCCGAGCGCCTGTTCCGGAAGCACACCGGCATGTCCGTCCAGAGCTGGGCGCGGGCCCAGCGCATGGCGGAGGCGGCTCATCTTCTGCGAAGCAGCAGTCTGCGGGTCCGCGAAGTCGCCTTGCGCGTGGGGTTCGACGATCCACTTCACTTCTCGCGGGCTTTCAAGGCTGTGCATGGCGAGGCGCCGAGCCGGTTCTCCAGTCCGGCGCTTCGCCCCTGACGCCTAGCGTCGCGCCAGCCCGAGAGCCGTCGCCACGGGCCCTTCGCCGGATCTCGCGAGGGACACGAAGCGATCGGCCATGATCGCGTACCCTTCGTGGTCCGGGTGCAGGCCGTCCCAGAGATGGGAAGCATCGCGGGCCGACAGCAACTCGCGCCCGTCTAGGACGAACAGCCGGGCGTCGGCTGCCGCCCGCGCGCGGGCGACTCGTTCGACGATCTCGCGGGTCCGCGCCAAGGTCAGATCACCCGTTCCGAGAGCGGAGCACATCATCGTGATCGGGTCGAAACTGGTAGGTCCGGCTGTGTCCTCATGGATCCCGCACCAGACCGGCGACATGACGACGAAGGGCACTTCAGGGTGGCCCTCCCGCACCGTGTCGATGAAGCCATGAAGCGCCGGTACGAGCGTGCGCTCCGTGAATGAGTCGCCGTTGACGATGTTGATCCCCACCTTGAGAGTGATGAGGTCAGCCGGCAGGTCGCGGATCGTGCGGGCGACATACGGGTCGAGCATGGAATTGCCGGCGAGACCGAGATCGGTCAGTTCGAGCCCGAGGCTCCGGGCGGCGAGCACCGGCCATGCCCCCAACGGACCGTGCGCATCGAGGCAGTGGCTTATCGAACTGCCGTGGTGGACCCATCGGGACCCGGCCGGCGCGTGTGCTTCCACCGGCCGATCGGCTCTGAGGCTGTGGATGGTCACCGCCGAGTTGTGCGGCAGCCAAACCTGCACGCGTCGCGCCTCGGAGGCCGGCTCGAGTTCAAGTTGGATAGTCACGATGCCGCCGTCCGCGACGGCCACACTGCGGTCGGACTGCTCGACTACTCGTGATCCGGCGGTGGTCGCCACCTCGCAGAGGACGCCGCTATCGTCCGTCACGGCAAACACGGACCTCGCAGAATGATGAGCCATGTCGGGCGACAGATACCGAGCCAGGGAGACCTCGAGCTCAAGGACAGAAGCGGCTGTCTCGAGGTCCAGGCGCACTCCAGCCGTATGGTCGGCGACCACGCGCGAGAACCCTTCCGCCATCTGTGCGGTGGCCCACGCGGGTAGGCGCACGGGCGTCACTCCCGGCGCTACGATGTCGGCCGCTCCGCGAACAGACTCACGGATGACGGATTCGGCCACCGGTCCCAACGGGGTCATAAGCTCGTCCTTCCTCACGCCAAGGCGGCGGCCGCGCGAGCGCGCGGCCGCCGCCGGTCGTCCTTCTACTTCACGCCCTCCGCGTAGGCCGCGTCCATCGCAGCCAGGACGTCGTCAATGGTCGCCGTGCCGGCGAACACCTTCTGCACGCCGTCGAGGTGCTCCTGCTGGACCTTGGCGTTAGGCCAGAACTGGTCCATGAAGGGATAGGTACGCCCCTCCGCCTGGAAGTCGACGAGGATCTGCAGAGCCGGGTCGGCCTCAAATGCGTCGGTGGGCAGCGCCGGAAGCGACCCGGATGTCGTCGCGAACGAAGCCATCGCCTTGTCGGACGCCATGAAGTCGATGAACTTCCTCGCGAGCTCCTGATTCTTCGAAGCGGCATTCACGCCGAGGCTGAATCCGAGCGCTGCAGGCATCCAGGTGTCTTCGGCGTCGTCGTCACCAGGAAGGGCGAACATGCTGAAGGTCGTCCCCGCGGGCGCCTGGTCGCGAATGCCGGGGAGCACCGAGGTCACCTGGACCACCGCGAGGGCGTCACCCGCGGCGACCTGAGCCGTCGTCGCCTCGAACGACGTTCCGAGGGAGTCGGCGGTGAAGCATCCTCGGCTGTTCATCTCCATGTACTCGTCGAACGCGGTAGTCCACCCGGAGTCGACGAACGTGGCATCGCCGGCCGCCATCTTGGCGTCGAAGTCAGGCTCCTTCTGGAACACCGTCGTGGGAACGAGCGCGTAGTTCACGAGCTGCGTGACCCAGGCCGCCTGGTTGCCGAGCGCGAAGGCCACCTTGCCCGCAGCGGTTGCTGCGTCGCAGAAGTCCAGCACCTCGTCGAAGGTCGTCGGGATCTCGGCACCGGCCGCCTCCACCGCCTGCTCGTTGTAGATCGCGCCGATACCGACGACGGTGAGCGGCAACACCCAGCTCTTGCCGTCGACCTGTGAGAGGCCCTGGAGGCCGGAGGGGATCTTCGCCGCAAAGGCCTCGTCGGAGAGGTCGGCCAGATACCCGTTCTCCTGGAGGACGCGCATGCCCATAGCGTTGCCGTAGCCGGGCCAGACGGTCAGCACGTCGGGCGCGGTGCCCGAGGAGAGCTGAGTGCGCAGGGTCGTCACCAGGGAGTCGGTCTCCGCATACGTCGCCTTCACCTCGACGCCGGGGTTCTCGGCCTCGAACGCAGCAATGGCCTCCTCCACCGCCGCCTTCGCATCGGTCGTGGACGCGATGGACAGGACGGTCGACGACGACCCTCCTCCCCCGTTGCTGCACGCGGTGGTCGCCAGGGCCGCCACCACGGCGGTCGCTGCAAACAGCGCTGTTCGCCTCGTGTTCATGGAACTCCTCTTCTTGCTTTCTTGGTGGGGACGGATCGTCGGTAGACGGTCCGGGTTGTCACGTGGGCCGACAGCCCGCGCTACATCAGGTTCGGGCTTCGATCACCCCTTGAGGCCGCCCGCGAATCCGTGGATGATCGACCTCTGCATGAGGAAGTAGGCCACGAGGATCGGCGCGAGCCCGATCACGAGGCCTGCGAATACGAGCGGCCAGTTCGATACGTACTGCCCGAGGAATGTGTACAAGGCGACCGGTATCGTCTGCTGCTCGCTTCCGCTCAGGTAGAGCAGCGGTGTGAGGAAGTCGTTCCAGACGAAGATCGCGTTGAGGATGACGACGGTCCCGGTCACCGGACGAAGCATCGGGAAGACCACGCGCCAGAACGAGGTCCAGGTGTTGGCACCGTCCACGGAGGCCGCCTCCTCGTACTCCCGAGGAAGTGCGCGAAGGAACCCTGCGTAGAGAAAGACGGAGAACGGTACCTGCAAGCCAGCGTAGAAGAGGATGAGCGAGACCACCGATCCGAGCAGGCCGAGGTCGCGCATGGTCTGGTACAGGGGGATCAGCGCGACCTGGAAGGGAAGGAGAAGCCCGACCAGAACGAACCAGAAGACGACCGACGACAACCTCGATGTGAGGCGCACGAGCGGGTACGCCGCAAGGGCCGAGACGACGACGACGAGCGCGACGCTCGCCACGGTGACGATGAGGCTGTTGACCATGGCGCTGCCAAGACCCGCCTGGTTCCACGCCTCGACGTAGTTCTCGAATGTGGGGCTGAGGGTGGGCAGCACGTCCGGCGTGGGGTCGTCAGCCGTGCGAAGGGACAGGTTCACGAGCACGTAGAGGGGAAAGGCGAAGAGCGCGGTGACGGCGATCATCACGACCTCGAGCACGAACGTCCGGAGGGAGTAGCGTTTCATCCTCGCGCCTCGTTCTTGGAGAGGCCCCGGTATTGCACGCTGGAGATGATGGCGACGAGAAGGGTGAGCACGATGGCCATGGCGATGCTGTAGCCGAACTCCCCGAAGGTGAACGCGTTCTTGTAGATCAACGTCGACAGGGTGTTCGTGGACCCCCCTGGTCCCCCACCGGTGAGGATGAAGACCTGGTCGAAGAGTTTCAGGCCCCCGATGACGCTCAACATGAGGTTGATCGTGATGGCAGGCGCGAGGAAGGGGCGCACGACATACCAGAACCGTCGGACGGGGCCGGCACCGTCCATGATCGAGGCCTCGACGACCTCGGTGGGGACACCTTGCAGTCCCGCCAGAAAGATCACCATGGAATAGCCGGAGAACTGCCACACGATGACGAGCATGATGGAAACGAGGCCCCATTGCGGGCTGCCGAGCCAGCTCTGCTTGAGTGCCGGCAGGCCGATGCCGTCGAGGACCCCGTTCAGCACTCCGTCGGGGGCGAGGATGTACTTCCACACGTAGGCGGTGACGACGGGCGTCATGACCGCCGGGGCGAACAGGAGTACGCGGAGGATGTTCCGCGATCGGATGCGGGAGTTGACGCCGAGTGCGAGCAGCATACCGAGGGTGTTCTGCACGACCGTGACCGCCCCAGCGATCAGGAGGGTGACGCCGAACGCGGCGAGCGAGTCAGGATCGGTCACCACCCGGGCGAAGTTGTCGAAGCCCACCCACTCGATCGCACGGCTGATCCCGTCCCAATCGGTGAACGCGAACCCTGCTCCGCGCACGGTCGGAACGACCAGCACGAAGCAGTAGAGGGCCACTGCCGGCAGTGCGAAGAACAGCGTCCATCGGCTCGGGCCGCTGAGACTCTGAGCGCGACGGCGGGAGCCCGGGGTCCGGGGAGTTGCGACGAGGGCGGGCAATCAATCTCCTGACACTTCTTTGTGAATCGATTCAAGCGAGAACGAGTGCATCGTATGGCGCTCGCAAATCGATTGTCAAGACGACCCGCTCACGCGCACGAGGCCATGGGTTGGCGCTTTGTGAATCGATTGATATAGCATCGCACCCGCCCCACCGCCCGTGCCAGGTCCGCGGTGGGGCAACTTTCTCAAGGAGCTTCAGTGACGACGCAAGCCTCGCCCCCCTACCGCAAGGTCTACCCCTGGGTGACGCCCAAGATCTTCGCCGATCCCGCCAGCCCCGACGCGCGCGCGGGCGAGTTCTTCGACCACTACGCCGACTGGTTCTCGCGCGCTGACGAGGTGGTTCTCACCATCGCCTCAGGCAACGGCGACCACATCCTGAACTACCGCGGCAATCGCCACCATGACGACACCTTCGACTGGGCGCGCTACAACTGCTATGGCGGACCCGACAGCGACCCGCTGGCTCACAATGCGAACTGGACCTCGCGCGTGCGCGAAGGTGGCGAGCGCTCGTTCAATCCCTATATGGCCGGACCGATGTTCATCGTGAGCGAGGCAGTGCTCGACTACCGAGTGCTGGCGAGCATCTACGCGGCATTCAGGCGCGCTGCCGACGAACGCGGGATCCGCCTCACGCTCCTCGAGTACCTCGAACCAGGGCCGGAGTTCTGCGCATCCGAGTGGAAGACCCTGCGCCATCCTGAAGCCGCCCGGGGTTCCGCGGACGCGGGCGGGACCATCGCCCGAGGCCTCATTGACGTCTGCTCGTCACTCGACGCGGACCCGAGGCACTATGCCTCCTTCCCGGACGGGATTCCTCAAGGAACCGCGACCATGGACTTCATTGCGCGTCAATCCGCCGCCTTCGTCCGCGATCTCGGGCTCGACGGCATCCAGCTCGGAAACCAGTTCGGCTTGCTGGGGCTGTGGGATCCCCGATCCGCGCCCGAGCCGACCCCGGAACGGCGGGCGGGCGTGGCAGCATTCTTCGCCACGATGCGCGAGCACTTCGGCGAGCGCAAGATCTACTGGCAGGACTCCTTTTGGCCCGCAGACGTCGAGGACCGCGCCTGGGCCATGGGCGAGCACAGTTACTCCATGCTGGACGGCATCATCTGCTCCACCTTCGCCGTGCTCGTCGAGCGCATGAACGTTCGTCCGAACCTCCGGGGGAAGCTCGACATCGCTCGTCGCGCGGGAGGGGTCGAGATCGCAATGGCCATGGACTTCGTCGACCCCTGGTACTGGTACCGAATCCATCTGGACGACCGTCGGCACTTCCTGTTCCAGCACGAGGTTTACAGCGAGCTCGGGCCCGAATGCGACGGGGTGATGTTCTTCGCGAACGACACCTTCGGTCACTTCATCCCCCGCGCTCCGTTGAACGAGACACTCGCGGTCGTGGCGCGCGCCAACGGCTGGGCACCGATTGACAACGCGTCAGAAGATCGGTAGTCTCCTCGCAACCGTGAATCGATTCACATGAATCGACGGGGACTTGAGGACTCGACGATGATGTCGCACACCCGTGCTCGCCTTCCCATACTTGCCGCCACAGCAACCGTTCTCGCGCTGCTCTTCACGTCGCTGCAGGGCGCGCCCCCCGCCCGTGCGGCCGACACCTTCGACGACGTCCGCGCGAAGTGGGAGCTCCTGCTCACCGGAGGGGCATCGCTCAACACGAGCGACACGGTCATCGCTTCCCGCATCGCGGCTGTGGGCGCGACGGCGTCGAGCACCGCGGGGTCGATGATCAGCTCCCCCACGACGACACTGTGGAGCGACCTCGTACCCGCGACGAACTACAACGATCTCGTGACGACCTACAACCGCCTGCGGGACATGACTCTGGGATGGGCCACCGTCGGCACGTCGACCTACCACTCGACCGCCCTCATGACCTCGATCAAGGGCGGCCTCGACTGGATGCACACGAAGTACTACAACACGACGACTGCGAAGCCGTCGGCATGGTGGTGGCAGCTTCAGATCGGCGTGCCGCTGGCGCTCACCGACATCACGGTCCTCTCATACTCGCAGCTGACGAGCACGCAGGTCTCGAACTACATGGCGGCAATCGCCTATCAGACACCCAGCAGCTACTCCGACACCGGTGCCAACCAGGTGTGGCGCGCGACCATCAAGGCACTCCGGGGAGTCCTGCTCAAGGACAGCGCGCTGGTAACACAGGGCGCGAGCGAGGCCTCACGTGTACTGCCTTATGTGGCGGGAGGCGAGGGCGGATTCTTCCTCGACGGGGGCTACGTGCAGCATACGAAGTTCTCGTACCTCGGTGGCTACGGCGTGAACTTGCTCGACACGTTCTCGCGCCTCTACTTCACTCTCCAGGACTCGACGTGGGCGTTTTCCGGTCCGCAGCTGCCCAACGTCTACCGGTGGATCTACGACACCGTCGAGCCTCTCATGTGGCGCGGCGCGGTATTCGACATGACCAGAGGTCGCAACATCTCGCGCGACTCGGATGAGCACGTGGCCGGGCACATCATCATGCAGTCGATCGTCCTACTCTCCCAGTACGCGCCGGCAGCCGACGCTGTTGCCTTCAGGTCGATGGTGAAGACCTGGATCACAGCCGACACGTTCCGGGACTACTTCATCGATGCCCCGTTGCACGTGATCACCCTCTCGCGCGCGATCATGGCAGACGCCACGGTGCCGGTCCGCCCGGCACTCTCCGTCAACAAGCAGTTCCCGAGCATCGCGCAGGCCGTCCACCAGCGCCCGGGATGGGCGTTCGGCATCGCGATGACGTCCAATCGCATGGCGAACTTCGAAACGAACGGCAGCGAGAACAAGCGTGGTTGGTTCAGCGCCGATGGGCAGACGTTCCTCTACAACTCGGACCTGGGCCAGTTCAGCGGCGCCTACCAGCCGACCATCGATCCCTACCGCCGCCCTGGGACGACTACCGATACTACGTTCGTCCGCGGTCCCGGTTCCAACGAGTCGCAGGTGACGACGAAGAACTGGGTGGGCGGTACATCCTTGCAGGGCCTTTATGGTGCGACGGGGATGGACTTCGCCGCGGTGGCGAGCTCGCTCGTCGCCAAGAAGTCGTGGTTCACCTTCGATGACGCGGTCGTCGCGCTGGGCGCGGGAATCACCTCGACCGACGCCGGTAGACAGATCGAGACGACGGTGGAGAACCGCAAGATCACCACGTCGACGGTGCTCACGGTCGACGACGCCGCCAAGCCGACGACCGTGCCGTGGACTCAGGACTCGACTGGCGTCCAATGGGCCCACATCACCGGCGCGACCGCCGGATCCGATATCGGCTACTACTTCCCGGGCGGGCAGGACCTCACCCTCACACGAAAGACGAACACGGGCGCGTGGGCGGACATCAACTCCGCGGGCCAGAGCTCAGCTCCACTGTCGGCGACCTATCTGACAATCAGCGTCAAACACGGCGAAGCTCCGACCAACGGCGCGTACTCCTACGCGCTGCTGCCGGGTAAGACTGCGAGCCAGACGAAGGCATTCGCCGCGAACCCGACCTATGTCGTGCTCGCCAACGACACCACCGTCCAGGCAGTCAAGAGCACCGCATCGAATGTCGTGGGCGCGAACTTCTGGACCGACACGCCCACGTGGGTCAAGGTCGGCGGCACGAACTTCGTCTCCAGCACCAAGAAGGCCTCGGTGATGACCCGCGAGACAGCGACGGGCATATCGGTCTCCCTCTCCGATCCGACCCAGGTGAATGGTGGGACCATCGAGGTCGAGATCGCGCGCGCCGCGTTCGGCATCGGCTCGGTTGATCCGCGCATCACCGTCACGCAGCTCAGCCCGACCATCAAACTCTCTGCCCGGGTGAATGGCACCGCCGGCACTCCGCTGGAGGCGTCCTTCTCCTATGCCGGAGGTGCTCCGTTCGACACGAACCTCATCCTGGGTAGGTCCCCGCTCTCTCAAAGCAGCGTCGTGGCCAGTCCGGTGTGGGGCGTCGCCAACCTGACGGACGGCGACCGGGAGTCCACCCCCGTCTCGATGGGCTGGTCCAGCAGTTCGAACACAGGGTCGCCCCACAGCGAGAATGTCGTCTACGACCTCGGTGCCACCTCGACGTTCAACACCGTTGATCTCTTCGCCGGCAGGTGGGGCAGTGAGGCATCGTTCCCCGGGGGCGTGACCGTCGAGGCGTCCGCCACCAACGGTCCGTGGACCGGGACGGGGGTCGTTTCAGCCACTACGACCGCGACGGCGACCGGCTCGCGGACCACCTTCCCCTCGGTGGATGCGCGGTACATTAGGCTCACCTTCTCGTCGCTGAGTCCTAATCCGTACGACAGCAACCTCTATCGGGCCCAACTCGCGGAGATCGAGGTACGCAACGCGAACATCGCCTACGGCGCGAGTGTGACGACGAGCACACCGCCCTACGGCGGCTCCGGCTGGGGCGCGAACCGGGTGACGGACGGCCTACGCGGGAGCCTGCCCTCGAGCTACGGCTGGAGCAGCAACAGCTCGCTCACCAGCGACCACGTGGAGGCGATCACGATCAACTGGGGCTCCTCCAAGACGTTCTCATCAATCGACCTGTCGCCCGTGATCCACAACGGACAGCACGGTTTCCCGTCAGAACTGATGATCGAAGTGTCGCCGGACGGGACGTCGGGCTGGACGACCATCCTGGGTCCGACCGCCTATGCCGTGCCGGAGGGCACACAGCATGTGACATTCACGCCCGTGGCGGGGGCCGCGATCCGAATCACGGGGACGCATTTGCGGCCCAACCCGCTGGACAGCAACCTGTACCGCATGCAGTTCAGCGAGGTCGAAGTTCACTAGGTCGGGAGCGAGGTGCCCCGCACCACCAAGTGCGGGGCGAACCTCGGATCCACCTCGTGGAGCTCTTCCTCCTGACCGAGGATCATCCGAATCGCACTCGCCCCGACGACTGTCGAAGGGTGCCGGATGGTGGTCAGGGGGACTATGGAGAATCCGGCGAACTCGATGTCGTCGTAGCCGACGAGCGACACTTGGCCGGGCACAGCGATCCCCGCGGTGATCAGGACGTTGAGAATGCCGAGGGCAAGCAGGTCGTTTCCGGCGAAGATCCCGTCGGGCAGCTCACCGCGTGAGAGCAGATCGCGCGCGACCTCCTCTCCCACCCCAGCGGTCTGACGCTCGACGGAGATGAACTCAAGCGACACGTCGCGCCGACCCTCGAGCGCCCGGCGCGCACCCGCGCGCCGGGAGTCAACGTTGAGATGGGTTCCCCCCACGAAGATCAGCCGTCGCCGGTTCTGATCCAGGAGGTGGCGCGTGGCGAGTTCGCCGCCCAGCACATTGTCGCCGGAGATCGAAGGATACGCCTGAGGGGTCGGTGGCGATCCGATGAGCACGAAGGGAGTGCCTCGCTGGCCAACGTCGATGAGCTCCTGGGGCACATCCTCCACGGGAGCGATCATGATCCCGCTCACCTGCTGGGACTCGAAGAAGGAGATGTACTCCCGTTCTCGGCGCGGGTCTTCATGACTATCTGCGATCAGGACGACGTGACCCGTCTTCGATGCTTCGGCTTCGGCACCGAGGGCCAATTCGCTGTACAGAGGGTTGGCCGCATTCGACACGATGAACGCCACCGCCTGGCTGCGACCCACGCGCAACTGTCGAGCAACGCTGTTGCGCACGTAGCCGAGCTCTTCTATGGCCGCCGTGACTCGTCCGAGCATGTCGGCAGACAGCCTGTCCGGGCGCGTCAACGCGTACGACACCGTGGCCTTCGACACACCGATGTGCTGTGCGACATCGCCGATGGTGACGGGTGTGCGAGGTCGGTCGCCGATCATGCAGACAGAGTAGCCCAAATTGAATCGATCCACAGTCGCGTACAAGCCTCGGTGTCGGAAACGGAAGAAGCCCCGCCGGAGCGGGGCTTCTCGCTGTGGATCCAAGGGGATTCGAACCCCTGACCCCCTGCATGCCATGCAGGTGCGCTACCGGGCTGCGCCATGGACCCCGGAATGCTGCGAAAGCAACTCGACAAGACTACTACAGATCAGAATAGATGGATGACCGAGCAGCCGATCACCGTCTCCATCACCCGCATCGTCGACCCGGAGCGGGCGAAGGAGGTCGCCGCGTGGGCGAGGGCCGGCCAGGACCTGCTGAGCGCCTCCCCCGGCTATCTCGGCTCGGGGTGGGTGCGGCCTGATCCCGAGAGCCCGGAGTGGCACATGCTCTTCCGCTTCGCCGACACGGCATCCCTCGAGGCGTGGCAGCGGTCGCCGGAGCGGGAGTGGTGGATGGCCTCCGCCCTCGGCATGGTCGAGCACGAGCCCGAGGAGCGCCGCACGGGCATCGAGGGGTGGTTCGACGAACCCGCCACGGTCGAGGTCGTGAAGCCCGCGACATCCTCGCCCCCGCGCTGGAAGCAGATGATCGCGATCTTCCTCGTGTTCTACCCGCTGAGCCTCGCCACGAACTGGGCGATAGCCCCGTTCACGCACGACTGGCTGCTGCCCCTGCGCGTGCTGCTGCTCGTGACGATCGTGTCGCCCATCATGACCTACCTCGCGCTGCCGTTCATCACGCGCGCGCTGCGGCCCTGGCTGCTCAGGGGGCGCTAGGCCTCGGCGGTCTTCGCGACGGGGAGGTCGAGCGGGATCGCCGGGCAGTCCTTCCACAGGCGCTCGAGCGAGTAGTACATGCGGTCCTCCTCGTGGAAGACGTGCGCGACGAGGTCGCCGAAGTCGAGCAGGATCCAGCGGCCCTCCGCGCGGCCCTCGCGGCGCAGGGCCTTGGTGCCGGCCTCGAGGAGCTTGTCCTCGATCTCCTGGGCGATGGCCTGCACATTGCGCTCGTTGCGTCCCGAGGCGAGGAAGAAGATGTCGGTGAGCGGCAGCGGCCCCGACACGTCGAGCGCGACGAGGTCGTCGCCCTGCTTGGAGTCGGCGGCGAGAGCGGCCACGGCAAGGATTTCGCGCGCGCGCGAGGATGCAGTCACAGGGTCCTTAGTGGGAGGTGGTGGGAGCTCACGCGGCTCAGAACACGTTGAACGCGAACGCCGCGACGAGCAGTCCGGCGACGACGACAGCCATCGAGGATGCGGCGATCAGGAGCGCCGTGAGTGCACGCGTGCCCTTGGGCTTCTGGGTGTGGGTGACGCCGTGGCCCGAGGTGTGGGTGCTCACGGCGCGGATCGCCCGCACGGGAGACGAGTCGGTGGAGATCACCTCGTGGTCCTGCAGGTCGAAGAGGTCGTCGATGCCGCCCCCGTCGTACCTGTCGGACTGGCCGGTGGTGCCGAGGCTGCGCGGCAGGTCGATCGAGCCCGTGAGCATGATCTCGCCCGTGCTCGTGAGCGGGCCGCGGATGTCGGTGCCGTTGGGGATCGACGGGAGCACGAGGGCGCTCGTCGTCGTCGTGCCGCTGCCGATGCGGCGGCTGAGCGTGATCTCGATCTCGTCGTCGTCGACCTGCGTCGACCAGTGGCCCGTCGGGGGCGTCCACGGCGAGGCCTCGTCGGCGACGGGCGCGGGCGCGATCTCGGCGGGGATCGAGGCCACGGGCTCGGGCTGCGCCGCGGGAGCCGACGGGGTGAAGAGCGACTCGAAGGGGCTCGCGGCGACGGGCGCTGCGGCGGCCTGCGGGGTGAACGTGGGCGACACGGGCGGCAGGGCGGGCGGGGCGCTCTGCTGCTGCACGACGGGCTGCGGCTGCTCGACCACAGGCTGCGCCTGCGCCGCGGGCTGCGCAGGCACGACGGGCTGCTGGGCCTGCACCGGCTGCTGCGTCTGCAGCGTCGGCTCCACGAGCGGGAACGGCGCGGCGGCAGGCTGCTGCGTCTGCGGCGAGGAGGGCTGGAACGTCGGCGACACGGCGGCGGGCTGCTGCGACTGGAGCGACGCGGCGGCCGCCGCCTCCTCTGCCTGCTGCATGGCGCGCAGCTCGCGGCGCGTGAACGTCTGCTCGAGCGGGAAGTCGGAGTTCGCGGGGATGACGCGCGCCGGCTCGGGAGCGGCGGGCTCCGGCGGGGCCCACATGCGGTTGATGGGCGCGATCGTCGCGGGAACCTCGGACACGGGCGCGAGCGGCGCCGCGGCGGCGGCGGCCCGGAAGCGCGCCTCCGTGTGGTAGTCGAGGTCGCTCGGCGGCGCGGCGGGCGCTGCCTGGGCGGGCTGCGACCAGGCCGACGTCGTGGCGGATCCGGCCGGGCTGAAGTCGCGCACGCGGTAGGCCTGCTCCGACGGCTGCTGCTGGATCGCCTCGGTGGGCGGCTGCGTCGCCGGGTCGTAGGGCACGGGCTGCGGTGCGGCCGAGCCGCGCGAGCGGAACGTGGGCCCCTCGGGGGCGGGGGTGGCCGCGCGGTTGAGCGTCGAATACGTCAGGGGCTCCGGCGAACCCGCGGGGCGCGCATCCTCGGGCAGCGACGACACGGGCGGGAGCTGGGCGGCGCGGCGCGACGTGGTGTCCCACATGTCGTCGGAGAGGCCGCTCTCGGCGAAGGCGTTGTCTGCGAACGCGCTTTCGGATGCGTCGCCGCGCTCACTCTGACGCACGGCACGCCGCGACTGCGGCTGAGGCTCGTGGTAAGTGGTCATTGGCTACTCCGATACAGGTGGTGCTTGGCGATGTACTGGACTACACCATCGGGAACCAAATACCAGACGGGGAACCCCCGACTGACCCTGCTCCTGCAGTCCGTTGACGAGATCGCCAGCGCCGGCACTTCCAACGAGCTTACGCCCTGCTCTGGCAATCCGCTAATGGTGAGCGGGTGCCCAGGCCGTGAAACCGCCACGAAATGGGCGAGCGACCAGACCTCGTCGACGTCCTTCCAGTCGAGGATCTGGGCGACCGCGTCAGCCCCCGTGATGAAGAACAGATCGGCGTCCGGCCGCGCCTTGCGCACGTCGCGCAGGGTGTCGACCGTGTACGTGGGGCCCGCCCGGTCGATGTCCACGCGGCTCACGGTGAAGCGCGGGTTGGCCGCGGTCGCGATGACCGTCATGAGGTAGCGGTGCTCCCCCTCGGTCACCGTCTTCTTCATCCACGGCTCGCCCGTGGGCACGAAGATCACCTCGTCGAGGTCGAACTTCTGCTGCACCTCGCTCGCGGCCACGAGGTGGCCGTTGTGGATGGGGTCGAAGGTGCCGCCCATGACGCCGACACGTGCACGCCGCTGTGCTGTTTCGGCCATGGTGCGCGGATGTGCCTAGTGGCCCGCGCCGTGGTGCGCGTCGCCGCCCTTGGCGGTCTTGTTGCTGTGGCGGTTCGCGACGTCGCGGAAGCTCCACGTGACGAACCCGAGCAGCAGGAAGACGGCGACCGCGACGCCCGCGAAGGCGAGCGGCGGCATGATGAGGGGCGCGAGTTCCTCGGTCTCGGTGACGAGGGTGGCGAGCAGCGACATCGGTTCTCCGTTCAGGGTTCGTAGAGAGTCTAGCCGCGCGTGTGGCCGGCCCCGCGCACGACCCACTTCGTGCTCGTGAGCTCCGGCAGGCCCATGGGTCCGCGGGCGTGCAGCTTCTGGGTGGAGATGCCCACCTCGGCGCCGAAGCCGAACTCCCCGCCGTCGGTGAACCGCGTGGACGCGTTGACCATGACCACGGCCGAATCCACCTCGGCGAGGAACCTGTCGGCCTTCGCGAGGTCGTTCGTGATGATCGACTCGGTGTGGTGGGTCGAGTACGCGCGGATGTGGTCGAGCGCCTCGTCGAGGTCGGCGACGACCCGCACGGCCAGGTCGAGCGTCATGTACTCGGTCGACCAGTCCTCCTCGGTCGCGGGCACGGAGTCGGGGAAGATCGCCCGCGCGCGCTCGTCGGCGTGCAGCGTGACGCCCTGCTCGCGCAGGCGCGACAGCACGCCCGGCAGGAGGCGGGGCGCGGACGCCTCGTGGACGAGCAGCGTCTCGAGGGCGTTGCACACGCTCGGGCGCTGCACCTTGGCGTTGCTCACGATCTCGACGGCCATCGACTCGTCGGCGCTCTCGTCGAGGAACACGTGCACGACGCCCGCGCCCGTCTCGATGACGGGCACCGTCGACTCGGCGACGACGGAGTTGATGAGCTGGGCGGAGCCCCGCGGGATGAGCACGTCGACGAAGCCGCGCGCCTGCATGAGCTGCTTGGCGCCCTCGCGCCCGAACTCGTCGATCGTCTGCACGGCCTCGGCGGGCAGCCCGGCCTCGACGAGGGCGGACTGGATGACCTCCACGAGCACGCGGTTGGTGTTCTCGGCCGCCGATCCGCCGCGCAGCACGGCGGCGTTGCCGCTCTTGAGCGCGAGCGCGGCGATGTCGATGGTCACGTTGGGGCGCGCCTCGTAGATGGCCCCGACGACCCCGAACGGCACGCGCACCTGGGTGAGCTGCAGGCCGTTCTCGAGCGTCGAGCCGCGCACGACGTCTCCCACGGGGTCGGGCAGGGCGACGATCTCGAGGGTGGCCCGCGCGAGCGCGGCGAGGCGCTTCTCATCGAGTGTGAGGCGGTCTTGCAGCCCCTCGGCCATGCCGTTCTCGCGGCCGTTCGCGAGGTCGAGGGCGTTCGCCTCGAGGATGCGCCTCTCGTTGCGCATCACGGAGTCGGCGATGGTCTCGAGCGCGACGTTCTTCTGCTTCGTCGTGACCGTCGCGAGCACGCGCGCGGCGTCGCGCGCTGACGAGAGCTTGTCGGTGAACGACGGGGCGAGCGCGGTGTCAGGCATGCTCCGAGTTTAGAGCGCCGCCGCCTCGAACCACGTGCCGAGCGGGGCGCCCGAGAGGGCGTCGGCGACGCTCTCGGTGGCGGCGAGCAGGGTGGGGATGCCCGCGGCCGCGGCGAGCTTTGCCGCGGCGACCTTCGTGCCGGCTCCGCCCGTGCCGACGCCCGCGGCGCCGATGTCGCCGAAGGTGACCTCCGTGAGCTCGTCGTCGAACGGCACGACGTCGATGCGCTCGGCGCCGGGCTCCCCCGGCGGGCGCGTGTAGAGGGCGTCGATGTCGCTCAGGAGCACGAGCACGTCGGCGCCCACGAGCAGCGACACCATGGCGGCGAGCCGATCGTTGTCGCCGAAGCGGATCTCCTGCGTCGCGACCGTGTCGTTCTCGTTGACGATGGGCAGGATGCGCAGCCCCAGCAGGCGCTCCATGGCGCGCTGGGCGTTGCTGCGGTGGGTCGGGTTCTCCATGTCGCCCGCCGTGAGCAGGATCTGGCCCGCGACGATCGCGTAGCGGTCGAGGCTCTCCTGGTAGCGGTAGATGAGCACGTTCTGCCCGACCGCGGCCGCGGCCTGCTGCGTCGCGAGGTCGGTGGGGCGCGCGTCGAGCTTGAGGAACGGGATGCCCGTGGCGATGGCCCCCGACGACACGAGGATCACCTCGGAGCCGCGGGCGTGCGCCGACGCGAGCGCGTCGACGAGCATCCCGATCTGCCCGACGTTCGCACCGGACACGGAGGACGACCCCACCTTGACGACGATGCGCCGGGCTGACGGGATCTGGTCGCGCGAACTAGTCATCGCCACGCTCTACCGCGAAGCCCTCGTCGTCGCGCCAGATTCCGGCCTCGCGCTCCGCCTCGAGCTCGGCACGCGCGGCGGCCTTGGCGTCCATGCGCTCGAGGTAGCCCTGGCGGCGCTCCTTGTACGTGGCGCGCGTGCGGTCGCCGAGGCGCTCGTCCGTGCCGCGCGGGGCGGTGATGAGCTCGGCCGCGGACGAGAGCGTGGGCTCCCAGTCGAACTCGCGACCCGCTATCGACACCGCGGCGCCGGGGACGGCACCCACCTTGAAGAGCTCGCCCTCGACGCCGAGCTTCGCGAGCCGGTCGGCGAGGAAGCCCACGGCCTCGTCGTTGTTGAAGTCGGTCTGGTGCACCCAGCGCTCGGGCTTGTCGCCCGTCACCGTGTAGAGGTTTCCGTAGCTGCCGCCCGTGACGACGATCTCGAAGTCCTTCTCGTCGACCGCGCGCGGGCGGATGACGATGCGCTGCTTCGGCGCCTCGGCGACCTTGGCGGCCCGGTCGGCGACGACGAGCTCGGCGAGGGCGAACGACAGCTCGCGCAGGCCCTTGCGGCTCACCGCGGAGATCTCGAACACACGGTAGCCGCGCGCCTCGAGCTCGGGGCGCACGAGGTCGGCCAGCTCCTGGGCCTCGGGCACGTCGATCTTGTTGAGCGCGACGAGCTGCGAGCGCTCGAGGAGCGGCACCTGCCCCTCGGGAACCGGGTAGGCGGCGAGCTCGGCGAGGATGATGTCGAGGTCGCTCAGCGGGTCGCGGCCGGGCTCGAGCGTCGCGCAGTCGAGCACGTGCAGGAGCGCCGTGCAGCGCTCCACGTGGCGCAGGAACTCGAGGCCGAGCCCCTTGCCCTCGCTCGCGCCCTCGATGAGGCCGGGCACGTCGGCGATCGTGTAGCGGGTCTCCCCCGACTCCACGACGCCGAGGTTGGGGTGCAGGGTCGTGAACGGGTAGTCGGCGATCTTCGGCTTCGCGGCGCTCATCGCCGCGACGAGGCTCGACTTGCCCGCGGACGGGTAGCCCACGAGCGCGATGTCGGCGACGGTCTTGAGCTCGAGCTGGATGTCGCCCTCGAAGCCGGGAGTGCCGAGCAGCGCGAAGCCGGGGGCTTTGCGCTTGGTCGACGCGAGCGCGGCGTTCCCGAGGCCGCCCTGGCCGCCGGGCGCGATGACGATGCGCATGCCGGGCTGGTCCATGTCGAGCAGCTCCACGCCGTCGGCATCCTTGACGACCGTGCCGACGGGCACCGGCAGCACCATCTCCTCGCCCGAGGTGCCGCTGCGGTTGTCGCCCATGCCGGGCTGGCCGTGCTGCGACTTCCGGTGCGGGGCGCGGTGGTAGCCGAGCAGCGTCGTGACCTGCGGGTCGCTCACGAGCACGATGTCGCCGCCGTCACCGCCGTTGCCGCCGTCGGGGCCCGCGAGGGGCTTGAACTTCTCGCGCTTGACCGACACGCACCCGTTGCCGCCGTGCCCGGCGAGGAGGTGCAGTGTCACGCGGTCGACGAATGACGCCATGGCACTCTCCTATCGTGTGCGAATTGTCGTGTTAACGGCGAAAAGCGAGCCGAAGCTCGCTCTCGCGGGTGGTGCTAAGAACTAGTCGGCGACGACGATGTTGACGACCTTGCGGCCGCCCTTCGCGCCGAACTCGACCGAGCCCGCCGCGAGGGCGAACAGCGTGTCGTCTCCGCCGCGGCCCACGTTGGCGCCGGGGTGGAAGTGGGTGCCGCGCTGGCGGACGAGGATCTCGCCCGACTTGACGACCTGGCCGCCGAAGCGCTTGACGCCGAGGTACTGCGCGTTGGAGTCGCGACCGTTACGGGTGGAGCTTGCGCCCTTTTTGTGTGCCATGAGTCGACTCCCTTACGCGATCGAGGTGATCTTGATGCGGGTGAGCTCCTGGCGGTGGCCCTGGCGCTTCTTGTACCCGGTCTTGTTCTTGAACTTCTGGATCACGATCTTCGGGCCGCGCTCGTCGCCGAGCACCTCCGCGACGACCTTGATCTTGGCGAGGTCCTTGGCGGCGTGGGTGATCTTGTCACCGTCCACGTGGAGCACGGGGACGAGCTCGACGTTGCCCTTGGCGTCGGCCGCGATGCGGTCGAGAACGACGATCGAGCCGACCTCGACCTTCTCCTGGCGCCCACCGGCGCGCACAACTGCGTAAACCACTTGGTTTCCCTACTTTTGAAAGCTGACGGTGTACTAGATGCGGGCTTGGCCCAGCAGACACCAAGGGTCAAGCATACGGGGTGAAGGGGCGGCGGTCAAACCTCGTCGATGAGGCCCGAGAGCGGTCGGCGGGGCGGGTGGTCCTTGCGCCACAGCCACAGCAGCACGCCCGCGAGGATGCCCAGCGGGAGGTTCGCGACGAAGCTCGTGAGCGCCCCCACGAGCGCCCCCCAGAGCGCGTTCGCGGCGTTGTGGGCGCTGAACCCGAGCACCGACGGAAGCGACTGGGTGTACAGGCTCCCGTCGAGCCAGAAGGAGGCGATGACCCCGACGACCCCCGCGACGATGAAGCACACCGTCGCCGCGACGCCCGTCGCGAGCACGGCGCGCGTGACCACGTGCGGCAGGCGCAGCTCCTCGGCGATCGGGGCGATGATCCACAGGCTCACGAAGTAGCCCACCGCGAACGGCAGCGCCACGAGCAGGATGCGCGTGAGCACGCCCGACCACAGCGGCACGAGGTCGTAGAGCCCCGTGGACCCCGGCGCGACCGTGTAGAGGAGCTGGACGAGCGTCTGCAGCACGCCGAGCACGACGATCGCCGCACCGACGAGGGCTCCCGTGACGGCGGACACGAGCGCGCCGTGCCGGTTCACGAGCTTCTTCACGGTGAGGGCCACGGGACGAGCCTACAATCGGGCCATGACCGTCCTCATCGACCAGCCGATATGGCCGGCGCACGACACGGTGTGGGCGCACATCGTGAGCGACGAGTCGCTCGACGAGCTGCACGCGTTCGCGGCGCGGGCGGGCATCCCCCGCCGCGGCTTCGACCTCGACCACTACGACGTGCCCGCCCACAAGTGGCACGAGCTCGTGGAGCTCGGCGCGCACCCCGTGGGCGTGCGCGAGTTCGTGGAGCGCCTGCGGGCGAGCGGCCTGCGAGTGCCCCAGCGCGACCGCCGCGGCGGGCGCTGAGGGCGCGGCGGGCTCACCAGCGCAGGCCGAAGCCCTCCACGCTGCGGGTCTGGGCGCCCGAGGCGATGTCGACGATGATCGTCGTCACGCTCGTGGCGCGGGCGTCGAAGAAGTAGCCGTCCGAGACGGCGGCCGAGGCATCCGGCACCGTCTCGATCGCCACGTACTGCCCGTTCGGCGAGACCGTGAAGTCGGAGATGCTGCCCCCGTCGTCGGGTGTGCGGTAGAGGATGCGCGCGCTCGACCCGTCGTCGTACACGAGGAGGCTCGCGAACCGGCGGCCGGACGGATCGGGCACGACGACCTTCTGCACGCGGTCGCCGTTGTCGAGCACGACCGTCGAGCCGAGGAACGCCTTCGCCCCCTCGACCGCCGAGGGCTCGAGACGCTCGGTCGTGCCCGTCGCGAGGGTGAGGGCGAGCTCGCCGAACGAGTCGGTCATGGTCGCGATGCTGCCGTCGGGCGAGAGCTTGTCGAGGCCCATGTACTGCCCGAGGGGGCTCACGGCCCCCGTGGGGTCGATGAGCAGGAGGCTGCGCTCGAACGTGAGGGCGAGCAGCGTCGCGCTGTTGGGGAGGAACTGCCAGCCGAGCACGTCGACGGGCTTGCCCGTGAGCCCGACGACGGGGGCGACGGTCCGGCCGGCGGTGAGGTCGATCACGTACAGCGTCGAGTTGTTGGCCTGGTCTGCGCCGGGCGGCTGGCTCGTGAGCGTGAAGCCGACGGCGTTGCCCGCGGCCGAGGCATCCAGCCCGGATATCGAACCGGAGTCGGGCAGCCGCACGGCCTCGACGACGTCCGTCGACGTGTTGACGAAGCTCAGCGAGCTCGTGTGGTCGTCGTTGAGGGTCACGACGGCGAGGAACTCGTCGAGCACCGCGAAGTCCTGGATGTGGGGCGCCGAGTAGATCACCTCGCGCCCCGACCCCGTGAGGCCCGTGGTGACGATGTCGTCGGCCCCGTCGCCGCGGTCGAGGTAGTACAGCGTGGGCGACGACGTCGTGAACGAGTAGCTGATGGTCGACGGCTGCGCGATGTAGACGCTCGTGACGCCCGAGACGGTGACCGTGTACTCCGTGGCGTAGTCAAGTCGCGACGCGAACTGCACGGCGATGATGTCGCCCTCCGTGGTCACCGTGAAGTCGACCGCCGGCTCGACGGCCACCTGCGACGGCGCGACCTGCGCGACGGCCTGGTTGGCGAAGAGGCGCACCTGCTGCCCGCTCTGCTCGACGACCCCGCGCGGGTCGACCTGCGCGCTCGACAGCTTCGGCCCCTGCAGGTAGCCGAGGGTCAGGAACACTGCGCACAGGGCGACGAGGATGCCGACGGTGAGCGCGAGCGCGCGCCGGAACCCCCGCTCGTCAGAAGAGGTACGGCTCACTCGGCTGGTCCACCTTCGTGACGGAGTCGGTCTTGAGGGCCACGGACTGCGAGCTCGCCGTGCTCGGGTTGGTGGCGAACGTGCCCGTCACCTGCACCCAGTCGTCTGTCGCGTACGTGTCCTGCCAGTTCGCGAGGAACACGGGGATGCCCGTGGGCTGCGCGTCCACGGCGCAGCACGTGACGACGAACCGCGAGACGTAGAACATGTTCTGCGGGTCGTCCGGATCCGGCGTGATGAACCCCACCACGTCGACGGGCTTGCCCGCGTAGAACTGCAGGTCGCTCGTCTGGCGCAGCAGCGACGCCCAGTCGACGACGGTGAAGCCCTTGAACGTGTCGTTCGACGCGGAGCTCGCGTCGCTCACGCTCTGGGTGTCCGCGAGGATCGTCGAGCTGTTGATGTCGCGCTGGCTCGCCGTGGCGCTCGAGAGGGTCGCGGGCGGCACGACGATCATGGCGGCCGCGATGACCCCGGCGATGACGAGCCCGAGGGTGGAGAGGGCGCGCGCGCCGCGGCGCGGCACATCCTCGTCGCCGTCCTCGGGGTGGGTGCGCACGATGAGGCTCGCGGCGACGAGCACGAGGGCGATCACGCCCATGATGACGGTGAACAGGATGTACCGGGGGTGGATGTAGAGCACGAGCTGGTTGCCGAACGACAGCCAGATCGTCGCGACGACGGCGATGCCGATGAGCACCACGCCGCGCCAGCGCTGGACGTCACGCCACAACGTTCACCACCAATCCCACGAGCGCGCTCAGCAGCCCCACGATGACCGTGAGCTGCACGAGCGTGCGCGTCGTGAATGTCGTTCTGAGGATCGCGAGCATCTTGATGTCGATGATCGGGCCGAACACCAGGAAGGTCGCTATCGAGCCGGGCATGAACGTGTTCGCGAACGGGAGGATGAAGAACGCGTCGACGTTCGAGCACACGGCGATGACGAACGCGAGCACCATCATGGCGAGGATCGACCACAGCGGGTTGCTCCCGAGGGTCACGAGCACGTCCCGCGGCACCGCCACCTGGATGGCCCCCGCGACGAGCGCCCCGATGAACAGCGCGGGCATGATGACGCTCGCCTCGCGGATGAAGATGTCCACGCTCCTGGACGTGCGGCTGTGGTGGTGCTCGTCCGCCGGACGCCGGCACTCGGCCGCGAAGCCCGGCGTGAGCAGGGCATCCTGCCGGGGATGCAGCGAGAAGAGCCAGCCGAGGATGTTGGCGATCGCGAGCCCGCCGAGCAGGCGGGCGACGAGGATGCCGTCGTCGAACCCGAAGGCCTGGTGGGTCGTGATGATCGTGATCGGGTTGACGATGGGCGCCGCGAGCAGGAACGTCATCGACTCGGGGACGGTGAAGCCGCCCACGATGAGGCCGCGCGCGAGGGGCACGTTGCCGCACTCGCACACGGGCAGGAAGATTCCGAACATCGAGATGCACAGCCTGCGCAGCACGGGGTTGCGGGGCAGGTACCTCATGAGGATGCCGTCGGGCAGCCACACCTGCACCACGATCGAGAGCAGGATGCCCAGGATGACGAACGGCAACGACTCGATGACGACGCTGATGCTCAGGGTCAGGAGGTCCTGCACCTCGTTGGGCAGCGAGAACCCGCTGCCCTCGAGCAGCCAGCGCGCGCCGAACAGCAGCGCTAGCCCTGCGGCGCCGACGCCCAGCCACACGAGCCGACGGGGGCTGCGGGTGGGCGCGTGGTGATGTGCATGCTCGCGCTCCGTGCTCATCACCACGCGTAAAGGCTAGGCGGAACTTCCTGAGAGGAGGGTCCTCCGCGCCGTATTACTGGTTGTCGGTGCTGATGATCGGCGACGACACGCGGCGGGAGCCTCGCGCTCGGCCCTGACCGGGCTGCTTGGGCTCGGGCAGCGCGTCGAGCACGGAGTCGAGGATCTGCTCCGCGTCGTGCGTCGAGATCTTCCGCTCGCGGCGGGGCGCCTTCGTCACGGGGATGTCGAGGATCGCGACGGCCTCGGGAGCCACGACGGCAACCTCTGCGGGCGCCGGGTCCGCGCCGTCCTGCACGGGGATCTCGGTCGTGTGCACGGTGCTCGCCGCGACGCGGGCGAGGGCGTTGCGCACATCCTCGGTTATCGCGTGCGTGCCGGCCGAGCCGACGCCGTTCTTGACGGTCGTGGACGCCGGCGCGGTCGCGCCGCCCCCGTTGCCGCCGCGGCTGCGGCTGCGGCGTCCGCCGCCGTTGCCGTTGCCCGACTCCTGCTGGGCGGGCTGCTGCGAGCGGTGCTTCGTCACGGGGTCGTGGTGCACGATGATGCCGCGGCCGGCGCAGTGCTCGCACGGCTCGCTGAACGTCTCGAGCAGGCCGAGGCCGAGCTTCTTGCGGGTCATCTGCACGAGGCCGAGCGAGGTGACCTCGGCGACCTGGTGCTTCGTGCGGTCGCGCGACAGGCACTCGACGAGGCGGCGCAGCACGAGGTCGCGGTTCGACTCGAGCACCATGTCGATGAAGTCGACGACGATGATGCCGCCGATGTCGCGCAGGCGCAGCTGGCGCACGATCTCCTCTGCCGCCTCGAGGTTGTTCTTGGTGACCGTCTCCTCGAGGTTTCCGCCGGAGCCGACGAACTTGCCCGTGTTGACGTCGACGACCGTCATGGCCTCGGTGCGGTCGATCACGAGGGAACCGCCCGAGGGCAGCCACACCTTGCGGTCGAGCGCCTTCTCGATCTGCTCGCTCACGCGGAACGACTCGAACGAGTCGACGGGACCTTCGTGGCTCGACACGCGGTCGAGCAGGTCGGGCGCGACGGCACGGAGGTAGCCCTCGATCGTGGCGCGGGCGTCGTCGCCCTCGATGACCATGCGCTGGAAGTCCTCGTTGAAGACGTCGCGCACGATCTTGATGAGCAGGTCGGGCTCGGAGTGCAGGAGCGCGGGCGCCTGCTGCGTCTCGACGAGGCGGCTGATCTCGGCCCACTGGTTCGTGAGCCGCTGCACGTCGAGCGTGAGCTGCTCCTCCGTGGCACCCTCCGCCGCCGTGCGCACGATGACGCCGACGTTCTCGGGGAGCACCTCCTTGAGGATCTTCTTGAGGCGCGCGCGCTCGGTGTCGGGCAGCTTGCGGCTGATGCCCGACATCGAGCCGTTGGGCACGTACACGAGGTAGCGGCCGGGCAGGGAGACCTGCGACGTGAGGCGGGCGCCCTTGTGGCCCACGGGGTCCTTCGTGACCTGCACGAGCACGCGGTCGCCGGGCTTGAGCGCGAGCTCGATGCGGCGGGCCTGGTTCTTGCCGCCCTCGCTCTCGAGCGCGGCGGCATCCCAGTCGACCTCGCCCGAGTAGAGCACGGCGTTGCGGCCGCGGCCGATGTCGACGAAGGCGGCCTCCATGCTCGGGAGCACGTTCTGAACGCGGCCGAGGTAGACGTTGCCGATGAGGCTCGCGTCCTGCGACTTGGCGACGTAGTGCTCGACGAGCACGTTGTCCTCGAGCACGGCGATCTGGATGCGGTCGAACTTCGAGCGCACCACCATGACGCGGTCGACGCTCTCGCGGCGGGCGAGGAACTCGCTCTCGGTGACGACGGGACGGCGGCGTCCGGCATCGCGGCCGTCGCGGCGGCGCTGCTTCTTGGCCTCGAGGCGCGTGGAGCCCTTGACGCGCGTGGGCTCGTTGCTCAGCACGGGCTCGGGGCGCGGCTGGCGCACCCGCACGACGGTGTTGGGGGCCTCGTCGCCCGGGCGGGCATCCTCACCGGGACGACGGCGCGAACGGCGGCGGACCGTGCCGGCCTCCTCGGGCAGGTCGAGCACGGGAGCACCGCCACCGCGGCCGTTGCGCACGGGCGGGGTCGGCGGGAGGTCGGGGGCCTGGAACAGGAGCGACGTCGTGGCGGGGCGGGACGGCGCGACGGGCGCCTCCGGGGCGACCTCCGGCAGGGCGACCTCGGCGGCGTTCACGTGGTCGGCGGCGCTCTTCGCGGGCGCCGTGGCCCTGGGGGCGCGCGTGCGCTTGGGCTTCTCCGGCGCCGCGGCCTCGGGGGCGTCTGCGACCTCGGGGGCGACCTCGGCGGCCGGCTCGGGAGCCTGCTCGACGGGGGTCTCCGCAGCGGCCTTGCGACCGAACAGGCGGCCCCGCTTCTTCGGGTTCTCGTTCTCGTTTTCGTTTGTCACCATTGCTGGCGTACTCCTAGCCCGGGTGGGCAACCGCGCCACCCACCGGGTACTCTCTCGTGCGCTATCCCGCCTTCTCGGCGGCACCGCTACTAATCCTTCAGGTCTGCAAGCGGGCTCTGCGCCTCTTCTCGGGCACTGGCTCGCGCCTGCCTTGCACTCTCACTGCAATACTCCGGAACTGGCTATCCGGCTCTGCCTCTGTCAGGTACTGGTCCTGTGCGGCACTGGCCCGGTTCAGCCCTGCGTGTTCGTTGCAGGTCCAGCCCGGAAAGCACTGTTTGGTGTCATGCCGGGCGCGGCCCGACTGACTGAACTCGATTATCGCACGCATTCGCAGCCAGCCGCGATTTGGCGCGTGCAATAATCCGACCATGACCGACCCCGTCGTGCAGCGCCGGCCCCTCGTCCTCGCCCTCGTGCTCATCGTCGCGGGCGTCGTCGGCTGGTACGCGTCGTTCGCGCTGACCCTCGACAAGCTCGCCGTCCTCCAGAACCCGCAGGCCGATCTCGACTGCAACTTCAGCGTGCTGGTGCAGTGCGGCGTCAACCTCGGCTCGTGGCAGGGATCGCTCCTGGGCTTCCCCAACCCGCTCCTCGGGCTCGGCGGTTTCGTCGCGCCCATCGCCGTCGGCGTCGCGCTCCTCGCGGGGGCGACGTTCGCGCGCTGGTTCTGGATCGCGTTCAACGTGGGCGTGCTGGGCGCCTTCGCCTTCATCCTGTGGCTCGCGTACCAGAGCATCTTCAACCTCGGCACGCTGTGCCCGTGGTGCATGCTCGTCTGGTCGATGACGATCCCGATGTTCTGGACGCTCACGCTCTCCAACGCGCGCGCCGGCCGCTTCGGAGCGGCGCTGCAGCCCGTCGGGGCACGCCTCTACTCGTGGGTTCCCGTGATCACCGTCGTGGGGTACATCCTCATCGCCGTCGTCGCGCAGGTGCGCCTCGACGTGCTCGCGACGCTCACGGTCGGCTAGCCTCCCTCACCGCATCCTGCGGGCAGGGTGCCGAGCTGCGCGGAACGTTCCCCGCAGCTCGCCCACCTGCGGGCAGGAAGGGACGCCCTAGAACCAGAGGGCGAGCTCGCGCGCGGCGCTCTCGGGCGAGTCGCTGCCGTGCACGAGGTTCTGCTGCACCTTGAGGCCCCAGTCGCGGCCGAGGTCGCCGCGGATGGTGCCGGGCGCGGCCGTCGTGGGGTCGGTCGTGCCCGCGAGCGAGCGGAAGCCCTCGATGACGCGGTTGCCGGCGACGCGCACGGCCACGACGGGGCCGGACTGCATGAACTCGACGAGCGGCTCGTAGAAGGGCTTGCCCTGGTGCTCCTCGTAGTGGGCCGCGAGCAGCTCGAGGTCGGCCTGCACGAGCTTGAGGTCGACGATCTGGTAGCCCTTCGCCTCGATGCGGCGCAGGATCTCACCGGTCAGGTTGCGCGCGACACCGTCGGGCTTGACGAGGACGAGGGTTTCTTCGACAGACATTAGTTCTCCTGTAGTTGACGGCGGGCGGAGTCTATCTGCCGTCCCTTGACGAAGCAGTAGACCCAGATCGCGACGAACCCCGTCGCGACCACGAACATGATGGGCAGCAGGATGCCCGTGGCGATGAGTACCGCCTGCATCACCCAGCCGAGCCACACCCCCAAGGGGAACCGCAGCAGCCCCGCGGTGAGGACGAGGGCGACGAGCAGCCCTCCCCCGCCCGCGAACGCGACGACGGGCTCGACGGCCTTGAGGCCGAACGCCGTGAGCGTCACGAAGAACATGAGCACGGCCTCGAGCCCCAGCACGATGCTGAGGAGGGACTCCGTGGTGGACCGTTGGCGCTTCACTGCTTCCACTTCTCGGCTGCCGCGAGCTCGATGGCCTCGCCCACGAGGGTGATGGAGCCCGTGACGACGACCGCGCGGCGCGGGGCCGCGGAGGCCCAGACCCGGGCATCCTGCACGGCGTGCTCGAACGAGGAGTACGGCACCACCGCGTCGGGGCCCGCGTGCGCGATCACGAGGTCGGCGAGCGCTTCGGCGGGCACGGCCCGGTCGGACTGGGACTGTGTGACGTAGAACGCGGAGGCGACGGGCACGAGCGCCTCGACTATGCCGTTCGCGTCCTTGTCCTGCAGCACGCCCAGCACGACGGCGATCTCGTCGAACGTGAAGTACTCCCCCAGGGCCGTCGCGAGCGCGCGGGCGCCGTGCGGGTTGTGGGCGGCGTCGACGAGCACCGTCGGCTCGGTGCCGATGATCTGCAGGCGGCCGGGAGAGGTCGCGGTAGCCAGGCCCTCGGCGAGCACGTCACCGACGAGCGGCTGCGTGCCGCCGCCGAGGAACGACTCGACAGCGGCGATCGCGAGGGCCGCGTTGTGTCCCTGGTGGTCGCCGAAGAGCGGGAGGAAGAGGTCTTCGTACGTGCCGGCGAGCCCGCGGACGGTGATGACCTGGCCGCCGACGGCGACCGTCGACTCCTCGAGGGCGAACGCGCCGCCCTCGACCGCGAGGGTCGCCTCGCGCAGCTCGGCGGCGCGCTCGAGCTCCTCGAGCGCCTCCAGATCCTGCGCGGCGGAGACGACGGCGGCCGACGGCTTGATGATGCCGGCCTTGGTGCGCGCGATCTCCGCGACCGTCGAGCCGAGGCGCTGGGTGTGGTCGAGCGCGATAGGCGCGAACACGGCGACCTGGCCGTCGCCCACGTTCGTGGAGTCCCACTCGCCGCCCATGCCGACCTCGATGACGGCGACGTCGACGGGCGCGTCGGCGAAGCTCGCGTACGCGAGCACCGTGAGGGCCTCGAAGAACGTGAGCGGCTCCTCGTCCTTCGCCTGCAGCTCGGAGTCGACGAGCGCGAGGAAGGGGCTGATGTCGTCCCAGTTGGCGGCGAGCGAGCGGTTCGAGATCGGCTGGCCGTCGACGACGATCCGCTCGTTGACGCGCACGAGGTGCGGGCTCGTCATGAGGCCCGTGCGCAGCCCGTAGGCGCGCAGGATGCTCTCGGTCATCCTGCTCGTCGAGGTCTTGCCGTTCGTGCCCGTGATGTGGACTATCGGGTACGAGCGCTGCGGGTCGCCCAGCAGCTCGAGCGCGCGCCGCGTGGCGTCGAGGCGCGGCTGCGGGGCCGCCTCGCCGATGCGCTCGAGGAGCTCGGCGTAGACGCGGTCGGCGTCGTCCTGGTACTCCGCGTCCTCGAGCTCGTAGTCGGAGTCCTCGTCGAGGTTCGTGCCCTCGTTGCCGTCGGCGAACGGGCTCAGGTCGGCCAGCGGGTTCTCACTGGGATCGAGGTCATCCTCGCGATCAGACATCCACGGCTCCCGACTTGGTCACGTCGATGACCAGTACACCAGCATTCTGGTACTGGCCGGCTGCGAGGACGGTGCGCTGGGCGCCCGCCGCGCCGCCGAGGGCGGCCGCGGTCTCGGGGTCGGCCGCCTCGGTGAACGTCGCGTCGACCGCGAGCGTCTCCGTCGCGATCATCTCCGCGAACACGCCGAGAGCCCCCACGTCGGCCTTGTGGGCGCCCGTGATCGTGAGCACGATGCGGTCGCTCACGTCGAGGCCCGCGGCCTTGCGCGTGTCCTGGATCGCGCGGATGACGTCGCGCGCGAACCCCTCCGCCATGAGCTCGGGCGTGAGCGCCGTGTCGAGCAGCACGAAGCCGCCGTCGCCGAGGAACGCGATCGCGCTCGACTCGTCCGACGCCTCGAGCTCGAGGTCGAACTCGCCCTCGAACAGTTCGACGCCCCCGACCTCGACGATGCTCGCGCCGGTCTGCACCCACTGCCCGGCCTTCGCGGCCTGGATGACCTGCTGCACCTGCTTGCCGAGGCGCGGGCCGAGGGCGCGCGCGTTGACGGTGAGCTTCTTCGTGATGCCGAAGTCGCCCGGGTCGGCCGCGGCGAGGAACGACACCGCCTTGACGTTGAGCTCGTCGCGCAGGATGCCCTCGACGCCGTCGAACCAGCCCGTGCGGCTCGACGACACCGTGAGGCGCGCGAGCGGCAGGCGCACGCGCAGTCCGCGCGTCTTGCGCAGCGCGAGCCCCGCGGACGCGATCTCGCGCACGGCGTCCATCTCGGCGACGAGGTCGGGGTCGCTCGGGAACGATGCCGCGGCCGGCCAGTCCTCGAGGTGCACGCTGCGGCCGCCGGTGAGCCCGCGCCACGTCTCGTCCGCGACGAGCGGGATGAGCGGCGCCGCGACCCGCGTGACGGTCTCGAGCACGGTGTAGAGCGTGTCGAACGCCTCGCGGTCGCCCGCCCAGAACCGGTCGCGGCTGCGGCGCACGTACCAGTTGGTGAGCACGTCGGCGAAGTCGCGCAGCTTCGCGGCGGCCACGGGGCTGTCGAGCCCCTCGAGCTCGACGGTCACGGCGTCCACGAGCTCGCCGGTCTTGGCGAGGATGTAGCGGTCGAGCACGTGCGCGGGGGTGCCGGTGACGGGCTTCGCCTCGTAGCCCTCGGCGTTCGCGTACAGGGTGAAGAAGTAGTACGTGCTCCACAGCGGCAGCAGCAGCTGGCGCACGCCCTCGCGGATGCCCTCCTCGGTCACGATGAGGTTTCCGCCCCGGATGACCGAGCTCGACATGAGGAACCACCGCATGGCGTCCGCGCCGTCGCGGTCGAAGACCTCGTTGACGTCGGGGTAGTTGCGCAGGCTCTTCGACATCTTCTGGCCGTCGGAGCCCAGCACGATGCCGTGGCTGATGACGTTGCGGAACGCGGGCCGGTCGAACAGCGCCGTCGAGAGCACGTGCAGGAGGTAGAACCAGCCGCGCGTCTGCCCGATGTACTCGACGATGAAGTCCGCGGGGTTGTGGCTCTCGAAGAACTCGCGGTTCTCGAAGGGGTAGTGCACCTGCGCGAACGGCATCGAGCCCGAGTCGAACCACACGTCGAGCACGTCCTCGATGCGGCGCATCGTGGACCGCCCCGTGGGGTCGTCGGGGTTCGGGCGGGTCAGCTCGTCGATGAACGGGCGGTGCAGGTCGGTGGGACGCACGCCGAAGTCGGCCTCGAGCTCGTCGAGCGAGCCGTACACGTCGACGCGCGGGTAGGCGGGGTCGTCGCTCTTCCACACCGGGATGGGGCTGCCCCAGTAGCGGTTGCGGCTGATCGACCAGTCGCGCGCATTGCCGATCCACTTGCCGAACTGGCCGTCCTTGACGTTCTCCGGCACCCAGTTGATCTCCTGGTTGAGCTCGCCCATGCGGTCGCGGAACTCCGGCACCTTCACGAACCAGCTCGACACGGCCTTGTAGATGAGCGGGTTGCGGCAGCGCCAGCAGTGCGGGTAGCTGTGCTCGTAGCTCGCGACGCGCAGCAGGCGGCCGTCGGCGCGCAGCTTCTGGGTGAGCGGCTTGTTCGCGTCGAAGACCTGCAGGCCCGCGACATCCTCGATGACCGGCAGGAACCGCCCGCCGTCGTCGACGGACAGGATGATGGGGATGCCCGCCGCCGCGCACACGAGCTGGTCGTCCTCGCCGTACGCGGGGGCCTGGTGCACGATGCCCGTGCCCTCTCCCGTCGCGACGTAGTCGGCGACGAGGATCTGCCACGCGTTCTCCATGCCGGGGGCGTCGGCGTAGTAGTCCCACAGCCGGTCGTAGCGCACGCCCTCGAGGTCGCGGCCCACGACCGTGCTCGTGACGGCGCCGAGAGCCTCGTCGGGCGTGGCGTAGCCGAGGTCCTTCGCGTAGCCCGCGACGCTCGCGGACGCGAGCAGGTACTGGCTCGCGCCGTCGGCGGACTGCACCACCGAGTACTCGATGTCGGGCCCCACGGCGAGCGCGGCGTTCGTCGGGAGGGTCCACGGCGTCGTCGTCCACGCGAGGGCCTTCACCCCCGTGAGCCCGAGGGTCTCGGCCTTGGGCCCGTCGAGCGGGAAGGTGACCGTGACCGACTGGTCCTGGCGCATCTTGTAGACGTCGTCGTCCATGCGCAGCTCGTGGTTCGAGAGCGGCGTCTCGTCGTGCCAGCAGTACGGCAGCACGCGGTAGCCCTCGTAGGCCAGACCCTTCGTGTGCAGCTGCTTGAACGCCCAGATGACCGACTCCATGTAGGTCACGTCGAGCGTCTTGTAGTCGTTCTCGAAGTCGACCCAGCGGGCCTGGCGGGTGACGTAGTCCTCCCACTCCTTGGTGTACTCGAGCACCGACTCGCGCGCCTTGGCGTTGAAGGTCGCGATGCCCATCTCCTCGATCTGCGACTTCTCGGTGATGCCGAGCTGGCGCATGGCCTCGAGCTCGGCGGGCAGGCCGTGGGTGTCCCAGCCGAAGCGCCGGTGCACCTGCTTGCCGCGCATGGTCTGGAAGCGCGGGAACACGTCCTTCGCGTAGCCCGTCAGAAGGTGGCCGTAGTGCGGCAGGCCGTTGGCGAACGGCGGGCCGTCGTAGAACACCCACTCGGGCGCGCCCTCGCGCTGGTCGATCGACGCCTGGAACGTGCCGTCCTGCTTCCAGAAGGCGAGGATGCGCTTCTCGATGTCCGGGAACGACGGAGAGGGCTGCACCGGCTCGTCGGGCGTGTGGCGGGGGTACGACATGTGGCTCCTGTGGTGTCTGTCACACGAGGACGACCTCTCGGCCGCGGTACCACCCCGCTTGCGCACTGCTGCGCCACTCAAACCGCTTGTCCGGTTCTACTGGGCTCGCGCCGTTCTTCCGGAGGCTCCCCGTGGATAGCGGATCACTGCCTGTGGAGCCATTCTATGCGCGACGGGCGAGCGAGTTCAGCAGTGCCGCGGCCCGTTCGCTGTGGGCGACGGTGATGGTGAGCGAGCCGCCGCTCTTCCTGCGCACCTCGAGCGCCGGGCCCGAGTCGAGGATGATGCCGACCCGGCCGGGTCCCGCCCACCGCAGGCCCCATCCGCCGAAGTCGCGCGCGCCGCCCGCGGCGAGCGACGACGCCGACTCGACGTCGTCGAGCGGGACCGTGATGCGCGGGAAGCCCAGCACGGAGCGCGCGAGGAGCCCCCGGCCGTCGACGCGCACGGTCCAGAACAGCGAGCTCACGGCCGCGACGACGACGAGGCCGATCACGACGAGGTAGACGACGAGCACGGCGGTCGAGCCGGCGAGCCACATGGCGACGCCGCCGCCGACGAGCGCCGCGAGGCCCACGACGACGAGCAGGACGCCCAGCCAGCGCGCGGGCTCGACGCGCTGGAACCACGCGGCGCGCGCCCCCTCCGCGAGGTCGAGCGTCGGCAGGTCCGCGGGCTCGGGCTCGGGCACGGGGTCCGCCGCCGGCAGCACGAACCACGCCACGACGGCGAGCGCGATGCCGGCCGCGAAGCCCACGAGCACGACGGGCAGGATCGACGGGGTGTCGCGCGCGTCGGCGATGCCGCGCTGCACGAGCAGCCCGCCCGCGGCGATGACCCCGAGCACGGTGGCGAGGAACGGTGCCGCCGCGAGCACGATGCGCGCGTTGACCGTGTGCTGCGCGCGCGCCATGACGAAGGCGAACGCGCTGTAGGCGAGCACCCCGATGCCGACGAGCAGGACGGGGCCGACCGGCGAGCCGAAGCGGTCGGGGGCGCCGGAGGGTCCCCAGTGCACGGCGACCGGGTCGGGCAGGTCGGGCAGCGCGGCGATCATGACGACCACCGCCGCCGCCGCGATGAGGAGCGGGACGATGACGCCCACGACGAGCATCCTTGTGCGCTTGGTCATTCGTAGGCCTTCCTGATCAGGGCGGTGAGCGCCGAGGGGCTGAGGTCGAGGGACTTGGCCTCGGCGACGACGCGGTCGATGTCGCGCGCGAGCTGGGCGTAGTCGCCCTGCCGGGCGGCGACGACTGCACCCCGGCCGCGACGCAGGTCGACGAAGCCCTCGTCGCGCAGCACCTGGTACGCACGCAGCACGGTGTGCACGTTGACGTCGAGCGAGTCGCCGAGGTCGCGCGCGGCGGGCAGGCGCTCGCCCGCGGCGAGCGTGCCGTCGATGACCTGCGCGCGGATGCCCGCCACGAGCTGCTCGAAGAGCGGCGTCGTCGAGCCGGGGTCGAGGGAGAGGTACACGCGTTTATTCTAGTGCAACTAGAACTAATGCGGAAATGGAATCGTCCAAGTGCTGGTTTACTGTCCGCGTGACTATCACCAGTGGCAAAGTGCCAACCACTACCGAAGCAACACCCGTCCCGCTCTACGACAGCCGCAAGGCCCGTAGGGCAGTCTGGGCCGCACTCGTCGGCTCATCCCTGGAGTCGTACGACTTCTACGTGTTCGCGTACTTCTCCGCGATCTTCGCCCCCACCCTGTTCTTCCCCGAGCTCGACACGGGGGCGGCGCTGCTCGCCTCCTTCGCGGGCATCGCCGTCGCCTTCGTGGTGCGCCCCATCGGCGCCGCGATCTTCGGCAACATCGGCGACCGGATCGGGCGCAAGCGCACGCTCATCATCACGATCACCATCACGGGGATCGCGACGGGCGTCATCGGGCTCCTGCCCGACTTCGCGACCATCGGCATCGCGGCGCCCATCCTGCTGCTGCTCATGCGCGTCATCCAGGGCCTGTCGTTCGGCGGCGAGTGGGGCGGCGGCATCCTCATCGCCGTCGAGCAGGTCGAGCCCAAGAGGCGCGGCTTCTACGCCGCGCTCCCCCAGCTCGGCTCGCCCATCGGCACGACCATCACGGCCGCGCTGCTGCTCACGCTCCCGCTCGTCATCTCCGGGCCCGACATGCTCGCGTGGGGCTGGCGGATCCCGTTCCTCGCGGCGTTCCCCCTGCTGCTCGTGTCGCTGTACCTGCGGCTCACGATCGACGAGACGCCCGTGTTCAAGAGCATCCTCGCGGGCGACAGGCGTGAGCGCATCCCCGTGCTCGCGGCCCTGCGCAAGCACCCCGTGGCCATCGCGGTCGCCGTCGGCACCGCGCTGCTCGGCATCGGGTCGTACTCGCTCATGAACACGTACACGATCGGCTACGGCATCAGCGTGCTCGGGTTCTCCTACCCGGACCTCGCGCTCGCGACGCTCATCGGCAGCCTCCTGCAGTTCGTGACCATCCCGCTCTTCGGGGTGCTCGCCAACCGCATCGGGCCGGCGCGCGTCGTGCTCATCGGCGCGATCGGCACGCTCGCCATCGCGTTCCCGATGTACTACCTGCTGCAGTTCGCGACGTTCCAGATCCTCGTCGGCACGATGATCATCGGCGGCATCCTGCCCACCCTCGCGTGGGCGGGCCTCGGCGGACTCATGGCGAACATCTTCGGCGGTCCCATCCGCTACAGCGCCATGTCGATCGCCTACGCGCTCGCGGCGACGATCTCGGGATTCATCCCGCTCGTCACGCAGGAGCTGTCGAACGCGACGGATGCCGCGTGGTGGCACCCGGGCGTCGTGCTCGCGGTCATCTCCGCGATCACGCTCGTGACGTCGCTCATCGCGGCGCGCTGGAAGCGCCCCGTGGACGACATCGCCGACTAGCGGACACCCCTCATCACCCGTTGTCCCCGGACGAGGGCTGGCCGTAGGCTTTCCTCGTCCGGGGGCACTACCCCGTGCGTTCTCCACCGAGGGGCGAGGCATGAGCGACGACGGCACTCCCACCGAGCGGTTCGACGCGACGGGCGACGTGCCGACGCGCAAGCTCGACGCGGCACCCGCAGACTCCCCCACCGAGCGCTTCGAGGCCCCGGCCGCCGCCCCCGCTCCCGCCGCCGACCCGAAGTCGCGCCGGCCCGTCATCATCCTCGCCGTGGTCGGCGGGCTGCTGCTCATCGCCCTCATCGTCGTGCTCGTGCTGCTGCTCACGCGCGGCGGCACCCCGAGCGCGCTGCCCACGGGCACGCCGTCGGCCACGCCGACCGCCACTGCCACCCCCACTCCCACGGCGACCCCCACGCCCACCCCGACGCCCACCGAGACCGTCGCCCCGCCGCCCCCGAGCACCGCGGCCGTCGTCGACAGCTTCACGATCAACCCCACGAGCGCGAGCTGCGCGAACGGCGACCCCGTCATCACGCTCCAGTGGTCGACGTCGAACGCGAACAACGTCTTCTTCGGCGTCGACACGGGCACCAACGACGCCCAGCAGTCGCCCTTCTTCGCGGACTCGCTGCCCGCGAGCGGCAACTCCACGAACGACTTCCCGGACGGGTACCGTCCGTTCACCTACACGTGCGGCAACGGCAGCCACACCTACGTGATCACCGCCGTCGGCTCCGACGGCAGCAAGGACAGCGTCATCGTCAAGGTGACGGGCTAGGCGAGCCGCCCCGGCCGGAACGGCAGCAGCGGCGCGCGGTAGACGAGCGCCGGGGCATCCTCGGGCCCGATGGTGTGCGCCGCGCGGCCCCAGGTGACGCCGAAGCGGTAGAGGAAGACCGCGACCTCGGCGTCTCCGTCCGCGGGCAGCTGCCACGTGCCGACGCCCCACTGGCTGGGCTGGGCACGGCCTCCGACCACGATGGTGGGCCGAACGCCCAGGAGCCCGAGCACACCCCCGCGGAGGTCGATGGCGACACGTCTCGTGGGCGGGGGCACGGTACCATCGAAGCACTACCCCACACTCAGGCACCTCACCTACTGACTCGGTGCCGCACATATCGAACCGGAGCACGACCATGTCGAACATCCCTGACAAACCCGCCCTCGAAGGCCTCGAAGACAAGTGGTCGCCCGCGTGGGAGGCCCAGGGCACCTACCGGTTCGACAGGGATGCAGCCACCCGCGACAACGTGTTCTCGGTCGACACCCCTCCGCCCACCGCCTCGGGCAGCCTGCACATCGGGCACGTGTTCAGCTACACGCACATGGACCTCGTGACGCGCTTCCAGCGCATGCGCGGGCGCGACATCTTCTACCCCATGGGCTGGGACGACAACGGCCTGCCCACCGAGCGCCGGGTGCAGAACTACTACGGAGTGCGCTGCGACCCCACGCTCCCCTACGTCGAGAACTACGTGCCGCCCCTCGAGGGCGGCGACAACGCCTCCTCGAAGGCCGCCGACCAGGTGCCCATCTCGCGGCGCAACTTCATCGAGCTGTGCGAGACCCTCACCGCAGAGGACGAGAAGCAGTTCGAAGACCTCTGGCGCCAGCTCGGCCTGAGCGTCGACTGGAACCTCACCTACCGCACCATCGGCCGCGAGGCGCAGCTCGCCGCCCAGCGGGCGTTCGTGCGCAACCACGCGCGCGGCGAGGCCTACCAGGCCGACGCCCCCACGCTGTGGGACATCACGTTCCGCACCGCCGTCGCGCAGGCGGAGCTCGAAGACAAGGAGCAGCCCGCGGCCTACCACCGCGTCGCGTTCCACAAGACCGACGGCTCGGGCGACATCGAGATCGAGACGACCCGGCCCGAGCTGCTCCCCGCGTGCGTCGCCCTCGTCGCCCACCCCGACGACGAGCGCTACAAGCAGTACTTCGGCACGACCGTGCGCACGCCGCTCTTCGGCGTCGAGGTGCCCGTCGTGGCCCACCACCTCGCCCAGCAGGACAAGGGCTCGGGAATCGCCATGATCTGCACCTTCGGCGACGTCACAGACGTCGTGTGGTGGCGCGAGCTCGACCTGCCCAACCGCACGATCATCGGGGCCGACGGCCGCATCGTCGCCGAGGCCCCCGACGTGATCGCCTCCGACGAGGCGAAGGCCGCCTACGCGGAGCTCGCGGGCAAGACCGTGTTCAGCGCCAAGGCGCGCGTCGTCGAGCTGCTGCGCGAGTCGGGCGAGCTCATCGGCGACCCCAAGCCCATCACGCACGCCGTGAAGTTCTTCGAGAAGGGCGACAAGCCGCTCGAGATCATCTCCACGCGCCAGTGGTACATCAAGAACGGCGCGAGGGATGCGGGGCTGCGCGACCGCCTGCTCGAGGCGGGCCGGCAGATCTCGTTCACGCCCGAGCACATGCGCGTGCGCTACGACAACTGGGTGGGAGGCCTCACGGGCGACTGGCTCATCTCCCGCCAGCGCTTCTTCGGCGTGCCCATCCCGGTCTGGTACGAGCTCGGGCCCGACGGCGAGAAGGGCGCGCCCATCCTGCCGAGCGAGGACGTGCTGCCCATCGACCCGTCGACCGACGTGCCCGCCGGCTACACCGAGGCCGACCGCGGCACGAGGTTCGTGGGCGAGCTCGACATCATGGACACGTGGGCGACCTCGTCGCTCACGCCGCAGATCGCGGGCGGCTGGGGCACCGACCCCGAGCTGTTCGACCTCGTGTTCCCGTACTCCCTGCGCAGCCAGGGGCAGGACATCATCCGCACGTGGCTGTTCTCGACGGTGCTGCGCGCCGAGCTCGAGGAGGGCCGCATCCCGTGGAAGAACGCGGGCATCTCGGGCTTCATCGTCGACCCCGACCGCAAGAAGATGTCCAAGTCGAAGGGCAACGTCGTCACGCCCAAGGGCATGCTCGACGAGCACGGCTCCGACGCGGTGCGCTACTGGGCCGCCTCCTCGCGCCTGGGCACCGACGCGGCGTTCGACCCGCAGAACCCGAAGCAGATCAAGATCGGCCGCAGGCTCGCGATCAAGGTGCTCAACGCGGCGAAGTTCGTGTACTCGTTCCCCGAGGCCTCGGGCGCCGTCACCGAGCCCCTCGACGTCGACATGCTCGCCGAGCTCGCCGTCGTCGTCGACACCGCGACGAGGGCGCTCGAGGAGTTCGACCACGCCCGCGCGCTCGAGACGGCGGAGCAGTTCTTTTGGACGTTCTGCGACGACTACCTCGAGCTCGTCAAGGAGCGGGCCTACGGCTCGGGCACGCCCGAGGGCCAGGCGAGCGCCGCCACGGCGCTCCGCACCGCCATCGACGTGCTCCTGCGCCTCTTCGCGCCCTACCTGCCGTTCGCGACCGAGGAGGTGTGGAGCTGGACCCACGAGGGCTCGATCCACGTGGCATCCTGGCCGACGCCCGACGAGGCCGGCACGGGCGCGCCCACGGGCCTGCTGCCCGCCGTGAGCGAGGCGCTCATCTCGATCCGCCGCGCCAAGACCGACGCGAAGGCCTCGCAGAAGACGGATGTCACATCCGCGACGATCTCCGGCCCGGCCATCCTCGAGCAGGGTCTCGGCGACCTGCGGGCGGTCGGGCGCATCGCGAGCGTAGAGTTCGTGGTGTCCGAGTCCATCGAGGTGCGGGACATCGTTCTCGCGGAGGCTGCCGAATGAGCGAAGTGCGTGACATCCATGAGGGCGACCAGGACGCCTGGCGCCGCCTGTTCCGCGAGTACGGGGTCTTCTACAAGACCGAGTTCAGCGACGAGGTGCTCGACGGCGTGTGGCACTGGCTCATGAACGCCGAGTCGCCGCTCGAGGCGGTGGTCGCCGTCGACGACGGCCGCGCCTACGGGTTCGCGCACTACCGCGCGCTGCCCGACACCTTCACGGCGTCGAACGAGTGGTACCTCGACGACCTCTACGTGGAGCCCGGCCACCGCGGCTCGGGCGCCGGCTCGGCGCTCATCGAGGCGGTCGCCGAGCGGGCGGCATCCGACGGCGGCGGCAAGCTGCGCTGGATCACGGCCGCCGACAACGCGACCGCGCAGAGCGTCTACGACAAGCTCGCGACCCGCACGACGTGGGTCACGTACGAGAAGCAGACCTGATGCAGCTCGGCACGCGCTGGAACGTGGGAGACACTCCCCCGTCGCGGCTGCCCGTCGAGGTCGTCGAGGCGATAGCGGGCGTCGAGGGCGAGCTCGCGGGCGTCTCCACCGACGGCTGGCGCTGGACCCTCACGTGGCTCGAGGGGCGGCCCGTCGTCGAGCTCGACGACGGCACGGTCATCCGCATCGACCACGAGGGCGCCGTGCTCGTGGAAGACCCGGACTGACGCAGGCCGGCCCCGACAGCCGCGAGAGGTCAGCACAGGAGGATGGCGCTAGGACGCCGAGTGCGTTCGTGGTCGCGACGGCCGGGGCCGGGGGTCTGGAGCGGAGCGCGGCGCGCTCAGTACGGGCGCGCGATGAGCGTCGACGCCGCTCGCTCGCGCTGCTGCGTCGCGAGGCGCACGGCGCGCCGGCGCGTGTGCTCCTCGTAGCCGACGGCCGTGCGGTCGGCGTGGCGGCGGGCCGCGAGCAGCATCATGAGGCTCAGCCGCATGACGGCCCTGTCGAGCCCGTGCGGGCGGTTGCGGCGAGCGGGGATCCCGTAGGCGGCGGTCGTTGCAGTCATCGTGTACACCTCTTCCTCACGTAGGAAATTACCGTCGGCCACCGACAATTCCGGGGCCTTCTCGAGCAGTTCGATCATGGTTCTCAGGCCTCCTTCTCGGGGCTCTTGGGCGTCTCGTCACCGTCGATCACGGGGAACGCGTTGAAGTGGATCTGCACCGGGCGGGAGCCCGGCGGGTTCTGTCCGCGGTAGCGGTTGAGGTGCTCCTCCATGAACGCCTCCCAGTGCTCGGCGATCTCGCGGAGCTGGTCGGGGGTGATGCGCACGTTGACCGTCGAGATCTCGGAGACGCCGAGCCACTCCTTCGGGAGCACGTCGAAGCCGCGCTCCTGGAAGTCGCTCAGGAGCCCCGAGCGGTTGCGCTCCCACTGGCGCAGCACGGTCTTCGTGGCCGCGCGGTTGGCGGGGGTGTCGCCGAGCTCGCTCGCGTTGAGGTTGATGGCGCCGGGCATCCTCTCCCACCAGCGCTCGCGGCCCGTGCCCCTTCCCTCGACCTCGCGCACGAACCCGTGCTTCTCGAGCTGGCGCAGGTGGTAGCTGGTCGCGCCGCTCGACTCGCCCAGGCGCTCGGCGAGGCCGCTCGCGGTGAACTGGCCGTAGGTGCTGAGCGTGTCGAGGATCTGCACCCGCAGCGGGTGCGCGAGGGCCTTGAGGCTCTCCATGTCCAGCTGCCGGTCCGGCGGCGTCTCGTTCTCGCTCATGGTGCAAAGGTATCATTGCAAAGTGTTCTTTGCAACCTACCCTTTGCAATCGTTTCTTTGCATCCTGCGCGCAGGATGGCGAGCGGGGCGGAACATTCCACGCATCTCGCGACGGTCAACGCAGCTCGCGGGCACGTGCGCACCCGGATACCGCCGCCTAGGGTGGAGGCATGAGCAACCCCTTCCTCGAACCGAGCACCCTCCCCTTCGGCATGCCGCCCTTCGCGCAGATCCGCGACGAGCACTACGCACCGGCGTTCGAGATCGGCATGGAGGAGCACCTCCGTGAGATCCGCGCCATCACGATGAAGCGCGACATGCCCACGTTCGAGAACACGCTCATCCCCCTCGAGAAGGCGGGCCAGACCCTCGAGCGCGTCGCGACCGTGTTCTTCAACAAGGTGTCCTCCGACGGCAACGACGCGACGGCCGAGCTCGAGGAGGAGATCGCGCCCAAGCTCGCCGCGCACTCCGACGCCATCAAGCTCGACTCGCAGCTCTACTGGCGCATCAAGACGATCCACGACCAGCTCGACGACCTCGGCCTCGACGCCGAGAGCCGCTACCTCGTGGAGCGCTACTACATGGAGTTCACGATCGCGGGCGCCGGCCTCGACGACGCCGAGAAGGAGAAGCTGCGCGAGTACAACCAGCGCCTCTCGACGCTCACGACGCGCTTCGAGAAGAACCTGCTCGCCGACACGAACGACCTCGCGGTCGTCATCGAGGATGTCGCCGAGCTCGCCGGCCTCGAGCCCGGCGAGATCTCGGCAGCGGCCGAGGCGGCCAAGGAGCGCGGGCTCGAGGGCAAGTACCTCGTGACCCTCGTGCTGCCCACGGGACACCCCTGGCTTTCGTCGCTCACCAACCGGGACGTGCGGCAGAGGATCATGGCGGCCTCGCGGGCCCGTGGCATCCGCGGCAACGACTGGGACAACACGCAGCTCGTGCTCGACATCGCGCGTGCCCGTGCCGAGCGCGCGAAGCTCCTGGGCTTCGCGAGCCACGCGGACTGGGTGATCGCCGACGAGACGGCCAAGAACCCGGGCAACGTGCGGGCCATGCTCGACAAGCTCGCCGCGCCCGCCGCGCGCAACGCCAAGGAGGAGCAGGCCGACCTCGAGGCGCAGGCCGGACACCCCGTGGAGGCGCACGACTGGGCCTTCTACAGCGAGAAGGTGCGCCAGGCGAAGTACGACGTCGACGAGGTCGCCATGCGGCCGTACTTCGAGTCGGAGCGCGTGCTGCAGGACGGCGTGTTCTTCGCCGCCACGAAGCTCTACGGCATCACGTTCACCGAGCGCCCCGACATCCCCGCGTACCACCCCGACGTGCGCGTGTTCGAGGTCACGAACGAGGACGGCTCCCCCGTGGGCCTCTACACGCTCGACCTCTACACGCGCGACTCGAAGCGCGGCGGCGCGTGGATGAACTCGCTCATCTCGCAGTCGGAGCTGCTCGGGCATCCCGTCGTCGTGACCAACAACCTCAACGTGCCGAAGCCCGCGGCGGGCGAGCCCACGCTGCTCACCTACGACGAGGTCAACACGTTCTTCCACGAGTTCGGGCACGCGCTGCACGGCCTCTTCGCGCGCGTGAAGTACCCGAAGTTCGCGGGCACCAACACGTTCCGCGACTTCGTCGAGTTCCCGAGCCAGGTCAACGAGATGTGGATGCTGTGGCCGGAGGTGCTCGCGAACTACGCCGTGCACCACAAGACCGGCGAGCCCATGCCGCAGGAGTTCGTGGACAAGATCCAGGCGTCGTCGGCGTTCAACGAGGGGTTCGCGACGAGCGAGTACCTCGCCGCCGCGCTGCTCGACCAGGCGTGGCACACGCTGCCCGCCGACGCGGACTTCGAGGACGTGCCCGGCTTCGAGGTCGCCGCCCTCGCCGCCGTGGGGCTCGACAACCCCGCGGTGCCCACCCGGTACTCGAGCACCTACTTCCAGCACGTGTTCGCCAACTCGGCGTACGACGCGGGGTACTACTCCTACATCTGGAGCGAGGTGCTCGACGCCGACACCGTCGAGTGGTTCAAGGAGAACGGCGGGCTCACGCGCGCGAACGGCGACCGGTTCCGCCAGCGGCTGCTGGGCGTGGGCGGGTCGAAAGACCCGCTCGAGGCGTTCCGCGACTTCCGCGGCCGCGACGCGGACATCCAGCCGCTGCTCGACCGCCGCGGGCTCAACTAGCGCCCGGCACCGGCGTGGTCGTCGCGAATCGGGGTACAAGCGGCTTAGCATGAGCCATGGCCCCCACGCGCGCGGAACTCGTCGCCCGGCTGCAGGCTGACGTGGCCGAGACCGTCTCCGACGGTGTCGCGCTGCAGGAGGCCCTCGCCGACCGTCTCGGTCTCACCACGAGCGACCTCCGCGCCATAACCCTGCTCATGCGCAAGGGCACCGTCGCGACGAGCGAGCTCGCCGACGCGGCCGGCCTCACGAGCGGCGCCGCCACGCGCATGGTCGACCGCCTCGAGCGCGCCAACTGGGTCGAGCGCTTCATGGACGCGCGCGACCGCCGTCGCGTGCTCGTCGTGCTCAACAAGACGCGCCGCGGCGAGATCGGCGAGGTCTACGCCGAGATGTCGCACTCGTGGATGAGCGCCCTCGCCGACAAGACCGACGAGGAGCTCGAGACGGTGCTCGAGATCTTCGACAGGATGCGCGGGGTCGCCCGCGAGCACGCCGCGACGCTGCGCGGCGAGGCCTAGGCGAGCTCTCGCAGCGTCCTGAGCTTGACGTCGAGCTCCGGCCCCTGGGGCACGACGATGACCTCGTCGGCCTTCGTCACCGCCCGCAGGTCGTCGATCCGCTGCGTCACGTGGTCGACGGTGCCGATCGCCTGCTGGGCGTTCCGCTCCGTGACCCACTCGCGCTCGTTGATCGTCCACGGGTGCGCCTCGGCCTCCGCGAGGGTCGGGATGCGCGACGGCCGCGCGCCCTGCCGCATGCGCACGAAGCCCAGGTTGCCCGGCAGCATGAGGCGCTCGGCCTCCGCCGCGGTGTCGGCGACGAGGGCCGCTACCGCGACCATCGAGTGCGGTTCGCGCAGCACGACGGACGGCGTGAACGCGTCGCGGTAGACGTCGAACGCGATGCGCGTGTTGGCTCCGCCCGCGAAGTGGTGCGCGAACGCGAACGGCAGGCCCATCATGCCCGCGAGCCGCGCGCTGAAGTCGCTCGAGCCGAGCAGCCACAGCTCTGGCGAGTCGCCGAGGCCCGGGATCGCGACGACGTGCGAGCCGATGCCGTTGTCGAGCGGCGGGATCGTGCCGAACCACGCGAGCAGCTCGATGACCTGGTTGGGGAAGTCGTCGACCGACTCCGGCCCCGCGCCGCGCCGCAGCACCGAGCTCGTGAGCTGGTCGGTTCCGGGGGCGCGGCCCAGCCCGAGGTCGATGCGGTCGCCGTGCAGCGCGGAGAGCGTGCCGAACTGCTCGGCCACCACGAGCGACGAGTGGTTGGGCAGCATGACCCCGCCCGATCCCACGCGGATCGTGCTCGTCGCCGCGGCGATCGCCCCGATGAGCACGGGCGGCGCGGAGCTCGCGATCGCGGGCATCCCGTGGTGCTCGGCGACCCAGAACCGGCGGTAGCCGAGCCGCTCGGCCTCCTGGGCGGTGGCGATGGTCTGGCGCAGGGCCTCGCCGTGGCTCATCCCCTCGTAGACAGACGCGAGGTCGAGCACTGAGAGGGTCATCTAAGGGGCAACGCGCTCCCGGCGCCGGCCATTCCACCCCAGCCAGAGCATGACGACGGCGCCCGCGAGGAGGCCCCAGAACGCGGCGCCGATGTTGAGGATGACGACTCCCGATGCGACCACGAGGAACGTGACGATCGCCGCGACGCGGTGCCGCGGCTCCTCGAGCGCGTTGACGACGCTCGTGATGAGGGCCCCGAGCACGGCGAGGCCCGCGACGGCGGTGATGAGGATGCTCGGCGCCGCGCTCACGAGGGCGACGGCGAGACCGGCGCACAGCCCGAGCGGGATGTACAGGAGGCCGTTGGTGAGCGTGGCGACCCAGCGCCGGCGGGGATCGGGGTGCGACTCCTCCCCCGACATGATCGCGGCGGTGATCGCCCCGAGGTTGATCATGTGGCCGCCGAAGAACGCGGCCGCCGCGGAGCCGAGGCCCGTGCCCACGAGCGCGAACCGGGGCGGGGGCGGGTAGCCGTTGGTCGCGAGCACCGTGAACCCCGGCACGTTCTGGCCCGCCATCGTGACGATGAAGAGCGGCAGCCCGAGGCTCAGGATCGTGAGCAGGTCGAAGGTCGGCGCGACGAACGACAGGGCGGGGATGTCGGCGGCGCCCACCCAGCCGGTGCCCGCGTAGGCGACGATGGCGACGACGGCCACGAGCATCGCCGCCGGCACCGCCCAGCGCGGGGCGAGGCGGTAGAGCACGAGCCAGACGAGCACGATCGGCAGGGCGTAGAGCACGGTCGAGGGGTCGGCGATCGCGCGGAACGGCGCGAGGCAGATCGGGAACAGCACGCCCGCGAGCATGGCGCTCGCGAGGGGCCGCGGGATGCGCGTGATCGCACGTCCGAGCGCGGGCCACAGCCCGCACAGCACCATGAGGGCCGCGCTCACGAGGAACGCGCCCACCGCGTCGCTGAAGCGGATGCCGTTGCCGGCCGCCGCGAGCAGCACGGCGGCGCCCGGTGTCGACCAGGCGATCGCGAGCGGGATGCGCAGCCACAGGGCGCCCACCGTGCTCACGACCGCGATCGCGAGGCACAGGGCGAACAGCCCGGACTCGGCCTGCGCGTCGCTCGCACCCACGGCCACGAACGCCGCGATGACGAGGGCGAAGGATGTCGCGAACCCGGAGATCGCGGCGACGAATCCGGCGAGTATCGGCTGCAGCATCCCGCCAGCCTAGGGCTGGAAGACCGCGCGCATCCGCTCCCACGCCCCCGCCCGCACGTACACGGGCAGCTCGTCGATCGGCACGGGCCTGCTCACGATCCCCGCGGACTGCGGCTCGCCCGTGAACGCGTCGACCCACCCGCCCTCCGGCAGGTACACGGTCCACTCCGCCGACCCCGGCTCGAGCACGGGCGCGACGAGGAGGTCGGCGCCGAGCATCCACTGCAGGGGGTGCTGCCACACGAGCTCGTCGTGCGGGTGGTCGAAGTAGAGCGGCCGCATGAGCGGCGAGGCCGTGCGGATCGACTCGCGCGCCGACTCGGCGAGGTACGGCACGAGCCGCTCCCGCAGGTCGGTGAACCGCTTGAAGACGGGGAGCACGTCGGCCGACCCGGTGCGCTCCGCGATGTTCCACGGCGTCCGGTCGCGCGACGGGGTGCGGTGGTGGTTGAACTCCGAGTGGTACTGCATGATCGGCACGAAGGCCGCGGCGGCGGCCGAGCGGAGGTAGAGCTCGGCGTCCGGGATCTCGCCCGAGAAGCCCGCGAAGTCCCAGCCCCAGTAGAGGATGCCGCTCGAGGCCGCCGAGAGGCCTGCGAACATCGACCAGCGGAAGGCCTCCCACGTGGAGTTCTCGTCGCCCGCCCAGAACGCGCCGTGCGACTGGCTGCCCGTGAACCCCGCGCGGCTGAACGTCACGGGAGCCTTGCCCGCCGAGCGCAGCAGGTCGCCGTACGCCTTCGCGTAGCTCACGGGGAACGTGCTGTTCGCCTCGTCGCCGTGCCTTCCGTCGAGGTAGCGCAGGTCCCTGCCCCACGCGTGCTCGCCGCCGTCGGTCTTGAACCCGTCGATGCCGAGCTCCTCCACGAGGTAGCGGCGCCGCTGCGTCCACCACGCGGCCGCGCGGTCGTCGGTGAGGTCGGGCATGAGGCCGAGCGGGAACCACCAGCCGCGGTTGCGGTAGGGCCGCAGGCGGCCGTCGGGGGCGACCTCCTCGATGAGCACGCGCTCGCGCACGGCCTCGGCCGCGTCGATCGCGACCTGGTCGCGGGGATGCGGCCGCATCTTGATGAGCGGGATCTGCCACAGGTGCAGGCGGATGTCCCTGCGGTGCAGCTCGTCGACCATGCCCTTCGGGTCGGGCCACGGGCCCTCGGCGGGGAACGTGAAGTCCGCGAGCCGCCGCGGCCCCTCTGCCGGCGTGTACTGCGCGCCGCGCCAGGCCGTGAACGTGCTCTCGTCGCTCCAGGCCTCGATGACGACCGAGCCGACGGGGATGTCGTGGTCGCGGTGCGCGTCGACCTGGCGCATGACCTCCGCCTGGGTGTTCCACTCGTTGCCGCTCGCCCACAGCCGGAACACCCACTCGGGCAGCTCCTCGGGGCGGCCGACCTCGGCGAGGAACTGGTCGAGCACCTGCGTGGGCGTGCCGCGGTACACGGCGATGTCGAGCTCGCCGTCGGGCCCCGTCTCGGCCTCGATCTCGATCTGGTCGCGCAGGTCGAACCACACGCGGCGCGACGTGCGCACGTGGAAGCCCCAGCCCTCGCCGCCCACGACGTGGGCGAACGGCATGGGCAGGTAGGTCTTCCGCTCCGCGCCCTGGTTCTTGTACTGCTCGAACACGATCGAGTCGAGCTCGGCACCGCGGTGGTCGAGGGCGTCGTAGCGCTCCCCGAAGCCCGTGACGTGCTCGCCGGGGGCGAGCGGGAGCGAGACACGCACGCGGCGGACCGTCGTGCCGTCGGTGAGCACCGAGCGGTCGCCGCGGCGCTCCCACGCCGAGACGGTGAACTCGAACCAGCGGGTCTTCTCCCCCGGTGCGACGAAGCGGTAGCGCACGCGCTGGCCCCGCACGAGCGAGTCGAGCGTCACGGACCACCCGCTCGACGCCCTCGCGAGCCTGGCCTGGGCCGAGGCGAGATGGCCGCCGTCGACGGTCTGGCCGCGCGACGTGCGCACGGCGGGCGCGAGGTCCTTGGTCGCGGCGACGCCGTCGACCTCGTACTCGAGCACGACGGCCGTGGCGCCGGAGGTCCGCACGCCGAGCGTCACGGGCTCCCCCGCGACGGGGTCGACGGGATGCCGCTGCTCGGTGTCGACCGAGTAGGGGTGGCCCGAGCCGAACGGGCGGTGACGGATCACGCGGCACCCCGTAGGCCGAGGTCGGCGGCGAGGCGCAGGTACATCCCGTGCGACCACAGCAGGGGCGTCGCGACGCTGCCCCAGCGGTCGACCCACTCCTGGCGGCGGTCGGGGAACAGCAGGTGGTCGGGCACCTGTTCCGGCATCTCGCCCGCCGGGTTCACGGTCGAGGCCGCCCAGCGCAGCTGGTCCATCGCGCGCTCGCGGTCGCCCGCGGCGAGCAGGGCGAGGCCTAGGAAGCAGCTCAGCAGGGGCCACTGCCCGCCGCCGAAGAACGTGTCGGCCGCGAACCGGTGCACGCCGCCCCCGTGGTTGAGCTGGCTGTCGACGGCGGCGATCGTCGCCGCCCCGATGGAGCCGTCCGCCGGGAAGACGCCGAGCGGCCGGATCACCGAGAGCAGGCTCGCGTCGACCTCGGGCGACCCGATCCACTTCGACAGGTGGCCGTCGACGACGCCCTCCTGGCGCAGGAGGGCGCGGATGTCGAGCACGGCGGCGCGCGCCGCGAGCGCCCGATCCCCGGCGAGCTGGGGCGCGACGGCGTCGAGGCCCGCGGCGATGCAGCCGAGGGTGGAGCCGTGCACCTCCTCGGTGTGCTCCTCCCACCAGTCGAAGCACGGGCGGCGCCACGAGCTCACGAGGTAGTCGACGGCGAGCTCGATCGCGGGCATCCACCGGTCGAGGGGCACGCCGTGCCGGCCGGTGTGCTCGACGACCGCCCACAGCCACGTGCCGTACCCGTCGAGCTGGAAGTCCCACCACTCGTCGGCGCCCTCGGCGCCGTCGAAGGTGAAGCGCGTGGGGAGCATGCGCTCGTCGGCCACGGGCTCCCCCGCGGCCGCGGCCTCGACGATCTCGCGGATCTGCGCGCTGCGCGACACGAGGATGCGGGAGCACCAGTCGTGGAACCGGGTCGCGGAGTCGATGCCGCCCCACGCGGACACCCCGTCGGCGATGAACGCGCCGTCGCGGAACCACGAGTAGCCCTTGTACGCGGAGAAGGTCGGGCTCGCCGGGTAGGCGCCCGAAGGGTCCTGCAACGACACGATCGTGTCGAGGCTGCTGTCGGCCAGCGCGGCGAGGTCAAGCGGCGTCCATGCGCGGCTCTCGACGGCGGTCATGTCTGAGGTGCTCCCTGTCGTGAAAGAGTGTGGGTGGGGACCCGGCGCCTAGACCGCGCCGGGTCCCCGTGTCGTGCTGGGTGTCAGCCGCCGATCACGGCGTTGATGCGCTCCTCGGCGGAGTCGAGCGCCTGCTGCACGGTCTTGCGTCCGGCCTGCGCCTCGACGAGCTCCTCGCCCATGATGTCCTGCATCTCGGTCTGGCCCTCGGCGACGACGGGCGGCAGCGCGATGCCGTCGAGCGAGTCGAACACGGCCTGGCGGTTCTCGGGCTTGCCCTTGTCGAGGTAGGTCGCGAGCTGCGCCTCGTCGGAGATGGGCGGCAGCTCCCATCCTGCGTCGAGGCGGGTCTGCACCATCGTGTCGCTCGACGTGAGGAACTCGGCCCACTTGGTCGCGGCGGCGATGTGCTCGCTGGTGGCGGAGACTCCCACGGCGTTCGAGAAGACCGCGCTCGCCTGCTTCGTGTCACCGGGCTCGACCGCGATGTCCCAGTTGAAGGGCACGTCGGCGACCGCGCCGAACACCCAGATGCCCGTGTGGAGCATCGCGAGCTTGCCGTCCTTGAACAGGTTGGTGTCGAAGTCGGGCGTGCCCTGGCCCTGCTCGATCGTCGGCATCACGGTGCCGCTCTTGTCCACGAGCCACTCGGCGGCCTTGAGGCCCTCGGGGGTGTTGAAGGCCACGGCCGTCTTGTCGTCGTTGAGGAACTGGCCGCCCGCCTGCGCGAGAGCCTTGTAGTACTCGTAGAAGCTGATCGGCTGGTGGTCGCCCCACTGGCCGGCCGCCTGGTCGGTGAGCTTCTCGGCCGCGGCCTTCTCATCGGCCCAGGTCCAGTCGTTCGTCGGGTAGTCGACGCCCGCGGCGTCGAACAGGTCCTTGTTGTAGTACAGGACCACGTCGGAGAACGAGCTCGGCAGCGCGTACGACGTGCCGTCCGTCGAGTACGCCTCGAGCAGCGACTGGCGGTAGGCGTCGGGGTTCTCGACCGTGAGCGGCGCGAGCACGCCGTTGGCCTGGTAGGCCGCGTAGTTCGAGTACTCGATGTCGAAGACGTCCGACTGCGTGCCGGCCGCGAGGTCGGTCTGCAGCGCGGTGCCGTAGTCGGAGTAGGGCAGGGTGGTGACCTCGACGGTGATGTCGGGGTTCTCCTTCTCGAACGCGTCGACGATGGTCTGGAGGTTGTCCTCGTTGCCGTCGTTCGAGATGAAGTTGGTGTACGTGATGGTGACGGGGCCCTCGTCGGCCGCCGGGGTCGAGCATCCCGACAGTGCGAGGGCTGCGATGCCCAGCATGCCGGTAGCCACGAGTGCTGTGCGCTTCATGGTGCTGTATCTCCTTCGATTCATCGGGTGCGCGGCGATCATTTGATCCCCGAGCTGGCAACGCCCTGGATGACGTACTTCTGGGCGAAGATGTAGAGGGCGAGCATCGGCAGGATGCTCACCACCGAGCCGGCCATGATGACGTCCCAGTCGGTCGTGTACTGGCCCTGCAGCCCCGCGAGCGCGATGGGCAGCGTCTGCAGCTCGGGCTTGCGGAGCACCACGAGCGGCCACAGGAAGCTGTTCCAGCTGCCCATGAACGCGAAGATCGTGAGCGTCGCGAGCGCCGGCCGGATGTTCGGGATGATCACGGAGAAGAAGATCCTGAAGTGCCCGGCGCCGTCGAGCGTCGCTGCCTCGTCGAGCTCGCGCGGCACCTGGTTGATCGCCTGCCGCAGCAGGAAGATGCCGAACGCGCTCGCGAACGTCGGCAGCAGGGCGCCGAGGTACGTGTTGAGCAGGTTGAAGGTCTTGAGCTCGACGAACAGGGGCACGATGAGCACCTGCAGCGGGATCATCATGGTCGCGAGGTACACCGCGAACACCGCGCCGCGCCCCTTGAACGGCAGGCGGCTGAACGCGTAGGCCGCGGTCGAGCTCGTGATGAGCTGCACGGCGGTCGTCGTGAGGGCGAGCCCCAGACTGTTGAGGATGACCCGCCCGAACGGCCGCTCGGTGAAGAGCCGCTCGTACGCCTCGAGGCTCGGGTTCTCCGGGATGAGCGAGGGCGTGACCGTGAGGCCCATGCCCGGGCTGATCGACGTGATGACCGTCCACAGGAACGGGAAGAACATGGCGATCGCGCCGAGGATGATGACGACGTGCAGGATGATCCAGCCCGCCGGGACGCGCCTACCCATAGGTCACCCACCGCTTCTGCCCGCGCACCTGGATGAGCGTGATGGCGAGGATGACCACGAAGAGGATCCACGAGAGCGCCGAGGCCTCCCCCGCCGCCCCGTAGCGGAACGTGAGGTCGTAGATCTGCTGCACGACCACCTCGCTCGCGCCGTTGGGACCGCCGCCCGTCATGGCGTACACCTGGTCGAAGACCTGGAAGCCGTTGATGAGCGAGATCACGAGCACGAAGAACGTGCTCGGCGAGAGCAGGGGCAGCGTGATGCTGAACAGGCGGCGCCACCAGCCGGCGCCGTCTATCTTGGCGGCCTCGTGCATGTCGGGGTTGATGGCCTGCAGCCCCGCGAGCAGGATGACCATGACGAAGCCGAGGTCCTTCCACGCCGACGCGATGATGATCGAGGGCATCGCCCACACGGGGTCGGTCCACCAGCCCGGGCCCGCGATGCCGAAGAACGCGAGCACGGCGTTGACGATGCCGTTGCTCGGGTTGAGCAGCCAGCGCCACACGAGCGCCACGACGATCCAGCTCGTCACGACGGGCAGGAAGTAGATGCCCCGCAGGAACGACCTGCCCTTGAGCGCCGTGTTGAGCGCGAGGGCGAGGGCGAGGCCGCCGATGTAGACGAGCGGGAGGTATCCCACGATGTAGTAGACGGTGTGCAGGAACACGTCGCCCGTCGTGGGGTCGGTGAGCAGCGAGACGTAGTTGTCGAGCCCCACGAACTGCATGGGCGCGAGCAGGTTCCACTTCTGCAGGCTGATCCACGCGGCGGCGACCATCGGGCCGAGCACGAAGAGCACGAGCGGGATGGCGCTCGGCAGCAGGAACGCGAGCACGGTGAGGGCGTAGCGCGCCCTCGTCCGGCGCACGGGGCGCGGGAGCTTCGCGGGCGCCGAGCGGTCGAGGATGCTCGTCTGGGCCGTCGACGTGCTCACGAGACGTCCTGCGGCGACGACTGCTCGACGAGCCGCTCGCGCACGAGCCTGCCCTGGTCTCCCGCGAGGCCGTCGGAGTCGAAGGGCGTCGCGAGCACGATGGCCGCGGCGCCCTGCGCCCAGCTCTCGTCCTGCCAGGTCTCGACCGCGACGCCGACGCCCCGCCGCGACGGGATGAGCGAGCCGCGCAGCGCGGGCTCGAAGCCGAACGACCAGTGCTTCCACGCGGCCGTCCCCTCGCCGAGCACGATGACGATCTGCGGGTCGACGGTGTGGATGATGCCCGCGAGCGCGCGCCCGAGCCGGTGGCCCGCCTCGCTGAAGATCGCGGTGGCCGCGGGGTTGTCTGCGTCGGCCTCGGCGCGCAGGGCGGACATGCCGCTGCGCTCCCCGATCACCCCGCGCTCGCGCGCGGCGCGCACGAGCGCCGCCTCGCCGATGTGCGCCTCGAGGCAGCCGACGTTGCCGCACGTGCACAGGGGGCCGTCCTCGCTCACGGGGATGTGGCCGATCTCGCCGGCCCCGCCCGCCGTGCCGCGCAGCACGACGCCGTCGACGACGATGCCCGCGCCGACGCCCGTGCCGATCGTCACGACGAGGAAGTTCTCGTGCTGGCGGCCGACCCCGTAGAGGCGCTCCGCGACGGCGAGCGCGTTGACGTTGTTCTCGACGAGCACGGGCAGCGCGAACTCGCGGCGCAGCGTCTCGCCGATGGGCACCTGCGACCAGCCGAGCTGGGAGGAGTCGACGAGGCCGTTGCCCTGACGGTCGACGCTTCCGGGCACGCCGACCCCGATGCCGAGCAGCGGCTCGTTCGAGCCGCCCGCGATGAACCGGCGCAGGAGCGCCGTGAGGTCGGCGAGGAACGTCGAGGACGAGGCGTCGAAGGGCTCGCTCGCCGAGCGGCGCACGGCGCCGTCGATGCCCACCTCGACGAACGCGGCGTGGTCGGCGACGACCTTCACGCCGATGGCGCGGCCCGCGGACGACACGAGGCCGAGCATCCTCGCGGGCCGGCCGCCCTGGGACGGCGAGTGCTCGAGCTCGACGAGCAGGCCGTCGGCGATGAGGTCTTTGGTGAGCGCCGTCATGAGCGCGGGCGAGACGTTGAGGGCCCTCGCGAGGTCGGCGCGGCTCGCGGGTCCGTGGGCGCCGAGGTGCGCGAGGATCGCCGAACGGTTCACGTCGGTGCGCGCTGCTGGTCGAGACGCCATCGTCCTGCCTTTCCTGATCGGCTTTGTTCAGAACTAAATAAACGATAAAATGAAGTGACGATGACGTCAAGCGAAAGGATCCTCATGACGCGGTTCGACGACTACCTGGCCGAGCTCATCGCCTCGTGCGAGAGCGACCCCCGCATCACCGGGCTCGTGCTCATGGGCTCGACCGCCGACCGCGCGCGCGTCGACGAGTGGTCGGACCACGACGTCGCCGTCATCGCCGACGCGGCCGACGTCGAGCCGCTGCGCCGCGACCTCTCGTGGCTCCCGCGGCACGACGGCATCGCGCTGTGGGCGCGCGAGCACCACGACGGGTTCAAGGTGGTCTACGACGACGGCGCGGTCGTCGAGTTCGGCGTCACCGACCTCGACGGGCTCGCGGGATGGCACGCCAACGACTGGTCCGTCGCCTACGGCGGCCCCGCCCTCACCGAGGTCATGCGGGCCGTGGCCGCGAAGCCGCTTCCCGGCTTCGCGGGCGACCCCGCGGTGCTCCTCGCCGCCCTGCTCATCGGCGTGGGACGGGCGCGGCGCGGTGAGTCGCTCTCCGCCGCGAGCTCCGTGCGCGGCCTGGCCCTCGACCACCTCCTGCTCCTGCTGCGCACGTCGGTCGCGGACACCCTCGACCCGCGCCGGCGGTTCGAGCTCGCGCATCCCGCGCTGGGCGCCGAGCTCGTCGCTGCGCAGGAGCTGCCCGTCGAGGAGTGCGCGCGCGCCATGCTCCGCATCGCCGAGCGCGAGCTCGACCTCGACGCGCGCGCGGTGGCCGCGGTGCGCGGCCGCCTGGGCTGGCGCTAGGTTCTAGCCATGTCCGACACCGTGAGGCTCATCCGCTCCGACCGCCTGTCCGACGTCGCGGAGTACGCGTACGCCGCGACCCCGGAGCCCGGCACCCGGCTCGTGTTCCTCGCGGGCGCCTGCCCGCTCGACCACGCGGGTCGCATCGTCGCTCCCGGCGACCACGCGGCGCAGGCCGCACAGGTCATGGACAACCTCGCGGCCGCGCTCGACGCCGCGGGCGCGACCCTCGCCGACGTGGTGCAGACGCGCGTGCTCGTCGCGTCCGCGGAACGCGCGGACCTCGTGACGGCGTGGCGGGTCGTCCGGTCCCGGTTCGGGGAGCACGACGCTCCGAGCACGCTCCTCGGCGTCACCGTGCTGGGCTACCCCGACCAGCTCGTCGAGGTGGAGGCGATCGCCGCGGTCGCGGTCGCGTAGTCTCGAACGATCCGTTCGACGACGACCCGGAGGAGGCGCGTGCTCCTGCTCAAGAGGATGCGCCAGCGCGCCCTCGTGTTCGCCGCCCTCCTCGTCGTGAGCGCCATCACGAGCGGCGTCGCGCTCGGCACCCTCGGATTCCTCGCCTCCTCCGAGGCCGACGGTGTGCGTTCGCAGCTCGCCCAGCGCACGGGCGGCGACCGGGCGCTCGAGCTCTCGCTCACGAGCGAGCCCGACGCGGTCGCGCAGGACGCCCGCATGCGCGACTTCCTCTCCCGCACGTTCAGCACCGACGGCAGGATGCTCGACTTCGCTGTCATCCGCAGCGTCGAGGCGATCAACCCCGTGGCGACGTCGCTCGGCGTCAAGGCCTACGTCGCGAGCCTGCCCGACCTGCCCACCCACGCCGACCTCGTCGCGGGCACGTGGCCGTCCGGCGCGGACGAGGCCGCCGTGCAGGCCGACGCCGCTGACGGCCTCGGGCTCGCGCCCGGCGACGTGGTCACGGTGGGCGGCGCGACGCTCACCGTCGCCGCCACGTGGCGGGCCGCCGACCCGGACGACCCGCGCTGGCTCGACTCGCCGCGCCTGCTCGACGGCATCGACGCTGGCGTGCGCGGGCCCGTCGTCGTCGACGAGTCCGCGCTCGCGGCGATCGGGGCGCAGACCCGCACGAACTGGACGATCGTGCCCGTCGTCGAGAGCCTGCAGGCGGGCGACCTCGCCGTCATCGTGGGCGTGTGGCGGAACATCGCCGACGCCCTGCGCGCCGACGGGGGCTTCGACGTCAACGGGCTGGACCTCAACGGGCGGTTCGCGAGCTCGGCGACGAGCACCCAGGCGACCGTGGACGCGCTCGCGGCCGTGGCGCCCGTCACGCTGCTCGTCGTCGCCGCGATCGCGATCCTCACGCTCGTCCAGCTCGCCCGGCTGCTCGCGTCGCTGCGCGGCTCGGAGTGGCTGCTGCTGTGGTCGCGCGGCGACACGGCGCCGCGCCTCACGCTCACCGCCACGGTCGAGGCCGTCGCGGTCTCCGCCGTGGGCGCGGCGGCGGGGGCCGTCGCGGCGGCGCTCCTGCTCGGGCGCGACCCCGCGCTCCTCGGTCCGGCCGTGTGGGCGGCGCCCGCCGCGGTGGCGCTCGCGGCAGCGCTCGCCTTCGGCGCGACGACGCTCCTGGCCGTGCGGTCGATCGCGGGGCGCGAGGCACCGGAGGAGGGCGGTCGCGTGCTCCGGGTCACGGGCGTCGCCGGTCCCGTGCTGCTGACCCTCGCGGCGGCGCTCTCGACGTGGCAGCTGCTGCTCTACGGCTCTCCGCTCACGCCCGGGCGCTCCGGGGCCCTCGAGGTCGACCCCGTCGCCGTCGTCTCCCCCGCCCTCGCGCTGCTCGCGCTCGTGACCCTCGCCGTGAGCGCGGCGCCGCTCCTCGCGCGCGGCCTCGACTCCCGCGCCCGACGCTCCCGCGGCCTCGCCCTCGTGCCGCGCACCCTGTCCCGCAGGATGCGCGCGCTCGCGGCCCCGCTCGTGCTGTGCGCCCTGGCGTGCGGCCAGCTCACGCTCGCGGCGGGCTACGCGCAGACCTGGGACACGGCCTACACCTCCACGAGCGCCCTGCGCGCGGGCTCCGTGCTCACGGTCGCCCAGGGCCGCACCGACCTCACGGACTACGTGCTCTCCGCCATCGCGGCCACCGACGGCGTCTCGCGCCTCGCGTCGGTCTACGCGGAGCACGTCGTCGTGGGCGAGACGCCCGCGGCGCTGGTCGCCGCGACGCCGACGGCGCTCACGGCCCTCGCCACGACGGCGGGCGGCGTGTTCGACCCGGCGTCGGCGGCGGAGACGGTCACGGCGCAGCTCGAGGGCCCCGTCATCCCCGCGGGGCTGCGCGAGGTCGTGGTGACGACGACCACGAACTCTGACGTGCCCGTCGGGCTCACCCTCGTGCTCGCCGACGAGCTCGGCGTGCAGCACGAGGTGCGCCTCGACGACGGGCGGGGCACCCTTCCGGAGGGCGACGGCGGCTGGCGCATCCTCGCCCTCGTCGTCGACCTGCCGCCGGACGGCCCCGGGTCGTTCCGCCTCGACACCCTGACGGTCGACGGCGTCGACGTCGCCCTCGGCGACGGGTGGTCGCAGACGGGCTTCGACCCGACTCTCGCCGAGGTCACGCCCTCCCCCACGGGCGCGGGCTTCCGCAACGCCGACGGCCTCCTCCGGGTGCGGCTCGCGCCGCTGCTCGGCGACGCGACCGACGAGGTGCGCCCGCCCGTGCTCGTCTCGAGCGCCCTCGCCGAGACCGCGGGCATCCGCGTGGGGGACGTCGTGCCGATCGCCCTCGACGCGCGCCTGCCCGCGTTCGCGTGCGTCGTCGCCGGGATCATCCCCGCCGTGCCGGGCGCCGACACCGAGTCCGCCGTGCTGCTCGACGCCCGCGTCGTCGAGTCGCTGCGCGCGAAGCTCTACTACGACACCCCCTCGCCCTCGACGGCGTGGGTGGGGTCCGACGACCCCACGGCCGCACTCGCGCAGCTGCGCTCGGCACTCCCGAGCGGGGTGACCGCGCGCTCGCTCACCGTCGACGCGGACCGCGGCATCCTCTCGTCGGCCGCCACGGCGCTGTGGATCGGGGCGACCGGGGCGGGCATCCTCGCGATGGTCGCCCTCGTCGCGGTCGCCGGGTCGCAGGCGAGGTCGCGACGAGGCGAGGTGCTCGTCCTGCGCGCGCTCGGCGTCTCGGACCGTGAGCTCTCCGCGTCCCGGCGTCTCGAGCTCGGGTCGGTGCTCGTGGTGGGCGTCGTCGTGGGCCTGCTCGCGGGCGTCGTCGTGACCGTGCTCACGATCCCCGCCCTCGCGCGCGCGGCCGTCCCGGGCGCGTACGGCGCGCTCGCCACGACCGTGGGGGTGCAGCCCCTCGGGCTCGGGATCGGCCTCGCGGCGCTGTGCTGCGCCATGGGCATCCTGCTCGCCGTGTACGGCAGGAGGGCCGCGCGATGAGCCGGCGCTCGACGACGGGCACCGTCGGCCTCGTGGCGCGGCATCTGCGCGCGCGCTCGTCGACGTCGATCGCGCTCGCGGTGCTCGTCGGGCTCGCCGTCGCGGTCGCCGCGCTGCTCCCCCGCGCGCTCTCCGTGCTCTCGGACGCCGAGCTGCAGCAGCAGCTCTCGCGCCTGCCCACCTCGACCACCGACCTCTACGGCACGGGGACGTTCGGCGTGCTCGACACCGTGCGCCCGACCTCCGCCGAGCAGGTGTTCGGCTCGACGGACACCGTGCTCGCGCGGGTGCCGGACACGTTCGAGCAGCCGCTCTCACGCTCCCTGGGCGCCGGCACCTGGATGGCGCTCCTGCCGCCCGACCTCGTGACGCTCGCCGAGCCGCGCGTGCGCGTGCAGCCCGTGCTCGGCCTCGCCGTCGACCTGCACTGGCAGGACCGCGTGACGATCGTCGACGGCACGGCGCCGCAGGCGTGGTCGCGCGAGAGCGGCGAGCCGATGCAGATCGCGATCTCGCAGGACTACGCGGAGCAGGCCGGGTTCGCCGTGGGCGACGTCGTCACCTACTTCGACGCGCCCCTCGTGGTGAGCGCGGTCTACGTGCCCATCGACGCGTCCGACCCCTACTGGGTGCACGCGCGCGAGCTGCAGGCCGCGACGGTCATCGACCGGCCGAGCGCGCTCACGACCGTGCGCGGCGCCGCGTTCGTCGACCCGCTCTCGGCCGCGGGGCTGGGGGTGCAGCTGCAGCGCTCCGAGTTGCGCGCCTGGTACCCGCTCGTGCCCGACGGGCTCACCTTCGCCGACGTACCCGCCCTGAGCGACCAGCTGCGCCGCGCGGCGACGCTCGGCCTCTACCTGCCGAGCGGCGAGGCGCTCGTGTTCGAGACCGGGCTGCCGAACGCCCTCGACCGCGTCGTCGCGACGGTCTCGACGGTCTCGGCCGTGCTCGCCCTCGCGGGCTCGGCGCCGCTCGGCGCCCTGCTCGCGGTGCTGTCCCTGGGGGTGCGGGCCGTGCTCGAGCGGCGGCGCACCACGCTCCTGCTCGCCCTCTCGCGCGGCGCGAGCCCCGCGCAGGCACGCGGCACCCTCCTCGTCGAGGGCATGCTCATCGCGCTGCCCGCGGCCGCGCTCGGCCTGCTCACCGCCGTGCTGCTCATCCCCGCCGACCCGGGACCCGCGACCCTCGTCGCGCCCGTGCTCATCGCCCTCGCCGTCCCCGTGCTGTTCGTGACGAGCCCGCTGCGCGCGGGCGGTGCGCGCCCCGACCTCGGCGCGAGGGGCGGTCGCGTCCGGTGGGTGGTCGAGCTCTCCGTCATGGGCGTCGCCGCCCTCGCCCTCTTCCTCCTGCTGCGGCGGGGGCTCGTGACGACGGCAGGCGGCGGCGTCGACCCGCTGCTCGCGGCAACCCCGCTCCTGCTCTCCCTCGTCGTGTGCGTGGTCGTGCTGCGCCTCTACCCGCTGCCGCTCCTGCTGCTGCAGCGCGCAGCGCGTGCGGGGTCGAGCCCCGTCGGCCTCGTGGGCGCGACCGGATCCGTGCGCGCCAACGCCGCGGCGTTCGGCTCGGTGCTCGCCATGGTCGTGGGCGTCTCGTCCGCCGTGTTCTCCCTCGTGCTCGCCTCGACGGTCACGGCGGGGCTCGCCACGGCCGCGGCGAGCGAGACGGGCGCGGACATCCGGGTCGAGGCACCGGGCATCGACCCCGCGGCCCTCGCCGGGATGGAGGGGGTGCGCGCCGCCGCGGCGCTCGACACGGTCCCGGGCGTCGAGATCGTGTTCGGGCTCGACCGGCCGCACGTGACCGTCGTGTTCGCCGACACCGCGGCCCTGCACGACGTGCGGCCCGACCTGCCCGAGCTCGCGGCGGGCAGCATCCTCGTCTCGGCCGACATCGCCGACCGCGGCCTCGGCGACACGGCCCTCGACGGCCACGCGGTGACGGCGGTCGGCACGGTGCCCGTGCGCGCGCTCCCGGGCCTCGCCCGGCAGTGGGTGCTCGCCGACATCGCCGACAAGGAGGCCGTCCTCGGCGAGGATGCCACGTGGGACTCGGCCCTCATCGCGACGACCCCGGGCGCCGACATCGCCGCGACCGCCGACCGCGTCGGCGACCTCGTGACCGAGGCCCAGCGCGACGCGGACCGCTCGCGCGTGCTCGTGGTCGACACGGCCGACCTCGTCGAGGATGCCGCCGCCCGCCCCGCCATCGCGGGGCTCACGGGCGCCCTGCTCGCCGCCGCGGGACTCTCGCTCGCGCTGTGCGTGCTCGCCGTCGCCCTCGGAGCGCTGGGAGCGGCGGCGGGTCGTGCCCGCACGCTCGGCGTGCTCGCGCTCATCGGCATGACGCGCCGGCAGCTGCGCGGCGTGCTCGCGTGGGAGCTCGCGCCCGTGACCATCACGGCCCTCGTGGCGGGCACGGCCTTCGGCATCGGGCTCGCCGCCGCCGTGGGCGCCCTCGTCGACCTGCGCTCGGTCGTGGGCGGCTCCGCCCCGATCGACGCGACGGTCCCGTGGCTCCTCGTCGCCGCGACCGCGGCCGTCTTCGCCGCCGTCGTCGTGGGCACGGGCGCGCTCACGTCCGCCGTCGCCCGTCGACTCAGCGCCTCAGCAGCAGTAAGGATGGGAGCGGAATGACCGCGACAACCGACACCCCGCACATCGAGTGCGTCGACCTCGTGCGCATCTTCTCCGCGGAGGGCGTCGAGGTGCAGGCGCTGCAGGGCCTCACGCTGCGCGTCGAGCGCGGCGAGCTCACCGCGATCGTGGGCGCCTCCGGGTCGGGCAAGTCGACGCTCCTGTCGATCCTCTCCGGCCTCGACGTGCCGACGGCGGGCCGCGCGCGCGTCGCGGGGCACGACCTCCTCACGATGCGCGGCGCGGAGCGCACCGCCTACCGGCGCCGCACGGTCGGGTTCGTGTGGCAGCAGACCGCCCGCAACCTCATCCCCTACTTCACGGTCGCCGAGAACGTCGCGACGGCCCTCGCGGTCGCCGCCTACCCGTCGCGGGACCGGCGGGAGCGCATCGGGGCCGTCCTCGAGCCGCTCGGCATCGCCGACCTCGCCGACCGCCTGCCCGGCCAGCTCTCGGGCGGCCAGCAGCAGCGCGCGGCCATCGCGGTCGCCCTCGCCAACGAGCCCGAGGTGCTCTTCGCCGACGAGCCCACGGGCGAGCTCGACGCGCTCAACTCCGAGCTCGTGCTCGAGGCCATGCGCGACGTCAACCAGCGCCTCGGCGTCACGGTGCTCATCGTCACGCACGACGCGGGAGTGTCGTCGCACGTGCGGCGCACGGTGCAGATCCGCGACGGGCGCACCTCCACCGAGACGCACCGGTCCACGCGCTCCGACGAGTTCGGGCGGGCGGTGCAGCACGCCGAGGAGTTCGCCGTGCTCGACCGCGTGGGCCGGCTCCAGCTGCCGCAGGAGTACCTCACGGCCCTCGGGCTCAAGGACCGCGTGCGGCTCGACCTCGAGACCGACCGCGTCGAGGTGCGACCGAGCCGCCCCGACGGAGAGGAGGCGCCGTGACCGACATCGTCGTGAGCGCCCAGGGCCTGAGTCGCACCTACGGATCGGGCGAGACCGCCACGCACGCCCTCACCGGCGCGACCCTCGAGCTGCGCGCGGGCGAGCTCGTCGTGCTGCGCGGGCCCTCGGGCTCGGGCAAGACCACGCTGCTCAACCTGCTCGGCGGGCTCGACAGCTCCGACGCCGGCACGCTCAGCATCGGGGGCACGGATGTCACGCGCGCCGCCCCCGACGAGTGGGTGCGGCTGCGGCGCTCCACGATCGGCTACGTGTTCCAGGCGTTCGCGCTCATCCCCCACCTGTCGGCGGCGGAGAACGTGGAGCTGCCGCTGCGCATCCTCGGCACGACGGTCGCGGAGCGCGACGCGCGCGTCGCCGCGCTGCTCGCGCGCGTCGGCCTCGAGGGCCACGCCAACCAGCGCCCCGGGGAGCTCTCGGGCGGGCAGCAGCAGCGCGTCGGCATCGCCCGCGCGCTCGCCAACCGGCCCCGGCTGCTCATCGCCGACGAGCCCACGGGCCAGCTCGACAGCCTCACGGCCGAGGCGATGATGGACCTCATCTCGGGCCTCGTGCACGACGAGGGCGTCGCCGCGATCGTCTCGACGCACGACCCGAAGATGGCGTCGGTAGCCGACCGCGTCATCGACATCAGGGACGGCGTGCTAGGGGCGCGCCCGCACGGGCGCCACGCGGCCTAGGCGGACTTCTCGGCGCGGTGCGCCGACTTGCGCGGCACGATCGTGGGCGCGGCGTTCTCGAGCACCGCGGCCTTCGTGACGATGACCCGGCCGACGGCCTCGTCCGACGGGACGTCGAACATGATCGGGCCGAGCACCTCCTCCATGATCGCGCGCAGGCCGCGGGCGCCGGTCTGGCGCAGCACGGCGAGGTCGGCGATCGCCTCGAGGGCGTCCTGCTCGAACTCGAGGTCGACGTTGTCGATCTCGAACATGCGCTGGTACTGGCGCACGAGGGCGTTCTTGGGGCGCGTGAGGATGTCCATGAGCGCGGCCTGGTCGAGCTGCGTCACGGTCGTGACGACGGGGAGACGGCCGATGAACTCGGGGATGAGCCCGAACTTGTGCAGGTCTTCCGGCAGCACCTCGCCGAAGAGGTTCACGTCGTCGCCCTTGCTGTGCAGGGGGGCGCCGAAGCCGATGCCCTTCTTGCCCGCGCGGTTGGAGATGATCTCCTCGAGGCCCGCGAACGCGCCCGCGACGATGAACAGCACGTTGGTCGTGTCGACCTGGATGAACTCCTGGTGCGGGTGCTTGCGGCCGCCCTGCGGCGGCACGGAGGCGACGGTGCCCTCGAGGATCTTGAGCAGCGCCTGCTGCACGCCCTCGCCGGACACGTCGCGCGTGATCGACGGGTTCTCGGCCTTGCGGGCGATCTTGTCGATCTCGTCGATGTAGATGATGCCGGTCTCGGCGCGCTTGACGTCGTAGTCCGCGGCCTGGATGAGCTTGAGGAGGATGTTCTCCACGTCTTCGCCGACGTAGCCGGCCTCCGTGAGGGCCGTGGCATCCGCGACCGCGAACGGCACGTTGAGGCGCTTCGCGAGGGTCTGCGCGAGGTAGGTCTTGCCGCAGCCCGTGGGGCCGATGAGGAGGATGTTCGACTTCGCGATCTCGACGTCGTCGATGACGGCGTCGGCCGACGTGATCGTGTTGCGCGCGCGGATGCGCTTGTAGTGGTTGTAGACCGCGACGGAGAGGGCCTTCTTGGCGGCCTCCTGGCCGATCACGTACTCCTCGAGGAACGAGTAGATCTCGCGCGGCTTGGGCAGGTCGAACTCGCTCGACGCCTCCTCGCCGGCCTCGGCCAGGCGCTCCTCGATGATCTCGTTGCACAGCTCGACGCACTCGTCGCAGATGTAGACGCCGGGGCCCGCGATGAGCTGCTGCACCTGCTTCTGGCTCTTGCCGCAGAAGGAACACTTGAGAAGGTCGGCGCTCTCCCCGATCCGTGCCATCTCTGTCGATCCTCTCCGCGGCGGACGCCCGGCGCATGCGGGCTTGATCGAGCCTAACCCGATACGGCGACGGTGGTGGGCATCGCCACCCACATGTCGTGGCGCGGCGCGGCGCAATCTGCCCACGGCAGATGCGACGAACCACCTGCGGCAGAATGGACGACATGGACACCAGGTGGGCGCGCGTGGCACGCGGATCCGCCGCGGCGTCCGTCGCCACCTTCGTGGCCGCCTTCTCGCACTGGCTCGCGGGCGGCGAGACCCCGTCGTGGTTCGGCGTGGGCGTCTCGCTCGTCATCTCGCTCGCCGTGTGCACGATGCTCACGGGCCGCGCACTCTCCCTCTGGCGCCTCGCGGTCGGCATCGGCCTGAGCCAGTTCCTGTTCCACGCCCTCTTCTCCGGCCTCGGCACGCCCATCGCCGTGCAGCACGACATGGGCGCCATGGATGCGACGGCGCTCCACGCCCACGGCGCACCCACGATGTGGGCGGCCCACGCCGTCGCGGCCGTCATCACCGTCGTGGCCGTGCGCTTCGGCGAGCAGTCCTTCTGGGGAGTGCTCGGCACCGCGCGCCTCCTGCTCGCCCGCCTCGTGTGGGTGGTCGTCCCCGTCGTCGAGGTGCCGCGGCCCGTCGTGGCTGTCGAGCGCCGGTTCGTCCCGAGGGATCTCGCCCTCCTCCTGTCCCCGATGACGCACCGTGGGCCGCCCGTGGGGCTGACGGCGTAACAGCGCCGCAGCACTCACCAGCAGCATCCACGTCACAACTCATCGAAGGACATCTCATGAACCGCTTTGCCCGTACCGCCGTCGCGCTCGCCGCCGGCACCACCCTCGCCCTCGCGGCGCCGCTCGCCGCGAGCGCGCACGTGACCCTCGACGGCAACACCGCCGCCGCCGGCTCGTTCACGCTTCTCACCTTCAAGGTGCCCAACGAGTCGGCCACCGAGAGCACGACGAAGGTCGAGGTCACCCTCCCGTCCGACACGCCGTTCGCCTACGTGAGCTACGTGCCCGTGGCGGGCTGGACCACCGAGCTCACCCGCACGACCCTCGACACCCCCGTCGAGGCGGAGGGCGGCACCGTCACCGAGGCCGTGACCACCGTCACGTGGACCGCGGACGACGGCGTCGGCATCACCGACGGCCAGCTCGTGCTGTTCCCGCTCTCCGTGGGCCCCGTGCCCGACACGGGATCCATCGTCCTCCCGGTGGCCCAGACCTACACCGACGGCACGGTCGTCGCCTGGGACCAGACGGAGGACGGCGCGGAGCATCCCGCCCCCGTGCTCTTCGTCAACGACGCCCCCGCCGCCGACCACCACGCGGGTGGGGCAGAGGATGACGACGACGCGACGGTGACCGCGACCGAGTCCCCCGCCGCGGGCGACGACGTGCTCGCGCGCGGCCTCGGCATCGGCGGCCTCGTGCTCGGCGCCATCGGACTCGTCGTGGGCCTCACCGCCCGCCGCAAGCCCAGCGCGGAGTAGACGATGACCACGCCGCTCCGCCTCGCGGCGCTCGGCGCCGTGGTCGTTGCCGCGTCTGTGCTGGGGCTCGCCGCCCCGGCGCAGGCGCACAACTACCTCGTGTCGTCGACGCCCGAGCAGGGCTCCACGATCACGGAGCTGCCCGACCGGTTCTCGGTGACCACAAACGGACCCCTCCTCGCCCTCGACGGCGTCGCGGGCTTCGCCCTGGAGGTCAGGGATGCCGACGGCCGCTACTACGGCGACGGCTGCGTCACCGTCGAGGGCCCGACGCTCTCGGAGGCCGCCCCGGCGCTCGGCGCCGCCGGCGACTACGTGCTGCTGTGGCAGCTCGTGTCGGAGGACGGCCACACGGTGTCGGGCGAGGTCGACTTCACGTGGGCTCCTGCCGAGGGCGTGGAGCCCGCGGCAGGTGCGGCGAGCCCCGCCACCTGCGGGAACGCCGCCGAGGAGCCCGCGGCATCCTCGCCGCCGCAGGAGGTGCGCGGCAACGCGGACCTCGGCGACGTGCTGTGGATCGGCGGCGCGATCGCGGCGGTGCTCGCGGCTGCCCTCGTGACGTTCCTCGTGGTCACGCGGCGCAGGAAGTAGCGAAACGCGAGAAGGCCCGGTCCTCGCGGACCGGGCCTTCTTCGTTCAGACCTACTTGGCGGTGAGCGCCGGCAGGTTCTTGCGGCTCGTGAGCACCTGGTCGATGAGGCCGTACTCGACGGCCTCCTCAGCGCCCAGGATCTTGTCGCGGTCGATGTCCTTGTGGACCTCCTCCGCGGTGCGGTTCGAGTGCAGCGCGAGCGTCTCCTCGAGCCACTCGCGCATGCGCAGGATCTCGCGCGCCTGGATCTCGATGTCCGACGCCTGGCTCGAGCCCTCCGAGCCGCCCGACGGCTGGTGGATGAGGATGCGCGCGTTGGGCAGCGCGAGGCGCTTGCCCTTCGTGCCGCCCGCCGTGATGACCGCGGCGGCGGAGGCCGCCTGGCCGAGCACGACGGTCTGGATGTGCGGGCGGATGTACTGCATCGTGTCGTAGATCGCCGTCATCGCGGTGAACGAGCCACCGGGCGAGTTGATGTACATCACGATGTCGCGGTCGGGGTCCTGGCTCTCGAGCACGAGGAGCTGGGCCATGACGTCGTCGGCCGAGGCGTCGTCGATCTGCACGCCGAGGAAGATGATGCGGTCCTCGAAGAGCTTCGCGTACGGGTCCTGGCGCTTGTAGCCGTAGGCGGTGCGCTCCTCGAACGTGGGCAGGATGTAGCGGGAGTCGGGGCTCTTGGCCAGTCCGCCGAAGTCGTAGTTGGTCATGTCCGGGTCCCTTACTTGCTCGAGTCCTTGGTGCCGCCGCCGCCGACCACGTCGGACGCGAACTCCCGCAGGTGGTCGACGAACCCGTACTCGAGCGCCTGCTGCGCCGAGAACCAGTTGTCGCGGTCGTTGTCGATGAGGATCTGCTCGACCGACTTGCCCGTCTGCTCCGCCGTCAGCTCCGCCATGCGCTTCTTCATGTCGAGGATGACGCCGGCCTGGGTCTGGATGTCGGCGGAGGTTCCGCCGAAGCCGCCCGACGGCTGGTGCAGCAGCACGCGCGCGTTGGGCGTGATGTAGCGCTTGCCCTTCGTGCCCGACGAGAGCAGGAACTGCCCCATCGAGGCCGCGAGGCCGATGCCCACCGTGACGATGTCGTTGGGCACGAACTTCATCGTGTCGTAGATCGCCATGCCCGCGGTGATCGAGCCGCCGGGCGAGTTGATGTAGAGGAAGATGTCGCGCTTCGGGTCCTCTGCCGCCAGCAGCAGGATCTTCGCGCAGATCTCGTTGGCGTTCTCGTCACGCACCTCTGAGCCGAGCCAGATGATGCGGTCCTTGAGGAGTTGGTCGAAGATGCTCGAGACCAATGCCGGTTGGGCCATTGTTGTGCGCTCCATATTCGTAGTTATCGCTTGGTGACGAATCTATCGGAGCGCGTTCGGCCGGATGCCCATGTTCGCCGTGGGCAGAGTCCGCGTGGCGCGGCGCCGATGTCGGCGGCCGGGGAGACCATGGGTACATGGCAGACATCGACATCCGCGAGCTCGTCGCCTACGAGCCGTACTGCGCCGACTGCGGCGAGACCGGCCCCATCGAGACGAGCTCCTTCCTGGCGTTCGCGTGGGAGCAGGCGCACGACTGCGCCACCGCCGCGCGCCGCGCCGAGGTGGCGCGGGCCTCCTAGCGTGCGGCACGACTGGGCCGAGCGGGTCAGCGCCGTGTGGGCGTCGGCCGCCGACCTCGCCGACGACGACCTCGTCGCGGCGATCGACGCGCTCGCGGCCGAGCACGGGCCCGACGACGCCGCGGCCGTGTTCGAGACCGCGTCCGCCCGCGACTACGCGGGCCGCGAGCAGGAGGCGGAGCCCCTCTACCGGCGCGCCCTCGAGCTCGGGCTCGACGAGCAGGTGCGGCCACGGGCGGTCATCCAGCTCGCGAGCACGCTCCGCAACCTGGGCCGCGCCGAGGAGTCGGTGAGGATGCTCGAGCAGAACCTCCACGACCACCCGTCCGACGAGTGGACGGGCCCGAGCGCCGCCTTCCTCGCCCTCGCGCTCGTGAGCCGCGGCGACGAGCGGCAGGGCGCGTCCGTCGCCCTCGCGGCTCTCGCCGACTACCTGCCGTTCTACGCGGCGTCCGTGCGCAGCTACGCCGTGGAGCTGCTGGAGCCCTGAGACGAGAACGGCCGCCCCTCGCGGGACGGCCGTTCATCGGATGCTGCTACTTGTGGTCGTGGCCGTAGTGCTCGTGGCCCGGCTTGCGGCCGTGGCCGTCCTTCGCGGAACCGGTGCCGTGCGAATCGGGCGAGCCCTGCAGGTCGGCCGCCGTGATCTCGTCCGACTGGTCGTCGGTCGCGAGCGCCGTCGCGGTGAACGCCGAGACGTCGACATCCTTGCCCTTGTTGTCGACGACCTTCGCCTTGTCGAGCACGACCGCGAGGGCCTTCACGCGCGCGACCTCGGCGACCATGCCGGGGATCTGGCCGTTCTTGTCGAGCACCTGGATGAACTCGCCCGGCTCCATGCCGTACTGCGCCGCGGCCTGCACGAGGTAGGTCGTGAGCTCGTTCTGGGTGACCTTGACCTCCTCCTGCTCGACGATCGCGTCGAGGAGGATCTGGGTGCGGAACGTCTTCTCGCTCGACTCGGTGACCTCGGCGCGGTGCGTGTCGTCCTCGAGGCGGCCCTCGTTCTCCAGGTGGCGGTGCACCTCGTCCTCGACGAGCTTGGCGGGCACGGGGATGTCGACGGACTTCAGCAGCTCGTCGACGATCTGGTCGCGCGCCTGGGCGCCCTGGCCGAAGACCTTCGAGCGCTCGACCTGCTCCTTGATGTCGGCCTTGAGCTCCTTGATGGTGTCGAACTGGCTCGCCATCTGCGCGAAGTCGTCGTCGGCCTCGGGCAGCTCGCGCTCCTTGACCGCGAGCACGGTGACGCTGATGAGCGCCGTCTCGCCCTCGTGGTCGCCGCCGAGCAGCACCGACTCGAAGGTCGTGCTCTCGTCGGCCGTGAGCGACTCGACGGCCTCGTCGATGCCCTCGATGAGCTCGCCGGAGCCGAGCTCGTACGAGATGCCCGTGGCGCTGTCGACCTCGAGGTCGCCGATCTTGGCGACGAGGTCGAGCTGCACGAAGTCGCCCTTCTTGGCGGGGCGGTCGACGGTCACGAGCGTGCCGAAGCGGCTGCGCAGGGCGTCGAGCTCGTCCTTGACGTCGTCGGCCGACACCTCGACGGCGTCGACGGTGAGCTTGAGGCCCTCGAGCTTGGGCATCGTGAACTCGGGGCGCACGTCGACCTCCACCGAGATCTGCAGGTCGCCGGAGAAGTCCTTGACCTCGGGCCACGCGGTGACGTCCGCCTCGGGACGGCCGAGCACGCGGATGTTCTCCTCGGTGACCGCCTGGCGGTAGAACTTGTCGAGGCCGTCGCTCACGGCGTGGTTGAGCACCTCTTCGCGGCCGACGCGCTGGTCGATGAGCTGCGGCGGAACCTTGCCCTTGCGGAAGCCGGGGATGTTGACCTGCGAGCCGATGTGCTCGTAGGCGTGCTGGATGCTCGGCTTGAGCTCGTCGGGGGTCACAGAGATGTTGAGCTTGACGCGCGTGGGGGTCAGCTTCTCAACGGTGGTCTTCACGAAGGTTCTCCTGTTGTGTGTTGATGCGAAAGTCTTACGTCGGGGCGACAGGATTCGAACCTGCGGCCTCTCGGTCCCAAACCGAGCGCTCTACCAAGCTGAGCTACGCCCCGCGCTACGGCTGATCGGCCGCGAAAAGGCCTCGGTAAGTCTACCCACCCGACGCGGAAGTTCAGTCCTCGGCGAGGACTATGACCTTGTCGCCCGCAGCGAACGTCACGCGGTCGGACTTCTTGGGGTTCACGCTCACCCCGTAGTTGGCCGCGGCGTTGTGGGCGTCGGCGGCCACGCGGAAGCCGATCGCCGTCTCCCCGCGCCGACGGGCGCCGGCGAGCACCGTGTAGAAGTCGACCTCGGCACCGCCCGCGACGTAGAGGTCGGCGTCGTTGAGGTAGACCTCGGGGCCGTCGGCCGAGAAGAGCATGCCGAAGACCTCGGTGAGCTTGCGGTTCTCGGAGACCTGCGAGAGCGCGAGGCTGATGAGCTTGTCGCTCACGATGAAGTCGTCTGCGTTGGTGACCTCGGCGAGCTCGCGGTTTCGGTCGTCGAGCATCTCGCTCACGATGTTGAGGTCGACGCCCGCGCGCTCCTCGATGTCGCGCAGCTGGAGCAGCGTGATGAGGGTCTTGCTGTCGGCGCGCTGCGCGTCGAGCGTGTCGCGGTACGCGAGCACGATGATGTGGTCGTACGACTCGACCTTGAGGGCGTCGAGCAGCTTGCGGCTCGTGGCATCCCCGCGCTGGAATTCGACCTTCATCTTCGCGAAGGCGGGGAAGTCGGGCTTCTCGACGTCGGCGAGCACGGTCACGAGCGAGCCCGCGGGCACGTACTCGTGCAGCTCGCGCAGCATTCCCGAGAGGCCCGTGTTGTAGCCGAGCACGAGGGTGCGCTCGGGCTTGGCCTTCGCGCCCTTCTTCGAGCTGAGCGACGCCTCGTCGGGAACGCCGGGCGTGGCGAGACGGATGGTGCTGTCATCCTCGGCGATCACGATCAGCTGGTCGCCCGCCTCGTAGATCGCGCTGTCGGTGCAGTTGAGCTGCACGACGCCGGCCTTGACCATGCCGATGACCGTGGAGTCGACGAAGTTGAGCTGCGCCTCGTAGTAGCTCTTGCCGTAGAGGGAGGGCTGCTCGGTGAAGTAGATCTCGTCGCCGTCGAAGTCGAGCAGCTCGGAGTAGACGACGCTCAGGCCGCTCTGGCGGCAGCTCTGCACGGTGATGCGCCCGATGAGGTCGGCGCCGAGCACCCAGTGGGCCTCGTCGCGGCCGACCAGGTTCGCCGCCTCGAGGTTCGCCTCGTCCGCGATCTCGCCGACGATGTGGTACGGCTCCGCCTTGCGGCGCGGGTTGTTGGTGAGCGCGAGGGCCGTCTTGATGATGTCGGAGTCGGGGTCGGGGCTGCCCTCGGGCGCGAGCAGGATGATGCTGCGCGCCGTGTACGGGTTCACGACGTCGAGGTCGGTGAGGTCCATCGGGTCGCCCGTGCGGCAGATGACGCGCGTCTTGCCGGTCTTGCCGACCTTCGCGAGGATCTCGTCCTCCATCTCGACCTTGTCCTTGTCGGCGAGGACGACGATGAACGACTTGCCGCGCGACTCGTTGGCCGTGGCGATCTCGCTGATGATCGGGAAGACCTTGGGGCTCCAGCCGAGGATGAGCGTGTGGTCGCTCTCGAGCACCTTCGAGCGGCCCTTGCGCAGGTCTTCGACCTTGCTGTCGAACGCGCCCGAGATGATGCCGATGAGGCTCGCCACGATGATGAGGCCGCCGATCGTGATGATCAGCATGAACAGGCGGAAGACCCATCCTTCGTCGCCGCCCATGGTGCCCGGGTCGAGCGTGCGCATGAGGTTGCCCCAGAGGGTGTCGAGCGGCTTCGTCTCGGGGTCGTCGTTCGGGTAGACGCCGAACAGGGTGAACAGCTCGACGAGCCCGAACACGACGAGCACGAGGACGAGCGTCGCGATGCCGAGCAGGGCGATGAGGGCGACCGTGCCCTTCGCCATCCAGTTGTCGAACCAGTAGCGGAAACGCTCGCCAGCGGAGGGCTTGTTCATGGGGTCCTTCTGAGGAAAAACGTGCAGGGTCTGCACTGCTGGCACAAGAGTGGCACAGCTCGGGCGCGAGAGCACACACTGGGAGTCGGGTACAGTGTTCTCCGGTAGCCGGGCGTGACGCGTCGGGCCTCCGGGGATGTAGCTCAATGGTAGAGCCTCAGTCTTCCAAACTGATTACGCGGGTTCGATTCCCGTCATCCCCTCGACTACACGACTCCGAGCACCCTGTGCCCGACGGCGACCGACTCCCCCGCGACCGCCGACAGCGGTGACACCAGGAACGCCACGAGGGCCGCGATCTGGTCGGGCGACGACTCCCCCGGGCGTCCCGCGGCGACCTCGGCCGACGGCTGCTCGTAGACCATGCCGGGGTTGACGGTCGTGACGGCGACCCCGGTGCCCGCGAGCTGGTCGGCGAGGTTCTTGCCGATGATGTTGAGGGCTGCGTTGCGCACCGAGCCCGTGATGTTGCCCGTCATGAAGGCGTTCTGGCCGCTGATGCCGACGAGGCGGCCGTAGCCCGCGGCCGTCATGGCGGGGATGACGGCGTTGGCGACGCGCAGGAACGCGAGCGCCTTGGCGTCGAGCGCCTCCGCGACCTGAGCCGGGTCGGAGTTGCGGGACGGGTCCAGCGTCTGGGCAGACGGCGCGGCCGTCACGACCACGGCGTCGAGGCGGCCGTGCTCCTCGAGGAGCCGCGCGACCCCGGCGGCGACGGAGGCGTCGTCGCGGGCATCCATGACGATGCCGTCTTCGGTGTGGCGGGACGCCGGGATGACCATCGCGCCCTCCTCGCGGAGCCGGGCGACGACGGCCGAGCCGATGAAGCCCTCGCCACCGACGACGAGGACGACACGGTCACGCAGCTGGAGGTCCATGCTCCCAACGCTAGCGAATCGCCCCGAATCGGGCTTATGGCTGCGGGGTAGGCCCGATATGGGGCGAACGGATCACGTGTCGGGCGACTCGATCGGGATCGGGCGGCGCTCCTGCTCCTGCTGCTCGACGAAGGCGTCGTGCGCCGTGCCGTGCATGCCCTCGTCGTAGGCGGCCATGGCGCCCGCGATCGCGGAGCCCGCGGTGCCGCGGCGGCGCGCCCACCGGGCGAGTCCGACGAGCCCGAGGGCGACGCCGATCAGCGCGAGGAGCACGGCGGCGGCGGTCATGGTTAGACGGTACCTACAACGCGGGCGCGGCACCATCCTGTGGAATCCCTGCATCGACGGCGGCCCGCAGCCGACCTAGCGTCGAAGCATGAAGTTCACGATGGAGATCGACCTGGACAGGGTCGCGGGCGACCCCACGACCGAGCTCGAGCGCATCCTGCGCTACTGGGGCGGAAACATGCGCCACTACGACCTGGCCACGGGGCCGTCCGCCGAGGTGAGCGACTCGGAGTACGCGGTGGTCGGCACCTGGAGGATCGGCTAGCCGGTCGAGAGCGAGCTTCGACCGCCGCCCCTAGCGCACCGCGTCGACGATGACCGTGCGGGCGGCATCGCCCTCGGGCATCGGCAGGATCGGGTAGTTGTGGATCATGCCCGGCCCCTCGTGGAAGTCGAGGTCGAGCCCGGCGTCGGCCGCGAGGGGTAGCAGCCGGTGGGCGTCGGCGTTGAGTATGTCGCGCGTGCCGCTGAACATCGTGACGGGACCGATCCCCTCCAGCGACCCGTAGATCGGTGAGACGCGCCAATCCCCCTCGCCGAGCTCCGCGCGGTACAGGGCGCCGGCGGCGTGGGTGCCGGGCACGGCGAGCCACGGGTCGCGCGGCGCGATCTCGGCGAGGCGCGGGTCGGTGCCGCTGATGTCGAGCCACGGCGAGATGAGCACGACGTGGTGCAGCGGCGCGCTCTCGCGGTCGCGCAGGGCCATCGCCACGGCGAGCGCCATGCCGCCGCCCGAGGAGTCGCCCACGAGGCTCACGGTCGCGGGGTCGTATGCCGCGACGAGGTCGGCGACGCGCGGCACGACGGTGCTCGCGGTGCCCGCGGGGGCGAGGGGCATGATCGGCACGACGACGCGCACCGACGCCTCGACGGCGAGCCTGCCGATGAGCGCCCAGTGCACGGGGTCGATCTCGAAGACGTAGCAGCCGCCGTGCAGGTAGACGACGGTGTGCTCGGGGTCGGCGCCGAGCGGCTCCACCTCGAAGATGGGCCAGCCGTCGACGTCGCGGCGCGACACCCGCGTGGTGCGCGCGAGGGACGGCGGCGGCGCGAATCCTGCGGGCTTCTGGCGCAGCTGCTCGACGCGCCTGAGGGTGCGCTCGGCGGAGCTGAACATGCGCTTCGACCCGCGGAGGGTGATGACGAGCGGCGCGAGCCGGCTCAGCAGGCTCGCCATGGCGGTCTAGCCGTCGATGCGCTTGAGGATGTGGACGGGGATGAACAGCCCGAGCGAGGTCACGAGGATGCCCGCGATGAAGACGGGGAACTCGGCGCCGGCGACGTAGAAGGCCTCGCCCATGATGTAGATGCCCAGCACGAACAGGACGACGGAGACGAGGAAGCCGATGATCTTCACGCGATCATCCTAGCGACTCGGCCGTGGCCCCCGTCTTGGGGGGTGGAACGCCCCGCGGGGGTGTCCTCTACTATGGGGACACCGCACCCGAACCGGTCCCCGCGGTGGACCATGTCGTCGCAACCCGAATTTGCCTGGCGACGAGGCACAAACAGGACAACCCGATGTCTTCTGAGAACGCTACGCCCGCGCCCGAAATCGCCCCCTTCGGCTGGTACCCCGACCCCGCCGGCACCGCGATGCTCCGCTGGTGGGACGGCTCCGCCTGGACCGACCGCCTCGAGTACCGCCGCCCCGAGGTCCAGGCCGGCGTGGGCTACTTCGACCAGGCAGCCTCCTAGCCCTTCCTCCCCACCCCGTGACGCACCTCTCGTGCGTCCCGTCGCCGTGCCGCTAGCCTGAGCGGCAATGGACACCTACCTGCCCCACGCGGGCTACGTGCAGTTCCCCCGCGGCCCCCAGGACTTCTCCCCCACGGTGTGCCCAGCGTGCTTCACGCCGCGCACGGCTGCCGTGTGCCCCACGTGCCACCTCGACCTGGCGCATCCCTCGGTAGCGCAGCTGGACGCCGCGAGCGCGGAGGCCTCCGCGGCGCTCGACCGCCGGCTCGAGCTCATCGGGCGCATCCGCTTCGAGACCGCCCAGCCCGTGGCCCCCGTCGCCGCCCCGGCTCCCCCGGCTCCCGCTCCCGCCGCCGCAGCGCCCACGACCGTGTCCGCGCCGGTCGCGGCACCTCCAGCACCCCCGCGCCGGCACCTGGGCGTCCAGGTCATCCTGCTCATCGTGGGCGTCTCGCTGCTCGCCGTCGGAGCCGTGTTCTTCCTCGTCTACGCGTTCATCACCTTCGGGCTCGTGTGGCGCTCGATCATCATCGGCGCCGTCACGATCGCCGCCTTCGTGGGCGCGACCCTCCTGCGGCGCCGCAGGCTCGCCGCGACAGCCGAGGCGATAGCCGCCCTCGCCGTGGTGTTCGTCTACCTCGACGCCTTCGCGATCCGCGCCAACGACCTCTTCGGCGCCGAGGATGCCGACGGCCTCGTCTACTGGGGAGCCGCCCTCGTCGTCTCCTCCGCCGGCTTCGCCCTCTGGCACCGACTCTCGGGCCTGCGGCTGCCCGACATCGTCGCCGCGGCGGCGTTCGCCCCCGGCCTCGCGCTGCTCGTGGGCGGACTCACCGACGGGCTCGACGACGGCGTTCGCGTGTTCGCGGCCCTGCTCGCCCTCGGGGCCGGCACGCTCGTGCACCCGCTTCTCGGCGCGTACCGCGTGGAGCGGATCGTGCTCCTCGCGCTGGGACTCCTCGGCCTCGTCACGGCGTCGTTCGCGGCGCTCTTCGTGCGGCTCGACATCGACTGGGCCCCGCTCGTCACCTACGGCCTCGTGGTCGTCGTCGCGGGCGCGCACGTCGCGGTGCTCCTGCGCCAGGGCGCGCGCCCGGTGCTCCCCGTCGTGTTCGCGGCGTTCGGCGGGGTCGTCGCCGCCTCCGGGATGTTCGCGGTGGGGGCGCGCATCGGCGAGCCCGTCACGGCCGTCCCCGTCGTCGCGGCCGCGGTCGTGGCGCTCGTGCTCGAGTCCGTGGCGCGCCGCACCCACGCCCCCGCCGCTGTCGCGGCGGCCTGGTCGGCGGCCGGGGTCGCGGGGGTCGCCGTCGCCGTTGTCGGCGGCACCAAGCTCGTGGCGTCGATCGGGGTCGCGGCCCGTGGGGCGCAGCGGTGGTCCCTCCGCGGCGGCGAGCCGCTCGAGGTCACGACGACGGAGGTCGTCGCGTCCGCCGCCCTGCTCGCCGTGCTCGTGATCGCGGCCGTCGCCTGGCTCGTGGGCGGCACCCTCGCCGCGCGGCGGCTCGCACTCGGGTCGGGGCTGCTGGGCATCCTCGTGCTCTCGGTGCCGCTGCTGCCGCAGCTCTGGCTCGCGGTGCTCGCGTGGCTCGTGCTCGGCGCCGTCGCGGTCGTGCTGCTCGTCGTGGGCCGGTCGTGGGCCCGCGGCGCCCGCATCGCCCTGCTCGCGACGGGCGCGGTCTCGCTCGCGCTCGCCTACAGCGCGTCGTGGGCGAGCATCGACACGTGGTGGTTCGGCTCGGTCGGCACCGTCGCCCTGGTCGTCGTCGCGCGCGGCGCGACCGCGCTCATCCCCGTGCGCGCCGCCCTGCTCGGCCTCGCGACCGTGCTGGGCCTCGTCGCGATCGGCTCCGAGGCGTGGCACACGAACGAGCGGTTCCAGGAGGGCGCGCGCGCGGGCCTCGAGGCGACGCACGGGGTGCTGCTGCTCGCCGTCGTGCTGCTCGGGCTGGCCCTGCTCCTGGCGCGCGCCCTCTCCGCCGCCGAGACGCGCGTGCTCGCGTGGACCTCCTACGGCACGGCCCTCGTGAAGGCCGCGATGAGCTGGCTGCTCGCCGACGGCGCTCCGGGGCTCGTGCTGCCCGACTACGGCGCGAGCGCGGTGCTCGCAGGCCTCCTGGTGCTCGCGCTCCTCGCCTGGGCGCTCGTGCCGCGCACGGGGTTCGCGCCCGAGCGGCTCGTCGCGTCGGCGACCCTCGCCCCCGCCGTGGCGTGGCTGCTCGCCTCGCTCGCGCACCTGGTCTCCCTCACGGCCGACCTCGCCCCGGTCGTCGCCGCCCTCGCCGTCGCGGCCGTCTCGCTCGCGGTGGCGGGTCCGCGGGCGGCGCGCGACATCGGCGTCGGGATCGTGGTCGTCCCGGCCCTCGTGGCGGCGATGCTCCGCGCCGACGCCCTCACCTGGCTCGTGCTGCTCCTCGCCGCCGTCGCCGTGCTGCTGACCGCCGTGTCGCGCGACGGGCTGTTCGCGTCGGCATCCCCGCGCCGCCACCTCGGCTGGGCCGCTCTCGGCCTCGGCTTCCTCTCGCTCGCGTGGACGCTCGCCGACCGGGGCGTCACCGACCTCGAGCCGTACGTGCTGCCGCTCGCGGGCGCTCTCCTGCTCGTCGCCGCGGGCGCCTGGCGGGCGCGCCGCGACAGCCCCGTGCCGCCCTACCTCGTGCTCGGCGCGCTCCTCGTGGCCCTCGTGCCGCTCGGGGCCGTGTCCGGCACGGGCAGCATCGTGCGCCCGCTCGTCGTCGCGGGCGCGTCGGCCGCGCTGCTGCTCGTCGGCAGCGTCCTGCGCGGCTCCCGCTACCTCGACGCGCTCGCGGCCGCGGGGGCCGTCGGCGTGCTCGTCGCCGGCCTCGCGCGGCCCTTCGCCCTCGCCATCGCGGGCACCGCCGACGACGTCTCGCTCGACGCGTGGGTCGCGGGCACCGCGCTCGTCGTGCTCCTCGCCGCGGTCGCGCAGTCCCGGTCGGGCGGGCGCGCCCGCGGCATCGCCGCCGTCGCCGCCGTGGCCGCGACCCTCGTGCTCTGCGCCGTCGTCGAGCTCGCCGTGCTGAGGGACACCTCGCTCGGCACGGCACGCGCCCTCGTCGCCCTCGCCGTGCTCGCGGGCCTGCACATCGCCGGCATGCTCGTGCGACGGGCCCCCTTCACCCCCGCGCTCGCGTGGCTGTCGTACGGCCTCGCCGTCGTCGTCGGAGTCGCCGGGATGGTCGTGGGCGCCGTCGACCCGCTCGAGTGGGGCACGGGCATCCTCGCCGCGGCGCTGCTCGTCGTGGGCGCCGTGCGCCTCGCGCGGGAGCCGCAGGCGCGCAGCTGGGTGTGGCTCGCGCCCGGCATCCTCGTGCTGCTCGTCCCCTCGCTCGTCGCGACCTTCGTCGACCAGCCGGTGTGGCGGCTCGTGGGGCTCGGGGTCGCGTGCGTCGCGCTCGTGCTCGTCGGGGCGGTGCGCAAGCTGCAGGCGCCGCTCATCCTCGGGGCCGTCGTCGTGCTCGTGCACGCCGTCCGCACGTTCTCGCCGCAGATCGTCGCCGTCTACCAGCTCACGGAATGGTGGGTCTGGGCGGTCGTCGGGGGCGCGATCATCATCTTCGTCGCCGTGACGTTCGAGCGCAGGATGCGCGACCTCCGGTCGCTCGGCGGCAGGATCTCCGCCCTGCGCTAGCTAGCGCTGCAGCCAGGCCAGCACCGCCAGGACGCGGCGGTGGTCGGTGCCGGAGTCGTCGAGCCCCAGCTTCTGGAAGATCGCCGTCACGTTCTTCTCGACGGCGCCCACGCCGATCACGAGGGCCGAGCCGATCGCGGCGTTCGTGCGGCCCTCCGCCATGAGCGCGAGCACCTCATGCTCGCGCGGGGTGAGGGTCGTGAGCGGGTCGTGCCGGCGGCCGATGAGCTGCGCGACGACCTCGGGGTCGAGCACCGTGCCGCCCGCAGCGATGCGCTCCATGGCGTCCCTCAGCTCGTCCAGCGACGCGACGCGGTCCTTGAGCAGGTAGCCGATGCCGCCGCTGCCCGACGACAACAGCTCCTGCGCGTAGGCGACCTCCACGTACTGCGAGAGCAGCAGGATGCCCACACCCGGCATGAGCTGCCGCGCCCGGATCGCCGCGCGCACGCCCTCGTCGCGGAACGTCGGAGGCATGCGCACGTCGAGCACGACGAGCTGCGGCTGCCGCTCCTCGAGATCGGCGAGCAGGGAGTCCGCGTCGCCGTACGACGCCAGCACCTCCGCCCCGGCCTCCTCGAGCACGCGCACGAGTCCCTCGCGCAGGAGCACCGAGTCGTCGGCGACCACCACGCGCAAGCCCATCACGCCCCCCAGACTAGCGACGGGCGGACTAGGCGACGGGCAGGTGGGCCGACACGATGGTCGGTCCGCCCTCGGGGCTCTGCACCTCGAGGGTGCCGCCGAGGCCGTGCAGGCGCTCCTCGAGACCCGCGATGCCGTGGCCCGGCAGCGTCACCGCGCCGCCGTGGCCGTCGTCGGTGACGACGATGTCGAGCCAGCCCTCGCGCACGCCCACGCGCACCTCCACGTCGGTCGCCCCCGAGTGCTTGGCGGCGTTCACGAGCGCCTCCGAGGCCACGAAGTAGGCGTTGCGCTGCGTCTCCTGCGGCAGCTCGAGCCCCTCGGGCAGGTCGTCCACGATGCGCGTCGGCACGGTGCTGCGCACGGCCGCCGACTCGAGCGCCGCGACGAGCCCGCGGTCGAGCAGGATGGGCGGGGCGAACCCGCGCGACAGCGCGCGCAGCTCCTCCAGCGCGTCCCGCGACTGCTGCATGGCCTCGGCGATGAGCCCCCGCGCCCGCTCCGGGTCGGCGTCCAGCTGCCGCTCCGCCGCGGCGAGGTCCATCTGCAGGCGCACGAGCCGCTGCTGCGGACCGTCGTGGATGTCACGCTCGAGCCGCCGCAACGAGTGCCCTTCGGCGCTCTGGGCGGCGCCGCGCGAGGCGTTGAGCGAGATGACCTCGCGCTGCAGGGCGTCGGAGCGCCAGGCGCCCAGCACTCCGCGCGCGATGAACCAGTGCACGGTGACGAGCCCGCGGGTCACGAGGGGCAGCGTCGCGAGCGCCACGACGCCCACCGCGAACAGGATCAGGACATCCGCGAGGGGCGCGTTCTGCACGCCCGGCAGGAGGTACGACGAGAAGTAGAAGTCGGTGTCCTCGCCGAGCAGCAGCTCCCAGAACCACGCCGTGACCCCGCCCAGGCCGATCGCGACCCACGTGACCGTGATGGTCCACGTGATCGTGGTCACGATGAAGTCGATGATCATGACGTGCAACAGGTAGAGCCAGTAGTGCCCGTTGCCCAGCACGGCACGCACCCAGCCGAAGAAGCCCGTGCGCGCACGCGCATCCTGCCATTCGGGCCGCTCGATGACCGGACGGCCCGACACGTCGAGCAGCGCGAGCTGCACGGTGCCGAACCCGCGCGCGAGGTAGAGACATCCGATGATGAGGACGACGCCGATGAAGAACGTCACGATCGTGCCCACGCCCGCCGAGAACAGGCCGACGGTGAGGCCGAACCCGACTATCGAGATCGGGAACGCCAGGAAGAGGAAGAGGAGCTCGCGCGGGACAGTCCGCCAGAGCCCGAGGTAGCCGCCACGAGAGGTCATGCAGCAATCCTCCGCGTCGCCCGGCCGCGGCCCCATCCGGCAGCCACACCAACCCCCCAGGGGGCTAACCCTACCCTCACTAAGCGTTGCCTTCGCTTGCTTGCGGAATGCGGGGGGCTGGCTAACGTTGAGGTCAGACGAGAGAAGGAGCCTCATCATGACCGACATCAAGGCCGTCCCCACCACCTCAGCGAACCCCGACGTCGCCGCCGGAACCGCGCAGTTCCTCGGCCCCGTCGTCACCGACCTCACCGCCCTCTCCGTCGACGGCAAGCAGGCCCACTGGCACGTCCGCGGCGCGAACTTCCAGGCCGTGCACGAGCTGCTCGACCTCGTCGTCGACCACGCCCGCGAATGGGCCGACACCGCCGCGGAGCGCGTCGTCGCCCTCGGCCTGCCCATCGACGCGCGCGTCCAGACGCTGAGCGCCAAGGCCACCACGCCTCAGCTCACCGCCGGCTTCCAGCAGTCCGACCTCGTCATCGCCGAGATCATCGCGTCGATCGACGCGACGCTCGTGACCGTGCGCACCGCCGTCGACGAGCTCGCCGAGCTCGACCCGGTGAGCCAGGATGTGGCGATCGAGATCGCTCGGGGGCTGGAGAAGGATCGTTGGTTCCTGTTCGCCCACATCGCTACCAAGTAGTTTTTCGCTGACGAGCCTGTCGGCTTCTCACTCCGAACTGCTTCCGGCGTCGGCTTCGCGCGACGCTGCCAGGCCCACCTGCAGTTCGGAGTGAGAAGCCGACAGGCTCTCTTCGTTTAGCGTCGGTCGCACCCCGAGCTGCTTTTGTAGGTATGGGTATGGGTGTGCGTGGTTAGGCGTGGTGGGTGTAGCGGCCGGCCAGGAGGGTCGCGGCCACGGGCATCGTGCGGAGGTCGGGGCCCAGGGGGTCGCGGTCGACGATGGCGAGGTCTGCGGGCTGGCCCACGGCGATCGTCGAGCGGGTGGAGGCCGCGAGTGCCTCCTGCGGGGTGATGCGCTGCTCGGGGTGCCACGACGGGCGGCCGTCGCGCTCGCGCGTGACCGCGGCGTCCATCGTGACCCACGGGTCCAGGGGTGCGACGGGGGCGTCGGAGCCGAAGAGGAGCGTCGCGCCCGCGTCGAGCAGGCTGCGGAAGGCGTAGAGGCGGTCGGTGCGTCCCGCCCAGAAGCGCTCGGACACGTCGCGGTCGTCCATGGCGTGCTCCGGCTGCACGCTCACCTCGACGCCCAGCGCCGCGAAGCGCGGGTAGTCCGCCTCCGAGAGCAGCTGCGCGTGCTCGATGCGCCCCGCGACGCCGAGCGTCTCGAACGCGTCGAGCGCGAGCGTGTTCGCCTGGTCGCCGATCGCGTGCACGTCGGGCAGGATGCCCGCCTCGAACGCGCGGCGCATGAGCGGCAGGAGCGTCTCGGGCGGCACGGTGAGCATGCCGTGCGTGCCATCCTCGTAGGGCTCCCATGTGTAGGCGGTGCGCGTGTTGAGCGAGCCGTCGGTGAGCACCTTGTAGCGCCCCACCGTGAGCAGCTCGTGGAGCGCGTCGCCCGTGCGCATGCCCTCGGCTATCGCGCGCTCGAGATCCTGCGTGTAGACGTTGAACTCCACGCGCAGCGCGTCGTGCCCGGCGGCGATGCGGCGTTCCCACGCCCCGCGGTTCCACGCCATCTCGAGGTCGACGATGCCCACGACCCCGCGGCGCGCGGCGGCGGCCGCCGCATCCCGCGCCCAGCCGTCGACGGTCTCGTCGCCCACCGCGTCGAGGCCCTGGTGGACGGCGAACGCGTCGTCCTCCTTGAGCAGCCCCGTGGGGTGGCCCGCGTGGCCGAACCGCGCGAGGGCCGCCGAGTTGAGCCACACGGCGTGCAGGTCCGCGGAGACGAGCACCGCCGGCACGTCGCCCGTCGCGGCGTCGAGCAGCTGGGCGGTCGGCGCATCCGCCCACACGCCGTCGCGGAAGTTCGCGCCCACGATGAGGCCGCGGTCGCGCGCGGCCCCCGCGATCGCCGCGGCCTCGGCCGCCGACGTCGCCGTGGAGAGGTCGACGCGGCGCGACGTGAGCGCCCACTGGGTGAAGTGCACGTGGTGGTCCCACAGGCCGGGGACCACCCAGCGGCCGTCGAAGCTCTCGCCAGCCCCGAGGTGCTCGCCGACCTCGGCGATGAGCCCGCCCTCGATGCGGATGTCGACGACGCGGTCGCCGAGCCTGAGGTCAGTGAGGATCACGGTCGTGGGCCCTTCTCATCTCGCGCGCCAGACCCGGGTTCGCGTAGTTCTCCCCGGACTGCAGCTCGTCGATGATGCGGTCGACGACCTCGGCCGGCTTGTTCTGGCTGAGCTTGGCCCGCGCGTCGAAGCGCGTCACCACGAGGCGAAGGCCCACGGTGCCGAGGGCGATGCGGCGGGCGGCCTCCTCGTCGATGTCGAGGGACACCGGCTCGGGCATCCGCTCCTCGAAGTGGTCGACGAGGGAGTCGAGCACCGCGAAGTTCTCTGCCTCGGACAGTAGCTGCGGCACGCCGTACAGATGGGCCGTGACGTGGTTCCATGTCGGCACGAAGCCCGACTTCTCGTCGCGGTACCAGCCGGGAGAGATGTAGCCGTGCGGCCCCTGGATGATCACGAGCACCTCGTGCTGCCCGAGCTCGTGCAGCTGCTCGTCGGGCCGGCCGACGTGGCTCACGAGGCTGATCGTGCCGTCGTCGGTCTCCTCCAGGATGACCGGGTAGTGCGACGCGACGAGCCCGTTCGCCGTGCTCGACACGATAGTCGCCCACGGGTTCTCGCGGATGAGGCGCTTGACCTCGGCGACGTCGGTGAGCAGGAAGTGCGGTGTGTGCCTCATGCCTGGTCCTTCGGACACCAGTAGAGCTTGCGGCCGCCGATCTCCTCCATGACGATCGGGGTGCCGCACACGCGGCACGGCTCCCCCGTGCGGTGGTAGACCCAGTGCCGGTCGGCGCGGCTCGCCATCGCCCCGTCGTACGCCTCCTTGCTGAGGCCGTCCATGGTCATCATCTGGCCGGTCTCGACGCCGATCCTCAGGAGCTTGGCCCAGTCCTTCCAGAGCGCCCGCACGGTCTTCTCCGGCAGGTCGCGGCCCGGGATGTGCGGGTTGAGCCGCGCGCGGAACAGCAGCTCGGCGCGGTAGACGTTGCCGATGCCCGCGACGACCGACTGGTCCATGAGCAGCAGGCAGATGGGTGTGGGCTTCTTCAGCACGGTCGCCGTGAAGCGGTCCTCCGCGGCCTTCGAGTCGTCGAGCAGCGGGTCGGGCCCGAGCTTGTCGATCGACGCCTGCACCTCCTCGGGCAGGAGGATCTCGCATGCCGTGGGGCCGCGCAGGTCGGCGCACGTCGACTCGGTGAGCAGACGCACGCGAACGGCCCCCACGGGATCGGGCGGGAACACGTCGACCGTGCCCTCGACCTCCTGCTCGGCCATCCGCAGCCGCGTGCGCCGGGGCGCGCCGATGCTGCTGAGGGAGTCCTCGTGGGCACCGACCACCGTGCCCTTCTGGTTCGTCTGGCCCATGCGCCCTGCGGCGGAGGCCATGGTGGCGTCGGCAGTCACGTCGCCCGCGAAGTCCCACGCGCCGTAGATGCCGAGGTGCACCTTGAGCCAGAGCCCGTTGTCGAACTCGAGGAACATCTGCTTGCCCACGGCTACGGCCTGCGTCATGACGTGCCCGTCGATGCGCGCCGCACCCGCCGCGAACCGGCCCTGGGGCGAGGATGCCGCGACCTCATGCCCCACGAAGTGCAGCGCGAACTGCCGGGCGATGCGGTGGACGGAATGGCCCTCAGGCATCGATGGTGTGCCCCTGGATGGCGCCCGTGCGCTCGAACTCGGCGAGCTGGGCGATGCGGCGGGCGTGGCGCTCCTCGCCCGAAAACGGCTCGGCGATGAAGACGTCGATGAAGTGCTTGGCCTCCTCCACGGTGTGCTGGCGCGCACCGATCGAGATGAGGTTGGCGTCGTTGTGCTGCCGCGCGAGGAGGGCCGTCGACTCGTTCCACACGAGCGCGGCGCGCGCGCCCTCGACCTTGTTCGCGGCGATCTGCTCGCCGTTGCCGGAGCCGCCGAACACGATGCCGAGGCACTCGACGCCCGCGGCCTGATCCTTGACGACCGCGATCGCCGCGTTGATGCAGAAGCTCGGGTAGTCGTCGAGCGGGTCGTAGCTGGTCGGGCCGTGGTCGACGACCTCGTGGCCGGCCTCGCGCAGGTGCGCCTGCAGGTCTTCGCTGAACTCGAGGCCCGCGTGGTCGGTGGCGATGTGGATGCGCATGCTGCCCAGTCTAGAAGCGCCGCGGGCTCTGGATTCGGCGCCCGATCGGGAGCACACTGGAACATGGCCGCATCAACGACACCCACCCTCATGCCGGTCCTCTCGGCGGGCCGCCACCGCTCGCCGAGGCAGGGCGCGTGCTTCATGGAGTTCGCCTCCTACCTCGCGGGAGAGCGCTGGAGCGACCGCCCCGCGTGCACGCACGCGACGCTCGCCGCCCTCGCGCGCGACATCAACGACCTCTCGACGGACGCGGGGCGCGCGCGGCTCACGACGCTCATCCACCGCGTCGTGGGGCTCACCCCCGACGACCCCGGGTTCGGCATGTCGGTGGCCCTCATCGCCGCGCGCGCGGCGCTGCCCGTCGCCAACCTCGAGCGGCAGCGCGCCCTCGCGGTCGCGCTGCTCTCGTTCGACCCCGAGCTCGGCCCCGCCTCGCGGGAGGCCTTCGACCAGTCCCCCGACCTCGAGCGCTGGGCGCGCGGCTTCCTGTCGACGACGCGCTACGCGCCCAGGGCCTCGCGCCGCACCGCGGAGTCGATAGTGCACACCGCGGTCACGGGCATCGCGACCGCCTGCATCGAGGATGCCGACGAGCGCCTGCTCGCGCTGCTCACCACCGCCATCGAGGAGGCGGAGGGCTACTCGGTCTCGTTGACGATGTCGTCGATCACCCAGTCGCCGTTCTCCTTGACGAGGTAGTAGCGCACGTCGTAGTCCTGCGGGGACCCCGACGACGTGTCGGTCTCGTGCGTGACGACCTGGGCGGCATCGCCGTCGACGGTCATGCTCTGCACGCGCACGGTGAACGCGTACGTGCCGTCCGTCGTGTAGTTCTCGGCGTTCTCGGTCCACGCGGCGCAGTCGAGCTCGCCGCCGAACGCGGCCTGCTCGTACCCGTCGCTGAGCGTCTTCTGGAAGAGGGCGCAGTCGGCGGTCTCGAACGCGCGGTCGTACTCGAGCACGGTCTTCGACGGATCGGCGCCGAACGCACCGAACACGGCCAGCACCGCGATGACGACGCCGACGATCGCGAGGATGAACAGCAGCACGGCCCCGCCCAGCACGAACGGCCAGATGGGGCGCTTCGCGGGCGCGGGGGCCGGGGCGCCCTCGGCGACGGGCACCTCGGGGGCCGCGTACTCGGGAAGAGGTACCGGCCCGTCGGAGGCGGGCGGCGGGACGGGGGCGGTGGGTTCGTCGGCCATGAGCCCACAGTATCGGGATGGGTAGGCTGGGTGGTCGGACACGATCCGACGAGCAAAGGAGCAAGCGGTGCCAGGAGAGAACCTCACGAGAGTCGAGGCGCAGGAGCGCAAGGCGATCATCGACGTCACGAGCTACGAGGTCGAGCTCGACCTCACGACGAGCCCCGAGACGTTCCTCAGCACCACGAAGGTGCGCTTCACCGCGAAGGACGGCGCCTCGACGTTCATCGACGCGATCACGAAGACCGTGCACTCGGTCACGCTCAACGGCACGGCCCTCGACCCGGCCGTCGTGAGCGACGGCGTGCGCATCCAGCTGCCCGACCTGCGCAGCGACAACGTGCTCGAGGTCGTCGCCGACGCGATGTACACGAACACGGGCGAGGGCCTGCACCGCTTCGTCGACCCCGTCGACAACGAGGTGTACCTCTACTCGCAGTTCGAGGTGCCGGACTCCCGCCGCGTGTTCGCGGTGTTCGAGCAGCCCGACCTCAAGGCGACGTTCCAGTTCACGGTCACGGCCCCCGCCAACTGGGCCGTCGTGAGCAACTCCCCCACGCCCGAGCCGACGGGCGTGCGCGACTCCGTGTCGACGTGGCGCTTCGCGCCCACGGGCATCCTCTCGAGCTATGTCACGGCGATCGTCGCGGGCCCGTACGTCGCCGTGCGCGACGAGCTCGTGTCGAGCGACGGGCGGGTCATCCCGCTCGGCATCTTCGCGCGCAAGTCGCTCAGCCAGTACCTCGACGCCGAGTACATCTTCGAGAAGACGAAGCAGGGCTTCGAGTTCTACGAGAAGCACTTCGACTACCCGTACCCCTTCGAGAAGTACGACCAGCTCTTCGTGCCCGAGTTCAACGCGGGCGCCATGGAGAACGCGGGCGCCATCACGTTCACCGAGAGCTACGTGTTCCGCTCGAAGGTCACCGACGCGATCAAGGAGCGCCGCGTCGTCACGATCCTGCACGAGCTCGCCCACATGTGGTTCGGCGACCTCGTGACCATGAAGTGGTGGAACGACCTGTGGCTCAACGAGAGCTTCGCCGAGTGGGCGTCGACCCTCGCGACGGCCGAGGCCACGGAGTGGAACGAGGCGTGGACCACGTTCCAGGCCATGGAGAAGAGCTGGGCGTACCGCCAGGACCAGCTGCCCTCGACGCACCCCGTCGTCGCGACGATCAACGACCTCGAGGACGTGCAGGTCAACTTCGACGGCATCACGTACGCGAAGGGCGGCTCGGTCATCAAGCAGCTCGTCGCGTGGGTGGGCCTGCCCGAGTTCATGCAGGGCGTCGCCGCGTACTTCAAGAAGCACGCGCACTCGAACACGGAGCTCTCCGACCTCCTCGCCGAGCTCGAGAAGACCTCGGGCCGCGAGCTCACGCAGTGGAGCAAGCTGTGGCTCGAGACCGCGGGCGTCAACACGCTGCGCCCCGTCATCGAGGAGGGCGAGGATGGCACGATCACGGCGTTCGCCGTGAAGCAGGAGGCCGCCGCCGACTACCCGACGATCCGTCCGCACCGCCTCGCCATCGGCTTCTACAACCTCCACGGCGGGAAGCTGCGCCGCGACCACCGCGTCGAGATCGACGTCGACGGCTCGTCGACCGACGTGCCCGAGCTCGTCGGCCAGAAGCGCCCCGACCTCGTGCTCGTCAACGACGAGGATCTGGCCTACGCCAAGATCCGCCTCGACGAGAAGTCGCTCGCGGTGGCGATGGAGCACCTCGAGGACATCGACGACCCGCTGGCCCGCTCGATCGTGTGGGGTGCCGCGTGGGACGCGACGCGCGACGCGGAGGCGAGCCCGAGCGACTACGTGCAGCTCGTGCTCAACAACATCGCCGCGGAGACCGAGTCGACGACCATCCGCACGACCCTCACGCAGCTCACGACCGTCGCGCGTGCGTACGTGACGCCGGAGCGCCGCCAGGAGACCATCGAGGCGGTCGGCGACGGCCTGTGGATCCTCGCGAAGGAGGCCGACGCCGGCTCCGACGCGCAGTTCCAGTTCGCCAAGTTCTTCGCGAACATCGCGTCGACCGCCGACCACGTCGCGACTCTGCGCGGCCTGCTCGACGGCTCGGTGGCGCTCGACGGGCTCGAGATCGACACCGACCTGCGCTGGGAGATCCTCGAGGGCCTCGTGCTCAACGGGGCCGCCGACGCGGCAGAGGTCGACGCCGAGCTCGAGGGCGACAACACCTCCAACGGCGCCCAGGCCGCCGCCCGGGCGCACGCGACGGTGCCCACCGTCGAGGGCAAGCGGAAGGCGTTCGACTCCCTCGTGGAGAGCGACACCCTGCCGAACGCGATAGTGCGCATGGTGACGATGGGCTACCAGCACGTCAACGACCCGTCGGTGCTCGAGGGCCTGGTCGCGCCGTACTTCGCGATGCTGGGCGACATCTGGGCGAACCGCTCGTACAAGATCGCGGAGTACGTCGTGCTCGGCCTCTACCCGGCCCCGCTCGCCTCGCAGGAGCTCGTGGATGCCACGAACGCGTGGCTCGCCGCGAACCCCGAGACCCCGGCCCTGCGCCGCCTGGTCGTCGAGAACCTCGCGGGTGTCGAGCGCGCCCTCAAGGCGCAGGAGCGCGACGCCAGCTAGCCGTGCGGGGAGCGCCCATGCGGCACGCAGGCGCTCCCCCATAGGCTTGGCACATGGACTGGGACGCGATCTGGGCTGAGCTTGGCGACGTCGACAGCGGCTGGCACAAGCTCGTCGTGTCGGTGGTCGTCATCGTCGCGGCGATCCTGCTGCGGGGCATCCTGCTGTTCGCCATCCGCCGTGTCGTGAGCCGGATCGTCAACGGCGCGAAGAAGAAGCAGAACTTCGACGACACCCAGGCGCTGCTCATGTCGCCGCTCGCCGCGGTGCGCATCGTGCAGCGCACGAAGACGCTCGGCAGCGTGTTCGGCAACATGGTGACGGCGGTCATCGTCATCCTCGTGGTGCTCGTGCTGTTCAACACGGTCATCCCCAACGCGACGGGCGCGTTCGCCCTCATCACGGCGGCGCTCGGCGCGGGCCTGGGCTTCGGCGCCCAGAACATCGTCAAAGACGTGCTGAGCGGCCTGTTCATGGTCGCGGAGGACCAGCTGGGCGTGGGCGACGTCGTCGACCTCGGGCCCGCCACGGGGGTCGTCGAGGGCGTCGGCATCCGCATCACCCTCGTGCGCGACGTCAACGGCACCCTGTGGTTCGTGCGCAACGGCGAGATCCTGCGCGTCGGCAACATGTCGCAGGGCTGGGCGCGCGTCATCATCGACCTCGCGGTGCCCTACGACGTCGACCTCGACGCCGTGCAGGACAAGGTGCTCGCGACGGCGCGCGACATGGCCTCGAACACGAAGTGGCGCTCGCGCATCCTCGAACGGCCGGAGATCTGGGGCATCGAGTCGATCTCCGCCGAGGCCATCGTGCTGCGGCTCGTGGTCAAGACCGCGTCGGCGTCGAAGGATGATGTCGCGCGCGAGCTGAGGGCGCGCCTCAAGCGGGCCCTCGACGAGATGGACGTGAAGCTTCCCGCCCTCAACTCGATCATCCTCACGGGCGCCGACGGAGCCGCGAGCGTGCGCGGCGCGCGCCCGCCCAAGACGAAGCCCGTGGCCGTGCAGAACATGGAGAAGAAGCCCGAATGACCGAGAACCCGATCACCCTGCGCATGGGCCCCGGCGGCGAGCCAGCCCAGGGCAACTTCTGGGAGCAGGTCGGCGGGCGGGCGACGTTCGAGAAGCTCGTCCGCAAATTCTACGAGGGCGTCGCGACCGACCCCGTGCTGCTACCCATGTACCCGGAGCAGCCCGACCTCGAGGGGGCCATCCAACGGCTCACGGGGTTCCTCGAGCAGTACTGGGGCGGCCCCGGCACCTACAGCGAGGAGCGCGGACACCCGCGCCTGCGCATGCGCCACCTGCCGTTCAAGGTGAACCCCGACGCGCGCGACCGGTGGCTCACGCACATGAGGGCGGCAGTCGACTCCCTCGAGCTGCCGCCCCTGCAGGATGCGACCCTGTGGGCCTACCTCGACCGTGCAGCCCAGGCCATGGTCAACACGTTCGAGGAGTAGGCGCCCGGACGTCCGGACCGCCGTCGCGCGGTTGCGGACGACCCTAGAGGGCCGCCGCGAGCCCGTCGCGCAGCGGCGTCGTCGGGCGTCCGATGAGGCGCGAGAGGTCGCCGGGCGTGTGGCCCAGGAGACCGTCGCGGATGTTGCCGTCGAGCGCGACGACGAAGCCCGCTGTGCCCTCGTCGAGGCCCGCGGCGGCGAGGGCCGCGGTGTGCTCCTCGGGGGTGAGCGCCACGAGGGTGACGGGCTTGCCCGAGATGTCCGCGACCGTCGAGGCGAGCTCGGCGAAGTCCCACGCGGTGTCGCCGGAGAGCTCGTAGGTCTGCCCCGCGTGCGCGTCGTCGACGAGCACGGCCGCGGCGGCATCCGCGTAGTCCTTGCGCGACGCGCTCGAGACGCGGCCCTCGCCCGCGCTCGACGCGAGCGTGCCTGAGGCGATGGCCTGCTGCGCGGTGCCGACGTAGTTCTCGGTGTACCAGCCGTTGCGCAGGATCGTGGCGGGGATGCCCGAGGCCGCGAGGTACTCCTCGGTGGCCTTGTGCTCCGGCGCGAGGATGAGCGGCGACGTCGTCGCGGCGGGGGCGCTCGTGTAGACGATGCGGCCCACTCCCGCAGCCTTCGCGGCGTCGATGACCGCCGCGTGCTGCGCGAAGCGCTGGCCCACCTCGCTGCCGGACACGAGCATGACGGTGTCGGCGCCCGCGAGCGCGGCGTCGAGGGATGCGCGGTCGGTGTAGTCGGCGACGGCCGTGCGCACGCCGAGCGGCGCGAGGGCCTCGAGCTTCTGGGCGCTGCGGCCGAGGGCGACGATGTCTGACGACGGGGTGCCGTCGCGCAGCAGCGCGTCGATGATGAGGCGGCCGAGGTGGCCCGTGGCTCCGGTGACGACGATGGTCATGGTGTTCCTTTCGAGAGGGTTCGTGGGGGTGAACCCGTCTCTCCAGAGATTACTTCCCTGCGCGCAGTACCCACTTTTTGGTAAGTTAGGGGAATGAAGGTGAGTGACCTGTCAGCGCACGGCTTCACGGCGGGCATCCTGCCGTCGAACTGCCCGACGCGCACCGTGCTCGACCACGTCACGAGCAAGTGGGGCGTGCTCGTGCTCGTCGCCCTCTCGCAGGACACGCTGCGCTGGGGCGAGCTGCGCCGCGTGGTCGAGGGTGTGAGCGAGAAGATGCTCGCGCAGACCCTGCGCGTGCTCGAGTCGGACGGCTTCGTGCACCGGGACGCGCAGCCCACGATCCCGCCGCGTGTCGACTACAGCCTCACGCAGCGCGGACGAGACCTCGCGGAGCGCTTGCTGCCCCTCATGGACTGGATAGCGGACAACGCGGACGACATCCTCGCCCGCTGATCCCCACCGCTTTCTCCTCGCAGGGTTTCGAGCTGCGCGGAACGTCGCGGCAATCTCGCCACGGAAGCCGCAGCTCGCGGGCGCGGGCGGCGCTAGCGGCTCCGCGCGATGACCGTCCTGGCGTGCGCGAGCACGGGCTCGTCGACCATGCGCCCGCGGAACGCGAAGACCCCGCGCTCCCCCTCCGCGGCGGCGAGCACGTCGCGCGCGAACGCGAGCTCGTCGGTGCCCGGCGCGTAGGCGGCCCGCACTGCCTCCACCTGGGTCGGGTGGATGCACGCGGTCGCGGTGAAGCCCGAGGCCGCGGCATCCTCGGCCTCGTCTCGCAGCCCGTCGAGGTCGGCGATGTCGAGGTGCACGGCGTCGACCGCCGCCTTGCCATGCGCCCCCGCCGCGAGCAGCACCGCGGAGCGCGCGTGCCGCGCGACATCCCGGTAGCGGCCGTCCGGGCCGCGGCTCGACGTTCCGCCGAGGGAGGCCACGAGGTCCTCGGCGCCCCACATGAGGCCCACGACGTTCTTGAGCGCCGCGATCGCGGGCGCCGCGACGACCCCCGCCGCCGACTCGCACAGGGCGATGACGTCGTAGTCCTCGAGCCTGTCGAGGTCGCGCACGCCCGCCGCCTTGGCGAGCAAGAGGTAGCGGTAGTCGGTCTCGTCGACGGCGGCGAGGTCGAGCTGGTGGTCCTCGGTGCCCGCCGCGCTCACGCGCACGATCGTGCGGGCGGGGTCGAGGGGATGCGCGAGCAGCGCCTCGCGCGCCGCCGCCTTGTCGCCCGGCGCGACGGCGTCCTCGAGGTCGAGGATGACCGCGTCCGAGCGCTCGGCGGCCTTGCCGTATCGCTCCGGACGGTCCGCCGGGCAGAACAGCAGCGCGGGGCCGAGTGCGAAGGTCACGGCGCGCACCACACGAGCACGGAGCGCGTGGCGACCCCCACGACGATGCCGTCCTGGTTCTTGCCCGTGTGCCGCAGCGTCACGATGCCCTGGCCCGGGCGGGACTGCGAGAGCCGCTTCTCCACGACCTCCGTCTCGGTGTAGAGGGTGTCGCCGTGGAACATCGGGTGCGGGAACGCGACCTCCGTGAAGCCCAGGTTGCCGATGATCGTGCCCTGCGTGAGCTGGCCCACCGAGCTGCCCACCATCGTCGAGAGCGTGAACATCGAGTTCACGAGCCGCTGGCCGAACGGCTGGGTCTCGGCCCACGCGGCGTCGAGGTGCAGCGACTGCGTGTTCATCGTGAGGGTCGTGAACAGCACGTTGTCCGACTCCGTGACCGTGCGGCCGGGGCGGTGCAGGTAGCGCACGCCCGTCTCGAACTCCTCGTAGTACAGGCCGCGCTGCTCGATGTCCGTCATCAGAAGCCGAGCTGCCTCGAGATCACCATGAGCTGGACCTCCGTCGTGCCCTCGCCGATCTCGAGGATCTTCGAGTCACGATAGTGCCTCGCCACGGGGTTCTCGTTGAGGAATCCGTAGCCGCCGAAGATCTGCGTCGCGTCGCGCGCGTTCGCCATCGCGGCCTCGCTGCTCGTGAGCTTGGCGAGGCTCGCCTCGAGCTTGAAGGGCTGGCCGGCCACGAGCTTGTGGGCGGCGTCGTAGGTCGCGAGGCGGGCGGCGTGCACGCGCGCCTGCATCCTCGCGATCGTGAAGGCGATGTGCTGGTTCGAGCCGATGGAGCGCCCGAACACGTTGCGCGTCTTGGCGTAGCGGATCGCCTCCTCGAGGCAGCCCTGCGCCGCGCCCGTGCACAGCGCGGAGAACGCGACGCGGCCCTCGTCGAGGCTCTCGAGGAAGTTCGCGAAGCCGCGACCGACCTGCCCGAGCAGGTTCTCCTCGGGCACGCGCACGTCGGTGAAGACGAGCGGGTGCGTGTCTGACGTGTGCCATCCCACCTTGTCGTACGCGGGCAGCACCTCGAAGCCGGGGGTGCCGCTCGGCACGATGATCGCGGTGAGCTCGGGGCTGCCGTCATCCCTGCGGCCCGTCACGGCCGTGACGGTGACGAGCGACGTGATCTCGGAACCCGAGTTGGTGATGAACTGCTTGGTGCCGTTGATGACCCACTCGCCGCCCTCGAGCACCGCGGTCGTCTTCGTGCCCGCCGCGTCGGAGCCCGCGTCGGCCTCCGTGAGGCCGAACCCCGCGAGCGCGCGCCCCTGCGCGAGCGGCGGCACCCAGCGCTGCCGCTGCTCCTCGGTGCCCGCGCGGAAGATCGGCATCGCGCCCAGGCCCACCCCGGCCTCGAGCGTCACCCCTATCGACTGGTCGGCCCTGCTGAGCTCCTCTATCGCTATGCAGAAGTCGACGTACGTGCGGCCCTGTCCCCCGTACTCCACGGGGAACGGGAGGCCGAACAGGCCCATCTCGCCCATCTGCGCGATGATGCCGTAGGGCAGCTCGCGCTTGGTGTCGTACTCGTACGCGGCGGGCGCGACGACCGTGTCGGCGAAGTCGCGCACCGTCGCGCGCAGCCTCTCCTGGAAGTCGGTCGTCTCGATGCCGGGCGTCATGGCCGTCGTGAGGGTCATCCTGGTTCTCCTTCGTGGGGATGGATCGTGGCGACGACCTGGTCGAGCCTGACCTGGTCGCCCTCGGCGACCGAGACGGTCACCGTTCCGGCGACGGAGGAGAGCAGGGTGTGCTCCATCTTCATCGCCTCGATCGCGAGGAGGGGTTGCCCCGCCTCGACGACGTCTCCCGTGCGCACCGCGACGGACACGACCGTGCCCGGCATGGCGCTGCGCACCTGCGGGCCGGTCGGCCCGGATGCCCGCGCGCGGGCCTCGCGCCGGTCGCGGTCGGGCGTGGCGAGCTGCCACGTGACCCCGTCGCGCGCGAGCCACACCGAGCCCGCGTCGCGCGCCCAGCGGAACGTGCGCGCCTCCCCGTCCAGCTCGACGGTCACGGTCTCGTCGTCGTGCCGCGCGTGCGGACGGGCCGGGGTGCCGACGGCGCGCCAGCCGTCGAGCGCCCACGCCCCCGTGCCGAGCGGACGGAGGCTCGCGGCGGCCGCGAGCGCCCACGCGTCCGGCTCGGGGTCGTGGAACGGCAGCAGCCCCTCGATGAGGCCGGTGTGGAGACGCCCTGCGCGCACCTCGGGATCCGTGACGAGGGCGCGCAGGAAGCTCAGGTTGGTGCGGATTCCGAGCACCGCCGTGTCGGCGAGCGCGAGGTCGAGGCGCGCGAGGGCCTCCGCACGCGTGGGCGCCCACGCGATGATCTTCGCGAGCATGGGGTCGTAGGCGGTCCCCACGACGAGGCCGGGGAGCAGGGCGCTGTCGACGCGCACCCCCTCCGGCTCGTGGAGTGCGAGCACCTCGCCCGCCGACGGGAGGAAGCCCGCGGCCGGATCCTCGGAGTACAGGCGGGCCTCGACGGCGTGGCCCGTGAGCACGGGAGCGGCCGGCACGCGGCCGCCCGCGGCGATGCGGACCTGCTGCTCGACGAGGTCGATGCCCGTGACGAGCTCGGTGACGGGGTGCTCGACCTGCAGCCGCGTGTTCATCTCCATGAAGAAGAACTCGCCGGGTGCCGCGTCGGAGACGAGGAACTCCACGGTGCCCGCGCCCACGTAGCCGACGCTGCGCGCGACCTCGCACGCGGCCTCCCCGATCGCGGCGCGCGTGGTCTCGTCGAGCAGCGCCGAGGGCGCCTCCTCGACGATCTTCTGGTGCCGCCGCTGCGGCGAGCACTCGCGCTCGCCCAGGTGGATGACCGTGCCGTGGGAGTCCGCGAGCACCTGCACCTCGATGTGGCGCGGGGTCGTGACGAGCCGCTCGAGCAGGAGCGTGTCGTCGCCGAAGGCCTTGAGCGCGACGCGGCGCGCCGAGTCGAGCGCCGCGGGCAGCTCGGCCGGCGAGAACACCTCCGTCATGCCCTTGCCGCCGCCGCCCGCGCTCGGCTTGATGAGCAGCGGGTAACCGACGGTCGCGGCGGCCGCGACGAGGTCGTCGCCGGTCGCCCCCGGGATGACGGGCACCCCGCGCGCCGCGACATGCTCCTTGGCGCGGATCTTGTCGGCCATGGCCTCGATCGCGCCGACGGGCGGCCCGATGAACACGAGCCCCGCGGCCTCGCAGGCGCGCGCGAACTCCACGTTCTCGCTCAGGAACCCGTAGCCGGGGTGCACGGCGTCGGCCGGTATCGCGGCGATCGCGGCGATGTCGAGGTAGCTCGGCACGAGCACGGCGGCATCCGCCTCGCGCGTGTGGCGGGCGCCCCGGTCGGCCTCCGTGAAGATGGCGGTCGAGCGGATGCCCATGCTCCTGAGCGTGCGGATGATGCGGCACGCGATCTCACCACGGTTGGCGACGAGCACTGTCTCGAACATCTGCCGTCACATCCTGAAGAGCCCGAAGGCCGGATCGGGCAGCGGCACCGCCGCGCACACGTCGAGGGCGAGCCCGAGCACCCGGCGGGTGTCTAGCGGGTCGATGATGCCGTCGTCCCACAGCCGCGCGGTGGAGTAGTACGGGCTGCCCTGCGTCTCGTACTGCGCGCGGATGGCCTCGGGATCGGCGTCGCCGACCGTCGAGAGCACCGACGCGGCCTGGGCGCCGCCCATGACGGAGATGCGGGCGTTGGGCCACATCCACAGGAACCGCGGCGAGTAGGCGCGGCCGCACATCGAGTAGTTGCCCGCGCCGAACGAGCCGCCGATCACGACGGTGAGCTTGGGGACGCGCGTCGTCGCGACGGCCGTCACCATCTTCGAGCCGTTCTTGGCGATGCCCCCCGCCTCGGCGTCGGTGCCGACCATGAAGCCGGAGATGTTCTGCAGGAACAGCAGCGGGATGCCCCGCTGGTCGGCGAGCTCGATGAAGTGCGCACCCTTGAGGGCCGACTCGCTGAACAGCACGCCGTTGTTGGCGACCACCGCCACCGGATGCCCGTGCAGGCGCCCGAACCCCGTGACGAGCGTCGTGCCGTACTCCCGCTTGAACTCGTGGAACTCGCTCCCGTCGAGCAGCCGCGCGATGACCTCGCGCACGTCGTAGGGCTGCTGCACGTCGGTGGGTACGACGCCGTAGAGCTGCGCGGGGTCGACGGCCGGGTCGCGGCTCTCCGTGACCTCCCAGGCGGGCTGCCGCGGGCGCGGCATCGTCGCGACGATGTCCCGCACGATCGCGAGGGCGTGGGCGTCGTCGTCCGCGAGATGGTCGGTGACGCCGGAGACGCGCGAGTGAAGCTCTCCCCCGCCGAGCTCCTCCGCCGTGACGACCTCGCCGATGGCGGCCTTCACGAGCGGCGGCCCGCCGAGGAAGATCGTGCCCTGCCCGCGCACGATGACCGTCTCGTCGCTCATGGCGGGCACGTACGCGCCGCCGGCGGTGCACGAGCCCATGACCGAGGCGACCTGCGGGATGCCCGCCGCCGACATGCGCGCCTGGTTGAAGAAGATGCGGCCGAAGTGGTCGCGGTCGGGGAACACCTCGTCCTGCAGCGGCAGGTATGCACCGCCGGAGTCGACGAGGTAGACGCACGGCAGGTGGTTCTCGAGCGCGACCTCCTGCGCCCGCAGGTGCTTCTTGACCGTGAGCGGGAAGTACGTGCCGCCCTTGACCGTCGCGTCGTTGGAGATGACGAGCACGGGCCGCCCGTGCACGAGGCCGATGCCCGCGATGACGCCGGCGCCGGGCGCCTCGTCGCCGTAGAGCCCGTTCGCGGCGAGCGGGGCGAGCTCGAGGAAGGGGCTGCCGTCGTCGAGCAGCCCGTCCACGCGGTCGCGCGGCAGCAGCTTGCCGCGCTCCAGGTGCCGCTGGCGCGAGCGCTCCGGCCCGCCCTTCGCCGCCTCGGCGAGCCGGTCGCGCAGCTCGGCGACGAGCGACCGGTGGGCGGCGTCGTTGGCGGCGAATCCGTCGGACGACGGGTCTGCCGCGCTCGTGAGGGTCTCCATCGACAACCTTGCTGAGTTAGTGGGGGTTAACTGATTTTAGGTTAGCGTCGATTAACTGGACTGTCTAGACTGTCGAGCGTGTCCGACACCCTCCGCAGCCGCGCCAAGGCCGACCGCCGCCAGGCGATGCTCGACGCCGCCGCGCACCTCTTCGCCGAGCGCGGCTTCGCGCGCGTCTCGCTCGAAGACCTCGGGGCGGCCGTCGGTGTGAGCGGTCCGGCCGTGTACCGGCACTTCGCGGGCAAGCAGGCGGTGCTCGGCGCGCTGCTCGTGGAGGTGAGCGAGGGCCTCGCCTCGGGCGGGCGCTCGGTGGTCGACGCGGCGGGATCCGACGAGGATGCCCTCGCCGCCCTCATCGCCTTCCATGTCGACTTCGCCCTCGCCAATTCCGACGTCATCCGCGTGCAGGACCGCGACCTCGACAGCCTCACCGACACCGACCGCCACGACGTGCGCGCCCTGCAGCGCGCCTACGTCGAGCTGTGGGTCGACGTGCTGTCGCGCCTGACCCCGTCCGCCGAGCGCGCCGTGCTGCGCACCCGGGCGCACGCCACGTTCGGCCTCATCAACTCGACTCCGCACTCGGGGAGCACACGGGGCTCCTCACAGGCGCAGACCCGCGCGATCCTCGAGCGCATGGCCGCGGCCGCGCTGCGCGCCTAGCGCTTCACGCCCCGCCCCAGCACCGACGTGGTCACGTGGGTGCCCGTCGTGCCGCCGTGGTCGAGCTGCCGGCGCACGTCGTCGAGCACGCCGTCCCGCCGGCCCGACGGGAGCCGGTCGAGGAAGGGCCCGAACGGAGTGCCGAAGATCGCGGCGATCTCGGAGTCGACAGTCGGCCAGCGCACGGCGAGCTCCTGGCGGGTGGCGCGGACGTCCGCGGCGCCCGCGACGAGCAGGCAGTCGACGATGCCGTGCACGGTCATCTCGACCGCCGCGTTGCTGATGCGCCGGTCGGATCCCGCGGCGACCGCATCGCGCTGCAGGGCCTCGGCGAACGCGTCGAACGGGTCGAGGCGCTCGTCGGTGGCCCACACCGACACGGCGACGACGCCGCCCGGCCGCAGCACGCGCAGCGCCTCGCGCAGCGCCCCGACGGGGTCGGGCAGGAACTGCAGCCCCTGCTGGCACAGCACGACGTCGACCGACCCGTCGGGCAGGTCAAGCGCGTCCGCGGGCGACTCGAGGGTGCGGATGCCCGCGGGCACGTGCTCGAGCATGGGCGCGCTCGAGTCCGCCGCGATGACCTCGGCGCCCGCGCGCGCGGCGATGCGCGCGACTGCCCCCGTGCCCGCCGCCAGGTCGAGCACGACGTCGCCGGCCCGCACTCCCGCATAGGCGACGAGGCGGTGCGCCCACGGCGCGAAGAGCACGGGCTCGAGGTAGCGCTGGTAGTTCTCCGCGACCGACGCGGTGCCGAAGCTCATACGAGGGCGAGCACTGTCGCGGGGTCGACGAGCACCCTGCCGATGTCGACGAGGAAGTGCGCCGCCTGCTCGCCGTCGACGAGCCTGTGGTCGAACGACAGGCTCAGCGTCATGACGTCGCGCAGCGCGATGCCGCCCTCGAACTCCCACGGCAGCCGCCGCACGGCGCCTATCGCGAGGATCGCCGCCTCCCCCGGGTTGAGGATGGGCGTTCCCGCGTCAACGCCGAAGACGCCCACGTTCGTGATCGAGATCGTGCCGCCCGTGAGGTCGGCGGGACTCGTCCGGGCCTCGCGCGCCGTCGTCGCGAGGGTCGCGATGGAGTCCGTGAGGGCTCCGAGGGCGAGCGTGTGGGCATCCCGGATGACCGGCACCATGAGCCCGCGCGGCGTCGCCACCGCGATGCCCAGGTTGACCCCGGAGAACTCGACGATCTCCTGCGCCTGCTCCTCCCACCGCGAGTTGAGCGTGGGGTTGCGCGGCACGGCGAGGCACAGGGCCTTCGCCACGACGGCGAGCAGGGATGCCCGCTCCCCCGCCGAGCGCAGGCGCTCGACGAGCTCGGTCGAGCGCGTGACATCCACGGTGAGGAACTCGGTCACGTGCGGAGCCGTGAACGCGCTCTGCACCATCGCGGCGGCCGTGGCCTTGCGCACCCCCTTGATAGGCGTGCGCCGGTCGCCCCCGCCCCCGCCTTCCCCGCGCGTGCCTCGCAGAGTTGCGCGAGCCTCGGAGATCTCCGAGACACCTGCCGAACTGCGAGGCACGGGGGGAAGGGCGGCGGCGGCCAGCACGTCGTCGCGCGTCACGGCGCCGCCCTCGCCCGAGCCCGTGAGGGCCGCGATGTCGACGCCGAGGTCGTGCGCGAGCTTGCGCACGGGCGGCGTGGCGAGCGCGACGCCGCGCGCGGGCACGAACACGGGCTGCTCCTCGGGGAGGGTGCGGGCCTTGCGCTTCGGGCGGTCGCCCGAGGCGACGGGCGCCCCGTAGCCCACGAGCACGGGCTCGCGCGTGACGGCCGCGGCCGCCTCGACCTCGAAGCCCACGATGGGCGCGCCCACGCGCACGGTGTCGCCGGCGTCCGCGTAGAGCGCACCGATGACGCCATCGAACGGCGACGGCAGCTGCACGACGGCCTTCGCCGTCTCCACGTCCGCGAGCGGCTGGTTGAGCGTGACCCGGTCGCCCACGGCGACGTGCCACTCGATGATCTCCGACTCGGTGAGACCCTCGCCCAGGTCGGGCAGCGCGAAGTCCCTCATGCCGTCCACCCCGTCAGCGAGTTGGTGCGGCCGAGCACTCGGTCGACGGCGTCGAGAATGCGGTCGAGGTCGGGCAGGAAGTGCTCCTCGAGCCGCGCGGGCGGATACGGGATGTCGAACCCGGTCACGCGCTGCGGCGGAGCCTCGAGGCTGTAGAAGCAGCGGTCGGTGATGCCCGCGGCGAGCTCGGCGCCCATGCCGCCGAACTCGGCGGCCTCGTGCGTGATGACGACGCGGCCCGTCTTGCGCACGCTCGCCTCGATCGTCTCGTAGTCGAGCGGCGACAGGGAGCGCAGGTCGACGACCTCGACGGAGATCCCCTCGTCGGAGGCGGCGGTCGCCGCGTCGACGGCGGTGGCCACGAGCGGCCCGTAGGCGAGGAGCGTGACATCCTGCCCCTCGACGACCACGCGCGCGCTGTCCATGGGGAAGTCGCACGACTCGTCGACCTCGCCCTTGGTCCAGTACCGGCGCTTGGGCTCGAAGAACAGCACGGGGTCGTCGCTCGCGATCGCCTGGCGGATCATCGTGTGCGCGTCCTGCGGGTTCGAGCAGCTCACGACCCGCAGCCCCGCTGTGTGGGCGAAGTACGCCTCGGGCGACTCGCTGTGGTGCTCGACCGCGCCGATGCCGCCGCCGAACGGCACACGGATCGTCAGGGGCATCCTGACCCGCCCGTCGGTGCGCGCGTGCAGCTTCGCCACCTGGGCGACTATCTGGTCGAAGCCCGGGTAGATGAAGCCGTCGAACTGGATCTCGACGACCGGCCGGAAGCCGCGGAAGGCCATCCCCACGGCCATGCCGATGATGCCGGACTCGGCGAGCGGCATGTCCATGACCCGCTCCGGCCCGAACTCGGACTGCAGCCCGTCCGTGACGCGGAAGACACCGCCGAGCTTGCCGATGTCCTCGCCCATGAGCACGACGCGGTCGTCCTCGGCGAGCGCGCGCCGCAGGCCCGTGCCGATCGCCTTCGAGAGGGTGAGCTCGCTCATGACTCGAACCCCCTCAGGTAGGCGGCGTACCGGCTGCGCTGGCGCTCGAGGCCCGAGTGGGGCTCGGCGTAGACGTTGTCGAAGAGGGAGAGGGGATGCGGCTCGACGAGCGCCTTGCACGCCGAGCGGAACTCCGCGGCCACCTCGTCGGAGCGTGCCGCGATGCGCGCGCGCTCGTCGGCGGAGAGGTCGAGGTACGCCTCGACGCGCGCGAGCGGATCGCGGCCCGCCCACTCCTCGCGCTGCAGGGGGTCCACGTAGCGCGTCGGGTCGTCCGACGTCGTGTGCGGCCCCATGCGGTACGTCACCGCCTCGATGAAGCTCGGGCCTCCCCCGCTGCGCGCGCGCTCGAGCGCCTCGCGCGTGACGGCGGCGACCGCGAGCACGTCGTTGCCGTCGACGCGCACGCTCGGGATGCCGAACCCGGGGGCGCGATCGGCGATGGGCCGCACGGCCTGCAGGCCCACGGGCTCCGAGATGGCCCACTGGTTGTTCTGACAGAAGAAGACCACGGGGGCGTGGAAGCTCGCGGCGAACACCATGGCCTCGTTGACATCGCCCTGGCTCGTCGCGCCGTCGCCGAAGTACGCGACGGCGGCCGAGTCGACGCCGTCGCGAGCGCAGCCGAGGGCGTAGCCCGTGGCGTGCAGGGTCTGGGCGCCGATGATGACGGCGGGCGTCGCCATGCCCACGGAGAACGGGTCCCACCCGGAGGCCGAGGTGCCGCGCCATGCGCGCGCGAGGTCGACGAGCTCGACGCCACGGCAGAACGCGACGCCGTTCTCCCGGTAGCTCGAGAACACGAAGTCGTCGGCGCGCAGCGCGCGCGCCGAGCCCACCTGCGCGGCCTCCTGGCCGAGGAGCGGCGGCCACAGGCCGAGCTCGCCCTGGCGCTGCAGGGCCGTGGCCTCGGTGTCGAGGCGGCGCACGAGCACCATGTCCTCGTAGAGCGAGGTGAGGCGTTCGTCGGTGATGTCGGCGACGAGCGGGTCGTAGGTCTCATCGGCAAGGCGGACGCCCTGGGCATCGATGAGCTGTACGGGATCCTGCGTCGTGCGGGCCGTCAGGGTCATGGACATGCATGCTCCGATCCGCTCCCCTGCGGCGGGTCTGCCCGGCGGAGCGATTCACGTCCGGCCGCGATGGGTTGCACCTCGACCGGCACCGGGCGCCGTTGCCCGATGCCTCGACGCTAGCATCGCTTCCATGACACCCACCACCCCCGCGCACGCCATCGTCGTCGGCGCCGGACTCGCCGGCCTCGTCGCCGCCTCGGAGCTCGTCGCCGCCGGAAAGACCGTCACGATCCTCGAGCAGGAGCCCGAGGCGAGCTTCGGCGGGCAGGCCTGGTGGTCGTTCGGCGGGCTCTTCCTCGTCGACTCCCCCGAGCAGCGCCGCATGGGCGTGAAGGACTCCTACGAGCTCGCGCGGCAGGACTGGTTCGGCAGCGCGGGCTTCGACCGCGACGAGGACGAGTGGGGCCGCCGCTGGGCGGAGGCCTACCTCGAGTTCGCGGCGGGCGAGAAGCGGTCGTGGCTGAGGTCGAAGGGCGTCTCGTTCTTCCCGGTGGTCGGCTGGGCGGAGCGCGGCGGGTACACCGCGACCGGCCACGGCAACTCGGTGCCGCGCTTCCACATCACGTGGGGCACCGGCCCGGGCATCCTCGAGCCCTTCGTGAAGGCGGTGCGCGAGGGGGTCGCCGCGGGCCTCGTGACCCTCAAGTTCCGCCACCGCGTCGACGAGCTCGTCGTCGAGGGCGGCGCGGTGGTCGGCGCGCGGGGCGCGGTGCTCAAGGATGACGGCGCCGAGCGCGGCGCCCCCAGCAACCGCGAGGTCGTGGGCGGGTTCGACGAGCGCGCGACGGCGACGATCGTCACGAGCGGCGGGATCGGCGGCAACCACGACCAGGTGCGCGCGCAGTGGCCCGCGAGGATGGGCGCCGCGCCGAAGCACATGCTGAGCGGCGTGCCCGCGCACGTCGACGGCCGCATGCTCGGCATCGCCGAGAAGGCGGGCGCGCGGCTCGTCAACGGCGACCGCATGTGGCACTACTGCGAGGGCATCACGAACTACGCGCCCGTGTGGGATAAGCACGGCATCCGCATCCTGCCCGGCCCCTCGAGCATCTGGCTGGATGCGACGGGCAAGCGCCTGCCGGTGCCCCTGTTCCCGGGCTTCGACACCCTCGGCACCCTCGAGCACATCGTCTCGACGGGCCACGAGCACACGTGGTTCGTGCTCACGCAGGCGATCATCGAGAAGGAGTTCGCGCTCTCCGGCAGCGAGCAGAACCCCGACCTCACCGGCAAGTCCGTGCGCGAGCTGCTCAGGCAGCGCCTCGGCAAGGGCGCCACGGGACCCGTCGAGGCGTTCAAGGAGAAGGGCGAGGACTTCGTCGTCGCCGACACCCTCGACGAGCTGCTCGCGAAGATGCAGGAGCTCTCCCCCGACGTCACGATCGACGCGTCGCTCGTGCGCACCGAGATCGAGGCGCGCGACCGCGAGCTCGCCAACCCCTTCGCCAAGGATGCCCAGGTGAACGCCCTCCGGCAGGCCCGCAACTACCGCGGCGACAAGCTCATCCGGGTCGCCAAGCCGCACCGCATCCTCGACAGCGCGGCGGGACCGCTCATCGCCGTCAAGCTGCACATCCTCACGCGCAAGAGCCTCGGCGGCATCCAGACCGACCTGAGCGCGCGGGCCCTCGGGGCCGACGGCGCGCCCATCCCCGGCCTCTACGCGGCGGGCGAGGCGAGCGGCTTCGGCGGCGGCGGCGTGCACGGCTACCGGTCGCTCGAGGGCACCTTCCTCGGCGGCTGCCTGTTCACCGGCAGGACCGCGGGGCGGGCTGTAGCGTTGGAGTCATGACGGGCTTCAACGACAGGGTCATCGCGGAGTTCCGCGCCAACGAGGGGCGCGTCGGCGGACCGTTCGAGGGCTCCCAGCTGCTCATCCTCCACACCACCGGGGCGAAGACGGGCGAGGGGCGCGTCGCACCGGTCATGTACTTCGCCGAGCCGGAGGGCCTGTTCGTCGTCGCGTCGAAGGCGGGCACGCCCGAGAACCCGTCGTGGTTCCACAACCTCGTCGCCCACCCGCACGTGCACGTCGAGCAGGCGACCGACGCGGGCATCGTCGAGTTCGACGCCACGGCGGAGGTCGTCGAGCGCGAGCAGCGCGACATCCTCTACGAGCGGATCATCGCGCGCGCACCCGGCTTCGCGGCCTACCAGCACAAGACCGACCGGGTCATCCCCGTGGTGAGGCTGGTGACCGCGTGAGCGCCGCGCCCGTGGCCGTCGAGAAGGTCTACAGCCCGTGGATCTGGCTCGTCGTCGTGCTGCCCTATGTGACCCTGCCCCTGCTGTTCACGTTCGACCTCCCCGGCTACCTCCGCGGGCTCGACGTGAGCGACCCCGACGCCTCGGTGCAGCTGCAGCTGCAGCTCTTCACGTCGCCCGCGCTGCTGCTGCTGAGCCTGAGCGGCTGGGTGCTCGGCGCCGCCGTCGTGCTCTTCTCGTGGCTCGACTGGCGCTGGCTCGTGCGCGCGGGAGTGCCCCAGCCGTTCCACTGGGCGTTCGGCTTCTTCAGCCTCCTGGGCTACCCCGTCTACGCGATAGGCCGTGCCGTCGTGACGCGACGGCGCACGGGCAGGGGCATGGCGGTGCTGTGGGTGGTGATCGCGCTCTTCGCGCTCTCGCTCGTCGTGAGCATCGTGTGGGCCGCGACGCTCGTGCTCGCGCTCGTGGGCACGCTGCCCTTCAGCTAGCGCGCGAGCGTCCAGGCGCGGCGCTTGACGAGCACGTGGCCGCGCTTCGTCGTGAGGCGCGTCCACGGGCCGGACTCGTACACGGCGACCGGGTCGCCCTCGCCGAGGAACCCGAGGCTCAGGGCCGCGAACGCCGCCCCGCCGGGGATGTGGTCGAACCCCGTGATGGGCTTGCCCCAGATCTCGGCGCGCACGCGGTGCACTATCGCCTCGCCCGTGCCCGTGGGGATCACCTGCGCCACCTCGTCGATGCCCTTCTTCGCGACGGCGTCGAGCAGGTCGGAGGTCGTGGGCTCGAGGGCGTGCCATCCGCCCCGCGGGGGCGAGATCGCCGCCCACGCCACCGAGTTCACCTCGAGCGGGAGCGACACCGTGATGGGCTCGGCGACATCGGCGGCCGCGGCCTCGAGCCGCCCCTCCACGCGCATGAGCAGGGAGCGCACGGGCACCACCGCGTCGAACTCCTCGGCACCCGTGACCGCGAACGTGCGCAGGCCCAGCACCGTGGGGCTCTCGTCGAGGAGGCCCGCAGGATGCAGCACCGCCACGTACACCGCGAGCACGCCCGACCCGGCGATGAGCCGCACCGAGCCGTCCTCCACGCGCAGCGCACGCCCGAGGAACACGTGCAGGTCGCCGAGGGCGAGGGAGTCCACGAGGGTGAATGAGCGGCTCATAGGTCTTCTAAACTACAGGTCATGAGCGACCCCCTCAGCGGACTACTGGACACGCTCGACCTCGCCGACACGGGCGCGCGCACGAGCGAGGACATCTTCACGGGACCGACCCAGTGGATGCCCCACGGACGCGTGTTCGGCGGCCAGGTGCTCGCGCAGTCGCTCGTCGCGGCGCAGCGCACCATCGGCGAGGGGCGCCACCCGCACTCCATGCACGGGTACTTCCTGCGGCCGGGCGACATCGACGAGCCCATCACGTTCTCGGTCGACCGCATCCACGACGGCCGCTCGTTCTCGACGCGCCGCACGCAGGCGTACCAGCGCGGGCTGCCGATCCTCTCGATGATCGCGTCGTTCCAGGACGAGGACACCGGCCTCGACCACCAGATCGACATGCCCGCCGACCTGCCCGAGCCCGAGTCGCTTCCCACCGCGGCGGAGTCGCTCGAGGGCTTCGACCACCCGATCGCGCGCAGCTGGTCGAACGACCGCGCGTTCGACCTGCGCTACGTGGAGGGGCCGCTCTACCTGTCGGTCGAGGGCGGCTCCGTGCCGCACCAGGCCGTGTGGCTCAAGACGGTCGGCACGATGCCCGACGACCCCGACCTGCACCGCGCGGCGCTCGTGTACGCGAGCGACTTCTCCATCCAGGAGTCGGTGCTGCGCGCCCACGGGCTGCCGTGGGTCACGCCCGGCCTCAAGGTCGCGAGCCTCGACCACGCCATGTGGCTGCACCGCTTCGGCCGCGTGGACGAGTGGATGCTCTACGTGCAGGAGTCGCCCACGGCCGTCGGCGGACGCGGGCTCTCGCAGGGCCGCGTCTACCGCCGCGACGGCGTGCTCATGGCCACGGTCGCGCAGGAGATCACGGTGCGCGTGCCGAAGGCCTAGCCGCGCTTCGTGAACTGCACGGGCTCCTCGACGTACGGTGCCCACACCTCGCGCAGGCTGTCGGTGATGCGCGACGGCCGGCCGGTCGCCGCCGTGACCATGACGAGCGTCGTCGCGGCCTTGGTGAAGAGGATGCGCGGGCTCACGCCCTCCGGCGAGAACATCTCGTAGCAGATCTCGATGCTCGCGCCCCCGATGCGCCCGATCCACAGCTCGATGTCGATCGGTGAGCGCATGTACGGGATGGGCGCGAGGTACTCGACCTCCTGACGCGCGATGAGGCCGATGGTCTCGGCGCCCGGACGCGCGTCGAGGATCGCCGTCTCGGGCCCCTGCCCCTCGTCGGGACGCCAGAACGCCTGGATGCGCGCCTCCTCGAGGAGGCGCAGCATCTCGGCGTTGTTGACGTGGGCGTACGCGTCGAAGTCGCTCCAGCGGAGCGGTATCGCTACGTGGAGCCGGGTCACGGCTAGTCCCGCGTGAGCTTGCGGTAGGCCGAGCGGTTGGGCTTGGCGGCGTCGGGGCCGAGGCGCTCGACCTTGTTCTCCTCGTACGACTCGAAGTTGCCCTCGAACCAGTACCACTGCGACGGGTTCTCCTCCGTGCCCTCCCACGCGAGGATGTGCGTGGCGATGCGGTCGAGGAACCACCGGTCGTGGGTGATGACCACGGCGCAGCCGGGGAACTCGAGCAGCGCGTTCTCGAGGCTGCCGAGGGTCTCGACGTCGAGGTCGTTGGTGGGCTCGTCGAGCAGCAGGAGGTTGCCGCCCTGCTTGAGCGTGAGGGCGAGGTTGAGGCGGTTGCGCTCACCGCCCGAGAGCACCCCGGCCTTCTTCTGCTGGTCGGGCCCCTTGAACCCGAACTGGCTGACGTAGGCGCGCGACGGGATCTCGGTCTTGCCGACCTGGATGTAGTCGTGGCCCTCGGAGACGACCTCCCAGAGCGTCTTGTTCGGGTCGATGCCGCCGCGGCTCTGGTCGACGTACGAGATGTCGACGGTCTCGCCGATCTTGAGGTCGCCGGCGTCGAGGGGCTCGAGGCCCACGATCGTCTTGAAGAGCGTGGTCTTGCCGACGCCGTTGGGGCCGATGACGCCCACGATGCCGTTGCGCGGCAGCGTGAAGCTCAGGCCGTCGACGAGGATGCGACCGTCGAAGCCCTTCTTGAGGTTCTTCGCGTCGATGACCTGCGAGCCGAGTCGCGGACCCACGGGGATGACGATCTCCTCGAAGTCCAACACCCTGGTCTTCTCGGCCTCGGCCGCCATCTCCTCGTACCGGGCGAGGCGGGCCTTCGACTTCGTCTGGCGGCCCTTCGCGTTGCTGCGGACCCACTCGAGCTCGCCGGCGAGGCGCTTCGCGAGCTTGGCATCCTTCTTGCCCTGCACCTCGAGGCGCTTGGCCTTGGTCTCGAGGTAGGTGGAGTAGTTGCCCTCGTACGGGTAGAGGTGGCCGCGGTCGACCTCGGCGATCCACTCGGCCACGTGGTCGAGGAAGTACCGGTCGTGGGTCACGGCGAGCACGGCGCCGTGGTACTTGGCGAGGTGCTGCTCGAGCCACAGCACGCTCTCGGCGTCGAGGTGGTTGGTGGGCTCGTCGAGCAGGAGCAGGTCGGGCTTCTGCAGCAGGAGCTTCGCGAGCGCGACGCGGCGCTTCTCACCGCCGGAGAGCGGGCCGATCGCGGCGTCGCCGGGCGGGGTGCGCAGGGCGTCCATGGCCTGCTCGAGCTGGGAGTCGAGGTCCCAGCCGTCGGCCGCGTCGATCTCCTCCTGCAGCACGCCCATCTCCGCGAGGAGCGTGTCGAAGTCCGCGTCGGGGTCGGCCATGAGGGCCGAGATCTCGTTGAAGCGGTCGAGCTTCGGCTTGATCGCCACGCCGTCCTGGATGTTCTCGAGCACGGTCTTCGTCTCGTCGAGCTCGGGCTCCTGCATGAGGATGCCCACGCTGTAGCCGGGGCTCAGCCGGGCCTCGCCGTTGCTGGGGGTGTCGAGGCCGGCCATGATCTTGAGGATCGTGGACTTGCCGGCACCGTTGGGGCCGACGACGCCGATCTTGGCGCCCGGGTAGAAGGACATGGTGACGTCGTCGAGGATGAGCTTGTCGCCGACCGCCTTGCGGGCGCGCACCATGGAGTAAATGAATTCGGCCATGGTGCAATCCTAGGAGAGCGCGCGGGGGCTAGTTGATCGGCAGCGTCGTGCCGATGAGGCAGCTGCCCGTGCCGAGCAGCGGCGCGATGATGCCCTTGTAGCCCGCCTGCGCGAAGCCGCCGACGAGGCACTCCCCCTTGATGCGCACCGAGATGACGACCGAGTCGGCCTGCAGGTCGAGCGAGGTACGGTCTTCCGTCACCTCGATGTCCTGCGCCCGGAACCCCGACGCGACGAGGTTGTCGAACAGCGACTGGCTCGCGGCGATGCCGTTGCGCTCGAAGTAGATGCCGTTCACCTTGTCGAAGTAGGCCTTGTTCTCCTCCGCGGTGCCGCCCTCCACGAGCACGGGCTCCGCCGGTGCCGTGGCGCTCGGGGCGGCGCTCGGCTCCGCGACGGTCTGCGTGGGCACCGGTGTGGGCGTCGACGGCACGCATCCGGCGAGCGCCGTGACGAGCACCGCCCCCGCGAGCGCCGCCGCGATGCTGTGTCTGCTGGCCATACCGGGATTCTAGGGCGCGCATCGGGTCGCGCCCCTAGAACGGCACGGACTGTTCCAGCTGCTCGTGCTCCTGGTGGGGCTCGGCGGTGTCGGCCTCCGACCCCGCGGCCTCGTGCGCGGGCTCCGGCGCCGCGTCGCCGCGCACGCTCGCGACGATGCTGCGCGAGAACTTCGACGTGCCCCACGACAGGTCGTGGCCTATCGACTCGGCCTCGATGTCGACAGTGGTGCCGACCCGCTCGCCGTTGTCCCACTCCCGGATGCGCAGCTTTCCCGTGACGAGCACGCGCTGGCCCTTCTCGATCGAGGTGGAGCAGTTGAGGGCGAGCTGCCGGAACGACGTGATCGTGTACCAGTTGGTGTCGCCGTCGACCCAGCGCTCGGCGGAGCGGTCGTAGCGGCGCTGGCTCGAGGCGAGGCGGAACGAGGTTATCGAGAGCCCCTCGCTCGTGAGGATGTGGCGGGGCGTCGTGGCGACGAGCCCCGTGAGGGTGATGAGGTCGGGCATGTGGTCCTCCGTCGGTAGCGGGTCGGGCGGACCCCGGATGCGGCGCTCGTGCCGGGTCGGCCGCCCCGGGGCCCGTGCAGCAAGTGTCGGCCGGAGGAGGGCATGGCGACGGCGGCGGACCCGTTGCCGGGGAACCGCCGCCGTCGAGGAGGGTGGGGAGGGGACGAGTGCTAGTGCTCGCGGAACTCCGGCCAGTCCGAGCCCGGGATGAGGGCGGCGTGCAGCGCACCCTGCGCGGCCTCGAGGGTCGGGTAGTCGGCGCGGAAGCCGTCGTCGGTCACGAGCTTGAACGTGAATCCCCCGTCGACGCTGTGGACGGAGCCGAGTGCGCCCGCGGGTCCGAACGCCACCCAGGTCTTGCCGGTCAGTACCTTGTCGCTCATCGGTGAGCTCCTTTCGATGCCCTTCGACGCTACGCCTCCCGGGGCCGTCGCGACGGGATTCCCAGCAGGTCTTGACATGCGGGCGGCGTCGGCCGCCGCCCCTAGGCTTGGTGCATGCCCTACGAAGCCGCCTCCGACCGCTACGACCAGCTCGAGTACGTGAGGACGGGCCGCAGCGGCCTCAAGCTCCCCCGCATCTCCCTCGGCATCTGGAACAACTTCGGGTACGACCGCCCGCTCGAGACGCAGCGCGCCATCCTGCGCCGCGCCTTCGACAAGGGCGTCACGCACATCGACATCGCGAACAACTACGGGCCGCCGCCCGGGTCCGCCGAGTCGAACTTCGGCACGATCTTCGCGCAGGACCTCGCCCCCTACCGCGACGAGCTCATCGTCTCGTCGAAGGCCGGCTACGACATGCATCCCGGCCCGTACGGCGAGTGGGGCTCGCGCAAGTACGTGCTGTCGTCGCTCGACGCGTCGCTGCGGCGCACGGGCCTCGACTACTTCGACATCTTCTACTCGCACCGGCCCGACCCCGAGACGCCCATCGAGGAGACCATGGGCGCCCTCGCGAGCGCCGTGCACTCGGGCAAGGCGCTGTACGTGGGAATCTCCAACTACGACCCCGCTCAGACACGTGCCGCCCAGGCCGCCCTCGCCGAGCACAAGGTGCCGCTGCTCATCCACCAGCCGCGCTACAACATGTTCGACAGGCACATCGAGAGCGAGGGCCTGTTCCCCGTGCTCTCCGAGCTCGGCATCGGCGGCATCGTGTTCTCCCCGCTGGCGCAGGGCCTGCTCACCAACCGCTACCTCGACGGCGTGCCCGCCGACTCGCGCGTCGCGACGACAGGATGGCTCAGCGAGCGCAACCTCACGCCCGAGTACCTCGACCGCGTGCGCGCGCTGCAGGAGATCGCGCAGGGCCGCGGGCAGTCGCTCGCGCAGCTCGCGCTCTCGTGGGTGCTGCGCGTGCCCGAGGTGACGTCGGCGCTCATCGGCGCGAGCAGCGTCGCCCAGCTCGACGACAGCCTCGCGGCCCTCGACGCGTCGCCCCTCACCGCCGAGGAGATCGCGGCGATCGAGCCCCTCGCCGTGCACGGCACGGGCTCCGCGCCCCGCTGACGTGGGCTACGTCTTCGGGTTCGTCGCCGCGCTCCTGTTCGGGGCGAACGGGAGCGTCGCGAAGGTCATCCTCGAGAACGGGCTGAACCCCGCGCAGGTCACGCAGTTCCGCACCCTGGGCACGTGCATCCTCGCCGCCGCTGTTCTGGCCGTGACCGACAGGTCGGCGTTCCGGCTGCGGCCGAGGCAGATCGGCGCCATGGCGATCCTCGGCGTCGTGGGCGTGGCCGCGCTGCAGGTGACGTACGCGTACGCGATCCAGCTGCTGCCCGTGGGCATCGCCCTGCTGTTCGAGTACCTCGCGGTGCTCATCGTCGCCGTCGTCGCGTTCTTCTTCCTCAAGGAGAAGGTCAAGACGCGGCTGTGGATCGCGATCGGGTTCGTGCTCGTGGGGCTCGCGGTCGTGGCGCAGGTGTGGTCGAGCACGCTCGACCCGTTCGGCGTGCTCATGGCCCTGCTCGCGGCCGTGACCCTGGCGATCTACTTCCTCGTCGGGGAGCGGCAGGTCACGTCGACATCCCCGCTCGCCGTCGCGTTCTGGACGAGCGGCTTCGCGACGCTCGCGTGGGCGCCGTTCAGCGGGTGGTGGGACGTCGACCCCGCGCTCGCGCTCGAACGCGTCTCGCTCGGCGGCAACCTCGCGGACGTCGTCGTGCCGTTGTGGATCCCGCTGCTCTCGCTCATCGTGCTCGGGTCGTTCGCGCCGTTCCTGTTCTCGTCCGCCGCGATCGGGCGGCTCAAGGCGACTCCCGCGGGGATCGTCGCCTCCTCGGAGGTGATCTTCGCCTTCGTCGTGGCGTGGCTGTGGCTCGGTGAGAAGCTCGACGCGCTGCAGCTCGTCGGCGCCGCGGTCGTGCTCGCGGGGATCATCCTCGCCCAGACCGCCCGGAGCAACCGCGTCGTCGACGCCGACCTCGCGATCGAGCGCCCCCTGACCTAGACCGATGTCGGTGGTCGAACATATATTCGAACCATGACGATCCTCGACTTCGCGCCCACCACCGCGATCACCAGCGGTGTCGCGACGATCCAGCTCCACGACGACCTGTGGCGCATCACGCGCGCCGACGGCGAGGTGCTCGGCTACGTCGAGCGCGGCACCACCCCCGCGGGGCCCAAGTACCTCGCCAAGCGCATGCTGCAGCGCCAGCGCAGGTTCGTGGCCGTCGGCGAGTTCTGGGACTTCGAGGCCGCCATGGAGTGCTTCCGCTTCTAGGCTGTGATTTCTGTCTCACACGCCTGTCGCTCGCGGTCTGGCTTGTACCCCGGGGTTACAGTCCCAGCATGGTAGAGACGTGGTGGAACAGCGTAGTCCGGTGGTTCAACTCCGAGTCAGGGCAGGCCGTGCTCACGAGCGCGATCCTCCCCTTCCTGGCGATCGTCGTCGCCGCCGTCATCGCGACGCTCGTCGCGCGCGGCTCGATCAAGCGCCTCATCGCCCAGCAGGACAACGAGCAGAAGGCGTCGGCGATCGCGTCGCTCATCGCCTCGGGCCGCAAGGCCGCGCGGTGGAGCACGCTCTCCGCGACCGAGAAGGACCACGTCGACCACCAGATCAGCGAGTCGGAGGTGCGCGTGCGGCTGCTCCCCTCCGCGGGAGCGAGCCTCGCCGCCGACTGGGCAGCGCACCAGCTCGCGACCATGAAGGCCAACTCGGTCAACTACACCTTCCAGGCCGACCAGGACCTCTCCGACCTCGAAGACGGGCTCATCGCGTGGCACGCCAAGCCCTCGCGCGCCCGCAAGCTGTTCGCGCAGGACCTCGCCGCCTGGAAGTACGAGGCCGCGCCGGCCACCGACGACCTCGCCGCCCGTCAGCAGGCGTGGAAGACGAAGCAGGACGAGCAGGAGACGGTGGTCGTCCCGACCGCCTAGGCGCCCGGGCCCTCCAGCTTGATCGGCACGGCGCTCCACGGGCAGTAGGTGTCCGAGGTGACCGTTCCGTCCTCGACGTACTGCGGCAGGCCGTCGCACACCTCGATCGTCTGATCGGCGAACTCCAGAGTCTTGGGGTCGATGTGCCAGGACCACGGCGCGTTGACGCCCGGGTCGTCGCGCACGACGGTCCCCACGGGGATGCGGCCGTCGTCGGTCGCGCCGGACATGAGGTCCTTCACGTGCTGGATCTGCTCGTCGGTGATGAGCTCGATCTTGTAGGTGCCCTGGTCGGCGACCTCGAAGGTCACGACCGTCGGGCCGGACTGCACGCAGCCCGAGAGCGCGATCGCCGCGAGCGCGCCGACGACGAGCGCGAGTCCTCCAGAACGTCCCATACCGGTCACTGTATTCGGGATGCCCGGAGGCGCGTCAAGGCCGGCTCCCGACTCGTAGCGTGCCGGGATGAAACGGTGCGCGCGGTGCGGGGAGGTGAAGCCGCTCGAGGAGTTCACGAGATCGCCGAAGAACCGCGACGGCAGGCACTCGTACTGCCGCGCCTGCCAGCACGCGCACTACATCGAGAACGGCGTGCGCCATCGCGCCAATGTGCGCAGGACGTCCGCGGCCCGCCTCGCGAGGATGCGGGACCTCGTCGTCTCTGCCATGTCCGAGGGGTGTGTGGACTGCGGAATCCGCGACATCCGGGTGCTCGACTTCGACCACGTGCGCGGCACCAAGCACGACAGCGTCAGCCGCATGATCAGGCGAGGCCGTGGCGAAGGGGTCATCCTCGCGGAGATCGCGAAGTGCGAGGTGCGCTGCCGCAACTGCCACGCGATTGTGACCCTCGCACGCCTCGACCGGTCGTGGCACGACGCCTATCTCGTGGAGTCCCCCCGGAGGGAGTCGAACCCCCGACAAAATGGGTAGAAACCATCTGCTCTGTCCACTGAGCTACGGGGGGGAGGACTACCCCGAAAGGATACCGCTCACACCGCCTTGGCGAGCGCGACGAGCACCTGGTTGACCGTGGGCACTCCCTCGGCGCGGAACACCTCGGCCCCGTCGGCGCCCACGACCACGACCGTCGGCGTCGAGCGGATGCCCGCGCGCTCGGCCTCGGCGGCGTCGCGCACGACGTCGAGCTCGGCTGCCGCGGCCGCGGGCACGAGCCGCGCGACCTCGGCGAGCACGCCGCGCGTGGCCATGCACGGCTCGCAGAACGCGGAGGAGAAGAAGAGGAGGTTCACGGGAGGGTCAACCGCGCGGCGGCCGACGGGATTCCGCTAGTCGTCGTTGCGCTCGTCGAGGGCCTCGAGCGGGTCGCTGTCCGCCTGGTCCCATGTGTAGGTGACCTGCACCTGCTCGCCGACCTGGTGCGCGACGGGGTCCACGTAGAGCAGCTGGGTCTCCTTGCCGTCGACGGCCGCGATGACCGTGATCTCGGTCTCCCACGTGCCGTCGGTGCTGATCCGGGTGTCGTTCTGGCCGTCGTAGGGGCCGCCCACGTAGAAGACGACGTACTCGCCGCCGCGGGAGACGCTGGGTGCTGTTTCGCTCATGGTCAAGTCTTACCAGAGTCCGCTGAGACCCGTTCCATCACCCGGTTATATAACTTGGTTATATAGTTGGAGGATGAACACCACGCACATCCTCGAGACGCTCCTGGTCTCGAGCCACCGCCTCACCCGCCTCGCCGCGCAGTCGACGGGATCCTCGGTCTCCTCCGCGACGTGGGCCGCGCTCTCCGTGCTCTCGACCGACGGGCCGCACCGCATCGGCGACCTCGCGCGCGCCGCGCGCATCAGCCAGCCGGGCATGACGAAGCTCCTGCAGACCCTCGTCGAGGACGAGTGGGTCGTGCGCATCGCGGACGTCGAGGATTCCCGGGCGTGGCTCATCGCCGTGAGCGACAAGGGCCGCGCGGCCCTCGCCGGGTGGCGCGCCGAGCTCGCGGGCGCGATGGCGCCGGTGTTCGACGACCTCGACGCGGAGGGGTGGAGCGTGCTCGAGCGCGCGACCCGCATCCTCGCCGCGCGCGTGGGCGTCACCGAGGTGGCGGCGTGAGCGCGGGCGGCGGCAGCGCCATCCTCAGGCAGCCCAAGCAGGTGTGGGCGGTCGCCTTCGCGTGCGTCATCGCGTTCATGGGCATCGGCCTCGTCGACCCGATCCTGCCCGTCATCGCGGCGGACCTGAGGGCCACCCCGACCGAGACCGAGCTGCTGTTCACGAGCTACCTGCTCATCACGGGCCTCGCCATGCTCGTCACGAGCTGGGTCTCGAGCCGCCTCGGCCCCAAGCGCACGCTCATGATCGGCCTCGGCCTCATCGTCGCCTTCGCCCTCGCCGCCGCGCTCGGCCAGTCCGTCGAGGCGGTCATCGCCTTCCGCGCCGGCTGGGGCCTCGGCAACGCCCTCTTCATCTCCACGGCGCTCGCCACGATCGTGGGCGCCGCGAGCGGCGGCACGTCGTCGGCGATCATCCTCTACGAGGCCGCGCTCGGGCTCGGCATCGCCGTGGGACCGCTGCTGGGCGGCGCGCTCGGCTCGATCAGCTGGCGCGGGCCCTTCTTCGGCACGGCGACCCTCATGGCCGTCGGGTTCATCGCGATCACGGTGCTCCTGAAGAAGGAGGACCGCTCGCAGCTGCAGCCCACGCGCCTCTCCGCTCCCCTGCGTGCGCTGCGCAACCCGGCCCTCGCCCTGCTCGCGGGCGCGGCCCTGCTCTACAACATCGGCTTCTTCGTGCTGCTCGCCTACACGCCGTTCCCGCTCGGCTTCGACGCCATGGGCATCGGCCTGACCTTCTTCGGCTGGGGCGTCGCCCTCGCGGTCACCTCGGTGTGGGTGGCTCCGCTGCTGACGGCGAGGATGCGCCGCACCACCGTGCTGGCGATCGTGCTGCCGCTCCTGGCGCTCGACCTCGCCGCCGCAGGCGCCTTCATCGCGACCCCCGCCGCGCTCGTCATCGCGGTCGTCGTGGGCGGGCTGCTGCTCGGCGTGCTCAACACCGTGCTCACGGAGTCGGTCATGGAGGCGACGGACCTGCCGCGCTCCGTCGCGTCGTCCGCCTACTCGGCCGTGCGGTTCATCGGCGGCGCCGTGGCCCCGCCCCTCGCGACCGTGCTCGCGGCGACGTTCACCGCCGCGACGCCGTACTTCGTCGGAGCCGTGTCGGTCGCCCTCTCCGCCGCCCTCGTCGTCGCGGGCCGCAGGCAGCTCGCGCACGTCGACGGCGCCCGCCCGGAGCCCGAGGCCGCCGAGGCCCAGGCGATCATCATCGGTGACGCCGCCTAGACTCGGACCATGGCTTCATCCTCTGACCTGCTCGTCTGGATCGACTGCGAGATGACGGGTCTCGACATCTCGATAGACGAGCTCGTCGAGGTCGCGGTCGTCATCACCGACTACGACCTGGTGCCCGTCGACCCCGGCTTCTCGGTAGTCATCAAGCCCGACCAGTCGGCGTTCGACAACATGGGCGAGTTCGTCACGAACATGCACAGGGAGAGCGGCCTGCTCGACGAGATCCCGAACGGGGTGGCCCTCGCCGACGCGGAGTACGCCGTCAACGAGTACATCCTGAAGTTCGTGCCGACGCCGCAGAGCGCTCCTCTCGCGGGCAACACGATCGGCACCGACCGCACGTTCCTCGCGAAGTACATGCCGCGCGTCGACGCGCACCTGCACTACCGCAGCATCGACGTCTCCTCCATCAAGGAGCTCTCGCGCCGCTGGTTCCCGCGCGTGTACTTCAACGCCCCGGCCAAGGACGGCGGCCACCGGGCCCTCGCCGACATCCGCGAGTCGATCCGCGAGCTCGAGTACTACCGCAGGGCCGTCTTCACCGCCGAGCCCGGCCCCACGACCGAAGAGGTGCAGGCGATCTCGGCCCAGGTGGTCGAGGGATTCGCGTCTCGCCTCTGATCCATTACACTTGTCAGGTTGCCGCAAGGTGACGTGCCTTGGTGGTCGTAGCTCAGTTGGCAGAGCGCTGGCTTGTGGAGCCGGATGTCGCGGGTTCGAGCCCCGTCGATCACCCCACCGAACGGCCCGACGCGAGTCGGGCCGTTCGCATATGCGAGGAGGTGGGATGTCGCAGACCCTCGAGTCCCCCCTCGACCAGGTCGAGCAGCTCGCCGACCAGCCCTGGGTCACGATCGTCTGGAACGACCCCGTGAACCTCATGTCGTACGTCTCCTACGTGTTCCGCAGCTACTTCGCGTTCACGCCCGAGGAGGCGGAGCGCCTCATGCTCGCCGTGCACAACGAGGGCCGGGCCGTCGTCGCCTCCGGCGGCCGTGAGGACATGGAGCGCCACGTCGAGGCCATGCACGACTTCGGCCTGTGGGCGACGCTCGCCAAGGAGGGTGCGTGATCGGCTTCCTGCGCGACGGCGAGGCCGTCACGGCGCGGTTCACCCCCGAGGAGCGCGCGGTGCTCATCGCCCTCGCGGGCCAGCTCATCGAGATGCTCGAGGAGCGCGCCGCCGAGTCGCCGGCCGACGTGCTCTACGCCCAGCTGGGCATCGGCGGGGCGTCGGCTCCCCCGCTCGATCCCGCCCTCGCGCGGCTGCTGCCCGACGCGTACCGCGGCGACGAGGAGGCCGCGTCGGAGCACAGGCGGTTCACCGAGCTCGGTCTCGTCGAGCGCAAGGCGGCGAACGCGCGCGCGGTCATCCTCGCCCTCGAGAGCACCGCCCTCGACAGCTACGAGGTGCGCCTCGACGCCGCGACGGTGCAGTCGTGGCTGCGGCACCTCACCGACCTGCGCCTCGTGATCGCCGCGCGCCTCCAGATCGAGGAGGACGGCGACGAGGGCACGGGCGACGACGCCATGCTCGACCTGTACGACTGGCTGGGCTGGCAGCAGGAGTCGCTCGTGGGGTGCCTGCCATGAGCCCCGAGGATGTCGACGCCGACGCGTTCGAGCAGCTCGTCATCGACGAACTCGACCTGCTGCCCGACGAGATGGTCGACGGCCTCGACAACGTCGTGTTCGTCACCGAGGACAGGCCGGAGGACGGCTCGCTCGACCTGCTGGGCCTCTACGACGGCGTGGCCCTCACGGAGCGCGGCACGTACGGCTTCGGGGAGCTGCCCGACCGCATCATCCTGTACCGCGAGCCGCTGCTCGACGTGAGCGCCGACCTCGACGAGCTGAAGGACCAGATCCACGTGACGCTCGTGCACGAGATCGCGCATTTCTACGGGATCGACGACGCCCAGCTGCACGAGCTCGGGTGGGCGTGACCGCGTCGCGCCCCACCGGCGGGGCCGCAGCGCACCCCCGGGAAGACGAACTAGGATTCGCTGAAGAGACCGGATCCGGGAGGCACTCTTGTTCACAGCACGTCGTGTGATGGCGGCTGCCGCGGCAGCCACGGTCGTGGGCGCGAGCCTGGCCGGCTGCTCGCTCGTCGAGGTCGCGCCCCCCGAGCCGCTCTCGGGGCTTGCCGCGTGCGTGCTCGGCAACACGTGGAACCTCGACACGGCGAAGCTCGCCCAGGACATGCAGACCGAGCTCGGCGGGCGCGGCATCACGGCGACCGTCGCGGCCGACGGCACCCAGACCCTCGACTGGAACCTCGAGAGCGACGTCGTGCTCACCGCCGACTACACGCTCACGATCACGTCGGGCGCGGAGGGCGACCAGACGGTCGTCACCGACAAGCACTCCGGGAAGTCGACGGGCATCGCGTACATCAACGGCGAGGTGGGCATCCCGCGCGACTGGAGCGCGAAGGACCTGAAGGTCACCACGACGGCGACCAAGGCCGGCGCCGAGCTCGAGGCGCTGCCCTACACGCTCCCGCGCACCGACATCGACGACTCCGTGGGCGTGCAGCTCACGTGCGACGGCTCCGCCCTCACCACGCAGCAGCGCGGCAGCGACCTCGTCCTGACCTGGTCTAAGAAGTAGGCTCGCCCACCTCGAGCGGCAGCGACGGGTCTGCAGACCACTCCTCGAGCGATCCGTCGTAGATGCGCACGGCCTTCTTGCCGATCGCCGCGAGCGTGAGCGCGTTCGCCGACGCCGAGATGCCGCCGCCGCAGTAGAGCAGCACCTCCTCGCTGTCCTCCGACACGTCGATGCCCGCAGCGTCGTAGGCGAGCACGAGCTCGACGCGCGTCTTGACGTGCCCGTCGCCCGTGAACAGGTCGCGGCTCGAGACGTTGACGCTCCCCGGGATGCGGCCGCGGCGCGAGTAGCGCGTGGGGTCGGCGCCCGTGAAGGCGCCGGCGGGCAGGCCGCACACGAGGGGCCGCGGGTCGTCGGCGGACCGCTCGACGAGCTCGCTCCTGCTCACCCACGCCGTGCGCACGGCGGACGCCTGCCACGCGGGAACGGGCTCGGGAGCGCGGCCCTCGCCGGACTCGGTGCGCTCCCCCGCGGTCTTCCACGCCGCGAAACCTCCGTCGAGCACGCGCACGGGCACGCCGATCCAGCGGAGCAGGTACCACAGGCGCGCCGCGAACAGGGTGCCCGTCGCGTCGTACACGACGACCTCGCGGCCCTCGCGGATGCCCAGGCGCGCGAGCTCGTCGGCGATCGCCTGCGGCTCCGGATGTGTGTAGTGCAGCGTCGCCGTGGGGTCGCTGAACTGCGACGGGATGTCGACGTGCACAGACCCCGGGATGTGCGACTCGAGCCACAGCGGCAGGCCCGAGTCTGTGCGGTAGTCGCCGTCGGCCTTGGCCGGGTGCAGCACGAAGCTCGCGTCGAGCACGGCGGGCGGGGTCGGGCCGGAGAGCGCGTCGGCGAGCTCGCCCACGGAGATGAACGGGGAGGTCATGGTCTCCACTCTAGGGAGAACGCCCGCACGTCGGTGCCGTCGACGACGGCGTCGGCGAGCGAGCGCGGATCCTCGCGCGCGATGAACCTGTCCTCCTGCGCCGCCCACGCGCCCCAATGCTGCGCGAAGTAGCTCTCGCGCGCGAGGGCGCGCCGCTTGCGGGTCGCGGCGTCGAGCTCGACCCACAGCGCGCGGTCGGCGAGCGGTCGCGACGCACGGCTCAGCGCGCCGACCCCCTCCACGATGAGGGGCCGGGCGAGGTCGACCACGTGCTCCTCGGCGGGCGACGAGGTGGCCCAGTCCCAGCGGCGCCAGCGGCCGGTCGTGAGGATGCCCGGCACCGCGGCGCTCGCGGCGTCGAGACCGTCCCACCCCGGGTAGACGTCGTCGAGCCGCACGAGCTGCGCGCCGAGCCGCTCGGCCAGGAGGGTGGCGAGCTCGGACTTGCCCGAGCCCGAGCGCCCGTCGACGAGGACGATCACCGGCCGAGGAACCGGGCGATGTCGGGCGTCGCGGGCGCGTCGAGCACCTCGGCCACGGTGCCGGACTGCACGAGGTGCGAGTCCATCATGATGGCGATGCGGTCGGCCACGAGCACGGCCTCGCCCTGGTCGTGCGTCACGAAGAGCGCGGTCGTGCCGGTCTCGACGAGGATGCGACGCAGGTCGCGCCCGAGGCGCTCGCGCAGCTCGCGGTCGAGCGAGCTGAGCGGCTCGTCGAGCAGCAGCAGCCGGGGCCGCGCGGCGAGGGCGCGAGCGAGCGCGACGCGCTGCTGCTCGCCGCCCGAGAGCTCCGTGACCCTGCGGTCGCCGAACCCCGCGAGCCCCACGAGCTCGAGCAGCTCCGCGACCCGGGCGCGCTGCTGGGGCGCGGGCATCCTCGCGATCTGCAGGGCGTAGGCGACGTTCGAGGCGACGCTGCGGTGGGTGAAGAGCTGGCCGTCCTGGAACATGAGGGCGAAGCCGCGCCGGTGCACGGGCAGACGCGTGATGTCCTCCCCCTCCCACCGCACGGTGCCCGCGTCGAGCACCTCGAGGCCCGCTATCGCGCGCAGGAGCGTGGACTTGCCGCTGCCCGACGGCCCGAGCACGGCGAGCACCGTGCCCGCCTCGAGGGTGAACGACACGTCGTCGATCGCGAGCGCGGTGTGGCGGGCGTCGCGCAGGTACGACACCGTGAGGTTGCGGACGTCGAGTGTCATCAGAAGGCTCCCACCGTACCGACTCGGAGGCGCTCGACGAGCGCCACGACGGCGACCGTGACGGCCGCCAGGATCACGGAGGCGGCGATCGCCATCCCCAGGTTGTCGCCGCCGGGAAGCCCGATGAGGCGGAAGATCACGACGGGCAGCGTCGGTCGGTCGGGTCGCGCGAGGAAGCTCGTCGCCCCGAACTCCCCCAGGGCGACGGCGAAGGCGAACCCCGCGGCTGCGAACGCCGGGCGGGCGACGGTCGCGAGGTCGACGTCGCGCAGCACCCGCCACGGTGCGGCGCCGAGCACCGCGGCCGACTCGCGCAGGCGCGGGTCGAGGGAGCGCAGCACCGGCAGCACCGTGCGCACGACGAGCGGCAGCGCCACGAGCGCCTGCGCGATCGGCACGAGGATGGGCGACGACCGCAGGTCGAGGGGCGGCGCGTTGAGCGTGATGAGGAACCCGAAGCCGACGGTGACCGCGGAGACCCCGAGCGGCAGCAGCAGCGCGCCGTCGAGGGCCGCGAGGGCTCGGCGCGCGAACGGGCCCCGCGGGCGCCGGCTGAGCACGAGGGCCGCCACGAGCCCGACGACGAGCGCGATGGCCGTCGCCTGCACCGCCGTCGCGAGCGAGTTGCCGAGGGCCACCCACACGGGCACGACGAGCGCGTTGCGGGAGCCCGTGCCGCCGAGCGCCGCGTAGTTGCCGAATCCGTACCCGTCGCGCGTGCGCAGGGAGCGCTCGACGAGGGCGAGCACCGGGACGGCGAGGGCGGCCGCCACGAGCACGGCGGCGACGACGGCCGGGGCATCCTGCCGCCGCGGGGCACGCGCGACGGTCACGCGCCGCTGGGTGCTGCCGCGCACGCGACCCACGACCGCGAGGAGCACGACGACGATCGCGAGCTGCGTGACGCTCAGCACGCTCGCGGCGCGCAGGTCGAGGAACTGGGTGGTGAGCAGGTAGATCTCGGTCTCGATGGTGCCGAACCGGGTGCCGCCGAGCACGAGCACGACGCCGAACGCGGTGGCGCAGAACAGGAAGACCACCGACGCCGCGGCCGCGATCGACGGGCCCAGCCGCGGAAGGGTGATCGTGAGGAACACGCGCGCCGGCGTCGCGCCGAGCACGCGCGCGGCGTCCTCCTGCCGCGGGTCGAGCCCCTCCCACGCGCTGCCGACCGTGCGCACGACGACGGCGACGTTGAAGAAGACGAGGGCGAGCAGGATGGCCGCGAACGAGCCGTCGAGCGGGGTGTCGCGCAGCAGGGTGCGGAACGCGACGCCCACGACGACCGTGGGCAGCACGAACGGTAGGATCACGAGCGCCCGCAGCAGCGCCCGGCCGCGGAACGTGAGCCGGTACAGCACGTGCGCGAGCGGGAGGCCCACGACGACGCACACGATCGACGCGAGCGCTGCCTGGCCGAGCGTGAGGCCGACGAGGCGCAGGGTGCGCGGGCGCGAGAACACCTCGCCGAAGCCGCCGAGGCCGTCGGCGAGACCCCTGCCGATCATCGCCGCGACCGGCCACGCGAAGAACACCGCGAGGAAGGCCACGGGCACGACGACGCCGAGCACCGTCGCGATGACGGTGCCCGGCGACGTGCGTGCGTGGATCACGGCTGCGCGATCGCCGCCCACTCGGTGAGCCACCGCTCGCGGTTCGTGTCGATGTCCGCGGGGCTCACCTCGAACGGGTTCTCCGCCACCTGCGCGAATGTCGCGAAGGGCTCGGGCAGGGTCGCGTCGGGGTTCACCGGGAAGACGTACATCATCGCGGGGAGGTCGTCCTGCACGACCGTCGAGAGCAGGAAGTCGACGAGCTTCTGCGCGCCCTCCTGGTTCTTCGTGCCGGCGAGCACTCCCGCGTACTCCGTCTGGCGGAAGCACGTGTCGAGCAGCACGCCCGTGGGCGCCACGGTGTCGCCCTCCTGCACCTCGACGGGCGGCGAGGATGCGTACGACACGACGATGGGCCGGTCGCCCTCGCTCGACGGTCCGGAGAAGTCGACGTAGTAGGCGTCGCTCCAGCCCGCGGCGATCTTCGTGCCGTTGGCCATGAGCTTCGTCCAGTAGTCCTGCCAGCCGTCGTCGCCGTACTTGGCGATCGTGGCGAGCAGGAACGCGAGGCCGGGCGAGCTCGAGTTGGCCGCCTCGGTCACGAACAGGTCCTTGTACTCGGGCTTGACGAGGTCGTCGAGGGTCGTGGGCTCGGCGATCCCGTGCTCCGCGAACCACTCGTGGTCGACGTTGACGCACACGTCGCCGCTGTCGATGGGGGTGAGCTGCTCGCGCCCCTGGCCCTCGGGCAGGAGGAAGGCATCTTCGGCGCCGGTCAGGTCCTTCGAGGTGTAGTCCGCGAGCACGCCGTTCTGCACGGCCCTGCTCGCGAACGTGTTGTCGATGCCGAACACGACGTCGCCGAGCGGCGAGTCCTTCGTGAGCACGAGCGTGTTGACGAGCTGCCCCGCATCGCCCGCCGACTGCACCTGCACGGGGATGCCGGTCTGCTCGGTGAACTGCTCGAGGATGCCCTCGCTCAGCGCGAACGAGTCGTGGGTGACGAGCACGAGAGGCTCGGGGGCGCCGGACTGGGCCGCTGTGCAGCCGGCGAGTGCGACGAGGACGAGTCCTCCCGCGATGAGATGACGCATGACGTGCCTTCCTGGTGGAAACGGCACGGGTTTCGAGAATGTCCTCCCTGCGCTGGCATGATCCAGATCAGGTTCGACGGTCGAAGCTTGGAGAAGCTTCCTCTCAGCCCGGCTCACCGGACTCCCGTGTTCGTCTGCGAGTCTAGCCCGCGCTACAGTGGCGCCGTGCATCCCGACAACCTGCCTCTGCGCAAGCGCCCCATCGACATCGTCTTCGCGGTCTTCTTCACGCTCTTCATCGTGACGAGCTGCATCGCCGACATGCTGCCCACGCTCGGCGTGGACTTCTCGCAGCCGAACGGCCAGTTCCTCGTCGACTCGAACTACTGGTACGCGCACGACGCCGACCCGCTCTTCATGAACCCGCCGGTGTGGATGCGCATCGTCACGGGCCTGAGCGCGTTCGTCTACATGATCTTCTACCTGGTGCTGGTGCCCTCGCTGCTCAAGGGCTGGAACTGGATCCAGCTGCCGGCCGTCATCTACGCGACCATGATCGCGGGCGTCACGGGCATCATCGTGTTCGGGGTGGAGTTCTTCGGCGAGCCCGAGTTCCAGACCCAGAACCCGGCCAAGTTCCTCGCGTTCAACCTGCCGTACGTGCTCGTGCCGCTCCTGCTGCTCATCCGCATGAGGAAGCCGCTGCCGTTCACGCGTAAGTTCTGATGACGTCGATCGCTCCGGTCCAGCTCGCCGTTGCCGTGCTGGTCGTGGTCGGCGCGGTCGTGGTGCTCGCGGCCCGGTACCGAACGGCACGCCGGACCGGGGTAGGCGTGAAGGGTGCTCGTGACCGCTTGCTGCTCGCCGGAGTTGCTGGAGGTGCCGTCGCTGTCGGAGCCGTCATCGCGCACAACCCGCTCGCGTAATTCTTACGCCCTCACGCGGAACGACGTCAAAAGTTGGGCGGGAGGACCTTCGGCGCAGTTTCGCGTATGGGAGGGTAGCGATCGCCGGCTCGGGCCATCCGAGGCTGCTGCGGGGCCGTCTCTCGAATTGCCCCGAATCGGGGTTCTCGCGGAGCCGTAAGCCCGATTCGGGGCGAACCGAGCGCACGGAGCCCCCTACTTCTGCAGCTGCTCGGCCCCCGCGAGGCGCTGCGCGATGTAGATCGGCACGATCGACACGAGCACGAGCACGACGGCGATGACGTTGACGATGGGCGCCTGGTTCGGTCGGAACAGGTTGTCGAGGATCCAGATCGGCAGCGTCGTGACCCCGGCGCCCGCGGTGAACGTCGTCACGATGATCTCGTCGAACGAGAGGGCGAACGCGAGCAGGCCGCCCGCGAGCAGCGCGGAGCGCAGCTGCGGGAACGTCACGAGCCGGAAGGTCGTCCACACCCCGGCGCCCAGGTCGGCCGAGGCCTCCTCGAGCGACGTGCCCATGCGGCGCAGGCGGGCGATGACGTTGTTGAACACGGTCACGATGCAGAAGGTCGCGTGCGCGATGACGATCGTCATGAGACCCAGGCGCACGTCGATGATCGTGCGGAAGAAGTTGTTGAGCGCGATGCCCGTGACGATGCCCGGCAGCGCGATCGGCAGGATGACGAGCAGCGACACCGCGTCACGCCCGAAGAACCTGTGGCGCTGAAGGGCGAGCGACACGAGCGTGCCGAGCACGAGGGAGATCGCCGTGGCCGCGACGGCCACCTGCGCGCTCGTCGCTATCGCTTCGAGTGCGCCCTGGTTCTGGAACGCCTTCGCCCACCACTCCAGCGTGAAGCCGGGCGGCGGCCACGTGAGGTTGGTCGACGTGCTGAACGAGTTGACGAACACGACGAGCAGCGGCAGGTACACGACGGCGAGGATCACGAGGGTGAGGGCGCCGAGGGTGATCCGCGCGGGTCGGCTGAAGCGCATCCTTCGCTCCTAGAGGTTCTCGAGGGCGCCCGTGCGGCGCGCTGCGGTCAGGTAGACGACCATGATGGCGATGGGGATGAGGGCGATCGCGGCCGCGAGCGGGAGGTTGTTGGCCGCGCCGACGTTCGTGTAGACGAGGTTGCCCAGGAGCTGGTTGGCGCCGCCGACGATGTTGACCGTGATGTAGTCGCCGAGCGAGAGCGAGAAGCTGAAGATCGAACCCGCGATGATCGACGGCCACAGCATCGGCAGCACGATCGTGCGCAGCGTGCGCCCCGTCTTCGCCCCGAGGTCGCTCGACGCCTCGAGCAGCGAGTTGGGCACGCGCTCGAGCCCCGCGTAGATGGGGAGGATGACGTACGGCAGCCACAGGTACGAGAGCGTGATGATCGTCGCGGGCAGGCCGTAGCCGGGCGACTCGCCGCCGAAAGGCCTCACGAGCCACTCGAAGATGCCGCCCTGCGAGAGCACCGAGCGCCACGCGTAGGCCTTGACGAGGTAGCTCGCCCACAGGGGCATGAGCACGGCGATGACGAGGATGCGCTGCAGCCGCGGCCCCGCGACCTTCGCCATGAAGAACGCGATGGGCAGGGCGATGAGGATGTCGACGATCGTGACGAGCAGCGCCACGCCGATCGTGCGCAGCGTGACGGTCTGGTACAGCGCGCCCGTCACGACGGTGATGACGTTGTCGAGCGTGAACTGCGTCGACACCTGGCCGGTGAAGCTGTCGACGCTCCAGAACGCGGTGACGAGCAGCGCGGCGAGGGCGACGATGTAGACGAGCGCGAGCCAGGCGAGCGGCGCCGACAGGAGCATGCCGAGCCGCACGCGCGCGTGCTGGCTCAGGAACACGGAGATCTTGCGTGCCGTGGTCGCCCGGGGGGCGACCACGGCACGCTCGATCGACGAGGTCGAGGACATTAGCCCTTGATCTCAGACCACGCCGTGGTCCAGGCCGAGTAGTCGGTGCACTTCACGTCGGTGCGTCCGTCGAGGCAGTTCTCGATGGGGGTCGACCAGTACCAGATCTTCGACGCGTAGTCGGCGTCACCGGCGTGGTAGGCCTCGCAGTCGTCGCGGAAGTCGCACGCGGCCTGGCTCGAGGGAGCCTCGCCGAAGTACGCGGTCGCCTGCGCGTTCGCCTCGGGGCTGGCGATGTAGTCGAGCCACGCGTACGCGCAGTTCGGGCTCTTCGCCTGCGACGAGATCATCCAGGTGTCCGACCATCCGGTCGTGCCCTCCTCGGGGAGGACGACCTCGGTGTTGCCCGTGGTCACGGAGTTCTGGATGACCTGCCACGTCGTGCCGACCACCGAGTCGCCGGTCTCGAACGCCTGGATCTCCTTGAGGTAGTCGCTCCAGTACTCGCCGATGTTGGCGCGCTGGGCCTTGAGGAGGTCCACCGCCGCGGCGAGCTGCGTCTCGTCGAGGGAGTACGGGTTCGTGATGCCGAGCTCGGGCTTGTGGGCCATGAGGTAGACGGCCGCATCCGCGATGTAGATGGGCGAGTCGTACGCGGTCACCTTGCCGGCGTACTCCGACGACTTGTCGAACACGACATCCCACGAGGTGGGCGCGGTCGTGAAGACGTCCGTGTTGTACATGAGGAGGTTGGCGCCGTAGCCGTGCGGGATGCCGTAGCTCACGCCGTCGACGCTGTTCCACGACTTCATCTTGAGGAAGTCGAAGATGCCGTCGTAGTTCTTGAGCAGGTCGGTGTTGACGGGGGCGACCTCGCCGGAGGCCACGAGGCGCAGCGAGGCGTCGCCCGAGGCCGCGACGACGTCGTAGTCCCCGGTCTTCATGAGGCTGAAGGCCTCGTCCGAGGTGCCGTAGGTCTTGCTCGTGACCATGCAGCCGGTCTGGTCCTCGAAGGCGCTCACCCAGTCGACGCTGGGGTCGTTGCTGCCGTCCTCGACATAGCCGGGCCACGCGAGGATGGAGACGCTGCCCTCGTAGTCGCCGAGCTCGGTTGCCTCATCGCCCCCGCCGCCGCCGGCGGAGGTGGGGCCGCAAGCGGCGAGGAGTGCGACCGAGGCGATCGCCAGGCCGGCGAAGGCCGCCGACCTTCCTGTGGTGCGGTGCATGTGGTGCTCCTTTTCTTGGTGGTCAGGCTGGTTGCAGGGAGACGACGTCGGCTTTGGCGAAGGTGGCGTGCACCGCCTCACCGCGGCGGTCGTCGGACGAGCGGGATGACACGTTCTGCTCGAGCACCGTGAGGCGCTTGCCCGAGGCGAGCTCGACGAGCAGGCGCGTGCTCGTGCCGAGGTAGATGACCTCGGTGACCGTCGCGGGCAGCGAGATGCCCGCGCCCTTCGCGCCGAGGCTGATCTTCTCCGGGCGGATCGAGTTCAGGCCGGGCATGCCCAGCAGCTGCTGCGACTCGGACTCGTCGAAGAGGTTCGAGGTGCCGACGAAGTTCGCGACGAACGGCGACGTGGGCGCCTCGTAGATCTCGGCGGGCGTGCCGAGCTGCTCGATGCGGCCGTTGTTGAAGACCGCGATGCGGTCGCTCAGCGTGAGCGCCTCCTCCTGGTCGTGTGTCACGAAGATGAAGGTGATGCCGAGGGAGCGCTGCAGCTCCTTGAGCTCGACCTGCATCTGCTCGCGCAGCTTGAGGTCGAGGGCGCCGAGCGGCTCGTCGAGCAGCAGCACCTTGGGCTGCACGACGGTGGCGCGCGCGAGGGCGACGCGCTGCCGCTGGCCGCCGGAGAGCTGGCTGGGCTTGCGCGCGCCGAACGTGCCGAGCGCGACGGTCTCGAGGGCCGCGGTCGCCCGCTCGAGGCGCTCCTTCCTGGGCACGCCCCGCACGCGGAGGCCGTACGCGACGTTCTCGAGCACGGTCATGTGCGGGAACAGCGCGTAGTCCTGGAAGACGGTGTTGACGTCGCGGTCGAACGGGGCGCGGGACGTGACATCCTGCCCCAGCAGCTCGACGGTGCCCGACGTGGGCAGCTCGAAGCCGGCGATGAGCCGCAGGACCGTGGTCTTGCCCGAGCCGGACGGGCCGAGCATGGAGAAGAACTCCCCCTCGGCGATGTCGAGATCGAGATGGTCTACCGCGTTGACCGCGCCGAACGTCTTGGTAAGTCCGGTGAGTCGGATCGCAGGCGTTGCTGTTGTCACGCAGGGCCTCCTTGCCTGTCCGTTAGTAAATCATATGGAAGCAGATGTCTTGAACGTCTCGACGATGTTACGGTCGTGTCACATGCCCCAGTCGATCCGCTCCACCACGGCCGCGCGCGCTGCAGTATTCGCACCGCTCGCGGGTGGCGGGCGCGCGGAACTTGTCGCGCAACGGCTCATCGACGCCATCGAGCTCGGGCTGCTCGCCCACGGCGAGCGCCTGCCGAGCGAGACCGAGATGGCGCGCCAGTTCGGCGTCGCGACCGTGACGACGCGCGAGGCGCTCGAGACACTGCGCGAGCGCGGCCTCGTCGAGACCCGGCGCGGGCGCGACGGCGGCAGCTTCGTCACGGCCGCCTCCCGCACGGGCATCGTCAACCGCCGCGTCATGGCCCTCTCGCGCGTCGAGCTGCGCGACATGGGCGTGTACTACTCCGCGATCGCGGCCATGGCCGCCGAGCTCGCCGCCGACCGCACCACCGACGACGACCTGCAGCACCTCCACGAGGTCGTGGACGCCGTGGATGTCACGAGCGAGCCCAGCACGCGCCGCGGCGAGGGCACGTTCCGGCTCGAGGTCGCGGCGCTCTCGCAGTCGGCGCGGCTCGTGCGCGAGGAGCTGCGGCTGCAGGCGGAGTTCGCGCCGCTCCTGTGGCTGTGCCTGCGCGACCAGGCGCACCGGGATCGCAGCCGCGCGGCCCATCTCGAGGTCGTCGAGGCGATCGCCGCGGGCGACGGCCGGGCCGCCCGCTCCGGTACTGTCGGGCACATCGCCGAGGCCATAGAGTGGCTGCTCGACGCGAAGGCAGACCTCGAAGGGCAGGCGACATGAGCGACACGCTCAGCCCCACCGTGCGGGACTGCATCGAGGCGGTATCGGCCACGTTCGACGGTCTGTTCGCGACGATCGAGGGGTGGCGGCAGGCCGTCGAATCCCTCGCCGGCCCCGTGGGCTCGGCGCGCATCGACGAGCTCGTCGAGCGGCTCGTGCTCCCCTCGCTCTCGGCCGACGACGCGCTCACCATCGGCGCCGGGTTCGTCGCGACGCCGGGCTTCCTCGCCGACGTGGAATGGCATCTGGCCTGGTGGCTGGGCCACGCCAACACCTTCGGCGTCGGGTCGGCCGATCCCGCGGTGCGCCGCCTCGAGGCGGAGGAGGACCCGGCCTCCGAGAACTTCCGCGACTACACGACCCTCGAGTGGTGGCGGGTGCCCGCGGCGACGGGCGCCCGGCACATCACGGGCCCGTACGTCGACTACCTGTGCACCGACGACTACACGCTCACCCTCACGATGCCCGCCTTCGTCGACGGCAGGATGATCGGACTCGTCGGCGCCGACCTCTACGTCAACGACATCGAGCGGCGGCTGCTCCCCCGCGTGCGCGCGGTCGGCGGACCGGCGACGATCATCAACGCCTCCGGCCGGGTCGTCGTCTCCACCGACCCGCACCGCGCGACCGGCACCATCCTGCGCTCCGACGCCCCCGCGATCGCATGCGGCGACACGTCGCTGCGGCTCGTGCTCGGGTAAGAAATTCTCCACAGATCCACGTGCGCATCGAACATAGCTTCGAATGTTCGGCATCATATCTGTATGACCTTCCTCGACGCGCTCTCCGCTCTCGCGGACCTGAGCGCGCCGTTCGCGTGCCCCTCGCCCGTCGGCCTCGACGATGGCGAGCTGCTCGCGGTGCAGCGGTCGCTCGCCGAGATCCGCCGGCGGGTCGACGCCGCGTCGGCCGTCGTCGCGGGTGAGATCGGCCTGCGCTCGCGCCCCGAGCTCGGGCACGGCGGGCTCGCCCAGCGGCTGGGGGCGCGCACGCCCGAGATCCTCATCCAGCAGCAGACGGGCGTGTCGAAGCAGGATGCGCGCACGCTCGCCCGCGTCGGCGCGCTGCTCGCCGAGCCGGAGCCGTGGCTCGACCCCGTGGCGGGCGCCGTCGGCGACGGCACCTCGTCGGTCGCCGCGGCGGAGGTGATCCGTGCCGGCCTCGGCGAGCCCGACGCCCGTGTCGGTGCGGACGAGCTCGGCGCCGCCGCGGCGCAGCTGCTGCGGGAGGCGACCGCCCTCACGCTCGAGCGCCTCGCGGCCCGCGCACGGCAGCTGCGCGGCGAGCTCGACCTCGACGGGGTGGCCGACCGCGAGGCACTCCTGCGCTCGCGGCGCTACCTGCACCTCACGCCCCAGGCCGACGGGATGACGCGGCTCTCCGGCCTGCTCGACCCCGAGTCGGCGGCGACGGTCGTGGCGACTCTCGACGCGGCGACCTCTCCGCGCCGGGGCGGGCCGCGGTTCGTCGACGAGCGGGACATCGCACGCGCCGAGCGGCTCATCGCCGACGAGCGCACGACCGAGCAGATCGCGCTCGACACGTTCGTCGACCTCGTGCGGCTCGGCACCCTTGCCGACGACGGCACCCTGCTGGGGTGCTCGACGCCGACTGTGCGCATCCTCGTGACCAAGCGCGAGCTCGACGCCGATCGCGGTACGGGTCACCTCGAGGGCCAGCGCGATCCGGTGAGCATCGCCACGGTGAGGCGGCGCGCGTGCGCCGACGGGGCCATACCGATCCTGTTCGACGGCAAGCAGCCGATCGACCTCGGTCGTACCGAGCGCCTTTTCACGTCGCGTCAGAAGACTGCGATCGCCGCGCGCGACGGAGGATGCATCTTCCCGGGATGCGAGCGACCGCCCTCGTGGACCGAGACCCACCACATCGACGACTGGCAGCACGGCGGGCGCACCGATGTGCGCGACGGGGTGCTGCTATGCCGGCACCATCACCTGCTGCTGCACAACAACGGATGGCTGTGCCGCCGGGTCGACGACGCGTACGAGTTCGTGCCCCCGGCGTCGCTCGACCCCGCACGGACGGCCATACCCGCCCAGCAGCGGAGCCTCGCCGCCCGGAAGGTCGCGGGCTAGTGACCCGCGGGCGGATCGAGGAGCGCGAGCAACTTGTTCGCCGTGCGCAGGTTGCGGGCCGTGGTCTCCGGCGGGAACTGCTTCCAGAAGGCCGGCGTGAGCCTGGTGTTCGAGATCCCGTCCGGGAGGGACTGGTACACGGCATCCTCGCCCAGCGCGATGAGCTCAGGGGCGACATCCGGCAGCTCGACTGCCGGCACCGACGGCATGAACGCGATGACGAGCCTCGACTCGTCGCCCTCGAAGGGGAAGGCCTCGACGATGCGCCGGAAGTCCGCCCCGCCGATGACGAGCAGGTGCGTCTGCACCCCGGTCTGCTCGCGGATGCGGGCGAGGAGCGCCGAGGCATCCACGTCGCCCGAGAAGACCACGTTGCCGCTGTTGAGCAGCGTGACGACGTCGGTCGCGCCCGCCTCCGCGAACAGCTCGCGCAGGGTCGCCATGGGCACCTTCGTCGTGGGCCCTACGTTGACGCCGCGCAGCAGCGCCACCGACCTCACTCGAGCGCCTTGGCCTCTTTGCGCAGCTCGTTCTGCCGCATGGCCTTGAGGGCGGGATAGGCGGAGAGCAGCACGGCCATGGGCGCGCGCAGCGTGACGCTGCGGATCTTGTGCTTCTTGTACGTGCGCTCGAACCGCATGACGTAGTTGTAGTACTGGCGCGGGTTGTCGTCGAGGCGTCGCGCGGACATGCCCGTGACCATCTCCGACGAGTACGCGATCGCGAGACCCTTCTCGTGCAGGTGGATGGAGAGGTCGATGTCCTCGTGCAGCTCGTCGTCGGGGTCGAGGCAGGCCTCGTCGCGGATCGCCTCCCAGGCCGTCTTGCGCAGCGCCATGTTGCTGCCGAACAGCAGGTGGTAGTCGCGCGTGATGACGATCATGGCGCGGCGGATGGCGTCGTCGGCGATGTGCCCGAACCGCCGCAGCGGCATGTCGTAGTAGAGCACCGGCCCCGTGCAGGCCGCGACCTGCGGATCGTCGAACGCCCGGATGACCTCGGCCACCCACGTGGGCTCGAGCACCGAGTCGGCGTCGATGCGCCCGAGGATGTCGCCCGTCGCGTGGTCGAGGCCGAAGTTGCGCGTGGGGATGAGGCCCTGCAGCTCGTCCTGCTGAAGGTAGACGATGGGCGCCTCGGGATAGGCGTTCTGCAGGGCGCGGACCACGGCGGCCGTGGCATCCGTCGACTTGTTGTCGACGACGATGATCTCGTGGGGCGCGACCGTCTGGTCGAGCGCCGCGAGCACGCAGGCCTTGATCGTGTCCTGCTCGTTGTAGGCGGGGATGACGATCGACACCGTCGGCAGCGGGACCATGCACCCAACGTAGCCGCTAATCTGGCCGCATGTTCGTAGTCGCCATCATCGCCGTCCTGCTCGGTGTCGTCGCCCTCGTGGTCGCGGCCTCCAACGCCCGCCGACGCACAGTCGCCGCGGGCGAGACCCCCAACGGGAGCGCCTTCCGCCGCGGCACGAACGTGACGATCTCGCGCGCCGCGTCGTGGGCCGCCGGCGCGCTGTTCTTCGTCGGCGCGCTCCTCATCGTCTTCGGCTCGTTCTTCCGCCAGGACGTCGGCCAGGCCAACGTGCTGCGCGACTGGACGGGCAACATCGTCGGCTACGAGACCGCGAGCGGCCTGCACCTCAAGGCGCCGTGGGTCGACACCGTGACCTTCGACGTGCGCAACCAGCGCGCCGTCTTCGTCACCGAGCAGGAGAGCGGCCAGGGCGACAACATCGGCGGCGCGCCCGACGGCCCGCAGATCACCGTGCAGGACGCGGAGGGCGTGACCGCCAACATCGACATCGCGATCCGCTACTCGCTCAAGCCCGACGCCGTGATCGACATCTACAGCCAGTACCTCAACGAGGAGAACCTGCGCACGCGCCTCATCTTCAACGACATCCGCTCGGTGGTGCGCTCGATCCCGGGCAGCTTCAAGACCCTCGAGATGCTCACCGACCGCGATGCGGTGCAGGAGGCCATCCTCGAGGCGCTCGAGCGCCGCTGGGCCGACGACGGCATCATCGTCGAGGATGTCGCGCTGCAGGAGATCCGCTACGGCGAGAGCGTCACCTCCGCGTTCGCCGCCGCCCAGGAGGCCGCGATCAACGTGCAGACCGAGCAGAACAAGCTCGATGCCGCGAAGGTGTCAGCGCAGCAGAAGGTCGTGCAGGCGCAAGCCGAGGCCGACGCCAACGCCATCCTCAACGCGTCGCTCACCGACGCGATCCTGCAGCAGCGCTACCTCGACACGCTCAAGGAGCTCGCGGCCGCCGGCAACCTCGTCGTGGTGCCCGAGGGCTTCAACGGCCTCGTCAACGTGGCGCGCTGACGACGCGCACCGCCTCGGGCTCGCCGGGGATGACGATCCACGCCACGAGGTAGAAGATCGCCTGCGGGCCGGGCAGCAGGAACGAGAGCAGGAACAGCAGCCGCACGAGGTTCGGGCTCATGCCGAAGCGGTTGCCGATAGCGGCGCACACCCCGGCGATGACGCGTCCGGTACGAGGTCTGGTGAGAGTAGCCATGCCTCAAGCCTCGCCGCCGTCGCGGCGGCGCGCTAGGGGGCTAACCCCCGATCGGGAAGACCAGGAGCGTGCTGCTCGCCGTCGCGACGACCCTGCCGGTGCCGTCGGTGAGCACGCCCTCCGCGAAGGCCACGCGCTTGCCGGGCTTCACGACCGTGCCGACCGCCGTGAGGGGGCCGGTCGTCGCCGTGATCCCCGCGAGGTAGTTCACCTTGATCTCGAGGGACGTGTAGCCGAACCCCTGCGGAAGGGTCGTCTGCACGGCGCATCCCGCCACCGAGTCGAGCACGGTGCACGCGAACCCACCGTGCACGGCGCCGATCGGGTTGTAGTGCGACTCGTCGGGCTGGGCCGTGAAGGCGACCCGGCCCTCGGAGACCTCGAGCAGGTCCATGTTCATGAGGTGCAGGATGGGCGGCGGCGGGAACGTGCCCTCCTGCAGCGCCCGCATGTACTCCAGCCCGCTCATGGTGGGCATGGCTGCGGCGCCGATCATCGGGTCTTCCCACGTGACGGTCTTCGTGCGGTCGGTCATGGGGCCAGCCTCCCCGTTGTCAAGGTCTGGTCGAAATCCTTTGTCGGGTGTGCACTGATACCACCCCTTCAGGGGTCATGAACTCGGTGAGGAGCAGACATGACCGACATCCTGCAGACCGGCGAACGGCGTCGGCGCGCCCAGCACCAGGACGCGAGCCCCGCGGAGCCGTCGATCGCCATCATGCGCGACGACCTCTACGTCGTGCTCGGCGCGCGGGAGACGATGGGGTTCATCGAGCGCGTGGGCGGGGTGTTCGTCGCGCTGTGCGGGCCGGATCTGGCACGCGCCGTGGAGGTCGGCCAGTCCCGGTCGTGGGACAGGAGCGTCGGGATGGTGCGCACCGCCTATGCGGGCTAGCACAGCCGCCGGCTAGCGCAGCTTCCAGAACGGCTTCTTGGTGGACGCCGTGTGGCGCGCCGCCGCCGCGCGGAACTCCGCAGCCCACAGGCGCGTGATCGCGAGGTCGGAGAACTGCTGCGCCGTCTTGCGCGCGGCCTTGCGCATCGCCGCGACCTTGCGCGGCGGCATCCCGATGAGCGTGTCGATCGCCTTCGCGACGCCCTCGGTCTCCCCCGCTCGCACGAGGAACCCGTTCGTGCCGTCCTTGATCACGTCGGCGGGGCCGTACGGGATGTCGTAGGCGATGGGGATGCAGCCGACCGCCATCGACTCCACGAGCACGAGGGGCAGCCCCTCGGACGTGCTCGTGAGCAGGAGGAAGGATGCCCCGCCGAGCAGGTCGCGCGCCCCCGGCACGTGGCCGCGCAGGCGCACGGGCGCGTCGGTCTCGGTGATCGTCGCGGCGACGCGGTCGCGGTCGGGGCCGTCGCCGTAGACGTCGAGGGTCACCTCGGGGTGCACGGCCGCAGCGCGCGCGATCGCGCGCACCGCGTGGTCGACGCGCTTGCGCGTCTGCAGGGAGGCGAGCATGATGCCCGCGCCGATCGGCCGCGGGATGTCGTCGCGCTCCTCGTCGGGCAGGATGCGCCCGTTGCCGATCACCGCGAGGTTGTCGCGCGCGCCGAACAGCTTCTGCACGTCGGACTTCTGCCGCTGCGTGAGCAGCACGACGGAGTCGTAGGCGCCGAGGTTCTCGAACACGGGCTGGCGGCTCGCCTTGATGCGGGCCTCCTCGGTGTCCTCCTCCTCGAGGTGCGAGCTGTGCACGACGTGCAGCACCACGGCGTTCTTGCGCTTGTAGGTCGCGATGAACGCGGCGACGGGCTTCGAGTCCACGGTGAGGAACGACTGCTCGCCCTCGGTGAGCAGGTCGAGCCAGAAGCGGTAGAGGCCCCACACGCTCCCGAACGAGCGCAGCGGCTGCCCGTGCGCGTCGCACAGCGTCACCGACCGGCCGCCCTCGGCATCGCGCCAGTCGCTCGCGAGGAGCGTGCCGTCCTCGCGGTAGTAGTCCACCTGCCCGACGGCGGAGCCGCTCGAGCGCGTGCGGCTGAGCTCGCGGTCGCCGCGCCGCGTGGACTCGCGGGCGCCCGTGCCGAGCGGGGAGAACCCGTGCTTGCGCGTGTCGGCCTTGCCCGGGGCATCCTGCGGCACCGGGTTGGAGCGGAACCAGTCCCAGATGTTGACGAGCTGCACACCGTCGGTGAGCTCGCCGCGGGCCCGAAGGTCGTGCTCGACCGTGGAGTAGTCGGGGCGGGCGTCGAACGTGAGGATGCTCACGGGCGTGCCGGCGAGCCGGGCGAACGCCCGAGACCGGTGCAGGAGCGCGCTCGTCATGCCGCCGAAGTCATCGGGGATGCTCCACGTGAGGGTGAACTGGCGTCCGGCGGGGAAGGCGACCTGTGCGCGGGTGGTCTCGTCCATTCTCCCGAAGATATCGGTGTCCGCTGGGCGCTGTCTGCAGGCCCGCTGGGAGAAGTTACGCCGTGACGAAGTCGATGAGCTGCTCGACGCGGCCCAGCAGCTCGGGCTCGAGGTCGGCGAACGAGTCGACCCGGCCGAGGATTCGCTGCCACGCGCGCGCGATGTCCGCCTGGTCGTCGTGGGGCAGGCCGAGGGCCTCGCAGATGCCGTGCTTCCAGTCGGTCCCGCGCGGGATGACCGGCCACGCCGCGATGCCCAGCCGCTGGGGCTTGACCGCCTGCCAGATGTCGATGAAGGGATGCCCGACGACGAGCACGTGCTCGCGGAACGGGCCGCGCGCCACGGCCTCGGCGATGCGGCTCTCCTTCGAGCCGGGCACGAGGTGGTCGACGAGCACGCCGGCCTTGCGCCCGGGGCCGGGACCGAACGCCGCGAGCAGGGCCTCGAGATCGTCGATGCCCTCGAGGTACTCGACGACGACGCCCTCGACGCGCAGGTCGTGGCCCCACACCTTCTCGACGAGCTCGGCGTCGTGGCGGCCCTCCACGAAGATGCGGCTCGGCAGGGCGACGCGCGCGGTGTGGTCGGTCACGGCCACAGACCCGGAGGCGCTGCGCAGCACCGGTGCGGCGCCCGGCGTGGGCTTCACGAGCCGCACGGTCGCGCCGTCCACCATGAAGCCCGCCTGCACCGAGAACGTGCGCACCTCGCCCTTGCGGCCCTCGAGCTCGATGAGCCCGTTCGCGTAGGAGACGATCGCGCCCACGAAGCCCGTGCCGGTCTCCTCGAGCACGAGCCCCTTCTCGATGGCGAGGGTCGGGATGGGCGCGGGCCCGCGCTGCTGCCGGAACCCCGCGAGCACGTCGCTGCCGTACCTGTCGTCTGTCACCGGACGAGGCTAGACCGCGGCCGTGCGCTCGGGCGGCAACCTGCGCGCAGGTCGCCGAAATGCGGGCGGAGTTCCCGGCGCCCTCCCGCGAGATGCGGCCTCCGTCGCGAGCTGCGCGAAACGTTCCGCGCACCTCGGAGCCCTGCCCGCATAACGCGAGGTGGGGCTAGAAGCCGAAGTCGCCGCCGCCGAAGTCGCCGAACGAGTCCCCGCCGAAGTCGCCGCCGGCATCGGCGGAGGCGTCGGCGGAGGCGTCGGCCGACGGGTCGCCCTCGCCCGAGGCCGTCGCATCCGCGCCGCCCAGGTCGGTGGGGAGGAACGCCGAGACGAGGGCAGACCCGATCACGTAGCCCGCGACGGTGCCGAGCAGCGAGCTGCCGACCATGGCGCCGAAGCTCGGCCCCTGGAACGAGCGCTCGAGCGAGCCCGGCTGGCGCAGCTCGCTGCGGGTCGCGGCCTGCGCGAGCGACGACGCGTCGGTGCCGCGCGGCTGCTCGCCGGACTGCGCGAGCTCGTCGTAGACGAGCTTGCGCTGGTCGTCGGTGAGCTTCGCGAACGCCTCAGCGTGCACCTGCTCGAGGGTCTCGGGGGGTGCCGTGCGGAGGAGGTACCGGTAGCGCTCGACCGCGATCTCGTCGGTCGTGCGCGCCCTCGGGGGCGGAGGGGCGTCCTGCTGGTCGGATCCGAAGAGGCGGTCGAAGAGTCCCATGGGCCCCAGCCTAGGAACCGCGACTGGGAATCAGATGTTGACGTGCGCGAGCATCCACGGCATCGGGTCCACGAACGTGTCGCCGACGAGGATGCCCAGGTGCAGGTGTGCGCCCGTGGACTCGCCCGTGCTCCCGACGAGGCCGAGCACGGTGCCCCGCGTGACGGTCTGGCCCGCGGTGACCGCGATGGACCCGTCGAGCATGTGCGCGTAGAGGCTCGTCACGACCTGCCCGTCGATGACGTGCTGCACGGTCACCATGTAGCCGTAGCCCGTGCTGTCCCACCCCGCGGCGGTGACGATGCCGTCGGCGATCACCTGGATCGGGTAGCCGCTGCCGGGGTTGAAGTCCGTGCCCTTGTGGTCGGTGGCGCAGCCGTCACACTCGCGGAAGCCGAACCCGCTGCTGATGGGCGTGTCGGCGGGCACGGGCCACTGCACGACGGAGTAGGTGGTGATGCCGAAGGCGTCACGGGCCACGGGCGCTTCGAGTACCGAGGCGGACGCGGCGAAGGTCTGGCCGGGCACCTCGGCGTCGGCCGCCGTGATGCCGAGGAACGAGTCGGCCTCGGCAGGCAGCGTCGGGATGCTCGTGAGCACCCCGCTCGCGAGGATGGCGCCGATGACGAGCACGCGCCGGTTGGCGTTGAGGATGCCGACGAGCCGGGGCTCTGAGGGCTTGCGGGCAGCGGGGAACGACGAACGAGGGGTAGTGAGCAACTTGCTGGCTTTCGTTATTCGGCGCCCGCGCGATCAAGCACAGCGGGCACGTGCAACACGGCACATCGGGTTGGGTCTGGCACCGGGTGGTGCTGCACGGACTCACGAAGAAAGCGTCGTCCCGGCGGTCTTGTTCACACCGGCGCTTGCTCAGTCCTGGGGAATCTCCCTGCGACCAGCCTGCGCGATGATCCTGTGAGACTCATGTACACGCAGGGATCGCACGCGCGGCGAGGTCAGGACGACCGTCACGGCCACGCCCACGGCGGCCCCGAGGGTGCCCCACGCGACATCGGACCCGTGGGCGTAGCCGACGGGCATCCACACGATCTGGGCCGCCACGGACCAGGCTGATCCGAGCATGGCGAAGGCGATGGCCGCCCACCAGCGGCGCCGGCCGAGCAGCAGCACGAGCAGGATGCCGACGGGCACGAAGGCCACGAAGGGCCACACCCACACGCCCCGGCCCGCGCCCGATCCGGGCACGAAGGTCAGGCCGACGAGGGCCCCGAAGTACACGGCGGCGATCCCGGTGAGGATGTACCGTCGCGCGCGCATCCGGCAAGTATCCCTGCGGCGGCTCTACGCACCATGTGAGGAAGTTGGGCGGTAGCTGTGCGCCTAGTCGCGCACGCCGAACAGGCCCCGGCCGTGGGTGACGAGCACGTCGTAGGCCTCGCCGAAGGTCTTGGGCACCGGACGGCCGGGCTCGTACTTCGCGAGCAGGAGTCCGAGCAGGCCCTCTGCGGGCGAGCTCAGTGGACGGTGCTTGTGCTCCTCGTGGGGCGCCGGCACCGCCTCGGGGTTGGGCGGCGTGTACTGCGGGTGCGTCGACGGCCACTCGTAGGGCTGGCGCGGGGTCGTGAGGTTGACGGCGCCCAGCATGGTGTTGGCGGTCGCGTCGCGCCGAGTGAGGGGCTCCAGGCCGTGCAGGCGGTTGAGCGTCGCGATGACGGAGCCGTGGTGCATCTCGTCGTGCACGACGGTGCCCGACGCCGTGTATGCCGAGACGAGGATGGCGGGCACGCGGCAGCCGAGCCGGTCGAACGCGAAGCCCATCTCGCCCTGCGGCGCGCCCGTCTCGGGCGGCACCGCGGAGGGCGGCGGCACGTGGTCGAAGGTGCCGCCGTGCTCGTCGAACGTCACGAGAAACGCCGTGTTCATGGCGTTGGACCCCGTGGGCGACGCCGCCGCGCGGAGCGAGCTGTAGACCGAGTGCAGGAGCGCCTCGCCCGCACGCACGTCAGAGAGCGCCGAGTTGTAGACCTTCTGGCCCTCGTACTCCCCCTCGCGCAGCGTGCCGAACGGCGGGTGCATGTCGTTGTGGTTGAAGACCATGCGCGGCTCGATGAACGCGTAGTCGGGCAGGTTCCCGTTCTCCACGTCGTCGTGGAACTGCTCCATGCTGCGGAAGTTGGTCTTCCAGTACGGCTCGAGCACCGCCGCGTGCAGGATGCCCGTGAAGGAGACCAGCTGGGCGGCGTCGTAGTACACGCGCCACGTGCGCCCGGCATCCTGCAGCCGGGTGAAGATCGTGGGCCGCACGGGCGCGTCGATCCACTTGTCATAGCCGCCGCCGTCCTTGTTGGTGACGAAGCCGTGCGAGGTCGAGGCGTGGAAGAACGACCTGTTGCAGAAGGTCTGCGAGGGCACCCCCGCGTGCCAGGCGTCGAAGACGGCGAAGCCGCGGGCGATGGCCGAGAACACGGGCAGCATCTCGCTCGAGAACGCGCCCATGACGACGCGGTAGTCGTCGAGGGTCGGCTCCGCGCCCTCCTTGAGCTCGCGCCAGTTGACGACGTAGTCCTTCACGAAGCCCGACATGTCGGCGGTCGAGTCCCTGACGGGCGAGTTGTACGGCTCGCGCAGCTCGTTGGCGTAGAGCTCCGCGTTGCTCTCGGGGTCGACGATGCCGAAGATCTGCGTGTTGACGTGCGGGTAGGTCTCACCGGGGTCGGGCGACGGGTGCCTCATGACCGCGTCGGTGTCGCCGAGGTACACGTGCGCGTCGATGGTCTCGCCCGCGGGGCCGACGTTCGAGTAGCTGCCCTGGCCGAGGCCGTCGAAGTCGGGCTTCTCGTCGGCCGAGTAGAGGTAGCCGAGGATGTTGTCGAACGAGCGGTTCTCGTACATCATCACGACCACGTGGTCGAAGCCCGGCTCGCTGCGCGGGTCGAGGGGGTCGAACCCCGCGACGGGCTGCCGCTGCCCCACTACCGCGTCGATGCCCGTGACGACGGCCGCGCCGGCGGCGAACCCCCCGAGCCCTGCGGCGGCCCCGGTCTTGAGGAAGTCGCGGCGCGAGGCCGTGCGCGGCTCCTCGTCGGTCACGCCGCGCCCTTCCGGACGAGGAGGCCGTCGGCATCCTCGAGCGAGGTGCCCTTGGTCTCGGCACGACGCGCAGCACGAAGAAGAACGAGAGCGCGGCGAATATGGCGTACGCGGCATACGTCACGGGAAGGGATGCCGCGGCGAGCGGCGGGAACGTCACCGTGATGACGAAGTTCGCGATCCACTGCGCGGCGGCGGCGACGCCGAGCGCCTTCGCGCGGATCGAGTTCGGGAAGATCTCGCCGAGCAGCACCCACACGAGCGGACCCCACGACGCGCCGAAGCACACGACGAAGAGGTTGGCCGCGACGAGGGCGATCGGCCCCCACGCGCCCTCGAGCTCGGGGCCCTTGGCACCCGCGACGGCCTGGCTGAAGGCGAGCGCCATGGTGCCGAGCGAGACCGCCATGCCGATCGAGCCGGCCATGAGGATGGGCCGGCGCCCGATGCGGTCGACGAGCGCGATCGCGATGAGGGTCACGAGGATGTTGACGATGCCCGTGCCCACCGAGATCGCGAGCGAGTTCGACTCCGTGAACCCGACGGCGTTCCACAGGGTCGTGGAGTAGTAGAAGATCACGTTGATGCCCACGAACTGCTGGAATATCGACAGGATGATGCCGATCCACACGATGGGCTTGAGGCCGAACCGCGTGCCGCGCAGCGTTCCGTGGCTCTGGGCGGCGTGCTCGGCGTCGAGCGAGCGGCGCATCTCGCCGAGGGCGGCGTCGGCATCCTGGCCGGGCCAGTACCTCTCGAACACCGTGCGGGCCTTCGACTCGTCGCCCTTGAGCACGAGGAAGCGCGGGGACTCCGGCAGCCGCAGGGCGATGAGGCCGTAGACGAGACCGGGAACCGCGGCGGCGATGAACATCCAGCGCCACGCGGCGAGGCCGAGCCACAGGGTCTCCGCGGCGCCGCCCGCCGCGTTCGCGAACAGCGCGTCGGAGAGCAGGGCCGCGAAGATGCCGATGGTGATCGCGAGCTGCTGCAGCGATCCGAGCCGGCCGCGCAGGGCGGCGGGCGAGATCTCGGCGATGTAGGCGGGCGCGATGACCGACGCGATGCCGATGCCGAGCCCGCCGAGGATGCGCCACACCACGAGGTCGGCCACGCCCACCGCGAGGCCCGCCCCGATCGAGCTGACGACGAAGAGCCCCGAGCCGATGAGCATGACGGGGATGCGGCCGAGCCGGTCGGCGAGGCGCCCCGCGAGGTACGCGCCCACGGCGCAGCCGAGGAGCGCCACGGCGACCGCGAAGCCCGTGAGCCCCGCGCCGAGCCCGAAGTCCGACGTGATGGCGTCGACGGCGCCGTTGACCACGGACGAGTCGAAGCCGAACAGGAAGCCGCCGACGGCGCCGGCGATGGCGAGGCCGATGACCTTCGCGTGGGGGTTGCGGGGCGTCATCCTGCAAGTGTGGCAGCGGCGTCGGGAATCCCCGGACCGCCTCGCCCTGTTGCTACTCTCGGATCACATCGCGGGAGGGTGGACATGGAGCACGACTGGCTCGAACTGCAGAAGCGCGTGCACGCGGAGTTCGCGCGCCGCCTCGACGCCGTCACCGACTGGGACGCGCCCACGCCCGACGAGGGCTGGACGGTGCGCGACCTCGTGACGCACGTCGTCGAGGAGCAGCAGTGGGTGCCCTACCTGCTCGCCGGCCACACCGTCGCCAAGGCCAAGAAGCACCTCGAGCCGCTGCGCGACGACCTGCGCGGCGAGTGGGGCCTGTACTCGTTCGCCGCGACCACCGCGTGGGCCGCGACGTCGCAGGAGACGATGGTGCACCTGTCGTACGACACCGTGACCATGGCCGAGTACCTGCGCGAGCAGGTGTCGGATGTCGCCATCCACACGTGGGACCTCGCGCGCGCCGTGGGTGCCGACGAGGAGCTCGACACCGAGCTCGTCGAGGCGGTGTGGACGGTCTTCGAGCCGCAGAAGGAGACGCTCGCCGCGAGCGGGCTCTACGCGCCGCCCGTGCCGCTGCCCGACGACGCACCGCTGCAGCAGCGGCTGCTCGCCGTCACCGGCCGCGATCCCCGGTAACCATCCCGACGAGCACGAGCTCCTGCACCTGCGGGAGCACCTCGGCCGTGAGCTCGCCCGCGTCGACCTCGAGCAGGTCGGCGACCGCGGCGCAGATCGCGCCGAGCGGCAGCGTGCCGTCGCACGCGCCCACGACCGCGGCGAGCGCCGTGCCCAGCGGCACGGTGCGGGCGAAGCCCGATCCCTGGCGGAGGTCCATGACCGTGGGATGCTCGTCGCCGGGCCAGTAGTGCCGTTGCTCGGTCACGTCCGGGGCGACGGTGAGCCGCTCGGCGAGCAGGTCGCGGCCGTGCATCCAGTCGTGCGCGGCGAGGAGCGCCGCGGCATCCGGCGGCCCTGCCACCGGCCCGTCGAGCACCTCGAAGCGCCGCAGCGTCGGACCGCCCGACGCGGGCCGCCGCAGGGTCACGTAGCCGAAGCCCACGTGCGTGACACCGCGCGCGGCGAAGTCGTCGAGCCACGCTCCGTAGAGCACGTCGAACTCCGGACCGGGTCGTGTGCCGCCGTCGCGGATCCACGTCTCGGCGTACTGCTCGACATCCTGGCGCTCGCGCTCGACGACCCACGCGTCGAGGCCCGTGAAGCGCACCCACTGCTCGACGCGCGCGAGGCCGTCGTGCGCGCCATACTCCCAGTTGCCGAGCAGCTGGGCGACGCCGCCGGGCTCGAGGTGCGCCTCGACATCCTTGATCACCGACGCCACGAGCGCGTCGCCCACCATGCCGCCGTCGCGGTACTCGTAGCTCGGCACGCCCTCGGCGGAGCGCGGCGTGATGACGAAGGGCGGGTTGGAGACGACGTGCCCGAAGCGCTCCCCCGCGACGGGCTCGAAGAGGCTCCCCGCGCGGAACTCGATGTTCGTGACCCCGTTGAGCTCTGCGTTGAACCGCGCGAGGTGCAGCGCGCGCTCCGAGATGTCGGTCGCGACCACGCGGCCGGCGTGCCGCGCGGCGTGCAGGGCCTGGATGCCGCAGCCCGTGCCGAGGTCGAGCGCGACGTCGACGGGTGTGCCGATCATGAGGCCGCTGAGCGTCGCGGACGCGCCGCCCACGCCGAGCACGTGGTCCTCGGGGATGGGCCCGCCGAGGGCGAGCTCGCCGAGGTCGGAGGCTATCCACCACGAGACGACGCCCGTGCCGTCGACGAAGGAGTAGGGGCGCAGGTCGAGCAGCGGGGATCCCCCGGCGTCGACGAGGCCGAGGGCCACCGCGCCGTCGAGTCCGAGCCCGGGCAGCGCGGCGGCGAGCGCCTCCGGCGCCACGGGCAGTCCGAGCACGAGGGCGCGCGCGAGGGTGGCGAGCGGGGAGCTCCCGACGCGCTCGAGGGCGCGCAGGGCGGGCACGCGCTGGCCGCGGTGCAGGGCTGCCGCGGCATCCTCGCCCCACAGCCCGCCGAGCGCGTCGACGGTGAAGCGCGCGGCGGCGAGGTCGGCGGCGAGGTCGGCGATGGCGGTCACACCCCCATCCAACCACCGCTCAGGGACCGTCCAGATTGCCCCCCTACCGTGGAAACAGTGACCCGGGAGCCCTCCAGACGCCTCGCAGCCCTCGACGGACTGCGCGGGGTCGCCGCGCTCATCGTGGTGTTCTACCACCTGAGCCTCGTCGCGCGGCCGTTCCTGAGCGCCGACCAGTGGGCCTGGCTCACACGCTCGCCGCTCAAGCTCCTGACCGCGGGCACCGAGTCCGTGCTCGTGTTCTTCGTGCTGAGCGGTCTCGTCGTCGCCCTCCCCGCGCTGCGCGACGGCTTCGGCTGGCTCGGCTACTACGGCGGCAGGATGCTGCGGCTCTACCTGCCCGTGTGGGCCTCGCTCGCCCTCGTCGCCGTGTCGATCGCCCTCCTGCCGCGCGACCCCGCCTCGGTCACCCCCGACTCGTGGCTGCTGCGCGGCAACGCGGAGACGATCTCGTGGCCCCAGCTGTTCCAGGAGGCGAGCCTCTGGAAGGCGTCGTACGACGTCAACAACGTGCTGTGGTCGCTGCGCTGGGAGCTCGTGTTCTCCCTCGCGCTGCCGCTCTTCATCATCGCCGCGCGAGCCCTCCAGCGCACGTGGGTGTTCGCGGCGTCCCTCGCCGTCGTCGCGACGGTCACCGGGCGGCTCGTCGACGTCGACGCGCTCGTCTACCTCCCGGTGTTCTTCCTCGGCACGCTCATGGCCGTGCGCCTGCCCGAGCTGCGGGCGGCCGTGGGGGCGTGGCCGTGGTGGGGGCGGCTCGGTCTGGGGGTCGCATCCTCGGCCCTGCTCATCGCGAGCTGGCTCGCACGCCCGCTCGAGGGCGCCATCTCCGCCGACCTGCTGTGGGGGCTCGCCGGTCCGGGCGCGGCGGGGCTCGTGATCGTCGCGATCGCGTCACCGACAGCGGAGCGCGTGCTCTCGAGCCCGTTCCCCGCGTGGCTCGGCCGCGTCTCGTTCAGCCTCTACCTCGTGCAGCTGCCCGTCATCGGCACGCTCGCGTTCGCGCTCGGCGATGCGAACTGGCCCATCATCGTCGCGGCCGCGATCCCCGGCAGCCTGCTTCTCGCCTGGCTGTTCCACAAGGGCGTCGAGGTGCCGTCGCACCGCCTGGCGAAGCTCGTGGCGCGGAAGCTGAATCAGCTCTCGAGCACCGAGAGCACGTTGCCGGCCGGATCGGTGAACCAGCAGATGACCGGCCCCCACGAGGGGTCGGCGGGTCGCGCGATGCCGCGCTCGTCGGTGAACTCGCCGTCGTAGATCTTGGTCTTCACGCCGCGGGCGTTGAGCTCGTCGACCGCTTTGTCGACGTCGTCGACCGGGAAGTTGAGGATCGTGTACGTGGCGGGCACATGGTCGGCCTTCGGGTAGACGAGGATCGTGCCGCCCGTCGCGAGGTGGATGTTGAGGAACCCCATGGCGTTGTCCTCCACCCGCAGGCCGAGGGTGTCCCGGTAGAAGGTGCGTGCCGCGTCGATGTCGTCGACGGAGAAGCCGCTGAAGGCGTGCGTGCTCTCGAACATTGTGTTACCTCCCGTGATGTGAACACTGTAAACACTGTCATAGGATGACCGCATGAGCGAGTCCACCGCCCGCCAGAGCTACCACCACGGCGACCTGCGCCACGCCCTCCTCGAGGCCGGGATAGAGCTCGCGCGCGAGGGCGGGCCCGACGCCGTCGTGCTGCGCGAGGCGACGCGGCGCGTGGGCGTCTCGCCCAACGCGGCCTACCGCCACTTCGCTGACCGCGACGCCCTGCTCTCGGCCGTGAGCGACGCCTCCCTCGCCCTCCTCGCGACGCGCATCGACGCGCTGTTCGACGCCATTCCCGCCGGCTCCGCCGAGCTCGTCGCGCGCGCCCAGCTGCGCGCCGTGGGAACGGGCTATGTCGCGTTCGCCCTCGACGAGCCCGGTCTCTTCCGCACGGCCTTCGTCGCGGAGAACCTCGACCGCAGCTCCGAGGCCAGCAAGTCGGGCCGCAGCGGGCGGTCTCCCCTCGTGCTGCTGACCGCGGCGCTCGACGAGTTCGTGGCATCGGGGATCATGCCGCCCGCCCGCCGCCCGCAGGCCGAGTTCCTCGCCTGGTCGTCGGTGCACGGCTTCGCCCTGCTGCTCATCGACGGACCGCTGCGCGCCCTCCCCCGCGAGCAGGCGGACGCCGTCACGCAGCGCGTCATCGACATGGTCGAGGCGGGGTTCACAGCGCCGTAGGTAGGCTTGGGTGATGCAGGAACTCAGCCCCGACGACATCCGCGGGAGCTTCGTCAACGCCACCAAGGGCGAGGCCGGACGGGTTCCGCTCCCCGGTCTGCACGAGGTCATCTGGGCGGAGCGGGAGTACCTCGGCTGGCGCGACCAGCAGTCCCCGCAGCGCGGCTACCTCGTGCACTGGGTCGACGACCGGCCCGTCGGGCTCGTGCTGCGCGCCTCCGAGTTCTCGCTCAACCCCGGCATCGCGGCCATGTGCTCGTGGTGCCGCATCACGCGCCGCTCCGACGAGATCACGCTCTTCTCCGCGGCGCGCGCGGGCGAGGCCGGGCGCGAGGGCAACACCATCGGAACCTATGTGTGCGACGACCTCGCGTGCTCGCACCTCATCCGCATCCTCCCGCCGCCGCACCCGCTGCAAGACCCGCAGGAGCTGCTGCAGTCGCGCATCGACGGGCTCGTCACGCGCGTGCAGGCCTTCACCGCCGAGCTCATGAAGACGGCGTGACGAGGGTCGTCGCACTCTCCGACACGCACCTGCCCGTGCGCGCGCGGCGCCTGCCCGAGAGCGTGAGGAGGGCGGCGGGAGCCGCCGAGCTCATCGTGCACGCGGGCGACTGGGTCGAGGCATCCGTGCTCGACGACCTCGCGGAGCTCGCCCCGGTCGTGGGCGTGTGGGGCAACAACGACGGCGACGACGTGCGCTCGCGGCTGCCCGAGGTCGCGCGCTTCGAGGAGGGCGGGCTGCGGTTCGCCGTCGTGCACGAGACGGGTGCCGCGCAGGGGCGCGAGGCCCGCATGGATGCGACGTACCCGGGCACCGACGTGCTCCTCTTCGGCCACAGCCACATCCCGTGGGACTCGACGACCCCGGCGGGCCTGCGCCTGCTCAACCCGGGCTCGCCGACCGACCGCCGCCGCCAGCCCACGGGCACCTACCTCACGTTCGACGCGCGCGACGGCGGCCTGCACGACGTGACGCTCGTGCCCGTGCTCGACCGCTGACGCAACCCCCTCCCGCAGATCCGTGCCGCGTGTGAGCGTGGAGCTATGACGCACGACGAAGAGCTCACGACCATCAACGACATCATCAAGGCCACGCGCTTCGCGACGGTCACCACGCGCACGCGGGACGGCGACCTCGTGAGCCGACCGCTCGCGGTGCTCCCCCACGACTTCGACGGCACGGTGTGGTTCTTCACCCAGGATCCGAGCCCCAAGACCGACGACATCGCGGGCGACCCGCACGTCAACGTGGCGTACGCCGACGGGGCGAGCGTCGTCTCGCTGAGCGGCACGGCGCGCGTCGACCGCGACCAGGCGCGCATCGACCAGTTCTGGAACCCGTGGGCCGAGGCATGGTTCGAGGGCGGTCGGCAGGATCCCTCCGTCGCCCTGCTGCGCGTGGATGCCACGAGCGCGGAGTTCTGGCACATCGACAAGCCGGCCGTGGTGCGCGGGTTCGAGGTCGTGAAGGCGCTCATCACGAAGAGCGCGCCCGACGTGGGCGAGAGCCGCACGGTCGAGCTCTAGGCCGCGCCCATGCGCGCGCCGTGCTCGCGCACGAAGTCCGCGAAGCCGTCGTTTCCCTCCACCCGGTAGGCGACCCCCTCGGGGATCCAGGCGAGGGCGAACAGCATCTCCTGGTGGCTCTCGCCGCCGATGGGCCAGCGCGTGCTCGTCGGGCCCTCGGCCGTCGCGGCGCGCGACCAGGGGCCGAAGCGCTCCTGCATGTCGTGCAGCTCGAGCTCCATGACGATGTCGGCCTTGAGGGGCGTCGGGATCGAGCTCATCGCGACGCGCACGAACTCACCGGCCTCCGACGGCAGGATGCGCTCCTCGCCGATCACGCGCGTGCCGAAGACGCGGCTGAGCCGGTCGACGCGGAAGGTGCGCCAGTCCTCGCGATCGCGGTCCCACGCGACGAGGAACCAGTTGCGCCCGCCGCTCACGAGGGAGTGCGGCTCGACGGTGCGGGACGTCTGCCTGCCGTCGCCCGCGACGTAGTCGAAGCGGATGCGCTCCCGGTCGCGGCACGCGAGCGCGAGCACGCCGAGCACCTCGGGTGACACGACGGCGCCCTCGGGCCGCGTCGACTGCACGGTGGCGGCGAGCGCGTTGACGCGGCGGCGCAGCGCCGCCGGCAGCACCTGCTCGAGCTTCGCGAGCGCCGTGAGCGTGGTGTGCTCGCCGTCCTCGAGCCCCTGGGTGGCGGCGAGCCGCAGCCCGATCGCCATCGTGACGGCCTCGTCGTCGGTGAGCAGGAGCGGCGGCAGCGCCGTGCCCGCCTCTAGGCGGTAGCCGCCGCCCGCGCCCGGCACAGACTCCACCCTGTAGCCGAGGTCGCGCAGGCGCTCCACGTCGCGGCGGAGGGTCCGGTCGGTCACGTCGAGGCGCGCCGCCAGCTCGCGGCCCGGCCAGTGGCGGTGGGTCTGGAGCAGGTTGAGCAGCGCGAGCACCCGGGACGTGGAATCCGACATGCCTCGATTCTGCCGTGGATCGCGGACACGATGCGTCCGCATTGCTTTCTACCGTGGCTGGCATGACAACCGAACCGATCATCACCGCCCGCGGGCTCACGAAGACCTTCACGGTCAGGAAGGCCGTCGTCGAGGCCGTCACCGACCTCGACCTCGACGTGCAGCGCGGCGAGCTCGTGGCCTTCCTCGGCCCCAACGGCGCCGGCAAGTCGACGAGCCTGCGCATGCTCACGACCCTCATCCCGCCCACGAGCGGCACGGCGCGCGTGGTGGGACACGACATCGCGGCCGACCCCGCGGGCGTGCGCGCCCGCATCGGCTACATCGGCCAGGGCACGAGCGCCGGCCACAACCAGCGCGTGCGCGACGAGCTGCTCAGCCAGGGCGCGTTCTACGGCATGCCCCGCCGGGCGGCGGCGTCGCGCGCCGAGGAGCTGCTCGAGTCGCTCGACCTCGCCGCCCTCGCCGACCGCAAGGTGCAGGGCCTGAGCGGCGGGCAGAAGCGGCGCCTCGACATCGCGCTCGGACTCATCCACTCCCCCGAGCTGCTCTTCCTCGACGAGCCCTCCACGGGCCTCGACCCGCAGAGCCGCGCGAACCTCTGGAAGCACATCACCGACCTGCGCCGCGAGCACGGCACGACGATCTTCGTCACGACGCACTTCCTCGAAGAGGCCGACCAGTTCGCCGAGCGCGTGCTCGTCATGGACCACGGCCGTATGATCGCCGACGACACCGCGGTCAACCTCAAGACGACCCTCGCGGGCGACGTCATCACCCTGGGGTTCGCGAGCGAGCAGGATGCCCGTGCCGCCCGCATCCCTGAGGGCACGGTCGACGGCACGACAGTGCGGCTCACCGTGGACCGCGGCGACCTCGTGCTGCCGAACCTCATCCGCACCGTGGACGGCGTCACGTCCGCGACCCTCCGCCAGCCCACCCTCGACGACGTGTTCCTCGCCCTCACGGGCCGGAGCCTGCGCGAGAACGAAGGAGTCAACGCATGACCATGGCCACCGCGACCTGGACGGTCCTCACACGCGAGCTGCGGCCCGTGCTGCGCGACCCGTTCTCGCTCATCTTCAGCCTGCTGCAGCCGCTCGTGTTCCTCGGGCTGTTCGGGCCGCTGCTCGTCTCGTCGTCACCGGCACCCGCGGCTGAGACGCTGCAGTCGTTCGTGCCGGGCATCCTCGTGATGATCGCGCTCTTCGGCACGGGCACGACGGGATCGAACCTGCTCTACGAGATGCAGACGGGCTCGCACGAGCGCACGCTCGTGGCGCCCATCCCGCGGTCGAGCCTGCTCGTGGGCCGCGCGCTCAAAGAGATGGTGCCGATCATGGTGCAGGCGTGCATCATCGCGCTCGTGACGATCCCGTTCGGGTTCTCGGTGAACCCGCTCGGGCTGCTGCTCGGTCTCGTGATGCTCGCCGTGTTCGGCCTGGGGTTCGGCGCGCTCAGCTACTCGCTGGCCCTCGCGAGCCGCAACAACGACTGGATGTTCTGGGGGGTGCAGCAGGCGACCCTCTTCCCGCTCATGATCCTGTCGGGGATGCTGCTGCCGCTCGAGAACGGTCCGCAGTGGATGCAGGTTGCCGCGGCCTTCAACCCCATCAGCTACGTCGTCGCGGGCGAGCGGGCGCTCCTCGCGGGCGACCTGGGCTCGATGGCCGCCGTGTGGGGGTTCGTCGCGGCGGCCGTGCTCGCCGCGATCGGGCTCGCGGTGGGCATCCGCGCGATGAAGAAGGCCGCCTAGGCCTCGGCCCGCGCTGCCGCCTGTCGCGACACCTCGTGCGCGATGGGCGGCAGCACCTTCTGCATGTACGGGCCCCACAGCAGTCGCACGATGAGTCCGACGATCCAGCCGCGGCCGGGCTTGCCGAAGAACGTGTACGTCCACTGGATGCTCGTGCCCTCGGCGGTGCGCTCGAAGCGCCACTCCGCCCTGGCGCCCTTGACGAGCGCGCCGAACAGCTTCTGGAAGTCGCTCAGCTCGTACGCGAAGTACGTGGGCGAGATGGTGTCGGTGATGGTCTCCACGACGTGTCCGCCGTCGGAGAGCATGAGCATCCTCGTCTGGCCCACCGTGTCCCACGGCCCCGTCTGGCCGCGCACCTCCACGACGGCCGGAAGCAGCCCCGACCTCGGGTAGAACCTGGTCGGATCGAGCGGGCCCGAGATGTCGTAGGCCTGCTTGGGCGTCGCCGCCGCCATCTCCGTCGCCGTCGCGCTCGCTCCCATGACTCCTATTCGTAGCACTGCTGTCGCGCGCTTGGACTGTTGACTTTCCGGCCGACCGCGCTACTCTATAACCGAACGCTTTCAGAACTGATTGGTTATAGATGGAATCGCAGCAGCTCGACGCGGTGTTCGCGGCCCTCGCGGACCCGACCCGGCGCGCGCTCCTCGCCCGCCTCACCGAGGGCGACACGAGCGTCGCCGTGCTCGCGGAGCCGTTCGCCATGAGCCAGCCCGCCATCTCGAAGCACCTCAAGGTGCTCGAGGGCGCGGGCCTCATCTCGCGGCACAGCTCCGGCACGAGCCGGCTGAGCCATCTCGAGGCCGAGCCCCTCAAGGAGGCGACCGAGTACATGGAGAGGTACAAGCGGTTCTGGGGAACGAGGTTCGACAAGCTCGACGCGGCGCTCGCCGCCTACCAGGAGGAGAACGAGGATGACTGACCTGCCCGCCGTCACGGAGCGCGACGTGTACATCACGCGCAGCTTCGCGGCCCCGCGCGACATCGTGTGGAAGTTCTGGACCGAGCCCGCGCGCCTCGCCGAGTGGTTCGGCCCCACGGGCGTGCACACCCCGCTCGACCGCATCGAGGTGACGCTCGAGGAGGGCGGCACGTGGTACCTCGGCATGACCGACGACGCGTCGGGCGAGCTCTACCCGCTCTCGGCCACGTTCCTGAAGATCCGGGCCCCCGAGTACCTCGAGGTGCACATCGCGACGGCGAGCCAGGGCGAGATCGAGGACGTCATCCTGCGCGTCCAGTTCCACGACCACGGCGAGACCACGAGGATGACCCTGCACCAAGGCCCGTTCACCCCCGAGAACCGCGACCTCACGGTCGAGGGCTGGGAGCAGTCGTTCGCCAAGCTCGACGCCGTATTCGAAGGAGCAGCAGCATGACCGAGTTCACGACCTCCCACGACGGCACGCGCATCGCGTACGACAAGGTGGGCTCCGGCCCCGCCCTCGTGCTCGTCGACGGGGCCATGTGCTACCGAGACTTCGGGCCGTGCCGCAGCGCCGCCGAGCACCTGTCGTCGCACTTCACCGTCTACTTCTACGACCGCCGCGGCCGGGGCGAGTCGGGAGACACCCGGCCCTACGCGCCCGAGCGGGAGTACGAGGATCTGGCCGCCGTCATCGCCGCCACGGGCGAGACCCCGTTCGTGCTGGGCTACTCGTCCGGCGGCGGCCTCGTGCTGCAGGCGGCGGCGTCGGGGGTGCCCATGCGCAAGCTCGCATCCTACGAGGCCCCGTACATCGGCCAGAAGCCGGGCGTTCCCGACTACCAGAAGACCCTCGACGCGCTCATCGCGGACGACGACCGCGCGGGCGCCCTGAGCTTCTTCATGGTCAAGATGGTGGGCGGGCCCGCGTTCCTGCCGCTCATGATGCGGCTCATGCCGAAGGTGTTCCGGCAGCTCAAGGCCGTCGCGCACACGCTGCCGAACGACGCGCGCGTCATGGGCGACTTCGAGGTGCCGACGGCGACGCTCGCCACGATCACCGTGCCCGCGCTCATCATGGGCGGGAGCAAGGCGAAGCCCGACATGGCCGCGGCGGTCGCCGGCGTCGCCGCCGCGGTGCCGGGCGCCGTGCACAAGACGCTCGCGGGCCAGACCCACCAGGTGAAGGACGAGGCCATCGCACCGGAGCTCATCGCGTTCTTCGATTGAGGACACTCGGTGTCCGCATAGCTGCGTAGCGTGGAGCCATGGACATGAAGATCGAACTGCTCGCCGTTCCCGTCTCCGACATCGACCGCGCGAAGGACTTCTACGTCAAGGCCGGCTTCACCGCCGACCACGACACGACAGTGAGCCCCGAGGTCCGGTTCGTGCAGCTGACCCCTCCCGGGTCGGCGTGCTCGATCGTGCTCGACCTCAACTTCACCGCCATGGAGCCGGGCTCGGTCAAGGGCATCCAGTGCGTCGTCGCGAACGCCGACGAGTCGCTCGCGTTCCTGCGGGAGCGCGGCATCGAGGCGAGCGAGGTCGACGAGCAGCCGTGGGGCCGCTTCGTGCACTTCAGCGACCCCGACGGCAACGGCTGGGCCCTGCAGCAGCTGCCCGACTGGAGCTAGCGGCCGTCCGCATCCTGCGGGCAGGTCGCCGAGGTGCGCGGAACGTTCCCCGCAGCTCGCCCGCCTGCCCGCAGGAAGCGGGAGGGGGTCACCAGGCGGCGGGGCCGCTCGAGCCCGCGGGGTACTCGTCGAGCGGCACGGCATCCTTGCGCCACGCCGCGATGACGGGGCCGATGATGCGCCAGCACTCCTCGGCGACGTCGCCGCGCACCGACAGCGTCGGGTCGCAGTCGAGGATGCCCGCGAGCACCTCCCCGTACGCGCTCAGCTCGCCCGTGCCGAGGTCGCTGTGCAGCACGGTCCGTTCGAGCGTGAACGGATCCCCCTGCCCGTTGACGATGAGGTCGAGCTCGAGCGTCGCGGGCTTGAGCGAGATGCGCAGGCACGACGGCCCGGGAACACCCGTGAGGCCCGTGGGCAGGTGGGGCACCTCCTTGAAGGTCACGAGGATGTCCTGGCGCGTGTCGCCGAGGGCCTTGCCCGAGCGCAGCACGAACGGCACCCCCGCCCAGCGCCAGTTGTCGATCTCGAGCGTGATCTCCGCGAGCGTCTCGGTGTTGCGCGCGGGGTCGACGCCCTCCTCCTTCACGTAGGCGGGAAGTGTGCGGCCGCCGATCTCGCCCGCGACATACCGCGCACGGCGGCTCGAGGTGCCGTTCTTGCGGTGCAGGCGCGTCGCGCGCAGCACCTGCGCCATGTTGCCGCGCAGGTCGTTGGCATCGAGGCTCGCGGGCGGCTCCATGGCGGCGAGCGCGAGCACGAGCAGCAGGTGGCTCTGGATCATGTCGACCATCGCCCCCGCCCTGTCGTAATAGCCCGCCCGGTTCTCGAGCGCGAGGCTCTCGTCGAAGACGATCTCGACCTTCTCGACGTTGGGCGCCGACAGCAGGGGCTCGAATATGCGGTTGGCGAACCGCAGCCCGAGCAGGTTGAGCACCGTCGACTTGCCGAGGAAGTGGTCGACGCGGAACAGCTGCTCCTCCGGGAGGATCGTCTCGAGCAGGCGGTTGAGCTCCTTGGCGCTCGCGAGGTCGGTGCCGAACGGCTTCTCGAGGGCGAACATGATGCCCTGGGGCAGGTCGAGGGTCGCGAGGGTCTTGCACGCGAGGATCGTCACGGCCGGCGGCAGCGCGAAGTAGAGGGCGACGCGGCCCTCCGCCTCCGCGAGCACGCGCCGCAGGTCGTCGGCGCTCGTGACATCGGCCTTCAGGTAGCGGGAATCTTTCGCGACCTGCTTCGCGAGCGGCGACTGCTCGCCCGAGAACGACTCGGTCACACGCGCGTGCCAGTCCGCGTCGCTCATCTCGTCGCGGTCGACGCCGATGAGGTGCAGCGGCTCCCCGCGCGACGAGTCGAGCAGCGAGGCGAGGCCCGGCAGCAGGAGCCGCGACGTGAGGTCGCCGCCCGCTCCGAGGATGACGAGGGTGCGGATGTTCTGTCCCATTGGCACGACGCTACTCGCGCGCGGAGACCTCGGCCAATCGCCGCCCCGGCACGTGCCGCTTGACATCGTCGTTCGCGAGGGCGACACTTAACCCAATAGTTAATTAACCGGGAGGTGAAGCATGGCGACCGACACGTTGAGCGTCACCTTCGCCGCCCTCGCCGACCCGACGAGGCGTGCGATCCTCGCCCGCCTCGCCCAGGGCGAGGCCACCGTGAACGAACTCGCCCAGCCGTTCGCGATGAGCCTGCCCGCGGTCTCGAAGCACCTCGGGGTGCTCGAGCGGGCCGGGCTCATCACGCGCAGCAGGAGCGCCCAGTGGCGCCCCGCCCGGCTCGCCGCCGCCCCGCTCGCGGAGGCCTCCGGCTGGATCGGCGACTACCGCCAGTTCTGGGAGACGAGCTTCGATGCGCTGGCCCAGCACCTCGCAGACCTGCAGAAGACAGACCTACAGAAGAAAGGCACAGACCATGACTGACCTCGGCTACGACATCGAGCGCACCTTCGACGCACCCCGCGACCTGGTGTGGAAGATGTGGACGGACCCCCAGCACTTCTCCTACTGGTGGGGCGGCACCGCGGTCGACGTGCCCCTCGAGAGCATCACGTTCGACGTGCGGCCCGGCGGGGTGTGGAACGCGCAGATGGTCGGCGAGGGCTGGAGCATCAACTGGGTCGGCGAGTTCTGGGAGGTCGACGAGCCCGAGAAGCTCGTCATCGCCTTCACCGACGACGCGTCGAACCCCGCGCGCGACACCTTCACCGTCGTGCTGACCGAGCACGGCGACGGGACGCACATGCTCCTGCAGCAGCGTGGCGGCAACCTCACCGCCGAGCAGTACGAGCAGGCCCGTGAGGGCACGGCGTCGTTCATGGATGCGATGGCCGAGCGGCTGGCCGAGGTGCAGACTAGCTGACGTGAAGATCCTCCGCCGCGTCGTCGCCATCGTCCTCGCCGTCGCCGTGCTCGCGACGGTCGGCATCCTGTTCTACGCGAACATGGTCATGCGCGGCGACCGCGCCGCGGCGCTCGAGGCCTGGAACGACCCGGCGGTGCAGATCACGTCGACAGACCATTCGATAGTCATCCGCCCCACCGAGGGTGCGACGGGTGCCGGGCTCGTCTTCATCCCCGGCGCGAAGGTCGACCCGTACGCCTACCTGTACAAGCTCTCGGGCATCGTGGAGCAGAGCGGCGCGACGGTCGTCATCACGAAACCCACCCTCAACCTCGCGTTCTTCGACACGCGCCCGCTCTCGGTGTTCGAGGCGGACGCGCCCGAGGTCACGCGCTGGTTGGTGGGCGGGCACTCCCTCGGCGGGGTGCGGGCGTGCCAGCTCGCCGGAACCGACGGCACCGTCGGCCTCGTGCTGTTCGGCAGCTACTGCGCCAACGACCTCTCCACGTCGGGCCTCGCCGTGCTGAGCATCTCGGGCAGCGCTGACGGCCTGAGCACCCCCGCCAAGATCGAGGCCGCGAAGCACCTGCTGCCGGCGGGCACCGACTTCGTCGAGATCGAGGGCCTCAACCACGCGGGCTTCGGCGACTACGGGTTCCAGCCGGGCGACGGCGTCTCGTCGCTCACCGACGCGCAGGAGCGCTCGGCGATCACCGACCAGCTGCGCGGCCTGTTCGACAACCCGCGGTAGCTAGTCGCGCTTGACGTCGATCGACGGGTCGGCGGGCCTCGCGGGCACGGGCACCGCGATCGTCTCGGGTGCCGCGGGCCCGCGGTGCGCCCACGTCATCCACAGCCACACGAGCACGCCGACGACGAGGGTGCCCACGAGGGCGATGAGGATGAACGACCCCTCCGTCGCCCGCGCGATGGCGAGGTAGGCGGCGATGACGGGGATGTCGACGATCGCCGCGATGATGATCGCCGTGAGGCTCGTGCCCCACGGCTTGCGGACGGTGCCGCCCCGCAGGATGAGCCCGCTCACGACGAACCCGATGACGACGAGCACGACCGCCGCGATGACGAGCCCGAGCACGATGCCGTTCGCCGCGCCGAAGATCTGGGCGGCATCGCCCGCGTCCTTGACCGTGCCGCCGAGGATCGCGAGGATCGTGCCGCCCAGGAGCGAGAGGGCGAGGATGATCCACCCCGCGGCGAAGAGCAGGTGCCCGAAGATGCCCGCGAGCACCGCCGCGCCGACCTGCCTGCCCGTGAGAGTCGCTTTCGTCATGTGTCATTCATAGCCCGCCGTGCGACGGTATCGCTACGGTTGACTCATGACCCCCGGCGAAGCACTTGGCGACGCCGAGCGCTCCGACCTCGACGCCCTGCTCGCCGCGGCGCTCAGGATGGCCCGGCAGGAGCTCGAGCACGCCTCGGCCTTCGACCCCTTCGTGCTCGTGACCGACGCGCGCGGAGCGCTGCTCGGGGCGGACATCGACCGGTCGCAGCTCGGCCGGCACCCCGAGTCGGCGGAGCTCGTCGAGACCGCGACGACCCAGCTCCGGGGTCTCGCGCCGCTCGTGCGCGCCACGGCCATCACGCTCACGACGCGCCTCGCGAAGGAGCGCCGGGATGCCGTGGAGGTGCGGCTCGACCATCGCGAGGGCGCGTCGCTCGTCGTCATCCTGCCGTTCACACGGCCGCGCTTCGGCGGACGCACGGACTACGGCGAGACGGTGACATACCGGGGCAACCACGACATCTGGTCGTGACGGCTCCCTAGAGTGAGTGCATGAGCACCGTTGCCGAGAAGGCCTCATCGATCGACCTCTCGAAGCGGGATCTCACGCTCGACATCGCGCGCGTGTTCTGCGTGCTCCTCGTCGTCGTCATCCACCTGCTCATGGTCGGTGTCGGGCTGGATGCGACGGGCGCGATCGTCACGTCGCGCCCCCTCGAGGCGCAGCCCTGGTTCGCGGGCGTCACGTGGGCCGGCCAGATCATGCCGCTGTTCTTCGTCGTGGGAGGCTTCGCCGCCATCACCGCGTGGCGCAGCCTCGTGCGCCGCGGCGGCACGGCCGCCGACTACGTGCGCAACCGCGTGCTGCGGCTGGCCCAGCCCGCCCTGCCCCTCTTCGTGTTCTACGTCGTCGTCATCGGCGGGGCGATGCTCCTGGGTGTCGACCCAGCCCTGCTCGACGTCGCCGTCACGGGCGCGGCATCTCCGCTGTGGTTCCTCGCCGCCTACACGCTGTGCCAGGCCCTCGTGCCGTTCATGGTCGGCTGGCACACGCGCGCCCCGCGCGCGACCCTGCTCGTGCTGCTCGCAGGGGCCGTCGCGGTGGACGCGCTGCGCTACTCGACGGGCATCACCGAGATCGGGCTCGCCAACCTGTTCTTCGTCTGGCTGCTCGTGCAGCAGCTGGGGTTCTGGTACGCCGACGGCTGGTTCGCCGCGCGCTCGTGGTGGCAGCTCGCCATCATCGCCGTGGTCGCGTGGGCGACGCTCGTGCCCATGACCTTCGTCGGCCCGTACTCGTTCGACATGCTCACCAACCTCAACCCGCCCACGCTCCCGCTCGTCGCCCTCGCCGTCGCGCAGGCGTGCGTGCTGCGGCTGCTGCGGCCCGCGCTCTCCGCCCTCATGAACACGCACGCGGCACGGGCGGTCGTGTTCGTGGTGGGCTCGCGGCTCATGACGATCTACCTGTGGCACCTGCCGGTCATCCTCGTCGTCACCGGACTGTCGCTGCTCATCCCGGGCGCCGCGCCCGAGCCCGCGACGCCCGCGTGGTGGCTGTCACGCCCGGTGCTCTACGTGCTCGTGCTCGCGGGCGTGTTCGGCCTGTCGTTCCTCGTGGGCCGCTGGGAGGCGCCGCGCGAGATCACGCCGACGCCGCCCACGGCCGTCGTCGCGATCGCGGCCGTGCTGTCGTTCATCCCGTCGTTCCTCGTCATGGAGTTCTTCATGGACCTCCCGCTCGCGATCATCGGCAGCGTGCTGCTCTCGGCCGCCGTGCTTATGCTCGGGAGATGGAAGACACGGAATCCGTCTGGGACTACCCCCGGCCACCTCGCGTAGAGCCGTCTGACGAGAGGGTCGTCGTCGAGGCCGGCGGCGCGGTCATCCTCGACTCCACCGACTCGCTGCGGGTGCTCGAGACGAGCCACCCGCCCGTCTACTACCTGCCGCGCGCAGCTTTCGCTCCCGGCAGCCTCTCGCCCGCGGCGGGCACGAGCTTCTGCGAGTTCAAGGGCATTGCGCACTACCTCTCCGTGGCGGGCATCGACCGGGCGGCCTGGTACTACCCGGACCCCTCCCCCGGCTACGAGGAGCTCGCGGACCGCGTCGCCCTGTATCCGGGCCTCATGGACTCCGTGACCGTGGACGGCGAGGAGGTGCTCCCGCAGGCGGGCGGCTTCTACGGCGGCTGGATCACGTCGCGCGTCACCGGGCCCTTCAAGGGCGAGCCCGGCACCGCGGGGTGGTGACGCGCCGGTCGGGCGTCCCTATACTGCGAGCGTGACCTACGCCCTCACCATCCCCGTACCGCCGCCCGCGCCCGTCAGGCGCGCGAACCCGCTGGGCGTGACGGGGCTCGTGATCGCGCTGCTCGCCTGGCTCACGCCCGTCGTGCTCTTCGCGGTCGGCTTCGCGATCGGCGCGAACGACCCCACGGGCCTCGTGGGCGCCGAGGGGTTCCGCTGGCTCACGGCCTTCGGGTTCGCCGCCTTCGGCATCGCGCTCGCGGGTCTGCCCGCCCTCGTGGGCCTGGGGCTCGGCATCGGCAGCCTCTTCGTGAAGGGCCGCAGCCGCGTGGCGGCCATCCTCGCGATCTGCTTCGGCGGCATCCCCGTGCTCGTGTCGGTCGGCGCCGTCGCGTCATTCCTCCTCGCGTCTGCGGCGCCGCAGTGACCGTGCCGCAGGTTCCCGCGCCGGCGCCGAGGCGCAACGGGCTGGGCATCTCCGCGCTCGTGCTCGTGCTCGCGGCGATCGCCCTGCCGGTCATCCTCGCGATCGTGGGCTTCGTCGCGACGGCGCTCGGTCCGCAGCAGACCCCCGACACCCTGGGATGGGGCGTGCTCGGCGGCCTCGTCATCGCGGCGCTCGGCCTCGGCATCGCGGGGCCGGTCGCCCTCGTCGGCATCGTGCTCGCGATCATCGCGCTCGTGCGCAAGAACCGCGGCAAGATCGCGGCCATCCTCGCCCTCGTGCTCGGAGCCCCGCTCGCCCTCGTCGGCCTGTTCGTGCTCCCGACCATGCTCGACCAGCTGTTCTGAGTGGTCGAGCTCAGCGCGGGCATCCTGCTGACGCGGCGCGCGCCGGGGCTCGAGGTGTTCCTCGCGCACATGGGCGGGCCGTTCTGGGCGGGCAAGGATGCCGCCGCCTGGTCGATCCCCAAGGGCATCTACACCGACGAGCCGCCGCTCACGGCCGCGCTGCGCGAGTTCGCGGAGGAGATCGGGGCACCCGCTCCCCCGGCCGACTACGCACAGCTCGGCGAGTTCCGGCTGCCGTCGGGCAAGCGCCTGACCGTGTTCACGGCCGAGGGCGAGGCCGCGTTCGTGGCGAGCAACACGTTCGAGGTGGAGTGGCCGCCGCGCTCGGGGCAGCTCCGGAGCTTCCCCGAGGTGGACCGTGCGGAGTGGTTCCCGCTCGACGTCGCACGCGAGAAGATCACCAAGGGGCAGCTGCAGGTGCTCGAGGCGATCGGGCACGATTGAGGAAGCATCCTGTCCGCGGTGTCTGTTAAGTTGACGGTGTGAACACAGCCGACTCGCACGACCTCATCCAGATCCGCGGAGCCCGCGAGAACAACCTCAGGAACGTCGACGTCGACCTGCCCAAGCGCCGCCTCACGGTGTTCACCGGGGTATCGGGATCCGGCAAGTCGAGCCTCGTGTTCGGCACGATCGCCGCCGAGTCGCAGCGGCTCATCAACGAGACCTACCCCGCGTTCGTGCAGGGGTTCATGCCGAGCCCCGGCCGCCCCGACGTCGACGTCATGGCGGGCCTCACGACCGCGATCATCGTCGACCAGGAGCGCATGGGTGCCAACTCGCGCTCCACGGTGGGCACCGCGACCGACGCGAACGCGATGCTGCGCATCCTCTTCAGCAGGATGGCCGAGCCGCACCTCGCCGGCCCGCACGCCTTCTCGTTCAACGTGAGCTCCGTCACGGGCGGCGGCATGTGCCCGAACTGCGAGGGCATGGGCTCCGTCAACGACATCGACCTCGCCGAGCTGTTCGACGACAGCAAGTCGCTCGCCGAGGGAGCGCTCACGATCCCCGGCTACACGGCAGACGGCTGGGGCGTGCGCATCTTCACCGAGTCGGGCCTCGTGCCCGCCGACAAGCCCATCCGCGACTTCACGGGGCAGGAGCGCCACGACTTCCTCTACAAGGAGCCCGTGAAGGTCAAGGTCGCGAACATCAACATGACCTACGAGGGCCTCGTGCCCAAGCTGCAGAAGTCGATGCTCACGAAGGACGTCGAGGCGATGCAGCCGCACATCCGCGCCTTCGTCGAGCGCGCCGTCACGTTCACGGCGTGCCCGGAGTGCGGCGGCACCCGGCTCAACGAGGGCGCGCGCACCTCGCGCATCCGCGGCGTCACCATCGCCGACGCGTGCGCCATGCAGATCAGCGACCTCGCCGAGTGGGTGCGCGGCCTCGACGACAGCCACATCGCACCCCTGCTCGCGAACCTGCAGGGCACCCTCGACTCGTTCGTCGAGATCGGGCTCGGCTACCTCACCCTCGACCGGCCCGCCGGCACCCTCTCGGGCGGCGAGGCGCAGCGCACCAAGATGATCCGGCACCTCGGGTCGAGCCTCACCGACGTCACGTACATCTTCGACGAGCCGACCATCGGGCTGCACCCGCACGACATCCAGAGGATGAACGGCCTCCTCCTCCAACTGCGCGACAAGGGCAACACCGTGCTCGTGGTCGAGCACAAGCCCGAGACCATCGCGATCGCCGACCACGTCGTCGACCTCGGACCGCGCGCGGGGGTCGACGGCGGCGAGATCCAGTACTCGGGCACGTTCGAGGGGCTGCGCACGAGCGGCACGCTCACGGGCCAGCACGTCGACGACCGCGCCCAGCTCAAGGGCGCGGTGCGCTCCCCCACGGGCACGCTCGAGATCCGCGGCGCCACCCGCAACAATCTCAAGGACGTCTCCGTCGACGTGCCCCTCGGCGTGCTGTGCGTCATCACGGGGGTCGCGGGCTCGGGCAAGAGCTCGCTCATCCACGGGTCCATGCCGCGCGGGGCCGACATCATCTCCGTCGACCAGACGCCCATCCGGGGGTCGCGCCGCAGCAACCCCGCCACGTACACCGGGCTGCTCGACCCCATCCGCACGGCGTTCGCCAAGGCGAACGGCGTCAAGCCCGCGCTGTTCAGCGCGAACTCCGAGGGCGCGTGCCCCACGTGCAACGGCAACGGGGTCATCTACACCGACCTCGGCGCCATGGGCTCCGTCGCGAACGTGTGCGAGGTGTGCGGCGGCAAGCGGTTCCAGGCGCAGGTGCTCGAGTACACGCTCGGCGGCAAGAACATCGCCGAGGTGCTCGCGATGTCGGTGGTGGAGGCCGAGGAGTACTTCGCCGGGCCCGCCAAGACGCCGGCGGCGCACGCCATCCTCGACCGCATGGTCGACGTGGGCCTGGGCTACCTGAGCCTCGGCCAGCCCCTCACGACGCTCTCCGGCGGGGAGCGCCAGCGCCTCAAGCTCGCGATCAACATGGCCGAGAAGGGCGGCACCTACGTGCTCGACGAGCCCACGACCGGCCTGCACCTCGCCGACGTGCAGCAGCTGCTGGGCCTCCTCGACCGGCTCGTCGACTCCGGGAAGTCGGTCATCGTCATCGAGCACCACCAGGCCGTCATGGCGCACGCCGACTGGATCATCGACGTGGGTCCGGGCGCCGGGCACGACGGCGGCACCGTCGTGTTCGAGGGCACGCCCGCGCAGCTCGTCGCCGACGCGAGCACTCTTACGGGCAAGCACCTCAAGGAGTACGTTTCGTAGCATGAACGCCCCCTCGATCATCGCCGTCATCCTGGCGACCCTCTCGAGCATGGTCGTGGGGTCGATCTGGTACACCCCGAAGGTGTTCGGCAACTACTGGATGAAGGCCGCGGGCATCACGCCCTCGGGCGACGCGAAGGATGCGATCCGGCCCATCGCCGTGACCGTCGTCGTGAGCTTCATCACGGCGTGGGTGCTCGCGGGGGCTGCGTACATCTCGTTCGACTTCTACGGCGGCAGTTTCCTCGTGAACACGCTGCTCACGGGCCTCATCCTGTGGGCGGGGTTCACGGCGGCGCGCTTCATCACCCACGACCAGTTCGACAAGCGTCCGACGGGCCTCACCGTGCTCAACGTCGCCCACGAGCTCGTGACCATCATGGTCATGGCGCTCATCATCGGGGTGTGGCCGGCCTGAGCACGCTCACCCTCGCAACGGTCGCCGACCCGCTATACGCGCTCACCCCGGCGGAGTTCACCGCTGCCCGCAACGCCGTCGCGCGCGAGGTGAAGGACAGCGCCGATCTCGAGCTCGCCGCGCGCGTGCAGGAGCTCAAGAAGCCCTCGCCCGCGGCCTGGGCCGTGAACCTCCTGGCCCGCCAGCGGGCCGACGAGCTCGAGCAGCTCGCGGAGCTCGGCGAGACCATGCGGGAGGCGCAGCAGGAGCTCGACCGCGAGCAGCTCGGCGAGCTCACGCGACAGCGCCGCGCGCTCGTCAACGCCCTCGCGCGCGAGGCCGCCGACCTCGCGACGGAGGCGCGGCACAACCTCACGGCGACGGTCGTCGAGGAGGTCGCGAAGACGCTGCAGGCGGCGCTCAACGATCCCGCGGCCGCGGCGGCGGTGCGCAGCGGGCGGCTCGTGCGGGCGCTCGAGGCGACCGGCATCGAGCCCGTGGACCTCACGGACGCGGTCGCGGCGCCCGAGGCATCCATGGTGTCCGCTCCCCGGCCCGCCTCGGAGCGGAAGGTGCGAGACCTCGTCGCCGTGCGCGCCGCCAAGGACGCGGAGAAGAAGGCGGACGAGGCCGACCTGGAGGTGCGCGGTATCGAGCGTCGCGTGTCGGACGTCGAGACCCGGCGGGGCCGGCTCGAGTCGAGGCTCGCCGACCTGGAGGAGCAGGTCTCGGCGGTCGAGGACGAGCTGCGCGAGTCGGACCGCGACCTGCGCTCCCTCGGCAGAGAGCGCGAGCGGGCGCTGAAGCGCGCCGCCGACCTGCGGGCCGAGGCGGAGAAGCTGCGGGAGCAGGGCTGATCCGGCGGGCGGCTACGGGCGACCGGGCCCGCCGCCCATCCCTGCGCCGCCCATCATCTCCGCGGAGTTGACGCCCGCGGTCACCGTCGCGCTCGACCCGCCGCTGGTAGTGACCGTGTAGCTGCCGCCCGCCACGATCGCGGGGAGGGAGAACGCCGCGGAGCCGAACGACGCCGTAGCCGTCTGCGTGAGCACGACGGCACCGGACGAGTCGGTGACGGTGACGGTGTCGCCCGCGGAGCCGGTGACCGTCGCGGCGACCCACGTGGTGCCCGAGATCGTGCCGTTCACGTCGAGGGCCGACGTGCCGCCGCCGCCCGCGCTCAGCACGGAGACCGACCCGCCGAGGAGCGCCGCCGAGCCGTTGGAGTCGATGCCGTCCGAGCCGGAGCTCACCGTGACCGTGCCGCCGTTGACGGTGAGGTGCGAGCCGTCATCCTGCTCGGAACCGCCCTGCACGGTGCCCGCCGTCGCGTTGATGCCGTCGTCGCTCGAGGTGACCGAGACGGTGCCGTCGTTGATCGTGATGGCGGCGCTCTCGATGCCCTCGACCGAGCTCGCGATCGTCGTCGTGCCGCCGTCGATGAAGATCGCGCCGTCGGCGTGCACGCCGTCGTCGCCCGACGAGAGGGTCGCTGTGCCGAGGTTGATGCTCACCTGCCCGTCGGAGTGGAGCGCGTCGTCCGTGGCGTCGACGGTCAGGGCGGCACCCTCGAGCAGCACGAGCGCGCCGCCCGCGAGGCCCTTGCCCGTGCTCGTGACATCGATGGCGCCGCCCGTCTCGATGACGTCGGTCGTGGCGTCGAGGCCGTCATCGCCCGCGGTGAGCGAGAGCGTGCCGCCCGTGACGTAGATGTAGCCGCGCGCGGCGTCGTCCTCGTTGTCGGACGTGAGGGAATCGCCCCCAGCCGTGACCGTGACGGTTCCGCCCTCGATGGCGAGGTCATCCTTGCCGCGGATGCCGTCGTCGACGGCCGTCACGGCGATGTCACCCGAGAGGATGACCAGGTCGTCGGTGCTCGTGATGCCGTCGTTGCCGTTGCCCGTGACCGTGAGCGAGCCGTCGCCCGTGATCGTGAGGTCTGCCGAGCTGTAGAGGGCGGCGTTCGCGGCGCCGTCGGAGTACGACGAGGCGTCGCTCAGGCTGTTCGTTCCGGAGAGCGACACGACCACGTCGTCCGCGGACTGCACGTCGATCGCAGGCCCGGTCGTCGACGAGATGCTCGCGTCGTCGAGCACGAGGGCGACGAGCGCGTCGTCGGGTGCGGTCACGACGACCTGGCCCTGGAGAGCGCCCGTGAGGATGTAGGTGCCGGCGGCGTCGATCGTCACGGTGCCGGACTCGGTCGAGAGGTCGATCGTCGTGGCGCTGTCCGTCGACCACTCGTCGTCGTTCGTCGTCGTGTAGTCCTCGTTGGCGGCCATCGCGTCGGCGGCCGTGAGCGTCGCGTTCACGGCGACCGCCGTCACGACGGCCTCCTGCTTGGCCGAGGCGACGGGCGTCTCGACGGCGGCGGCCGTGCAGCCGGCCAGGACCACGCTGCCGAGCAGCAGTCCCGCCGCCGTGAGCACATATCTCGTGTTCATCATGAATCCGTTCTGAAGTAGCGGCGCAGCACGCGCGCCCATTTGTTGGAGGGGAGGTCCGAGCGCAGGGCCGCGAGGCCCGTGCCGAACTTGGAGATGGTGGCGGGCCGGTGCCCGTGCGCCCACAGCAGGCGGTCGATCTCGGAGGTGCGGCTGCCCGACTTCGTCTCGATGATCGCCACGTCGGGGCGCCGCAGCACGGTGCCGTCGTCGCCCTCCCACGCGAGGTCGGTGTCGATGGTCGCCCGGCTGCCCGACGCGGGCAGGAAGAGCGTCGTGCGGTGGTACCGCGTCACGAGCGTCGGCCTCAGGTCGAGTTCGTCGCCGCGCAGCCCGAGGCCGTCGAGCGCCGCCCCGGCGTAGTCGCGGCCGTCCGGCGTGAGGATGTCGCGCTGCGCGATGTCGTAGGCCATGCGCTCCTTGACCGTGGTGCTGCGCGCCCCGCGGGTCTTCATCTCGAGCCAGGCCTCCGCCGTGTCGACGTACGACCGGGTGCGGAGCTTGAACCGCCGGCGCCGCGCGTGCGCCGCCATCCGGTAGCTCAGCAGGTCGGGGGTGTCGAAGTACACCGACTCGTAGGCCGAGCTGCGGGCGCCGCCGATCTCGAGGATGCGCGTCGCCGGGTGGAGCTGGGCGAGCACCTCCGCGGCCTCGAGCCGGCCGAGCACGTACTTGCGGTCGACGCGGGTCTGGAGGGCGGCGCGCTCGACGAGCTCGTCGAGGCTGATGGGCTGCAGCTCCGCGAGCGTCATCGCTGCAGCGCCTCGTGCGTGCGCGCGACGTCGGCGGTCTCGGCGACCTGGAAGCGCACCTCGACGGTCGTGGTGTCGTTGACCGTGTCGAGGTGCAGCACGTTCACGCGGTGCACCTTGGCCCCGAGCATCCCCTCGAGCGCCAGCCGCAGCGAGGCCTCGTCGGTGTACGCGGTGTCCATGACCACGGTCTGCTGGCGGTAGCGGCGGAACAGCGCGGGGCTGTCGCCGATCGCGATGACGCCGAGCACGAGCACGACGAGCGCGATGATGACGGGGTTGACCGTCGTCGAGAGTCCCGTGAGCAGCCCGATCGCGAGGGCCGCGAAGTAGTACGCGAGCTCGTGCTGCGTGATCTCCGAGGAGCGCAGGCGGATGATGCTCAGCACGCCGAAGAGTCCGAGCCCCACGCCGAGCCCCACGGTCGTGGTGCCGAGGATCGCCGAGACGGCGAGCACGCCCACGTTGACGACGAGGTAGGCGACGACGAGGTCGCGACGGCGGTGGCGGGGGAAGTAGAGGCCGAACACCATCACCGCGATCGCGATGAGGTCGATGCCGATCATGACGAGTTGTTCCATGCCGACTATTACGACGGCGGGAGCTATGCGCCTGCTATGAGCGGTGTGTGAGGCGCTACTGAAGCCACGCGTTGACGATGAGGTCGCCGCGGATCTCGCGCAGCCTGTCGATCACGCGGTCGACGGTGCGCCCCGACACCCCGCCCTGCACGTCGTAGGGGCCGATCGGCTTGAGCTTGCCCGTGCGCACCCGCACGACCTCCCACCGCGCCGCGCGCAGCAGGCGGTCTTTGCGGATGTCGACGAGCTCGCGCTTGCCGACGTGCTCGAGCCCGTCCCGGCCGGTCGTGTCGTACTCGATCGCGACGCACAGGTCGGGCAGCACGAGGTCGGGCCACACCTCGAGGTGGGTGAAGAAGGGGCGCGGCACGCGCACGGCGTTGGCGTCGAGCAGCGGCAGCCGCGCCTCGAGCTTCTGGCGCAGCAGGTCTTCAGCCGCCGACGAGGGCCGTGGCGCGCATTCGCTGTGGAACGCCTCCCCCACGGCGTAGTGGTCGGCCGCCGACTTGGCGCACAGCGTCGTGCGCGGCTTCGACGTGCCCGCGCCCGAGCCGGCGGTGCACTCGGGGCACCACGTCGAGCGGCGGCGGGAGCGGCCGGGACGCAGCCGCTGCTCCGTGGGCGTCGCGACGAACACGTGCCCCATGTCGCACTGCCACAGCAGCCACACGTCGGCGGCGGGCGGGATCTGCGTGAGCACGACCCCGTGGTTGAGGTCGGGGTGGTACTGGTTGACGAGCACGGGGTAGGTCTCCCAGAACTCCCGGTACGACCCCACCGGATACGGCACGGCGACGCCCTTCGACCGCTGGCGGCGCGCCCACCAGGTCTCGACATGCTCCGGCATTCCCGCAGGCTACGTGCCGCGACCGACACAATGGGAGCGTGGACTCCCCCGAACCCCGCGCGGTCATCGCCGCCGACGGCACGAAGATCGCCACCTACGAGTGGGGCGACCCCGACGCATCCACGGTGCTCCTCGTGCACGGTTTCGCGTCGAGCGCCCTCGGCAACTGGAGCCTCACGGGCTGGGTGCGCGACCTGCTGCGCGCCGAGTACCACGTGATCGCGATCGACCAGCGCGGCCACGGCGCGAGCGGCAAGCCGCACGACCCGGCCGCGTACACGATGCCCACCCTCGCCGACGACGTGCTCGCCGTGCTCGACACGTTCCTGCTCGACGAGGTGCGGTACGTGGGCTACTCGCTCGGCGCGCGCGTCGGCTGGCGGGCGGCGCGGGAGTTCCCCTCGCGCATCACCCGGGCAGTGCTCGGCGGCATCCCCGACGGCGACCCGCTCACGCGCTTCCGGCTCGACGAGGCCCGGCAGTTCGCCATCGACGGCACGGCGCCGGAGGACCGGCTCACGGCGGCCTACGTGACCATGGCGGCGGGCATCCCCGGCAACGACATGGAGGCGCTCATCTCGCTGGTCGAGGGGATGCGCGGAGGAGAGCAGCCCGACCCGCACAACGCGCCGCAGCAGCCGCTGCTGTTCGCGACCGGCAGCGACGACTCCATCCTCGAGAAGTCGCGCGCGCTGTGCGCGGCGGTGCCGCACGGGGAGTTCTTCGAGATCCCCGGGCGGAACCACTTCAACGCCCCGACCTCGCGGTTCTTCCGCGAGGCTGCGATCGGGTTCCTGGCGTCGAGCTCCTAGCCCTTCGCGACCGAGGCCGTGACGGGCGTCGCGTTCGCGAAGAGGTCGAGCACGGGGCAGTGCGCGTCGACGGCCGCGCGCAGCTCGTCGTAGCGCTCCTGCGTCTCCGGGCCGGTGATCGTGATCGCGAGGTCGATCGACGTGAAGCCGGCGCGCGGGCCGCCCTCGATGCCGAACAGCGTGCGCGCGTCGAGCTCGCCCGTCGCGTCGATGGCGATGTCGTCGACGACGATGCCGAGCGCCTGCGCGTAGAGGCGGTAGACCACGACCTGGCACGAGATGAGCGCGCCGAGCGCGTACTCCACGGGGCTCGCCGCCACGTCGTCGCCCGCGAGCGCCGCCGGTTCGTCGACGACGAACTCGTGCTTTCCGGCGCGGATCGTGGTCGCGACCGATCCGGCACCCTCTCCGCGCACGCGGTAGGTGAGCTGGGCGGCGGACGTGTCGGCGGCGATGCGGGCGGCCCACGCTCCGCCGGCCTCGGTGAGCCGGGACGCGCGGCCGTCGGCGGTGATCGGGGGGATGGTGATGTCGTTGAGGAGGGTCATGCCAGTGACGGTAGACGTGCGGGCGGGCATCCTGCCGACTGTGACGACACACGGGTTCACGCGCCGTAACAGTGCGCCGCCCTCTCCCGAGAGCAAGGGCGGCCCGGGCGTCAGCCCGTGACGCGGCCCAGGAAGTCGATGGTCGACTGCAGGGCGGTGCGCGCATCCTCGAAGTCGAGGTGGAACTGGTACTCGTGCGGCAGTTTCGGCTCGTGGTCTGCCGCGTAGAACACGGGCGTCACGTCGACGCCGAGGTCGCCCAGCCGCGACGCGAGCTTCTCGGACTGCCCGGGCGTGAGCGGGTCGTCGTTGCCGCCCGAGATCCACGTGGTCGGGAAGTCGCCCGTCACGTAGTCGAGCGTCGACATCTGCTGGCCGCCGGGGGTGTCCGACCAGTCGCGCTCGCCCAGGTAAGCCCACAGCGCGATGCGGAAGCCCCACCCGCCGATGCCGGGCGCGTTCGGGATCTCGCTCACGTCGTAGATGCCGCAGTTGAGGATGACCGCGCGCAGCTGCTCCGCCTCGAGGGCCGGCTCGATCCCCACGAGCGACGCGTACTCCGGGTTCGTGGTGAGGGTGGCGAGCTGGCTCGTGAGGTTCGCCCCTGCGGAGTCGCCCGCGATGACGATGCGATCCGGATCGATGTTGTACTCGGCCGCGTGCTCGACGAGGAACGCGAGCGCGTCGTTGAGCTGCACGAGCCCGTGCGGGTACGTCGACTCGGGGCCGTAGGCGTAGTTCAGCGCGACGGTCGTGTAGCCCTCGGCCGCGAGGATCTGCACGTACGGCCGCACGCTCTCCTTGTTGCCCGAAATCCAGGCGCCACCGTGGATCCACACGACCGTCGCGAGCGGCGAGGATGCCCCGGCCGGCGTGAACACGTCGAGCGTCGTGTCGGTGCCGGCGTCGCCGTACGCCACGTCGAGGTGCTCGTCGAGCCCGCCCGTGGGGGCGTACGGCTCCATCTCGCGCAGGGTGTCGACTCCGCCCTTCTCGAACATCGCCCGGATGAGCAGCGCCGCGGGCCACGGGCTCAACGTCCAGACGAGGGCTGCCGTCACGCCCAGCGCGAGGGCGGCGAGCGGGATGGTGCGGGAGGGGCGGCGGTACCAGGGCTTCGTGGACACATCCTCACCCTATTAGGAAGGACGCCGCCCGCCCGGGAGGACTCGGGAAGGCGGCGTCCGCATCTCAGCGCGTGAGGGCCGGCTCACGCTCCGAGGTCTCGAGCTCGACGGGCACGATCGCGCGGCGGCGGCGCGGCAGCACCGTGATGACGAAGCCCGCAAGCGCGACGCCCATGCTCAGGATGAGGCCGGGACGGAACTGGTCGAGGATCTGCGCGTGCGTGGCACCGGGCTCCGCGCCGCCGCCGGCGATGAGGGCGGTCGTGACGGCGAGCACGAGGGCCGCGCCCACCTGCGAGCTGCTCTGCACGAGACCCGCGGCGAGGCCCTGCTCGCTGTCGGAGATGCCGTCGGTCGCCTGCACCTGGATGGCGGGGAAGCCCAGCCCGAACCCGATGCCGAGCAGCAGGACCGAGGGCAGGATGTCGAGCACGTAGTTCGGCGTCGGGTCGACCCTGAGGAACAGCACGTAGCCCAGGGTGAGCGCGGCGAGCGCGACGACGATGAGGCGGCGCGAGCCGAAGCGCGCGATGAGCCGGTCGGCGAACGGCGCGGTCACGACGACCACGAGACCGGCCGGCAGCAGCGCGAGAGCCATGCTGAGCGGGGTCCATCCCAGCACCGACTGCAGGTAGATGGTGAGGATGAACTGGAAGCTCACGTACGACCCGAACAGCGCGATCGCGCTCAGGTTGGCGCGTGCCACCCAGCCCTGCCGGAGGATGCCGAAGCGCACGAGCGGGTGCCTGACTACGTTCTCGATCACTCCGAAGGCGGCGAGGATGAGCGCGGAGAGCACGAGCCCGCCGATCGTCTGCCAGTGGCCCCAGCCCACGTGCGGGGCGTTGACGACGGTGAAGACGAGGCCGAGCATCCCGGCCGCCAGGGTGAGGGCGCCCCAGAAGTCGTGCCCTCCCTCGCGCACGTGCGCGACGCGCGGGATGAAGAACAGCCCGAGCACGACCGCGGCGACCGCGAACGGCACCGAGAACAGGAACGTGAAGCGCCAGCTCACCGAGGTCATGAGCCCGCCGACGATGAGGCCGAGCGAGAACCCGCTCGCGGCGAAGGTCGTGAAGATCGAGATGGCCTTGTTGCGGGCCGGTCCCTCCGCGAAGTTCGTGGTGATGAGCGAGAACGCCGCCGGGGCCGTGAAGGCCGCGGCCAAGCCCTTGACGAAGCGCGAGGCGATGAGCAGCGCGGGGTCGTCGACGAGACCGCCCGCGAGGGATGCGACGGCGAAGACCGTGAGGGCGATGAGCAGGATGCGACGGCGCCCGAGCAGGTCGGCGAGGCGTCCGCCGAGCAGCAGCAGGCTGCCGTAGCCGAGCACGTAGGCGGAAACGAGCCACTGCAGGCTGTCGGTGCCGAGCCCGAGCTCGGCGCCGATGGAGGGCAGTGCGACGCCGACCATCGAGACGTCGAGGCCGTCGAGCGAGATGACGATGCAGACGACGAGGAGGAGCAGCCAGCTCGAACGGGTCCAGCGTGTGGTGGTGACGGGGGTGGTAACAGGCATTGCTTCAAGATACATGCTGTGTCATGTATTGCAAAGTCATGCAATGCATACGCATGAAATGTTGCCGCATCGGTTACCATGGGTTCATGAACGACCTCATCGCCGACTGGCGCGAGCGGCAGCGCACCTACCTCGCGACCGCCGCGAGCCTCGATCGCACCCTCGAGCAGCAGTTCGACCTGGGGTTGAGCGAGTTCGAGATCCTCGACCTCGTGTGGGAGTCGGACACCCCCGAGTGCACGATGCGCGACATCGGCGGCCTCACCCCCATGACGCAGAGCGCGCTCTCGCGCGTCGTCGACAGGCTCACCAAGGCGGGACTCCTCACGCGCGAGGAGTGCAGCACCGACCGCCGCTCGATGTTCGTCGCCCTCACGAAGGAGGGCGCGTCGGTGCACACGAAGGCGCGGAAGGTCTACCAGGACGTGCTCGCGAGCGAGCTCGGCTAGACGCTCCCCCGCTTGATCTTGCCGCCGATCTTGGCGAGCGCCTGCGCGTAGCTCTCGGTGAGGAGGGTCACGGCGTCGGGCGTGATCTCCGCTCCCCCGCCGAGCCGGTCGCCGAGCTCGTTGAGCGACGTGATGCCGGCCGCGAGCTTGGGCGTCATCTTCTTCTTCTCCACAAGGCCGCGCACGACGGACGGGATCGAGAGCGATGCGGGCACGTCGTTGTCCTGCGCGAGCTTGCGCACCTCGAGTTCGAGGGCGATGCGGCTCTGCAGGAGGCGCAGGCGGGCATCCGCGACCCCCGCCTTCTCGAACAGCGGGCGGGAGAGGTCGGGGGCCTCGGTCGCCGCGACGATGTCGTGCTTGACGGCTTTCGCCTCACCCTCGTCGATGGGGTCGCTGCGCACGCCCGCGAAGGATGCCCGGCGGAACCAGTACTCCCCCAGCAGGACCCGCTGCGTGGCGAACGCGAGGAACAGCGACGCGAGCGTGATGAGCAGCAGCTGCACGACGATGACGGCGACCTTGCTGCCGAGGAACGGCTGGTCGAGCGTCGCGACTGTCGGCGACGTGATGACGGTCATCGAGCCCTCACCGCCGCCCTCGGTCACCGTGACCTCGCGCACGACGCGCGGCTCGAGCGTCGGGCGCGTGGGCGGCGTGGTCGTCATGACGGTCTGCGTGACCGCGGGCGCGGGCAGCGGCGTGGACACGATGGTCGTGCTCACCGCGGTCGGTGGCGCGTCCGGCACGGGCGCGAGCGCACCCACCGCCATGGCCGCGATGCCCGCGAGGAAGGCGAGCCCGCCCACCGTCGCGGCGATCCTGTCGACCCTGTCCTTCGATCCGTTCCCCAGAACTGGCACCCTGCACCCCTGATCCTCGCGGTCTCGGCTCCGCGCGTTTCGTGCAATTGTCACCCGGGTTCGAGCAAATCGGGGTACGTGTCGCTCAGGCTCTAGTTGAGGGTGAGGGGGGCTTCCGGCAGGCCGTTGCGCGGTCGTTCCCCCGTCGCGCGCCCGCTCCGAGCGGGCGCGGGATGCACGAGCGACCGCGCGCCGGGGGCGGTTCCCTCGGGCGGGTCGGGCGATCTACAGTGAAGGCATGTGCAGGAACATCCACGTGCTCCACAACTTCGAACCGGCCGCGACGGGCGACGAGGTGCACGCCGCCGCCCTCCAGTACGTGCGGAAGGTGAGCGGAGCGACCAAGCCCTCGAAGGCCAACCAGGAGGCGTTCGACCGCGCCGTGCACGAGATCGCGCACATCACGCAGCACCTGCTCGACGACCTCGTCGCCTTCGGGCCGCCCAAGGACCGCGAGGTCGAGGCCGCGAAGGCCAAGGAGCGCTCCGCCAAGCGGTTCGCCACCGCCTAAGGGGTCACCGCCCCAACGGTGATGAGCCCGATGTCGTCGTTGTTGCACGCGTCGAGGTCCACGGGCACGTTGCGGCCGTCGGACGACCAGTCGAACGTGTGGTCGAGCGGCGGGGCGACGATGAGCGCCTTAGCCGTCACGACGTCGCACCCGTCGACGTCGCCCGCCTGCGTGACCGTGACGGCCGCCGTGGCAGACTGGCCGGGCGCGAGCTCGACACCGGTCGAGGGCGACGACGAGTCGCTCGTCGCGAGCGCGCCCATGGGCTGCGCCGCCTCCGGGTTGCTGAACACGACCACGGGGTAGCCCGTCATGCTGCACGCCGTGCCCGAGCTGTTCACGAACGTGAGCACACCGTGCGCGTGGCCCGCCGACGCGTCGGCGACGCCGTAGGTGATCGTGAGGTTGTCGCGGGTGCACGGCGCGCTGAGCGGCACCGCCGTGGGGGTCGGGGTGGGCGTCGGCGTCGCGGTCTTCGTGGCCGTCGTCGTCGGGGTGGGGCTCGCGGTCGGGCCGGCGGGTCCACCGCAGCCGGCGAGCAGGATGAGGGCCGCGAACGAGGTCGCGAGCAGCGCCGCGCGTGTCATGCGGGACACGGTACTACTGACGTGAGGATTGCGCAGTACGGGATTAGGCCGAGCGCAACGCGGCGAAGATGCGGTCGGCGATGTGCGGGGCCTCGGCGGGCACGGCGAGCGGCACCGCGAACGCCGCGGTGCGACCCCCGACGACGGCCGTGACATCCAGCGCACCCTCGTCGATGCCGACGGCGGCGAGGTGCGACGGACGCAGCGACAGCACGGGCGACTCCGCCCACACGCTCAGGCCGTCACCCGTGACCGCGACCGTGAGCGCCGACTGGTCGTCGGCGACGGGCGACTGCCCGAGCAGCGCGCGGATGCGGTCGAACTCGCGCACGGCGTCGCTCGTGCCGATGCACCCGAACACGATCGCGTCGGGATAGAGCGCACGCAGACCGTCGTGCAGCCGGACGACCTTCCCCACCATCGCCTCCCCCAGTAAGACGTCTCTAGGGTCGCAAACCCACAGGGGCGCGCGCTGCCCCCAAAAAGCGGCTAGCCGGCCTGCACGAGCCCCGCGGCCGCGACGAACCGCGCGTCGGACTCGAGGCGCATCGTGACGTCTCCGCCGCCCGAGAACTCGGGGCTCTGGGTGGTCGCCGTGACGATGCCGGTGGGAGGGGTCTCACCGCAGTAGGCGTCGTACGCGACGTCGTCGCGGCCGTCCGCGAACGTGAGGGTCACGCGCACGTCGGCGCTCGCGTCGGTCGCGCAGCTGACCCGCAGTATCCAGGTGCCCTCGGTGAGCGCGAACCCCACGATGACGCTGTCGCCCGCGACCGCCGCCGCGGGGAACCGATGGGTGGGGATGCGCGCGTCGTCAGCGAAGCTCTCCACCTGGTCCATGAGGAAGTCGGTGCCGGGCAGCGGCAGAAGCGCCGCGGGTGTGCCGCTCGGGCTCGGGGTCTGCGTCGGCACGGGCATGGGCTGCGGCGCGGCCGTGCATCCGGCGAGGGCGACGACGGCGAGTGCGGGGATGAGGAGCCTCATCTGTTCCACGTTACGACGTGGGGCTGAGAGGTTGCAGGTCGGGTTCCACGAAGCTCTCGCGACCGAGCTCGAGGGTCTCGGACGAGTAGTAGTCGTCGAGCAGGTCGCGGCGCATGAGCTGGTCGTGCGGCACTCCCGCGGCGATGAGGCGGAACCACGCGACCGTGCGCGTGTCGTGGTACTTGCCCGAGTTGCCGGCCATGCGGCGGATGCCCGACCTGATGCTCTCGAGGGCGTCGGCCTCGGGCATCCTCGCGAGCTTCGCCTGCGCGAGCCGCACGTGCAGCTCGTGCGGGAAGGAGTCGAGGGTGCCGTCGTCGAAGCGGCGGACGAGTTCGTCGTCGTTCATGCAGGGTACGTTAGCGCTATGGCCGAGCCCACCGAGACCCGCGTCGCCGTCTACATCGACTTCGACAACATCGTCATCTCCCAGTACGACAACGTGCACGGGCGGGGGTCGTTCATCAAGGAGAAGGCGCGCGCCGGCGCCGGCAAGACCGCGGAGCGCCTCGAGCAGGCGACCGTGAACATCGGCGCCATCCTCGACTTCGCGTCGTCGTTCGGGGCCGTCGCCATCAGCCGCGCCTACGCCGACTGGGCGGCTCCCGCGAACACGCGCTACCAGAAGCAGCTCATCGAGCGAGCCGTCGACCTCGTGCAGCTCTTCAACACCTCGGGCACCAAGAACGGCGCCGACATCCGCCTCGCCATCGACGTGGTCGAAGACCTCTTCAGGCTGCAGGATGTCTCGCACGTCGTCATCGTCGCCGGCGACTCCGACTACATCCCCCTCGCCCAGCGTGCCCGCCGCCTCGGCCGCGTGGTCGTGGGCATCGGCGTGGACGGCTCCACGAGCGCGGCGTTCAAGAACGCGTGCGACGAGTTCTCGTACTACAGCGAGGTCGCCTCCGACGACGAGCCCGTCGTCGCGGTGCCCGAGCCCGAGGTCATCGACGCCCCCAGCGCCGACCCGCGGCGCGACGCCCACGACCTCCTCGTGCGCGCCCTGCGCGCCCGCAACAACGACGTCGACGGCTGGGTCGTCGCGTCCGCCCTCAAATCGAGGATGAAGCGCCTCGACGCCGCCTTCGACGAGAAGCGGGCCGGCTACAAGTCGTTCACCGACTTCATCAAGGCGAACGGCGAGATCGCCGAACTCGAGGAGGACGGGCAGAACCGGCGGGTTAGGTTGCGGGAGCGGGACTAGGTCGAAATTTCTACGAACTCGCCGGACGACGTCTGGTAGGTGCATCCGATGCTCAAACCGCGCAGAAGGTCGCAGAGGTCTTTGACCGGTTCCTCCGGCAGAAGCAGGCTGATTCCCTTGACCTCGACTACGCGCCGATAGTCGAACAGCTGGCCGATGGCCATGCGGATATGCTCGCGCGAGGCGCTCGACTTGGCCTCGTAGAGAATTCCGTCGTGTGCATCGAACAGGTCTGTCCACAAGGACGTGCCATACGCGTCGATGCGCTGATGCGATGTCTCATGACCGCGGGAGTTGAGCTCCAGCTCGAACTCTTTCACCAAGGCATACTCCTTGAGCACCGCCACCCGTGACTCGCTAGCGCTTACGACATATGCCCGAATGTCGCGATGCTCGAGCGGCACCGTGTCGAACCGCGGGGGCGTGCCCTTCGCGCTGTCGACTGGCGACGGGCGATTCGCCCTGTATGCAGTGGGTAGCGCGACGACCCGTTTGGCCGCAACAACGCTCTTCCTGTAGACGCCAGGTTCGAGGAACTCAATCACGTCCGCGTCGCGGAGCCTCTGGAGCGTTTGCCGGATCTTGGAGCGGATGGTGTTGTTCGCTGGGTGCTCGACAGCCAATGCGGGCTCGTGCTCGTACATCTGCGCGAGTGTGAAGACATCCTCGGGTGTGGCCTCAACCAGTGCCCCAATCTCATCAAACCACGTGTTGTCTGCCATGCCGCAAGTATGTCGAGGCGCTCGCCTAGCTGCACCTCGTGGACATGTGTACGCTGTTCACATGGGACGCCTAGTACTCGCAGGCAACGTGTCGCTCGACGGCTACATCAATGACGCCGAGGGCAACATCGACTTCTCGGACCCCGACGACGAGGTCCACCAGTTCTGGAACGACTTCGACAACCGGTACGACACCCACGTCTACGGCCGCCGCCTCTACGAGGTGATGGCGTTCTGGGAGACGTACGACTCCGACAACCCGGTCATGGCGGAGTACGGCGCCATGTGGCGGCGACAGCAGAAGATCGTCGTCTCCTCCACGCTCGAGTCCGTGTCCACCGGGAACACCACCCTGTGGCGTGACCTGTCCGGACTCCCCGACCTGCTCGCCCAGGGCGATGCGACGATCGGCGGACCCACCCTCGCTGCGCAGGTCGCCGACCTCCTCACCGACATCGAGCTCGTGCTCGTGCCGGTCATGCTCGGCGGCGGCACCGCGTTCTGGCCGCCCGTGCGCGAGACGTTCGAGTTCGTCGAGTCCACCGCGTTCACGAGCGGGCAGGTCCACCTCCACTACCGGAAGGCACTCTGATGCGATTCACCCTGGTCATGAGCTACTCCGAGGTGGGCGGCGCCGCACTCTCCGCCGAGGAGATGGAGGCGGGACGCCAGGCGTTCGACGCGTACGGCAAGGCGCTCCATGAGGCCGGGGTGCTCATCGCCGCCGAGGTCTTCACGCCCGTGGCATCCTCGACGACCATTCGTGGCGGCGAGGTCGTCGACTCGCAGGATGCCTCCGCCGAGCAGCTGAGCGGCATCTTCATCGTCGACGTGGCCGATGAGGCCGCAGCCGTCGTGTGGGCGAAGCGCTGTCCGGCGGCGGAGTTCGGGACGATGGTCGTGCGACAGTCGGCGGTGTCGTTCGTCGACGGCGGCTGGTCGGCCTGAGTCCCTCGGCGGCTAGGGGCTAGTTGCCCTTGCCGTTCCCGTTTCCGGAGTTGCCGTTTCCGTTCCCCGAGTTGCCGTTACCCGAGTTCCCGTTCCCGTTGCCCGAGTTGCCGTTGCCCTGACCCGAGTTGCCATTCCCGGAATTCCCGTTGCCGTTGCCGGAGTTGCCGTTCCCGGAATTGCCGTTCCCGTTCCCGGAATTGCCGTTGCCCGAGTTGCCGTTGCCCGAGTTGCCGTTCCCGGAATTGCCGTTACCCGCGTTGCCATTCCCGTTCCCGGAGTTCCCGTTGCCCGAGTTGCCGTTCCCGGACGGCGTTCCCGAGTCATCCGGCTTCACGTCGTCGGTCGGCGCCACGGGCACCACCGGCTCAGGGCTCGCGCTCGGCGCGGCGTCAGAGGTCGGGGGTGCGATGACTCCACCGACGGTATCGCCGGGCTCCTCCTCCTGCTCGTCCGTCTCCGTGCCAGCCACCCCTGGCGGCACGATGGTTGAGACGACCTGGTCGAACGCGTCCTGCGCGCCCGGAGGAAGGAGCCCGGCTGATCCCGCACCCACAACAGCCGCGGCACCCGAAGCCGCAGCAAAGATGATCGCCGCCGTGACCCCCAGACCGAACAGCCCCGAAGCTGCTCGCCTGACACCCACACCGGACGCCGCCCCATCCTCGTCCCGTCGCATGGCGATAGGAGTCGCGGAGAGGTCGAGTCGGGCCGCCAGCGCCGCCGACGGCCGGGGTGCGGACCCGATTGCCGCACTCCTGTATTCCGTCAGCAGATCTGCCAGCGCGTTCAGGTCGGAACGGCCCGGGACGCGACCGTGCGCGAGCCCCTGGGCATCCTGTTCTGAAATCCTCGTGGCGTTCATCTCACACCGGTAATCGTTCGAGCGTCGCAAAAGGGTACGGGGTGGTGGAAACTTTTTTCCGGAGCGCGCCGAGCGCACGCCGCTGCAGGGCCTTGATGGCTCCCGGCTTCTTGTCGAGCACCTCCGCGATCTGCTCGACCGTCAGGTCGGAGACGACGCGCAACACCATGACGTTGCGCTGGTCGACCGGGAGGTCGTTGAGGATCGCGAGCACCGAGTCGTCGGATGCGCGCTGTCCGGCGGCATCCTCGGCGCTGGGCATCGCACGTGCGTCGAGCTCGGGAACCCACGGGATCGCCTCGCCGCGGCGACCGCGCTGGCGCAGCTCGTCGACGACGCGGCGGTAGGCGATCGAGAAGATGAAGGAGCGGAACTCCGACTCGGTTCCGCTGAACGTGCCGAGCTGGTCGAACACGGTGAGGAAGACCTCGCTCGTGAGATCCTCGGGCTCACGCGCACCGCGCGCGCGGGCGAACCCGACCACCGTCGGCGAGTACTCGCGCCAGATCGTGGTGCTCGCCCAGGGCGCGCCGGACTGCGCTGCGGCCAGCACAGTCTCGAACGGCACACCGTCGGTGCGCGATTCCCCCAGAATCCCCACAGTTGCGACTGTAGACGGCGCGCACACCCGCCGCGCTCCCCCAGTACGGGGTAAGTCAGCGCAGGTCGTACGACCGCGTCGCGACGAGCACGATCTCCACGGGGATGATGACGACGGCGAACACGATCGCGAAGACCGTCCACCCGGCGAGGATGAACCCCGCCGTCGCCGCGGCGAACACGAGCAGCTCGCACGCGACGAGCGGCGGGATCGGCAGCCGCTTCGGAGCCTTCGGGGCGATGAAGAGCGCCCAGAGCACGATGACGACGATCGGCAGCGCGATCGCGAGCACCCAGTTGCCCGTGAGCTGGAACGCGAGCACGCCGGTGCCCGCCCATCCCACGAGCTCGATGAGGAACTTGAGCGCGTAGACGGGGACGAGCGCGGGGCGCATCGCTACTGCTGCGCCCGCTCCAGCACGAGCTCGCGCACGCGGGCCGCGTCCGCGGAGCCCTTCATGGCCTTCATGACCGCGCCGATGACGGCGCCGGCAGCTTGCACCTTGCCGTCGCGGATCTTCTCGAGCACGTCGGGCTGGGCGGCGAGGGCCTCGTCGATGGCGGCGATGAGCGCGCCGTCGTCGGAGACGACCTTGAGGCCGCGGCTCTCCACGACCTCGGCGGGCGAGCCCTCCCCCGCGATGACGCCCTCGAGCACCTGGCGCGCGAGGCGGTCGGTGAGGTCGCCTGACTCGATGAGCGCGACGAGCTCCGAGACGTGCCTGGCGCTCACGAGCGACGAGCTGTCGACACCCCGCTCGTTGGCGACGCGGGCGATCTCACCCGTCCACCACTTGCGGGCCTGAGCCGGGGCAGCGCCCGCCGCCACCGTCTCCTCAACCTCCGTGAGGAGGCCGGAGTTGAGCACATCCTGGAACTCGAGGTCCGTGAATCCCCACGCCTGCTGCAGTCTCTTCTTACGGATGCTCGGCGCCTCGGGGAGGGCGGCGCGCAGCTCCGCGATCAGCTCGGCAGAAGGCTCAACGGGAAGGAGGTCGGGCTCTGGGAAGTAACGGTAGTCGTCGGCGTCGCTCTTGGGGCGGCCGGCCGAGGTCACCCCCGTGTCCTCGTGCCAGTGGCGCGTCTCCTGCGTGATGGTGCCTCCGGCGTCGAGGATGGCGGCCTGCCGCTGGATCTCGTAGCGGATCGCGCGCTCAACCGAGCGCAGCGAGTTGACGTTCTTCGTCTCGGTGCGCGTGCCGAGCTTGCCCGATCCGCGGGGGGAGAGCGACACGTTGGCGTCGCAACGCAGGTTGCCGCGCTCCATCTTCGCCTCGGAGATGCCGAGCGAGACGACGATGTCGCGGATCGCCGAGACGTACGCCTTGGCGAGCTCGGGGGCATCGCCCTCGGCGCCCGTGATCATCTTCGTGACGATCTCGACGAGCGGAACGCCCGCGCGGTTGTAGTCCACGAGCGAGTACTCGGCGCCCTGGATGCGGCCAGTCGCGCCACCGATGTGGGTGAGCTTGCCGGCGTCCTCCTCCATGTGGGCGCGCTCGATCTGGATGTCGAAGGTCTTGCCGTTGGCGAGCTCGACCTGCACGACACCGTCGTAGGCGATGGGCTCGTCGAACTGGCTGATCTGGTAGTTCTTCGCGAGGTCGGGGTAGAAGTAGTTCTTGCGGGCGAACCGCGACGACGAGGCGATCGAGCAGCCGAGCGCGAGGCCCAGGCTGATCGAGTATTTGACGGCCTGCTCGTTGACGACGGGCAGCGAACCCGGCAGGCCGAGGTCGACGGGCGTGATCGTGGTGTTGGGCTCGTGCTGCTCCGCACCCGCCGCGGCGGGGTTGGGCGCATCCGAGAACATCTTCGTCTGCGTGTTGAGCTCGACGTGCACCTCGAAGCCGAGCACCGGCTCGAAGAGTTCGAGCGCCTTGTCGTAGTCCATCAGATCTGCTTTAGCCACCTGACGATTCTACGGGCGCGTGGGCACCGGCTCTGTCGGGGTCGGGGCTGTCTCGGTCGGCTCCGAGGCCGCGGGCATCTCGAGCGGCTCCACGGGCATGGCCGCGCGGCGCTCCGAGTAGACGAAGACGATGCCCGCGAGGATGAGCGCTCCGCCGAGCAGCTGCGACAGGGTGAGCTGCTCCCCCAGCCACAGCCACGCGAACATCGTCGCGAACACGACCTCGAGCAGCGCGATGAACGACATGAGGCGCGAGCCGAGCATCCCCGTCGCGGTGATGCTCGCCGCGTAGCCGAGGGCCGTCGCGAACAGCACCACGATGCCGAGCGACACCCACCACGGGGCGGTTCCGCCCAGGAAGGGGACATCGGTGAAGACCATGTCGAAAGGCACCGCGCGCAGCCCGCCGACGGCGAACAGGATGACCGAGCCGAAGAACAGCCCGAGCCACGCGAGGGCCACGCCCGGCAGCCCCTCGCTCGGCCGTGCCGCGATGAGGTAGTACCCGGCGGCGCCGATCGCGGCGAGGAACGCGAAGAGCACGCCGAGGAGGTCCACCGACGCGAGCGCACCGGGGCCGATCACGAGCACGAGTCCGACGATGGCGACAGCCGACCCGACGAGCACGACGGCCCTGGGCATCCTGCGCGTCGTCGCCCACGCGAAGAGCACGAGCAGCACGGGCGCGGTGTACTCCACGAGGATGGCGGTGCCGACGGGGATGCGCTCCACGGCCATGAAGTAGACGAGCTGGCAGCCGGCGACGCCCACGAGGGCCATGCCGAGGATGCGCCAGCGGCCCTTCCACACCGTCGACCAGCGGCCGCGCAGGGCCACGATCGCGAACGGTGCGAGGATGACGCTGCCCGCGAGGGCCCGCAGCGCGACTGCCGCGGCGGGGCTCCACCCGACCTCGAAGAGCGGCTTCACGAACGCGCCGGACGTGCCGAACGCGAGCGAGGCGAGCACCGCGATGATGATGCCGCGCGTCGTCTTCATGTCGCTCCTGTCAGGCCCGTTGCGGTGGATTGCTGCTGACGGTACTCTCGTCGGGAATAAGGAGTCAAATTGCTTTTTGCCCCTGACACGATCGCGACGCTCGACTTCACCGTCGCCCTCGCCAACACCGACCCGCGGGCCTCCCGCAGCGGCTTGGACGAGATCTCGACTCCCGCCGAGCTCACCGCGCTCGTGGACGCCCACCGGTACTCCGGCCGCTTCGACCGCGACGCCGCCGAGCTCGCCGACGTGCAGGCGACGCGCGACCTCGTGCGCTCGTTCTGGGGCCTCGACCGGGATGGCGCGGCCGAGGAGGTCAACCGCATGATGCGCGAGGCGAACGCCCTTCCCTACCTCACCCGCCACGACTCCTTCGACTGGCACCTGCACGCGACGGCGCAGGACGCGCCGCTGGCCGAGCGCATCCGCGTCGAGGTGGGGCTCGCCCTCATGGACGTCATCCGCTCCGACGAGATGCACAGGATGCGCGTGTGCGACGCCCCCGACTGCGAGGGCGTGCTCGTCGACCTGTCGAAGAACGGGTCCAAGCGGTTCTGCAGCGTGCGCTGCGGCAACCGCATGAACCAGATCGCCTACCGCGAGCGGTCGGCGGGCTAGAGCTCCGGGGCCTCGGAGAGCAGCGGGTGGCCCCACTTCTCCTCGAGGAGCCGCTCGAGGGTCGCGCCCAGGGCGTAGAGCCGGGCATCCTCGCGCGCGGGCGCCATGATCTGGAAGCCGACGGGCAGGCCGTCCTCGGGCGCGAGGCCGATGGGCAGGCCCATGCCGGGCACGCCCGCGAGGTTGGCGGGGATCGTCGTCACGTCGTTGAGGTACATCGCGAGCGGGTCGTCGATCTTCTCGCCGAACGTGAAGGCCGTGGTCGGCGCAGCAGGTGAGACGAGCACGTCCGCCTGCTCGAACGCCGAGGCGAAGTCGCGCTGGATGAGCGTGCGCACCTTCTGAGCGCTGCCGTAGTAGGCGTCGTAGTAGCCGGCCGAGAGGGCGTAGGTGCCGAGGATGATGCGGCGCTTGACCTCGGGGCCGAAGCCGGCCTCGCGCGTGGCGGCCATGACGTCCTCGACCGTGCCGGACACGGCAGCGCGCATGCCGAAGCGCACCGAGTCGAACTTGGCCAGGTTGCTCGACGCCTCGGCGGGGAGGATGACGTAGTACGCCGCGACGGCGTACTCGAAGTGGGGCGCGGAGACCTCCACGATCTCGGCGCCGGCGGCCGTGAGCAGCTCGAGCGCCTCGTGGAACCGCTGCGAGACGCCCGCCTGGAAGCCGGGGCTGTCGAGCTCCTTGACGACGCCGACACGCAGACCCTTGAGCGACTCCGCGCGCGCACCCTCGCGCGCGGCGGCGGCGAACGACGGCCACTCGTGCTTGAGCGAGGTGCTGTCGCGGGGGTCGTGCTTGCCGATGACGTCGTGCAGGAGGGCGGCGTCGAGCACGCTGCGCGTGACCGGGCCGACCTGGTCGAGCGAGGAGGCGAGCGCGATCGCGCCGTAGCGCGAGACGCCGCCGTAGGTGGGCTTGACGCCCACGGAGCCCGTGACGGCCGCCGGCTGGCGGATCGAGCCGCCCGTGTCGGAGCCGAGCGCGAGCGGGGCCTCGAACGCGGCGACCGCCGCGGCCGAGCCGCCGCCGGACCCGCCGGGGATGCGGCCGAGGTCCCACGGGTTGCGCGTGGGGCCGTAGGCCGAGTGCTCGGTCGACGAGCCCATGGCGAACTCGTCCATGTTGGTCTTGCCGAGCGGGATGACCCCCGCCGAGCGCAGGAGCGCGACCGGGGTCGCGTCGTAGGGCGGGATCCAGCCCTCGAGGATCTTCGAGCCCGCCGTCGACGGCATGCCGATGGTGCAGAGCACGTCCTTGATGGCGATGGGCACGCCCGCGAGGGGGCCGAGCGGAGCGCCGGCGGCGCGCTGGGCGTCGACCTCGGCTGCCGCGGAGAGCGCCGACTCGTTGACGTGGAGGAAGGCGTGCACGTCGCCGTCGACCGCGGCGATGCGGTCGAGGTGGGCCTGCGTGGCCTCGACGGACGAGACCTCGCCCGAGGCGAGCTTCTCGGCGAGGGCGGCGGCGGTCAGGGTCGTGAGGCTCACTGCTCCTCCCCCAGGATCGCGCTCACCTTGAAGCGGGAGCCGTCGTGCTCGGGAGCCCCCGCGAGGGCCTGCTCGGTCGTGAGGGTCTCGCCCGGCACATCCTCGCGGAAGATGTTGACGAGCGGGATGGGGTGGCTCGTCGCGGGCACGTCGGGCGTCGCGACCTCGCTCACCTTGGCCACGGAGTCGACGATCGCGCCGAGCTCGCCCGTGAGCTTCTCGATCTCCTCGGGGGTCAGCGCGATGCGCGCGAGGTTCGCGAGGTGGGACACGACGTCGGTCGTGATTTCAGACATGCGACTCCGAAGCTGGGGCGGAAAGGACTCGACAAGTCTATTCGCCGGGAGCGCACGCGCTTTCGCCCTGGAGCGTCATCGCGAGCGTGCTGCCGCGGAAGATGAGCTTCTCGTTCGCGGCGTTGGTGCCGATGAGCTGCGTGACGGGACCGACGGAGATGCGCTCCACGTCGTAGCCGAGATCCTCCCAGGTCGCGGCCACGGCGTTCAGGCGCGTGAGCGGCGAGGATGCGATGCGCAGCACGGACACCGTGCGGCCGGCGGTGCCGTCGGGCAGCAGGCATCCGCGGGTAGCCGGGTCGTCGTGCACCGCCCACTCGCCGCCCACGACGGACTGGGTGTCGGCGATCACATCGAGGAAGTCGTCGGCCGAGGATGCGGGCGCGAGCGCGACCTGCCCCGGCGTCATGCACGAGCCGAGCAGGAGCACGGGCAGCAGGAGGAAGCACGCGGCCCCCCAGCCGCGTGCTATCCCCTGCATGATGCCTGACCGCATTGGATACCCCCATCACAACTGCGTCAGGAAGTACGTTACGGAACTCGCGCACCCCCGTCGCGTCCCACTACGGGGAGCACTCGATCGGGGTACATCGGGCTACTGGGTGACGTAGGAGCCCTGGCCGATGGCGATGAGGGCGAAGTTGCGCATCGACTCGGTGCCCGGCGAGAAGTACTCGTTGTGGCCGGTCGAGGCCGCGAGGCGCGCCTGCGTGAGCGGGTCGGTGGTGCCGCCGACGCCCATGGGGCGGGCGCCGTAGCTCGCGGCGCCCGGGTCGCTGCCGAAGTAGGAGCTGTTGGGGATCGGATCCCACGCGGCCTCGCCCACCCACACGTTGCCGTCGCGCACGTGCAGCTCCGACGCGGACTTGGCGGGGCTGCCGGGAGAGCCGACGAGCGCGAGCGCGTCGATCTGGAAGTCGTACTCCGTGAGGGCCATGAGCGCCGCGGTGGAGCCGTAGGAGTGCGCGATGACGGAGACGTAGGGCTCGTCGCCCGAGCGCAGGGACTGGAGGCCCTCGATGGCTCCGGCCAGGGCATCCCGGCCCTCGTAGGCGTTCTCGATGCCGCCCACGTTCGTGAGGTTGGGCGTGTGGTAGCCGATCCACGCGACGGTCGCGACGCTCGGCGACTGCTCGGGGACGCCCGTGCCCGGCCCGGGGCCGAGGAGCGCGAGCCAGCTGAGCTCCTCGTCGTGGAGGCGGGACGCCGCATCCACCCAGTCGCCCATCTGGTTCTCGATGGTGAAGAACATGCCGGGCACGAGGTAGGTCACGTAGTCGGCGGTGCGCAGGTCGCCCACCACGATGGCGGCGCGGCCCTGGCCGTTGACGTCGAGCGACATGAGCGTGCGCTTCGCGGACGTGTCGGTGCCGAGCGCGCCCGCGATCGACTGCAGCATGTGGAGCTGCTGCTTGGCGTTCTCGACGACCGTGCGCCCCGACTCGGTCGCGATGACCTGGTCGAGGTTCTTCATCGTCGAGGTGAGCACCGACCGGTTCGCGAGGTCGCGGATCGGGTAGGGCACTCCGTCGAGGTTGCCGACCAGCTGGGGCGTCGCGGTGCGCAGCGCGAGGCGCGCGTCGACGTCGAGGGACTGCCACCACAGCGTGACGTCTTTCGCGGGGGGCGGGCTCGCGAGCAGGCCCGCGATCGCCTGGGGGTTGTTGGCGACCCACGTCGAGATCGACTTGACCGGCAGGAGCGAGAGCTGCTGCAGCAGGCGCGGGCCCTGCACCTCGTCGGCGGGGCCCTCGGCGGGCTCGGGGCCGATGAACGGGAGCGGCGGCGCGTCGGGGATCGTGAGGGTCGAGACGATCGGCGCGGCCTGCAGCTCGTGAACGCCAAAGGCCTCGGCGACAGGTCCCAGTGTCACCGAGGTCACGATTGCTGCGACGTCAAACAGCACTTCGGGTTTCCCTCGTTCACGCGAGCCGACACCCCGCCAGTCGAAGCTCGTTCGCGCACCCCCCATGGTAGGGGATAGAACGCCCCGTTTGGGGGGTCACCAATGTTTCCAGTGTGAAAATTGTTAATTGGACTTCCGCCGGGTTACAGGGTTTTCGGCGCGCGCCAGCATCCCCGGGGAATCGGGGGTCGACAACCCTGAATTCGGGGTACGCGAGTTTCTGCGCTCGCGGCTCGGAGGGCGCCTAGTCGAGGGCCGCGGGGCCGCCCTCGAGGAGGCGCGCGAACTGCTCGGCGTCGATGATGCGCACGCCCAGCTCCTCGGCCTTGGCGAGCTTCGAGCCCGCACCGGGCCCGGCCGCGACGAAGTCGGTCTTCTTGCTCACGCTCGACGCGGCCTTGCCCCCCGCGGCGATGATCGCCTCGAGGGCGCCCTCGCGCGTGAACCCCTCGAGCGAGCCCGTCGCCACGACGGTGAGGCCCGCGAGCGGACCGTCGTTGCCCGCCGCGGCACCGGGGCCGGGATGCCCGTCGATCTCGAACACCACGCCCGCGTCGGCCCAGCTCTCGACGATGGCCTTGTGCCAGTCGACCTCGAACCATTCGAGAAGGGCGTCGGCGATGATGCCGCCCACCCCGTCGACGGCCGCGAGCTCCTCGCGGGTAGCGGCGCGGATCGCCGTGAGCGATCCGAAGTAGTTGGCGAGCGCGCGCGCCGCCACGGGCCCGACGTGGCGGATGCTGAGCGCCACGAGCATGCGCCACAGCTCTTTCGTCTTGGCCTTCTCGAGCTCTGCCACGAGCGTGTGGGCCTGGCTGGAGGGCACGTAGTCGGGATCGTCGAGGAACTGCTCGTCGCCGGGCTTGCGCTGCCGGCGGAAGGGCGTGTCGGTCTTGACCCGCAGCGTCACGCCGTCGCGGGTCGTGAACGCGCGGCCCGGCTCGTCATCGCCGACGACCTTGGGCAGACCGGTCTCGCGATCGCGGACGACGACCTCGATGGGGAACAGGTCGGCGAGCGTGAGCGCGAAGAGCCCGGCCTCGGTCACGAGCGGCGGGATCGACGGATGCAGCGGCTGGGTCAGCGCCGCGGCCCCGACCTCGCCGAGCCCCTCGATGTCGAGGGCGCCGCGGCTGCCCACGTGCTCCACGCGCCCGCGAACCTGGGCGGGGCAGCTCTCGGAGTTGGGGCAGCGGAGGTCGATGTCGCCCTCCTTGGCGGGGGCGAGCGGCGTGGAGCACTCCGGGCACAGGGTGGGCATGACGAACTCGCGCTCGGTGCCATCCCGCAGCTCGACGACCGGGCCGAGCACCTCGGGGATGACGTCGCCCGCCTTGCGCAGCACGACCGTGTCGCCGATGAGCACGCCCTTGGCCTTCACGACGTCCTGGTTGTGCAGCGTGGCCTGCCGCACCACCGACCCGGCGACGCGGGCGGGCTCCATGACCGCGAACGGCGTCGCGCGGCCCGTGCGCCCGACGGAGACGACGATGTCGAGCAGCTTCGTGTTGACCTGCTCGGGCGGGTACTTGTAGGCGATGGCCCAGCGCGGCGCGCGGCTCGTGGCCCCGAGCTCTTCGTGCAGGGCGAGCTCGTCGACCTTCACGACCACGCCGTCGATCTCGTGCTCGACGCTGTGCCGGTTCTCGCCGTAGTAGCGGATGAACTCCGCGGCGCCGGCCGAGTCGGGGCGCACCGACGAGTACGGGCTGGTGGGCAGGCCCCACGAGGCGAGCAGCGTGTAGATCTCGGACTGGGAGGCGACCGGCGGGTTCGCCCACGCGCCGATGCCGTGCACGTAGAGCGACAGCGACTCGATGCGGGCGAGCCCGGCCTCGAGCTCCAGCCCCGACTTCTTGTCGACCTGCTGGCGCAGCCCGCCGCTCGCGGCGTTGCGGGGGTTCGCGAGGGCGGGGAACCTGCGGCCGGCGCTCGAGAGCGCCCTCTCCTCGTCCATGCCCTTGGCCAGGCCCTCGCGCACGACCTGCTCGCGGAACGCCGCGAGCCCCTCGTTGAGCTTCTCGAACGCCGCGACGGTGAGGAACACCTCGCCGCGCACCTCGACGAGCTCGGGGTGCCCCTCCCCCTCGAGCACGGCGGGGATGCCCGCGACGCGCAGGATGTTGGCGGTGACATCCTCGCCCGTCACGCCCGTGCCGCGCGTCGCCGCGCTCACGAGCCGCCCGCGCTCGTAGCGCAGGTTGATCGCGAGGCCGTCGATCTTGAGCTCGCACAGGAAGTCGACGCGGCGGCCCGCATTGCGCTCGACCTTGACGCTCCACTCGAGGAACTCCTCCTCGCTGAAGACGTTGTCGAGGCTGAGCATCGGCTCGGCGTGCACGACGGGCGCGAAGAGCGCGGAGACCCCGCCGCCCACGGTCTGCGTGGGGCTGTCTTGGCTCTGCAGCTCGGGGAACAGCCGCTCGAGCTCCTCCAGCCGGTGCATCAGGCCGTCGTAGACCTCGTCGCTCTCGATGACGGCGTCGCGCTCGTAGTACGCGTCGCGCAGTTCGAGGATGCGGGCCGTGAGCGCTTCGGCCTCCGCCTGGGCCGCCGGGAGGTTGGGATCTGCCACGCGCCCAGTCTACGAAGGGGCGCCGACAGTCACGGCGCTCACCGTGCGGTCGACTGTGCACTGCCCGAGCACGCGCGTGCCCACGTAGAGCACGGCGGTCTGGCCGGGCGCTAGGCCCACGATCGGCTCCGCCGGCGTGACGACGAGCTCGCCGTCGCGCACGCACGCCACCGCCGGCACGGGGTCGGCGTGCGCGCGCACCTGCACGTCGCACTCGAACGGCACCGAAGCGTCGGCGGGCGGCAGGCCCGCCCACGTGTATTTCGAGCCGGCGAGCTCCGCGATCGCGAGGGCCTCGCGCGGGCCGACGACCACCTCGTTCGTCTTGGGACGGATCTCGAGCACGAACCGGGGCTTGCCGTCGTCCGTCGGGTAGCCGACGTTGAGGCCCTTGCGCTGCCCGACCGTGAACGCGAGCGCACCCTCGTGCGTGCCGAGCACGGCACCCGAGGTGTCGAGGATGTCGCCGCGCTCCGCCCCCACGCGATCCGCGAGCCAGCCGCGGGTGTCGCCGTCGGGGATGAAGCAGATGTCGTGGGAGTCCGGCTTCGACGCGACGCTGAACCCGCGCGCGGCAGCCTCGGCCCGCACGTCGGCCTTGGACGGCGTGGCGCCGAGGGGGAACATCGCGTGGGCGAGCTGCTCCGCCGTGAGGACGCCGAGCACGTAGCTCTGGTCCTTGGCCCAGGCCGACGCCCTGTGCAGCTCGCGGTTGCCGCGGGCATCCTCGACGATGCTCGCGTAGTGGCCCGTGACGACGGCGTCGAAGCCGAGCGCGAGCGCCTTCTCGAGGAGGGCGGCGAACTTGATGCGCTCGTTGCAGCGCATGCACGGGTTGGGGGTGCGGCCCGCGGCGTACTCGGCGACGAAGTCGTCGACGACGTCCTCCTTGAAGCGCGCGGAGAAGTCCCACACGTAGTACGGGATGCCGATGAGGTTCGCGGCGCGCTGGGCGTCCATCGAGTCCTCGATCGTGCAGCAGCCGCGCGAGCCCGTGCGGAGGGTGCCCGGCATGCGGCTGAGCGCGAGGTGCACCCCGACGACGTCGTGGCCGGCGTCGACGGCGCGCGCGGCGGCGACGGCGGAGTCGACTCCCCCGCTCATCGCCGCGAGCACCTTCACCCGACGAGTGTACGTTCTAGGGGATCTCGGTCAGGGTCTTCTCGATCGACGCGAGCCTCTGCTCGACTGCGCCGAGCCGCTCGAGCAGCTGCGCGTTGACCGCGGCACCCTGCTCGGCGAGCGTGCGGTAGTCGCCGCCGTTGGCCGCGTCGGCCACGTAGCGCTTCGTCTCGTTGCCCTTGTTCACGGCGTTGGTGATGACGCCGGCGATGATCGCCACGACGGCGACGAGGCCGAGCCAGAACCAGAGGCTGTAGAACCAGTACTCCATCACTCGCTGCTTTCTGTCGGTTGCGGTTGGGGCTTGGGTGAGGATGCGACCGCCGCGACGAGCGTCGCGAGGTCGAGGGTCGTGGCGAACGGCACGGCCTCGAAGAGCTTGAGGGCCTTGCCGTCGTCGGTGAGCTCGTGGTGTCCGGTGACGAACCCGGCCTCCTCGAGCTTGGCGAGGTGCATGTAGAGCAGCGCGCGCGACATCTCCATGCGCCGCGCGATCTCGCTCACGTGCAGCGGCCCGTCGGCGATCGTCGCGAGGATGCGCATGCGCTGCGCGCTCGAGATCGCGGTCAGCCACGTGCTGAGCTGCTCCGCGTTCATGCTTCCTCCTTCACCTGTCAGAAGATTATGACATGTGCAGGATGCGCGCAAGGGGGTCTCCGCCGCGTTCGCGCGGGAGGGAGAGTTGCGGCGCGCGATGTATGCCTGCGCGGCATACATCGCGGCGGGGGAATCCCCGGTCCGGCGAGGCCGCAGCGCTGCGCGGCGCAACGGCGCGGGTACGGACCGGTGCGCGCGAGTGCGCGCGACCGATGCAGCGGCGCGGCCGGGCCCTAGCGCCCCAGGCGCGGCTCGCGGTCGGCGAGGCCCGCGGCGCGCGCCTGGGCGACGGCGGCCGGGAGCGCGGCGACGAACGCGTCGACCTCAGCGGCCGTCGAGTCGGGGCCGAGGGTGATGCGCAGGGCGCCGCGCGCCTCTGACTCCGGCACGCCCATCGCGAGCAGCACGTGCGAGGCCTCCGGCACACCGGCCTGGCAGGCCGAGCCCGTCGAGACGCTGAAGCCCGCGACGTCGAGCAGGAACAGGAGCGAGTCGCCCTCGCAGCCCGGGAAGGTGAAGTGCGCGTTGCCCGGCAGGCGGTCGACGGGGTCTCCGCGGAGGACGGCGTCGGGCACGGCGGCGCGCACGCCGGCGATGAGGCGGTCGCGGAGGGCCGTGTCCACGGGGAGCCCCCGCTCCACCAAGGACGCCGCGACGCCGAAGGCGACGGCCCCGGCGGCATCCTGCGTGCCCGAGCGGGCGCGCTGCTGGTTGCCGCCGTGCAGCAGCGGGGTGACCGACGCCGAGCGGGAGATCGCGAGGGCGCCCACGCCCACCGGTCCCCCGACCTTGTGGGCGGAGACGCTCAGCGCGGCAAGGCCGTCCAGGGACACCGGCACGTGCCCGTAGGCCGAGACGGCGTCGCAGTGCACGGGCACGCCGTGCGCCGCGGCGAGCGCGACGACCTCGGCTACCGGCTGGATCGTGCCGACCTCGTTGTTGGCCCACAGCACGGAGACGAGCGCGACGTCGTCGGCGAGCGCCGCCGCGAGGTACGCGAGGTCGAGGCGGCCGAGCCCGTCGACGGGGATCCAGTCGACGACCGCGCCCTCGTGCGCCACGAGCCACTCGACGGCGTCGAGGGTCGCGTGGTGCTCGGCACGCGAGGTGAGGATGCGACGCCTCCCCCGGGCCCAGTACAGCCCCTTCACGGCGAGGTTCACCGCCTCGGTGCCGCCCGACGTGAACGTCACCTCGACGGGGTCGGCCCCGAGCGACGCCGCGATGCGCTCGCGCGCCTCCTCGAGCATCCTCTTCGCCTGCTGGCCCTGCGAGTGGATCGACGACGGATTGCCCACGACGCCCAGAGCGGAGACGTACGCCTCGAGCACCTCGGGCCGCAGCGGCGTCGTCGCCGCGTGGTCGAGGTAGATGCTCATGTAACAAGCATGACTCACTGGCCCCTTACGCTTGACCGCATGCCTGACCACCTTGCCGACCTCGGCGTTCGCCTCAGCGACGACGGCGGCGAGCTGAGGGTGTGGTCCGCGTCGGCGACCGCCATGGACCTGTGCCTGTTCGACGACAAGGACGCGTCGTGGATCCGCGCGACGATCCCGCTCGTCAAGGGCGAGGGCGACGTGTGGTCGGCGAGCTCGCCGCAGCTCGTCCCGGGAACGCGCTACTCGATCCGCGCGACGGGCCCCACGACGGCCGGGCACGCGTTCGACCCCGCGCTGCACCTCATCGACCCGTACGCGCGCGGGCTCGCCCGCACGAGCACGGGCGACTGGCGCGGCTACGTGCAGGAGCGCGACACGTTCGACTGGGGGTCGTCGCGCAAGCCGCGCATCGGCATGGACCACACCGTGCTCTACGAGGCGCACGCCAAGGGCATCTCGAAGCTCAACCCCGACGTGCCCGAGGAGCTGCGGGGCACCTACGCGGGCCTCGCGCACGAGTCGACAATCGCCTACCTGAAAGACCTCGGCATCACGACCGTCGAGCTGCTGCCCGTGCACCAGTTCGTGAGCGAGCAGCGCCTCATCAAGCAGGGGCTCACCAACTACTGGGGCTACAACACCCTCAACTTCTTCACGCCGCACGCGGCCTATGCGAGCCGCGAGGCGCAGTTCGGCGGCACGGGCGCCGTGCTGCGCGAGTTCAAGGGCATGGTCAAGCTCCTGCACGAGGCGGGCCTCGAGGTCGTGCTCGACGTCGTCTACAACCACACGGCCGAGGAGGGCCTCGGCGGGCCGACGACCTCGCTGCGCGGCCTCGACAACAGGAACTACTACCGCCAGACGCCCGACGGCACCTACGTGGATGTCACGGGCTGCGGCAACTCCGTCAACACGGCGACCCCCGCCGCGCAGCGGCTCATCCTTGACTCCCTGCGGTACTGGGCGAACGACGTGCAGGTCGACGGATTCCGTTTCGACCTCGCCGCCACGCTCGGGCGCGACGCCGCCAACGAGTTCCAGCCCGAGCACCCGCTGCTGCTCGCGATCCGCGACGACCCGCAGCTCGAGGGCGTCAAGATCATCGCCGAGCCGTGGGACGTGGGGATGGGCGGCTGGCAGGTCGGCAACTTCCCCGGCCCCGACCAGACCCGCGGCTGGTCGGAGTGGAACGACGGCTACCGCGACCGCATGCGCGACTTCTGGCTCACCGACATCGGCGCCGCGCGCACGACCGGCTCAGCGCCCAACGGCATCGGCTCGCTGGCCCGCCGCCTCGCGGGCTCCGCGCACGTGTTCTCGCAGGAGCGCGGGCCCATGGCGTCCGTCAACTTCATCACCGCGCACGACGGCTTCACGATGGCCGACCTCACCGCCTACAACGAGAAGCACAACCTCGGCAACGGCGAGAAGAACCGCGACGGCACCGACAACAACCACTCCTTCAACCACGGCGTCGAGGGCGCGACCACCGATGCGGCGATCAAGGATGCCCGCTGCAAGGCCATGCGCAACCTCCTCGGCACGCTGCTGCTGTCGGCGGGCATCCCCATGCTCACGGCGGGCGACGAGTTCGGCAGGTCGCAGCGCGGCAACAACAACCCGTACAACCAGGACGGCGAGCTCACGTGGATGCCGTGGGAGCGCGACGCGTGGCAGGACGAGCTGCTCGAGGTCACGCGCCAGCTCATCCAGCTGCGCGCCGAGAACCCCGCGCTGCGGCCCGTGCGCTACGGGAGGTGGGGCGAGACCGTCCCCTCGGCCACGCAGATGGACTGGTACAACAAGCAGGGCGTCGTCATGGACGAGGAGGACTGGAACTCCCCCGGCGAGCGCACGCTGCAGTACCTCGCCGCGTCGACGCCCGAGTTCGAGGACTTCAACCGCATCCTGCTCGTCGTGCACGGCCTCGAGGAGGACGTCGACGTCATCCTGCCCGCCCACGAGGGCGTGGCCGGGTACTCCCTGCTGTGGGACTCCGCGGTCGACGAGCACGAGGACCCCATGGTCGACTACCTGCCCGGCTCGACCCTGCGCATCGCGGGAACGTCGATGCAGCTGTTCCGTGCCCACTAGCCCTGCGACCGTCGCGCTCACGGCGGCGGGCATCCCGTTCACGCCGCACGAGTACGCACACGACCCCGGCAACACGAACTTCGGGCTCGAGGCCGCGGAGGTGCTGGGCGTCGACCCCGACCAGGTCTTCAAGACCCTCATGGCGGATGTCGACGGCCGACTCGTCGTCGCGATCGTGCCGGTGTCCGGCAAGCTCGACCTCAAGGCCCTCGCCGCGGCGGTGGGCGGCAAGCGCGCGGAGATGGCGGACCCCCGGCTCGCGGAGAAGCGCACCGGCTACGTCGTGGGCGGCATCAGCCCGCTCGGACAGAAGAACGCGCACGCAACGGTGCTCGACGAGACCGCCGAGCTGTACGACACCGTGTTCGTCTCGGGCGGGCGGCGGGGGTTCGATATCGAGCTCTCGCCCGGCGACCTCGTGCGCGCGACGCGCGCCGCCGTCGCGGCGATAGGGCGCTAAAGCGGTTTCGCAGGTAAGGTTTACTCATGGCGACCAAGTCGGTGAGGCTCATCGATCTCGCGCGCGCCGCGAACGTGTCGATAGCCACCGCGTCGCAGGTCATGAACGGCTCCGGCCGCGTGGCCGAGGGGACGCGCGAGCGCGTGCTCGAGACCGCCCGCCGCCTGGACTACCGGCCCAACGCCCTCGCCCGCTCCGTGGCATCCGGGCGCAGCAACACCGTCGGCATCCTCGCCGAGAACGCGTCGGGCGCTTTCTGCATGCCCGTGCTCGTAGGCGTCAACCGCGCCCTGAGCGACGTGGATCTGGCCAGCACCCTGTACGACGCCCAGCACGACGGCAAGCAGCGCCGCGAGCACGTGCGGCGGCTGCAGTCGCGCCACGTGGACGGCGTCGTCGTCATCGGCGAGGGCACCGACTTCCTCAGCGCGTCGGTGTCGCACGACTTCCCGGGCCCCGTCGTCTACGCGTTCTCGCGGTCCGACGACGCCGACGACCTCACGACCCTGCCCGACGACGCGTTCGCGGGCGGGCTCGCCGCGGAGCACTTCGCGTCGATCGGCAGGACGCGCGTCGCGCACGTGACCGCCGAGGCGCGCCTCAACTCCGTGCGCGACCGCGCGCGCGGCCTCACCGAGGGACTCGCCGAGCGCGGCCTCTCGCTCGTCGAGCCCGCACGGCACGGGGACTTCACCCGCGAGTGGGGGTTCACCGCGGCGAAGGCCATCCTCGCCGACAAGGTCGACTGCGACGCGATCTTCGCGGGCAACGACGAGATCGCGATCGGCCTGCACGCGCAGCTGCTCGCCGCGGGCGTGCGCGTGCCCGAGGACATCGCGATCATCGGCGTCGACAACAAGGCCGGTCAGGCGGGCAGCACCGAGACGTTCCTCACCACGATCGACCTGCGCTTCGACGCCGTGGGCTCGGCGGCCGTCGAGCTCGTGGCCGCGAAGCTCGCGGGCGAGGAGGTCGAGAGCACCCTCGTGCCCGGAACCCTCGTCGCCGGCCGCTCCACCCTCGGCGGCGCCGCGACGCCGCGCTCGCTCGCGGTCGAGGCACTGCTGGGCTGAGCGGCTTCGGGGCCGACCCCGGGCCCGGGCTCCCCGGCGCCGCCCTGCGGAGTCCTCGCGGGCGACTTCGCCGGGGCACGACCGATTACCCTGAGCGCCTTGCCCAACGCCATACATTAGGCAGGAGCCTTCACAAATGTATGGAGTTGGTCAAGGATCGCGCGCGGGTCTGCTCGGCGCGAGAGACGACGCTGAGGACGGCCGGACACGGATGGCGGACGAGGACCGCCGCCGGCGGACGAGGGCGGGCCTAGCGACGGGCAGGCAGCGCGGCGGGCGAGCGCGGCGACGGGGCTACGGGGCTACGGGGCCGCGCGGCGCCGGGCCCGGGCGCCCCAGCGGCCGCCGTCGTAGGAGACCTCGATGGGGTGCTCGAACGCCGCCGTGACGGTCGCGGTGTCGATCACCGAGTGCACGGGGCCCACGGCCGTGAGGCGTCCGTGCGAGACGAGCATGGCGTGGGTCGTCGTGCTCGGGAGTCCTCGAGGTGGTGGGTGACGAGGATGGAGGCGACCTCCGGATGCGACTGCTCGAGCGTGTCGATGGTCTCGAGCAGCTGCTCCCGCGCCGCCACGTCGAGCCCCGTCGACGGCTCGTCGAGCAGCAGCAGGCGCGGCTCGGAGATGAGGGCGCGCGCGATGAGGGCGCGGCCGCGCTCGCCCTGGGAGAGCGTGGGCCAGCGGGCATCCTCGATCGCCGAGAGGCCCAGGGAGGCGAGGAGCCCGCGCGCCGCGGAGACCTGGGCCGCGGTCGGCTCCCAGCGCATGGCGAGCTCGATGGTGCCCGTGATGCCCGTGAGCACCACCTCGAGGGCGGTGAGCGGCGACGAGACGGGGTGCCGGGGGTTCACGTGCCCGATCGAGCGGCGCAGTGCCTGCAGCTCGGTGCGGCCGAGCTGGCCGTCGAGCACGTGGACCGTGCCCGAGGTGGGGTGCGCGAGGGCGCCGCAGAAGCCGAGGATCGTGCTCTTGCCCGCTCCGTTCGGGCCGAGGAGCGCCCAGTGCTCCCCCGCCTCGACGGCGAACGACACGTCGTCGAGGATGTGCCTCCCGTCGCGCACGAAGGTGACGTTGCGGAGCTCGACGACGGGTGACACGGCTACGAGCCTACGGTCAGTCCTTGAGCCCCGATGTCGCACCCACGCCCGAGAGGATCTGCTTCGAGAACACGAGGAACAGCAGCACGGGGATGATCGTCGCGAGGAAGAGCGCCGCGAGGAACACCGACAGGTCGGTGATCTTGCCCACGAGCGGCAGGGCGACCGAGATGGGCTGCACCGCCGAGTCCGCGAGCACGAGCGAGGGCCACAGGTAGTCCTTCCAGGCGGCGATGATCGCGAGGAGGGCGACGACCCCGAGGATGGGGCGCGACAGCGGCAGCACGATGTACCAGAGCATCCTCAGGTTGCCGACGCCGTCGATGCGCGCGGCCTCGATGAGCTCGCGCGGCATCGACCGGAAGAACCCCACCATGATGAGGATGCTGAACGCGTTCGCCGCCGCGGGCAGCCACACCGCCCAGTAGGTGTTCTGCAGGCTGATTCCGAAGGGGGGCACGTCGAGCACCGTGAGGTAGAGCGGCACGAGCGAGACGACGCCCGGCAGGAACAGGGTCGCGAGGATGGCCCCGCTCAGGATCCCCGCCCACCGCGGCTTGAGGATCGCGATCACGTACGCCGCCGAGCTCGCCACGACGAGGTTCGCGATGCACGAGCCGACCGCGACGATGACCGTGTTGAGCAGGTACCTGCCGATGTTGACGGCGCCGAACGCCGAGGCGTAGTTGCCCCACTCGTCGGCGTGGAACCACACGGCGAACGGATCGCGCAGCACCTCCTGCGTCGTGTTGAGCGATGCGAAGGCGAGCCACACGAGCGGGCCGAGCCCGGCGATGACGAGCCCCGCGAAGACGAGGGCGTGCACGACCCGCACGCCGATGCGCGTGCCGGGACGCACGAGGTCGTGGCGCGAGACGAGGGCGCGGTCGCTCATGAGTCGCTCCAGCGGCGCGTGACCGCGAGGTACACGGCGGAGACCGCCGCGAGGAAGAGGGCGAGGAGGATGCCCAGGGCCGTCGCGGCCCCGTAGTCCCCCGCCGTGAACGCGTACCGGTAGAGCAGCACGAGCACCGTCACGGTCGCGTTCTGCGGGCCGCCGCCCGTGAACAGGAACGGCTCGGCGAAGACCTGGGTGGCGCCGATGAGCTGCAGCAGCAGCATGATGACGATGACGGTGCGCAGCGCCGGGAGCGTGACGTGCCACGCGCGCTTGAGGATGCCGGCGCCGTCGAGCTCGGCGGCCTCGTAGAGCTCGGGGCGCACCGAGGTGATCGCGGCGAGGTAGATGAGCGTCGCGGTGCCCGCCCCGGCCCACGTGGCCTCGAGGACTATCGACGGCATCGCCGACGCCGCCGAGTTGAGCCACGGCTGCGGCCCGATCCCGACGATGCCGAGGATGCGGTTGAACAGCCCGCTCTCCCCCGAGTCGTAGAACACCTTCCACAGCAGGATGGCGACCACGGGCGGCACGATCACGGGCAGGTAGGCGAGGAACGACGCGATGCGGCGGGCCCGCTCGCGCAGGGTGGAGACCGCGACCGCGAGGAGGATGGGCAGCGGGAATCCGAAGACGATCGCGAGCGCCGTGAACCACAGGGTGTTGAGCACGGCGGTGCCGAGCAGCGGGTCGGCGAGCACGTACTGGAAGTTCGAGAGCCCCACCCACGTGGGGTCGGAGACGAAGTTCCACTTCTGGAAGCTCATCGTCATGCCCTGGATGAGCGGCTTCCACGAGAAGTAGCCGAAGACGATGAGGGTGGGCACCGCGAGGGCGAGCGTGCTCAGGCCGCCCCTGTGCCTCCACCGCGTGAAGCGGGAGGGTGTTGCCGTCGGTGCTGTCATGGTTCTCCGGGCTGTGGTGCTGGACTGCGTGCTGCGGGGGCCGGGGTCGCCGGCCCCCGCAGGTCTCGCTAGCGGCCGAGCTTGGCCTGGACCGCCTTGGCGGCCTCGGCGACGAGCGCGTCGATGTCGGCGTTCTCGTCGGTCAGTACAGCCTGCACGACCGGGTCGAGCGCCGCATACAGCTCCTGCGCGTTGGCGACGGGCTCGGAGAGCACGGTCTGCTTCGGCGCACGGTCGAGGTACGGCTGGAAGTTCGACGTCGGCACGTTGTTGATGTCGGCGATCCAGCCGAGGTAGGTGGCGAACTGCTCGTCGCTCACGGGCGAGAGGCCCGGGATCGCCACGGCGGTGTTCTGGTCGGCCTTGAGCTGGGCATCCTCGATCGCCGCATCCTGCGAGCGGTACTTCTCGAGCTTGTAGTAGTCGACCCACTCGACGGCCGCGACCTTCTCGGCCTCCGTCGCCTTGGCGTTGACGATCTCGACGTTGCCGCCCGCGAGGGTCACGGGGTCGCCGCTGCCGGCGGTCGGGAGGGTCGTGAAGCCGAAGTCGGCGGACTGCATGCCGAAGACCTCGACGATGGGCTGGTAGGCCAGCGACTGGATGACGAACATGCCGACCTGGCCCGCGGCGAACTGCTGCGCGAGGTCCGCGGCGCCGAGCAGGAAGTTCGACCCCATGGAGTTGTCCTCCCAGCGCAGGTCGTGGAGGTACGTCAGGGCGTCCTTGGTCGCGTCGGAGTCGAACGTCACCTCGGTGCCGTCCTCGTTCTCCATGCTGCCGCCGCGGCTGTACGACTCGGCGGAGAGGATCCAGCCGCCCTGGTTGTCCTTCGTGAGCTGCGAGAAGCCCGCGACCCCCGTCTTCTCCGTGATGGTCTTGGCGGCCTCGCGCACCTCGTCCCATGTGGTGGGCGGGTTGTCGGCGTCGAGGCCGGCCTTCTCGAAGAGGGCGCGGTTGTAGGCGAGTCCGAGCGAGTAGGCGTCGGTGGGGATGCCGTAGACGTTGCCCTTCGCGTCCTGCGCGATGGCGAGCGTCGAGGCGTTGAGCGATGTCGCGAGGTCGGTGGTCGCGAGGGCCGCGGTGATGTCGGCGACCTGGCCGCGCTGGATGAGCCCGCTCATCTCGGTGAAGGGCACGCCGAACACCGTGGGCAGCTCACCGCCCGCGAGCTGGGCGGCGAAGGTCGCCGGGTCCCACGTCGCCTCGGACGTCTCGATGGTCCAGTTCGGGTGCGCCTCGCGGAACGCCGCGAGCTTCTCGTTGAAGTAGGCGAGCTCGGCCTCCTGCGTCGCGGGCGGCTGGTTGCCGATCGTGATGGTGACCTTCTGGTTGTCGATGTCCTCCGCGGTCGGTGCGCCGGAGCCGCACGCCGCGAGGGAGAGGAGACCCACGACGGCGACCGCCGCGAGTGCCTTGCTGGTGAGTTTCATCGTCGAAACCTTTCTCGGCCGAGCCTTCGCTCGAGCGTCGTTGCTGTGGTTCATCGGGGATGCTACGGTGTGAGCCGCGCTGCCAAAGCGCTTTATCACTTGGCTGGAAAGAGCATTGCCCCTGAGGCCGCACAAGTCAAGCCAATCATGAGAAATGCAGGAGAAAGGACCACTCGCGTGGTGTTGCGAAACGTTTTGACCGAGGGCTGGACCGGGCGCCTCGCCGCCGACGAGCCCGGTGCCTTCGCGAGCTTCCCGGCGACGGTGCCGGGCGGTGTGTACCAGGACCTGCTCGCGGCGGGGCTCATCCCCGACCCGTTCGACGGCGACAACGAGAAGCAGCTGCGCTGGATCGGCGACAGCGACTGGACGTTCGCGACGACGTTCGACGCGCCCGAGGGCGGGTGGGAGCGGACGGACCTCGTGTTCCACGGCCTCGACACGATCGCGCGCATCCTCGTCAACGGCGACGAGGTCGCGGCGACCGAGAACATGCACAGGACCTACCGCATCCCCGTGACCGGCCTGCACGCCACGGGCAACACGCTCGAGGTGCGCTTCAGCGCGCCGCGCCGCGTGGGGGCCGAGCGCCGCGACGCCTACGGCAAGCGGCCCGTGGCCTTCGACGACGTGAGCCCCTTCCTGCGCAAGATGCAGTGCGACTTCGGGTGGGACTGGGGCCCCGACCTCGCGCCGAGCGGCATCTGGCGCGACGTGGTGCTCGAGGCGTGGAGCACCGCGCGGCTCGCGAGCGTGCGCCCCATCGTGGGCGTGGACGCGCGCGACAGGGGGACGGTCCGCTTCGAGGTCGAGCTCGAGCGCGCGTCCGAGGCGCCCGTGACCGTACGTGCGTCTGTCGCGGGCGTGACCGTGTCGGCCGAGGTGACGAGCGGTGAGACATCCGTGACGCTCGTCGCCGAGGTCGACCACGTCGACCGCTGGTGGCCGCGCGGCCGCGGCGAGCAGCCGCTGTACGACGCGGTGGTCGAGCTCGTCGGCCTGGACGAGTGGCGCAGGCGCATCGGCTTCCGCGACATCGAGGTCGAGCAGATCGAGGATGCCGACGCCGAGGGCAGCAACTTCCGCGTCAGGGTCAACGGCGAGCCGATCTTCATCCGCGGCGTCAACTGGATCCCCGACAGCTCGTACATCGCCGCAGTCGGGCGCGAGAGGTACCGGGAGCGGCTCGGCCAGGGGGTCGCTCTCGGCATCAACCTCGTGCGTGTGTGGGGCGGCGGCGTCTTCGAGAGCGACGACTTCTACGACGCGTGCGACGAGCTGGGCATCCTCGTGTGGCAGGACTTCCTGTTCGCGTGCGCCGCCTACCCGGAGGAGGATCCGTTCACGGGCGAGGTCGAGGCCGAGGCGCGCGACAACATCACGCGCCTCATGTCGCACGCTAGCCTCGCGATCTGGAACGGCAACAACGAGTGCGTGTGGTTCTGGTTCCTGCACGACTGGGAGACCGTGCTCGAGGGCAAGACGTGGGGCGAGAAGTTCTACTTCGAGCTGCTCCCCTCGCTCGTCGCCGAGCTCGACCCGGAGCGGTTCTACCTCGCGGGCAGCCCCTACTCGGGCGCCCGTGACCGCGAGCCGCTCGACCCGCGCCGCGGCGTCGTGCACTCGTGGGTGCCCGGCGACTACCGCGAGTACGAGGCCATCCGCCCGCGGTTCGTCTCGGAGTTCGGCTTCCAGGGCCCGCCCACGCGCGAGCTGTTCGACTCCGTCGTGCACGACCCGGCGCCCACGCCGTTCGCCCCGGCAGTGGCCCAGCACCAGAAGGCCGTCTACGGCACGGAGCGCATCGAGGACGTCATGCGCATCCACACGGGCATCCCCGCCGACTTCGACGACTGGTACTGGACCGCGCAGCTCACGCAGGCGCGTGCCGTGCGCTTCGGCATCGACTACTTCCGGTCGCTCTCGCCGTGGTGCTCGGGCACGATCGTGTGGCAGCTCAACGACTGCTGGCCCGTCATCTCGTGGTCGATGATCGACTCGTCCACGCGCTGGAAGCCCGCCGCCTACGCCCTGCGCACGGCCTTCGCCGACCGCGTGGTGTCGCTGCACCGCGTCGACGGCGTCGTGCGCATCGCGCTCGGCAACGAGTCGCGGGATGCCTGGACCTACGCCGCCCGCATCGAGCGCTGGCACCCGTCCGGCCCGCGCGGCACCGCCACGGTGCCGTTCTCGGTCGAGCCGCTCTCCACGGCCTGGCTCGAGCTTCCCGCGGAGGTGGGGCAGCCCGCCACCGACGAGCTCGTCGTCGTCACCGTGGGCGACCTGCGCGGGGTTCTCCTGGGCGGCGTCGACCTCGACTTCGCCGACGCGCCCGCGTCGTTCGAGCTCGACGTCGCGGCCGCCGGCGACGGGGTCGACGTGACTGTCACGGCGGGCAGCCTCCTGCGCGACACGTGCCTGTTCCCGGGGTCGATCGACGAGAATTCCCACAGTGACAAGAACCTCATCACCCTGCTGCCCGGCGAGTCCGCGACGTGGCACGTGTCGACCGGGCACGCGTCGCGGTTCGACGCCGACGCCCTGCGGCCCCTCGTGCGCACGGCGCGCGCGGTCTAGCCGATGATCGTCGAGGCGGGGGCGGGCCCCGCGCACGCCCCCGCCTCGGCGAGCGCCGGCCTGCTCACCGACGCCCCGCTGCGCTACGCGGGGCGCGGACGGTTCGCGCTCGGGCCCGCGGGCGAGGGCGCCGAGCTGCGCTACGCCGTGTTCCCCGTGTACGACGGCGGGTTCGACGCGACCGCCATCGCCGTCGACGTGGTGTTCGACGACGGCACGCGCCTGCTCGACGGCCCCGCGGTGGACCAGTACGGGCTGCCCGCCGACGCGGCCGGGTCGTTCGCCGCCCACGCGCTCATGCCCGACCAGTGGAATCTGCGCCGCATCGACCTGGGCGGCCGCCGGGCCGTCGCGTTCGAGATCGTGTCGGACACCGACGGCGAGGGTTGGCTCGACGGCATCGCGGTGGGCGACCCGCGACCCCTGCCGCGCGTGGACACGCGCCGCGGCAGCCACTCCTCGCCCTACCTCTCGCGCGGCAACACCGCGCCGTTCGTCGCGGTGCCGCACGGCGCCGTCTTCGCGACGCCCATGACCGACCTGTCGAACCCGCACTGGAACTACACGTGGAACGCGCACGGCCCCGGCCGCCTGCCGTCGCTCGCGGGCCTCGCGATCTCGCACTCCGCGAGCATCTGGATCGGCGACTGGGGAGCCCTCGCCGTCACGCCCGACGGCGACGGCACCTTCGACCACGACGACGAGGTCGCCCTCCCGCACTACTACTCCATCACGCGCCGCGACGGCGTGCGGGCGGAGGCGACCGCCGACGACCGGGGCGCGGTCATGCGCTTCACGGGCGCCCGCTCGCTCGAGCTGAGCACCTTCGGCCCCGCGTCGTTCGAGCTGCACGACGGCATCCTCACGGGCTGGATCGACGGGTCGTCGGTGCACGGCCACGTCATCCCGCGCGTGCACGTGCGGGCCGCCACGACGGGCGTCACCGCCCTCGACGGCACGACGCTCACGGTCGCGCCCGAGGCGACCCTGCGTATCGGCACCTCGCTCATCTCCGTCGAGAACGCGGCCGTGCCCGGCCCGTTCGACGAGGTGCGCGACGCGGCCGAGCAGCGCTGGGAGCGCATCTTCTCCACGGTGCGCGTCGAGGGCGCCACAGACGACGAGCGCCTCACGCTCTACTCGAACCTGTACCGCATGTTCCTCTACCCCAGCCGGCTGGGAGAGAGGATGCCCGACGGCACGGTCGCGCACTTCTCCCCCGCGCGCGGCGAGGTGCTGCCGGGAGCCCTGAGCGCCAACAACGGATTCTGGGACACCTACCGCACCGTCTGGCCCGCGCTCGTGCTGCTGCAGCCCGACACCGCCGCAGAGCTGCTCGACGGGTTCGTGCAGCACCACCGCGAGGGCGGGTGGGTTCCGCGCTGGTCGGCGCCCGGCAGCCTCGACGCCATGGTGGGCACGAGCTTCGACATCGTGTTCGCCGACGCCGCGTCGAAGGGGGCGGTCGACCCCGAGGTCGGCTGGAGTGCGGCCCTGCGCGACGCCACCGCTGCGCCGGCGCATCCCGCCGACGGACGCAAGGGGCTCGGCAGCTCGCTCTACCGCGGCTACGCGGACCGCACGACGCCCGAGGGCCTCTCGTGGACCATGGAGGGCGCGCTCAACGACTACGGCCTCGCGGTGCTCGCCGGCATGCTCGGGCACGAGGCCGAGCGCCGCTACTTCGCGTCACGGGCCCTCGCGCACGAGACGCTGTTCGACGCCGAGACCGGGTTCTTCCGCGGCCGCTCCGCCACGGGAGGCTTCGAGGAGCCGTTCGACCCGTTCGCGTGGGGCGGCGACTACACGGAGACGAGCGCGTGGACCATGGCGTTCGCGGCTCCGCACGCCGCCGCCCGGCTGCGTGACCTCGGGGCCAAGCTCGACGAGTACTTCGCGACCCCCGAGCCGGGCGACGAGAGCGTGCGCGGCGAGTACCCCGCGGTCATCCACGAGATGCTCGAGGCCCGCGACCTGCGCATGGGCCTGTGGGGGCTCTCGAACCAGCCGGCCCACCACATCCCGTTCCTGTACGCGCACGCGGGCCGCCCCGCCGAGCTGCAGCGCATCGTCGGGGAGGCACGGCGGCGGCTGTTCACAGGGTCGGAGATCGGCCAGGGCTACCCCGGCGACGAGGACAACGGCGAGATGTCGGCGTGGTGGTTCTGGGCGGCGCTCGGGCTCTACCCGCTCACGCCGGGGTCGGGCGAGTACGTCGTCGTCGGCCCGCTGTTCGAGAGGATGACCGTCGACCTGCCCGGCGGCACGCTCGACGTGGTGGCGCACGGGTCGGGCCCCTACGTGCAGTCGCTGCTCGTGGACGGCGTGCCGTGGGAGTCCGTGGCACTCCCCCACGCCCGCATCACGGGCGGTGCGCGCCTCGACTTCTTCCTCGGCGAGACGCCGGGCGGGTGGGGTGCCGACAGCCGCCCCTTCTCGCACGAGGCGCCGCGCCTCGTGGACGCCTCCTCGGGCGGCGGAGCGCTCTCCGACGACCGAGGCGAGAGCGTCGTGGAGGTCGAGGAGATGACCCTCGTCGCCGACGGCGCGCCCGTGATGTACACGCTCACGTTCGCCTCGCCGGGAACTCATTCGTGGCGGCTCGAGGCCGACGGCGTCGTCATCGACGAGCGCACCGAGGCCACGGAGTGGCCGCGCCAGCTTCGCCCGTTCGAGATCGCGGTGCCGCGCTCGGCGCGCGAGTTCCGGCTCGTGGGCGCGCTGCGGCTCACACAGGTGGAGCTGCTCGTCGAGGTCGCCGAGTAGGCCTGCGCCGCTCCGCGCCTCGGCTGCACCGCACCTCCGCTGCTCTGCACGTCACGTTCTCCGCTGCACCGCTGCCCCTCTGCCGCTCCGACGCGCGGCATAGGCACACTCCGCCCAACACCTTGCCCACCGCCATACATTTGCGAGGGGTCCTGACAAATGTATGGCGGTGGGCAAGCGTAGCGAGGGAAGGTGTCGTTCCGCGAAGCTGAGGCCGGTCGAGGCGAGGTCGGGACCGGCCGCGCGAGACGGGGACCCTACAGCGCCGCGCGCACCGCGGGCAGGATCCGCTCCCAGCGCGGGTCGAACGTGCCGGGCGGGGGGTAGGCCATGCGCTGGCTCACGTAGCCGAACGAGACTCCCGAGCCGAGCTGCGCGAAACCGAGCCGACCGCCCATGCCCGAGTGCCCGAACGAGCCCGGGCCGAGCATGGGGTTCTCGTAGTTGCTGATCTCGAAGCCGATGCCCCACAGCTGCGGCTTGCCGATGCCGGGCTTGCGCACCTCGCCGGCCTGGTTGGTCGCGGCCTCCGCGACGGTGCCGGGCTGCAGCAGCCGCACGCCGTCGACCTCGCCGAGGCACGCGGCGTACATCCTCGCGAGCGAGCGGCCGTTGGTGACGCCGTTCCCGGCAGGGATCGTCGCCTCGCGGAACCGCTGCTCGTTGAACGGCTCGGTGCCGATCACGCCGTCAACGCGGTGGAACAGCGGCATGAGCTGCACGCCCGAAAGCGCGGTCGAGCGCAGGATGCCCGGCTCGTCCGGCACGTCGACGACGGGCCCGAGGGCGACGTCGTCGGTGAGCGACGGCAGGTACCGCTCTCCGAGCCCTGACGGCGTGCCCACCCATAGGTCGAGGCCGAGGGGTTCGGAGATGTTGCGCGTCACGTACTCGCCGAACGGCAGGCCCGAGGCCCTGCGGACGACCTCGCCCACGAGGAACCCGAAGCTCAGGGCGTGGTAGGCGAAGTGCTTCGTGGTCTCGTACTGCGGCGCCTGCGCGGCGAGCGTCGAGGTCGCGACATCCCAGTCGGCGACTGAGAGGATGTCGTCGACCTCGATGACCGGCAGGCCGACGCGGTGCGACGCGAGCTCGCGCACGGTGAACCGCTCCTTGCCCGCGGCGGCGAACTCGGGCCAGTAGCGCGCGACCGGGGCGTCGAGGTCGACGAGGCCGCGTTCGACGAGCTGCAGGAGCGCGATCGCCGCGACCCCCTTCGTGACCGAGAAGCCGATCGTGACGGTGTCGCGCTCCCAGGCGCGGCCCGTGATCGGGTCGGTGCCGCCCCACACGTCGACGACGGGACGGCCGTCGAGGGTGACCGCGAGCGACGCGCCCGCGTCCAGCCCCTCGGCGAGGTTCGCCGCGAACGCGTCGCGCACGCCCTCCCACGCCGGATCGACAACGCCGTTGACACCAACACCCTCGTTCATGGCTATAGTCTACGTCGAACCTGCCAAAGCGCTTTATCACTTCGCCGGAGAATTCCATGACCGCGCCCCACCCCGTCGTCTCACGGCTCTCCGTCGACCATGACGCGACGGCGCCGTGGGTGGCGCGGCCCGAGCCACGGCTCTCGTGGACGACGGCCGGCGGCGTGCGCGACTGGGTCCAGGCGCGCGCCGAGCTGCGGCTCGACGGCGCGGTCGTCGTCCATGACGGGGGCGGCTCGGTGGACGTGCCGTGGCCGTTCGCGCCGCTGCGGCCCCGGCAGCGGGCATCCCTCGCCGTGCGCGTCACGGGCGCCGACGGCTCGCGCTCCGAGTGGTTCGCGACCGAGGTGCGGGCGGGGTTCGTCGACGACTGGCAGGCCGAGCTCGTCGCGGGCGGATCCCTGCTGCGCACGACGGTCGAGCTGCGGGATGCGCCCGCCGAGGCCACCCTCTACGGCACGGCCCACGGGGTCTTCGCCGCGCGCATCAACGGCGCGCGCGTCTCGGACGACGTGCTCTCCCCCGGGTGGACCGCCTACCGCGAGCGCCTCGTGCACGAGACGTGGGACGCGACGGCCCTGCTGCACGCGGGCGGCAACGAGCTGCTCGCAGAGCTCGCGGGCGGCTGGTTCACGGAGTCGTACGGGTTCCACGGCGAGCACGCCCGCTACTACGGCGAGACGCCCGCCGTCGCCCTCCAGCTGCACGTGCGCTACCCGGACGGCACCGAGGAGCAGTTCGCGACCGGCCCGGGCTGGGAGGCGGGCGAGCACGGACCGCTCGTGTCGAGCGGCATCTACGCGGGCGAGCACCGGGACGCGCGGCGCGCGCCCTCGTGGCGCCCCGCGCACGTCGTTCCGGGCATCCGCCCCGAGGCGCGCACGAGCCCGCCCGTGCGCCGGCTCGCGGAGCTGCCCGTGCGCGAGGTGCTCACGACGCCGTCGGGCGCGACGGTGCTCGACTTCGGCCAGAACCTCGTGGGGCGGGTGCGGCTCGTGAGCCGCGGGATGCCCGGCGACACGATCACGCTGCGGCACGCCGAGGTGCTCGAGCACGGCGAGCTCGCCCTGCGACCGCTGCGCCGCGCCGAGGCGCGCGACAGCTACACGCACGGCGGCCCGGACCCCGAGGTGTGGGAGCCCGACTTCACCTTCCACGGCTTCCGCTACGTGCAGGTCGAGGGCAGCGTCGACCCCGCGGAGGTCACCGCCGTCGTGATCGCGAGCGACCTGCGCCGCACGGGCACGTGGGAGAGCTCCGACCCCCTGCTCGACCGCCTGCACGAGAACGCCGTGTGGAGCGCGCGCGGCAACACCCTCGCCCTGCCCACCGACTGCCCGCAGCGCGACGAGCGCATGGGCTGGACGGGCGACGTGCAGGTGTTCGCGCCTTCGCTGTCGTTCCTCGTCGACTGCGACAGGTTCCTCGCGTCGTGGCGCCGCGACCTCGAGCTCGAGCAGCGCTCGCTCGGCGGCATCGTGCCCGTGGTCGTGCCCTGGGTGCTCGACTGGCACCCGGAGCCCGTCGCGGCATGGGGCGATGCCGCGACCGTCGTGCCGACCGTGCTGCACGAGCGGTTCGGCGACCGGGAGCAGCTCGAGCTCGCCTTCGACAGCATGGTCGCGTGGGCCGAGGTGCTCCTCGCCCGCGCGGGCGAGGGCATGCTCATCGAGGGCGGCTTCCAGTTCGGCGACTGGCTCGACCCCGCGGCCCCGCCCGACCGTCCGGGCGACGCCGCGACGAGCCCCGACCTCGTGGCCGGGGCGTGGTTCATCCGCTCGCTCGACCTCGTGGGCGACGCCGCAGCGGCCCTCGGGCGCGATGCGGGGCGGTGGCGGGATGCGGCCGCGCGCGCCCGCGCCGCATTCCGCTCCCGGCACGTGCGCGGCGACAGGCTGTCGTCCGACGCCCCCACCGCCTACTCCCTCGCGATCGTGTTCGGGCTCGTCGACGACCCCGCACCCTTCGGCGTGCGCCTGCGCGAGCTCGTGGAGGCGGCGGGCCACCGCATCGCCACGGGGTTCGTGGGGACACCGATCATCCTCGACGCCCTCACCGCGACGGGCGGCCTCGCCACCGCGATGCGCCTCCTGCTGCAGCGGGAGTGCCCGTCGTGGCTCTACCCCGTGACGCAGGGCGCCACGACCGTGTGGGAGCGCTGGGACAGCCTGCTGCCCGACGGCACGCTCAACCCCGGCGAGATGACGTCGTTCAACCACTACGCGCTCGGCGCCGTCGTCGACTGGATGCACCGCACCCTCGCGGGGCTCGCGCACGCCGCGCCCGGCTACCGGGAGCTGCGCATCGCGCCGCGCGTCGTGCCCGAGCTCGACCGTGCGCGGGCGACGCTCGACACGCCCTACGGCCCCGCCGCCTCCGGCTGGGAGCGGCTCGGCGACGGCACCGTGCGCGTGACGTGCACCATCCCACCCAACACGACCGCCATCGCGGAGCTGCCCGACGGCACGACGCACACCCTCGGATCCGGAGACCACGCATGGACCTGCTGACGGAGCGCTTCCCCTCCCCCAACATCGACGTCGTGGGCGCCCTCGACCTCGAGCCGGACGGCGACGTCACGCGCCTGCGCCGACTGCCGGCGTGGACGCGCGGCCAGGTGCCCACCGAGAACTTCGCCTTCGTGCTGAGGATGACGTCGGGCGTGCGCCTCGCGTTCGAGACCGAGTCCGACACCCTCGAGCTCGTCGCCGAGTTCATCGGCATCAACCCCTACGGCGCCGTGCCGAGCCCCGCCGTGCTCGAGCTCGTCGTGGACGGCGCCGCGCGCTCGCGCCGGGTCATCCCCGCAGACCGCATGACCCTCGTGGAGCCCGTGCACTACGCCGTCGACCGGCCCGTCGAGCCCACGACGATCCGCTTCACGGGCCTCGGCACCGCGCGCAAGTCGGTCGAGCTCTGGCTGCCGCACACGGCCGTGACCGACCTCGTGGCGCTGCGGTCGAGCGCGCCCGTGGTGCGCGCGGTCGACACGCGCCGCCGCTGGGTGCACCACGGCTCGTCGATAAGCCAGGGCGGCGAGGCCGAGGCGCCCACGCACACGTGGCCGGCGATCGCCGCCGCACGCGCCGGCGTGCACGTGCACAACCTCGGCTTCAGCGGCAACGCCGTGGGCGACCCCTTCGTCGCGCGCACGATCCGCGACCTGCCCGCCGATGTGCTGAGCCTCGAGATCGGCATCAACGTCGTCAACGGCGACCTCATGCGGCGGCGCATGTTCGAGCCCGTGCTGCACGGGTTCCTCGACACCGTGCGCGACGGGCATCCTCGCACCCCGCTGCTGCTCGTGGGCCCGATCCCCTGCCCCGCCGTCGAGACGCTGCCCGGACCGACGGTCATGAATTGGACGACGCGGTCGACCTCGACCGCGGGCGACCCCCGGCAGCTCGCGGAGGGGGCGCTGAGCCTCACGGGAATCCGCGAGGCGATCGCGACCGTGCTCGCGGCGCGCGAAGACGACCCGAAGCTGCACTACCTCGACGGCAGGCAGCTGCTCCGGCCGAACGAGACGCACTACCTCGACGACGGTCTGCACCCCAACGCGCGCGGCTACCGGCGCATGGGCGAGCGCTTCGCCAAGACGGCGTTCGGCGCGGGTGGGGCGCTCGCTAGCGCGTGAGCACCAGGAAGGCGATGACCGCGAGCGCGACGAGCGCGACGCCCGCGGCGACGTAGAAGGGCGAGAGGGCCTTGCCGGCCTTGCTTTCGGTACGGATCGACATTGTTCCTGGTTTCGGGTCAGGCGGAGAGCGGGTTATCTCCTGGTGAAAATCTAGGAGGTCGGCACAAGTGGGGACAAGGTGTGTAACCCACCCAATCCGGGGGACATGAAGCGTTTTCAGTACACAGTGTTCGGAGCCGGCGACGCGGCGGATTGCCCCTCGACCGACGAGAACCGGTGCCTTCGGGTGGCACCGGTTCTCGTCGCGGGTGGAGGTCAGGACAGTACGGCCACGGCTCCCGCGATCGCGACGAGCGCGACCATCATGCCGATAGCGGCGATGAAGAACGGCGACTGCGCGGACTTCGGGGATCCGTTGTGGTCGAGGGTGGTCATGGTGCGGGTCCTTCGTTCGGGTGGAGATCGGGTATCTCGTAGAACCATCCTCCCGGTCGGCACTAGGGGGGACAAGCCGTGTACCCTCCCCACAACGGGGGCACCCGCGAGACGCGCCGTGGCCCCCGTGTTTACGCGGTTTTGAGGATTCGGGGGACGGTTCCGAGGCCCTGCCCCCGGTATCCGCCCCAGGGGGGACATTTCGGGGTACACGTCCCCTTCGCGAGCGCTGCGGCGCCCCGTGCCCCCACTTCGGGGCGGCGCATCCTCGCGGCCCGCCACGTGCCCCGGCGAGTTGCGCCAAACGGCCGTCCGGCGGCACCGCGAACGACAGTTTGACGCAACGGGAGGACCGCCGTTTGCCCCGAACCGGGCCTACGCGCGCCGAATAGCCCCGGTTCGGGGCAAACCGCGCGGCCCGGCCTACTCCGCGATCGCGACCAGGCCCAGCTCGGCGGGCGACGCGAGCAGGGGATGCCGCGGCACGACGCGCACCGTGTAGCCGAAGCTGCCCGACCGGTCGAGCGGCACGGTCCCCGCGAACACCGTGGGGGTGCCCGGCACGAGCTCGAGCGGGAGGTGCTGCACGTCCTCGAGGCGGTCGCCGTCGCGCGCGCGTCCGTAGACGACCTCGACGGCCAGATCCTCGGCGGCAAGCCCGCCCGTCTCGACGGTCGCGCGCAGGTGCAGGTCGTCGCCGACCTGGGGCACGGCGTCCACTCCCCCGGACTCGACGTGCGTCACGTGCACGCCCGGCCAGGCGGCGACGACGCGCTCCTTCCACGCCGCGAGGTCGCGCGCGGGCTGGAAGCCGTCGACGCTCACCGCGTCTTCGGCGTGGGCGGCGGGGATGTAGAGGCGCTCCACGTACTCCTTCACCATGCGGTCGGCCGAGAGCGCGGGCGACAGGGTCGCGAGCGTGTGCCGGATCGACTGCACCCAGCGGGCGGGCACTCCATCCTTGCCGCGGTCGTAGAAGCGCGGCGCGATCTGGTGCTCGATGAGGTCGTACATGCTGTCGGCCTCGAGCTTGTCGCGCTCGGCGCTGTCGCCGGCGGAGTCAGCCGAGGGGATGGCCCAGCCGTTCTCCTCGTCGTAGAACTCGGCCCACCACCCGTCGAGGATCGACAGGTTGAGCGAGCCGTTGAGCGCGGCCTTCATGCCCGACGTGCCGCACGCCTCGAGCGGGCGCAGGGGGTTGTTGAGCCAGATGTCGGTGCCAGGGTAGAGCAGCTTGGCCATGCCGATGTCGTAGTTCGGCAGGAAGACGATGCGCCGGCGCACCTCCGGCTCCTGGCTGAACTCGACGAGGCGCTGGATGAGGCGCTTGCCCTCGTCGTCGGCAGGATGCGACTTGCCCGCGATCACGAGCTGCACGGGCCGCTCGGGGTGCAGCAGCAGCGACCGCAGCCTCTCCTGGTCGTGCAGCATGAGCGTGAGGCGCTTGTACGTCGGGACGCGCCGCGCGAAGCCGATCGTGAGCACGTCGGGGTCGAGCAGCTCGGAGAACCAGGTGGGGTCGCCCACGCCCGGGTTCTGCTCCTGCCACGCGGCGCTCACGCGCCGACGGGCGTCGTTCACGAGCTGCTCGCGCATGCGGCCGCGCACGGCCCACAGGTCGGCGTCGGAGACGGCCTTGGTCGAGGCCCAGTCCACGGCGGTGGTGTCGACGGTGCCGAACTTGTCGAGGGCGAGCTCGAGCATCGCCGGGTCGGTCCACGTGGGGGCGTGCACGCCGTTGGTCACCGACGTGATCGGCACGTCGTCGGCCTCGAATCCGGGCCACAGGGGGCCGAACATCCCGCGCGACACCTCGCCGTGCAGCAGCGAGACGCCGTTGGCGCGCTGCGCGAGGCGCAGACCCATGACGGCCATGTTGAAGAACGCGGTGTCTCCGCCCGCGTAGTCCTCCTCGCCGAGCGCCACGACGTCGTCGACCGCGACCCCCGGCAGCAGGTCGGTGGAGAAGTAGCGCGTGATCATGGCGACGTCGAACCTGTCGATGCCGGCGGGCACGGGCGTGTGGGTGGTGAACACGGTGCCCGCGCGCACGACCTGCAGGGCATCCTCGAAGCCGAGGCCCTTGCCGATGAGGTCGCTCACGCGCTCGAGGCCGAGGAAGCCCGCGTGGCCCTCGTTGGTGTGGAAGACCTCGGGGAACGGCGTCGACGTGAGCTCGGTGTAGGCCTTGATGGCGCGCACGCCGCCGATGCCGAGCAGCAGCTCCTGCAGGAGGCGGTGCTCTCCCCCGCCGCCGTACAGGCGGTCGGTCACCGATCGCAGCGAGTCGTCGTTCTCGGGAATGTCGGTGTCGAGCAGCAGGAGCGTGATCCTGCCGACCTTCACCTGCCACACGCGCGCGTAGAGCGCGCGGTCGTCGGGCAGGGCGAGCACGACCTGGGCGGCGGTGCCGTCCGGGTGGCGCAGCACGCTCAGGGGAAGGCCGTCGGGGTCGAGCACGGGGTAGCTCTCCTGCTGCCACCCGTCGCGCGAGATCGCCTGGCGGAAGTAGCCGGCGCGGTAGAACAGCCCGACGCCGATGATGGGCACGCCGAGGTCGGAGGCGCTCTTGAGGTGGTCGCCCGCGAGGATGCCGAGGCCGCCCGAGTACTGCGGGAGTGCCGCCGCGATGCCGAACTCGGGCGAGAAGTACCCGATCGACGCCGGCGCGTTCTCGAGGCCCTGGTACCAGCGCGGCTTCTCGAGGTAGTCGTGCAGGTCGTCGGCGAGCGCCCGGGTGGTCGCCACGAAGGATGCGTCGGCCGCGAGCTCGTCGAGCCGCGCAGGCCCCACGGCCCCCAGGAGCGCTATCGGATCGTGGCCCGTCAGCTCCCACAGCTCGGGGTCCACCGACGTGAACATGCGGCGGGTCGGCTCGTGCCACGACCAGCGGAGGTTGCTCGACAACTCGTCGAGGGCGGAGAGCGCCTCGGGGAGCACGGTGCGGACGGTGAATCGGCGGATGGCTTTCACCCGATCCACACTAAGGCAGCGGGGTAACGGGTATGTAAAGCGCTTGCAACCCCCACCGGTATCCTTCGGGGAACACCTACGAGGGAGTAGCGTCAAAACCGTGACCGACGAATACGTACCGCGCCTGGGCCGCATCCCGATCCGCCACCTCACCCCGCAGCAGCCCGAGAACCGCTGGCCCACGAAGGCCTTCGCGGGCGAGGTCGTCACGTTCGGCGCGACGGTGTTCCGCGAGGGCCACGACCTGCTCGGCGTGCACCTCATCGTCACCGATCCGGTCGGCCAGTGGACGACCCACCGCATGCACGCCGTCGCCCCCGGCACCGACAGGTGGGAGGCCTCCGTGCGCCTCGACACCGAGGGCACGTGGACGTGGCGCGTGCGCGCGTTCTCCGACGAGTGGGCCACGTGGCTGCACAACGCCGAGATCAAGATCCCCGCGGGAATCGACGTGCCGCTCATGGTGCGCATGGGGCGCGAGCTGCTCTCGCGCGTGCGCAACCGCAAGGTCGTGCAAGACGCCCTCACGGCGTTCGACGACCACCGCCTGAGCGCCGAGGCCAAGCTCGCCATCGCGCTCGACCCCAAGGTCACGCTCGCGATCGACGCCAAGCCGCTCGCCTCGCTCACGACCGACAGCGAGACCCTCGAGCTGCGCGTCGAGCGCACGCGCGCGGGTGTCGGCAACTGGTACGAGTTCTTCCCGCGCAGCGAGGGCGCCAAGCAGGCCAAGGATGGCACGTGGACGAGCGGCACCTTCCGCACGGCGGCCAAGCGCATCCCCGCGGTCGCCGCCATGGGCTTCGACGTGCTCTACCTGCCGCCCATCCACCCCATCGGCGAGGCGTTCCGCAAGGGGCCCAACAACACGCTCGACCCGAAGCCCGGCGATCCGGGGTCGCCGTGGGCGATCGGGCATGCCGCGGGCGGGCACGACGCCGTGCATCCCGACCTCGGCGACCTCAAGGACTTCGCCTACTTCGTGGGCGTCGCGAAGAAGCACAACATCGAGGTCGCCCTCGACCTCGCGCTGCAGGCCTCCCCCGACCACCCGTGGGTGCAGCAGCACCCGGAGTGGTTCACGACGCTGCCCGACGGGTCGATCGCGTACGCGGAGAACCCTCCGAAGAAGTACCAGGACATCTACCCCATCAACTTCGACAACGACCCCGTGGGCATCCGCGAGGAGGTGCTGCGCATCATCCGGCACTGGATCGGCCTCGGGGTGCGCATCTTCCGCGTCGACAACCCGCACACCAAGCCCCTGCAGTTCTGGGAGGTCGTGCTCCACGAGATCAACACCGAGTTCCCCGACGTGATCTTCCTCGCGGAGGCGTTCACGCGGCCGGCGATGATGCAGTCCCTCGCGCAGGTCGGCTTCCAGCAGTCGTACTCGTACTTCACCTGGCGCAACACGAAGGAGGAGCTCGCCGAGTTCTTCGAGTCGATCTCGCACGAGACCTCCGGATGGTTCCGGCCGAACCTCTTCGTCAACACCCCGGACATCCTCACCGAGTACCTCCAGTTCGGCGGCCCGGCCGCCTACAAGATCCGCGCGACGCTCGCCGCGACGGCCGCGCCCCTGTGGGGCGTGTACGCGGGCTTCGAGCTGTACGAGGATGTCGCGCGCCCCGGCAGCGAGGAGAACATCGACAACGAGAAGTACGAGTACAAGAGCCGCGACTGGGCGGCGCACGAGAAGGCCGGGACGACCCTCGCGCCGTACCTGCAGCACCTCAACCTCATCCGCGCCGCGCACCCCGCGCTGCGGCAGCTGCGCAACCTCGACGTGCACTGGAGCGACGACGAGTCGATCCTCGTGTACTCCAAGCATCTCGCGGCGCAGCACAACGACGGCGTCGCCGACACCGTGATCGTCGTGGCGAACGTCGACCCGCACTCCGTGCGCGAGACGACCGTGCACCTCGACCTCGCGAAGCTCGGCCTGCCCGAGCGCTTCACCGTCACCGACCTCATCACGGGCGCGACCTTCGAGTGGGGCGCCGACAACTACGTGCGCCTCGACGCGTTCGGCGAGCCCTGCCACATCCTGCACGTCCATACGGAGAAGGTGCGCTGATGTCCGAACTGCATCCCGACCACATCGCCTCGCTCGTCGGCGGCTCGCACCCGCGGCCGCACGACGCCCTCGGCCAGCACCCCGTGAAGGGCGGGCATGTCGTGCGGGTCGTGCGCCCGCTCGCGTCGGCGGTAGCCGTGGTGCGGGCCGACGGCACGCGCATCGAGCTCGAGCACGTCGACCAGGGTCTGTGGGAGGGCGTCGCGCCCGGCGCGGGCCAGGCGTACACGGTCGAGACCTCGTACGAGGGCGGCCCCACGTGGACCGCCGACGACCCGTACCGCTTCGTGCCCTCCGTGGGCGAGATCGACCTCTACCTGTGGGGCGAGGGCCGGCACGAGCAGCTGTGGCACGTGCTCGGCGCGCACTTCAGGCCGCACGAAGATGTCGTCGGCACGAGTTTCAGCGTCTGGGCGCCGCACGCGAGGGCCGCGCGCGTCGTGGGCGACTTCAACGGGTGGAACGGCGTGGGCCACGCCATGCGCCGCCTCGACGACAACGGCGTGTGGGAGCTCTTCGTGCCCGGCCTCGAGCCCGGCAGCACCTACAAGTTCGAGCTGCTCACCCAGGCGGGCGAGTGGGTCACGCGCGCCGACCCCATGGCCCGCTACACCGAGGTGCCGCCGCAGACGGCCTCGAAGGTCGGTCAGTCGCTCTTCGCCTGGAGCGACGGCGACTGGATGACCCGGCGCGCGGCCAGCGACCCGCACAACTCCCCCATGAGCGTCTACGAGCTGCACGTGGGCTCGTGGCGTCCGGGGCTCGACTACCGCTCCCTCGCCGACGAGCTCATCGCCTACCTGGGCCAGACCGGATTCACCCACGTCGAGTTCATGCCGCTCGCCGAGCATCCCTTCGGCGGCTCGTGGGGGTACCAGGTCACCGGCTACTACGCCCCGACCTCGCGCTTCGGGCATCCCGACGACCTCAAGTACCTCATCGACCGCCTGCACGGCGCGGGCATCGGGGTGCTCATGGACTGGGTGCCGGGGCACTTCCCCAAGGACGAGTGGGCCCTCGCGAAGTTCGACGGGCAGGCCCTCTACGAGCACAGCGACCCGCGGCGCGGCGAGCAGATGGACTGGGGCACGCTCATCTTCGACTTCGGGCAGTCGCAGGTGCGCAACTTCCTCGTGGCGAACGCGCTGTACTGGCTCGAGGAGTTCCACATCGACGGCCTGCGGGTCGACGCCGTGGCATCCATGCTCTACCTCGACTACTCGCGCAAAGAGGGCGAGTGGCTGCCCAACCAGTACGGCGGCCGCGAGAACCTCGAGGCGATCAGCTTCCTGCAGGAGGTCAACGCGACCGCCTACAAGCGCAACCCGGGCGTCGTCATGATCGCCGAGGAGAGCACGTCGTGGCCGGGCGTCACCAAGCCCACCGCGGCCTCGGGCCTGGGCTTCGGCATGAAGTGGAACATGGGCTGGATGCACGACACCCTGCAGTACATGCAGGAAGACCCGATGTACCGCTCGTACCACCACAACGACATCACCTTCTCGTTCTTCTACGCGTTCAGCGAGAACTTCCTGCTGCCCATCAGCCACGACGAGGTCGTGCACGGAAAGGGGTCGCTGCTGCACAAGATGCCCGGCGACCAGTGGCAGAAGCTCGCCAACGTGCGCGCGTACCTGTCGTTCATGTGGGCGCACCCGGGCAAGCAGCTGCTCTTCATGGGCAGCGAGTTCGGCCAGCCCTCGGAGTGGTCTGAGGAGCGCGGGCTCGACTGGTGGATCCTCGACCAGCCCGTGCACCAGGGGCTGCTCTCGCTCGTGGGCGCCCTCAACCGCGCCTACGTCGCCCACCCCGCCCTGTGGGAGCAGGACAACGACGCTGCCGGCTTCGAGTGGATCGACGGCGGCAACGCCGCGCAGAACGTCGTCGCGTTCCTGCGCTGGTCGCGCTCCGGCGCGCCGCTCGTGGGCATCTTCAACTTCGGCGGCAACCCCGTGGGGCCCTACCGCGTCGGCCTCCCGTCGGCGGGCGTGTGGGACGAGGTCATCAACACCGACGCCACCGAGTTCGGCGGCTCGGGCGTGGGCAACTACGGCTCGGTGACCGCTGCCGAGGAGCCGTGGCAGGGCCGCCCCGCGTCGGTCGAGATCACGCTGCCGCCCCTGGGCGGGCTGTGGTTGGCGCCGCGGTAGTCGCTAAAGCCGCAGGCGAGCCCAGAGCGTCTTGCGCGGGATGAACGGCTCTCCTGCCGCGCGGATGACGGCGCCGGTCTTCGGGTCGACCTGCGGCAGCTCTTGGTGGGACCTGTAGAGCGTGGTGTAGCCCGCGGCCACCTCGCGATTCTCGTTCGGGAATCCTCGCCGCATCGCCAGGAGGGTGAGTGTCGAGGAGACCGCCACGACAGCGATCACGGGCACGATGAAGGCCCCGCGATCGAGCTGCAGCACGAGAGCGCCCACGATGACGGCGGCGATGACGAGGATGCCCAGGCCGACGGTGAATGCCGCGTGCGCGCTCGACCACCACGAGGCCGGCCTGCCGGGGACGAGCTGCTGGGATCCGAGATAGGTGCTCACGCGCCCACACTAGGGCACGCGAGGATGGCTCACCCAGGTTCGAACCACGCCCCCTTATAAACGAAAGCGACGTGTTGGGGATCGCGAGTTTCTAGGACCTCCCAGAGATGGGTTAACAACAGCCGGAAAGAAGCTTCCTGAGGGGATACATCACTCCACATGACCGCTCCATCACGCTCATAGTTCGCCCGATCCTCGGCCCACGCGCCTGCAGGGACGCGCACGAGAAGGTCATCATCACGGTACTTGAACCTGAGTGTGTCGCCGATGGCCTCTCCGTCAAGGGCTTCGGCGAGCCATGTCACGACATCCTCACGACTATGAGTTTCGGGCATCGCCTCTAACCCACAGTCGTGGCCGAGTTTCCTCGGCGCTTTGCTCAACTCTCCGAAACACCTTGGACCTCATCGACGGTGATGTGGCGAGCCTCCACGTAGGGCGGATGCAAACCAGCCAGGAGCCCTGCGGCGCACTTGATGAGCGCTCCCCTGCTGCCCCGGTAGTCGACCTATCCATCGCCGTGGGCACGCTGTCCCGCGTCGAGCTCACGAGCCAACTCGCGCGCTTGGCGTCTGGTCAAGCGGCCCTCTAGAACAGGGTTGGCGAGTCGCGATATCACGTCTGCTACGTGCCCATCAGGGATACCGATATCGTCTCGGCCCTCCACCAGCTCTGCCCACATCTCGAGATCCTGAGTTCGCAACTCCCCATCAGCGAATCTGAAGAGCACCGATGCCAGATCCGCCACACCAATCCGTGCGAGTTCCGACTCGCTGTTCCAAGGGAGCATTCGAACTCGGCTCGACAAGGTTGTGGTGTCCCCGGCAAACGCGATCAAAGACACAAGCACATTTTGCCGTTCGAGGTCGTTCACTTATTCACCGTTCGTCCTAGGCTTCGAAGAAGAGCATCTCAGGAAAAGCCGGCCTCGACCGGGTCCACGGACAGGAACCGCCCGAACGCGGGCACGTACTGCCGCACCCCCATCTCGATCGTCGCGATGCTGCCACGCTCACACTGCCCGGCAGGGTGACATCCTTCTCGATCAGCGCATTCGGCGCTGCCGGAGCTCGACAATCAGTAGCGCGAAAGAAACAACGGCCGCTACCCCTCCGGACACCAGGTTGAAGATCAGTAAGGTCGTAGTTCTGTGTTCGTGGGCTAGATCGACGAGCTTGAATAGTGCGATACCCAAGGCGGTGTTGGGGATCACCGAGAGGACAACGACTACGGAATAGAGTGCAGCGGCGTACCGGATGCTTCGACCAAGAGTTATCCCCGCTTCATCCCTCGACCGCGCAGTCGTTCGAAGCCTCACAATGTAGAACGCCAAAAGTCCTAGCGACAACACCATCCACGTTGCCGTCGATCGCACGATGGCAGCTTGGTCGCCGCTGCCGAAGCGCGAGTAGACGATGTCGAGCGGCCCGGCGATCATCGGCCAAAGGATGAACTGGTCGATACCTACGGCGCCCAGCGCGATTACGAATCCGCATAGAACGAGCGTTAGGGCCTGCCACGGATACACCTGACGCCACAGCAGCCGAGTTACCAATTGCACGCCCCGCTTGCCGTTCCAGCGTTCGCGATGTTCGTCGGCATATTGCTAATCCAGTTCCTCTGAGATGGTCGATAGTTCTCGATGTCGATACACATCGGTCGTGATCGATCCATCGCTCTGAAGCCGCACTTCAGCTTTCCGAGACCAACCTCTGCAATTCAACCCGTACGGCTTCAACCTCGTCGGCAGTTGCTGGCCGCCCGCGTCCAAAAAAGAACACGTCGGCTCTCTCGTTGGATGCGACGATCCTGAGCCCATAGAGCGGGTCTCCGGACACGTTGCTGGTCTGCGGAGATATTCCCTCGACCTTCGCGTAGGCGATAGAGCGGATCTCGCGCCCTCGAAGTTCAAGCGCCACGCGCCCGCGATCCAAGACAAGATGGCCATCGAGCCAACGGCTCCATATCCACCAGCGATTTCTCACAAGCACCTCGTAGGTGTTGCGACCGCTCTGAGGATGGAGGCGCTCTCGCAAGAGCCGACGCAATCTAGCTTGACCCACGACGGTGGGAAGAAGAGCAGCAGCGAGAAGGACAACAATGATCAAGATGGGCACGAGCGGCGACAGGCCTCCTACAGTCCGAAACGCCGCGATCACCAGGATCACTGCCAAGGATGCGAACCCGAGGCCGCCGACAGCCAGCATCACGCGGTTCACTATATTCTGCAAAGAAGCCTTCCTCACCATCGGGACCCGAGAGCAGCCACGACTACGGGCAAGCGACCGCTTCCACCTTTCCGCTGGCCATCAGCCAACCGTCCGACGGTATCTTGCTGGTGTCAAACACCGCGCGGCGGGATTCGACATTACTTCCGTTCTCGCGTCGAATGATGCTTATCTCAATCGTCGCCGGCAAGGAAAGTTCAACGGGCCCCAGCGTCGTAGTCATACCGTCGGGCGCGACACCGTACTCAACTGTCTCAACCATGACCGGCGTGTCGCTGGTCGCGAGCCAGACCCTCTCTCGGTCCGCGGGCTTGCCGCCCACCTGGCCTTCGCGAATCTTGACCTCGGAGGCGTAAATGGCATCGCAATCGATGAACACGAGGTTCCCATCAACTTGCGAGACGGCGATGAAGGGCGTGGGACCGCACCCGGTCAGGCACACGAGGACAGTAAGGAACAAGGCGATGGTCGCTAGGCGGGTTCTCACTTTGGGCGTGCTACTCATCATCGACCGCTGCCCCCCGAACACAACGACTCGATACGCCGCCATTAATTGCCAGCGTACGGATCTGCCAACCAAACTTCCATGGGATTCAGACACCCTCGGTCTGAAATGCACTGAGCCGGCCTGGGTAGATAGTTGGTAGGGCTAGGCGTACACGCGCATAGCCCAAGGATCGCAAGAAGCACTAGTGCGCCGAACAGGAGCCTTGAACGAGTTCTCAGCACGGGTAACCACCCTTCTCGAAGTCCGGCAGACTACGACCGCTCGGCCGTCCGAACGATGTTCCCCTGAGCGTTGACCTGATCGTAGCCAAGGTGCACCCTAGGCCGAGTCGTGTACCCGGCGGCAAGTTCTTCGGCCTCCTTTGCTGATGCGCCGGGGTTCTGCCAACCCCAGGTCAGCACAAGCCCTCCGAGTACAAAACACACCATCGAGGCGATCAGGAACGGCGACTGGGGAACCCCACCCGAAATCGCGAGCAGTACGACGGCGGGCACGAACAAGAAACAACCCGCCCCAACCGTCCTCTGGCCGCGGCGGATCAGCTGATCCGCCGTGGGCCCCGGCAGCATCACATGTTGAAGAACTTCAGGGCGCTCACTGGCCATAAGTCAGGGTATCCGACACAACCCAAGCGCTTTCAGTCAACGACCCAAATATGCCACGGGCGACCGTCGACAATCGCGCGGCGAAAGTGGCGGAGATGTAAGGCTTGATAAGCCCGCTAGCGGATGCCCCCAGCACGCCGCCAAACGCACTTGTGATCAACGAGTTCAACGAGACCGTGCATTCGCCGCCGGCGCCGATCGCCGTACCTCGCCCAAAGTCGCGAATTTGGGTTGGTCGGATCTACGCCCGCCTCCAGGCGATCACGGACTGCGCTTGCGCTTGTTTCTTGGCGAACGGAATGTGGCTCCGATCATCAGCATCGTGACCGCGACCAGGCCCGATAGAAGTCCGATCGCTAGCGTCGCTCCGAATGCGGGCCATGGCGAACCGAGCTGAAACGCGATCGGATCGGACACTAGAGCGGAGGCCAGCGCCGTAATAGAGATGGTCCGAAAGATACTGCGAACAACTCGCCACGCGGAGTAGGGGGCATCAATCGCCGAACCAATGTCGACCCCAAGCCGTGAGACGCTTCGCACGGACAGTAGTGCGGTCCCCGCAACGGCGACAAGGCTCACGACAATCAAGAACACCTGCGTACTGACAGGGAAATGAGCGAATGCCACACCGAAGTTGACGCCCAGAGAGATCGGCCATAACACGCACAACGTCAGACCCGCGAGGGTGCAACCCACAAACCACGTGCCGACCAATGCAGACGCCGCAAAACATCTCACCAGTTGCATGTCCCTCCAAATCCGTTCTGCTCGATCGAGTTCTTGATGGCCTCTGGCGGGAGCCCCCGTCCGGGATTTTCCGAACGATTCATCTCCAGGTCGTACCACATGTCGTTTCGAGCCCAAAGCAGCGGACTGCCCATCATGTGACACACGTATTGTTCTGTCATCGTCAGGGTGTTTGTCTCCTGACCGTGAGCTTTAACCAGCTGCGCCCACTCGAACATGCCCGGTGACGCCTCGCCTCCTCTCCACTTCATCGATAGAACAAGAGACTTGTGATCCGTCAGCCATATCGCGAAGAGCACTCGGCTCCAAGGCGGAGCCCTACTCCTTGTCGAAAACGGTGAGGGTGGCTGTCAGGCGACGCTCGAGGAGGTCCTTCGTCAATTCACACTGCCAGTGGTAGCGCTGCTCGCCAGAAGCGTCGGTAGCGTGGGTGACACCCTCCACCTTGAAGTTCAGATTGTCGGTATCGCTACCTGAGGACTGGACGATCTTCACTTGGTCAATCCACACACGGCTGGGCACACCGTCATCCTGACGATAAGTTCCAGCCGAGGCCATCTCGGCGCAAGCGGCAACCTCTCCCGTATGGGGACCGCGATAGTCGATCGAGACTGCATCCGACGCGCAACCCGCGAGGCCTAGAGAGAGCAGCGCCACGAGGCCGACCGACCAAATTGCTCGTGGAGTGAGAGTGGCCATCCGCTCCTCAACCTCCGCTCGACCAGTTGCATATGTACGACTTGTCGCCGGTGCGGGAGGGCCGCCGTCGCTCTCAAAAGTGGTGAGCGTGGCTGTCGGGCGACGCCCGTGGAGGTCCTTCACCAGGTCACACTGCCAGCCATCAGATACGCTCTACGTCCGCGTTCTCGCTGATCGGAACTCACGTCGCGTGAGGTAAGGCGCTCCGGCCCGCCGGATCACACGACCCGTCGCCGGGTCCGACTGCGGCAACGCCTGCCGGTCCGACAAGGCCGTGGTGTAGCCGCGCAAGGCCTCGCCACGCGCTCGTGTGCGAGCGCGCACCGAGAGCCACCCCAGGAGCCCCAGCGACGCGGCAAGCAGGCCGAAAACGACCCAGAAAGCCACCTGAGCCCAATAGGGAAGCACCTGCGATCCAACATTGAGCAGCACCCCCACGAGACCGAAGCCAAGCACAAAAGCGAAGACCATCAAGCCTCGTCGGCTGAGCTCGTACGAAGACGGTCCCGGAAGCATCTTCATCGGCTCGCGACTATCCAGTTCCCGAGACTCACGACCACTCACCTGCGAACTCCGTCCAACTGTAGATCGACTACGCGGGCATTGGGACCAATCCAACTGTAGTCAGCGCACCCTCCACGAGTCCGAGCGTGTAGCTATTTACGACGGCCTTGAGTAGAGGCTTTGCAAACGCGCGGGGGACACCAAGGGCCATCCAAAACTCTGATCTCCGGTCACGATGACGTATCGTCCATCAGGTCGTCCCACGAGTCCGTATGCCACGTAGTCACTTCCGGGCTCAAAACCAAGATCGGAATAGTCACGCAAGAACAGAACGATCACTTGTCACCCACGTCCTGACGCTGCGCTCACGACTTCACGTTCGTGAAATCGAAAGGAACACATCTATACGCTGATTCGCCCACGCTGCCGAAAGGTCAGGCGTCACCACTACACCGACAGATTCGGTAATCTGATCGAAGGTTATCCATAGCGTCACTGTCGCCGACCTATCTCTCGATGAAGATGTGGCGGCGACAACACCGACAAGCCGATCATTGACTCTCTCGAACTCTGCCTGGCGAACCGCAGCATCCGGCTGTTCGATGTTTTCGTTGGCGAGGCAAAGGGCTATCGAACCGTCACTCACATAGTCTCTCGGTGACACGAGTTGCTGAACGGCTGAGGGAAGCACGTCTAGTGTCGGTGCGTATATCCACAAGGCGAGTCGAATGCTCGAAGGCTCCGAGTTCGCAGTCTCAATCATCCAGTTGCTCCAAGTGTGGCCACCCCCGCAAGTAAACCGAGTCCAAGTAGCAAACCGGCGCCGACCCCGACCAGTACAGACGATGAGCCTGAACCGTCGAACGCTGGCGCGGGAGAGATGGTTCGACTTTCGAAAGCGTCACCCAAATTGCCAATGATGTCGTCCTCCTCGCCACCCTCAATTCGAACATCTCCATTGTGATTCCACTCGATATCAGGATTCCCTCGCGAACCGCCGCCAAGTAGGTTCTTGTTCTGTTGTTTCCAGGATTCGATCAGGCCTTTCGCCTCCTTGACCGAAATATCTAGGTCGTGAGCAAGCGAGCTCGGTCTATTGGACCAGCCACTAGAACTCAGCATGATCAGCGCCGACTGTATCGCCGCGATAGCGCCGGAATAGCTCGCTGTCCTGACGGTAGTCCCTTGCTGCGCCCAACCTCGCCCAACGTAGATGACAGCTCCCTTGGTCCCGGCATCCATTCGCCGGCCACTTAGGTCTGAACGATTGATCGGATCCCCGGGATAGTCGTAGCTGTTGGTCACCCCGCCCTCGACGGGGTCCACCGACAGGAACCTGCCCAGTGCGGGCACGTACTGCCGCACCCCCATCTCGATCGTCGCGATGCTGCCTTGATGCTCGGTGAGCTTCCGGGCACCACCGACCCACCCGTAGTCCGCCTCACCCGGCGACGTGTCGCCGAGCGCATCATCCGCAGTCCTCGTCCCGATCGCACCCGTGCCCGGCTCCAACGACTGCCCGAACGGGTCGTACGAGGCCCGCGCCCCGACCCGCACCCCGGCAGCACCCGCCACCAGGATGCTGTCACCATGCAGATTCGGGTACGACCACGACTGCCCCGCCGCCGTGATCGCCACGCTCACCCCTCCCGGCAACGACACGTCCCGCTCGATCACCGCACCCGACCCGTTCAGCACCCCGAACTGACCACCCGCCGCGAACGTGTACCGAACCGTCGACGCCGGCGTCGCGTCGGTCACATCATCGTCGGAGATGCGGGCCACGATGCGGCCCGTCGCATCCCGCAGATACTCCACCGTCGACGTCACCCCACCATCGACGACCGTGGTCTTCATGTGCCGATCCGACACGTCGTACACCATCGACTGATTCGACAACACCGTCGTGTTCCCGTGCGCGTCATACGCCAACGACGCGTTCGGTCCCGTCATCGTCAGGTTGTTGGCGACCACCGGCGACGCACCCGAGGGTGCATTCGTCACCGTCGTCGACGTCAACCGGTCCGCATTGTCGTAGCAATACGCCACCATCATCGGCGTGCCACCGTCGAACGTGTCCGTGTAACCCGTGCGGTTGCCGTTCATCCCCGCCCGCACATTCGCACCACACCCACCGGTCGACGCGAACACATAGTCCAACGTGTGATGCGGGATCACCGCCTGCACCAGACGCCCCGCAGCGTCATACCGATACCACGACGACTCCACGGTTGCACCATCCGTCAACGTGTTCAGGATCACCCGGCCCGACTGCGACCGGATCACCGAATCCGTCACCGAAGGCTGCGCCGCACCCGCCGACGTCAGGGTATCCTCGCCGCGCCGGACATCTATTGAGGCTGCTTCTCGAACTCGTAGAAGTCGTGATTGTCTGGATCGCCCAGTACAAACGCGATGGTTATCGTCGAACCTCCCCTCACTAGCGCAAAATTGACCGCACCATCTGTATTGATCTCGACCACCTGCCCTGACACGTCAGGCATGCGATCCAGCAGCCGCCAATGCGCATCAGCGCGGACTTCTTCACCTTCGGGTCTGCCGGACATGTTGCTCGGTGCCCAAAGGGCGGGATTCCATACGTCAGCCGGCACGCCGACAACTTCGAGCGTGCCATCTGCGTTCAAAGTTAGGTCAGCTCCGTCTCCGGAGGACCAGTGGCCCACCAACTGAGATGCATCCACCTTCGGTGGACTGATGCAACCGGCCAGGGCAAGCATGAGAAGGAAAGCTATGCATGCTGGGACCGCTTTCACCACGTCACCACCTCCGTCCATGTAACAACTTGCCGAGTCGCAGACATTGGTCCGTCATCGCCTGGCAATGAGTTCAGCCAGTCCTCCCATGCACCGTAGCCAGGTATTAGGCCATAAAGATGCACTGCCGCTGTGCGGGCAGTCCATTTGTCGCTTCGCCCGAGGCTCATCCGACTAGCATGCCCAATCCGAGTTACCATCGCCCTCAATGGGTGTGATTTAACGAATACCGCGGGCACAAGAACGCTCCACGTCAATCAGGCCTGCTGCTCGCTCGATTCTTTCCCTGTGTCGAGTGGATGCTCCGCGGGCTGTCGAACGATGAGCACAATCGCCACTACAACGCAGGCCCATCCGAGCAAGGCCATCAGGAACGCCGGGCTCGGCGGCTGAGAGCGCTCCTCCCCACCGGCAAAAAGAGTCGTCCCCACGAGGAGGCCCCCTAACCACATATGGCCGATCGAAAGTCCAAGTCCGAGCAGGCCGCCGCTAGCTAGACTCCGTGTCGATGATGAGATCGCCCGCCGCGCCATCAGGACTCCAACGAGCGACAGCACGAGAGCAAAGGCCATCCAAACGATTACGTAGATTTCGTGAAGATCGCGAGTCCCAGCAGCGTCACCAAGGGAGAAGAAGGGAGCCCCTGACACTGCAGCGGGCCATGTGAAGTAAAGGATCACGATCCCAGCCGCCGTGCCGATTAGGGGCGCGCCGCCCCAAACAACTTCGCGTTTGCGCCTCACCAATTGCATGCGTATCCCCCATCGCTCGAGATCAGTGCATCGGGAATTCTCGCGGGCCATGTGGGATTGTTCGGCCTCGACAGTTCCAGATCGAATTGCCAATCGTTAGTGGCGATCAGCAGCGGGGCACCCACAGCGTGGCAGTCAAATTGCTGCTTCATCGATGGCGTGTCGATGACGGAGCCGAAGGCCGCAACCAGATCAGACCACCCCTTTTCCCTTCCGCCGGCGCCTGTGAGGTCCGTGTTGCTGTGGAACACACCCGACACGATCACGGACTGATGTGACGAATCGAATCCAGCTTTCGCAGTGAGGAAGAAGGATCCTTTAGGGAACACCACACTATTGGTTTTCAACTTCGAGGCAGCCGAAAGTTGGTGCTTCAGGAGCGCAACTCTTAGTCGTAACTGAGCTGAGGCTCGCCTGTCGGCCTCGGTGTCGTAAGCGATACAACCACGATACGGAGCCCACTGCTTGCAGGTCGACTCACCCGAAAGATCGAACCCGTTTATGGGGTCGCTGGGGTAGTCGTAGCTGTTGGTCACCCCACCCTCGACCGGATCGACGGACAGGAACCGCCCGAGCGCGGGCACATACTGCCGCACCCCCATCTCGATCGTCGCGATCGACCCCTGGTGCTCGGTCAGCTTCCGGGCACCACCGACCCACCCGTAGTCCGCCTCCCCAGGCGACGTATCACCCAACGCATCATCCGCGGTCGTGGTGCCGATGTCGCCGGTCACCGGGTTGACCGCCTGCCCGAACGGGTCGTACGACGCCCGCGCCCCGACCCGCACCCCGGCAGCGTCCGCCACCAGGATGCTGTCACCATGCAGATTCGGGTACGACCACGACTGCCCCGCCGCCGTGATCGCCACGCTCACCCCTCCCGGCAACGACACGTCCCGCTCGATCACCGCACCCGACCCGTTCAGCACCCCGAACTGACCGCCCGCCGCGAACGTGTACCGCACCGTCGTCGCCGGTGTCGCATCCGCGATGTTGTCGTCGGAGATGCGGGCCACGATGCGGCCCGTGGCATCCCGCAGATACTCCACCGTCGACGTCACCCCACCATCGACGACCGTGGTCTTCATGTGCCGATCCGACACGTTATACACCATCGACTGATTCGACAGGACCGTCGTGTTCCCGTGCGCGTCATACACCAACGACACCGCCGGGCCCGTCATCGTCAGGTTGTTGGCGATCACCGGCGACGCGCCCGAGGGTGCATTCGTCACCGTCGTCGACGTCAACCGGTCCGCATTGTCGTAGCAATACGCCACCATCATCGGCGTGCCGCCGTCGAACGTGTCCGTGTAACCCGTGCGGTTGCCGTTCATCCCCGCCCGCGGATTCGCACCACACCCACCGGTCGACGCGAACACATAGTCCAACGTGTGATGCGGGATCACCGCCTGCACCAGACGCCCCGCAGCGTCATACCGATACCACGACGACTCCACCGCCGCCCCATCGGTCAACGTGTTGAGGACCACCCGGCCCGACTGAGACCGGATCACCGAATCCGTCACCGAGGGCTGCGCGGCACCCGCCGACGTCACCGTCTCGGTCCAGGCATCCTCGAACAGCGACACATCGTCGACGACCACCGACGCCGCCCCGGCACCGGTCACCTCGACCCGCAGGTCGTGGGACGCGGCCGTCGCCGTGAACGCATACGTCACCGTCGACCACGACGTGCCCGCTGCCGCGGGCGCGCTCGCACCCACCCCATCGACGCCCAGCGACACGAGATCCGCGTTCGCCGACTCAACCCAGGCCTCGAGAGTGTAGGCACGTCCGACCGTCAGACCCGTCACCGTGCGCGTCGCAACCGCCGGGTCGGAACTGGCTTGGGCCACCTCCAGACCACCGAGACCTGCGTGCGCGGTCGAACTCGTCACAGCCGTCCACGCGTCGGCGTCCACTTCGAAGTCGCCCGTGTAGATCGTCGATGCGGGGTGCGCCACCGACGAAGACGTCGAGGCCAGGTTCGGGAACGACCACGTGATCGAGTCCGTCGACCCCGTAGGACCGCGGCCGATGGCTGCCAGCGATGTGCCGTTGAGGTAGCCCACCGTCGTGAGCAGATTGGCCTCGTACTGCGGATCGGCGAGCTTGGCGCCGTCGAGGAATACTTCCTCCACCTTGCCGTCGTCGTCGTAGGTGAACGACTGTACCGAGGCGACACCATTGTGCGGAGTGGTCGTGATCGAGTCCACACGGCCGGTGAGGGCTGCATACGTCGGAACGGTGACCGTGTCCCATACATCCGTATACGACACCACGCGACCGAGCAGATCGACCTTGGTCGTGATGCGGGAGCCGTTGTCTGACCCTGCCACTGACCCGTCTTCCACGTACGAGGTAAGCGGGTCCGACACCGTGCCGTAGTTGTAGGTCACCGTGCGGGCGGGCGTTGATCCGAAGGCGGAGAACGCCGTCGATATCATTCGCCCACGCGCGTCGAATTTCGAGCAGGTCCAGTCGGCGTCGCCCGAGCGCTTGGTGCCCACCGTGCGACCGAGGATGTCGTAGACGAACTCGGTCGAGACTGCCGTGCCCGTGGCGGGGGCGGCGCTCGTGGATTTCCTGAGGAAGCCCGATTGCGGCGTGTTGATCGGGACGTCGCAGACGCTCGCGGGCAACGGCTGCTGGTCTCCCCAGTACTCCGAGGTCGTGCCCGCGGTCGACGCGGGCAGCCCCTGTGCCACTGCGGACGGCAGCTTCCGATCAGTTCGGCGCAGCCAACCGCGACCGTCACCCGTGTAGAGCACGAGCTTGCCAGCGGTCGTGACCTTGAGGAGGTCGCCGGGACCTGCGCCGCTGTAGGCACCCGGAGCGAGAAGAGTCGATACACCGGACCAGCCGGTGCCGAGCACGGTACCCACGGAGGCCACGCCGCCCGTGCCGGTGCCGGCATGGACTTTCAGCGTGCCGTCGGACAGGAGGCCGAGGATGTCGGGGAGTCCGTCACCGCTGACATCGCCAGTGCCGAGGATCTTCGAGTAGACGGAGAAGCCTGTTCCGATGCTCGTGTACGACCCCAGAGTGCCGCCCGTTGTCGTCGGGTAGAACCTCAGGGTGCCGTCAGGAAGCACCCCGATGAGGTCGGAGGTGCCGTTGCCGTCGAAATCACCGGGAGCCAGCACCGTCGAGAAGATGTGCCAGCCCGAGTTGATCGTGGGGTACGGCGAGATGAAGCCGCCGGTTCCGTTGCCCGCATAGAGATCGAGTGCACCAGCCGTGGAGATTGTCAGCAGATCGGCCTTGCCGTCACCGTTCCAGTCGCCAGGGGTGAGGATCTGCTTGAAGTTCTGCCAGCCCGTGCCGATGAGCAGGTCAGCAGCGTACCCGCCGACTCCATTGCCCGCACGGAGATAGAGCTTGCCGTCCGTCGCGACCACCATGAGGTCGGGCTTGCCGTCGCCGTTCCAGTCCCCGGGCGCGAGCACGAACTTGTAGCCGCCCCAGTTGTCGCCCGCCGGGATGCCCGAACTCGCCTGGAAGGCGTCGAGGCCGAACGTCTCGAACGCGGTCTCCGTGCGCAGGTTGAGGTTGCCGGGGCTCACCGTGGTCGCGGTCGCGGCCCCGAGCCAGGGGTACTTGTATTCGACGGACGTCGTGAGGTCGGTCACCTGCGCGCTCGAGACTCCGGAGACGCCCGAGGGAACGGAGTCGTAGACGGTCGTCGAGGTGGTCAGCCCGTAGTCGGGCGCGAGCCGGTCGCCCGGCACGACCTCCTGCGTGGAGCTTCCCGGCTTGGTCCACCTCAGCTGGATGCTCGCACCACCCGTGATGTCGGCGTACTGCAGTCGGATCCGGCGGGTCTCTTCCGCCGCCACCGTGACGGTCTGGACGGGTGTCGCGGTTCGGAGCGCTCCCGGGACCCAGTTGTTGACGACGAGAACATCCCCGATCCACAGCTGGGTCGCGTCATCGGCCTTCGTGGTGATGGAGTAGGTACCGGCGACCGGGAAGGTGATGAGCCCGGTCATCCTCACCGACCACTTGTCGATCGCGCCCACGCCCGCGACCGGCCCCCGGAGTCCGAAGTCCTTGTCGACAGCGCCGGACGTGACGCCGTTCACGCCAAGGCCGAAGGTCACGGGAGCGCCGCTCAGCGTGGCGTTGCCGTAGTACGCCGCGTGGAGGCCCTTGAGGCCGCCGTCATACGTCGTGCTCGAGTGTCCTGGCGTGGCGGCGCATGCAGTCGCGGCGTCTGAATCGAAGCAACCTGGCTCGGCCGGACCGTAGGTGTCGGTCGCACGATCCTGACCGTCGTAGGCGATCGTCGAGATTCTCCCCTGGGGATCGGTGGTGGACACGATCAGGTCCTTGGTTGGATGCCACTGTTGCGACGCCGTGACGCCCATCGTGCTCGATGTCGTGAGCTGACGCCAGGCGCTGTCGTAGGTGACGGTCTTTGCGTGTCCGGAGAGGCCGGCCACGTCGACGTAGGTCGTTCCGCTGTCGTAGGTGTATGACCTCGAAGGGCGCGCAGCGGCGGTGGCGCCGTCGGGCGCGGGAAGCGTCACGGCGACAACGCGGCCAGCCACGTCGTAGGAGATCTCGGTCATCTGCTCGGCCGCGACGGTTGTGACGCCGTTCGCAAGGCGCCAGTCGTTGATCCGGGCGTCTACGATCGAGCGGATCCGGCCCTGAGCGTTGTAGGAGAAGTCAGTTATGACGCCGCCCGGGTCGACGATCCGGGTGAGCTGGTGGAACTCGTTGTAGAACAGTCGCGTCGTGTCGCTCGCACCAGCGGCATGACCGGGGTAGATGATCCTGCACAACATTCCGGCAGGAGCCGCGAAGTACCCTGGCGGCACGGGGCAGGCGGAGCCCGAGGAGTCCGTATCTGCCGTCCCCAGGCCGACAGACGCTGCCGAGTCGCCCTGGTAGACGAAGCGCACGAACCGGCCGTATGCAGCGGGAACCGATCCCGGCGAGAGCGAGAGAGGGTCAGAGATCCGGTCGGGCTGTCCTGTCCCCGCTCGATATCCGACGATGGGCGTCGCGGGCTTGAGGGAGTCACCCGCTGTCGTCACCGATGACACTGCACCCTGTGCGTTGAACGTGTAGACCGTGCCCCCATCGTCGGCGAGCGTCACGAGACCATTGCTGTCGAGCGAGAGGACCCCGTACTCGCCAGCAGGAGGAGTGTATCCACCGCTGCTCTTCTTGACGTAGGTGTGAACCGAGCCGGTGAGATCAGTAAGTACCACCGACGCCTCTGTGACTCGCGCGGACGAGTAGAAGCCGCCCGAGCCCGCCATGGGTGTGGAGGTCGACCAGCCCGCTGGCAAGACCTCGACCTGCGTCGAGAACCAGTCCGGTGGAACAATCGACACGTTGTTGCTGGGATCACGCACCCAAAGTTGAACAGTCGCATTGCCGGTGCTGTCGTAGTAGTCGAATTGGAATGGAACCGGGGCCTCCCCCATGACCTTGGCGGTTCCCCACAGCATCTTGGGGGCGCCCGTGGTCGACGTCTCCCATTTGTCGAGAACGCTAGTGCCGCCAATCGTCACCCGGCTGCCGTCATCAGCGAAGGTGCCGAAGGTGTAGGTGCCTGCAGAGGGCACCTGGATGAACCCAGTCCATCGGGCGAGGAAGTAGTTGGTGGGCAGCGCGGGGCCCGGGCTGTCGGTCTCCCAAAGGAAGTTGACGGACGGGTCTGTGCGGGAGATCAGCGCTGGCTTGCCGTCGACGCTGAAGCTTGTGGTGCTCGTCTGTCCCGTCGTCAGGGCGTTGTAGTACGTGGCGGTGAGCCCTCGGTATCGATCCGGCGACTGCTGTGAGTTGTATGCGAAAGAGAGGCCCATGGGCCCGCCGACAGTATTGACGATCGGGGATGAGAACGACAGGTTGGCGTTCCCGTTGGCGAGGTTGACCGTCACCGGGCCCGCCGAGTCGAACGGAGAGGGACCGGAGGCACCCAGGCGCAGGTTGACCTTGAGGTGGTTTACCCACGAGGGCGCGTAGTCGGCGTCATACCCGTCGTTGGTGAGTACCACCCAGGTGTAGGAGTCGCCATCTTGCAGGGTTCCTGGTGTCGGAGTCCAGGACCTACTGGATTGCCAGCCCGAGGTGGCTATGGCGCCGGTCTTGCCATCGGAGCCGCTGGCAATGCGGAACTGGTACTGCACCGTGTCGCCGTTCGCGTCGATCACCTCGGGAGCCTCGAAAGTCGGGGTCAGAGTCGTGATCGTGACCCCGTCCGCGGGTGCCACGCTGGCTTGCTCCGGCGTCGGCGCTGGGGTGTTCGTGGAAAAGGAGCTCGCCGCGGCCGACGTTCTCACCGTGGTTCCGTAGTAATTCTCCTTGGAGTCCCGAACGCTGGCCTTCCAGTAGTACGTCTTGCCGGGCTCCAAGATGCCCTGGGGAACCTGGAAGTCGGGCGGAGAGCCGTACTGGCTCCATTCGCTCCCGTCAGGCCAGATCGAGGTGTAGTACGGCGTCGTGCTGACATCCGACGTCTTCCAGATCTTGTACTGCCATGAAAGCGGCAGTCCTTGAGCCTGCGTCGCAGACGCTTTGAGCGTCGGCATCACCGGTGCCTTGGAAGCCCCGTTGGCGGGAAGGGTCGTGACGGGGACCGTCGGGTAGTTGACGTACTCGACGTAGAGCTCGGCGGTGAGGTCTTTGAAGGTGTACTTGCCCGCGGTCTCATCGCCGGCGAAGATCAGCTTCTTGCTGAACTGCCCGTCGCGCACCCATTGAGCCACACGGTTGCCGAGGCCGGGAGTTCGGTCGACGCTCCAGGCGGCGTTGTTGGTGAGGCTGACCATCGCCAACCACTCCCCAAGACACCAGTACCCGTCGCAGGCGGCCGCGTGGATGTACGTCGTTGCCGCGCCCGTATAGCCGTCGACGTAGTAGGCCGCTACGGCGGCATCGACCACTTGGGAGCCGGCGGCGGGCGAGTAGTTGAACTGGGCCGTGGAGTGCCAGTAGTAATCGCCGCCGCTACGGGCGTTGCCCACGAGGATTCCATCGTTGCGGTAGGCCCCGTCTGACTTGTAAGCGCTCATCGAGCTGGGCCCAGGTCGCGTTGTCGGGTCGACCGTGACGGGGTAGACGCGGTCGGGATCCGCGAGCCACCGGTGATCGGCCGTCAGGGTCAGGAGCCAGCCGTCCCCGTCCGGCGTGACGTGGACCTTCAGGTTCGACATCGCCGATTCCGACTTTCCGTCCTCGCCCGACGAGTCCCACATGATCGGAGCAGGGATGTGGAATTTCACGTCACCATAGCGGTTGGAGAAGTTCACTGACCCGTGCTCATCGACTGACGGGGTGAGGGCGTTGACCTCGATTCGCCAGGTCCACTCGGACTCCTCTGCGGGTGGCAGGGAGTCAAGGCTCAACGACTCCTTCACCCCCGCCTGCGTCACCTGGAACTTCAGGTCGACGCCGTCGAACACGTCGGGATAGAGAATGTCGCTTCCCTTGGGCTGGGACTCGTCCCAGACGTGCGGCACGACCCTCAACGACGAGTCCTCTGCGCCGACGAGGGTGTACCCGATGGTGTAGCCGCCGCGGGAGACGCTGAACGCGTTCTCCTCATCGGCCCGCGGCGCGAACACCGGGTCGATTGGATGCGCGTCGGTCGACCAGGTGCCGTCGAGGTCCCGACTTACAAAAGTGTCGATGGGAACCCACTCGCGATGGTCATTGCGGGCGTTGAGCGGAATCTGCCCGATCCGGTCGACGAATCCACCGTCCGGGTTCTCGTAGGTCGTGATGAACTCGGAGCGTTCAACCACCTGCGCGCCCTCGGCGTCGAAGACGAAAGGCTTTCTCTCGACCGGGGGGCCCGGTCGAGAGGGGCTCACTGCCCGATTCGCCACCGCGGGTATCGGTAGGTCGATGTCAGTGAAGTCACCCTCGAGCGGAGCAGGCGCTACGACAGCAGGTTCTTCAGAGACAAGAAGCGGGAGGTCGTATGGCGAGGACTCTGTCACGTCCGATTGCGGCTCCTCAGCAGCGACCGGTGCGACAGTCGTCGCCACCAAGACTGCAGCCAGAACGGCTCCAAGCAGGACCTTCACGTGAACACTCCCAGACTGCGACGGGCTGGCCAAAGTGTTCACGCGGGTGAGGTCGGCTCAGCTGAGTAGCACCCACCGTAGCGGCGAATGAGCAATAATCGCCATAGAAAGTTCATAGAACTTGCGCGCAGGAAGCTTGTTAATCTGCGCAGCCTGGTGTGCGGTACGACGGGCCTCGTGAGCGAGACTCATAATACATGTATGGTGTCTGCGCGCAAGGTTTCCCGTTGGCGCACTCGGGCGCCTAGTCCCGCTCCTCCTCGAGGCGCTTCGCAAGTACGGTGCCCGGTTTCACCGTGAACATCGCGCGCAGAATGGAGCGTCTTCCGCCTCCGACGGGTTCGGTGTCTGCGGCGCGCAGGAGCTGCTTGGTGCGGGCGTCACGGAGCGCGAACCCGGGTACGTCGTAGATCGTGGAGTAGCCGGCATTCTTCTCCCGCGCCATCGCGCGCGCGCTCCGTACGCCCAGCATGATCGCCGCGCCGAATAGCACCGCAGCCAACACCAGCACCGGAATGGAGGCCAGCACACCCCCGAGGATGACGACCAGAATGGCCGCGAACAACGCGACCCGCGCCCACACGTCGAGCAGGGCCGCTGTCGGCCCCGGCACAGTCTCGGTCACGCTCCTAGTAGAGCAGGCCCGTGAGGCGGCGTCGAGCGGAGACCACGCGCGGGTCTTCGGCGCCCGCGATCTCGAAGTAGTCGAGGAGGCGCGTGCGCACCGAGTTCTTGCCCGGCTGGTCGAGGGTCGGGAACAGGTCGAGCAGGCGCCCGAACGCGTCGTCGAGGTGGCCGCCCGAGACGTCGAGGTCGGCGACGGCGAGCTGGGCGGCGACGTCGGTCGGCTCGGCAGCGGCCGCGGAGCGGACCGCCGAGGCGTCGGCGCCCTCGAGGCGCTGCAGCAGGGAGACCTGCGCGAGGCCCGCGACGGCGAGCTGGTCGCGCGGGTTCTGGGCGATCGCGGTCTCGTACTCCTTGATCGCGGTCGCGAAGTCGCCGGACGCTATCGCGTCGTACGCCTCCTGGTGGTGCGGAGGCAGCGGCTCCTCCACGGGCTCAGAGGGCTCGGCGCCGTCCACGGCGATCGAGCCCTGCACGCCGTTCTGGGCGGCGAGCTGCAGCACCTGCTCGAGCACGTCGCGCAGCTCCTCCTCGGGGACCATGCCCACGAAGAGCTGCACGGGCCGCCCGCCCACGACCGCGGCGACGGTGGGAACCTGCTGCACTTGGAACGCCTGCACGAGCTGCGGGCTCGTCGTCGCATCCACGGTCGCGAGTGCGATGCGGCCGCCGTACTGCGCGATGAGGTCGCCCAGCACGGGCTCGACGCCCTGCCCGTAGAACTCCACGATGACGGGCACCGTCGACGAGAGGTCGAGGATGGCCGTGAAGTTGGCGTCGTTCGCCGATCGCACCACGCCGCCCGGGGCAGCGGGCGCTCCCCCGGCCGGGGCCGGCGGCCGCACAAGCGACGAGAGGTCGACGGCGCCTCGGAGGTTGCCGCCGAGCGGTGCGTTGGTCATCCGACCTCCCCTGCCTTGATGAGGCCCTGCGTGTAGCCGAGCAGGATGATCTTCGCATCACTCCCGGCGGGCGGCACGTAGAAGAGCAGCTGGTCGCCGTAGGTGGCGATGACGCCCTTCGTGCTGATCGCGAGGCCCGAGAGCGCCTTCACCTGGCCCGTCGGGTTGACGGCGGCGCCTGCCTCGACGGGGGTGACGGTGGTCGTCTCGTTGACGTTGACGGCAACGAGGGCGCCCGCGTCGTTGGTGGCGAGCGAGATGGCGTCCGCACCGCCGAGCGCGTGGCCGAACGCCACGGTCGCCGTCGACGGCAGGCTCGACTTCACGGTCGCCTTGTAGGTGACGCCGACGTTCTCGCGCAGGCTGTCCCCCTCCGCCTCGAAGTCGAGGTACGCGTCGCTGTCGACATCCTTCTCGAGGATGTCGGCGTAGCCGAGGGCCACCTCGTCGGGCGTGAGCTTGAGCACGCCGCTGTCGTCCGCGAGCTGCGAGGCGCCGATCGCCGCGGGGGCGACCTTGGGCAGCACCGCCGACGGCTCGAGCGTCATGGCGTACGCGACCTTGTAGTTGGCGCGCGGATCCTCCTGCTCGAGGAACAGGGCGAGCGGCGGGATCGTCGAGTCGCTGTCATCCTGGATGACCGCGAACACCGTGCGCGGCCACGAGTCCGTGCGCTGCGGCAGGGTCACCTTGACGGGCCCCGCGGGGATCGCGGCGAGGGCCGCGATGGACGGGTCGGCGGTCGTGATCGCGTAGTTGGCGACACGCAGCTCGAGCGCCGCACCCTGGAAGCGCGTGGCGAGGAGCGTGGCATCCTTCGCGGCATCGGCGTCGGCGGTCGTCTGGCTGATCTTCGTGATGATGCGCTCGACCTGGTTGACGGTCGCGGCCGGCGGCTCGCCCGCCTGGTCGACGGGGGCGGCCGAGGCGCTCGCGCTCGGCGCGGCGCCGGGCTTCGAGCCGGGCCAGAAGTCGGCGCTGCAGCCCGTGAGCACGAGCGCGCCCACGAGGGTGATCGGCACGGCGATCATGCCCGCCGCGGTGCGGCGCCCGCCGGAGCGCGGCTTGACCAGGGGCTTGCGCGGAACCTTGGGCATCTTCTGGGGCTTGCGGCGCGGGCCGCGCGAGCTGCGCATGTGGTTGATCGCCCACAGCAGCAGCGCGAGGCCGAGCAGCAGCACGACGGCGCCCGCGACGATGAGCGGCCCCGCGAGCGGGGTCGAGTTGTCCACGGGCCACGAGAGCTCGACGTCGGCTGGCGCGGCCTTCTTGCCGTCGGAGATCATGATGAACGAGACGTCGCTCGGCACCTTGACGGTGATCGCGAGCGAGTCGGCGCTCGTGTACTCGTCGAGCCAGAGGTCGGACCCCTCGATCGTCGGCACCGACTTCTCGGTTCCCGGAACGAGCTTGCTCGTGAGCTCGCCCTTCTCGGCGTCGAAGCCGACCTCGGTGTACTGCGCGTCGCCGATCCAGGCGAGCACGTCGCTCGTGCGCCCGTACGCGGCGATGATGTCGTCGGTGCCCGAGACCGAGAGGCGCTGAGACCCGTCGTAGGCGTTGAGGGCCGCGCCGTCGATGACGGTGACCGCCGCGCCCGTGCTCGACGAGCTCGAGAGGGCGACGTGGTCGGGCTCGAGCAGGATCGTGCGCTGGGCGATGCCCGCGCCGATCATGACCGCGGCCACGACGAAGCTGATGATGGCGAGAACGAACCGCACGGTGGACTACTCCTTTCGTGCTGCCGGAGAGACCGAAAGTCCGCTGCATCCTCCGCCGCTCTCAAGGCGGCCGCTCGCACTAGGGACGAGAGGAGGAGCCCCCGAGACTTCCGGGGAGTGGCAACAACAAAGACGTTCAAGAATACCGGACTGCCTTGGTCGCCCCTAACTGTGGGTCTGGGAAGTTGCTGGGAAGGAGGTGAATGATTGGCTGTACCCCGCCGCGCTAAAGTGGCATCCATGGCTGCAGACGACACGACTTTCGGAACAGAGATGCGCGGTTACCGGAAGGACGAAGTCGACGCAGCGCTACAGGATCTGCGCCGCGAGCTCATCCAGGCGAACGCCGACCGCGCGGAGTCCGCCAAGGAGGTCAAGCGCCTCCTCGCGGTCAACGAAGACCTGCAGGCCGAGCTCGACGAGACGGGCAGCCCCACCTACGCCGGACTCGGCACGAAGCTCGAGAACACCCTGCGCGTGGCCGAGGAGCAGTCGACGCGCCTCATCAGCCAGGCCGACATCGACGCCGAGAACCTGCGCACCACGACGGCCGCCGAGATGGCCCGCCTGCGCGCCGAGACCCAGGCCCAGGCCGCGAAGATCACCGAGGATGCGACAGCCGCCGCCGCGGCAGCCGTCACGGAGGCCCGCGAGCAGGCCGACTCGCTCCTCTCACGTGCGCGCTCCGACGCCGAGGCCCTCATGCAGGATGCCCAGCGCGAGGCCGCGTCGCTGCGCGGTGCCGTCGCCACCGAGGCCGCGGACACGCGCACGACCGCGAAGCGGGAGGCCGCCGCCCTGCGCGCCGAGGTCGAGAAGGAGGTCGCCGACCTGCGGGAGACCGCGACGCGCGAGGCCACGGCGGCCCGTGAGGCCGCGGCCGAGCTCGCCCGCGACGCCGAGAAGGGCCGCGCCGACTACGAGAACGAGAACGCCCGCCTGCGCGCCGACCTCGCGCGCGACCTCGAGCAGGGCCGCACCGACCTCGCGCGCGAGCTCGAGACGGGTCGCGCTGCCCTCGCCGCCGAGATCGCCACCGAGCGCGAGAAGCTCGCGAATGAGACGGCCGCCGCGGCCGAGAAGCTCGCCAACGACACCGCCGCCGCACAGGAGGCACTGCGCGTCGAGACCCAGGCCGCGCTCGCCCAGCAGCGAGCGGAGGCCAAGGCCGCCGCCGACACCCTCGCCGCCGACACCGCCGCCGCCCACGCCGCCCTGGAGGCCAAGACGACGGGAGACCGTGCGGCGCTCGAGGCCGAGACGTCCGGCGCCCGCGCCGCCCTGGAAGCCGAGATCTCGGGTGCCCGCACCGCCCTCGAGCACGAGATCTCGGGCCGCCGGGCCGAGCTCGAGGCCGAGGTCACGAGCACGAAGGCCGCGCTGCAGGCCGAGGTCGAGTCAACGCGGGCGGCGCTCGAGCAGGAGCTCGCGTCCGCCCGGGCCGAGCTCGAGCACGAGCTCACGACCGGACGGGCCGACCTCGAGGCCCGCACCACGGCGGCGCGCAACCAGCTCTCCTCGGAGACTGCGGCGGCACGCGCGGCCCTCGCCGCGGAGACCGCGGAGAAGCAGTCGGCCCTCGAGGCCGAGATCAGGGAGCGCCGCGCCGCCCTCGAGGCGGAGGTCGCGGAGACCACGGCGCGGCTCGCGGCCGACGTGGAGAAGCAGACGACCGACCTCGCGCGCGACATCGCCCGCCAGCGTGCCCAGCTCGCGAGCGAGACCGAGACCACGCGCGCGGCCCTCGCCCACCAGCGTGACGAGACCCGCTCGACCCTCGAGCGCGAGGCCGCCGAGGCCCGCGCGGCGCTCGAGGCCGAGCTCGGCGCCCGACGCGAGGAGGGCGAGAAGGAGGCCCTCGCCCTGCACACGGAGGCGAGCACCCAGACGCAGCAGTTCCTCGACGAGGCGAACGCGCAGCTCGCGGAGGCCGTGCGGCAGACCGCGGTCAAGCGTCAGGAGACGGTCAACCTCGACACCACGTCGAAGAACGAGGCACGCAAGGTGCGCGAGGCCGCAGACGCCCACGCCAAGGAGGTCACCGAGGCCGCCGAGGCCCGTGCGAAAGCCCTCATCGACGACGCGGAGCGCCGCACGGCGAAGCTCGTGTCCGACGCCGAGGAGCGCCTCGCCAAGATTAGGATGGAGCGCGACACGGTGGCGGGCTACTTCGAAAACCTTCGGGGCGTCCTGTCCCAGGCCGAGAAGGTCACCTCCGAGTCGTAGCCCGTCCCGCTTCGTCCTCCGACCCTGAGGTGCCGCCGTGAAGATCCAGAACCCGTTCCGACTCGGCCTCTTCGGCGGCCTCGGAGTCCTCGTGGCCGTGGCCATCGGTGCCACGGTGGGCAACCTCGCGACGATCCTCACCTACGTGGGCGCCGCGCTGTTCCTCGCGCTCGGCCTCGACCCGATCGTCACGTGGCTCGAGAAGCGCAAGCTCCCCCGGCCCCTCGCGATCGTCATCGTGCTCGTGGTCGTGCTGGGCATCTTCGTGGGACTCGTGTTCGCGATCATCCCCGTCATCACCGAGCAGGTGAACAAGGCCATCAAGGCGGTGCCCGACCTCATCAACGGCTTCGCCGACGGAACCGTGCGCGACGGCATCCACGGCGCACTGCCCTGGCTCGACATCGACAGCGCGATCAAGGCGGTCACCGACTGGTTCGCGACCCTCGACTACACGAGCATCGGCGGCGGCGTGCTCACGGTCGGCATCGGCATCGCCACGGGCGTGACGGGCGCGGTCGTCGTCATCATCCTCACCATCTACTTCACGGCCTCGCTCACGAGCCTCAAGCGCGGCCTCTACCAGCTGGTCCCGGCCTCCAAGCGCCCCAAGTTCATCGACCTCGCCGAGCAGGTCGCCTCGGCGGTCGGCCGCTACGTCATCGGGCAGGGTTCCCTCGCGCTCGTGAACGGCATCCTGTCGTTCGTGTTCCTCACCCTCATCTTCCCGGCGTTCGGCCTGCCGATCAGCTACTCGGCGCTGCTCGCCTTCATCGCCTTCCTCGGCTCGCTCATCCCGCTCGTGGGAACCGTCTCGGGCGCCGCCGTCATCACCCTCCTCGTGCTCGCGTTCAACGGCGCCCCGAGCGTCATCGCCGTCGCGATCTACTACCTCGTGTACATGCAGGTCGAGGCGTACGTGCTCAACCCGCGCATCATGGCCCAGGCGGTCAAGGTGCCGGGCGCGATCGTCGTGATCGCCGCGCTCGCGGGCGGCACGCTGCTCGGCATCCTCGGCGCGCTCATCGCCATCCCCGTGGCGGCGGCGATCCTGCTCATCATCAACCAGGTGGTCGTGCCGAGGCAGAACGACCTGTAGGCCTGCCTCCGGCCCGATGCTGCTCCCCGCGGTCGCGCGACCCTTCCGCGAACCGCTTACTCAAAGCCATACATTCGTACGCACGCCTGACAAATGTATGGCGTTGGCCAAGGCGCGAGGGTCCGAGCGTCGATCGGCTGGAGCAGGGCGCACACGGAACGGGCGCCGCGGAGGGCCCGCTCAGTACTCCGTCGGCAGCGGCAGCGCCGCGGGGTTGAGGCGCGCGACGATCTCGCTCAGCACGCGGTAGGTCTGCGCCTCCCCCACCCACAGGTGGCGCCCGCCCTTCACCGCGACGAACTCCGTCTCGGGCACGACCGCGAAGCGCGCCGATGCCTCGGGCGGCCGGAGGAAGTCGTCGAGCTCCGGCACGACCGCGACGAGGCGCTTGCCGCTGCCGGCCCAGCGCGCGAGCTCGGCGTCGGTGGTGCGGCGCAGCGGCGGGGAGAGCAGGATCGCGCCCTCCACGGGCTGCTCGAGGCCCCACTTGAGGGCGACCTCCGTGCCGAACGACCAGCCCACGAGCCACGGATGCGGCAGCCCGCGCGCGGCGACGAGGTCCATCGCCGCCTGCAGGTCGTGCCGCTCGTCGACGCCGTCGCCGAAGAAGCCCTCGGACGTGCCGCGCGGCGACGTCACGCCGCGGAAGTTGAAGCGCAGCACCGCGAGGTCGGCGAGGGCGGGCAGCCGCGCGGACGCCTTGCGGATGATGTGCGAGTCCATGAAGCCGCCGTGCGTCGGCAGCGGGTGCAGGGCGATGATCGTCGCCGCGGGGGCGCCCGACTCCGGCAGCGCCAGCTCGCCCACGAGGGTGAGGCCGTCGGACGTGCGGAGGTCGACATCCTCGCGGATCGCCGGCAGCTCGGTGCCGCTCTTGATGGGCTCGGTCATGGCTTGATCTTCCAGCAGTGCAGGTGCCAGTGGCGGCGCGCGGCGAGGTCGTCGGCCTCGCCCATGATGCCGTCGGCGCGCCACGTGACGGTGTGGGCGATGCCCGGCTCGATCTCGAGGCCGCAGCCCGGGCAGATGTAGGCCTTCACGGCGTTGGCCGCGGTGAGGGGCTGCACGTTCCAGAGCCCGTCGCGCTTCGACACCGTGGTCTTCGTGCCCATGAGCACGCGCGTGACGTCGAACTCCTCGTCGTCTGCCTTGCCGCGGCGGTCGCGCGGGCGGTTCGAACGGGGCATGCCTCCAGCTTACGAGTTGTCCATAGCCTCGAGCCGCGTCTCCTCCATGTCGATCATGGCCTGTGCGCGGATGAGGATGCGCGACGGGTACGACCCCTCGGAACGGGCCTCGAGCAGGGCGTCGCGCTCCGCCTGCAGCACCTCGCGCCGCAGCTCGCGGTACTGCCGCTGCGGGGAGTTCGCGAGCTCCTTCTCCCCCGCGCCGTGCTCGGCGCGCTCGCGCGCGGAGCGCACGCTCTGCAGCGTGTCGTGCCGCACGCGCTCGACCACCTCCTCGTCGACCTTCTCGCCGTCGGGCAGCCGGAAATCGGGGTTGTCGAGCACGGCGATGCCCGCGGCGCTGATCTCGTCGAGGAGCGTCGCGAACTCGCGGCGGTCGGCCGCCCGGTCGGTCCCCCGGATGCCCGTGAGCCTGATGAGCCACGGCAGCGTGCCGCCCTGCACGAGCAGCGTGACGACCGCGACCGTGAAGGCGATGAGCACGAGCTGCGCGCGGTAGGGCGTGCCCTCGGGCAGCGACTGGGCTGCCGCGAGTGTGACGACGCCGCGCATGCCCGACCAGCCGAGCACGAGGCCTCCGCGCCAGCCGAGCCCCTGCGCCTTGAGCTGGGCCGCATCTGCCTGGCGGCGCTTGAGGTTCTTCTCCACGCGGTCGCTGCGGCGCTGCACGCGCGCATTGCCCGCGAGGCGCTCGTCGCCGTCGATGCGTGCGCGCATCCTCTCGACCGCCTTGCCCCAGCGCTCGGTCTGGCGGGCCGTCGCCGCCACCTGGCGGCGCAGCAGCACGAGCAGGGGCACGAGGAACGCGAACCGCACGACCAGCACGACCAGGGTCATGAGCAGGCCCACCCAGATCGCGGTGGTCGCGCTCAGGTCGTCCTCCTGCACGCCCGTGATGAGCGAGGTGAACTGGATGCCCATGAGCAGGAACACCCCGTTCTCGAGCACGAACTGCAGGGTGCGCCAGTTGAGGCGCTCGGAGATGCGCGACTGCGCGGAGAACTTCTTGGCGCTCGCGTGCCCCGAGTAGAGCCCCGCGACGACCACGGCGAGCACGCCGCTCGCGCCGACGAACTCGGCGGGCAGGAACGCGATGAACGGCACCGCGAACGAGATCGCCGTGTCGAGCACCGAGTCGCGCAGCCGCGAGCGCACGAGCACCGTCACCCAGCCCACGACGAGGCCGATCGCGAGGGCGACGGCCGCGGCGAAGACGAAGTCGCCCACGACATCCCAGAACGCGACGGAGGCGGCGGTCGCCGCGACGGCGGAGCGCAGCAGCACGAGGGCCGTCGCGTCGTTGACGAGTCCCTCGCCCTCGAGGATCGTCACGAGCCGCGGCGGCAGCCCCAGCCTCTTTCCGAGGGCGGTCGCGGCGACCGCATCCGTGGGGCTGATGACGGCGCCGATCGCGATGCCGGCGGCGAGCGAGAGCTGCGGGAACAGCAGGTAGAGGATGAACCCCGTGATGCCTGCCGTGACGATGACGAGCGCGACGCTCAGGAGCGAGATGCTCGTGAGGTTGCGGCGGAAGTCGATGACGGGCACCGTGAGCGCCGCGGAGTACAGGATGGGCGGCAGCAGCCCGAGCAGGATCACCTCGTGCGGCACCACGACGGGAGCGCCCGGGATGAAGCTGAACCCCACTCCCACGACGATGAGGATGAGCGGGGCGGCGACCCCGAGCTTCTTGCTGAAGGCGCCGGCGGCCACGATCGTGACGAGGGCCAGGACGCCGAGCAGCGAGATCCGGATGACATCGCCGACAGAATCATCCATGGCGGAAGCCTACCGGCGAGGGGCTAGTACCAGCCCTTCTCCTCCGAGTGCGCCCACGCGCCGCACGGGGTGTCGTAGCGGCCGCTGATGTAGCTGAGCCCCCACGTGATCTGCGTCGCGGCGTTCGTCGCCCAGTCGGAGGCGACCGCCGCCATCTTCTCGCCGGGCAGCGCCTGCGGGATGCCGTACGCGCCGCTCGACGCGTTGTAGGCGTACACGTTCCAGTGCGACTCGCGGTCCCACAGGGCGACGAGGCAGTTGTACTCGCTGTCGCCCAGCCCCATGGACTGCAGCATCGAGTAGGCGATGGCCTGCGCCGAGCCGGGGTCGGGCGTGCCTGCGGCCGGGGCGCCCGCGGATGCCGCCGGCACGACCACCTGCTCGGTCACGGTGAAGCCGTCGCGGCCCGCCGCGTTCTCGTAGGCGCCGTCGACCGCGAGGGTCTGGCCCTCCTTCGTCTGGCCGGGGGCGTACGCGTACGCGGGCGAGCCGAGCGGCGGGGTGACCGAGACCGCGAGGAACGCGAACGTCACGAACGACGCGAAGACGGGCAGCGACCACGACGCCCGGCGGTGGCGCCCCGAGACGTCCCCGCCCGCGCTCCTGCGCATGGCGCGGATCTCTCCGGCGCGCGTGTTCGTCCCCACAATCCCCCGATTTTAGCCGACGGGGGCGGAAAAGGCTGTGAGGCCGGTCAGCGCACCGCGAGCATGACGTCGATGACGGCGTCGAGCAGGAGGTCGACCTGCATCTCGTTGTAGCCCCGGCGCGAGCCGCGGAACACGACGGTGCGCACCTGGTCGACGCTCATGGGCTTGCCGTGCTGGAAGTACCCGACGAGGCGGTCGGCGAACGCGTCGACATCCTTGGGGTGGTAGCCGAGCGTGAACGGTCCCGTGCGCGAGAAGCGCTTGCCGGGCTCGCGCGCGAGGCGGTCGAGGATCGACTGCGCCGAGCTGCGGGCCTTGGCGTACCAGGCCGCGTCGCCGGTCTCGGCGAACGCGCGCTCGCGCTCACGTGCGGCGAAGGCATCCTCGAGGCGCTCGAGCGCCGCGTCGACGTGCGACGTCGAGTAGCCGCCGCGCTGCATCGTGAAAGCCATGGTGCGGATGCTCTCCGCATTGAGCACCGACGGACGCCCCGGCTCCGCCGTGTAGGCGCGCCTGGCCTCCTCGAGGAAGTCCTCGACCTGGTCGACGTCGTAGCCCGGCTTGGACTTGCGGCTGCGCGGGAAAGTTGTGCTCACGACGTCAATTGTGCCTTACGTGAAGATGAGAAACAGCGCATAGGCCACCGCGCCGGAGAGCAGGGCCGAGTCCAGGCGGTCGAGGAAGCCGCCGTGCCCTGGCAGGAACGAGCTGATGTCCTTGATCCCGAGGTCGCGCTTGATGAGCGACTCGGCGAGGTCTCCCGACGTGGCCGTGAGCACCATCGCGAGCGCGAGGATGACGCCGACCCACCACGGCTGCTGCAGCATGAAGAGGGCGAGCAGGACGCCCGCGATGAGGGCCGCCGCCACGGAGCCCGCGAAGCCCTCCCAGGTCTTCTTGGGGCTGATCGCCGGCGCCATGAGGTGCTTGCCGAACGCGAGGCCGCTCGCGTAGGCGCCCGTGTCGACCGCGACGACCACGATGAGGAACGCGAGCGTCCACCACTGGCCGCCCTCCTGCGCCGTGAGGAGCACGGTGAAGCCCGCCATGAAGGCGATGTAGATCATGATGAGCGCGCCCGCGCCGAAGTCGAGCAGGAGGTCGCGCGAGGATGCCCGCGCGCTCGGCCGCACGAGCTGCTCGACGAGCCGCCACAGGGAGATGACCGCGATGCCGCCGAGCGTCACCCACCAGTGGCCCTCGTCGAGCCAGTAGAACGTCGCCGGGACGACGGCCACGGCCGCGACGACGGTCGGGATGCGCGGGACGTCGCGTCCGGCGCTGCGCAGCGCCGTCGCGAGCTCGTAGGCGAGGAACGCGACGAGCGCGCCCGCGAACACCATGTAGAGCTCTTTGAGGATGAGCAGGCTGACGAGCAGCGACCCGCCGAGCAGCAGCCCGACGCCGATCGCGCGGAGGAGGGGTCGCCCGGTGCGCGCGTTGATCTTCTCGTTCGCCGCGCGGGCCTGGGCTTCGAAGTCTGATGCCATCAGACCTCGAGCAGCTCGGCTTCCTTTTTCTTGAGGGCGTCGTCGATCGCGTCGACGTGGCTCTTGGTCGCGGCGTCGAGCTCCTTCTCGGCGCGGGCGATCTCGTCCTCGCCGACCTCCTTGAGGCCGTCGAGGTCGTCCTTGGCCTTGCGGCGCACGTTGCGGAGGGCGACGCGGGCCTGCTCGGCCTTGTCGCGCACGATCTTCACGAACTCGCGGCGGCGCTCCTCGTTGAGCTCCGGCAGGGTGGCCCGGATGACGTTGCCGTCGTTGCCGACGCTCGCACCCAGGTTCGAGGCGCCGACGATGGCCTTCTCGATGTCCTTGAGCGCGCTCTTGTCGAAGGGCGTGATGAGCAGGGTGCGGGCCTCCTGGTTGACCATGCTGGCGAGCTGGCCCAGCGGGGTCGGCGTGCCGTAGTAGTCCACGAGCACCTTCTGGAAGAGGGCGGGGTTGGCCCGGCCCGTACGCACCGTCGCGAAATCGTCCTTCGCCGACTCCACGGCCTTGTTCATCTTGTCTTTGGCCTCGGCAAGCACATCGCTGATCATGTAGTCGAGTTTAGAGGGCTAACAGGGCCACGCCGACAAGCACCGTGCCCGCGCCCAGGAGTCTTTGCACGGGATGCGGCTCCCGGAACAGCAACCACCCCGCGAGCCCCACGAGCACGACGCTCACCTCGCGGCCCGGCGCGACCACCGAGACGGGCGCCATCGTCATGGCGAACAGGATCGAGATGTACGAGAGGGGCGAGAGGATGCCGACGACGAGGGCGTCGCGCCAGTGCATCCTCACCATCTCGCGCAGGCGCGCGGGCCGCGCGATCGCCGCGGGTGCGAGCAGCACCGCCTGGCCGACCGTGCTCCCGAGGCTCAGGACCACGGGCGCGACCGCGAGCGTCGTGACGGCGTGCGCGTCCCACAGCGTGTACGCCGCGATCGTGCAGCCCGTGAGCAGGCCGTACGCGACGCCCGGCCCTGCGGCGCGCATCCCCTGCCGCCCGCCCGCGAAGCCGATGACCATGACACCCGCGATGACGACGCCCGCGCCGACGAGCGCCTGGAGGCCCGGGCGCTCCCCCAGCACCGCGACGGCGACGATGACCGTGATGAGCGGGCCCGACCCGCGCGCGAGCGGGTAGACGACCGAGACGTCGCCCGCGCGGTAGCCGCGCTGCAGCAGGAGGAAGTACGCGATGTGCAGGACGGCGCTCACGCCGCCCGCGAGCAGGAGGTCGTTCCAGCGGATGTCGCCGTGCAGCAGGATCGCGAACGGGAGCACGCACACCGAGGCGACGACCGCCGTGAGCCACACGAAGAGCGGCCCACCCGCCCCCGTGCGCTTGATCCAGAGGTTCCAGCTCGCGTGGGTCACCGCGCCCAGGGCGATGAGGGCGATGACCGCCGGGCTCAATTGCTGACGAGCGTGCCGATGCGGTCGCCGCGGATGGCCTTGGTCAGGTTGCCCGCGGGCTCCATGCCGAACACGACCATGGGCATCTTGTTGTCCATGCAGAGGCTGAATGCCGTAGAGTCGACGACCTTGAGGCCCCGCACGAGCGCCTCCTGGTAGGTGATCTCGTCGATCTTCTTCGCGTCGGGGTTGGTGCGCGGGTCGGAGTCGTAGACGCCGTCGACGCCGTTCTTCGCGACGAGCACGACCTGCGCCCCGATCTCGAGCGCGCGCTGGGCGCTCACGGTGTCTGTGGAGAAGTAGGGAAGGCCCGCGCCCGCGCCGAAGATGACGATGCGGCCCTTCTCGAGGTGGCGCTCCGCGCGCAGCGGGATGTACGGCTCCGCCACCTGGGTCATGGCGATGGCCGACTGCACGCGCACCTGCGCGCCGGCCTGCTCGAGGAAGTCCTGCAGCGCGAGCGCGTTCATGACCGTGCCGAGCATGCCCATGTAGTCGGCCCGGCCGCGCTCCATGCCGCGCTGGCTGAGCTCCGCGCCGCGGAAGAAGTTGCCGCCGCCGACCACGATGGCGATCTCGACATCGTTCGCGGCCGCCGCGATCTCCTTGGCGAGGGCCGAGACGACGTCGGGGTTGACGCCGAGGGATCCCCCGCCGAACGCCTCACCCGAGAGCTTGAGGAGAACCCGCCTCTTCTTGTCCGTCACTCGGTGCCCCTTCTCGCGTACGACCTGTAACAGGATACGGCGTGCCGGGGCATCCTCCGTCCCCCTTCGCATCCTCCCCGCACGTCGTCGAGCTGCGGGGAGAGTTCCGCGCACCTCGCCGACATGCGGGGAGGATGCGGTGCGCCGGGAACGCCGATGGGCCCCGGGGAGAACCCCGGGGCCCATCGTGCGTGCTGGTGCCTAGGCGCCGACCTTGAAGCGGGCGAAGCCCGTGACGGTGAGCTTGGCGTCGGCGACGACCTTGCTGATCGTGAGCTTGTTGTCGCGCGCGTAGTCCTGCTCGAGCAGGGCGACCTGCTTGAAGAACGCGCCCACGCGGCCCTCGACGATCTTCGGGAGGGCGGCCTCGGGCTTGCCCTCGCCGCGGCTGATCTCCTCGACGATGCGACGCTCGTTCTCGACCTCGGACGCCGGGACGTCCTCCTTCGAGAGGTACGTCGGGTCGGCGAACGAGATGTGCTGCGCGATGCTGCGAGCGGTCTCGACGTCGTCGCCCTGGAAGGCGAGCACGACGCCGACCTGCGGGGGCAGGTCCTTGTTCGTGCGGTGCAGGTAGATCGAGAACTTGTCGCCGGCGATGCGGACGACACGGCGGAGCTCGACCTTCTCGCCGAGGATGGCGGCCTCGTCGTCGATGATCGACGCGACGGTCTTGCCGCCGACCTCGACCGCGAGCGCGGCGTCGACGGTCTCGGCGCCGGAGTCCGCGAGGGCCGCGAGCACCGTGTTGCCGAGCGCGACGAACTTGTCGCTCTTCGCGACGAAGTCGGTCTCACACGCGAGCTCGATCATCGTCGTGGCGGTCGCCGACTCGACGGCCGCGATGAGGCCCTCGCTCGTGGAGCGGTCGGCACGCTTCGCGTTGCCCTTCGCACCCTTGAGACGCAGGATCTCGACGGCCTTCTCGAAGTCGCCCTCGGCCTCGACCAGTGCGTTCTTGGTGTCGACCATGCCGGTGCCGAGCTTCTCGCGCAGCGCCTTGATGTCAGCGAGACTGACGTCAGCCATGTGATGTGTCCTAACTGGTTGCGCGAATTACTTCGCGGCGGGCTTCTTGGGGGCAGCCTTGGCTGCGGGCTTCTTCTCGGCGGGGGTCGCCTCGGCCTCGATCTTGGCCTCGGTCGCCTCGTCCGACTCGACGTGGTGCTCGGCGACGACGGTCTCGTCGGCGGCGGCCTCGTGCTCGGCGACGACGGCGTCCGCGTCGTTCTCCTCGACGGGGACCTCGGCGGCCACGACCTCGGCGACCTTGGCCTTCGCGTCGGCACCGGCGCCGGCAACAGCACCGTCGACGGCCTCGATCTTCTCAGCCTCGGTGGCGGGGGTCTCGGAGGCTGCGAGCAGCTCCGCCTCCCACGCGGCCAGCGGCTCGACCTCGGCGCCGTCCTCGGGCTTCTGGTGGCGCTGGATGAGGCCCTCGGCAGCGGCATCCGCGATGATGCGGGTCAGCAGGCCGACGGAGCGGATCGCGTCGTCGTTGCCCGGGATCGGGTACTGCACCTCGTCGGGGTCGCAGTTCGTGTCGAGGATCGCGATGACGGGGATGCCGAGCTTGTGCGCCTCGTCGATCGCGAGGTGCTCCTTCTTGGTGTCGACGACCCACAGGGCCGACGGGGTCTTCGTCAGGTTGCGGATACCACCGAGGCTCTTCTGGAGCTTGGTGAGCTCGCGCTTCTGGATGAGGAGCTCCTTCTTCGTGTAGCCGCTCTTCGCGGTGTCGTCGAAGTCGACCTCCTCGAGCTCCTTCATGCGCGCGAGGCGCTTGGAGACCGTGGTGAAGTTCGTGAGGAGTCCGCCGAGCCAGCGCTGGTTGACGTACGGCTGGCCGACGCGCTGCGCCTGCTCCGCGATCGAGCCCTGGGCCTGCTTCTTCGTGCCGACGAAGAGGATGGTGCCGCCGTGGGCGACCGTCTCCTTGACGTAGTCGTAGGTCGCGTCGATGTGCTTGAGCGACTGCTGCAGGTCGATGATGTGGCTGCCCGAGCGCTCGGTCAGGATGAAGCGCTTCATCTTGGGGTTCCAGCGGCGGGTCTGGTGTCCGAAGTGGACGCCGCTGTCGAGCAGCTGGCGGATGGTGACGACGGCCATGGCCGTTCTCCTTAACTGGCACGCCGAGGCGCACCTACTCAGTTGTCTCCGAGGCCGGTCGGCCTCAGACCTGGTGCCCGGGCGCACATCCGCCCTCGTGAGAGGGACTGGTGGAGGTGGGCCGTGGTGTGTTCGATGAACAACGGGCACGCGTAGTCGTCCGGACAGGCCGGACGCTGGGGTCAATGGTAGCACCGCTCCCCCTCAGCCGCCTATCCGCGAGGTTCCGCACCCGTGCGGCCCGCGCGGGAGTCGTTGCCGGCCCCATCCGCTTCGATGGCGGGATGCTCGTCGCACTGCTCCTGCTCACAGCCCCGTGGGCCTGGCCCACCGACCCCCCGCACTCCGTGGTGCGGCCCTACGTGGCTCCGGAGACCCCGTACTCCGCGGGCCACCGCGGGGTCGACCTCTCGGCTCCCACCGGCACCGTCTACGCCCCCGACGACGGGGTCGTGCACTTCGCGGGCACGGTGGTGGACAGGCCCGTGCTGTCCATCGAGCAGTCCGGCGGCGTGATCACGAGCTTCGAGCCCGTCGAGACGTCGCTCGTCGCGGGCGACCTGGTCGAGCGCGGCGACGTCATCGGCTCGGTGCTGCCGGGGCACTGCGCATCCCCGTGCCTGCATCTCGGGGTGCGCGTGCACGGCGAGTACGCGTCACCGCTCGCGTGGCTGGGCGGCGTGCCGCCCGCGGTGCTGCTGCCGACACGTGAGCGCCCGCCCACGGCCAAGGATCACGGATCAGGGAAATCGTCGGCATGCTGTGGGCGAGCGCTCAGGGTGTTGCCCGCGCAAGGTCGAGGTCAGTAACCAGCTGCATGTCGGTTAAGCGCGTAACAGCATGTTATTACGAAAAGCTAGCAATACGTGACCCTAATTAGAGGGAGTACGGTGAAGTGTGGAACCTAACCAGTCCCCCGCGTCCTTCGGCGATGCCTACCGGGTGGCGCTGCGTCCCCAGACGTTGCTCATCCAGCAGGTCGTCGCGCTCAACAAGCAGTTCGAGACTGAGGCCGGTCGCGCCATCGGCCTCAACGCGACAGACACCGCGGCCCTCGGCGAGGTGATGCTGTCGGGGCCGCTGAGCCCCACGGAGCTCGCGCGCCGGCTCCAGGTCTCCACCGCCGCCGTCACCACGATCGTCGACCGGCTCGAGAGCACGGGCCACGTCACGCGCGCCCAGCACCCCACCGACAGGCGGGCCGTGCTCGTCACCCCGACGCCGGAGTCGGTGCAGCGGGCGATCCGCACGCTCATCCCGGTAGCGCAAGCCATCGACTCCGCACTGGATGCCTTCGAGGACGACGAGCGCGAGGTCATCACGCGCTACCTCGAGGCCGTCGCCGAGCGCCAGCGCGCGACACTCTCCGCCTGAGCCGCCCTCGCCCCCACCCGCGCTGCCGGGCGGGAACGCACGGATCGGTCCGTTCCCGCCTCGGAAGGCAGCGCTGCCGTCACGGGGGACGGCGGGGGCGACGCGCGAGCCGCGCGCGCATGCCCACACTCGCACTAGTTGACGTGACAATCCAGATAGACCCGCCGGTCTGCGGCGTTCCGGTAGCGTTGGGGGATGGCGATGCCCCCCGAATCGCAGCACGACACTCTGCCGTACCGCGTGGGCGTCCGCGAGCCCACGCAGCTCATGCGTGACATCCTCGACATCAGCAAGCAGTTCCAGATGCATGTCGGCCGCGAGCTGACGGTCAACTCCACTGACCTCGCCGCCATGGAGCTCATCCTGATCCACGGTTCGATGGGCCCGACCGAGCTCGCCCGGCGGCTCGGCCTGAGCACCGCCGCCATCACGACGGTCGTCGACAGGCTCGTGGCGCTCGGGCACGCCACGCGGTCGAAGCACCCGCACGACCGGCGCGCGATAGTCGTGACGCCGACGCCCGACTCCACGGTGAGGGCCATGTCCACGATCCTCCCCGTCGTGCGCGCCATCGAGGGCACCCTCGACGAGTTCGACGACGACGAGCAGGATGTCATCTGCCGCTACCTCCGCAGCGTCGCCGACGCCTACCGCGGCCAGCTGCCGGACGAGGCGCGCTAGCCGCCCGTCGCCCTAGGCCCTCGGGTGCGCCAGGCGGTAGCTCTCCTTGAGCCGCTCCGTCGAGACGTGCGTGTAGAGCTGGGTGGTGCCGAGGCTCGCGTGGCCGAGCATCTCCTGCACGGCACGCAGGTCCGCTCCCCCGTCGAGCAGGTGCGTCGCGGCGGTGTGGCGGAACGTGTGCGGGCCGGCCGGTCCCGTTCCGGGCACCGTCGCGAGGAGCGCCGAGACGAGGGTGTACACGGCACGGCTCGTGAGCCGAGCGCCGCGGGATCCGACGAACAGGGGCGACGCCGCATCCTTCGCGGTCACGAACTCCGGGCGCCCACGCTCGATCCACGCGACCACCGCCTCGCGCGCGGGGACGCCGAACGGCACCACGCGCTCCTTGGCCCCCTTGCCCAGCACGCGCACGGTCAGGCGGCCCAGGTCGACGTCGCCGAGGTCGAGGCCCGTGAGCTCGCTCACGCGCAGCGCGGAGGCATAGAGCACCTCGATGATGGCGCGGTCGCGCAGCGCGACGGGGTCTCCCCCGTCGGCGCGCAGGGCGACCCGCTCGAGGATGGACTCCATCGCCTCGCGCGAGAGCACGCGCGGCAGGTGGTGGTCGCGCTTGGGCGCCTTGAGCCGGGATGCGGCGTCGGTCGGCGTCGCCTTGGTGCGCGCGAGCCACGCCGTGAGGCTGCGCACCGCGGCCGCGCGACGCGCGAGCGTGGATTTGGCGAGGCCCGCCTTCGACGAGTGCCACAGCCAGTCGCGCAGCAGCTCGAGGTCGAGGTCGTCGGGGGCGGAGGCGCCGCGCTCCTCGGCGAATGCGATGAGCTGGGTGAGGTCGGAGCGGTACGACCGCACGGTGTGCTCGCTGTATCCGCGATCGGCGGCGAGGTACGACGCGAAGTCGTCCACGAGCCGCTGCAGGTCCATGCTCCATGGTCGCGCACGGCGACCCCTGTTAGCGTTTCGCCATGCCCATCGCCCTCATCACGGGAGCCAGCGCCGGCCTCGGCGCCGAGTTCGCCCGCCAGCTCGCCGCCGCCGGCTACGACCTCGTGCTCGTCGCGCGGGATGCGGCCCGACTCGAGCAGCTCGCGGGCACCCTGCCCGTGCGCAGCGAGGTGCTCGCCGCCGACCTCCTCGACCCCGAGGGGCTCGCGCGGGTGGAGGCACGTCTTGCGCAGGTCGCGGATCCGGTCGACTACCTCATCAACAACGCGGGGTTCGGCACCCACTACGAGCTCGACGAGAGCGCGGTCGACGACGAGTCCCGGCAGCTCACCCTGCTCGCGACCGTGCCGCTGCGCCTCTCGCACGCCGCCCTCACCCAGATGCTGCCGCGCCGCTCCGGGCGCGTGCTCACGGTGGCGAGCGTCGCGGGCTTCGCGCCGCTCGGCACCTACAGCGCCGCCAAGGCCTGGGCGCTCACCTTCTCCCGCTGGGCGAACGCCTACTACCGCACGAGCGGCGTGGCGTTCTCCGCGGTGGCGCCGGGCTTCGTCCGCACCGAGTTCCACGAGCGCATGGGTGTGACGCGCGAGGCCACGGCCCCGGCCTTCGCCTGGTTGGAGGCCGGCCCCGTGGTGCGCGCCGCGCTGCGCGCTGTCGAGCGGCGCAGGCCCGTCTCGGTGCCGAGCCTGCGCTACCGCGCCCTCATCGCCGTGCTCCCGCTCGCGATGCCGTTCGTGCGCTCCGCCGTCGCGCGCAAGGGCAGCACTCGACGGGCGAAGCTCGCGGCGCGCGCCTAGTTCGAGCTCTCGACCTCTGCCGCGTTGAACGCGGAGTTCTTCGACGACAGCACCTCGATGCGCTGCTCGTGCGTCATCGCCTCGATCTGCCCCCACGCGGCCGCCGGCTGGCCGGTGACCTCGACGGTCTTGCCGACCGGGATCGTGGAGTGCACGAGCTGCTCCTCGTAGACGTGCACCACATTGAAGGCCTGCCCGAAGTCCACGCCCGAGAGCAGTCGGTCTTCCGCGCTCAGGTCGAGCGTGTAGCACGTCGCCGACGCGACCGACACGGGGATGCCGGCGAACGTGCTGTGCGTCGAGTAGTGCAGGTGGCCGGCGAGGATGGCCCGCACATCCGTGCCCCGCACGACGTCGGCCAGCTTCGGCTGGTCGTTCAGCTCGAGGATGCCCATCGCCTCGAGCAGCGGGGTGGGGATGGGCGGGTGGTGCAGCGCGAGGATCGTGCCGTGCGGCGCGGGCGTCGTGAGCACGCCGCGCAGCCACTCGAGCTGGCCGTCGGTGATCTCGCCGTGGTGGTAGCCCGGCACCGTGGAGTCGAGTGAGATGACCCGCAGCCCGTCGATGTCGTACACGCGGTCCTGCGGCGCGTCCGACTCCTCGTCGAAGAGCAGTCGCGAGTAGTCCGCGCGCTCGTCGTGGTTGCCCATGACCCAGATCACCTGGGCGCCCATGCGGGCGGCGACGGGCTCGACGATCTCCCGGAGGCGCACGTAGGCGTCGGGCTCCCCGAGATCGGCGAGGTCTCCCGTGAACACGATCGCCTGCGGGTGCGCGATGGAGCGTTCGAGCTGGAGGAGTGCCTGGGTGAGGTGCTCGATCGTGTTGACCTTGCCGTACAGCGGGCGCCCGCCGGCGAGCAGGTGCGTGTCGCTCACATGGGCGATGACGTGGGAGGGCGCGGGGTGCTGGCCGAGTTGGATCACAGTGCCAGCCTAGGGTCGACCGCCGCGCCTGCCTACGGTTCACGCGGCGCACCCCGCTTCGTCCAGCCGCGCTCGCGCTCCCGCACGATTCCCTCGACCTCGAGCCGCGCGAGCTCGGACTGCGTCTGCGCGACGGTGAGCCCCGCGCGCGCGGCGATCGTGTCCACCGTGCGCTGGGCCGTGACGCTCAGGGCGTCGAGCACGCGCGTGTGCTCGCGCGTGTACTGCGGCTCCTCGGGCTCGGGTCCGCCGGCGAGCGCGGCCATCTCGTCGGCGGTCGTGACCAGCTCGGCCTTGCCGTCGCGGATGAGCCTGTGGCATCCCGCCGACGCGGCGCTCGTCACCGGGCCCGGCACGGCGCCGACGGGGCGGCCGGCGTCGCAGGCGTGCGCGGCGGTGTTGAGCGACCCCGAGCGCCAGCCCGCCTCGAGCACGACCGTCGCGAGGCTCGACGCGGCGATGAGCCGGTTCCGCTGCAGGAACCGCCACCGGGTGGGCGCCGAGCCGCACGGGAGCTCCGAGGCCACGATGCCGTGCTCGGCGATGCGTGTGAGCAGGGCGTCGTGCCCGCTCGGGTAGAAGCGGTCGACGCCGCCGGCGAGGAACGCGACGGTGTGCCCGCGGCTCGCGAGGGCGGCGCGGTGGGCCATGCCGTCGATGCCGTAGGCGGCCCCGGACACGATGGCGAACCCGCGGTCGACGAGCCCCGCAGACGCCTCCATCGTGACGTGCTCGCCATAGCCCGTCGCGGCCCTCGCGCCCACGAGGGCGACCGACCGTTCGAGGGCCGCGAGCGCCTCGTCGGGTCCGCGCGTCCACAGGGCGAGGGGCGCGTGGTCGCCCAGGGCCGCGAACCCGGCCGGCCAGAGCGGGTCGCCGGGCACACGCAGCCGGGCGCCGTGCCGCGCGGCCTGGCGCAGCCACTGGAGCACGACGGGAGGCGCGAGCCGCGGCATCCACCTGTCGAGCGCCTGCTGGGCGTCTGCCTCGGAGAGGTACGGGGTCGCGAGGTCGGCGGCGGGCAGCCCGTCGACGAGTGCGGCGAGCGCGCGGGCGGGCCCCCGCTCATCGATGAGCAGGTTCGCGACCGCATCGCCCGGTTCGGCGATGCCCGACCACGCCGCGCGCGCGAAGCGGGCCTCGATCTCGTCGCGGTCGAGGTCGTCGTCGAGCGTCGCCGCTCGCACGAGCTGCGCCACCTCGGCCTCCTTGAGTCCGAACATGGTCATGTCGAGATCGCCCTCCTCAGGTACAGCGCACGTGTCATCTGGTCGGCAGTGGGGCTCGCGGTGCCCTCGAGGTCGGCGAGGGTCCAGCCGAGCCGGAGCACGCGGTCATACCCGCGCATCGTGATGCCGCCGCGTTCGAGGCTGCGGTCGAGCGATGCCGTCACCGCCGGTCGCAAACGGGCCTCCGGTCCGCGCAACCATGAGCCCGGCACGTGCGAGTTGAGCGTCCAGGGGGTGGCGGCGAGCCGCTCGCGAGTGCGCGTGCGCGCGGCGATGACGCGCTCGCGCGCCGCCGCGCTCGTGAGCCGCGCGCCCTCGCCCGCGAGCCGCAGCTGTGCCGTCGTGATGCGGTGCACGCGGAACTGGATGTCGATGCGGTCGAGGAGCGGACCGGAGAGCCGCGCGAGGTAGCGGCGGCGCGAGTGCGGCGGGCACGTGCACTCGGAGTCCTTCGCGCCCCACTGCCCGCACGGGCACGGGTTCGCCGCGAGCACGAGCTGGAACCTGCCGGGGAAGAACGCGACGGCGTTGGCCCGGTGGATGCTGATCGTTCCCGACTCGAGCGGTTGACGGAGCCCGTCGAGCACCGACCCGGGGAACTCGGGCGCTTCATCGAGGAAGAGCACGCCGTGCGAGGCGCGGGCGGCGGCCCCTGGCCGGATCTGCCCGCTGCCTCCCCCGAGGAGCGAGGCCGCGGTCGCGGTGTGGTGCGGTGCCTCGAAGGGCGGCCTCGTCGAGAGGGTGGACCCCACGGGCATCCCGGCCAAGGATCGCAGCGAGCTCACCTCGAGGGCCGCGTCGGGGTCGAGGTCGGGCAGCAGGGTGGGCAGCCGGGACGCGAGCATGGTCTTGCCCGCGCCGGGCGGCCCGAGCAGGAGCACGTGGTGCCCGCCCGCGGCCGCGACGAGCATCGCGCCCACCGCCTCCTCGCTGCCGATGACGTCGGCGAGATCGGCCTCCGCGCCGTCGCCCGCGGTGGGAACGGCCCGGAGGATCGGCTCGACCGGCTCCGGCTCGAACTCGCCGCCGTGCCAGATCGCCGCATCGCGCAGCGAGGCGACGGGGATGACGCGCACCCCGGGCACGAGCGACGCCTCATCCGCGTTGCCGGTCGGCACCATGACGGTGTCGAAGCCCGCGCGCGACGCCGACAGCACGGCGGGCAGGATGCCGTCGACGGGCCGCAGCCGGCCGTCGAGGCCGAGCTCGCCGAGGTGCAGCACGCGCGATATCGAGTCCGCCCGCACGAGGTCGGCGGCGGCGAGGGCCGCGAGCGCGATGCCGAGGTCGAAGCCCGACCCGTGCTTGGGCAGCGCGGCGGGCGAGAGGTTGACCGTGATCTTGCGGGCCGGCAGCCCGCACCCCGAGTTGGTCGCCGCCGACCGCACCCGATCCTTGGCCTCGCCCAGGGCCGCGTCGGGCAGCCCGATGAGCACGAAGGCGGGTAGTCCGCTCGCGAGGTCGGCCTCGATCTCGACCACCGCTCCCCTCAGCCCGAGCAGGGACACCGACCACGTGCGACCGATCGCCATCAGAACACCCTCGCGAGGTGCTCGACCTCGATGTCGCCCGCGCGCGGGGCGATGACGGCGACGGCGTCGATGCGGATCGCACCGCGCTCATCGGGGTGGGCGAGGCACCACTCCCCCGCGAGCCTGCGCAGCCGCGCGAGCTTGCGCGGGGTTATCGCCTCGAGGGGATGCCCGTAGTCGACGCTCGACCGCGTCTTGACCTCAACGAACACGAGCTCGTCGCCGTCGCGCGCGACGAGGTCGATCTCCCCCGCGAGGCACCGCCAGTTGCGCTCGACGATGACGAGCCCGGACCGCACGAGGTGCCGCGCCGCGATCGCCTCTCCCCTGCGCCCGAGGGCGTCTTTCGCTGCCATGGGTCAAGGGTCGTGGGGGTCGACCCGCGGCGGGCCGCGGTCACGGTCATCCGTGCAGTGCCGGAGAACGTGTCAGTGTGGAGGAGCCGCGATCACGGCCCGCACCGCCGCGATCGACGTCGGCGTCGACTCGTGCAGCACCGCGTGCCATCCCGCGGCCACCGCCCCGTCGACCGCGGCCTGCCGGTCGTCGAGGAAGACGATCTCGTGCGGCTGCACGCCCAGGCGCGCGGCGGTCAGCGCGTAGATCGCCGGGTCGGGCTTCTCGACGCCCACCTCGTGCGAGTAGACCATGAGGTCGAAGAGATCCTCGAAGCCGTACCTGCGCTGCTCCTCGCGGCGCGCGCCGTCGCCCGAGTTGCTGAGCGCAGCGACGATGAGGCCGGCGGGCTTGAGGGAGGCCACGAAGTCGCGCCTGGCCACATCCAACGAACCGCAGTAGGTGTCCCAGAAGTCGGCGATCGCCGCGTCGACGTCGGACACGTGGGGCGCGATGCGCGCACGGAAGTCGGCCTCGGTCGGTCCGTGGTACTCGGAGGCGCGGATGGCGCCGGGCGAGGTCTCCCAGCGGGCTGTCCAGAGATCCTGCCAGGCGTCGTCATCGACGATCTCGAGGACTCCCCCGATGTCGAAGACCGCAGCACGGATCATCTGACGAGCACCTACTCGTCGAGCGCCAGTTCCTTCGGCAGCTCGAGCTCCTTCGCAGAGAGCTCCTCGACGTTGACGTCTTTGAAGGTGAGCACGCGCACCGACTTCACGAAGCGGTCGGAGCGGTAGACGTCCCACACCCACACGTCGTTCATCGTGAGCTCGAAGTAGAAGTCGTGCTCGGTGTCCTGCCGCACGAGCTCCACCTCGTTGGCGAGGTAGAAGCGGCGCTCCGTCTCGACGACGAACCGGAACTGGCCGACGACGTCGCGGTACTCCTTGTAGAGCGCGAGCTCTACCTCGCGGTCATAGTCTTCGAACTCGTCCTCATCCATTGCGGGACAAGTCTACGCGCTGCGGGCGTGCAGCCAGGTCTGGCGGTGGAGCTCGGACGCTCCGAGGCTGTCGATGGCGGCGTAGTGCTCGGTCGAGCCGTAGCCCTTGTTGCCCGCCCAGCCGTACCCGGGGATCGCCTCATCCGCCTCGATCATGATGCGATCGCGGTGCACCTTCGCGATGACGGAGGCCGCGGCCACCGAGGCGCAGTCGCGGTCGGCCTTGACCTGCGTGCGCACGGGCGGGGTCGTGAGGCCAGGCGTGAGCCAGTCGTGGGAGCCGTCGAGCAGCACGACGCTCTCCATGATCGGCACGCCCGCCTCGTGCAGCTCGACGAGGGCGCGCCTGCCGGCGAGGGCGAGGGCGGCCATGATCCCGATCGTGTCGACCTCGAGAGCGCTCGCGAGGCCGACCGCCGAGAAGTGCGACCACTGCTGGGCCAGGGGCGAGAGCTGCTCGCGGCGCTTCTCGCTGAGCATCTTCGAGTCGCGCAGGCCGTCAGGATGCTTGCGGATGCCGACCCCGACCACGGAGAGCCCCACGGCGACCGGCCCCGCTATCGCGCCGCGGCCGACCTCGTCGCAGCCGATGACGTACCGCGCGCCCCCACGGTGCAGGGAGCGCTCGACGCGCAGGGTGGGGTCGGCTACCGTCACTTCTTCGCTGTGCCGTCGACGTCGCTGAAGGTCACGGGGTAGTTGTCGAGCCACGTCCACCGGTCGACCGGCCAGCTGATGAGCAGGGCGCGGCCCACGACGTTGTCGATCGGCACGAAGCCGCCCGTGGGGTCGTCGCGGTGGAACGCCGAGTCGGCCGAGTTGTAGCGGTTGTCGCCCATGACCCACAGCTTGCCCTCGGGCACGGTCACCTCGAAGTCGTCGCGCGTGGCCTTCGTGATGCCCTCGGGCAGGTTGATGTACGGCTCCTCGAGGGGCACGCCGTTGACCGTCAGCTGGCCGAAGTCGTTGCAGCACACGACCGTGTCGCCGGGCAGGCCGATGACGCGCTTGATGAGGTGGTCGTTGCTGTCGGGGGCGCTCAGGCCCACGAAGGCGAGGGCGGCGTCGACGGCGCCGACGAACCAGTTGACGGGCTGCGTGTTGTCCGGCGGGAGCCAGCCGCCCGGGTCGCGGAAGACGACGACGTCGCCGTGCTCGATCGGCATGAACTTCGGCTCGAGCTGGTTGACGATGATCCTGTCCTGGATGTGGAGGGTCTCCTCCATCGACGACGACGGGATGTAGAACGAGCGGATCAGGAACGTCTTGATGAGGAACGAGATGAGCAGCGCCGCGAGGAAGATGAGCAGGATGTCACGCAGGAAGATCTTCCAGCCGCGCTTCTGCTTCGACTTGGGCGCGCGTACCGGGCGGTCGCCTGCGGTCGCGTCGAATTCCGTACGATATGTCACTTAAACCCCTGAGCTCCCAGCAAGCATAAGCGGCTGGGAGCTCAGGAAAGTTCGAAACGCTGAACGACTACGAGAAGTCGCGCTTCTCCTTGATCTTCGCCTTCTTGCCGCGCAGCTTGCGCAGGTAGTAGAGCTTGGCGCGACGCACGTCACCGCGGGTGACGAGCTCGATGTGGTCGATGATCGGGGAGTGCACGGGGAACGTGCGCTCGACGCCGACCTGGAAGCTGACCTTGCGGACCGTGAAGGTCTCGCGGACGCCCTCGCCCGAGCGGCCGATGACGACACCCTGGAAGACCTGGATGCGCGAACGGGTGCCCTCGATGATGTTCACGTGCACCTTGACGTTGTCACCCGCACGGAAGTCGGGGATGTTGTCCTTGAGGGACGCTGCATCGACGCTGTCGAGGATGTGCATGGTAGTTCGCTCTCTGCGCCCGCCACAGGTCGAACGCTTGCTTGTCAGATACGGAGTATCAGTAGTGAAGAATGGAGTGTGCGCCGGAGCACTGAACCGGATCCCCTGTGGCAGAGCCGGGTGCTGGCACGAACAGCAATTCTCGCACAGAACACGGGTGGTATTCCACTCGGCGGCAGTCCACCACTGAAAGCAGAACCACGCAATGAACGACAAGCCCGACTTCGTGCCCGCGACCGTCCGCACCGAGCCGGTGCAGCAGCGCAGCGCGGAGCGCATCACGAGCCTCCTCGACGCCGCCGCCGAGCTCATCGACAAGAACGGCATCGACGGCCTCACGACGAGCGACGTCGCCACGCGCTCGGGCTCCTCGGTGGGCGTCGTGTACCGCTACTTCCCCAACATCCAGTCGCTGCTGCGCGCCCTCGCCTCCCGCAACATGGAGAAGTTCACGGCCCGCATCTTCGGCGGCATGAGCGACGAGCCCGCCCACTGGATGGACGGCATGGATGTCGCGATCGACGGCTACGTCGAGCTGCTGCGCACCGAGCCGGGCTTCCGGGCCCTGGGCTTCGGCGACGTCATCGACAAGCGCTTCGTGCAGCCGGACATGTCCAACAACTCGGTGCTCGCGCGCGAGTTCACCGCGCTCTTCACGCGCAAGTACGGCCTCACGCCCTCCGACGAGCTCGCGTTCGACTTCGAGATCATCGTCGAGATCGCCGACTCGATCCTGCACCGCGCGTTCCTCTACGACCCGAAGGGCGACGAGCGCTTCATCGCCAAGCTGCGCGAGATCGTGCGCGACTACATGGGCAAGCACGCATGATCGAGCTGCGCACCCCGGCCGAGATCGAGAGGATGCGCGCCGCCGGCGTCTTCGTCGCGAGCGTGCTCGAGGCCACGGCCCAGGCGTCCGCCGTCGGGGTCAACCTCCTCACGCTCGACAAGCTCGCCCACGACATGATCCGCAAGGCCGGCGCCGAGAGCTGCTACATCGACTACCACCCGTCGTTCGGGGCATCCCCGTTCGGCAAGGTGCTGTGCACGTCGGTCAACGACGCCGCGCTGCACGGCCTGCCGCACGACTACCGCCTGCGCGACGGCGACGTGCTGTCGCTCGACTTCGCCGCGTCAGTCGACGGCTGGGTCACCGACTCGGCGATCACGATCATCGTGGGCACCCCTCGCGACGAGGACCTCGCCCTCATCGACGTGACGTCGCGCGCCCTCGACGCGGGCATCGCCGCCGCCACGGTCGGCAACCGCATCGGCGACATCTCCGCCGCGATCGGCGACGTCGCACGCGCGGGGGGCTACTCGATCAACACCGACTTCGGCGGACACGGCGTGGGCCGCACGATGCACGGCGACCCGCACATCCCCAACGACGGCCGCCCGGGTCGCGGGCTTCCGCTGCGCGCGGGGCTCGTGTTCGCGATCGAGCCGTGGTTCATGATCGGCACCGACCGCATCTACACCGACAAGGACGGCTGGACCCTCCGCAGCGCCGACGGCTCGCGAGCCGCGCACTTCGAGCACACCGTCGCCGTGACCGACGACGGCCCGGTCATCCTCTCGGCGCGCTCCTAGGGCTCGAGCAGGTCGGGCCGGCGGGCCCGCGTGCGCTCGAGCTGCTGCTCGTGCCGCCAGACGGCGATGGCGCCGTGGTTGCCGCTGAGCAGCACGGGCGGCACCTCGAATCCTCGCCACTGCGCGGGCTTCGTGTAGCTGGGGTACTCGAGCAGGCCGCCCTCGTGGCTCTCCTCGTCGAGGCTCGCGGCATTGCCGATGACGCCCGGGACGAGGCGTCCCACGGCCTCGATCATGGCCATGACGGCGACCTCGCCGCCGTTGAGCACGTAGTCGCCGAGGCTGATCTCGCGCACGCGCGAGACGGTGCCGGCGTAGTCGATGACGCGCTGGTCGGGGCCCTCGTAGCGGCCGCAGCCGAACACGAGGTGCGGCTCGGTGGAGAGCTCGCGCGCCGTGGCCTGCGTGAAGCGCTCCCCCGCGGGCGTCGGGAAGACCATGAGCGAGTCGGGCGTGAGCAGGCTGTCGAGCGCCTCTCCCCAGGGCTCGGGGCGCATGACCATGCCCGCGCCGCCGCCGTAGGGCGTGTCGTCGACCGTGCGGTGGCGGTCGTGCGTGAAGTCGCGTAGGTCGTGCACGCCCACGTCGATGATCCCCGACTGGCGGGCCTTGCCGAGCAGCGAGACGTCGAGCACGCCGAAGAACTCGGGGAAGATCGTGACGATGTCGATGCGCACCCGTCCAGCGTAGGCGCGCGGCGTTGCGGAGGACGACACGCCGCGTCGGGGGCCGGCCGGCCGCGGGGACACGGATCCGGGGCGTCCTCCACAACTCGCGAGACGGGCCGGGATCCCACCGTGAGACCGCGCGAGGGCTGCAGCGGCGGGCGCGCCGCCAGGCTGTGCGCCATGACGCTGCAGAGCACGCTCGTCCGGTTCGGCGGTGCGGCTAGGGTCGGGACCCTGCTTGCCGCGGGGTTCACCGCCGCCGATCTTCGTTCCGCACTCTCGAGCGGACGCGTCATCCGCGTGCGCAAGGGCTGGCTGGCGAACGAGGATGTCTCCGCCGACGTCCTCCGAGCGGTCGAGTTCGGCGGCCGGATCGCGTGCCTGAGCGCGGCGAGGCACCGTGGACTGTGGGTGCCCGAGGCCGACGGGCGGACCCATGTGTCCGTGCCGCGCCACGCGGGACGCGTGCACGGGGACCGCGCACACCTCGTCGTGCACTGGCAGTCGGTGCCGTGGTCGGCCCGCGCATCGGTCGTCGAGCCCGTGCCCTCGATCATCCGCGACCTGCTCCTCTGCCAGATCCGCGAGGACGCGCTCACCGCGATCGACTCGGCCCTCCACACCGGTGCCCTGACGACGGCCTCGCTCCGGCGGGTGCTGGCGACCTTGCCGCCGGGCTTCGCGAGCGTGCTCGACGAGGTCGACCGCCACGCGGAATCGGGCCTCGAGACGTACTGCCGAGTGCGGCTGACACCGCTGGGCGTGCGGATCCGGTCGCAGGTGCACATCCCCGCCGTCGGGTACGTCGACCTCGTGCTCGGCGACCGCCTCGTGATCGAGGCCGACGGGCGCGAATGGCATGAGGGGCCGAACGCCTTCCTCGCGGACCGCTCACGGGATCTCGCGCTCACCCGCCTCGGCTACATCGTGATCCGGGTCGCCTACCCGCACATCGTCGACGAGTGGCAGCGCGTGGAGCTCGCCATCCGCGGGATGGTCGAGCGCGGCGAGCACCTCTGGAGCCCACGACACGTGCGTGCGGGACTCGCGCGGTAGTTGCGGAGGACGGCACGCCGAGTGCGGGCCGCACGGTACCGGCCCGACGGCGTGGCGTCCTCCGTAACTGCGGGGAGCGACGCGGGGAGAGGGACGGACCCGGGACGCCCGAGCCGCGGATCAGGAGCCGGCGGGCTCCGCGTCGTCGTCCGCGAGCTCCTCGAAGAGGCCGAGGGGCGGGGTGACCGTGAGGGTTCCGGCCTCGATGTCGACGGAGGCCACGATGGCCTTCACGAACGGCACGAGCACGTCGCCGTTGTCCGTGGCGACGGTGAGGAGGTCCTGGGCCGGGAAGTGGTCGATCTGGGTCACGGTGCCGACGGAGGCTCCGTCGCGGAGCACCCTGAGGCCGACGAGCTGGTGGTCGAACCAGGCGTCGTCCTCGACCTCGGCCGCGGCATCCTCGTCGATCCAGAGGATGGCCTTGATGAGGCTCTCGGCGGCGCTGCGGTCGGAGACGTCCTTGAAGAACGCGACCGGCTGGGCGTTGAACCACTTGAGCTCGGAGAGCTCGAGCTTCTTGCCGTGCCACGCCGAGCTCGTGGGCACCTGGAGCGAGAACACAGCTCCGGGCACGAAGCGCTTCTCGGGGATGTCGGTGTAGAGCTCGAGCTTGATGGCCCCCTTGAGGCCGTGCGCCTTCACCAGCCGCCCCACACGCAGCTGCGTGTGGGACGGCTGGGGGGAATTCTTCGCTGCCACCGTCTAGTAGTCGGTGTCGACGACGTCGACGCGCACCTTGCGGCCGTCGGCGAGAGCCGAGACCAGGGTGCGGAGCGCCTTCGCGGTGCGACCTGCGCGACCGATGACCCGGCCGAGGTCGTCGGGGTGCACGCGCACCTCGAGGACCTCACCACGCTGGGAGTTCTTCGCGACTACCTGAACCTGGTCGGGGTGATCGACGATCCCCTTGACCAGGTGCTCGAGAGCGGGAGCGAGCAAGGCTAGGCCTCGTCGGTCGCTGCGGGAGCCTCGTCGCCGGCGGGCGTCGCCTCGGCGGCGGCCTCGTCGGCTGCGGGAGCCTCAGCGGCCTCGCCGTCGCTCACCACGTCCTCGGCGGGAGCCTCCTCGGCGGGGGTCTCCTCGACCTTGGCGACGGGCTTCTCGGTCTTGGGCTTGAGGACCGGCTTCTTCTTCTCGTCGGCCTGGAACGTCTCCTTGGCCTCCTTGGTCTTCACCGTGCTCTTGGCGTTCTTGTCGCCCTTGAAGATGCCCCAGTCGCCCGTGAGCTTGAGGATGGCCTCGACCTGCGGGCTCGGCTGGGCGCCGACGCCGAGCCAGTACTGCGCGCGCTCGGAGTTGACCTCGATGAACGAGGGCTCCTCGGTCGGGTGGTACTTGCCGATCTCCTCGATGGCGCGGCCGTCGCGCTTGGAGCGCGAGTCGGCGACGACGATGCGGTAGTACGGTGCACGGATCTTGCCCATGCGCTTGAGACGAATCTTGACAGCCACAATTCTCCTGAATGTATGTGTTGGTGGCGAACCGCTGGCCGTGAGCGTGGGGGCACACTCGGCACGAAAGCTCTGGTGGAGTACTCGGGCCTGATTAGAGGGTCGGGCCGCGAGAGACTCGACTGGCTATTCTGCCAGAGTTTTGGAGACTTCGGGAATCCGCGGGCGCCGGCGCGAGAGCGCGACCCCGACGAGGCAGATGACGCCGCCCGCGATCGCGAGCACGTGGGGCACCTCGCCGAAGACGAGGAGGCCCATCACGATCGCGAGCGGCGGCACGATGTAGGTCGAGACGCCGAGCTGTCCGGCGGGCATGCGCGAGAGCGCGTAGGCCCACGTGCTGAACGCGAGGGCGGTGGGGATGGCGCCGAGGTAGAGCACTCCGAGGATGCCGGGCAGCGGCGCATCCTGCACATCGCGCACGAGGTCGCCCGCGAAGGGCAGGGTGACGACCAGGCCGATGGCGCAGCCGAGCCACGTGACCTGGGCGTTGGGGAGCCTCTTGAGCGCGGGCTTCTGCAGCAGCACGCCCGCGGCGTAGGTGACCGCGGCCACGAGCGCGAGGGCGACGCCCACGCCGTCGCCCAGTTCGGACGCGCCCGTGCCGAGCCCGATGAGCACGACGCCGAGGAAGGCCACGCCCGCGCCGATCGCGAGCCACTTGGGGATGCCCTCGCGCAGGAAGACGCCAGCGCCGAGGGCGATGAGGATGGGCCCGATGTTGACGATCATGGCGGTCGTGCCCGCGTCGAGGGACTGCTCGGCGGTGTTGAGCGCGACGTTGTAGGCGCCGAACCACAGCACGCCGAAGCCGACGATCTGCAGCCACTCGCGGCGGTTCGGGGCGACCCATGTGCGGCCGAGCAGCACGACGATGCCGAGCAGCAGCGTGCCGACGATGAGGCGGCCGAGGGCGAGCGCGCCGCCCGAGAAGTAGGGGCCCGTGCCGCGGATGACGATGAACGCGCTCGCCCACGCCAGGATCGTGACACCGATGGCGACGAAGACGAGCGGGGTGGGGCGCAGTTGGTTCACGTGGCCACGCTAGCGGCGGCCCCCGACCATCGTGGCGCCGCGCGAGCACGATGGCCGAAAGCCGCCGAAAGAATGGCTAGTTCTGCTTGTCGCGCCAGGCCAGCCAGCGCTTCACGGGCGCGAGGTCGTACTCCGGGCCCGAGATGCCGAGGGTGAACAGGGTGACGCCGTGCTCGAGCAGGGCGTCGGCGCCGGCCTCGTCGTGGCTGCGCAGCTCGTTGGAGATCTCGATCTCGGAGACGTCGCGCCCCACCGCCTCGCCGTGCTCGCGGAGGATGCCGAGCTTGCGCGGCAGGTCGTCCGGAGCGGTGAAGCTGTGCCAGATGTCGGCGTGCTGGGCGACGATGCGCAGGGTCTTCTTCTCGCCGCCGCCGCCGATGAGCACGGGGATCTTGCGCGTCGGCGCGGGGTTGAGCTTCGCCCAGCGCGCCTCGATGCGCGGCAGCGCCTCGGCGAGCGCGTCGAGCCGCTGGCCGGCGGTGCCGAACTCGTAGCCGTACTCGTCGTAGTCGCGCTCGAACCATCCCGAGCCCGTGCCGAAGATGAATCGGCCGGCGCCGCCGGAGTGGGCGCTGATGTGGTCGAGGGTGCGGGCCATGTCGGCCTGCAGGTCGGGGTTTCGGTACGAGTTGCAGTTGACGAGCGTGCCGAACTCGACGCGGCTCGTGAGCTCGGCCCACGAGGCGAGCTCGGTCCACGCCTCGAAGTGCAGGCCGTCGGGCTCGCCGCTCAGCGGGAAGAAGTGATCCCAGTTGAAGAGGATGTCGACGCCCAGATCCTCGAGCTCGCGAACAGTGTCGCGGATCTTCGGGTAGGGGGCGTGCTGGGGCTGGACCTGGACTCCCAGGCGGATACGGCGTGAACTCATTGCTTCACGCTACCCCTGCCGCGGGCCTCCGCTCGTCGCGCGGGGAGCGGCGGGATCCCCCGGCCCTCCCCGTGAAACGTTCCAGCGGGGAGTTGTGGCGAGATGCGCTACCTGACGAGCCAAAAGTCCCCGCTGGAACGTTTCACGGGACCGGCGGGCACGGGGACGAGCGGGAGCGGCGGGACGGGAGCGGGCCAGCAGCGGAGCGGACCTGCCAGGCCGACGACCCGCCGCGCCTACCGGCCGAGGAACTTCTGCAGCGAGGCCAGCTCTTCCTCGGAGGGGCCGCCCGCCTTCGTGCCGAGGCCGAAGCCCGAGCCCGCCGCGGCGGCGGGCTTGAGCGAGTTGCCCGCGGCGAGCGCCGCGTTCTCCGCCGCGCGCTTGGCGGGGTTGCCCGAGCGCGAGCCCTTCTTGGGCTGCTGCTTCTTGGCGCCGCCGAACTTCTGGCCGGGGATGGGGCCCATGCCGGGCACCTGCGGCACGCCGCCGCGCGCCACGGTCTTCATCATCTTCGCGGCCTGCTCGAACCGGTTCACGAGGGCGTTGACGTCGGTGACGGTCGTGCCGGACCCGCGCGCGATGCGCACGCGGCGCGACCCGTTGAGGAGCTTGGGCTGGCGGCGCTCCTGCAGCGTCATCGACTGGATGATCGCCTCGGTGCGCGTGATCTCCGACTCGTCGAAGTTGTCGAGCTGCTGGCGCATGCCCTTCGCGCCGGGGAGCATGCCGAGCATGTTCTTGATGGAGCCCATGTTCTTGAGCTGCTGCATCTGCCCGAGGAAGTCCTCGAGGGTGAACGTGTCGGTCGCGAACTTCTCCGCGACCTTCTTCGCCTCCTCCTCGTCGAAGTTCTTCTGGGCCTGCTCGATGAGGGTGAGGATGTCGCCGAGGTCGAGGATGCGGCTCGCCATGCGGTCGGGATGGAACGGCTCGAAGTCGCCCAGCCCCTCCCCCGTCGACGCGAACATGATGGGCCGGCCCGTGACCGACGCGACGGAGAGCGCGGCACCGCCGCGCGCGTCGCCGTCGAGCTTGGAGAGCACGACGCCCGTGAAGTCCACGCCCTCCTGGAAGGCGCGCGCCGTCTGCACGGCGTCCTGGCCGATCATGGCGTCGATGACGAAGAGCACCTCGTCGGGGTCGACGGCCTTGCGGATGTTCGCGGCCTGCTTCATGAGCTCCGCGTCGACGCCGAGGCGGCCCGCGGTGTCGACGATCACGACGTCGTACTGCTTGCGCGTGGCCTCCTTGACGGCATCCTTGGCGACCTTGACGGGGTCGCCCTTGCCGTTGCCGGGCTCGGGCGCGTAGACGGCGACGCCGGCCTGCTCGCCCACGACCTGCAGCTGCGTGACGGCGTTGGGGCGCTGGAGGTCGGCGGCCACGAGCATGGGCGTGTGCCCCTCCTCCTTGAGCCACTTGGAGAGCTTGCCCGCGAGGGTCGTCTTGCCGGCGCCCTGGAGGCCCGCGAGCATGATGACCGTGGGCGGGTTCTTGGCGAACTGGATGCGCCGTGCCTCGCCGCCGAGGATCGTGATGAGCTCGTCGTTGACGATCTGCACGACCTGCTGCGCGGGGTTGAGGGCCTTGGACACCTCGTCGCCGAGCGCGCGCTCGCGCACGCGGCCCGTGAACTCCTTGACGACCTCGAGGGCGACGTCGGCGTCGAGGAGCGCGCGGCGGATCTCGCGCACCGTGCCGTCGACGTCTGCGGGGCTCAGCTTGCCCTTGCCGCGCAGGTTCTTGAAGGTATCCGCGAGACGGTCGGTGAGGTTTCCGAAGAGTGCCATGGTCAGGCCAGTTTAATGGCAGGTATGCGCTTCGGAATCGTCATCCTGCCCCAAGAGCCCTGGAACATCGCGCGGCACCGCTGGGCGGAGGCCGAGTCGCTCGGCTTCGACCACGCATGGACCTACGACCACCTGTCGTGGCGCACCCTCGCCGACGAGCCGTGGGGCGCGACGATCCCGACGCTCGTGGCGGCCGCGGGAGTCACCTCCACGATCGGCCTCGGCACGTTCGTGTCGTCGCCCAACTTCCGGCACCCGGTGCCCTTCGCGAAGGATGTCGCGACCCTCGACGACGTCTCGGGCGGCCGCGTGCTGCTCGGCATCGGCTCGGGCGGCACGGGGTTCGACGCCTTCGTGCTCGGCCAGCCCGAGCTCACCCCCGGCGAGCGCCACGCGCGCTTCGCCGAGTTCGTCGACCACCTCGACGAGCTGCTGCGGTTCGAGCAGGATGCGACGGGCGGCATCAGCCGCGAGGGCGAGTGGTTCACGTCCGTCGGGGCGCGCATGGTCGGCACCCCCGCGCAGCACCCGCGCGTGCCGTTCGTGATCGCCGCGAACGGGCCCAAGGGCCTGGGGGTCGTCGCACGCCACGCCGAGGCGTGGGTGACGACGGGTCCGGAGGGCGTCACGGGAGACGAGTGGTGGGCTGCGGTGGGCGCGCTCGCGAAGCGGCTCGACGAGGCGGCCGACGCCGCAGGACGCGACCCCCTGAGCCTCGACCGGCACCTGTCGATCGACTCGGGCGGCACGTACTCGCTCTCGAGCGCCGCGGCGTTCGAGGATGCCGTGGCCAGGGCCGCGGCGCTCGGCTTCACCGACGTCATCGCCCACTGGCCGCGCGAGCAGGGCGTGTACGCGGGAGACGAGCGCGTGCTGCGGGAGGTCGCGGCGCGGCTGCCTTCGCTAGCGTAGGCGCATGGCACTCATCGTCCCGATCGCGGGCAGCACCCCGTCCATCCACGACACCGCGTGGGTCGCCCCCAACGCCACCCTCGTCGGCGCCGTGACGCTCGCCGAGGGCGCGAGCGTGTTCTACGGCGCCGTGCTGCGGGCGGATGTCGACGCCATCACGCTCGGCGCGGGCTCCAACATCCAGGACAACGTCGTCGTGCACTGCGATGCCGGCAAGCCCACGACCATCGGGGCGAACGTGAGCATCGGCCACGCCGCGGTGCTGCACGGCTGCACCCTCGAGGACGGAGTGCTCGTGGGCATGAACGCGACGGTGCTCAACACCGCGGTGATCGGCGAGGGATCGCTCGTCGCGGCCGGCGCCGTCGTGCTCGAGGGCACGGTCGTGCCGCCCGGATCGCTCGTGGCCGGCGTGCCCGCGAAGGTGCGGCGCGAGCTCACGGACGAGGAGCGCGCGGGCATCCGCGAGAACGCGCAGCGCTACCTCGGCTACCGCGAGGCGCACCGCGACGCGAACTAGGCCCCGATCCAGGCCTTCACGATGAGCACCACCGGCACGGCGGACAGCGCGACGGTGATGATGTTGATCACGACAGACTCGCGCTTGAGCAGGTGCAGGATGGCTGCCGCACCCGCGACGAGCAGGAGCCCGAAGAACACCAGGAAGACGATCGGCCAGGCGCCGGCACCCGAGCCCGAGCCGTCGAGCGCCGCCGAGATGCCGTTGCTGAACGACACCCACAGCATGACGTCCGAGACGAGCGCGAGGATGAGGGCGATCACGCCGCGCGTCGGTCGCTTGCTGGCGGGCTGCAAGGTCATGTCGATACCGTAGCGACATGGTGCTCGCCCTGTCTGCCACGGAGATCCCCGCGCTCGTCGCCGTGCTGCTCCTCGGCCTCTCCGCCGGGCTGTTCTTCGCCTTCACGGTCGCCGTCATGCCGGGCCTCCGGCGCACGGACGACGTGGCCTTCGTCGCGACGATGACAGCTGTCAACCGCGCCATCCTGAACTTCCCGTTCGGGCTCGTGTTCGTCGGCGCGCTCATCGCACCCGTCGTCGCCGCCGTTCTGGCCTTCATCACGGGCGCGGCCTCGCCATGGCTGCTCATCGCCGCGGCGGTCGTCTATCTGGTCGGGGTCGTCGTCGTGACGGGCGGGGTCAACGTTCCCCTCAACGAGGCCCTCGACCGCGAGGGCGACCGCGCGGCGTTCGAGCCGCGCTGGGTGCGCTTCAACACCGTGCGCACGCTCTCCGCGATAGCCGCGTTCGCGCTCGCCCTGCTCGCGCTCTAGCCGACGAGACCCTGCACGAAGACGTGCGGGGTGAAGCCCGTGAGGTCGTTGATGCCCTCGCCCTGGCCGACGAGCTTGATGGGGATGCCCGTGCGCTCCTGCACCGCGAGCACGAACCCGCCCTTGGCCGAGCCGTCGAGCTTCGTGATCACGAGGCCCGTGACGCCCGCGTGCTCGATGAAGGCCTCCGCCTGCGAGAGCCCGTTCTGGCCCGTCGTCGCGTCGAGCACGAGGAGCACCTCGGCGATCTCGGTCTGCTTCTCGACGACCCTGCGGATCTTGCCCAGCTCGTCCATGAGGCCGCTCTTGGTCTGCAGCCGGCCCGCCGTGTCGATGAGGGCGATGTCGATGCCCTCGCGCTGGGCCCGCTCGACGGTCTGGAACGCGACGGACGCGGGGTCCTGCCCCTGCTGCTGCGGCCGCACGATCGCGGCTCCCCCGCGCTCGGCCCAGGTCGCGAGCTGCTCGACGGCGGCGGCGCGGAACGTGTCGGCGGCCCCCACCACGACCGTGCGCCCGTAGCCCGTGAGGAACTTGGCGAACTTGCCGATGGTCGTCGTCTTCCCGACGCCGTTGACGCCGACCACGAGCACGACGGCCGGGCGGGCGGTGAGCTTCAGGGTGGGGTCGAGGCGGGCGAGGCGCTCCTCGAGGTTCTCGCGGAGCATCCTGCGCAGGTCGGCGGGGTCGGTGGTGCGGAACCGAGCGACGTCGGCGCGCAGCTGCTCGATGACCGACTCGGTGATGTCGGGGCCGAAATCGGCGGAGAGCAGGGCGTCCTCGAGGTCGTCCCACGTCGTCTCGTCGATCGTCGCGCGCGAGAACATGCCCTTGAGGGCGTTGGAGAGGGACCAGCCAGCCATGGCTCAAGGCTACGGCGTCGGGCGTCGGCGGCGGGCCAGCACCACGACGAGATTGGCTAGCTCGCCCTCTCGGTGTTGACGCGCTGGCCCACGACGGCGCTGATGCCGTCGGCGCGCATGCTCACGCCGTACAGGGCGTCGGCGATCTCCATGGTGCGCTTCTGGTGCGTGATGACGATGAGCTGGCTCGTCTCGCGCAGGTCTTGGAAGATCGTGAGGAGGCGGCCGAGGTTGGCGTCGTCGAGCGCCGCCTCGACCTCGTCCATGATGTAGAACGGGCTGGGGCGCGCCTTGAAGATCGCGATGAGGAGGGCCACGGCCGCGAGGGACCGCTCGCCGCCGCTCAGGAGCGAGAGGCGCTCGATCTTCTTGCCCGCGGGCTTGACCGTGACCTCGATGCCCGTCGTGAGCATGTTCTCGGGATCCGTGAGGTGGATGCTTCCGGTGCCGCCCGGGAACAGGATCGGGAAGACCTGGTTGAAGGCCGCCTTCGTGTCCTCGAAGGCGCTCGCGAAGATGTCCTGCATCTTCTCGTCGATCTCCTCGATGATCGTGAGGAGGTCTTTGCGCGTGTTCGTGAGATCGGTGAGCTGCTCCGTGAGGAACTTGTGGCGCTGCTCGAGCGCCTCGAACTCCTCGAGGGCGAGCGGGTTGACGCGGCCGAGCTGGGCGAGCTTGCGCTCCGCGGCGGCGAGGCGGGCCTGCTGCTCGATGCGGGAGTACGGCACCGGCTCCTGCTCCACCTCGTCGACGGCGGGGACCGGTACCGGCACCTCGGGCCCGTACTCCGCCACGAGCACGTCCTCCACGAGGCCGAGCTCCTCCCCCGCGCGCTCGAGGAGCGTGGAGAGGTGCAGCTTCTTCTCGTAGATCTGCATCTCGAGGCCGTGCACGTTCTCGCTGATGGCGAAGAGGCGCTCGCGCAGCGAGACCTCCTCGCGGCGAAGGGTCGCGAGCTCCTCGTTCTGGGCGCTGCGCTCCTGCTCGCGCGCGGCCAGGCGCACGCGCGCCTCGGACACCGACCTGTCCACCGAGTCGAGCACGGCCGGCAGCGCCGCGATGACGGCGTTCGCCGCGGCGACCTGGCGGTTGCGGATGACCGTGAGCCTCGCCTGCTCCTCCGCGGCCTCGCGCTCGGCGATGAGCTGCTGGGCGAGGGAGTCGGCGCGGGCGCGCTCGGCACGCACGCGCTCGCGGATCGTCTCGAGCTGGATGCGCAGCTCGAGCTCGGCGGCGCGCGCCGTCTCGACCTCCGCGAGCACCCCGTCGCGCGCTGAGGCGTCGAGCATGGGCTTGGGCGCCGACTCGAACGCCGCGCGGTCGGCCTTGGCCCTCTCGACCACGGTCTCGGCCTCGCGCACGTTCTCGGCGGAGACCTCGACGGCGGCCGAGAGCCGCTCCCACTCCGCCTGGGCGGCCTCGAGCTGGATGCGGAAGCGCGAGAGCTGCTCCGACTGGGCGGCGAGCGCGGCATCGTACTCGCGCAGCGCGGCGAGGGCGGCGGCCGCATCCTGCTTCGCCGTCTCGAGGGCGCCGCGCTTCTCGGCGAGGGCGAACTTGGTGCGCTCGATCTGGGTCGTGACGGTCTCGAGGTTCGCGGCCGCGGCGTCGCGCTCGGCGACGAGCTCGACGCGCGAGCGCTTGGCGCCCGAGCCGCCGCGCAGCACGTGGGCCGTGAGCACGTCGCCCTGGCGCGTCACGAACGTCGCGTCGCCGATCGAGCGGTACGCGGCGCGGGCCGCGGGGAGGTCGTCGGCGATGTAGACGCCCGCGAGCAGGCCGAGCACGCCGCTCGGCGCCGTCACGACGTCGGACGCGGCGCGTACGCCGTCGAGCGCCTTGGCGGCGGGCGCGGGGCCGTCGGCGACGACGACCTCGACGCGGCCGAAGTCCTTGGCCGCCGACTCGGCGAGGGCGTCGAACGCGGAGTCGGCCGAGTCGGCGAGCACGGCGTCCGCGAGCGAGCCGAGCGCCGCGGCGATCGCCGCCTCGTAGCCCCTCTCGATCTTCACGTGCTCGGCGACGAGGCCGCGGATGCCCGCGAGCTTGGCCCCGACGAGGGCGCTCGAGCCGTCCTTCTGGTCGACGGCGAGCGAGAGCGCGGAGTTGCGCGCGGCGAGGGCGTCGCGCTCGCGCTCGGCGGCGTGCAGGTCGTCCCGCAGCGCCTCGATCTCGGCCTGGAGGCCCGCGACGACGGCCTCGGACGCCTCGTACGCGGCGTCGAGGGAGCCGTCGCCCTCCTCGCTCGTCGCCGCCTCGGCCTCGAGCGAGACGAAGTCGGTGCGCGTGGCATCCCGGCGCTGCTCGGCCTGCTCGAGCGCGTTCTGCTGGCGCAGCTGCTCACCGCGCGCTGCGGCGAGCTTCGACTGGGCCACGTCGACGCGCGAGGCGAGCCCTGCGAGCTCGAGCTCGTGGCGCGAGACCAGGGCGCTCTGCGCGGCGATCTCCTCGTCGAGCGAGTCGAGGGAGGCCTTCGCGGTCGCGGTCGCGGCCGCCGCGCGGCCCACCTCGGCCTCGGCGTCGGCGACCCCGGCGGCGAGGCGGTCGGCCTCGTCGCGCGCCTCCTGCACCGACGCCTGGCTGATCGTGGAGCCGACGGCCTGGCCCTCGCCCTGCTGGCCGAGCAGCGCGAGGCGCTGGTTGGCGAGCGTGTAGAGGTTGCGCAGGCGCTCCTGCGCCGACTCGAGGCCGAAGGCCGTGCGGCGTGCGATGTCGACGGCGTCGCCCACCTGGGCCTGCTCGAGACGGCCCTCGCGCAGCTTGTTCTGGTCGAGCTGCTCCTGCAGCACGATGCGCTCGGTCTTGCGCTCCGACTCGCCGCGGCTGAGGTCGGTGATCGAGGAGCGCAGCTCGACGACCTCGTCGGCGAGCAGGCGCGCACGCGCATCCCGCACTATCGAGGCGATCGAGGCGGCCTCCTTGGCGATCTCCGCCTGCTGGCCGAGCGGCTTGAGCTGGCGGCGGATCTCGCCCGCGAGGTCGGAGAGGCGCGTGAGGTTGGCCTGCATGGCGTCGAGCTTGCGGAGGGTCTTCTCCTTGCGGCGGCGGTGCTTGAGGATGCCCGCGGCCTCCTCGATGAACCCGCGGCGGTCCTCGGCGCTCGCGTGCAGCACGGCGTCGAGCTGGCCCTGGCCGACGATGACGTGCATCTCGCGGCCGAGGCCGGAGTCGCTCAGCAGCTCCTGCACGTCGAGCAGGCGGCACTGGTCGCCGTTGATGGCGTACTCGCTGCCGCCGTTGCGGAACAGCGTGCGCGAGATCGTGACCTCGGAATACTCGATGGGCAGCGCGCCGTCGGCGTTGTCGATCGTGAGGATGACCTCCGCACGCCCGAGCGGCCCCTTCGTCGCGGTGCCGGCGAAGATGACGTCCTCCATCTTGCCGCCGCGGAGCGTCTTGGCACCCTGCTCGCCCATGACCCACGCGAGGGCGTCGACGACGTTCGACTTGCCCGAGCCGTTGGGCCCGACGACGCACGTGACGCCCTGCTCGAAGGCGAAGGTGGTCGGCTGCGCGAAGGACTTGAACCCCTTCAGGGTCAGGCTCTTCAGATACACAGCGCAGGTCCTCTGGTGGAGTGGATGATCGCTCTACGGTACCCGACGGCCGCACCTAACGGTTCCGTCTCGATCGGTTGACAGCCGCCGGCTCCGTTGTAGTCTGATCGGCTGCTCAGGAGGCGGCCGACCATGACCTTCACCATCGACGAACTCGCCATCCCCGACGAGCCCACCCCCGACTTCGTGCGCGCCATCGCGGTGGGCAACGAGGTCGAGGCCCTCGGCTACGGCACCCCCGACCTCGCGTACGAGCCCGACGAGGAGCTCGCGATCATGCACAACCCGCACGAGCCGGCGCGCCTGCTCGTCGCCCGGGTAGACGGCGAGATCGTCGCGCTCGGCAAGCACGAGACGACCGTGGGCGACGACTCGGACACGTCGTGGCTCGCGATCAACGTGCTGCCGCAGTTCCGGCGGCGCGGCATCGGCACGGCCCTCGCCGACGCCCTCGAGGGCATGGCGCGCGACGAGGGCAAGGCGAAGGTCGTGCTGTACGCTCCCATCGCCGAAGGCCCCGGCGAGCGCCTCCCCTCCCCCACGGGCTTCGGGTCCGTCGTCGCGGGCGACCCCGGCGTGCTCTTCCTGCAGCAGCGCGGCTACACGTTCGAGCAGGTCGAGCGGCTCAGCCGCCTGCCCCTGCCGGTCGCGGGCATCGACGGCCTCGTCGCCGCCGCGCAGGAGCGCTCCGGGCCCGACTACCGGCTCCACATGTGGCACGGGGCGACGCCCGAGCAGTGGCGCGCCGACATCGCGGAGCTCGGCACGCGCATGAGCACCGACGCGCCCAGCGCCGGTCTCGAGGAGCCCGAGGACGTGTGGACGGTCGAGCGCGTCATCGAGTCCGACGAGCGCGCGGCCCGCGAGAGCCCGCGCGTGCGCCACACCGCGGCGGTCGAGCACGTGCCGACGGGCCGGCTCGTGGGCTACACGGTGCTCTCCGTGCCGCCGCAGCTGCACCGCGCCGTCGACCAGTACGCGACGATCGTCATGCGCGAGCACCGCGGCCACAAGCTCGGCATGCTGCTCAAGGTGGGCAACCTGCAGCACCTCGCGCAGAAGCGGCCCGGGCATCCCTCGGTCATGACCTTCAACGCCGAGGAGAACCGGCACATGCTCGACGTCAACGAGGCCGTGGGCTTCGTCGCCATCGCCAACGAGAGCGCGTGGCGCAAGGACCTGCGGTGAGCCTCGTCGTCGAGAGGATGCCCATCCCCGAGTCGCTCGACGCCCCGGGCGGCGCCGACTTCGTGGAGATGGTCGTCGTGCGCAACGCCATCGAGGCGGAGACCTCCGGCCTCGCCGAGATGTCGCCCACCGCGCAAGACCTGCTGCCGCACTGGCAGGACGCCTACTCGCCCCAGGTGCTGCTCGTGGCGCGCGTCGACGGGCGCATCGTCGGCCGCGCGACCGTCGACCTCGGCGAGGAGGGGGCCGTCTCCGCGTACCTCGGGGTGCAGGTGCTCGCGGAGCACCGGCGCCGCGGAATCGGCACCGCCCTGCTCGAGGCCGCCGAGGCCGTGGCCCGCGAGGCGGGGCGCACGGTCATGCAGGGCGACGGGATGATCCTGCCCGAGCCCGGCCCGCAGCTCGACTCGCCCACGGGCCACGGCTCCGTGCCGGCCGGCGCCGCGGCCGTGCGCTTCGCGCTGCACCACGGCTACGCCCTCGGCCAGGTCGTGCGCGGCAGCCGTCTCGCGCTCCCGTTCGACGCCGCCCTCGCCCCGGTCGAGAGCCCCGGCTACCGCGTGCTGGCGTGGGAGGGCGCGATGCCCGAGGAGCGGCTCGACGACATCGCCCGGCTGCACGAGCGCATGGCCACCGACGCGCCCTCGGCCGACCTCGAGGTCGCCCCGGAGACGTGGGACGCCGACCGTGTGCGCGCCCTCGACGCCCTGCGCGCCAAGACGGGCACGGCGATGCTCACGTCGGTGGTCGAGCACATCGCCTCCGGCACGCTCGTGGCGTTCAGCGAGCTCTCCGTGCCACCCGACACCGCCCTCGCCGTGCACCAGCAGGACACGCTCGTGCTGCGCGAGCACCGCGGCCACCGGCTGGGCATGCTCGCGAAGGTCGCCAACCTCGAGCTGCTCGGGCGCCGGCACCCGGGCCACTCGTGGGTCATCACGTTCAACGCCGAGGAGAACCGGCCCATGCTCGACGTCAACGAGGCGATCGGCTTCGTGCCGTTCGTCTACGAGGCGGTGTGGAAGAAGCAACCCGTGCTTACTCTTGGGGGGTGAAGCTGCGCGCCGCCGTCATCGCCCTCGGGGTGCTCGTCGCCCTGAGCGCATGCGCGGCGCCCGCCACGGCGCCAACGCCCACGGCCACCGCGGCTGACGAGTCCGCCGCGGCCGTCGTCGTCGCCGTCGACGGGGTCGACGTGACCACGGCGTCGGGGGTCTCGCTCGGCAGCTTCGACTACTTCGCCGACGCGGGCGTGGCGGTGGGCATCCTCACCGAGGCGTTCGGCGCGGAGCCCGTCGTCGACCAGGTCGCGGGCCTCGACTCCCCCGGGTACACGCGCTACGACTGGACCGGCTTCCAGCTGCAGGCGCTCGGCGAGGGTGCCGACCGGTATCCGCCGCTGCGGGTCTCGGTGCTCGTGACCGACGTGGGCGACCTCCGCATCGCGACCACCGACGGCATCTCGGTGGGCCAGGATGCCGACGCCCTCGCGACCGCGAACCCGGGCACCCAGACGTTCGGCGGAACCTACTCGATGCACCTCTCCGACACGACGCTCACGGGCCCCGACGGCACGACGTTCTCCGTCTACGTCGGTGTCGCGGGACAGGTCGGCGGGCAGATCATCACCATCACGTCACCGCAGGTGCAGTCGGACTTCTGACCGCCCGGTCAAGTCGTTAGAGTCAAGGCATGAAGCATGCTCGCGTTGTCGTCGTCCTCGTGTCAATCGCACTCCTCGCCGGCTGCGCCACCGCCCCGCAGGCGCAACCTGCACCGAGCGCGACCGCGACCGCGACCATGCCGAGCCCGACGCCGACGCCGACCCCCGAGCCGGAGGCGACCACGATCGTGGTCGGCGGCCGTTCCGCGATCATCACCGACCAGCACGGGGCGGTGATGTTCGAAGTGGTCTACAGCGCCCCGGACCCCGCCACCATCGAGACGATCACCGCGCTGCTGGGAGTCGACCCGACGTACGAGGAGCTGCGCCGTGGAGCCGCGACCGACGCGTTCGCCGGCACCGTGTACACGTGGGACGGGTTCTCGATCGCATGGTCGGGAAGGTGGGAGGACGAACCGGGGTCGGGCCGGCCGAGACTCTTCGTCTCGGCCAATACTGCTTCCGCGAGCGGGGTAGCTGTACAGACGCCCGACGGGCTCGCAGTTGGACAGGAGGGCGATCTGCTGGCCCGCTTCCCCGACTCGTCGCGCGCCGACCAGCTCAGCGACGGCACGATGTTCGCACAGGCGTGGCTCAACTGCATCCCGATCCCCAGCGACTTCCCGAACGCGGCCGACTGCGCGGGAATCGCCACAAATCCGGCCGACGGCCCGATCACGAGCATCTTCGCGCCGTACGAGCTCAACCACGGGCTGTGAGCCCGCCCGGTCAGCGCACCCGCTGGCACCACGGGCAGAAGTGCGACCCGCGGTTCATGAACTGCTCGCGCACGATCGGGCGCCCGCAGCGCGGGCACGGCTCGCCCTGCTGGCCGTAGGCGTTGAGCGAGTGGGCGAAGTAGCCCGACTGGCCGTTGACGTTGAGGTACTGCGCGTCGAAGCTCGTGCCGCCCTCCGCGAGGGCCTTCGCGAGCACGGCGCGCACCTCCGCGAGCAGCCGGGTCGCCCGGGCGCGGCTCAGGGTGGCCGTCGGCTGGTCGTAGTGGATCTTCGCGTACCACAGCGACTCGTCGGCGTAGATGTTCCCGATGCCGCTGATGAGGGTCTGGTCGAGCAGCGCGCGCTTGATCGTCGTATTCTTGGCCGCGAGCCGTGCGAGGAACGCGCGGTCGTCGAACCGCTCGTCGAGGGGGTCGCGCGCGATGTGGCGCACCGCGGTCGGCACGAGCTGCAGCGGGTGGTCGGGCGTGGGCACCAGGGAGTCGATGGCCATCGAGCCGAAGATGCGCTGGTCGACGAAGTTGAGGCGCAGCGGCCCGTGGGCGGGATGCTCGAGCTCGAGCCGGATGCGCGTGCGGAGGTCGTCGGTCCCGCGGTCGCGCAGCAGCACCTGCCCGCTCATGCCGAGGTGCACGACGAGGGCCTCGGTGCCGCCGTCGAGGGGGATCCACAGGAACTTGCCCCGGCGTTCGGGCGCGAGCATCCTGCGGCCGACGAGCCTGTCGACGAAGTCCTCGGCGGGGCCGGGATGGCGCCGCAGCGAGCGCTCGTCGTAGACGGAGACCGCCTCGACGGCCGCGCCCGTGACGGCGGGCTCGAGGCCCGCGCGGACGACCTCGACCTCAGGCAGTTCGGGCATCGGGAGGCTCAGGCGCCGGGCTGGGACAGCTGCGTCCAGGCGTCGAGCGCCGCGGCCATCTCGGCCTGCTTCTTGCTCGATCCGTCGCCCGTCGCGATCTCGACCTTGCCGAGCAGCACCGTCGCGTGGAAGCGCTTCGAGTGGTCGGGGCCGCTGTCGCTCACCTGGTAGCTGGGCAGGCCACGGCCGAGGCGCGCGGCGAGCTCCTGCAGGCTCGTCTTGGGGTCCATCGCGGCGCCGAAGCGCTCGGGGTTGTCCATGAGAGGCACGATGAGGCGCAGCACGAGGGCGGTCGCCTTCTCGCCGCCGAGGGAGAGGTAGGCGGCGCCGATGATCGCCTCGACGGTGTCCGCGAGGATCGACGACTTGTCGCGCCCGCCCGTGAGCTCCTCGCCCTTGCCCAGCCGCACATGCGCGCCGAGCCCGATCGAGCGAGCGACCTCCGAGAGGGCCACCGACGAGACGAGGCTCGCCCGGCGCTTCGCGAGCTCCCCCTCGTCGAGGGTGGGGTTGTCGCGGTAGAGCATGACCGTCACGGCCTGCCCGAGGATCGAGTCGCCGAGGAACTCGAGGCGCTCGTTGTGCCCCACGCCGCCGTGCTCGTAGGCGTACGAACGGTGCGTGAGGGCAAGCTGAAGCAGCTCGGGGTCGATTGCGACCCCGAGCACATCAGTCAGGGAGTCAGCGTCCGACGGGATGGACGCGTCGCCCGAAGGGCGAGACATCGACGCTATACGTCGGCGACCTTGCGGCCCTTGTACTCCAGGTACAGGGGGGTGCCGGTCGAGTCCTCGACGACCTTCGCGCGGTGCGGGAGGCTGTAGACGGTCTTGCCGTTCTCGATGGTCTTGACGAGCGTGGGGGCGTCAGCCTTCCACTGGGCGCGGCGCATGCGGGTGGAGGCCCGCGACATCTTGCGCTTGGGAACTGCCATGGCTATCTCTTCTCTGTGTTGTCGTCGTTCAGGCCTTCGAGCCCGGCAAGCGCAGCCCACCGGGAATCGACGGGAGCCTCATGCTCATGACCCGGGTTGTCCAGAAGCCGCACTCCGCATTCGGGGCACAGGCCGAGGCAATCTTCCTGACAGACCGGTTGGAACGGTAGTGCCAACACCACCGCATCCCTGACCACAGGCTCCAGGTCGACGTGCTCGTCGTGAACCGTGTAGTCAAAAGCTTCGTCGAAAGAATACGCGAAAAGCTCTTGGAATTCGACCTCGATCGGCAGACGCACGTCGGTGAGGCACCGCACGCACTCCCCCTCGGCCACCGTCTCGACCTCCGCGGAGACGAGGACGCCGTCGTGGAGCGACTCCAGACGCGCCTCGACGTGCACGTTCGTGCCCTGGCGCACGCCGATCACGGGGTTGCCGAATCCCTCGGGCTCCGAGACGTCGAGCGACTTCTCGCGCATCTCGCCCGGGCGGTGCATGAGGTCGAAGACCGGGATGCTGTACGGGGTCTGGGTGTGGTGCGGCATGACGTACCACTCTACGCGAGCGGGCGGCGGGACATCCGATCGATGCCCGCCGCCGCACGCGCTAGAGGGCGGCCTCCACCTCGGTGAACGCCTCGTCGTAGATCGCGAGGGCCTGGGCCACCTCGTCGGCGCTCACGGTGCACGGCGGCACGACGTGGATGCGGTTGTCGGCGGCGAAGGGCAGCAGGTTGCGGTCCATGAGGGCCTTCTTGACCTGCAGGATGACACCCCCCGAGACCGGCTGGCGCGACTCCCGGTCGTCGACCAGGTCGAGCGCCCAGAAGACGCCGAGACCGCGCACGTCGCCGATGAGCGGGTGCTTCTCGGCGAGCTCGCGCAGGCCGGGGCCGAGCACGTCCTCGCCGATGCTCTTGGCGTTCTCGACGACCTTCTCGTCGGTCATGGCGTCGATGGAGCCCACGATGGACGCCATCGCGAGCGGGTGGCCCGAGTAGGTGAGCCCGCCGGGGAAGACCTGCGACTCGAACGCGTTCGCTATCGACTCGGAGATGAGCACGCCGCCCGCGGGCACGTAGCCCGAGTTGACGCCCTTGGCGAAGGTCACGAGGTCGGGCACGACGTCGAAGCCCTGCCAGGCGAACCACTCGCCCGTGCGGCCGAAGCCGCACATGACCTCGTCGAGGATGAGCAGGATGCCGTACTTGTCGCACAGCGCGCGCACGCCCTGGAGGTAGCCGGGCGGCGGCACGAGAACGCCCGCGGTGCCGGGGACCGTCTCGAGCAGGATCGCGGCGATGCCGTTCGCCCCCTCGGACTGGATGACGCGCTCCAGGTGGCGCAGGGCGCGCTCCGACTCCTGCTCGGGGCTCTCGGCCCAGAACTCGGAGCGGTACAGGAACGGCCCGAAGAAGTGCGCGTGGCCGCGGGAGAACTCGTTGGGCACGCGGCGCCAGTCGCCCGTCGCCACGATCGCGCCGCCCGTGTTGCCGTGGTAGCTGCGGTAGGTGGAGAGGATCTTGTCGCGGCCGGTCGTGAGGCGCGCCATGCGGATGGCGTTCTCGTTGGCATCCGCACCGCCGTTGGTGAAGAAGACCTTCTTGAAGGGGCCGCCCGCCTTGGCCGTGATGCGCTTGGCGGCCTCGCCGCGCGCGAGGTTGGCGTGCGCCGGGGCCACCGTCGCGAGCAGGTCGGCCTGCGCCTTGATCGCGGCGATGATCGCGGGGTGCTGGTGGCCGAGGTTCGTGTTGACGAGCTGGCTCGAGAAGTCGAGGTAGGTGCGGCCGTCGTAGTCCCACACCGACGTGCCGGACCCGCCCGCGATGACGAAGGGGGTGAGGGCGCCCTGGGCCGACCACGAGTGGAAGACGTGGGCCCGGTCGAGGTCGTAGGCGAGGGTGCCGTCCGCGCTGTTGAGGTCTGGCATGTGTATCTGTTCTTCCTGCGAAGGGTGGAGCGGGGCCGACCGGTTCCGGCCGACCCCGCTCACCTTATTCCTGTTACTGCCCGCCGACTGTGAGCTTCACGTCGATCGGCGTGTAGTCGCCGTTCACGACGACGCCCTCGGCGGCGAGCTCGTCGAGCGCCTTCTGGATGTAGGTGTTCGAGTAGGCCGTGTCCGACGGCTCGGCGGTGATGAGGTTGAGACCGTCCTGGTTGGTCGCGGCGAGCGCGCCCTTGACCGTCTTGTCCCACGCGGCCTTGTCGACGATGCCGAAGTCGCCACCCGTCCAGATGAGCTTGTTGACCTCGTTCATCTGCCACAGCTGGTGCACGGGGCCCACGGGGAACGCGGCCTCGGCCGTGATCGCGGCCTGGTACGTGATGTCCGCGGCCTCCTCGGGGTTGTCGCGCGCGTAGATCCAGCCCTTGGTGACGGCCTTCAGGAAGCGCACGGCGGCGTCGGCGTAGGCCGGGTCGTCGAGGCGGGCGGTGTCGGCCCAGATGGCGTCCTGCAGCATGGCGCCCTCGGTGTCCTCGTACGAGACGACGTCGAAGTCCGACGGCTGGTAGAGCTCGCCGGTCGCCGGGTTGACGACCTCGAGGATCTGCGCCCACTCGTTGTACGTCATCGCCTGCGCGGCGTCCACGTCGCCGTCGAGGAGCGCGTTCATCGAGAAGTCCTGGGTCGTGATCGACACCGACGTGGAGTCGAGGCCCTCGGCGGCCATGGCCGCGAAGATCTCCCACTCGTTGCCGAAGCCCCACGAGCCGATGCGCTTGCCCTCGAAGTCCTTGACGGTGGGCACGCCCTTGTCGGCGAACGACACCTGGAGCGTTCCCGACTTCTGGAACACCTGCGCGATGTCGGTGAGCTGCGCACCCGTGGCCTCGAGGGTGCCGAGCACCTTCGGGACCCAGGCGACGGCGAAGTCGACATCACCCGCGACGAGCGCATCCTGCGGCACGATGTCGCCGCCCGAGGGGACGATGTCGACGCTGTCGAAGCCCTCCTCCTCGAAGTAGCCCTTGTCCAGTGCCACGTAGTACCCGGCGAACTGCGACTGCGGCAGCCACTGCAGCTGGAGCTTGATCGACGTGATGGGCTCGAAGTCGCCCGTGTCCGTGCCGGGGTCGGCAGCGGGGGCCGAGCAGGCGGCGAGACCGATCGCCGACACTGCCGCGACGGACGCGACGGTGAGAGCGCGTCTGATGCTGTGTCTCATTCTGTTCCTTTCGTGATGGATGGTGCGGGGGTGCAAGGTGCCGGTCAGACCGGCGTTCGCCTCGACACGAGCCGCTCGAGCAGCGACGTGATGAGGAAGAGGACGAGCCCGATCGCGATGCCGCCCGCGACGTACGCGAAGGCGAGGGAGGCGCGGCCGGACTTGGCGTACGTGGCGATGGCGGTGCCGATGCCGTCGGCGGGCCCGCCGAAGTACTCGGCGACGAGGGCCGCGATGACCGCGACCGAGCTCGCGATGCGCAGGCCCGTGAGCAGGTAGGGCAGGGCGGTCGGCAGGGTGAGCACGCGGAACGTCTGGCCGGCCGACGCCCCCGACGCGCGCAGCAGGTCGCGGTGCACGGGCCGCGTCTGGCGCAGCCCCCGAAGCACGTTCACGAACACGGGGATGAACGCCGCGATCGCCGCGACGTACTGCCTGCCGAACTGGCTCGAGGCGCCGAACATGGTGTTCAGGATGGGCGTGATGGCGACGATGGGCACGACCGCGAGCGCGGCGACGATGGGGGCGAGCATCCCGTCGATCGGGCGTGCCGACGCCGCGAGGGCCGCGAGCACGATGGCGATGACCGTTCCCGCCGCGAGGCCCACGAGGGCGTTCGTCGCTGTGATGCCCATGTCTTCGAGGATGATGCCGTTGTGCTTGACGAGGTCGCCGACGATCGCGACCGGGCTCGGCAGCGCCTTCGGCGCCGTGTGCAGCACGTCGACGACGAGGAACCACAGGCCGAGCATGGCGAGCCCCACGGCGATGGGCGCGACGATGCGCCCGCCGAGGTTCGTCGCGGCGTTCATCGCTCGTTCGCCCGCTCGACGGGGGTGCCGTGCAGCGCCTCGCGCACCGCCGTGACCTTGGCGAAGTACTCGGGCGACTCGCGCAGCGCCTCCGTGCGGGAACCGCCGAGCCCCGTCGTGATGATGTCGGTGATGCGGCCGGGCCGCGGGCTCATGACGACGACGCGGTCGGAGAGGAACACCGCCTCGGGGATCGAGTGCGTCACGAAGACGACGGCCGCGCCGGTCTCCGCGGCGATGCGCGTGAGCTCGCCCTGCAGGTACTCGCGCGTCATCTCGTCGAGGGCGCCGAACGGCTCGTCCATCAGCAGCAGCTTGGGCTGCTCGGCGAGCGCGCGCGCGATCGCGACGCGCTGCTGCATGCCGCCCGACAGCTGGTCGGGGTAGCGGTCGACGAAGTCGGAGAGGCCCACGAGCTCCGCGAGCTCCCTCACGCGGGCGGCCCGCGCGGGCTTTTTGACGCCGTGCAGCTCGAGCGGCAGCTCCATGTTCCCCGCGACGGTGCGCCACGGCAGCAGTCCGGCCTGCTGGAACGCGATGCCGTAGTCCTGGTCGACGCGCGCCTGCCGCGCGGGCTTGCCGAAGATCGAGAGCTCGCCCGTCGTCGCCGTGTCGAGGTCGGCGATGAGGCGCAGGAGCGTCGACTTGCCGCAGCCCGACGGGCCGATGAGGGAGACGAACTCGCCGGGCTCGACGGTGAGGTCGACCCCCGTGAGGGCGACGACGTCGCCCGACTTCGTGGCGAACGTCTTGCCGACGCCCTTCGCCTCTACTGCGCTCATGCCGTCGCCTCTCCTCTGCGGTAGTTCTTGAGGCCGAAGCCGATCAGTGCGACGGACCCCGCCGCCACGAGTCCGAGGGCTATCGAGCCGAACGTCGGCCCCCAGGGCGCGGCCGGGTCGCTCGAGCCCTGCCCTGCCAGTTGGATGAGCATCCTGCCGATGCCGCCGCGCATGCCGATCGACACCTCGGCGACGACCGCGCCCACGACGGCGTTGGCCGCGGCGAGGCGCAGCGCGGGGAGCAGGTGCGGCACCGCTGCGGGCAGGCGGAGCCGGAAGAGCGTCGACCAGTAGCCCGCTGCGTAGGTGCGCATGAGGTCGAGGTGGATGCGGTCGGGCGCCTCGAGCCCGCGCAGCACGCCCACGGCGACCGGGAAGAACGACAGGTACGACGCGATGATTGCGACCGAGAGCCACTGCGGCCACGGGATCGTCCCTGCCCGGTCGACCTGGGTGCCGATGCTCGCGATGAGCGGCGCGAAGGCGATGAGCGGCACGGTCTGGCTCACGACGATCCAGGGCAGCAGACCCCACTCGGCGACGCGCCAGCGCTGCATGGCGAGCCCGAGGATGCCCCCCACGACGACGCCGATGAGCCAGCCGACGGCGGCGATGCCGAGCGTCGTGAGCGCCGCGGTGACGACGGGGACGATGAGCGGCGGGGTCGTCGGGCCGCTCGTGGACTGGAAGAGGCGCGCGACCATGTCCCACACGTGCGGCATGGCGCGGTCGTTGGTGCGGGGCAGGAGCATGACTCCCGAGCCCGTCTCCCCCGCGACGGCGCCGACCACGAAGCCCTCGGCCGGGCCGAGGAACTTGTAGAGCTCCCACGCCGCGACGAGCGCGAGCACGCCGAGCGCCCCCCACGCGACGGCCGCGCCCCGCTTGCTCATGCCTTGGCGGTGATGTGCTCGCGGAGGGCCGGCATGACGGTCTCGCCGTAGACCCGGAGGGTCTCCTCCTTGTTGTCGTGCTGCAGGTAGCCCGAGAACTGGTCGACCCCCAGCTCCTTGAGCGCCTTGAGCTTCTCGATGTGCTGCGCGGCCGTGCCGAGCACGCAGAACCTGTCGACGATCTCGTCGGGCACGAAGTCGACGTGGTCGTTGCCGGCCTTGCCGTGCGAGTTGTAGTCGTAGCCCTCGCGCGACTTGATGTAGTCGGTGAGCGCCTTGGGCACGGTAGAGCCCTCGCCGTACTTGGAGACGATGTCGGCCACGTGGTTGCCCACCATGCCGCCGAACCACCGGGTCTGTGAGCGCATGTGCTCCCAGTCGTCGCCGATGTACATCGGTGCCGCGACGCAGAACTTCACCGCCATCGGGTCGCGACCGGCCTTCTCGGCGGCGTCGCGCACGGTCTTGATCATCCACTCGGCGATGTCGAGGTCGGCGAGCTGCAGGATGAACCCGTCGCCCACCTCGCCCGTGAGCTTGAGGGCGAGGGGGCCGTAGGCGGCGACCCACACGTCGGTCTTAGAGCCCTTCGACCACGGGAACTGCAGCTGCGCGCCGTTGTACTCGACGGAGCGGGAGTTCGCGAGCTCACGGATCACGTGGATCGACTCGCGCAGCTCGGCGAGCGTCGTGGGCTTGCCGTTCGTGACGCGCACGGCCGAGTCGCCGCGGCCGATGCCGATGATCGTGCGGTTGCCGTACATCTCGTTGAGCGTCGCGAACACCGACGCGGTGACCGTCCAGTCGCGCGTGGCCGGGTTGGTGACCATGGGGCCGACGATGACGCGGTTGGTCTCGGCGAGGATGGCGCTGTAGATGACGTACGGCTCCTGCCACAGCAGGTGCGAGTCGAACGTCCACACGTACTCGAAGCCGTACTGCTCGGCGAGCTTCGCGAGGTGGACGGTGCGCGACGCGGGCGGGTTGGTCTGGAGGACTGCTCCGAATTCCATGTGGTGCTGCTTTCTGGTACCGGTGATCGAGCGGAGCCGGGATCTCGGCTTCGCTCGACCACCGAAGAGTGGCTAGATCAGGTACTGGCTGAGACCGCGCTTGATGAACTTGCCGTCGCCCTTGGCCCCCAGGTACTGGTTGCCGTCGATGACGACCTTGCCGCGGCTGATGACCGTGTCGACGTGCCCGTCGATCTCGTAGCCCTCCCACGCCGAGTGGTCCATGTTCATGTGGTGCGTCTGCGCCGAGATCGACGTGTGGCCGTTCGGGTCGTACACGACGATGTCGCCGTCGGCCCCGGGCGCGATGACGCCCTTCTTGCCGTACATGCCGAACATGCGCGCGGGGGTCGTGCTCGTGAGCTCGACCCAGCGCTCGAGCGTGAGCTCACCCGTGACGACGCCCTGGTACATGAGGTCCATGCGGTGCTCGATCGAGCCGATGCCGTTGGGGATCTTGCGGAAGTCGCCCTTGCCGAGCTCCTTCTGGCCCTTCATGCAGAACGGGCAGTGGTCGGTCGAGACCATCTGCAGGTCGTTCGTGCGCAGCGCCTGCCACATGTGCTCCTGGTGGTGCTCGTGCTTCGAGCGCAGCGGCGTGGAGCACACCCACTTGGCGCCCTCGAAGTTGCCCCACGTGGGGTCGCCCGTGGCGCCCAGCTGGTCTTCGAGCGACAGGTAGAGGTACTGCGGGCACGTCTCCCCGAACACGTTCTGCCCCTTGTCGCGGGCCCACGCGAGCTGCTCGACCGCCTGCTTGGCCGACACGTGCACGACGTACAGGGGCGCTCCCGTGAGGTTGGCGAGCATGATCGCGCGGTGCGTCGCCTCCTCCTCCATCTGCCACGCGCGGGCGATGCCGTGGTAGTACGGGTCGGTCTTGCCCTGCTCGTAGAGCTGCGCGGCGAGCACGTCGATGGCGGGGCCGTTCTCGGCGTGCATCATCGTGAGCAGACCCAGATCCGCCGCCTTCTGCATGGCGCGCACGATCTGGCCGTCGTCGGAGTAGAAGACGCCCGGGTACGCCATGAACATCTTGTAGCTCGTGATGCCCTCGTCGACGAAGCCCTCCATGGCCTTGAGCGAGTCGTCGTCGACGCCGCCCATGATCTGGTGGAAGCCGTAGTCGATCGCGCAGTTGCCCGCGGCCTTCTCGTGCCACGTGGCGAGGCCGTCCTGGATGCGCGTGCCCGTCGTCTGCACGGCGAAGTCGACGACAGTCGTCGTGCCGCCCCACGCCGCCGCGCGCGTGCCCGTCTCGAACGTGTCGGAGGCCTCGGTGCCGCCGAACGGCAGCTCGAAGTGGGTGTGCGCGTCGATGCCGCCGGGGATGACGTACTTGCCCGTCGCGTCGATCACGGTGTCGGCGTTGATCGTGCCGAGCGGGGTCGTGCCGGGGCTGATGAGCGCCACGACCTTCTCGCCGTCGATGAGCACGTCGGCCTCGGTACGTCCCGTGGCGGAGACGACCGTCCCGCCCTTGACCAGAGTCGTTGCCATGGTGCTCGTCCTTACGGCTTCGGGATGGACGTGTAGGACTCGGGACGGCGGTCGCGGTAGAACTGCCAGTCGTCGCGCATCTGCTGAACCATGTCCATGTCGAGGTCGCGGATGAGGATCTCCTCGTGCTCGCCCGATCCGCGCTCGCCCACGAAGTTGCCCCGGGGGTCGATGACCTGCGAGGTGCCGTAGAAGTCCACGGCGAGCTCGCCGTACTCGTTGTCCTCGCGGCCGACCCGGTTGGGCTGCAGCACGAAGTAGCCGTTGGCCACGGCGGCGCACGGGCCCTCGACCTCCCACAGGCGGTTGGAGAGGCCGGGCTTGGTCGCGTTGGGGTTGAACACCATGTGCGCGCCGTTGAGGCCCAGCTCGCGCCATCCCTCGGGGAAGTGGCGGTCGTAGCAGATGTACATGCCGATCTTGCCGACCGAGGTGTCGAACACGGGGTAGCCCATGTTGCCGGGGCGGAAGTAGAACTTCTCCCAGAACCGGTCGAGGTGCGGGATGTGGTGCTTGCGGTACTTGCCGAGGATCGTGCCGTCGGCCTCCACGATCACCGACGTGTTGTAGTACACGCCCGTGATGTCCTCCTCGTAGATCGGCAGGATCATGACGAGCCCGAGCTCCTTCGCGAGCGCGGCGAACCGCTGCACGATGGGGCCGTCGGCCGGCTCGGCGTAGCGGTAGTACTTCTTGTCCTCGGTGATGCCGAAGTAGGGGCCGTAGAAGAGTTCTTGGAAGCAGATGACCTGGGCGCCCTGCGCCGCGGCGTCCCGGGCGAACTGCTCGTGCTTGTCGAGCATCGACTCCTTGTCCCCGGTCCAGGTCGTCTGGGTGATTGCGGCTCTAACTACGGTCATGCGGTGCTACCTCCGGGTGTCTGACCCTCATCATTGAGGGAGAACGTTTCCCCATTGTTTCTGTTTGTGACGGCCGCGTAAATAGACTGGGCGAATACAGACCCGTGCGCCGTGTATGGCGTGGTGCGCTGCCCACGAGTTGGGGCTGCAGGTCGTCTTCCCGACGTCACCCCTGCCCCGGAGGCCCCCTTGCGCACAGCTCCCCTCATCCTGCTCACGACCCTCGCCCTGGCCGGCTGCTCGGCCGCGAGCTCGGCCGCGCCCACGCCCACGCCGACGCCCGACACCGTGACCGTGCAGAACTGCGACACGAGCGTGACGTTCGCCGCCGCACCGCAGCGCGTGATCACGATCAAGTCGACCTCGACCGAGATGCTGCTCGCGCTCGGGCTCGGCGACCGCATCGTGGGCACGGCGTTCCAGGACGGCCCCGTGCCCGAGCAGTGGGCGGCGGATGCATCGTCGCTGACCTCGATCTCCGACTTCGTGCCGAGCGAGGAGGCCGTGCTCGAGGAGCAGCCCGACCTCGTCTACGCGGGCTGGGAGTCGGCGTTCGCCGCTGACGGCGCCGGCGCCCGCTCGGAGCTCGCCTCCCTCGGCGTCAACACCTACGTGTCGCCGTCCGCCTGCCGCAGCGCCAACGTGCCGGCCAAGCTCACGTTCGACGACATCTTCGGCGACATCGAGCAGGTCGCCTCGATCTTCCGGGTCGACCCGTCGGCGCTCCTCGAGTCGCAGCGGGCGGACCTCGCCTCGATCACGCCCACGGGCGACGGACGCACGGCGTTCTGGTACTCGTCCGGCGACGACACCCCGTACTCGGGCGCCGGCACGGGCGCGCCCGAGCTCGTCATGGAGACCGCCGGCCTCACCAACATCGCGGCCGACGTGCCGGGCGGCTGGGCACCGCTCAGCTGGGAGGCGGTCGTGGACGCCGACCCCGACGTCATCGTGCTCATCGACGCGTCGTGGAACACCGCGCAGTCGAAGATCGACAAGCTCGAGTCCAACCCGGCCACGGCGGGGCTCACGGCCGTCGTGAACAAGCGGTACGTCATCCTGCCGTTCGCGGCGAGCGAGGCGGGCGTGCGCACCGTCGACGCGGCGGCCTCGGTCGCGAAGCAGGTGCAGGGGCTCGATGGCTAAGCCCCTCGTGATCGGCCTCGCCCTGGGCGTGGCGCTCGTGGCGTCGATCGTCGTGGCGGTCACGATCGGCCCCGCCGACATCCGCTTCGACGAGGTGTGGGGATCGATAGCGAGCCACCTCGGGCTGGGGCCGTCGCCCCTCACGCCCCTGCGCGACGGCATCGTGTGGGAGCTGCGGCTGCCGCGCGTGCTCACGGCGGCGGCGGTCGGCGCGGGGCTCGCGGTCTCGGGCGCCGTCATGCAGGCGATCACGCGCAACCCGCTCGCCGACCCCTACCTGCTGGGCCTGTCGTCGGGCGCCTCGCTCGGCGCCGTCGCGGTCGTGCTGCTCGGGGTGTCGCTCCTGCTGCCCGTCGCGGCGTTCCTCGGGGCCATGGCGGCGCTCGTCGTCACGCTCCTGCTCGCGAGCTCGCTCGGCGCGATCACCCCCACGCGCACGGTGCTCGCGGGCCTCGCGGTGTCGTCGCTCGCGGGCGCGGTCACGAGCCTCGTGATCTTCTGGACGGCGACGGGCGACTCGTACCGCGAGATCCTCGGCTGGCTGCTCGGCTCGCTCGCGGGGGCGCGCTGGCCCGCCGTCGCGATCGCGGTCGTGGCGCTCGTGGTCGCGGGCATACCGATCATGCTGGGCGGGCGGGTGCTCGACGCCTTCGCGTTCGGGGACGTGTCGGCCGCATCCCTCGGCGTCGGTGTCACCTCCACGCGCTGGCTGCTGCTCACGGCCACCGCCCTGCTCACCGGGGCGATGGTGTCGGTGAGCGGGTCGATCGGCTTCGTGGGGCTCATCCTGCCGCACGCCGTGCGGCTGCTCGTGGGCCCCGCGCACCGGTCTCTTCTGCCGCTCAGCGCGCTCGTCGGCGCCATCTTCCTGCTCTGGGCGGACACTGCCGCACGCAGCCTCTTCGACCCGCGGGAGCTCCCGGTCGGCATCGTCACGGCGATCATCGGCGCGCCGCTCTTCGCCTTCCTGCTCGGCCGCCGCAGGAGCGCGACATGACGGGCCTCTCCGCCGAGCGCGTGCGGATAGCCGCGGGCGGGAAGGTCATCGTCGACGGCGTCGACTGCACGGTGCCCGCCGGGTCGTTCACCGCGCTCGTGGGCCCCAACGGCGCGGGCAAGTCCACGCTCCTGCGCGCGCTCGCCGCCGTGCACCGCCCCGACTCCGGCACCGTGGCGTTCGACGGCGCCGACCTCTTCGCGCTCCCCCGCCGCCAGCGCGCCCGGCTCGTCGCCTTCGTCGAACAGGACACCGCGGTCGAGACGGCGTTGACCGTGCGCTCGGTCGTCGCGCTCGGGCGCCTGCCCCACGAGGGCATGTGGGGCGAAGGATCCTCCGAGGTCGTGGATGCCGCACTCGCGACCACGGGCATGGCGGCGTTCGCCGCGCGGGAGTTCTCGAGCCTCTCGGGCGGCGAGCGCCAGCGCGTCATGCTCGCGCGCGCCCTCGCGCAGGAGCCGTCGCTGCTGCTCCTCGACGAGCCGACCAACCACCTCGACATCGCCGCGCAGCTCGACGCGCTCACGCTCCTGCGCGACCTCGCCGACCGAGGCCTCACGGTGCTCGCGGCGCTGCACGACCTGGGCCTCGCGGCGACGTACGCGGACCACGTGGTCGTACTGCGCGAGGGGCGGGTCGTGGCGGCGGGGCAGACGGCGCAGACGCTCACGCCCGAGCTCGTGCGCGAGGTGTACGGGGTCGAGGCGACCGTGCTCGTCAACCCCGTGACGGGTCGGCCCGTGCTCGCGTTCAGCCCGCGGGCGCCGCGCTAGCCGCGCCCCGCTCCCCTCCCGCTCCCGCGCGCCCCCGCAGTTGCGGAGGACGCCGCGCCGCGGTTCGCCCCGCGCGCGGCCGCCGCGCGGCGCGGCGTCCTCCCGAACGCACGGGCGCCGCACCGGCCGCGCTACTCCGCCCGCGCGGGCTCCGGCAGCCAGCCCGCGAAGAGCGAGCGCGGGGCGAGCACGGACACCGCGGCGCGCACCGGTCCGGCCGCGCGGCGGAGGGAGCGGACCACGATGACGACGTCGCGGGGGTCCGGCGCACCCGCGCGCTCGTGGAACGCCTCGGACTCGAGGGCGATCCGGAGGCGCGTGAGCGCGGGCGCCCCGCGGGCGCCGACGTGCGGGGCGAGGTCGAGGGCGAGCTGGCGCGGCGTGCGCGTGACGCTCGTCGCGAGCCCGAGGTCGTCGGCCGTGTCACGCAGCTCGTCCCACGCGGCGGCCGCCGAGCCGCGGGACGTGCGCCGGATCCGCACCGAGCGGCGGGCGCCGCGCACGACCGACGGGACCAGGAGCAGGGCGGCGAGCGCCGCCGCGACGATCCACCCGACGGAGAGGGGGCGGGACGCGGCATCCTCGCCCACCGCCGCCGTCGAGGTCGGCACGGGCGCGTCCGTCGGGACCGTGGAGGGCGCCGTGGGCGCCGCCGCCGAGCTCGTCGCCGCGGGCGTCGGCACGGACTCGTCGACGTCGGGCGTCGCGGGGTCGTCGACGGCGAGCGGCGCGAACGACGGCGTGAACCCGCGGCCGGGCGTGGGCTCGAAGCGCACCCAGCCGATTCCCGCGAAGTACAGCTCTGGCCACGCGTGCAGGTTGTGCGTCGTCACGCGGTACTCGATGCCCCCGCCGTCGGGCAGGTTGGTGAGGTCGCCGGGCGTGAAGCCGACGGCGACGCGCGCGGGGATGCCCAGGGTGCGCGCCATCGACGCCATGGCGGACGAGAAGTGCACGCAGTAGCCGGACTTCGCCTGCAGGAACGCCGCGAGCACCGAGGCGCCCGAGCCGTCGTAGCCGTTCTCGACGGGCGCCTCCTCCGAGTAGGTGAACTCGGCGCTGCGGAAGTAGGTCTGGAGGGCTATCGCCTTGTCGTAGTTCGTCGCGGCGTCGCCCACGACCTCGAGCGCCGTCTGCGCGACGATGGGCGGCAGGTCGTCGGGGATGGCGAGGTAGCGCTCCAGGCCCGGCTCGACGGTCGTGCCCGCGGCGACGAGCTGGTCGACGGAGGGCGAGATCGTGAGGCTCTGCACCACGTACTGCTGGTTGCGGGCGTTCGAGGTCTCGGTGCGGATGGCGAGCGCGTCGGGCTCCCACGACCACGTGCCGGCCACGCCCGTGATGCTCGTGGGAGCGTAGGGCGCCGGCAGCCAGCGGCTCAGCACGTTCGCGACGGTGATCTCCGTCGTGGCGGAGGTGCGCGGAACCGCCTCGCCGAGCCCGGGCGCAGCACCGATGGCCGCGATGTCGTTGCCGGGGATGACGCTCGTCGCCGTGGGCCGCCACGACTCCCCCGAGAAGTCGTCGAGGGCCGTGAGGCGCAGGTAGACGCCGTCCTGCTCGCTCGTCGTGTACGTGAGGGCGAGCTGGGCGTCGCCGCGGCGCAGGTCGTCGCCCAACGAGAGGATGGGGTTGATGCCCGTCGAGGCACCCGGGCCGTTCTGCGAGGTCTCGGCGAGGATGACCGGGGGCAGGAACGCCGGGAGCACGAGTGCGGCGGCGACGGCCGCCGCGGCGATGCCGATCGCGGCCCCGCGCCCGGCCGGGCGCGACCGCACGAGCAGGATCGCGACATAGACGGCAGCGGTCGCCGCGAAGAACAGGCCGTCGTCGAGGGTCGGGTCGACGAGGCTCGGCACGAGCAGCAGCACGAGCAGCGGGATGCCCACGAACGACGGCACCCGCAGGCTCAGCGCGAGCATGTCGACCGCCACGCAGATCGCGGCGACGCCCACGCACAGGAGGTAGACGATCCCCGTGTCGGCGTCGGCGGGGAGGCTCTGGTTGGCGATCGACGCGGTGCCGTCCGCCTCGAGGGAGCGCAGGGCGTCGATCGTGTCGAGGGTCGGGATGAAGCCGAGCAGGGCCGACCCCGGCGCGAACAGGAACGTGATGACGCCCACGGCGGCGCCCGCGGCGCCGAGGCTGCCCCACGCGCGGTGCTTCGTGAACGACCGCACCGTCGCGGCGGCCCCGAGCACGAGGATCGCGACGAGCATGACCACGAGCCACCACTGCACGTCGGTGAGGATGCTGTTGAGCGCGCCCGACGCCGCGCCGACGGCGACCAGCAGGAGCGCGCTCGTGATCCAGTCGAGGCCGGGCGTGCGCTCGGCCTGCCTACGCTCCCGCACGGGACCGCCCCGTCTCGAACACGATCGCCTCCCACGCGGCGACGTGGTCGTCGTCCGCGCGCACGGGGATGACGAGCCAGCCCGCGTCGGTGAGGCGCTCGACCGCCTCGAGGGGGGCGCGGGTGACCCCGAACGAGCGGTTGATGACGTCGACGGCGGTCACGGCGTGCACGAGGTACGCCACGGCGAGCTCCCCCGGCACCGCCTGGTCGGCGAGCCAGTCGAGGGTCGCCTCGTCCGCGGCGCCGAGGAGCGCGATGGTGGGGCCCGCCCGACGTCCGGACGGGCGCGCGAGGCTGCGGTCGTAGACCATCTCGAACGACGCGAGGTCGACGAGGAACTCCTCCTCGTTCCACGCGCGGCGGCCCTTGCGGTCGAGCGAGCCGAGCTGGGGCGGGCCCGTCTCGGTGATCGTCACGACGAAGCCCGACCGGCGCAGGTGCGTGGCCACCGACGCGAGCATCCTCACGACCCACTCGAACGCCTCGCTCTCGGCGCCCTCTCCCCCGAAGTCCTCGCCGCCCGCATCGCGGTAGCCGACGCGGCGCGTGTCGACCACGATGCGAGCCTCGGGCAGGGTGCGCTGCTCCTCCTGCCGCACCATGAGGTCGCCGTGCCGTGCTGTCGCGCGCCAGTGCACGCGGCGCATGGCGTCGCCCGAGCGGTACTCGCGCGTGATCGAGTCGTCGTCGTCGCCCGCGGCGCGGCGCTGCACGAGGCGCGCCTCGCCGTCGCCGCCCGCCCCGCGCAGACCCGTCGGCGGCAGGGCGACGACCTCGGGGGTCACGACGATGGGCTGGGGCGCTCCCGTCGTGAGCGAGCTCGAGGCGAGTCCGAGGGCGTCGGCGACATCCACGCCGAGCGGCCCGATGGCGAAGACGCCGCGGCGCGGGGGCCGCAGCTCGTAGCGCAGGGATGCCGCGTTGCCGCGCCCGCTGAAGCGCGCGCCGCGCGGCTGCAGGGCCGGGAGGTCGGCGTCGGGGGTCGTGCCCGGCCGCCACGGCAGGGTGTCGCGCCAGCGCGACCTCGCGCTGCGCCGGAACGAGCGGTTCTGCACGTGCATGGTGACCGTCGCCCCCGACCCGGCCTCGAGGATGTGCGGGCTGAACGTGCGCGTGACCGAGAGGTTGGGGCGGGCCCGCCACACGAGCACGAGCGCCCCGAGGGGCATGGCGGCGAGCAGGATGCCGACATACAGCAGCTCGCGCAGCCCCGACGAGTACGCCGCGACGCACGCCACGATCGCGGCGGCGAGGAACACCGCCCCGCGGCGCGTCAGGCCGACGCGCGCCCGCTGCGGTCTCACCGTGCCGCCTAGGACGTCGCGCTGATCGGCACGGGCGTGTCCGCGACGATGCGCGTGATGATGTCGGCGATGCTGCCGCCCGAGAGCACGGACGTGCCCGCGCCGGCCCGGCGGCTCGCGATGAGGCGGTGGCCGAGCACGGGGATCGCGAGGGCGTCGATGTCGTCGGGCAGCACGAACTCGCGGCCGTCGAGCGCCGCGCGGGCCTTCGCCGCGCGCACGAGCTGGAGGGTCGCGCGCGGGCTCGCGCCCAGGCGTAGGTCGCGGTCCTCGCGCGTCGCGTTGGCGATCGCGACCGCGTACTGCTCGACCGCCCGGCTCGCGTAGACGGCCCGGGCCGCGCCGATCATGTCGGCGAGCTGCGCGCTGTCGACGACGGGCCGCACGGCGTCGAGCGGGCTCGACGTCGCGCGCGTGCGCAGCATCTCGAGCTCGGCGCCCGGGTCCGGGTAGCCCATGGAGATGCGGGCCATGAACCTGTCGCGCTGCGCCTCGGGCAGCGGGTAGGTGCCCTCCATCTCGATGGGGTTCTGGGTGGCGATGACGATGAACGGGTTCGCGAGCGAGTAGCTGTTGCCGTCGACGGTGACCTGGCGCTCCTCCATGCTCTCGAGCATGGCGGACTGGGTCTTGGGGCTCGCGCGGTTGATCTCGTCGCCGATGACGATGTTCGCGAAGATGGGGCCCGGCTTGAACTCGAACTCGCGCTCGCCCTGGTTGTAGACGGAGACTCCCGTGATGTCGGCGGGCAGCAGGTCGGGCGTGAACTGCACGCGCGAGACCGAGCAGTCGACGGTGCGGGCGAGGGCCCGTGCGAGCATCGTCTTGCCGACGCCCGGAACATCCTCGATGAGCAGGTGGCCCTCGGCGAGGAGCACCGTGAGGGCCATCTCGACGGCCTCGCGCTTGCCGTCGATGACGGTCTCGATGGTCGAGAGGATGGCCTGCGCCTTGGCGTGGAAGGCCTCGGACGTCATGGCCGGCGCGTCGTCGCGCTGGATCTCGAGGTTCGACACCCTATGAGTCTGCCACGGGTAACGAATGGGTCACGCTGGGAGTTTGCCGGGGCAACCCTCAGCTTTCCGCCTCGCCGCGCTTCGCCCTCAGCTGCTCCTCGAGCCTGCGGATCTCCGCCTGCTTCTCGTGGAACGCGATCTCGCGGTCGATGGCGGCGAGCTCCTCCTCCGTCGAGAGTGCGCGCCGCGGCTCGGGCTGCTCCGTGGCGACGGGCATCTGCGGCCACGACCGCTCCTTGCCGAGGAAGAACCAGAGGATCGAGCCGATGAGCGGCAGGAACACGACGAGCAGCACCCAGCCGACCTTGGGCAGGAAGCGCACGCGCCAGTTGTCGCTCGTGATGATGTCGACGAGCGCGAACACGAGGATGCCCAGATAGATGAGGGATATGACGATCTGCACCCTTCCGACACTACCCAGCTACGGTTGACCGGTGAAGATCGTGGTTCTCTCCGGTGGTGTCGGCGGCGCTCGTTTCCTGCTGGGGGTGCGCGAGCACGCGAGCCCGGCCGGCCACGAGATCACGGCGGTCGTCAACGTCGGCGACGACATGTGGCACGCCGGCGTGCGCATCGCCCCCGACCTCGACTCGATCACCTACGCGCTCGCGGGCGTCAACGACACCGAGCGCGGCTGGGGCCGGGCGGGCGAGAGCGAGCGCGTGAGCGGCGAGCTGCGCGCCTACGGAGTGGGCTGGCCGTGGTTCACCCTCGGCGACCTCGACCTCGGCACCCACCTCGCCCGCACGCACTACCTGCGCGAGGGCCTCGGCCTCTCCGGCGCCACCGAGCGCATCACGGCGCGCTGGCCGCTCGGGGCGACGCTCATCCCCTCGACGGACTCCGAGGTCGAGACGCACGTCGTGACCGCCGACGGCACCCTGCACTTCCAGGAGTGGTGGACCCGCCACCGCGCCGCCATCCCCGCCCTGGGGTTCGAGTACCGCGGGGCGGAGGAGGCCTCCCCCGCGCCCGGCGTGCTCGACGCCATCGCCTCGGCTGACGCCATCCTCGTCGCGCCCTCCAACCCCGTCGTCTCGATCGGGCCGATCCTCGCGATCCCGGGCATCCGCGAGGCGCTGCGGGATGCGGCCGCGCCCGTCGTGGGCGTCTCCCCCATCATCGCCGGGGCCGTCGTGCGCGGCATGGCCGACGCGTGCCTCACCGCCATCGGGGTCGAGACGTCGGCCGCGGCCGTCGCGCTGCACTACGGCTCGCGCTCCGCCGGCGGACTGCTCGACGCCTGGCTCGTGGACTCGTCGGACGCGGCAGAGCTCGCCCGCGTCGAGGCCGCGGGCATCCGCGCCCGAGCCGTGCCGCTGTGGATGACCTCGCCCGAGGTCACGGCCGACATGGTCGCGGCGGCCCTCGTCGCCGCGCGCTAGCGCGCCCTGCGTCGCGAGACCGCCACTTCCGCCCATCAGTCGAGAGATGATGGGCGGAAGCAGCCGACTCGCGGTGCAAGGGCAGGGGCAGGATCGTCGGCGGCCCCGACAGATGGTCAGCGGGGCGTTGCGAGCCTGAGGGTCCGCGGCCCGAGCCGGTCGCGCGGGATCGCCGCGAGCGCCGCGGGCGAGTCCACGTCGAGGCGCAGGCCGCTCGTGGGCGGGAGGTCGAGCTCGCGGTAGCCGAGCGCGGCGTGCCTCGCGCGCGAGCCGGCGCCGAACGCCGGAACCCTGCCCGTGATGAGGGTCGTGCCCGTGCCGTCGGCATCCGCGACCATGATGTTCTCGACGAGGGCGGGCTCGAGGTCGTCGGGGCGCAGGGCCGGCAGGTCGGCGAGGAGCACCGCCGCGCTGCCGTCGATCGTCGAGAGGGCGCGCACGATGGCGCCGTTGAGGCCGTCGCCCGCGTGCTCGAGCAGCACGCGCGCGCCGAGCAGCGCGAACGCCGCCGCACCGGGCCCGCCGACGACGAGCACGGGCGCGACCTGCAGCGCGGCCTCGACGGTGTCGAGGGCCATGGCCTCGGCGAGCGCGAGGCGGCGCGCGTCGTCGCCGAACCGCGATTTCGCGTCGGCCGTGCCCTTGACGGGCACGACGATCGTCCAGCTACTGCTGCGCGGCATGCAGCCCGGCCCGGTAGCCCTCGTCCCACGCCTCGCGCGTGCCGAGGCGGAACATGTCGTTCTCCGACGAGCGCACGAGGGAGCGCGCGCCCGGCAGGTCGAGATCGCCCACGAGGTGGCCGAGGCCTCGCACGACCGCGACGGGCAGCCCGCCCGACTTGCCCTTGACGAGGTCGGCGGCCGACGCGATCTCATCCGCCGTCGCCCCCACCGTCGCCTCGAGCACGCGGCCGTTGGCGTCGGTGCTGCCACGCAGGTCGTCGAGCACGAGGATGCCCGCGGCCCCGATCGCCGCATCCGCCTGCCCCTCGCGCCACGGCCGCCCCAGGGTGTCGGTGATGACGACGCCGAGCCGCACGCCGAGCCGCTCGCGCAGGGCGGACGCGAGGGCGCGCGCCGACGCGTCCGGGTCCTCGGGCAGCAGCAGCACGAAGCCCTCCGGGGTGTTGCTCGCGTCGACCCCCGCCGCGGCGAGCACGAGCCCGAGCTTGTTCTCGACGATGCGCGTCGCGCCGCGCGTGGCGACCACGCGCACGGTCTCGGCGGTGATGGCGTCCTCGCGGTCGTCAGCCCTCACGAGGCGTCCCTCGGCCTTGCTCACGATCTTCGACGTGATCGCGAGGATGTCGCCGTCCTGCAGCTCGCCGACCGCGTCGCCGATGATCGCGGCGAGGTCGTCCCCCGCGACGATCTCGGGGATGCCCTCCACAGCCCAGATGCTCAGCACTAGCGCACCAGCTTCGGGAGCACGTCGGTGGAGAACACGTCTATCCACTCCTTCTGGTTGCGGCCCGCGTTGTGCAGGTACACCCGGTCGAACCCCAGATCGAGGAACCGCTGGATGCGCGCGCGGTGCGCATCCGGGTCCGACGAGACGAGCATGCCGCCCTCGAAGTCCTCGGGCCGCACGAGCTTCGCGAGCTGCTCGAGCTCGAACGGGGAGCGCACGTCGCTCTTCGAGAAACGCATGGCGCCGTTCGGCCATTCCGCGAGCGCGCTCGCCATGGCCTCCTCGTCGGTGGGCGCCCAGCTCAGGTTGAGGCGCAGCACGCGCGTGAGGCTCTCGGGCTTGCGCCCGCCCTCGCGGGCGCCCTCCGCGAAGCGCTGCAGCAGGGGCGCGATCTTGTCGATGGGCGCGCCCTCGGTGATGAGCCCGTCGACCGTGCGGCCCGCGCGGCGGGCGGCCACCGGTCCGGACGCGGCGACGAGGATCTCGGGGGCGTGCTCCGGCATGGTCCACAGCCGGGTGGACTCGAGGCGGTAGAACTGCCCCTCGTGCCGCACATCCTTGCCCGCGAGGCCGGATGCGAACAGCTTCTTGATGATGTCGACGGCCTCGAACATCCTGTTGATGCGCTCGTGGGGCTCCGGCCAGTACCCGCCCACGACGTGCTCGCTGAGCGCCTCGCCGCTGCCGAGGCCCAGCCAGTGCCGCCCCGGGTACATCGCCGCGAGCGTCGCCGACGCCTGCGCGACCATGGCGGGGTGCCAGCGGAACGTGGGCGTCGTCACCCCCGTGCCGAGGTCGCCCGTCGTCACCTGCCCGAGCGCGCCGAGCACGTTCCAGACGAAGGATGCCTCGCCCTGGTGCGGCAGCCACGGCTGGAAGTGGTCCGTGGCCATGACGCCCCGGAAGCCCTTCGCCTCCGCGTACCGCGTGAGCTCGAGCGCCTCGCTCGGCGGGAACCGCTCGAGCATCGCGGCGTAGCCGATGTGCGGGAGCGTCATCCGTCTATTCTTGCGCGCCCGCCGTCATCGCCGCGTACAGGGCCGTGGACGCCGCCACGAGCAGGTTCGCGTCGTCGTCGGTCGCCGTGACCCCCTGCACCGCGATCGCGAGGTTGCCCTCGCGCACGATGTAGGTGCGGAACGAGGTGGGGCTGGCGGTCGTCCCGGCCAGGGTGTCCATGCGGAAGCCCTTGCCGTCGGCGTCGGCCTCGCTCACCGCGACGCGGACCCCGATGGTGTCGGTGCCCTGCGTATCGGTGAATGACGGGCATCCCTCGACGGCCTTCTGGTAGTCGGCGATGAACTGCTTCGCGGCGCCGTCGGTGGAGAAGAGGCGGGCCTTGACGTTGACGATCGTGCTGCCGGCGACGAGCGCGGGCAGGGCGTAGAAGGTGTCCTGGCTCGCGGCGTCGCGGTTGGCGAGGATGAGCACGCGCGCCGAGTCCTCGCACGTCGCGGGGTTGAAGATGTCGCCGCCGCCCTTGACGCCCTCGAGGTACTTCTCCACGGTGTCGGTCGCGATCGTGTTGGTCGCCCCGGAGAAGCCGAGCGCGCCCAGGGACGACTGGGTCTCCTGGCCGAAGAGCACGGTCTGCGACTGCTGGTCGGTGAACGTCGCGTGCGTGTCGGCGGCGCAGCCGGTGAGCGCCACGAGGGCGGCCGCGGCGAGGAGGACGAGCTTCTTCATCCGTCGAGGCTACTGCGCCGCTTGGCCACGCGTGACCGGTAGACGAGGTTGAGCGCCTCGACGGCCACGGCGAACGCCATGGGCACGTAGATGAGCGCCTTGTCGACGTGGTAGCCGAAGCCGTCGGCGATGAGGAACGTGCCGATCATCACGAGGAACGCGAGCGCGAGGAGCTTGACCGAGGGGTGCTTGTTCACGAAGGCGAAGATGTACTTCGACGAGAACAGCATGATGCCGAACGACAGCAGCACCGCGGCGATGATGACGAGCAGGTTGTCGACCATGCCCACGGCCGTGATGACCGAGTCGAACGAGAACACGAGGTCGAGCACGACGATCTGCAGGATGACCGCGCCGAACGTCGCCGCGCCCTTCGCGCCGCCCTCGGGCTCGCCGGCACCCTCGAGCTTGTGGTGGATCTCGCGCACGGCCTTGTAGATGAGGAACAGGCCGCCGCCGATGAGGATGAGGTCGCGGCCCGAGAATCCGATGCCGCCGATCGCGAAGAGGTCGTCGGTGAGCGTCACGATCCAGCTCGCACCGAAGAGGAGCCCGATGCGGCTCACCATCGCGAGCGTGAGGCCGAGCATCCTCGCCCGCGCCTGCTGGTGGGCGGGGAGCTTGGACGCGAGGATCGAGATGAAGATGACGTTGTCGACGCCCAGCACGATCTCGAGCACGAAGAGGGTAAGGAAGGCGATGAGCAGCTCAGGGCTGAACTCGAGGGCTAAGTCCACCTCTGAAGTGTCGGGGCGCTAGCTGGGCGAAGGCCCAGAACCTGCAGGGCGCGCAGGATTCCCGCTACAGCGCTCGCAGCCGCGGTGCCAGGTCGCGCTCGAACAGCTCGAGGAAGCGGCGCTGGTCGTTGCCGGGAGCGTGGAAGACGAGGTGGTTGAGGCCCGCGTCGGTGTACTGCTTGATCTGCTCGACCACCGCGTCGGGGTCGGAGCCCACGATCCAGCGCGACGCGATCTGCTCGATGGGCAGGGCGTCGGCCGCCTTCTCCATCTCCACAGGGTCGGTGATGTCGTGCTTCTGCTCCTTGCCGAGGGCGAGGGGCGCCCAGAACCTCGTGTTCTGCAGGGCGGCGTCGGCATCGGTGTCGTACGAGAGCTTGATCTCGATCATCCTGTCGATGTCGCCGAAGCTGCGCTCTGCCTGCTCGGCGCCCTCCTTGACCGCCGGGATGAGCTCCTCGGTGTAGAGCGCCATGCCCTTGCCGCTCGTGCAGATGAAGCCGTCGCCCGAGCGGCCCGCGTAGCGCGCGACGAAGGGGCCGCCCGCGGCGATGTAGACGGGGATGGGGGTGTCGGGCCGGTCGTAGATCGACGCGTCGACGGTCTTGTAGTACTCGCCGTCGAAGTTCACGCGGTCGCCGGTCCACAGCGCGCGCATGAGGTCGACGGACTCGCGCAGGCGCGCGAAGCGCTCCTTGAACTCGGGCCACTCGCCGGTCCAGCCGGTCGCGATCTCGTTGAGGGCCTCGCCCGTGCCCACGCCGAGGAAGACGCGCCCCGGGTAGAGGCAGCCCATCGTCGCGAAGGCCTGCGCGATCACGGCGGGGTTGTAGCGGAACGTCGGGGTCATGACCGACGTGCCGATCGTGATGGTGCTCGTGCGCTCCCCGACGGCGGCCATCCAGCTGAGCGAGAACGGCGCGTGGCCGCCCTCGTGGCGCCAGGGCTGGAAGTGGTCGGAGACCGTGACCGACTCCATGCCGTGGCCCTCCGCCGCCACCGCTATCTCCACGAGCTCGCGCGGGTCGAACTGCTCTGCCGATGCCTTGAATCCGAGCTTGAGGGTCATGGGTCCATTCTTCACCCTTCTTCTCCTCGCCAAATCTGTGGAGAGAAGCTTTCCACATTTGTAGAACATACGTTCGAATCTCTGGGACAATATATGTGTGACCCCGCAGACCGCCCTCGCCGAGCTCGCCTCGGTCGCGGCCGCGTGCGCCTCGGAGGCCTCGGGTGCCACCGACGACGACCTGCTCGCGCTGCAGCGCTCGCTCGCCGGGGCCATGCGGTCGCTCGAGGGCGCGGCGGCGGTCGTCGCCGCCGAGGTCGCTCACCGGTCGCGGCGCGAGCTCGGCCACGCCGGCCTCGCGCAGAAGCTCGGGGCGCGCACGCCCGAGGCGCTCGTGCAGACGGTCACGGGGTCGTCGTCGGCGACGGCGCGGCGGCTCGTGCGGGTCGGCACGCTCGTCGTCACCCAGTCGTCCACCGAGCCCTGGCTGCGCCCGGCCTCCGACGCCGTCGCCTCGGGCCGGTTGGGGCCCGAGGCGCTCGACGCGATCCGCTCCGGCCTCGGTGCGCCGACCGCGGGTGTCGATGAGCATGCGCTCGCGGGCGCCGTGCGCTGGCTCCTCGAGCGCGCGGCCTCGACGCCCGTCGACGCCCTCGTGCTCCTCGCGCGGGAGTGCCGCGACAACCTCGACGCCCAGGGCGTCGCCGCCCGCGAGCACGAGCTGCGCGAACGGCGCACGTCGCGGCTCACCCGGCTGCCCGACGGCATGACGCGGCTCGTCGCCCTGCTCGATCCTGAGTCGGCGGCCCGGGTGGTGCCCCTGCTCGAGGCGGCGACCTCCCCGAGGCGCGGCGGGCCGCGGTTCGTCTCCGACGAGGATGTCGCGCGCGCCCAGTCGATCGTCGACGACGAGCGCACCACCGAGCAGATCGCCCTCGACGCCCTCGTCGAGCTCATCGCCATCGGAGCGCGCGGCGACTCACGTCACGTCATCGGCACCCCGCAGCCGCCCGTGCGCGTGCTCGTCACGAAGCGCGACCTCGACGCGGGGGTGGGCGTGGGCCGCCTCGAGGGCCAGTCGGCCCCCGTCTCGATCGCGACAGTCGAGCGGCACATCTGCTCGGCGGGTGCCCAGGGCGTCCTCTTCGAGGAGAAGGGCGCCGTGCTCGACCTGGGCCGCGCCAAGCGGCTGCACAAGGGGCGGCAGCGCACGGCGATCGCGGCGCGGGATGGCGGGTGCCTCATGCCCGGGTGCGACAGGCCGCCGAGCTGGAGCGAGGTGCACCACATAGTCCCGTGGAGCGAGGGCGGAGGCACGTCGGTCGACGACGGGGTGCTGCTGTGCCGGCACCATCACCTGCTGCTCCACAACAACGGGTGGCGCATCGCCCGCGAGCGCGGGGAGTACTGGCTGCACGCACCCGCGGAACTCGGCCGCGCACCGGAGAGGCTGCAGACGAAGAGCCCCGCGATGCGCAGGCTGCTGGCGGGCTAGTCGCTACTCGCGCGGGGACTGCAGGTAGTGGGCGACCACGGGCGGCACATACGGGCTCACGTCACCGCCGAGGGAGGCGACCTGCCGCACGAGCGAGCTGGACACGTGGGCGTGCGCGGGGTTGGGCAGCAGGAAGACCGTCTCCACCCCCGCGAGGTCGCGGTTCACTATCGCCATGGGCGTCTCGTAGGCCACATCCACTTGGGAGCGGATGCCCTTCACGAGCACGCTCGCACCCACGTCGGTGCAGTAGTCGACGAGCAGTCCGACGCTCCAGCTCGTGACGACGATGTTCTCGGGCAGCCCGCCCTCGCGCACGGCCTTCTCGATGAGCGAGACGCGCTGCGCGATCGGCAGCAGGGCGGTCTTGCCCGGGTTGTGGACGACGAGCACGTGGAGCTCGTCGAAGATGCCGGCCGCCCGTTCGATCACGTCCAGGTGTCCGAGCGTGATCGGGTCGAACGACCCAGGAACAACGGCGATCCTGTGCATGGTGCCCACCATACCCGGCTGAGGTTACGGCCCAGTTAATTGGTTGCACGACATTGCGCAAAAGCTCAGGTTCGGCTCAAGAACCCTAGTTCTTGGCGAGGAACGCCTCGGCCTCCGCGTCGAGGCGCCGCTCGAGGGCGTCGCGCAGGGCCGGGTGCTCCGCGAGGGTCGGGTCGGAGTCGAGGATGTCCGCCGCGACCTCGCGCGCCTCCGCGATGAGCTCGCCGTCCTTCGCGACCCGCACGAGGCGCAGGCTCGACCTGCCACCCGACTGCGTGCTGCCGAGCACGTCGCCCTCCTGGCGCAGCTCGAGGTCTTTGTTGGCGAGCTCGAACCCGTCGAGCGTGGATGCGACGGCCTCGACGCGCTCGCGCGCGAGCGTGAGCTCCTCCGCGCCCGTCACGAACAGGGCGAGCCCCTGGACCCCGCCGCGGCCGACCCGGCCGCGCAGCTGGTGCAGCTGCGACACCCCGAACCGGTCGGCGTCGAGCACGACCATGGTCGAGGCGTTGGGCACGTCCACCCCCACCTCGATGACCGTCGTCGCGACGAGCACGTCGATGGCTCCCGCCGCGAAGTCGCGCATGAGCGCATCCTTCTCGTCGCCCGGGAGGCGCCCGTGCAGGGCCTCGATGCGGCGACCCGCGAGCACCGGATTCTCGCGCAGCGATGCGAGCACGTCGGTGACGTTGGCCGCAGGCGAGACGTCGAGCAGCTCGCCCTCCGTGACCGTGCGGTCGATCGCCGGCACGACGACGAACGCCTGATGGCCCTTGGCGAGCTCCTCGGCGACCCGCTCCCACACGCGCGAGATCCAGCCCGGCTTCTCCGCGAGCGGCACGACGAAGCTCTCGATGGGCGAACGGCCCGCGGGCAGCTCCGCGATCGACGAGATGTCGAGGTCGCCGAACACCGTCATCGCGACGGTGCGCGGGATGGGCGTCGCCGTGAGCACGAGCACGTGCGGCGGCTGCTGGCCCTTGAGGCGCAGGGCCTCGCGCTGCTCAACCCCGAAGCGGTGCTGCTCGTCGACCACGACGAGGCCGAGGTCGAAGAACTCCACCTTGTCGCCGAGCAGGGCGTGCGTGCCGACGACGATGCGCGCCGAGCCCGACACGGCGGCGAGCATGGCCTTGCGGCGCTCGGCCACCGGGAGCTGGCCCGTGAGCAGGGTCGGGCGCAGTCGCGCCGAGAGGTCGGGCCCGAGCGTCCTCGCTATCGACCGGAGGTGCTGCTGGGCGAGCACCTCGGTGGGGGCGAGCAGGGCCGACTGCCCGCCGGACTCCGCGACCGCGAGCATCGCGCGCAGCGCGACGAGCGTCTTGCCCGAGCCCACCTCGCCCTGCACGAGCCGGTTCATGGGCACGGGCTCCGCGAGGTCGTGCGCGATCTGCTGCCCCACGGCGCGCTGGTCGCCCGTGAGGGTGAACGGCAGCGCCGCGTCGAAGCCCTCGAGCAGCGGACCGGGCGTGCGCGCCGTCGCCGCGACCGAGCGGAGCCGCGCGCGCTGCTGCAGCAGCGCGGCCTGGAGCACGAAAGCCTCCTGGAAGCGCAGCGCCTTGCGCGCACCGCCCCAGTCCGCGTCGACCTGCGGCCGGTGGATGAGCTCGAGCGCGCGCGCGAACGGCATGAGCTTGCGCTGCGCCCGCACCGCGTCGGGCACGGGGTCGTCGAGCGCACCCAGGGTGTCGAGCACGACCCCGACCGCCTTCTGGATCTGCCAGCTCGCGACCGTCGACGTCGCCGGGTAGATGGGGATGGGCAGCTGCGCCCACGCCGCGGCCCTCTGCGGGTCGGGATCCTCCTCGAAGAGCTCGTAGTCGGGGTGCGCGAGCTGCGCCGAGCCCTTGTAATCGCCCACCTTGCCCGCGAAGATGCCGCGCGCACCCGGCTTGAGCTCGCCCTGCCGCCAGGCCTGGTTGAAGAACGTGAGGGTGAGGATGCCCGTGCCGTCGCTGATCGTGACCTCGAGGATCGACCCGCGCTTCGCCCGCATGGGCCTGTTGACCGCCGAGAGCACCTCGGCCACGATCGTGACGTTCTCGTCGCGCGGGAGCTCGGTGAGGGCGCTCAGCTCGCCGCGGCGCGCGTACCGCCGGGGGTAGTGGCTCAGCAGGTCGCCGACGGTGCGCAGCCCGAGGCCCTTCGCGAACGCCGCGGCCGTGCGCTCGCCCAGGGCTCTGTCGAGCTTGAGGTCGAGGGGGGACGCAGATGCCACGCCCCAACGCTACCCGCCGCGCGTGACAGGATTGCCGTCATGACCGACGCGATCCGCTGGCGCCCGAGCCCCCTCTTCGTCGGGCTCGTCGTCGTGGCCGTCGCCTCCGGCTGGGCCCTCGCGAGCTCGGTCGGCGACCGGGGCATCCTCACCTTCGTGTTCGTCGCCGTGTCGTGGGTCGTCACGCTGTGCCTGCACGAGTTCGCGCACGCGTTCGTGGCCTACCGCAACGGCGACTCGTCGGTGGTGTTCCGCGGCTACCTCACGCTCAACCCGCTCAAGTACACCCACGTCGTGCTGAGCCTCGTGCTGCCGCTCGTGTTCCTGCTGCTGGGCGGCATCGGCCTGCCCGGCGGCGCCGTGTTCATCGACCGCAACGCCCTGCGCACCCGCTTCGCGAACTCGGCCACCTCCGCGGCGGGCCCGCTCACCAACCTCGCCGTGGCGATCGTGCTCTGCACCGTGATCTTCGTCGGCCAGGGCAGCAGCGCCCTGTGGCCGGCGCTCGGCTTCCTCGCGTTCCTGCAGCTGACCGCCGCCGTGCTCAACCTCCTGCCCATCCCGGGCCTCGACGGCTACGGCATCATCGAGCCCTACCTCCCCCGCGAGTGGGCGCGTCAGGCGGCGCTCGTCGCGCCCTACGCGTTCTTCGGCATCTTCGCGCTCATGCTCGTGCCCGCCATCAACCGGGCGTTCTTCGGCGGCATCTACGGGCTGCTCGGCCTCATGGGCGTGTCGCCCCTGCTCGTGCAGACCGGCCACAACCTCTTCCAGTTCTGGTTCTGACGGGCCCTCGACGACATGACGCGCATCATCGCCGGGTTCGCCGGCTCCCTCTCGCTCAAGGTCCCGCCGACGGGGACCCGTCCGACGAGCGACCGAGTGCGCGAGGCGATCTTCTCCGCGCTCGAGGCCAGGGACGCGATCGACGGGATGCGCGTGCTCGACCTCTACTCCGGGTCGGGTGCGCTCGGGCTCGAGGCGGCGTCGCGCGGCGCCGCCCACGTGACGCTCGTGGACCGCAACATCCAGGTCTCGAAGGCCAACGCGGCCCTCATCCTGCGCCAGGCGCCGAAGGATGCCCGCCCCGCGGTCGAGACGTCGAGCTCGCCAGTGCAGGGCTTCGTGTCGTCGGCGCGCGCGTTCTGGGACCTCGTGTTCCTCGACCCGCCCTACGACCTGGGCAACGCCGAGCTCGTGCACAACCTCGAGGCGCTCGTGCCGCGCCTCTCGCCCGGCGCGACGGTCGTCGTCGAGCGCAGCGCGCGCACACCCGAGCCCGAGTGGCCCGAGGGCCTCGAGCTCGAGCGCCGCAAGGACTACGGCGACACCGCGCTGTACTGGCTCGGCCTCCGCGAGGACTAGCCCGCGGCGCCGTTCCAGCCGACGTAGGGGTCCCACCCCGACGGACGTTCGTACGGCACCCCGTCGACGAGCACCCCCTCGCCCGCGACGACCGCGCCGAGGGGGCGGAAGCCGCCCGGCAGCGCCGTGCCCGGTGGGAACGTCGCGAGCAGCGAGTGGTCCTCGCCGCCGTCGAGGGCCGGTCCGAGATCGCCCAGCGCGTCGGACCGCAGGTCGAGGCCGACACCGCTCGCCGCGGCGATGCGGCGCGCGTCGATCGCGAGCCCGTCGGAGAGGTCGAGCATCGACGTGGCCCCCGCGATGGCCGCGGCACGCCCGTCGGCGATGGGCGGGCGCGGCGTGAGCTGGGCGGCGAGGGCACGGGGATGCTCGATCCGGAGCGCGGCGGCTGCTGCGGCATCCGGCTCGGGTGCGCTCGCGAAGAGCAGCGCGAGGCCCGTGCCCGCCGCGCCGAGCTCGCCCGAGACCGCGACGACGTCGCCCACGCGCGCGCCCGAGCGCAGCACGGGGTCGCGCCCCTCGAGGTCGCCGAACGCCGTGACGGCGATCGTGAGCGTGCCCGACACCGACAGGTCACCGCCCACGACGCCGCACCCGGGCGCGAGGGCCGCGCAGCAGTCGCGCAGCCCGTCGGCGAACGCCTCGAGGAACCCGATGTCGGTCTCGGCCGGAGCGGCGATGGCGACGACGAGCGCCGTGGGGACGGCGCCCATGGCGGCGATGTCGGAGAGGTTGGTGGCCGCGGCCTTCCAGCCCAGGTCGTGCGGGCTCGACCACGCGAGGCGGAAGTCCGGGCCGTGGATCATCATGTCTGTCGTGATGACGACGCGGCCGTCGGGCGCCGCGACGACCGCGGCGTCGTCGCCGGGCCCGAGCAGCTCGCCCGCGGCGGCGGGCAGGCGCGGGAAGATGCGCCGCAGCACGCCGGCCTCCCCCAGTGAGCGCACGGTTTCGGACATGGTTCACACGATAACCTGACGACGATGAGAACCTCCGCGCTCCTGGCCCCCGTGCTGCTCCTGGCGCTCGCGGGGTGCACCCCCGTCGTCGCGCTGCAGCCCGCCGACGACGCAGCAGACCCGGCGTGCGCGACGGTCATCGTGTCGCTGCCCGACACCGTCGCGGGGCTCCCGTCGCGTGAGACGAACGCCCAGGCCACGGGCGCGTGGGGCGAGCCGACGGCGGTCATCCTGCGTTGCGGCGTGCCCTCCCCCGCCCCCACGGCGACCCTCCCGTGCGTCACCGTCGACGGCGTCGACTGGCTGCGCGACGACAGCGGCGACCCCAACTTCGTCTTCACGACGTACGGACGCACCCCCGCGGTCGAGGTGATCGTCGACAGCGACGGCGACCCCGACGTGGACAACGACGGGGCGTCGGGGCTCGAGGCGCTCACCGACCTCGCGACCGCCGTGCAGCGGATGCCCGTGACGGGCAAGTGCGTCGCCGCGGAGGACGCGCAGAACCTCGGCGGCTAGCGGACGGCCTCGAGGCCCAGGGCGATGAGCTCGTCGATGAGCTCGGGATAGGACATGCCGCTCGCCGCCCAGCACTTGGGGAACATCGAGATCGGCGTGAACCCCGGCATCGTGTTGAGCTCGTTGACGACGAACTCCGTGCCCGTGAAGAAGAAGTCGACGCGCGCGAGACCCGCGCCGCCGATCGCCTCGAACGCGCGCGCCGCCGTGCGCTGCATCTCGTGCAGCTCGCCGTCGCCCAGGTCGGCCGGGCACACGAGGGTCGCCGCGGAGTCGTCGAGGTACTTGGCCTCGAAGTCGTAGAAGCCGTCGCCCGCGATGACGATCTCGCCGGGGACGCTCACGCGCGTCGGCCCACCGTCGCGGCCGGAGAGCACGCCGCACTCGATCTCGCGGCCCACGACCGCCGACTCGATGAGCGCCGTGCGGTCCTCGGCCCACGCGATGTCGAGGGCGGCGTCGAGGTCCTCGGCGGCCGTGACCTTCGTGACGCCGACCGACGAGCCCGCGCGCGCGGGCTTCACGAACACGGGGAGCCCGAGCGAGGCCGCGCGGCTGCGCCAGCGCGCGTTGTCGCGCGACCAGTCGGCGGGCGACACGGTGACCCAGGGGGCGACGCTCACGCCCGCGGCCTGCAGCGCGGTCTTCGTGTAGTGCTTGTCCATGCCGAGGGCGGAGGCGAGCACGCCGTTGCCCACGTAGGGCAGTCCGAGCAGCTCGATGAGCCCCTGCACGGTGCCGTCTTCGCCGTACGGCCCGTGCAGGATGGGGAAGACCACGTCGACGTCTCCGAGCGAGCGCGTCGTGCCGTCGGCATCCTCGACCCGCAGCTCGCGCGAGGCGGTCGACGTGGGCCACACGATGCGCGTGCCGTTGTCGTCGACCATGGGCATGTCGTCGGGGTTGAGCCGGAACCGGTCGGCGTCGTCGGGCTGCAGCGTGAACGCGCCCTCGAGCGTGATGCCGACGGGGATGACCGTGTACTTGTCGCGGTCGATGGCGGAGAGCACGCCGCCCGCGGTGGCGCAGCTGATCGTGTGCTCGCTGGATCGGCCGCCGAAGAGGAGGACAACCGTGAGCATCATTCTCCCTGCGGGACGTCGTCTGTCGTGAGGTGCGGGGCGATGTCCCGCGGTGCCAGCGTACCGGCAAGCACCTCTGCGACCTGGCTCACGATGGGCATCTCGACGCCCTTCGCGAGCGCGAGCTCGAGCACGGGGGCGACAGACGAGAGCCCCTCGGCGGTCTGGTTCATCTGCTTGATGACCTCGCTGAAGCTGTAGCCCTGGCCGAGCAGGCGCCCCGCCGTGTTGTTGCGGCTGAGCGACGACTCGCACGTCGCGATGAGGTCGCCCAGGCCCGCGAGGCCCGCGAGGGTCTCGGCACGGCCGCCGTACGCGACGGCGAAGTCGGTCATCTCCGAGAGTCCGCGCGTGATGATCGCGGCCTTCGTGTTCTCGCCGTAGCCGACGCCGTCGACGATGCCGATCGCCACGGCGATGAGGTTCTTGAGCACGCCCGCGAACTCGGTGCCGATGACGTCGGTGTTGACGAACGAGCGGAAGTAGGGGTTCGACGCCGTCATGGCGACGGTCGTCGCTGTCTCGCGCGTCTCGGACGACACGACCGCGGCGGTCGGCTGCTCCTTGGCGATCTCGAGCGCGAGGTTCGGCCCCGAGACGACGGCGACGCGCTCGGCGTCGATGCCCAGCTCCTGCAGGATGACCTCGCTCATACGCGCGCGGGTGCCCTTCTCGACCCCCTTCATGAGCGACACGATGATCGCCGAGTCGGGGATGAGCTCCTTGACGATGCGCAGGTTCTCGCGCAGAGACTGGGCCGGCACCGAGAGGTACACCTGGTCGGCGTCGTCGAGCACGTCGTGCAGGCGCGAGCTCGCCCACAGGCCGCGCGGCAGGTTGATGCCGGGCAGGTAGTCGGAGTTGCGCTTCGACTGGGTGATCTCGCGCGCGAGCTCGGGGCGGCGCGCCCACAGGCCGACGTCGGCCCCGCCGTCGGCGAGGATCTTCGCGAACGTGGTGCCCCACGACCCCGCGCCGAGCACTGCGACCTTCGTCGTCACTGGAACCTGCCGATCTCGCTCTGGCCGTGCTCCGCCGGATCCCAACGGTGCTCGGGCGGGGTCTCGCCGCGCAGCTCGCCGAGCATGGCCGCGAGCGTGTTCATGAGCTTGAGCGTCGCCTCGGAGAGGGCCTTGGCGTCGGTCGACCTGCCCTCGAACTCCGAGAGGTCGAGGGGCGGCCCGAAGACGATGTCGAGGTCTTTGCGCGGCAGCAGGCTCAGGCGCCCGTAGCGCGGCAGGATGCGCTGCGCGCCCCAGCTCACGACGGGGATGAGCGGGATGCCCGCGTCGAGCGCCGTGCGCACGGCGCCGAACTTGCCGCGCATGGGCCACAGGTCGGGATCGCGCGTGAGCGTGCCCTCGGGGTAGATGACGACGGCGTGCCCGGCGGCGGCGATGCGGCGCGCCGCGGCGAGCGGGTCGGCACCCGAGCCGCCCGTGCGCTCGACGGGCACCTGGCCCGCCTTGCGGAGCATCCATCCGAACACCGGCACCCGGAAGAGCGAGGCCTTGGCGAGGAACCGCGGCATGCGGCCGCGCTGGTACATCGAGTAGCCGATGACGAGCGGGTCGATGTCGCTGTAGTGGTTGGGCGAGACGACGACGGCGCCCTCGTCGGGCAGGTTCTCGGTGCCGTGGAGGCGGTACCTGCCGGTGAGCTCGAGGAAGGGGATGAGCAGGAAGGCGAACACCCGGAAGATCAGGATCTTCTCGGACTTCCTCGACGCCACAGGCCTAGCCCTCGTAGACGAAGTCGGCCCCGAGCTGCTCGAGCTTGTCGATGAAGTGCTCGTAGCCGCGGCTGATGATCCCCACGTTGCTCACGGTCGAGGTGCCCTCCGCCGTGAGCGCGGCGATGAGGTGGCTGAAGCCGCCCCGCAGGTCGGGGATCTCGACGTCGGCACCGTGCAGCTCGGTCGGGCCGATGATGACCGCGGCCTGCTCGAGCGGGCGGCGCGGCACGCGGCGGCTGATCGACTCGATGCCGTCCTTGTGCACGACGATGTCGGCACCCATCTCGATGAGCGCGTCGGTGAAGCCGAACCGGTTCTCGTACACGGTCTCGTGCACGACCGAGCGGCCCTCGGCCTTCGTGAGCGCGACGATGAGCGGCTGCTGCCAGTCGGTCATGAAGCCGGGATGCACGTCGGTCTCGACCACGACGGGCTTGAGGGCCGTGCCGGGGTGGAAGAAGCGGATGCCGTCCTCGTGGATCTCGAACTTGCCGCCCACCTTGCGGAAGATGTTGAGGAACGTCATGAGCTCCTGCTGGCGGGCGCCGCCCACGAAGATGTCGCCCTCCGTCGCGAGCGCGGCCGAGGCCCAGCTCGCGGCCTCGTTGCGGTCGAACAGGGCCGTGTGCTGGTAGCCGTCGAGCTTCTCGACGCCCTCGATGAAGATGACCCGGTTGGGCTCGACGTTGATGATCGCGCCCATCTTCTGCAGGATCGCGATGAGGTCCATGATCTCGGGCTCGATCGCCGCGTTCTTGAGCTCGGTGACACCCTCGGCGAGCACGGCCGTGAGCAGCACCTGCTCCGTCGCGCCCACGCTCGGGTACGGCAGCTCGATGTTCGCGCCGTGCAGGCCGTTCGGGGCCGTCAGGCGGATGCCCTCGTAGCTCTTGTCGACGATCGCGCCGAACGCGCGCAGCGCGTCCATGTGGAAGTCGATGGGACGGTCGCCGATGCGGCAGCCGCCCAGGTCGGGGATGAGCGCCTCGCCGAGGCGGTGCAGCAGCGGGCCGCAGAAGAGGATGGGGATGCGGCTCGACCCCGCGAGCGCGTCGATCTCGTGGAACTGGGCCTTGAGCACCTCGCTCGGGTCGAGCAGCAGCTCGCCCTCGCCCTGCTTCGTCACCGAGACCCCGTAGGCCTCGAGCATGCCCGTCACAACGTTGACGTCGCTGATGTCCGGCACGTTCTTGAGCACGCTCGGCGTCTCGGCGAGCAGCGCCGCGACCATGGCCTTCGTGGCGAGGTTCTTGGCCCCGCGGATCTCGATCCGGCCCTTGAGGGGCTTGCCGCCGTTGATGACGATCTTGTCGGACAGGAGTCCCACTCTCTCGGCCGCCTTTTGGGCATCCTTGGTAAGAGAATTCATGCTCACCCTCTATCGGTGTTATTTAGCGGGGAGGGTCTTCGGCCGCCAGCTCTCGCGCCGGGCCTCAAACTCTGTGATGGCGGACTCGTTCCGAAGGGTCAGACCGATGTCGTCGAGCCCTTCGAGCAAACGCCACCTAGTGTAATCATCGATCTCGAAAGAAAACTGGGCCTTGCCTACGGTCACCGTCTTGGCAACGAGGTCGACCGTGCTCTCTATTCCCGGGTGCTCGTCGAGGATGAGCCAGATCGTCTCGATGTCCGCCTCGGAGAGCTGCGCGGCGAGCAGGCCCTGCTTGCCGGCGTTGCCGCGGAAGATGTCGCCGAAGCGCGAGCTCAGCACCGCGCGGAAGCCGTAGTCGCGCAGCGCCCACACCGCGTGCTCGCGGCTCGAGCCGGTGCCGAAGTTGGGGCCGGCGACGAGGATGTTCGAGCCAGCGTAGGGCTCGCGGTTGAGCACGAACTCCGGGTCCTGCCGCCACGCGTAGAAGAGGGCGTCGTCGAAGCCCGTCTTGGTGACGCGCTTGAGGAACTCCGCCGGGATGATCTGGTCGGTGTCGACGTTGGCGCGCTGCAGGGGTGCCGCGACGCCCGTGATGGTGGTGACCGGTTCCATTACGCGTTCACCTCCGCCTTCGCCAGGTCCCACGGGCTGGAGAGGGTGCCGCGGATGGCCGTGGCCGCCGCGACCTGCGGCGAGACGAGGTGCGTCCTGCCGCCCTTGCCCTGCCTGCCCTCGAAGTTGCGGTTGCTCGTGGAGGCGCAGCGCTCCCCCGGGGCCAGCTGGTCGGGGTTCATCCCGAGGCACATGGAGCAGCCCGCGAAGCGCCACTCGCCGCCGAACTCCTCGACGATCTTGTCGATGCCCTCGGCCTCGGCCTCGATGCGCACGCGCGCCGAGCCCGGCACGACCATGACGCGCACGCCGTCGGCCTTCTTCTGGCCCTTGATGATGCTCGCGAACTGGCGCAGGTCTTCGATGCGCGAGTTCGTGCACGAGCCCATGAACACCGCGTCGACCCTGATGTCCTTCATGGCGGTGCCCGCCTCGAGGTCCATGTACTCGAGCGCGCGCTCGGCCGCCGCGCGGTCGTTGGGGTCGGAGAAGTCGGCGGGGTTGGGCACGGGCTCACTCAGCGAGACGCCCTGGCCGGGGTTGGTGCCCCACGTGACGAACGGCTCGAGCGTGTTCGCGTCGAGGAAGACCTCGGCGTCGAACACGGCGTCGTCGTCGGTCGCGAGCGTGTCCCAGTAGGCGACGGCGGCGTCCCAGTCCGCGCCCTCCGGAGCGTGGGGGCGGCCCTTGAGGTAGGCGTAGGTCGTGGCATCCGGGGCGACCATGCCCGCGCGCGCGCCCGCCTCGATCGACATGTTGCAGATCGTCATGCGGCCCTCCATGGAGAGCGCGCGGATGGCGCTGCCGCGGAACTCGAGCACGTAGCCCTGGCCGCCGTTGGTGCCGATCTGGGCGATGACCGCGAGGATGATGTCCTTCGCGCTCACGCCCGGGCGCAGCTCGCCCTCGACCGTGATCGCCATCGTCTTGAAGGGCGCGAGCGGGAGGGTCTGGGTGGCGAGCACGTGCTCGACCTCGCTCGTGCCGATGCCGAACGCCATGGCCCCGAACGCGCCGTGCGTGCTCGTGTGCGAGTCGCCGCACACGACCGTGATGCCCGGCATGGTCAGGCCCAGCTGCGGGCCCACGACGTGCACGATGCCCTGCTCGATGTCGCCGAGCGAGTGCAGGCGCACGCCGAACTCGGCGGCGTTGTCGCGCAGCGTCTGGATCTGCAGGCGGCTCGTGAGGTCTTTGATGGGCCTGTCGATGGCGAGCGTCGGGGTGTTGTGGTCCTCGGTGGCGATCGTGAGGTCGAGGCGGCGGACGGGGCGCCCGGCCTGCCGGAGGCCGTCGAAGGCCTGCGGGCTCGTGACCTCGTGCACGAGGTGCAGGTCGATGTAGATGAGGTCGGGGTTGCCGTCCTCGCCCTTGACGACGAGATGGTCGTCCCAGACCTTCTCGGCGAGCGTGCGGGGGGTGTGGCTCTCAGTCATGCTGCTGTCTTTCTGCGGTCGAGGGGCCCCGCGCCATCAACGACGAACTCCGCGACGAGGGAGGCCGGGGTGACTAGGCCTCGTCGCGGCGACGAAGAAGTCGACCGAACTGCATGGTTCGAGGGTAGCACCGCACGCCACGGCGCTCAGCCGTGTTCGACCTGGATGACGAGGTCGCCGAGCTCGAGGTCTCCCCCGGCGGGAACCGGCGCACGGTGCCCGGGGACCACCTCCACGGCCTCGCCGTCGACGGGGACCACCCATACGCCGTTCGTGGAGTCGAGGTCGTGCACCCACAGCAGGTCGCCGTCGAGCTCGAGCATGGCGTGGGTCTTCGACAGCGACTTCGCCTCGTCGGCGATCGCGAGCACGCGGGCGTCGGGATGCCCCGCGGTCGCGACCGGGTTGCGGCCGAGGAAGAGCGTGCCCTCGACGGGCACCGGCCCGTAGCCGGGGACGACGAGGCGCCAGGCCGGGGCGGCGTGCCGCGCGGCGACGCGGGTCGCATCGTCCTCGGCAGGCTCCTCCGCCGCTGCGGGGGCGGGCTGCACGGGCACGCCCGGTGCGGCGGGGAAGAAGACGATGTCGTCCGAGCCGGAGCGCGTGCGTTCGGGACGCTCGCGCTTCACGGTGCCCGACGTGTGGTCCGGGGCCGACGGCACGAAGCCGGGCGGCAGCCCGATGAACCCCTCGTCAGCCACGGATGCACCCCCTCAGTTACGGGTGCCATCGTATCGGACCTCAGGAGAGGGGTTTCGCCCCCATGACCACGTCGATGTCGTAGCCCGTCTCCGTGACGTCGGTGACGGTGATCGTCGCGGGGTAGTCCGCGCCGTCGCTGCCCGTCGCGACGCAGTCGATGGTGCCGTCGAGCACGATCGCCACCGGGTCGGCACCGCAGTCGACGACCGGCCGGTAGCCGAGCTCGGCCTCGAGGGCGCCCGCCGCGAGGTCGGCCACCGAGTCGGGCGCGACCGTGGGCGCGTCGGGCGTCTGGGGCGCGGCCTGGCCGACCGACACATCGATGGAGTACTTCGTGCCCTCCACCTCGGTGATCGTGACCGTCGCCGGGTAGTCGAGCCCCGAGTTCGGGTTGTGCGCCGTGCACTGCACGAGCGTGCCCTCGACGAGGTCGACGTTCTTCTCGCCGCAGTCGAGGGTGGGCTCGGCGCCCCACTGCTCGAGGAGCGCGCTCGCGGCGAGCTGCTCGACCTCGCTCGCGGGCACGACGAGGTTGGCCTGGAACGAGCATCCCGCGAGCGCGAGCACCCCGACGACGAGCAGGGCTGCGCCGGGCCTCATCGGCCGAGGACGACGCTGCGCTGGATGGCGCGGATCTCCTCGTGGAGGTTCTCCTTCGCCTGCGCCGCCGTCACGGTGCCGGTGACCTGGACCAGGTCGACGACCTGGCCCGTGGCGACGACGGCGAGGTGCGCGGCCTGCACGAGCGTGCCCACGCGCGGGTCGATGAACGACGCCTCGATGTGGGCCCACTCGTGGCCGTTGATCGTGGAGACGTCCTTGCCGATCTCGACGGCCCCCTCGAGCCCGGCGAACTTCTCCACGGTGGCATCGACCGCGGTCTGCAGCGTGTAGCCCTCTGCGAAGCGCGAGATCGCGACGATGACGTTCGGGCGGAACTGGCCGGGCTCGGTGACGCGGCCCACCGCCAGCACGGTGTTGGGAACGAGCAGGCCCGTCCAGTTCTCTGGGGTCTCGACGGCCACCGACGGGAACGCGGGGAACATGTCGCTCGGGTACGAGTACGCGGTCATTGTGTGTCTCTCATTCCTTCGTGGTCAGTGCGGGCCGGGTCAGCCCCAGAAGAGCTTTCCGAGGTCCTCGGCCATCTCCTTGGGGCTGAAGCTGATATCGAACGAGATACCCGCCCCGACCCCGAGCGCGACACCCAGGTCGACGTGCGCCGAGACGTTCTCAAACGTAACCGATGCGTCGACCTCGGCCTTGACGCCGATGCCGGCGTAGACCTCGGCGGTCGCCCCCGCGGAGACGCCCATGACCTCGACCGAGCCGGAGGCGGACGCCGACGCGACGGCCATGGCGCTCACACCCGCGGAGACCGAGGCACCGTCGGGACCGATGGTGCCGGTCGCGGTCGCGGACGCCGAGACGGTGGCCGTGGCCTCCACCTCGCCGTTCAGCGAGGCGATGCCCGCCTCGATGCTGCCGGACGCGGCCGCCGTGGCGGTCGCGCCGACCGTCGCGCCCACCATGGCGACGATCTCGCCGTTGTCGTTGAACTCGACGCTCGCATTCGCCGCGGCGGTGAGCTCGGCAGACGCGGAGACCTCGCCCTCCCCCGTGATGCCCGTGCCCGAGTCGAAGGAGCCCGATGCGGAGGCGCTCGCCTGCACGGTGGCCTCGGCGTTAGCGGCGTAGGTGACGCTGTCGTCCTTGACCGTCACCGAGGTGCCGTGGGTGGTGCCGACGGTCGCCGACGTCTCCGAGGCGCTCTCGCTGCTCGAGCCGTCCGCGTTCTCCGTGCGCGAGCTCGTCGTGTTGCGGATGCCCGTCTCGACGCTCACCTCGTTGGAGGTCTTGACCTCCTCGTCGGTCGCCGTGACCTTGACGCCGTTGGTCGTCGTGGTGCCGTCGAACGTGGAGTTGGTCTCCTCTGTCGTCGACCCGTCCGCGTTCTGGGTGGTGGTCGTCGTCGCGAGCGTGACGCCGTCCTCGGTCTTCGCCTCGATGCCCCACTCGAACTCGGGGTCGTCGAACTCGGGGTCGGCCAGGTCGTCGTACTTGGAGGGGATGCCGAGGCCGCCGTCGTCGATGGAGGTCTCGCCGTCGAACTCCGTCGTGCTGCCGATCGTGATGGTCGTCTCGGTCGTGGAGCCCGGTGCGCCGGCATCCTTGTCGAGGTTCTTGGGCCTCGTGATGGTCGGCTTCGAGGTGCCGGGCGTCTGGCCGCTCGCGGTCTCCTGCTGCACGACCTCGCCGAAGGCGGACTGGATGAGCGACCGGGCCGCGGCCGCCGCGCCCACGAGGTCGTTGTAGGCGGAGAGGGCCGTGCCGACGTGCTCGGGCGAGATGATCTTGTCGTTGCCGTCCAGGCCGTACGACTGGGGCGCGAGCGCGGCGCGGCGCGTGGTCCGGAGGTTGGCGGCGATCGACTCGACGACCCCGGCCTGTGCGCCCAGCACGTTCGCCTGGTCGCGGACGGTGTGGGGGTTGAGCCCGAGCTTCTTCGCCATCACTTGCCCGCTTCCGTGAAGTCGATGATGTCCATGCGGTTGGCCGCGCGGTAGAGGGGGGTCGTCACCTGGCTGTCCCAGGCCTGCACGAAACGGTCGATGTCGGCGCCGGTCCAGGTGTTCGCGCTCTGGAGGTCGGCGACGATCCTGTTCATGGTCGCGGCAGCCGTGCGGATCTGCTGGGCGGCGATGGACATCTGGTACTCGTTCCGGTACACGACGGCTCCTTCGGATGAGCGGAAGAGGGGTATGGGGAGGCGGCCGGGGCACGAGGCCCCAGCCGCCCGGTCCGCGACTAGGCGGAGGCGTTCTCCTGCTCGGTCGCGTTGGTGCGGGCGGTCGTGCCGGCCTCGCGCAGCGTGCTCGCGATCTGGTTCAGGTTGCTCTGGATCGTCGACCAGGTGTCGGTCTCGAAGCGGGTGCGGTCGTTGCCGACCCACGTCGTCGAGCCGAGCTTGCTGTTGATCGCCGAGACGACGCCCTCGAGGTCGGTCGCCTTCGTGTCGAAGAGGTTCGCCAGCTCGCGAACCTCGTCGGGGTTCTGTCCAAGGTATTCAGCCATGATCTTGCCTTTCGTTATTCGCCTGGTGGCTCTCCCCGATCCGGGGAAGTTCTGGTGGTTGTTAAGGACTCTATGAGGGACATGAGGAAAGCACGATGGGGAGCACTACCCACCCCGTCGCGGCCTACCCGAGGCGCGCGACCTGCACCCTGCGCACCTTCCCGGCCTGCACGAAGTAGCCGCGGCCGGGCGGGAACTCGCTGCGCTTGGCACGCGGGAACGCCGTGCGGAACAGGAGGTCGCCCTCCTGCTGGTCGGGCTGCAGGGCGAAGCCCCGACGGCCGCTCTTGAGCTCCTGCAGGAGCGGCCACGACGACGACCACGTGCTCGTCTCCGACTCCCCCAGCACGAAGTGGTCACCGCGCTTGAGCGTCTTGAAGAGCTCGATGAGGGCGGCATCGGCGGGCGTCGACAGGAAGTCGCTGATGCCCTCCACGAACACGGCGATGCGGTTGGTGTCGGTCGCCGGCTTGGCGGCGAGCTCCGTCACCTTCTGGGCGAGCGCGACGGCATCCTCGAGGGATGTCGCGACCGCCGTGAAGGTGCCCGACGCGCCGAGCGGCGACTTCGCGTTGCCGATGTAGAAGGTGCGCACGCCCTTGCCGAGCCCCGCGAACGACGACGAGAGCGCCGCGAGAGCGGTGGAGCGCCCGGACGAGGGCGGCCCCATGAGCACGAACGTGCCGGACGGCTCGAGGAGCACCGGCGCGAGGTCGTCGTCCGCGACACCCAGGGTGACGCGGCCCGCGGGCGCCGACGGCAGGGTCGAGAGCGGGATGTCATCGCCGAGGCGCGCGACGCCGGGCGGTGCCTGCACGCCGCGCTCGCGCAGCGTCTCCGCGAGCCGGTCGATGGCGCGGGACTGGTCGGCGACGTTGCGCGATCCGCCGAAGATGGCGATCTGCGCCTCGACGCCGTCGACGAGGGCGCGGCCCGGGGGCGACGTGGCCGAGAGCACGTCCACGGGCACGTCGAGGGCGCCGTAGTCGTTCTCCTCGGTGAGGCGCAGCACGACCTTGCGCTGCATCGCCGAGGCGATGGCGGGCGGGATCGAGCCCGGCCGGTCGACCGAGAGCACGACGTGCACGCCCACCGAGCGGCCGTCGGCGATGATCTGCTGGAAGTCGGAGTAGACGCCGCCCTGCAGGTACTCGTACTGGGTGCGGAACGCGCCGGCTCCGTCGATGAGCAGCAGGATGCGCGGCTCGTCGTTCGAGCCGGAGATCGTGCGGTACTCGGCGATCGTGCCCGCGCGCACGGCGGCGAAGCGCTCCGTGCGCTCGTCGATGGTCGTGCGGATCATCGCGAGCAGGCGCGCCACGCGCTCAGCGTCGTCGCCGTCCACGATGGCGCCCACGTGCGGCAGCGTCTCGAGCAGGCGAAGCCCGGCGGATCCGAAGTCGAGCCCGTACACCTGCACGGGACCGCCGCTCGGCGTGACGGCGGCCGCGACGGCGAGCGTGCGCAGCGCCACGGACTTGCCCGCGCCGCCCGCGCCGTAGACGGCGAGGTTGCCGTCGACGTCCGGGCGGAAGTACACCGGGTACTGGCTCTGGTTCTTCGCGTCGTCGACGACGCCGAGCACGAGCTCGCTGTCCGTGCGCTGGCGCAGCCGCGCGCTGTCGTAGACGTCGGAGAGCTCGTCGAGCCACGGCTTGCGCGGTGCGGGCAGCGATGCCCGGCGGGCCGCGTCGATCATGGTCGCCACGAGGCGGCTCGTGTCGTTGGGGCCGGTCTGCCCGATCTCGGCCTCCGTCGCGGTGCCCGTGTCGGCCCACGGCGACGGCATGCCGAACTCGAGGTCGGCGATCTCGATCGAGGGCACGGGCGGCTCGTTGCGCGTCCACCCGCCCGCGTAGCCGGTCTGGAAGCCGATGAGCCGGGAGGCGCCGAACTTGGCGACGGCGCGGCCCGGGATGGCCGGGTCGAAGTCTGCGGCGATGCGGCTGCCGACGACGTCGGTGCTGTCCGTCGGGTCGGCGACGCGCAGGGCGATGCGGAGGTTGGTGTTGGCGCGCAGGTTGTCCTTGATGACGCCCGCCGGGCGCTGCGTGGCCATGATGAGGTGGATGCCCAGCGAGCGCCCGCGCTGGGCGATGTCGACGATGCCGTCGACGAACTCGGGGATCTCGCCCACGAGGGCGGCGAACTCGTCGATCACGAGGATGAGCGCGGGCGGGCACTCGGGATCGCCGCGCTTCTCGAGCTCGATGAGGTCCTTGGCCTTCTTGCGGTTGAGCAGGTGCTCCCGGTAGTGCAGCTCGGCGCGCAGGCTCGTGAGGGCGCGGCGCACGAGGTGCGGCGTCAGGTCGGTCACGAGGCCCACGCAGTGCGGCAGCTGCACGCACTCGGCGAACGCGGAGCCGCCCTTGTAGTCGACGAAGAGGAACGTCACGCGGTCGGGGCTGTACTCCGCCGCCATGCCCAGCACCCAGGCCTGCAGGAACTCGCTCTTGCCGGAGCCCGTGGTGCCGCCGACGAGGGCGTGGGGGCCTTGCGCGCGCAGGTCGAGGTGCATGGCGTCGAGGCTCGACTGCCCGACGAGGGCGCGCAGGCGTCCGGCGCGGCGCGGGGCGGGCTCGGCGCCCGGCGTGCGGTCGTGCATCGAGTCGTTCTGGCGCCAGCGGTCGATGACCGCGTCCGCCGACTCGGAGAGGTCGTGCCCGAGCAGCGTGAGCAGGGCTATCGACTTGGGGATGTCGCTCTCGTCGATCGCGATGGCGCTCGCGTCGCTCACGGCGGAGAGCGCCTTCGCGTAGCGCTCCGCCTCGGCGGAGGCGAGGGACGAGACCGTCACGTCGTCGAAGGTCATGCCGAGCCGCACGTACCCGACGCGCGCGGTGCCGGCGGCGCCCGAGCCGACGTCGACGAACGTGCGCGCCGCGGCGGGCAGCTGGCTCGTCGCATCCGCGACCCAGATGGGCAGGATGCCCGCGCGCACCGACCGCTCCACTATCGAGTTGACGCGCGCGCGGTCGAGGGGGGCGTCGTCGCAGATGAGCACGACGAGCACGGGCGCCTCGGGCTTGAAGTCATCCTGCTCGTCGGTGCCGAAGTCGGGGGCGGCGCCCATGATCGACTTCTCCGGGTCGACGGGCCCGAGGGTGAAGCGCTTCTTCTTGCCGTCGCCCGTCTTGGCGCGGGAGCGCTGCTCGATGAGCTCTTCGAGCGCCGTGAGCACCGTCACACCGCTCACGGCGTTGTCGGCGAGGTGGATGGTGGAGATGAGCGACTGCGGCGACCCCGCGTGCGGGAGCCACTTGATCCAGTTGAAGTCCCGTGAGCGCTGGGGCGAGACGATGGCCGCGATGGCGACCTCGGCGGGAGAGTAGAGCGCGGAGAGCTGGGCGACGACGGCGTTGGCCGCGCCCGTGGCCGGTCCGTGGTCGCCCGCGATGCCGAGGCATCCCGCCGACGCGAGGCTCTCGACGATCGCGACGTCGGGGATCGTGCGGTAGGCCTCGACCGTGGAGTCGAGGCGCTCCTGGAACTCGGGCAGCCCGCCGAAGCGCTGCGTGGTCTTCACGACCGTGCGCGACGTGACCGTGCCCGTGCCGAGGCGCACGTTGAGGAACGACCAGTGCTCGGGCCGGCGCGACCACAGGCTCGGGCCGAGCGCGAGCGCGCCCTCGACGAGCGCCTCGGTCGTCGGCGCCTCGGCGTCGCGCACCGCCCGCTCCTTCACGCGCTCCTCGTCGAGCGTCGCCGTGAGCCGGTCGAGCTGGCCCTGGAAGCGCTCGATCGCGCGCTTGTGCTTGGCGCGCTGCGCGAAGACCTGCGTGAAGTAGGTGCCGATCATGAGCACGGGAGACAGCGCGAGGAAGATGAGCATCGTCTTGTTCTCGAGGACGAAGAACATGATGCCCACGAGCACGAGCGGGGCGACGAACGCCAGCCACGGGAACGGGATCGGGTCGAGCTCCTTGGGCACCTCGGGCCCGTCGAGCTCCTGCCCCGGGTAGCGCGGCTCCACCGAGGGCGAGCGGTTGAACGACACGGGGACGGTCTGCGCCGTCGCGGGCGCCGCGGTCGCGGCCCGCTCGACGAACTCGATGCGCAGCGTCGTGTCGCCCAGCACCATCGTCTGGCCCGACTCGAGCCGCACGCGCGTGACGACGCCGCCGTCGACGACTATCGCGTTGGCGGAGTTGAGGTCGATGACGTCGACGGTGTCCGACACCTCGATGCGCGCGTGGCGCTTGGACACCATGGGGTCGCCGAGGAGGAAGTCGCTGCTCGCGTCGCGGCCGATGACGAAGCTGCCGCGGCGCAGGGTGAACTCCTTGCCGCGGTCGGGCCCCGCGTCGACGCGGAGCACGGCCACGGTCGCCCCGCCGCCGTGGGCGCTCGCGGCGGCGGCGACCGGCACGGTCTGCACGAGGGATCCGGAGCCGAGCTTGGCGTCGCTCAGGTGCGATGCGGGGTCGAGGAACTGCGTCGAGCCGTCCTGCGGGTTGATGATCGAGAGGGTGCGCGCCTCCGCGGGCTCATCCGACAGCGGGTCGAGGCGCGTGATCGTCTGGGCGATCGCCCCTACGGTGGCCACGGCGTCCGCGGTCACCACGATGTCGGTCTTGGGACCGGTGCGCCGCTGCAGGGTGAGCTTGACCTTCATTCACGGTCGCTTTCTCTCGGGAGCTGTCTCGGCCGGGTGACGTGCGACACCCAGTCGCGCGCGGAGCGCACGCGGTAGCGGCTCAGGATGCGACGGACGCGCGTGACCGCGGCCCGCGTGACCTCCACGGCCGCGAGCGCCTCCGTCCAGGCGTGCTCGGACTGGGCGTCGTCGATGTCGCGGCCCGAGAACACGGCCTCGTCGGTCGCCGTCGCGAGCCCCGCGAGCCCCACGGGCTGCGGGAGCTGGGCATCCAGCCGCTCGGCGATGCTCGCACGCGTGAGCTTGGCGGGCACGTCGTAGCCGAGCTCCGAGTACTGGTCGAGCAGCTCGTCCCAGGCGCCGGCCACGCGGTCGTGCCCCGGTCCCGTGCCGCGACGACGCCGCGCGCGCCGGGTCTTGAGCGCCCCGATGACGAGCAGCGGGATGAAGACTATGGCCGCGGGGATGAGCACGCTCAGGCCCACCGCGACGGCCCAGCCCGGCAGCACGAAGCCCGCGTCGCTGTCGTCGTCCTTGGTGCTGTCGAGCTCCACGGGAGACAGGAGCGTGTCGTCCTGGTTCTCGTTGCGCGGAGGCTGGCGCACCTGCGGCTGCGGCTCGCTCTGCGGCTTGGGCACCTGGTCTTGCGGGATGTCCGTCTCGTCGGGGGTCGGGTCGAAGCTCACCCATCCGACGTCGGTGAACGCGACCTCGACCCACGCCGTCACATCGTCGCCCGTGACCTCCACGGGCGCCCCGCCCTCCACCACGTCGGGGGCGAACCCCATGACGACTCGCGCGGGGTAGCCGAGGCTGCGCGCCATGAGGGCGAACGCCGAGGCGTACTGCTCCTGGTCGCCGACCATCTGGGTGCGCTCGAAGAGGTCGGTGATGCGGTCGGCGCCGTGCCCCGCGCGCGACGGCACGGCGTCGGACGCGCGCCCGTGGCTCAGGTAGCCGTTGTTGATGAGCGCGAGGCGGATCGCCTCGAGCTGCGCGATGGGGGACGTCGTCGTGCCCGCGAACTCCTGGGCCTTGACCGTGACGATGTCGGGGCTGCCGTCGACGGTGGGCAGCTGCACGGGCGCGATCTGGGCATCCTGCAGGTCGCCCGGTGTGAACGTCTTCTGCTGCTCGGCGTCGATCGTGTAGACGTCGCCCTCGCGCACGCCCGACGTGAGCACGGCCGTGCCCGTCGCGGGGTTGTAGCGCAGGTCGTCGGTCTTCGCCGCGGCGTCGCCCGCCGAGAAGGTCAGGCTCGTGGGGTAGCCGACGCTCGGCAGCCATACGTCGTCGTAGTCGCCGATGGTGAAGGTCACCCCGTCGCGCTCGACGGGCGTGATGAGGGTCGGTTCGGGGAACGCCCTGCCGACGAGCTCGAACGAGCCCGAGCCGCTGGCGTCCGACGCGGGATCGGTGACGTTCCACAGCTTGCCGGTGAAGGCGTCGAGGGTGGCCAGGCGCACGCGGTCGCCCGGCTGGAGGCCCGCGACGGTGAAGAGCACGTCGTCGGTGACCTGCTTCGTGTAGTGCCGGAAGCCCGAGAGGGGGCTCGGGTAGTCGAGCGGGTCGAACGGCGGCTGGATCTCCTCGCGCAGCACGAACCGGTCGTCGTTCGCCGGGGCGAGGAGGAACCCCGCGCCCGTGCCCAGCACGACCGCTCCGGCGGCGACGACCGCGGTGCCCGCGAGCTTGCGGTTGCGCAGCCGCGCGGCGCTCCCCTGCGCGACGACCTCGGGCCGACGCCGCCAGCCCAGCCACACGAGCGCGAGCAGCCCGAACACGACGCCCCGGATGCCCGCCTGGTACGGCTCGTCCGTGCCCAGCAGCACGCCGGCCAGGTAGAGCGCGACGGGCGCGATGAGGGCGACGCCGAACCGCCACGCGGTGCGCGGGCGCGCGGAGAGCCAGCGCGTCGCGAGCGTCGTCGAGAGCAGCGCGACGAACCACGCCGCGAAGTACGGCACGACCGCGATGTACTGCGGTGCGCCGACGGGCGTCGCGAGGGTCACGAGGTCCGACCAGCCGAAGACCGTCCCGACGGCGATGCTCGCGAGCGACTGGAGGGTCGGCAGCACGACCGCGAGCGCCTGAGTCGGCACCGCGAGGGCGGTTCCGAACAGGAAGTACAGCACGACCGCGCCGAGCGTCGTCGTGATGGCTCCGAGGCGGAACACCGCCGCCAGGATGCCCGTGGCGGCGCCGAGCGCGAGGCCGCCGAGCCCGGCGATGAGGAACCCGTACCCGCCGAACGACGGCTCGAAGCCGAGCACGCCGAGCGCGGCGAGCACGAGCAGCACCGCGATGTCGGCCCACATGCGGCCGGTGATCCTGCGCAGGTCGGTGCCGGGGGCCTCGGCGGCGGTGGTCTCGGCGGCGGTCACGAGCTCACCCCCCGCATCAGGCTCGGCAGGTCGTCGAGCGCGCCGACCGTGATCACGGTGAGCCCCGCGACGGCGCCGAACTTGGGCTGCGCGCCGACCTCGACGTGGAATGCGACCTGGCTCGTGTCCGAGCCGAAGAGCGACTGCACGCTGCGGTAGTCGGCGGGCGTCATGCGCGAGCCGCCGATGATCATGACGACGCTGGGTGCGGGCAGGCGCTTCGTGCGCTCGCGGGCGAACTCGCGCACCGTCGGGAACACCCTCGGCCCGGCCTCGACGCGGCACGAGGAGTCGAGCATGGCGGTCACCGTCTGCGTGCGCCACGTGCCCGCATCGCTCACGACGTTCATCTGGGTGCCGTCGGAGATGACCTGGGCGGCGATCGAGGCCGTGATCGACACGGCGAGCTCGAACTCCTCCTCGCTCGCATAGAGGTCGCCGCGCGTCGCGAGGATCATCGTGAGCTGCGAGCGCCGCGTCTCCTCGAACTGGCGCACCATGAGCTGGCCGATGCGCGCGGACGTGCGCCAGTGCACGTAGCGGCGGTCGTCGCCCGGCACGTAGGGCCGGAGGGCGTGGAAGGCGATGTCGTTGTTGGTGATCTTCTTGGAGACCTGGCCCTCGAGGTCGCGCACGAGCCCCGCCGCCGACGCCGCGAGGCGCACCGTGCGCGGGTGGACGAAGAGGTCCTTCGGCTCGGCCCAGCGCAGCGAGCGGCGCAGCAGCCCGATCTGATCGCCGCGCACCGACTCGGCGGGGCCCGCGACGATGACCGCGCGCTTGTTGGTGGGCACGGCGAAGAGCTCCTCCACCTCCTGCTTCGGGCTCATGGCCGGCAGCTGGAACTCGGCGAGACCCCTGCCCACCGGCAGCTCCATGCGCGTGGGCGGCAGGTTGCGCGTGCCGACGTTGGTGACGAGCATCCGACCCATCGCGCGGTCGCCCACGACCACGCGGCGCGGGTTGAGCTCGACGTCGACCCCGTAGGAGGCGCGGCCGAAGACGAAGAAGATCGAGACGACCACGGCGGCGAGCAGGAGCGTGCCGAGGTAGGTGAACTCCGCCCAGCCGAAGACGAGGCTGAGCGTCAGGGCGAGCGCCGCGACGATGAGGACGAGCCAGCCGACGGGCGTGACGACCCGCAGCACGGGGCCGACCGCGCGCCACACGGCACGCGCGACGGGACCCACCACCGCCCACACCACGCGCGACGCGCGCACGAGGGCGCGCGCGACCGCCCGTGCTGCATCCGCCACGGGGGCGGGCAGGCCGGGGATCCGGTCGGCGAGGGTCGTCATGGGGTTACGCGGCGCGGTAGGCCGGGGGCTCGATGTCGAGGAGGATTCGCTCGATGATGTCCGTGGCCTTGACGCCCGCGAACTCCGACTCGGGGTCGAGCACCATGCGATGCGCGAGCACGGAGCCCGCGAGGTCGCGCACGTCGTCGGGGGTCGCGTAGGTGCGGCCCTGCGTGATCGCCCACGTCTTGATCGCGCGCGCGAGCGCCATGGCGCCGCGCATGCTGACGCCGAGCAGCACGTCCTTGTTCTTGCGCGTGGCGTCGACGATGTCGCTCAGGTACTGCATGACCGACTCGTCGACGAACACCTCCGCGGCGAGGGCGGACATCGCCACGATCGAGTCGGGCTTGATGATGGGCGAGACGAGGGATGCCCGGGCGCGCGTGCCCGAGTCCATGAGCAGGGCGACCGCGGTCTTGCCGTCCGGGTAGCCGAGCGAGGTCTTGATGAGGAAGCGGTCGAGCTGCGCCTCGGGGAGCTTGTACGTGCCCGCCTGCTCGACGGGGTTCTGGGTCGCGATGACGAGGAAGGGCGCACCGACCGAGTGCCCCTCGCCGTCGATCGTCACGACGCCCTCCTCCATGACCTCGAGCAGCGCGCTCTGGGTCTTGGGGCTCGCGCGGTTGATCTCGTCAGCGAGCACGATCGACGCGAAGATGGGGCCGGGGTGGAACGTGAACCGACCCTTGCCCTGGTCGTAGATCTGCACGCCCGTGACATCGGAGGGCAGCAGGTCGGGCGTGAACTGGATGCGGCTCGTCGTGCCGTCGAGCGTGTTGGCGAGGGCCTTCGCGAGCACCGTCTTGCCCGTGCCGGGGTAGTCCTCGAGGAGCACGTGGCCGTCGGAGACGAGCGCTGTGAGCACGAGGCGGATGACGTGGTCCTTGCCCACGATCGCCTTGTCGACGTTGGCGACGAGCTTCTGGAAGGCGTCGGCGAACCATGTCGCCTGCTCCTGGGTTACCGGCACGGTCGGTGGCCTTTCTTGTCGGTGGTCATGGTCAGCAGTTGGGGACGGTCCCGCGAGTCATCGAGGGCTGCGCCACGCCGTCCCAGATGAGGTGGATCTCGGTGTTCGAGTTCGCCTGCCCCTGGGCGTTCGCGTATCCGCTGATGTTCGAGAACCCGGAGGATCCGCTGACCGTCGTCGGGAAGTTCGAGAACGGCAGGACCGCGGTGTGGCTTCCGCCGCTCTGGCCGCTCCAGTACACGCCGTAGCGGTCCCAGCCGGCGACGTCGGTGGACTGACCGGGGTAGCGGCAGAGCTGCGCGACGGGCGGGTCGGGCGGCTGCACGAGGGTGACGGTCACGGCGGAGCTCGCGGAGCCCGCGCCCGACTTGTTGACGGCGTGCACCTGCAGGGTGTGGTTGCCCGCACCCCGGCTGCCGAGGCTGTAGCTCGTCGCGGTGCCGACGTTCTGCCAGCCGCCGCCGTTGTAGCTCACCTCGTAGGTGAGGTTCGCCGCGCCGCCCGGGTTCGCCGTGACGGCGCTCCACGACCACGACACGGTCGCGGGCGCGTTCGTGCCGTTGCCGGGCGACGCGCTCGTGATCGTGGGCGTGCCGGGGGTGCCCTGGTTGGTGATGGTGACGGGGTTCGACGTGCCCGTCGGACCGGTCTTGCCGCCCGTGTTGGTCGCGAAGACGGCGACGGTGTAGCTGCCGCCCGACGCGATCGCGATCGTGCCCGTCGAGAGCCCCGTAGTCGTGCCGGTCGCCCCGTTGGACGCCGTCCAGGTGTACGTCGTGGTGCCGCCCGTGCCCGCGACGGCGGGCCACGACGCGGTCATCGACCCGTTCGGCGCCCACTGGTCGGCAGCCGAGGCGGTCACGGTCGGAGCGACGGGCGTGCCGTACGGCGTGATCTGGTCGCTCGCGATCGACCACGCACCGGGGCCGTTGTCGTTGATGGCGCGCACCTGGAACGTGTAGGGCGTGCCGTTGTTGAGGCCCGTCGTCGTCGCCGAGTACGTGGACCCGCTGTAGCTCGCGACATCGCCCGTCTGCACGGTGCGCACCTCGTAGGCGGTGATCTCCTTGCCGTTGGTGCCCGGAGCCGTCCAGTTGATGGTCGCCGAGCGGTCGTCGCCGATGGGCGAGGCCGTCGACGGCTTCTGGGTCACATCGGGCACGTCGGTCACCGTGAACGTGATGGTGCCGTTGACCCTGCGGTCGGCATCCTTCGTCGCATCCTCGACCGTGTAGGCGACCTCGATGACCATGTAGGGCGGCGACGAGTTGGGCGTCACCCGGATCTGCGAGTCGGTGAACGACACCGAGCCGACGTTGCCCGCGTTGGTGATCTGCGCGTCGACGATGCGCAACGGCTCCCCCGTCGACTGGTACGGGTTGGAGTCGTTGGTGAGCGGGTCCATCGTGAAGGTGCCCACGGGGCGCTTGGTCTCGTAGCTGTCGCTCACGGCGACGGGCAGGGCCCGGGTGGAGCCCACGACGTTGACCGTGACCGTGCCGGGCACCGTGAACTTGTCCCACCGCAACGTCACGGCGACCGTGTAGGTGCTGCCCTTGGGGGTGTCCCGCGGCACCGAGAGGGCGAGTTGCGAGCCGTTGAGCTGCGCCGAGAGCGTGCTGTTCGAGGGCGAGACGTCGGAGTACGTCACCTGCTGGAGGATCTGCGGGTTCGGGTGCCCGGTCGACTGGCGCAGGTCGATCGTCGAGGTCTCGCCCACCTCGACCTGCACGGTCGGGGAGGTGAACTCGGGCGGGGTGTCCCTGAACTCCGGGTCGCCCACGATGATCGGCAGCGTGAGGGTCTTCACGTTCGCCTTGGGGTCGTTGCGCGAGTCGCCGTCCGACACCGTGAAGGTGACCGACGCGGGGCCGCGGTAGTTGTTCGCGCCCGTGAAGGAGATCGTCTTCTCGTCGACGTAGCTCGAGTCGCCGTTGCTCTGCACGGACGAGACGGAGTCCTTGTCGTAGATGTGGCCCTCGCGTCCCGACGGCACGTCGAGGATCTCGGAGAGCTTCCACTGCCGCGACTCGTTCATGCTCACGTACTGCACGGGGAGGTCGGGGTCGATGCGGGGCGGGTCGTCGAACGAGTCGCTCACGGCGGCCGGCACGATGATGAACGCCGCGGCGCTCAGGTCGTCCTCGGTGTTGGTCACGCGGTAGGCGATGGCTTGGCGGGTCTCGCCCGGCGTCACCTGGATCTCGCCGTTGCGGTCGAGCAGCGCCCCGGCGCCCGCGTTGGGTCCCTCGAGGCTCACCACGAGGTCTTGCGTGCGGCCGGCCGGGTTGAAGGCGAAGCCGTCGAAGATGTCGACGGTCACGGAGCTCTTGCCGGCGATGTCCTTGACGGCGATCGGCACGTCCTCCGCCTGGGGCGGGAGGATCGGCGCATCGGGCGTCACCTGCACGAGCACGTTGTTGACGGCCTTGCCGCCGCGGTCGTTCGTGAGCTCGTAGCGGAACGAGAACGACTGCACGGAGTCCGGTGCCGTGATGACGGCGTACTGCCGGCCGACGACCTCGACCTTGATGCCGTCGGGCACGTCGAGCAGCTCCTTCGACACCTTGATGGGCGCGCCCTGCGGGTCGGAGTCGTTGGCCATGAGGTCGACCTGCGCGATGCGGCCCGGCCGGATCGAGACGCTGTCGGGCGCCGCGTTCGGCGGCAGCAGGGTCTGCGGCTGCGGGATGACCGCGATCTTGATCGACGCCTCGCCGGTCTTGCCCAGGGTGTCGGCCACGCGGTAGCTGAACTCGTCGGTGCCGACGGCGCCCTCCGCCGACTGGTAGATGAAGTAGTCGTTGCCCGTCTCGACGATCTGCCCGAGCACGGGCGGGCGCGGGTAGTCGTCGAGCAGCTGCACCGAGTCGCCGTCGGGGTCGATCCCCTGCAACGGCACGTCGATGCGGATCGAGCCGCCCGCGAGCACGCGCCCGACGAGCGGGTCGGGCACGGGGTCGCGGTTGGACTCGGCGTCGAGCGGGGTCACGGTGAAGACCGCGGTCGCCGTCGCGGTCTCGCCGAACGGGTCGAGCACACGGTAGTCGACGCGGTACTCCCCCGGCGTCGTGGGGGCCTGGAAGCGCAGCTTGTCCTTCGCGACGAAGGCGATGCCGTCCGTCGGCGGTGTGATCAGCTCCGTGTCGAGGAACATGGGCGAGTTGTCGGGGTGCCGGTCGTTCGCGAGCACGTCGAGGGTGATGATGTCTCCCACGCGCACCGTCGCGACGTCGTTCTCCGCGATGGGCGGCTGGTGCTTGGTGAGGGCGGGCACGGGCACGATCGTCACGCCCGCGGTGGCCGTGGAGACGCCGTCGGAGATCGTGTAGGTGAAGTTGACCTGCTCCGTGAGGGCGGCGGGCGAGGTGACGCGCACGAGGGTCGACTCGAGGAGCTCGACGACGAGGCCCTTGGCGGTCACCTCCGGCGGCACCGAGATCGACTGCACGGCGAGGATCTTTCCGGCGGGGCTCACGTCGTTGGCGAGCACGGGCACCGTCACGGGTTCCTCGCCGCGCAGGTACGCCGTGTCCTTGACCGCGACGGGCGGCACGTTGCCGTCGGCGGGCAGGTCGAGCACGTCGACGCGGATGATGCCCACGCTCGTGTTGGCGCCCGCCTGCAGCGTGTACTCCATGTAGTAGACGCCCGCGCTCGTCGCCGAGAACGTCACGGTCTCGCGGTCGGCGTTGAACGACGCGGTGGCGTCGCCCGTCGGATCCTGCAGGCCCACGAGGGTGAGCTCGGACCCCGAGGGCGACAGGTCGTTGTCGAGGGGTTTGACGACGACCGTCTCGTTGACGAACCCGGTCGAGAAGTCGGGGGTTCCGACGGGGTTGAGCGATCCGGCCGGCTCGACCGTGACGGTGAGCACGCCCGTGACCGGGGTCGCGCTGCCGTCGCTCACCTGGAACTGCACCTCCTTCTCCCCCAGCTCAGACGTCTGGTGGGTGAAGGTGATGAAGCCGTCGGGGGTGAAGCGCACGAGGTCGCCCGACTTGGGGCTCGCCGCCACGAGGTAGAGGTCGTCGCCGTCGGGGTCGCGCCAGTCGGCGAGCACGTTGTAGGTGATGGTCTGGTTCGCCTCGACGCTCACGCCGGGCTTGCGCACGGAGTACGGGGCCTCGTTGATCTCGTTCGGCACGACGTGCGCGACGACGCCCGCCGACGCCGTGCCGCCGCGGCCGTCGTCGACCGTGTAGCTGAAGGAGATCGAGCCCGTGTAGCCCTCGGCGGGCGTGAACTGCAGCGCACGGCCGCCGTCGATGGGGTCGAGCTTGCCCGTCGTCTCGGCGATCTCGCTGTAGTCCGAGACGACGAGCACGTCGCCGTCGGGGTCTGAGTCGTTGTCGAGCACCGAGAAGATCGTGGTGCGGCCGGGGCGCACGCCGAACTCGTCGTCGAGGGCGGTCGGCGGCCGGTTGGTCTCGGTGCGCTCGGCGAGGGTGTCTTCGAACGACTGGATCGCCGACTTCTCGTCGCCCGTCTCCTCGGACTCCTCCTCGACGGGCGGGGTCACGTCGTCCCAGTTGTCGACGAGGCGCATGTTCTCGCTCGGCAGCCACACGTTGCCGTTGGTGAGGTCGTTGAGCGCGATGACCGAGCGGTTCACGCGGAACGCGAAGAAGCTGCCCTGCGTCGGCTGGTCGATGTCCTGCGGGGCGCCCTCCTTCCCCTCGCACGCGAGCAGGTACTTCTGCGCGTCCGACCATGCGCCGTGCGCGCAGCCGTCCTGGTTGACGGGCGCCGCGACGCCGTCGGTGTTGGTGCTCGTGCTGTCGAAGCCGGCCGGGATCGTTTCCGCGACGCCCGAGCCGAGGTCCATGCGCACGAGCGAGTCCGCCGTCGCGACGACCGCGTACGCCGAGTCAGGGCCGGTGAGCTGGAGCTTGAGGCCCTTCTCGTCGCCGATGCCGTGGGCCGTGCCGTCCTGGTTGACGATCTGGTTAGTCGACTGGTCGAAGACGACGGCCTTGTCGCCCACGGCCGCGAGCTGGAACTCCCCGACGGCGGGGTAGTCCCGCACCTGGGGCGCGTCGGCGAGCGAGGTGATGCGGTACAGCTTCTTGTTCGCCGGGGAGACGGCGAGGATCTGGCCCGACTGGGTGACGACGGCATGGGCATCCTCGCCCAGCTCGACGATCGGGGGCGTCGAGACGTAGTTGAACTGGAGGTCGCCCACCGACGGGATGCCCCACAGCTGGCCGCTCGGCGAGAGGATCGAGATGACCGAGCCCCCGTAGCTCACCTCGGCCCCCTCGGGCAGGTCGATCGCCGACGTGACCTCGGTCGACGCCGGGTTGACCGACTCGAGGCGGTTCGCGTCGGGGTCGTGGATGAAGAGTGTGTCGCCGTCCTGCAGCACGTCGAAGTTGGGGCTGGAGGCGACGACGGAGCCGTTGAGCTCGTCGATCTGGCGGTTGAGCCGCCCGCCCAGGAGCTGCTCGCCGTTCGTCACCCACACGTCGCGCGACGTGAGGTCGACGTCCGAGATGGGGAAGCCGGGATGCAGGGCCGCGATCGTGAGGGGTACACCGGCGATGACCGCGATGACGAGCGCGGAGGCGACGGTCTTGCGCCGCTTCAGGCCGCTCATCAGCGCACTCACTCTGATCCCCCGTGGATGCAATGGTCAGGAAGACCTCACGTGGTGTTGGTGAGGTTTCTTTCTCAACCTAACATGGTCGCGGCTGCCGGTCTCCCGGGGTACATGGGGAGCGCTACCCATCCTCCGACGCCGCACCCGAGGCGTGCTCGCGGTCGTTCCGCTCGAGCAGGTAGAGATCCTCCTTGCCCACGAGGTGGGTGGCGACGGCGTACTCGACGAGGCGCAGCCGGCGGTTCGTCGCGAGGTTGCCCTTGCCGCCGCGCAGCCCGCGCACGCCGATCTTGTCGAGCTTGTCGCACACGTTGTCGAGCTTGCGGTTGAACGTCGTCATCGACCAGTGCAGGCGCGCCGCCGCCTCGGCCGAGGTGGGGATCTCGCCGCGGCCCGGGGAGTCCTGCTTGAGCACGAACTCCGCGAGCGAGATGATCAGCAGCCGCTGCGTGCTCGTGAGCGCGACCGGGGCGATCGTCGTCTCGCCGCCCGCGCCCGCGGTCGCCGCCGCGGTGTTGAAGTAGTCGTCGTCGCAGAAGATCGTGAGCTCGTAGGTCGTCGAGCCCGCGCTGAAGAGCACCTGCATCTGCGGGAACACGATCGGCAGGCGCGCGCCGGGCGCGAGCCACGCCTGCACCTGGCCCGTCGCGTCGGTCACGGTCGCCGAGAGCAGGTTGCCGACGTTCGACAGCCACCACATGCCGAAGTCCTCGTAGATGCGGAGGAAGCGGCGGTGCAGGTACGGGTTGTCGTCGATGACGAGGTCGGACTCGCGGCCGATGTGGAAGTCGTTCGGATGCTCGACGGAGTAGTCCTCGCCGCAGAAGTCGATCCTCAGGGGCTTCACGACGGGTAGCACGTCTCGTAGGGCTTGGCAGAGGTCTTGCCGTTGCGCAGCACGCTCACCGAGACGCACACGGTCGAGCCGGGCGCGTAGTCGTCGACGGTGAAGCTGTCGCCCTCCGCGCGGTGCAGGGGCTCGCTGTCGGTGCGGTTGCTGATGCGCCACACGAACAGGTCGTCGGGCTGCGGGTCGGGGTTCGTGAACGTGAACGTGACCGTCGAGCCGTCGCTCGTGGGCGGTCCGGCGATCTGCGGCGTCGGGATGCTCGTGCCGACGACGGGCGCGCCCGTCGCGGTCGGCGTGCTGCCGGCGCCCTCCACGGGCCCGACGGGCTGGCCGAGGACGAGCGCGATGACGACGCCCGCCGCGATGAGCAGCGCGGCGCCGCCCACCACGCCCAGCGCGATGGCGCGGCCGCGCGAGCCCCGCGGCGCCGGCACGGCCGGGGACGGCTCGGCGGGCTCGGGCTCTGCGACCGCCTGGGGCGGCGGCGGCACGACCTCGCGCCGGCGCACGACCGTCTCCTCGGGCGCCGGCGCGGGCGGCTGCGCCACGACGCTCTGCGGTGTGCGGGCGACGGTCTCCTCGGCCCACGGGCTCGAGGCCGGCGGCGCTGACGCGGGCTGCGCCTCGATGGTGGCGACGCTGCGCACGCGAGTCTCGTCCTCGCCCCCCGTGTCGGCCTCGCGCACGGACGCGTCGACGACGAGGTTCGGCACCTCGATGTTCGTCGCGGCGTACCCGAGCTCGAGCTCGATGCGCTGCAGGGCCCTGGCGAAGTCGACGGCCGACGCGAAGCGGTCCTTGCGGTCGCTGGCCATGCCCTTCTGCAGCACGGCGAGCAGCGACCGCGGCACGTCGTCGCGGTCCATGGGGGTGATGGCCCCGCGCTCGATGCGGCCGATGAGGTCGAGCGTGCCGTTCGAGCGCCCGCGCACCTCGAAGGGCGTCTGGCCGGCGAGGATCGTGTAGATGGTCGCCGCGAGCGAGAAGACGTCCGACCGCACGTCCGGCTGCGGGTCGTCCTCGAACATCTCCGGCGGCGACCACGGCACGCTCATGCCGATCGACTGCCCGGTGCCCGAGGTGCCCGTGTCGTTTACCGCGGCCGCGACGGTCGTGGTGTGCAGGGGCAGCTCGTCCTCGAGCGCCGACGAGATGCCGAAGTCGGTGAGGGCGGGCCAGCCGAAGTCGTTGCTCAGCACGTTCGCGGGCTTGATGTCGCGGTGCAGGATGCCCGCGGCATGGGCCGTGGCGACGGCGCTCGACAGGCGCACCCCCGTGCGCAGCGCATCGGCCACGCTGAAGGTCTCGCGCTTGTACCGCTCGGCGAGCGACGGGCCGGACGCGTACTCCATGACGAAGTACGGGCGGTCGTCGGCCGACACGTCGGCCTGGTAGATCGTGACGATGTAGGGGTGCGCGGAGAGCTGCGCCATGAGGTTCGCCTCGGCGACGAACGCCGCGCGGCTCGCGGCCGTGATCTCCTCGGTGAGGAGCACCTTGACGGCGACCCGTCGCTTGGGCAGGTGCTGGTCGTAGAGGAAGACGTCGGAGAACCCGCCGGACCCGAGGAGCTTGACGAACGTGTAGCCGGGGAGCTCGGGCGGCTGCGACGCGGCGCGCTTGACCACTACCTGTCCTCCTGCACGGTCATGGTCAGCCCGCCGCCGAAGTCGACGACGGTGCCCTCGATGATCGAGGTGGGCTCCCCCGCGCGCAGCTTCTGCGACGGCTTGCCCGGAAGCGTGATGGTCGTGCCGTTGCGCGAGTGCAGGTCGGTGATCACGACCGTGCCGCCCTCGACCGCGAACTGCGCGTGGTTGCGGGAGATGTCCTGGTCGGCGGTGCCGATCGTGAGCAGGCGCGGCATCTGCACGCCCGAGACCTTCGTGAGGCTCGGGCTGCGGCCGACGAGCAGCGGCTGCGCGAGCGACTCGCGAGCGCCGCCCGGCGAGACGACGAGCACGAACGACGTCTCCGCCGGCGCAGCGGGCGCGGACTTCTCGCGCGGCGGCTTGCGGCCGCGGAGCTTCTGGATGTGGGTCGTCATGACCGTCTCGCCGTCGTGCAGCTCGTCGTCGACGACGGGCTGGGGCTCCTCGGGCTCGGCATCCCGCACGACGGCGGCGGACACGTCACGGTACAGGGTCTCGCCGAACAGGTCGTGGTAGCCGTCGGACGCGGGCGCGGGCGGCGCGTCCTCGACGACGACCTGCTCGGGCGCCTCGCGCACCGTCGCCTCGACGTCGATCTCGACGGGCGCGGGCTCGGGGACAGGCGCGGGCTCGGGCACGGCGACGGGGGCCGGCTCGCGCTCAGGCGCGGCGATCGGCGAGGGGGCCGCGGGCGCGCCCGTCGAGCCGAAGTGCGCGACGGGCACGACGCCGCGCTCCACGGGGAGGCCGATGCCGCCCTCCGCGGATCCGGGCGCCGCGAAGGCTACCGACTCCACGCCCTCGAGCGTGCGCTCGACCCACGTCGACGCGCCGGCGCCCGACACCTCGTGCGTGCCGCCGTCGGCCACGACCGTGAGCGCCGCCGCGCCGCGGACGATGACGCGGGCCGTGCCGCCCTCCCACTCGAGGAGGACGAAGTCGGGCGTGGCCGCGAGGCCTCGGCCGGTCAGCACGTCGAGCGCGGACTGGAATCCCGTGGAGGAGGCGAGCGCCGACCACGCGGCCTCGACGAACTGCGCATCGGCGGGGACGACGAGCAGCACGCGCGAGTCGGTGACGAAGGCCAGCCAGCCGGCGCCGTCCGCAGCACGGTAAGTGAAGGTCATGCCCCTAGCCCCTCGGACTCGTGTCTTCGAGCATCCTGGAGAGCCCGCCGCGCTCCAGCGTATCGTCGTCGGAGGCCGGGATGCCCGCCCCCACGAGCTCGGACTCCACCACGACGACCGTGACGTTGTCGGAGCCCCCGGCGGCGATGGCGGCGTTGACGAGGCGCTCCGCGAGCGTGAGCGGGAGCGCATCCCCCGGCCGCGCCGACTCGGCGTCGTGGAACACGATGATGCGCGAGATCTCGTCGTCGTCGAGCTCCTTGGTGAGACCGTCCGAGCACAGCAGGAAGGTCTGGCGGGCGCGCGCGGGGAGCAGCCAGATGTCGGGATCGACCTCGGCCTCGGCGCCGAGGGCGCGAGTCACGACGTTGCGGTTCGGATGGCGGCCCGCCTCCCCGCGGGTGATGAGGCCCTTGTCCACGAGCTCCTGCACGGCCGAGTGGTCGACGGAGAGCTGCACGAGCGAGCGGCCGTCCCAGCTGTAGGTGCGGGAGTCGCCGACGTTGAACGCCATCCAGTGCACGTTCTCGCTGCCGCCCACGTCGACGAGGGCGACACCCGTGAGCGTCGTGCCGGAGAGCGACCCCTCGGCGGCGTCGGAGAGTGAGCGCACGGCCCCGTTGGCCGCCGCGATCGCGTCGAGCACGTCCTTCGGGCGGGCCGGCGTCCCCGTCTCGAAGCGGTCGGCGAAGGCCGCGATGGCCGCCTGGCTCGCCCGGTCGCCGAAGGCGTGGCCGCCCATGCCGTCCGCGACGACGAAGACGGGCGCCGCGGCGAGGTAGCTGTCCTCGTTGACGCGCCGCACGGCGCCGCGGTCGGTGTGCCCGGTGAACCGGAAGCGCACCGTCACGCCGGAGAGCTCGAACTCCTGCTCCGACTCGACTGCCACAACCGCCCCCAACCTGCCGCACAACGCCGTCCCCAACCTAACAAGCAGACCGCCCCGCCCGGAAACGGCGGGCATGGGCAGCGGTACCCATGCCGGGGACCTACGAGCGCGCGCGGGCCCTGTCGACGCGGAGCTTGATGAGGCTCGCGATCGTGGCGACGGCCATCGACGAGACGATAACCGCGAGCGACGTCCACGTCGAGATCTCGGGCGCCCACTCCACCCCGTGCCCGCCGTTGATGAACGGCAGCTCGTTCTCGTGCAGCGCGTGGAAGACGAGCTTCACCCCGATGAAGGCGAGGATGAACGCGATGCCGTAGTGCAGGTACTCGAGCTTGTCGATGAGGTCGCCTAGCAGGAAGTACAGCTGCCGCAGCCCCATGAGGGCGAAGATGTTCGCGGTGAACACGAGGAACGGGTCCGTCGTGATGCCGAAGATCGCGGGGATCGAGTCGAGCGCGAAGATGAGGTCGGTCGTGCCGATCGCGATGAAGACGACGAGGATCGGCGTGAACATCCTCTTGCCGTCGATGACCGTGCGCAGCTTGCCGCCGTCGAACTGGTCGGTTATCGCGATGCGCTTGCGCAGGAACCGGATGACACCGCTCTCGGTGTCCTCCATGTCGTCGTGGTTCTCGAACACCTGGCGGATCGCCGTGTACACGAGGAACGCGCCGAAGATGTAGAAGATCCACGAGAAGCTCTCGATGAGCTGGGCGCCGAGCAGGATGAAGATGCCGCGCAGCACGAGCGCGATGACGATGCCCACCATGAGCACCTCCTGCTGGTACTTCCTGGGCACGCTGAACTTCGCCATGATGATGACGAACACGAACAGGTTGTCGATCGACAGGCTGTACTCGGTCACCCAGCCGGCGATGAACTGGCCCGCGTGCTCCGCGTCGACGAGCAGCAGCATGAGCAGGGCGAAGACGAGCGCGAGGCCCACGTAGAGGCTCACCCACAGGGCGGACTCGCGCGTGCTCGGCACGTGCGGCCGGCGGTACGCGAGCACGAGGTCGGCGATGAGGATCGCGACGAGGATCGTGAGCGTCACGATCTCGAAGGCCGCGGGAAGCGGCCGCTCTGCGGTGGCGGCGGTGAGGAGTGAGGGCAGGAGCACAGGAGTCCGTTTCGGGGGATGTGGGCAGGCAGGAACCCGAAAGTCTCTCCCGCGACTCTCGGTCGCCGCCGGCCCGGAACCGCGACACTGGGGTTCGTCTTGACGGGCACGGCGAGGTGGGATACTCCCCTTCGCTAGGCCGATACTAGCGGGTGCTCAGCGCGCCGTGCTGAACACCGACACGAGATTGATCACGGCGGGCCCGAGCACGACCACGAACAGCACCGGCAGGATGCACAGCATGAGCGGGAAGAGCACCTGCACGGGAACCTTCATCGCCTTCTCCTCCGCGCGCTGGCGGCGCTTGGCGCGCAGGTCCTTGGACTGCGTGCGCACGACGTTGGAGACCGAGACGCCGTAGGCGTCGGCCTGCATGATGGCGCGCGCGAAGCGCTTGAGGTCGGTGACGCTCGTGCGCTCGGCGAGCGCCGTGTAGGCCTCCTTGCGCGACAGGCCGACGCGCATGTCCTGGATGGTGCGCATGAGCTCCTGCGCGAGCGGGCCCGTGCCGTGCTCGCCCGCCCTGATGATGGCGGTCTCGAGACCGAGGCCCGCCTCGATCGAGATGGTGATCTGGTCGAGGGTGTCGGCGAGCTCCGCGCGGATGGCCTCCTGGCGCTCCTGCGCCCGCCCCCACACGACGAGGTTGGGCCCGAAGTAGGCCGCGGTCGCGACGACGAGGGCGAGGATGACGCGCACGGGCGACGGCTGCCCCACGACGAACAGCACCCCGAGCAGGATCGCGGCGCCCGCGAGCACGAGCTTCGCCCGCACGAGCCTGGCGACGGACCACGTGCCCGTGAGCGCCGCGAGCGCGAGGTTGCGCTCGAGGCGCGTGACGAGCCCCGCGGGCACGAGGTACCGCGTCGCGCGCACGCGGTCGGGCTGGTGCACGAGTGCGCGGGCGCGCGCCGCCGCCGAGACGCGGCCGGATCCGGGCGCGAGGGCGAAGGCGAGCACGGGCAGCGCGGCGGCCACGAGGGCGACGGCGATGATCGCGATGAGCAGCGTGTCCATGGTCTCCCCCTAGAACCGGATCTTCGTGATGGAGCGCATCCAGATCGCGCCGATGACGAACAGCACGACCGACACCGCGATGAGCACCCAGCCGATGGGCGTCGTCACGAACACCGACAGGTAGTGGGGCGAGACGACGCTGAGCACGAGGGCGATGCCCACGGGCAGCGCCATGAGCACGTTCGCCGACGTGCGCCCCTCCGAGCTGAGCGTGGCGACCTGGCGGCGGATCTGGTTCCGCTCGCGGATGGTGTCGGCCACGTGGTCGAGCACCTCGCTCAGGTTGCCGCCCACCTCGCGGTGGATGTCGACGGCCTGGGACGTCCACGCGAGGTCGTCGCTGCGCATCCTGCGCGCACCGCGCATGATGGCCTCGCCGAGGTCCATGCCGAGGCGGTTCTCGTTGATGATACGCGCGAACTCCTCCGCGGTGGGCGACTCCGCCTCGCGCGAGACGGCGTCGATGGCGCGCGCGAGGCTGTGGCCGGCGCGCAGGCCGCTCGAGATGAGCTGCAGGGTGTCGTCGAGCTGGTCGGCGAACCTCGCGCGGCGCTTGCGCGTGAGCAGGCCGAGCACGAGGCGGCCGGAGAGCGGCACGGCGATGACGAGCGCGAGGTAGGCGACCCACGCGAAGACGGCGGCGCCCGTCGAGGCGATCACCACGGCGCCCACGAGGGCGACGGCCGTCGTGATGACGGCGAGCATGACGACGTAGCCGCCGGGCCTCATGCGCACGCCCGCGAGCTCGAGGTCGTCGATGGTGACGAACGAGAGGCCGCGCCGCTGCATGGCCGCGTCCGTGACGTTCGCGGCGCGGTCGCCGAGCAGGCGCAGCGCGTCGGCGCGGGTCTGCCCGGGCGCCCGCAGGCGCCGCGTGCCGTTGAGGAAGCCGGGCGCGAGCACGGCGAGCAGGCCCAGCACGAGGGCGAGCGCGCACACGGCGAGCCCGATCCACAGCTCGGTGCTCATCGCCAGCCCTCCACGGGCTCCGCCGAGAACAGGCCCTGGTCGAACGGGATGCCGAGCTCCGCGAACCGGTCGGTGAAGCGCGGGCGCACGCCCGTGTAACGGGCCTCGCCGATGACGTGGCCGTCGAGGTCGACGCCCGCCTGCTCGAACGCGAACGCGTCCTGCAGGGTCACGGTGTCGCCCTCCATGCCGAGCACCTCGGTGATGTGGGTGACGCGGCGGCTGCCGTCGCGCAGGCGGCTCACCTGGATGATGACGTCGACGGCCGACGCGATCTGCTCGCGCACGGCGCGCAGCGGCAGCTCCATGCCGGCCATGAGCGCGAGCGTCTCGAGGCGCGCTATCGCGTCGCGCGGCGAGTTCGCGTGCACGGTCGACAGGGATCCGTCGTGGCCCGTGTTCATGGCCTGCAGCATGTCGAGGCTCTCGCCGCCGCGGCACTCGCCCACGACGATGCGGTCGGGGCGCATGCGCAGCGAGTTGCGGACGAGGTCGCGGATGGTCACCTCTCCCCTGCCCTCGATGTTCGCGGGGCGGCTCTCGAGCCGCACGACGTGCTCCTGCTGGAGCTGGAGCTCGACCGCATCCTCGATCGTGACGATGCGCTCGTCGGCGGGGATGAACGACGACAGGACGTTGAGCAGGGTCGTCTTACCGGTGCCCGTGCCGCCCGAGATGATGATGTTCAGGCGCGCGTTGACGCACGCGTTGAGGATCTCGGTCATGTCGGCGGTGAGCGTGCCGTACTCGACGAGGTCGTGGGCGCGCAGCGGCTCCTTCGCGAACTTGCGGATGGTGAGCGACGAGCCGCCCACCGCGAGCGGCGGGATGATGGCGTTCACGCGTGAGCCGTCGGGGAGACGGGCATCGACGAGGGGTGAGGACTCGTCGATGCGACGGCCCACGCGCGAGACTATGCGCTCGATGACGCGCCGCAGGCGCTCCTCCGAGCGGAAACCGTTGGCGGTGCGCACGAGGCGGCCCTTGCGCTCCACGTAGAGGTGGTCGGCCCCGTTGACCATGATCTCGGTGACCGTGGGGTCGTCGAGGAGGCGCTGGAGCGGTCCGAGGCCGAGCGCGTCGTCGGCCAGATCCCGGATGAGGGCCTGCCGCTCGTCCTCGCCCAGCGTCGCCGCCTGCGTGTCGATGATCGAGGCGAGCTCCTGGCGCGCGATGGCGTGCAGCTGCTCCTCGCTGAGGTTGGGGTCGTTGAGGCGGTTGCCCAGGCGCTCGTAGAGGGCCTCGGTCGCGGCGGTGCGTGCCTCGTCGCTGATGGCAGGGCCGTCGATCTCGTAGTCGCGCTCGAGGTCGGGCACGAACAGGTCGCTCGTCATCTGCGGGTCGAAGCCCGGCACATCGTCGTAGAACGACGCGGGCAGCGCGGGCTCGGGCGGCGGCACGTAGCTCTGGCCCGCGGGGCGCTGGTTGCGTGCTGCCTGAAGGCGATCGGACAGGCTCATGACACTCTCTCCTTCCGGCTGGCCGCGTGCCAGCCCTTGCGGGTTCGTTCTGCGGTGAGGCGTCCGACGAGGAGCCGGAGCGCGCGGGCGGCCTTGTCGCGGGGCGCGCCGATCATGACGGGCTCCCCCCGGTTGGTCGACTGCGCGGCGCCGCGCGTGCGCGGCACCACGACGTCGACGGTGCGGCCGAGGGCGTCCTCGATGTCGCGCACCGTGAGCCCCGACGCGCGGTCGGCCATCGTCACGACGACCTCGCGCGACTCGGGCAGCAGCCCGACCTCGTCGAGCAGCTCGAGCTGCTTGCGCGTGCCGCGCACGCTCGAGACGTCCATGCTCGTGACGGTCACGACGTCGGTGGCCTCCTCGAGCACCGCGAGGGTCTGCTCGAGCAGCCCGGGCGACGTGTCGACGACCACGTACAGGTACTCGTCCGCGAGCTGGCGCAGCAGGTGCCCGATCTGGGCGGTCGACATCGTGTCCGCCGTCGCGGGAGACTCCGGGGCCGCGAGCACGAGCAGGCCCGCGTGGTGGCGCGTGAGGGTCGTCGTGAGCACGACGGTGTCGCGCGCGGCGCCCTTGGCCACGGCGTGCTCGAGGAAGTAGACCGGGTCGAGGCCGAGCGTCGACGCGACATCCCCGAACTGCAGGTCGAGGTCGACGAGCACGACCGATCCGGGCTGGAGCAGGGCGAGCCCCACCGCGACGTTGCACGCGACCGTGGTCTTGCCCACGCCGCCCTTGGGCGAGGTCACGGCTATCGTGCGCCCCGGGCCGAGACGGCGCAGCGAGGGCGCGGGGGTGCTCGCGGTCGCGGCATCCTGCGAGAACTCGTGGGCACGGGCGATGAGCAGGTCGATCGCGTCGAGGTCGGCGCCGGTCGGCAGCACGTCGCTGATGCCGGCGCGCATGGCGTCGACGAGGATGCCCGGCTCGTCGCTCACCATGGCCATCGAGTCCGCGTGCTGCCGGCCCGCCGCGGCGAGCGCGAGGGCGAGCTGCCGCGGGAGCTGGTGCCCGAACACGATGAGCTCGGGGCGCGCCGCCATGCGGCCGAGGCGGCCCGCGAACTGCTCGGGGTCGGTGGCCGGGATGACGACGATCTCCTCCGTCACGACGATGCGCACGTGGCGCTCGAGGCGGCCGTCGGGTGCGACGAGGACGACGCGGCTCACCCCTGGAACACCCCCCGCGTGACGGGTCCGCCCGTGGGGGCCGTCACGCTCGCGGACTGCTTGGACAGGTAGACCTGGCCGAACTCGAGCTGGTAGATGATGCGCTGCGCCTGGTCGCCGTCGACGGCGAGGCTCACGACGACGGCGCCCGACGGCGGGCCGTCCTGCTCGACCTTCGCGGCCACGACCGAGGTCACGAGCACCTTGGTCTCGATGAGCTGCGTGCGGGCGCCGTCGGCGTTGTCGCCCGCGAGGCTCCCGTAGACGCCCACGAGGTCGCCCGCGACGAGCGCGCCGCCCACGACGCGCTGGGCGTCGAGCGAGAGCGAGATCTCCTGCAGGCCCTTCGGCACGGCGGCCGTGCCGCCGCTGGCGCCGAACGACTCCGGGTCGACGAAACGAGACGCGAGCACCTGCTCGCCCGGCTCGAGCGACACGGCGGCGACGAGGCCGCGCAGGTCGGCGACATCGGTGACCGCGCCCTGCGCGACGTACGCGACGGGCACCGACCTGAGGTCGACCGTGTTGCCGAGCTCGGAGCCGGACGTGCCCGCCGGGATCTCGGACTTCACGATGAGCACCTCGGTGAGCTGCGCGCCCTCGAACGCGCGGTCGTCCGCCCCGCGGACGTAGCTGATGAGCAGCACCGCCCCCACGACGGCGAGCACTGCGGCGAGTATCACCGCGATGATCCTTGTAGTCATTCTGTTTCCCCCAGTAGTGGTGAGCTAAGCGATGAGTTGGACGCCGGCGACGCGCTGCTTCGCCTCGTCGGGCGTGAGATAGCCGACGAGGTAGCCCTGCAGCCCCTGGCAGAGCGGGAGCTCGATGCCGAGCACCTCGGGGCACTTCGGGTTGCCGGTGATGTTCTTGGGCCCGCCGAGGGAGATCCCCAGCAGGTTGACGCTCTGGAAGTCGAAGCCCGTGAGCTGGATGAGCGCGTACTTCTCCACCTTGTAGCCCATGCCGAGCAGCACGCCGTTGACGACGATCGGCACGAGCACGTTGCTGTAGACGGGCACGATGACCTCCTTGCCCGGCAGGGCGTTGACCATCGAGACGCACTCCGACGGGAGCAGGTTCGAGAGCGTGCCGCCCACGTAGCTGAGCAGCTCGAGGTCGAAGCTGCAGGCCGAGCCGACGGTCCAGCGCGCTCCGATCGCACCCGTGACATCGCCCAGCAGCCCGCACGACGTCTGGAACAGGTTGAGCACGTCGAGCGCGTCCGTGCGCAGGAAGACCTTCGTCGTCGACGACGGCGCCGGCAGCGCGCACTCGTGGAACGCGAGCGGGAGCGCCGTCACCGGCGGCACCCACTTGGCGGTGGCCGAGGCCGAGAGGCCGACGGACGCCCTGTCGAAGAGTCCGCCGAAGATGCCGGCCTGGGTGCTCGTCGCGGTGACCCTGACCGTCGACGAGGTGAACACGGGCTGGCCCATCACCGCGTCCGCGAGGTTCGCGTGGCCGAGCGTGTTCGCCGTGGCCTGCGCCGTGGACAGCACCGACGACGCGCACGTCGAGAGCGTGGTGGCGGACGCCTTGGCGCACTGCTGCGCGATGGCGAGCGCCGCGGCATCCGCCGCCTCCTGGAGCTGCGCGCGGCGGGCCTGGTCTGCGCCGATGTCGACGACGAGCGCCGCCATGGCGAGGATGGCCGTCATCGAGATGGCCACGATGACCGCGACGGCACCGTGCTCGGTGCCCTGCTCGCGCGCGCGGGACCGGATCAGCCGAAGCATCGCCGCGTCGACTTTCCCTCGAGCGCGATCGTCGCGCCGAACATGCCCGTGAGGTACGGCTTGGAGTACGCGATGACGACGGACACGTCGGTCGTCGCCGTGCACGCCGTGGGCGTCACCGTGATGTCGGCGGCCGTGACCGCGGGCATGAGCCCCACGGCGGCGTCGATGACCGCCGTGCGGGCCTGGGCCGCGCTCCCCGTGACCGCCATCGTGCGCGCGCCCTCCCGAGCAGCGCTCGTGAGCATCAGCTGGGCGTTGTAGACCGAGCCGTACTCGACGATGCCGATGAGCAGCACCACGAGAATCGGGAGCACGAGGGCGAACTCGACAGCGGCCGCGCCGCTCTCGCTCCCCCAGGCGATCCCCCTGAAAAGCCGTCGCATAGCAAACCCTCCCCGTTCACGCGCAGGCGGACGGACGACCGGCGCCCCCGCGGAGGCGGCCGTGTCCGACGGGCGAGGATCAGTCGGGCAGGCTGTCGCTGACGTTCTGGAACATGCCCGCGATCTGCGGGCCCAGGACGAGGAGCACGCTGACGATCGCGACGGCGATGAGGCCCACGATCAGTCCGTACTCGACGGCGGTGGCGCCGGTCTCCTCACGGGTGAGGCGGATGCGGGCGTCGACGAACTTCTTGGTGATGATGCTGAACATGACAGTTCCCCCTGCATGTCAATGCGCGATGGCCCCCCTTGGCGCACTTGAAAACTACAACCGCGCCAACCGATATACGACCCCGTATTAGGGGGGCGGTGCGACATGAGAAAAGCCCGGCCTACCGGCCGGGCTTCTCATTTTTGGCTATTGTGACCCCAGCGGGATTCGAACCCGCGTTACCGCCGTGAGAGGGCGGCGTACTAGGCCTCTATACGATGGGGCCGTCACGACAACTTGACGAGTATGCCACATGCGGCGAGGCCTCGCCAAACGGGGGAAGGATTGACGGTGCGGCGACCCGCCCTCGCGGTCGCGATGATCGCCATCGCGACGCTCTCGCTCTCGGCCTGCGACGTGCTCGCGCCCACGCGCGACACCGAGGGCAGGATCGTGAAGGCCACCCAGATGCCCTCGACCGACGCGTGGGTCGGCGACTGCTTCACGTTCATCGACGGCAGCCAGCTCGCGTGGGCGACCGTGGTGCCGTGCGACGAGCCCCACACTCACGTGGTCATCGGCACGGGCACCCTGAGCGAGAAGCGCAAGACGGCGTTCGACAGCCTGCAGCTCGCCGTGCTCAGCGCGTGCAAAGACCGCTACGAGCTCTACCAGGCCGTGCAGGGCGCGAAGTTCGAGGCCGAGTACATCGTCTCCGACAAGACCGACCACGAGGGTGTCACGACGACGCACTACTCGTGCCTCGTGAAGAGCTCCTAGCGCGATCTAGCGCACGGTCTGGTCGAGGATGCGCATGGCCTTCGGCACGACCTCGATGTCGAGCGGCAGCATGCCGAAGCGCTCGCCGTCCGCGTAGGCGACGACGCCCTCCGACTCGATGCGGATCTTCTTCGCGCGGTGGATCGCCACGCGCGGGTCGCTCACGTGCTCGCCCTTGAACACCCGGGGGAAGATGCGCAGGAACGCGAGGCGCGAGAGCGCCTGCACGACGAGCACGTCGAGCAGGCCGTCGTCGAGCACGGCGTCGGGCGTCACCTTCATGCCGCCGCCGAGCGAGATGTTGTTGCCGACGCTGATGAGCGCGCCCGTCGTGACGATCTCCCTGCCGTCGAGCACGAGGCGGTACGGGATGGGCTTGAGGCGGGCGAGCTCGAGGCCCAGCGCGATGATGTAGCGGCTCGGTCCCTTGGGGTGCTCCATGTGGTTGGCGCGCTCGTTGACTATCGCGTCGAAGCCCGCGGAGAGCACGCACGCGAACCAGCGCTCGCTCGCGACGCCGCCGTCGGTGTACTCGACCCGGCCCGCGTCGATCCAGCGCGGCGCGCGGTCGAGCGACGCCACGAGCGACTCGATGGCCGCCTCGGTGTTGTCGTGCGGGATGCCGAGGCCCCTCGCCATGTCGTTGCCCGTTCCCGACGGAACGAGCCCCAGCGGCACCTTCGTGCCCGCGACGAGGTTCGTGCCGAGGTTGACCATGCCGTCCCCGCCCACGACGACGAGCGCGTCGGGCTTGCCCGCGACGGCCTTGCGGCCCGCGGACATGAGCTGCTCGAAGTCGGGCTCCTGCAGGCTGGTGACGTCGTGGCCGAGGGCGCGCAGCGTCTGCACGACGGCGGGCCCTACGTCGCGGCCCTTCCCGAACGAGGCGGTCGGGTTGATGGCTACCGCAAGGCGCTTCGGCTTCGTCGTCGTCACGGGGCCAGTATGCCGGACTCGCGGCCCGTCTCCCGCTCGTGCCTCGCAGATTGCCGCGAGTAGCGCACATGAGCGAGACACGGAGCAATCTGCGAGACACGAGGGGGGCGGGAGATCACCGGAGCTTCACGAGCCGCAGCAGCTGGGCGTTCGCGGCCACGACGATCGTCGAGACCGACATGAACACGGCGGCGAGCGCCGGCGGCAGCAGGATGCCCGCGCCGAAGAGCACGCCCGCCGCGAGCGGGATGCCCACGGCGTTGTAGCCCGTCGCCCAGAACAGGTTCTGCAGCTCCTTGCGCCACGTGGCCCGGCTGAGGGCGAGGGTGCCCGCGACCCCGCGCGGATCGCTCGACGCGAGCACGATGCCCGCCGACTCGATGGCCACGTCGGTGCCCGCCCCGATGGCGATGCCGACGTCGGCCGTCGCGAGCGCGGGGGCGTCGTTGACGCCGTCGCCCACCATGGCCACGCGCGAGCCGTCGGCCTGAAGGCGTGCGACCACCTCCGACTTCTGACCGGGCAGCACCTCGGCGTGCACCTCGGTGATGCCGAGCCGCGACGCCACCCACTCCCCCACCTCGCGCGAGTCGCCCGTGAGCATCGCGACGCGCACGCCGCGCTTCGTGAGCAGCTGCACGGCCTCCGCGGACTCCGGGCGCACGGTGTCGGCGAGCGCGATCATCCCCAGCACCGCGTCGCCCTCGATGAGGTAGACGACAGTCGCACCGCCCGCGGAGACCTCGCGGGACTGGTTGACGAGCTCGGCGGGCAGCTCGAGGCCGCGCTCCGTGACGACGCGGCGGCTCGCGACGGTGAGGGCGCGGTCTCCGACGGTCGCCGTGACACCGCGGCCGGCGAGCGATGAGAAGCCCTTCGAGCGGGGGATGCGGAGCTTGCGCTCCTTGGCCGCGGCCACGATCGCCCTGGCGATCGCATGCTCCGACTTCTGCTCCACCGCGGCGGCGAGGGCGAGCACCTCGTCGTCGACGTCGCCCACGACGCCCTGGCGGCCCGTCGTGAGGGTTCCCGTCTTGTCGAACAGCACGACGTCGATGCGCCGCGCCTCCTCGAGGGCCAGCCTGTCGCGCACGAGGATGCCGTTGCGCGCGCCGAGGGCCGTCGAGATCTGCGACACGAGCGGGATGGCGAGGCCGAGCGCGTGCGGGCACGCGATCACGAGCACGCTCACGACGCGCTCGAGCACGAACGCGGGGTCGTCGGGGCGCAGCAGGAGCCAGGCGCCCAGCGTCAGCACCGCCGCGCCGAGCGCGACGTAGAACAGGAGGGCCGCCGCGCGGTCGGCGAGCAGCTGCGCGCTCGACCTGCTCGACTGCGCCTCGGCGACGAGCTTCATGATGCCCGCGAGCGCGGTGTCGCCGCCCACCTTCGTGACGCTGATGGTCAGGGCGCCCGAGCCGTTGACGCTGCCGCCGACGACGTGCGCGCCCACGGACTTCGCGACGGCCGCCGACTCGCCCGTGAGGAGGGACTCGTCGACGTCCGACTCGCCGTCGACGACCTCGCCGTCGACGGGGATCGCGGCGCCCGGCCGCACGAGCACGTGGTCGCCGACCGCGAGCCGCGACACCGGCACGGTCATGACGTGGTCGCCGTGCACCATGTCGGCCTCATCCGGCAGGAGCTTCGCGAGCTCGCCGAGCGCGTCCTGCGCGCCCATGACCGCGGACATCTCGATCCAGTGGCCGAGCAGCATGATCGTGATGAGGGTCGCGAGCTCCCACCAGAAGTCCATGCCCGGAAGGCCCGCCGTGACGGCGATGCTGTAGCCGAGGGCGACGACGATCGCGAGGGAGATGAGCGTCATCATCCCGGGCTGCTTCGCGCGCAGCTCGGTCACGGCGCCCTTGAGGAACACGAGCCCGCCGTAGAGGAAGATCGCGATGCCGAAGGCCGCGGGGATGAACTGGCTGCCGGGGAAGCGCGGGCCCGTGAGCCCCAGGATCTCCTGCAGCCCCTGCGAGAACACGAGGGTCGGGATCGTGAGGATGAGGCTCAGCCAGAACTTGCGGCGGAAGATCGCGGGGTCGTGAGCGCTGTGGTCTCCGTGGCCCCCGTGGTCGTGCTCGTGGTGCTCGTCGTGGTGGCTGTGGTCGTGCTGGCTGTGGTCCATGTCAGTTCCCCCTGTTGTTCTCGAGCTCGTACACCTTGAGCAGCTCGTCGACCGCGACGTCCTCGTCGCCGTTCGCGAACATGTGCGCGACGTGCGTGCGCAGGTGGTTCTCGACGAGGAGCTTGTTGAGGCTGCGCAGCGACTTCTGGATGGCGAGCGACTGCGTGATGATGTCGACGCAGTAGTCCTCGTTCTCGATCATCTTCTCGAGGCCGCGCATCTGGCCTTCGAGGATCTTGCTGCGGTGCAGCGCGCGCTTCTTGATGTCGGCGATCATGCTGTCAACCCTATACCCCCCGGGGGTATTACGCAGGAATACGCTGGGCACATGAAGCTGACGAAGTTCGAGCACTCCTGCCTGGTCGTCGAGAAGGCCGGGTCGCGCCTCGTGATCGATCCGGGATCGTTCACCCTCCCCCTCGCCGACCTCGACGGCGTCGTCGCCATCGTCATCACCCACGAGCACGCCGACCACTGGACGCCCGAGCACCTCGAGCGCATCCTCGACCGCAACCCTGACGCGCGCATCCTCGGCCCCGCGGGGGTCGCTGCGGCGGCGAAGGACTTCACCGTCGAGACCGTCGCCGGCGGCGACACCGTGGAGGTCGAGCCGTTCTCCCTGAGGTTCTTCGGCGAGAAGCACGCCGTCATCCACTCGTCGATCCCCGTCGTCGACAACGTGGGCGTCATGGTCGACGAGAAGCTGTACTACGGCGGCGACTCCTACACGGTGCCCGACGTGCCCGTCGAGGTGCTCGCGGCCCCCATCGGCGCCCCGTGGCTCAAGATCGGCGAGGCCATGGACTACGTGCTCGAGGTGAAGCCCCGGCGGTCGTTCCCCATCCACGAGGCCGTGCTCTCGCAGATCGGCAAGACGATGACCCAGGCGCGCATCGAGGCCGTCACGCAGCAGGGCGGCGGGGAGTTCTTCGTGCTCGAGCCCGGCGAGTCGCTAGAGCTGTAGGCGCAGGAACGCGAGGTCGAGCCAGGCGTCGAACTTGGTGCCGGCCTCGCGGATGACGACGGGCTCCTCGAACCCGAGCTGCCGGTGCAGCTCGATCGACGCCGTGTTGCCCGCCTCGATCCCGGCGATCATCGTGTGCATGCCCGCCTCCCGCGCGAGGCGGATGAGCTCGACCATGAGCGCGCGCGCCACCCCGCGGCGCTGGAACTCCTCCGCGACGTACACGGAGTTCTCGACGGTGAACCGGTAGCCGAGCTTCTCGCGCCACTGGCCGTAGGCGGCGTAGCCCGCGACGCGACCGTCGATCTCCGCGACGATGACGGGATGCCCGTCGGCGACGTGGGCCGCGAGCCACCGCTCCCGGTCGGCACGGTCGACCTCGACGTCCGTCCAGATGGCCAGGGACTCGCGGATCGCGAGGTTGTGGATGGAGAGTATCTCGTCGAGGTCGGCATCGACGGCCGGACGGATTATCACTGCTGGGGTACCTGGACTCGAACCAAGAACAAAGGAATCAGAATCCTCCGTGTTGCCAATTACACCATACCCCACTGGTCCGAACCGAGGTCCGGACCGAGTGTCAACCTTAGCCTAAGGCGGGCGGCTCGTCTAACCGAGGAGGTCTCGGTTGAGCGCCGCGGCCACGCGCGCGCCCATGCCCGCGGCGACGATGAGCTGCTGCGGGCCGGGCGGCGTCACGTCGCCCATCGCGTACACGCCGGAGGCGCTCGCGCGGCCGTCCGGGTCGGTCACGATGAGGCCGTGGGCGTCGCGCGCGAGGCCGAGCGGGTCGGCGAAGTCGAGCACCGCCTCGTAGTCGGGCCGGATGAACACGCCCGCGCGCGGCACGACCTCGCCGTCGGCCAGCACGACGCCGGTGATGCCCGAGCGGTCGCCCGCGACATCCCGCACGGGCCGCCGTTCGACGCGCGCGCCCCGCTCGGCGAGCCGCGCCTCGGATGCCGCGTCGACGACGTCGGCGCCGTTCGTGAACACCACGAGGTCGCGGCTCCACTGCGAGAGCAGGAGGGCCCGCTCGGCGAGGTCGTCGCTCTCCCCCACGAGGGCGATGGGGCGGTCGGCGTACTCGTAGCCGTCGCACTCCATGCACGAGTGCGCGGACGTGCCGTAGAACTGCCGCAGGCTCGGCAGCGCGGGCGGCAGCTCGCGCAGGCCCGTGGCGATGATGACGGCGCGCGCGGATGCGACGCCGCCCGTGTGCGCGACCGTGAAGCCCGGCTCGATCGACGACACCACGGACCTCTCGTACGACGCCTCGGGGTAGGCCTCGAGCTCCTCGCGGCCGAGGCGGCGCAGCTCGAGCGGCGAGATGCCGTCGCGGCTGAGGAACCCGTGCGCGTGGAACGTCGCCGAGTTCCGCGGACGGTTGCTGTCGAGCACGAGCACGCGCCTGCGGGCGCGCGCCAGGTTGAGGGCGGCGCTCAGCCCCGCGGGTCCGGCACCGACGATGACGGCATCCCACTGGCTCACAGCGCGGCTCGGAGCCTCTCGATGCGGGCGAGGGTGTGCTCACGGCCGAGCAGCTCCATCGACTCGAAGAGCGGCGGGCTCACGCGACGGCCCGACAGGGCGGTGCGCAGGGGTCCGAAGGCCGTGCGGGGCTTGAGCTGCTTCACATCGAGGAGTTCGGTGCGCAGGGCCGCCTCGATGGCCTCGGTGTTCCACGGGGCGACGGCCGGTAGCACCGCGGCGGCCGCGTCGAGCACCACGGCACCCTCCTCGGGCGAGGGCATGGCGTCGGCGGCGAACTCGAGCTCGTCGTCGGCGGTGAACAGGAACGCGAGCAGGTCGCGCGCCTCACCGAGCAACTGCATGCGCTCCTGCACGAGTGGTGCGGCGGCGAGCAGCATCGAGCGGTCGGAGTCGTCCTTGACGAGGTCGCCGAGGTAGGGCAGGAGGCGCTCGGCGAAGTCCTCGACGGCGAGCAGGCGGATGTGGTCGCCGTTGATCGACTCGGCCTTCTTCACGTCGAAGCGCGCGGGGTTCGGGTTGACGTCGACGACGTCGAACGCGGCGACCATCTCGTCGATGGAGAACACGTCGCGGTCGTGCGTGAGCGACCAGCCCAGGAGCGCGAGGTAGTTGACGAGGCCTTCGGGGATGAACCCGCGGTCGCGGTGGTGGAACAGGTTCGACTCGGGGTCGCGCTTCGAGAGCTTCTTGTTGCCCTCGCCCATGACGTACGGCAGGTGCCCGAACTGCGGGATCGCCGTCGCGATCCCGATCTCGATGAGAGCCGTGTAGAGCGCGATCTGGCGCGGCGTCGACGACAGCAGGTCCTCGCCGCGCAGCACGTGCGTGATGCCCATGAGCGCGTCGTCGACGGGGTTCACGAACGTGTACAGGGGTGCCCCGTTGGGGCGCACGACGACGAAGTCGGTGAAGGATCCGGCCGGGAACGTGATGGGCCCGCGCACGAGGTCGACGAAGCTCAGGTCGGTGTCGGGCACCCGCAGCCGCAGGGCGGGCTGCCGCCCCTCGGCGAGGTAGGCGGCGCGCTGCTCGTCGGAGAGGTCGCGCTCGAAGTTGTCGTAGCCCTGCTTGGGGTCGCGGCCCGCGGCGATGTTGCGCGCCTCGATCTCCTCGCCCGTCGCGAACGACTCGTACAGGTGTCCGGAGGCCTTGAGCTTCTCGATGACCTCGAGGTAGATGCCCGTGCGCTGCGACTGGCGGTACGGCTCGTTCGGGCCGCCCACGTCGATGCCCTCGTCCCAGTCGATGCGCAGCCAGCGCAGCGCGTCGAGCAGCTGCAGGTAGCTCTCCTCGCTGTCGCGCTCCACGTCGGTGTCCTCGATGCGGAACACGAGCCTGCCGCCCGTGTGCCGCGCGTACGCCCAGTTGAACAGCGCGGTACGGATGAGGCCGACGTGCGGCGTCCCGGTCGGCGACGGGCAGAACCTGACGCGGACGTCGGAACCGGTGGCAGTGGAGAAGGGTGCGCTCATAACGCCGTCAAGTCTACGAGTCGTCCCGCTCGGCGAGCACCGCGAGCGACGCGGCCCTCTCGAGCTCGACGACCACGAACGGCGACACCACGAGCCGCTCCGTCTCGGCCAGGAGCTCGATCTCCCCCGCCGCAGACCAGTGGCGCTCGTGCGTCCTGTCGAAGTAGGCGAGCAGCGTCTGGGCGTCGAGGATCACGGCAGGATCCCTCCGCGCGGCAACGGCCGATGGTCCCCCGCGCCGGCCTCGAGGATGGCCCGCACGACGTGCGCGACGGGCTCGCTGCGACGGCTCGCGACCGCGCGCAGCCTCTCGAGCAGCTCGATGGGGAGGAACAACGAGACGCGGGTCATGGAGTCCATGCGGGGAACGTATGCCTCAGCGGCATACATCCTCCGAGCGGAACCCGCCGCGGGCGCGAGCGGCGGGGCGGCCGCGGCTGGGGAGGACGGGTCGTGTAGGGCGGGCTAGGCGGCGCGGACGGGGTTTCGCAGGGTGCCGATGCCCGGCACCGAGATCTCGATCGTGTCGCCGTCGGCGAGCTGGGCGACGCCGGCGGGGGTGCCCGTGAGGATGACGTCGCCCGGCAGGAGGGTGAAGACGGAGGAGGCGAAGGCCACGAGCTCGGGAATGCCGTGCACGAGCTCGGTGAAGGGCGCCGACTGCCTGACGTCGCCGTTGAGCCGGGACTCGATGGTCTCGGTCGCGAGGTCGAGCTCGGTCTGGATGATGGGCCCGAGCGGGCAGAAGGTGTCGAAGCCCTTCGCGCGCCCCCACTGGCCGTCGCGCTTCTGCAGGTCGCGCGCGGAGACGTCGTTGCCGATCGTGTAGCCGAAGATGACGCTCGCGGCGTCGGCCGCGGGGACGTTGCGCGCGACACTGCCGATCACGACCGCGAGCTCGCCCTCGAAGTCGACGTGCTCGCTCTGCTTCGGGAGCACTATCGCGTCGCCCGGGCCGATGACCGAGGTGTTGGGCTTGAGGAACATCATGGGCTCCTCGGGCACCTCGTTGGCGAACTCCTCGGCATGGGCCGTGTAGTTGCGGCCGATCGCGATGACCTTCGAGCGCGGGATGACCGGGGCGAGCAGGCGCACCTCCGTGATCGGCACGCGCTCGTCGAGGGTCTCGAACCCCGTGAACAGCGGATCGCCCGCGAGGACGACGAGGTCGGTGCCGTCGAGGATGCCGTAGCGGGGGTCTCCGCCCGACGCTGAGGAGAAACGCGCGATCTTCATGGATACGATCGTGCCATGAGCGTCGACCTGCTGTGGACCGGGCCCGAGGGCGGACCCACGCTCGTGCTGGGCCACGGTGCCGGCGCGGCCATGGACTCCGTGGGGATGAACCAGCTCGCCGACGCGCTCGCGAGCCGGGGCATCCGCACCGCCCGCTTCGAGTTCGCCTACATGGCCGCGCGCCGCCAGGGTGTGCGCAAGCCGCCGCCGCGCGCCGAGACCCTCGCGGGCGAGTACCTCGCGGCGGTCGCGGCCGCGGGCGGAGCTCCCTACATCGGCGGCCGTTCGATGGGCGGCCGCGTCGCGACCCTCGTCGCCGACGAGCTCGCGGCACGCGGGGTCGTGTGCTTCGGGTACCCGTTCCACCCGCCGGCCAAGCCGCAGCAGCTGCGCACCGCGCACCTCGAGCACCTGCGCACGCCCCTGCTCGTCGTGCAGGGCACGCGCGACGAGTTCGGCACGCGCGACGAGGTGGAGGGCTACGCCCTCTCCCCCGCCGTCGAGATCGTGTGGGTCGAGGGCGCCAACCACGGGCTGAGCACCAAGAAGGCCCTCACCGAGGCGGCCGACGCCGCCACCGCGTTCATGCGTCGAGGCGCGTGAGCCATCCGTGCCGGTCGGCGACCTTGCCGTACTGGATGCCCGTGAGCTCCTCGCGCAGCGACATCGTGAGCTCGCCCGCCGGGGCCTCCGGGTCGCCGATCGTGTAGCCCTGCGCCTTGAAGGCCGCGATGGGCACGATGACGGCGGCCGTGCCGCACGCGAACATCTCGACGATCTCGCCCGACTCGACGCCCTCGCGCACCTCGGCGATCGACACCTTGCGCTGCTGTACGTCGAGACCGCGGTCCTTCGCGAGCTGCAGGATCGAGTCGAGGGTGATGCCCTCGAGGATGCTCGACGACTCGGGGGTGACGACGCGGCCGTCCTTGTACACGAACACGACGTTCATGCCGCCGAGCTCCTCGAGGTACTCGCTCTTCTCGGAGTCGAGGAAGAGCACCTGGGCGCAGCCGTGGTCGTACGCCTCCTGCTGGGCGACGAGCGACGACGCGTAGTTGCCGCCCGTCTTCGCCGCGCCCGTGCCACCGCGGCCGGCGCGCGCGTAGTCCGTCGAGATCCAGATCGAGACCGGGGCGACTCCCCCGCTGAAGTACGCGCCCGCGGGGCTCGCGATGACGTAGTAGTTGACCTTCTTCGCGGCGCGCACGCCGAGGAACGCCTCCTTCGCGAACATGAAGGGGCGCAGGTAGAGCGACGTGTCGGGGGCCGAGGGCACCCAGCGCGCGTCGACCGCGATGAGCTGGCGCAGCGACTCGATGAAGTACTCGGTGGGCAGCTCGGGCAGCGCGAGGCGGGCGGCGGAGCGCTTCATGCGCTCGGCGTTCATCTCGGGGCGGAAGGTCCAGATCGACCCATCCTCGTGGCGGTAGGCCTTGAGGCCCTCGAAGACCTCCTGCGCGTAGTGCAGCACCGCCGCGGCCGGATCCATCGCGATGGGGCCGTAGGGCTGCACGCGCGGACGGTGCCAGCCGCCCATCTCCGACCAGCAGATGTCGACCATGTGGTCGGTGAAGTGCTGGCCGAACCCGGGCTCGGCGATGATGTCCGCGTGCTCGGCCGCGGAGCGGGCCGCCTCGTTCGTCTGGACTGCGAACTCGAGGGTGCGGGGTGCGAGGAGGTTCTTCATGGTGATCCTTAGGTTACGCCTGGGAGACGCGGGCGGCGATGGCGTCGCCGATCTCCGAAGTCGATCGTTTCGCTGAGCCCCTCCCGGCGAGGTCGGCCTCGACGGCCGAGGTGATCCGCGCGGCCGCCTCATCCTCGCCGCGATGGCTGAGGAGGAGCGCTACCGAGAGGATCGCCGCCGTGGGGTCGGCGAGCTGCTTGCCGGCGATGTCCGGGGCCGACCCGTGCACGGGCTCGAACATCGAGGGGAAGGTGCCGTCCGGGTTGATATTGCCCGAGGCCGCCAGTCCGATGCCGCCGCTGATTGCGGCAGCGAGATCGGTGAGGATGTCGCCGAAGAGGTTGTCCGTGACGATGACGTCGAATCTAGCAGGATTCGTGACCAGGAAGATGGTCGCCGCGTCGACGTGGAGGTAGTCCCACTCCACGTCCGGGTGACGGGCCGCCTCCGCCGCGACGAGGCGCTGCCACAGCGCGCCCGCGTTGGTGAGCACGTTGGTCTTGTGCACGAGCGTGAGCTTCTTGCGGCGCTTCTCGGCCTGCTCGAACGCGAACTTCACGACGCGGTCGACGCCGTGCGCGGTGTTGATCGAGACCTCGGTCGCGATCTCGTGCGGGGTGCCGGCACGGATGGCGCCGCCGTTGCCGACGTACGGCCCCTCTGTGCCCTCGCGCACGACGACGAAGTCGACGTCACCCGGCTCGGCGAGCGGGGAGACCACGCCCGGGAAGATGGTCGTGGGCCGCAGGTTGACGTAGTGGTCGAACGCGAAGCGGAGCTTGAGCAGCAGGCCGCGCTCGATGATGCCGCCTGCGAGGCGCGCGTCGCGCGGGTCTCCGCCGATCGCGCCCAGGAGGATGGCGTCGTGCGCCGCGAGCGCGTCGAGGTCGGACTGCTCGAGGATGCTGCCCGTCGCGAGGTAGTGGCCGGCGCCGAACGGGTACTCCCTCGCCGTGGCATCCACCCCCGTCGCCTTCAGGACCTTGAGGGCCTCGGCGATGACCTCGGGGCCGATGCCGTCGCCGGGGATGACTGCAAGCGAGAACGAACTACTGGGCATGGCACAACGATATCGGCAGCGCAACCCCCTCCGATTACCCGGCGACGCTGGCTAGCGTGACGCCCATGAGTATTGGAACCGGAATCGTCCTTTTCGTGATCGGCGCGATCCTCACCTTCGCCGTGAACCTCGAGAACTCCTTCGTGGATCTCGACCTCGTGGGCTACATCCTCATGGGTGCTGGCTTCATCGTGTTCGTCATCGGCCTCGTGCTGATGCTGCGCAAGCGCCAGAGCGTCACGACCGTGACGCAGGGCGTGGACGCGAACGGCGCGAGCGTGGCCCAGCGCCGCACGAGCACGACGCCCGACGACGTCGTCTAGAAGGATCTAGAAGGCGCGGCTAGCCCTCGACGATGTCGATCTCCCGCAGGAGGTCGGCATCGATCGTGGTGCGCACCTTCTCGAGCAGCTCGTCGGGCACGGGCGAGTCGACGGTCAGCACGCTGAGCGCCTGGCCGCCCGCGCTCTGACGGGCGATCTGCATGCCCGCGATGTTGATGCTCGCGTCGCCGAACTCCTTGCCGTACACCGCGACGATGCCGGGGCGGTCGGTGTAGATCATGACGATGAGGTGCTGGGCGACCGGCACCTCGACGTCGTAGCCGTTGATCTCGACGATCTTCTGGGTCTGCTTGGTGCCCGTGAGGGTTCCCGAGACCGAGACGGCGGCCCCGCTCGAGAGCGAGCCACGGATCGTGAGCAGGTTGCGGTACTCCTCGCTCGACGCGTCGGTCGACAGGCGCACGGTGATGCCGCGCTGCTCCGCGAGGAGCGGTGCGTTGACGTAGCTCACCGACTCGCTCACGATGTTCGAGAAGACGCCCTTGAGCGCCGCGAGCTTGAGCACGTTGACGTCGTGGGCGACGATCTCGCCGCGCACCTCGACGTCGATCGATGTGATGGGGCTGTCGGCGAGGCCCGCGAAGACCTGGCCGAGCTTCTCCATGAGCGGGATGCCCGGGCGCACGCTCGGGTCGATGGCGCCCCCGGCCACGTTGACCGCGTCGGGCACGAGCTCGCCGTCGAGCGCGAGGCGCACCGAGCGGGCGACGGAGACGCCGGCCTTCTCCTGCGCCTCGTCCGTCGACGCGCCGAGGTGCGGCGTGAGCACGACGTTGTCGAGTCCGAGCAGGGGCGAGTCCTTGGGCGGCTCGCTCACGAACACGTCGAGGCCCGCGCCGGCGATGCGCTTCGACTTGAGGGCCGCGTAGAGCGCGTCCTCGTCGATGAGGCCGCCACGCGCGACGTTGACGATGTAGGCCGTGGGCTTCATCGTCGCGAGCTGGTCGGTGCCGATCATGCCCGTGGTCTCGGGCGTCTTGGGCATGTGGATCGTGATGAAGTCGGAGGTCGCGAGCAGCTCGTCGAGGCCCAGGAGCGTGACGCCGAGCTGCTGGGCGCGCGTGGCGGTGACGTAGGGGTCGTACGCGACGACGTTCATGCCGAAGGCCTGCAGGCGCTCGGTGATGAGGGCGCCGATGCGGCCGAGGCCGATGATGCCGATGGTCTTCTCGAAGAGCTCGGTGCCCGTGTACTTCGAGCGGGCCCACGTGCCGGCGGCGAGGTTGGCGTGCGCCGCGGGGATGTGGCGCGCGAGCGAGAGGATGTGGCCGACCGTGAGCTCGGCGGCCGAGATGATGTTCGACGTGGGCGCGTTGACGACCATGACGCCCGCGGCGGTCGCCGCCTTGATGTCGACGTTGTCGAGCCCGACGCCCGCGCGCGCGACGACCTTGAGCCTCGGCGCCGCAGCGATGGCCTCGGCGTCGACGTTGGTCGCGGAGCGGATGAGGATCGCGTTCGCATCCGCGAGCGCGGAGAGCAGCGCCGCACGGTCGGTGCCGTCCACGGAGCGGACGTCGAAGTCGGGCCCGAGGGCTTCGACGGTAGCGGGAGAGAGTTCTTCGGCGATCAGGACGATCGGCTTGGCCACGAGATCGAGTCCTTCGTTAGAGGCGGGGAACCCGAGTCACTTTACCGGGTGGCGCGACCCCCTCCCGACCGTGTGACGATGGGAGGCATGGATACCGCGCAGTGGGTCATCAGGATCGCGCTCGCGGTCATGTTCTTCGGCATGGGGGTGTCGCACTTCGTGCCGTCCGTGGCGCGCGGCATGAGCGCCATGATCCCCGAGGCCCTCAAGCGGCGCGTGAGCGGCAAGGCCCTCGTGCGGTTCACGGGGGTGTGCGAGATCGCGGGGGCCGTCGGCATCCTCGTGCCCGCCACGCGGTTCGCCGCGGGCATCGCGCTCGTGCTGTTCCTCATCGCCGTGTTCCCGGCGAACGCGCACGCCGCCGACAACCCCGAGCGCTTCGGCCGAGCCGCGTTCCCGTTCTGGCCGCGCTACCTCGCGCAGGTGGCGCTCATCCTCGTCGTGCTGCTCGCGGTCGTCTAGCGCAGGAACGGGTTCGAGAGCGTCGCGAGGCCCAGGAGCGTCATCGTGAGGCCCGCGACGACGGCGAGGCCGCACAGCAGGATGAGCGCGCGCGCGAGCACCCCGCGGCGGCGCCCGACGAGGATGGCGACGGCGAACACCACCACGGGCACCGCGAGGTCGACCCACAGCACCGCCCACGGGATGTACTTGTCGAGCCCGAGCTGGCTCAGCTGGCCCGGCAGCAGGAACAGGTTGCCGATCGCCTCCCACACGTCGTACGCGTAGAACAGGCCGAACAGCGCGGCGACCACGAGGCTCAGCCAGCCGTAGCGGCCGCGGCGCGACTCGCGCGCGTCGTCCTGGACGATCTCCTCGATCGGGTTCTCCGAGTCGGCGATGCTCACTGCCACACCCCCAGCACGAACGGCCATGGCAGCACCACGACGAGACCGACGACGAGGGCCACGAGCGTCACGAACGGCTTGCGGCCGCGCGTGAGCAGGAGGCCCGACACGAACCAGAGCAGCGGAGACGCGATGGCCAGCAGCTCCCCCAGCCCGAACATGAACGCGTTGAGGGGCTCGGTCGAGGTGAGGTTCGCGGTGTTGTAGCGCTGCACGCTCACGACCCAGCCGAGCGTGTAGATGAGGTACGCCCCCGCGAGGATGCCGTACGTGACGAGCAGGGCAGCGGGGATCTGGGCGCGGGCCGGCGTCGCAGCGGTCTCGACGAGCTCGACCCGGGGCGCGGGCTCCGGCGCGCGCCGGGACTCGTCGCCCGCCCACGACAGGGCGGCGTCGTCATCCTCGACCTGGGCCATCAGCGCGCCAGCCGCAGCTCGACGACCTCGACGACATGCGGGAAGAGCGGATGCGACGGCTCGAGCCCCGTGATCGTCTGCGCGAGGGCGTCCGCGGGCGCGCCCGAGGCGAGCAGTGCCTGCAGCTCGACGCTCTCGGCGTCCTCCTCCACGTCGAAGCGCAGCGCCGCGCCCACGGCGTTGAGGAGGTTCCAGACCTCCATGCCGCGCTCGGCGAGCTCGGCGGCGGGTCCGATGAAGCGCTCGTGCCGGCTGAGCTTGCGCAGCGGCCCGCGGCCCACGCGCTCGCACGTGTCGGGGAGGGCGGGGTTCGAGATGCGCTTGAGCGTCTTCTCGATGTAGGCCTGCTGCTCGTCGGCGTCGAAGCCGTGCTTGGCGACGAGCAGGGCCTTGGTCTCGGCGAGCACCGCGCGGATCTCGGCCTGCAGCTCCGGGGTCGCGAGCGCCTCGCGGATCGACACCCAGCCGCGGTCGATGCCGTGGTACGCGGCCGCGGCGTGGGCGGTATTGACCGTGAAGAGCTTGCGCTCGATGAACGGCCCGAGGTCGTCGACCCACGTGACGCCGTAGATGTCGGGGGTGCTGCCGCCGAACGGTGTCTTGTCGACCACCCACTCGAAGAACGACTCGATCGTCACGTCGAGGCCGCCTGACTGCTCGGGGACGATGCGGTCGATCGCGCAGTTCGCGAAGACGGCGTTCTCAGCGGGGTCGTGCTTGCGCACCTCCGCGGCGAGGATGTCGGTGCCGCCGATCGCGTTCTCGCACGCGATCACGACGAGCGGCTCGGGGTTGGTGCGCGCCCCGAGGCCCTTCGCGATGACGGGCGCCACGAACTGCAGGATGCGCGCCCCCACGGCCGTCGTGACGATGTCGGCCGCGGCGATCTCGGCGATGACCTCGGCCTCGTGGGTCTTGGAGTTGATGGCGCGGTAGTTGTCGACGGTCTTCGTCTGGGCGCCCTCGCCCACCTCGATGACCTCGTAAGAGTCGCGCGCCTGGAGGGCGCCGATGAGCTCCTCGCTGACGTCGGCGAACACCACCTCGTAGCCGCTCTCGTGCAGGAACTGCGCCACGAAGCCGCGCCCGATGTTGCCAGCGCCGAAATGTACAGCCGTCTTCGCCATGGAGCGATCCTATGCGCCGGATGCTGTTGACTCGTAGGGCCATGACTCTCGAACCCACACCTCCCCGCGCGTGGGCGATGCTCGCCGTGGGCGTGCTCGCGCAGGTGGCGGGAACCGTCTTCGTCTCCGCCCCCGCATTCCTCATCCCGCTGCTGCACCTCGAGCGCGGCGTCTCGCTCGCGGAGGCGGGCGTGCTCGCCGCCGCCCCGACGCTCGGCCTCGTCACGACGCTCATCGCGTGGGGCGCGCTCGCCGACCGCATCGGCGAGCGCTGGGTCATCGCGGGCGGGCTCGCCCTCACCTCGCTCGCAGCGCTCGGGGCGGTGCTCGCGGGCGGGTACGTGTGGCTGGGGATCTTCCTGCTGCTGGGCGGCGCGGCGTCCGCGAGCACCAACGCCGCGAGCGGGCGCGTCGTCGTGGGGTGGTTCCCCAAGCACCGGCGCGGGCTCGCGATGGGCATCCGGCAGATGTCGCAGCCGCTCGGCGTCACGATCGCCGCCGTCACCATCCCGGGCATCGCGTCGGCGTCGGGGGTGGGCGCCGCGCTGCTCGTGCCGCTCGCCCTCACCGCCGTGCTCGCGGTCGCGTGCGCGCTCGTCATCACCGACCCGCCGCGTGCGGCGAGGGCGCAGGATGCGACGGCGCCCGCCAACCCCTACCGCGCGAGCTCGTTCCTGTGGCGCATCCACGCGGTCTCGGCGCTGCTCGTGCTCCCCCAGTTCCTGCTCTCCACGTTCGGGCTCGTGTGGCTCGTGGCCGAGCTCGGTTGGGAGCCGCTGCCCGCGGGCATCCTCGTGGGCGTCGCGCAGTTCATCGGCGCGGTCGGGCGCATCGGGGTGGGCGTCATGAGCGACCGGGTCGGCAGCCGCGTGCGGCCCCTGCGCTGGGTCGCCGTCTCGGCGGCGGCCGTCATGCTCCTGCTCGCCGCGGTCGACGCGACGCACTTCGCAGGGGCCGGCGTGCTCTTCGTCATCGCGACCTCGGTGACGGTCGCCGACAACGGGCTCGCGTTCACCTCGGTGGCCGAGATGGCCGGCACGGCGTGGGCCGGCCGCGCGCTCGGGGCGCAGAACACCGGCCAGTTCCTCACGGCGTCGATCGCGGCGCCCCTCTTCGGCGCGCTCATCGGGCTCGTCGGCTACCCGCTCACCTTCGTGGTGGCCGCGGCGGCGCCGCTCGCCGCGATCCCGCTCGTGCCGGGCGCGGATCAGGAGCACGACCGGCTGTAGCTACTCTGGACACGTGATCGAGACCCTGCGGCGCAGCCCCGAACGACTCCACCTCGGGCTCATGCTCGCGCTCACCTTCTCGACGGGCGTCATCGACGCCGTCGGCTACCTCGGCCTCGACCGGGTGTTCACGGGGAACATGACGGGCAACGTCGTCATCCTCGGCATGGCGCTCACGGGTGCCAACGGCCTGCCGATCGTCGGCCCCGTCGTGGCCCTCGCGCTGTTCATGGTGGGGGCGGCGGCGTCGGGGTTCGTGCTGCGGCCGGTCGCGGCCGGCTGGTCGGGGCGCTCGACGGCGCTCTTCGCGGCGGTCGGCGCCATCCTGCTCGCGGGAGCGGTCGCCATCAGCCTCGCACCCGCGCTCGCGCTCGTCGTCACGGGGGCGCTCGGCCTCGCCATGGGCGCGCAGGCCGGAGCCGCGCGGCACATCGGCGTGAAGGACGTCACGACGGTCGTCGTGACGTCGACGATCGTGGGGCTCGCGTTCGACTCGGTGTTCGGGGCGCGCGTGGGCGGGCACCCGTGGCCGCGGCGCGTGCTCGCCGTCGCACTCATCGGGGCGGGGGCCGCCGTCGGCGCCCTCCTGCTGCACGTGCACATCGGCGCCGGCATGGGCCTCGCGGCCCTCATCACGCTCGCGTGCGCGCTCCTCGGGCACCTCGGCCGCCCGGGACCGCGCTAGCCCGAGGGCGTCTCCTCGGCCACCACCTCGGGCTGCCGCTTGGCGCGCCGCACGATGACGGCGACGGCGAGCCCCGCGAGCATGATCGCGCCGCCCACGATCTCGGTGAGGGTCGGCCGCTCCCCCACGGCGATCCAGGCGGCGAGGATGCCCACGACGGGCACGAGGAGCGTGAACGGCACCACCGAGCTCGTGGGGTACTTCGCGAGCAGGGTGTTCCAGATGCCGTAGCCGATGAGCGAGGCGAACACCGCCGTGTACAGCGTCGAGAGGATCGCGACGGGCGAGAGGTGCACGAGCGAGTCGACGACGACGGCGGGCGAGTCCACGACCATCGCGAGGGCGAGCGCGGGGATCGGCACGACGGTGCCCGACCACACGACGAGCGAGAGGCCGGAGGCGGCCCTGGCGCGACGGCTGAGCGTGTTGCCGATCGCCCACGAGAGCGCCGCGAGCAGCAGCACGACGACGGGAAGCCACGGGGCCGCGTAGCTGTGGCCCACGACGACGACCGCGAGGCCGGCCATCCCGACCCCGATGCCGACGAGCTGCCGGGGGCTCGGGCGCTCGCGCAGCAGGATCGCCGACACGATCACCGACAGCACGACCTGCGTCTGCAGCAGCAGCGACGCAAGGCCGGGCGGCATGCCGAGCGCGAGGGCGAGGTAGAGCAGCGAGAACTGCCCGAGGCTGAGGAAGGCGCCGATGAGCAGGATGTTGCGCCAGCCGATCGCGGGCGGCTTGAGGAAGAAGATCGCCGGGATCGCCACGAGGATGAACCGCAGCGCGAGGAACACGAGGGGCGGGACCCCCTCGAGACCGAAGTCGATGACGACGAAGTTGGCGCCCCAGATCACCACGACGGTGAGCGCGAAAAGTGCATGACGGAGTGACACATTCCCAGCATTCCACCCTAGAGTGGCAGGCTATGACCATGGCCGCGCTTGCACTCGTCACCGACGAGCCGCTCGACGTCACCCCGCTCGAGGAGTTCGTGCAGGATGCGGGCGCCACGGCCGTCGTGACCCTCAGCACCCTCGTGCGCGAGGAGCTCGACTACGAGGGCCACCCGGAGGCGCAGCGCATCCTCGAGGAGTGCTGCCTCATCGTCTCCCGCGAGCTCGGCGCGCGCGTCGCGGCGGCCCAGCGCACGGGCGTGCTGCCCGTCGGCGCGCTCTCGCTCGTCGTCACGGCGTCGGCCCCCGACCGCGCGGACGCCTTCGCGGCGTGCTCGCGCCTGGCCGGCATGATCGAGCTCACAGTGCCGATCTGGACGCGACAGCGAATCGACGGGGTCGCGTCGCTCTGAGCCTTCCGTACTCGAGGGCGAGCGCCCCGATCGCGACGAGGAACGCCGTCAGGCCGAGGATGTAGGCGACCACGCTCCCCCAGCCCGCGGTGTCGGGGTCGAGGAACGGGTACGGGTAGATCTCGCCGCCGCTCGCCGCGCCGCGGCCGAGCGTGTACGCGAGCCACAGCACCGGGTAGACGAGCACGATGCGCAGCGACGACCACGGCAGCGCGGGCCGGCCGGGCGAGAACAGCCAGTCGAGCAGGATCGCCGCGGGGATGACGACGTGGATGACCTCGTTGGGCCAGTGCAGCCCCTCGTACGCACCCGCGTAGGGGACGTTGCGCAGGAGCAGGTTGTAGACGCCGGCCGTCACGACGGCGTACGTGAGCGCGGACATCCGCACGGCCGTGTAGAGGCGCGTGTCCTCGACGAGCGTCGCCGCCATGTACGCGCCGACGATGAAGATCACGACGTTGATGAGGCTCGTCTCGATCGTGAAGTAGCTGAAGTACTCCCACGGGTCGAACGCGTTGTGCACGACGCGGTCGGCGATCTGGATGACGATGGTGCTGAGCAGCGCGAGCCCGGTGACCAGGCGCAGCGCCGCGATGACGGGGCGACTCCTCATGGCAGGTTGTTCGTCGCGGCGGTGGCCGTGGTTTGTCCCCAGTCCGGGGGATGCAGAACGGCCCCGGTCCGAGGACCGGGGCCGTTCGTGGCCGGGGACTAGCGCGCGGCGGAGCCGTCGACGTAGTCGGCGTCCTGCTGCTTCCACGAGAAGAGCGCGCGGAGCTTCTTGCCGGTCGCCTCGATGGGGTGCTGGGCGCCCTTCTCACGCAGGGCGAGGAACTCGGGGGCACCGGCATCCTGGTCGGCGATGAAGCGCGTGGCGAAGGCGCCCGACTGGATGTCGGCGAGCACCGCCTGCATGTTCTGCTTCACCGACGGGTCGATGACGCGGGGCCCGGAGACGTAGTCGCCGTACTCGGCGGTGTCGGAGACCGACCAGCGCTGCTTGGCGATGCCGCCCTCCCACATGAGGTCGACGATGAGCTTGAGCTCGTGGAGCACCTCGAAGTACGCGATCTCGGGCTGGTAGCCGGCCTCGATGAGCGTCTCGAAGCCGTACTGCACGAGCTGCGACGTGCCGCCGCACAGCACGGCCTGCTCGCCGAACAGGTCGGTCTCGGTCTCCTCGGTGAAGGTCGTCTTGATGACGCCGGCGCGCGTGCCGCCGATGGCCTTCGCGTACGACAGCGCCGTGTCCCAGGCGTGGCCGGACGCGTCGCGCTCGACGGCGATGATGTCGGGGATGCCACGGCCCGCGACGAACTCGCGGCGCACCGTGTGGCCGGGGGCCTTGGGGGCGATGAGGATGACGTCGACGCCCTCGGGCGCGTCGATGTAGCCGAAGCGGATGTTGAAGCCGTGCGCGAAGGCGAGGGTCTTGCCCGCGGTGAGCTTGTCCTTGATGCTGTCGCCGTAGATCGAGCGCTGGTGCTGGTCGGGCGCGAGGATCATGATGAGGTCTGCCCACTCGGCCGCGTCGGAGACGCTCAGGACCTCGAAGCCCTCCTCCTGCGCCTTCGCGGTGGACTTCGAGCCGTCCTTGAGCGCGATCTTCACCTCGACGCCGGAGTCGCGCAGGTTCTGCGCGTGCGCGTGGCCCTGCGAGCCGTAGCCGACGATGGCGACCTTCTTGCCCTGGATGATGGAGAGGTCTGCGTCGTTGTCGTAGAAGAGTTCAGCTGCCACTGTCTTGGATTTCCTTTGTTCTCTGGTTGTCAGTTCTTGAAGACGCGCTCGGTGATGCTCTTCGAGCCGCGACCGATGGCGAGGAGGCCGCTCTGCGCGATCTCCTTGATCCCGTAGGGCTCGAGGATGCGCAGGAACGCCTGGATCTTGCTCGTGTCGCCCGTGACCTCGATCACGAGCGCGTCCGTGGCCACGTCGACGACGCGGGCCCGGAAGAGGGTGACGGCCTCGAGCACCTGCGACCGGGTGGCGTTGTCCACGCGCACCTTGATCAGCATGTGCTCGCGGGCCACGGATGTCGCGGGGTCGAGCTCGACGATCTTGATGACGTTCACGAGCTTGTTGAGCTGCTTGGTCACCTGCTCGAGCGGGAGCTGCTCGACGTCGACGACGACGGTGATGCGGCTGAGGCCCTCGATCTCGCTCGCACCCACGGCGAGCGACTCGATGTTGAACCCGCGGCGGGCGAAGAGCCCCGCGACGCGCGTGAGCAGGCCGGGCTTGTCCTCGACGAGGAGGGAGAGTACGTGGCTCATGGTCTTACTCCTCTTCCCACTCGGGGGCGTGATCCCTCGCGTACTGCACCTGCGAGTTGCCGACGCCCTGCGGGACCATCGGCCAGACCATGGCGTCGGCGCTCACGATGAAGTCGATGACGACCGGGCGGTCGTTCGTCTCGAGCGCGAGCTTGATGGCGGCGTCGACCTCGTCGGCCTTCGTGACGCGGATGGCGAGGCAGCCGTACGCCTCGCCGAGCTTCACGAAGTCGGGGACCATCGCGGTGCCGTGGCCCGTGTTGAGATCGGTGAACGAGTGGCGGCCGTCGTAGAAGAGGGTCTGCCACTGGCGCACCATTCCGAGCGACGAGTTGTTGATGATCGCGACCTTGATCGGGATGTTGTTGATCGTGCAGGTCGCGAGCTCCTGGTTGGTCATCTGGAAGCAGCCGTCGCCGTCGATCGCCCACACCACGCGGTCGGGGTTGGCGACCTTGGCGCCCATGGCCGCGGGGACCCCGTAGCCCATGGTGCCGGCGCCGCCCGAGTTGAGCCACGCGTGCGGGCGCTCGTACTTGATGAACTGCGCCGCCCACATCTGGTGCTGGCCGACGCCCGCGGCGTAGATCGCCTCGGGGCCGGAGAGCTGGCCGATGCGCTCGATGATCGCCTGCGGCGACAGCAGCCCGTCGTCGGGCATCGAGTAGCCGAGCGGGTACTGGGCCTTGAGCGTCGCGAGGCGCTCCCACCAGCGGGTGTAGTCGGGCTTCGACTCCTTGGCCGTGTCCTTGAACGCGGCGCTCAGGTCGACGATGACGTCCTTCGCGTCGCCCACGATCGGCACGTCGGCCGCGCGGATCTTGCCGATCTCCGCGGGGTCGATGTCGACGTGCACGATCTTCGCGTGGGGGGCGAACTCGCTCGGCTTGCCCGTGACGCGGTCGTCGAAGCGCGCGCCCAGCGAGATGATGAGGTCGGACTCCTGCAGCGCGAGCACCGCGGGAACCGACCCGTGCATGCCCGGCATGCCCAGGTGCAGCGGGTTGGAGTCGGGGAACGCGCCGCGCGCCATGAGCGTCGTCACGACGGGGGCGCCCACGCGCTCCGCGAGCTCGAGCAGCTCCTCAGAGGCCTCGGCGCGGATGACGCCGCCGCCCACGTAGAACACGGGGCGCTCGGCCTCGACGAGAAGCTGCGCCGCGGCGACTACCTGCTTGCCGTGGGCCTTCACGACCGGGCGGTAGCCGGGCAGGTCGACCTTGGGCGGCCACACGAACGGCGCGCTCTTCTGCTGGGCATCCTTGGTGATGTCCACGAGCACGGGGCCGGGGCGGCCCGTCGTCGCGATCTGGAAGGCCGCGGCGAGCGCGGCGGGCACGTCCTCGGGCTTGGTGACGAGGAACGAGTGCTTCGTGATCGGCATCGTGATGCCGACGATGTCGATCTCCTGGAACGCGTCGGTGCCCATCGAGGTCGAGAACACCTGGCCCGTGATCGCGAGCAGCGGCACGGAGTCCATGTACGCGTCGGCGATGGCCGTCACGAGGTTTGTCGCGCCGGGGCCCGACGTCGCGATGGCGACGCCGATCTTGCCCGTCGACGAGGCGTAGCCCTCGGCCGCGTGGCCGGCGCCCTGCTCGTGGCGCACGAGGATGTGCCTGATCGCGGTCGAGGCCATGAGCTCGTCGTAGAACGGCATGATGGCTCCGCCGGGGAGGCCGAAGACGTCCTTGATCCCGAGGTGCTCGAGCGAGCGCAGGACGGCGCCCGACCCGGTCAGTATCTCGGGGGCGGAACTCTTCGGCCGCGGGGTTGAGTCCGTGGACATAGTGGATCCTTAAGGTGGTGGTGCTAGCCGGTGACGGCGCCGACGGCCGCGGAGTGCACGAGCTTCGAGTACTTCGCGAGGACGCCGCGGGTGTAGCGCGGAGGAAGGGGAGCCCAGCCGTTTCGGCGGGCTTCGAGCTCGGCCGGCTCGACAAGTAGGTCGAGCGAGCGAGCTGCGATATCGACCCTTATCAGATCACCATCGCGCACGAAGGCGATAGGACCTGCGTCCACCGCCTCGGGAGCTATATGGCCGATACACAGTCCGGTTGTGCCGCCTGAGAACCTGCCGTCCGTCAAGAGTAGTACATCTTTGCCGAGGCCTGCGCCCTTGATGGCGGCCGTGATCGCGAGCATCTCGCGCATGCCCGGGCCGCCCTTGGGGCCCTCGTAGCGGATGACCACGACGGAGCCCGCCTGGATGGTCCCCTCGGCGAGCGCGTCGAGCGCCGCGCGCTCGCGCTCGAAGACCCGCGCGGGCCCCTCGAACACCTTCGCGTCGAAGCCCGCGGTCTTCACGACCGCGCCCTCGGGCGCCATCGTGCCCTTGAGGATCGTGAGGCCGCCCGTGGCGTGGATGGGGTTGTCGAGCGTGCGCAGCACCTCGCCGTCCAGCGCGTCGGGGTCGAGCTCCGCGAGGTTCTCGGCCATGGTCTTGCCCGTGACGGTGAGCACGTCGCCGTGCAGGAGGCCGGCGTCGAGCAGCGCCTTCATGAGCACGGGGATTCCGCCGCGGCGGTCGACGTCGTTCATGACGTACTTGCCGAACGGCTTGAGGTCGCCGATGTGCGGGATCGTGTCGCCGATGCGGTTGAAGTCGTCGAGCGTCAGGTCGACCTCGGCCTCGTGCGCGATCGCGAGGAGGTGGAGCACGATGTTGGTCGAGCCGCCCAGCGCCATGCCCACGGCTATCGCGTTCTCGAACGCCTTCTTGGTGAGGATGTCGCGCACGGTGTGCCCGCGCTCGAGCATCCCGACGACGGCCTCGCCCGAGCGGTGGGCGTAGTAGTCGCGGCGGCGGTCGGCGGCCGCGGGGCTCGCGCTGCCCGGCAGGGAGAGCCCGAGGGCCTCCGCGACGCTCGCCATCGTGTTGGCGGTGTACATGCCGCCGCACGCGCCCTCGCCCGGGGCGAACGCGCACTCGATGCGCTTGGCATCCTCTTCGCTCATCTTGCCCGCGCGCACGGCGCCGACGGCCTCGAACGAGTCGATGATCGTGATGTCCTTCTCCGTGCCGTCGGAGAGCTTGACCCACCCGGGCGCGATGGAGCCCGCGTAGAGGAAGACGGAGGCGAGGTCGAGGCGCGCGGCGGCCATGAGCATGCCGGGGATCGACTTGTCGCAGCCCGCGAGCAGCACAGAGCCGTCGAGGCGCTCGGCCTGCATGACGACCTCGACCGAGTCGGCGATGACCTCACGGGAGACGAGCGAGAAGTGCATGCCCTCGTGGCCCATCGAGATGCCGTCGGAGACGGAGACGGTGCCGAACTGCAGCGGGTATCCCCCGCCGCTGTGCACGCCCTCCTTCGCGGCCTGCGCGAGGCGGTCGAGGGAGAGGTTGCACGGCGTGATCTCGTTCCACGAGCTCGCGATGCCGATCTGCGGCTTGTCCCAGTCCGCGTCACCCATGCCGACCGCGCGGAGCATCCCGCGCGAGGTCATGGCTTCGATTCCGTCGGTGACCGTGCGGGAGCGCGGCTTCATATCGGGCGTTGCAGGCATGAGTACGAGTGTAGAACTCCGACGCCTACTGCTCGTGCACGTCGCCCTCGCGCAGGTCCGCGAGGAGGGCGAGCACGCGCGCGACCTGCGTGGGCCCCGGCACGCGGAAGTTTGCGAGGGTCTGCCCCTCGCCGCTCTTGAGGCCGAAGTCGTCGGCGCCGAGCGCGGCGAACGCGTCCTCGTCGGTCACGTCGTCGCCCGCGTAGAAGACGGCGTCGGCGCCGGTGTAGCGGCGCAGGTGCTCGAGCGCCTCGCCCTTGGTCGTCGACCGCACGGAGAACTCGAGCACGTTCTTGCCCTCGCGGATGGTGAGGCCGGCGATCTCTGCGGACGCCTCGCTGCGCGCCACGAGGTGCGCGATGCGGCTGTTAAGCTCGGTGGCCATGCGCGTGTGCAGCGCGAAGCCCGCGGGCTTCGGCTCGAGCCACACCTGGTCGACGGCGTCGGCGACCTCGCCCAGCACGGTGTTGAGCACGTCGACCTGGCGCAGCTCCTGGGTGTCGAGCGAGACGCTGTCCTCCGGGGAGTCGAGGCGGATCTCGATCCCGTGCGAGCCGACGAGCAGCACGGTGTCCGGCAGGTCGCTCACCTCCTCGAGGCTGCGCAGCGCGCGGCCCGAGACGAGGGCGACGCGCGTGCCGGGCATCCTCAGCAGCCGCAGCACCGCCGTGTGCGCCTCGGGCAGGGCGCGCGCCTTCTCGGGGTCGTCGACCTCGGGAGCGAGGGTGCCGTCGAAGTCGAGGGCGACGAGCAGGCGCCTCGTGCGGGCGAGCTCGCGCAGGGCGCCGATGAGGGGCTCCGGGAGCTTCGACCAGGGCGGCGCGGTGTCGACGTCGACCATCAGTTGCTCCAGCGCCGGTCGACGGTCCACTCGAGCTCGTCGGGCAGGTGCATGGGCGCTATGCGGTCGTAGCGGCCCTGGCGGGCCTGCTCGAGGGTCTGCAGGAAGTTGCCCGACCAGCGCGCCACGTCGTTCTCGAGCACGCGGCGGCGCAGCGCGCGCATCCTCGTCGCCCGCTCCTTGGGAGCCATCTCGATGGCCTGCACCATCGCATCCTTCATGCCGTCGATGTCGTGCGGGTTGATGAGCAGTGCACGCTTGAGCTCGTCGGACGCGCCCGTGAACTCGCTCAGCACGAGCACGCCGTCGTCGTCGAAGCGGCTCGCGACGTACTCCTTGGCGACGAGGTTCATGCCGTCGCGCAGGGCCGTGACGAGCAGCACGTCGGCCGCGAGGTAGAGCGCGACCATCTCGTCGCGGGGATACCCGTGGTGGTGGTAGCTCACCGCCTGGTGGCTCATCGTGCCGAAGTCGCCGTTGATGCGGCCGACGGTGAGCTCGATCTCGTCGCGCAGCTGCATATAGGCGGCGACGCGCTCGCGGCTCGGGTTGGCGACCTGCACGAGCGTGACGTCCTCGACGTCGACGCGCCCCTCGGCGAGCAGCTCGCCGAAGGCCTTGAGCCGGTGGCCGATGCCCTTGGTGTAGTCGAGCCTGTCCACGCCGAGCATGATCGTCTTGGGGTTGCCGAGGCCCTCGCGGATCTCCCGCGCGCGCTCCTGGATGCGGGGCTCGCGCGCGAGCTCCTCGAAGCTCGCGGCGTCGATGGATATGGGGAAGGCGCGCGCGATCACGCGGCGCACCGGCTGGCCGTCGGTCGCGACCTCGATCGCCGGGTTCTTCGTGGCGTGGTTGGTGAGGCGGCGCACGGCGCGCAGGAAGTTGCCCGCGTCCGCGACGCGCTGGAACCCGATGACGTCGGCGCCGAGCAGGCCCTCGATGATCTGCACTCGCCACGGGAGCTGCGAGTAGATGCCGTACGGCGGGAACGGGATGTGGTTGAAGAAGCCGATGGTGAGGTCGGGGCGCGCCTCGCGCAGCATCCTCGGCACGAGCTGCAGCTGGTAGTCCTGCACCCAGACGACCGCGTTCTCGGCGGCGACCGCGGCGGCGGCGTCCGCGAAGCGCTGGTTGACGAGCACGTAGTTCTCCCACCAGTCGCGGTGGAATCCTGGCGGCGCGATGACGTCGTGGTACAGCGGCCACAGGGTGTCGTTGCTGAAGCCCTCGTAGAAGTTCGCGATGTCGTACTCGCTCAGCGGCACGGGGATGATGTGGATGCCGTCGTTCTCGAACGGCTCGACCTCGAGGTCGGGCTGGCCGGGCCACCCCACCCACGCCCCATCGGCGGAGCGCATGACGGGCTCGAGCGCCGTCACGAGGCCGCCCGGCGAGCGCACCCACGAGCCGTCGGGCGCCCGGTCTACGGGCAGTCGGTTGGACACCACGACGAAGTGGTAGGTCTTCGCGGTAGTGGATGCCATTGCTTCTCCACGTTACCAGCCGCCTTTAACCGCGAGTTCCCCTTGCGTACACCGCGGGAGGGCACTGTGGGTCGTGATGATCCGCATCGGTATGAGCACGTCGTGCGTCTACCCGCTGGGCACGGAGGACGCCTTCCGCCTCGCGGGCCTCGCCGGTTTCGACGGCGTCGAGGTCATGATCACCCAGGATCCGACCACGCGCAGCGCCCACGACCTGGCCGAGCTCTCCCGCCGCTTCACGATGCCCGTGCTCTCGGTGCACGCGCCCGTGCTGCCCCTCGCCCAGTTCACATGGGGCACCGACCCGGCGCAGAAGCTCGAGCGGTCGGCGGAGCTCGCCGCGGAGCTCGGGGCGACGACGGTCGTCGTGCATCCGCCGTACCGGTGGGAGGCGCGCTACGCGCACCGCTTCCGCACCCACGTCGCGCGCGTCTCCGCCCGCTACGGCGTCGAGGTCGCCGTCGAGAACATGTTCTCGCTGGCCCTCGGGCCGCTCTCGGTGAACCCCTTCGCGCGCGCGGGCGAGGCCGCGGCGGTCACCCTCGACTTCTCGCACGCGGCCCTCGCCGGCCGCGACTCCCTCGAGCTCGCACTCGCCGCGGGCGACCGCCTGCGGCACGTGCACCTCACCGACGGAACCGGCTCGATGGCGGAGGGCCACGTCGACGAGCACCTCGTGCCGGGCCGCGGCACCCAGCCCGTCGCCGAGGTGCTGCGCTACCTCGGGGCGAGGGGCTGGAACGGCTCGCTCATCGCCGAGGTCGCCACGCGCGGCGCCGACGACGAGTCCGGACGGCTCGACATGCTCACCGAGACCGTGCGGTTCGCGCGGAGGAATATCCTTGCGCCATGCCCATCGTCGACACCGCGATCTACCGCGACGGGATCCGCTCGACCGAGCCGGTGACCCTCGACCAGACCTTCGAGGAGCTGCGCGACCACGGCGGGTTCGCCTGGATCGGCATGTACCGCCCGACCGAGGACGAGCTGCGCTCCGTCGCCGTGGAGTTCGGCCTGCACCCGCTCTCGGTGGAGGACGCGCTCACGGGCCACCAGCGCCCGAAGATCGAGCGCTACGGCGACGTGCTCTTCATCGTGCTGCGCTCGGCGCGCTACCTCGACGCCCCCGAGGAGGTGGAGTTCGGCGAGGTGCACCTCTTCATCGGCCCCAACTTCGCCATCAGCATCCGGCACGCCGAATCCCCCGACCTCGGTCGCGTGCGCAAGCGGCTGCAGAGTGCCCCCGAGCTGCTCGCCCTCGGCCCGCACGCCGTGCTCTACGCGATCTTCGACGAGGTCGTCGACGAGTTCACGCCCGTCATCCTCGGGCTCGAGAACGACATCGACGAGATCGAGGGGCAGATCTTCGACGGGGACTCCGCCGTGTCGAAGCGCATCTACAAGCTCGCTGGCGAGGCGATGGCGTTCCAGCGCGCGACGCATCCGCTCGTCGACATCCTCAACCGCCTCGAGGAGGGCTACGAGCAGAACCAGGTCGACGTCGAGCTGCGGCGCAACCTGCACGACGTGCTCGACCACTGCCTCAAGGCCGTGGAGAAGTCCGACTCGTTCCGCGCCCTGCTGCAGAACGCGCTCACGGTGCAGTCGACGCTCGTCACCCAGAACCAGAACGAGGAGATGCGCGCGCTCTCGAAGGCGAGCATCGAGCAGGGCGACCAGGTGAAGAAGATCTCCGGCTGGGCGGCGATCCTCTTCGCGCCCACGCTCATCGCGGCCATCTACGGCATGAACTTCAAGTTCATGCCCGAGCTCGACTGGCCGCTCGGCTACCCGTTCGCCGTGGGGCTCATGGCGGTCTCGGCGGTCGTGCTGTACGTCGTCTTCAAGAAGCGCGACTGGCTCTAGGCGGCGTGTTGCCCGGATGGCACGGGGCCCGTCCACCACACTGGTGCCATGTCCGAGCGCCACACGTCCAGCACTGAAGCCGAGCAGCAGCTCGTGTTCGACCTCATGCGCGAGCGTCTGATGGAGCTCTTCGGCCCCGGCGGCACGTTCGTCATCAACGTCGGCCGCGCATCATCCGACGACGCCGTGTTCGTCGCGACCGTCGCCGACACCATCGCGCACTCGGTGGCGACGGCGTTCAACCCCGGGCGCGAGTCGGCGGGCCGCCGCGTCGCAGCCCCCACGACCCTCGCCGAGCACGACGAGCTCTGGCAGCACATCGAGGCCGACCTCGAGGTGCGCCGCACGGGCCCCGACTCCGTGGAGGTCGACGTCGACCGCGAGGTCGCCGCCGCGCGCGAGGGCGACTCGCTCGCGCAGCGCCTCGGCACGAAGGCCGCGTAGGCCCCACCCCTCCCTCGTTCCTCCGCATCCTGCCCGCAGGTCGGCGAGGTGCGTGCAACTGTGCACGCAGGTCGCCACCCTGCCCGCAGGATGCGGCGGCGGTCAGCCGAGCGGCTGCGGTCAGCCGAGCGGCGGCGGTCAGCCGAGCGGCTGCGGTCAGCCGAGCGTAGCCGGCACGAGCCCGAGGGCTCCCGCCCTTCGGGTGCGCCGGATGGCGAAGAGCGCCAGCACGACGCTCGCCGCCCCGAACCCGAGGAGCGTGAGGGCCGCCACCACGACCGAGCCCGCGTCGCCGCCCGAGATGATGCCCTGCATCCCGCCGACCGCGTAGGTGAGCGGCAGGAACGGGCTGACCAGCTGGAACGGCGTCGAGAGCAGCTGGATCGGGTAGATGCCGCCCGTCGACGTCACCTGCACGGCGAGCAGGAAGAGCGACACGACGAGCCCCGCCCGGCCGAGGCCGATCGTGAGCAGGTAGTGGAACGCCGTGAACGCGACTGCGGTGAGCAGCGAGAAGCCGAGCGTCGCGGGCAGGAGCGACCACGCGACGCCCAGCGCCCCGTGCAGGAGGGCGGTGAGCAGGAGCGCCTGCGCCCCCGTGATGGCGCTCGCGCGCGCGAGCGCGGCGGCGACCAGACGGCCGTTGCGGGCCGTCGAGGTGAGCGCGCGCCGCGTGACGGGCCGGAGCACGAGGAACACGGCGAGCGCGCCGATCCACAGGCCGAGCGGCACGAAGAAGGTGGCCACGACCTGTCCGACCTGCGAGACCGCGTTGTCGGTCGAGACCGACAGTGTGACGGGGTCTGCCGCGACCTCGGCGCTCGACTTCGCGGCGTCCGCATCCGTCGCGGGGATCTGGTCGGCGCCCGACTGCAGGCCCGTCGCGAGGCCCGTGGCGCCGGAGGCGAGGCCGTCGGCGCCGTCCACGAGGGCAGGACCGGTCTGGGCGAGCTGGTAGGCGCCGTCGGCGGCCTGCGAGATGCCGTCGTGCAGGGCACCGAGGCCCGATGCTCCCGCTGCGAGCTGCGCTCCCCCGGCCGCGGCCTTGGAGAGCTCCACGAGGTACGCCTGCAGTGTCGCCTTCTGCACGGCGTCGGCCATGGACGAGAGGTCGACCGACGAGAGCAGCCCGGAGAGCTGCGTGACGCCGCTCGTGTACGTGCCGACGCTCGAGCCGAGCGTGCCGAGGCCCGCGGTCTGGTCGTCGAGCTGCGACAGCCCGTACGAGAGCGAGCCCACGCCGTCGGTGTACTGGGAGAGCCCCGACGAGAGCTGGCTCGCGCCGCTCGAGAGCTGCGCCGCGCCGTCCGCGGCCTGGCCCAGTGAGGTGCCGAGCTCGCCCATCGACGAGTAGATGCCGCCGATGTACTGCGCGGTGATCGCCTTGCCGAACGTGTCGGTCATGGTCTGGCCCACGACCTGCGCGACAGAGCCCGTGAGGTAGCTGTGCGCGTCGTCGGTGCGGATCGAGATGTCGGCCTTCACGGGGTCGTCCCCGAACAGCGACATGATCGAGGTGGAGAAGTTCGACGGCACCGTCAGCACGGCGTAGACGTCACCTGCCTTGAGGGCGGCGTCGGCATCCTTCTCGTTGGTGATCGTCCAGTCGAAGCCCTTCGAGCCCGTGAGCTCGGTGACGAGCTGGCGGCCCGCGAAGACGTTCTGCTCGGTGCCGTCGGCGGCCGTCGTCGTCTGCAGGCTGTCGTTGTTGACGATGGCCACGGGGATCGAGTCGAGGGCGGTGTCGCCCTTGCCGACGGCACCCACGAAGAGTCCTGCGAATGCGAGGGGAACGAGCACGACGGCGGCGATTCCCGCCCACTTGAGCTTCGTCATCGGACGAGTCCTTCCGAGCTGAGGGAGTAGAGGTCGATGGCGCGCACCTCGCGGTCCGCGACGCGGTCGCGGCGCGACGGGAGGGGCGTGCCGATCACGAGGGTCGTCGTCGCGGGCGCGAGCTTCGCGACCGCGGCGAGGAAGAGCGTCTCCTCCTCCTCGCTGCCGAACGGGTCGAGCTGGTCGAGCATGACGACGGGTGTGCGCTCGGCGAGCGCGACCGAGGCGAGGGCGACCGCGCGCTCGAGCTGCGGGAGCTCGACGAGGGTGCTGCCCGACCGCACCTCCGCGCGGTCGGGGCCGAGCACGGAGTTGACGCGCTCGAGCCAGCGGCGGGCGCTGCGGCCCGTCGTGAGGAAGCGGTACCAGGGCTGCGTCATCTCGATGCGCTCCGAGAGCAGGTCGCCGATGGTGACGGTCGTCTCCGTGCGCGACGCTCCCCCGATGTCGGCGAGCGCGACGAGCGAGCGCACCTCCGCGGCCTCCGACGGCAGAGGATGCCCGGCGACCTGCGCGAGGCCCGAGACCGGGTCCAGCCGACCCGACAGGGTGGCAGCCACGAGCCTGCGGTCGACGGGGTCGCCGCTCGCGAGCACGACGGACCCGCGCCGCACGCTCACCGAGAGCGGACCCACCGAGTGCTCGCTCGAGCCGGACACGAGGTGCTCGGCGCTCAGGGCGATGTCGCCCTCGGCGCGCGCCCACTCCACGGCGTGCCGGTGCTCGCGCAGCTGCTCGCCCTCGATGTCGACGTTCGGGAGCAGGCGTCCGAGCCGCTTCGGCATCCACCACGCGGCCTTGCCGAAGAGCGTCATGAGCGCGGGCACGAGGGTCATGCGCACGAGGAACGCGTCGAACGCGATGCCCACGGCGAGGCCCAGCGCGATGGGCTTGATCATGCCGCTGCCCTCGGGCACGAACGCGAAGAAGACGAAGAACATGATGAGGGCGGCGGCGGTCACGACGCGGGCCCCGTTCGCGAAGCCGTGCGCGACCGCGTGCTTCGCGTCGCCCGTCTTGACGAACTCCTCGCGCATGCCCGACACGAGGAACACCTCGTAGTCCATGGCGAGCCCGAACAGCACGGCCATGAGGATGATCGGCATGAAGCTCAGGATGGGCCCGGGGTTCTCGACGCCGAGCAGGCTGCCGAGCCATCCCCACTGGAACACCGCGACGACCACGCCGAACGACGCGACTATCGACAGCAGGAACCCGAGGGCAGCCTTGAGCGGCACGAGCAGCGAGCGGAACACCGCCATGAGCAGCACCACCGAGAGCCCCACGACGATGAGGCCGAACGGCACGAGCGCGTTCGTGAGCCGGTTGGAGATGTCGATGCCCACGGCCGTCGTGCCCGTGACGGAGACGGGCGTGCCGTACTTCGCCTCGATCGACGGGGCGAGGTCGCGGATGGCCTGCACGAGCTCCTTGGTCTGCACCGAGTCGGGGGCGCTCGCGGGCGTGACCTGGATGATCGCGGTGTCGAGCCCCTCGTCGGGGAAGCCCTGCGACACGTACGCGACGTCGTCGAGGCCGCGCAGCTCGGCGCCGATGGCGTCGAGGTCGTCGAGGATGTCGACGGTCTGCGTGATGTCGACGGCGATGACGAGGGGTCCGTTGTAGCCGGGGCCGAAGCCCTCGCTCACGAGGTCGTACGCCTCGCGCTGGGTGGAGCCCTCGGGCTGGGAGCCGCCGTCGGGAAGGTTGAGGTCGAGGCTCAGGGCCGGGATCGCGAGGGTGCCGAGGATGGCGACGACGCCGAGCGTCGCGAGCACGGGCCGCTTCATGACGCCCTTCACCCACCGCATCCCCATGGTCTTCTGCTGCCCGGTCTCGGCGGCCACGGCACGCTTCCAGGCGCGCGAGCCCTCCTTGGGCGCGAGCCGCCCCTTCGCGAGGCCGAGCAGGGCGGGCAGGAGCGTCGTGGCGACGCCGATGGCGATGAGCACCGCGACGGCCGCCCCCACGCCCATGACGGAGAGGAACGGGATGCCCACGACGAGCAGCCCGAGCAGGGCGATGATGACCGTGATGCCCGCGAAGACGACGGCGCTGCCGGCGGTGCCCACGGCCATGGCCGTCGACTCCTCAGGGTCCTCGCCGCGTGCGAGCTGCGACCGGTGCCGCGAGAGGATGAACAGGGCGTAGTCGATGCCGACGGCGAGGCCGATCATGAGCGCGAGCAGGGGCGCCGAGCTCGAGACCGTCGTGAAGGCGGAGATGGTCATGATCGAGCCCATGACGATGCCCACGCCGAGGAGGGCGCTCAGCAGCGGCATGCCTGCAGCGAGCAGGGAGCCGAACGTGATGAACAGCACGACACCCGCGAAGACGACGCCGAAGACCTCGGTGATGGTGATTCCCACCGTGGTGTCCTGGAAGACCTGTCCGCCGAACTCGACCTGGAGGCCCGCATCCTCGCCGACCGCCGCGGTGTCTTTGAGCTGGGCGATGGTCTCGTCGGTGACGTCGGTGGAGGGGCCGTCGAACTGGATGCGGATGATGGCCATGCCGTCGTCGGAGCTGATGGCGTTGCCCGCGTACTTGTCGAACGGGCTCATGGCGGAGTCGACGCCCGGCACGGCGGCGATGGCCGCCACGAGCTTCTCGATTGCCGCCTTCTCGTCCTGCACGGTCTCGCCCGAGGGGGCGACGACGACGCCTGTCGCGCTCGCGCCCGCGACCGAGGGGAACACCGCCTCGAGGCGGTCGAGGGCCGCCTGCGACTCGGTGCCCGGGATCGCGAACGACTCCTGGGTCTGGCCGCCCAGGGCGATGCCGCCGCCCAGCGTCGCCGCGAGCAGCAGGAGCCACACGCCGATGACGCGCCAGGGCCTGCGGTACGAGAACCGGCCGAGCCGGTAGAGGAGGGTTGCCATGAGTTATCCCAAGAGGTCGGTGAGGATGGTCACGAGAGCAGCCCTGGTCTCGTCGGGGGTCGCGATGTCGGGGAAGTCGTAGGTCTGCGCGCTGCACAGCATGTAGGCCGCGCCGCCGAGGGCGATGCCGAAGCGCATCTTCTCCTCGAGCGATCCCGCGTTGGCCTGGAAGAACGTGGCGAGACGGCGCACGAGCTCGTTCGCGCGCTCGATGACGGGCACGTCGACGAGCGACGGCCCTTGGTTGATGAACATGTTGACCTCGAGCCGGTACTGCAGCAGGAAGTCGACGAACTCCTCGAGGAACTGGGCACGGTCGGGGATGCCCCCGCCCGCCTCGAGGGGGGCGAGCACGTCGTGCATCCGGTCGATGGCCGGGCCGATCGCCGCCTCGAGCAGCCGCTCCTTGGAGTCGAAGTGGTAGAGCACGCTCGACTTCGAGACTCCCGCGAGCTCGGCGATGCGCTGGAGCGACGTGGCGCCGTACCCGGCGGACGTGAACTCGGCGAGCGCTATCGTGCGCAGTTCGTCTCGTGTGGCCATGCCGCCACGTTAGCTGACCGATCGGTCAGAACCTGACCGATCGGTCAAACTGGAAGCGAACGCCCAGCGAATACTCAGATCACGAGGGCGAGCGTCGCCGCGGCGACCGTGAGGGGCGCGACGACGAGCCCCAGCAGGATGTACCTGCTCCACGACAGCTCGACGCCGAGGGCCGTGAGCCTGTCGTGCCACAGCAGGGTCGCGAGCGACGCCCAGGGGGTGATGAGGCATCCCGCGTTGACGCCTACCAGCACGGCCGCGATGCGCACGGGGCTGTCGGCTATCGACTCGAAGGCGAGGTAGGCCGGGAGGTTGTTGACGACGTTCGCGCCCGCCGCCGCCGACCCCGCGAGGCGCAGGAGGCTGAGCGGATCCTCGCCGTGGCCCGCGAGCGCCGTGAGCAGCGCGGGCAGGCCGAGCGAGTGCGCGGCCTCGATCACGAGGAAGAGGCCGGACGCGAGCACGACGAGCTGCCAGGGCACGAGCCCGAAGCGCAGCGCCGACCGGCGGCGCACGAGGAAGAACCCGGCAAGGATGACCGCCCCGACGAGCGCGGGGATCCACACGGGCAGCCCCGACACGAGGGCGGGCAGCAGCAGCACGACCACGACGGCGCTCGCGACGAGCAGCACGCGGTCCGCGGCCGGAGCCGCCGCGTCGGGCTCGTAGCGCGTGAGCAGCTGTTTGCGGAACACGACGAACAGCACGACGACGGGCACGAGCGCCGCGGCGAGCGCGGGCAACGCCATGAGGGCCGCGAACGCGGTCGGCGAGATTCCGCCGAGCGCGTGCTGCGCGAGGAGGTTGGTGAGGTTCGACACCGGCAGCAGCAGCGAGGCGGTGTTCGCGAGCCACACCGTCGTGAGCGCGAACGGCAGGGGCGGCAGGCCGACATGGCGGGCGAGCAGGATGACGACGGGCGTGAGCAGCACCGCCGTCGTGTCGAGCGACAGGAACACCGTGCTCACGATCGCGATGGCCACGACGAACAGCCAGAGCAGCCACGAGCGGCGCAGCCCCCACCGTGCCGCCCGCTCCGCGACGACGCGGAACAGCTCGGCCTCGGCGGCGAGCTCGGTCACGACCGTGATCGCGACGACGAACAGCAGGATGGGCCACACGCGCTCGGCGACCGCGATCGCGTCCGGCACGGGCAGCACACCTGTGGCGATGAGGATCGCGCCGACGAGGAGCAGGGCGCCGCCCAGGACCGCTGTTTTCACAGCTCACTGTACGTCGCAAGAGGGATGTCCCCGTGACGACACCGGGGTAGCCTCGGACCATGCGCAAGTTCATCTTCAACACGACACTGCTCAGCGCCCTCTTCGGCGGCTGGGGCACCGTGCAGGCGACGCGCAAGGGCCCGCGCGACTGGCGGCTCATCCTCATGTGGATCAGCTGGGGCCTCACGGTGGCGATCGCCGTGGGCACCGTCGTCAAGCAGGCCCAGGACCAGAACGAACTGGAGGACTGACCGTGATCAACCCCGACTTCCCGCCCTTCGGCGGCCCGTTCCACATCCTCGGCATGGTGGTGTGGGCGATGGCGTCGTTCATCACGCTCGTGGTGGTCGTCGCGATCCTCGTGCTGCTCGTGCGCTACCTGCTCGTCGCGACGCGCGCGCACAAGCTCTACATCGCGAACAACACGCCCGCCGCGGCTCCGTCGGCACCCGCCGCGACACCTGCCGCACCGGCGGCTCCCGCCGCGACCACGCCGACGGTCGTGCAGAAGCCCGCCTCGAAGCCCCGCACGCCCAAGGCTCCCCCGGCGGTCTAGGTGGGCATCAGCTTCCGCACCACGCTCAAGGGCGAGGGCTACACCGCCGCGGGCATCGCCGTGCCCGAGGAGCTCATGGCCCAGCTCGGGCCCGCGAAGCGGTACCCCGTGGTCGTCACGATCAACGGCGGCCACACGTATCGCAACAGCGTCTCCTGGTACAAGGGCGCGTTCATGATCAGCGTGAGCTCCGAGAACCAGAAGCTCGCGGGCGTGAAGGGCGGCGACGAGGTCGACGTGACGGTCGAGGTCGACGACGCCCCGCGCGTGCTGGAGCTGCCGGAGGAGTTCGCGCTCGCTTTGAAGGACGCCGGCGTGCTCGAGGCGTTCCAGGCGCTCTCGTACTCCAAGCAGAACACGTTCGTCGCGCCGTACGTGGCCGCGAAGTCCGACGCGACGCGCGACAAGAACCTCGCGAAGGCGATCGCCGCCGTCAGCTGAGGAAGCCGCGCAACAGCGCCGCCGAGCCCTCGAGGTGCTCGGCCATGGCCGCGGCCGCGCGCTCGGGGCTGCCCGTGAGGATGGCCACCACGATCGCCTCGTGCTGCTCGTTGGAGTGGCCGATGTTGGGCGCGAGCAGGGGGATGCCGTCGAGCAGCTGGTTGACGCGCGTGCGGTTGTCCGCGAGCAGCGAGACGAGCGACGGGATGCCGACGAGCTCGCCGATGCCGAGGTGCAGGCGCGAGTCGAGGCGCCGGTAGTCGGCGGCGGGGGCGGCCGCGGTCTCCTGCATCCTCGTCCACAGCAGATCGCGCTCGGACGCCGACAGGTCGCGCGCGGCGGCCGCGCGCGCCGCGCCGACCTCGAGGATGTCACGCAGCCCGAGCACGTCCTCGATCTCGGCGGCCGTGGGGGCCGCGGCATCCGGGCCCACCGAGGTCGCGGGGATCGTGTCGCTCACAAAGGTGCCGCCGTACCTGCCCCGCCGGGCGACGAGGTATCCCGCGTCGCTCAGCGAGCGGATGGCCTCGCGCACCGTGTCTCGGCTCACCGAGAAGCGCGCGGCGAGGTCGCGCTCGGGCGGGAGCGCCTCCCCCGGCGCGACGATGCCGAGGCGCACGGCCTGGAGGAGGCGCGCCACCGTGTCCTCGAACGCGTTGCCGCTGCGCACGGGACGGAAGAGCACCTCCCCCGCGTCGGTCACAGCGGGGTGACGTACGCCGACGAGATGCCGCCGTCGACGAGGAACGTCGACGCCGTGATGAAGCTCGCGTCGTCGCTCGCGAGGAACGCGACGGCGGCCGCGAGCTCCTCGGGCTCGGCGAAGCGGCCCTTGGGGATGTGCACGAGGCGGCGCTGGGCGCGCTCGGGGTCTTTCGCGAACAGCTCCTGCAGCAGGGGCGTGTTGACGGGTCCGGGGCAGAGCGCGTTGACGCGGATGCCCTGCCGCGCGAACTGCACGCCGAGCTCCTTGGTCATCGCGAGCACGCCGCCCTTCGACGCCGTGTAGGAGATCTGGCTCGTGGCCGAGCCCATGACCGCGACGAACGACGCCGTGTTGATGATCGAGCCCGACTGCTGCTTGACCATGTGGCGCAGCGCGGCGCGCGAGCACAGGTAGACGCTCTTGAGGTTGACGTCCTGCACCTTGTTCCACGCCGGCAGCTCGGTGGTCTCGATCGAGTCGTCGTCGGGCGGCGAGATGCCCGCGTTGTTGAACGCGATGTCGACGGAGCCGTAGGTCGACTGGGCGGTGTCGAACAGGTTGTTCACCTGCGCCTCGTCGGTCACGTCCACCTGCACGAACAGGCCGCCCACGAGCTCGGCGGCCGCCTCGCCCGTCTCGACGTTGAAGTCGCCGATGACGACCGTCGCGCCCTCCGCGGCGAAGCGCTTGGCCGTCGCGAGCCCGATGCCGCTCGCGCCGCCCGTGATGACGGCGACCTTGCCCGCGAGGCGCTGGGTGAGGTCGATCTTGGTGATGGTCATGTGACTCCTAATCGGTGCTGATGAAGACGTTCTTGGTCTCGGTGAACGCGGTGGCCGCGTCGGGCCCGAGCTCGCGCCCGAGACCGCTCTGCTTGAATCCGCCGAACGGGGTCGAGTAGCGCACCGATGAGTGCGAGTTGACGGAGAGGTTGCCGCTCTCGACACCGCGGGCGACGCGGATGGCCCGCCCCACGTCGCGCGTCCAGATCGAGCCGCTCAGCCCGTAGATGCTGTCGTTGGCGAGGGCGATGGCGTCGGCCTCGTCGTCGAACGGCAGCACCGCGACGACGGGGCCGAAGATCTCCTCGGTCACCCGGCGGTCGGTGCGCGACGACGGCGTGATGACCGTGGGCGCGAACCAGTATCCGGCGCCCGTGGGCGCGGTGCCGCGGAGCGCGACGTCGGTGTCGTCCGGCTGGTACGCCGTCACCGAGTCGAAGTGCGCCTTCGAGACGAGCGGGCCCATCTCGGTGGCCTCGTCGTTCGGGTCGCCGACCTTGACGCCCTTGACCGCGGGCTCGAGCAGCTCGAGGAACCGGTCGTACGCGCTGCGCTCGACGAGGATGCGGCTGCGCGCGCAGCAGTCCTGCCCGGCGTTCTCGAACACGGCGTAGGGCGCGGTGGCCGCGGCCTTCTCGAGGTCGGAGTCGGCGAACACGACGTTCGCGCTCTTGCCCCCGAGCTCGAGGGTCACGGCCTTGACCTGCTCCGAGCATCCCGCCATGACCTTCTTGCCGACCTCGGTCGAGCCCGTGAAGACGATCTTGCGCACGGCCTCGTGGGTGACGAAGCGCTCCCCCACCACCGAGCCCTTGCCCGGCAGCACCTGGAAGAGCCCTGCGGGCAGCCCCGCCTCGAGGGCGAGCTCGCCCAGGCGGATCGCCGTGAGCGGGGTCCACTCGGCGGGCTTGAGCACGACCGCGTTGCCCGCCGCGAGCGCGGGCGCGAAGCCCCAGCTCGCGATGGTCATGGGGAAGTTCCAGGGCACGATGACGCCCACGACGCCGAGGGGCTCGAGGAACGTGACGTCGAGGCCGCCCGCGACGGGGATCTGCCTGCCGATCATGCGCTCGGGCGCCGCCGCGTAGTAGTTGAGCACGTCGCGCACGTGCCCGGCCTCCCAGCGGGCCTGGCCGAGAGGATGCCCGGAGTTGACGACCTCGAGCAGCGCGAGCTCCTCGACGGCGTCGCCCACCGCCGTGGCGAAGTCGCGCAGCGCGGACGCCCGCGCGGCCGGCGCGAGCGCCGCCCACGCCTTCTGGGCGACGACGGCCCGCGCGACGGCGTCGTCCACGCCCTCGAGCGTCGTGTGCTCGACGGTGCGGATCTCCGCCTCCGTCGCGGGGTTGATCAGAAGGGTGCTAGCCACGGTACGTCCTCGCCGCCTCTACCAGACCGGCGAACAGCCGGATGTCGTCGTCGTCCTGCTCGGGGTGCCACTGCACGGCGACGCCGAAGGGCACGCCCTGCAGCTCGACGGCCTGCACGGTGCCGTCGTCGGAGCGCGCGGTGACGACGAGTCCGTCGCCGAGCTCGTCGATGGCCTGGTGGTGGTACGACTTGCCCACGACGCTGTCGCCGACGATGTCCCTCACGAGGCCGCCCTCGACGGCGACCTCGTTGTCGGCGAAGTTGCCCTCGCCGAGGTTGTAGCGGTCGGATCCCACGATCTCGGGGAGGTGCTGGTGCAGGGTGCCGCCGCGCGCGACGTTGAGCAGCTGCGCGCCGCGGCAGATGCCGAGGAACGGCAGCTCGCGCTCGATGGCGGCCGTGAGCAGGGCGTCCTCCCACGCGTCGCGGTCTGGCCGGGGCTCGTCGGTCTGGGCGTGGGCCTCCTGGCCGTAGCGCGCGGGGTCGACATCCTTGCCGCCCGTGATGATGAGCCCGTCGAGGCCGTCGAGCACCGCCGACGCGGTCTCGGCGTCGACGGGCTGCGGGGGCAGGAGCACGGCGATGCCGCCGGCCTTGTTGACCGCCTCGAAGTACACCTTAGGGAGGAAGGCCGCCTGCACGTCCCACACCCCCGTCTGCGCCTGCTCCAGATACGTGGTCAGGCCGATGACCGGCCTAGAACCTCTCAAAGCCACGGACTCTCTCCCAATCGGTGATCGCCGCGTCGTACGCCCTCTGCTCGACGCGCGCGTTGTTGAGGTAGTGGGCGACGACATCCTCGCCGAACGCCTCCACCGCGATCTCGGAGCCCGCGAAGAGCTCGGTCGCCTCGCGCAGCGACGTGGGCACGCGGGGCGCGTCGGACGCGTACGCGTTGCCCTCGAAGATCGGCTCGAGCTCGAGCTCGTGCTCGATGCCGTAGAGGCCGCCAGCGATGATCGCCGCCATCGCGAGGTACTGGTTGACGTCGCCGCCCGGCACGCGGTTCTCGGCGCGCAGGCTGCGGCCGTGGCCCACGACGCGCAGCGCGCACGTGCGGTTGTCGACGCCCCACGCCACGGCGGTGGGAGCGAAGCTGCCCTCGACGTAGCGCTTGTACGAGTTGATGTTGGGCGCGAGGAACAGGGTCAGCTCGCGCAGCGTCGCGAGCTGGCCCGCTATCCAGTGCTCCATGAGCTTGGAGAAGCCGTACGGGCGGTCCTTGTCGGCCATGACGGGCTCGCCGCCCTCCCCCACGACCGACAGGTGGATGTGGCACGAGTTGCCCTCGCGCTCGTTGAACTTCGCCATGAACGTGAGCGACTTGCCGTGGGCATCCGCGATCTCCTTGGCGCCGTTCTTGTACACGGAGTGGTTGTCGCACGTGCCGAGCGCGTCGGTGTAGCGGAAGGCGATCTCCTGCTGCCCGAGGTTGCACTCGCCCTTGACGCCCTCGCAGTACATGCCCGCGCCGTCCATGCTGTTGCGGATGTCGCGCAGCAGCGGCTCCATGCGCGTCGAGGCCATGAGGGCATAGTCGATGTTGTAGTCGCTCGCGGGGGTGAGCTCGGTGTAGCGCTTCTTCCACGCGTCGCGGTAGCTGTCGTCGAACACGATGAACTCGAGCTCGGTCGCGGCGAGCGCCGTGAGACCGCGCTCCTTGAGGCGCTCGAGCTGGCGCTTGAGCACCTGGCGCGGGTCGGGGTTGACGGGGGTGCCGTCGAGCCACGTGAGGTCGGCCTGCACCATGACCGTGCCGGGCATCCACGGGGTGAGGCGCAGGGTGTCGAGGTCGGGCATCATGGCCATGTCGCCGTAGCCGCGCTCCCACGACGAGATCGAGTAGCCGTCGACCGTGTTGTTCTCCACGTCGACCGCGAGCAGGTAGTTGCAGCACTCGGCGCCGTGCTCGGCGAGCTCCTCGAGGAACAGGCGCGCCGACGCCCGCTTGCCCACGAGCCGGCCCTGCATGTCGGTGAAGGCGATGATGACGGTGTCGATCTCCTTCGACGCGACGAGCCCCCTGAGGGCCTCGACGGTGAGGTTGCCTGTTGCCACGTGTGCTCCTACTCGCGTCGATTCCGACCATTACACCACAGAGGATGCGGGCCGCTTCGGCCCACCGTAACGCGCAATTTACATCCAAAGGTAGACATCAAGTACCAATAGCCACCAAGCTCTCGGTAAAGCGTGGACGCCGCGGTCTGCCGCGGTTCCCGCCACCCCCCGATTCGACCCCTGGGAAGGACCGCACATGGCAGAGACCCGCAAGGTCTCCGGCGTCAAGTACACGACAGCCGGAGCCGAATACTTCGAGAAGCGCAAGCTCAAGCGCAGCGCGGGCGTGTGGGGGTTGTGGGGCCTCGCGGTCGCCGCCGTCATCTCCGGCGACTTCTCCGGGTGGAACTTCGGGATCGACTTCGCCGGCTTCGGCGGCATGACCATCGCCTTCATCATCCTCGTCGCCATGTACTACGGCCTCATCTTCTCCATCGGCGAGATGGCGGCGGCGCAGCCGCACACGGGCGGCGCGTACTCCTTCGCCCGGTCGGCGATGGGACCCTGGGGCGGTCTCGTCACGGGCCTCGCGGAGACCATCGAGTACGTCGCGACGACCGCGGTCATCGTGTTCTTCTCGGCGAGCTACGCCAACGGCATCACGACGGAGCTGCTCGGCTTCGACCTGACCGGCAAGATGTGGATCTGGTACGCCGTGCTCTACCTCGTCTTCATCGCGCTCAACGCGGCCGGGGCGAACATCTCGTTCAAGTTCGCCATCGTCGTGTCGATCATCTCCATCGCGATCCTCGTCGTGTTCTCGGTCATGGCCATCGGGTTCATCGCGGGCGGCAACGTCGACTTCTGGGGCTCGCTCTTCAACATCGCGCCCGACCCCGGCCAGACGGAGTTCCTGCCGCACGGCGTGATCCCCATCCTGTTCGCCCTGCCGTTCGCCATGTGGTTCTTCCTCGGCATCGAGGAGCTGCCGCTCGCGGCCGAGGAGTCGATGAACCCGACCAAGGACATCCCGCGCGCCGGCTTCATCGCCCGCGGAACCCTCATCGTGACGGGCGTGCTCGTGCTCGTGCTCAACACCGCGGTCATCGGCGCCGAGGCGACCGGCACCGCGGGCGAGCCCCTGCTCGACGGGTTCCGCGCGATCGTCGGCGACCAGCTGGCCGCCGTGCTCGCGCTCTTCGCGCTCATCGGCCTGCTGGCATCGCTGCAGGGCATCATGTTCGCCTACGGCCGCAACATGTACTCGCTCTCGCGCGCGGGCTACTACCCGAAGTTCTTCTCGCTCACCGGCACGCGCCAGACCCCGTGGGTCGCGCTCGTCGTCGGTGCCGTGATCGGCTTCGTCGCCCTCATCGTGCTCGACCTGCTCGCGAACGTGGAGGGGGTGGGCGCCGTCGCCGGCGCGATCATCCTCAACATCGCGGTGTGGGGCGCGGTGCTCGCCTACGGGCTGCAGATGGTGTCGTTCATCATCCTGCGCCGCAAGTTCCCTGACGCGAACCGCCCGTACAAGAGCCCGTGGGGCCTGCCCGGCGCGTGGACGGCGCTCATCATCGCGGCGCTCGTGTTCGTCGGGTTCCTCATCAACCCCACGTTCCAGCCCGCGATCATCGCGATCGTCATCGTGTACGTGGTCATCCTCGCGCTCTTCGCGCTGTGGCGCCGCCACCACCTCGTGCTCTCGCCCGAGGAGGAGTACGCGCTCTCGGGCGGCCTGCACGGCGACCCGCAGAAGGAGGGCTACGACGCCATGGAGGGCGAGGTCTTCGGCGACAAGAAGTAGCAGGGCAGGGGCCTCCGTCCGATAGCGTCGAGAGACGACAGGACGGAGGCCCTTCCCATGCCCACCGACAGCGAACGGATCGACGCGCTCGAGCACGAGGTGCGCCGGCTCACCGAGCTCGTGAACGTGCTCGCCCGCCGCACGGGCCTCGGACAGCTCGAGGCCGCCGCCGCCGCCGAGGGCGGCTACCCCGACGTGCTCGCGGCGCTCGACCGCGGAAAGCTCATCGAGGCGATCAAGCTCTACCGCGCCCACACCAACTGCGGCCTCAAGGAGGCGAAGGACGCCGTCGAGGCGCTCGCGCGGGCGCGCGGGATCTAGAACGACGCGTGCACACCGGCGCGCGGGCGGCGGCCTACGCGTTGAAACGCGGCTCGCGCTTCTCGATGAACGCCGCCATGCCCTCCGCGCGGTCGTCGAGGGCGAAGAGGGCGCCGAACGCGCGCTTCTCGAAGCGCAGGCCCTCGGCGAGGGTCGACTCGAACGCGACGTCGACCGACTCCTTCGCCGCGTACAGGGCGGCGAGCGACTTCGAGGCGATGACGGTCGCCGTCTCGACGGCGTCGTCGACGAGACGGTCGGCGGGCACGACGCGCGCGACGAGGCCCGCGGTGAGCGCCTCCTCCGCGCCCATCGTGCGGCCCGTGAGCACGAGCTCCATGGCTCGCGCCTTGCCGACGGCGCGCGTGAGCCGCTGGGTGCCGCCGAGCCCGGGGATGACCCCCAGGTTGATCTCGGGCTGGCCGAACTTCGCCGTGTCTGCGGCGATGATGAAGTCGCACATCATGGCGAGCTCGCACCCGCCGCCGAGCGCGTAGCCCGCGACCGCCGCGATGGTGGGCGTGCGCAGGCGCGCGAAGCGCTCCCATCCCGTGAGCAGGCCGTCGAGGTACACCTGCTGGTAGCGCAGGGTCGCCATCTCCTTGATGTCGGCGCCCGCCGCGAACGCCCGCTCCGAGCCCGTGACGACGATGCAGCCGATGTCGCGCGACGAGTCGAAGTCGGCCGCGGCCTCGACGACCTCCGCCATGAGCCGCGCGTTGAGCGCGTTGAGCGCCTCCGGCCGGTTGAGGGTGATGATGCCGACCCGCCCCCGGGTCTCGACGGTTATCGTGTCCACAGCTCCCTCTCCACGGGCGCGAAGAACGACTCCACGCCCGTCACATCCTCGACGCGCGCGGGGTTCCAGCGCGGCGTCCTGTCCTTGTCGATCACCTGCGCGCGGATGCCCTCCGCGAAGTCCGGCATGGCGAGCGCGTGCATCGACACCCGGAACTCCTGGGCCAGTGCCGCCTCCAGGTCGGGCAGCTCGCGCGACCGCCGCAGGGATGCGAGAGTCACGGCGAGCGCCGTGGGCGACTTGCCCGCGATGACGGCGGCGACCTCGCGGCCCTCGATGCGCTCGAGGATGCCCGCGAGGTCGTCGCCCGCGAACGCCTCGTCGATCCAGCCGCGCTCACGCACGAGCTGCACGGGCGGCGGCACCTGGGCGACCGACGCCGGGTCGCCGGACTCGATGAGCGCCGGCAGCAGCTCCGACGGCACGAACCAGTCCGCGAGCCCCAGGGCTATCGCGTCGCCCGGCCCCACGGGGCGGGCGGAGAGCGCGAGGTAGGTGCCGAGCTCTCCCGGCGTGTGCGACAGCAGCCACGTGCCGCCGACGTCGGGGATGTACCCGATCGTCGTCTCGGGCATGCCCACGAGCGAGCGCTCGGTGACGACGCGGTGCGAGGCGCGGGCGGAGACCCCGACGCCGCCGCCGAGCGTGACGCCGTCCATGACGGCGACGAACGGCTTGGGGTAGCGCGCGATGCGGGCGTTGAGCGCGAACTCGTCGCGCCAGAAGGTCTCGGTGACGGAGCCGTCCCCTGCCGTCGCATCCCGGTACATCGAGACGATGTCGCCGCCGGCGCACAGGCCGCGCTCGCCCGCTCCCGTGAGCAGGATGCGCTCCACGGAGTCGTCGTGCTCCCACCCGTCGAGCGCCGCGGCGATCGCGACGACCATGCCGTGCGTGAGCGCGTTCATCGCGTGCGGCCGGTTCAGGGTGATGTGCGCGAGGGGGCCGCGCCGCTCAAGGAGGACATCTTCCACGTCCCCCAGTGAACTACACCGCGCAGGCGATGGCCATCGCCGCGAGCCCCGTCGCGGTCAGGGCGCAGGATGCCGCGGCTCCCCGCCACCGCCCGCGGCCGCCGCGCGTGCCGAGCCACACCCGTGCACACGCCCACCCCGCGACCACCACGGCGAACGCCCCCGCCGACGGGAGCGCCACGGCGTGGTGCCCGCCGCCCCACGGCAGGAGGGCGAGCATCACGAGTGCCATCGACCACAGGTCGAGCACGTGCGCGCGCAGGAACGCGTGCGTGCGCGAGAGCGCGGCGCACGGCACGGAGACGACCACGAGGAGGGCCGCCCCGGCGAGCGACGCGAGCGCCGAGTGCGACGCCATCGTGCCCGCCATGACGCCCAGCATGAGCACGTGCGGGGGCGCCTCACGGTGCACGAACGCCCTCACGCTGCGCAACGCTAGCGGCGCGCGCGGACCCGCGGGCGAACCGTGCGCGCTGCGTCAAGGCCCGTGCCGGGACGCGCGGCCAAAGTCATGGAAGCGTTTTCACACGCCCTCTGGTATCCTTGGACAGCTTGCCTGCGCGCCCGTGCCTATCCGGGTCGTGTCGGTTGGCCAGTGTCCGGTCGGATGCTCTCCATGTTCGCGTGGCGAATGGGTGAGGCGGCTGAGGCGAGACCAAGGGGTCTCAACTGGCTGATTCCGTAGAACACAAGACCCGGAAGAGACGAACTTCGTGAAACGCTCCCTGACGATCTGCGCCGTCACGACCCTGCTCATCGGCGTCAGCGTCCCCGCTGCCGCGCTCGCCGGCAACGGCAACTCGGTGTACGCAGAGGCGCCCGCCGCCCCCACGAGCCCCCGGCAGCTCGTCGACGCCCAGACGTTCGCGTCGGCGTACGGCAGCACCGCCGCGCCGACCGTCGTGCGCGACGCCTTCGGCGTCGAGACCGTCGTCGAGACTCCCGCCGCGACCTTCTCCGCGATCACGGGCACCCTCGTGATGTGGCCGGCCAACACGACGGCCGTCAACGACGGGTTCGGCTACCGCGACGGCGGCGAGTTCCACGGCGGCATCGACATCATGGCCGCGGGCGGGTCGACGATCATGGCCGCCTCCCCCGGCACCGTCGTGACCGTCGCCGAGGACTCCGGCTGGGGCGCGTACGTCAAGGTCGACCACGGCGGCGGCATCTACACCCTCTACGCGCACATGATCTCGGGCTCGCAGTCGGTCTCGGTGGGCCAGTACGTCAACGCGGGCGACGCCCTCGGCCTCGTCGGCCAGACGGGCTACGCGTCGGTGCCCCACCTGCACTTCGAGGTCTACGCGGGCGGCTCGCGCGTCGACCCGCTGCCCTGGCTCCCCTGATCCAGCGGGCGCCGAGCACCTAGAAGAACGTCCGCACGAGGTCGACGACGCGCGGGTCGTCGGCGTCGGCGTTCTCGACGACGGGGATGAGCCGCCACTTGTCGAACGCCGTGCACGGGTGCGAGAGGCCGAGGCGCAGGATGTCGCCGACGGCGGGACCATCCTCGACCACGGGGAGGTAGCCGTGCTGGTCGTTGAGCTTCGAGAGCGGTCCGTGCACGGTCGTGGGCAGGTCGAGGTCGTACGGGAAGTCGCGCTTGCCGCCGTCGACTATCGCGAGACCCGGCTCGGGCCGTGAGAGCACGCGCGCCCAGCCGTGCATGGCCGAGCGCAGTCCCGGCAGGGGCGTGATGCCGCGGTAGAAGCCCTCGTCGTGCAGCTGGTACGCGCCCGAGCGCAGCACGACGGTCGCGCGGCCGACGAGGGGGCCGAGGCGCTCGGCCACGAGGTCGAAGTAGGCGCTGCCGCCCGCCGTGACGATGGGCTTGAGCTGCCAGTCGAGCACGTCGTGCACGGCGACGATGCGGTCGAGGTGGGCGCGCACGGCGTCCAGGTCCGCAGCGGAGCGCGTGCTGCCCGCCGAGCCCTCGTATCCGCCCACTCCCACGAGCCTGAGCTCGGGGGCCGCGTCGACCGCCGCGGCGACGGCGAGGGCATCCTCGACCGTGCCGGCGCCCGTGCGCCCGGAGCCGAGCTCGACGACGACGTCGACCGGACGGGCGGCGCCCGCGAGGCCCGCGCGCATGAGCTCGACCGAGTCGACGCTGTCGACCCAGCACGCGAACTCGAACGACGGGTCGGCGAGCTCGACGCCGAGCCAGCGGAGGGCGACGGGGTCGATGAGCTCGTTGGCGAGGATGATGCGGCGCACCCCGAACGACCGCGCGAGCTGCACCTGCCAGCCCGTCGCGAGCGTGATGCCCCACGCTCCCCCGTCGAGGAGCTGCTGCCAGAGCTGCGGGGCCATCGTCGTCTTGCCGTGCGGGGCGATCTCGAGGCCGCGCTCGACGAGCCAGTCGGCCATGACGGCGACGTTGCCGGCGGCCGCCTCGCGGTCGATCGTGAGCAGGGGGGTCGCGAACGACGACAGCCGGGGCTCGGTGCTCACGAACTCGCGCGCCGTCATGCCCCAGCTCGAGGAGGGGAAGGACTTGGCCCACGGCCCGAGCGCGACGTCGTGCATGCGTTAAGGCTAGCGTTGCAGCATGAAATCGAGGATCGTCGCCGACGCCGCACCCGCCCCCATGCCGATGTTCTCGCAGGCGGTGCGCAAGGGCCCGATCCTCGCCGTGAGCGGCCAGGGCGGCGCGCACCCGGTGACCGGCGAGTTCTCGACCGATGTCACGGAGCAGACGCGCCAGACGCTCGAGAACCTGCGGGCCATCCTCGAGGCCGCGGGCAGCTCGTTCGAGGACGTCGTCATGCTGCGCGTCTACCTCACGACGCGCGACGATTTCGCGGCCATGAACGGGGCGTACGCGGAGTTCATGTCGCTGCACGTGCCGAGCGGCATCCTGCCCTCGCGCACGACGGTCTTCCCCGAGCTGCCGCTGCCGCAGATGCTCGTGGAGATCGACGCCCTCGCGGTAGTGGAGTAGCGAGGATGACCCGCCTGGGCATCACCGTCGACTACGCGGACGACTTCGCGCGCTCCGCCACCGAGGTCACCGAGTTCGAGCGCGCGGGGATCGACGTCGTCGCGGTCGCCGAGGCCTACTCGTTCGACGCCGTGAGCAGGCTCGGCTACCTCGCCGCGATCACCGAGCGCGTGACGCTCATGTCGGCGATCCTGCCCGTGTACTCCCGCACGCCCGCGCTCATCGCCATGACGGCCGCGGGCCTCGACTCGGTGTCGGGCGGCCGCTTCGAGCTCGGGCTCGGCTCGTCGGGCGCCCAGGTCGTCGAGGGCTTCCACGGCGTGCCGTTCACCGCCCCCCTCGGGCGCCAGCGCGAGATCGTGGAGATCTGCCGCGCGGTGTGGCGGCGCGAGCGCCTCGAGCACTCGGGCGTGAGCTACCAGATCCCGCTGCCGGGCGGCCTCGGCAAGCCGCTCAAGCTCATCAACGATCCCGTGCGGGCGGGCATCCCCATCGCGCTCGCCTCGCTCACCCCCAAGGCCGTCGAGCAGACCGCCGAGATCGCGGACGGCTGGCTGCCGCTCTTCTACCACCCGGCCAAGAGCGCCGAGGCGTGGGGGGACGCCCTGGCCGCGGGCACCGCGCGCAGGTCGCCCGACCTCGGACCGCTCGACGTCATCGTGACCGTGCCGTTCCACGTCGGACCCGGCGCGGAGCTCGCGCTGCAGGGCCACCGCGAGCGCATGGCGCTGTACGTGGGGGGCATGGGCGCGCGCACCGCCAACTTCTACAACGACCTGGCGGTGCGCTACGGCTACGCCGACGAGGCGGCGCGCGTGCAGGAGCTCTACCTGGCGGGCGAGAAGGATGCCGCGGCAGCAGCCCTGCCGGACGACCTCGTGCGCGACACCGCCCTCATCGGCACGGAGTCCGAGGTGCGCGAGCGCGTAGCCGCCTTCGTGGAGTCGGGAGTCACGACCCTCATGATCGCCCCGCTCGCCCCGACGCGAGAGGGGCGCGTCGCCGCCGTTGAGGCCGCGCGCGCGATGCTCTAGGCGTCTCGCGTCTCGCGTCTCGCGTCTCGCGTCTCGCGAGCGATTCTCCCTGCCGCAACGCTTGGCCAGCTCCATACATTTGTTAGGAGAGATCGCAAATGTATGGAGTTGGGCAAGGAGGTCGGACGAGACGTCGAAACGGCAAGGGGCGGGCGCGAAGGGGGTGGCAGCGCCGGGCCGAGAGGGAGGCGCGCGCGCCAGGCCGGGCGGCAGGCCGGGTGCAGGCCGTGGGCGGGCGCTAGGCCGCGAGCATCCATCCCCCCGCGCCCACGACGTGCACGAGCGGGAGGCGGTCGCTGTTGACGAGCGTGCGCATGCGGTCGAGCATGCGCTGGGCGAGCTCGCGCGGCACGCGCGTGCCGCGCACGGCGAGCTGGCGCAGCACCTGGCCGAGCGTGAGCGGGGTGTCGTGCGCCTCGAGGAGGGCGCGCAGCATCTCGAACTCGATGGGGGTGAGCGGGATGCGCTCGTCGCCGCGCCACACCTCGCTCGTGGAGTCGTCGAGCACGAGGTCGGCATACTGGCGGCTCGTCGGGGCGAGGCCCAGCCTGCGCACGAGCGGGCGGAGGTGGTCGACGACCTCCTCGAGGCCGAACGGCTTCGTGAGGTAGTCGTCGGCGCCCGCGGCGTAGCCCGCCACGCGGTCCTCGTGCGAGGCACGGCCCGTGAGGAAGACGATGGGCGTCGCGACGCCGCGCGACCGCAGGTCGGCGACGACGTCGGTGCCGAGGGCGTCGGGCAGCATCATGTCCATGAGCACGATGTCGGGCTCGAACTCGGGGATCGCGTCGATCGCGCCCGATCCGCTCGGGACGACGCGCACCTCCCACCCCTCGAGCTCGAGGGCGAGACGGAGCACGTGGGTGAGAGGCTCCTCCTCGTCGACGACCAGGATCCGAACGGCTCGTGTCGTTGTCATGCTCCCAGCCTGCGCGCGATCCCCTCGTGAAACATCGGCCTCAGGTATGAGTTGCCCTACTCTCCCGGGAGTACCGGCGGGAGGGCGCGCTCCGCCCGCGCCGCCGCGCGCACGGCACCCATGCTCGCGATGATGACGAGCACGATCGCGACCGCATCCCAGAGTGTGAGCGCCTGCTGCAGGATGAGGAACCCGGCAGTCGCCGCGAGCGCGGGCGAGAGGCTCATGAGTATCGAGAAGGTCGCGGCGGGCAGCCGCCGCAGCGCGAGCAGCTCGAGGCCGTACGGGATCGCCGACGACAGCACCGCGACAGCGACGCCGATGAGCAGCACCGGGACGTGGAAGAGCGCGGGGCCCGCGGAGACGACGCCGAACGGGATGGCGAGCACGGCGCCGATGCTCATGGCGATGGCGAGGCCGTCGAGCCGCTCGAAATGCCGGCCCGTGCGCGCCGAGAGCAGGATGTAGCAGACCCACATGACCGCAGCGCCCGCCGCGAACGCGACGCCCACGGGGTCGAGCTGCTCCCACCCGTTCCAGCCGAGGATCGCGACACCCGCGAAGGCGAGCACCGCCCACAGCCACGCCGACGCCTTGCGGCTCACGACCACGGAGAGGATGAGCGGCCCGAGCACCTCGAGCGTGACCGTCGTGCCGAGCGGCACGCGCGCGATGGCCTCGTAGAAGAGCCCGTTCATGAGCGCGAGCGAGAGGCCGAACGCGACGACCGTGAGCCAGTCGGCGCGGGAGCGGCCGCGCAGCCGCGGGCGGAACACGGCAAACAGGATGATCGCGGAGAACGCGAGCCGCAGCGTGACCATGCCGAGCGCGCCCACCTGGGGGAACAGCGTGACCGCCGAGGCCGCGCCGATGTCTTGGCAGATGAGGCCGATGAGCACGAGTCCCGCCGCGCCGACCGTGCCGCCTCTCTTCACGTGCCCACGCTAGCGCGCTACGCTGACACCGTCCGACCACCGAGGTCGTCGCTCGAAAAAAGGGCGATAGCGCAGCTCGCGAGACACACATGGAATCCCATCCGTGTCGTCGAGAAGAGTCGCATGACATCCCTTTCCGAGCGCATCGCCGAAAGCCTCTCCCGTTCCGTGTCCGACGTCTTCGGCGTCATGGGCAACGGCAACGCCCACCTGCTCGACGCACTCCCCCGCGTGGGAGTCCGCTTCACCGCCATGCGCCACGAGGCGGGCGGGGTCGCCGCGGCGGACGCCTACTTCCGCGCCGCCGGCAGGCTCGCCGTCGCTACGACGACCTACGGCGCGGGCTTCACCAACGCGCTCACGCCGCTCGCCGAGGCGGCGCAGGCGCGCATCCCGCTCGTGCTCGTCACCGGGGATGCCCCGACCGACGGCGCCCGCCCGTGGGACGTCGACCAGCGCGCCCTCGCCGAGGCGGTGGGCGCGCGCTGGATCACGGCCGCCCTCGACGACCCGGGGGCCGACCGTGCCGTCGCCCTCGCGCGCGCGGAGCGCACCGCGGTCGTCCTCGCCATCCCCCACGACCTGGTGTCAGCCGATGCCGTGGTGGAGGTCGCGCGCACCGAGCCTGTCGAGGTCTCGCCCAAGGACACCTCCGCCGCCCTGACGCTCCTCCGCACCGCCCGGCGCCCCCTCGTCCTCGCGGGCCGCGGCGCCTGGCTCGACGGCGCAGGCCCCGCGCTCACGACCCTCGCCGACCGCCTCGGCGCCCTCACCGCCACGACGGCGCTCGGCGCCGGGCTGTTCGGCGACTCCCCGCACGACCTCGGCATCGCGGGCGGCTTCGGCAGCGACGCGGCGGCGGCCGTCATGCGCGACGCCGACGTCGTGCTCGTGGTGGGCGCGAGCCTGAGCCAGTTCACGCTGCGGTTCGGCGACCTGTTCGGTCCGGACGCGCGGCTCATCCAGGTCGACATCGAGGATTCCCCGGCCCACCCCCGCGTCGACGAGTTCGTGCGGGGTGCCGCGCGCGCCGCGGCGGAGGCCCTCGTGGCCGGGCTGCCCGTGGCATCCCCGCCCCGCTGGTCGGAGGCGCCGCGCGGCAGGGCGCCGCGCCACACGGACGACGAGCTCGCCGCCGACGGCCGGCTCGACCCGCGCGCGCTCGCGACGGCGCTCGACGGCCTGCTGCCGGCCGACCGCACGGTCGTGCAGGACGGCGGGCACTTCCTCGGGTGGGCGCCCTCGTACTGGCGCATCCCCGCGCCCAACCGGCTCGTCATGGTCGGCACGGCGTACCAGTCGATCGGGCTGGGCTTCCCGAGCGCCGTGGGGGCCGCGGTCGCGCTGCCCGCGACGACCGTCGTGCTGTGCACGGGTGACGGCGGCGGCCTCATGGCCCTCGCAGACTTCGAGACGTTCGTGCGCACGGCGCGCAGCGGGGTCGTCGTGGTGTTCAACGACGCCGCGTACGGCGCGGAGCTGCACCAGTACGGCTCGCTCGACCACGGAGCCATGCTCATCCCCGAGGTCGACTTCGCGGGGGTGGGGCGTTCGCTCGGCGCGACGGCAGCGACCGTGGGCTCGCTCGCCGACCTCGCGGCGCTCGAGCTGTGGTCGGGCGAGGGGGTGCTCGTGCTCGACTGCCGCATCTCGCGCGAGGTCGTCGCGCCCTACCTGCGCGAATGGATGCACGCCTCGCACCTCGATTAGCGTTGCAGCATGTCCCTCGACCTGCTGGGGCTCGCGCGCGAGGCCTAGACGGGCATCGAGTAGTCGGTCTGGTTGAGGATGCGGCCGACCGCCCCGAACGTGTTGTGCGAGGGGATGTTCGGCTTCGGGTCCCAGCCGAAGAAGCGCCCGATGTTCGTGGACGCCCCCGGCGTGAAGTCGAGCACGAACACGCCGTCCCACGGCTGCGACGTCTCCGTCACGAAGAAGACGTATGCGGTGTCGCTGAGCTTGTAGGTCTCGGTGCGGTCGACGTCGGCTATCGAGCGCTCGGGGCCCGCGAGGCAGTGCCACGCGTACGTGCCGGCGTTGAGGTAGATGTGCTCGTAGGCGTGGTCGTCGCTGTACACCCACAGGGCGCGGCGGCCCACGAGGTCGGACGTGCGCGCGATGGGGTCGGCGGCTGGGCCGCCCACGCCGACGCTCGTGATGCGCGACCGGGTGCGGCGGGCATCCCCGCGGTCGAAGGTCCACGAGTGGATGACGAGCGCCCGCGCGTTGCCCCGGTCGACGACGACCGTCGCGCCCGTCGCATCCTCGGGCGAGCCGCCCTCGATGACGAAGTCGACGAAGAAGATGTCGCCCGCGAGCGGGAGCACCTCGACGGCGGCGGCGCCCGAGGCGGAGCCGAACCAGTCGTCCGGGCTCGAGGTCGCCCACGACACCGACCGGCCCGCGAGCTCGAGCGTGAGCACCGAGGCGCCGTGCAGCTCGAGGGTGCCGTCGAGCGCGTCGGTGTGGTCCGGCCGGTTGGCCTCCATGCCGGCCGTCCACTCCTGGAAGGCCGGGCCGTCCTCCACGTCGTGGAAGTCGTCGTGGTCGATGTAGTCGCGCTCGCTCATGGGGACAGTCTCGCCCCGCAGGGCGGGCGCACGGGCATCCCGCCGACAGCGCATCGCCCCGCGGCAAGGAGGCTGCGCGCTAGATCAACGACTAGCTCTTGAGACCGCCGCTGAAGCCCTGGATGAACCTCTTCTGCATGATGAGGTACAGCACGGTGATGGGGATGAGCGCGACGATGAGCACCGCGAAGATGTTGTTCCAGTTCGTGACGAGCGAGCCGACGTAGCTGTAGACGACAACGGGGAGCGTCGCGGCCGTCGACCCGTTGAGGAAGATGAGGGGCGTGAAGAAGTCGTTCCACACGATGATGCCCGTCATGATCGAGATCGTGCCGGTCGCGGGCGCGAGGAGCGGGAACACGACCTGCACGTAGGTGCGGAACGGCGAGGCGCCGTCGATCGTCGCGGCCTCCTCATACTCGGTGGGCAGGGCGCGCACGAAGCCGCCGTAGAGGAACACCGCGAGCGGCATGAGCATGGCCGTGTAGATGACGGCCATGCCGATGGGGCTGCCGAGCAGGCCGATGGCGCGCGCGCCGATGTAGAGCGGCACGAGTCCGAGCTGGGCGGGCACGACGATGCCCACGAGCACGAGGTAGTAGAGCGTCGTGCTCAGGCGCGAGAGGCGCCGCGTGAGCACGTAGGCGCACGCGCTGCCGAAGACGATGAGGCCGATGACCGAGCCGCCCGTGATGACGATGCTGTTGAAGAGGCCGACGAAGATGTTGCCGGAGCCGCCGCTCTGGAATATCTCGATGAAGCTGTTGAGCGTCGGGTTGGTCGCCGGCTGGAAGGCGGGCGTGCCGATCGCGTCGGCGCTCGTCTTGAGGGCCGTGTTGACGAGCAGGTAGAACGGCAGCAGCATGATGACCGCGGCGCCCCACATGAGGATCTCGCGGACGAGGGTTCCCTTGGTGTAGCGGAACATGACTACCTCTTCCCCTTGCCGGCGGACGCGGCGTTGCGGTCGCGCGTGATGAACAGCTGCAGCGCGGCCGCCGCGATGACGATGACCGTGAAGATGAGCGAGAGGGCCGCGCCGTAGCCGAAGTGGCTGTTGGCGAAGGTCTCGCGGTAGATGACCGTCGAGAGCGTGTCGGTGGCGCCGAAGGGGCCGCCGCGCGTCATACCCTGCACCTGGTCGAACACGCGCAGGCCGGTCGTGAGGGCGAGGGTCGTCGAGATCGCGACGGCCGGCTGGATGAGCGGCAGCGTGATGTGGCGGAACCGCTGCCACGCGCTCGCACCGTCGATCGCCGCGGCCTCCTCGATCTCGATGGGGACCGTCGCGAGGCCGGCGAGGTAGATGATCATGGCCATGCCGATGTTCTGCCAGACCATGACGGCGAGGATCGTGTAGATCGCCCACACCGGGTCGGCGAGCCACGGGCGCTGCCAGCTCTCGAGGCCTATCGCGCCGAGCACGCTGTTGAGGGGGCCGTCGACCTGGAAGATGAAGCGGAAGATGTAGGAGACCGCGAGCGGGCTCAGCACCACCGGCAGGAAGAGCAGGGTGCGCAGGATGTAGCGGCTCTTGATGCCGCGGTTGAGGGCGAGGGCGAACAGCAGGCCCACGACGTTCGTGATCACGAGGAACGAGATCGCGAGGAAGATCGTGTTGCCGATCGAGCCGAAGACCTTCTTGTCGCCGACGATCTTGACGAAGTTGTCGAAGCCGATCCAGTCGAAGGATCCGATGCCCTTGAAGTCGGTGAAGGCGTACGCGCCGCCCACGCTCGTGGCGACGTAGTGCACGGAGAGCACCGCGAGGAGGGCCGGCATGGCCCACCACCACGAGCCGTAGCGCACGAGGGGCTTGCGGGGACGGGACCCGGACTCGCGTCCGGATCCCGCCCGCTGGGTGCCGCGGGAATCCATCGAGGTGGTGTGAGTGTGCGTCATTGCTCTCGTCGATTCCTCTGGCGGGTGGTGTCGATCAGTGGTGCAGGGCTACCAGGCCGAGTCCATGGACTCCAGAACATCCTTCACCGTCGCCTGGCCCGTGAACAGGCCCTGCACTCCGGTGCCGAGGTTGTTGTAGACCTCGCCCGACTCCCAGCCGGAGTTCGGCAGGGCGTACGTCTTGCCGTCGGTGAGGAGCGACTTGACGCCGTCGTACTGGGGCGGCAGGGCCGAGAAGTCGGCGCCGACGACGGGCAGGTTGCCCGAGACGCCCGGGAAGACACCGGCACCCTCGGCGCTCGACGCGAAGTCGAGGAACTTCTTCGCGAGGGTGGGCGACGCCGTCTTGGCGTTGATGCCGAGCGAGTAGTTGACGCTCGCCGAGACGATGTCAGCACCGGGGAACGGGAAGACCACGAACTGGGCGTTCGGGTTGGCGCCGCCGAGGCCGAAGGCGGCACCCGAGGGGATCGCGCCGGCGTACGAGACCTCGCCGACGAGGTTGTTCGTGATGGTGTCGAACGTGCCGGCCTCAGGAGCCTCCTGGAAGCAGCCCGCGTCGTTCATCTCGAGGAAGCGGCCGAGGGCCTCGTTCCAGCCCTTGTCGTCCGCGAACGTGACCTTGTCCTCGAAGCGCTCGGTGTTGAACGTGGGGTCGTCCTGGTAGACCGTGTCGCCCGCGAGCACCATCGAGAAGAAGCCCGTGTTGGGCACCATCGCACCGGCGATCACGAAGAACGAGTGGCCGGCGGCCTTGGCCGTCGCGCAGTCGGCGAGCAGGTCCTTGTAGGTGGTCGGGTACTCGTCGATGCCGTCGGCCTTCATGAGGGCGAGGTTGGCGACGATGCCGGCGACCGCGAAGTCGAGGCCCTGCGCGTACACCTTGCCGTCGGACTCGAACTGGTCCTCGTTGCCGGCGGGGATCGTCGACTTGGCGTTGGTGTCGTCGAGGGGCAGGAGGTAGCCCGCCTCGGCGAGGGTCAGCACGCTGCGGTCCTGGCCGCGGCCGGGGGCGAGCTCGAAGATGTCGGCCGCGTTGCCGGCCTGCAGCTTCGTGGTGAGGTTCTGGCCGTAGGTGTCGTTGCTGGTCTCCTCGACGGTCACGGTGTACTCGGGGTACTTGGCCATGAACGCGTCGGCGAGCGCCTTGTAGGGCGAATCGCCCGTCTCGGTGAGGGGGGCGGCGAGGACGAGCGTGGTCGACTCCTCCGCTGGAGCAGCTGCGGTGCAGCCGGAGAGCACGAGAGCGCTCAGGGCGAGGGCGGAGATTGCGGCGGGCGCTACTGCGCGGCGCATGCTCCGGGTGTGCTGTGACATTGAGCAGACCTTTCTTGACGGCATTGTCAAACTCCGACGGGGTCGTTCGGAGCAAGTCGCCAACTCGAGGTTGACTGATTCGAAGCCTACCTACTTACGCACTTCTTTGACATAAGCATTACTGCTTCGTGCATTTGTGGCGGTGATAGCCGCACGTTAGAAGAAGGGATGCGCGCTGACGACGTCGTCCGGCATGCGCTGGAGCACGTCCCAGTGTTCCACGACCTTGCCATCCGCGAGCCGGTAGATGTCGGCCACGGCGGCCACCGGGTTGCCCGGGAACGTCGCGCGCACGTGGATGAGGGCGTGGTCGCCGTCCACGAGGATCCGCTCGATGTCGAACCGCGCCCCGGGGGTGGAGAACTTGGGCACGAGCATCCGCACCGCCGCCTCGCGCCCGTCGGGCATCGTGGGGTTGTGCTGGATGTAGTCGTCGACGACGAACTGCTCGAACGCCGCCTCGACGTCGCGCTCCGTGTAGAAGAGGCGCGCGAACTCGGTCACGATGGCGCGGTTGTCGCTCACAGCGCCGCCGCCAGCTCGCGCGCGCCGCGCGCGGCGATGGCGACGCTCATGAGCGTCGGGTTCATGGTCGTCGCCGTCGGGATGAGCGCGTTGCCGCCCACCACGAGGTTCTCGAAGCCCCACACGCGCGACCACGGGTCGGCGACCGAGGTGCCGTCGTCGGTCTCGCCCATGCGCATCGTGCCCTGGTAGTGCAGGCTCGAGCCCGGCGGCAGCAGCCGCGGCTGGGCCACGAACTCGCCGAGGGCGCCGCCCGCGCGGGCGAGCAGCTCGGTCCCGCGCTCGATCTCCTCGAGCTCGGCCGGGGTGAGCTCGTACTCGATGGTCATGTTGGGGAAGCCGCGGTAGTCGGGCTCGGAGTCGTCGAAGCGCACGCCGTCCTCGAAGCGCGGCTGCTTGCGCATGCCGTAGCCCATGTTGATGTAGCCCCAGCGGTTGCCCGCGAGCGGGTTGGCGGGGTCGAGCTGGAACGGCGGCACCTCGGCGTACATGACCTGCAGCGAGAACGGGTGGTCGGGCTCGGAGAACGGGATCCGGTTGACGGCGGCCACCGGGTCGGTGGGGTTGGCCGAGCGGCGCTCGAGCTCGGCGTCGAGGTCGGCCTCCGTCGCGAAGCGCTGCATCCTCTCGGCGTCGACGGCCACGGTGCAGATGACGACGGGGTGCTCCGTGAGGTAGCGGCCGAGCGCGCGCGGGCGGATGCCCGACGCCCACAGCAGCTGCGGGGAGCGGAACGCGTCGGCGGCGACGACCACGGCGTCGGCGGCGATGAAGGACGTCTCGTGGGTGCGCAGGTCCTCCACGGTCACGCCCGAGACCCGTCCGCCCTCGTGCTCGACGCGGCGGACGAGCGTGAGGTCGCGCAGCTCGAACCGCAGCGCCTCGTCGGTGCCGGCCTCGATGAGCGGGCCGAGCACGGCGTCCGCACCGGCCCAGCGCATGGAGCCGTCGGGCTGCGGGTCTCCCGCGACGGGCAGCGTGCTCGGCTCGCGCTCCGGGAACGCCTCGGCGAGCAGCGAGCGGATCGCGCCGCCGATGGGCGAGTCGGCGAACGCCGCGCTCTGGGCGTGCAGGAGCGACTCGGCGGTGACGATGAGCTCGTCCCACTCGTCGGCCGGGATGAAGGGGACGAGCTCGCTGCCCGCGGGGCGCGGGATGGCGCACGTCCAGTGCGCGCCCATGCCGCCCACGTTCGTGGAGGCCGCCGCGGCGGGGAACGTCGGCGCGTGGCCGGAGCCCTCTCCCCCGAAGTCGATGAGGTGGGTTCCCATGCGCGCGGTGAACATGCCCTCGACCACCGCGCTCGCGGGGATGCCGAGCGACTCGCGGAACGCGCCGGCCTGCGGGCCCTGCGAGATCTTGCGCGCCTGGGCCTTCGCGGCGGGGTCGGGGATGTTGCGCACGCTCTCGCCGGGGATGTCGGTGAGCTGCGGGCCCGCCTCGAGCATGATGACGCGCGCCGTGGGGTGCGACTCGAGGATGGTTCGTGCGTACGCGGACCCGATGGGTCCGCTGCCGACGACGGCGATGACGGGGTTCTTCGACATGGTCTCTCCTTCGAGTCAGACGGTTTCGGGCTGCAGCTGGGCCTCGACCGACGCGGTGTCTGTCGACAGCCTGCCCTGCGGGAACATGATGGCGGCGACGACACCCACGGCGTAGACGCCCGCGAGCGCGAGGAAGACCGGGCTCATGACCGACTGGTAGACGGCGGCGATCTGCGCCTGCACGGCGGGCGAGGCCGCGTGCGCGACGTCGGGCGTGAGGGTCGAGGCGTTGAGCCCCGCGGGCAGGAGCGCCACGACGCCCGCGGCGATGACGCCGCCGATGATGGCCGTGCCGACCGTCGCGCCGACCTGGCGCACGAGCCCGCTCGTCGCCGTCACGAGGCCGAGGTCGCCGCGCGGCACCGCGCCCTGCACGACGGCGAGGATGAGGTTCATGAACGCGCCCGTGCCGAGCCCCACGACGCCCATGACGAGCATGGGGGCCCACAGCGGGAGGCCGACGGGGAGGAACGCCATGACGACGAGCCCGGCCGCCGCGACGGACGGCCCCGCGATGGTCCAGCGGCGGTAGCGGCCCGTGCGGCTCGCGCGGAACCCCGTCGCGAGGCTCGCCACGAGCATCCCCAGCACCGTGGCGATCGGCACGAGGCCCGAGACGGTGGCCGACGTGCGGTACGCCATCTGGATGAAGGTGGGGATGTACGACACCACCGAGAAGAGCCCGATGCCGATGACCGCCGAGAGCGTGATGCCCGCCGCGACCGTGCGGTTGCGGAAGATCCCGAACGGCAGGAACGGCTGCTGCGCGCGGCGCTCGACGAGGGCGAACACCCCGAAGACGACGACGGCCGTCGCGAGCAGCGCGAGCGATGCGGGCCGCAGGCGCTCGTCGGGGAACCACGTGACGGCGAGCACGAGCGCGATCATGGCCGTCGTGAAGGTGAGCGCGCCGGGCACGTCGATGCGCCCGCGCGGACGCTCGCCGAGGTGCGGCACGGCGACGCTCGCGAGCACGAGGGCCGCGGCACCGAGGGGCACGTTGATCCAGAACACCCACTGCCAGCCCAGGGTGTCGCTGATGATGCCGCCGAGCAGCGGCCCCACGACTATCGCCACCGGGAAGGCCGAGCCGATGATGCTCATGAGCCGCGGGCGCTCGCGCGGCGACGTGACGGCGCCGATGATCGTCTGCGACATGAGCTGCAGGCCCGCGGAGCTCAGGCCCTGCACGACGCGCGCGACGATGAGCCACGTCATGTCGGGCGCGAAGCCGCACGCGAGCGACGCGAGCAGGAACGTCGTGAGCGAGGCGAGGAACACGCGGCGCGGCCCGAGGGTGTCGGCGAGCTTGCCGAGCACGGGCAGCGAGACGGTCGCGGCGAGCGTGTAGGCGACGACGACCCAGCTCATCTGCTGGAGGGCGCCGAGCTCCCCCGCGATGGTCGAGAGCGACGTCGACACGATCGTGTGGTCGAGGGCGCCGAGGAAGGATGTCGCGAAGAGCGAGACGACGAGGATGCGGAGCTTGAGGGGAGGGAGAGTCATATCCGGTTCACCCGTTCGAACGGGCTGTCGACGTGACCGGGTGTGCCCTCCGCGGGAGTCTGCGGCAGGAACGGGCGGGTGCCCCAACGTCACGTCGAGAATACGCCATCTTTAGTCGGAAATCAACGTAAGCGGTTCCGCGGCCTCGTGCGCGCGGGGGCGACGGGTCCCGCGGCGACGGCGGGACCGACGGTCCCGGAGAGCGTGCCGATGCCCTCGACGACCATCGTCACGACGTCTCCCTCGCGCAGCGGGGGCGGGGAGAGCTCCCCGCGCCGGCCCCACAGCTCGGCGAGGCAGCCGCCGTTGCCGACGGTGCCCGAGCCGAGCACGTCGCCCGCGACGACGCGCGAGTTGCGCGAGGCGTAGGCCACGAGCTCGGGGAACGGCCAGCCCATGTTCGAGACGAGGTCCTCCCCCACCGGCACGCCGTTGACCGAGACCTCCGCGCGGATCGCGAGGAAGCCGTCGGCGTCGACGAACTGCTCGAGCTCGTCGGCGGTGACGATCCACGGGCCGAGGGAGGTGCCGAAGTCCTTGCCCTTGGCGGGGCCGAGGCGCACCTTCATCTCGCGGCCCTGCAGGTCGCGCGCCGACCAGTCGTTCATGATCGTGTACCCGAAGATGCGCGTCGCGGCATCCGCGGGCGCGAGGTCGCTCCCCGCGGGGCCGCCGAGCACGACGGCGACCTCGAGCTCGAAGTCGAGGCGCTCGCTCACGGGCGGCGAGAGCACGTCGTCGGGGCCGAGCACGGTGTGCGGGTTCGTGAAGTAGAAGGTGGGCGCCTGGTACCACTCCGGCACGACGTCGCTCGCGCCGTCGACCGAGGCCGTGACGCCCTCGACATGCTCCTCGAACGCCACGAAGTCACGGATGGCGGCGGGCACGAGCGGGGCGAGCAGGCGCACGGCGTCGAGCCGCTCGCCGTCGCTTCCCGCGCTGCCGAGGAGAGCGCGCGCGGAGCCGAGGCCGCCCTCGAGCACCGTCGCGACCGTCGCGCCGCCGGGGAACGGGACGACCCGGTCCCCCACGACGAAGCCCTCGCCCACGGTGCCGGACGCCCCGACCCAGCGCGCGAGCCTCACGCGGGCTGCGCCATCTGCTGGGCGATGCCGAAGATGAGCCCGCCCGCGTCGGCCTCGCGGTCGCCGTCGAGCTGCCACTGGCCGAGCTGCACCGACGCCGCGACGACGGCGCTCGCGCGCGGCAGGCGGCGGGCGTGGAACGCGTCCCACACCCCGTCGTCGAGCGTGTCGGCCGCGACGAGCAGCTCGGTGAGCACGACCGCGTCCTCGAGGCCCTGCGCGGCGCCCTGCGCGATGGTGGGCGGGCAGCTGTGTGCCGCGTCGCCGATGATGACGACGCGTCCGCGGTTCCACGGGCCCTCGACGAGGTGCTTCGTGAACCACGTGTAGTTGGGGGTGACGCCCGCTTCGAGGTCGGCGCGCACCGCGTTCCACGGGCCGTCGTACGCGCGCGACTGCTCGATCATGATGGCCTTCGCCTCGTCGTCGGTCACGCCCGTGCGGTCCTGCGCCTTCTCGACGAGGAACGCGTACATCGTGTCCTCGCCCGTGGGCGTGTAGCCCGCGATGTACATGGGGCCGCCGTAGTAGAGGTCGCTGTGCGCGACCTCCGCCGGGCGCGACACGAACGCGCGCCAGATGCCCATGCCCGTCGTCTCGGGCTTGGTCGTGATGCCGATGAGCTCGCGCACCGTCGAGTTGAGCCCGTCTGCCCCGACGAGCAGGTCGAACGACCCGGCCGACTCCCCGTTCACGAACACCTCGACGGAGTCGTCGGACTGCTCGAGCCCCGTGACCTTCGAGTCGAAGCGGATCTCCGCCCCCGCGGCGACCGCGTGCTCGAAGAGGATGCGCGCGAGGTCGGCCCTGGGCATCCCCATGGTCGCGGGGTAGTCCGGACCGCCGGAGTTGACGTCGGGCAGCTCGGCGACCACGGGCGCGCCCGGGCCGGGGGCGCGCAGCGACAGGCCCACGAAGGGGTAGCCGGCCGCTCGGATGTCGTCCCACGCGCCGAGCGTGTCGAACACGCGCATGGCGTTGCCCTGGATCGTGATCCCCGACCCAAGGGTGGGCAGGCCGGGCTTGGCCTCGAACACGGTGACGGACACGCCCGCCTTGGCGAGCTGGATGGCGGTGGCCAGTGCGGCTACGCCGCTTCCGGCGACGGCGACCCGGGAGACTGCGGTCATGGTGAGAACCTCTCTGTTCTGCGGTGGTGGTCTAGAAGACGGCGACGGGGTTGACGGGCGATCCGACGGCGCCCGTGATGGGAAGGGGCGGCGCCGAGAGCAGGAACTCGTGGCGGCCCGTCTGCGCGCAGTGCTCGCCGAGCTCCTCGAGGTCCCACATCTCGCCGATCGTGAGGCCGAGGTTGGGGATGACGACCTGGTGCAGCGGCTGGAACGCCGGCACGTCGAACTCGTTGGGGCGCACCTCGAAGCCCCACGTGTCGGTCGCGATCGCGGCGATGCCCGTGCGGTGCAGCCAGCCGGCGGTCGTGAGCGAGAGGCCGGGGGCAGGCCCGCCCGCGTACTCGCCCCAGCCGTCGCGACGGGCGCGCGCGAGCTGCCCCGTGCGCACGAGCACGATGTCGCCCTCGCGCACCTCGACGCCCTGGGCGGCGGCCGTCGCGTCGAGGTCGGCGGCCGTGATGGCGTAGCCGTCGGCGAGCTCGCCCGACTCCGGGCAGAGGTGGCGGCCCACGTCGAGCAGCACGCCGCGCCCGACGAAGACGGCCGCCGTGTGCTCGATGCCCGTCACGAGGTCGCCGTCGCTCGTCACGACGTCGCCGGCCCTGCGGCCGTTCCACGCCATGCCGTGGTCGAAGATGTGGCCGAGGCCGTCCCACTGGGTCGAGCACTGCAGCGGCATGGCGATGACGTCGTCCGCCCCGCCGATGCCGTGCGGGAAGCCCTGCGTGCCGCGCTCGGCGTCGACGCCCGTGTCGAGCATCGTGTGCACGGGGTTGGTGCGGCGGCGCCATCCCTTCTGCGGTCCGTTCATGTCGAACGACTGCGAGAGCGAGATGGCCCGCCCGGTCGTCACGAGGGATGCCGCGGCCGCGCGCACGGCGTCGGTGAGGAGGTTGAGCGTGCCGAGCACGTCGTCCTCGCCCCACCGGCCCCAGTTGCGGAAGGCCGTGGCGCGCGCCGCGATCTCCTTCTCCGGGTCGCTCCGGTCGAGGTCGCCGGGCAGCTCGGAGGGGAGGGATGTCTCGTCTGCCATGCGTTCCTCGCTCCGTCGCGATCGGGTGGTGCTGTTCCTACTATCCCTGTCCGTGCTTGGCGTAGGGGTTGAACAGCGCTTCCTTGATCTCGTCGGGAACGCCCTCCTCCGTGGCCGAGGGGCCGTCGGCGGGCGGGAACGACTCCGTCATCGACATGGGCATGGCGCCGTTGCGGTAGAAGTTGTTCGAGCCGAGCGAGGGCTTCCACGTGTTGGGCTCCCAGTCGGGCACGTAGTTGCGGTAGCCGCCCGTGTTGAGCTCGATGCGCAGCGTCGACGGCTCGCGGTAGTAGAGGAAGGTCTGCTCGCCGATGCCGTGGATGTTGGGCCCGTACTCGATCGGCACCCCGTTCTCCATGAGGGTGTCGGCGGCGATGAGCAGCTCCTCACGCGTGTCGACCCAGAACGCGTAGTGGTTGATGCGGCCGGCGCGCGTCGAGCCGTCGAGCACGACGCCGAGGTCGTGCGACTTCTCGTTGGTCGTGAGCACGGAGAACACCGAGATGGGCGCCTCGTCGAGGATCGTCTTGGCCATGATGCGGAAGCCGAGCACGCGGTTGTACCAGGCGGCGAAGTCGTCGACGCTGCTCGTCGCGATGGTCACGTGGTCGAGCTGGCGCGGCGCTCCCGCGACGCTGCTGCGCTTGGCGGGGCGGTCGGGGTAGATCGACGCGTCGGCCGGCGCGGAGACATGGCGCACGACATCCCAGTGCAGGGTCATGCTGTGGCCCCACGGGCCCGTGAAGCGGAACGCGCGGCCGATCGACGGCCCGTCGAACCACTCGCCCTCGATGCCCTCGGCCTGCACGAGGCGCGCGGCCTCGTCGAGCGCCTCCTGGCTCGACGTGCGCCAGCCCATCGTCACGAGCCCGGGCTCGGTGCCCGGCACCACGACGACGCTGTAGGAGTAGTAGTCGCCCCAGCAGCGCAGGTAGACGGAGCCGTCGATGCGGTCGACGACGGTGAGGCCGACCTGCTTCTCGTAGAAGGCCACAGACGCCTCGACGTCGGGTGACGACACCGCGACGAACGAGAGGTGGGAGAGGAGCTTGATCATCGTCGATCCTTTCAAAGACGTGTCCGGGGTTGTCCCCGTACCTACTGTGGGAGCGTCACGCTCATCAGGGAATGGCCGGTTGGCTATCCCGCGTATCGCTGTCGTTTATCCCGCGCGCACGAGTCCCAGCACGTGCGCGGCGAGCCTGCTGTCGTGCTCGAGGTCGTCGAGGTCGGTGGTCCGCACGTCGTCGTCGAGGGCGTCGAGCAGGCGCCGCAGGGCGAGCCGCTCGGCGCTCTCGTAGCGCGCGGGCGACCGGTGCACCCCGTTAGCGTCGGTGCGCTCGACCGTCGCGAGGGCGCCCGGGTGCTCGATGACGACCTCGGTGCGCGTCGTGTCGAGCGCGAGGGCGCGCAGCCACGAGCTGCCCCCCTCGCGCCGGGCGAGCAGCACCGTCGCGCCGCTGCGCGCGCCCTCGAGGCGGGCGAGGATGCCGCGCGCCGTCGCCCGGCACTCCACGATGTCGAGCGGGCCGCCCGCGAGCTCGCGCGCCCACCCGACGGCGTCGCGCAGCAGCTCCTCCACCTCGCCGGACGCCGCGCCGCACTCCACGAGCACGGACCGCGCGGGCGCCTGGGCCGCGTCGGCCACGACGTCGGGGCGCAGCCACGGCCGCGCCACGACGGTCACCCCCTCGGCCTCGAGCACTCCCCCGGCGATGCGCACGGCGTCGGGCCCGTCGCCGAGCACCGCGCGCCGCGGCAGCTCGGCCACGGCGACGCGGTACGCGAGCTCGTCGGTGCGCACGGCCCTCATGCCGCGATCACCGCCTCGTGCACGGCGTCGGCGAGGCCGATCGCGTAGAGCGCGTCGTCGAGCAGGTGGTCGTACTCCACGGCGACCCCGCCCGCGAGGAGCGCGTCGAGCGCGCGCCATTCGGCGACGTAGCCGTCGTCGGGATCCTGCCGGTAGTCGGTCACGCTGCCGTCGGTCGCCCACACGCGCGCGCGGGCGCTGCCCACGTGCACGAAGGCGGGAGGGAACTCCACGTCGAGCCGGTCGAGAGAGGTCGCGATGCTCATGCGCCACAGCGCGTCCGCCCCCTCGGGGAGCATGACCGCCGTGAGCTGCACGAGCGTGTCGCCGCCGAGCATCCCGATCTCATACCCGATGGGCTCGATCCGCCGCGCGTAGAGCACCTCGTCGACCTCGGGCACGAGATCGCGCAGCCCGGGCAGGTCGTGCACCGCGAGCCCGAGCACGAGCTGCCGCAGCACGGCCGCGGCGACGTGCGGGTTCGTCCAGTCGGGGGCCCGGTGCACGGGCTGGGTCGCGGCGGGCTCGCTCACGAGCGCGTGGTACCGCCCGTTCGGCGGCAGCGCCATCGTGACCGACACGGTGGCGACCGGTCCCGTGAGGTGGTGCTTGGCCCTTCCCCACGCGGGGTCGAAGAGGTGGTTGGTGCCGACGAGCAGGCGCGTGCCCGCCGTGCGGCACGCGGCGATGACGGCCTCGGCGTCATCCTCGGTGAGCGCTATGGGCTTCTCGCACAGCACGGCCCTGGCCCCGGCGGCGACCGCCGCGAGCACATGCTCGGCGTGCAGGGCGGGCGGGCTGCAGACGGCGACGACCTCGACGGCCGGGTCGGCGAGCAGGTCGTCGACACCCGAGGATGCCCGCGCCCCGACCTGCGCCGCGAGCTCGCCCGCGGCGCCCGAGCCCGAGTCGGCGACGTGCACGACGGCGAACCGGTCGGCGAGCCGCGCGAGCGTGGGCAGGTGCAGCGACCGCACACCGGGCCCCGCGCCGATGATCCCGACTCCGTGCACCATCTTCGCCACCCTCACTTTGGGGGAAATCTACCATCGTTACGCCGCAACTATACTTAAGTTGTGTTCGTATCGTCGATAGTGCGGCCAGCTTGCTCTGCAGGCGACCGAAGTTGTGTCACCATTGGCCATGGCCACTGAGTCGACCCTGCGCTTCGGAGCGCAAACGGATGAGATGACGAGCCTCCTGCGCATCGTCAACATGGTGCGGACCGGCGAGGCGATGACCCGCCCGGAGATCGGCAGGGTCACGGGACTCGGCCGCGGGGTCGTCACGCAGCGCGTCGACCACGCCATCGAGCTCGGCTACCTCGAGGACGGCGAGTTCGGCCCGTCCTCCGGCGGACGCGCCCCGCGCACGCTGCGCTTCCGCGGCGAGCGCGGCATCATCGCGGTGTGCGCGCTCGGCGCCCTGCACATCCACGTGGGCATCGCGGCCCTCGACGGCGACATCCTCGACCAGACCCACCGCGAGTGGGACATCGCGCGCGGACCGGCCGAGACGCTCGACGCCGCCATGGGCATGATCGACGAGCTGCTGTCGCGCGGACCGAAGGCTCCCGTGTGGGGTGTGGCCGTCGGCATCCCCGGTCCCGTCGACTTCGAGACCGGGCGGCCCGTCGCGCCGCCCATCATGCCCGGGTGGAACGGCTTCGACCTGCGGCGCCGCTTCGAGCAGCACTACGAGGCGCCCGTGTGGGTCGACAACGACGTGAACCTCCTCGCCCTGGGCGAGCGCGCGCGGCGCCGCGACGAGAACCCCGACCTCATCTACTGCAAGGTCGGATCGGGCATCGGCGCCGGGCTGCTCTCGCACGGCCGCATCCACCGCGGCGCCAACGGCGCTGCCGGCGACATCGGGCACGTGCGCGTGCGCGAGTCGGACGCGCCCTGCCGCTGCGGCAAGGTGGGCTGCCTCGAGGCCGTGGCCGGCGGCTGGGCGCTCGTGCGCGACGCCGAGGCCGCGATCGCGGGGGGCGCGACGGGGTCGCTCGCGCAGGCATCGCACGACGGCCAGGGCCCGCGTCCCGAGACCATCGCGCGCGCGGCCGAGAACGGCGACGCGCTCGCCATCGGCCTCATCCAGCGCTCGGCGCGCGACGTGGGCGAGGCCATCGCGGCGCTCGTCAACATGTTCAACCCCGGCGTGATCGTCATCGGCGGTGCCGTCGCCGCCGCGGGCGAGCTGTTCCTCGCCGAGGTGCGCCAGCGCGTCTACGAGCTCTCGCTCCCGCTCGCGACGCGCGACCTGAGCATCGTGCAGTCGGTCGACGACGTGCGCGAGCCGCTGCGCGGCGGGGCCGACCTCGTGCGCGAGCAGCTCTTCGACCTCACGTTCCCCCGCTGGTTCGCGGAGGGCCGACCGTCGATCGCGGCGACCCACGCCGTGGCGCCCGCGCTCAGCGCCTAGGCGACGTCGCGGGAGACGCTCGGCACCGCCGGAGCGTCGAGCAGCAGGCGCCCGGCCACGCGCATGGGCAGCTCGAGCGGTCCGCCGCCCGGGCCCGCCATGAGGTACGGGATGAGCAGGCGGAACGTCACGACGACGTCGTGCTCCCCCGCCGGGAGCCCGACCGGGGCCGTGAGCACGACACGGTCCTGCGCGAACCACCAGCCGCCCTCGTCGACGAGCTGCTCGGGCGTGAGCCGCCGATCCCCCACGAGGACCGTGGGGGCGGCGACGCCGTCGACGGTGATCGCGGGCTCGCGCAGGCACGCGAGCGGGAGCGAGCGGATCCAGGGCAGGCCCACGCGCACGGCGATGCCGCCGTCGACGGAGGTGAGGGCATCCTCGCGGAGTGCTGATTGCATGTCCGGTCCTTCCTGCTTTATCCTGAATCAAACATAAGTTTGTCATGATCGGACTAAATTGTCATCCACGACCGCATGGACCCTCGCCGCGAGCGCCTTCAACTGGACGCCCGACATCATCCGTGCCGAGCGCACCACCGAGGACATCATCGTCGGCATCGTCGCCGACGGCATCGCCTCCACGGTCGAGATCGAGCCCGGCCAGGCCTTCCGCGGCTTCCCGCGCTCGACGGACGGCGAGCTCGACTCCCTGCGCGCGAAGCTCGACGCCGTCGGCGGATCGATCAGCATGGTCGGCGGCAGCCTCGACGACGCGACGCCCCACGGCGCCCTGCTCGACGACGACGCGCGCGCGGCGTTCCTCGAGCCCCAGCTGCGCGCCGCCCACCGCGTGGGGGCGCGCGGGCTGCGGCTGCCCTTCGGGCAGGCGGGGGCATCCCTGCTGCGCCGCATGCTGCCGGTGCTGCACGAGCTCGACCTCGTGCTCTACGAGGAGATCCAGGGCCAGCAGACCCCCGACAGCCCCGCCGTGGGCGCGGCCCTCGACATCTTCGAGGAGCTCGACGACGACCGCCTGCGCGTGCTCGTCGACTGCTCGATGTTCATGCCCTCGCTCCCGCCGAGCTACCTCGCGGTGCTGCGCGCGGGCGGCGTGCCCGAGGCCCTCGTCGCGAGGCTGGAGACGCAGTGGCGCTCCCCCGAGACCCACGCGGCCGTCGTCGACCTGCTGCGCTCGGGCGGCGTGCCCCCGCACGTGCACACGCTCTACATGAACCTGCTCGTGCGCTTCGGCCGCAGCGATGTGTCGGTCATCCGCCCCATCCTCGACCGGGTCGGCGCGTTCCACCTCAAGTTCTGGGACCTCGACGACACCGACGGCCGGGTCTCCCAGCCGCTGCGCGACCTCTCCCGCGAGCTCGGCGGCTTCAGCGGCACCCTCACGAGCGAGTGGGGCGGCCACGAATGGCTCGAGCACGAGACCGCCGCCGACATGACCCGACGGCACCTCGCCCTCGCGGGCGCCGCGCTCCGCGGCTGACGCCGCGGGGCGCGCGCCGCGCCTACTTCTTGGTGCTGAAGGCGGCGTCGAAGGCCGCGTCCGACGGCTCGTAGCTCGACAGGCGCCGCACGAAGGCGAGCGCCTCGGGGGCGCCGACGAGGCGGTCCATGCCGGCGTCCTCCCACTCGACCGAGAGCGGGCCGGAGTAGCCGATCGCGTTGAGCATGCGGAACGCGTTCTCCCACGGCACGTCTCCGTGGCCCGTGGAGATGAAGTCCCAGCCACGGCGCGGGTCGGCCCACGCGAGGTGCGACGAGAGGCGGCCGTTGCGGCCGTTGTCGAGGCGCTTCTTCGTGTCCTTGCAGTGCACGTGGTAGATGCGGTCCTTGAAGTCCCACAGGAAGCCGACGGGGTCGATGTCCTGCCACACCATGTGCGACGGGTCCCAGTTGAGGCCGAACGACTCGCGGTGGCCGATCGCCTCGAGCGTGCGCACGGTCGTCCAGTAGTCGTAGGCGATCTCCGACGGGTGCACCTCGTGCGCGAAGCGCACGCCGACCTCCTCGAACACGTCGAGGATGGGGTTGAAGCGGTCGGCGAAGTCCCGGTAGCCGCGCTCGATCATCGCCTCGCTCGCGGGCGGGAACATCGCCACGGTCTTCCAGATCGAGGAGCCGGTGAACCCGGTCACGGTCGTCACCCCGAGCTTGGCGGCCATGCGGGCCGTCAGCGTGAGTTCCTCGGCGGCGCGCTGGCGCACGCCCTCCGGGTCGCCGTCGCCCCACACGCGGTCGGACAGGATGTCGCGGTGCCGCTCGTCGATCGGATCGTCGCACACCGCCTGTCCCGCCAGGTGGTTCGAGATCGTGAAGACCCTGAGGCCGTTCTTCTCGAGGATGGCGAGGCGGCCGGCGACGTACTCCGCGTCGTCCCAGCGCGCCACGTCGAGGTGGTCGCCCCAGCACGCGATCTCGAGGCCGTCGTAGCCCCACTCGCCCGCCAGCCTCGCGACCTCCTCGAAGGGGAGGTCGGCCCACTGGCCCGTGAACAGTGTTACCGGTCGCGCCATTGCCACTCCTCTATATCTGCACCCAGGCGGAATCCCGCGCGGAGCTGGTCTCCACCGCGTCGAGCACCCGCTGCACGGCGAGCCCCTCCGCGAACGTGCCGTGCGGGGCCGCGCCCGCGACGACTCCCTCCACGAGGTCCTTGACCTGGTGGCTGAAGCCGTGCTCGTACCCGAGCATGTGGCCGGCCGGCCACCACGCGCCCACGTAGGGGTGCTCGGCCTCGGTCACGAGGATGTTCGTGAACCCCTGCCGGTCGGACTTCGCGGTGCGGTCGTAGAACGCGAGGCTGTTGAGCTCCTCGAGGTCGAACGCGAGCGCGCCCTTCGTGCCCGACACCTCGACGGTGAGCGCGTTCTTGCGCCCCGTCGCGAACCGGGTCGCCTCGAACGAGACCAGGGCGCCGTTGTCGAGGCGTCCCGTGAAGATCGCGACATCGTCGACTGTCACGTCGCCGTAGCCCTCCGCGGCGCTGCCCGAGAGGCCGGAGCCCTCGCCCAGCAGCGGGCGCTTCGTCACGATCGTGTCGATGGTGCCCGAGACGGCGGTCACGGCGAGCCCGGTGACGAACTGGGTGGTGTCGATCGCGTGGGCGCCGATGTCGCCGAGCGCCCCGGATCCCGCGTGCTCCTTCTGCAGGCGCCACGCGAGCGGCATCTCCGGGTCGACGAGCCAGTCCTGCCGGTACGCGGCGCGCACCTGCTGCACCTCACCCACGACGCCCTCGGCGATGAGGTCGCGCATGAACGTCACCGCGGGCACGCGGCGGTAGGTGAAGCCCACCATGGCGACGATGCCCCGGGCCGCGGCCTCCGCCGCGGCATCCGCCATCGCGCGCGCCTCCTCGACCGAGTTCGCGAGGGGCTTCTCGCACAGCACGTGCTTGCCCGCCTTGAGGGCGGCGATGGCGATCTCCGCGTGGGAGTCGCCCGGCGTCACGATGTCGACGATGTCGATGTCGTCTCGCGCGACGACCTCGCGCCAGTCGGTCGCGGACTCGGCCCACCCCCAACGGGTTGCCGCGTCCGCGACCGCCTCCGCATGGCGGCCCACCACGACCGCCATCTCCACCTCGGCGGGCAGCCCGAACACGCGCGCTGCCGTCCGCCATCCCTGGGAGTGCGCTGCGCCCATGAAGCCGTAGCCGATCATGGCGACCCGGAGGGCCTTGGTCACGCGAGCACCACCTCGCGCTCGACCTGCACGCGGTTGGGCACGTAGCGCATGGGAGCTATCTGCATGTAGCGCAGCGTGAGGGTCAGCGTGACGTCGACGTCGACCGTGTCGCCCGCCGCGGGCACGTGCTCGAGCGGGATGATCACCTGGGGCTTGTCGGCGACGAACCACAGGGTGTCCCACTGGTCGGGCAGCTCGGCTATCGAGTAGCTCTTGCCGGCGAGCTCGAAGCGCAGCGTGTCCGTGGGGATGTCGACGCCGTCGACGCGCGCGCCGACCGTGTCGACGCACGACAGCCACAGGCTGCGGTACCAGGGCAGCTGGATCGAGACGGCGATGCCCTCGGGGTGACGATGCACGTCGCTCTCGGCGAACAGCGAGTTGTGGGTTGCCATGATGGTCCTCGGCTCAGTGGAAGGTGTCGGTGAACGTGGCGTGCGGCACGGGCGGAACCGGGTCGAGCACCTGCGTCGTGGTCGGGCTGTACGGATGCGCCTTGGCGGGCACGGGCCCGTCGGCCGGCGGCATGAACACGGGCTTGCCGTCGTCGCCGAAGTACATGAGGTCGAGGTCGAACGCGCCCTGGTTCTTGAGGCCGAAGGCAACCCAGTCCTCGTGGAACGGCGCGCGGGCGAGCTCGTAGCAGCGGAACTTCCAGAACTTCCACTCGCCGTCCTGGCGCTTGAAGTCGATGGCGTACTTGCACCACACCCAGTGCGCCCAGACCTTCTTGCCGAGCACCTCGGTCGGGCCGTACATGTCCGGGAACGCCTCGGCGACCTTGGGGTCGGTGAGCCCCGACTCGGTGCCCGCCATGATCCAGACGCCCTTGGCCGTCTCGCCGTCGCCCGCGACCTCGATGACCGGGGTCGTCGTCGCGTGCAGGATGAGCTTGCCCTCCGGGTGCGGACGGCCCTGGTGGTAGCGGATGACACTGTCGTAGTCGGTGTACTCGCCCGCGTTCGTGTACCGGGCGCGGATGCCCTCCGTGCCGCGCTTCACCCACAGGGGGATGATCTGCTCGTCCTCGAAGGCGTTGTGCAGGTACATGTAGCGGTTGAACAGGTTCTCGACCGCGCCGCGGTCGTGGGCGGACTGCGCGACGCCGCGCAGTTCGGCGACCTCCGCACGCAGGGCGGCGATCTCTTCAGCGAACTCAGACATGGGCGACACTTTCTTCTATGGCACGGCGCATGAGCGCGTGCTGCTTCTTGACGAGGTCGATGGGGTCGGACTCCCCGAGGTCGGAGAAGGCGTGGCCCTCCCACTCGCTCGAGAGGTACCCCTGGTAGCCGCCCTTCACGAACTGGCGCACGATGCGCGGGATGTCCATGGCCGGCTCATCCCCCGCCTCGTTGATGTCGTAGAACTTGGCGTGCACGTGGAAGATCTGCGGCATGATGTCGAGCCACTCCTCCGGCGGCACGAGCCCGTGCATGTTGAACGCGAGCCGCGTGAACGGCCCGAAGCGCAGGAAGTCGACGCCCTCGCCCGAGAGGTAGTCCTCGAACTTCTGGTTGCGCACGTACATGGGGGTCGGCTCGTGCCAGATCTCGTCCATGACCGGGAAGTGCTTCTCGTCCATCCCCATCTGCCCGAGCGTGCGCAGGAGCGTCGGCGAGAGGCTGTGCATGGTCGAGCTGAAGTCGGCGGTGAAGCCGAGGCGGTCGGAGCCGAGCTCGTCGTACAGCTCGCGGATCTGCACGACGGCGGGGTCGTTGGGCCCCGACGGTGCGTGGATCTCGTAGCCGAGCTTCTGGTCGTACTTCTCGGCGAGGGGCAGCAGGCTGCGCAGCAGCTCCTTGCCGGCCGAGCGGATGACGACCTTCTTGAAGCCGAGCGTGTGCGCGGTCTTGAGCTGCCGGGCGAGGAAGTCGTGCTCCTCGTCGGGGGTCATGTCGCGGTCCTTGCGGCGCCCCATGTCGAGGTTGGTGCCGACGGCGCTCGGCTCGAGGCCGTACTTGTCCATGCTGTCGCGCCACAGCGTGACGAACTCGTCGTCGACATCGGGGTAGGTGCGCAGCATCTGGGCGATGTTGAACTCGACCCCCGTGCCGAGGCCCTCGTCGTGCACGGCCTTGATGAGCGTCTCGGGCGTGTAGAGGCCCGCGGCGAACTCCGAGGTCAGGGAGTAGAGGGTGATGCCGAGCTTGATGCCCGTTCCGGCGATGCCGTTGTCGTCAGTCATACGTGTGCTCCAAGGTGGTGGGCGAGTGCGGCGCGTGCCTCGGCCGCGTCGGTGATCATGCGCGAGCCGGCGTCGGCAGCGGCGGAGCGCTGCACGGCCTGCTCGCCACGGATGATGTCGAACGGGCTCTGCCAGTAGTTCCAGTGCCAGCCCTCGTACTCCGACGAGATGGCGCCCGAGTAGCCGTTCTCGACGAGCAGCGCCACGAGGTCGCGCACCGGGACCGACGGCTCCTCGCCGTTCTCGTCGATGCCGAAGAACTTGCCGTGCACGTGGCGGATCCACGGCATGATCTCGAGCCAGTCGTCGACGCGCGCGGGGCCGAACAGGCCCGTGCCGTTGATGCCGAAGTCGATGCCGAGCTCGGGGCGGCCGTGCTGCGCGGCGAGGCCGATGAACGACCCGAAGCGCTGGCCGTGCACCTGCTGGTTGGCGGGCGGGCCCTCCTGGTAGTAGCCGTTCCACAGGTCGACGACGGCGCTCAGCAGCTCCTCGGACGCGCCGCGGCGGCGGTAGGCCTCGAGGGCGGAGGGGGCGAACGCGACGGTCGTGGCGCCCCAGTCGGCGGTGAAGCCGAGGAACGGGGATCCGACCTTCTCGTAGCGGTCGCGCAGGGCGAGGATGCGGGGGTGGCTCGCGTACTGGTCGGCGTGCACCTCGAGGGCGAGCGTGACGCCGTGCTTCTCCGCGATGGGGGCGAGCGCCTCCATCGAGTCGGGCGTGATCGAGATCTGCACGCGCGCGATCGGGAAGCCGAGCTTGGCGGCGGCCTCGATCTGGCGCGTCATGTACTCGATGAGCTCGTCCTGGTCGAGCAGGCGGTCGCGGTGGATGCCGATGTCGGCGTTGACCGCGAGCGACGTCGTCACGAGGCCGACCTCCGCGACGAGGTCTTTGAACCAGCCCGCGAACGAGTCGTCGACGGCGGGGAAGCCGCGGAAGCTCGAGAAGCCGATGACCTCGAGGCCGGGGCCGAAGCCGTCGGCGGCGACCTTGCGGATGAGGCCCTCGAGGTCGTACTCGCGGCCGTGGAAGGCGCGCGTGAAGCTGTAGAGGGTCACTCCCTGGATGGGCGTTCCGAGGCTCATGCTGCCACCGCCGTCATGGTCTTGCGGTCGTGCTCGTCGATGTGGAGCGTCTCGGTGTCGGAGATGATGATGTACGGGATGTAGAGCGTGAGGCCGACCTCGACGGTGTGCTCGGCATCCGTGCTCACGGCGATGTCGCCCGAGAGGATCGCCGAGTCGAGCGGGAACCACCACTCGTCGACGCTCGTGGAGAGCTCCTCGAACGTGAACTCGCGCCCGTTCATGCCCCAGCGCAGGCTCTCGGCCGGTGCTGCGACGCCGTCGATCGTGAGGCTCGCGCCCGAGATGCAGGAGCCGGGCAGTGCCCGGTACCAGGGGATGCGCACTTCGACGGAGGCGCGGGCGCCCGTCGTCGTGAGCGTTCCCTGCTCGATGATGCGGTCGGGGATCATGGGGGCTACGCCTTCTCTCCGGTGAGGGGCTGCAGGACCTTCTGAACCTGCCAGCCGCTGATCATGGTGCTCTCCGCGTGGTGCGGACTCTTGTCGGTCTCGACGACGACCCAGCCGTCGAATCCACCGTCGACGAGGGCCTGTGTGAACGCGACGCTGTCGACGAGGCCGCGGTGGTCGCCGGGCTCGAAGATCCAGCGGCCGACCTCGCGGTCGCCGCCCGCGATGCGCACGACGTGGTCGGCGTGCGGCACGAGGGCCTCCTCGAGGTCCACGCGCTCGCGCGCGTCGCTCAGGTGCACGTGGCTCACGCGCGCGGCGTGCCGGCGGTAGAGGTCGACGGGGTCGATGCCCGCGATCGCGAGCTCGCCCGTGTCGATCGCGAGCGTCACGAGGTCGGGGTCGCTCGCGGCGAGGAGGCGCTCGAGGCCGTCCTCGAGGCGCAGGGCCGAGAGGAAGTCGACGTGCAGCGCGAGCCGGATGCCGTGCGGGGCGATGGCGCGGGCGACGTGCTCCCACAGGCGGGCGAGCGTGCCGATCCGGTCGTCGTCGAGCGCTCCGACCTGCCACGCCGACCCGACGGGCCGCACGACGAGCACGGATCCGCCAAGACCCGCGAGCGCCTCCGCGAACCACGCGGCCGTCTCGGCCACCTTCTCGGCGGCACCGGGCTGGAAGAGGTCGGGGCCGCGGCCCATCTCCTGCTCGAATCCCACGGCAGGGTCGTAGAACCAGCTGCTGATGGCGTCGATGCGCCACTCGCGCAGCAGGTCGCGGAACTCGGGGATCGAGCCGTACGCGTTCGCGAGCGCCAGGGGCGAGCCGAACGGCTCCCACGCGCCGAAGCTCACGGCGGTGAGCTCGACGCCCGTGAACCCGCTGATGGAGATCGTCTTGAAGGCGCGCTCGTGGTCGCGCGGACGCACGAAGTCATCGATGTTCGTGTCCCACTGGTTGAGGGCGTAGCCCCATCTGATGGTCATGGCCGCCTACCGGTAGATCTCTTCGAGGACGTTCTTGGCGTACCAGCGCGAGATCGCGGTGCTCTCGGAGTAGTCGCCGCCGATCTTGTTGGCCTTGTCGTGCTCGACGCTGATCCAGCCCGTGTAGCCGTGGTCCTTGACCGCGCGCATCATGGCCTCGAAGTCGACGAGCCCCTCGGCCGTGCCCATCTCGTAGAACCACTTCTCGGTGGTCTTCGCGAGCAGCTCGGCATCCGGGCGCAGCTTGTAGTCCTCGTTGGTGTCGACGAAGCGCGTGTCCTTGAAGTGGAACCCGCTCACGCGCTCGTGGTGCTGGTCGTAGAGCGCGACGGGGTCGACGTCGGCGATGCAGTGCTGCGCGGTGTCGAGGAAGAACTTCACGTACTCGGGGTCGGCGTACTGGTAGAACAGCTCGATCTGCCGCGGCGTGCGGATGCCACCGTAGAACTCGTGGTGGCACGTGAGGTTGACGCCGTACTCGCGCGTGATGCGGCCGACCTCGCCCCACGTCTCGGCGGCGACCTTGATGCGGTCGTCCGAGACGCCGTCGTCGCTGTAGTCGCGCGAGCCGGGCATGACGATGATGTTGTCGAGCTGGATGCCCGACCACCTGTCCATCGTGACCTTGAAGTCCTCGAGGATCGCGGGGCGCGTCTCGCGCACCTCGGGCGCGTACACCGCGTCGTCGTAGTAGACGCCGTGGAACGTGTTGACGATGCGCTCGAGGCCGTGCTCCTGCACGAACTCCTGGTAGTTCGCGACGGAGCCGTACTCCTCGAAGATCTGCCAGATGCGGAAGTCGAACGTGTCGATGGCGTCGAAGCCCACGGCGGCGACCTGCTTGAGGAAGCGGGACATGGCCAGGCGCGAGTGCCACTGGTCGATGGGACCCGAGGGGCCGTTGCTGCGCCAGTGGTCCATGTAGCTCCACTTGATGCGACGTTCCGTCATGGTCTTCCCGTTCCGAACAACTTTGTTAGGTCTTGGTCTAAATTATGTCTTAATCAGACATAAGTCAAGCTGACGCGGTCAGGCGCTCCGCGATCGCGCGGGCCCCGCGCACGGCGAAGGCGACCGACGTGACCGTCGGGTTGCACGCCGTGGGCGTCGGGATGACGCCGTTGCCCGCGACGAAGAGGCCGGGCACCGCCCACACCTCGCTGTCGCGCGAGCACACGCTCCGGCCGTCATCCTCGGCGCCCATGCGCGTCGTGCCCTGGTAGTGCAACGACGAGCCGTAGGGCAGCGAGAACGGGCGGTCGCCGAGGGGCTCGCCCACGGCGACGGCGAGCTCCTGGATGAACCCGCGCGCGGCCTCGAGCCGGTCGCGGTCCACGTCGGTGAGCGAGTAGTGCAGCGTCATGGCGGGCATGCCGTACCAGTCGCGCTCCGACTCGTCGAACTCGATGCGGTCGTCCCACTGCACGTCCTTGGCGCAGAACAGGCCGATGCCGACTATCGACCCAGGCACGACGGGGTCGTCGTCCGCGACGGGGATGGGCGAGGCGTCGAGCTGCATGACCTGGCCGTGGAACGGCAGGTCGTCGGTGTACGGCACCCAGCTCACGCCGGCCTGCTCGCTCAGCGCTCCCCCGCCCGCGGCCGGCGCCGAGGGCGCGACGTCGCGCAGGCGCGCGGCGTAGACCACCTGGTGCTGGTCGTTGAGCGTGCGGCCGAGGGCGGCGGGGCGGATGCCCGACGCCCACAGCAGCTGAGGCGTGCGCAGCGCGTCGCCCGCGACCACGACGAACGCCGAGCGCACCTCGGATCGGGAGCCGTCGCGGCGGTCCTGCACCGAGACGCCGACGGCCCGGCCGTCCTCGACGAGGATGCCCGTGACGAGGGTCTCGTCGAACAGGGAGAAGTTCTCGTTGGCGCGCGTCACGTCGCCGAACACGACATCGGAGCCGGACCACACGAGCGCGCCGTCGTCGCGGCGGTGCACGGCGAGGGGCATGCGCTGCACGCGCTGCTCGGGAGTCCTGTCCTCGTCGACGACGGCCGAGAGCCGGCTGCGCACGAGCTCGCCGAACGACGAGCCGTCGAACGCCGTCGTCGTGACGCCGAGCAGGCGGTCGCCCTCGGCGAGCAGCTCGTCGAGGTCGTCGAGGAAGTCGACGCGCTCGAGGCCGCCCGGGCGTGGGCAGGCCGCCGTCCAGTGCGCGCCCATGCCGCCGACGTTGCTCGAGAAGGCGGCGACGGGCAGGCCGTCCTCCCCGTCCACGCGGTAGCCGGCGGGGAGCAGGAACGTGCCGGGGCGGCCGCGGCGGTCCCCCGCCCGCACGGCACCGGGCGAGCTCACGGTCGCGGTGCCTGCGTCGGGGCCCTGCGAGGCGGACTGCGCGCTCGCGCGGGCATCCGCGTCGACGATGTTCTTGACGTGCGATCCGGGCGGGTCGGACACCGTAGGGCCGACCTCGAACATCGCGATGGTCGCGTGCGGCGCGCGCTCGCTCAGGATGCGGGCGTACGCGGCGCCCGTGGGGCCGCTGCCCACGATGACGACGTCGACCTCGCGCGGGTACGTGCGGGTCATGCGCGGGCCGCCACCTCGCGGATGTACTCGACAGACGCGAGGGTCTCCTTCGTCGGGTAGTACTCGAGTCCGAGCGGGCCGTCGTAGCCGGCGGCGCGCAGGTCGCCCAGGCGCGCGGTCCAGTCGATGGCGCCGGAGCCCGGCTCGCCGCGCCCGGGGGCGTCCGCCACCTGCACGTACTTGATGATGTCGCCCGCGTTGGCGAGCTCCGCGGCGACGTCCTCGCCCTCGACCGTGGAGTGGTAGAGGTCGTAGAGCACGCCGAAGAACGGCGAGTCGATGCCGCGCGCGACGTAGACGGCCTCGGCCGTGCGGTCGAGCAGGGAGCCCGGGTGGTCGACGCGCACGTTGACGGGCTCGAGCACGAGCGTGATGCCCGATCCCTCGATCTGCTTCGTCGCGCGCGTGTAGATGTCGACGAGCTTGTCGAGCTGCACCTGGCGCTTGGAGCCGCCGAAGCCCGTGCCGCTGCCGACCACGATGCGCGTGCAGCCGAGCTGGTGGGCGATCTCGACGCCCTCGTCGAGCTTGTTGAAGAAGGGCGAGTCGTCGAACGGGGGGATCATGAATTGCGTGCGCGGCTCGCTGAGCTGGGCCGTGAGCACGACGCCCGTCTCCTCGAGCGCTGCCTTGAGCGCGGGGATGTCCTTGGGGCGGGCCGGGGCGTCGACACCCGTCGGCCCCCACATCTCGACGGCGGTGAAGCCCGCGGCGGCGGCGGCGCGCACCCGGTCGTGGTACTCCGCGACCTCGGTGAACAGCAGTTCGATGTTGGGGGCCAGCTGGTACATGGGTGCTCCTGCGCTCGACGGTGAGGTTTGTCTCATCCTCGCACAGATTAGTATGAATCTGACATAACTATTTCCGAACCGCGCATAAGAGAGACCATCATTGGCCCGGATACGCCCGGGCGTGGCATTTGCCCCGGCTATACAATGAAGTCCCGACCACGAGGAGGTGCCCGGAGCAGTGTCCGACCACTCCCTCCTCTCGCGCCTCGACCTCAACCTCCTGGTCTCGCTCGACGCGCTCCTCACCGAGCAGAGCGTCACACGCGCCGCCGAGCGCCTGCACCTGAGCCAGCCGGCCCTGAGCGCCTCGCTCGCCCGCCTGCGCACCCACTTCGGCGACCCCATCCTCGCCCGCCGGGGCAACACCTACGAGCTCACGCCCTTCGCCATGCGGCTCACGGAGCACACCACGACCGCGCTCGAGGCGGCGCGCCGCGTGTTCGAGACGCAGGCCACGTGGGAGCCCGCGGAGTCCACGCGCGAGTTCTCGATCTACGGCTCGGACTACGGGTTCGTCACCATCGGCCGCAAGGTCGCGGAGCTCGCCGCCGAGCGCGCCCCCGGCGTGCGCTTCCGCTTCGCCCTGCACAACCCCACGATCGTCGAGGATGTCGCGAACCGTCTGCGCTCCGCCGACGGCATGGTCATCCCCCACGGCCACGTGTCCGACCTCCCCTTCGTCGACCTGTGGCACGACGACTGGGTCGCGATCGTCGCCGACGAGAGCCCCGTGGGCGACACCCTCACGATGGACGAGATCGCCGCGATGCCGTGGGTCATGACGTTCCAGTCGCGCTCGGCGTTCACGTCGGCGGCCCGGCAGATCCAGCAGCTCGGCGTCGAGCCGCGCGTCGAGGTCGTCGTCGAGAGCTTCCTCGCGCTCTCGCACTTCATCACGGGCACCGATCGCGCCGGGCTCATCCAGGGCGCGCTCGCGCCGGCCATGATGCGCGCGGGCGGCACGCGCGTCGTGCGCCTGCCGTTCGAGGCGACGCCGCTCGTGAACGCGCTGTGGTGGCATCCCATGCACGGTCGCGACCCCGAGCACGCGTGGATGCGCGAGCTGTTCCGCGAGGCGGGCCGCCTCGTCGAGGCGGAGCGCTACGGCCAGGACTGACCTCTTATGACCGATTCGGACATAAGACTGCTAGCATCCTTGGCCATGCCCTCTCCGAACGCAGAGCTCGCGACACTGATCGGTTCCGCGCTCTTCGGCGCCATCGCCGAGCCCGGCCGCGAGGGCGGCGTCACCCCCGTGCGGCTCCCCTCCTGGACGCGCGCGCAGGACGGCGCGGACCCGATGTTCCGGTCGACGGTGGCGGCGAACTCCGGCGTACGGCTCGAGTTCGACACCGCCGCGTCGTCGATGTCGTTGCGCCTCCGGTTCACGCGCACCTCGTTCTTCTTCGTGCCGTTCCCGCCGCGGCCCGCGGTCGTGTCCGTCACGGCGGACGGGCGGGAGCAGCACTTCAGCTTCGACGAGGGCGACGTGGAGCACATCGACGAGAACCTCGGCACGACCCTCGTGCCGGGTTCCGAGAGCACCCTCCACATCGACCTCGGGCCCGCGCCCGCGCCTCGCCGCGTGACCGTGTGGCTCCCGCACACGAGCGGGGTCGAGATCCTGGGCCTCGAGGCCGACGACACGCTGGCCCCCGCCCCGCGCACGCGGACGCGCTGGGTGCACTACGGCAGCTCGATCAGCCACTGCCTCGAGGCGGACTCGCCGCTCGGCGTCTGGCCCGTCGTGACGGCCCGGTCCCTCGACCTCGACCTCGTCAACCTGGGGCTCGCGGGCTCCGCCCTGCTCGACGGGTTCGTCGCACGCACGATCCGCGACACGCCCGCCGACCTCATCTCGCTCAAGGTGGGCATCAACGTGGTCAACACGGGCGGGTTCCGCGTGCGCACGTTCATCCCCGCCCTGCACGCCTTCCTCGACACGATCCGCGAGGGGCACCCGCGCACGCCCATCGTGCTCATCTCGCCGATCGTCTGCCCGCCCCACGAGGACGCCCCGGGGCCCACGGAGTGGAGCCCCACGGGGCAGGCGCTCGGAACCTCGGTGGCCCGACGGCCCCTCGACGGCCAGCTCACGCTGCGCGACATCCGCGCCATCATCGAGACGGTGGTCGCCGAGCGCTCGCGCGAGGATGCGGCGCTGCGCTACCTCGACGGCCGCGAGCTGTTCGGGCCGGACGACCTCGAGCACCTGCCGGACGCCCTGCACCCGGACCCCGCGGGGTACCGGCTCATGGGCGAGCGCATGGCGGCGTACTGGCGGGCGACGCTCTAGCGCGAGGGCCGGCCGCCCAGCCAGTCCGCGATCGCGGCGATCGTGCGCAGGGCTCCGTCGTCGCCCGGGTTGTCGATGTGGCCGTGCCGCGCGCCCGGCTCCAGGTGGAGGTCCGCCCCCACGGCCGCGGCGAACGCCTCGCCCGACGGACGCAGCGCGTCGTCCTCGCACACGACGACGAGGGTGGGCGGGAAGAGCGAGGGGTCGGCGAGTCCCGCGAACACCGCGGGGTCGAGCAGGGCCTCGGAGCTCCCCGCGTAGTTGAGCGCGAGCTGCCCGTGCGGGCTTCCGAGGTCCACGTCCGCCGACGCCCCGGGGCCGTCCGGGTGCAGGAAGGGGTACACGAGCACGAGCTCCGCGGGGGCCGCCCCGCGGACGACGGCTCCCGAGACGAGGGTGCTGCCCGCGCTCGCACCGCCGAGCGCGAGCTCGGCGGGGTCGAGGCCGAGGAGCGCCGGCGCGGCGTCCCACGCGGCGAGCACCTCGTCCGAGGGCACCGGGTAGTGCACGCCGAGGCACTTCGTGTAGTCGACGGCGAGCACGGGGATGCCCCGCGCCGCGAGCTCGAGCGCGACCCAGTGCGACTCCGGCATGTCCAAGCTCCCGCCGAGGAAGGCCCCGCCGTGCACCCACACGAGTCCCCGGCCCGCGTAGGGCACGGACGGGTCGCGGTAGGTGCGCAGCGGCACGGCGAAGTCGACGTCGGCGATCTCGACACTCCCGAGGCGGGGGAACCTGCGCACGAGCGACGCCGTGTCGATGTCGTCGCGCGGATCGGCGGGATGCCCGTGCTCGATCAGCCAGCGGATGGCGTCGGGCACGGGCATCCTGCGGTAGTCGTCCGTCACCGTCCCTGCGCCGCGCGCATGCTCGCGCGGATGAGGTCGTGCTGCTTGCGCACGAGCACGAGCGGGTCGACCTCGCCGAGCTCGGCGAAGGCGTGGCCCTCCCACTCGCTCGACCAGTAGCCGCGGTAGCCGCCGTCGACGAAGACCTTCACGAGGGTCGGGTAGTCGATGGCGGGCTCCTGGCCGCGCTCGTCGATGTCGTAGAACTTGGCGTGCACGTGCTTGATCTGGGGCATGATGTCGGTCCACTCGTGGGGGTCGACATGGCCGTGCATGTTGAACGAGAGGTGCGCGAACGAGCCGAGGCGGCCCGGATCGAAGTCGCGGCCCGTGAGGTAGGCGATGAACTCCTCCTGGCGCTCGCGCATGGGTGCGTCGGTCGCCCAGATCGCCTGCAGCGTCTCGAGGGCCGCATCGTCGAGCCCCGCGCGGCGCAGCGCGCGCAGCAGGGTGGGCGACATCGAGTGCATGGTCGACGAGAAGTCGGCGGTGAAGCCGAGCAGGGGCGAGCCGAGCTCGGCGAAGGTGTCGCGCACCTTCATGATCTCCGGGTGGTTCGGGCCCATCGGCGCGTGGATCTCGTAGGCGAGGTCTAGCTCGAGCTCCTCGGCGATCGGCAGGAGCCGGCGCAGCAGGTCGGATTTCGCGCTCTGGATCCGCACGAGCGGGAAGCCCAGCTTCTTCGCCCCGCGGAACATGAGCTCGCTGAACTCGAACTCCTCGTCGGGGGTCATGTCGCGCTGGCGGTTGCGGCCCATGTCGAGGTTGGCGCCGAACGAGCTCGCGTCGAAGCCGTGCTTGTCGAACGCCGAGCGCCACTGCGCGACGAACTCGTCGCTCACGTGCGGGTAGCTCGGGATCATCTGCGCGCCGTTGATCTCGATGCCGGGCCCGATGCCCAGCTCGGCCACGCGGTCGAGCAGCGCGTCGAAGTCGTACCAACCCGCGCGGAACTCCGCGCTCGCGGAGTACAGGGTGAGGCCGAGCTTGAACGGGTCGCCCTCCGCGGCGGGCGCCGGCGGGCCGGCCGGGGCGAGGGCGGGAGCCGGGGCATCCCTGTCGGTCACGGTGAGCGAGTAGCTCTCGCGCACGTGGTTGGGCACGTAGAGGCCGGGGCCGCCGTCCTGGCCCGGCGCGATCTGCATGTACGGCAGGCGCAGCTCGCCCACGATGCGGACCTCGTGCGTCTCGCCGAGCGCGAAGGCCGGTTCGCGGCGCACGATGAGCAGCGGGTGCTGCTGCAGGTACCAGAGCACCTCCGTCTGCGCGGCGAGCTCGTCGAGCGCGTAGCGCGTGCCCGCGAGCTCGAACACGATGTCCGCAGGATCCACGGGCTCGCCGTGCACGGCGAGCTCGAGCTTCACCACCGACGAGAGCCAGAGGCTGCGGTACCAGGGGATCGTGAGCTGCACGGCGAAGCCGTCCGGGTGCAGTCGGAGGCTGTCTTCGTGGATGAGGCCGTTGGGCATGGTGTTCCTTAGAGCTCGGCGACGGTCGTGCGCAGGAGGGAGTGTTGGCGGCGGATCTGTTCGATCGAGCGCCACGGGATGCGGTCGCCCTCGTACTCGCTCGAGAGGTAGCCGGTGTAGCCGCTGTCGCGCAGGGCGCGCAGCACCGGCACCCACGGTATCTGCTGGTCTTCGAGGTTCTCGTCGATGTCGTGGAACTTCGCCTGGATGAACACGACGTACTTCGCGATGTCGGCGATGTCGGCCGGGTCGACGCCGATGCCGTCCATGAACGCGGGGCGCGTCTCACGGGTCTGGCCGGGCGCGAGCGGGATGGGCCGGTCTTGGAAGATGCCCGTGTCGAGGAGCAGGCCGAAGTGCTTCGTGCCGGTGCGCTCGATGAGCTCGATGTAGTCGTCGACGACCGGGTGCTTGATGGGCGTGGGCGAGTGGATCTCCGGGCAGATGATGACGTCGAGCTCGTGCGCGAGGTCGAGGCTGCGCTCGACCGCCTCGCCCCAGATCGGATCGGGCACGAGGTCGCTCGAGACCACGCCGATCTTCGGCCGCACGAACGAGAAGCCGAGCTGCTTGGCGAGCCTGAGGTCGCGCTGCAGGATGTCCGCGCCCTCGGCCGCGGTCAGGCCGCGCCCGGGGTGCAGGCGCGTGTCGATCCACGAGCCGTAGTTGGTGGGGGTGAGCGAGTACTTCTCGAGCAGGCGGAACCACTCGTCGATCCACGCGGTCGACGGGTTCGGGTAGTTCGCGACGTGGCCCTCGCCGAGGATCTCGATGCCCGTCGCGTTCACGTCGGCCACGGCGGCGAGCGACGTCTCGAGGTCGAGCACGGTGCCGTAGTCGCCCATGAAGCTGTAGAGCGAGACGCCGTACTGGAACGGTCCGCCGTCGGTGTCGGAGCTCAGGGTGATGTGGCGCGTCGAGCGCGCGATGGTGGGCTGGTGCTCGATCGGGATGTACGACATCCGCAGCCGCAGCTCGATGGAGACCTCGTGCACCCCCTCGGGCAGGCCTCCGGGGAACGGGACCGTCACGACCGCCGCATCCTCGAGCTGCCAGCGGACGCCGTCGGACGCCCACAGCTGCTGCAGCGTGTAGGTGGTTCCGTTGAAGGTCCACAGGGGCACCTCGGCGGGGACGTCGACGAGGGTGCCGACCCGCACGGCGATGCCGTCGATCAGGGATGCCGCCATGCCGCGGTACGACGGCATGCGCACGCGCAGCTGGAACCCCGTGACCTCACCCCCCGTGCGCACGTTGCGGAACCCGGTCGCCTGGATGAGGTCTTTCTCAAGGAGCATGTCCCGACGGTACCAGAATTATGCCTGATTCAGGCATAAGTGTCTCTGATGGAGACATATCCCTAGGCGACCGCCTTGGTCGCCTTCTCGATGAGGTGCGGGCCCGCGAGCACGGGCGCGTACCTGCGCTCGCCGTTCGGGCCCTCGCAGTTGGGCAGGCACTCGACGACCTGGGAGTAGTTCGCGTTGTGGAAGAACGGCATGCTCTGGCGGCGGTTCGACTTCTGCTCGCCGACATCCGGATTGATGACGCGGTGCAGGGTCGAGGTCCAGCGGTCGTTGGTCCAGCGCGCCATGAGGTCGCCGATGTTGATGACGAGCGCGCCGGGGGTCGAGGGGATGTCGATCCACGCGTCGGTCTTGGGGTCGTGCACCTGCAGTCCACCGCGGCCGAGCTCCTGGCGCAGGATCGTGAGCGTGCCATAGTCGGTGTGGGCGCCCGCGCGCAGCACGCCCTCGTCGGGCGCCGTGTCCTGCTCGGGGTAGTTGATGGCGCGCTGCGACACCGGCGCCCTGTCGACCTTGTCGGCGAAGTACTCGGCGGGCAGGCCCAGGCCGAGCGCGAAGATCGAGAGGAGGCGGTCGGCGAGGGTGCGCATCTCGCCGATGTACGCCTGCCACGCCGGCTGCAGCCCGGGCAGTGCCTCGGGCCAGCGGGGCACGGCGAAGAGGCTCGCCTCGGTCGCGTCGACGGGCGTGTGGCCCACCGCGAGCCCGCCGCTCACGTTGAGGGACTCCTTGAGGTCGCCCTTGTCCATGGCGTCGAGGGAGTTGGCGAGCGACTCCGCGAGCATCGGGAAGTAGCCGAACTGCCCGCCCTCGGCGCGCGCGATGGGCATCTTGTCGTCGAGGGGCAGGTCGAAGAATGCGCGCGTGAGCTGCCAGCAGCGGTCGGCGACCGCGTCGGAGACGCCGTGGTCGACGACCTGGAAGAAGCCGACGGTCCGCAGCACCTCGTCGATCTCGCGGCCCACGGCCGCCGGGTCGCGATCGAGCGAGATCGTCGGGACTTCGAGCTGGGTGGCCATGGGCATCCTCTCCGTAAAGCGCTTGACCCGACTCTACCGACGCAGCCGAGCGGTGTTGCCGAAGCGGCAGACTTGGACCATGACCTACAGCTTCTCCGCCGATCCCGCCCGCATGGACCGCGACCGCGTCTTCTCGTGGATCGCCGAGCAGTCGTACTGGGCCCAGGGCCGGGCGCGCGAGACGCAGGAGCGCGCGATGGACGGCTCGTTCAACTACGGCATGTTCGACGACGCGTCGGGCGAGCAGGTCGCCTACGCGCGCGTCGTCTCCGACGGTGCGACGTTCGCGTGGCTGTGCGACGTGTTCGTCGACGAGTCCGTCCGCGGCGCGGGCGTCGGCGTCGCGCTCATCGAGGGCGTGTGCGGGCACCTCGACCCGATGGGCCTGCGCCGCATCATGCTCGCCACGCGCGACGCGCACGGCCTCTACGCCAAGTTCGGGTTCGGCCCGGTCGCCGACCCCGAGATGTGGATGGCGCGCACGGCGCCCTAGCCGCGCCAGAATCGTCCTGTGAGCAGCGTCGCGTTCTTCAGGAACCTCAACCAGGGCCAGCGCGGGCACCCCTCGACGCAGCTGCTGCTCGAGGCGTTCGCGGTGTCCGGCGCGCGCGGCGCTCGGGGCGTGCGCGGCAACGGCACCGTGGTCTTCGACGCGGACGACCCCGAGGGCTGCCTCGCGGGCATCCTCGCCCACCTGCATGCCCGATGCGACTGGCAGGATGTCGCGTTCGTGCGCGACCTCGCCTGGGTGGCCGACCGGGCCGACGAGCTCGTCGTGCACGGCGACGAGCTCTCGGTGTTCGACGGTCCGCCCCCGGCTGTGCCACTCGCGGGCAGGGGATGCACCGTCGTCGCCGCCGGCCCCGGCTACGCGATCACGGCCAACGACCTGCCGCGCACGAGCCAGGCGACTCCGACGCTCGAGCGCGCCCTCGGCGTGCCCGTGACGTCGCGCGGCGCATCGACGATCGCACTCGTCGCCGCGAGGGCATGAAGAAGGCCCCCGCCCTTCTGGGAGTGGGCGGGGGCCTTCGTCGAGGGAGGATCAGTCCTCGAAGATGCCCTTGAGGTCGACCCAGCCGGAGATGTCTCCGATGACGTCGTCGATGTCGACGATGTCGCTCACCGACGTGTGCGTCGCGTTGTCCACGAGGTCGGAGACCTCGGTGCCCACGCTGTTGCCCGACACGGTGCCGATGGCGGTGTCGTTGCCGTTGCCGAGCGCGGTGTCGTTGCCCGAGAGCAGCGGTGCGGTCACGTCGTTGCCCGAGCCCACCGAGTTGCCGTTCAGGAGGTCGCCGTTGCCGACCGAGATCTGCGGCGCGATGACCGTGTTGGTGGTCGAGTGGCTCGTGTCGCTGCGCGACGACCACTTCGAGATCGACGTGTAGTCGCCGTCGCTCGCCATGGCGGGTCCGGCGACGCCCACGAGGGCGAGGGTTGCAGCGGCGGCGGTGGCACCGATGGCGGTCTTCGTGATCATGATTCGTTCTCCTTATCGGCTTCCGAACGGGTTCCGGTCGCACTGGGGGTCCGGAGCCCGTGTGCCCCCGGTTTGGGGGTCACGAGAGGCAGGAGGGTCTTGACACGACGACTTTGCCCGATCTGGCGGCGTCATTCCGGGGATCGGACGGAAACCTCCGAGAACGCCGGGAGCGCGGCGGCGGAGTGGGTGGTAGAGGAACAGTCTCTGCGTCCGGGCCGCCCGCCCCTCTCGGGATTCAGGTGGCCCGAGCCAGGCCCACGGCGGCGAGGGCGAGGCAACCCATGACGAATGCCATGACCGAGTACGACCCGAGCCCGACGGCGGCTGCGGCGCCGATCGCGGGCGTGAGGGCCGCGGTGATGGTGATGGGTGCGGCGAAGGCTCCGTTGATGGAGCCGTAGTTGCGGGTGCCCCATCGGTCGGCGACGGCGGAGGCTTGGATGAGGGTCTGCGCTCCGCGGACCGCACCGATGAGGATGCCCAGCAGGATGAGCAGCCAGACGGGTCCCGGCGCGAGCGCGAGGGCGGCCAGCAGCATCGCCGAGAGGCCCGCGGTGATCGCGGTGGGGGCCCACGGCGCGGTGGCCTTGGGGAGGGCGATGAAGAGCAGGCGCCCGATGACCTGTCCGGCGCCGATGAGCCCGAGGGCCAGTGCAGCCAGCTGGTAGCTGATGCCCTTCTCGGTCAGCAGGGGTATGGCGGTGAGGGTGACGGCGTAGAGCGCGGTGACGACGGCGATCATGGTGGCCTCGAGGAACCAGAACTGACGAGTCCTGAGCACCTCGTCGAGGGTGTGGTGCCGTTCCTCCACCGCGGTAGGTGGGTGCGGGGTCCACGTGCGCTCGAGCGAGAGCCAGTGGATGGGGATCGTGGTCACCGCGACGACAGCGGCGAGGATCAGGAAGGCCGTGCGCCAGTCGGTGACGGTCAGCAGCCCCGCGACGATGGGGGCGAAGATCGTGGACGCGAGGCCGCCGGCGAGGGTGAGGATCGTCATCGGGGTGTGGCGCTTGTCGCCGTAGCGGCGGGTGATGACGGTGAACGCGGCCTGATAGAGGACTGCTGATTGGGCGAGGCCGACGACGATCCAGCCGAGGCCGAAGACGATGGGGTTGGGGGCGATCGCCACGACGGCGAAGCCCGCGACTGCGACGGCCGAGCCTGCGGTCATGATGACCCTCGGGCCGCGCGAGTCGAGAAGGCGGCCGACGGCGATGCCGCCGATCGCGGACACGATAAGCCCGGCAGAGAACAGGGCGGTGATGACGACCAGGTCCCAGCCGGTCTCCTCCGCGATGACCGGGGCTGCGACGATGACGGCGTAGTAGAGGACTCCCCAGCTGACGACCTGCCCGATCGACAGCGCGGCGAGCCTCAGGTGCGGTCGGGTCACGACGTGGTGAGGCGCTCAGCCGGGTACAGGAACCGGATCACCGCGAACCCGACGCCGGCGCCGACGAGCTGAGCGGCGATGAAGCCGGGTGCGGAGGCGGGTGCGATGCCGGCGAACGTGTCGGAGAAGATGCGACCGATGGTGATGGCCGGGTTGGCGAAGCTCGCGGAGCTGGTGAAGAAGTAGGCCGCGCCGATGTACGCGCCCACCGCAGCCGGGGTGAGCCGGGCGCGGTCGGTACGGGCGAGCACGAAGATCACCAGGATGAGACCTGCGGTGGCGACGATCTCGGAGAGGAACGTCGCCGGCGTCAGCCGGTCGGTGGTGCTGATGGTCACGGCGGTGCTGGCGAACATGATGTTGGCGAGGATGGCGCCTGCGATGCAGCCGAGCACCTGGGTGGGGATGTAGAGGGCGGTGTCCCGCCATGCCCGCCGCCCGCTGAGGGAGTCGACGAGCGAGACCACGGGGTTGAAGTGGGCGCCGCTGACCGGTCCGAAGATCAGGATCAGCACCGGCAGGCCCAACGCGGTGGCGAACGCGTTCTCGAGCAGCTGCAGGCCGGTGTCGGTCGGCGAGAGTCGTTGGGCGGCGATGCCGGAGCCGATGACGAGGGCCGCGAGCAGCGCGCTGCCGATCAGTTCCGCACCGAGGCGGCGGACGAGGTTCATGCGGTCGCGAGCACGCGCGAGAGAGAGTCGAGCGCCCCGGGGACAAGCGTGTAGTACGCCCACGTCCCGCGCTTGGAGCGGGTCACGAATCCGGCCTCGGTGAGAACCTTCAGGTGGTGAGAGACCGTGGGTTGGGCGATGTCGAGAGGCTCGGTGAGGTCGCACACGCAGGCCTCCTGGCCTTCGGAGGCGGCGATGATCGAGATGAGGCGCAACCGTGCCGGATCCGCCAGGGCTTTCAGCGACTTGGAGAGGTCGTCAGCCTGCGACTGGGTCATCGGGTCGCGGGTCAGCGGGGCGCAGCAGGCCGCCGCGTCGAGGACGGGCAGCAGGGTCATGGTGCTCATACATCCACCATAGCGAATATTGACATTCATCAATATATTCGCCCATACTCGGTTCATCGAAGTTCGTCGATGTAAGGGATGACACTATGACGTTGATCGACCTCACCGCACCGGTCGTGCGTGACAGCCGTCTCGACGGCCTGCCCGTCGCGATCATCGGCGCCGGACCCATCGGGTTGGCGGCGGCCGCGAACCTGGCCGAGCGGGGCGTGGACTTCGTCGTCTACGAAGCTGGCGACACGATCGCGGACAGCATGCGCTCGTGGGGCCACATCCGGCTGTTCTCGCCGTGGAAGCACCTCATCGACCCCGCGGCCCGTCGTCTGCTCGAGGCCGCCGGCTGGACCGAGCCCCGCTACCGGGACACAGCACCCTCCGGTGCCAAGCTCGTCGAGCAGTACCTGGCCCCGCTCGCCGCGCTGCCGCAGATCGCCCCGCACGTCCGCACCGGCGCTGCCGTGGCCGCGGTGACGCGCCAGGGCATGGACCGCACCCGATCCACCGGCCGCGCCGAGACTCCGTTCGCACTGCGCATCACCGAGAGCGGCAGGACCACCGAGGTGACGGCTCGTGCGGTGATCGACGCATCCGGCACCTATCGGACGACGAACTCGCTCGGCTCGAACGGCCTCGACCCCCTCGGCCTCGAGACGGTCGCCGACCACGTCACCCCCGCCCTGCCCGACATCCTCGGCGCCGACCGGGCGCGGTTCGCGGGAAGGCACATCACCGTCGTCGGCGCCGGCCACTCGGCCGCGAACACCCTCATCAACCTGTCGACGCTCATCCAGACCTCCCCGTCGACGACGGTGTCGTGGGTGATCCGCAACAAGAAGGCCGTGCGCGTCTTCACCGCGGACGACGACGAGCTGTCGGGGCGCTCATCGCTAGGGGCGAAGGTGCAGAAGCTCATCGACTTCGGCGTCATCACCGTCATTGACCAGCTCGAGATCATCGGCCTCACCAAGAACGGCAACCAGGTCGAGGTCACCGGGCTGCGGGCGGGCAACGTCGAGACCCTGACCACGGACCTGATCGTGAACGCGACCGGGTTCAGGCCAGACCTGTCGATCCTCCGCGAGATCCGCCTCAGCCTCGACGACATCGTCGAAGCCCCCGTCAAGCTCGCGCCGCTGATCGACCCGAACCTGCACAGCTGCGGCACCGTCGAACCCCACAGCTTCACCGAGCTGCAGCAGCCCGAGCCGAACTTCTTCATCGCCGGCATGAAGTCCTACGGGCGCGCCCCGACGTTCCTGCTCGCCACGGGCTACGAGCAGGTCCGCTCCATCACGGCCTACCTCGCCGGAGACATGGCCGCCGCCACGAATGTGGAGCTCGTGCTGCCCGCGACCGGCGTCTGCTCCACGGACAGCAGCGCATCATCCTGCTGCTCTTGACCAGCACCTGCGCGACACCGGGCACCTCTATCCTGCGCACATGACAGTCAGCGCACCGCTCGCTCGCAAGCTCGGAACAGCTGACGCCGTCTTCATCGGCCTGGGCTCCATGATCGGCGCCGGCGTGTTCGCCGCCTTCACCCCCGCAGCGCAGGCCGCAGGCAGCGGACTGCTCATCGGCCTCCTCGTGGCCGCCGCGGTCGCCGCATGCAACGCGCTCGCGTCAGCCCAGCTCGCGGCGACCTACCCCACGTCCGGCGGAACCTACGCCTACGGGCGGGCCCAACTCGGTCCGTGGTGGGGGTTCTTGGCCGGATGGAGCTTCGTCATCGGCAAGACCGCCAGCTGCGCCGCGATGGCCCTGACCTTCGCCAGCTACGTGGCCCCAGCAGGCTGGGAGAGACCCGTCGCGATTGCGGCGGTAGCGACCCTCGCCGCGGTCAACTACCGCGGCGTCACCCGCACCGCTCGGCTCACACGGGTCATCGTCGTTCTCGTGCTGGCCGTGATCGCCGCCGCCCTCGTCGCGATCGGGTCATCCAGCCCGAGCGTCGACGTCGGGTTCCTCCAGTCGCACCTGCTCGCCGAGGGGCCGTACGGGATCCTGCAGTCGGCGGGCCTGCTGTTCTTCGCGTTCGCCGGATACGCCCGCGTCGCCACCATGGGCGAGGAGGTCCGCGACCCTGCCCGCACGATCCCCAGGGCGATCATCATCGCCCTCATCATCACCGTCGCCGTCTACCTGGCTATCGCCATTGCCTTGCTCGTAGCTCTCGGGCCGGAAGGTATTGCCTCGTCCGGCACTCCTCTGCGGGCGGCGGTCCCGGACGGCTGGGCGTGGATGGTTCCCGTGCTGTCGGTCGGCGCAGCTCTCGCGTCGCTCGGTGCCCTTCTCGCCCTCATCGCCGGCATCGGACGCACCACCCTCGCCATGGCACGGGAGGACGACCTGCCGCGATGGCTGTCAGCCGTCCACCCCCGCTTCGCCGTGCCACACCGCGCGGAAGTGGTTCTGGCCGTGGTCGTCTCGCTCGTCATCCTCATCGCAGACCTCCGGGGAGCGATCGGCTTCTCATCGTTCGGAGTCCTCCTCTACTACCTGATCGCCAACCTGTCCGCATTCAGCCAGGGCAGGGCTCTGTACCCGCGCGCGCTGTTCGTCATCGGGGCGGGGATGTGCGTGGTGCTGGTCGCGACTCTCCCCTGGACGTCGATCGCCGGGGGTGTGGCCGTGGTGGCCGTCGGGGTCGGCTACCGGGCCCTGCGCCTCCGCTTCAGGAAGCCCGTCGCATAGACTTCGATCTATGAGTCCTGCGGATGCGTCGCTCCCCATCGGCCGCGCCGAGGCCGAGCAGATCGCCCGCAACCTCAAGGCCATGGCCGACCCCACCCGGGTGCAGATCCTCGGCCTCATCGTGGACGCACCCGCAGGGCGCCGCCCCGTCACGGAGCTCGCCGACCAATTGGGACTGACCCAGCCCACCGTCTCACACCACCTGCGGCTCATGACCGCCGAGGGTCTGCTCGAGCGAGCCCAGGAGGGCCGGCAGGTCTGGTACTCCGTCGTCCCGTCCCGCGTCGGAGAGGTCTTCGACTCCGTGCACGCCGACCCCGTCGCCGCGACCGTCGCTCCCGCGGTGCTCGCCCGCATCGCCACCGACCTTGCCACCCGATTCGCCGGCACCTTCTCCCCCGAGACGATCACCGAGTATGTGCGCGGCAGCTACGAGCTCCTCGCCGACCGCGCCCGCATCACCCGCTACCTCCCCTCGCTCACAGCGCGCTTCGCCGCCGATCGCCTGCGCGCGCTCGCCCGGGCCGACGGGCTCCTCACCGACACCGTTCCGGACGTGCTGTTCGTGTGCGTGCAGAACGCCGGCCGCTCCCAGCTCGCCGCCGGAATACTCCGCTCCCTCGCAGGCGACCGCGTCCGCGTCCTCACCGCGGGTTCGGAACCCGCCGGGGCGATCAACCCGAAGATCGTCACCGCCCTGGACGAGATCGGCATCCCCGTCGGCGGCGAATACCCCAAGCCCCTCACCGACGAGGTCGTGCGCGCCGCGGACTACGTCATCACGATGGGATGCGGCGACGCCTGCCCGATCTACCCCGGCCGCCGGTACCTCGACTGGGAACTCCCCGATCCGGCCGGCCTCGACATGGCGGGAGTCCGGAAGGTCCGCGACGACATCGACGCCCGAGTCCGCGGGCTCCTGGCGGAGTTGGGCGTTCTGAACGCTGCGTGAACTCCTCCGGCTGGGCTGGCTTAACCCATAGATGATTGTCTATGCTTTTCGGTATGACCGAGAAGCCCGTAGTCCTGTTCGTCTGCATCCACAACGCCGGCCGCTCCCAGATGGCGGCCGGATACATGAAGGCCCTCTCCGGCGGTGCCGTCGAGGTCCGCTCCGGAGGCTCCGAGCCCGGCGACGAGATCAACCCGATCGCGATCCAGGCGATGGCCGAGGAGGGCATCGACATCTCCCAGGGCGTTCCGCAGCTCATGACCACCGAGCAGGTGCGCGACTCCGACGTCGTCATCACGATGGGCTGCGGCGACGTCTGCCCGATCTTCCCCGGCAAGCGCTACGAGGACTGGGAGCTGGCCGACCCGAAGGGCAAGAGCATCGACGAGGTCCGTCCGATCCGCGACGACATCAGGGCCCGCATCGAGAACCTGCTCGCCGAACTGCTGCCGGCCTGAGCATCGGCCTCGCCGCTCTCGCGACTCCACAGAGAAAGGGCCCCGCTCTATCGAGCGGAACCCTTGTCTTCACTGCCTAGTTGGTACACCCCCCGGGACTTGAACCCGGAACCCACTGAAGTGCCTCAAGACTTTTCCCAGCGTGCCATGTGATCTCGTGTTGGCTCACTTCCGCCTGTTTCCTGGGGAGTTTCAGTTGGCGGGCGTCAGGGTGATGACTTGTGATGAGTTCCCCAGTACTCGCAGTCATGACTAAATCATGACTCTCCGACTGGAGTCACTGTCGGCCGAACGTGGGATAGTGAACAAACATCTAGTTCCCGAATAGAGGTCCCACGTGAAACTCGAGCGTGTTCATGTGCGCTTTTACCGCAGCTTCAATTTCGACTACGAGCGAAAATGGCACAAATCCAGCAAAGAGGAAAGCTGGGAGGACGTCACTCAAGGCTGGTACCCCTTCGTTCGGGTGAACATCGATCCCGAGGTCACAGCAGTGATCGGGGCGAACGAAGCCGGTAAGACCCAGTTGCTCAATGCGATCGAGTCCGCCGTAACCGGGACAAACTTAGATCCTTCGGATTTCTGCCGCTATAGCGTGTTCTTTTCGGTTCAAACCGATGAGATTCGATCCCCGGAATTCGGCGCGACGTTCACGACCGAGACCGACGAGGAACTGGATCTACTGCAGAGCATCGTTCCGTCGTTCGAGACGGGAGCTCAATTCACGCTTTTCCACCCCGGCGCTGCAGCGGCTTTCTTGGTGACATCTGCCAACCCGGGTCCCGTGCCCCTTGAGGCTGAGCAGCTCACCGCCCTGCTGGACTCTTTCCCGCGCATCTTCAAACTGGACACGCATTTGGCGATGCCGGACACCATGTCCATCGCGGAACTCGCCGGCCGTGCCCCGAACGCGTTGCACTCCCGTCGCAAGCGGGCGGGTCTTTTCAACTCAGTTGCGAGCTCTGTCTGGTCGACGGCAGAAGAGTTTGGCACCAACCTCTTTCCTGCTTGGAGAGCCGCCGTTGCGGAGAACCTCACCGAGGCCGAAGAAAGGCGACGTGAGCAATTCGAGCTGGGAAGAAAGTTGCTGGTCGACGTGGCCCGAATCGATCCCTCAAGCTTCGCGCGGCTAGAGGCGGCAATCGACGGCGAACGAGAGGGCGAAATTGAGGGACTAGTGGGAGCGATGAACGTCGCGATCGCTGAGAACCTCAACTTTCATCGCTGGTGGAGGCAGGATTCCAATTTCGACATTCAGGTCAAAGCGAGGGAACGAGAGCTCGCACTCGTCATCCGAGACAGGACGAAAGCGTCATACTCGTTCGATGAAAGAAGTCAGGGCCTTCGCTACTTCCTGAGCTATTTCGTTCAGCTGACGGCTCACAGGGCCTCTGTGGATCGCAGCGAAATCATGCTCCTCGATGAGCCCGATGCTTTCCTTTCAAGCCTCGGGCAGCAGGATCTGCTTCGTGTTATCCAGGACTACGCGACCCCCGAGACCGGGGCTGCGTTGAATCAGGTCATATACGTCACCCATTCGCCATTCCTTATAGACCGCAATGCCGGACAACGCATTCGCGTTCTCGACAAGGGAGCCGAAGACGAAGGCACCAGAATAATTAGGGACGCGACTCAGAACCACTATGAACCGCTTCGCACTTCGCTCGGAACAACAATCGCAGAAACCGCCTTCATTGGCGGGAAGAACCTGTTCGTCGAGGGACTGGCGGATCAGGTTCTGATTGCGGGGGTTTCAAACCACCTGTCGCGCGAGAGCGACAAGGCTTTGGGACTCGATTTGAATGACGTGACAATCGTGGCGTCCGGATCCGCGAGTTCGCTGCCCTACATGGTGTTTCTGGCTAGGGGCCGGGGAGGAACCCTGCCCCCATGCGTGGCGGTCCTCGACGGCGATGCGGAGGGCAAGCGAGCAGCGTCGGAACTTCGGCAGAAGCTCAGCAAGAAACGGCGGCTATTGGATGACGACTTCATTATCGAGTTCGATGAATGGGCGTCCGCCGCTCCGATCAAGGTGGAAAGCGAGGTTGCGCCCAAGGAAATCGAGGATCTGATCCCACTCGGCCTCGTCGTCGACGCGGCACGAGAGTACGCGCGTGCCTTCGAAGGACTCGACGATCTCGCACTATCGAAGCTGACCGCAGACGCAATTCGAGCGGCGCTTGCACGAGCAAAGGGCTCAATGTGGGATGCGCTCGCCACGTCGTATTCAAAAGCATACAAAGGCGCGCACATCGACAAAGTCGGATTCGCGCGCGAAGTCCTAGACGCGCTATCTCGCCGCCCGAAGACAGACCAAGAACGACTCGAGATCGAGGGCAACTTCACGACGCTGCTTGCCTTCCTCGGCGAGGCTCTAGAGAACGCCGAGCGTGCAGAGAACACTCATCGCAACCAGAATCGCCTCGCAAGGGTGATCGCGGGATTCGAACGCGATCACCCGGACGGGGTTCTCAAGAAGCGGGCCCGCGCCTTGCTCCGGGAACTCGAACTGGCACTCGATGACAGCGACAACTCCGATCATGTTCGAGTCGATTTGGTAGCGATGAGAAGGACTTTCGATCTCGATGGCAACCTGACCGGATCTCTGCCGAACTTCGCCGAGTTCACCGCAGCACTTCGAGAACTCGAGGTGTCACAACGGACGCACGGACAAGAAAACGCGCACTCCACCGTTAGAGCTAGAACAGACTAAGCGTCGTTTGCCCGTGGTCTGAGCGCACCCGGCCCGATCAAACCGCTGGTCGTGCCAGCTAGTTGTACACGGGTAGCGAAAGCAGGTTGTCGCTAGTGGTCCCGTCAGGCTTGGTGCGAAGGTAAGGGTTCGCTCCATTGGCGACCACCTCGACATAGGCCGTGGAACCGCCTCCGCTCACGTAGGTGCTGTTGGGGTTCTTCTGGACGAAGGCGACCGCTTCTGGCTTGGCAACCCAAAGGCTGTTCTCCCCATTGCGGCCCTGGAAGTAGTACTCGCTGATGGTCTCAAGTGCCGGGGGCTTTCTCGAAACCTTGATGCCGGTGATCTCATACATGCGCGGGTTGACTCCTGATCTACGGCCTAGGGTGCCGCTAGTGAAATCATCTCACTGACGCCCGAGCTTGCGCTCGCCGGGTTCAGCTAATCCAATCGGTCGAAGACAAGAACCTGATTGCTGCGATCGGGGAGGACTTGCCGGCCTAGCCTCGATGACACCTGGACTCGTTGTCCTGTCTGCCGGGCATATGTATCCCAGTTGCCGGCTTCAGCTCGGGCGGAGCTGACCACAGCGATGTAAACCCGAACCGATCCAGTCGAAAAGACGTCCCGTTCGAACGAGTTACCCGGCGGCGGCCACGAGCAGATCACCACTTCGGGCTTGTACTTCCTCAGCGCCTGCCGGGCATCGAGCTTCTCGACCGACGAGCCGTAGGTGATCTCGCGGGACCAGCTGTGGTCGTCGGTGGCGATACAGTCGACTCCGGCGTCGCGGAGGAATCGTGTGAGGGTGCCGTCCCCCGCCGCTATCTCGAGCACGGGTCGGCCTGCGGCGAGCTTCGTCACCTCGGCGATGAACTCCTTCGAGTAGAAGCAGTAGATGCCTTCGGCTCGAACGAGCGGCATGAGACGCTCGCGTCCACGGAGCAGCGGCCAGATCATCCGGTACTTCCTCATCGAGACGGGCTTCCGGACGAGCCCGGCAGAGAAGAAGAGCTTCTGCATCAGCCATCCGCTCATCTTCGGCAGTCGTATGGTGCCTTCGGCCACGCCGGCCTCGGCGCTGAGGCCGACGGATCGGAGCGTCCTCAGAATGAGCTGGGTGCGCACCAGATCGCTGATCCGTTGTTGCTCTGAGGCTTGATGGTCGCGCAGCGACGAGCGGCGGGTGCCGAGCTCGGCGATGAGCGCTCGAATCTCACCGCGTTCGCTCGCGCGGAGCATCTGGATGCGACATTGGTGCCATTCATCGGGGAAGTGGGCCTTCATCTCCCGCAACGTCGGCTCCGTAAGCAGCCATCGTTGCACTCCGGCGATCGTCTGCAAAGAGGGCGTCTTCACCTTCACCCTTGGCTCTTCGCTGGCTGCAACCGCGGCAGCCGCGTCAAACGGTAGAGCGCCCAGGCGATGATTCCACCGACGGCGAAGACGTCGCCGATGTTGAAGATGGCGAAGTTGTCCCAGGCGAGGAAGTCGACAACGCTGCCCGACAGCGGCAGGTCGGTGGACCGGAGGATGCGGTCGACCATGTTGCCCCAGCCGCCGCCTGCGACGAGTGCGAGGAGGTACGTTTCGCGTGGGTCGAGGCCGCGGCTCACACGCACGGCGATCCAGGCAGTCAGGCCGGTGAGGATGAGAAGGATCGCCCAGGCCATGATCGGCCCTGCTTCAGCTCCCATGCCGAAGGCTGCGCCGGGGTTGAATGCCAGCCGTAGCTGAAACGTCGACAACAGCGGGATAACTTCTCCGTGGGCGAGGTTGGCGAGCGCCCATTGCTTGGTGAACTGGTCGGCGATGAGCGCAACTACAGCTACGGCGACTACTCGCGACGCCACGCGGCGGGTGTTCAGGGTCACGACTTCTCCTTCTCTGGCGCACTGATCGCGCCATTTCTTCCGATGACTTGGGCGGCCGCGCGAGCGGACAGCATTCGGTTGTACTCCTCGAGCTCGGCGTCCTGATCTCGGTCGGCTTGACGGTCGTACCGTTTCGATTCGCGGGTGTCGCTGCGTGACCACAGGTAGACGACGGCGATGGCGAGGATGACGGTGGGTATCTCGCCGATGCTCCACGCGATACCTCCGGCGACCTGCTGGTCGGCGAGCGGGTCGACTGACTCCCACCCCATGGCGCCGTACCAGTCCGGCAGCAGCAGCGTCGTGCGGCTGAGCAGCGCCAGCCCGAAGAAGGCGTGGAATGCCATGGTCGCCAGGAGGATGAGCAGTCGTACCGGGTAGGGGGCGCGGACGGGAGAGGGGTCGATCCCGATGACCGATTGGACGAAGAGGTATCCGGTGAGCAGGAAGTGGGCGACCATCCACTGGTGGCCGACGTGGTTCGAGACCGCCCACTGGAATAGGGGTGTGTAGTAGAACACCCAGAGCGATCCGGCGAATAGAACAGCTGCGACCACTGGCCTCGTGAAAAACCCGAACACGCGTGAGTGCACGACGAGCATGATCCATTCGCGCGGTCCTCGACTGCTGTCGGTGCGTCGTTCGATCGTGCGCAGCGCGAGGGTGATTGGTGCCGCTGGAACGAGCAGCAACGGCACGAGCATCCCGAGGGCCATGTGTCCGAGCATGTGGGAGGAGAAGAGGAACTTACCGTAGAGGTTCACTCCCCCGTTGGTGACGTAGAAGAGGGCGGCGATGCCTGCGATCCACAGGACGGTGCGATGAACGGGCCAAGCATCTCCACGGCGTTTGAGCCGGTTCACTCCCGCGAGGTAGAAGAACAGGGCGAAACCGCAGATCAGGATCCACAGCAGGTCGAAGTTCCAGAGGGCGATGTAATTCGTGAAGCTGGGTATCGGGGGTAGCAGGTTGCCGGTCAATAGCTCGGAGGGCGTGGGCCGAGCGGGGATCTCCGGCACCACGGGCGTGGAGGTTCGGGCGAGGGCTGCGGCGACGCCCGAGGCCAGGCCCATGAACGCCAGCTCTCCCGCGGCGATCGCCCAGAACCAAGGTCCGTTTTCTCCTGCCCTGGCGATCGCAGCTCGTCGCCAGTACGCTCCGATGATCCCGAGCCCGATCAACGCGGCGACTTTGACGACGACCAGGACGCCGTAGGCAGACCCGATGTTCGCGAGGTCCTCCACGCGGATCTGGGCGCTGAGGTATCCGGAGGTCGCCACCGCGACGAAGCACAGCAGCGCGATCGTTGAGTATCGCCGCAGCACGGTGACGATCTCGGTGCTGGTGAGGGTGGGTTTGATGGCGAAGATGGCGACGAGCCCGCCGAGCCAGATGCACGCCGCGAGGACGTGGATGAAGATCGCCATCGAGGCGGGGTCGTGGTCCGCCGTGCCGCCCTGGTGGCCCTGAGTGGACATGGGTATGAGTCCGGCGACCGCGAGGATGAGCACAAGGACAAGTGCCGTCTGGTTGCGGATGGCGAAGCAGAGCACCGAGAGACCCGCTGCGATCAGGGTGGCGGCGAGCCATGCTTGCCCCAGCTCTGTGCCGGTGAGGTACATGCTCAGCGCCGAGCCGAAGCTCGCGTCGAGTGTGAAGGTCTGGTTGAAGGCGACCATGAAGGAGAAGAATCCAGTGGCGCCCGCGGCCAGAGCCCATATCGTCGACCCGACCGCGGCCACGTCGACCGCTCGCCCGTAGGCCGGCGATCGAGCGGGCAGCACGAGGAGAGCGAGGATGAGCGAGCCGATGGTCACGGCGCTGGCGATGTTGACGAGCATCTTGGCGGCAGGGAGCCCGTAGCGCGCCGCGGGACCGGGATCGAGGATCAGCTGCGGCTCTGCTCCCCCGCCGAACGCGAGGGCGATGAGGAGGGACAGGAACGCGAGCGCCGGCAGCGCGGCGATGCTGACGAGTACGCGGCGGTTCATCCGATCCGGATTCCGCGGTCGGCCATGAACGGGACTGAGTCGATCGCCACCCCGTCGACGCGCACCTCGTAGTGCAGGTGGCATCCGGTCGAGTTTCCGGTCGTGCCAGCGCGGGCGATGTTCTGGCCCACGACGACCTGCTGTCCGGCGGTGACGAGGATGCCGCCGTCCTGGATGTGCGCGTACGCGGTTCTCAGTCCGCTCGAGTGCTCGATGATGATGTAGTTGCCGTAGCCGCCGTTCCATCCGCCTGCCGCGTAGACGACGGTCCCGCCGGAGCCGGCGTAGATGTTCTGGCCGCATCCTGCCCCGATGTCGGTTCCCTTGTGGAAGCTCGTGCCGTACTGCGCGCTCCATCCGTAGACCGAGGTGATGTATCCGGAGGCCGGTCTCGCCCAGCCCGCGAGGCTGATCTCCCCGGCGTCGAGACTGACGCCGGCGCCGATGCGTGCTTCGACCCCGGCCAGGTAATCGGCCTCGGTCGCTGCCCGACGTTCCTTGAGCACGGCCAGCTGCTGCTGCAGCACAGCTTGTTTGGTGAGTTGCTCGTCGAGCGCGGTCTGCGCGGCCGCGGCGGCGGCTTGCGCTTCGAGGAAGGCCTTCTCCGCTGCGAGCTTGAGTGTTTCGAGTTCCTCTTGTGCCCGCGTTGCCTGATCGGTAAGGGCCTGCGCGGTGTTGCGATCGAGGATCGCCCTCTCGGAGATCAGGCTGGACTGGGCGCCGATGCGCTCCCACATCCCCAACCCGTAGAGCAGCGAGTCGGCGTTGGCGGAGTCGGCGAAGAGCATCGCGGCGACGTTGCCCCCGCCGGTGCGGCTCATCTGGGCGGCGATCTGCCCGGCGCGACGCGCGGATTCCTCGGCGATCGCGTCTGCTTCTTGCGCCTGGGCGAGGAGCGTCTGGGTCCGGCTGTACGCCTCTTGGTACTTGGTGTCCGCTTCGACCCAGATGGCCGCTTTAGCGTCCGACTCTGCTTGGGTCTTCGTTGCGTTGGCCTGCAGTCCGCCGATCAGGCTCTCCAGCTGGGCGATCTTCTGCTGCGTGGCAGCTTCGTCGCCGCGGACGGCGGCAACGTCGTCCCAGGTCGGGTAGTCGTCGGCGTTGGCGGCGACCGGGCTGCCCAGCAGCGTGCTGCCGAGAAGGAGAGCAACGCCGAGAGTCGCGAGCAGGCGCCGTACCATCAGTCGAACCTCCGGTCGTGACTGCGGAAGATGATGTACGCCCAGATGCCGATGCCGACGAGCACCGCGATCATGACGATGGGATAGAGCCACATCAGGGCTTCTCCTCTTCTTTAGGGGTAGTGAGACCGAGATGCTCGTCGCGGCGGCGAAGGCGCGCGAGGTACTCGTTGTAGGCGTCCAGCTCGGGGTTGCCGTAGAGGTCGGCGTGCCGGTCGGCGGCTCGGGCCTTGCGGGTGTCGTCGCGGAACCATCGGGGCAGCATGAACAGCAGGATGATGACGGTGGGCAGCTCGCCGTACGACCAGGAGAGGGCGCCGGCGATCTGCTGGTCGACGATGAGGTCGAGGCCCCACGAGGTGGGCGGTGTCGTGAACTCGGTCACGATCGGTCGTGGCGCCATCATGATGATGACGCCGAAGAAGGCGTGCAGGGCCATCTCGCCGAAGAGGTCCATGAGTCGGCCGGCGTGGGTCTGGCGTCGGGGTAGCGGATCGGCGCTCAGGATCGGGATGGTGAAGAGGATGCCCGCGGCGAGGAAGGCGATCTCGAGGAAGAGGTGCCCTGCCAACGTGGGCAGGAGTGCGTCAGCGAGCCCTCCGAAGTAGAGGCCGTAGAAGCTGATGAGGAACAGGGGAAGTGTGAAACCGGGGTGGATGAGGAATCGGGCGACTCGCGATCTGAGGAATCGGATCGACGTTCTGTGAAGCCATCCTCCCCAGCTGCGGTGGGGCACCGTCCGCAGGAACAGGGTGCCCGGCGAGCCGAGCACGAGAAGGGGCGGGACAGTCATCATGAGGGTCAGCTGTTGGAACATGAAGACGGAGAACATCTCGAACCCGTAGCCCTCGACTCCGAGGCCGGTGATCGCGATGATCGTCAGACAGCCCAGCAGGAAGAGCACGGTGCGCCACACGGGCCAACGACGTCCGGCTTGCCAGAGCCGGATCGCTCCGACGAGGTAGAGGGCACCCATAAGGATGCCGACCGCCGGCAGCAACGGCACCGGTTGCAGGTTGAGGGAGATGAACTCGACGAAAGAGGGCGGTGCCTCCGGAGTCCAGATCAGGTCGTCGGCGCGCATCAGGTTCCTCCGCACTGGTAGGTGAAAAGGCCCTGTTGGTGGGTTCCCGGGCCCAGTTCCGCGCAGGCGCCGACCTGACCGCCGAGGACCTGCAGCACGTACCAGGTCGCCGCGACGAACACGAGGGTGCCGATGGTCCCGATGATGATCCCGGCTAGGGCTGCGGGGTCGTTCCTTCCCGTCCGCCGTGCGCGGATCAGCACGGCGGACGAGAGGACCGCACCGGCCGGAGGCACGACCAGCGCGAGCAGGAGGCCGACGATGGCGATTCGCCGGCCGGTTTCAGCGGAGGGCTGGGTCATACGATCACCTGGAATGATCCGATGAGGCCTTGAAGACTGCGGATGGCTTGTCCCCAGATGCCGCTGATCATGAGCACGCCGACGACGATGAGCATCAGTGCTCCCAACACGTTGATGAGCCTGATGTGCTTGCGGAGTCTGGCGATCGCGCCCGTGGCCGATTGCAGGCCGATCGCTAGGCCGAGCAGTGGCACGCCGAGTCCCACGCAATAGGCGAGGCCGAGCAGGGCGCCCCGAACGGCGGACGCCTCCGACATGCTCAGCGCGACGACCGCACTGAGGGTGGGACCGATGCAGGGGGTCCACCCGAGTCCGAAGACGATGCCGAGGAGAGGTGCGCCGGCGATCCCGATGCGCGGCTTCCATGCTGGCTTGATTGTGCGCTGCAGGATGGGGATCGCGCCGATCATGACGAGGCCGAGTACGACCACGACGCCTCCGAGCACACGGGTGAGCGGCTCCTGCCATTGCACCAGCCAGGCACCCAACGCACCGAACAGTGCGCCGTAGGCGACGAATACTGCCGAGAAGCCGAGGATGAAGAGGGAGACCCCCAACGCGATTCTGCGTCGTGCGCGGGGGGCCGGCCCGGCACTCGTCAGGCCAGTGGTGTAGCCGATCAATCCGGGGGCGAGGGGCAGGATGCAGGGTGAGAGGAACGAGACCGCTCCGGCAACTACGGCGAGGGGTATGGCGATGATCAGCGCCCCTGATAGGGCTGAGGTCGCGAAGAATTCTCCCAGAGGATTCATCTCAGTCCTCGTCCAGAGCGGTGTGGATGAGCGCTCGCAGTGTGCTGGGTTCCAGCAGCCCGACGATGCGTGCGGATGCCCTTCCGTCACGGTCGATGACGACGGTCGTGGGTACGGCGGTCGGGGATGCGAGGCCAGAGAAGGCCAGCGTCACCTGTCCGTCGCGGTCGATGATCGACGGGTAGGTGACGCCGAACGTCTCCGCGAACGACAGGGATGTCTCGGCACCGTCTCGGATGTTCACTCCGAGGAACGTGACGCCGTCGCCCGCGAACTCCTCGCTCAGTGCTTGGAGGTCGGGGGCCTCCAGCCGGCAGGGCGGGCAGGCCGCGTACCAGAAGTTCACGACGAGGACTTCGCCGCGATAGTCGGCGGACGACACGGTGGTGCCGCGATCGGTGACGCCCGTGAATTCCAAGGGGTCTCCCCTGCCCTCGATTCCGTACTCGGTGACCGTGCCGTCGCCGGAGACGTAGTTGTTGTTCCCTTGGCCGACTGAGGTGCAGGCGGCGATGAGGGATGCGGTGAGGAAGCCAGCGAGCCCGGCGACACCTGTGCGGAGGATCTTCACTTTGGCAGTTCGCTGACGATGGCAGCCTCGAGGTCCTCAAGAGACTGCAGTTCGAGCTTCTTGTCGTTCACGAAGAATGTGGGCGTTCCGTTCACCCCGAGCGATCGTCCCGCCTCGAAGTCAAAAGCGACCCGCTCGGCGGTCTTCGGATCGGCGATGGCGTTGTCGTACTGAGACATGTCGAGCCCGATTTCCTGGGCGTAGGTGCGGAATAGGTCGGCCTTCGACTCGCCGCTCTCGCCCCATTGCGCCTGAGTCTCAAACATTCGGTTGTACATCTGCTCGAGCTTCCCCTGCTGGGCAGCGGCCTCTACCGCCAGCGCAGCAGTAGTCGAGTTGTTGTGGGACGGGATCGGGAAGTAGCGGATGACGTAGTTGATCTGGCCGTCGTACTTCACGCGGAGTTCCTCGACGAACGGGTAGAAGGCCCCGCAGGCCTCGCACTCGAAGTCGAGGAACTCGACAACCGTCACTGGCGCGTCGGGAACGTCGTCGAGCCGGTGGCTGTTCTCCTCGACGGTTGCGGCGACTCCGGTCGCGTCGTCGATGGTAGGTGTGGGGCGGTTCGCGTTTTGCACGGCAGCGATTGCGGCGAAGGCAATGACTCCGGTCGCGAGGATGCTCGCGAACGCGATGGCGATCTTGGTGTTGGTGTTCATGAATGCTCTCTCCAGCGTTGCGGCGCGCAAGAAGCACGCCGCCAGGGTCGGACGGGTCAGGGCTCGTCGTGGCGCGCGGCCACGCAGAGGAGCTCTAGGTCCGGCTGATGGAGAGAGTGGTCAGGCTGGGTCGCGGTGCCGCAACCGACAGGAAGAAGGACGGCCTGAGCCAAGCGATGAATTCGTGGAGTCCCGGTTGAGTCCTGAGCGCTGATCGGGCAGCCAGGAGGACGACCAGGGCGAGGGCTCCGCAGAGGACGAGGATGGCGCATCCGGTCAGCAGGATGAAGTCGGGCTGGGTGCTCGAGTCGAGGGACTCGATCCCGGTCGGCGTGGTGACGTGGGCGATCTCGATGGTGACCGGTGTGCCCGAGGCGTCCGCGATGTCGTCGGTGTGGTGGACGGCCATGAATGCGAGGACCGCGATAATCGCCACCACTAGCAGCGCAAGAATTTGACGCGCACCGACGAGGGCGGCGGCTCGTGGGCCGCCGCCGTTCTCGACGGGCGCGTTCATGGTCTAATTCTCGGTCGTGGTTGCGGTTCGTTTGCTGCGACGCACCAGGAGGAACACGACGATTCCGACGACGATCAGGACCGCGATGATGCCGCTGACGATGAGCGTGACGGCTGTCTCATCGCCCTTGGTCTCGGCATCCGGAGTGACGGCCGGTGTTGCGCTCTCGCAGGTGACCCCGTTGGCAACGCCCGTCGCGGCAGTGACGTCTTGCGGCTTGTCATAGGTGAAGGCGAAGGAGTCCGAGGTGGGATGACCATCGGACGAGACGACTTGCCACACGACGGTGTACTCGCCGGATTCGCCGAGGGCGGCAGCTGTGGTGATGCGTGCACCGTCGAGGCTCACGCACCCGGAGTTGTAGAACTTACCGTCGGGGCCTTCGACCTGGATCGCGAAGGCGCTCGTCGCGGTGCCCAGGTCGAGGAAGTCCTCGCTGAACTCGAGGTCGATGCTGGTCACTTCCGTGCTCACGGTGGAGTCGGCAGCAGGGCTGCTCTCGACGAGCCCGTCGTGGGCGTTGGCCGCCGTGGCCGTGGTGACGGTGAGGATACCGGCAAGTGCGAAGGTCAGAACGGCAGTGCGCGCAAGAGCGCGACGGCGGGTGGAGGTCAAGGTTGTTCCTCTCGGGAAGTCGAATCGTGGGGTCGCTCGCAGTCGTCAGCGGGCTCAGCCGCTGTCTGGAGCTGGTCTGCCGGGTGGATGAGTATCGAGTGGCCGATGTGCTCCAACGCGAGTCGCAGTAGTTCCTGCACGTGAAGGTCGGCGAGGCCGTAGTAGGCAACCCGTCCCTCTCGCTCGACGGTCACTACTCGGTGGGCGCGCAGCAGGCGCAGAGCGTGGGAGACGGCCGACTCACTGAGCTCGACGACGGCGGCGATATCCCTGACGGCCATCCGACCGCCCGACAGGGCGATCAGGATCTTGACCCTGTTCGGGTCGCCGAGCAGGTGGAAGACATCGGCCAGGTCATGGATCTCGTGGTCAGCAGGCATGGCAGCCTTCGCCTTCTCCACTTGGGCCGCGTTGACCATCCGGTGGACGTGGTTGTCTTCGGAAGTCCTGCGTTCGCTCATGGTCATAAGGTAACCGCCTAGATGGCGTGAGGTGTTTCGTTGAAGGCACGGGGCTCGCATTGGATCGTGGCGTGTTCGATGTGGTGCTTGTCGCGGAGCACCGCGAGCACCTGGTCGAGGACGGTCCCGTAGTCGGCACGGTCCTTCAGGACGATGTGGCCGCTCGCGCTCTCCATGCCGGAGGTGATCGTCCATACGTGCAGGTCGTGGATCTGCTCGACTCCCGCGACGGAGAGCACGTCGGCGCGCACGGCATCCATGTCGATCTCGGGAGGCGCCACCTCGAGGAGGATGCGCACCGCCTGCCGAGTCAACTTGAACGTCCTCGGCAAGATGAACAGTCCGATGCCCACTCCGATGATCGGATCGGCATACGACCACCCTGTGGTGAACAAGATGATGGCGGCGACAATCACGCCGACGGAGCCGAGCAGGTCGCCCAGGACTTCGAGGTAGGCGCCCTTGACGTTGAGGCTCTCCTTCGACCCGGCCATGAGCAGTCGGAAGCTGATCAGGTTGATCACCAGACCGATGCTCGCCGTCAGGAGTAGTGGCAGGCCGGGGATCTCGGGCGGCTCGTTGAATCGCTGGATCGCTTCGTAGATGACGTAGCCGGCGACGCCGAAGAGCAGGATGCCGTTGGCGAGGGCGGCGAGAACCTCGAGCCGGTAGAGGCCGTAGGTGCGTTGGCTCGTCTTGGGCCGGTTGGCGAGCGTGATCGCTGCCAATGCCATTCCCAGCCCGAGCACGTCCGTGCCCATGTGGGCGGCATCGGAGATGAGGGCGAGGGAGTTAATCGAGAATCCGACCACGAACTCGACCACCATGTATGTCGCCGTCAGAGCGAAGGCGATCACGAGGGGTCGGCGGTGCCGACCCCCCGCACTTGCCGCGGTGGGGTGCGAATGTCCTTCGCCCATTATGACCTCGCCGCGACGCTATATGTGTTCATATGAACAAGTGTACATAGATTTAATCGAAGAGCTCACTGAGCCAGCTCTCCTTCTTGCGTCGACGCCCGTACTGGTCGGTGCCGTGGCCGCCGCCATGGTGACCGCCGCGGTTGAGCAGGCCGCCGAGCGGACCCTGCTGCTGCTGGGATTGCGGGACGGTGCTACCCGCTGAACGCTCGAGGATTTTGTCGAGCTCGCCGCGGTCGAGCCAGACTCCTCGGCATTGAGGGCAGTAGTCGATCTCGATACCGGAACGTTCTGTCATGACGAGCTGGCTGTCGTCGATGGGGCATTTCATGGTCTCTCCTTTTTGTTGGGTCTAGGCGGGTGGTGGGTAGAGGAAGGCAACGACGGTCGAGATGGGCACCGTGCGTTGGCTGTAGACGTGCGGCACCCAGTTGTATTCCTCGAGTACGACGAAGCCGCCGTCGAGGACTTGCTTCACGTAGGCGACGTGGTTGCCTCCGGTGTAGGCGACCGATCCGGGTATCGGGGTGTCGCTGACAGGCCAGCCGTTCGAGCGCCAGGCGAACAGCCACTGACTTCCGTCGCCGCCGTTCGGCGTCAGGTCCGCCCATTTCCATTTGAAAGGCGCGACGGGGAATCCGGCGTCGCGGTTCAGTCGCCATGCGACGAAGTCGACGCATTCGCGGTAGTAGTAGTTGAGGGGCGAGAGCGGGCCGCCTTCATCGTCGGTCGCCTCGTACGGCCAGGGGTAATCGTCGCCGAGGGATTGCGCGCCCGAGGCCAGGTAGGTCTGCTGGAGCGCGAGTTCGGCGAGCTGCTCGGGGCTCGTGGCGCGGAAGGGATCGCGGGTGGGCGCGGCGACGGTGATGTCGGCGTTGACCTTGAGGGTCTGGACTTCGCCCACTGGCGATACTGCTGGGTTTGGGGAGGTTCCGGCGCCGTAAGCCGGTAGCCCCGCAATAGCGAAGAGTGCGGCCGCGACACTCATGGCGCCGAACACCCGGATCCGCTGTTTGGCAGCAGGCTTCGCGGGCTCGGGTGCGGCCGCTGCTGCGTCAGCTTTCGATCGCCGCGCTCGGAGACTACGTCGCAGCGCTTGCTCGGAGAGTCGAGCGTCTCGCCGTTTGGGTAGGGAGGCGTGGGTCATGACTCCGACTCCTGTCGCGCCAGCTTCGCCCGCTCCTCTGCGTCGACTTTGGCATGCATCTTCCGCTCGTTGCGATCCGCGTTGATGATCGCGCGCACGACGAACCAGAAGATCAGTCCTACCGACACCGTCGGCGCTAGCGACCAGAAGGCGTTAAGCCACCAGTTGTCCTGATTCATCGCGGGCTCCCCGCAATCGCTCGACTGAGATCGCGCAGCGCGTCGTCCAGGCGGGGATCATCGCCTCGAGCGAGCGCGCCACCCTCCATGCTCGTGCCGCCCTCGGAACGGGTGAACTGGAACCACACGCGTCGTCGAGGCACGAACAGCCCCAGGCCCAGGCCGATCAGCCCGAGCAGCGTGAAGACCAGCACGGGGAATTTCGTCGGGTCGAACGCCATGTCGAAGGAGGCGAAACGGCTCACCGACGCGAACTCGATCGTGCCGAGCCCGTTCGGGAGGTCGACCTCATCTCCCGGGCGAAGCTCAAGCGAGTCGGCGCCGCTCGTTCCGCCCGTGAGCTGGCGCATGCTAGAGGTGTCGAGCGAGTAGACGGACCTCGGGGTTCCGTCGTCGATGCCGAGGTCGCCGGTGAAGACGTTGAGGGTCATGACGGGGTTGACCAGGTCGGGGTAGACCGATGCGTACGCGCCTGAGTCAAGGGTTGATTGGGTGGGGTAGAAGAATCCGATGATCCCGACCTGCTCGGCGAGGCCGTCCGGTACCTTCACGACGCCGAGACTGGTCAGGTTGCCGTCCTGAGGGAGGAAGGCGATGGTCTCGTCGAGCACGACCCGTCCGGCGAGGTCGCGGATGATGATCGAGGGCGCGTATCCGTTCCCTAACAGATAGATGTCGATGCCGTCGATCGTGAGCGGCTCGTTGACCTTCACGGTGCTGGATGCTGGATCGGAACCGAGGCTCTTGGTCGTGACTCGCGCGGTGTAGTCGGTGATGAAGCCGAGAGCGCCGGGATCGTCCTCGACGTAGGTCACTTCGAAAGCGTCGAGACTGACGGAGAACGGGGGGAGGTTCGAATCGAGGAAGAAGGGCCCCGGAGTGAAGGAGTCGAATGCGCCACGGGCGTTGGTGAAGGTTTCGCCTTCGACGATGACGCGCTGGCCGGTGTAGCGGAATCCGCCAGCGACGGCGACCGCGACCAGGATGCCGACGAGCGACACGTGGAAGAGCAGGTTGCCGCTCTCACGTGCGTACCCCCGCTCGGCAGCGACTGAGGGGCTCTCGGTGTCTGTGCCGTAAAAGGCGATCCGGTACCCCTTCGAGCGCAGAAGCATGCCGGCACGTCGCGCTAGCTCGTTGCCGTTCTCGTCGGAGAGGGTGGTGGTCACGTGGGCGGGAAGTCGACTGAGGCGGGCGGGCGTGCGCGGCGGGATCTGTCGCAGCGCCGTCCAGTGGTGCCGAGCTCGAGGGATCACACAGCCGATGAGCGAGACGAAGAGAAGCAGGTAGATCGCCGAGAACCACACTGACGTGTAGACGTTGAAGAGCTGGAAGAACTCCAGCATTTGTGCCCGCGCGGCGTCATCGCGGTACAGCAACGCCACGCCGTTGGGGTCGGAGGTGCGCTGAGGCACGAGGGAACCTGGCACGGCCGCGATGGCCATCAGCAGTAGAAGCAACAGCGCTGTCCGCATGCTGGTGAGCAGGCGCCACGCCCAGCGCATCCACTCGATGGGCGTCAGCGCGGGGTTCTGGACGTCGCGGGGCTCGTTGTCGAAGTGGTCATCGGGGCGCGCATGTGCGATCTGCGTAGGACTACGCAAGGAGGGTACCTGCCTGTTCGCTCGGTCAATGGAATCCGGACGTGCTGAAGGTCCGCGTGAGCGGACCGGCGCGACGTCAGATCAGATTCGGCTAATCGAGAGAAGTTCGAGGGAGGCGGTTGGGGTAGGAATTAGGCCGCGGGCACGCGTGCCGGTTTGCGCAAGCCGACGCGCAGCTTCGCCCCAGCTCGGAATCGCGGCGGGCAGCAGAAGCATCAAAGCGAGGAACAACCCGAGCACGCAGCTCGCAGTGAGGAGGTCGTGGGCGGTCGCGCACACCTCGTCACAGGCGATCGCTGCTGTGGACGAGTCGGTCGCGGCGCCCGTGGAGGGGTCGGCCAGCACCTGCGCAACGACGTGTGAGTCGGTCTGTGTCGTCGAGTCGGAGGTCAGTGCATGCATTGCGAAGAGGCCGAAAACCAGGGCCGGGATCCCGATTGCGGCAAGGAGGATGCGCTTCCACGCGGGCACCGCACACCTCCTGTTTACCTCGGGACAGCCCGACAGTAGCAGCCGCACTCACGCGATGCCTGAGAGGCCATTGAGAGTTTCGGGCAGCCGACCACTCTCGGTTTCTGTTCAGGAACGCTGCTTAGCTTGGGGCGCGATCGAACCCGAACCCACGCGACCAACGGAGGGCGAGTGGTCAGCGCCACGCTCGAAGCGACGAATGAAGCGCATCTGAGTGGCGAGGCTGTGCCCTCAGCTGACCCTGTCACGAAAGAGATTCCTTGATTCGGCCTGTAACTTTCTGCGCCCTCGGCGCGCTCATGCTCGGCCTCAGCGTCCCCGCTGTCGCCATTGCTGAACCCAGCCAGCAGGCTGGAGCGACCACCCCCGCCGAGTTCGAGCCCTTGCCTCCAGAGCCCCAGAGCATGTTCGTCTCGGCCAACCCGCCTGCACCCGTCGCACGCGATTCGTTCGGTGTGGAGATCATCCCGCCCACGCAGAGCGCGACGATAGCCGGCGGCGGCCGCCTCGAGGTGTGGCCGTCGGATGCCCCGGTGAACGACCGTTATGGGTGGCGCGACGGAGGAGAGTTCCACAACGGGATCGACATCATGGGCGCTTACGGCTCCCCCATCGTAGCCGCCTCAGCGGGCGTCGTCACCGCGGTGGTCCAGGACGACAGCGGGTGGGGTCAGTACGTGAAGATCGACCATGGAGATGGGGTCTCCACGCTCTACGCGCACATGATCTCCGGCTCCCCGACCGTGGTGGAAGGCCAGACTGTCAGCGCGGGCGAGGTCATCGGGTCGACTGGCGACACTGGCTATGTGACCTTCTACCACCTGCACTTCGAGGTCTATGTGGATGGCAGTCGGGTCGATCCGCAGGCGTGGCTGCCTTAGGTCAGCAGACTCCGGACAGCTGCTTGGCGACGTTCTCGGCCGCTGCAGCCAACGCCTGCTCATCGATTGCGACTCCGTTTGAGGCATCGGTGGCGATCGTGGTCAGTTCGACGAGGGCGGCCTGCGCCGAAACGATGGCAGAGGCGGCCGGCTCTTCCGTGAAGCTCACGGCCGCTACCGCGAGCGCCGCTTCAGTAGCTTGAAGTGAGGCCAGCGCTGCCGCAGGATTCACCTTGACGTCGGCCGCGGCTGTGGCGACATCGGATGCGGTCTGCTTGATCACACCGGAGCCCACGGTGCACGCAGCACTGCCCACCTGCTGTCCCACGACGTCCCCGAGAGCGGAGCACCCGACGAGCGACGCAGTCAGCGCTGCCGCGATGAGGGCGCCTCCAATGGCGCGGGCCGGGCGGGCGAGCGGGCTGGGACGTGCGACGGGATCCATACCGCGACGCTACCCGGCCAAGTTGGGCGACCCCTGATGCACCCTCGATCTCATTGCCGGTCTGCGTGAAGCTCTGACTCCGTTGAGGATGACGATGACTTCGGCGATCTCGTGGACGAGCACGACACCAGCCAGGCCCAGCACGCCGAGCAGGGCGAGCGGGAACAGCACGACGATGATGCCCAGCGAGAGCGCGATGTTGCCGGTCATGATCAGCCGGCCTCGTCGGGCGTGGAGGAGGGCTGCGGGCAGTAGGCGTAGGTCGTTGCCAGTGAAGGCGACGGAGGCGGACTCGATGGCGGCGTCCGATCCTGTGACGCCCATCGCGATGCCGACGTTCGCCGCGGCGAGGGCGGGTGCGTCGTTGATGCCGTCGCCGACCATGGCCGTAGGGCGGGTGCGGGCGAACTCCTCGATCGCGGCCGCCTTGTCGGCAGGCAGCAGCTGGGCCCGCACGTCGCTGATGCCGACCTGGGCGGCGATGGCGCGCGCGGTGCGGTCGTTGTCGCCGGTGAGCATGATGGTCGCTATGCCCGTCGCGGTCAGTTGCCGGACGGTCTCTACCGCTTCGGGTTTGAGCTCGTCGCGGATGCCAAGGATGCCGATGTCGGATCCGGCGACCTCGACGACGACGACGGTCATCCCCTGCTCCTCGAGCGCTTCGGCATCGGCTGCGAGGCGGCCGGCGAGGATCCAGCGTGGGCTTCCGACGCGGGCAGGCTGCCCGTTGACGACGCCGGTGATGCCGTGGCCCGGTTGCTCCTGGACGTCGGCGACGGTGGCGGGGTTGTGGCTGGCCGCGATGATCGCGGCGCCGAGCGGGTGGGTGCTGTGTGCTTCGAGGCCCGCGGCGATGTCGCGCACCGTCGTCTCGTCGGTGCCGTCGGCGGCGCGGGTGACTACGACGACAGGCTTGCCCTGGGTGAGGGTGCCGGTCTTGTCGAAGGCGACCTGCGTGATCGTGCCGAGCTGCTCGAACGCCTCACCGGACTTGATGATGACACCGAACTTGCTGGCGGAGCCGATCGCGGAGATGACGGTGACCGGCACGGCGATCGCCAGCGCGCAAGGGGACGCGGCGACGAGAACGACGAGTGCGCGCTCGGTCCACAGCAGCGGCTCGCCGATGATGAAGCCGAAGATCACGACGAGGGCGGCGAGGATCAGCACGGCGGGTACGAGGGGTTTGGCGATACGGTCGGCGAGTCGCGCACGCTCCCCCTTGCGGGCGTTGGCTTGTTCGACGAGTTCGACGATCTTGGTCAGGGAGTTGTCGCGGCCGTCGGCGGTGGCCTCGAGCTGCAGTGCCCCGCTGCCGTTGATGGAACCTGCCGGCACGCGGTCACCGGGTCCGAGCTCGACGGGGATGGACTCTCCGGTTATGGCGGAGGTGTCGATGCTGCTGCGTCCGCTGACGACGATTCCGTCGGTGGCGACCCGGTCGCCCGGGCGCACGACGAGGATGTCAAGCACGCGCAGCTCGCTCGCCGGGATCTCGACGTTGCCGCCGAGGCGGGAGATGGTGGCCGTGTCGGGGATGAGCGACAGCAGTGCGCGCAAGCCGGTCTTGGCCTTGTCCATGGCGCGGTCCTCAAGGGCCTCGGCGATCGAGAACAGGAACGCCAGTGCGGCGGCCTCTCCCACGTGCCCGAGGGCGACGGCGCCGACCGCGGCGATCGTCATAAGCAGACCCACACCCAGACGTCCGCGCAGCAGTCGCTTGATCGCACCGGGCACGAACGTGAGCGCGCCGGAGATAAGCGCCAGGGCGAGCACGATCGTCGCCGGTAACCCGACTCCGGTCCATTCGAGGATGTAGCCGACCGCGAGCAGCAGGCCCGCGGCGATGGGGATCAGCAGGTGGCGGTCGCGCCACCAGGGCACGAACTCGTCGGCCCCGCCGTGGTCGTGATCGTCGTCAGCATCATCATGGTGGTCGTCGTGATGAGCGCCGTCCTCAACGGGCTGGGGCGTCGGCTCGCGGGGCGTCAGCAGAAGCGGCTGGCGGGTCGACTCCTCCTCGGGCCCGCAGCACTCGCGGCTCACGCGTCGACCCCGCAGCACAGCGGCACGTCGCAGTTGACGTCCGCGCACTCGAACCCGTCGTCGACGGCGAGCACCGTGTCGACGAGCGCGCCCAGCGCGCGGGTGAGGTGCGCGTCGGCGATCTCGTAGCGTGTCTGGCGTCCTTCGGGTGTTGCGACGACGATCCCGCAGCCGCGCAGGCAGGCGAGGTGGTTCGACACGTTCGACCGGGTGAGTCTCAGATCGCGCGACAGTTCCGCGGGGTACCCGGGCTGCTCGAGCAGGCTCAGCAGGATCCGGGAACGGGTGGGATCGGCCATGGCGCGGCCCAACCGGTTCATGACATCGACGCGCGAGGCAATGGTCAGCATGCGATGACTATACAGCGAACGCTGACCCCTCGATCCAACGTCCCTGATTGTCGAAAACTCCGCGCGTCACCAGTCGGTTTCGCTGGTCACGGAAAACGAACCGATCTGCTTCACGATCGACCACCCTCGCAACCTCCGGCGTACACCAGTAGGTGACGGCCGCGAGCTCGCCGTTCAGACGCTGGCCGAGGATTCCGTGGATCACTCGATACCTAGCGAGCTTCTTCGTGGTCAGTTCAACCTCGACCAATTCCACGACGCCCCCGCGCGCGGCGAGCCCATCGCCCTGATGATCTCGAGGCGACTCAGGACGCCTATCCCGCGACCACTCGTAGCCCTTCGCCAGATACCGGGCGGACACGGCGGCTACTGCCAGCTCATGACGCATCGTCTGTCGGAATAGCGCCGGTGGAGTCCTTCCCGCACCGGCATAGGTGGGCCATACGATCTGGCGATTGCGGTACATCGGCCGCACACGTTCGACGAGTCCTGCCTCGGCCATCCTGGCCACCCACTGATTGGCCCGACGGGTCGTGACCGGGTTGTCGGCGTGACCGTGTTTCAGCGCTGCCAGTGCCCATCTGACGCCGTCCATGTCGGCCATCCTGACGACGTTCAACCAGTCGAGCATCTGCTCGTCTCGTCTCGTCAGCTGCATCATCAACGGTCCCCTGTCTCTTGTTCTTGTTTCTTTGTTTTCCCCTGTCCCGCCGCCACTTCTTCACTTCCCAACCTCCCGCACGTAACTTGTGGAGGGTGGGAGGTTGGGGAGCCGGCGCAGCCGGGAAGTGGCGGCGGGACAGGGGAAAACGGGCCGAAAAGTTTCCCGCGCCTCTTCCCGATCAGGGAACACTCACGGGAAGTAGCCGCGACGCGCTCGTCCCAAGTTCGTCGCACACGAATCTGGAACTTCGGGCCTTCATACGTCCTGCCGGGAGACACATAAACTCTCGAACTCTGGAGGTTCCGACCTTCTCCGCTTCGGCCTCGCTCGACGGTTCCGATCTTCGTGACTTCCGAACTCTGTGAGAACGAAACTCTGCAACCTCCGCACATGCCTCGCGCGCGCGTCGCGCGTCCTGGTCTAGTTCTGGTCATTTCTGTTCTTCCTGTTAAGGGGGCCGGTGGGCGACCCGAAAGGTGCATCGTTTCGACCCCCTAAGGTGGTCGGTCAGCGACCCTCTGAGGGGTTCACCCAGTTGCCTCCTCCAACCGGGAAAGGGATCGGTTCTCGGGCGTAGGGACGCATCACCGGAGGCCTCGAGGAGTCGACGTTCAGCTCGTACTCGGAGGTCTGCCCGCGTCCGCCCGAGCGGATCCGGGACACTGCGCCAGTCGAGATGAGCTCGCGCATCGCACGCTTGACAGCGGACATCGCGGCGTCGCTTCCGTTGTCGGGAGCGAGGTAGCCGAGGGCGATCGCGGACGATTCCCGTCCGGCGAAGTAGCGGCGCTGGAGCTGGTTGTCGCGGTCCTCGTCGAAGCACTCGAGCGCCATGTGCAGCAGCAGTCGGGCGGCCGGCCCGCCGAGCCCGAGTTGGGCTGCGACGAGCACGGCGTTCTTGGCGGCGAACAACCCCATCGGTCGGCTCACGCGAACGAGGTGGAGCGTTCGCGTGCGGAGGCTTCAACCCAGGCGATGACCTCCGAGCGCTTGTAGAGCACCTTGCGCGGGGTGGGCTTGTAGAACTTCGGGCCGATCCCCCGGTACCGCAGTTGCGCCAGAGCGCCGACCGATAGGCCAGTGATCTCCCCAACGGCGCCAGCGTGAATGAAATCCTCGTCCATGACATCTCCTGTCGTTATTGCGACCATCGGGCCACATTGGTTGTTATAGTGACGGTAAGAGTCAATCGCTGGTTTGACAACCCGAAACGCGCTAGGGTGCTGAAATGACGGACTTCGGAACGGCCACCACTATCGGCGGCAGGATCCAGGCGCTGCGCCGCGCGCGCGGAATGCGCACCTCGAAGGAGCTTGCCGACGCGATCGGCGGCACCATGACTGTCTCGATCATCGAGAACATCGAGCTCGGCCGAAAGTCCAATCTCGACGTCGCCCAACTGCTGAGCATCGCAATGGCCCTCCAGGTCCCGCCGAGCTACGTCCTCGCTCCGATGAACCGCCCGGATGCTCCTCTCGACCTTCCGGGGCTCAGCCCGGCATTCGATGGGATGACGGCGATCGAGTTCGACTCCTGGCTCGCCAGTCTCGAGGACGGCGCCCACAGCCCAACGACGCTCGACGGACGCACCATGCGCTTCGAACTCGCGGCGCTCCGCGAGTGGTCTGTGGCAACGGCGGAGATTCGACGTTTGACCGTCATGGAAGAACTCGAGCGAGCGGAAGGGGCGGGCGAGTACACCAGGGCCGCTTCTCAACGGATCGAGGAAGCGCGACGAGAGGCCGACCGGCTCGCGGCCATGCTGAACGCTGGCGGATGGACATTGCCCATCAGCGAGGAGCGGGAGGGGAAGTCCGCATGAGAGTTTGGATAGTCGACCGGTGGCTCGGAGTAGATCCCGCCACGGGGAAGAAAACCGTCAAGAAGGCAGCCCACGGCACGGGCGTGCGGTGGCAGGTGACCCACTATGCCGAGCAGCCCAACGGGACCAAGAAGCTCGTCTCGAAGAACTTCGAACGGCTCGCGGACGCTGAGGAGTTCCGCACCCGCACCGCGCACGAGTTGCGCGAGGGAAGCTACCGCCCGAAGGAGATCACGAAGAAGACGTTCGCCGATGCCGCGGCCGCGTGGTTCTCGAGCAAGAAGAAGCCGACCGGTTCATCTCTGCTGCGCTACCGCGATGCTCTGGACATCTGGGTCCTACCCGCATGGGGCCGACGCACGCTCTCAACGATCCACCGGACCGAGATCGACGAGTGGGTAACCGCGATGCTCGACGGCACGGCCCCGCACGCGGAGGGCCGCAAGGTGCGCAGCAACGGCATGGCCCCGTCCGGGCTTACAGCGGTCTGGGTGCCATTCAAGGCGTCCCTCGCTCACGCAGTCGAGCTGGGCTGGCTTTCGACCAACCCCGCGCGATCGGTTGAGCTACCGAAGACCCGTCCCGCCGAGAAGATCTTCCTCAACTACGAGGAGGTCGAGAAGCTGGTCGAGTCCGCCCAGGAGGTCACCGGTCGACCCGCGGACGCCGTTGCCGTGGAACTCATGGCCTACGCCGGTCTCCGCATCGGTGAGGTCGTCGCGCTCGAGGTTGGCAACGTCGACCTCGACGCCCGGCGCATCAAGATCCGCCGCACCGCCACCGTCGACATCAACGGCTCCCCCATCTTCGGTGAGCCCAAGCATGGGGAGCGGCGTGACGTGCCAATCGCACCGCACGTGGTGGAGCATCTGCGCACCATCACGACGGGTCGCTCGCAGGATGCACCACTCATCGATACCGCCCGCGGCAACTACGTGAACCTCCACAACTGGCGCAACCGCGTGTGGAGCAAGGCCGTCCAGGGCGCCGGCCTTCAGGGACGCCAGCTGAGCCCCAAGGCCCTCCGTCACACGGCGGCGAGCATGGCCATCGCTGCCGGGGCCGATGTGAAAGTCGTCCAGCGGATGCTCGGGCACGCCGACGCGTCGATGACCCTGAACACCTACGCCGACCTCTGGCCCGATCGCCTCGACGAGGTCGCAGAAGCCGTCTCCGCTCATCGCGAGCGCGCCCTCGGCACGGCCCGATGAGTGCCGGCAAGGTCGTCTAGCGATCACTCGCGCTTGACGCAGAGGAGCCCCCGCCGTTTCACGGCGAGGGCTCCTCCTTGAGGCCGCTTAGCAGCAGACGCACCCTTCGGCGCAGTCGGCGGTGCAGCAGCTGGTGTCGCAACACTCGGCCATGATCGCCTCCTCTCCATCCCGCGATTTGCGGGAGGTCTATGTGGGCTAGCAGCAGCCCGGTATCTCGCAGTTTCCATCGGCGCATGGCGCGCCCTCATCGACGGCCAGAACCACATTGACGAGGCCGGCCAACGCTTGGGTGAGGTGGGGGTCGGCAATCTCATATCGCGTCCGACGGCCTTCGGGCTCGGCGACGACGAGGCCGCACCCCCGCAGGCAGGAGAGGTGGTTCGAGACGTTGGTTCGCGTCAGGTTGAGTTCTTCGGCGAGCTCTGCCGGGTATCCAGGCCTCTCGAGGAGGCTGAGCAGGATCCGTGACCTGGTGCCGTCGGCCATGGCCCGGCCGAGGCGGTTCATTACGTCGAGGCGATCCGCTATGGTCAGCATGCACTGACTATACAGTCAGAGCTGACCTATTGGAAGACAGAGCTCTCCCCTCAGCGGAGGGTGTGCTTTTTTGAAACGCGGCCTACTTGCGGCGCGGGTTCCTCAGAGCCCTGAGCAGTCCGCGCACGCGACGGTACCCGCGAGAGCTGCGCGCGAACACCACTGCATAAAGCAGTGGCATCAGCGCCAGGATCGCGAGCACCCACGTGGCGTTGCTCATCAGGTTCTCAAGCAGCTTGGTAAGCATGGCGCTACCTCCACTGAGCGTCGACGGCGGAATGCCGTCTGCCCCCCCGCGTCGCGAGGGGAGTCGAGAGCCGCCCGAGGGCGGGTGCCGGCACGCAGTCCGAGCTGCGCAGAATGCGGACACAAAAAAACCCGGAACAAGTCCGGGCGGGCATAACGAATGCGCGTTCAGGATATGCCCGACAAAAGTCGCATGTCAAGCACATCACTTCTAGCGGTTAGATGGCTGCATGAGCGAGATCTCTGTCCGCCCCTTGGTAGCCGCCGATTGGGAGGACGTCCGCCGGATCTTCGCCGAGGGCATTGCGACCGGCAATGCGACTTTCGAGCCGGAGCCGCCAACCTGGGAGGGGTTCGACGCCGGCAAGGTGCCGCACAGTCGTTTAGTCGCCCTCGACGAGGGCGGGACGGTGCTGGGGTGGATTGCCGCGTCCCCGGTGTCAGCACGAGCGGTCTATGCGGGCGTGGTCGAGCACTCGGTATACGTGGCCGAGGCCGCTCGTGGCCGTGGCGCGGGACGCGCCTTGCTCGCTGCGTTCATCATCAGTGCTGAGGAGCACGGAGTGTGGACGATCCAGTCGAGCGTATTTCCGGAGAACGCGGCCACGGTGGGTCTGCACGCGGAGTTCGGGTTCCGCATGATCGGTCGTCGTGAACGGATCGCTCTGATGACCTACGGGCCGTGGGCCGGTCAGTGGCGCGACACGCTCCTCCTGGAGCGGCGCAGCGCTCTCAACTGACGGTGATGCGCTTCACCGGATAGAGGAATCGGATCAGCACCAACCCGATGCCGGCTCCTATGAGCTGGGCGGCGATGAAGCCGGGGGCCGAGGTCGGGGCAATGCCCGCGAAGGTGTCGGAGAAGATCCGGCCGATGGTGATCGCGGGGTTGGCGAAGCTTGCGGAGCTGGTGAAGAAGTAGGCGGCGCCGATGTAGGCGCCAACCGCGGCCGGGGTGAGGTGGGCGCGGTCGGTGCGGGCGAGGACGAAGATCACCAGGATGAGCCCTGCGGTGGCGACGATCTCGGAAAGGAACGTCGCCGGGGTGAGCCGGTCGGTTGTGCTGATGGTCACTGCGGGGCTGGCGAACATGATGTTGGCGAGCACAGCGCCGACAATGCATCCCACGATCTGGGTAGGGATGTAGAGGGCGGTGTCGCGCCAGGCACGCATCCCGGTGAGGGAGTCGACGAGAGAGACGACGGGGTTGAAGTGGGCGCCGCTGACCGGTCCGAAGATCAGGATAAGCACCGGCAGGCCCAGCGCGGTGGCGAAGGCGTTCTCGAGCAGCTGCAGGCCGGTGTCGGTCGGGGAGAGTCGTTGCGCGGCGATACCGGAACCGATCACCAAAGCAGCGAGGAGTGCGCTGCCGATGAGTTCCGCGGTGAGGCGGCGGGTGAGGTTCACGCGGTCGCGAGCAGGCGCGAGAGGGAGTCGAGCGCTCCGGGGACGAGCTTGTAGTACGCCCATGTGCCGCGCTTGGAGCGGGTCACGAATCCGGCCTCGGTGAGGACCTTCAGGTGATGCGAGACCGTGGGCTGTGCGATGTCGAGGGGTTCGGTGAGGTCGCACACGCACGCCTCCTGCCCTTCTGAGGCGGCGATGATCGAGATGAGACGCAACCGTGCCGGATCCGCCAACGCCTTCAGCGACTTGGAGAGGTCGTCGGCCTGCGACTGGGTCATCGGGTCGCGGGTCAGCGGGGCGCAGCAGGCGGCCGCGTCAATGACGGGCAGCAGCGTCATGGTGCTCATGCATCAACCATAGCGAATATTGACATTCATCAATATGCGCGTACATACTCGTTTCATCGAAGTTCGTCGATGTTAGGAGTGCTGTCATGACGCTGATCGATCTCACCGCACCCACCGTGCGTGACAACCGTCTCGACGGCCTGCCGGTCGCGATCATCGGCGCCGGCCCCATCGGGCTGGCAGCGGCCGCGAACCTGGTCGAGCGGGGCATCCCGTTCGTGGTCTACGAGTCGGGCGACTCGATCGCCGACAGCATGCGGTCGTGGGGTCACATCCGGTTGTTCTCGCCGTGGAAGCACCTCATCGACCCCGCCGCCCGCCGCCTCCTCGAAGCAGCGGGCTGGACCGAGCCCCGCTACCAGGACAAGGCACCCTCCGGTGCAGAGCTCGTCGAGCAGCTCCTGGTCCCGCTCGCGGCGCTGCCGCAGATCGCCCCTCACATCCGAACCGCCTCGACCGTCGACGCAGTGACCCGGCAGGGCATGGACCGTACCCGCTCCACCGGCCGCGCCGAGACCCCGTTCGCGCTGCGCATCATCGAGAACGGCACGACCGCTGAGGTGACCGCGCGTGCGGTGATCGACGCATCGGGCACCTATCGGACGACGAACTCGCTTGGCTCGAACGGGCTCGACCCGCTCGGCCTCGAGACGGTCTCCGACCACGTGACCCCAGCCCTCCCCGACGTCCTCGGCTTCGACCGGGCGCGGTTCGCAGGCAAGAACATCACGGTCGTCGGCGCCGGGCATTCGGCCGCGAACACGCTCATCAACCTGTCGACGCTCATCCAGACCTCGCCGTCGACGACGGTGTCGTGGGTGATCCGAAACAAGAACGCCGTGCGCGTCTTCACCGCCGACGACGACGAACTGTCGGGGCGTTCGTCGCTCGGGGCGAAGGTGCAGAAGCTGATCGACTTCGGCGTCATCACCGTGATCGACCAGTTCGAGATCATCGGCCTCACCAAGACCAATACCCAGGTCGAGGTGACCGGGCTGCGGGCCGGGAACGTCGAGACCATCACCACGGACCTGATCGTCAACGCGACCGGGTTCCGCCCAGACCTGTCGATCCTGCGCGAGATCCGTCTCAGCCTCGACGACATCGTCGAAGCCCCCGTCAAGCTCGCACCGCTGATCGACCCGAACCTGCACAGCTGCGGCACCGTCGAACCCCACGGGTTCACCGAGCTGCAGCAGCCCGAGCCGAACTTCTTCATCGCCGGCATGAAGTCCTACGGACGCGCACCCACGTTCCTGCTCGCCACCGGCTACGAGCAGGTGCGCTCCATCACCGCCTACCTAGCTGGCGACCTCGCCGCCGCGACCAACGTTGAGCTAGTGCTGCCCGCGACCGGCGTCTGCTCCACCGATACGAGCGCATCCTCCTGCTGCAGCTGAACCGTCTCATAGACTTCGGTCTATGGATAGTCTGCCGATAGGTCGCGCTGAGGCGGAGCAGATCGCCCGCAACCTCAAAGCGATGGCCGACCCCACCCGGGTTCAGATCCTCGGCCTCATCGTCGACGCCCCCGACGGCCGCCGCCCCGTCACCGAACTCGCCGACCAACTCGGCCTGACCCAGCCGACCGTCTCCCACCACCTGAGGCTCATGACCGACGAGGGCCTGCTCGAGCGGGTGCAGGTGGGTCGTCAGGTCTGGTACTCCGTCGTTCCCTCCCGCGTCGGCGAGGTCTTCGACTCCGTCCACGCCGACCCCGTCGCCGCGACCGTCGCGCCCGCGATCCTCGACCGCATCGCCACGGACCTCGCCACCCGGTTCACCGGGACCTTCTCCCCCGAGACCATCACCGAGTACGTCCGAGGCAGCTACGAACTCCTCGCCGACCGCGCCCGCATCACCCGCTACCTCCCGTCCCTGACCGCGCGGTTCGCCGCCGACCGGCTCCGCGCCCTCGCTCAGGCCGACGGGCTCATCACTGACACCGTCCCGGACGTGCTGTTCGTGTGCGTGCAGAACGCCGGCCGCTCCCAACTCGCCGCAGGCATCCTGCGCTCACTCGCCGGCGACCGCGTCCGGGTGCTGACCGCGGGTTCGGAACCTGCCGGGGCGATCAACCCGAAGATCGTCACCGCTCTGGATGAGATCGGTATCCCCGTCGGAGGCGAGTACCCCAAGCCCCTCACCGACGAGGTCGTGCGCGCTGCGGACTACGTCATCACCATGGGGTGCGGCGACGCCTGCCCCATCTACCCCGGCCGCCGCTACCTCGACTGGGACCTCCCCGATCCCGCCGGCCTCGACATGGCCGGCGTCCGCAAGGTCCGCGACGACATCGACACCCGCGTCCGCGGACTGCTCGCGGAGATGGGCGTCGTGAACGCTGCGTGAACTTTCCGATCGAGCTCACTTAACCCATAGATGATCGTCTATGCTTTTCGGTATGACCGAGAAGCCCGTAGTCCTGTTCGTCTGCATCCACAACGCCGGCCGCTCCCAGATGGCCGCCGGATACATGAAGGCCCTCTCCGGCGGTGCCGTCGAGGTCCGCTCCGGAGGCTCCGAGCCCGGCAACGAGATCAACCCGATCGCCATCCAGGCGATGGCCGAGGAGGGCATCGACATCTCCCAGGGCGTGCCGCAGCTGATGACCACCGAGCAGGTGCGCGACTCCGACGTCGTCATCACCATGGGCTGCGGCGACGTGTGCCCGATCTTCCCCGGTAAGCGCTACGAGGACTGGGAGCTCGTCGACCCGAAGGGCAAGAGCATCGACGAGGTCCGCCCGATCCGCGACGATATCAGGGCCCGCATCGAGAACCTCCTCGCCGAACTACTCCCGGCATGAGCATGGACCTCACCGACCGCCGCGGGATGCCCGGCCTCGCCTACCCCGAGGAGTACTTGAAGCGACTCGCCGGTGAGCTGACCGAGAAGTTCGCCGGGATCTTCGGCGCCGAGACCGTCGAACGCTACGTCCTCGAGTCATACACGGGACTCCTGCGCACCTCGAAGGTCAAAGCCCACCTCGCCTCCCAGACCACCCGCTTCGCCACCGACCGCCTCACCGCCCTCGCCCAAGCCAAGGGCGCCATCGAGTCGCCGGTGCCCGAGATCCTGTTCGTGTGCGAGCAGAACGCCGGCCGCTCCCAAATGGCGGCGGTTCTCACGAACCACCTCGGCAAGGGCCGCGTGCACGTGCGCTCCGCGGGCTCGTCGCCGACCGATGTCATCAACCCGGCGGTCATTGAGGTCATGGCAGAGCTCGGCCTCGACCTGCGCGAGGAGTTCCCCAAGCCGTTGACCGACGACGTCGTGCAGGCGGCAGACGTCGTAGTCACGATGGGCTGCGGGGACGCGTGCGCGATCTACCCCGGCAAGCGCTACCTTGACTGGGAACTCGCAGACCCCGCCCACCTCGACATCGACGACGTGCGTGCCGTTCGCGACGAGATCCGCGAACGCGTGCTCGCGCTGCTGACGATGGTCGACTGATAGGCGAATCCCCCGCGCCAATCATGACTAAATCATGACTGCAAACAAAAAGGGTTCCGCTCGATTGAGCGGAACCCTTTTGTTTACTGCCTACTTGGTACACCCCCCGGGACTTGAACCCGGAACCCACTGATTAAGAGTCAGTTGCTCTGCCAATTGAGCTAGAGGTGCATGGCCCTCCGCGAACGGCGGGCCGACGAACAACATTAGCATGAGAACCATGACCGAGCGACTCGAGGCGGGGGCCGTCGCGCCCGACTTCACCCTGACCGACCAGGACGGCGCGTCCGTCTCCCTCAAGGACTACCGCGGGCAGAAGGTCGTCCTGTACTTCTACCCCGAGGCGATGACCGTCGCGTGCGAGAAGCAGGCGTGCGACTTCCGCGACAGCCTCAACTCCCTGAAGTCCGCGGGCTACACCGTGCTCGGCGTCTCACGCGACGAGCCGGAGAAGCTCGCGCGCTTCCGCGACAAGGATTCGCTCAACTTCGAGCTGCTGAGCGACCCCGACCGTTCCGTGCACGAGGCGTACGGCACGTGGGGCGAGAAGAACCTCTACGGCAAGCAGGTCGTGGGCGTGATCCGCTCGACCTTCGTGATCGACGAGGACGGCACGGTCACCCTGCCCCTCTACGGGGTCAAGGCGACCGGCCACGTCGCATCCCTGCGCAAGAAGTTGAAGATCGACGCCTAGTCCTTCACGGGCTCCGTGACGGGGGCGATCTCCTCGAGCTGCGGCTCCGGCAGCGTCCAGCGGTCCTTGCGGCCGCGGATGAACACCGCGTACCAGATGAGTCCCACCACGATCGTGCCGAGGGCGATGAGCAGCGGCGTGACATCCGCGACGACCGTCTGGTACACGACGTAGGCCATGACGAGCAGCACGACGATGGGCGGCACGGGCCACAGCCACATGCGGTAGCCGCCCTCGTGGCCGCCCTTGACCGCGCGCACGCGCAGGGCGCTGAGCGCCACGATCGTGTAGAGCACCACGACGGCAGAGCCGGTCGCGAGGATGAGCGTTGGGAACGGTATGGCGAGCGACGCGACGATCACGAGCACGCCGACGACGAGCGTCGCCGCGACGGGCGTCTTGGTGCGCGGGTTGACCCGTCCCAGAACCCGGTCGACCGCCGACGGCCACGACTTGTCGCGCGCCGAGGCGAAGATGAGCCGGCCGATCTGGATCTGGATGGCGATGACCGCGTTGAAGATCGCGACCGCGATGGCGACGCTCACGAGCACGTTGACGACGTCGCCGCCGCGCTCGATGAGGAACTCGTTGATGGGCGCGGGCGACCCCGTGAGGGCCTCGAGCGACGAGCTGCCGATGATGACGGCCATGAGCGGCACGACCTCGAGCACGACCGTCACGAGCAGCGAGAACATGATGGCCTTGCCGATCGTCTTCGACGCGTTCTTGGTCTCCTCCGAGTAGAACACCGAGGCGCCGTAGCCGTTGTACGCGAACAGGGCGACGGGGATGAGCGAGAAGAGCGCACCGATCGACACCTGCTCGAGCATCCCGGCCCCGCTGAGCGCCTGGGGCATGAAGAACACGTCGGCGCCGCGGCTCACGTGGGTGAGCCCGAGCACGACGAGCACGATGATGGCGATGACCTCGAGGGCGAGGCAGATGCCCGTGACCCACGCGTTCGTCTTGATCGCGAGCGACGCGATGGTCGTCGAGATGATGACGACGGCGACTCCCGTCCACGGGCTGTTGAGGGGCGCCCACACGGCGGCGAGGTACTGGCCGACGCCCGACGTGATGACGGCGATGATGAGCACGCCCATCACGAGGGCGAGCACGAACGTCGCGAACCCGACGGGCTTGCCGAGCAGGCGCGCCGCCCACGGGTACTCGGCGCCCGAGATCGGGTAGCGCGACGCGAGCTCGGCGTAGCAGAGACCCACGAACACCGCGATGACGGCACCGAGGAGCATGGCGAGCACGCTCCCGCCCGCGAGGCTCGCGATGAGAGCCGGCACGATGATGAACACGCTCGACGCGGGGGTCACCGCCGAGATCGTGATGAGGATGTTCTCGCGGATGCCCAGCGAGCGCTCGAGGTCCTGCGCGTAACGCGGACTGCTGTCGGTCATGGGTGACTCTCCATCGAATCAGGGTGGAAGCGGGTGATGTTGATGCCAGAGTCAATACCGGGCACGGGGTTAAGTCAATGTTTTAAAAGGTTGATTGACCTTTGTTGACCTGACAGTCAATACTGGGCGCATGGCACGACTTCCCATCGCCGTCCGCAGGCTCGAGATCCTCGAGGGTGCGATGCTCGCCCTCAAGGAGCGCGGCCTCGCCGACCTGCGCATCAAGGACATCGCGGATGCGTCGGGCGCGAGCACCGCCACCATCCACTACCACTTCAGCGACCTGGGCGAGCTGCTGCTCTCGGTGCACGACCTCGCGACCGACCGCTTCGCGCGGGCGCGCGTCGACCTGGTCGCGACGGAGCCGGATGCCCGCGAGAAGCTGCGCCTCCTCGCCGCGACGGGCCTGCCCGTCGACGAGCACGACGCCCTCGTGTCAGCGCTCTACGAGCTGCACTCGCTGCACCGCAAGTACCCGACCCACAAGCGCCTCGTGAAGCTACTCTTCGACCAGCAGGTCGACCTCTACGCGGCGGTCTTCGAGATCGGCGTGGCGCAGGGGCACTTCACGCTCACACGGCCGGCGCGCGACCTCGCGGCGCTGGCCGTGGCCCTCGAGGATGCCTTCGGCCTCCACATCACGTCGGAGAGCGGGTCGATCACCGTGCCCTCCGCGCAGCGCCTGCTCGGCGTGTTCCTCGCCGAGGCGACCGGGTGCGACATCGAGGTCGCGCCGTGACCCGCGCGCGCGACCTCGGTATCCCCGTGCCGGGAGTGCCGGGGCCCGGCAACTCCCTCACGGACGTGCCCGGCGTGCACGTGGGCATGGTCGACGTCGTCGCCGACGACCCGCACGTGCTGCGCACGGGCGTCACCGCCGTGCTGCCCCTCGGGCGCGACGGCATCGGGAGCGCCGTCGCAGCGGGGCTCTACTCGCTCAACGGCAACGGCGAGCTCACGGGCAGCCACTGGATCCGCGAGACCGGCGCCCTCTCGGGCCCGGTCATGATCACGAACACGCACGCGGTGGGATCCGTGCACCGCGGTGTCGTGGAGTGGACGGCCGCGCACCGCCCGGAGCTCGCCGCCGAGTGGCTGCTGCCCGTCGTCGCGGAGACGTGGGACGGCTACCTCAACTCGATCAACGTCGACGCCGTGACGCACGCGCACGTCGCCGAGGCCATCGACACGGCCTCGGCGGACGGCCTGCACGAGGGCTCGCACGGCGGCGGCACGGGGATGAACTGCTACGCGTTCAAGGGGGGCAACGGCACATCCTCGCGCATCGTCCCCTTCGGCGGTCGCGAGTACACCGTCGGGGTGCTGTTGCAGGCAAACTTCGGCGACCGCGCCGAGCTGAGCATCGCGGGCATCCCGATGGGCGACCTCGACGTGCCAGACCCCATGGGCGACCCCGCGTGGTTCTTCGCCGACAGGGCCGGCCGGGGCGGCGGCGGCCGCGTGCCCGGCGGGGCCGGGTCGTGCATCGCGGTGGTCGCGACGGATGCCCCCCTCACGCCGCAGCAGTGCGAGGCCCTCGCCCGGCGCGTGCCGCTCGGCCTGGCACGCACGGGCACGACCGGCGGGCACTTCAGCGGTGACATCTTCCTCGCCTTCTCGACGGCCAACCCGGGCGCCCTCGGCAGCGGGTTCCCCGACGACTCCCCCGCCGACGCGACCCTGCGGTCGCTCGAGTTCGTGCCGTGGAACCACCTCGACCCGTTCCTCGCCGCCGTCGTGCAGGCGGTCGAGGAGGCCGTGCTCAACGTGCTCGTCGACAACGAGACGATGACGGGACGCCTCGGGCACACGAGCCACGCCCTGCCGCACGACCAGGTGGTCGCGAGGCTCGCCGCGCACGGCAGGCTCGCGGGCCGCTAGTCGTCCCTGCGGCCGGTCGCGGCGACGACCGTCGGGGTGAAGAGCAGCACGAGCACGACGAGCGCGGGGATGAGCAGCAGCCAGCCGATCGCCGGCTGCGCGAAGATGCCCTGGAAGCACCCGATCGCGACGGCGCCCTGGAGCACCTGCCACGTGATCGCCGCGCCGCGCGTCCAGGCCCGTCCGCGGAGCACGTTGGCCGTGATGACGCCGAGCCAGATCGCCGCGATCGCGGTGAGCCCGAGGAGGGCGACCGCGCTCGCGAACGACGACGGCGTGGCGATGAGGAGCTCGACGACGAGGTAGATCGTGGCGGCCGCGAGGAGGGCGCACTCGGCCGCGAGCAGCACGACCAGCAGGAGAACGAGAGGTGAACGCCGGGCGCCCGGACGGTGGTCGCTCATGGCCTGGCCCCCAGAAAATCATTGATTTGCATCTACCGTTATGAGAGTCTATGGGAGGTTGATTTCCAGCTCCCAGTGTCGCGAGCGGGTCCCGAAACAAGTTCTCGAACCCGAGTTTTCTCCAGGTCGATGCTGCACTTTTCCGGTGCAGGCGTCCTGTTCGCGGTAGCTCGCCGCACGCACCGAAGGAGTACCACCATGGACTGGCGCGACAAGGCCGCCTGCCTCACTGCAGACCCCGAACTGTTCTTCCCCGTGGGGAACACGGGTCCGGCCGTCGACCAGATCGACAAGGCCAAGGCCGTCTGCGCGCGCTGCTCCGTGACCGAGATGTGCCTCCAGTACGCGCTCGACACCTCGCAGGACTCCGGTGTCTGGGGCGGCCTGAGCGAAGACGAGCGCCGCGCCCTCAAGCGCCGCGCCGCCCGCGCCCGCCGCGCCTCCTAGCGTCTCGGGGTCGAGCCCCGCGATATCCTCGGCGGCTCGCTTGCGACCCTGCTCGTCCGCGGCCGCCGATACGGAGGACGACACGCCGCTGCGCGCCGACCTCGACGATTCAGGACGGCGCGCCATCCTCCGCAACTCGCGGCGAGGACGGGCCGACCGTGGGCTGCTCGATCGGTAGCAGCTAGTCGCTGCTGCGGTGCAGCCACGTGAGCGGCACCTCGATCGTCACCTCGGTGCCGCTGCCCATGAGCGTGTGCCAGTCGATGGTGCCGCTGAGCTCGCCCTGGATGAGCGTGCGCACGATCTGGGTACCGAGCCCCGACCCGACCTTGCCCTCGCCGAGGCCCGCGCCGTTGTCGCGCACCTTGACGCTCAGCAGGTCGTCCGTGCGCTTGGCGACGATCTCCACCTCGCCATCGGCGCGACCCGCGAGGCCGTGCTCGACGGCATTCGTCACGAGCTCGGTGAGCGCGAGCGCGAGCGGCGTCGCGTACTCGCTCGGCAGGGTGCCGAAGCTGCCCGTCGACTTGGGGTGCACTGTCGTGTTGTGGCTCGACGCGACCTCGGCGACGAGCAGCAGCACACGGTCGAACACGACGTCGAAGTCGACGTTCTGGTTGAGGCCCTCCGAGAGGGTGTCGTGCACGACGGCGATGGCCGCGACGCGGCGCATGGCCTGACCGAGGGCCTCCCGCGCGACGTCGCTGTGCGTGCGCCTGGCCTGGATGCGCAGCAGGGATGCCACGGTCTGGAGGTTGTTCTTGACCCGGTGGTGGATCTCGCGGATCGTGGCATCTTTCGTGATGAGCTCGCGCTCCTGGTGCCGGATCTCGGTCGCATCGCGGCACAGCACGATCGCACCCACGCGCTCGCCCCGGTTGCGGATCGGGATCGTGCGCAGCGACACCGTCACGCCGCGCGCCTCGATGTCGGTGCGCCACGGCGCCCGGCCCGTGACGACGAGCGGCAACGACTCGTCGATGACCGGCTGGCCCACGATGAGGCCCGTCGTGACCTCGGCGAGCGACTCCCCCTCGAGCTCGCCGGCGAAGCCGATGCGGTTGAACGCCGAGAGGGCGTTGGGGCTCGCGAACGTGACGATCCCGTCGACGTCGAGCCTGATGAGTCCGTCGGATGCTCGGGGCGCGCCGCGGCGCGGTCCGCTCGGAGCCCCCAGGTCGGGGAAGTCCCCCGCGGCGATCATCGCGAACAGGTCGTTGGCGCACTCATTGAAGGTGAGCTCCTGGCGCGAGGGCGTGCGCGCCTCGCTCAGGTTGGTGTGCCGCGTGATGACCGCGATGGGCAGCTCGGTGGTCGCCTTGCCGCTCGGGCTCAGGCGGCGCAGCACCGGTACCGCGCGCACGCGCGTGGGTGTCTCCTCGTACCAGTCCGGTGCCGCCGTGTCGACGATGCGCGCGGACTCGAACGCCTCGGTGACCTGCGCCTTCCACTCGGGCTTGATGGCTTGGCCGACGAAGTCGCGGTAGAAGAGCGTGGCCGAGCTCGAGGGCCGGGCGTGCGCGACCGCGACGAAGCTGTTCTCGGCGTTCGGGACCCACAGCACGATGTCGGCGAAAGCGAGGTCGGCGAGCAGCTGCCAGTCCCCCACGAGCAGGTGCAGCCACTCGATGTCCGCCTCGCTCGAGCGCCCCTGCGCCTGGACCAGATCACTGAGGGTCGACATGCCTCAAGGTTAGCCGTTCGGCCACGAGCGACCTGATCGCGAGCCGGGCGGCGGAGCGCGGCGCGGAGTCGGCGAGCGTGCGCCCCGCGAGCACCGCTCCGTCGAGCGCGGCCTGGTCGTGCGGCACGAGCACGGGCGACTCCACGCCGCCGAAGCGGGAGAGCGTCTGCTCGACCTGTGCGCGCGGGTTCATCCCGATCGCCGTCGCGCGCACGCGGTTCATGACCACGACGACCTCGCGCGCCGACGAGACCTCGAGCAGGTCGGCGTGCGCGCGCAGGAAGCGCGACATGCCCACGGGGTCGGCCGAGCCCACGGCGATCACGATGTCGGCCTCGCGCACGGCCGTCACGGCCGCCGCGTTGCGGCGCGGGGCGAACAGGTCGCTCGAGATCTCCTCGTCGTTCTCGAGGCTCGACCCGACGTCGACGACCGTCACCTCCGCCCACGTGCGGCACAGGGCGATGACCTTCGCCACGCGCTCCCCCGAGAGCTCGGGCCAGCGTGACGGCCTGCCGATGCCCGTGAGCACGCGGAACCCGCCGAGCGGAGAGCGGTACTCCTGCGCGAGGCGCGCGAGCTCCGCGTGGCTGAGGGCGTCCGTGCCCGCGAGCCGGCACGCGGCCGCGAAGCCCGGGGACTCGTCGAGCATCCCGAGCGCGGGCGCGATGGAGGCGCCGTGGGTGTCCACGTCCGCGAGCACGACCCCGCGCCCGAGGGCGGCGAGCTCAGCCGCGACGCCGATCGCGATGGTCGTGCGGCCGGGGGCGCCGCCCGGTCCCCACACGGTGATGACCGTGCCGTGGCCGAGGGGCGCCCCGACGGGAGCAGGGCGGGGCGCGCCGCCGAGCGCGAGCTCGACGGACGACCAGCCGGACGAGGCATCCACCGTCTCGACGAGCCCCAAGGATGCCGCGAGCGCGCGGTCGGCGTCGGAGGAGGCGACCGCCACGAGCCGCACCCCCGAGTCGTCGCACGCGGCGAGCACGCGCGCGGAGAGGTACCGCGGGTCGGACGCGACCACGAGCGCGTCAGGGCGCAGCGCCGCGATGAGGGGCTCGGCGTCGGCCGCTCCCGTCGCGCGCGCGACCACCTCATGGCCGTGCCGCAGCGCCTGGGCGGCGTGCTCGTCGCCGAGGGGCGACGGGAGGGCGAGCGCGACCCGCACGTCAGCCGACCGGGATCGCGAGGGGCACGAGCGACACGGCGTCGGCGTTCGCGACGGCCTCGAGCACGCGCGCGAGGCGGGGGCGCGGCACGAGCACCTCGACTCCCGTGGTACGGCCGCCCGTGACCACCGACTCCGACGCGACGAGCCGCACGACCGTCGCGCCGCTCGCGATGACCGCGGGCGGGCCGAAGCCGCCGCCCTCCTGCCCGCGCGCGGCCCACACGTCGACGAGGGCGCCGGGCGCCACAGCCTCGGCGAGGTCGCCGTCGACGGCGAGCACGACCGCCGCGAGCCGCACCCCGTCGCCGCTGCCGACCGCGTCGACGGGGATGAGCTCGCCCTCCCCCACGACGCGCGTCGCGACGACGCCCGCGGGCAGCTCGGCGAGGTAGCCGTCGGAGGACGCGCCGAGCCGCACGTCCACGACCTCGACGTCGTCGGCCGAGATGACCTCGCCGGGGGCGAGCGGCCGCGCCGCCGCGAGCACGGGCGTGGTGGTGCTCGTCGCCGAGACGAGCGCCACGACGCCGGCGACGGAGCCGACGACGAGCAGGATGCCGAGCACGAGACGGGGGTCGAGGGCGCGGCGGGGCCGGGTGCGGATCATCCGGCAATGGTCGCCAGCCACAGGCCGCCTCGCGCCGACTTATCCACAGACCGTCCATGCGACCGAGGGCGGTTCCATAATCGTGGGATGAACGACGACAGCCCCGCCGGGGGGCTCGCGCGCTTCCTCACCCTCGCCGACGCCGCGGAGCTCCTCAACATCTCCCCGCGCCAGGCGTACGCGCTCGTGCACTCGGGCGAGCTCCCCGCGATCAGGGTCGGAGCTGCCGGTCACTGGCGGGTCGAGCGGTCGGTCATGGAGTCGTACATCGAGGCGAAGTACGAGGAGACCCGCCGCTACACCCTGTGGAACCAGTCGGACTTCGCGAACGTCACGGCGCACAGCTTCTTCTAGAGGGGCACGAGCAGCAGCGCCGCGAGCGGCACGATCCGCACCTCCCGCACCGCGCCCTCGCGCCTCGGCTCGCCCCGGTCGTGCACGGCGAGGTCGACGTGGTCGCGGCCCACCCGGTCGATCGTGCCGTGCGCCTCGCCCGACGCGAGCACGAGGTCGACCGCGCGCCGGCGCCGGCACAGGTCGCGCAGCACGAACGCGAGCCCCAGCCGGTCGGAGAGCGAGGGATGCCCGCCCGCGTCCGCGACACCGGCGAGGCTCCCGCCCACGAGCCCGGGCGCGAGCGAGATGCCCGCGATCGCACCGAGCGGGATCACGCACTGCCGCACCCGCTCGACGCCCACGTCGGCGGAGAACCAGTCCCGGCCGAACGCGACAGGTCGTGCGGTGAACCGCTCCCCCGTCACGAGCGTGACCGCGATCGTCCCGCTCCCCAGCGCGAGCAGGCGCTCGCGAACGGAGAGCCGGCCGAGGCGCAGCCGCTCCTCCTCGATCTGGAGGTCGAGCTCCTCGGCGGAGAGCTCCCGCTCGAGCTGGGACTCGAGGTCGTCGAACAGGTCGTCCCAGCGCATGACGCGACGTTACGCATCCACTGGCGCAAAATTGAGGCGTTATCCACAATCGTAGAAAAATCGTAGACAGAGCGTGGTTCCACCTGATTGAGTGTCCGTGGTCGTTCGGGGTAGAACGCACCGTCTGTGTCGCATCAGATCCGTACCGGGGAGAACCATGAGCCCTGCACAACCGCGCAACCGTCGAACAGCGACGGCCGCAGCCCACGAGATACTGCCGTCGAAGATCATCCGGCCGCGGTTCGTGCCCGACGAGTTCTTCGGCCATCAGCCGACCTCGACCGAGGCGCTGCCCGACCCGACTCCCCTCATCGAGAACCTCACGCGCTGCGTCGTGGAGATCCTCGCCGGGGCCCGCGATCTCGAGCAGCTGAGCCGCTGGGTCACCGACGACGTCTACCGGCACCTGCTCAAGCGCGTCGTGCTCTCGGCCCGCGCGCGGCAGGCCACCGGCCGGCCCGTCACGCGGCCGTCGTTCACGATCGGGTCAGCGCGCCAGTGCGCCCCGCGCGACGGGGTGGTCGAGGCCGTGGTCATCGTGCACGGCCGCGCACGCACGAGGGCGGTCGCCCTCAGGCTGGAAGGTCTCGACCAGCGCTGGCGGGCGACCGCCATCAACGTGCTGTAAGAGCGGTCCCGGGCGGAACCGAGATCAGCGCCCCTTCTTCTCCTGTGCGCGGCGCTCGGCACGGTTGGCGGGCGCGGGGGCCGCTCCGCCGTCCGAGCGCTGGCCGAACGCTCCGCGCGCGCCGCCCTGCTGCGCCGGGGGCGCCTGCAACGGACGCTGCTGCTGGGCCTGCGCCTGCTGCGCACGGGCCGTCGCCGCCTGCTCGATCTGGCCGCGCTGGTTGCGCACCTCGACCTCGCCCTGGGCATCCGCGCTCGGGGCCGAGTAGCTGAGCTGGTTCGGGTTCTGCTGCGGGGCTGCGAGGCCGCGGGCCTCGACGGACGCGCCGCCCGTGACCTCGACCTCGAGGTTGAACAGGAAGCCGACCGACTCCTCGCGGATCGAGCCCATCATCGACTGGTACAGGGCGAAGCCCTCGCGCTGGTACTCGACGAGCGGGTCGCGCTGCGCCATGGCGCGCAGGCCGATGCCGTCCTTGAGGTAGTCCATCTCGTAGAGGTGGTCGCGCCAGCGGCGGTCGATCACCGAGAGCACCACGCGGCGCTCGAGCTCGCGCATCGCGGGCTCGCCGAGCTGGCGCTCGCGGCGCTCGTAGGCGAGCTGGGCGTCGGAGAGGATCTCGCGCGTCACGAACTGCGCGGTGACCTTGCCGCGCGTGCCGGCCTCGCTGAGCAGCTCGTCGACCGTGATGCTGATCGGGTAGAGCGTCTTGAGCTCGGTCCACAGGGCGTCGAAGTCCCAGTCGTCGGAGTGGCCCTCGGCGGTGTGCACGTCGATGACCTCAGTAATGACATCCTCGAGGAAGTGCTTGACGCGGTCCTGAAGGTCGTCGCCCTCGAGGATGTGCCGGCGGTCGCCGTAGATGGCCTCGCGCTGGCGGTTGAGCACGTCGTCGTACTTGAGCACGTTCTTGCGGATCTCGGCGTTGCGCGCCTCGACCTGCGACTGGGCGGAGCGGATGGCCCGGCTCACGACCTTCGACTCGATGGCGAGGTCGTCGGGCACGTTGCCGCGACCCATGAGCGCCTCGGCGGCACCGCTGTTGAACAGGCGCATGAGGTCGTCCTGCAGCGACAGGTAGAAGCGGCTCTCGCCCGGGTCGCCCTGGCGGCCGGAACGACCGCGGAGCTGGTTGTCGATGCGGCGCGACTCGTGGCGCTCGGTGCCGAGCACATAGAGACCGCCGACCTCGATGACCTTGGCGGCCTCGGTCTCGACCTCGCGCTTGACGGCCTCATACACGCCGTCCCACTCGGACTCGTACTCGTCGGGCGTCTCGACGGGGCTCAGGCCGCGGTTGTTCATCTGCGCGACCGCGAGGAACTCGGCGTTGCCGCCCAGCATGACGTCGGTGCCACGGCCGGCCATGTTGGTGGCGACGGTGACGGCCCCGAGGCGTCCGGCCTGGGCGATGATCGCGGCCTCGCGCGCGTGGTTCTTGGCGTTGAGCACCTCGTGGCGCACGCCCTTCTTCGCGAGCATCCTCGAGAGCAGCTCGCTCTTCTCGACGCTCGTGGTGCCCACGAGCACGGGCTGGCCCGTGGCGTGGCGGCGCGCGATGTCCTCGACGACCTGCTCGAACTTGGCCTGCTCGTTCTTGTACACGAGGTCGGACTGGTCCTTGCGGAGCATGGGCTTGTTCGTCGGGATCGGGACGACACCGAGCTTGTAGGTGCTCATGAACTCGGCGGCCTCGGTCTCGGCGGTACCGGTCATGCCCGAGAGCTTCTTGTAGAGGCGGAAGTAGTTCTGCAGCGTCACGGTCGCGAGGGTCTGGTTCTCGGCCTTGACCGCGACGCCCTCCTTCGCCTCGATGGCCTGGTGGATGCCCTCGTTGTAGCGGCGGCCCATGAGGATGCGGCCGGTGTGCTCGTCGACGATGAGCACCTCGCCGTTCATGACGACGTAGTCCTTGTCCTTCTTGAACAGGGCGCGCGCCTTGATCGAGTTGTTGAGGAACGAGATGAGCGGGGTGTTGGCGGACTCGTACAGGTTGTCGATGCCGAGGTAGTCCTCGACCTTCTCGATGCCGGGCTCGAGCACGCCGACCGTGCGCTTCTTCTCGTCGACCTCGTAGTCGACGTCGGGCACGAGCTTCGTCGCGAGGTTGGCGAACTCGGTGAACCAGCGGTTCGCCTCGCCCGACGCGGGGCCCGAGATGATGAGCGGCGTGCGGGCCTCGTCGATGAGGATCGAGTCGACCTCGTCGACGATGGCGTAGTGGTGGCCGCGCTGCACCATGTCCTGCGCCTGCCACGCCATGTTGTCGCGCAGGTAGTCGAAGCCGAACTCGTTGTTCGTGCCGTAGGTGATGTCGCACGCGTACTGCTCACGGCGCTCGGCGGGGGTCTGGCCGGAGAGGATGACGCCCGTCGTCATGCCGAGCGCGCGGAAGATGCGGCCCATGAGCTCGGACTGGTAGCTCGCGAGGTAGTCGTTGACCGTGATGACGTGCACGCCGCGCGAGGGGATCGCATTGAGGTAGGCCGCGAGGGTCGCGACGAGCGTCTTGCCCTCACCGGTCTTCATCTCCGCGATGTTGCCGAGGTGCAGCGCCGCGCCGCCCATGAGCTGCACGTCGAAGTGCCGCATGCCGAGCGTGCGGCGCGCAGCCTCGCGCACCGCGGCGAAGGCCTCGGGCAGGAGGTCGTCGAGGGACTCCCCGTTCGCGAACCGCTCGCGGAGCTCGACCGTCTCGTGCTTGAGGTCCTCGTCGCTGAGGTCTTTGAAGTCCTCTTCCAGGTGATTCACGGCCTCCGCGTAGTTCTTGAGGCGTCGCAGAAGACGACCCTCACCGACACGGAGCGCGCGCTCGAGTACGTTGGCCACCGATAACTCCAGTTCTGGCACGACCGATCAGGGTCGTTACCGACCCGTAATCGTACCAACCCCGGATGGGCTACCGCCTTCTACTGCGCCCCCTGGCGGAAATCGACGGCACTTCCTCAGCCTCGTCCTCGAGCGAGATGACCCCGTAGTCCCAGCCCTTGCGGCGGTAGACGACGCTCGGGCGGTCGGTCGCCGCGTCGATGAAGAGGAAGAAGTCGTGGCCCACGAGCTCCATGTGGTCGACGGCGTCCTCCTTCGTCATGTGCGTGGTGGGGAACACCTTGTCGCGGATGACGACGGGCGAGTAGTCCTCGTCGTCGCCCTGCTCGTCGGCCTGCACGGGGATCTCGCCCGTGGCGACCTTCTCGATCATCTCCGCGCTCACGGGCGTGATGTCGATGACGCTGAAGCCGTCGGCCGACGCCTCGCGCAGCGAGACCGGACGGTGCTGGCCGCGGTGGACCTTCTTGCGGTCCTTCGACTGGCGGATGCGCTCGACGAGCTTCGCCATGGCGAGGTCGAACGCGACGTACTTGTCGGAGCCCGACGACTCGGCGCGCACGAGCGGGCCGGGCCCGACGAGCGTGAGCTCGACGCGGTCGTCGCCGCTCGAGCCGCGCGTCTCGTGGTGGCGCGACACCTTGATGTCGAAGGCGATCGCACGATCCGCGAGATGGTCTATCTTCGAGGCCTTCTCGACGGCGTACTCACGGAAACGATCCGTGACCCCCAGGTTTCGTCCGCTGACAGTGATTTCCACGGCGACCTCCCAGCCCTCTCGGCGCTGCCGGAATCGGCACTGGCCGCCCGGTTGGAGGCGGTCAATTTACGCCTTTAGCCCCACCGTAGTCCCCGCTCGCGGCATTGTCACGGAAGGCGTGGAGTCTCGGGGTGAACGCGAGGGTTGCGGCTCCCACGACCGTCCCGCCCGCCGCCCTGAGCGCCCGCGCGGCCTCGTCGAGGGTCGCCCCGGTGGTGAGGATGTCGTCGACGACGACGAACTCGCGGCCCGACAGATCGGCCCTCGCGGCGAAGGCCCCGCGCCGGTTCGCGGCGCGCTCCGCCGCCCCGAGCGTCTTCTGCGCAGACGACCTCCCGACCGCGCGCAGCACGCGCGCCGCACGCTCACGACGAGCACCGAGGAGGAGCGTGACCGGGTCGTAGCCCCGACGCCGGTACGCGGCGCGGCTCGTGGGCACGGCCACGACCTCGACGCGCGGGCGGTCGCCGACGGCACGGTCGACGGCGGCGCGCAGCGCGCGGGAGAGGACCGCCGTCGCATCCGTGCGGCCCTGCTCTTTGAGCGCGAGGAGCACCGCCCGCGCGACGCCCTCGTAGCGCAGGGCCGTGACGACGCGCAGCCCGCCGGGCGTGGCGCGCACCGCCGTGTGCGGCTCGAGCAGCGCCGTGCACGCCCCGCACAGCGCACGGTCGGGCTCGCCGCACCCCGCGCACTCCACGGGCAGGAGGAGCGCCCACGCGTCGAGCAGTGCATCCCGGAGACCCATGACGGACACTGTGCGGCCTGCGCGCGCCGCGTGGTGAGATCGGCCGGCGGCCTGTGGAGACCGCTACTGCTTGGTGCCGAGGAAGGAGGCGGAGATGCCCGTGGCCACCCAGCCCTCGCTGCCGCGCGGGCGCCAGATGTCGCCGGCCGCGGTGAGCACGCGCAGGCCGTCGGTCTTGGCGTTTCCGCCCGCGATGGCGACGGCCCCCTGCACGCGGCCGAGCGACGTGCTCGGGCCGCCCACCTCGAACGCCGTGATGAGGCCGCTGCCCGCGTCGTCCGACGCGATGGTCGCGACCGTGCGGTCGTCGACCCACGTCGCGTCGACGGGGGTGCCCGAGCCGACGGGCAGGTCGATCGGCTCCCCCAGGTCGACGGGCACGTTCTGCTGGCGGATCACGCCGAGCACGACGAGGCGCGGGCCCACGGGCGTGGAGAGGAGCAGCAGCAGCCGCGTGCCGTCGCGGGAGAGCCTCATCGACACGATGGCGTTGTCGGAGGGGAGCCCCGTCGCGATGGGGTGCGGCTGGCCGTCGACCTCCCACGTGAGGATCGTCGACGCGTCGTCGGCGCGGGCCGACCAGACGAAGCGGAACGGGTCGACCGACGGTGCGACGAGCGCCGGCCCGTCGTCGATGAGGGTCGCGGCGCTGTCTCCGGCGAGCGCGACGAGCACCGACCCCGACGGCCCCTGGATCGCCACCGACTGCTTGTCCGCGGCGAGGGTCGCCGCCGTGGCACCGGCCGCGATCACCTGCGTGCTGAGGCTGCCGAGCTGGCTGATGCCGCTGCCTCCGTCGAAGCCGAACGCCGTGCCGTCGGCACCGCCCACGAGCACGGGCGCGTCGACGTTGGGGTTGACGAGGGCGCGGTCGCCCGTCGAGTCCGGCGTCTCGAGCTCGATGCCGCGCACGGTCATCTGGATGTTCGACACGTCGAGGCTCGCGACGAGCTGCTGGCGCATCCTGTCGCGCGCGAGGGGCGACGCGCTGAGCGCCTCCGTGCTCAGGTCGACGGTGACGCCGCCGGAGTCGACGACGGGCTCGCCGATCGCCGTGGCGTCGGGGAAGGCCGTGACGACGGCCTGCTGCAGCCACGTCGACGGGCCCGCGAGCAGGGCGCGCACGACGCTCGTGGAGGTGCTCTGCCGCGCGGGGAACCAGCGCACGTCGGGGATCAGGTAGGTGTAGCTCGGGTCGAAGAAGAACAGCGGCCGCTCGCGGAACGCGACGTTGAAGGCCGACTGCGAGAGGACGATGCCGTCGGCGGCCTGGCTGATGCGCCACTCGCCGTTCTCCTGCGCGAACCCGAACGTGAGGGTCTGGTCCGCGGCGTCCGCCTGCTCCTGGTACTGGCCGAGGTTGTTGACGATCGCGCGGCTCGAGAACGAGTACGTGAAGGTGTCGGCCCCCGCCTGCTCGATGACGTATCCGCCGGAGCGGATGATGGCGCCCGCATCCGGGTCCCACGTCGTCGCGAGGGTGCTCGTGAGGTACTTCTTCGCGACGGCGTAGCCGCCCTGCGGGCCGCTCAGCGCCTGCATGAAGTCGGTGAGGATCTGCTCCTGGGATGACCCGGGCACGGGGTCCTTGGGCAGCACGACGAAGTCGGGGGTCACCTGGTCGTCGATGACGGCGCCGTCGTTGACGCCGCCCGACGTCGGGATGCCCACGCACCCGGCGAGCGCGAGCACGACGGCGGCGGCGATCCCCGTGGCGAGCGACCTACGCATCGGGCACCTCCAGCGGGATGTCGTCGTCGGGCGGCAGCGCGAGGGGCGAGCCCGCGAGCTCCGCGCCGCGCACGCGCGGCAGGGTGAGGCGGAAGCACGACCCCTCCCCCTCGGACGACCACACCTCGAGGCGGCCGCCGTGCAGGGCCGCGTCCTCCTGCGAGATCGCGAGGCCGAGTCCCGTGCCGCCCGTGACGCGCTGGCGCGACGGGTCGGCGCGCCAGAACCTGTCGAAGACGCGGGCCATGGCCGCGGGTGTCATCCCGACCCCGTAGTCGCGCACCGCGATCGCGACCGCGCTCTTGTCGCTGTCGACGTAGATGACGATGGGCCTGCCCTCGCCGTGGTCGATGGCGTTGCCGAGCAGGTTCTGCAGGATGCGGCGGATGCGCCGGCTGTCGACCTCGGCCTCGAAGTAGCCGCCCGGCGCGACGACGCGCAGCTGCGAGCCCTTCGACTCGGCGAGGGTCGCGACGCTCGCGACGGCGTCCTCGACGAGCCGCACGAGGTTGGTGGGCTCCGTCTCCATGTCGACGGCGCCCGCGTCGTAGCGGCTCATCTCGAGCAGGTCGGCGAGCAGCAGCTCGAAGCGCTCGACCTGCGTGTGCAACAGCTCCGCCGTGCGGGCCGTCGCGGGCGGGAACGCCTCGCGCTGGTCGTAGAGCACGTCGCCCGCGAGCCGGATGGTGGTGAGCGGCGTGCGCAGCTCGTGCGAGACGTCGGAGACGAAGCGCTGCTGCACCTGCGAGAGCGCGGCGAGGCGCGTGATCTGGTTCTGCAGCGACGCGGCCATGCCGTTGAACGAGCGCGCGAGGGTCGCGATTACATCCTCGCCCTTCACGGGGATGCGCACCTCGAGCTGGCCCGCGGCGAGCTTCTGGCTCGTCTGGGCCGCCACCTCGACAGGCCCCACGACGAGCCGCACGACCAGCACGGCGACCCCGCCGATGAGCACGACGAGGGCGAGCCCGCCGAGCACGAGCGTCTGCTGCACGAAGCCGAGCGACTGCTGCAGGTCGAAGACGTCGTAGACGAGGTACAGCTCGTAGCTGGCGCCCGCGACGTCGAGCCGCGAGCCGACGAGCACGCCCGGGTGCACCGTGCCGTCGTCCTGCACGAGCGACACCGACTGGGAGTGCGTGCGCGCCTCCTTCGAGTCCTGCACGGCCTCGCGCATCTCGGGGGTGATGAGGTCTCGGGTGTTCGTGCCGACCGCCGTGTCGGGCGGCAGGGCCGTGCCCTCCTGGTCGGGCGAGCGCAGCAGGGCGATGCTCGCGGTGCTCGCGCTGCTGAGGATGGCCCGCAGGATGTCGTTCGTCGTGGCGTCGATCTCGTCCGTGCCCGCCTGCTCCGCGGCCCCGTCGAAGAGGCGCTGGCCGGTGAGGGTCGCTGCGGCCGACGTGTTCTCGAGCTGCGTGCGGCGCTGGTCGAAGAGGTTGGTGCCGAGGCTGAACGACATGTAGCCGCCGATGATCGCGACGGCGACGCCCGAGAGCAGCACCGTGATCGCGACGGTGCGCAGCTGCAGGGATGACCGCCACAGGCGCGCGAGGTTCGCGAACCAGGCGCGCAGGTCGATGTCGCGCATCGACCTAGGTCGCGCTGCCCGCTCGGTAGCCGACCCCGCGGACCGTCATGACGATCCTGGGGTTGTCCGGGTCCTCCTCGACCTTGGCGCGCAGGCGCTGCACATGCACGTTCACGAGCCTCGTGTCTGCCTTGTAGTGGTAGCCCCACACCTGCTCGAGCAGCATCTCGCGCGTGAACACCTGCTGCGGCTTGAGGGCGAGGGCGAGCAGCAGCTCGAACTCGAGGGGTGTGAGGTTGATCTTCGCGTCGCCGCGGCGCACCTCGTGGCCCGCGACGTCGAGGGTGAGGTCGCCCACCTGCAGCGTGCCCGTCGACGCCTGGGGCGTGGGGCGCAGGCGCGTGCGCACGCGCGCGACGAGCTCCTTGGGGTTGAAGGGCTTGACGACGTAGTCGTCCGCACCGCTCTCGAGGCCCCGCACGACGTCGGCGGTGTCGCTCTTCGCCGTGAGCATGATGATGGGCACGCCCGACTCCTCGCGCAGCTTGGCGCACACCTCGATGCCGTCCATGCCGGGCAGCATGAGGTCGAGCAGCACGAGGTCGGGCTTCGCGGAGTGGAAGGCGTCGACGGCCTGCAGGCCGTCCTCGCAGAAGAACGGCTCGAAGCCCTCCGTGCGCAGGACGATGCCGATCATCTCGGCCAGGGCGGTGTCGTCGTCGACAACCAGAATTCGCGCGTTCATCATCCTCGCAACTGCCGGGCGCACCGCCGGGATCCGGCGGGAGCTTTCGCACAAGAGTAGCCGAGTGTGAAAGCATGAGTACGAGCGACGAGTGATTCTCAAGGAGAGCGCGTGACCGACAGCACCCCGTGGCAGCCTCCTGCGGGATCGACGCCCCCCGTCCCGCCGTCGCCGTACGCGGCACCGCAGGCACCCGTGCCGCCCCCGGCGCCGGCACCCCAGGCGGGCTGGACGCCGCCGCCCAAGCCCGGCCTCATCCCCCTTCGGCCCCTCACGTTCGGCACGCTCCTCGGCGCGACGTTCCAGGTGCTGCGCCGCAACCCGCGCCCCACCTTCGGCTTCGCGCTGGTCGTGACGGGCATCATCAACGTCGCCACCTACGGCATCGTGGGCCTCGTCGCCTTCTTCGCGTTCTCGCGCGTGCAGTTCGCGACGAGCACCGACGACCAGGATGCGATCGCCGCGGGCGCCGTCGCGCTCGTGCTGCTCTCCGCCCTCGTGCCCGCCGCGCTCGCGATCGTCGGCACCGCGATCGTGCAGGGCGTCATCTCGCTCGAGGTCGCGCGCGGGACGCTCGGCGAGCGCCTGCGCCTGCCCGGCCTCTGGCGCGCCGCCAAGGGCCGCATCGGCGCCCTCATCGGCTGGTCGGCGCTCATCAGCGTCGCCCTGCTGCTCGCTATCGCGATCATCGCGGTCGCGATCGCCCTCATCGTGGCGTTCGGGGGCGTCGCGGGGATCGTCGTGGGCGTGCTGCTCGGCTTCCTCTTCGCGGCGGTGTTCATCGCCGCGGCAGCGTGGCTCGGCACGAAGCTCTCGCTCGTGCCCAGCGTGCTCATGCTCGAGCGGCTCCCCCTGCGCGCGGCGCTCGCGCGCTCCTGGTCGCTCACGACCGGGTCGTTCTGGCGCGTGCTGGGCACGCTCCTGCTCGTCTCCGTCATCGTGAACATCGCGACGTCGATCATCACGACGCCCCTGCAGCTCTTCGCGAGCTTCGGCGCGACGCTCATCAACCCCAACGGCGATACGACGGGCTACCTCGTGACCGCGGGCATCCTCGCCGTCGTCACGGTCATCGTCTCCGCGGTGTTCGGCGCCATCGCGGCCGTCGTGCAGGGCTCGGCGCCCGCGCTGATCTACATCGACATCCGCATGCGCAAGGAGGGGCTCGACCTCGAGCTCCAGCGCTTCGTCGAGGCCCGCCAGGCCGGCGACACGTCGGTTGCCGACCCGTACCTCGTCGCGTCGGGCGCCGCGCCGGTGCCGACGGTGCCGGGCGCCTCGCCCTGGTCGTGATCCCGGCGCTGCCGGCGGACGTCCCCGTCGACCCGGACGCCCCCGATGCCACTCAGTGGCTCATCGACGAGCTCTCCAAGGCCCCGTACCAGGCGGCCCAGCCGACGCTCTTCGACCGCATAGCCAAGGCGATCTCCGACTGGATCGCCTCGCTCCAGCTCGGCGCGGCGCAGGGCCCGCCCGCCCTGGGGCTCGGGCTCGTCATCGTGCTCGTCGTCGCCGCGCTCGTCACGGCGTTCCTCATCTTCGGGCTGCCGCGCCTCAACCGCCGCAGCCGCGTCACCGGCTCGCTCTTCGGCGACGAGGATGCCCGCACCGCCGCCCGCATCCGCCAGGACGCCGAGCGGGCTGCGGCCGCGGGCGACTACTCGACGGCCGTCGTAGAGATGTTCCGCGCCATCGCGCGCGGACTCGCCGAGCGCACCCTCGTGACCACGTCCCCGGGCACCACCGCGCGGGACTTCGCCGCGCGCGCCGGGGGCACGTTCCCCGACCTCGCCGACAGGCTCGCGGTGTCGGCGACGGCGTTCGACGGGGTGCGCTACCTCGACCGCACGGGCTCCCGCGACGAGTACGAGGCGATCGCGGAGCTCGAGCGCGACCTGCGCGCGGCGAAGTCGAACCTCGACGCGGTGCCCGCGTGAGCCAGGCCGTGCTCACCCCCACCGCGGGGAAGGTGCTGCGCCGCTCGCTGTTCTGGGTGGGCGTGGCCGCGTTCCTCGCGCTCGTCGTCATCCTCACGTTCGGCGCGATCGGCGCGCAGTCCGACGCCGGCTACCTCGACCCCGAGAGCCCCGCGCCCTCGGGCACGCGCGCGGTCGTCGAGGTGCTGCGGCAGCAGGGCGTCGACGCCACGACGACGACGAGCCTCGCGGACACGCGCGACGCCGTCACGGATTCGTCGGACACCACCCTCGTGCTCTACGACCCGGCCGGCTACCTCACGCCCGTCCAGCTGCGGCAGGCGCAGGGCCTCGCCGCCGTGACGGTGCTCGTCGACCCGTCGTTCGACCAGCTCCAGGCGCTCGCGCCCGAGGTCGCGCTCGCGGGCGACGCCGCCACGAGCCTCGACGCCGCCTGCGACCTGCCCGCCGCGCGCGCAGCGGGCACGGTCACCGCCGACGGCGGGTCCGGCTACCGCGTCGTGGACGCCGCGGCGGACGCGACGGCGTGCCTGCGCACGGGCGACGACGTGTACTCCCTCGTGCAGCTCGACCGCGGCGGCTCGACCCTCGTCGTGCTCGGAGCGTCGAGCGCGCTCACCAACGAGCACGTCATCGAGAAGGGCAACGCGGCGCTCGCCCTCAACCTCCTCGGCTCCACGCACGACCTCGTGTGGTACCAGCCGTCGTTCGCCGACCTCCCGCAGGATGCCCCGCAGGATCTCGGCGCCCTCACCCCCGCGTGGGTGAGCCCCGTGCTCGCGCTGCTCGTCATCACCTTCGTCGCGGGGGCCCTGTGGCGCGGTCGCCGCCTCGGCCCCCTCGTGGTGGAGAACCTGCCCGTGACGGTGCGTGCGAGCGAGACCATGCTCGGGCGCGCCCGGCTCTACGAGAAGTCGTCCGCCCGGCTGCGGGCCCTCGACGCGCTGCGCATCGGATCGGTGCAGCGGCTCGCCGTGCTGTGCGGACTGCCGCGCACCGCGACCGTCGACGACGTGATCGTCGCGGTCGCGGCCGCGACGGGATCGGACAGCTCGGGCATCCGCGCCCTGCTCATCGGCACCGAGCCCGCGACCGACGGCGAGCTCGTCTCGCTCTCGGACGCCCTCCTCGAACTCGAACGCTCAGTCGCCGCGGCCGTGCGGCCGTGACCCGACAGGAATAGGAAAGAATCGACCCATGACCGATGAAGCCCTGAGGGACTCCTTCACGAAGCTCCGCACCGAGGTCGGCAAGGCCGTCGTCGGCCAGGACTCGGCAGTGACCGGCCTCACCATCGCGCTGCTCGCGGGCGGCCACGTGCTGCTCGAGGGCGTGCCCGGCGTCGCCAAGACCCTGCTCGTGCGCAGCCTCAGCCAGGCGCTGAGCCTGCAGACCAAGCGCGTGCAGTTCACGCCCGACCTCATGCCCGGCGACGTCACGGGCTCGCTCGTCTACGACGCCAAGGCCGGCGAGTTCGAGTTCCGCGAGGGGCCGGTGTTCACCAACATCCTGCTCGCCGACGAGATCAATCGCACGCCCCCCAAGACGCAGTCGGCCCTGCTCGAGGCCATGGAGGAGCGCCAGGTCTCCGTCGACGGCGAGACGCGCAAGCTGCCCGTGCCGTTCATGGTCGCGGCGACGATGAATCCCATCGAGTACGAGGGCACCTACACGCTGCCCGAGGCGCAGCTCGACCGGTTCCTGCTCAAGCTCATCCTCGAGCTGCCCGAGCGCGGCGACGAGGTCGAGGTGCTCACGCGCCACTCCGCCGGGTTCAACCCGCGCGACCTGACCGCGGCGGGGGTCGCCGCGGTGCTCGACGCCGACACGATCGCGAAGGCGCAGGAGGCCGTGCGCGGCGTCGGCGCCTCCGCCGACGTCATCGGCTATGCCGTCGACCTCGCGCGCGCGACGCGCCAGAGCCCGTCCGTGAAGCTCGGCGTGAGCCCCCGCGGCACCGTCGCCCTCCTCTCGGCGGCGAAGGCGTGGGCGTGGCTGCAGGGCTTCGACGCGATAACCCCCGACCACGTGCAGGCCATGGCGCTGCCCGTGCTGCGGCACCGCATCCAGCTGCGGCCCGAGGCCGAGCTCGAGGGCGTCTCGGCGGACGCGATCCTGCGCAGCATCCTGCAGCAGGTGCAGGTGCCGATCTAGACCATGCGCGCTGGAGCTGTGAGAATCGCGCCAGCGATTCCGCGACGCCGGCGCCGAGGGAGCTTGCGACCGAGGGTGAGAAGGGGCTGCACGTAGTGTCAATATCGGGGTGGTTCGTCGCCCTCGTCGCGCTCGGCGTCGTGCCGATCATCGTGACGGGGCAGCCCGTCGTGCTCGCGCTGTGGCTCGTGCTCGTCGTGCTGCTCGCGGCACTCGACATCCTGCTCGCCGGATCGCCCCGGTCGGTGCGGCTGTCGCGCGACCTGCCCGGCCGCGTGCGCCTGGGCGAGACCGTCGAGACGACCCTCTCCCTCGCCAACCAGGGCCGCCGGCGCGTGCACGGCATCGTGCGCGACGGCTGGCCGCCCTCGGCCGTCGCCTCCCCCTCGCGCGCCCGCATCGACCTGCCCGCCGGCGAGCGCCGGTCGATCGTGACGCACCTCACCCCGTTCCGCCGCGGCGAGCGCCGGGCCGCGCACGTGACCATCCGCTCGTTCGGCCCGCTGCGCCTCGCCGCGCGCCAGGCGACGATCGCGCTGCCGGGCTCCGTCACGGTGCTGCCGCCCTTCAACTCGCGCAAGCACCTGCCGTCGCGCCTCGCACGGCTGCGCGAGCTCGACGGCGCCACGAGCGTCATGGTGCGCGGCCAGGGCACCGAGTTCGACAGCCTGCGCGACTACGTGCGCGGCGACGACGTGCGCTCCATCGACTGGCGCGCGACGGCCCGCAAGTCGTCGGGCACGCGCTCCAACCTCGTCGTGCGCACGTGGCGGCCCGAGCGCGACAGGCGCGTCGTCATCGTCGTCGACAGCGGCCGCACCTCGGCCGCGCGCATCGACAACGAGCCGCGCATCGACACGGCGTTCGAGTCGGCGCTCCTGCTCGCCGCCCTCGCGTCGAGCGCCGGGGACCGCGTCGACCTCCTCGTCTTCGACCGCCGCGTGCGGGCGCGCGTGCAGGGGGCCTCGGGTGCCGAGCTGCTCTCGCGCATGGTCTCGAGCATGGCGCCCGTCGACCCCGAGCTCATCGAGATGGACTGGTCGGCGGTGCCGGGCCTCGTGCGCTCGGTGACCTCGCAGCACTCCCTCGTCGTGCTCGCCACGACCATCGACGCCCCGGGCGCCTCGCGCGGCCTGCTGTCGGTGCTCCCCCAGCTCACGCGCAAGCACACGGTGGTCGTGTCGTCGGTGACAGACCCGACGGTCACGGATGCGACGCGCGACCGCTCGGCCCGCGACACCGTCTACCGTGCCGCCGCCGCCGAGCGCTCGCTGCTCGACCAGGCCCGCGTCGCCGCCGCCGTGCGCCAGCTCGGCGCCGAGGTCGTGACGGGAGCGCCGCAGGACCTCCCGCCCGCGCTCGCGGACCGTTATATAGCGCTCAAGGCGGCCGGTCGACTGTAGGATCGAAGCGATCAGAACTTTCACAGAAAGGTCCTCCTCGTGGCCAAGGTCGAAACCCCCGTCATCAACGCCGACGTCGCCGACGTCGCCCCCACGCTCATCCAGCGGCTCGTCGCCGAGCTCGCCGGAACGTTCATCCTCGTCTTCAGCGTCATCGGCACCGCGGCGTTCGCGTCGCAGAACACCAACTGGGTGGGCGTCGCGCTCGCGGCCGGCATCGCCGTGCTCGCGTCGGCCTACGCCGTCGGCCACATCTCGGGCGGCCACTTCAACCCCGCAGTGACCCTCGGCGCCGCGGCTGCGGGCCGCTTCGCCTGGTCGGACGTGCTGCCCTACATCGGCGCGCAGATCGTGGGCGGCGCGCTCGCCACGACCGTGCTGCTCGGCATCGGCGCCGGTGCGCTCGGCGGCGACGTGTTCCAGCTGTTCACCGCCACGTCCAACGGCTACGGCGAGCACTCGCCCCTGCAGTTCGCGCTTCCGTCGGTGCTGCTCGCGGAGGTCGTCGCGACCGCCGTGTTCCTCTACATCATCCTGGGCGTGACCGACCGTCGCGCCCCGAGCGGCTTCGCGCCCCTCGCGATCGGCCTCGCCCTCGCGGCCCTGCACCTCGTGACCATCCCCGTGAGCAACGCGTCGCTCAACCCGGCCCGCTCGATCGCCACCGCGATCTACGGCGGCCCCGGCGCCCTCGAGCAGCTGTGGGCGTTCATCGTCGCCCCCATCGTGGGCGCGCTCATCGCGGGCTTCACGTACGGCTTCCTGTTCGACCGCAAGCGCCCCACGGCCGTCTAGGCACGCAGCACGCGAGGATGCCCGGGGCCGGTCGGCCCCGGGCATCCTCACGTTGACGGGGCGGCGGAGGCGGGAACGGCGGCGCAGCCTGGTGCGCGCTACAGCAGCGGCTCGCGCGTGGACCCGTCCGCATCCCCCACCGCTGCCGTCTCCTCGGCGATGTCGGACGGCGACTCGACGGACTGCGCCTCGACGAGCTCGGTCGGCAGCGTGCGCATGGTCGTGAGCGGGGAGAAGAGCACGAACGCGCACGAGAGGAACCCGCCCGCGACGCCGATCCACATCGTGGGCACCACCCCGATGGCCCCGCCGAGCACGCCCGCGAGCAGCGCGGAGAGCGGCATGACGCCCCACACGACGAACCGGATCGAGGCGTTCATCCTCCCGAGCAGGCGCGGCGGGGTGAGGCGCTGGCGCATCGTCACCTGCGTGATGTTGTAGACGAGCACGAGGAACGACACGACGAACGTGCCGGCGATGAGGATGGGGATCGCCGCCCCCGGGAACGTCGCGGAGAGCGGCATCGCGAGCACGCCCGCCGCCATCGCGACGGCCGACAGCGAGATGGACGTGCCCTCGCCGATGCGCCTCTGGATCCACGGCGTCGCGAGCGCGCCGAGCAGGCCGCCCACCGACCCGACGCCGAGGATGATCCCGAACGTTGCGGGGCTGAGCCCGAGGATGCGCAGGATGAGGATCGACTCGAGCGTGAAGATGAGCGTGCTGAAGAAGTTCGACGTGCCCGTCGTCGCCGTGATGCGCCACAGCAGGGGGTGGCCGAAGACGAACCGCAGGCCCTCCGCGATCTCCTTCGGGAGGCTCTGGCGCTCCTTCGGGTCGGAGAGCTGCTCGGTGTCGCGCACGCGCCATAGGGCGAACGCCGACACGAGGTACGAGAGCCCGTCGGCGAGCAGCAGCACGGGCGCGCTCACGACCGTGAGCAGGGCGCCCGCGAGGCCGGGGCCGCCGATGTGCGCGATCTGCGCCGTCGACTCGAGCTTCGAGTTGGCGCTGCCCACCTGCTCCCCCGGCAGGAGCACGGGGATGTAGCTCTGGTACGACACGTCGAAGAAGACGGTCGCGACCCCCACGACCGCGCCGACGACGTAGAGGTGCCAGATCTCGAGGGTGCCGGTGAACCACAGCAGCGGCACGAGCGCGAGGGTCACGGCCCGCACGAGGTCGGCGAGGATCATGACGCGGCGCTTGAGCATGCGGTCGATCCAGGCTCCCGCGGGCAGTCCGACCACGAGGAACGCCGCCGTCTGGGCCGCGCCGAGCACGCCCACCTGCCACTCGGTGGCGTGCAGGAGCGTCACGGCGAGCACGGGCAGCGCGAGGTTCGTGAACTGCGCGCCGAGCTGGCTGATGCCCTCGCCCGTCCAGAACCAGAGGAAGTTGCGGTTGCGCAGCAACGGCGTCGGGGTGCTCATCGTCAGAGTATCGACCTTGCCATTGGGAAATGTCAATCGCTAGGCTTGTCCCATGGCCGACCCCGACGAGGATGCCGCGCAGCAGGCCCGCGCGCGCGCCCTCGCGTCACCCCTGCGCATGCGCATCCTGCGCCTGTGCCTGCACGAGCCCCGCACCAACAAGGAGCTCGCGGGGATGCTCGGCATCAACCCCGGCAGCATGCTGCACCATGTCCGCTCCCTCGTCGCGACGGGGTTCCTCGAGCCTGGGGAGCCGCGGCGCGGCACCCGCGGGGCGCGCGAGGTGCCGTACCGCGCCACGCGCCGCTCGTGGGGCACGCACGTGCCGGGCGTCGGCTCCATCCTCCTCGAGACGTTCCTGCAGGAGGTGGAGGGCCTGCAGCCCGACGACCTCAACGCCACGCGCCTGGGCCTCAAGATCAGCCCGCAGCGGCGCGAGGAGATGCTCGAGCGCTTCCACGCCCTCTTCCAGGAGTACGCCGCCGCGGAGTCCGACCCCGACGGCGAGGCGATATCGCTGTTCTTCGTCGAGCACCCCGACCGGCAGGGCTCAGCCGGCGACTAGCTGCTTCGCGCCCGCCTCGAACTCCTCGAGGTCGCCCGTCTGCCCCGCGCGCGCGGCGCCACGGCCGACGCCCCACTGGTAGAAGAGGAACGCGGCGAGCGCGACCGTGCCGATGCCGATCTTGATCGGCCAGGGCCACGGCTGGCGCGTCACGAAGCCCTCGATGACGCCGGACACGAAGAGCGCGCCCGCGAGGCCCACGACGATCGTGAAGAGGGCGCGGCCGTCCTCCTTGAGCGCCTGGGCGCGGGTGCGCGCGCCCGGCGCGATCCACGACCAGAAGATCATCATGCCTGTCGCCCCCGCGAGGAATATCGAGTACAGCTCGAGCTGGCCGTGCGGGGCGATGTGCAGGAAGAACACGTCGAGCTGGCCGACGTGGCCCATGCCCGCGCCCGTGAGGCCCACGGTCTGCGCGTTGCTGAAGACGATCACGGGCGTGAACACCCCGAAGATGCCGAGGAAGACCGCCTGCGCGGCGATCCACGCGTTGTTGGTCCACACGAAGCCCGTGAACGACGAGCCCGAGTAGTTGGAGTAGTAGTCGACGAAGTCTTTGGCGTACTGCTCCATGTCCGACTCGGTGCCGCGGGTCGCGAGCAGCACGTGCGGGTCGCTCGCCGCCCAGAAGCCGTAGATGACGGCCACGACGACCGACGCGACCGAGACGATGAGCGAGAGCCACCGCACCCGGTAGAGGGCCGCGGGCAGCTGGTAGGCGAAGAAGCGCGGCAGCTGGCTCAGGACGTTCGACGACGCGCCCGTGAAGCGCAGCCGCGCGCGGCTCAGCCACAGCGAGAGCCGGTCGCCCTGGGCGGTCTGCCCCGCCGTCGTCTTGATCGCCGAGAGCTGGCTCGCGCCCGACTGGTAGTGGTCGATGAGCTCGTCGGCCTCAGCGCCCGAGAACCGGGTCTTCGCCCCGAGACGGGCAAGCTCGTCCCATTCATCGCGGTGGGCGGCGGAGTAGGCGTCGAGGTCCATCTGGTTAAATCATGGCATGGCTCACCTTTCCCCCGTGGACGTCGACGACCACGTCGACGACGGCCAGGAGCTCGTCACGGGTGAGGCCGTCGCGCTCGACCTCCGGTCGCAGAGCTTCGTGCTGCGCGCCGCGGGAGCCATCATCGACTACCTCGTGTACTTCGGCAGCTACATCCTCATCATGGTGCTGCTGCTCACCTTCGCGCAGCAGCTCGGCATCGACGACGCCATGATGCAGGCGATCGGCGTCGCGGGCATCGTGCTGTGCATCGTCGTCATCCCCACGGCCGTGGAGCTGCTGAGCCACGGCAAATCCCTCGGCAAGCTCGCGACGGGCGCGCGCATCGTGCGCGACGACGGCGGCGCGATCGGGTTCCGGCACGCCTTCATCCGGTCGCTCATGAACGTCATCGAGACCTTCATGACGGTCGGGTCGCTCGCCGCCATCACGGCCCTGCTCAACGGCAGGGCGAAGCGCATGGGCGACCTCATCGCGGGCACCTACGCGCAGAACGAGCGGGTCTCGCGCGTCGTGGTCCCCGTCTACGGCGTGCCGACGGCGCTCACCGAGTGGAGCCGCACCGCGGACGTCGCGAGGATGCCCGACGCCCTCGCCCGCCGGGTGGCCCAGTTCCTCGCCCAGGCCGGCGGGCTCAGCCCGGCATCGCGCGACCGGCTCGCGCGGCAGCTCGCGACCGAGGTGTCCGTGTACGTCTCGCCCCTGCCGGCCACGGAGGCCGAGCTCTTCCTCGCGGGCGTGGCCGCCCTGCGCCGCGAGCGCGAGGCAGCGGCCCTCGAGCTCGAGAAGGCCGGGCTCGAGCGCCTCGCCCCCGTGCTCGACGGCCTGCCGCGCGGATTCCCCGACCGGGGCTGAGCGGCCGCCGCCGGCTCAGTACCGGTAGTGGTCCACCTTGTACGGGCCCTCGACGGGAACGCCGATGTACGCGGCCTGCGAGGGCGTGAGGACCGTGAGCACGACACCGAGCGCGTCGAGGTGCAGGCGCGCGACCTTCTCGTCGAGGTGCTTCGGGAGCACGTAGACCTGCTTGCCGTACGTGGCGTCGCCGTTGTTGGCCCACAGCTCGATCTGCGCGAGCACCTGGTTGGTGAACGAGTTGCTCATGACGAACGACGGGTGGCCGGTGGCGTTGCCCAGGTTCATGAGACGGCCCTCCGAGAGCACGAGCACGCTGCGGCCCGACGGCAGCCGCCACTCGTGCACCTGCGGCTTGATCTCGACCTTGACGGCGCCCGGGAGCTTCTCGAGGCCCGCGATGTCGATCTCGTTGTCGAAGTGGCCCACGTTGGCGACGATGGCGAGGTGCTTCATTCCGAGCAGGTGCTCGGTCGTGATGACGTTCTCGTTGCCGGTTCCCGTGACCCAGATGTCGACCTCGGACAGCGCGTTCTCGATGGTCGTGACCTGGAAGCCGTCCATGGCCGCCTGGAGGGCGTTGATGGGGTCGATCTCGGAGACGATGACGCGCGCGCCCTGGCCGCGCAGCGCCTCCGCGGCGCCCTTGCCGACGTCGCCGTAGCCCGCGACGAAGGCGACCTTGCCGCCGATGAGCACGTCGGTGGCGCGGTTGAGGCCGTCGGGGAGCGAGTGGCGGATGCCGTACTTGTTGTCGAACTTCGACTTCGTCACGGAGTCGTTGACGTTGATGGCCGGGAACAGCAGGTCGCCGGTCGCCGCGAGCTCGTACAGGCGGTGCACGCCCGTCGTGGTCTCCTCGGTGACGCCCTTGATCTCGGCCGCGATGGCCGTCCAGCGGTCGCCGCTGCCCGCGAGCGAGCGGCGCAGCACGTCGAGGATGACCGACCACTCGTGGCTCGCATCAGCGGGCGTCTCGGGCACGGCGCCCGCGAGCTCGAACTCCCGGCCCTTGTGCACGAGCAGCGTCGCGTCGCCGCCGTCGTCGAGGATCATGTTGGGGCCGACGGCACCCTCCGCGCTCCAGTCGAAGATCTGCTCGGTGCACCACCAGTACTCCTCGAGCGTCTCGCCCTTCCAGGCGAAGACGGGCACGCCCGCGGGCGCGTCGACGGTGCCGGTGGGCCCGACGGCGATGGCCGCCGCCGCGTCATCCTGCGTCGAGAAGATGTTGCAGCTCGCCCAGCGCACCTGCGCGCCGAGCGCGACGAGGGTCTCGATGAGCACTGCGGTCTGGATGGTCATGTGCAGCGAGCCGGCGATGCGCGCGCCCTTGAGGGGCTGCGTGGGGCCGAACTCGGCGCGCAGCGCCATGAGCCCGGGCATCTCGTGCTCGGCGAGGCGGATCTGGTGGCGGCCCGCCTCGGCGAGGCCGATGTCGGCGACCTTGAAGGCGAGGGCGGTGGTGACGGAGCTCATACCACCATTGTGTCAGGAGTCGAGCGGCACCATCGCGGGGAGGGGGAACTGCAGGTCGGCGGAGTCGAGCCACGGGAGGAGCGCGTCGACGTAGTCGCGCGTCTGCTCCCAGCCGTGCACGGGCACGCACAGCACGCCGTGGCGGTACACCGGGTAGTCGTTGCCGGCCTCGTCGAGGCGGTCGCCGAGGAACAGCAGCTCCTCGAGCTCGACGCCCAGCTGCGCGACGAGCTTGTCGATGCCGTACGCCTTGTCGATGCCCTTGCGGGTGATGTCGAGCGAGGTGGAGCCGCCGCCGCGCACCTCGAGGTCGGGCAGCCGCTCCTGCACCCAGGCGCCGAGGGCGCGCTTCTTGGCACCGTCCGGATCCCACGCGAGCTTCTCGGCGATGGGCGCCTGCTGGCCGAGGGCCGAGAACGTGATCTGGCTGCCCCGGTCTTCGATGATGTCGCCCCAGGCGCCGGGATGCCACATACCCAGCTCGCGGGCGCCCGCCTCGAGCGCCGCGATCGTGCGCGACTTCTCGTCGTCGGTGAGGTCCTCCGCGTACTGCAGCTGCCACGCGCCGTCGCGCCACAGGTAGTACCGCGTGCCGCACGTGGGCATGAGGTGCAGGCGCGCCATCGCCGCGTCGCCGGCGCGGAAGCCGTCGAGCGCCTGCTTCTCGAACTGCTCGAACCGGCCGCCCGAGATGATGCACACGTCGATGCGGTCGAGCAGGCGCGCGAGGGCGTCGCTCATCGACGGGTCCATCGTCGACTTCGAGGGGGCGAGCGTGTCGTCGAGGTCGAAGACCACGGCCTTCAGCTCATGGGCCTTACGAGAACTCATGCCCCAAGACTACGTGCCGCACGACCTGCCACCCCTGCGGAGCGGAGAGGCGCTCGGCGTGCCTGTCGCACAGGTCGTAGCTGTGCGGCTCGGCGGACTGGCTGAGGGGGCCGAGCACGGCCATCGAGTCGGCGTAGACGTAGGTGAGCGTGGCTGACGCCTCCTGGTTACAGGCGACCTTGCTGCACGGGCGACCACTCATCTCGGTGCAAGGGTACGACCGCGCGCCACCGCCCGCGCGAGCCACGCCGGTAGAATCGACACGTGCCGAAGCCGACGAGAAGGTCCAGGACCGCGTCCGCGCGGCCGGGCTGGCGCGACCGCCACGGCAGGGGCATCAGGGCCGCGGTCACGGGCCCGCACCTGCCGCTCCTGCGCGGCCGCATCGACGTCTTCGAGATGAACGTCGCGTCGACCGCCGAGTACCTCAAAGACCTGTGGCCCGACGAGCTCGCCGACGTGCGGTTCGAGATCGCCGCCATGCCCGCCGAGGTGGGCGGGGCGCCGGGAGTCGACAGGTGGCGCGTGCTCGCGGGCGAGCGCCGGGTCATCCTCTACCGCCTGCCCATCGAGCGCCTGTCGCACCTGCACCGCGACGACGACCTGCACCGCCGCATGATGGTCGAGAGCTGCGTGTTCCGCGCCGTGGCCGAGCTGCTCGGCAAAGACCCGTGGGACCTCGCGCCGGAGCGCTTCCGGCACCTCTGACGTCAGCCCTGCGGGTAGACGAGGATGGGACCGGCGCCGACGCCGGGCGGATGCACGCCGTAGCCCGCGATCATGCCGTCGTCGGCGAGCGTGACGGCGGCGAAGAGAGCCGTGTAGCCCGTGAGCGAGTAGGTGGTGCCGGGCTCGAGCTCGACGAGCGCGGAGGCGCCCGCGGGCACCGTGACCGTGCGGCTGAGGCCGTTGCGGGCGGCGACGACGACCTGGGCGTCGTCCGTGGTCGGGTTGGCGAGGTGCAGGCTCGGGTTCGGGCCCGGGGCCGCCGTGAACTGTGCGGGCACGGTGAGGGGCGGCGATGAGGCGAACCACGCGAAGTCGGTGCGCTCCCCCACGGCGGAGGTGACGCGCGCCGACGCGACGAGCGGGGACTCCGACGTGACGCTCACGGTGTAGCTGCCCGTCGCGAGCTGCTGGATGGGCACGTCGGTGACACGGCCCGCGTCGATGTCGAGGGTGAAGGATGTGCCGGTGTCGGCGCCGTCCTCCGGGCGCACGCTCACGGTGATGGCGACGCTCCCCTCCCCCGGGGCGAACACGCGCACCGCCGTCTCGACGTCGTCGAACTGCGGGTCGCCGCCCTTGCGCAGGGCCTGCACGGCGTCGAGGTCGGTGACGAGCACACCGGGGATGACCGCGGAGGTCGTGAGCGCGGGGGCCGACGCGACGATGTCGACGCCGCCGGGCACGAGGCTGCGGACTATGGCCTCCTGCAGCGTCGCCGAGACCTGGCCGCCCGTGCTCGTGACATGCACGACGGGCGACTGGATGTCGGGCTGGAAGCCCGCGAGCGAGAGCACGCGCTGCCCGTTCGCGGGGACGATGATGCCGCTCGTGCCCGGCGCGACGACGGGGCCGTCCTCGCCGAAGATCTCCAGGTTCACCGTCGCGGCGACCTCGCTCGGGTTGGTGAGCGACAGGAGGGTCGTGCGGCCGACCGCCGTCGAACCGCCCGCGAGCCAGCTGTCGCCCCCGGGGACCGCGCAGTCGGCGGCCGCGAGCCCGACGAAGTCGCCCTCCTCGACGAGCTGCGACTGGGCGCCGCTCACGAGCGCGCTCTCGGTCGCGGAGGCGTCGGTGGGGGGCGTGCTCACGATCGTGGGCGCGGACGAGGTGCCGCCGGTCGAGGCGTCGGAGGTCTCCACGCTGTCCGTCGACACCTGCCCGTCGCTCGAGGCCGAGCGCAGCTCGGGGCTGCCGAGGGCCGACACCGTCGTGGCGCCCGCACCCGAGTCGTCGGCCAGGCGCAGCACGGAGCCGGCGCACACGAGCTGCTGCGCCGTCGGCACGGGCGTGATCGTGATGCCGGTGGGTGTCGCGCCGAGGGTGGGGAACGGGATGATGACCGCCGCCGCGATCGTCGCCGCGGCGATCCCGATGCCCACGAGGCCCGCGACCGTGCGGGCACCAGCGACGGCGACGCCCTTCGCCGTCACTGTGCGGCGCACGGCCTCCTCGGGGGCGTCCTGCTCGGGGAACGCGGTGTCGCGCTCGAACTCGTCGCCCGTGGGCTCCTCGGGCATGGCGCCGATGTCGCTCACTCGTCGACCTCCGTCGTCTGCTCGGTGACGCGCGCGGTGCGCACGCGCCGCCGCCGCGTGGTGGGCACGGCGAGCAGCACCGCGAGCACGAGCACGAGGCCCTGGGCCACGAGGATGCCGACGCCCAGGGTCGTGCCGAGCGGGCCGGGCCCGTCCGGCGCCGCGCCGTCGCCGAGGCCCTCGTAGTGCCACAGCGTGCCGACAGTCGTGTCGCCGATGGGCGTGAGCAGGCGGTTGCCGTCGAGCGCGTCGACGACGCGCTGGCGCGCCGGCGCCGAGGCATCGGCATCGTGCGGCACGACGATGAACGCGATGTGCAGGCTGTCGAGCTCGGCCGCGACATCGAAGCCGCTGCGGGAGGCGAGGTTGCCGGCGAGCAGGGCGAGCCGCTCGTCCTCGGCGCTGATGGTCGTGTCGGTCGAGGCGAGGGTCGAGAGCTCGTCGAGGGTCGTGCCCACGCCGCGGTGCACAGTGACGGCCACTCCGCCGTCGGGCTGGGCGGAGAGCTGCAGCGTGCCGAGCGTCGGGTCGGCCGCCGCCTTGGCGGCCGCGAACGCCGGGAGCAGGCGGCCGTTGCTCTCCGCGACGGCGGTCGCCCCGGCCGCGGACGCCGAGAGTGCGGGCACGGCGAGCACGAGCAGGAAGGCCGCGGTGACGGCGGCGGGGATGCTCCCCGCGCGACGCAGGCCGTCGATCGTCGTGGCGGTGGCCCCGACGATGCCGAGCCAGTACAGGCTGAGGGCCGCGCCGGGCCAGACCGGGCTCGCGGTGGAGCCGACGACGGCGAGCTGCAGGTGCAGGCACGCGACCGCGGTCACGAAGCCGAGCAGTCCCAGCACGAGCGAGGGGATGCCGCGCAGCGCCCCGGGCACGAGCGGCGACAGCAGCGCGAGGATGCCGAGCGGCGCGAGCAGCACGACGACGGCGATGGGCGCCGCGAGGCCGGGGAGCCCGAAGGGCGCGAGGAACGCGTCCCAGCCGTCGAGGCCCGGGGCCGGCGAGCCGACGACGAGCTCGTGCACCGAGGGGGTGACGGTGCGCAGGGCGAGGCCGGGCTCCGCGAAGATCGCGAGGGGCGTGCCGCGCAGCACCTGCTCCACGACGAGCGGCGCGAAGAGCACGGCCGCGGGCAGCGGGATGCCGACGACCCGCACGAAGCCCCGCGGGTTGGCGACCGCCCAGCCGAGCAGCGCGACGGCGAGGGCCGGCACGAGCATGGGCGCGCTCGCCGCCACGGCGGCGAAGAGCACGCTCGCGACGCCGGCCGACGACCAGCTGCGCGCGGCGCCGCCCGCGGTGAGCACGAGGGTCGGCAGCAGGATGTGCGCGATGACGGCACCGGCGTGCCCGCCCTCGAGGCCCGCGAGGAACGGCGGGGCGACCGCCCACGCGACGGCCGCGACCGCGGGGGCCCACGCGCGCGACGTGAAGCGCGCGACGCACCACCAGGCCGTGAGGGCGGAGAGCGGCACGGCGACGAGGTAGAGCAGCACGACGCTGAACGAGGGCGACCAGAAGGTGAGCGTGCCGAGCACGGCGACCACCCAGGCGAAGGGGTCGGAGGCGCCGAGGAATCCGGTGCCGATGTCGTGCCAGCCGTATCCGACGTGCGACCACAGCTCGGCGACCGTCGAGCTGAGCGGCACGAGCCCGCCGCCGGCGAGGGCAGGGGCATCCGCGAACCTGCCGTAGGCGATGATGCCGATGACCGCCGTGACGAGCACCACCCAGGCGCCGCCGCCCGCGAAGAAGCCGGGGCGCTCGCGGCCCTGGGCGAGGGCGGTCGCGACCACGGCGCGGGAGCCGGCACGCCGCTCGCGTAGCTCCCCGGCCGTGATGCGCAGGGCGTCCACAGCTGCCCACCCCATGACGCGCGTGCGCCGGAGGGTGCGCCGCGCACGCGGCACCGTGCCGTCGAAGGCCGCGCCGAACGCGGCGGCGAGCTCGCCGCCCACGAAGCCGGGTCGCTTCGCGACGAGCTGCACGAGCGAGCGCAGCACGGCCAGGGGCACGAGGCTCAGCCAGTGCAGGGGCACCGCGAGGGGCGGTGCGTAGACGAGCCTGCGGTGCAGCTGCGCCGCGCGGTGGATGCGGTTCTGGCTCCCGGCGGCCACCGAGCGCCTGCCGAACAGCTCGGCCGGTCCCGCGGAGGCGACGCGGGCCGCGGGAACCCCCACGACGCGGTGGCCGGCGAGACGCGCGCGCACGGCGAAGTCGAGGGCTGCATCGGCGCTCGGGAGCCCGGGGTCGAACCCGCCGAGCGCCGTCCACACCGCGCGGCGCACGAGCATGCCGCCCGCGGCGACGGCGAGGAGGTCGCTGTTGATGTCGTGCTGGGCCTGGTCGAGCTCACCGGAGACGAGCTCGACGGACCGCCCGAAGCCCGTGAGGGTCTCGCCGAAGCTCGCGATGACGGCGGGCTCGTCCCACCGCATGAGCTTGGGGCCGGCGATGGCGACCGACGGCGCCACCTCGACGGCGCCGAGCAGGGCGGAGAGGGCCGTCGGCTCGGGGGCGTTGTCGTGGCCGAGGAGCCACAGCCACTCGTTCTCCACCTCCTGCGGGGGGCCGACCTGCAGGGCATGGGCGACGGCGCCGCCGAACGTGCGGCGGCCCGGGGTCGTGACCACGTTGCCGGGGGCGGCCGCCGAGAGCAGGGCGCCCGACTCGTCGGACGAGCTCACGTCGACGAGCACGACGGAGTCGGGTCGGCGCACCTGCGCCGCGAGCGCGGCGAGGGTCTGGGGGAGGTACTGGGCGCCGTTCCTGGCGACGAGCACGGCGATGACTCTCGGCTGCATGACGTTCCGAGACTAAGCGCGGGGCTGCCGCCCACACGCCTGACTCGCGGGTGTCGGCGAACCTATGGAGAACCTGAGCTAGGCGCGCTTGCGCAGCTTGCGGCGCTCGCGCTCGGAGAGACCGCCCCAGATGCCGAAGCGCTCGTCGTTCTCGAGCGCGTACTCGAGGCAGCGTGCGCGCACCTCGCACGACCCGCAGATCTTCTTCGCGTCGCGCGTAGACCCGCCCTTCTCGGGGAAGAAGGCCTCGGGGTCGGTCTGGGCGCACAGGGAGTCGGACTGCCAGGAGAGGGGGTTGTCGTCATCCTCTACCCGCTGCTGGCGTACCCCCGGGACGCCGAGCTTGATGGGGTCGACGAACCAGTCGTCGGGAACACCTCGGTTGATCGCCATGCTCCGCCTCCCCTCCGCCTCGGACTGTTCACGATGCGCGTAAGCATAATTACAGCGGTGTAGTTACCCCTGAGTCAAGTCGGCGATGATAAATGGCTCAACTTGCGACCGAGGGTTCTACCCCACGGCGTGTTGCAATCCACTGGCTCGACACCATCTCGGCGAGCGTGTGCCTCATCTTCCAGTCCAGGTCGCGCGCCGCGAGGTCCCCGCTCGCCACGATCCGGTCGGGATCGCCGGGCCGGCGCGGCGCGACCTCGGGCGTGAACGCGATGCCCGTGGCCTCCGCCACGGCCGCCATGATCTCGCCCACGGAGCTGCCGGAGCCGCTGCCGAGGTTGTAGGCGGCCTCCACGGGCTCCCCCGCGTCGAGGCGCTTCGCCGCCGCGACGTGCGACACGGCGAGGTCGGCGACGTGGATGTAGTCGCGCACGTTCGTGCCGTCGGGCGTCGCGTAGTCGTCGCCGAAGATGCGCGGCGTGCGGCCCTCGATGAGGGCGGTGAAGACGAGCGGGAAGAGGTTGTGCGGGCTCGAGTCGTACAGCGCGGGGTCGCCCGAGCCGACGACGTTGAAGTAGCGCAGCGAGGTGTGGCGCAGGCCGCGTGCGACGCCCTGGTCGGCGAGCAGCCACTCGCCGATGAGCTTCGACTCCCCGTAGGGCGACTGGGGGCGCTTGGGCGTCTGCTCGGTCACGAGCTCGGTGTCGGGCGTGCCGTAGACGGCCGCGCTCGACGAGAAGACGACGCGGTCGATGCCGTGCGACTCCATGGCGGCGAGGAGCGTGGCGGTGCCCGTGACGTTCTGCTGGTACGTGTGCAGCGGCTCGCGCACCGAGACGCCCGCGTACTTGAAGCCCGCGACGTGGATGACGCCCGTCACCTGGTGCTCGCGGAACGTGTCGAGCAGCAGGTCGCCGTCGAGGATCGAGCCGCGCACGAACGGGACGTCGTTCGGCACGAAGCCGCGGTGCCCCGTGGAGAGGTCGTCGAGCACGACGGTGCGCAGGTCCGCCTCGAGGAGGGCGCGCACCACGTGCGACCCGATGTACCCGGCGCCGCCGGTGACCAGCCATGTCATGGCGTCAACGGTATCGGGTCGGGACCCTCCGGTAGCCGTCGACGAGGACGGCCCTGACCGTCGCCACGACGGCGACGAGCGATACCGCGGCGATCGTGATGAGAATGTCCATGGCAGTAACGCTACGAGTTGCAAGAAAGCGCCACGAGTGGCAGGCTGGCCACAGTTCGTTTCATTACTGCCAAGGAGTTCCGCAATGCTCACGAAGGTCGTCCTGCTCGCGATCCCCGGGGTCGCGCCCTTCGAGTTCGGCGTCGTGTGCGAGGTGTTCGGCATCGACCGCAGCGACACGGGCGGTCCCGCCTTCGACTTCACGATCGCGACCGCCGACCCCGGGCCCGTCGACACGAGCCTGGGCTTCGACATGATCATCGAGAACGGCCTCGAGGTCGCCGCCGACGCCGACCTCATCGCCGTGCCCGCGCACCGCATCGAGAACATCGACGAGCGGTTCCTGCAGGTCATCCGCGACGCCGAGGCGCGGGGCGCCTGGGTGCTGAGCGTGTGCAGCGGGGCGTTCGCGCTCGCGCAGGCGGGCATCCTCGAGGGTCGAAGAGCAACCACGCACTGGATGCACGCCGACAAGCTCGCCCGCCGCTACCCCGGCACCGCCGTCGACCCCGACGTGCTCTTCGTCGAAGACCGCAAGGTCGTCACGAGCGCGGGCACCGCCGCGGGGATCGACGCCGCGCTGCACATCGTGCGCAAGGAGCACGGCGCGGCCGCCACGAACGTCATCGCGCGGCGCATGGTCGTGCCGCCGCAGCGCGACGGCGGGCAGTCGCAGTACATCGAGCAGCCCGTCAAGGCCGAGTGCGCCGACTCGTTCGCCGCGGTGGCCGAGTGGATGCTCGAGAACCTGTCGGAGAACCTCACCGTCGACCAGCTCGCGCGCAAGGCGCTCATGTCGAGCCGCACGTTCGCACGCCGGTTCCGCGCCGACATGGGGACCACCCCCGCGGCGTGGCTCAACCGGCAGCGGCTCATCCGCGCGCAGCAGCTGCTCGAGCAGACCGACCTGGGCCTCGAGACGATCGCGCAGGAGACCGGCTTCGGCACCGCCGCGGTCATGCGGCACCACTTCGTGAAGGTGCTGCAGACCTCGCCGCAGGCCTACCGCCGCGCCTTCGGCGAGCGCCTCGCCGGCTAGTCGCGCACGAGCGCGAGGTCGGCGTCGACCATCGACGCGACGATGTCGTCGAAGTCCTTCGTGGGCGCCCAGCCGAGCGTCGTCCGCGCGCGCGTCGCGTCGCCCGCCTGCTCGGCGGCGTCGCCCGGGCGCAGCAGGCCCTCCGACGTGTCGATGCGGTCGCGCCAGTCGGCGATGCCCGCGCGCTCGAAGGCCACGCGCACGAAGTCCTCCACGGAGTGCGCGACACCCGTCGCAATGACGAAGTCCCCCGGCTCGTCGGCGACGGCGGCGCGGTGCAGGGCGTCGACGTAGTCGGGAGCCCAGCCCCAGTCCCTGCGGGCGGAGAGGTTGCCCAGCTCGAGCCGCTCCTGGCGCCCCGCCGCGATGAGTGCGGCGGCCTGGGTGATCTTGCGCGTCACGAACGTCGCGGGGCGACGCGGCGACTCGTGGTTGTAGAGGATGACCGACGACGCGAACATCCCCGCCGCGCGGTACGCCCCCACGAGGCCGTGGGCGTACGCCTTGGCCGCGCCGTAGGGTGAGGTCGGGCGGATGGCCGTGCGCTCCGTCTGCGGGCTCTCGTCGGCGGCTCCGAAGATCTCCGCACTCGACGCCTGCACGAAGCGCACGTCGCCGATCTCGCGCACGGCGGCGAGCATCTCCGCGACCGCGAGGCCGTTGATGCGCCCCGTCGTGAGCGGATCCTGCCACGACTGGAAGACCGAGCTCACCGCCGCGAGGTTGTAGACCTCGTCGGGCCGCACCGACCGCAGCACGTCGCCGACCTCGCCGCCCGCGCCGAGGTCGACGCGGTGCGCGACGACGCCCGGCGTGACCTGCTCGCCCGGGTCGCGCGTGAGGCCGTGCACCTCGTACCCGCCGGCGAGGAGCAGCTCGGCGAGGTAGCTGCCGTCCTGCCCCGTGACGCCGGTGATGAGGGCGACGGTCATGAGAGGCCGTGCAGCGCCTTCTGCTCCGCGAGGTCGGACTCGACCATCATCGAGACGAGCTCCTGGAAGCCGACCTTGGGCGCCCAGCCGAGCTTCTCGCGCGCCTTCGTGGAGTCGCCCACGAGCAGGTCGACCTCGGCGGGACGCATGAACTGCGGGTCCTGCGTGACGAGGCCGCTCCAGTCGTCGATGCCGACCGCGGCGAACGCGGCGTCGAGCAGCGCGCCGATCGTGTGGGTCTCCCCCGTCGAGATGACGTAGTCGTCGGCCTCGTCCTGCTGCAGCATGAGCCACATGGCCTCGACGTAGTCCCCCGCGAAGCCCCAGTCGCGCTTGGCGTCGAGGTTGCCGAGCACGATGCCCTCCTGCAGGCCGAGCGAGATGCGCGCGACGGCCTGGCTGACCTTGCGCGTGACGAACTCGGGCCCGCGGCGCGGGGACTCGTGGTTGAACAGCACGCCGGACGAGGCGTGCATGCCGTACGACTCGCGGTAGTTGATGGTCATGTAGTGGCCGTAGACCTTGGCGACGCCGTACGGCGAGCGCGGCCACAGCAGGGTGTCCTCGTTCTGCGGGACGGCCTGCACCTTGCCGAACATCTCCGAGCTCGACGCCTGGTAGAACCGCACCTGCTTGCCCGAGGCGCCCATGTGCAGGCGCACGGCCTCGAGGGCGTTGAGCACGCCCGTGCCCGTGACCTCGGTGGTGAGGTGGGCGTTCTCCCACGAGTAGGCGACGAACGAGATGGCACCGAGGTTGTAGAACTCGTCGGGGTCGGATGCCCGCAGCGCCCGCATGAGGCTCGACAGGTCGGTGAGGTCGCCCGTGAGGATCTTCACCCCCGGGACCACCTGCTCGAGCAGGGCGCGCTTGGGGTTGTTCTGCCCGCGCATGAGGCCGTAGACCTCGTAGCCCTTGGAGAGGAGCAGCTCGGCGAGGTAGAGGCCGTCCTGTCCCGTGATACCGGTGATGAGTGCGCGAGTCATGTGACCCAACGGTACTGGACGTCAGCCGCCCGTGGTCGCGAGGAAGACCGTGCCGAGCCCCGCGAACGACAGCGCACCCTCGTCCCCGGTGATGTACACCGCATCGCCCCGCGAGAGGTTGTACGCCCCGTGCGCCCCGACCACCTCGAGGTCGCCGTCGGTGCACAGCGCGATCGCGGGGCCCGTGAGCTCGTACGAGCCCTCGTCCTCGATCACCGCGAGCACGAAGTCGGGCACGTCAGGGCGGAAGACCTCGACGGTGGGCGAGGGATGCTCGGCGGCCAGGTACGGCACGGCGACGGGCCGGAAGTCGAGCACCGACAGCAGCTCGGGCACGTCGATGTGCTTCGGGGTGAGCCCCCCGCGCAGCACGTTGTCCGAGCTGGACATGAGCTCGATGCCGACGCCGCGCAGGTAGGCGTGGATGTTGCCGGCGGGCAGGTACAGCACCTCGCCCCTCGCGAGCGTCACGCGGTTGAGCATGAGCGAGATGACGATGCCCGGGTCGCCGGGGTAGGCCTCCGCGAGCAGCCGCACGGTGTCGAGCTCGGGCGTGCTGCCGTCGGCGCGCGCGACGACGTCGGAGACGAGCTCGTCGACGCCGGGGCCGCGCGTGATGAGCCACTCGAAGACCCCGCGCAGCGACGCGTCGTCGGTGAGCAGGCCGATCGAGACGCCGAGGCGGTCGAGGATCGCGCGCAGCGAGTCGGCGGAGCGGAACCCGCACAGCGCGTCGAACTCGTCGCTCAGCGCGTAGATGAGCTCGGGCTTGTGGAACGCGTCCTTGTAGTTGCGCTCGGCCGCGTCGAGCGGGATGCCCAGCGCGTTCTCGCGCGCGAAGCCCTCCTGCGCCTGGGCCATCGTCGGGTGCGCCTGCAGCGACAGCGGGGAGCCGGCCGCGAGCACCTTGAGCAGGAACGGGAGCCGTCCGTCGACGATGTCGAGGAGCGTGGCATCCTCGCCGACGACGCGGCTGGGCGACCCGGCGTGCGCGCCGAGCCACAGCTCGGCCTCTGTCCGGTGGCGCTCCTCGAGACCGAGCAGCGCGGAGATCTCCCCCGTCGAGCCCCACGCGTAGTCGCGCGGGGTATTGGTGATGCCTACAAACACGGCTGGGCCCTTCTGGAACGGATTGGACCAAAGTACCAACGGTCTGGAAGCCCCGTGGTGAGGGCCATACAGTTCGAGCATGACTTTCGAGACCATCAGCGCCGATTTCTACGGATTCGAGAACAAGCTCACCGACCAGGAGAAGGACCTCATCGTCCGCCTGCGCGCCTTCCTCGACGAGAAGGTGCGGCCCGTCGCCAACGACCTGTGGGCCAAGGCCGAGTTCTTCGACCGCGACGTGGTCGTCAAGGGCCTCGCCGAGCTGGGCCTCTTCGGCCAGCCGTGGGAGGAGACGCAGCAGTTCCCGAACAGCGCGGTGTTCCGCGGCTGGGTGGCGCTCGAGCTCGCGCGCGTCGACGCGTCGGTCGCGACGCTCGTCGGCATGCAGAACGGCCTCGTGATGGGCTCGATCGCCGTCGCCGGCTCGCCCGAGCAACGCGCGGAGTGGCTGCCGAAGTTCGCGAGCGGCGAGCTCCTGGGCGCCTTCGGACTCACCGAGCCCCTCTCGGGCTCCGACACCGCGCAGGGCCTGCAGACCGTCGCCCGGCGTGACGGCGACACCTGGGTGATCAACGGCGCCAAGCGCTGGATCGGCAACGGCTCCATCAGCGACGTCACGATCATCTGGGCGCGCGACGAGGAGGACAACCAGGTCAAGGGCTTCATCGTGCCGACCTCGACCCCCGGCTACTCGGCCAAGCGCATCGAGAACAAGCAGGCGCTGCGCATCGTGCAGAACGCCGACATCGTGCTCAAGGATGTCGTCGTGCCCGGGGCCAACCGCCTGCAGAAGTCGCAGAGCTTCCGCGAGACCGCAGCGGTGCTGCGCCTCACGCGCGCCGAGGTCGCGTGGGCGGCCGTGGGCAACTCGATCGGCGCGTACGAGGCGGCGGTCGCGTACGCGAAGGAGCGCGTGCAGTTCGGCAAGCCCATCGGCAGCCACCAGCTCGTGCAGGAGCTGCTCGCGAAGAGCCTCGGCAACATCACGTCGTCGATCGGCCTCGTCACGCGCGTCTCCGAGATGCTCGACGAGGGCATCCAGAAGGACGAGCACTCCGCGCTCGCCAAGGAGTACACGACGAGCAGGATGCGCGAGACCGTCGCCTGGTGCCGCGAGCTGTTCGGCGGCAACGGCATCGTCATGGACTACGGCGTCATCAAGTTCTTCGCCGACGCGGAGGCGATCTACTCGTACGAGGGCACGCGCGAGATGAACACGCTCATCGTCGGGCGCGCGATCACGGGCAAGGCCGCGTTCGTCTAGGCCTCAGCGGATCGCGCCGAGCGCCGTGCGGACGAACGGCTCGAGCGAGGTGGCGAACGTGGCCGTCATGTGGTGGCGGTCTGAGTAGACGATGAGACCGCCCACCACGCTCGCGCAGGTCGTCGGGGCGCACAGGAGGTCGTCCAGGTCGACGACCTGCACCCCCTCGACGGCCCGGGCCGCCTCGAGCAGGGAGTCGGGCCGGTCGTCGAGGACGGTCGCGCGGGAGTAGGTGCACTCCGACGGCTCTGACTCGGAGAGGCAGTCGGGCGGTGCGACGGGGAGGTAGGGCGTGTCACGCATCACAGTGGCCGAGATGCCCGACGCGACGATCCTCCGCAAGTAGTCCCCGTACCCCGCGACCTGCTGTTCGGGGGTGCCGAGCGAGTAGTCGAGCAGCTCGTAGCCGTCCGCCGCGAGGCCTCCCACGATCACCCGCTCGGGATGCAGCTCGAGCACCCGGTCGAGCGCGAGCTCGCGCCACTGGGTGCATCCCGTAGGCGAGACCGCCTTGGCGTCGTACGGCATGCCGCCGAAGGGGCAGCTCGAGCGCACCAGGGTCACGAGCCGCCACCCGTCCGCCCGGCCCAGCGCGTCGAGCGCCGGCATCCACTGGCTTGCGTGGGAATCCCCCACGAGCACGACAGTCGTCTGGCTGTCCGTGTCGCCGTACGCGCACTCCAAGGAGTCGCCCACGGTGTCGAGGAGCACGCCCTCCGCGCAGTTCTCCCCCACCACGGCGGGGCGGTCCTGCTGGGCGAACGCCGGATCGAGCGGCGGCGTCGGGTCGACGGTGCACTTGTTGGCGAGCGATGCGCCACCCCAGCAGTCCGGGTCCGCCTCCTTGGCCGCCGCCATCCCCTGCGTGAACGCGGCGGCCTTCAGGTCGAGGGAGACGATCCCCGCCCCCGCGACGGTCGACACGACGAGGGCGCCGGCCATCGCCATGGCGAAGCTCGGCCAGATGCGCGTGCCCCACAGCTCCGGACGGCGCAGCGGGTCTTCGACGAACCGCTTCGTGAGCGCGGCGAGGACGACCGTGACGACGACGATCGCCAGGACGCCAGGCCAGGAGAGCGTCCCGAAGGCGAACGGGAACACGACGATGAGGGGCCAGTGCCACAAATAGACGGAGTACGAGATGTCGCCGGCGTACTGGACGGGACGCAGCGCCGCGATCGATCCCGTGCCGAGCGCGCCCCGCACATCGCCCGCCCAGATGACCGCGGCAGCCCCGAGCACCGGCAGCACCGCGGCGAACCCCGGGAAGGCCGTGTCGCTGTCGAACACCAGGGCCGAGACCACCATGGCGGCAAGGCCACCCCACGACGCGAGGGCGCGCACCCACCGGGGCGCCGAGAAGGTCACGCACGCGAGGATCCCGCCCGCCGCGAACTCCCAGGCCCTCGTGGTGGTGGCGAAGTAGGCGATGGTCGGCTGCGCGTGGGTGAGGTACACCGAGTAGGCGAAGCTCACGACGGCGATTCCCGCGAAGAGCATCCCCAGACGCGCCCGCGTGATGCGCAGCCGGCGGCGCAGGACGACGACGAGGATGCCGAGCAGCACGGGCACCACGATGTAGAACTGCTCCTCGACCGACAGCGACCAGAAGTGCTGGACGATCGACGGCTGCTCCACCGAAGCCAGGTAGTCGACGGAGTTCGCGGCGAGAACCCAGTTCTGCACGTACACGGACGATGCGATGATCTGCCCGAGGAACTGCCGCCAGAGCTGAGCAGGCACGATGAGCAGCGTGAGGGCCGCCGAGGCGAGAAGCACGACGAAGGCGGCGGGCAGCAGCCGGCGTGCCCGGCGCCCCCAGAACTGCAGGATCCTGACCGAGCCGGTGCGCGTGACCTCGTTGACGAGCTGGCCCGTGATGAGGAAGCCCGAGATCACGAAGAAGATGTCGACGCCCACGTACCCGCCGGGGAGAAGGCCGGGCTTGAGGTGGAAGATGAGCACCATTCCCACGGCGAGGGCTCTCAGAGCCTGCACCTCAGGGCGGAAACTCTGGCCATGGCCGCGCGCTTCTATGACCGTCTCCTCTCGCCACGGAACTCCTGCGAGGGTGGGTGCAGCGCCCGGAAGACAGAAGTCTAACGCCGCTCGCTCGTCTAGCCTTACGTCATGCGACTGATCGAGAACCGCCGGGCGCGCACCGCCTTCCTGGTGGTCGTGCTGTTCACGCTCCTCGCGGGCGACACTGTGCGGTACACGATCGGCTGGGTGGGCTGGATCGTGCTCGTGGCCCTGCTCGGGGCCGCGTCGGTCGCGATCCTCGTCGTGCAGCGCGGGCGCTGGCGGTTCGGCTCGCTGCCGTACCCGCTGCTCGCGTTCCTCGTGCTCTCCGCCGCGTCGATCGCGTGGTCGTTCTACCCGGGCGCCTCCGCCCTCGGGGTGCTCTCGACGTGGCTCACGGTCGCGGGCGGCATCGCCGTGGCGGTCACGTACGCGTGGACGGCGATCCTCCGCGGGCTCGGGATCGCGCTGCGGCTCATCCTCGGCCTGTCGGTGCTCTTCGAGCTGTTCGTATCGCTCATCATCCGCCACCCCGTGCTGCCGCTCGTCGCACAGCCGGGCGTCGACTACGCGAACCTGCCGGACAAGATCCCCCTCATGTGGTTCTGGTCGCGCGACGTGCTCTTCGTCGACGGCAAGATCCAGGGCGTGCTCGGCAACTCCGTGCTGCTGTCGATGGTCGCCCTGCTCGGCATCATCGTCTTCGGGGTGCAGCTCTTCGACAAGACGTACCGCAAGCGCTGGACGCTGCCGTGGCTCGCCGTCGCGGTGGTGCTCTTCGTGCTCTCGCGCGCGGCGACCAACATCGTGGGCGCCGTCGTCGTCGCGGGCGTGCTCGCGGCCGTGCTGCTCGTGCGCGCCACGAGGACTCCCCGGGCGCGCGGCATCGCGTACGGCGTCATCGGCGCCGCCGCGCTCGCGGTCGCCGCCGCGGCGGTCGCGTTCTTCCCGATCATCCTCAAGATCCTCGGCAAGTCGGCGGATCTCACCAACCGCGGCCAGATCTGGCACGACGTCATCGCCCTCGCACAGGAGCGGCCCGTCTTCGGCTGGGGCTGGGTGAGCTACTGGGCACCGTGGGTCAAGCCGTTCGACACCCTCGCCGCGAACAACGGCGTGCGGCAGCTCCACGCGCACGACGCGTGGCTCGACGTGTGGTTGCAGCTGGGCATCGTGGGCCTCGTCGTCTTCGGCGCGCTCGTGCTCTCGACGTTCGTGCGCGCGTGGTCGTACGCCGTCGACCGGCCGCAGACGGCGCCGGGCGAGCCGGGCCCGTTCCGTGTCGTGGCCCTGCTGCCCCTGCTCATCCTCGTGGCCCTGCTCGTGCAGAGCGTCGCCGAGAGCAAGCTCATCGTCGAGTACGGCATGTTCCTGCTCACGGTCATCGCCGTCAAGACCAAGGTCGGCGAGCGCGAGGAGCCCGTGTCCCGGTGACGACCCCGCCCGCAGCGATCGCCCTCGCGCGCTCGATCCTCGACTCCCCGCGCTTCGCCGGCGTCGTCTCGGTCACCGCCGTCGGTGTCGCCGTGGGCGCGCAGCTCATCGTGCGCCTGGTCGGCTGGGCGGGCCTCGTCGCGATGCTCGTGGTGCTCGTCGCCCTGTTCGCGGGCCTCGCGTGGGTGCGCCGCCGGGAGTTCCGCTGGCTCGCGATCCTGCCCGTCTCGCTCGTCGCCTTCGTGGGCTGGGCGAGCGTGTCGGTTGTGTTCAGCAACTACCGCGGCGCGACCGTCACGGGCGTCGCCTACCTCCTGGCGTTCACGGCCATCGGCATCGGCATCTCGCTCGTGCGTGACACGATCCAGATCGTCCGCGCGTTCGGCGACGTGTTCCGGGCCGCGCTCGTGGTGTCGCTCGCGCTCGAGATCCTGTCGGGCGTGCTCATCGACATGCCCCTGCCGTTCCTCGACATCCAGGGCGACCTCGCCGAGTTCGGGCCGATCCAGGGGATCATGGGCAGCCGCAACCAGCTCGGACTGCTCGCGCTGCTCGCGGTCATCACGTTCGGCACCGAGCTGCGCACCCGATCCGTGAGCCGCCAGCTCGGCATCGGCTCGCTCGTGCTCGGCGCGGCGGGAGTGCTGCTCTCGCGCTCGCCCGTCGTGAGCGCGGTGTTCGTCGCGGTGTGCCTCGCCGTCGCCGCGCTCTACCTGCTGCGCCGCATCTCCCCCGAGCGCCGGCGGTTCTGGCAGCTCGCGCTGCTCGCCGCGGCGATCGTGCTCGCGATAGCCGCCTGGCTCGTGCGCTCCCCGCTCATCGCGCTGTTCAGCGCCAACAGCGACCTGTCGTACCGGCTCGCGCTGTGGCGGCGCATCCTCGCCTATGTGCCGCAGAACCCGCTCGAGGGCTGGGGCTGGGTGGGCTACTGGCGGCCCGATGTGCTGCCGTTCCCCATCTTCACGATCGCGGGAGAGCGCGAGCCCACGTCGGCGGTCAACGCCTACCTCGACGTGCTGTTCCAGCTGGGCGCGATCGGGCTCGTGATCTTCGTAGGGCTCGTGCTCCTGACGTTCACGCGGTCGTGGCTGCTCGCGGGCCGGCGCCGGAGCACGGTGTTCACGTGGCCGGCGCTCGTGCTCGTCGCGCTCATCCTCACCTCCCTCGCCGAGAGCTCCATGCTCGTCGAGTACGGCTGGCTCATGTTCGTCGTGTGCACGGTCAAGGCCGCGCAGGAGCTCAGCTGGCGGCGGGCCTTCGAGGCGATGCCGAGCGCCGACGAGCCGGCCGAGGCGCCCTAGGCGCCGTCGCGGCCCACGTCGACGACGAGCCCGCCCGCGCGGCGCCGCAGCACGAGCACCGAGACGGCCTGCGCGGTCACCGACACGAGCTCTCCGGCCGCGAGGCCCCACGCGCCGCCCGCGGCGCCGAAGAGCGACGACAGCACGAGGATCGCGGGCACGCCCACGCACGCCGCGAGCACGACGCTGGCGAGGAACGCGCGGCGCGCGCCCATGCCGATGAGGATGATGCGGCCGAGCGCCGTGCCGAGGGCGATGCCGACCGTGGCGGCCCCGAGGCCGAGGGCTGTCGCCTCGTCGATGGCCACGTGCTCGCCGAACAAAAGGCCGGAGAGCCACGGCCCGAGCAGCGCGAACGCCGCGAGGCCGAGGAGGCCGAGGGCGAGGTGCAGCACGAACGACCGGCGCGCGCGCCTGCCGAACTCGGCGGAGCCGTGCTCGACGACCCACCCCTGCAGGGCGTTGCCGAGGGCTGACACCGAGTACTGCCCCATGCGGTAGAGCTTGTCGCCCGAGACGTACGACGCGGCCTGCGCGGCGGATGCCGACGCGCCCACGAACGTCACGGCGAGCGAGTTGTACGCGCCGCCCGCGAGCTCGATCGCGACGGCCGAGCGGTTCGCGCGCAGCACCCCCCGCACGTCCGTCCAGCCGCCGCGCGCGAGGTCGGCGCCCCGGAGCGTGCGCGCCGCATAGGCCACGACCCCGACCACGAGGGCGACGATGAGCAGGAGCGGGTACCAGACGACGGGTCCGCCCGCGAGCACGATCACCGCGGCGGCGATCGTGGCGACGATGCGCGGCGCGATCTCGTAGAGGGCTATCGCGCTCGCGCGCCCGAGGCCGATCATGTACCACGCCGACGAGAGGCCCGTGAGGGTGAGGGCGAGCGCCATGAGGGCGGCCTCGAGGCGGTGGCTCGAGGGCGCCACGACCGCCGCCACGACGATCGCGACCGCGGCGCTCGGCACCCACAGCACGACGCGCGCCTTCAGGCTCCTGGCGAGCAGCCGCGGGCGGTCGAAGTCGGCGGCGACGGCGACGAGGGGCGGCCCCACTGTGTTGTAGCCGAGCGCGACGACGAGGGCGAGGAAGCCGCCGCTCGACTGGCCGACGGCGATCGCGAGCCACGCGTCGGCGCCCGCGACGCGCGCGAGCACCGGAAGGAAGAGGAAGGGCGTGATGAGCGAGAGGAACGGGAGCCCGGCGAACCCGACGATGCGCCTCGCGAGCCCCTGCTGCATGGCGCCCACCCTATCCCGAACGGGTAGGATCGATACTCGTCCGCCTGTCGCCTCACCCCTTGGAGAGAACCATCATGGGCAACGTGCACGCCACGGCGGACGTCGCCGACAGCGCGACCATCGCCGAGAGCGCCCGGGTCTGGCACTACGCGCAGGTGCGCGAGAGCGCGTCGCTGGGCGAGAACGTCATAGTCGGCCGCGGTGCGTACATCGGCACGGGCGTCGAGGTCGGCGACAACTGCAAGATCCAGAACTACGCGCTCGTGTACGAGCCCGCGAAGCTCGCGCGCGGCGTCTTCATCGGCCCCGCGGTCGTGCTCACGAACGACCACTTCCCACGCGCCATCAACGCCGACGGCTCGCCGAAGTCCGCGCACGACTGGGAGCCCGTGGGCGTCGACATCCGCGAGGGCGCCTCGATCGGCGCGAGCGCGACGTGTGTCGCCCCCGTCGTGATCGGCCGGTGGGCCCTCGTGGGCTCCGGCTCCGTCGTCGTCAAGGACGTCCCCGATTTCGCGCTCGTGGTCGGAAGCCCCGCGCGCCGAGTGGGCTGGGTCGGCACGGCCGGCCACCCGCTCACCGCAGACACCACCACGCCGGGAGAATGGCTCTGCCCGGCGACCGGAGCTCGCTACCGCCAGGTCGGCGACGACGAACTGATTGAGGTGCACGAATGATTCCAGCAGCACGCCCGGAGATCGGCGACGAGGAGCGCGCGGCGGTCGACCGCGTCATGCAGTCGGGGATGCTCGCGCAGGGCCCCGAGGTCGCCGCGTTCGAGACGGAGTTCTCCGCGATCGTGGACGGCATCCACTCAGTGGCCGTGAACTCGGGAACGTCGGCGCTGCACATGGCGTTCCTCGCCGCGGGCGTGGGCCCCGGCGACGAGGTCATCGTGCCGTCGTTCAGCTTCGCCGCGACGGCCAACTCGGTCGCGCTCGCGGGCGCGACCCCCGTCTTCGTCGACATCGAGCTCGACTACTTCGCCACCGATCCCGCCGCCATCGAGGCCGCGATCACGCCCCGCACCAAGGCGATCATGCCCGTGCACCTGTACGGGCATCCCGCCAACCTCGTCGCCATCAAGGCGATCGCCGACAAGCACGGCCTCCTGCTGTTCGAGGATGCGGCGCAGGCGCACGCCGCCGCGGTCGACGGCAAGCCCGTGGGCACGTGGGGAATCGGCGGCAGCTTCTCGTTCTACCCCACCAAGAACATGACCTCGGGCGAGGGCGGCATGATCACGACGCCGTCCGCCGAGGTCGCGCGCCTCGCGCGCGTGCTGCGCAACCAGGGCATGGAGCGCCGCTACGAGAACGAGGTAGTGGGCTTCAACACCCGCATGACCGACATCCACGCCGCCATCGGCCGCGTGCAGCTCACCAAGCTCGCCGGCTGGACGGCGAAGCGCCAGGAGAACGCGGCGTTCCTGAGCGCCAACCTGGAGGGCGTCGTCACTCCCCCGACGGCGCCGGGCGCCGTGCACGTCTTCCACCAGTACACGATCCGCGTCGTCGACCACGACCGCGACGCCTTCGCCGAGCAGCTCACGCAGCGCGGCGTCGGCAGCGGCGTGTACTACCCGACGCCCATCCACCGCCTCCCGTCGTTCCGCCTCGACCTCGACCTGCCGGTCACGGAGGTCGCAACCACGCAGGTGCTCTCGCTGCCGATCTACCCGTCGCTCACCGAAGACGAGCTCGGCACCATCGTCGAGGCAGTCAACGCTGTGGCGAAGGCCGGCGCCTAATGGCGCTGCGCGCAGGACTTCTGGGCCTGGGCGTCATGGGGCGCAACCACGCCCGTGTGCTCGCCAGCCTCGAGGGCGTCGACTTCGTCGGCGTTTTCGACCCCGCGCCCAACACCCCGGATCATGTGTTCGATGCGCCGGTCATTCACGATCTCGACGAACTGATCGACCTTGGCATCAGCTACGCCGTAGTTGCTGCCCCGACCATCTACCACCTCGAGATGGGCAAGAAGTTGGCCGAGGCGGGCATCCACGCTCTCGTGGAAAAGCCGGTCGCCTCAACCGCTGAGGATGCCATCGCCCTGCGCGACCTCTACGAAAGCAGAGGCCTCGTGGGCGGCGTCGGCCACATCGAGCGCTACAACCCCGCACTGCAGGCCGCGCGCAAGCGCATCGAAGACGGCCAACTCGGCGAGATCTACCAGATCGCCACGCGTCGCCAGGGCCCCTTCCCCGGGCGCATCGCGGATGTCGGCGTCATCAAAGACCTCGCCACGCACGATATCGACCTCACCGCTTGGGTCGCCCAGCAAGAGTTCGTCTCCGTCAACGCCCGCACTGCCCACCGCAGCGGCCGCGCCCACGAAGACATGGTCACGGCTGTCGGCACCCTCTCGGGCGGCACCATCACCTCGCACGTCGTCAACTGGCTGACGCCCTTCAAAGAGCGCACCACGACAATCACCGGGGAGAAGGGTGTGCTCGTCGCCGACACCCTCACCGGCGACCTCACCTTCTATGAGAACGGCCGCATCGAGGTCTCCTGGGACCCGGGAGAGTTCCGCGGCGTCTCCGAGGGCGACGTCACCCGCTACGCTCTCGATCGCAAGGAGCCCCTGCTCGCCGAGCACGAAGCCTTTCGCGACTCTGTGCTCGCCGGCGAAGCCAAGGGCATCGTCACCTTCGCCGAGGGCACCCGTGTTGTCGAGATTGCCGAGCAGCTCGTCGAAGACGGACGAACCTCGCGCATCGACGCTTGATCACTGCCGTCGACTGAGCTCCCGGAGGCCTGCAGCGAAGCCGCCCGCCCGCACTTCTGCGGAGCAGTTCTGTTGCCAGTACTCCATCGCGGCGGCCGCGTACGACCGGTAGGTCGAATCGTCGACTGCGAGCAGGAGCTCGGCGCGTTCCGCGAACTCCGTCGGCGTGTGGTCTGCGGCGAGAAGCCCGTCAAACATCTGCTGTTCAGCGTCGGCGAGCACAGCGACACCCCCGACACTCGTGACGATGACGGGCAAGCCTTGCGCGAGCGCCTCCTGAATAGATGCCGCGAGGCCTCCCTCGGACTCGGACATCTGCGAGAAGAAGGTTGCCGGATTCGCTGCGTACCAACGCCGTACTTCGTCGGACTCCATGTGACCGAGAAACTCGAACGTCCCTGGCTCGAGGCGCTCTCGGGCGTAAGCGATCACCTCGGACACGTAGTCCTCGGCACCCCAGCCAATATGGCTCCAGCGTAATTCGACGCCGTGCCGCTGCAGTTCGGCGAGGCCATCGACCAGCATCGGGACACGCTTGACCGGCGAGATGTAGCAACACGACACAACATGCACCGGAAGCCGTCGGCTGTTTCCCGCCCCGATGGGGGCCGTGGTGCCGATGCGCGCGACGCGGTACTTCTCGCTGAACTCCGGATAGCGGGCCTGCAGATAGGCTTGCGCGGGTTCCGACGCGGCGTACACGCGATCTACACCGCTGAGGATGAGAGGTCGCTGAGGAAGGTACCCGCGAGAACTGCGCTCGGCGAAGAGGTCGAAACCGTTCGCGCGCGCGACCGCAGGTGACAGAGGACGACGCAGGAGCCTTCGCGTCTCAAGCGCAACTCTGGCGGGCTCCCCCAACCAGAACCCGTAGAAGACGACCTCAGGCACCTCCTCCAGAAGGGCGCCGAGTCGCCTGCGGACACGCAGGGCGACCCACGTCGAGAGAAGGTCGAACTGCAGGTCGTCGCGCAGGGCGCTGAGATCAGCCGCGCCCCGGATCGTCCTCGCCAGGAGCCTCGCGGCAGTGAGCGGGTGGCGTGCGCATAGCGCAGCTAGCTCGATGAGTCCACGGCGACCACGTGTCTCCGGTGCGACCACCTCCACGCCGTCCAGCACCCGGCGAGTCGGCAGCTGACCTCGCAACTGCAGAGTGGGTACAACGATGACGCGGTCGAACTCTGTGAGCAGATAGGGAATCTCGCCGTCTAGGAATTCCTCGCCATGACCGTACGGATAGGCAGAGGTGAAGACCACCACAGCGGATCGTACGACTGCTGCGTCGCTGTCACTCAACGTCGAACGTCCGCATGGGTCTGGCGGGCACACCGATCACAACCTCGCCCGCTGGAACGTCCCGGGTCACGCACGCGCTCGCCCCGACTGTCGCGCTCGCTCCCACCGTCAGGCCCTGCCTGATAACAGCACCCGCACCGATGAGTGCGCGCTCAAGCACTCTGACCTCACCAGACACGATGGCGCCGGGGTTCACAGAGACGAAGTCCGAGAGTTCCGAGTCATGACCGATAACGGCGGACGGATTGAGGTGGACGTGTCGGCCGAGGACCGTGTTGGTCGAGAGCTGTACACCGGCACAGATCACGCTCCCCGCCCCAATCTCGCGAACCGTGCCGAGCACAGCAGCCGGATGGACCACCGTCTGCGCGCTCCATCCCGCCGCAACGAACCGGCTGTCGAGCGCGGCTCTCACCGCGGGGTTCCCGACGGCGAGGATGAAGTGGCCCGGATCGGCGAGGAGCTGGTCGTCGAGAGGTCCGAGCCAGCGGTGGCCAAGCGCACCGAGCCGCTCGAGGTTGAGGCTGCTGGGTTCGTCATCCACGACACCGCGCACCACGATGTGCTCTTCGGGACGAGCACGGTTGTGCGACGCGATCACATCGAGCGTCTCCCGCCCGAACCCACCGGCGCCGACAACCACAACCTCGATGCCGCCAGAGCTCACCGCATCCTCGTTGCCAGGAAATCGTCGATCACTGCGAAGACGCGCTCTCGCTCTGGCTCGCCCAGCGACGAGCCACTCGGCAGTGTGAGGCCTGTGCGGAACAACTGTTCCGACGTTCCCGTGATCTCCCCGCGCGCGCCTGCGAAGACCGGCTGAAGGTGCATCGGCTTCCACAACGGGCGCGACTCGATGTCGGCAGCGATCAGCGTCGCGCTGAGCTCAGAGGGCGACCACCCTGTGACCGATTCGTCGACGAGCACAGACGAGAGCCAGACGTTGTCCTCCGCGTCGCCGTCGGCCCCGAACACTGTTACTCCGGGGACCTCGGCGAAGCGAGCCTTGTATAGTTCGCGAAGGTCTCGGCGTCGCGCCATCATCGCGTCAAGACGTGAGAGCTGCGCTCGGCCCAGCGCCGCGAGCAGATTGCTGAGGCGGTAGTTGTAGCCGATGTCGGTGTGCTCGAAGTGTATTGCGGGCTGCCGCGCTTGGGTTGCGAGGTAACGGACACGGCTGGCGAGGTCGGAATCGTCGGTCAGGAGCATGCCGCCCCCCGATGTCGTCATGATCTTGTTGCCGTTGAACGACAGCACCGACGCACGTCCGAAGCTTCCCGCAGCGCGCCCCCGGTGCGTCGCGCCGAGAGACTCCGCCGCATCTGCCAGAACCGGAACCCCATGACGAGCAGCGATCTCCTCGATCGCCGTGTAGTCGACCGCTTTCCCGAGAAGATCCACGGGGACTACCGCCGCGACCGACTCACCTGCTGCACCAAGTCGCACCAGAGCCTGCTCGAGAAGCTCGGGCGACATGTTTCCGGTCGCGAGGTCCACATCGACGAAGTACGGCTCCGCGCCCGTGTAGACGATGGCATTCGCGGTCGCGGCGAAGGTCATCGTGCTCGTGACGACAACATCCCCCGGGCCAACGCCCAACGCCAGCAGGCCGAGGTGTAGTCCTGCAGTGCCAGAGCTCAGCGCGACGCCGTGCTTCACCGCGACCCGCTCGGCAAGCTCAGCCTCAAAGGCGTCGACCTCCGGGCCGAGCGGAGCAACCCACCCTGAGCGGAGTGCTGCCACCACGTACTGCTCTTCAAGCTCACCGACATCTGGCGGGGACATATAGATTCGCATTTCAGCTCCGCCCTTTCGCGATATCGGTCACTGCCGCCACGTCAATGTCCGCGGGACGCTGCCCGAGCGCCGCGAGCCACGCCGCGCGGTCGAGCTCGTCCGGGTGGAGAGGGTCGACGGCGGCGTGGGAAATGAGGGGATGGAGAGGACGTTCGTCTGCTTCGCCCTCGCCGACGAGTTCCTCGTGCAGCTTCTCACCGGGCCGGAGGCCGGTATAGACAATGTCAATGTCTTTGCCAGACATTGCGATCATCCGGCGAGCAATGTCTTGTATACGCACCGGCTCACCCATGTCGAGGATGAGCACCTCGCCGCCGCGCGCGATCGCTCCCGCCTGGATCACCAGCTGGCAGGCTTCGCGGATCGTCATGAAGTAGCGAGTCGCCTCCGGATGGGTCACCGTGAGCGGCCCTCCGGTCGAGATCAGCCGGATGAACGTCGGCAGCATAGAGCCCCGACTGCCGATGACGTTGCCGAAACGCACGGAGACGTACCGCAGGCCGAGGTCCTTGGCGAACCAAGAGGTCAGCCTCTCTGCGGCCCGCTTTGAGTGACCGAGGGCGCTCGTTGGATTCGCTGCCTTGTCGGTCGAGACGTTGACGAATGTCGTGGTCCCCACCGATCGGGCAGCGCGCAGGACGTTGAGCGTGCCCAGCACGTTCGTCTTCCATGCCTCCTCGGGAAATCGTTCAAGAAGGGTGAGGTGCTTGAGCGCGGCGGCATGGAAGACAACCTCCGGGCGCACGAGCTCGAACACCTCCTGCAGCTTCGCGGGGTCGCGAATGTCCGCGAGGACTATCCCTTCGGAGGTGAGTAGCCCATTCCCGTCAATGTCAATTTGAGTCTGCTGGAGCCCAGACTCGTCGCGGTCGACAAGCACGAGCTGGCTTGGGCCGAATCGTGCGAGCTGGACGGCGAGCTCCGAGCCGATCGAGCCGCCCGCGCCCGTCACGAGCACCCGCGCTCCGGACACGTAGTCGGAGATCGACGAGAGATCCGTGTCTATTGGTGCGCGGCCGATGAGATCCTCGATCGAGATATCCCGGAGGTCCCAATAGCGCGCCCCGCCGTGAAGGATCTGCTCGAGCGGCGGCAGCACCTTGATCTGAACGGCCAGGCCGTCGACCGCGTCTGAAACCCGTCGAAGCAGAGCGGCATCCGCGCGGCCGATGGCGATGATGATCGCTTCCGCACCCGTGCGGACAACTGACTCTGCGAGATCTGCTCCCGTGCCGATGACTTCGATCGATCCGTGCTTGAGATGCCGCTTGCGCGGGCTGTCGTCGATGAGCCCCACGGGATAGTAGGGAGAACCAGTCTCCGCAAGAAGGCGGCTTGCCAGCCCGACACCAGCCTCGCCCGCCCCGTAGATCAGCGCGGGCCGCGCGTTCTCGCTGGCATGCCAGCGCTGACGCTCAGCAAGGAGGCGCGTGATCACGCGCCCCGCCCCGATGAAGGCGAGCGCGATGGGGCCCGCGACGAGAACTGTGCTTCTCGGCACGCCCCAATCGGCGCCAAACGCTGCAACGAGGACTCCCAGCACGACGGCGATGAGGCCGACAGGCAGCAGGATCGCGAAGATCTCGTCGAGACTGCCAAGGCGGTAGCGGCCCCGATACAGGCCCCCGAGCAAACCGATGACCACCTGCAGCGCAGCGACCGCCAGTGCGACCAGCACCACAGCCGTCCAGTTCGGCGACGCGATGTCGAAGTCGGCGCTCAGGAAAACTCCCAAGCACAGCGCGACCACCCAGGCAGCGACGTCGGTCAGAACTGGAGTAACAACTCGCGACGGCACGTTGTAGTTCTGCGCGCGCGCCTTGACCATTCGGCTCTCCTGTTGATTCTTTCGAGCATCACCCGTAGCGGCGCTCCACACTCACGATACTCAATTGAGAACGTCAGGGGGTGCCGGGGGTTCGACGCTAGCGCCCGCAGACTGACCGAGCCCGTTCTTCCACCCGCGCCGAGGGTTCCGCCGCTGTTATGGGATAGGGACGATATAGGCAGGGCCTGTCGTCGGGATCACCACGGTGCCGCCTTGGAACTGCTGTTGAATACCCTCCGGAACCGTCAGCTGGTCGGCAGTGGGCCAGCCCAGCACACCGACAGAACCGCCCTGACTTCCCCAGAAATTTCGAATCGGGCCGTTGAGCACCGCGAAGGTGCCCGTCGTGGCTGACGACATCACCATCCCTCTCTCAAAGACGAGATACGATCCGGTGACGCCGCCCGCAGCCCACGGTGTGACCGTCGCGATCGGAGCTCCGAGCGCCGTGGCGTTCGTACCGGCCGACCAGTACGTGTAGTACGCGCCGGACAGCAGAATTGTTGCGCCCTCGTCGGTAATGGTGAGACTTCCACCCACGAATTGTTGACGAATGCCGCCTGTGACTACCGTCTGGTCAGATACGGGCCAGCCGAGCGCGCCACCCGTGCCACCCTGTGCACCCCAGGCGTTTCGCAGAGGTCCGTCGACAACTGCGAAAGTGCCGGTCGTCGACGATGACAACACAACGCCGCGCGCGAAGTTCTGCAGCGTTCCCGTGATGCCTCCGGATGTCCACGACGTGGCCGAGCCGGTCGGTTCGCCGAGCAGCGAAGCGTTCGACCCCGTCGACCAGTAAGTGGCTATGTCGCCGGTAAGCACGGAACCCGCGCCCGAGGACGAGACGGTAAGCACACCGTTCTGGAACTGCTGGCGCAGCTTGCCTGCGACCAGCGTCTGATCACCCGTCGGCCAGCCGAGGCTCCCGCCGGAGCCGCCCTGCGCACCCCACGCGGTGCGCATAGGGCCACTGAGCACACCGTAAGTGCCCGTGGTCGCCGAAGAGAGAACCATGCCCTGCGCGAAGTACTGCAGCGTGCCGGTGACGCCTCCGGCTGTCCACGGCTGCGGCGCTCCTGTTGCCGCGCCGAAAAGTGCAGCGTTATTGCCGGTAGCCATGTAGGTATCGATCGCGCCGCCAGCGCCGCCCGTCGAGATGGAGATCACGCCGCGCTGGAACTGCTGGCTGAGCTGGCCCGACACGGTCGTCTGGTCGCTGATCGGCCAGCCCAGTGTGCCGCCTGAGCCACCCTGTGCTCCCCACGCGTCGCGAATCGGCCCGTTGAGAACAGCGAAGGTACCTGTCGTCGCGGACGAGAGCACCATCCCCTTGGAGAAGTACTGGAGCGCTCCGGATACTCCACCCGCAGTCCAGGCGGTGGCGTTCCCCGTCGATGCACCGAGCCGTGCCGCGTTGGAGCCGGTGGCCAGATAGTTGGAGATGTTGGCCGAGACGCCTGCCGACGCTGAAAGAGTGGCGCGCTGGAACTGCTGGCTCAACTGTCCCGATACCGTGGCCTGATCCCCCGTTGGCCAGCCAGCGCTGCCTCCCGAGCCTCCCGAGGCTCCCCAGGCGTTGCGGATCGGCCCATCGAGAACTGCATAAGTGCCCGTGACCGACGACGAGAGGACCAAGCCCTTCTCGAAGTACTGAAGCATGCCTGTTACGCCGCCGGCTGTCCAGGCCGTGGCCGCCGCGGTGGGGTACCCGAGCTTGGTCGCGTTGGTGCCTGCTCCCCAGTAGGTGGCGATGTCACCGAGCAAGGTTCCGCCTGCACCGGAGGCGGATGCAAAGATCGTTCCGAACTGAAACTCCTGCCGGAACCCATCGGCTGTCGCCTGCTGATCCCCGACAGGCCAGCCGAGCGCGCCGCCGCTACCCCCCTGCGCGCCCCATGCATTGCGCACAGCACCATTGAGCACGGCGCGGGTTCCGGTCGACGTCGACGACAGCACCATCCCTCTCTCGAAGTACTGCAGGCTTCCCGTGACACCGCCCGCTGTCAGCGGCGACTCCGTGCTTGTGGGCGCGCCGAGGGCCGCAGCGTTTGTTCCTGTCGACCACAGGGCGCCGATCTCACCCACGAGTACTATCGGTGCCTTACCCGTTGCGACCGAGATGACGCCGTGCTGGAATCGTTGGCGCACGGATCCCGAAACTGCTTCCTGATCGCCGACCGGCCAGCCGAGTATCCCCGCGGAGCCGCCCCGCGAACCCCAGGCATCCCGCACAGCGCCGTGCATCACCGCGTGGCTGCCGGTCGTGGCTGACGAGAGCATCGTTCCGCGCTGGAATTCCTGCACGTAACCGGAGAGACCGCCCGCGCTGAAGGGCACCCGGGTGGCCAACGGAGCACCCAGCGCGCCGCTAGGCCCGCCGAGCGCCTCGAACGTAGTGCGACTGTCACCGATCACGCCGACCGCGCCGATGCGCGGCGTGCAGTAGACGCTGCCGTTCGCATAGAAGCCGACGGCGCCCGCAGCGCCCGACACGATCCCGGGCGACACCGGTACTCCAAGCGCGCCGGCACTGCCACCCTGCTCGCTCCAGTAGGTGGTGATATCGCGGCTGGGATTCGTGACACAGGTCGGCTCGGTGGTCGGACCAAACCAGTTGTTGTAGTAGGCCCAGAAGTTGCGGTTACCGTAGCTCGAGCATCCGTCTCCCGTGGTCCCGAGGTTGGCCAGCGACGCGGCGTTGGGCTGGTACGGCGTGTAGTTGTACAGAGCGGCTGTCGCATAATTGCGAATCTCGACGTTCGTGCCGCCGCATGAGGAATCGGGGTTGTACTGGATGAAGTGAGTACCCGGTTGGCGACTGAATTTGCCGGCCTTATAGACCTTCAGCTGGCGAGTGCCTGTCATGATCTGGGTAGCCAGGCCGGCGAAAGCCGAATCACACGGCGCGGTATCGGGGCATCCCATCCCCATTGCCGCACGCAGCGCGCTTTCAGAAGGAGCTCTGCTGGTGATCAGCCCCTGTTCTTTTTGTAGCGTGACGAGGATCACCTTCGCTGAGATTCCGCAGGCGACCTGGGTGCGATAGATGAGCTCGGCGGGTCGCATCGTGCCGCCACTGATCTCTGAACAGACCAGGGCTCCCGTGGCCGACGAGTAGTCCACGGGCCGTGTCGTCACAGGCAACGACGCGACGTTGAGGCAACGGTCGTTCTGGCACGAGCCGATCTTGTTGTCGAGGAAGGCCTGAATCTGCGCAGCTGTCATGGCCGAGCCGTCATAGAAGAGCTCGTCGGAAATGATGAACCCCGGGTTGAACTCAGAGCCGCTCAGTGCCTGCGCAGCGGGGACCGGCTGAAAGGCCACGAGAGCCGCGCTGAGCGTGACAACTGAGGTGATCAGTGACGCCGAACGGCGCATCACAAGGCCTGTTGCGAGACGTCGTCTCTTCGTCTCACGCGAATGCCGCCCCATGAAACACCCCTCCGGTAACCCCTCCTAGGCTACCGTGCGGACATCAGCACCCTTCGTCGGAATGTCGCGTGTCGCCGGGCTTATGTGAGGCCCGCGAGCCCGGCCTGCGTGGCGAACTCCGGCACCGAGTCCACAAGCTCCGCAAAGGTACCGCTGCGTACAACGACTCCGTCAGCCATGAAGAAGATCCGGTCGGCGTTGCGGATCGTCGCCAACCGGTGGGCCACGACGATCTTCGTCACCCCGCCCCCGATCGCGTCGATTCCGCTTGTTACGAGCGCCTCCGTCGTGGTGTCGAGCGCGCTCGTGGCTTCGTCGAGCACCAGCACAAGCGGTTCCGCGTAGAGGGCGCGCGCGATGCCGAGGCGCTGACGCTGTCCACCAGAGAGGGCAAGACCCCGCTCGCCGACTCTCGAGAGCATTCCGCCTTCTTTGGCAGAGACCATCTCCCAGAGTTGCGCCTGCTCCAGGGCCCGCTGCACCCGCTCTGCATCAAAGTCGTCGCCCCAGGTGAGGGCGACGTTCTGCGCGATTGTGGCGTCGAACAGCGCGACCTCTTGCGGCACATATCCGACACGCGACCGCCAATCGGCGCGCAGTTCTGAGAGCGGTTCGCCGTCTATCGAGATTGTGCCGCTGGTGGGCTCAAGCAGACTGAGGAGGATATCGACCATCGTCGACTTGCCCGAGCCAGAGGCACCGACGAAAGCGACGGATGAGCCGAAGGGAATCTCGAGCGAGACGTCACGGAGGGCCAGCGGGGCGCTGTCCGAGTAGCTGAAGCTAACGTTCTCGAGCGCGATGGTCGAGGGGTGCTCCGGCAGGGCACGAGTCGGGCGACTCGCAATCCCGGCGGCAGACTCCTCCGTGTCGGCCAACTCACTTAGCACCCGGCGAGGGTACTCGGCGATCGAAACCATCTGCGCCAGCACAGACTGAAAACGGATGACCGAGGGTGCCATGCGGAAGCCCGCGAGCGCGAACAGGGCGACCGCGGCGATCGCCTGCTCGAGACCACCGGTCAGGAATCCCACACCGCCGACGACCAAGAAGCCCACGATCAGGCCAGACTCGAGTGCGTAACGAGGGAGCTGGCTGAGGAAGTAGAGGTTGGCGCGAGCGCGAGCGCTTCGTCCGCGGGTCTCCTCGACGATGTCTGCCACGGCAGCCTCCTTGTTGCGCAGCGACACCTCCTTCAGAGCGCTGACGATCTCAAGCACGAGACGAGAGGCGCTGATCGTGTTCTCGACGTGCACCTCGCCTGCCTTTCGGGCGTGACCCGCGACCCAGAAGAACAGAACGGCGCCGAGGAGGAGGAGGTACACGAGGGTCGTCAGCGCCAGTATCGGCTGCACGATGGCGAGGGTCGCGATGATCGTCACCAGGCTGATGGCCTCGCTGAGAAGGGTCGCGCCCGGTAGCACGAAGCTGTTCACCGTAGCGTCGACTCCCGTGTCAGCGAATCGCATGATCTCGGCCGAGTTCTTGCGCAGGCGATCGCGCCAAGGCGCGGTGATGTACGAGCGGAAGAGGCGGTCGCCGATCGCCACCTCGTAGCGCGGGATGCGGCGGGTGGCCCACCATGTCACGAGCACCGACAGAGCGCCTTTGACGACCATGAGCACGCAGATCAGCACGATGGTCCAGGCCACGCCGGCACTGTCGAGCTGACCCACCAGTGGGAGCACGACGGGGGTGCCTGCGGCGACCGGTCCGATCGTCACTGCCAGCAGACCGAGCGCGGCTGCGTCGAAAATCGCCAATGAGGCGAGCAGCCAGGAGTAGAGGTTGAGGAATCGAGATCCGCCCGACGGGAACACGGCTAAAACTTGACGGTAAAGGTCGAGGACGGACTTCGCTGACTTCAATGGAACCTCCGTTTGACGAACCCGGAGAGTCTATCGAGTTGGACGCTGTGGGCCGTCCTGCGGGAGTCACAGCCGCTCCCACTGGCGCCTCATCGACCTGCGCCGCTGGGTCGCTCTCCTGGGCATCGACGCGAGCTGACCGCCCCGCGCGGCAGAGCCTATGAATCTGCCAAGTGAAGGAAGAGAGCCAGCCGACCGCAACTAGACTCGGTGACGTTCGTTAACGATCAACCGGAAGATTCCGTTGCCCCCCAAGAAAAAAATTCTCTGCGTCTCGTTCTCGCCCATTCACGCCGATTCCCGCGTGCTTCGGCAGGTGGAGGTGCTGCAGCAGCACGGAGACGTCACGACCGTCGGTTACGGACCCGCCCCCGAGGGTGTTGCACGGCACATCGAGATCCCGAAGGGGGCGTCCTCCCTGCCGGAGACGCCGCTGGGCGTGCTCAAGCTCGCGTTGCGCCTGCACAGGGCCGTCGAGCTCACGACGCCGGGCGAGAAGGCCGTGCGCCGCGAGGTCGTCGAGTCGGGCCCCTACGACCTCGTCGTCGCCAACGACGCGCGCGCCCTCCCGCTCGCCTTCGCCGCCAAGGGCGACGCCCCTCTCCTCGCCGACATGCACGAATGGGCGCCCGAGGAGCGGGCCACGGTCTTCGTCTGGCGCGTGCTGGTCGGGCCGTACATGGAGTACCTCTGCCGCACCTACCTCCCCCGCACCACCGCGGTCACGAGCGTGAGCGCGGGCCTTGCGAACCTGTACAGCGAGCGGTACGGCGTCACCACGGAGGTCGTCCGCAACTCCGCGTCGTACCGCACCCTCAAGCCCACCCCTGTCGACCCGGCGGTCATCAAGCTCGTGCACAGCGGCACGGCTGACGCCGAGCGCAACATCATGGAGCTCATCGACGCCGTCGACCGCCTCGGCGACCGGTTCTCGCTCGACCTCTACCTCCTGCGCGTGCCGGGTGGACATCTCGACGAGATCGCCAAGCGCGCGACGTCGAGCCCGCGCACGACCGTTCACGACCCGGTGCCGCCGGAGACGCTGCCCGACGTGCTCAACCAGTACGACCTGGGCGTCTTCCTCTACCCGCTCAAGACCCTCAGCCACCTGTACCACCTGCCCAACAAGTTCTTCGACTTCGTGCAGGCGCGCCTGGGCCTCGTGTTCTCGCCCGCCCCGGAGATCAACACGCACATCGGGGAGTACGAGCTCGGGATCATCACGGCCGACACGAGCTCCGACGCGCTCGTCGCCGCGCTCGAGAACCTCACCGCCGACGAGGTCGCGGGGTTCAAGAGGGCCTCGGACAAGGCGGCCAAGGCACTCTCGAGCGAGCCCGACCGCGCCACGCAGGATGCGCTCGTGGGGCGGTTGCTCGCGGGAGCCCGATGAGGGTTGTCATCGCGAGCCGGATCTTCGCACCCGAGGTCTCGGCGGCGTCCGGCATCCTGCGGTCGTGGGCCGAGGAGTTCCACGCCCGCGGCCACGGGGTGACCGTGCTCACCGCCCGGCCGCCGCTCGGCACCGCCATCGACGACCCCGAGGGCGTGCGGGTGCTGCGCGTGCCCGTCAAGCGCGACAAGCAGCAGTACGTGCGCGGGTACCTGAGCTACCTGAGCTTCGACATCCCCCTCTTCTTCCGGCTGCTGTTCTCCCGCAGGGCCGACCTCTACATCGTCGAGCCTCCCCCTACGACCGTGGCGGTCGTGCGCATCGTGGGTGCGCTGCGCCGCACCCCCTACGTCGTGCGCGCGGCCGACTACTGGAGCGAGGCCGCCGAGATGGTCACGAGCTCGCGCTTCGTGCTCGGCGCCCTGCGGCGGGCCGAGGCGTGGGGTCTGCGCGGGGCGAGGATGCTCTTCGCCGCCCACCAGCCGCTCGTCGACCGGTTCCGCGCCGTCGGCATCGAGACCCCCGCCATCCCGATCGGTTTCGGCGCGGACACGGGCGACTTCCGGTACGACGGGCAGGCGCCGCAGAACCCGCCCGTCTTCGTCTACGCGGGCACCCACTCCGAGTGGCACGGCGCCGGCATCTTCATCGACGCGCTGCCGGCCGTGCTGGAGAAGCACCCCGGCGCGCGCCTGCTCTACTACGGCAACGGCGAGGACCGCGACAGCATGCGCGCCCGCGCCCGCGCGCTCGGCGTGGGCGACCTCGTCGAGTTCCACTCCCCCATCCCGCCGGCGGAGCTCTCCCCCATCCTCGCGAGCGCGACGGCATCGGTCGCTAGCCTCACCCCCGTGGCGCGCAACGAGTACGCGCTCGCCACCAAGGTCTACTCGTCGCTCAGCTCCGGATGCCCCGTGATCTTCGCGGGCGTCGGCCCCACCGTCGACTTCCTCGTGGACGCGGGGCACCCGAGCGCCGGCGCCGCCGTGGACTACGACGTGGCGGCGACCGCGGATGCGATGATCGCCTCCGCCTCGAGCCCGCTCTCGCCCGCGGCGCGGGCCGAGCTCGCCTCCTGGGCAGCCGCCGAGTACTCGCTCGATGCGATCGCGAAGCAGGTCGTCGACACCAGCCTCGCGATCATCGCCAAGTAGCATTGAAGTTCCGCTACCTACCTGGAGTCATCTCGTGAAGATCGCTGTCATCGCCCTCGGCAAGATCGGGCTTCCGCTCGCCGTCCAGTTCGCCAGCAAGGGCCACGATGTCGTCGGCGTCGACGTCTCCCAGCCGACCGTCGATCTGATCAACAAGGGGATCGAGCCGTTCCCCGGCGAGGCGCACCTCCAGGAGAAGCTCTCTGAGCTCGTGCCCGCGGGCCGGCTGCGCGCCACGACCGACTACGCCGACGCCGTGCCCGGTGCCGATGCCGTCGTGCTCGTCGTGCCGCTGTTCGTCGACGAGGAGACCGCGGAGCCCGACTTCGGCTGGATGGACGCGGCGACCAAGTCGCTCGGCGCCGTGCTCACGCCCGGCACGCTCATCGCCTACGAGACGACCCTCCCGGTGGGCACCACGCGCACGCGCTGGAAGCCCATGCTCGAGGAGGCGTCGGGTCTCACCGAGGGCGTCGACTTCGACCTGGTCTTCTCGCCGGAGCGCGTGCTCACCGGTCGCGTCTTCGCCGACCTGCGCAAGTACCCCAAGCTCGTGGGAGGGCTCTCCGAGCGCGGCGCCGCGAAGGCCGTCGACTTCTACCAGCAGGTGCTGGACTTCGACGAGCGCGCCGACCTCGCGCGCGCCAACGGCGTGTGGGACCTCGGCAGCGCCGAGGCCGCAGAGCTCGCCAAGCTCGCGGAGACCACCTACCGCGATGTCAACATCGGCCTCGCCAACCAGTTCGCGCGCTACGCGTCCACCGCGGGCATCGACGTCTACCAGGTCATCGAGGCGTCGAACTCGCAGCCCTACTCGCACATCCACCAGCCCGGTATCGCGGTCGGCGGCCACTGCATCCCCGTCTACCCGCGCCTCTACCTGTGGACAGACCCCGAGGCGACCGTCGTGTCGGCGGCGCGCGCCGCGAACGCGGGGATGCCCGACTACACGATCGGGCTGCTCGAGGGCGCCTACGGCGACCTCACGGGCGCGAAGGTCGCCGTGCTGGGTGCCGCCTACCGCGGCGGCGTGAAGGAGACCGCGTTCTCCGGCGTCTTCGGCGCGGTCGAGGCGCTCAAGCAGCGCGGCGCCGTGCCCGTGGTGCAGGACCCGATGTACACCGACGACGAGCTCGCGCGGCTCGGCTTCACGCCCTACCACCTGGGCGAGCCCGTCGACGCCGTCGTCGTCCAGGCCGACCACGCGGAGTACAAGTCGCTCACCCCGGCCGAGCTGCCGGGCATCAAGGCCTTCATCGACGGCCGTCGGGTGTCGTCGGCCGAGCAGTGGCCGGGCATCCCCTACCGCGTCATCGGCAAGGCGATCGCCTAGGCGCCGACCTCCGCGAGGAAGCGGGGGCCCTCGCCGATGGTCGAGAGGTCGGCCGCGGCGGCATCCGCCGCCTTCTTCATGGCGGTGATCTCGTCGGCGGTGAGCGCGTTGAGGGCGTCGGCGAGGTTCTTCGCCTCCCACCCGTCGATGACGAGGCCGAAGCCGTGCTGCACGACGAACGGCTCGATCTCGGGGCTGTGCCCGATCACGATTCCCAGCCGTCCCTGGATCGACTCGAAGAACTTGTTCGGCAGGGCGTACTGGTTGTTCGCGAAGCGCGGCGGGAAGAAGATGAGCTCGAGGTCGCAGTCGTTGACGGCGCGGGCCACGTCGGTGACGGGAACCGGGTCGCGGAGCACCGCGCGCCCCGTGACGACCGCCTCGTGCGCGCGGATGGGGCCGAGGGTCTCGTCGGTGCCGAGCACCATGAGCACGAGCGTGAAGCGCGGCTCGAGCAGGAGGGCCGCGTCGAGCATGAGGTCGATGCCGCGCTCGACCGCCGCGTAGCCGTGGTGCTCGAGCAGGATGTTGTCCGGGTCGACGGGCGACGGAGCGAGCTCCTCGTACGGCGCGACATTGCGTATGACGCCGGGGCGCTGCACGCCGTACTGGTCGCGGTACAGGTCGGCGATACCCTCGGCGACGGTCAGGAGCTTCGTGAACACGGGTGACGTGATGAAGGTGAGCAGCCAGTCGTCGTAGCGCGCGATGAGGAGCTTGTAGACGAGGCTCGTGCCGTTGCCCGAGTAGACCTCGTGCAGGTCGAGCACGACCGGGCCGTTCGCGAACCCGGGGACCGCCGTGACCGCCCACGGCAGCAGGTGGTGGTCGTTCACGATCACGAGGTCGTACTTCTCTCCGGCGAGAGACGGCATGTATTTGCCGACGACGCCGTTGAAGCGCGCGCGCGGCGGCAGGAACGCGTGGAAGATCAGGTTGAGCCGGCTTGACGGGTGACCGATGGTGAACCGCTTGCCCGTGGCGTCAGGATGCTCCGGTCCACGGCTCAGGATGTCGACGGTGTAGCCCGCGCCCTCCAGCCATCGGATCTGGTTCGACACCCGGGCATCGCTTCCGACCGCCGAGTAGCACATGACGAGGGCCCGCTTGCGGCCGGTTTCTAGCTTGTCTGACACCACGACAGCATATCGGGCATCCTCTCGGGGCCTCGGCGGGTGCAGGGTCGCCGAGGGCCACTCCCGACCGATGCTCATGGCATGATAGAGAGTCTGCTGGCCGTCGCCGTCCTGCGCGACGCTCCCTCCAGCCCCCAGAATCGGAGAAACCCCCCGTGTGCGGAATCTTTGGATACGTCGGCCCCGATGCCCTCGACAGCTCCTCGACGAACACCCTCGTCAAGCACGCCCAGCAGCGTGGCCGCGACTCCAGCGGCATGGTCATGCTGGGCGCCGACGGCTACCACGCGTACCGCGCTGACTACCGCATCGGGTGGCTGCTCAAGCGCATCCCGAAGCCCACCAACCTGTTCTTCGGCCACAGCCGCCTCGTCACGAACGGCACCGGTGACAACCAGCCCGTGCTGCGCGAGCAGGTGCTCGTGCTGCACAACGGCATCGTGGTCAACGAGGAGCAGATCTGGACGGAGCTCGGCAAGAAGCCGGAGCTCACCGTCGACACCGAGGTCATCCCCGCGATCATCGCCTCCCACCTCGCCGCCGGCGGCACGGTCGAGACCGCCGCCCAGCGGGTGCTCGAGCTCGCCATCGGCGTGGTCGCCTGCGCGACCCTCATCCCGTCGCTCGGCAAGCTCCTGCTGTTCTCGAACAACGGCAGCCTCTATGTCGCCGACAAGTCCGGCGGCACCGTGTTCTCGTCGGAGCGCTACCCGCTCGAGCAGATCGGGGCGGAGAACATCCGCCAGGTCCTCAACGACGTCGAGATCCTCGACGTGCCGGTGGAGGAGAAGGAGATCGCCGTCACCGAGTGGGCGAACCGCACCTTCGACCTCGTCCCCGGCCTCGGCGTGAACGCCGCCGAGGAGGCCCTGCTCGAGTACCCGCAGCCGAACTTCCGCCGCTGCACCCGGTGCATCCTGCCGGAGACGATGCCGTACATCTCGTTCGACGAGAACGGCGTCTGCAACTACTGCCACCACTACAAGCCGCGCAACCACCCGCGCCCCAAGGAGGAGCTCTTCGAGCTCATCGAGCCCTACCGCCGCACCCACGGCGACGAGGTGCTCGTGCCGTTCTCCGGCGGCCGCGACAGCTCCTACGGGCTGCACCTCATCATCCACGAGCTCAAGCTGCGGCCCGTCACCTACACGTACGACTGGGGCATGGTCACCGACCTCGGCCGCCGCAACGTGAGCCGCATGTCGTCGATGCTCGGCGTGGAGAACATCATCGTCGCCGCCGACATCACGACGAAGCGCGACTACATCCGCCGCAACCTCGAGGCCTGGATCAAGCGCCCGCACCTGGGCATGCTGAGCGTGCTCACCGCGGGCGACAAGCACTTCTTCCGCCACATCGAGACCCTCAAGCGCCAGACGGGCGTGACCCTCAACCTCTGGGGCATCAACCCGCTCGAGGTCACCCACTTCAAGGCGGGCTTCCTGGGCGTTCCGCCGGACTTCGCCGAGGAGCGCGTCTACAGCCACGGCGCCATGAAGCAGCTGCGCTACCAGTCGCTGCGCTTCCGCGCGATGCTGCAGAGCCCCGGCTACTTCAACCGCTCGATCCCCGACACGCTGCTGGGCGAGTACTACCGCAGCTTCACGGAGAAGACGGACTACTTCCACATCTTCGACTACTGGCGCTGGGACGAGAAGCTCATCGAGGAGACCCTCGACGCCGAGTACGACTGGGAGCACGCCCCCGACACGCAGACCACGTGGCGCATCGGCGACGGCACCGCCGCGTTCTACAACTACGCGTACTACACGATCGCGGGGTTCACGGAGCACGATACGTTCCGCAGCAACCAGATCCGCGAGGGCGACATCACGCGCGAGGAGGCGCTCCGCCTGGTCCAGGAGGAGAACACCCCGCGCTACCCCAACCTCAAGTGGTACCTGGATGTGGTGGGCGTCGACTTCACGAAGGCGATCACGGCGATCAACCGCGCGCCGCGCCTCTACGAGGGAGCACCGCATCCGTCGTTCGCCGCGCCGCGCGATTAATACCTGAGGCGGATGTTTTCCGTCGGTACTTTCGGTTTGCTGAGAACTAGCCAAGAGGCGGTCGGCCTCACGCTAGACTCGACCGCATACCGCCCGTAACCGAGGAAACCTCCTTACTTGCTCCAGAGATCCATCGCCCACCCCTCACGACCCGCAGGTGGGTCGTGAGGATCGTCATCGTCTCGCGAATCTTCGCGCCGGAGGTGTCTGCCGCATCGGCGATCCTGCGCACCTGGGCGGAGGAGTTCCGTGATCGCGGCGTCGACGTGACGGTGCTCACCGCGCGACCGCCACGGGGCGCCGTGATCGACGACGTCCCGGGCATCCGGGTGCGCAGAGCTCCCGTCAAACGAGACCGCCAGCAGTACGTGCGGGGCTACCTGAGCTACCTGAGCTTCGACGTTCCGCTGTTCTTCCGCCTCCTGTTCTCGCCGAAGGCCGACCTGTACGTCGTGGAGCCCCCGCCCACGACGGTCGCGGTCGTGCGGCTGGTCGGCGCGCTGCGTCGCACGCCCTACGTCGTGCGCGCCGCCGACTACTGGACGGAGGCCGCCGAGCTCGTCACGCGCAACCCGCTCGTCATCGGCACGCTCAGGCGCGTGGAGGCCTGGGGCCTGCGCGGGGCCGCCAAGCTCTTCGCCGCCCACGAGCCCCTCGTCGACCGGCTCCGGGCCGTGGGCATCGACACCCCTGCCGTGCCCATCGGGTTCGGGGCCGACACCCTGCACTTCCACTACAACGGGGAGTCGGCGCCCGAGGCGCCCGTCTTCGTCTACGCGGGCACCTACTCCGAGTGGCACGCGCCCGGCATCTTCATCGAGGCCCTCCCGACGGTGCTCGCGCACCATCCCGCGACCCGCCTGCTGTACTACGGCAACGGCGAGGAGCGCGAGAAGATGCGCGCCCGCGCCGTCGAGCTGGGCGTCGCGGCGTCGGTCGAGCTGCACGGCCCCATCCCGCCTGCCGCCCTCTCCCCCATCCTGTCCAGCGCCACCGCGACGGTCGCGAGCCTCGCCCCCGTCGCCGCCAACGAGTACGCGCTCGCCACGAAGGTGTACTCATCGTTGACGGCAGGATGCCCCGTGATCTTCGCGGGCGTCGGCCCGACCATCGCGTTCCTCAACGCCTCGAACCACCCGCACGCGGGCGTCGCGATGTCCTACGACGTGGACGCCGTGGCTGCCGCGATGGTCGCCGCGGCGGACTCGCCCCTTCCGCCGGCGGAGCGCGCGACGCTCGCCCAGTGGGCGGCGCAGCGCTACTCGCTCACGGCCATCGCGAAGCAGGTCGCCGACGAGAGCCTCGAGCTGGTCGAGCGCTAGGCCTTCACGGGCGCGAGGGCGGCCGGCCGGCGCAGCTGGTGCCACAGCACGGCCACGAGGCCGGCGTACGCGAGCGCACCGATGATCCACACCGCCGACGGGCCGACGGGGAAGCCCCGCCACCACCACTCGGCGCCGTCGTCGAGGTTGAGGCCCTGCTGGTCGGCGCCCGTCACGTAGCGGCGGATGTTGACCTGCAGCGAGACGAGGTTGGCCACGGCGAGGGCAGCGAGGATGACGAACGTCTGCACGCGCGTGAAGGTGGGCCCGCTGCCGCGCGACGGATCGGTGACGAGCAGGAACGCGAAGAGCACGATGAGCGGCAGCAGGTAGCGCGGCTGCAGGTTGGCGCCGACCTGGTCGCCGCCCGTCGTGAGCACGTAGACGGGCAGGGCGATGAGCACGAGCAGCGTGCCGCCCGTGGCGAGGGCCTTGCGCCAGTCGAGGCGTCCGATGCCCGCGAAGCCGACGACGATGAACGCCCCCGCCGCGGCCCACGGCACGATGCTCGGCAGCTGGGTGTCGAGCCAGCCGAGGGCCCACGTTCCCCACACGCCCGTCCAGAGCAGCGGGAGCATGAGCAGGTTGTACGCGGCGAGCGCGAAGCCGCTGAGCGGCGCCTCGACCCCGCCCTCGCCCGCGACGGGGTTGGTGGCACCTCCGCCGCCGCTCGTGAAGCCCGACGACGCGACGCCCGACTGCCCGGCGCTCGCGAAGAAGGCGAAGGCGACGATGATGCCCACCACGGGGAGGATCGCCGAGAGCAGGTAGGGGCGCGTGCGGACGGCGGTCAGGATGACCGCGGTGACGGTAGCGCCGATGACGTACACGGCCGCATCGCCGCGGGCGCCCGCCGCCATGACCGCGCCGACCAGGTAGAGCGCACCGAGCGCCCAGCGACGGCGGCCCGTGGTCTCGAACCACCCGAGGAGGGCGAGGAACGCTGTTCCGACACCGGTGACCGCCCAGCCGCTCGGATTGTTCGAGGGCACGATGAACATGCCGAGGGGCACGAGGGCGACGAGCCAGCCCCACAGCAGGGTGCGGCGCCGGTAGACCGGCAGGAGGGCGAACAGGGCCGTCGCGAGGCCGACGAAGAGCGCGGCGTTGAACACGCGCATCGCGAGGGCGCTCACCTGCACGTCGTCGCCCGCGAAGAGGTGCATGACGCCGTAGTAGACGGGCGGGTACTCCCCGGCGAAGTTGCCGCGCTTGATCTCCATCGGCGTGGTGTCGTCGAGGTACTCGTACGAGCAGTCGGCGCTGCGCGACTCGACCTGGGCGTAGCAGGCGATCCTGACGAAGGAGTTCGGCACGATGCGCGTGTTCGCCTCGGAGCCCGGCTCGCACTCGGCGCTGCCGCCGTTGGCGCACCAGATGCTCACGATGTGGTAGTCGTCGTCGGGCCCGGCCCCGATGGGCGAGGCGAAGGCCCAGGCCGAGAGGGCGATGAAGGCGAGCACGGGGGCGAGCAGGATCCAGCGGAACCGGAACCTGCGGCGCGTGCTCGTGTCAGTCGTCGTCACTGTTGCGGGAGGCCCTTTCGACATCGAGCGCGAGCTTCTGCACGACCTTGCGGAGCTCATCGCGCGTCTTGGCGAGCTCGAGGCTCACCTGCATGAGGAGGAGGAAGACGACGAAGAACGCGCCGACGAAGAGGAGGTTTATCGGCTGGGCGATGCCGAAGAAGTTGCTGATCGCCGCGAGCAGGCCCGGCCAGGCCGACAGCACGATCGCGACGACGGAGGCCACGAGCCAGAGCACGGCGTACTTCTCGGGCAGCACATACGAGCGCAGCAGCAGGATGACGACGCCGAGGAGCACGACGGCCATGATGATGGCGAGGATCTGGGGCGTCATGCGGATGCCCTCTCGTTGGCGCGGCGGAGGGCGCGCAGCTGCGGGGGAACGCTGCGGATGCTCGCGAGGCCGAGGATGAACAGGATGCGGCCGGTGTACAGGGTGGCGCGGAACACCGACTGCGAGGGGGTGCCGCCCGCGCGCTCGTTCATGGTCACGGGGATCTCGGCGACGGTGAGGTGCTGGCGCGTCGCGAGCACTATCGACTCGACGGTGTCGCCGAGCCACTCCACGGGGTAGTGCTCGGCGAAGACCGCGAGCGCGCGCGGGCCCGCGATGCGGAACCCGCTCGTCGCGTCGGTGAGCTTGGTGCGCGCGTAGGCGGAGGCGACGCCCGCGATGAGTCGCTGCACGCCGCGCCGCGCCGCCGACGACTTGAAGGTGCCGCCGTCGATGAACCTGCTGCCGATGACGATGTCGGCGCTGTCGAGCCCCGCGACGAGCTGCGCGATGTGCTCCGGACGGTGCTGCCCGTCGCCGTCGAACTGGATGACGGCGTCGTAGCCGTTGCGCACGGCGTACTTGAACGCCGTGCCCATCGCGGCGCCCACGCCGAGGTTGATGGCGTGCGAGACGACGTGCGCGCCGGCATCCCGCGCGATCTGGGCCGTGGCGTCGCGAGACCCGTCGTCGACGATGACGACGTCGCGCAGCGGGTGCGCCGTGGCGAGCGATGCGAGAACGCCGCCGATGGCCGCCGCCTCGTTCAGCGCCGGGACCGCGACGAGTACCTTCATGGGCACCAAGCCTACCGGGACCGCGGAAACAGCCGCGCGGCGACCCGGCCCAGCACGCGGCCCGGGCCCTCCGCGCGCAGGTAGTGCCAGAACATCCGCACGTTGTGCCCGGCGCCGTACGGCTTGCGGCGCCTGCCGCCCGCCGAGCGGTCGACGCGCCCGGCCGCGTGGTCGGCGGCGCGCCGCGGGTCGGCGACGAAGTCGACGAGGGGCGCGAGGGCCCGCTCCCACACGAACTGCTCGCGCACGCGCTGCACGTTCCGGCGCACCTCGGCGACGAACGCGTCGTCGTACAGCACGCGCTCGAGGGCTGACTCGAGGGCGTCGACATCCTGCGCTGGCACGACGACGCCGAGCCCCCCGGCCGCGACGAGCTCGGCGAAGCTGTCGCCGTCGGTGACGACCATGGGCAGCCCCGCCCAGAGGTAGTCGAGGATGCGCGTGCGGAACGCGAACGTCGTCTCGATGTGCGACATGTGGGTGCTCACCCCCGCGTCGGCCTCGAGCAGCCAGCTCTGCCGCTCGTCGTAGGGCACCCAGCTCTCGTTGAAGAACACGGACGTGTCGAGGGCGCCGAGCTCGCGCGCGAGGTCGAACGACTCGCGCACGATCCCCATCTCGTCGACGCCCGGGTGGCGCGTGCCGAGGAACAGGAGCCGGGCATCCTTGCGGCGCTGCGACAGGCGGGAGACGGCCGTGATGAGCGACAGCGGGTCGAACCAGTTGTAGAGGCCCCCGCCCCAGATGAGGAGCTTGTCGGTGGTCGCGATGCCGTCGCGCACACCCTTGACGACGTCGGCGGCGTGCACGGGCGGCGTCGCCGAGAGGCCGAAGGGCGCGACGGCGATGAGCCGCGAGAGGTGGGGGTCGTGCTCGTACACCGCGGGGTTGACGCGGCCGAGCGCGGCGAGCTGCCCGAGGTAGAAGAGGCGCTGGCGCTCGGAGGCGCACAGGAAAAAGTCGGCGAGCGCGAGCTGCTCGTTGAGCACGGCGGTCGCGGTGCTCACGCGCAGGTTCCACGTCGCGGGGCCGAGCTCGCGGCCCTGCTCGAGCATCTCGAGGTGCATGGGGTCGTAGATGTCGGCGACGACGACCTTGTCGGTCGTGCGCAGCGCGTCGAACTGCGCCATGGCGTGCCCCTGGAAGACGATGACGTCGGCCCACGCCTCGAGCGCGGCGAACGCGGCATCCTCGCCGGGCTGCACGCGGTGCAGGGCGAACGGGGCGTCGACGGGCTCGAGGAGCGTCGTCGTCATGAGCGCCGTCTCGTGGCCCGCGCGCGTGAGCACCTCCGCCATGTTCCACGAGCGGATGGCGGGGCCGGCCATGCGCGGGCCGACCGGGTCGCCCGTGATGACGAGGACCTTCGTCACGCGCTCTCCTCGAGCAAGCGCACGAGGTACTCGCCGTAGCCGCTCTTGAGCAGGGGCTGGGCGAGGGCCGCGAGCTGGGCGTCGTCGATCCAGCCCGCGCGCCACGCCAGCTCTTCGATGCAGCCGATCTTGTAACCCTGGCGGTCCTCGATGACCCGCACGAACTCGCCCGCCTGCACCATCGACACGAACGTTCCCGTGTCGAGCCAGGCCGTGCCGCGGTCGAGCACGTCGACACGCAGCGACCCGCGGTCGAGGTAGTGCTCGTTGACCGTCGAGATCTCGAGCTCGCCGCGCGCGCTCGGGGTTATCGACTTGGCGATCTCCACCACCGAGTTGTCGTAGAAGTACAGGCCGGGAACCGCGAAGTTGCTCTTGGGCTTCTCGGGCTTCTCCTCGATCGACACCGCGGTGAGGTTGTCGTCGAACTCGACGACCCCGTAGGCGCGCGGGTTGGCCACGTGGTAGGCGAAGATGAGCGCGCCGTCGATGTCGGTGTGGCTGCGCAGGCTCGAGCCGAGTCCCGCGCCGTGGAAGATGTTGTCGCCCAGCACGAGGGCGACCTTCTCGTCGCCGATGAACTCCTCGCCGATGAGGAACGCCTGCGCGAGGCCGTCGGGGCTCGGCTGCACGGCGTAGTGCAGCTCGATGCCGAGCTCGCTGCCGTCGCCGAGCAGGCGGCGGAACGACTCCTGGTCGTCGGGCGTCGTGATGATCAGGATCTCCCGGATGCCCGCGCTCATGAGCGTCGACAGCGGGTAGTAGATCATGGGCTTGTCGTAGATGGGCATGAGCTGCTTCGAGATGCCCTTGGTGATGGGCCACAGCCGTGTGCCGCTGCCTCCCGCGAGGATGATGCCGCGCATCAGGCAGCCCCGCCCGCGTAGAACTCCTTGAGCTTCGCGAAGTCGGGCAGGCGGCCCGCCTCGAGCAGTTCCGAGAGCGAGGGCGCCGCGAGGTCCTTCTCCGACAGCACGGGCTCGCCGAGCTCGGGCGGGAAGACGAGCCCGATCTCGGGGTCGAGCACGTTGAGGTCGTGCTCGGCGCTCGGGTTGTAGGTCGAGCTCACGAGGTAGGTGAGGGTCGCGTCGTCGGTGAGGGCCGCGAAGGCGTGGCCGAGCCCCTCCGAGATGAGCACGGAGCGGCGGTCGTCGGCGTCGAGCAGCACAGAGTCCCACTGCCCGAACGTGGGCGAGCCCACGCGGATGTCGACGATGAAGTCGATGCCGGCGCCGTGCGCCACCGACACATACTTGGCCTGGCCGGGAGGCGTGTCGGCGAAGTGGATGCCGCGCACGACCCCGCGCCGCGACACCGAGGTGTTGCCCTGGCGCAGCGCGAAGGGCCGTCCCGTCGCCTCCTCGAGCCTGTCGTGGCGGAACGACTCGAGGAACAGCCCGCGCTCGTCGCGCCACTGCACCGGGGTGATCTCCCACGCGTCGGCGATGGCCAGTTCTCGAATCTGCACGGCCTCGATCCTAACGTGAGGGCCTAGCCGGCGGGCTGGACGACGTCGCGGAGAGCGTCTTGCAGGCCGCGGCTGTACCGGCCGTAGCGCCCCGCGAGCACGGCGCCGAGCACGGGGAGCAGCCGGAGCACGCGCACGCGCGGGAGCCCCTGGCGGAAGCGCTCGTGGGCGAGCTTGGCGCGCGCAGCCGGGAGGCGGCCGGGCGCGACGGCCGCGATGCGCCCGACGAGCACGTCCGCCCGCTCGACGAGCCCGTCGTTGCGCCTGTCGCGCGGCTCGAGCAGCTTGCCGACCTTGTACCGCAGCGTGGGCTTGACGGCGCCGATCTGGTTGCCGCCGTGCTGGCGGTAGTCGACGAGCCGCTCGTCGACGAGGTGCGTGCGGGAGACGGCCGCCGCGACGATGGCGAGCCACTCGTCGTGGACCCACGAGGGCGGGAAGGGACGCGCCGTCTCGAGCAGCTCGCGGCGCAGGGCCGCGGTCGCGCCCGTCACGAGGTTGCGGCGGAGGAAGGTGTCGAAGCTGCGGCCGTCGGCGAGCTCGCGGCGCTCGGCGGGCGTGGCCTCGAGGCTCCCCAGGAGGGTCGACGGCAGGGGCACGAGGTCGCCGTCGACGAGCGTCGCGTCGCTGTGTACGAGGAGCACCCCGGGGCCGAAGGCCGCCAGGATCCTCTCGAGCTTGTCGTCGTGCCACACGTCGTCCTGGTCGCTCAGGGCGATGAGGTCGCCCGTGCACGCCGCGGTCGCCTGCTCGAAGTTGGCGACGACTCCGAGGGCCGGCTCGTTGCGCAGCACGACGAGCTCGACGCCCGACCCGGCGACCGCCGCCTCGACTATCGCGACGGTGTCGTCGGTCGACGCGTCGTCGGAGAGCACGATCTGCGACACCGGCACGGTCTGCCGCAGGATGCTCGCCACCTGCTCCCCCACGTAGCGCGCGCCGTTGTGCGTGCAGAGCGCTACGGAGATCGAGGGGGCCGACATGCACCAAGGCTACAATTGCTGACCATGCCCCCCGCCGCCGAGCTGCCCGAAGTGGTCGTGCTCCTGGCGACGTACAACGGACGCCGGTGGCTTCCCGAGCAGCTCGCGAGCATCCTCGCCCAGGAGGGCGTGCGCGTGCGCGTCGTCGCCCTCGACGACGAGTCGTCGGACGGCACGCGGGAGTGGCTCGTGGAGCAGGCCGCGGCAGACCCGCGCGTGACGGTGCTGCCGTCGATGGGGTCGTCCGGCGGCTCCGCCCCCAACTTCTACCGGCTCGCGACGCTCGTGCAGCCGCCCGCCGACGGCTACCTCGCGTTCAGCGACCAGGACGACATCTGGCTGCCGGGCAAGCTCGAGCGGCACGTGCGCCTGCTGCGCGAGGGCGGGCACGACGGGGTTTCGGGCAGCATCACGTCGTTCACGCCGCGGGGCGTGCGCACGCTCATCAAGAAGGACTACCCGCAGCGCCGGTTCGACTACCTCACCGAGAGCCCCGGTCCGGGCTCGACGTTCGTGCTCACGCCGCGCCTCGCCGCGCTCGTGGCGGAGCAGCTCAGCGACGCGGACTCCCCCGCGCGCACCGCAGACTTCCACGACTCGCTCATCTACGCGCTCGCGCGCGGTGCGGGGTTCTCGTGGCACATCGACGGCACCCCCACCCTCGACTACCGGCAGCACGACGACAACGTCATGGGCTCGAACACCGGGCTCGGGTCGGCGCTCGAGCGGTTCCGGCTCATCCGCGAGCACTGGCACCGGGGGCAGGCGGTCATCCACGCCCGCGTCGCGCTCGCCGTCGCGCCGGAGGCGGACCGGGCGGGGATCGAGGGCATGCTCGCGCTGCTCGAGGGCCACGGCATCCGCGCGCGCTGGGCCCTCGCCCGCCGGTCGGGCCAGATGCGCCGACGGCCGCGCGACCGGAGGATAATTGGACTCTTGATCGCGATCGGCGTGTGGTGAAGGTGACTATGAAGATCCTCGTGACGGGCGGAGCCGGCTTCATCGGCTCGAACTTCGTGCGCCGCACGCTGCAGGACGCCTACCCGGGCCTCGAGGGCTCCGAGGTCGTCGTGCTCGACGCCCTCACCTACTCGGGCAACCTCGAGAACCTCGAGCCCGTCGCGGCCTCGCCGCGGTACTCGTTCGTGCACGGCGACATCCGCGACGCCGTGCTGCTCGACGAGCTGCTGCCGACCGTCGACGCGATAGTCCACTTCGCCGCCGAGTCGCACGTCGACAGGTCGGTGCTCGACTCGGGCATCTTCGTCGAGACCAACGTGCTCGGCACGCAGCGCCTGCTCGACGCCGCCCTGCGCCACGACATCGCGCGCTTCGTGCACGTCTCGACCGACGAGGTGTACGGCTCGATAGCGGAGGGCTCGTGGGACGAGTCGCGGCCGCTCGAGCCCAACTCCCCCTACTCGGCGTCGAAGGCGGGCAGCGACCTGCTCGCGCGCAGCTACTTCCGCACCCACGGGCTCAACCTCTCGATCACGCGGTGCTCGAACAACTACGGGCCCTACCACTTCCCCGAGAAGGTCATCCCGCTCTTCGTCACGAACCTCATCGACGACAAGCACGTGCCGCTCTACGGCGAGGGCGACAACATCCGCGACTGGCTGCACGTCGACGACCACACACGCGGCATCGCGATGGTGCTCGTGGGCGGCCGCGCCGGCGAGATCTACAACATCGGCGGCGGCACCGAGCTCACGAACAGGGAGCTCACCCAGCTGCTCCTCGACGCCACGGGCAGAGACTGGTCGTACGTCGACCGCGTGGCCGACCGCCTCGGGCACGACCTGCGCTACAGCGTCGACATCTCCAAGATCCGGGCGGAGCTCGGCTACGAGCCGCTCGTGCCGTTCGAGCAGGGGCTCGCCGACGTCGTGCAGTGGTACCGCGACAACCGCGCGTGGTGGGAGCCGCTCAAGGCGCGCGCGGCGCTGTGAGCCCGCGCTACCTCGTCGTCGGCGCCGGGGGCATGCTCGGCACCGACCTCCTGACGGTCCTGGAGGGCAGGGATGCCACGGGCCTCACCCGCGCGCAGCTCGACGTGACCGATGCCGGGGCCGTGCTCGCCGCGGCCGCGGGCTACGACATCGTCATCAACGCCTCCGCCTACACGCGCGTCGACGACGCCGAGACCCACGAGGCGCAGGCCCACGCGGTCAACGCGCTCGGCGCCCACAACCTCGCGCTCGCGACCGCCCGCCACGGCACCGCCCTCGTGCAGCTCTCCACCGACTACGTGTTCGACGGCGAGGCGACGACGCCCTACGCCGAGGACGCTCCGCGCGACCCCCGGTCGGCGTACGGCCGCACCAAGGCCGAGGGCGAGCGGCTCGCTCTCGAGGCGAACCCCGCGGGCACCCGCGTCGTGCGCACGGCCTGGCTCTACGGCGAGCACGGCAACAACTTCGCGCGCACGATGCTGCGCCTCGCCGCGGAGCGCGACACCGTCGACGTCGTGACCGACCAGGTCGGGCAGCCCACGTGGACGAAGGACCTCGCGGGCCAGATCGTGCGGATGCTCGACGCCTCCGCCCCCGCAGGCATCTACCACGGCACCAACTCGGGCCGGGCGAGCTGGTTCGACTTCGCGCGAGCGGTCTTCGAGCTGGGCGGGCATGATCCTGCTAGGGTCGTGCCGACCGAGAGCGCGCTCTTCGTCCGCCCGGCACCGCGTCCGTCGTACTCCGTGCTCGGCCACTCCGCGTGGCAGGCAGCGGGGCTCGAGCCGCTGCGGGACTGGCGCGAGGCGCTCGCCGAGGCATTCAGCACGGGAGCCCTGGGAGCACGATGACCACCTTGCGCGTCATCCTCGACGAGATGCTCACGACCACGCCCGGGAGCGTCGGCCGGTACACGGAGGAGCTCACGCGCGAGCTCATCGCCACGGCTCCGCGCGGCTGCACGGTCGAGGCGTTCGTCGCGGCGTCGACGGAGGCCGAGTACGCCGCCATCGACGAGCGGCTGCCCGGGCTGCACGCCCTGCACAAGAGCGCGCTCGCGCGCCGCGAGCTGCAGGCGGCGTGGCAGCACGGCTTCACCCGCCTTCCCGGCACGGGCATGGTGCACGCGACGAGCCTGCTCGCCCCGCTCGCCCGCCACGACCGGCTCAACGACGGCGACCAGATCGCCGTGACCGTGCACGACACCCTCGCGTGGAGCCACCCCGGCTCGCTCAGCCCGCGCACGGTCTCGTGGCACAGGGCCATGCTCAAGCGCGCGCAGCGCTACGCCGACGCGGTCGTCGTGCCGAGCCACGCCGTCGCCGACGAGCTGCGCGACATCATCGACCTCGGCGACCGCGTGCGCGTCGTGAGCGCTGCGGCGAGCACGGCCCTCGATGTGCCGTCCGACGCCGACGAGCGGGCCGAGCGCCTGGGGCTGCCCGGCACCTACCTGCTCGCGATCGGCGGCTTCGAGCCGCGCCGCGGCATCCTCCCTCTCATCGAGGCGCTGCCGCGCATCGACGACGACGTGCCCCTGCTCATCGTGGGGCCCGAGGCCGACGATCCCGCCATCGCGGGCAACGCGCGCGTGCGCGGCCTCGGCACGCTCACCGACCCCGACCTCGCGGTCGTGCTCGACCGCGCCGCCGTCTACGTCTCGCCCGAGCTCGAGGAGGGCTTCGGCATGTCCGTGCTCGAGGCCTTCGCGCTCGGCACGCCCGTCGTGCACTCCGACGCCCCCGCGCTGCTCGAGCTCGCGGTCGACGCGGGGGTGGTCGTCGAGCGGGACGACCCCGAGGGCTATCCGGAGCGCCTCGCCGCGGCGATCACGTCGGTGCTCTCCGACGCCGCCCTCGCGGAACGACTCGCCTACTCGGGCTCCGACCGCGCCAAGGCCTTCAGCTGGCGCAGCGCCGCCGAGAAGATCTGGCAGCTGCACGCCGACCTCTGAGCCTCCCGGCGCAGGCTAGTCCTTCGGGTCGGGGGTCGCGATGACGAGGGCGCTCGCGACGAGCTCGAGCACGTAGGCGTAGTCGGGATCGTCCGGGTCGACGTCCGGCGGCACGAGCTCGAGCGTCGCGATCTCCTGCGCGCGCGACTTGCCCGCGAGGTCGACGAACTGCCCGAGCACGGCCTGCGGGATGTCGGTGCTCACGACCTGCGCCCCGGCCTTCGCGACGGCCTGGAACTTGCTCAGGATGTTGGCGGGCTCGAACTGCTGGATGATCGCCTCCTGCACCTGGCGCTGGCGCTCCATGCGCGCGTAGTCCGTGGTGCCCGCCCGGATGCGTGCGTAGGCGAGCGCGCGCGGACCGTTCATGAGCTGCACGCCCGGCTCGATCCACTCGACCTCGGGGTCGTAGGGCTGGCCGTCCTCGTCGACCTCGTCGGTGATCGGGAGGCGGTCCGCGACGTCGACGGTGATGCCGCCGAGCGCGTCGATGAGGTCGGCGAAGCCCTGCATGTCGATGAGCACGTAGTACTGGATCTGGATGCCCAGCATGCCCTCGACGGCATCGCGCATGGCCTCGATGCCGGGGTTGCTGCCGTTCTTCTTGGCGTCGGGGTAGAGCTCGGGGTGGTACAGCTCGACCTCGGTGTATATCGAGTTGATGAGGCACGCGTCGACGTCGCAGCCGTCGGTGCCGTAGCCGTCCGGGTACTCCGCGAGCATCGGGGAGCCCGCGACGAAGGGCACGTACTGCATGTTGCGCGGGATGCCGATGATCGTGGCCTTGCCCGTCTCGGCCTCGACGCTCACGACCGAGATGGAGTCGGGGCGCAGGCCGTCGCGGTCCTCGCCCGCATCGCCGCCGAGGAGCATGAAGTTGTACCGGCCGTCCACGGGCGGCACGACGGTCTGCCCGGCGAACACGTCGCCGACGGTGTCGCGCGTGACGCCCGCGACCATGACCCCGTAGGCGGCGGTGCCGCCCACCGCGACGAGGCCGACTATCGCGAGGCCCGCGACGGCGGCGCGGGCGCGCGGGGCGACCCGCACGAGGCGGATGAGCCGCAGCGTGTCGAGGCCGAGCACGACCCACAGCACGCCGTAGAAGAGCAGCACCGCCTGGCCGAGCCACAGCACTATCGGGTTGGTGGCGAGCGTGATCGCCGTCGGGCGCGCGAAGAAGTAGAGCAGCGCGCCGATGACGACGACGGCCCACAGGATGAACGTGGTCGTGACCCCGAACCTGCCGAGCCTGCGGTTGCCCGCGAGCAGCTGGGCGGCGCCGGGGATGAGCGCGCCGACCACGAGCAGCACCCACGCGCGGCGGGTCATGACGCTCTCGTCGCGCAGGTCCGGGTCGCGGACGGGGCTCGTGCTCGTCATCGTCCTAGCGAGGCGTTGAGGGCGGCGTCCTTCTCGGCGACGAGGGCCTCGAGCGAGCGGGCGTGGTCGGCGAGCTTCTGCGTCAGGGCCGCATCCCCCGAGGCGAGGATGCGCGCCGCGAGCAGTCCCGCATTGCGCGCGCCGCCGATGGAGACCGTCGCGACGGGGATGCCCGCGGGCATCTGCACTATCGACAGGAGCGAGTCGAGGCCGTCGAGCTTGGCGAGCGGCACGGGCACTCCGACGACGGGGAGCGTGGTGACCGAGGCGAGCATGCCGGGCAGGTGGGCGGCGCCGCCCGCGCCCGCGATGATGACGCGGAGGCCGCGGCCCGCGGCCTCCTTGCCGTAGGCGATCATGCCCTCGGGCGTGCGGTGCGCGGAGACGACCCGCACCTCGTGCGGGATGCCGAACTCGGCGAGCGCCGTCGCGGCGTCGGCCATGACGCTCCAGTCGGAGTCGGAGCCCATGACCACGGACACGAGGGGTTCAGTCACCCGTCAAGCGTAGGTGTCAATCCTCAAAGAACGCCGCTGCGGCACGCGCCCGGAACACGACATCCTCGAGCTCGTAGCCCACCGCCGTGACGTGGCCGACCTTGCGGCCGGGCCGCGGATCCTTGCCGTAGAAGTGGTACTTCGCGCCCGGCTGGTCGGCGAGGGCCGCGGGGTAGCGGTTCTCGGCCGTGCCGCCGAGCACGTTGACCATGACGCTCCAGGGCGCGCGCGTCGCCGTGGGGCCGAGCGGCAGGTCGAGCACGGCACGCAGGTGCTGCTCGAACTGGCTCGTCTCCGAGCCGTCGATCGACCAGTGGCCGCTGTTGTGCGGGCGCATCGCGAGCTCGTTGACGAGCAGCCGCTCGTCGGTGGTCTCGAAGAGCTCGACCGCGAGCGCGCCCGTCACGCCGAGCTCGGCGGCGATGGTCGTGGCGATCTCGGCCGCGACCTCGCGCAGCCGCCCTGTGCTCGAGGGTGCGGGGGCGATGACCTCGGCGCACACTCCCCCGCGCTGGATCGACTCGACGAGAGGCCACAGCGCGATCTCGCCGGAGGGCCGGCGCGCGAGCATCTGCGAGAGCTCGCGACGGAAGTCGACGAGCTCCTCCACGAGCAGCGGGTCGTCGTCATCGAACCAGTCGGCGACCTCGGCCCCCGACGACACGACGCGCACGCCCTTGCCGTCGTAGCCGCCGCGCGCGGTCTTCACGACCGCGCGGCCGCCGTGCGTGGCGAGGAACAGGTCGAGGTCGGCGATCGACGACACGGCACCCCACTCGGGCATGGGCAGGCCGAGGGCGCCGAGCCGCTCGCGCATGCGCAGCTTGTCCTGCGCGAAGAGCAGCGCGTCGGGGCCGGGGCGCACGGCGACTCCCGCGTCGACGAGCGCGCGAAGCACGGCCTGGGGCACGTGCTCGTGGTCGAAGGTCACGACGTCGACGCCCTGCGCGAACCGCAGGACGTCGTCGGCGCTGCGGTAGTCGCCGAGCTGCGTGACGGCGATCCCGGCCGATTCTCCTGCGCTCTCGGCGAGCACGCGGATGTCGAGCCCGAGCTCGACCGCGGGGGGCACCATCATGCGTGCGAGCTGGCCACCGCCGATCACACCAACGCTCAGGGTCACGCACTTCTCCTCAGTTACACTTCACCGACCATCCCATTCTGTCGCACCCCGGGGGACCCGCCATGCGCCTGCTCGCCACGCAGCTCGCGCGCTTCGGCGTCGTCGGCCTCGTCGGGTTCGTCATCGACGTGGGCGTCTTCAACATCCTGCGCGCGACGGTGCTCGAGCCGTCGGTGATCCACGAGGGCCCGTTCATCGCGAAGGTCGTCTCGACCTCGCTCGCGATCGCCGCGAACTACGTCGGCAACCGCTACTGGACCTTCAACGCCACCAAGCGCGCGCAGGTCGTGCGCGAGGGCACCGAGTTCGTGCTCGTGAGCGTGGGGGGCATGCTCATCACCCTCGCGTGCCTGTGGGTCTCGCACTACGCGCTCGGGTTCACGAGCGTGCTCGCCGACAACATCGCGGGCAACATCATCGGCCTGGGGCTCGGCACGGTCTTCCGCTTCGCGTTCTACCGCTACTGGGTGTTCCACCCGAGCCGGTCGATGCCGCTACGGCCTGCCGAGGGCGCGGTAGTGCCAGCCGGCGGCGCGCCACGCGACGGGGTCGAGGCAGTTCCTGCCGTCGACGATCGCGCGGGTGCTCACGACTGAGCCGAGGGCCGCGGGGTCGAGCTCGCGGTAGACGCTCCACTCGGTGAGCAGCAGCACGGCGTCGGCGTCGCGCGCGGCCTCCTCGGCGGTCGCGACGTAGTCGAGCTGCGGGCGCAGGCGGCGGGATGTCTCGATGGCCTCCGGGTCGGTGGCGAGCACGTGCGCGCCCAGCTCCGCGAGCCGGGCGGCCACGTCGAGGGCCGGGGAGTCGCGCACGTCGTCGGAGTCGGGCTTGAACGCGAGTCCCAGCACGGCGATGCGCTTGCCCGCGACATCCCCGCCGCACACCTCGCGCGCGAGGTCGACCATGCGCTCGCGGCGCCGCAGGTTTATCGAGTCCACCTCGCGCAGGAACTCGAGGGCCTGGTCGACGCCGAGCTCCTCGGCACGGGCCATGAACCCGCGGATGTCCTTGGGCAGGCACCCCCCGCCGAAGCCGAGGCCCGCGTTGAGGAACCGTCGCCCGATGCGCGCGTCGTAGCCGATCGCGTCGGCGAGCTGGGTCACGTCGGCCCCCGTCGCCTCGGCGACCTCCGCCATGGCGTTGATGAACGAGATCTTCGTCGCGAGGAACGCGTTGGCGGCGACCTTCACGAGCTCGGCCGTCGCGAAGTCGGTGACCACGCGGGGGGTGCCGCGCGAGATCGTCGCGGCATAGAGCTCGTCGAGCGCCGCCACGGAGGCGTCGTCGCCCTGGCGCACGCCGTACACGAGGCGGTCGGGCGAGAGGGTGTCCTTCACGGCGAAGCCCTCGCGCAAGAACTCGGGGTTCCACGCGAGGCGCGCCCCGGCACCCTCGACGAGCTCGGCGAGGCGCGCGGCGGTGCCGACCGGCACCGTGCTCTTGCCCGCCACGAGGTCGCCCTCGCGCACATGCGGCAGGAGCGCCGTCACGGCGGCGTCGACGTACGTGAGGTCTGCCGCGTAGCTGTCGCCGAGCTGCGGGGTGCCGACGGCGACGAAGTGCACGTCGCATCCCGCGACCTCGGAGATGTCGGTCGTGAAGCGCAGTCGGCCCGTCGCGAGCGACGAGGCGAGCAGGTCGCCGAGGCCGGGCTCGAAGAACGGCGCGACGCCCGCGGCGAGCTGCGCGATCTTCGCCGGATCGACGTCGACGCCGACGACGTCGTGGCCGAGGTCCGCCATGCAGGCGGCGTGCACGGCTCCGAGGTAGCCGCAACCGATCACCGAGATCTTCACGCGCGTACCCTATCGTCCCCGAATGACGGCGCGGTGCCCTCGACGAGGTCGTGGATTGCCGCCTGCACGAGGCCCGCGGAGGGCACGTCGGCGAGCACGAGGGGATGCTCCGACTCCTCGTTCACGACGACGTCGCCGCTGCGGAACACGGCCTGCAGCCCCCGCCGCTCGACGGCGACCCCCGAGATCCGGCTCAGCAGCACCTCGTCACGGCGGCGCGCGACGAGCCCCGACGACACGATGACCCTCCGCGTCGTGATCGTGTAGCTGCGCGACGACCAGCGCAGCAGGGGCGCGAGCCATCCGACGAGCACGACGGCGCCCGCCACCGAGAGCATCGTGATGTTCTGCCACTGTTCAGAGAATGTTCGCGCGAGGAACCCCAGCGCCGCCGCGACGGCGAGCAGCAGCAGGGTCGGCCAGAACAGCGCCCGGGCGTGCGGGCGGAGCCGGGCCACGACGGTCTCGGTCACTCGTACCTCAGATGGGTGACGTCGCCGGCCGCGACGGCGCGGCCGTCGACGACGAGACGTCCGGCCTCGTCGATGCCCGAGGCCGTGCCGTAGAGGTCGTCGCCGCCGGGCAGCTCGACGCGCACGCGGCGCCCGATCGTGCTGCACTCGCGCTCGACCTCGCGGCGGGCATCCTCGGCCCCCAGGGCGTGGGCCCGGCGCAGCTCGCCCAGGTAGGCGGCGAGGGCCCGGTCGACGATGTCGGTCGGGTCGGCGCCCACGAGGGTGAGCGAGGTCGAGACGGGCGTGGGCAGCTCGGCTGCGTCCATGGTCAGGTTGAGGCCCGCCCCCACGACGACCCCGGCACCCGGCACGAGCTCGGCCAGGAGCCCGGAGACCTTGAGCCCGTCGACCTGCACGTCGTTGGGCCACTTGAGCGTGACCTCGTGCCCCGTGACGAGGGAGCGGACGGCGCGCGCCATCGCGAGCCCCGCCACGAGCGGCACCCACGGCAGCCGGTCGGCGGCCGGTGCGAGCAGCACCGACACCGCGATCGTCTTGCCCGGCGGCGCGACCCACGTCCGCCCCAGACGCCCCTTGCCCGCGGTCTGGCTCGTCGTCACGACAACGTCGAACTCGCGCGCGGAACCCGCGCGCGCCCGCTCGGCGAGCACGGCGTTCGTCGAGCCGGCCTCGTCGAGCAACTCGAGACGATCGGCTACGGCGGTGCTGAGGGGTAGGAGCATGCTCCCTATCTTTGTACGTTCCCCCAACGACGTGCGGCAGGGGGTGGTGGGTAAAGTGACAGCGTGACCGACGAAACCCCTGTCCCTGACCTGTCCACGACCGCTGGGCGCATCGCCGACCTCAAGGTGCGCTATCACGAGGCCGTGACCGCGAGCGGCGAGGCCGCCATCGAGAAGCAGCACGCCAAGGGCAAGAAGACGGCGCGCGAGCGCATCGAGCAGCTGCTCGACCACGGCTCGTTCGTCGAGCTCGACGAGTTCGTGCGCCACCGCACCCACGCGTTCGGCATGGAGAAGAGCCGCCCCTACGGCGATGCGGTGGTCACGGGCCTCGGCACCATCCACGGCCGTCAGGTCGCCGTGTACTCCCAGGACTTCACGATCTTCGGGGGCTCGCTCGGCGAGGTCGCGGGCGAGAAGATCCTCAAGGTCATGGACCACGCGCTCAAGACGGGCGTGCCCATCATCGGCATGCTCGACTCGGGCGGCGCGCGCATCCAGGAGGGCGTCGTCGCCCTCGGCAAGTACGGCGAGATCTTCCGCCGCAACACGCAGTCGTCGGGCGTCATCCCCCAGATCTCGATCGTCATGGGCCCCGCCGCGGGCGGTGCCGTCTACGGCCCCGCGCTCACCGACTTCGTCATCATGGTCGACAAGACCTCGCAGATGTTCGTCACCGGCCCCGACGTCATCAAGACCGTCACGGGCGAGGATGTCGGCATGGAGGAGCTCGGCGGCGCGCTCACCCACAACAAGATCTCGGGCGTCGCGCACTACCTCGCGAGCGACGAGGATGACGCGCTCGACTACGCGCGCACCCTCATCGGGTTCCTCCCCGACAACAACCTCGCGGAGTCCCCCGTCTACGAGAGCGAGGTCGAGCTCGAGATCACCGACGAGGACCGCAAGCTCAACTCGCTCATCCCCGACAGCCCCAACCAGCCGTACGACGTCAAGACCGTCATCGAGCACATCGTCGACAACGGCGACTTCCTCGAGACGCAGCCGCTCTACGCGCCCAACATCGTCGTGGGCTTCGGCCGCGTCGAGGGCCGCTCGGTGGGCATCATCGCCAACCAGCCGCAGGCCATGGCAGGCACCCTCAACATCGAGGCGGGCGAGAAGGCGGCGCGCTTCCTGCGCTTCTGCGACGCGTTCAACATCCCGATCCTCACCCTCGTCGACGTGCCCGGCTACCTGCCCGGCACCGACCAGGAGTGGACGGGCGTCATCCGCCGCGGCGCGAAGCTCCTCTACGCCTACGCCGAGGCGACAGTCCCGCTCGTGACCGTCATCACGCGCAAGGCCTACGGCGGTGCCTACATCGTCATGGGGTCCAAGCAGATGGGCGCCGACCTCAACTACGCCTGGCCGACCGCCGAGATCGCCGTCATGGGCGGCCAGGGCGCGGTCAACATCATCTACCGCGGCGAGATCAAGGCGGCGGAGGCGGCCGGCGAGGATGTGGCGGCGGTGCGCACGCGCCTCGCCAACGAGTACACGTACAACGTGGCGTCCCCGTTCCTCGCCGCCGAGCGCGGCGAGCTCGACGGCGTCATCGAGCCCGCGGCCACGCGCGTCGCGGTCATCAAGGCGCTGCGCGCCCTGCGCACCAAGCGCGCCTCGCTGCCGCCCAAGAAGCACGGGAACATCCCGCTGTGAGCTCCGACATCCGCGTCGTCTCGGCCGGCGCGACCCCCGAGGAGGTCGCCGCGGTCACCGTCGTGCTCACGCAGGCCCTCGACGAGCTCGCCGACGCCCTCGGGGCCGAGACCGGGCCGGCGCAGTCCGCATGGGAGCGCAGCCGCAAGCAGCTGCGCGCGCCCCTCGCCCCCGGCCCCGGCGCCTGGCGGGGCTTCTCGGGCTAGTGCAGCTGCGCTGGGCGTCGGTCGAGGATGCGCGCGGTGTCGCGACCGTCCACGTCGACGCGTGGCGCGCCGCGTACCCGGGACTCGTGCCTCAGGAGGTGCTCGACGGCCTGAGCGTCGAGACGCGCACGGAGGGCTGGACGCGGTGGATCGGCGCATCCCTCGCCGATGACGACCACCACCGGCTGCTCGTCGCCGAGGAGGGCGACCGCGTGCTCGGCTGGGCGAGCTTCGGCGCGGGGCGCGACGAGGGCGCGGAGGGCCTCGGCGAGCTCGCGGGGCTGTACGTGCACCCCGACGCGTGGGCGCGGTCCGTCGGGCGAGCGCTCATCACCCGCGCCACGGAGGAGCTCGCGGCGCTCGGGTTCGACTCCGCGTACCTGTGGGTGCTGCGCGGCAACGAACGAGCGGGGCGGTTCTACGAGCGGCAGGGCTGGCTCGACGACGGCGGGAGGAAGACCGTCGACGGGCTCGAGGAGCTCCGCCGCTCGCGCTCGCTGGCCTGAGGGGCAAAAGCGCCCCCGAACGGGGGTGTTCCTGCGGAAGGATTCGCCGGGACATCCCGCCACGACGGATTCCGTAGCTCGAACAACTGAAACCGACCGTTCTACCCCCACCGGACTGCCGATATCGGCGGTGAACCCCGAGATGTACCCCTGTTGTCGTCGCGCCGGAGCAACCGAAATACTGGTTTTTGGCCATTTTCCGGGGGTTTTGGGGGCAGAAATGTCCCCCAGAAGTCCCCCAAAGAGGCGACTTTGCGGGGCTGTCTGTCCCCCTCATAGTTGTAAGTGCTAGATGTTTCCCTTGTGGAAGACATCACCATTCATTGGCCGACTAGGGTAAGCGGGCCAATGCATTGGGGGCGGGTCAGGGCGATATTCGGGTTATCGCCCTGACCCGGGTCTTAGCGAAGGGCCGGATGCGGTGCACTGCACCCCCGGCCCTTCTGCTTGTCCGGCGGCCCGTGCTGCGCTCTGCAGCACGGGCCGCCCCTGGCGCCGCCCGTCTCCCGTTGACCCCTTTCTGCGCGCAGGTCGGCGAGCTGGGCCGAAAGTTCCACGCACCTCGACACCTTCAGCGCATCTCGAAGATGGAGGCGGGCCGGGCGGCGTACGAGGTGCAGCCGCCAGGCACCCATGAGATGCGGACTTTGTGGCGAGGTTTCCGCAACGTTCGGGGCATCTCGCCCACCTGCCCGCAGAATGCGAGGACGCTAGGGCGTGACCGGCACCCGCGGGATCTCGAGCCAGAGGTCGACCTCGTCGTCCTCGAGCGAGTCGAGGCCGAGGGCGACGGACTCGCTCGACGCCACCGACCGCAGGCCCACGACCGTGACCGCGACGTCGGAGCCCTCGGGCACCGTGCGCGCGATGATCTTGTCGGCGTCGGTTTCGTGGATGGCGAGGGCGAGGCGGTTCAGCACGCGCTCCAGCTCGTCGTCGGAGAGGTCGTCGATGCCGCCCTCGTCGAGCAGGTTGACGGTCGCGCCGCGGCGGCGCGCGCTCATCACCTCGTCGCGCACGGCGTCGTTGAGCAGCTTGCGCCCGCGGATCTCGTCGCGGATGGCGCTCTCGAGGTACGCGCACTCCTGGCGCTGCTCGTCCGTGAGCCGGCCGCCGGACTCCTGGATGGTCCGCAGCATCGTGAGGGCCATGGCGCTCGTCTGCCCGAGCCGGAACTGGCGCTCGTGCACGTGCGCCTCCTGCGCGGCCTGCCAGTCGGTGGCCTCGCGCTCGGCGAGGGAGAAGCGCTGGGCATCCTTGGAGGCCTTCGCGAGGGCGACGGCGAGCACGTGCGAGACGGCGACCCACAGCGCGCTGCCGACGATGCCGAGGCTGAAGATGCCCGCGGGGCCGACCGCCCCGACGCCGAAGATCGTGTGCGCGACGAGGAAGCCGATGCCGAGCCAGGCGAACGTGTGGCGGCCGCGCGTCGACGTGATGGTCATGAGCGTGCCCGAGGCGGCGACGTACCAGCTCGCGTAGCCCGTGCCGCCCGGTCGCGCGAAGTCGAGCTCGTTGGCCACGAGGAGCGTGATGGCGATGACGATCGCGAGGTTGAACGCCGCCATCCAGATGGGCATGCGCGGCGGGCCCCACGGCACGAGGCTCACGATCGTCGCGATCGCGTAGAGCGCCATCGCGACGAAGATGGGCGTCGTGTGCCGCGGGATGTCGAGCGTGTACGTCGCGAGCACGAGGTGGTACGCGGAGAACACGGCGGCCATGCCGACGATGAGGTAGCGGGGGACGCCGATGTTCACGATGCGCCGCCCTCCGGTGCGTGCGGCCAGCGCAGGCTCACGATCGTGCCCTCGCCCGGTGCGGACTGGATGACCGCGCGCCCGCCCGCGTTGGCGAGCCGCTCGACGATCGAGACGCGCACGCCGATGCGCTCGCTGCGCGCGGACGTGTCGAAGCCCGCGCCCGTGTCGCCCACGACGACCTCGATGCCGCGCGGCGCGACCCCGCGCACCGCGACCCAGCGGGAGACGTCGCCCTCGCCGCCGTGCTGGATGCTGTTGACCATCGCCTGCACGGCCGCGGAGAAGATCGCCTCGGAGGCCTGCACGGGAAGCGATCGCGTGCCGACGGAGCGCACGCGCAGCTCGAAGGGCGTGGAGAGGGCCGCCGCGGCGTCGGTGATGCGCTCGGCGAGCGCGGTGAACCGCACCATCGTGCCGTCGTCGGGGCTCGCGGCGGCCGCATCCCTCAGGTAGCCGATGGCGTTGCCCGCCATGGTCGCGGCGAGCTCCTGTGCCTGCGGGGTGTGCGCCCGGGCCGCGGAGATGAACGTCGTGAGCACGCTGTCGTGCACGATCGCGTCGACCTGCACGCGCTCGACCTCCGTCGCGTGCTGGCGCACCGCGTGGCTGTAGCGGTCGAGCGCCGTCGCCTGCGCGTTGTCGACCGACGTCGCGGCCTGCCGCAGCATCGTGATGATGATGACGAGCGCCGAGCCGAGGATGAGCGCGTAGACGCCCTCGAGCACGGCGAGCGGCCACGGCGCGCCGCCGCCGAGCGGCGTCGCGCGGATGACGACGTAGATCGTGGGCGCGAGGAACAGGTAGATCGTCGACACGACGGTCGGGAAGGCGATGGCCGCCATGCCCGTCGCGATCGTGATGAGGTAGTTGAGCCAGTGGATGCCCGCGAACACCTCCACCCCCGGCAGCACGAAGAACGGCCACGTGATGAGGGCGATCAGGTAGAGCACCGCGAAGGTCCCCTGCGCCTGTTTGACACCGATCTGGATCACGGCGAGCACGAGCGCCACGAGGAGGGTGCCGTAGAGGCCGGGGACCACGAGCCACAGCCATCCCGGCTGCGCCTCCCCGAGCTGGTTGAAGAGCCACGGGAGGGACTGCGCGCCGAAGACGATGCCGAACGTGGCGACGCTGCGGGAGAGGACCTTCTCGAGCTGCTTGCGGCTTATCGGGTTGCGGGGCTGCTTGTTCTGCGGAAGCGCCCTGACAGCTGTCGCGCTATCGGCCATCTCCGCCGTCCGGGTCGAGACCTGGCAGGATGCCGTCCTCCACCGCGCGGCGGAGCAGGTCCACCTTCGTCGGTGCCGGCCGGCCCACCTCGACGTACTTGACCCGGATTCGGTCGAGGTATTCGCGGGCCGTCGAGTATCCGATGCCCAGCTGCTGTGCGGCGAGCTTGAGCGGGAGGCCCGAGGCGTACAGGTGCAGGATCTCGCGCTCGCGGCGGCCCAGCTGGGCCTTCGCGAAGTCGCGGTCCGCGTCGATGGCGGTCGCCCACTCGAGGTTGTTGAGCACCTCGCCGCGCGCGACCGTGGCCGCCGCCGCGAGCACGGTGCTCGTCGCCGACGACTTGGGGATGACTCCCGCGGCCCCGGCGGCGAGCGCTTCCCGAACGCTCGCCACCCGGTCGGCGATGGAGTGCACGAGCACGGCGGATCCTGTCGCCTGCACGCGCTTGACGTTGTCGGTGACCGTGGACCCGTCGCCGAGAGAGAGGTCGAGCACGACCACATCCACCTCGCGGCCCGCGAGGCTTGCGACGAACTCGTCGACTGTCGCCGCCGCCGTGACGAACTCGTAGCCCTGGTCTATGAAGGCGGCCTTGAGGCCGAGCCTCACCGACTCGTGGTCGTCGACTACGGCGACACGCACGAGGGACGTCGGCTGCGCGCCGGCCGTCTCCGTCGTCGATGGCTGCATTTCGATCCTTGTCGCCAGTTGCGGGTGGTAGTGCACATCGTACTGTCGTGCCCGCCCAGAAGTGCGGGAGACATACCGTCAGCCGCGCGAGAGCGTGCCGACGGCCTCGACATGGTGGGTGTTCGGGAAGAGGTCGAACGCGCGCAGGGCGGTGAGCTCGTAGCCGTGGCGCGCGAACAGCTCCACGTCGCGGGCGAAGGCCACGGGGTCGCACGCGACGTAGACGACCTGCGCCGGGGCGAGCTCGGCGAGGGTGTCGACGACATCCTTGCCCGCACCCGACCGCGGCGGGTCGAGCACGACCGTCGCCCGCGCGAGGCGCGACCGGTCGGAGGCCGACGAGGACGCCGCGAGCTCGCGCACCCAGCGCTCCACCCGGCCCGTCTCGGCGTGCGCGCCGAGCCACTCGGAGAGGTTCTCCGACGCGAAGTCGGTGGCACGGGAGTCGCTCTCGACGCTCGTGATGCGCGTGGCGGGCCCGAAGCGGTCGCCCACGGCGGCGGCGAGCAGCCCCACTCCGCCGTAGAGGTCGAGGTTGTGCGCGAGCGGGTCGAACAGCTGCCCGTCGATCGCCTCCTGCACCGCCGCGGTGAGGGCGACCGCCGCTGAGCGGTGCACCTGCCAGAAGCCGCGGTCCGACAGCCGGAACTCGCGGCCGCCCACGACCTCCGTGATCGTCGAGGCCTTCTGGTCGCCGAGCACGAGGCGCGTGCCGCCCGTCGACGGGTTGAGGATGTCGACGTGGTCGAAGCCCGAGAAGTCCTGGTCGAGGGGCGCGGCGGCGGCGAGCTCGTCGGTGGCGAGCGGCAGGTCGTCGACGGGGATGACGCGGTGCGAGCGCGCGGCGTAGGGCCCCGGCCGGCCGGAGCCGTCGACGTGCAGCCGCACGCGCGTGCGCCAGCCCGTGCCCGAGCGCTCGTCATCCCCGGGAAGGCCCTCGACGACGACGTCGCGCTCGACGCGCGCCATGCGGGAGAGGGACTCCGTGAGCACCCGCGCCTTGAGCTCGCGCTGGTGCGCGAGCGCGATGTGCCCGAACTCGGCGCCGCCCGCGCGCTCGGCGGGGTCGCGCTCGAGCGCGGAGGCCGACCACACGTGCGGCCGGCGGTGCTCGCTCGCCTGCACGACGGAGACCGTGTCGGCGCGCCAGAACTTCGCCTTGCTGTCGTCGGTGACGCGCGCGACGACGCGCTCGCCGGGGATCGCGTCCGTGACGAACACGACGCGCCCGTCGTGGCGCGCCACCGAGATGCCCCCGTGCGCGATGTTGGTAACGTCGACCTCGATCGGCTTCCCGGCCCATTCACCCATCCCTCGAGCATAGGAGTAGCGTGCGCCTCTACCTCGCGTCGACCTCGCCCGCGAGGCTCGCGACCCTGCGGGCGGCGGGCGTCGAGCCCGTGCTCCTCTCCCCCGGCGTCGACGAGGAGGCGGTCGCCGCGGCGGCCGGTCCGCTCGACGGGCCGGGGCTCGTCGCCCTGCTCGCGCAGGCCAAGGCGGAGGCCGTCGTGGATGCCCGGCTCGACGGCGTCATCCTCGGGGGCGACTCGGCCTTCGAGCTCGACGGGGCCGTGTACGGCAAGCCGCACCGGCCCGAGGTCGCGCGCGAGCGCTGGCTCGCGCAGCGCGGCCGCACGGGGCTCCTGCACTCCGGCCACTGGGTGATCGACCACCGCGGCGGGCAGGTGCGCGGCGCGGTCGGGGCGGTCTCGACCGCGGCCGTGACGTTCGCCGACGACATCTCCGAGGCGGAGATCGACGCCTACGTCGCGACGGGCGAGCCGCTGCTCGTCGCGGGCGCGTTCACCATCGACAGCCTCGGGTCCGCCTTCATCACGCGCGTGGAGGGCGATCCCCACGCCGTCGTCGGGCTCTCGGTCTCGACGCTGCGCGCCCTGCTGCTCGAGCTCGGGGTGGCGTGGACCGACCTGTGGAACATCCCGCGCTTGTAGCCCGTGTTTTTGTGGGGCACCGACTAAACCGCGCATTCCTCTCACCAATAGGCTGGTCTCCATGTCTCGAATCACGAAGGTCCTCATCGCCAACCGTGGAGAGATCGCGGTACGCGTGATCCGCGCCGCGAAGGACAGCGGGATCGCCTCCGTCGCCGTCTACGCGGACCAGGACAGGGACGCCCGCCACGTCAAGCTCGCGGACGAGGCGTACGCCCTCGACGGCACCACCTCCGCGGAGACGTACCTCGTGATCGACAAGATCCTCTCCGTCGCCCGCCGCTCGGGCGCGGACGCCGTGCACCCGGGCTACGGGTTCCTCGCCGAGAACGCCCAGTTCGCCCAGGCCGTCATCGACGCGGGCCTCATCTGGATCGGCCCGTCGCCCGACGCGATCGAGAAGCTCGGCGACAAGGTCTCCGCGCGCCACATCGCCGAGAAGGTCGGCGCGCCGCTTGCCCCCGGCACGCTCAACCCCGTCTCCGGTGCCGACGAGGTGCTCGAGTTCGTCGACCAGCACGGCCTCCCCGTCGCCATCAAGGCGGCGTTCGGCGGCGGCGGCCGCGGCCTCAAGGTCGCCCGCACGCGCGAGGAGATCCCCGAGCTCTTCGAGTCCGCCACCCGCGAGGCGATCGCCGCCTTCGGCCGCGGCGAGTGCTTCGTCGAGAAGTACCTCGACGAGCCGCGCCACGTCGAGACCCAGTGCCTCGCCGACTCCCACGGCAACGTCGTCGTCATCTCCACGCGCGACTGCTCGCTGCAGCGCCGTCACCAGAAGCTCGTCGAGGAGGCGCCCGCGCCGTTCCTCTCGGACGAGCAGGTCGCGGCGCTCTACACCTCGTCGAAGGCCATCCTCAAGGAGGTCGGCTACCTCGGCGCCGGGACGTGCGAGTTCCTCGTCGCCAAGGACGGCACCATCTCGTTCCTCGAGGTCAACACGCGCCTGCAGGTCGAGCACCCGGTCTCCGAGGAGGTCACGGGCATCGACCTCGTGCGCGAGCAGTTCCGCATCGCCGAGGGCGAGGCCATCGGCTACGACGACCCCGTGGCGCACGGGCACTCGTTCGAGTTCCGCATCAACGGCGAAGACCCGGGCCTCAACTTCATGCCCGCGCCCGGCCCCGTCAACGTCCTGAGGATGCCCGGCGGCCCCGGCGTGCGCGTGGACTCGGGCGTCACCACGGGCGACGTCATCAGCGGCTCGTTCGACTCGCTCCTGGCCAAGCTCATCGTCACGGGTTCCTCGCGCGAGGACGCCCTCGAGCGCTCCCGCCGCGCCCTCGACGAGTTCGAGGTCGCGGGCCTGCCGACGGTGCTGCCGTTCCACCGCAAGATCGTGCGCGACCCCGCGTTCACCGACTCCCCGTTCCGCGTCTACACGCGCTGGATCGAGACCGACTTCGTCAACGACATCGAGCCGTGGAGCGGATCGCTCCCCGACGGCACCCCGCCCGTGCCGCGCCACAACGTGGTGCTCGAGGTGGCCGGCAAGCGCGTCGAGGTCTCGCTGCCCACCAAGCTCGTGCCCTCTGCCGCGGGCGGGGCCGCCCTCGCCGCGGCGCCGAAGCGGCGGGCCGCATCATCGGTCTCCACAGTCACCGGCGACTCGGTCAAGGCGCCCATGCAGGCGACCGTGGTCAAGCTCGCGGTCGCCGAGGGCGACAAGGTGGTCAAGGGCGACCTCATCCTCGTGCTCGAGGCCATGAAGATGGAGCAGCCGCTCACCGCCCACAAGGACGGCACGGTCACGGGCGTCAACGCCTCCGTGGGCGCGACGGTCTCGTCGGGCCACGTGCTGCTGTCGATCGCCGACTAGGGCTCTCCTCGCATCCTGCCCGCAGGTTGGCGAGATGGCGGGAACTTTTCGCGTGGGTCGCGAGGATGCCCGCACCTCGCCGTCAGCGAAGGCCGGCGTCCCTCAACTGCCGCGAGAGCAGCGGCAGTGACCGGGCGACCTCCCAACCCCACCGCGTGACGCGCGGACCGAGTGCGCGCAGACGATCCTCGCGCTTCTTCTCCGCCACGAGGGCGTCGGCGGTGCTGCGACCCTCGAGGATGTCGGCGCGGAGGTACTTGCCCACACCGTCGAACTCGCCGATGAGCCCGAACTCCGGCCACCAGAAGTCCACGTAGCCGATCAGGCCCTGCGCATCTCGGAACTCCTGTTGCAACACGGGGCGGTGAATGCCGAGGAGGTGCATGTTCACGCGGCTGAGCGACTCCCCGGCCGATCCCGAGAGCCCATCGGCGAGCTCGAGCGCGTCACGACAACGCCTGCTGCCGCGCGCGGACTCGATCCGGTGAAACTCGGCGGCCAGCTGCTCGGGCGTCACGCGCTCCGTGATGAGCGCGGTGCGGAGATCCTTCTCCGCGAGGGCGGCGTCCATCGCAGCGACCGCCGCACCGAGCGACGCGAGTCGCCCCACGTCGATCACCGTCCGGGCGAGCGTGGTGACCGCGAGGCCGTCGATCACCACGTGCTCGGAGGGGACGGGATACTGCCGCGCGGTGAACGCCGCCCTCGACGGCCCCGTCGACATGCTGCCGACGGTGGCCTCGACGACCGGGGACCAGTCGCCGATCGAGGGAAGGCGCCACAGCGCGGCTGCGGAGCGGTGCGAGAACAAGAGGCCCGGCCTCGACACCGACGCAACGGCGTGGATGCGCGCCAGGTAGCGGTCGTCGGAGCTCAGCGACGACCAGGTGGTCGCCGGCACGTGCACCCCGTGGGCGAGCCGGATGTACCGGCCCGCACGTGCGGCGCGGTAGAACTCGCTACGCCGTCCACTCTCGACTGTTCGCGTGAGTATGAAGCTGTCGATCCAGGGGATGGGCGTCGTGATCTGCATGCCCCGAGGATCGTCCGCCCGGGCGCGCTGGGGGCCGGGTCATCCGACATGCGGGGAAGGTGGCGAGATCGGCGGAACTGTGGAGGAACCTCGACAACGTGCGGGAAGGATGCGGAGGGCCGCTAGTTCACGATGTGCATCGCGCGGGCCGCGTCGGTGATGCTGCTCGTGAGCGACGGGTAGACGCTGAACGCGCGCGCGAGCTGGTCGACGGTGAGGCGGTGCTCGACGGCGAGGGCGATCGGCAGGATGAGCTCCGAGGCGTGCGGCGCGACGATGACGCCGCCGATGACCGTGCCCGACCCGGTGCGGGCGAAGAGCTTCACGAAGCCGTCCTTGATGCCCATCATCTTGGCCCGGGGGTTGGAGGCGAGCGGTAGCTTGTAGATGTCGCCCTGCGCGATGCCGTCCTCGATCTGCTTCTGCGACCAGCCGACCGTGGCGATCTCGGGCTGCGTGAAGATGTTCGAGGTGATGTTGCGCAGCTCGGTCGGCGAGACCGCGTCGCCCATGGCGTGGAAGACCGCGGTGCGGCCCTGCTGCGACGCGACCGAGGCGAGGGGCAGGAAGTCGGAGCAGTCGCCCGCCGCGTAGATCGACGGCATCGAGGTGCGCGCGACGCGGTTGACGCGGATGTGGCCCGACTCGGTGAGCTGCACGCCCGCCTCCTGCAGGCCGATCCCCTCCGTGTTGGGGATGGAGCCGACCGCGAGGAGGCAGTGCGAGCCCTCGACCGTACGGCCGTCCGCGAGGGTGGCGACGACGCCGTCCTTCGTGCGCTTGACCGACTCGGCGCGCGACTTGGAGAGCACGGTCATGCCGTTGCGCTTGAAGACGTCCTCGATGACGCGCGCGGCGTCCTGGTCCTCACCCGGAAGCACCTGGTCGCGCGACGAGATGAGGGTCACCTGCGAGCCGAGGGCGTTGTACGCGGAGGCGAACTCCGCGCCCGTGACGCCCGAGCCGACGACGATGAGCCGTTCGGGCACCTCCTCGAGGGTGTAGAGCTGGGTCCACGTGAAGATGCGCTCGCCGTCGGGCTTGGCGGTCGGCAGGATGCGCGGCCGCGCGCCCACGGAGACGACGACCGTGTCGGCATCCACCTCGTCGAAGTCGGTGCCGGCCTTGCCCTTGCCCGTGGAGACGACGAGGCGCTGGGGACCGTCGAGCCGCCCCTCGCCGTGGATGATGCGCACGCCCGCCTTGATGAGCTGCGACTTCATGTCCTCCGACTGCTGGCGCGCGAGACGCATGAGCCGGGCGTTGACCGCCGCGAGGTTCACGGTGACGTCGGGGCGCACGGCGCGGCCCGCGTCGGAGCGTGTGAAGAACTGCACCCCGAGGTCTGCGGCCTCGCCGATGCCGTTGGTGGCCTCCGCGGTGGCGATGAGCGACTTGGAGGGCACGACGTCGGTGAGCACCGCGGAGCCGCCGACCCCCTCGCGCTCGACGAGCGTGACGTCGGCGCCGAGCTGGGCGCCCGCGAGGGCCGCCTCGTAACCGCCGGGCCCACCTCCGAGTACGGCGATGCGCTGCTTCCGCTCGAATTCATAGGCCATGCGTCAATCCTCCCTTAAATGCAACCCGCTTGCCGCGCACCCGGCCCGGGCGTACACCGGAACAATGGGTGACAATCTCGTGGCCATCGCATCGATGCGGGTGGATGCCTCGCGCGACGACGTGTGGCGGGCGCTGACCGATCCGGCGCTCATCGCGAAGTACTACTTCGGCACGCGCGTCGAGACCGACTGGCAGCGCGGCAGCCCCATCACCTGGTCGGGCGAGTTCGAGGGCACGGAGTACGTCGACCACGGCACGATCCTCGAGGCGGTGCCGCTAGAGCGGCTCGTGCACACCCACTTCAGCCCCCTGAGCGGGCGCGAGGACGTGCCCGAGAACTACCACACGCTCACGTGGACCCTCACGCCCGAGGGCGGGGCCACGACCGTGACGCTCGCGCAGGACAACAACCACAGCTACGACGAGGTCGAGCACAGCGAGAAGAACTGGCACCAGGTGCTCGAGGGGCTCAAGCAGGTCGTGGAGTCCTAGAGTGTTGGGATGCTGAATCCTCTGGACAACCCCGACCTCAACCCGTTCGACATCGCCGCGGAGGCCGCGGGCCAGATCGCGGAGAAGACGGGGGTCGACCGCCACGACATCGCCCTCACCCTCGGCAGCGGCTGGGCGAAGGCCGCGGACCTCATCGGCGAGACCACCGCGACGATCACCGCGACCGAGATCACGGGCTTCGGCAAGCCGGCCCTCGAGGGCCACGTGGGCACCCTGCGCTCGGTGCTGCTGCCCAACGGCAAGCGCGCGCTCGTCATCGGCGCCCGCACCCACTACTACGAGAACCACGGCGTGCGCCGGGTCGTGCACTCCGTGCGCACGGCGGCCGCGACGGGCGCCACGACCATGATCCTCACGAACGGCGCCGGCGGCATCAAGGAGACCTGGACGCCCGGCTCCCCCGTGCTCATCAGCGACCACATCAACCTCACCGCGGACTCGCCCCTCGAGGGAGCGACGTTCATCGACCTGACGGACCTCTACTCGAGCAGGCTGCGGGCGCTCGCGAAGACCGTCGACCCGTCGCTCGACGAGGGCGTGTACTGCCAGTTCCGCGGCCCCCACTACGAGACGCCCGCCGAGGTGCAGATGGCCAAGGCCATCGGCGGCCACATCGTGGGCATGTCCACGGCCCTCGAGGCGATCGCCGCGCGGCAGGCCGGCATGGAGATCCTGGGGATGTCCCTCATCACCAACCTCGCCGCGGGCATCCAGAAGACACCGCTCAGCCACGAAGAGGTCATCCAGGCCGGCAAGGACGCCGAGGTGCGCATCAGCGCCCTCCTCGCCGCGATCGTGGCGGAGATATGAGCTCCCTCGAGGATGCCCGCTCCTGGCTCGCCCAGGACCCCGATGCCGTGACGCGCGCCGAGCTCGAGCAGCTCATCGCCGAGGGCGGGCCCGCGCTCGACGAGCGCTTCGCCGGCCGGCTCGAGTTCGGCACCGCGGGGCTGCGCGGCGAGCTCGGCGCCGGTCCCACGCGCATGAACCGTGTGCTCGTGACCCAGGCCGCGGCGGGCCTCGCCGCCTACCTCCTCTCGAAGAGCGCGAGCCCGAGCATCGTGATCGGCTACGACGGGCGCCGCAACTCCGAGGTCTTCGCGCGCGACACCGCGACGATCATGGCGGGCGCGGGTGTCGCGACGACGCTGCTCCCCCGCCACCTGCCGACCCCCGTGCTCGCCTTCGCCGTGCGGCACTTCGACACGAGCGCGGGCGTCATGGTCACGGCGAGCCACAACCCCGCGAACGACAACGGCTACAAGGTCTACCTCGGCAAGGACGACCACGGGTCGCAGATCGTGCCGCCCGCGGACGGCGAGATCGCCGCCGACATCCTCGCGGTCTCGAAGGGCTCGATCGCCGACCTGCCGCGTTCGACCGACTTCATCGTCGCCGACGACACCGTGCTGCACGAGTACGTGCGCGCGACCGCGGCGATCGCCTCCGTGGCCGCGCCCCTCACCTTCGTCTACTCGGCGATGCACGGGGTGGGCTGGGAGACGGCGCACGCCGTCTTCGCCGCCGCGGGCTTCGGCGAGCCCGTCGTCGTGACGCAGCAGATCGAACCCGATGCTGCGTTCCCGACCGTCGCCTTCCCCAACCCGGAGGAACCGGGCGCCATGGACCTCACGTTCGCGCGCGCCGCGGAGGTCGGGGCCGACATCGCCGTCGTCAACGACCCGGACGCCGACCGCCTCGCGGTGGCGATCCCGTCGGCCTCGGGCTGGCGCCGCCTGAGCGGCAACGAGGTGGGCTACCTGCTCGGCTGGCGCGTGGCCGAGCGGTCTGGGCCCGACGGCGTGCTCGCCGCATCCATCGTGTCGTCCCCCGCCCTGCGCGCCGTCGCCCAGGCCTACCGCCTCGCCTACGAGGACACGCTCACGGGCTTCAAGTGGATCTCGCGCGTGCCGGGCATGGTCTTCGGCTACGAGGAGGCCCTCGGCTACCTCGTCGACCCGGAGGTCGTGCGCGACAAGGACGGCATCTCGGCGGCCGTCGAGTTCCTCTCGCTCGCGTCGGAGCTCAAGGCCGCGGGCCGCACGCTCGACGACCACCTCGACGCGTTCGCGGACCGGTTCGGCGCCTTCGCGTCGTCGCAGGTCTCGCTGCGCTTCGACGACCTCTCGCTCATCGGGGCGGCCATGGGTCGGCTGCGGGCGAACCCGCCCGCGCACGTGGGCTCGATCGCCGTCGACCGCATCGACGACTTCATCGGGGGCTTCGAGCAGTACCCGGCCGGCGACATCCTGCGGCTGCACCTCGTGGGCGGTGCGCGGGTCATCGTGCGTCCGAGCGGAACGGAGCCCAAGCTCAAGGTCTACATCGACGCGTCGAGCGACTCCGGCACGGCGCACGAGCGCCGCGCGGCGGCCGAGGCCGTCGTCGCCGAGCTCGAGAGGGGAATGCGCGAGCTGCTGGCGTGAGGAGCGCCCGCACGGCGGGTGCGCCGGCCCCGATCAGCCCAGAGCAGCCTCGAGCTTCTCGGTGAGCTCGTTGGTGTCGAAGTAGTTCTCGATGACGATGACGTCGGCGAACGTCCTGCCGATGGTCTCGACGAACTCGGCGGACGTGAGGATGACCTGCGCGTCGGCGGCCACGGTCTTCACGGAGGCGATGTCGGCGGCCACGACCTCGGCGTCGATGTCGAGCTTGCGCAGCACGCGCTCCGCGTTGACCTTGAGGATGCCCGAGCTGCCGATCCCCGCGCCGCAGATGGTCACGATCTTCACACGAGGTCCTCGCTCGCAGGCTCGCTCGGCGCTGGGGTCGCAGGATCGCTGGCGCGATCCTCCATAGCTCCACCGCGCATGATCTCTTGCACGCGCTCGGCGGACCCGGCGGACGCGAGGTCGGTGATGGCCGTGGAGTCGTTGAACACGTTCGCGACCGCGGCGACGGCGTGCAGGTGCTCCGACGACGACGTGACCGCGAGGCCGAGCACGACGCTCACAGGATCGTTGTACGGGTGGCCGAAGTTCACGGGCGTCGCGAGGGTCACTATCGAGAGCCCGTCGGCGAGCACCTCGGGGCCGGGCCTGGCATGCGCGAGGGCGAGGCCGGGGGCGATCACGACGTAGGGGCCGTGCTCCTCGATCATCCTGATCATCTCGGCCGAGTATCCGGGCCGCGCGGCCCCCGACCTCGCGAGCGCCTCGCCCGCGAGGGTCACCGCGGCGCGCCAGTCGTCCGCCTGTGCGGCGATGACGATGGCGCTCTGCGGGAGCGGGGGCAGCTGCACGGCTAGGCCGCTTCGAACCCGGAGGTGATGATGTCGACGAGCTCCTCGCGGTCCTCGAGCGGCAGGAAGGTCGCCGCCGCCGCGTTGAGCTGGAACACCGCGAGGTCGTCGAGGTCGTAGCCGAACGTCTCCGCGAGCAGGAACAGCTCGCGGCTGAGCGAGGTCGCGCTCATGAGGCGGTTGTCGGTGTTGACGGTGACGCGGAAGCCGAGCTGGTAGAGCAGGTCGAACGGGTGGTCGACGAGGTCTGCTCCCCACGCGGCGATGGCGCCCGTCTGCAGGTTCGAGCTCGGCGAGAGCTCGAGGGCGATCTCGCGGTCCTTGACCCACTGGGCGACGGGGCCGAGGGTCACATACGTGTTCTCGTCGTCCTCGCTCGTGGTCGTGATGTCCTCGGCGAGGCGCACGCCGTGGCCGAGGCGCAGGGCGCGGCCGTCGAAGAGCGCGCCGCGGATCGAGTCGGGCCCGTCGGCCTCGCCCGCGTGCACGGTCGCGGGCAGGAAGTTGCGCGCGAGGTAGTCGAACGCGTCGCGCAGGTTGCCTGCCGGGAATCCTGCCTCCGCGCCCGCGATGTCGAAGCCCACGACGCCGTTGCCGCGGTGGCGCACGGCCAGCTCGGCGATCTCGAGGCCGCGGTCGGCGTGGCGCATGGCGCTCACGAGCTGGCCCACGCGGATGCTGCGGCCGCTCGCGGCGACGTCGGCGACGCCCGCCTCGAGCCCCTCCTGCACCGCCTCGACGGTCTGGTCGAGGGTGAGGCCACGTGTGAGGTGCTGCTCGGGGGCCCAGCGGATCTCGCCGTAGACGACGCCGTCGTCGGCGAGGTCCTGCACGAACTCGCGCGCGACGCGCATGAGACCCTCCTGCGTCTGCATGACGCCCGTGGTCACGTCGAAGGTCTTGAGGTACTCGACGAGCGAGCCGGAGTCGGCCTGGTCGGCGAACCAGGTGCCGAGCGCCGCGGCATCCTTCGCGGGCACGTCGAGGCCCACCGCGTCGGCGAGCTCGATGATCGTCTGGGGGCGCAGGCCGCCGTCGAGGTGGTCGTGGAGGGACACCTTGGGAAGGGCGGTGATGTCCGCCCCGCCGCCCGGGAGGATGTAGTCGTCGTGGGGGGCGTTCATGGCTCAAATCTACAGTGAGGGTTGCTGGGCACTAGCCTCGAACGGTGCCCACGAAGATCATCCTCGACTGCGACCCCGGCCACGACGACGCCATCGCCCTGCTCCTCGCGTGGGGCAACCCCGACATCGAGCTCGTGGGCGTCACGACCGTCATGGGAAACCAGACGATCGAGAAGGTGACGCGCAACGCGCTCTCCGTCGCGCGCGTCGCGGGCATCACGGGCGTGCCCTTCGCGCGCGGCGCCCACCGCCCCCTCGTGCGCGAGGTCGAGGTCGCCGACTCGATCCACGGCGAGAGCGGGCTCGACGGCCCCGTGCTGCCCGAGCCCGTCATCGAGCTCGACCCGAGGCACGCCGTCGACTTCATCATCGACACCGTCATGGCGGCCGAGCCGGGCGAGATCACGCTCGTGCCCACGGGCGCCCTCACGAACATCGCCCTCGCCGTGCGCAAGGAGCCGCGCATCGCGCAGCGCGTCAAGCAGGTCGTACTCATGGGCGGCGGGGTCAACGTCGGCAACTGGAGCGCGACGAGCGAGTTCAACATCGTCATCGACCCCGAGGCGGCGCACATCGTCTTCAACGAGTCGTGGCCCCTGACGATGGTCGGCCTCGACCTCACGCACGAGGCCCTCGCGACGCCGCAGGTCGCGGCCGACATCGCGGCGGTCGGCACCGCGCCCGCGCGCTTCGTGGGCGAGCTGCTCGAGTTCTTCGGCCACACCTACCGCAACCAGCAGGGCTTCGAGCACCCGCCCGTGCACGACCCGTGCGCGGTGGCGTTCGTGATCGACCCGACGGTCATGCAGACGATCAAGGTGCCGCTCGACGTCGAGCTCACGGGCACCCTCACGCTGGGCATGACGGTCGCCGACTTCCGGGCTCCGGCCCCGGCCGACTGCACGACGCAGGTGGCGCGCAACCTCGACCACGCGAAGTTCTGGGGGCTCGTCGTCGACGCCCTCGAGCGCATCGGAGACCCCGCGCTCTGACCCGCAGGTTAGGATTACCTAACCATGCGTATCCGACCCGTCATCGCCCTCGTCGCGGCCGCGACCGTCCTGCTCGCGGGATGCACGACAGCGGGCACCCCGCATGCGTCGTCGAGCGCGGTCTCCGCCGGCCCGCGCGTGCCCCTCGCCGACCTCGACATCCTCGCCGACCCGCACGCCTACGAGGGGCCGTCGACGGCCCTGCTCGCCGACGCGCAGGTGTCCGCGCCGGCGACGCCGCCCGCCCAAACGCTGCCGGCGACGATCACGTCGCACGACCTGGCGGGCGACACGAGCGTCACGGTGACGAGCACCGAGCGCATCCTCGCCATGGACATCTCGGGCTCCATCGCCGCGACCGTCTTCGGCCTCGGCTTCGGCGGCAGCGTCGTGGGCCGCGACATCTCCACGACGTTCCCGGGCACGGAGGACCTGCCCGTCATCACGTCGAGCGGCCACACGGTCAACAGCGAGGCGATCCTCGCGCTGCGCCCGACCGTGCTCATCACCGACGGGTCGGTCGGCCCCGTCGACGTCGTGCTGCAGCTGCGGGATGCGGGCGTCGCCGTCGTGTTCGTCGACACCGAGCCGAGCGTGGCGGGCGTGGGCGACCTCGCCGTGCAGGTCGCGACGGCGCTCGGCGCGCCCGCCGCGGGGCAGTCCCTCGCCGACGACCTCGAGGCGGGCATCCAGGCGAAGGTCGCGGAGATCGCCGCGATCGTGCCGCAGGGCCAGCCGCTGAGGATGCTCTTCCTCTACCTGCGCGGAACCTCCGGCATCTACTACCTCTTCGGCGAGGAGTCGGGCGCCGACGTGCTCATCCGGTCCCTCGGCGGCATCGACGTCGCCGCCGAGATCGGGCTCAACGGCATGCGGCCCATGACCGACGAGGCGATGGTGGCGGCCAACCCCGACCTCATCCTCGTCATGACGGACGGCATCGCGAGCGTGGGAGGCGTGGACGGCCTGCTCGAGTCGAAGCCCGCGATCGCGCTCACCTCGGCCGGGCAGCACCGGCGCTTCGTGGACATGGCGGACGGCGAGATCCTCGCCTTCGGGCCGCGCACCGCCGACGTGCTCGACGCGCTCGCGCGGGCGGTCTACGCGCCCGGTCAGTAGCGCTGCCTAGGGTGGTCGGTATGACCGACCTCATCGCACGCTTCGACGTCACGGGCTTCGAGCCCTCCACCCTCCCCGGCATCGAGGGGGAGTGGGTGGGTGCCCTCGTCATGCGCAAGACCTACACGGAGGGCATCGTGGGCTCTGCCGTGCTGCACTTCGTCTCGTCCGGCACGGAGGCGAGCCGAGGCTACCTCGCCGCCGAGCGCATCACCGCTACGCTCGACGGCGTCGCGGGCGAGGTGACCGTGCACCACGGCGCCCTCAACTCGCCCGACGACCCGACGGCGTTCGGCTACATCGTGCCCGGCACGGGCACGGGGGCCTTCGAGTCATGGTCGGGCACTGCCCGCATCGTGCACGACGAGGTCGGGCCGTACTTCGTGTTCTCGCTCGCCTGAACCGCAAGAGCGGGGAAGGGCGCCGGATCCCGCGCCCTCCCCCGCTCGTCGACGCGGTTACGCGGCCGTCCTGCGGCGGCGCACCACGATGATCGCTGCCGCCGCGAGGGCGAGCAGCACGACTGCGGCGATGAGGATCCACAGCCACGCGAGATCGCCACCCGACGACACGGGCTCGGCCGTGACGGTCGCCGTCTCCCCGGGCTGCGGCACGATGGCGCCGCACGACGGGTCGAGGGTGAGGGTGAACGACACCGGGTCGAACGACTCGCCCGCCGGGTAGGTGCCGAAGGCCGCGGCTCCCGCGGGGGTGAGCACCGTGGCGGCGTCGGTCACCGTGATGGTGCCGTCGGCCTGCTCGAGCGCTCCCGCGAGGTCGATGTCGACGAACTCGACGGCCTTCTGGTCGACGGTCGCGCCGTCTTGCGTGGTGCCGCTCACGTCGAGCAGCAGCACTGCCGTGTCCGCGTCGAGGAACCGCAGCTGCGGGTTGGCGACCGTCGTGTTGAGCACCCCGCCGTGGCCCGTGAACGTGATCGAGCCCGCGAAGGCCACGAGGCCGTCGTCGGCGTCGTACGCGCCCTGTCCGTCGCTCCAGCCGAAGTCGGGCGTCGTGTACGTCGCGCCGTCGGCGACCGTCCACTCCCCGTTGGCGATCGAGCCGCTGATGTAGCTGCGGAACGACTCCTTGAAGCCCCACGTGATGCTCGAGGCCTGCACCGGGCATCCCTCGGCCGCCGTCGCCACCTTGGGCGCGATCTCGATCTCGGTGCCGCGGTTCACGCTGCCCTGGAAGGTGAGCGTGTGCGTGCCCGTGAGGCCCGCCGGCAGGCGGCCCGTCCACGTGAGCCTGCCGTTCGCGTCGGCCTTGGCGTTGCTGTCGAGCACCGTGGGCTCCGAGTAGATGACCACGAGGATGCCCTCCTCGTTGGCCCCGAAGCCGTCGGCCTCGATCGTGATCTCGTCGCCGGCGAAGGGCTTGGCGCCCGCGGTCACGGTGATGCCCGAGGTCGCGGGCGGAGTCGCCGCCGCCGTGCGCGCTGCCGGCGCCGACTGAGACGTCGAGGCGAGGGATGCCGCGGGCGAGCCCACCACGAAGGTGACGGGGTCGAGCGCCACCCCCGCGGAGTAGAAGCCCTGGAACGCGCTGGCCCCCGCGCTCGTGAGCGCCGCGGGCACGCCCGAGAACGTGGTCGAGCCCGATCCCGAGGTCTTCGTCGCCGCCCCGAGGAACAGCGTGGCGAAGGTCACGCCCCGCGTCGTCGCCCCGTTGTAGGTCACGTCGACGATGATCGAGCCGGCGGTCGCCGAGTCGACCTGCACGCGCGGGTTGGTGAGCGAGATCGAGAAGCCGTGCGCGGGGTAGGCGAACGTCACCTGGCCCCGGTACGACGAGGTGCCGAGCCCGGTGGACTGGTTGAACGCCGACGACGTGTCCTGCGGGAAGACGAAGGAGGAGCCCGACGCGCCCGCACCCGAGGAGGTGCTGATGCTGCCGCCGCCGAGCACGTAGCCCTGCAGGCTCGCCTTCACTCCCCACACGAGGGATCCGGGCTGGGCGACGACGGGGGCGCTCACGATGTACTCGAGGGCCGTCGACTGCGACGCGGTGTACGCGGCGGGGTCGGCGGGGGCGAAGTACGCGGTGACGGCGTAGCTTCCCACGGGCAGCGAGGTCGCCGAGTAGGTCGCGACTCCCGCGGTGACCGGGGATGACCCGAGCACTGTCGAGCCGTTGCGGAACTCCACGGTGCCCGCGGCGGCCGGGGAGACCGTCGCGGTGAGGGTCGAGGCCGTGCCGGCCACGACGCTCGCCGAGGGCGAGGCGGTGAGGGCGACCGCGGTCGTGACGGCGGGCGGTGTGACGCCCACGGTGAAGGTGAACGCGCTGGGCGTGCGGCCCGTCGCGCCGCTCACGGTGGAGGCGTACGCCCACGCACCGGTGCCGCCCGCGCCCGAGAGCATCGAGGTGAACTCGCTGCTCCACGACCCCGCGAGGCCGGTCCACGTCGCGCTGCTCGCGCCCTGCACCGCTCCCGTCGTGTTGCCCGCGAGCGTGACGAGGGTCACGCGCGTCGGTCCGTTGGCCGGGGTCTGTGCGGGGTCGAACGCGATGTTCGGGTAGGTGCCCGGCGCGGTGCCGTAGGAGACGACGCCCGTGACCGAGCCGTTGCCCGAGGCGTCCAGCGTCGCCTGGATGTCCTTGATCGTGAGCCACCCGCCGCCGGTCGCGGCGAAGTTGACCGAGGTGCCCTGGAACTCGAGCGAGGCAGTGCCGTCGGCACGGACCGTGCCCGAGCCGCCGCCCCACGTGCTCACGCGCGAGACGCTGTCGAAGCTCGCGGGTGAGACGTAGGCGGAGGCGAGGGGGTTGGGGCGGCCGCCCGCCGCGCCGTTGAGGTAGGTCGAGATGCCCCACGCGGCCGAGCCCGTGTCGTAGGTCGTGGGCTGGGCCACGGGGTCGACCAAGGCAGAGAAGGCGAACGTGCTGGGCGTGCGGCCGGTCGCGCTCGAGACGGTGCTCGCGTACGACCACGCGGCGATGCCGTTGGCGCTGTCGCCCGCGAGGAACGACGTGAAGGCCGGGTTCCACGTGCCGGCGAGGCCCGTCCACGTGGCGCCCGTGACGTCGCGCACGGCGCCCGACGTGTTGCCCGCGAGGGTCACGAGGGTGACGCGCTCGGGACCGCGATCGCCCGCCTGGGCGGGGTTGTAGACGATGCCCGGGTACGTGCCGGGGGCGGTGCCGTACTCGACCACCGCCGTGACCGTGCCGTTGCCCGATGCGTGGAGGTGGGCCTCGAGGCCGCTCAGCCGCAGCCAGCCGCCGCCCGTCGCGGCGAAGTTCACCGACGTGCCCTCGAACGCGAGCTCAGCTGAGCCGTCCGCGTTCACGGTGCCGATCGCGTTGCCCCAGCTCGTCAGACGGCTCGCGGCGTCGAACGCGGCGGGTGAGACGTAGGCGCTCGCGAGCGGGTTCGGGCGTCCGCCGGCGGCACCGTTGAGGTAGGTCGAGATGCCCCACGTCGCAGAACCGCCCTCGACGTTGCCCGCGGCGACGGTCGCGAGGCTGGCCGAGCGCGCGGCGGACTGCGGCGCGGCCTCATCCTCGACGACCGCCTCCTCCTCGGCGGCGACGGCCGCGAGCGGCGCGACCGTGATGGGGCTGAGGGTGTCGAAGGCGCGGTCGGTCGCCGCGAAGGTCGCGATGCCGTAGGTCACCGCGGGGTCGAGTGTGCCCGCGGGCACCTCGAGGGTCGTGGAGAAGGCGCCGTCGACGACCGACTCGAGGATGCTCGACACGAGCGCCGTGCTCGCCGGCCCGATCGCCGTCCAGTCGTCGGAGCTCACGAGCGCGACCTCGACGGGCTCTGCCGTGAGGAAGCCCTCCCCCGTGACGGCGATGCTGTTCGCCGCCGTCGAGTCGAGGTCGGTGGACGGTGTCACGCTCACGACGAGCGGCGACTCGGCGAACGACGGGGCCGCGAAGACCACGGCGCCGCCGATACCGAGCACGGCGGCGGTGAGGGCGGCCGTGAGGCGGCGAGCGCGGACAGGCAAGGAACGGGTAGTCACGGGATGTCTCCTGAAGGGGATTACTTAGCTAAGGCTAAGCTAACTCGACCCTAGAGGGGACCGGTGCTTCCTGTCAAAGAATCGGTAAGGGTCACCTAACCTGCGCAGCGCGGTACATGCCGATGTGCATGATCGTGGCCTCGTCGAACGGCTCGCCGAACTCGACGAAGCCGAACTTCGCATAGAGCGGAGCGACGTACTGCTGGGCGTGCAGCAGGAACGGCTCGTGGCCGAAGTCGTCGAGCGCCCGCGCGAGCAGCACCTGCGCGAGGCCCTCCCCGCGACGGTCCGCGCGCACGACGACGCGCCCGATGATGCGGCGGGCGTCGAGGTGCTCGGGCTCCTCGTTGACGAGCAGCCGGATGTAGGCGGCGCAGCCGGCGGCATCCTCGATCCAGTAGTGCATGGTGCCGGGCTCCTGGTCGCGGTCGTCGAGCTCGGTCTCGTCGACCTTCTGCTCGACGAAGAACACGTCGGTGCGCAGTTTGAGGATCGAGTAGAGCTCGCTGGTCGTCAGTTCGGACCAGGGCTTTGCAACAACGGAGGAGTCAGGCACGAAAGCGAGTTTAATGGGGGCATGACTTACAAGATCGAGAAGACCGAGCAGGAGTGGCGCGACGAGCTGGGAGACCGGTACTCGATCCTGCGCGAGGCCGCGACCGAGCGCCCGTGGTCGGGCGCGCTGCTCGACGAGAAGCGCGAGGGCGTCTACGTGTGCGGCGCGTGCGGCGCCGAGCTCTACAAGAGCGGTGCGAAGTTCGACTCCGGCTCGGGCTGGCCCAGCTTCTTCGAGGCCGTCAACCCCGACGCCGTGGAGCTGCGCGAGGACACCTCGCTCGGCATGGTGCGCACCGAGGTCGTGTGCGGCACGTGCGGCTCGCACCTCGGCCACCTCTTCGACGACGCGACGCAGACCCCCACGGGCGACCGCTACTGCATGAACTCGCTGTCGCTCGACTTCAAGGAGGCCTGATCAGCGCCCTCGACGCCGTCCGTCGCCGTCGGTCGTACTCGCACGTCACCGCCGAGGCGCCCACGCACGAGCAGCTCGTCCCCCTCGTCGAGGCCGCGGCCCGGGTCGCCGACCACGGCAACCTCGCGCCCTGGCGCCTCATCGAGATCCGCGGCACCGCCCGCGAGAAGATCGGCAGGGCGTTCGCCAAGACCGGGTCGTCGGCCGACAAGCCGCTGCGGGCATCCCTGCTCATCGCCGTCGTCGCGGTCCACCGGCCCAGCAGCAAGGCGCCCGAGTGGGAGCAGGATGCCGTCGCCTCCGGTGTCGCGCACGTGCTGAGCCTCTTGCTCGACGAGGCCGGGTGGGGCGTGATCTGGCGCACGGGAGATCCGACGCGCAAGAAGAAGGTCGCGAAGGCCCACAAGCTCACGAAGAACGAGAAGCTCATGGGCTGGCTCTATGTCGGCGGCATCCCCGAGAAGACGAAGCCGGGCAAGAAAGACAGGCTCAACCTCGAGAAGCACCTGACGTCGCTCTAGGCGGGATCGCGGCGATGCCGACCGCGACGAAGGTCGCGACGGTGCCGATGACCGTCGCGAGGGCGACCGGATGCCCCGCCACGGGCAGCACGAGGTCGAACACGAGTGACGCCACGAGCTGGCCGGCGATCGCGGAGAGGCCGAGCAGCAGCACGCCCGTGAAGCGCACCGTGATGGCGTAGCCCGCCACGAAGATGATGCCGACGGCACCGCCCACGTACAGCCACGGGCTGCCGGTGAGCTGCGCGGGCAGGCCGGTGACGAGCGCGTGGACGAGCAGGATGACCCCGAGCACCGCCGCGCCCACGAGGAAGTTGAAGAACGTCGCCGTGAGCGGCGTCGACGCCTGGCGGATCTGCCCGTTGACGGCCTGCTGCCAGCCGAGCCCGAGCCCCGCGGCGAGCGGGAGGATGAGCACCCACGGCGCGATGCCGCCCTGCACCTGCGGCGACACGGCCACGATCACGGCGACCACGGCGAGGATCGCGCCCACGAGCCGGAACACCGTCACGGGCTTGGGAGCCATCGTGCCGAGTCCGCGCCGGTCGACGAGCATGCCGCTCAGGGTCTGTCCGGTGACGGTCGCGACCGTGAACAGCGCGACGCCCAGGAGCGCGGCCGTGAGCCCCTGCGCGAGCACGAACAGCGCGCCCGCGGCGCCGCCGACCGTGTACCACCACGGCATCTCGCGCACGCGCACCGAGCGCACGATCGACGCGACCCCGCGGCGGGTCGAAGGATGCACGAGCGCGATGATCGCCATGATGACGAAGCCCGACCCGAACGAGATGAAGGCCGCGAGATACCCGTCGCCGAGCTCGTGCCCCAGCTCCCCGTTGATGCGGGACTGCGTGGCGACGAGCGCCCCGCACACCACGGTTCCGGCGACGGCGAGCGCGACGGCCGCGCGGGAATGACTCACCCGCCGAGTCTAGGTAAAGTTGGGGTCGCGTCGTGACGCACGCCTCTTTAGCTCAGTTGGCCAGAGCACCGCTCTTGTAAAGCGGGGGTCGTCGGTTCGAATCCGACAAGGGGCTCACTGCCGCTCGACCGGGAGCCACAGCTCGGTCGTCGCCGAGCTGAAGTCGTCGGCTCGATCGAGCACGGCGACGATCGAGGGCCCCGGTCGAAGTCGCCAGGGGTTGGACGGGAACCAGTCGGTGGCCGTCGCCGCCCAGGTCTGCTGCAGCGCCGCGGGGTAGGGCCCCGCGGTGCGGAACACCGCCCACTCGCCGGCGGGCACGTCGATGACGTCGAGATCGCCCGGCGCTTCGGCGTCTCCGCTGATCGCGACGCCGTGCAGGTACGTGAGCTCGCTGCCCTCGACGTAGTCCGGGTCGACGTCGGCGCTCACCTGGAGCAGGCCGGCCGGTTCCGTGTTGCTGAGATCCTTGAGGCGACCGTGCGCCTCCGGGGGCAGCGAGGCGATCAGGGCTTGGATGTGCGGGTTGACGCCCTCGTGGATGAGCGGCACTCGGGCCGAGTGCCCGACGAGCCGGAATGCGGGCTGATGTGCGATGCGGGTGTCCATGGGACTGCTCCCTTCTACGGTCAGGCGGAACCTGAGCTGCGGTTGTGTGCGAAGGGGTCCACCGTTCCGCCGGACGTCGCTCGGGCTGGCGCCGTGCACGGCTCGGAACGCACGGCCGAATGCCTCGGTCGACCCGTAGCCGTATCGCACCGCGATGCCCAGAAGATCCTCCTCGCCGAGGATGTCTGCCGCGGCGACGGACATCCGGCGCCTACGGACATACTCCGAGAGCGGCATGCCCGCCAACGACGAGAACATCCGTCGGAGGTGGTACTCGGTGGTGCCGAGACTCGACGCCAGTGCGACGACGTCGACCTCTTCGGCGAGGTCGCCCTCGACGAGGTCGACGAGCCGGTTGAGACCAGCGATCACGGTGTCCCCTTTCGACATCCAGCCTCCTCGCCCACGACGCTTCTGACCCGACTATCGCGGTTCGATCGGATCGCCCGTACCTAACCCTCAAGCCCCGCCACGCACGCCGCGAGTCCGCGCGCGAGCGCGTCCCGCTCGTCGGCACCGAGGCCCGCGAGCATCCTCTGCTCCACCCGGTCGACGAGCTCCTGAGCCGCGTCGAGGGCCTCGGCACCGGCCGGGGTCAGCACCGTCGGCAGGGCGCGTCCCGCGTCGGGGCGGTCGGGGCGGGCGACGAGACCGCGGTCGAGCAGCTGCTCGAGCAGGGTGCTCATCGACTGGCGGGTCATGAACGTGCCGCGCGCGAGCGCGGCCGCCGAGATCCCGGGCTCGCGGCGGAGGCTGTGCAGGGTGGAGTAGTGCGACACCGTGAGGCCGAGGGGTTTGAGGGCTTCCTCCATCCGCACCCTGAGGAGCGACTGGGCCTGCTTGAGCGTGTATCCGATCTGCGGCGCATGGTTGCTCATGTCAGTATTCTGACATACTCTTCATGTAAGAAAACTGACATAGGAGCAATCATGACCGCACTCGGACCCGACTTCATCGCCCTGCAGGTGCGCGACCTCGAGAAGGCCGCAGCCTTCTACGAGGATGTCGTCGGCCTCGCCCGCGCGCCCTTCTCGCCGCCGCACGCCGTGGTGTTCGCCACCACCCCCGCTTTCGCCGTGCGCGACCCCGCGCCGGGCGTCGACCTCGAGGCCGGCCCGCTCGGACTCGGCGTCGCGCTGTGGTTCCACGACCCCGAGGCGGGAGCCCTGCACTCGACCCTCGCGGCCGCGGGCGCGGTCATCCTGCAGGAGCCCTTCGAGGGGCCCTTCGGCACGACGTTCGTGTTCCAGGACCTCGACGGCTACGCCGTCACCGTGCACGACCGCGCGACCGCGGCCTAGGAGCCCGAGCCCTCGAGGCTCTGGCTCAACATGCGCGTCGTGAGGTCGACGAGGAGCACGAGCTGCTGGGCCTCGTCGTCCGACGCCGGGCCGAGGGCCGCGGCGACGGTGGAGGTGAGCCCGTCCACAGCGGCCCGGGCGATCTTCTCGCCCGCGGGCGTCGCCGCGTAGGTGCCGTCCTTCGTGCGCACGACGTAGCCCGAGTCGACCAGGTCGTCGATCTCCACCTGGACGTCCGCGCCGGACAGCCCTCGCTCGCGCGCGACCTCCTCCGGGCTCGCCGTGCCGAGCGTCGCGATGCGGATCAGCACTCGGAACTCGAGATCGGAGAATCCCTGTCGGGCTGCCGACTCGCGACGCAGCTGCTCGATGACCCTGATGAGGTCGATGACCCCGGTCGAGAGGCGTCGGGCCGCCTCGTCCTTGACTTTCGTGTTCATGGCTCCTCGGGTGAGTTCTAGTACGAAGGTCGAACTATCCGATGATGGCAGGGCGAGCCCGCCGCGAGGCTCGTGACACGCGCAAGTCCCGCCACCCGAAACGGCCCTCGACCGGCAGCGCCTCGCGGATGCTCTGCTCGCTGAAAGGATGCGCCGGCCGCAGCTCCGACGGCAGCTCGGGCGCCCACGGCGCGGGCTCGCTCACGCCCTCGGCGAGCATCTGCGCCTGCGCCTTGGCCACGAGGGGGACGACCATCGTCCACTCCGTGATCTGCGCGAGCACGCGGATCGCCCACACGGGCAGCGGCACGAAGAGCGGCCGCCGCCCGGCCACCCGCGCGACTCGGCGCACCGCCACGGCGAGGGGCAGCTCCTCCGCCCCCATGACGGCCACCGTGGGCTCGGAGACGCGGCCCTCGGCCGCGGCGACGAGCACGTCGACGAAGTCGGCTACGGGGATGGGACGCACGGTGCGCGACCGGAACCCCACGGTGCCGAACACGGGCCACGTGCGCACGGCGCGCGTGACGTGGTCGACCATGTGGTCGCCGTGCCCGTAGATCATCGACGCCTTGAGCACGGTGTGCGGGATGCCCGAGCCCCTCACCATCTCCTCCGCCGCCCACTTGCTCTCGTGGTAGCCCGAGCCGCAGTCGGGCCGCGCGCGCAGGAAGCTCACCATGACGATGCGCCCGACTCCCGCGCGCTGGGCGGCGGCCACGACGTTGCGCGTGCCCTCGACGTGCACGCGCTCGAACGTCTGGTCGTCGATCTCGCGGTTGATCCCCGCGGCGTGCACGACGACGTCACAGCCCGCGAAGGCGGCGGCGAGCGCGTCCACGTCGTCGAGCGAGACGCCCGTGCGGCGCGAGATCACCACCGGGTCGTCGAGGCGCTCGGCGAGGTGCCGCCCGACGAACCCGGTGCCTCCCGTGATGGCGACGCGCATCCCTACTCCTTCGCTATTTCGCTAATCTGCTATATAGCGGACTCTATCTAGCTCCGGTGCTAAAGTGCAAACATGACAGACACGGCGAGCGACATCTTCGCCGCACTCGCGCACCCGACCCGCCGGCAGATCCTGCAAGACCTCAAAGACGGCGAGCTCGCCGCGGGTGAGATCGCGGCGCGCTTCTCCTCGTCGGGCCCGACGATCTCGCGGCACCTGGGCGTGCTGCGCCAGGCCGGGCTCGTGACCGAGCGTCGCGATGCCAACCGCATCCTCTACTCGCTCGTGAGCGACAGGCTCGCCCTCTCGGTCGGCGACTTCCTCTCGACGGTGTGCCCCGAGCAGATCGTGCTGCGCGAGGTGCGCAAGCGCGCCCCGAAGCCCGCGGCGAAGGCCGCGACCGCCTAGCCCTTCGGCACGTACACCCAGGCCTCGCGGCCCGAGACCGTCGTGACCCCGACCCGCCGGTACGACACGCGCTCGTAGTGGTCGGCCGCGGCGAGCTCCTCCTCGGTGACCTCGAGGATCGCGCCGGGCACGACGTCGTCCGCCGTGCCGGGCAGCAGCCCCGGGTGCAGGTCGGTGCCGCTCACGGCGATGACCTCGGGGTCGAGGATGCGCACCTCCCCCACCACCCAGCCCGCTATCGAGTCGGGCGTCGTGGGCACCGACCGGCCGAACAGCGACTGCTGCACGGCCTCGAGCTGCAGCGTGCCGAAGGAGAAGATGAGCTCGGTCATCCCCCGATCGTAGCGATGAGGCGCCGTGACAGAATCGGAGGATGGCACGTGCGTCCAGCAACCCGGGGGCGCGTGCGGGCATCCTCGCCGCGGTGCTGTTCGGCGCGGGCACGCCGCTCGCGGGCATCCTGCTCGGATCGGTGGGACCCTGGATGCTCGCGGGACTCCTCTACTGCGGATCGGGCCTGGGCCTCTGGCTGTGGCGGCTCGTCACGCGGCCCGGGCGCGTGCGCCTCGCCCGGAACGAGGTGCTGCCGCTCGTCGGCGCCGTGGGGTTCGGCGGCATCCTCGCGCCCGTGCTCCTCATGTTCGGCCTGTCGGGCATGCCCGCGACCGGCGCCTCGCTGCTGCTCAACGCCGAGGGAGTCTTCACGGCCGTGCTCGCGTGGGTCGTGTTCAAGGAGAACGTCGACAGGCGCATCGCGCTCGGCATGCTCGCGATAGTCGCGGGGGCCGTCGTGCTGAGCATCCCCACGGGCGCCGAGCTCGGCACCGTGTGGCCCTCGGTCGCGGTGCTCGGCGCGTGCCTGTGCTGGGGCATCGACAACAACCTCACCCGCAAGATCTCTCTCACGGACGCGACGTGGCTCGCGGCGGTCAAGGGCGGCGTCGCGGGGCCAGTGAACCTCGCCCTCGCATTCCTGCTCGGCGCGCAGCTCCCGCCCCTCTGGAGCGTCGCGGGGGCCATGGCCGTGGGGTTCTTCGCCTACGGGGTGAGCCTCGTGCTCTTCATCGTCGCGATGCGGCACGTCGGCACCGCACGCGCCGGCGCCTACTTCTCGGTCGCCCCGTTCTTCGGCGCCGCGCTCGCGCTCGCGCTCGGGGCTCCGCTCACGATTCCGCTCATCGCCGCAGGGCTGCTCATGTCCGTGGGCGTGTGGCTGCACCTCACGGAGCGCCACGAGCACGAGCACACCCACGAAGCGATCACTCACGACCACTGGCACACGCACGACGAGCACCATCGGCACGAGCACGACCACGCCGTGCCGCCCGGGACGCGGCATCGCCACGTGCACACGCACGAGCCGATCACGCACGCCCACGAGCACTACCCCGATGCGCACCACCGCCACGCGCACTAGTCAGCCGCCGAGCGCCAGCCCCATCACCGTGCGGGGTGCGTGACCACCCTCCGCACCTCTCCGAGCTTGTCGTAGTGCGTCCACTCGCCTGAGCGCTTGCCATGCACCCACTCGCCCTCGTCCATGAGAGCGCCGGTGTCGTGCCAGCGACGCCACAGCCCGTGCTGCTCGCCGGCGACGAAGGCGCCCTGCTGCAGCAGCTCGCCGTTGTCGCGCCACCACGTCCACGTGCCCGTGAACAGGCCGTCGGCGAACCGGCCCTCGGCCTTCTTCCGGCCGCTGCGGTACCAGTACTCGGCGTCGCCCGACTTCACCTCGCCGTCGAAGTGCTCGACGGCGCTCAGCGATCCGTCGGCGAACCGCTGCTCCCGGCGGATCACGCCGGGCTGGTGAGCTGGATGAGGTTGCCGCACGTGTCGTCGATGACGGCGGTCACGACCGGGCCCATCGGGGTGGCGGGCTGCACGACGCGCGCGCCCTTGCCCTCGAGCTCGGCGACCGTCGCCGCGACGTCGTCGACGGCGAACGACGTGTACGGCATGCCGTCCTCGACGAGCGCGGCCTTGAACGCCTTCGCCGCGGGATGCGCGTCCGGCTCGAGCAGCAGCTCGACGCCCTCGGGCTCGGCCGCGCCCACGACCGTGAGCCAGCGGTACTCGCCGAGCGGGATGTCGTTCTTCACGACGAACCCCAGCACCTCCGTGTAGAAGGAGAGGGCCTTCGCCTGGTCGTCGACCATGACGCTCGTGACGTTGATGCGGGGCATGGATGTCTCCTCACAGGGGCCAGCGCTCGGTGATCTCGCGCAGCGGTTCGGTGTTCAGGCTGTGGATCTTCGTGCGGCCCTCGCGGCGCGAGAGCACGAGCCCGGCATCCTCGAGCACCGCGAGGTGCTGCGAGACCGCCTGGCGCGAGGACGTGCTGCCGTGCTGCATGACGAGCCGCGAGCACAGCTCGAACAGCGACTGGCCGTCGCGCTGTGCGAGCTCGTCGAGGATGATCCGCCTCGTCGGGTCCGCGAGCGCCTTGAACACGTCACCCACGGCCATCACGATAGGCAAGTACACGCTTGCATGTCAATGGCCCACCACCCGTGAGGGTGATGGGCCATGGGCACTGCCTGCTAGGCGGGCTGCTCCTCGCGGTGCGGGAGCTTCCAGCCGGGCCGCACGAAGTGGCAGGTGTAGCCGTTGGGGTACTTCTCCAGGTAGTCCTGGTGCTCCTCCTCGGCCTCCCAGAAGTCGCCGGCCGGCTCGACCTCGGTGACGACCTTGCCGGGCCACAGGCCCGACGCGTCGACATCCGCGATCGTGTCGAGGGCCACGCGCTTCTGCTCGTCGTTCGTGTAGAAGATCGCCGAGCGGTAGCTGCGACCGATGTCGTTGCCCTGGCGGTCGCGCGTCGACGGGTCGTGGATCTGGAAGAAGAACTCCAGCAGGTCGCGGTACGAGATGAGCGACGGGTCGAACACGATCTCGACGGCCTCGGCGTGGTCGCCGTGGTTGCGGTACGTCGCGTTCGGGGTGTCGCCGCCGGAGTACCCGACGCGCGTGGAGATCACTCCCGGGCGGCGGCGCAGCAGCTGCTGGGCCCCCCAGAAACATCCTCCTGCGAGGATCGCGGTCTCAGTTGCCATGATCAGGCCTCCTTCGTGGTGAACAGGCTGGCGTACTCACCGTAGCCCTGCTCGTCGAGCTGGTCGACGGGCACGAACCGCAGCGCGGCCGAGTTAATGCAGTAGCGCATGCCGCCGTCGGCGACGGGTCCGTCGTCGAACAGGTGACCCAGGTGGCTGTCTCCGTTGGCGGAGCGCACCTCGGTGCGGGTCATCCAGAAGCTGCGGTCGCTCTTCTCGACGATGTGGGCGGGCGCGAGCGGACGGGTGAAGCTCGGCCACCCGGATCCGCTGTCGAACTTGTCGGTCGACGAGAACAGGGGCTCGCCCGAGACGATGTCGACGTAGATGCCGTCGTCGTGGTTGTCCCAGAACTCGTTGCGGAACGCGGGCTCCGTCGCATCCTTCTGGGTCACCGCGAACTGCTCGGGGGTGAGCTTCTCGATCGCGGTCTGGTCCTTGGTGTACTGCGTGGTGCTCATGGGGATGATGCTCCTTGGGGTGGGTCGCTGGCTGCGGCCCTCGTCTTATCCAACAGCGGGGGCTACGGAATCGTTCCCTCGTCGCGACCCTGCCGCGCGACGCCGCCGCGCCGCCACGCTAACCCTCGGCACCGACGGCGGGATAGGGGTGGGCGGAGAGGAGCCCGGCGAGATGCGCGGCGTTGGCGGCGATCGTGGCCGTCGTGCCCGCGGTCTTCTCGGGGGTCTCGGGCAGGTCCTTGTAGTCGACGGAGCCCATGGCCTCGCCGTTCCAGTAGGTGACGCCCTGCGCCGGGATCGTGAACCCCACGTCGCCCAGGGCCTGGAACACCTCGGCGGAGACGAGGTGCGCGCCATCCTCGTTGCCGACGACCGCCGCGACCGCGACCTTGCCCACGAGGGTTCCCTCGGAGATCTCGGCGTCCAGCCGCTCGAGCACGCGGTGCGCGACGCTCGACGGGTGGCCCATCCACGTGGGGGTGGCGAGCACGAGGATGTCGGCGGCGAGCACCTGCTCGCGGATCGCGGGCCACTCGTCGCCCTCGCCCATGTCGGCCTCGACGCCGGGCTTCACGTCGTGGTCGACGACGCGCACGGTGCTGCCGGTGACACCGTGCCCGGAGAGCGCGTCGAGCACCTGCGACGCGAGCAGCTGCGTGCTCGACTCGGCGGGGCTGGGCTTGAGGGTGCAGTTGAGGACGAGAGCGGTGAGTGCCATGCTCCCGACGCTACGTCGCACGCAGAACGGCGCGCGCGCCCTTGACCGCGCGCGCCGTTCCGTGAGAGGAGGCGGTTAGCCCGCGGGGGTCGCCGTGGGGGTGGGCGTCGGGGTCGGCGTCGACTGCTGGTTGTAGTCGGTTCCCGCCGCCTCGATGACGAAGGCCTGGAACGACGCGAGGTCGCTGATCGAGCCAGGGTACTTCTTGCCGTTGACGATGATGGTCGGCGTGCCCGTGACCTTGTCGACGTCGGAGTTCGGGATGGGTCCGTTGAGCGCCCGCGTCGTCGAGTCGGACACCCACTTCTTGAACTCCTGGTTCTTGATGCAGGTGGCGATCTTGTCGGGGTTCTCCACGGCGGCCTGCGTCGTCAGGTCGACGAGCTGGTCGTCGGTGAGGCCCGTCGAGTTCTCCGCGGGCTGGTTCGCGAACAGCAGGTTGTGGAAGTCGTAGAACTGGTTGGGCGAGTAGTTGGCGACGCAGGCGGCGGCGTTCGTCGCGCGCGTCGAGTACTTCGTGCCCTGCGAGAGGCGGTCGAGCACCGCGAGCGGGTGGATCTCGACAGTCGTCTTGCCGTTGGCGAGGAGGCCCGTGATGTAGTCGCCGTTGGTGGCCTCGAACTGGCCGCAGTAGGGGCACAGGTAGTCGACGTACATCTGGATGTCGAGGGTTCCGGCGACCTGCGTGTTGGGCTTCGGGTCTTCGCCGGCCTTGAGGGCGGCGGTCTCCGTGGCGATGGCGCCCTGGTTCAGCTGGATGCCGTCGCTCGCCATGTTCTTGGGGCCCGGGCCGCTGGGACCGACGGAGTTGACGAGCACGAGGGCGACGACCGCGACGATGGCGATGAGCCCGAGCACGATGCTGCCCTGGAGGATCAGCCGGGTGCGGCGGTCTTTCTTCTGCTGCTCCTCACGGAGCACCCTGGCCTTCTCCCTGGCCGCCAGTCGCTTCTCGTTCTTGGAGAGTCGGGCGTCGCTCACTCGGTCCTCATTCGCTGTTCGGTTCAGGCCTCCCGACTTCGGAGTGCCTGTGGAATTGTACGAGCGCTGGCTGGGAAATGCCCAACCCTGACATAATCAGAGGTGGCGGTCCCCGACCGCCAATCCATTCACTACGGATCGTCCGGCACGTACCTGCCGGTGAAGGAGCATTAATAGTCATGGCATCAGTCACGTTCGACAAGGCAACCCGCCTCTACCCGGGTTCCACCCGCCCCGCCGTCGACGGCATCGACCTCGAGGTCGCTGACGGCGAGTTCCTCGTGCTCGTCGGCCCCTCCGGCTGCGGCAAGTCCACCACGCTGCGCATGCTCGCAGGCCTCGAGGAGGTCAACTCCGGCCGCATCCTCATCGGCGACCGCGACGTCACCGACGTCCCGCCGAAGGACCGCGACATCGCGATGGTGTTCCAGAACTACGCCCTCTACCCCCACATGACGGTCGCGGAGAACATGGGCTTCGCGCTCAAGATCGCCGGCGTCAACAAGGAGGAGCGCGCCAGCCGCGTTCTCGAGGCTGCCAAGCTCCTCGACCTCGAGCCCTACCTGAGCCGCAAGCCCAAGGCCCTCTCGGGCGGCCAGCGCCAGCGCGTCGCCATGGGCCGCGCGATCGTGCGCCAGCCCCAGGTGTTCCTCATGGACGAGCCGCTGTCGAACCTCGACGCGAAGCTGCGCGTGCAGACCCGCACCCAGATCGCGTCGCTGCAGCGCCGCCTCGGCGTCACGACCGTCTACGTCACGCACGACCAGACCGAGGCGCTCACCATGGGTGACCGCATCGCCGTGCTCAAGGACGGCGTGCTGCAGCAGGTCGGCACCCCGCGCGACCTGTACGAGGCACCGCAGAACGTCTTCGTCGCCGGCTTCATCGGCAGCCCCGCGATGAACCTGTTCGACGCCGACATCGTCGACGGCGGCCTCAAGTTCGGCACCGCGACCGCGAAGGTCGACCGCGACACCCTCGGCGGCACCTCCGCCAAGAAGGTCACGATCGGCATCCGCCCCGAAGACGTCAAGGTCGCCACCTCGGGCCAGGGCCTGTCGGTGGACGTCGACGTCGTCGAGGAGCTCGGAGCGGACGGCTACCTCTACGGCCACACCGAGATCGACGGCCAGCGCGTCGACATCGTCGCGCGCGTCGACGGTCGCTCGCACCCGAACGCCGGCGACAAGGTCGTCATCACCCCGGAGCCGAACCACATCCACGTGTTCGACACCGAGTCCGGACTCCGCCTCAGCAAGAAGGCCGTCGTCGCGGGCTAAGCAGCACTCATGCCGATCGGGTCCGCCGCCGTGGCGGGCCCGATCGTCAGTTAAGGGAGAACCATGAGCGGATCGCTCAACATCACGGCGGCGACCGTCGACCCCGCCCTGCTCGACCTGCCCTGGAGCCTCCCCCTCGAGACGTGGCCGGAGGAGACGATCGCGGCGCTGCCGAAGGGCATCTCCCGCCACCTCGTGCGCTTCGTCAACCTGAGCGGCTACGTCGTCGCGATCAAGGAGACGTCGGCGGAGCTCGCGCGCAAGGAGTACGACATGCTCCGCACGCTGCAGCGCCTCGACATCCCGTGCGTCGACCCCGTCGCGGTCATCACCAACCGCACGACCGACTCCGGCGAGCCGCTCGAGTCGGTGCTCGTCACGCGCCACCTGCGCTTCTCGCTGCCGTACCGCGCCATCTACTCGCAGAGCCTGCGGCCCGAGACCGCGACGAGGCTCGTCGACGCCCTCGCCGTGCTGCTCGTGCGCCTGCACATCATCGGCTTCTTCTGGGGCGACGTCTCGCTCTCGAACACGCTCTTCCGCCGCGACGCGGGCGCCTTCGCCGCCTACCTCGTCGACGCGGAGACGGGCCAGCTCTACGACGGCCTCTCCAACGGCCAGCGCGAGAACGACCTCGAGATCGCGCGCGTCAACATCGCGGGCGAGCTGCTCGACCTGCAGGCGGGCGGGCGCCTCGCGGAGGAGATCGACCCCGTCGAGATCAGCAACGGCATCGTCGCCAAGTACCGCTCGCTCTGGAAGGAGCTCACGGGCTCCGAGGAGTTCGACCAGTCGGAGCGCTGGCGCATCAACCAGCGCGTGGAGCGCCTCAACGACCTCGGGTTCGACATCGAGGAGCTCGCGATCAAGACGGGCGAGACCGGCACGACCGTGCGCATCCAGCCCAAGGTCGTCGACGCGGGGCACCACTCGCGCCGCCTCCTGCGCCTCACGGGCCTCGACGCCCAAGAGAACCAGGCCCGCCGCCTGCTCAACGACCTCGACTCGTACCGCGCGGCCTTCGATAAGCAGGATCTGGACGAGGAGGTCGTCGCCCACGAGTGGGCCGCGCGCGTCTTCGAGCCGGTCATCCGGGCCATCCCGAAAGACCTCAAGGGCAAGCTCGAGCCGGCGGAGATGTTCCACCAGCTGCTCGACCACCGGTGGTACATGTCGCAGAACGAAGGCAGGGACATCCCGCTCGCCGAGGCCGTCTCGAGCTACGTCGACACCGTGCTGCGGCACCGCCGCGACGAGGCCACGATCATCGACCCGCCCACGGGCACGTTCACGATGCCCGTCCCCGTGGTCGACGACGACGACTGGCGCTCCAAGGTCTGACGGCTACCGCATCCTGCGCGCAGGTCGCCGAGGTGCGGGGAACGTCTCGCGGACGTCGCCACGATGGCCGCAGGTCGTAGTATCCAGTTCGTGACTTCGAACGGCCCGCTCTCCCGACTCGCCACGGCCTCCGCGCGACGGCCCGTCGTCGCCCTCGCCGCGTGGGTCGTCGTCCTCGCGATCGCGGGCGTGCTGGCCCTCGGCGGCGTGGGTGGCGACACCCTGTTCGAGCGGCTCAAGAGCGAGGCGCCCACGGCCGCCGGCCAGGCGAGCGAGGGCTCCGACATCCTCGCGGGCGACGGCGGGGCGACCGAGTCGCTCACGCTCGTCGCCCACGGCATCGACCCGCAGGATGCGACGGCCGCCGCCGAGACCGCCGCGCTCGCGCAGCGCGCGGCCGACCTCCCCCACACCGAGCTCGTCGACCCGCTCGCCGTCCCCCGCCTCCCCGACGGGAGCGTCGTGCCCGCCCTCGCCCCGCTCATCGCCGACGACGGCGACGGGTTCCTCCTCACGGGCACGGTCTCGGGCGTGGACGGCGCCGACCCCGACCCGGCCACCGTCGACGACCTTCTCGCGGAGCTCACGACGACAGCGGACGCGCTGCGGGCGGACTTCCCCGACGCGACGGTCGAGGTGGGCGGCGGCACGCTGCTCGTCGACTCGATAGTGCACATGTCGGAGCAGGACCTGCAGCGCGGCGAGACGGTCGCGCTGCCCATCGCGCTGCTCGTCATGCTGCTCGTGTTCGGCGGGTTCATCGCCGCGGGCATCCCGCTCGTGGGTGCGATGGCGGCGATCATCGGCGGCCTCGGCGCGCTCTTCGGGTTCACGTTCCTCACCGACATCGACACGACCGTCATCAACGTCGTCACGGCTGTGGGCCTGGGCCTCTCGATCGACTACGGACTGCTCATGGTGTCGCGGTTCCGGGAGGAGTACCGCTCCGACTCCGGCGCCGGGCGGGAGCACCGCATCGCCGCGATCGGCAGGACCGCCGACCGGGCCGGGCGCACGATCCTCTACTCGGGGCTCACATTCGCCGTGGCATCCCTGGGCCTGCTCGCCTTCGAGCCGCGCCTCATGCGCGTCGTCGCGCTCGGCGCGCTCTCGGTGACGGCGTTCGCCATCGTGAGCGCGCTCACGCTCGTGCCCGCGCTCCTCTCCCTGAGCGGCGAGCGGCTCGTGCGCCCGGGCGCGCTCACGCGCATCCCGGGGGTGGGCCGCGTCATCTCGCGCTTCGGCGACGTCGCCCCCGCCGAGGGCGTGTTCTCGCGCCTCACGCGCCGCGTGCAGCGCCATCCCGCGCTCGTGACGCTCGCGACGGCGGCCGTGCTGCTGCTCGTCGGCAGCCCCCTGCTCACGCTGCGCGTGGCCAACTCGAGCATCGACGCGCTGCCCGCGAGCTCGACGCAGTACGACTTCGTCGAGACGGTCAACGACAACTTCTCCGAGGCGGCGAGCCCCCGCGTGGCGCTCGTGACGAAGACCGAGCAGGATGCCCGCACCTGGTCGCGCACGGTCGCCGAGGTCCCCGGCGTGGAGGCCCTCGGCGAGCCGCGCGAGATGGGCGACGGCTGGCGCACGGTCGTGCACGTGGACCCGGCCGACGGGGTGCGGGTCGTGAGCGACATCCGGGCCGACCAGCCCGGCTTCCCGTCGTGGGTGACGGGCACGGATGCCCGCACCGTCGACCTCACGGACTCGCTCCTGCGCGGGGTGCCGCTCGCGGCCCTCATCGTGTGCCTCGGCACGGTCATCCTGCTCTTCCTCATGACCGGATCGCTCATCGTGCCCCTCAAGGCCCTCGTCGCGAGCGCGCTCTCGCTCGGGGCGTCGATCGGCGTGCTCGTGTGGGGGTTCGAGCAGGGCAACTTCGCGGGGCTCATGGGCTTCGACGCGTCGAAGATCCACGGCGTCGACGTGCTCGTGCTCGTGCTGACGTTCGCGTTCGGCTTCGGGCTCGCGATGGACTACGAGATGTTCATCCTGTCGCGCATCAAGGAGGCGCTCGACTCGGGCGTGCCGTCGCGCGAGGCCATAGCCCAGGGGCTGCAGCGGTCGGGCCGCATCATCACGTCGGCGGGGCTCATCATCGTCGTCGTGTTCGCGGGCTTCGCGACGGGCGACCTCATGGTGATCAAGCAGCTCGGGGTGGCCCTCGCGGTCGCCGTGCTGCTCGACATGACCCTCGTGCGCATGCTGCTCGTGCCCGCGCTCATGACGTGGCAGGAGCGCATCATGTGGTGGGCGCCGCGCTGGATGAAGCGCCTGCACGCGCGCTTCGGGCTGCGCGAGGGCTGACCGGTATCGTGGGGGCATGATCCGTCACGTCGTCATGTTCCAGCTCACCGCCGCCGCCGACTCGGAGCGCGCTGCCGACATCTCGCAGATGCAGGAGCGCCTGGGCTCGCTCGTGGGCGTCGTGCCGGGGCTCAAGTCGATGTCGCTCAAGCCCGACCTCGGGCTCGTCGAGGGCCACTGGGACGTCGTGCTCGTGTCGGAGCACGACGACAACGCCGCGCTCGAGGCCTACCAGGCGCACCCCGCCCACCTCGAGGTCTCGGCGTTCATCAAGTCGGTCACGTCGAGCGACCGCGTCGCCGTCGACTACGAGCTCTAGCCGAGCAGGTCGTCGAGGCCCCTGCCCTCGACGTGCTCGAAGATGAGGTTGGTCTCGGTGTGGGCGACCGCGGGATGCCCCGCGAGGTGCGTGAGCACGAAGTCCCTCAGGTCGGAGGCGCTGCGCGCCGCGACGTGCAGCAGGTAGTCGTCAGCCCCGCCCATGTGGAACAGGGCGAGCACGCCCGGCCACGACGGAGCCGCGCGCCGGAACTCGTCGACCTCCGACCGCACGTGCTTGACGAGCTTGATCGACACGAGCGCCTGCACGGTCGCGCCGAGGGCCGTCACGTCGATGTCGGCGTGGAAGCCCCGCAGGTAGCCGTCGTCCTGCAGCCGCCTCAGGCGCAGGCTCACCGTCGACTCGGCGATGCCCGCGGCCGCGGCGAGCGCGGTGCCCGACTGCCTCGCGTTGTGCGAGAGGGCCCGCAGCAGTGCCCTGTCTGTGTCGTCGATCGACCTTTTCTTCGACGCATGAGTGTCCATTCGTAGATTCTGCATCATCGATTGCACAAGTCCGCAGATTCTGTTGGTATCGCCACATGCTGCGCGACGATGCACACCTCGAGACCAGGGCCGTCCACTCCGGGATGGAGGGGCTGCGCGAGAACGGCCAGCACACCCCGCCCATCGACCTGTCGACGACCTTCCCGCTGCCCGATGTCGAGCACGGCGGCGACGCCTACGAGGTGCTCGCGGGCGGCGGCGACCTGCAGCCCGGCCACTCGGCCGTGTACCAGCGGCTCTGGCAGCCCGGCGTCGCGCGCTTCGAGGACGGGCTCGCGGCGCTGGAGGGCGCCGACGGGGCCGTCGCGTTCGCGAGCGGCATGGCCGCCCTCACCGCGGTGCTGCTCGCGACGGTCACGGCCGGCAGGCCGCACATCGTCGCGCTGCGCCCCCTCTACGGCGGCACCGACCACGTGCTCGAGACGGGCCTGCTCGGCACGACGGTCACGTGGGTCGACGCCGACGGCGTCGCGGGCGCGATCCGCCCCGACACGGGGCTCGTCATCCTCGAGACCCCCGCCAACCCCACGCTCGAGCTCACCGACATCCGCCGGGTCGTCGAGGATGCCGCGGGCGTGCCCGTGCTCGTCGACAACACGTTCGCCACCCCGGTGCTGCAGCGCCCGCTCGAGCTCGGTGCGACGATCGTGCTCCACAGCGCCACCAAGTACCTCGGCGGCCATGGCGACGTCATGGGCGGGGTCATCGCCACGAACCGGGAGTGGGTCACGCGCCTGCGCCAGGTCCGCGCGCTCACGGGCGCCCTGCTCCATCCGCTCGCCGCATACCTCCTGCACCGCGGGCTGCGCACCCTGCCCGTGCGCGTGCGCGCGCAGCAGCGCACGGCGGGGGAGCTCGCCGCACGGCTGTGCGAGCATCCCGCGGCGGTGCGCGTGCTCTACCCCGGCCTGGCCGGGCAGGATCCGGCCGGCCTCATCGGCACGCAGTGCGAGGGTGCGGGCGCGCTCATCGCGCTCGACCTCGGCAGCTACGATGCCGCCGTGCGCTTCACGGAGGCGTGCGAGCTCGTGACGCACGCGGTCTCGCTCGGCGGCATCGACTCGCTCGTGCAGCACCCAGCGTCGCTCACCCACCGACCGGTCGCCGCCGAGGCCCGACCGGGCGCGGGGATCGTGCGCATCTCGGTCGGGCTCGAGCACGTGGACGATCTCGCGGCCGACCTGTTCGGCGCGCTCGACGCCGCCCTGCTCGCTACACCAGCATCGACAGCGGGTTCTCGATCCGCCTGACGAACGCCGCGAGCCACTGGGCGGCGAGCGCCCCGTCGAGCACGCGGTGGTCCGCCGAGAGCGTCACGGTCATGACCGTGCCCACGGCGAGCGCGCCATCGACGACGACGGGCTGCTCGCGCGCGGCGCCGACCGCGAGGATCGCGGACTGCGGCGGGTTGATGATCGCGGAGAACTCGGTGACCCCGTACATGCCGAGGTTGGAGACGGCGAAGCTGCCGCCCTCGAGCTCGTGCTGCTTGAGGCGGCCCGCGCGCGAGCGCTCGGCGAGGTCGGCGACGTTCCGCGCGATCTGGGTGAGCGACTGCGTCTCGACGGAGCGCAGCACGGGCGTGACGAGTCCGCCCTCGATCGCGACGGCGACCGACATGTCCACCGTCGAGTAGCGCCGGATCGCCGTCTCGGCCCACGTCGCGTTGGCCTCGGGCACGTCGACGAACGCCGCGGCGGCGGCCTTGAGCACGAAGTCGTTGAGCGACACCTTCACGTCGGCCGACTCGTTGACGCGGCGGCGCAGCACGACGAGCTCGTCGACGCGGCAGTCGGCGACGAGGTAGAAGTGCGGCACCGTCGACTTGCTCTCGGTGAGCCGCCGCGCGATGGCGCGCCGCATGCCCGTGAGCGGGACGTCCTCGTACCCGGCGGCCGGTTCGCCGGTCGAGTCCGTCGCGACCTCGGCCGCGGGAATCCTGTCGAGGTCGGCCCTCACGACGCGACCACCGGGGCCCGTGCCCGTCACCGCGGAGAGGTCGATGCCGCGCTCCTTGGCGAGGCGGCGCACGAGCGGGCTGACGAACCGGCGGTCGGTGCTCGCGGGCGGGGTCTCGACGGGCGGGGTCTCGACGTGCTCGACCCGCTCGACGGGCGCGGTCTCGACGGGCTCGACCTGCTGAGCAGGCTCGACCTGCTCGGGGGCCGGGGATGCCTCGCCCTGCGCACCCACGACCGCGATGGGCTCCCCCACCTTCACGGAGACGCCCTCGGCGACGAGCAGCTCGAGCACCGTGCCCTCCGTCTCGGCGGCGTACTCGACTGTCGCCTTCTCGGTCTCGACCTCGGCGAGCGGGACGCCCACCGTGATGTCCTGGCCGACGGCCACGAGCCACGTCTGGATGGCGCCCTCGGCGGTTCCCGCGAGCACCTCCGGCATGCGGATGATCGTGGCCATCAGCGCGTCCCCATCCCCGCGCGGATGCGCTCGAGGCCGGCGACGACCTCCTCGGTGCGTGCGATCGCCGCACGCTCGAGCACCTTGGAGATGCTCGGCGACGCCTCGCTGCCCGTCACGCGCTCGACCGGCTGGTCGAGCCAGTCGAAGAACCTGCGCTGGATCTCGTCGGCGAGCCATCCGCCGTACGACGTGCCCTGGGCTCCCTGCTCGACGATGAGCACGGCGTTGGTCTTGCGGATGCTCTCGCCCACGGTCTCCCAGTCGAGCGACGCGCGGTCGAGCCAGCGCAGGTCGATGACCTCCGCGTCGAGGCCGGAGAGCTCCACGGCCTCGAGGCAGTGGCGGACCATCGAGAGGTAGCTGATGACCGTGACATCCTGCCCGGCCCTGCGCACGCCGGCCTTGCCGAAGGGCAGCTGGTAGTCGAGGTCGCCCGCGGGGATCTGCTCGGGCTGCCCGTACAGGTCCACGTGCTCGATGACGAGCACCGGGTCTTGCAGGGCGAGCGCGGTGTTCATGAGGCCGATGTAGTCGGCGGCGGTGGAGGGGGCGACGATGCGCCAGCCCGGGCTCGTCGCGAAGATGCCCGCGGGGTCCATGAGGTGCTGCGAGCCGTAGCCCGAGCCCATGGCGACCTTCGTGCGCAGCACGAGCGGCACGGGGTTCACGCCGCCGAACATGTGCCGCGCCTTGCCGATCTGGTTGAACACCTGGTCGGCGGCGACCCACATGAAGTCCGGGTACATGAACTCGACGACGGGGCGGAAGCGCCCGTCGAGCGCCATGCCGCCGCCGAGGCCGGCGAACGCGTTCTCGCTGATCGGGGTGCCGAGCACGCGGTCGGGAAACTCCTTCGAGAGCCCCTTCGTCGCGCCATTCGTTCCGCCCGCGAGGCGGTGCACATCCTCGCCGAGGATGACGATGCGCTCGTCCTCGGTCATGCGGCGCCCCATGACGGCGGCGACGGCGTCGACGAACTTGGAGTCGGTGGTCTCGCCGGAGTACGAGAGGGGGTCGAGGACGCGCGCACCCGCGATCTCGGAGAGGTCGCCGCGCAGCCCCACGTCGACGAAGCTCGGGTCGGGCCACAGGTCGTCGCGGATGCGGCGCTTGCCGTCGGCGGACTCGGTGAGCGCCGCCGCCGCGGCCGCCATCGCGGTCTGGGCCTGCTCGCGCACGGAGTCGACGCCGACCTGGTCGATGAGCCCGAGGGCGATCATCTCGGTGGCGACGCGCACGAGCGGGTCGCGCTCGCGCCACTGCGCCTCCTCCTCCTTGGTGCGGTAGCCGAAGGCGCTGCCCGGGTAGGGGCCGTTCTGGTGGAAGAAGCGGTAGACCTCGGCCTCGACGACCGCGGGCCCGCCGCCCGAGCGCATGACCTCCTCGGCCTGCTTCACGGCGAGGTGCACGGCGAGCGGGTCCATGCCGTCGACGCGCCACGACGGGATCGCGAAGCCGAGGCCGCGCGCCGAGAGCCGCGGCTCGGCCGTGGACTCCTCGACCGTCGTCGAGACGGCGTACAGGTTGTTCTCGATGAAGAAGGCGAAGGGGAGCTTCCACGCCGCCGCGAGGTTCATGGTCTCGAGCACGGAGCCGATGTTGGTCGCGCCGTCGCCGAAGTAGCTGACCGTCACATCCGTCGTTCCCGCGTGCTTCTGGGCCCACGCGTTGCCCGCGCCGAGCGGCACGCCGCCGCCGACTATCGCGTTGGTGCCGAGGGCGCCCGCCTCGAACCACTGCAGGTGCATCGAGCCGCCGCGTCCGGCGCAGTAGCCCTGCGCGAGCCCGAGGATCTCGGCGAGGGTGCGCTGCAGCACGACCTGCACGGGCTCGGTCACCACGGCGGCGAGGTCGAAGGATCCGCCCGTGACATGCGTGAGGGCCTTGGCGAGGAACTGGTGGTGCCCGCGGTGCGACCCGTTGATGGCGTCGCTCGACCGCAGCCCGATGATCGAGCCGACCGCTCCGCCCTCCTGGCCGATGCTCGAGTGGGCGGGGCCGTGCACGAGGCCCTCACCCGCGAGCTCGAGCACGGTCTCCTCGAAGGCCCGGATGAGGTGCAGCTCCGCGAGCATTCCCGCGAGCAGGGCCGGGTCCGCGGCCTTCCAGTCGGCGGCGGTCGTCGTGAGCTGGACCCAGGGCTGTGCCGGGTCGAGCCTGCGCGTCTTCGGCATGGTCCCTCTCTCCATTGACGGGTGGTGAGGCGACGATATCGCTAGATTGGATACAATTTCAAGCAGGATGCTTGCTTTGCTCCGGTTTTCGGGCAGAATTGGCCTCAATTGAATCCACGAGGAGACAGCGATGGCGCTTCCCGGCCTGCGCGGCACCGACCACGTCGGTTTCACTGTGCCCGACCTCGATGCCGCCCACGACTTCTTCACGCGCATCCTCGGGTGCGAGTTCGTCTACTCGCTCGGCCCGTTCGCGCGCGACGAGGGCGACTGGATGCAGACCAACCTCGGCGTGCACCCGCGCACCGTCATGCGGCGCCTCAACTTCTACCGCTGCGCCAACGGCACCAACTTCGAGGTCTTCGAGTACGAGGCCGCTGACGGCCAGGCGCCGCAGCCCCGCAACAGCGACATCGGCGGCCATCACCTCGCCTTCTACGTCGACGACTTCGACGTCGCGCTGCAGTACCTGCGCGACGAGGGCGTCGAGATCATGGGCGAGCCGACGGCGAGCAGCAGCGCGAGCGCCGGCCAGCGCTGGGTCTACTTCCGCAGCCCGTGGGGCATGCAGTTCGAGCTCGTGAGCTACCCGCAGGGCAAGGCGTACGAGAAGGATGCGCCCGTGCTCCTGTGGCACCCCGCGCGACCGGCAGAATGAGTTCCATGAGCAACGCCGTCGAGCTCGACGCGCACGGCAACTCCAGCGCGCGCATCGCGGAGCAGCTGCGCGCGGCGATCCTGCACGGGGAGTACGAGCCGGGCCAGCGCCTGCGCCAGGAGGATGTCGCCCAGCGCTTCGGCGCGAGCCGCGTGCCCGTGCGGGAGGCGTTCCGCACCCTCGAGGCCGACGGCCTCGTCACCCTCGTCGCCAACACGGGCGCGTGGGTCTCGCGGCTGAGCCTCGCGGAGTGCGACGAGGTGTACCAGACGCGCGAGCGCGTCGAGCCGCTGCTGCTTCGCTACGCGCTGCCCCACCTCGACGCCGCCCACATCGACAGGCTCGCGCAGCTCGCCGACCAGATGGAGCGCACCGACGGCGTCGAGGAGTTCCTGCGGCTCGACCGCGAGTTCCACCTCGGGTCGTACGAGGCCGCGCAGACGACCGTGCTGGGCGACCTCGTCCGCCGGCTCTGGAACACCACGCAGCACTACCGCCGCGCGTTCACGCTCCTGCTCGACGAGCACGCGACGCGCGTGGTGCACGACGAGCACCACATGCTCGTGGGCGCGATCCGGGCGGGCGACGCCGACGACGCGGAGCGCATCCTCGCCGGCCACATCCGCCGCACCCGGCTGGGCCTCGCCCGGCACCCCGACGTCTTCGACAACTCCTAACGAAAGGCACGACCCATGGCCATCGCCACGATCAACCCGGCTACCGGTGTGACGGAGAGGACCTTCGAGCCGCACGACGCCGCCGAGGTCGAGCGCCGCATCGCCCTCGCGGACGCCGCCACGAGGGCCATGCGCCAGACGAGCTTCGAGGAGCGGGCCGAGTGGATGCGCGCCGGCGCGGACCTGCTCGAGGCGGAGGCGGACGAGGTCGCGGTCATCCTCACGACCGAGATGGGCAAGCCGCTCGCGCAGGCCAAGGCCGAGGCGCTCAAGTGCGTCAAGGGCATGCGCTTCTACGCCCAGCACGCGGCGGAGTTCCTCGCCGACGAGCCGCTCGCCGACCCGTCCGCGGTCAACGCGTCGCAGGCGTACGCCGTGTACCAGCCGCTCGGCGCCGTGCTCGCGGTCATGCCGTGGAACTACCCGCTGTGGCAGGTAGTCCGGTTCGCCGCGCCCGCGCTCATGGCCGGCAACTCGGGTCTGCTCAAGCACGCCTCGAACGTGCCCCAGTCCGCCCTCTACCTCGACACCCTCTTCGAACGCGGCGGGTTCCCGGCCGGCGCGTTCGCGACGCTGCTCATCGGCTCGCGCGAGGTCGCCGCCGTCGTGCAGGACCCGCGGGTGAAGGCCGTGACCCTCACCGGCTCCGAGCCCGCGGGCCGCGAGGTCGCCGCGAACGCGGGCGGGCAGATCAAGAAGGCCGTGCTCGAGCTCGGCGGCTCCGACCCGTTCATCGTCATGCCCTCGGCCGACCTCGCGAAGGCCGTCGACGTCGCGGTCACGGCGCGCGTGCAGAACAACGGGCAGTCGTGCATCGCCGGCAAGCGCTTCATCGTGCACGCCGACGTCTACGACGAGTTCGCCGCCCTCTTCGCCGAGAGGCTCACCGCCCTCGTCGTGGGCGACCCCATGGACCCCGCCACGCAGGTCGGGCCCCTCGCGACCGAGTCGGGGCGCGACGAGCTCGCCGAGCTCGTCGACGACGCCGTCACCCACGGCGCCACGGTCCTCGCCGGCGGGCACGCCCCCGACCGGCCCGGCTGGTTCTACGAGCCCACCCTCATCGCCGACCTGCACGACGGCATGCGCCTCGTGCTCGAGGAGGCCTTCGGCCCCGTCGCATCCCTCTACCGCGTCGAATCGCGCGAACAGGCCCGCGACATCGCCAACCAGACCACCTTCGGCCTCTCCTCCGCGGTCTGGACCCAGGATCCCGACGACGAGGACTTCTTCGTCCAGTCGATCGACGCCGGCGCCGTGTTCATCAACGGCATGACCATCTCCTACCCCGAGCTCCCGTTCGGCGGCATCAAGGACTCCGGCTACGGGCGCGAGCTCGCCGCCGCAGGCATCCGCGAGTTCTGCAACCTCAAGACCGTCTGGAAGGGCTGAGCATGGCACGGGTCGGATTCCTCGGGATGGGGAACATGGGCGGCGCGATGGCCGGGAGGCTCCTCGAGTCGGGCCACGAGGTGGTCGTGTGGAACCGCACCCCGGAGGCCTGCGACGACCTCGTCGCGCGCGGGGCCGTGCGCGTCGAGACGGCGCGCGAGGCCCTCGCCGAGGCGGTGTCGTTCTCGATGTTCGCGAACGACGAGGCCTCTGAGGCGGTGCTGAGCGCCGACAACCTCGCGGGCTCCGCGGGCAGGATGCACGTCAACACGGCCTCGATCAGCGCGGCGGCGGCCGACCGCATCGCCGCCGTGCATGCCGCGGCGGGCGTCGGCTACCTCGCCTCCCCCGTGCTCGGCCGCCCCGCCGTCGCGGCCGCGGGCAACCTCAACCTGCTCGTCGCGGGACCGGACGACCTCGTCGAGGCCGCGGCGCCCTACCTCTCCGTGCTGGGCGCGCGCACGTGGCGCTTCGGCACCGAGCCGCGCCGCGCGAACGCCGTGAAGATCGCGGTGAACTTCACCATCCTGCACGCCCTGCAGGCCATGGCCGAGGGCATCACCCTCGTCGAGGCGCAGGATGTCGACGCCGTCGACTTCGTCGAGCTGCTCGCGGGCACCCTGTTCGGCGGGGTCGTGTACTCGGGCTATGGCTCGATGATCGCGGAGCGCCGCTACAGCCCGCCCGGCTTCTCGATGCCGCTCGGCCTCAAAGACCTGGGGCTCGCCGAGGATCTGGCCGCCGAGACCGGCACCGTGCTGCCCACGGCACCCGTGCTGCGCGACCGCTTCGAGCAGGCCCTCGCGAACCCGGAGCTCGCCGAGCTCGACTGGTCGGCCGTGGCCGAGGTGACGCGCGAGCGCTAGGCCTCGCCGCGCCCCCACGTCGTGTTGAGGTGCGACTGTGAGTCGCGCGTCTGGTCGAGCACGCCGCCCACGGCGTAGTAGCGCTGGCCCGCGACGAGCAGCTCCTCGGCGGGGAACTTGGTGATGACCTCGCACCCGTCGGCCGTCACGACGACCTCCTCCTCGATGCGCGCGGCGCCCCAGCCGTCCTTCGACGGCCAGTAGGTCTCGAGGGCGAAGACCATGCCCTCCTTGAGCTCCTCGGGGTGGTCGAGCGAGACGAGGCGCGAGAAGATCGGCTTCTCCCAGATGGAGAGCCCGACCCCGTGCCCGTACTGCAGGGCGAAGGCGGCCTCCTCGTCCTCGAAGCCGAACTCCTGGGCGGTGGGCCACACGTTCACGATGTCGGCCGTGGTGGCACCGGGCTTCACGAGGGCGATCGCGCGGTCCATGTACTCCCGCGCGCGCGTGTAGGCGTCGCGCTGCGCGCTCGACGCGGAGCCGACGGCGAAGGTGCGGTAGTAGCACGTGCGGTAGCCGTTGAAGCTGTGCAGGATGTCGAAGAACGCCGGGTCGCCCGGGCGGATGAGGCGGTCGGAGAAGACGTGGGGATGCGGCGAGCACCGCTCCCCCGAGATCGCGTTGACGCCCTCGACGTACTCCGAGCCGAGGTCGTACAGGGTCTTGGCGACGAGGCCGACGGCCTCGTTCTCGCGGACGCCCGGCCGCAGGAAGCGGTAGAGCTCGTCGTAGGCCGCATCCACCATCGACGCCGCCTGGGTGAGCAGGCGGATCTCGTCGTGCGTCTTGATGCGGCGGGCCTCCATGAAGACCTGCTGGCCGTCGACGACCTCGATGCCGAGCTTCTGCAGCGCGAAGAGGATGGGCAGCTCGATCACGTCGACGCCGAGGGGCTGGTCGGCGACCCCGAACTTGTCGAGCTCGCGCTTGATCTTGGCCGCGACCTTGTCCGCGATCTCGGCGTCGGGCGTGAAGGCGCCGCGGAGGGTGGAGATGCCGGCGCGCGCGCCGGACTCGAGGCGCGGGCGGGTCGCGCCCTCGTGGGCGGAGTGCGGGTCGGCATCCATCTCGGCGGTCGTGCGGTCGAGCCACGGGTTGTAGAGCTTGTGGTGCTTGGCCGCCGAGCCGAAGTCCCACGAGATGGGATCGGTGTTGCGGGTGAGCAGGCTGAACCGGATGAGCTTGTCCATCGCCCACGTGCCGATGTGCGTCGACGTCATGTAGCGGATGTTGGAGAAGTCGAACGCGAGCAGCGCGCCGAGGCTCGAGATCTCGAGCTCGGCCTTGAGACGGGCGAGCCGCTCGGAGCGCAGCCGGTCGAAGTCGACGCGCGCCTCCCAGTCGACGCCGTTGGTGCCCGTCGTGCCGGTGCTCTTCATCGAGTCCTCCTTGTGGCGGCATCGAGTGCCGTTCAGTGATGCAAAAGCGTGTTTAGCATAGATTAACACTCGGCCGCACGCCACGATGGTAATCTCACCAAGAACGTGGGGGCACTCGCCCTCGACGAACCGGAGGACGGATGACGGCGGACATCGGCTCGCGCCTCCGTGAGGCCCGGCTCCAGCAGGGGCTCAGCCTCCGCAGCGTCGCCCAGGCCCTCGGCGTCTCCGCGAGCCTCATCTCGCAGGTGGAGACCGGCAAGACGCAGCCGTCGGTCTCGACGCTCTACGCGCTCGTCACCCACCTCGGCATCTCGATCGACGACGTCATGGGCACGCCCGCCGCGCGCCCGGCCGCCGACAGCCCCGAGTCTGCGCTGCTGCCGAGCTACTCCCCCTCGCCCGCCGTGCAGCGGGCGGCCGACAACCCCGTGCTCGAGATGGAGAACGGCGTGCGGTGGGAGCGCCTCGCGGGCGGCACCGGGCCGGCGGACGGCATCCTCGTGAGCTACGACCCCGGCGCCTCGAGCTCCATCGAGGGCAAGCTCATGCGCCACGCGGGCATCGAGTACGCCTACCTCATCGAGGGCCGGCTCACCCTGCAGCTCGACTTCGACACCTACGTGCTCGAGCCCGGCGACTCGATGTACTTCGACTCGGTGCGGCCGCACCTGTACTCCAACGACGGCGACGTCGTCGCGCGCGGCGTGTGGTTCGTGTTCGGCCGCCGCCAGCAGAACCAGGCGATGCCCGCGGCGCCCGGAGCCGACCCGAGGAGCGCGGGCACCCCGCTCGCCTCGGCGGTCGACGTGCTCCGCGCCATGGACGACCTGTAGAGCCTGACTCTCCCCCGATGGTTCGGGACGCTTCCGCGCGCCCATTTTGAAGCTCATCTGGACATGCATTTCATTGTTGGTGCACGGTGTGTATAGTCACACTGAAATGCACCAGCCGGGATCGATGCCGATCCCGGTAAGCCAGAGGTTTCAAAGGAGAAATCACCATGAGGCAATCACGGTCGGCGAAGCTCGTCCGCCCCTGGGCCATCGGGGCGATCGCCACGACGGCTCTCGCTCTCGCAGCATGCTCCACCCCCGCCCCCGCGGGCACCGACGCTCCCTCCGAGGAGCCGCTCCAGATCGCGTACATCTCGTTCGCCGTCGCCAACACCTACGACGAGCCGATGCTCGCCGAGGCGCAGAAGGTCGCCGACGCCAACAACGCCGTGCTCACGGTGCTCGACGGCAACCTCGACCCGAACCTCCAGGTCACCCTCATCCAGGACGCGATCGCGTCGGGCCAGTACGACGGCATCATCACCCAGCCCATCTACGGCCCGGCCATCGTCGACGTCACCAAGCAGGCGATCGACGCGGGCATCACCGTCGTCAACATCGACCAGATCCTCGGTGACGACTTCACGACCGGCAAGACGCAGGTCGACGGCCTCGCGGCCAACGTCGTCTTCGTGCCCTCCGAGCTCGGCAAGAAGTTCGGCGAGCAGACGGTCGCCGCGTGCGCGTCGATGAACCTCGACCCCTGCAACGTCGCGTACCTGCACGACGTGAAGGCGTCCGCCGTGGGCGTGGCGCTCTGGGACGGCTTCACCGAGGCCACCAAGGGCAGCCCCGTGACGGTCGTCGCCGAGGGCGAGACGTTCTACAACCCGGCCGCCGCCCAGACCGCGGTGAGCGACATCCTCACGGCCAACCCCAACGTCGACCTCATCGCCACGTCGGACCAGGGCCTGCAGGGCGCCGTCCAGGCCATCGAGGCCGCCGGCAAGAACGTGAGCGACTTCCTGCTCGTGGGCTACGGCGGATCCGCGTGGGGCCAGGGCAAGGTCGCCGACGGCACCGTCTTCGCAGACGTCGTGCAGGCGCCGGCCACGACCGGACGCCTCGGCATGGAGGCCATGATCGACGCGCTGCGCAACGGCACCAAGCAGGGCGACGTCGACCCGTTCAAGGACTTCCCGAACAACGGCGTCATGACCAAGGACACGGCCAGCAAGTTCACCGGCGAGTGGGCCGGCTAACCAGCAATGCCTGACTCGTCAGTCGCCGGCACCCCGCAGCTCCTCATCGAGCTGCGGGGTGTCGGCAAGTCCTTCGGCGGCATCCCCGTGCTCGCCGACATCGACCTGCGGCTCGAGCCCGGGTCCGTTCACGCCCTCGTCGGCGAGAACGGCGCGGGCAAGTCCACGCTCAGCAAGATCATCGCGGGGCTCTACTCCGCCGACTCGGGCGAGCTGCTCGTGAACGGCGAGCCCCAGCGCTTCGGGAGCCCGCGCGAGGCCCTCGACCTCGGCATCGCGACGATCGCCCAGGAGCTCGCCCTCGTGCCCGCGCTCACCGTCGCCGAGAACGTCTACCTGGGCCGCGAGCCCCGGTCGCTCGGCTGGATCGGGCGCCGCGCGCTGCGCGCCCGCTTCCTCGAGCTCGCCCGCGAGACCGGGTTCGACCTCGACCCCGACGTCGTCGTCGGCTCGCTGCGCACCGCAGACCAGCAGAAGGTGGAGATCCTCCGCGCGCTGGCCCGCGGCGCCTCCCTCATCATCATGGACGAGCCGACCGCCGCGCTCTCCGGCCACGACACCGAGCTGCTGCACGGCGTCGTGCGCCAGCTCGCCGCCTCCGGCCACACCGTCCTGCTCGTCTCGCACTACCTCTCCGAGGTGCTCGAGCTGTGCGACACCGTCACGATCCTGCGCGACGGCCGGCTCATCCGCACGGCACCCGCCGCCGACGAGACCGAGGCCTCGCTCATCGAGGGGATGCTCGGCCGCACGCTCGGCAACGTCTTCCCCGAGAAGCCCCCCGTGCCCGACCACGACCGCGACGTGCTCGTCGTGCGGGATCTCGTGGCACCCGGTGTCAACGGCGTCTCGCTCACGATCCGTGAGGGCGAGATCGTGGGCCTCGCGGGCCTCGTGGGCGCGGGGCGCAGCGAGATCGCGCACGCGATATTCGGTGCGGTCCCGCGCTCCGGAACCGTCGAGGTCGACGGGCAGCCGTGCGGCACGACGATCCCCGGCGCCCTCGCGAGCGGTGTGTTCCTCATCCCCGAGTCGCGCAAGGAGCAGGGGCTCGTGCTCGGCAGGCCCATCCGCCAGAACGTCACGCTGTCGAACCTCGCCCAGGTGGCCTCGGGCTCGTGGGTCTCCCCCGCGCGCGAGCGCCGTGCGGCGCGCACCATGCTCGACCGCGTGACCGTTGCGGGCGACGACCGCCGGGATGTCTCCGCGCTCTCCGGCGGCAACCAGCAGAAGGTGCTCTTCGCGCGCGCCCTCCAGCGGTCGCGCAAGCTGCTCATCGCGGATGAGCCCACGCGCGGCGTCGACGTCGGCTCGCGCCGCGCCATCTACGACCTGATCGTCGAGCAGGCGGCCCAGGGCATCGGCGTGCTCGTCATCTCGTCGGACGTCGAGGAGGTGCTCGGTCTCGCGCACCGCATCCTCGTCGTGCGCGGCGGACGCATCGTCGCCGAGCTCACGGGAGACGACATGACCGAGGAGAGAGTCATCACCGCGGCCTTCGCGGATCCGATCACGAGCGGGAGCATATGAGCGCCACAGTCCAGACCCAGTCCAGCCCGAGCCTCGCGCGGCGGATCCCGTGGCGGTCCCTCGCGATAGTGGTGCCGTTCCTCGCGGTGTTCATCGCGCTGTCGATCGGCAGCCCCGCGTTCCTGAGCTTCCAGAACATCGGCAACGTGCTCGACCGGCAGGCGGGCATCCTCATCGTCGCGGCCGCGAGCACCCTCGTGATCATCGCGGGAGGCATCGACCTCTCGATCGGCGCGACCTACATGTTCACCGCCGTCATCTGCGGAACGCTCATCGTCAAGGTCGGCGGCGTCGCGGGCGTGGCCGTCGGCATCACGGTCGCCGTGCTCGCGGGCCTCCTCGTCGGCATCGTGAACGGCATCATCAGCACCTACCTCAAGGTCAACCCGCTCATCGCGACGCTCGCCATGAGCTTCATCATCCTCGGGGCCACGAAGCTCGTGTCGCAGTTCGGCAAGCAGGGCGTCGGCCAGATCCGGGTGGACTTCCCCGAGTTCCGCTGGCTCGCGACGACCAAGCCCCTCGGCATCTCGCTGCCGACGTGGATCGCCCTCGTCGTCATCGTGATCCTCGCCGTGGTGCTGTGGCGCACGACGTTCGGCCGGTATGTGTACGCCGCGGGCGGCAACGCCGAGGCCGCGCGCCTCGCCGGCATCCGCGTGGGCGGGGTGCGCATCGCGACGTTCGCCCTCGCGGGCCTCGCGGCGGGCATGGCGGGCGTCATCGACCTCGCGCGCACGCCGTCGGTGCCCGAGAACGACGCGATAGCGACGACCCTCACGTTCACGGTGCTCGCGGGCATCGTCGTGGGCGGCACGTCGATCCTCGGCGGCGAGGGCGCCGTGTGGCGCACCGTGCTGGGCATCCTCTTCATCGCCATGCTCTACAACGGCTTCACGCTGCTGCGCATCGACCCGCTCTTCCAGGGGATCGCGCTCGGCGCCATCATCCTCGTCGCCGTCGGGTTCGACGCGTGGTCGAAGCTGCGGAGGCGTTGACCTGACCGCCACCGAGGGCGCGGGGTGGGCCGCGCGCGTCGCCGCCATGTCGGTCATCTCCGCCGTGGGCGTGTCGATGATCTACGTTCCGCAGCCCATCCAGACCCTCGCCGCGGGCGAGCTCGGGGTGCAGCTCGCGCAGTCGTCGGCGCCCACGGTCGCCGTGCAGGCGGGCTACGCGGTGGGCGTCGTGTTCCTGGTGTCGCTGGGCGACAGGATCGCGCCGCGGCTGCAGGTCTCCGTGCAGCTCGCGGTCACGGCCGCCGCGGTGCTCGTGGCCGCCGCCGCGGGCAGCTTCGCGCTGCTCACCGTCATGATGTTCGTGGCGGGAGCGGCCGCGACCGTCGGCCAGATCCTCGTCTCGGCGGCGCTGCGGCTGGCCCCGCCCGAGGTGCGGGCGCGCACCGCCGCGGTGCTCGTGGGCTCGTTCCTCATCGGGCTGTTCGGGGTGCGGACCCTCCTCGGCGCGTTCGCCGAGTCCCTGGGCTGGCGCACGGTGCTCGTGGGCGCTGCGGTGCTCGTCGCGGCGTGCGTCCCCCTCACTCTCGGCTTCGCGCCCTCGACGCGGCCGCCCGCCTCGGTGGGGTACCGCGCCATCCTCGCGTCGATCCCGCGCATCGTCGGAGGGTCGCGCGACCTGCGGCTGCTCACCGTCACGCACGCGCTCGCGTTCTCGGCGTTCATCTCCGTGTGGTCGATGGTCACCCTCTACGGCGTGGGCGAGCTCGGGCTGTCCGTCGCGCAGACGGCGGCGATCGGGCTCGCGGGGCTCGTGGGCGGCGCCGCCACCGTGGCGTCCGCGCGCGTGCAGCCCCTCATCGGCACCCGCCGGGCCCTGCCCGCGTCGCTCGCGGCCCTCATCGTCGGTGCGGCGCTCATCGCCCTGCTGAGCCACTCGGTGCCCGCCGTCGTCGCCGGCCTCTTCCTCGTGTCGTTCGGCATGAGCAGCTCGCAGGTCTCGAGCCAGGCGAACGCGCTCGCCTCGGTCGACCCCGCGGAGTCGGGCCGCGCCAACACCGTGTTCATGGCGACGACGTTCCTCGCAAGCTCGGGCGCGACGGCCGTCGCGGCCGCGATCATGCGCCCGGCCGGGTACGCGGGGGTCGGGATGCTCGCGCTCGCGCTCGGCGCCGCGTCGCTGTGCGTGGGGCTCGTGGCGGGACGGCGGGCGTAGGCGTCCACGTTCCGCGCCGTGAGCCGCGCGGGGCTCGCCTTCCGTGCGCCCTTCCGCCGCCGCCCCACCGCCCGCCGCCCCACCGCCCGCCGGCGTGAACAACTCAGGCAGCGCGGTCGCCGCCGTTCACGTCAAGCGCGTGACCTGGGCGGGGTCGGCCGTGTTGCCTGAGTTCTTCACGCGCGGGCCGGCGGCAGGAGCACCGACCGCGGAGCCGCTACGTGATGCGCCAGCCGCGGTCGACGTATAGGTTGGTCGCCGAGACCCCGCGGTTGTCGAGCAGGAACCGCGTGGCGCCCACGACATCCTCCATCGTGGCGAGCTTGCCGCCCGGCGTGCGGGACTCGTAGCCGTCGAGCACGCCCTCGGGCTTCGAGGCCCAGAACGGGCTGTTGCCGATGATCCCGGGGTGCACGGCGTTGACGCGGATGGGGGCGAGCTCGAGTGCGAGCGTCGTCACGAGCCCCTCGACGCCGCCGTTGATCGTGGAGACCGTCGTGGAGCCCGGGTACGGGGCATCCTTGGCGCGACCGCCGAATAGCACGATGCCCGTGTCGACGCTCGGTTCCATGCGGTCGATGAGGGTGTGGATCGTCTCGGTGTAGCCCACGAGCTTGAGGGTGACCAGCCGCACGGCGCGTGCGATGTCGTAGTCGCGCACGGTGTTCGCGTCGCGCTCGATGGCGGCGAGCACGAGCCCGTTGATCTGGCCGACGCCCGCGAGCGAGGCGGCGATCGACGAGGGCTCGGAGATGTCGACGGCGAGGCCCGTCGCGCCGTCACCGAGCGAGGCCGCTATGGCCTGCGTGTTCGCGGCGTCGCGCCCCGTGAGCACGACCTTCTCGCCGCGCGCGAGGGCGTCCTTGGCGATCTCGAGGCCGATTCCGCTCGTGCCCCCGATGATCACTATGGTGCGCGTCATTGCTGCTCCTCCAACTTGTCGGTCAGGTAGTTCCAGTCCCGGGCGAACCGGTAGGCGTGGCGCGCCGGCATCTGCGGCGCCTGGGTCTCGAGCCAGCGCACGGGCGCGCCCGTCGCGGCGAACGAGTGCACGCAGCCGACGCCGGCCCACGCGATGTCGCCGACCTTGAGGCGCACGGCGACGCCGTCGAACGTCGCGTCGACCTCGCCCTCGGTGATGAGATAGGCCTCCTCGAGCGGGTGGTCGTGCGGACCTGCGACGCCGTCGGGCTCGTACTGCACCATGAACATGGTCGAGAGCACCGAGCCGAGGTCGGAGTCGACCATCATCTTGAGCGAGATGCCGCTGTACACGAGCAGGGCCGTGCGCATGCTCGCGGACTGGGCGAGGTTCTTCTGCGACTGGCGGCCCGGGTCCATCTGCTGGGCGGTGATCGCGCCGAACGACCGCGTGCGGGGGTCGCGGGCATCCACCTTCACGGGCTCGCCGCCCTCGATGTCGGGCACGCGGTACGTGTCGAAGCCGTGGGCCGCGCGCGGAACGGGGCTGTAGATGTCGGCCCAGGCCGCGTCGACGTCGCCCGTCGCGTGCCAGGAGTGCGGCACTCCGACGGGGATGACGCCGTAGTCCCCGGCGACGAGCTCGACCGTCGCCTCGGGGGTGACGAGGATGACCGCGCCCTCGATCACGTGGAAGCTCTCCTCGAACGAGTGCACGTGCGTGGGCACGACCCCGCCGGGCGCGAGCCGGGAGATGCCGAAGCCCGTGTGGACCGCACCGTCGTCCTCGGTCACCGCCGACCAGCGGGTGAGGCCGTGGGAGTCGGGGGCGAGGGCTCCCGGGTCGACGTACGCGGCGTCCTCCGCCGTCCGCACGACATGTCGCGCACTCATCCGGGCATCCTCCATCAACATCATCGTTCACTTCTGCTTAACGCAGGCTACGGTGATGCCGACTCGCGCGTCAAGCCGAGGAAACCTGCCCCGAAAACAGCTTGCGATACACAGCCGCACTGGACAGAATGTGCAGCACTGTTTAACCTAAGTGAAGCAAGATCGCCCCATCAAGGAGGATGAGCGTCTCAATGTCCGGTACCCCCACCACCCCCCAGCCCGGCCAACCCATCGTGTTCCGCAACGGGATCGTCCTGACGATGGACGACTCCCACACGGTGCTCCCGCAGGGCGATGTGCTCGTGGTCGACGGGAAGATCGCGGAGGTCGGAGTCGGCCTCTCCGTTCCCGACAACACCTTCGAGATCGACGCCAAGGGCGGCATCGTCATGCCCGGCATGGTCGACACCCACCGCCACATGTGGCAGACGGCCATGCGCGCGTACGGCGCCGACTGGACGCTCACGCAGTACTTCGTCTGGTACTACCTGCAGCACGGCATGAAGTTCCGCCCGCAGGACTACGCGGCCGGCAACCTCATCTCGGCCCTCGACGCCATCGAGTCGGGCGTCACGACGAGCGTCGACTGGTCGCACGGCCTGCGCACCGTCGAGCACGGCGAGGCCGCGTTCGACGCGCTCGTGAACTCGCCCGGCCGCTTCGTCTTCGCGTACGGCAACATCCACCAGTCGCCGTGGGAGTGGACGGCCGACCCTGCCGTGCAGGCCATCCTCACGAAGTCGCGGGATGACTCGCGCATGTTCGGCACGCAGATCGCGTTCGACGTGCCCAACCAGGACGACCAGTTCCCCGAGCTCGCCGCCTACCGGGTCGCCAAGGAGCTCGGACTGCGCGTCACGACCCACGCGGGAGTGTGGGGCGCCACCAACGACTGGGGCATCCGCAACGCGTACGCCGCGGGCGTCATGGAGGAGGGCTTCACCTACGTGCACGCCGCCTCGCTGAGCGAGGACTCCTACCTGAAGATCGCGGCGACGGGCGGCAACGTCTCCCTCGCCACCGAGTCGGAGGACACGTGCGGCCAGGGCTACCCGCCCGTGCACCAGCTGCGCAAGTACGGCATCCCCGCCTCGCTCTCCGTCGACACGAGCGTGTGGTTCAGCGCCGACCTGTTCTCGGCGATGCGCGCGACGGTCAACGCCGACCGCGCGCTCGAGCACTACCACGCGCACAAGCTCGAGCCCGCCGAGACCGTCACGCACGTCAAGCTGCGCGCCGAGGAGGTCGTGCACATGGCGACCCGCGGCGGTGCGAAGGCCATCGGCAAGGATGACCAGATCGGCTCGCTCGAGAAGGGCAAGCTCGCCGACGTGGTGCTCCTGAAGAACGAGGACTCGCCCACCTGGGCGCCGCTCATCAACCCGTGGGGCCAGGTCGTGTACCAGGCCCAGCGCGGCGACGTGCACACGGTGCTCGTGGGCGGAGAGGTCGTCAAGGCCGAGGGCAAGGTCATCGCGGGCGACCTCAAGGGCGTCAAGGCGAAGCTCGACGACACCGTCGCCTACCTCGAGCGCGAGGTCGGCGACGACTGGAAGGCCGGTCAGTTCCCGGAGATCCCCGAGTCCGAGGTGCTCTTCAACCCGTACCAGTACAAGAAGTAGCGCCAACCCGAGGGAGTGGCCCGGCACCTCAGGGTGCCGGGCTACTTCTTCTTCGCGGCACCCCGCAGGCGCGAGACCTCGTAGAGCGTGACGCTCGCCGCGATGCCCGCGTTGAGCGACTCGGTCGAGGCGCTGATCGGGATCGACACGATCGCGTCGCAGTTCTCGGTCACGAGGCGCGAGAGGCCCTTGCCCTCGCTGCCGACCACGATGAGCACGGGCTCCTTCGCGAGCTTCAGCTCGGGCAGCTGGGTGTCGCCGCCGCCGTCGAGGCCGAGCACGAAGACGCCGCGATCCTTGAACGCCTTGATCGTCTGGTTGAGGTTGCCGGCCATGGCGACGGGCGTGCGCGCCGCGGCACCGGCCGAGGTCTTCCACGCGGAGGCCGTGAGGCCCACCGAGCGGCGCTGGGGCACGATGACGCCCTGACCGCCGAACGCGGCGGTCGAGCGGATGATCGCGCCCAGGTTGCGCGGGTCGGTGATGCCGTCGAGGGCCACGAAGAGCGGCACCTGTCCGCGCGAGATGACCTTGTCGAGCAGCTCCATGGGGTGCGCGTACTCGTACGGCGGCACCTTGAGCGCGACGCCCTGGTGCACGGAGTCGAAGCCCGCGAGCCTGTCGAGCTCAGGACGCATGACCTCGAGCACGGGCACGCCGCGACCGGTCGCGATCGAGAGGATCTCCTTGACGCGGTCGTCGAACTCGATGCGGGCCGCGATGTAGAGGGTCGTCACCGGGATCTTGGCGCGCAGCGCCTCGAGCACCGAGTTGCGGCCCGTCACCATCTCCGACTCGTCGGCCGACTTCGCGGGACGCGCCTGGCGCGACCGGCCCTCCGCGGCCTCGGGGCGCTTGCCCGTGCGCTTGCCGCCCGCGGCCTCGAAGCGCTCGGCGGCCGCCTTGCGCTTGCCCGCGGGATGGTACGGACGGTCCTCGGCCTTGGGCGTGGGCTTGCGGCCCTCGAGGGCCTGGCGGCCCTGGCCGCCCGAGCCGACCTGCGGCCCCTTGCGGGCCTTGCGGACGGCGCCCGCCCTCGGCTTGTTGCCTGGGTTCTTCATGAGATGCTCCAATGGGATCCGTTGGCGCCGTCTTCGACGGCGATGCCCGCTGCGGCAAGTTCATCACGGATCCGGTCCGCAGCGGCGAAGTCCTTCGCGGCGCGCGCCGCGTTCCGGTCGGCGATGAGGCTCTCGACGAGGGAGCCCAGCGCGCGTTCGGCGGGCCCGGACGCCCCGTCGCGCCACTGCGCGGAGAGCGGGTTGATGCCGAGCACCTCCGCCATCGCGAGCACTCCCCCGCGCGCGACCGCGACCGCCTCGAGGTCGCCGTTGTCGAGGGCCGCGTTGCCGGCGCGCACGGTCTCGTGCAGCACGCCGAGCGCCTGCGGCACCCCGAGGTCGTCGTCCATGGCCGCGGCGAACGCCTCGGGCACCACCTCGACGCCCGACACGGCCGCGCCCTCGAGCCGTCGGCCGGCGCGCGTGAGGAACGACTCGATGCGCTCGAGCGCGGCCTCGGCCTCGGCGAGCGAGCCGTCGTGGTAGTCGATGGTCGAGCGGTAGTGGGCGGCGCCGAGGAAGTAGCGCACGACGATGGGCCGTGCCATGGCGAGGAACTCCGCCGCGAATATCGAGTTGCCGAGCGACTTCGACATCTTCTGGCCGTCGATGTTCACGAGCCCGTTGTGCACCCAGTAGCTCGCGAACGGGTCGCCCGCCGCCGTCGACTGCGCGATCTCGTTCTCGTGGTGGGGGAACCGCAGGTCGAGCCCGCCGCCGTGGATGTCGAACGCGGCGCCGAGGTAGCGCCGTGACATGGCCGAGCACTCGATGTGCCAGCCCGGGCGACCGGCGCCCCACGGCGACGGCCACGAGGCATCCTCGGGCTCATCGTCCTTGCGGCCCTTCCACAGCGCGAAGTCCTGCGGGGCGCGCTTGCCGCGCGGGTCGGCGTCGCCCGCGGCGACCATGTCCTTCGGGTCCTGGTGCGTGAGCTCGCCGTAGGCGGGCCAGCTCGCGGTGTCGAAGTAGACGTCGCCCGCCGCCGCGTAGGCGTGGCCGGCGTCGATGAGCCGCTGGATGATGTCGCGCATCTCGCCGATCGACGCCGTCGCACGGGGCTCGTAGGTCGGCGGCAGGATGCCCAGGCGCGTGTAGCCCGCCGTGAACTCGAGCTCGAACCGGTAGGCGAGCGCCCACCATGCCTCGTTCTCGGTCGCGTTCGCGAGCACCTTGTCGTCGATGTCGGTGACGTTGCGCACGAGGGTCACGTCGTAGCCGCGGTAGGTGAACCACCGGCGCCACAGGTCGTACACGAGCGCGGAGCGCAGGTGGCCGATGTGCGGGCTCGACTGCACGGTGGGTCCGCAGACGTACATGCCGACCTTGCCCTCGGTGAGGGGCACGAAGTCGACATCGGCCTGGGCCTTGGTGTCATGGAGCCGGATCGTCACCGGGCAAGTTTAGCGAGCGCGATACCCGGCAAGTGCCTGTGCTACGGCGGGGAAGCCCAGCTCGTTGACCTCGTCGAGCTTCGCGGCGTAGGCCTCGGGGATGCCCGCCATGCCGCTGAACGCCCCGCAGAGCCCCCCGGCGATGGCCCCGATGGTGTCGGTGTCGCCTCCGAGGTTGGCCGCGAGGAGCGCGCACGTGAGCGGATCGCCCTTCGCGCGCACGAAGAGCCCGATGGCCGCGGGCACCGACTCGGTGGTCGCGACGCTCGCGCCCACGGTGTCATAGAGCGCCTGCAGGAACTCGGTCTCGTCCGCGATCTCGCGCGCGAACCGCACGGCGAGGCGCGCGCGCCCGACCACCGAGGCTGCGACGACGTGCTCGCCGCGCGCCATGGCGAGCTCGGCCGCCGCGTAGCCGACCTCGAGCACGGCGTCGATGCGCGCGTCCACGGGACCGTCGAGGGGCGACTCGACAGCGGCGGCGATGGCGCCCGCCATGAGGCTCGCGCCCGAGATGGCGACGTCGGTGTGGTGGCTCGCGACGCACGACGCCTCGACGGCGTCGACGAGGGCGTCGAGGCGGTCTGGGCGCGAGATGAGGCCGACCGGCGCGATGCGCATGGCGGCGCCGTTCGTCTCCCCCGTCTTGCCGGTCTCCCACGGGGACGCCCCGGCGCGCAGCGCGTTGATCGCGCGGGCGGAGCTCGGGCCCAGGAAGTTGCCCTCGCTCGCGCCCACGCGGTCGGCCCAGGCCACGAGGTGCCGCGCGACCGTCTCGGCGGACACGGATCCGCCGCCGTCGATGATCGCGCCCGCGAGCATGAGCGTCTGCTGCGTGTCGTCGGTCACCTGTCCCGCGACGTAGCCGTCGACGATGAAGTGCCCGTCCGGCCCCGGGAGGAACCCGTCGATCCTGCCGAAGTGCCGGATGACCCGCGCCCGCGGCCAGAGCTCGCTGGGCATCCCCATCGCATCACCGAGCGCGACGCCGTAGAGGGAGCCCAGGGTTCGGTCGTACAGGTCGGTCATGGCGGGGCTCCTCGGGGGTTCGGTCGGGTGGGAGTGGTCTACGGCGGTCACAGGGTCCACAGCCCCTGCACGCGCAGCACGACGAGGGTCGCGAGCGCGGCGGTCACGGCGGCCGCGACGAGCCAGTCGCGCGCGGTCCCCCGCAGCACGAGCAGGGCGGTCGGGCGCTTGGTCGCGCCGTAGCCGCGGTTGATCATGGCGGCGGCGAGGTCGTCCGACATCCTGATGCCGCTCGTGAGCAGCGGCACCATGACGGGGATGTACGCGCGCACGCGGCTCGCGAGCCCTCCCCTGTCGATCCGCGCACCGCGCGCGCGCTGGGCGTCGAGCACCTGCTCGGCGCGGTGCTGCATCGTCGGGATGAAGCGCAGCGCCGTCATGACGATGAACACGACGACGTGCGGAACGTGCGCCGACCGCAGCGCGGCGACGAAGTGGTCGATGGGCGTGACGACGAGCAGCAGCGTCGTGAGCATGACCATCGTGAGGATGCGCAGGCCGAGGCTCAGCCCGTAGAAGATCCCGCCCACGGTGAGCGGCAGAACCCCGTCGGGGAAGCTGAAGACGACATGCCGCACGTCCGCCGAGCTGGACTCCGACGGCGCGAACCCGAACGCCGCGAAGACGACGACGATCACGACGATGAACGACAGCGGCCCGATGAGTCCGAGCAGGCCCTTCACGCCGACGCCGGCCCACAGCAGCAGGGCGGCGGCGATGACCGTGAGCGCGAGGTTGGGCGCCCAGAAGGGGAAGAGGAACGTCGCGATCATGAAGCACAGGAAGATCCAGAGCTTCGCGCGCACGTCGAGCCGGTGCAGCAGGGTCGTGCCTGGCTGGTACTCAAACCGCATCGGGAACCTCCAGGGCCCACTCGCGACGGAAGCCGTCGACGGTCGTGACGGTGCGCGGGCACCCGAGGGCCGCCGCGAGCGACGTGATCTGCGGCGCGATGAGGGTTCCGCGCGCGAGCAGCTCGGCGTCGCCGAACAGCGTCGACGGGTCGGTGTCGCCCACGAGCCTGCCGCCCGCGAAGACGAGCGCCCGCCTCGCGTACTCGGCGACGAGGGCCATGTCGTGCGTGATCATGAGGATGGTGTGGCCGTCGGAGTTGAGATCGCGCACGAGCGACATCATCGCCCGCGCCCCCAACCAGTCCTGGCCCGTCGTCGGCTCGTCGATCACGAGCACCTGCGGCGAGAGCGCGAGCACGCTCGCGACGGCGAGGCGCTGCCGCTGGCCCTTGCCCAGGTTGAAGGGGTGCCGGTCGGCGAGGTCGCGCATGCCGACGCGCTCGAGCACGTCGTCGACCTCGTAGGCGATGCGCTCGGCGTCGAGGCCGAGGTTCTTGAGGCCGTAGGCCACCTCGTCGCGCACGCTGTTCGCGAAGATCTGGTGGTCGGGGTTCTGGAACACGTAGCCGACGCTGCGGGCGAGGTCGCTCACGGGCCGCCCCTCGGTCGGCTTCCCCGCGACGACCAGCTCTCCCGAGGTGGGGCGCAGCAGCCCGTTGAGGTGCCGCGCGAACGTCGTCTTGCCCGCGCCGTTGCGGCCGAGCACGGCGACGAACTCGCCCTCGCGCACGGTCACGTCGACGCCGTCGAGGGCGACGACGCCGCCCGGGTAGACGTGGCCGAGTCCGCGCGCCTCGATGACGGGCGCGCCGGCCTCCACGCGCGCCCCGACGGGTGCGACGTCGGTGCCCGGCCAGCGCTCGAGCACACGGATCCCGTGCTCGAGCGTGACCGGGATCTCTCCGGAGAGCCGACCGGCCGCGGCCAGCGCGACCGCCGCCTCCGCGACCTGGGGGGCGCGCAGCCCCGCGGCGGCGACGGCGTCCGCGTCGCCGAAGAAGAGGGAGGGGGCGTCGTCGAACACGACGCGGCCCCCGTCGAGCACGACGAGCCGGTGCGCCCACTCGGCGATGAGCTCTGGCTCGTGCTCGATGAGCACGATGGTCTTGGTGCCGTCGTTCGAGAGCGAGCGGACGATGTCGAACACCTCGCTCGTACCCTGGGGGTCGAGCTCGCTCGTGGGCTCGTCGAGCACGAGGATGTCGCTGTCCATGGCGATCACGCCGGCGACGACGAGCCGCTGCTTCTGCCCGCCCGACATGCGGTTGGTGTCGCGGTCGGGCAGCTCGCCCATGCCCACGAGGCCGAGGGCGTGGGATGCCCGCTCGAGCACCGTCTCGCGCGGCAGCCCGAAGTTGGCCGGTCCGACAGCCGCGTCCGCGAGCGCGGTCTGCCCCGTGATCTGCGTCTCGGGGTCCTGCATGACGAGGCCCACGCGCCGCACGATGTCGACGGCGGAGTGGTCGGCGGTCCGCAGGCCGTCGACGACGACCTCGCCCGCGACCTGGCCTTCGTGGTGATGGGGCACGAGCCCGTTGAGCGACATGGCGAGCGTCGACTTGCCCGCGCCCGTCGCGCCCATGATGGCCACGCGCTCGCCGCGCGCGAGCTCGAGCCGGATGTTGCTGAGCTGCCACGAGTCGCTGTTCTCGTAGGAGAAGCTGAAGTCGCGCACCGCGATGGCGAGGTCGCTCATGCGAGCCTCCCCACGACCGCGAAGGGAAGGCCTGCGGGCAGCACGGCGACGACGTCGTCGTGCGCGTGCGGCGCGACGGAGACGAGCACGCAGCTCGCGGGACCGCCGCTGTGGCTCACGTCCACGTCGGAGTCGACGGGCTCCGCGACGAGGCCGGCGGTCGCCGCGAGCTCGCCGAGCTCGTGCCGCACGCCCTTCGACCCGACCGGCAGGGCGTCGTGCACGCCGTCCACGGCGAGAACCGCGACGAGGGTGTCGAGGGCGAGCATCCTCGCGTCGTCCATGACGACGACGTCGTCGGGGGCGGAGGTCGGCCTGCCGAGGCACAGCACGACATCGCCCGAGCGGGATGTGCCGGGGCGCAGCTCGGCGCGGCGGGCCGTGCCGAGCACGGTCACCCCCACGCCCGTCGCGAGGCTCGGCACGTTGTCCTCCGTGCTGCCCGTCACCCGCTCGGCACCGAGACCGACCGAGGCGGCGACGCGGCGCACCTCGGCGATCATCTCGGAGCCGGTGGGGTCGAGCTCGACGCTCAGCGTGTCCACGACGAGCTCGGGCCGCGCACCCGCCGCGACCAGCTCGAGCAGCGGCACCCGCAGCGCGTAGTGCGCCGTGAGGGCTGCCGATGCCGGGTACTGGTCGTGGGGCTTGGGGCCGATCGAGCCGACGCTGTCGCACGCGACGACGAGCACGCGGTCGTCGTCGAGCCCGAGCAGGGTCAGGTCGCGGATGGTGCTGACGGGCAGCAGGGAGGAGCTGGTCACGATGCGATCAGGCCGCCGGCTCGGTCGGCTTGTCGGTCGGGGCGACGAGCAGGTCGCCCTTGGCCTTCTTGCCCTTGCGCGGCTTGCCGCTCAGCCCCGTCGCGTCGAGAACCTTCACGACGGCCACGGCGATCACGATGTTGATGGCCGACCCGACGAGCAGGGGCACGAGGAGCGTCGCGAAGATGCCGACGCCGTAGATGGGGATGAGCAGGGCTGCGCCGCCCACGCCGTTGAGGATGATGCCGACGGGGATGGCCACCCAGATGTTGACCTTGCGGGCGACCCAGCCGAACGCCCCGACCCACACGATCGTCGCCGCGGCGACGAGGAGGTGCACGGGCAGGCCGAGCGGGAAGCCCGTGATGAGGGCCGAGAACATGTGGCCGAGGGCGCCCACGATCGAGCCCTCGCCCGGGCCGAACGCGGCGGCGGCGACGAAGCCCGGCGCCGAGTCGAGTGCGACGGTGCCGGTCGGGCTGGGGAGCTTGATGAACGCGCCGACGGCGCTGAGCGCGACGAGGATCGCGATGCGGGCGATGCGCTTGGGTGCGAAGTAGTTCTTCTTCGCGGGGGTCGGCTGCGGCTCTGCAACCGGGGTGTTCGTGCTCACGCTGGGTTCCCTCCTTTGGGATGGTGATCGGGTTAGAACGTGGTCGTCCCGGGCTGGGACGGCCTGATCACGGCGTCGTGCTCGAGGTCGAGCTCGGCCGTGAAGGAGAAGCGGTCGGCGCGGAGCAGCGACTTGACGACTTCGATGCACCGCCCGTCCGAGTCGTGGGTGGTGCGCTCGACGAGCAGGGCCGGCTCGCCGGGGCGCTGGTCGAGCTCCCCGGCCTCGAACTCGTCGAGGACGGTGGCCGTGAGGGTCTCCTGCGCGCGCTTCGGCTCGATGCCGAGCTGCTCGCGCAGCACCGTGTAGAGCGAGCGGTCGGTCATGTTGACCGTGAGCAGGTCGCCGCACAGGTCGACGGGCATCCACACCGTCTCGAGGGTCGCCGGGATGCCGTCGAGGCTGCGGACGCGGCGCAGCATGACCGCGTCGCCCGTCGTGCCGAGCTCCGCGCTCACGGCGGCCGGCGGCTTGGCGAGCTTGAGGTCGAGCACGGCGCTGCGCACGCGCAGGCCGCGCGCCGAGATCTCGCTCGTGAAGCCGCGCAGGAACCGCAGGCTGCTCGTGACGCGCGGCTCGGACACGTAGGTGCCGTCGCCCTGGCGGCGGAAGATGAGCCCCTCGCGCTCGAGGCGCGCGAACGCGAGCCGCACGGTCTGGCGGCTCGTGCCGATGAGCTCGGCGATGGTCCGCTCGGTGGGCAGCTTCGACCCGCTCGGAAACTCGTCGGTGCCGAGCTGCGACCGGAGCGCCTCGTAGAGCTGGTAGTACACGGGCACGGGGCTGTGGGCATCGAGCTCGATACCGGCGAAGGGTTGCTCCACGGCCTGCCTCTCGTGATTGGAATGCGATTGGCACTCAGTGTGTACCAATCGAAACCCAATGTCAACGGCGGTGGCGAGGCTCCCCAGAAATCGGTGCAACGGGCGCTTTCGGCGGCGCGAGGAGACGCCCGCGCACGAACTGCCACTGGACCGATTCACGGGGCACGGGCGCCGCGGCGAGAGGGCGGGCGGCCCCTAGGCGCGGTGGACGAGTGCCGTCGCGATGACCGCGACACCCTCCGCGCGGCCGGTGAACCCGAGGCCGTCGGAGGTCGTGGCCGACACGCTCACGGGCGCGCCGACGAGGGTCGTGAGGTGGCTCTCGAGCTCGGTGCGGCGGGCGCCGAGGCGCGGATGCTTCGCGATGAGCTGCACGGCGACGTTGCCCACGGCCCATCCTGCGCCCTCGACGAGCGCGACGGTCTCGCCCAGGAACACGTCGCCGTGCGCCCCCGCGAAGCGCGGGTCGTCGGTGCCGAAGCGCCCGCCGATGTCGCCGAGCCCGGCCGCGGAGAGCAGGGCGTCGCAGATCGCGTGGCACAGGGCGTCGCCGTCGGAGTGGCCCGCGAGGCCGACCTCGTCGGGCCAGTACAGTCCGCCGAGCCACAGGGGCTGCGCGGCGTCGTAGGCGTGCACGTCGATGCCGACGCCCGTGCGGGTGGCCGAGCTGATGCCGAGCACGTTCTCGGCCCGCGCCAGATCCCACGGCGTCGTGATCTTGAACGCGCGCGCCTCGCCCTCGACGACGGAGACGGGATGCCCGGCCTCGGCGAAGAGGGCCGCGTCGTCGGTGAACTCCTGCCGCGCCGAGGCGTAGGCGGCGACAAGCTGCGCGCGCGGGAACCCCTGCGGCGTCTGCACGTGCACGAGCGAGCTGCGGTCGACGGTCTCGAGCACGCGGTCGTCCGCGACGCGCTTGATCGTGTCGGCGACGGGCAGGCTCGGGATGATGCCCGACCCGGATGCCCGCACCGCGCGCACGACGCGGTCGAAGAGCACGCTCGGGGTGAGGGCGCGCGCGGCGTCGTGCACGAGCACGACCTCGACGGACTCGGCGAGCGCCGCGAGACCGTTCGCCACGGAGTCCTGGCGCGTCGCCCCGCCCTCGACCACGAAGACCGAGCCGGCCGCGGCCCCTGCCGCCCGCGCGGCTATCGACCGCGCGGCGGCGAGGTGGGATGCGGGCGCGACGACGACGACCTGCGCGGGCTCGACCGAGCCGAGCACGTTGCCGAGCGCGCGCTCGAGCATGGGCACGCCGCGCACCTCGACGAACGCCTTGGGCTGGTTCGCGCCGAGGCGCGTGCCGCTGCCCGCGGCGACGACGATGATGCCGACGCTGGTCATGAGCGGTGGTCGGGCGAAGCCGGGACCTAGGAGGCCAGGACCTCGTCCAGCACGGTCGACGCCTTCTCCTCGTCGGTCTTCTCCGCGAGCGCGAGCTCGGAGATCAGGATCTGGCGGGCCTTGGCGAGCATGCGCTTCTCGCCCGCCGAGAGGCCGCGGTCCTGGTCGCGGCGCCAGAGGTCGCGCACGACCTCGGAGACCTTGATGACGTCGCCGGAGGCGAGCTTCTCGAGGTTGGCCTTGTACCGGCGGGACCAGTTGGTGGGCTCCTCGGTGAAGGGGGCGCGCAGCACCTCGAAGACCTTGTCCAGGCCCTCCTTGCCGATGACGTCGCGGACGCCGACGAGGTCGACGTTCTCCGCGGGCACCTCGATGGTCAGGTCACCCTGCGTGACGTTGAGCTTGAGGTACAGCTTCTCCTCACCCTTGATGATGCGCTTCTTAACCTCAGTGATGGTTGCAGCGCCGTGGTGGGGGTACACGACGGTCTCGCCGACCTCGAACAACATGGGTGGGGGTCCTTTCGAAGACACCTAGTTTATCACAGCGACTTCGAAGTAAGGGTTGCCTAACTTGTCCGCCGCCCGCGGCCCCCACCGGTAAGCTGGCAGCGTGATAGCTCGCTCAGTCGCCGCCCGTACCGCCGCCTCCGTCATCCTCGCCGGCGCCCTCGTGCTCGGCACCTCCGGATGCACGTTCATCGCCAACCAGGCGACGCTCATCCAGTACGACCCGAGCGACGGCGTGGGCACCGACATCGGCAGCGTCCAGGTGCGCAACGCGATCGCCCTCATCAACGAAGACGGCCGCGCGATCAGCCTCATGATCACCCTCGTCAACTCCGGCACCCGCACGGCCAACGTGTCGATGCAGTACGAGTCGGGCGGCGAGAAGACGACGACCACCAAGTCGGTGAACCCGGGCGACGTGTCGACCTACGGCACCTCGGTCGACGACACGCAGATCATCATCCTCAACCCGGGCGTCAAGCTCGGCGCGCTCTTCCCCGTGTACGTGCAGTACGGCGACCACGAGGGCAAGCAGCTGCTCGTGCCCGTCATGAACGCCGACGCGCACCCCGAGTACAAGGACCTGATCCCGGCCGAGGTCGAGCGCTAGGTCTCTACGGGCTACGCCTCGAAGCGGTAGCCGAGCCCCCGCACCGTCACGAGCATGACGGGCTCCGACGGGCTCTTCTCGATCTTCGAGCGGATGCGCTTGATGTGCACGTCGAGCGTCTTGGTGTCGCCGAAGTAGTCGACGCCCCACACCCGGTCGATGAGCTGTCCGCGCGTGAGAACGCGGCCCGCGTTGCGCAGCAGCAGCTCGAGCAGCTCGAACTCCTTGAGGGGCATGGCGACGGGACTGCCGTCGACGGTCACGGTGTGGCGCTCGACATCCATGCGCACGCTGCCCGCCTCGAGCACGGCCTCGTCGTCGTCCTCGCTCTCGACGCGGCGGCGCAGCACCGCGCGGATGCGCGCGAGCAGCTCGCGCGTCGAGTACGGCTTCGTGACGTAGTCGTCGGCGCCGAGCTCGAGCCCCACCACGATGTCGACCTCGCTGTCTTTGGCCGTGAGCATGATGATGGGCACGTTCGAGCGCGTGCGCAGCTCGCGGCACACCTCGGTGCCGGGCAGCCCGGGCAGCATGAGGTCGAGCAGCACGAGATCGGCTCCCGCGCGGTCGAACTCGGCGAGCGCGGCGGGCCCGTCCTCGGCGAGGGAGGTCTCGTAGCCCTCGCGCTCTAGCAGGAACGCGAGCGGCTCGCTCAGCGAGGGTTCGTCTTCGACGATGAGGATGCGGGTCATTGCTGTGCTCCCAACGATGCGGCTGCGGCGTGGTTCGCCTCGGGCAGCCTGATGGTGAAGGTGGATCCGTGGCCGGGCTGCGACCACACGCGCACGTCGCCGCCGTGGTTCTGCACGACGTGTTTGACGATGCTCAGGCCGAGGCCCGACCCGCCGGTGTGGCGGCTGCGGGCGGGGTCGGTGCGGAAGAAGCGCTCGAAGACGCGGTCCTGGTCTTCATCGGGGATGCCGACGCCCTGGTCGGTCACGGCGATCTCGACGATGCCGTCCCGGTTGCTCACGCCGATGCCCACGCGCGTGCTCTGCGGCGAGTACTGGATGGCGTTCGACACGAGGTTGTGCAGGGCCACGGCGAGCAGCGTCTCGTCGCCGTAGACCTCGGCCCCCGCATCCCCGCCGCTCACGAGCTGCACCTTGTGGGAGTCGGCGAGCACGCGGTTCTGGTCGATCGCGACGGCGATGACGTGGTCGATGTCGACGAGCTCCGCCTTCTCGAGCGCGTCGGTCGCCTGCAGGCGCGAGAGCTCGATGATCTCCTGCGTGATGCGCGCGAGGCGCTCCGACTCCTTCGTGAGCCGCTTCGCGAAGCGCTTGACCTGCTCGGGCTCGTCGCTCGCGCTCACGAGCGCCTCGGCGAGCAGGCCCACGGCGCCGATGGGCGTCTTGAGTTCGTGGCTGATGTTGGCGACGAAATCGCGGCGCACGTCCTCGAGGCGGTACGACTCCGTGCGGTCCTCGGCGAGCAGCAGGATGTACCGCGCCCCGAGCCGCGCGATGCGCACGAAGAGGTAGATGGTCGCGTCGCCGAAGGGCCCGCGCGAGAGGTGCAGCTCCTCGCTCACGGGCTCGCCCGTGCGGCGCACCCCGTCGACGAGCTTGGTGAGCTCGGGATGCACGAGCTGCTGGTTCCACACGAGGCCGAGGCTGTGGGCGCCCGGGGAGGCCTTGACGACGTTGTTGGAGGGGTCGATCACGACGCCCGCGGACTCGAGCGCGTCGAGCACCTGGTCGACGCCGTCCGGCACCGCCGTGCTCACGACATCCACCGCCCGCTGGCCCCGTCGCGCGGCCGCGAGGACGATCCCGAAGACGCCGGCGCCGACGAGGATGCCGAACGCGAGTGCGGCCGGTACCAGCCACGCGGTGTCCATGGGGTCTAGATTAGTTTCACTCCGCCGCACCGTGGTGCCGGAGGCCGCCCGCATCCGCTGCACTTCAGGCGATGTTCATGCCAGGAGCACCGAGCGTTAACCTTGCGGGGGCACTGTGGCTTGAGCCGTGTGGGTTCGCTATGCCCACAACGAAGGGACTAAAGCGTGCGCGAAGTATTCCAGCAGGAGCTGCGAGAGGTGCAGGACCGCCTCGTCGAGATCTCGACCCTCGTCGCCGAGTCGATCGAGAACGCCACGCGCGCCTTCAACGAGTCCAACGTCTCGCTCGCGGAGTCCGTCATCGCCGACGACGACAAGATCGACACGGCGGCGCGCGAGCTCGACGAGCTCGCGATCAACATCCTGGCCCGCCAGCAGCCCGTCGCGCGCGACCTGCGCATCGTCGTCTCGGCCCTGCGCATCAGCTCGTCGCTCGAGCGCATGGGCGACATGGCCGAGCACATCGCGCAGCTCGCGCGCTACCGCTTCCCCGACAAGGTCGTGCCCAAATCGCTGCGCCCGACGTTCGCCTCGCTCGGCGAGCTCGACGTCGCGATCGCGAAGAAGCTCGTCGAGCTGCTCAAGACCGAGGACACGAAGCTCGCCGAGGAGATCCGCAACGACGACGACAAGATCGACGCGCTGCACCTCTCGGTGTTCGACAAGGTGCTCGGCGAGACGTGGAAGGGCGCCGCGGTCGACACCGTCGACGCGACCCTCGCCTCGCGCTACCACGAGCGCTTCGCGGACCACGCGGTCTCCATCGCGAAGAAGGTCCAGTACCTCGCGACGGGCGACTGGGTCTCCCCGTCCGCTTAGGTCGCCACCTCTCTCGATTGTCGAGAGACACGCGGCGCGTCTTGTACCCCGATCGGTATATCGGTCGGGTAGCTTCGTCGCGTGATCAAGGTTCTCGTGGGCGCTGCCCTCATCCTCGCGCTCGCGGGATGCTCCGGCGCCGCGGCGTCCGAGGAGCCCGCGCACGGCGAATCCTCGTCTGCTGAGGGCGGTGCCGACGGCGAGGTCGTCGGCTACCCCGTCGGATTCCCCAAGGAGGATGTGCCGCTGTTCGACGGCACCCTCCTGCACTTCGCGCACGCCGGCAACATCTGGGCCGCGTTCGTCGAGTCGAAGGACCTCGTCGCCGACCTCGCGACGGCGAGCCAGCTCCTGCTCGATGCGGGCTACACCCAGACGCTCGCGGCCGACGGCTACGCGGAGTTCACCAACCCCGACCGCTCCCTGCGCGTGGTCGCCGCGGTCGACGCGACGTGGGGCAGCTGCCTCATGTACACGTTCACCGACGGTGTCACGGAGGCCGACGACGCCCAGCAGCAGGACCAGGAGCAGCAGTCCCACGACGCGGGCGGCGACCACTAAGTCGCGGTTCCGTCAAGGGCTGTTTTTCGAGGCCCCGTCGGCGTGGAATGTCTGCATGACCGGCAAACATTCGACCAAGTCGGCGACCCCCGTGCTCGAACCGCCGACGCAGACCATGCCCGATCCGGACAACCTCCCGATCGACCTGACGAAGCTGCCCCTCACGGGGCCGATCACGCTGCCCCGCCGCTAGCGCCCTACGAGCCGCATGAAGCGGCTGAGGTCGGCGACGCCCTCCGGCAGGTGCGGCAGCGTGTCGAGCAGCCCCGGTGAGTAGAGCAGGTAGGCGGCCCATTGGGCGCGCGAGATCGCCACGTTAAGCCGGTTGCGCGAGAGCAGGAACTCGAGCCCGCGCGGCACGTCGTCGGCACTCGACGCGGCCATGCTCACGATCGAGACGGCGGCCTCCTGGCCCTGGAACTTGTCGACGGTCCCCACCCTGACGCGAGGATGCCCGGCGAGCGCCGCGCGGATGCACTCGACCTGCGCGTTGTACGGCGTCACGACGATGATGTCGTCCTCGGTGAGCGGGCTCCCGTTCCAGTCGCGGCCCAGGTGGTCGGTGACGAGGTCGACGACACGCGCGGCCTCCTCGACGGACTGGGTCGAGTTGCCCGCGTGCGGCACGGGCACGGGGTGGAGGCCGGGGGCGATTCCCGCGAGCATCCTCGCGTCGGCGCTCGGGTTCGACCGCAGCTCGCCGTCGTACGCGAGCTCGGACACGGGCGCCGTCACGGCGGAGTGCATGCGCCAGCTCTCGCTGAGGAAGTAGCCGTACTCCTCCGGCAGCACCGCGTGGCCGTCGGCGATGAACCCGAGCGCCGACTGGTCGACGGGCGCGGGGTGCACCCCCTGGCTCACCTGCGGCAGCTGCTGCGGGTCGCCGAGCAGCATGAGGTTGCGCGCGGCGACGCTCACGGCGATCGTCGCCGCGAGCGAGAACTGGCCGGCCTCGTCGATCACGAGCAGGTCGAGCTGGCGGCGGCCGATGCGCTTGGTGTTGGTGAGATCCCACGCGGTGCCGCCGATGACGTAGCCGTCTGCGTTGCGCGCCGCGAAGTTGTGGTGGCCGTCGTCGGGCAGGGCCGTGAACGGCACGTCGTCGTCGACCTTCGACTTGCCGACCTTCGCGGGGTCGAGCCCCACCTCCACGAGCTTGCGCAGCACGTTCTCGACGACCTTGTGCGACTGGGCGACGACCCCGACGCGCCAGCCGTGATCACGCACCAGTGTGGTGATGACGTTCGCGGCGAGGGTCGTCTTGCCCGTGCCGGGCGGACCCTGCACGGCGAGGTACGAGTCGTCGAGGGCTCGTATGGTCTCGGTGATGTCGTCCGACCGCGCACTCTTCAACCGCGGCGGGTTGCGCGTGAGCAGGTCCCCGATGGCGGACTTGGGCCACGGCTGCTCGGTGAGCCTCGACCCCACCTGGGCGATGGCCTGCTCGAGCGAGAGCGCCCGCGGAGGCGGGCCGGGCACGATGGCGGCGGGCATCCTCTGCCACTGGGGCTGGCCGCCTGGACACTTCTCGGTGACGTAGACCACGTCGGGGTCGTCGTCGGACGCGAACACATCGAGCGCGCCGACGGGAAGCCGCAGGCCGGAGCCGATGAAGCGGTCGCGGTAGGGGCCGGGCGGCTCGTAGAGGGTGAACGCCTCGCGCGCCTCGGTGGAGCTGCCGGCCGACCACTCCCCCGTGAGCTTGACCGTGCGATAGCTCACGGAAGTCTTCGTGTACCAGTCGCTCACGACCTCGCCGCCCGTCACGAGGAAGATGTTGCGCTGGTCCTGCCACTCCTCCACCGGGTACTCGAGGCGCGCGTAGTGCTCCCACCAGAAGGACTTGTTCTCGCGGCGATGGTAGTCGACGGCGGCGGAGGCGAGCTCGAGCGCCTCCTGCGGCCCCTCGGTGCGCAGCAGGATCTCCGCGAGGAGGCTCGGCTCGAACGGCGGCCGCTCCTCCAGATCCTCGTCTTTCACGCCGGGCTGCACACCTCTTGCCGAGGCTTGGGCCAGCAACCACTCGTGCAGCCGCAGGGTCGAGACGCAGTCGTACCTGTTGTAGTCGGCGATGGTCTCGAGCAGCCGCGCCTGCTCCTCCCCCTCGGCCTTCATCGCGAGGTCGTACTGCTCGATGGATGCGGCCGCGTTCGCGACCTCCCCGTCGCGCAGCTCGTCGCCCATGTAGAGCGGCTCGAGCTTCTTGATCGAGTAGGAGCGGCCGCCCACGCGCACGCTCCGCTTCACGAGCGGATACAGGTCGACGAGCACCTCGTCGCGCAGCAGCTCGTCGACGATGTGCTCGCCTACGCCGTGCCGCGCGGCGATCGTGAGCAGGTGCGTTCTCTCGTAGGAGGCGTAGTGGTAGATGTGCATGCCGGGGTAGTACTGGCGTCGCTCCTGCACCCACGCGAGGAAGCTCTCGAGAGCTTGTCTCTCGGCCTCGAAGTCGTGCGCCCACCACTTGTGGAACACCTCGTCGCGGTCGACGAGCCCCCACAGGTAGTCGAGTCCCCACACGTGCCCCTCGCGGTAGAGCGGGTCGCCCTCGAAGTCGAAGAAGATGTCGCCCGGGTCGGGCGGCGGCAGGTGCCCGATCTGCTCGGGGGCGAACATCTGGAACGGCGGCACTGGTCCGTTCGCCTGCAACTGGAGCCTTGCTTGCTCCCGGAGGTTCTGCGGGGCATCCTCGCTCGTCGCCAGCTCGTCGATCGTGGTAATCCCGGCCGCGATGAGCTTGGCTCGCTGCGTGGGCCGCATCCCCGCGACGAGCAGCAGGTCTCGGCTCGCCTCGACCTCCGGCTCGCAGAACTCGCACCGCCCGTCGACGGCGTACCGCGGGTCGCCCCACTCAGCCGCGGCCGTCGCTTGCGTGCGCTCCCCCACGATCTGCAGCAGCCGCGCCCGCCGGTTGCGATAGACCGGCAGGATGTCACGCACGTCGTGCTCGGAGATCTCATCGGTGCCGAGGATGAGCTCGACCGTCGTGTCCGCTTCGATTCCGATCCTCTGCAGCTGCTCGTAGTACGCGGCGAGCTGCAGCAGCGCGGTGACCTTCACGGACCGCGCGAGCTTCGTGTCCTGGACGCGATAGCGCCCGTCTTCTTGGCGGACGATGAAGTCGGCGAAGCCCACCATGTTCGTGTCCTCATCGAAGAACGTGGCTTGGAAGACGACCTCCGCGTTTTCTCGAAACGCCCTCTCGGTGTTCTTCGCGGCCTCCCTGAGCGCCTCCCTGTCGATGCGCGGCCGCTCGATCTCGACCACGCTCCTCGTGGCGCGGTAGTGCCCGAGCCAGCGGTTCTCGTGCTCGTCGCCGAGTTCGGCGGCGCGTGCCTCGAGCGGATCCCTGGGTGCCCGCTCGATCTCGATCAGCCCAAGCTTCGCGTCCAGCTGCCGCGCGAACGCGAACTCGCACTTCGACGCGGTCGTGAGGTCGCTGGGGGATGTGACCACGGTGTGGTCGAGGAGGAACATGGGGGAAGGTTAGCCAGACCCGGTGACGTGCTTCGATCCGGCGGCCCGCAAGAGGACCCTCAAGTCTTCGGGAGCTACAGGAGGAGATTTTCTGTGTACAGTCCGATGGCAGTTTGCGCACAGACAGATCAAGTCGTGGAAAGGATCCACCACGGATGGCTTGTCCATCACAGAGACTGGGGTGAGATGGTGCACCTCGATGTACCCCGCTGCGAGAGGGCCGTAGAACTTCTCGAAGTTAAACCCACAAATACCGCAGTCGTAGCCACCGATTGCGATCGCGATCGCTCTATTAGCTGGGCTGCGCTCGTATCGGTTCACTTCAATTCGATGTCTCTCGCCTTCGAGATCGAAGGCTCCGCGTCGATCGCCGCCCACCCCGAGCAGCGTTAGGGTCATACCCATTACGAGGCTCACTGCGTCGACAAGGGCAAGCTCAAGCGTTGAATCAATAGTCGGAACGGCAACCCATATTTCCAAGGATGCCCAAGACCCTCTCGGAAAGTCGGCTGCGCTTTTGACGTCGTTTGCGTTTACACGCATTCGTGCCAAGTTCCCCATGTTCGCGAACGAGCGCATTGCCTCGACCGCATCTAGACGCTCCATCGCCTCACTCTTGGAAAGGGTGTCCCTCAAATCCGACGCGAGGGGATCCAAGGTGAGCTCAGCACGCACGCTGTTCGCTTCCTCGGTTACAACCACGGAGAAGCCATGCGGCGGCCTGAGTTCGGCCAGCCTGTAGCTGGGTCGGGCGCCCGGTCTTGTGATCACCTCCGAGATAGAGTGCCCGATAGCCCCGGAGATTCTGGGCAGAACGGAAGTCAATCTTCCTCTGAACCGTCGGTCGGCTCCGGGTCAGGCAGGTCCTCCACCAATTTACGCAGAGCCATCGATACATCGAACCGAATGTGCTCGAAGAGCTGTCGGGTCGAGTCGCTCGTGCTTCGATACTCCGCGGAGGCGAGCGCCCAAAGCAGCGAGTCCAGACCTTGAATCGTGACGGAAGAATTGCGATTCGGGAGGTAGACCTTCGCGTAGTAGGGGTGAGCTTGGTTGATCCGCACACCCAGATTCTGGCCGATGTAGGCGGGCTCATACAGAAGTCCGTCTTCGATCGACTCAGCTGATTCCACGAATACTCTGCCGGGAACGCGTGGGGCGACCTGCTTTACTTCAGTGCTCCCGAATTGATTTCGAATCTGCGCTGTTCCCTCAGCCTCATTCACGGACTCCAACACCGGCTGATCAATCGTGCCTGACTTGTCAGCGATCGAGTGATTGGACGTGTCATGCAGATTGGCCGCCGCTTCGCTACGACCTACAGTGCTCTGACCTTTCCGGTAGCGCTTGATGGCCTCCTGCCGCGGCCCGCGCAACAGTTCGTCTCGGAGGAAGTTCCGCAACTGGGGATTTAGAAGAATCCGCGACTTCTTGATGTCGACGTCGAAAGCGCGATCAAGTCGGTGGTCGAATGAAAGCTCGACCCGCAGCAGAGATACGTGCGGTTCCTTACCCCACATGCCGAGCCAAGAGGGGGAATGAATCAAACGCCCTTCGCGGTAGACGTATATCCCTTGGAGCTCGTTCGACACATTGACTTGGCTCTTGACGCTCGGGTCGAGTTCATCCTTTCGCGGCATGATAAATGCCCGGACCAGCATGGGGACGTGCTCTCCACGGGAGATCTCCACGCTAACTTCCTCGGAGAGAACCAGATCACCTGCGAGTCCCTCCGCGAAGGGATCCCACGCGAACAGTTGAGAGCCATTCAGGAAGATGTCGACGTTCGCGGCCCGTCCGTCGCCGTGATCTAGATACCGCTGGAACACCATCTGCAAGTGATCACGGAGATCTTCGCGAAGTCTGTCTAAGGCCTTGCGCGCGGCGGCACCGCCCGGGTCCTTGTAGTCCTTCTGGAGTCGATCCACGATGTCCCATCGCACAACGGTTCCGGAACCATTCGCGGCTGCGGCCTCGAGCAAGCGAAGATCGAGATCGCTGGGATTCACCTCGATCCCCACCGGCCACTCCCGTTCGACCTCGGTGAGATCCAAGATTGCGGTTAGAGGTGCTGCACTCGCGTCGTCTCGGGACGTCACCAGAACGCGCTGCGCGAAGGCTGTCGAAGCCGTATTGAGCCCCATGCCGAATTTACCCAAACTTGCCGCATCAGCTCGTTCATCCGAACCGTACTTGAGGGCGTTGAGCAGGCCGGCCTCGTCCATGCCGCTGCCGTTGTCAGCGACCGTAAAACGGACTTCTCCGAGCAGAGTCATGTCGAGATCGACCAAGACAGTGGTAGCCCCCGCCGCGATAGAGTTGTCGACCAGGTCGGCAGCCGCCATATCGAACTCGTAGCCGGTATCTCGCAAGCTTCCGACTATGCGCTTGCTGTTGGGCGGAACGACATGCCAGGTGATGCTCATTAGTAGCTCGCTTTCCAGAGTGATGTGAGCGCGACGGAACTGTCGTGTTCCTTCTGCGATAGTGCAAGTCCGATGACGTCGATTGAATAGCCGGCGGCACCCCTCGACAACCGGAGCGTGTCGCCATCTAGCGCGTCTCTCCTACGCAGGTACCGCGTCAAACCAGTGAGCCGGTACTCATCCCTCGTGGACAATCGATGAAGTCGCCCGTTGTAGTGGATGAAGGAGAGCTTGAGCAAGTCACCCGACACCAAGCATCGCACCGTCATGGTCTCGCGCGGGTTCATGGTGGATTCGTTCAGGGCCGGGAAGAATGCGAGGATATCCGCCTGCTTAGGTACAACGATTCCTGCTTGATGACTGCCCGTTAGCCCGAGGTCGTTGCGGCTCAGCTTCTTCTGGACCTCGGCTGGGCCCATAGGGAAATCAGCCACGGCTCATCGGAGAAATAGAGAGGGCTCTCGCGATATCCGGCTGATCACCTTGACGCTCGGCCACGGCGAGCGCGACATCGCTCAGTCGTCGCTTCTCCAACAAACGATCCATGACCACCTCCTCGACGGTCCCTAAATAGTAGAGGTGATGGACTGTCACTACTTGAGATTGACCTCGTCGGTACGCGCGAGCCGAAGCTTGATCTTGTGTTGCGGGATTCCACTCAGGATTGAAGTGAATTACGTGATTCGCGCCCTGCAGGTTGAGCCCGGCGCCCCCGGCCTTGGGGTTGATGACCAAACATGCTGAGGTGGGACTCTGGTTGAAGGCGTCCACGAGAGGCTGCCGGTCCGCTATCGGAACACTTCCATCGATTCGATTGACGAAACCCAGCCCCGCGGACTTGGCGACTTCCAGCACCACATCTTCCGAGCCTAAGAAGCTTGTGAAGACAAGCACCTTCCCGCTGCGCGCCACGATCTCGGCGAGTATGTCGAAGAGCGCCTGCAGTTTGGGGGTGGGCACATAGCTCGGAAACTGATCGTCCACCAAGCCCGGGAAGCAGCAGAACTGTCTCAATTTGACCAAGGCGGCCAATCCGGAACCTCGCCCAGAGGCGAGCGCGTCCTCGCGAATTCTCTCGTAGCGGTCGCTAAGTTCCGGTCCAAGGACCAAGGGCACGAACCGATCAATCCTCTCCGGAAGGTCACGGGCGACTTCGGCTACTCTTCGGCGGATCATGATGGGAGCAATCAACTCGGACAGTTCAGCGGCGGCGTCAAGCGATCGGCTGTCCACGCCTCCGAGACCTTCTTCTAGGTAGCCGGGAAGCACGAAAGCGGATAGGGAAGTTAGGTCGTTGAGAGTGTTCTCAATAGGCGTGCCCGTGACGGCGAGTGAGACCCGTCGCGGCAGGCGCTTAACCGCGAGAGATCGTTTCGTACCGGCATTCTTCACGTGTTGAGCTTCGTCGAGAGTCACAACGTTCCAAGCCACTCGCACGAAGACGCCAATGTCATTGGCCACAGTGTCGTAGGTCGTCAATACGACGTCGTGATCTTGGAGGCTGGCTGCAACCCCAGTCCGTGCCGCACCCGTGTGAAGGTAGACATCGATCCACGGAGCAAACTTCTCAAGCTCGATCATCCAATTGCCGAGCAAGGTTGCCGGTGCCACCACCAAGTTGGTCCGTCGACCGGCATCGACCTCGGCGGCAATGAGCATGATGGCTTGGAGCGTCTTACCGAGGCCCATCTCATCACCGAGAATCGCGCCCAAAGACTCGCGAGAGATCAAGCTCAAGAAGTCGAATCCGGCTGCCTGATATGGATACGGTTCGGCCAGAACTCTTTTCGCCGAGCGCGGCGTTACATCGAGCAACTTTTGTCGAATGAGCTCCACGTCGTAGTCGGCGCGCAGATATCCCCGCCTCCGCAACTCTAGGAGGCCACGCACAGATACGACGTCACCCAACGCCAGTCCCAGCGAACTGAGGGCCGCTTGGACATCGGCGATGCGCTCGGGATCTGTCGGATACCATCGGTCGCCAGTAACGCACTGATCCGAACGGACTAGGTCTAATGTGCCCTTACCGGTTGGTGCGACCCATCTGAGCATGGGCCCATCGCTCTCGTCGCTCACAAGGAGCATCGGATCAAGGAGAGTGTCGTGGATCGTCAACCCGGTCTCCGCGCTTGGCTTTGCAGCGCCGGGGTTGAGAAACTCTGAGGTGACTACCTCAATCGCAGTTGCTTGTCGTCTCTCACCCTGGTCAAGGACTGTGAGAAAGCCACTCCCCTGCTCGTATGTCCAAGACTCAAGCATTTGATCACCTAGTTCGAGATCGTGGACACGACCCGATGCGCGACGCTAGCCATCATTGGAACGGCAACCGAGTTGCCGAACTGACGATATGCCTGCGTGTCGCTAACAGGGATGACAAAGGAATCGGGAAAGCCCATGAGCCTTGCACATTCGCGGGGTGTCAAGCGGCGCGGATTCCGACCGGGTTGACGTACAAGTATTTCGGAACCGTCTTTGTGATAGCGGGCCGAAAGTGTCCGGGTGTGCTCGCTGGTTCGATCTACGAGACCGAAACCGAATCCATTGCCAAGTGCGCGATGCTTTTGCGCGTACCCCTGCAGGTAACCCCAGAGCTTGTCAGAGAGTGTATATTTCTCATCCACTCGCCCTCGCGCATCGATGTAGGGCTGTCCGACCTCTGATCCGTCTTCCCGATGTAGGACATCAGCGAGTGACGTCGAGCGCAGACTAGGCACTTCCTCCCAATCCCAGTCAAGTCCGTCGCGAAATCCGACGATGACTACGCGCTCACGATGCTGCGGCAGGTACGCTCGCGCGTCCATTACTTTGACGTGTACGCGATATCCCAAGTCTTCTTCGAGCACCTTCTTGATGACGTTGAAAGTGCGCTTCCCATCGTGACTCAGAAGATTCCTGACGTTCTCCAGCAGGAATGACTTGGGTCTCTTGGCGTCCAGAATCCTGGCAATGTCAAAGAACAAGGTGCCCTGCGTCGGGTCAAGGAATCCGTGGGCGCGACCGAGCGAATTCTTCTTAGATACGCCCGCCAACGAGAATGGCTGACATGGGAATCCTCCCACTAGGACGTCGTGATCGGGCACGTCCGCAGAGTCGACCAGCCGGATGTCCCCCACAAGCGGATGATTCTCAGTCGAGAAGTTGGCCCGATACGTCGTCGCTGCGAACCGGTCCCATTCACTTGTGAACACGCACTCGGCCCCGACGGATTCGAAGGCAGATCTGAATCCGCCGATTCCCGCGAACAGATCGACGAACTTGGCACCGCTCGTCGCCATGGCTTCCCGGTCACGCGGTTCTGCGATCGGCTCGGCTATGGAGTTCACACAACATCCTCGCGTTTCAAGGGACACTCACTTCTAGCGCAACCCTAGGACATTCATCCAACCAGCAGAGGCGAAGGCGATTACTTCTTACCCTGCGCCGCCACCGCCGCAGCACCCGCAGCCGCAGCCTCCGGGTCCAGGTACCGGCTCGGCGCCACGGGCGTGAACTCGTCGTCAAGCTCGTACACCAGCGGGATCCCCGTCGGGATGTTCAGCTCCGCGATGTCCTCATCCGAGATCCCGTCCAGGTGCTTCACGAGGGCGCGGAGTGAGTTGCCGTGCGCGGTCACGAGCACGGTCTGGCCGGAGGCGAGGGACGGGACGATGTCGGACTGCCAGTAGGGCAGCATCCTGTCGATCACGATCTTGAGGGACTCCGTGCGCGGGATCTCGCCATCGATGTTCGCGTAGCGCTCGTCGTGCACCTGCGAGTACTCGGCGTCGTCGTCGAGCGGGGGCGGCGGCACGTCGAAGCTGCGGCGCCACTCCATGAATTTCTCGGGGCCGTACTTCTCGAGGGTCTCGGCCTTGTCCAAGCCCTGGAGCGAGCCGTAGTGGCGCTCGTTGAGACGCCACGAGCGCTTGACCGGGAGCCACGCGCGGTCGGCGGCATCCAGAGCGATGTTCGCGGTCTGGATGGCGCGGGTCAGCACGCTCGTGTAGAGGATGTCGGGCTTGAGCCCCGACTCCTTGAGGAGCTCGCCGGCGCGCTTCGCTTCGGCCTCCCCCTGCTCGCTGAGGCGGACGTCCACCCAACCGGTGAAGAGGTTCTTCTGGTTCCAGTCGGAGTTGCCGTGGCGGAGCAGGATGAGCGTGTGAGTCATGGGTCAAGCGTAGCGATCAGGAGGCGGCCCGTTCCTCTCCGAGCGCGGCGACCGCACCGCTGATCGCATCGGCGACCTCGACCGGCGGCTCGTGCTCCCAGAAGCGGAGCACCGTCCATCCCGCATCGCGCAGGCGGGCCGAGTACTCCAGATCGCGCTCGACGTTGCGCTCAATCTTCGGGAGCCAGTAGTCCGCGTTTGTCTTCGGGCGCACGTAGTGCAGCGGGCACCCGTGCCAGAAGCATCCGTCGATGTAGATCACCAGACGCAGCCGGGTGAAGACGATGTCGGCCCGGCGGCGCTTGTCGAGCGGCGCGAAGTCGACGCGGTACCGCAGTCCTCGGGCGTGGAGCAGCTGCCTCACGCGGAGCTCGGCATGGGTGTCGCGCCGCTTGTTCCCGAGCATCGACTTGCGCACTGCCGGGCTGCTCGCCCACGACTCCATGATCCGATCACACGCCGCTGCGGGCGATCCGTCAACCCCGCTGTCAGTATGGTCCCGTGATCGACGTCGTCGCCGCAGTGATCGAGGAGGGTGGGCGCACCCTCGCATGCCGACGCTCGCCCGAGCGGCACCACGGCGGGCTGTGGGAGTTCCCGGGCGGGAAGGTCGAACCTGGCGAGACGCCCGAGCAGGCGCTCGTGCGGGAGATCCGCGAGGAGCTGGCGGTCGAGATCGAGCCTCTGGAGCACTTCACGACCGTGGAGAAGGGCGAGCTGCGGCTCATCTTCATCCGGGCGCGACTGCTCACGGATCGGCCGACGGGCAGCACGGATCACGATCGACTGCGGTGGTATCTGCCGGAACAGCTGGCTGGCGTCGAGTGGGCGCCCTCCGATCGAATCGCCGCGCGGCTTCTCGCCGACTAGCGGCTGTCAAGGCCCTCCCCCGCGCATCCTCGCCGTGGTGGGCTGGGAACATGAGCATCTCGAACCCCACCCCCGACCCCGACATCGTCGACCCCGAGGCCGTCTCGGACGAGGCGGACCTCGACCCCGAAGTGCCCGCCCACCACCCGGGCAAGCCGGACGAGACTCCGCTGGAGGCGCAGCCCTAGGAGTCGATGAGCTCCAGCAGGGCCTTCGCCGCGGACGCGATCTCGTCGTGGTCGAACTGGGCGGCGCAGCTCTCAAGGGAGATCACGGCGCAGCGGTGCACCTTCGCGAAGTCGCCGAACGGGAACGAGTAGCGGCCCTTCGTCTCCTTCGACTCGTCCTCGTCGATGCCGAGGTGCCAGTGGGAGTAGTCGGTCCAGCCGTGCTTCTCCACGAAGGTGTTCTCGTCGGAGGCGCTCGGGGCGTCCTCGCTCCAGTCGTCCCGCTCGTCCTTCACGACCTTGCCTGCGCGCACGAGCGAGCGGGCGTGCTCGAGGGCGGGCTTGTTCAGTCTCACTGCCATGCCTTCGACGCTAGGTCGGTGCGAGGATGCACGGCAGGGGGTTGCACAATTGACCTATGCCCATCGGCCAGGTCACGCGCGGAACCACGGGGACCAACCGGCTCCGCCGCATCGACCGGTGGATCGCGCAGTTGCCCGCGCTGCGGCGGGCCGAACGGCCGCTCGTCGTCGACCTCGGGTACGGGGCATCCGCGACCACGTCGCTCGAGCTGTACCACCGTCTGTCGCAGGTGCGCCCCGACGTCGAGGTCGTCGGCATCGAGATCGAGCCTGCGCGCGTGGCGTTGGCCGCGAAGTCGGCGCGGCCCGGTGTCTCCTTCCGGCTGGGTGGGTTCGAGGTTCCGGGTGACTCCCCCATGGTCATCCGCGCGCTCAACGTGCTGCGACAGTACGACGAGTCGGAGGTGCTCGGGCACTGGGAGCGCATGGTCGGTCGACTGCAGCCGGGCGGGGTGCTTGTCGAGGGGACGTGCAACGAAGTCGGTCGAGTGGCGAGCTGGGTGGATCTGACGGCCGAGGGGCCGCAGACCTTCACCATCTCCCTACGGCTCGCCGACCTGGACAAGCCGTCCATCGTGGCCGAGCGGCTGCCGAAGATTCTCATCCACAGGAACGTGCCGGGCGAGCCGATCCACCAGTACCTGCTCGACCTCGACCGGTGGTGGGCCGTGCACGCACCGCTCGGGGTCTACGGGCCGTCGCAGCGGTGGAGCGCGGTCGCGGCGTCGATGAAGGAGAGCTGGCCCATCCTCGGAACTAAGGCGCGGTGGCGGCTGGGTGAGCTGACGGTCGCCTGGGATGCGGTGAAGCCGAACTAGACGTCCTCGACCCTGCCCACCCACTTCTCGTCAACGTGCTGCATCGGCGCCAAGCGGTCCGGGTAGGACGGATGGCGAGGAAGGTCCGCGGTCCTTGCGAATCGGAATTCCCACGCACCTGTCGCAGAGAACAAGCAGGCCGCTACGACATCGAACTCCGTGACCTTGTAGTACCGGCTTGCAGGGTCACCTTTCGAGGCACGGGTCTTCTGCACCTCGACCTTGAAATCGCCGTTCGCGTAGCGATCCGGACTCGCGTTCTTGCACTCGATCACGAGCGACTTTCCCGTTCGAAGCGTTATGTCGAAGTCGGGCTCGCCATCCCTATCGCGTCGTCCCACATCCGCGATCGCAGCGTTGTCCCGCAGTTGGCGTTCCAGGTGGTGTTCGGCCACACCTCCACGAACAGCAACAACGAGTCGTGAGCGCGTGGAGATGATCTCGAGGATCTCGTTCGGGCTGAGACCGAACTGCTTCTCGAGAATGTGGGTAGCACCCGCCCCTGTCGGGGCCCGAAACCCTTCGGCCGCAGTCAACCGGAGGGGAGTATCCAACCCCAGGTCGACTGATCGGCGCTCAAGCCTTGCGAAGTCCAAGAATCGCGATGGCTCGAATGCGACCATCGACTCAAGACCCGACTCTGACCTAGCGCTCTCACGCTTGGACCCCGCGCGGTTGTCCTTCTCCCAGGCGTGCCACCCTTCGGCGCCCATCGCCGCGAGCTGGGCGTCCTTCGCGTAGAACGAGATTCCCAACGGGAGGGGATCCCACAAGTGCGGGTCGAGCCCGACGAAGACGTGACGATCGGGGTCAATGCCCAGCATCAAAGTGGTGTCGACGCCCGCGACGTCAAAGGCAACAGGGTGAGTCTCCTCCCAGCTCTCCTCACTTCCCAGGCGGAGCTGGCCGCGGTTCTCGTCCGACGGACGGTTCTTCGTACCAACCTTCTTAAGGCGGAACGGGTAGATCAGGAGACCGAGCCGCTCCTCGAGGTCTGTCTGAACGCCGAAGTAGAACGGTGCTTCGCGGTGGCTCGTAGAGTAGAGGATCCGACCGCCGCTCATTTCGATCGCGTCAACAATCTCGTCATACAGATCGCGCTTGTTCTGGACGCGGTAGACACGAGGGACGAGTCGGTTCGCGACAAGCGCCGGTGCACTCACGAAGTCCTCCTTTCCCGTGACTGACCTTATCTGTCACGGAATGTCGGGGGACTCCGCAACCCTCATCAGGACATACTTTCGATAGCGGGATGAGACCCCGCGGCAGAGATGATTGGCGCAGACGTGAACGATGCACTCCCGGTAGTGAGCCTCTTCTCGGGCGCGGGCGGTCTCGATCTTGCGGTCGAACGTGCCGACGCAGAGCCGCTCGCCACGGCCGACCTTGGTAGCGCGTTGGCACGAGTCGTCGTCGCCACCGACTACAACGCGCCCGCCCTAGATACTCTCGCGCGCAATTTCCCGCACACCAGGTCGATCAACGGCGACATCCGCAATCTGGACTCAGATCAGCTTCTCAGCCTCGGAGGACTGAACCGCGGAGAGCCGGTTCTGGTGGTCGGCGGCCCTCCGTGCACGCCCTTCAGCAAGTCCGGCTTCTGGCTTGAGCAAAAGCGTGAGAGCCGCGATCCCAATGCATCGCTCTTGGACGAATACGTGCGAGTGGTCCGAGATACCCGACCCGAGGCGTTCGTCTTGGAGAACGTCCAGGGGCTGACCTACAAAACTCACAAGGCTCAGTTCGAACGACTTCTCAAAGCGCTGACCGAACTCGGCTACAACCCTCAGTGGAAGATTCTGCTCGCGGCTGACTACGGCGTTCCGCAGCTTCGTCGGCGCGTGTTCGTTGTCGGACGCCGCGATGGCAAAGCGTTCGAGTTTCCCAGGCCCACTCATTCCGGCTGGAGCGAGCACACGAGAGATTTCGATCGGACCTTGATCCCTCACGTCACGGCGAGTCAGGCATTCGAGGGCTTACCCGCCCCGGTCGAACCGGATGAGTATGTCGACGGCGCTTACGGAGAACTCGCCGCGGAGATCCCCCCGGGACAGAACTACCTTTGGCACACCCCCCGCTACGGAGGCCGCGACGCGTTCGAGTGGCGCAGCAGGTACTGGACCTTCCTGCTCCGTCTCGATCCCAACCGTCCCTCGTCAACGCTCCAGGCCCAACCGGGACCTTATGTCGGCCCGTTCCACTGGGAGAACGTCACGGCCTCTGACGGAAGTCCGCGGGCAAGGCGACTGCGAACTGCGGAGATCCTTCGTCTCATGTCGTTCCCGGACGACTTCGAAGTCCCATCGACGCGCGCCGACGTCCAGAGGCAACTCGGCAATGCGGTGCCGCTCGAGTTGGGCAAGGCAGTGATGCGCGCGCTGCTGACACAGCTGGGCTACATCAGCGAGAACGGCCGAGCCGCGCAAACTCACATCCCGATGACTCTCTCGGCCTAGGCCGAACTAAACCCCCGGCAACAACCCCCGCGCCTCCTCGATAGGCATCCCCGACCCCACGAGCAGGTCAACGACCAACGGCCGCAGCAGCAGCACGATCGCCGCCTCCGGCACCGAATCCCCTTCGGCGGGCACGAGCCGCCGCGCCACATCCGACAGCAGCGACCGCGCGGCGCCCGCGACCTGCGGGTCGTCGAGCTCCTCGTTGAGCAGCTGGATTCCCGTGCCGATCTGGGCCACGAGGTCGGCGATGGTGGGGCGGGCGACGCCGTCGCGCACGAGGAAGGTTCCGCGGCGGGCGAGGGTGCGCAGGTGGCGGGAGGCGAGGTCGGCGGCGCCCAGGAGGCGCGTGCTGCGTTCGAGGAGGGGCAGGCGGGAGCGCAGGAACGGCGAGATCCTCGAGATCGCGACCGCCGTCTCGAGCGAGGAGGTCCACGCGTCGACCATGGGCTGGGTGCGACGCAGGCGCCCGAGGGCGAGCTCGCCCGCGGCCTCGGAGGGCAGCGAGAAGCAGTCCGCTATGGAGTCGACCGACTCGCGCAGCACCGCGAACAGGGCGCGGCGGTCGCGCGTGGCGGCGCGGGCGGGGTCGCGAGGGATGAGCGCGGTCGCGGCGAGCGCGACCGCACCGGCCACGAGCGCATCGAGCGACCGGGTGAAGGGGCCGCCGGGCGGGTCGGGCAGCAGCACGACGAGGGTGGACTGCACGGCGGCCGCGACCGCGAACGCGGGGTTGGCCGAGACCGCGCGCGTGATGACGAGGGTGGCGAAGAGCACGATCGCGAGCTGCCAGCCGCCCTTGCCGATCACGAGCACGATGACCTCGCTCAGGGCGATGCCGAGCGTCACGCCGATGGCGGTCTCGAGCACGCGGCGCGGGCGGGCATCCCGCGCCATGCCGAGCGACGTGATCGTCACGGTCACGGCGATGAGCGGCGTGGCGTGCCCGAGCAGGAAGTGCGCGATCGCATACGAGGCGACGACCGCGATGACGATCTGCAGGGCCGCGGGCAGCGAGTCCGACGCGCGGCGCAGCCCGGCGGTGACCTGGGCGCGCATGTGCACCCTCCGGGCGAGGCGGCGGAGCGGTGCGCTGTCCGTCACGGTCAGCGGCGCACGGCGCCGAGTCGCGGCAGGCGGGGCACGTTCGCCGTCGCGCCCGCGTCGGTCGGCACGATGACCTCCTGCGCGGCGGCGATGGGCCCGTCGTCGGTCTGCACCACGAGGTCGACCGTGGGATCCACCGAGCGCTTGATCACGGCGAGCGCGATGGGTCCGAGCTCCCAGTGCAGGGCTGAGGATGTGACGGCGCCGACCTGCACGTCACCCGCGAGCACGGCCGACCCGGCGGCGGGAACCGTTCCGTCGAGGTGCAGCAGCACCACGCGGCGGGGCGGATGCCCGAGGTTGTGCACCTTCGCGATGGTCTCCTGCCCGCGGTAGCAGCCCTTCGTGAGGTGCACCGCGGAACGGAGCCAGTCGAGCTCGTGCGGGATCGTGCGGTCGTCGGCATCCTGCTGCGCGGGACGCCACGCGGCGATGCGCAGCGCCTCGAGGGCGAGGGTGCCGGCGACGGGGCCGTGCCACGAGAAGTCGGGAGCGACGACGTGCTCGCGGTAGCTCCACGGGGCGTCGGGGCGGGATTCGGCGTAGGTGTGGCCGGGGCCGGCCTCCCACGGGTCGACCCACGTGGCGAGCGCGTCCAAGGAGGCGAAGGAGCCGACGACGCGCAGGTCGGTCAGCACGACCTCGACCCGCAGCATGAAGACCATGCGCGACAGGAAGGCGTACAGCCCGGGCCCGTCGGACGCGATCAGGTAGGAGACGTTGCCGTCGTCGACGACGTGGATCGCGTGCTCGAGCCTGCCGGACGGGTCGAGCAGGAGGGTCTCGGCGGACTCCCCGGGCTGCAGGGCCTTGAGCGACTGCGACGTGAGCGAGTCGAGCCACGACAGGCGGTCGGGGCCGGTGAGGGTGATGACCGAGGAGGCCAGCTCGACGAGGGCGCCTGAGAGGATCGCCTTCTGCTCCGAGAGCGGATTGCCGTAGTGCTGCGGTGGGGTGCCGACCGAGCCCGCGCGCTCAAACACGGGCGAGCCGCCCGGACGCGTGGGTGCGCAGGTCTTGGCCGAGAGCCGCGATATCCCAGGCCCACAGCAGGTGGTCGTCGACGAGCCCGTAGAGGCGCGTCGCCGCGGTGTACTCCTTGGCGGAGGCGGTGCGCATGACGGCGTCGGTCACGAGGTCGATGCGCGCGGGCAGTGCACGGCCGAGGTAGAACTCGTTGACACCGCCCGGATGCACGATCGACACCTCGATCTCGAAGCTGCCGTCGGAGCGCCGCAGCGTCTCGACCGACTGCGCCGTCGTGAACGGCCGAGCGCCGATGCCCGGCAGCAGGCCGGGGCCCGGGTCGCCCTCGATGGCGGGACGGGTGAGCTTCCAGTAGCCCGTCTCCGTCACGTGGGGGGTGTTGGAGCCGTCGAGCAGCCACGTGTACGAGTTGTAGTTGAGGTGCGGCAGACCGTCGTGCGAGAACGAGATGCGCTGGCCGAACTCGAGGCTGCGCGTCTCGTCGCCGACCTTGTAGTCGACGATGCCGGTTCCCTCCCAGAGGCCGATGAGCCAGGAGAGGGGCGCCAGCTCAGCGGGGATCGTGGGATCGAGCTCGATCACCACGGGAATCAGCGCTGGCCGCGGAACAGGTTGAAGAGCACGACGACCGAGACGAACCCGATCGAGAGCGTGGCGAGCACGAGCAGGCCGACGAAGAAGAGCTCAAGCGCGAGAAGCATGCCTACATACTAACCGGCACAGCATCCTAGCCGAGCAGGGCGACGACACCGGAGGCGACGGCGAGGATGACCGCGGAGACCCCCATGCTCGCCATGGCGCGCACGACGAACCCCTCCTTGCGACGCAGCGCGAGCTGGATGAGGAAGGTCAGGATGACCGCTCCGGCGAGCACGACAGCGACCCACGTGAGGTACTGATCGCGCGGGAGGACGACCGCGATGACGATGGCGCCCGCGAGGGAGAGCACCCACACGGGGAGAACGCTGGAGAGCTGCCACGACATACTGCGATCTTAAGCGCCGTAGACTGTCGAAACGCACTTTGGAGGCACGTTGGCGCAGCTGTTGATACTGACCTCTGCGGGCGACACCGAGGTCTTCCCCGCATTGGGGCTCTTGAGCCACACCACGCGGCAGATCCCCGCATCGCCGGCATCGCTCATCAACGCGCCCAGCTGCGACCTCATCTTCGTCGATGCGCGGCAGGATCTGGCCGCCGCCAAGTCCCTCTGCAAGATCCTCACGACCACGGGCGTGAACGTGCCGCTCGTGCTCATCCTCACCGAGGGCGGGCTCACGGCAGTCTCCGCGGACTGGGGCGTCGACGACGTCATCCTCGTCAGCGCGGGCCCCGCGGAGGCCGACGCTCGCATCCGCCTCGCGCTCGACCGCCAGGCGCAGGACGTTCCGAACTCGAAGATCCAGGCCTCGGGCGTCGTCATCGACGAGGCCTCCTACTCGGCCAAGGTGCACGGCCGCCCGCTCGACCTCACGTTCAAGGAGTTCGAGCTGCTGCGCTTCCTCGCCACGCACCCCTCGCGCGTGTTCACGCGCGAGCAGCTGCTGAGCGAGGTGTGGGGCTACGACTACTTCGGCGGCACTCGCACGGTCGACGTGCACGTGCGGCGCCTGCGCGCCAAGCTCGGCGATCTCGAGTCGCTCATCGGCACCGTGCGCAACGTCGGCTACCGCTTCAACGTCTACGACGATGACAACGAGCGACTCGCTGCCAGCTCGGCTGGCTGACCTCGTCGACCGCGCCGCAGCGGCCGACGGCTCACCGCCCTTCTCCGACGGCGCGCTCGTCGCGCTCGCGCAGGGCGGGCGCTCACTCGTCGAGCTCGGGTCCGCTGTGGCGGTCGTGGGCGAGGGCGAGGCGGAGTTCGTCGTCGACCCGGATGCCCGCCGCAGGGGCGAGGGCGGCCGCATCCTCGACCGCCTGATCTCCGACGGCAGCACGCTGTTCTGGGCGCACGGGGACCATCCGGGGGCGCGCGCCCTCGCCGCGTCACGCGGGCTCACCGCGGTGCGCACGCTGCTGCACCTCGAGGCGCCGGTCCCTGAGGCACTCGACGGGGCAGGCGTCGTGAGTGCCGCCGCTGACTGGCAGGAGCCGTGGCTCGCGCTCAACGCGCGCGCGTTCGCGTCGCACCCCGAGCAGGGTGCCGTGACGCGCGCCGACCTCGACGTGCTCACGGCCGAGCCGTGGTTCGACCCGGCCGACGTGCTGCTGCTGTGGGACGACTCCGACCTCGTCGGCTACTGCTGGATCAAGGAGGACGAGTTCTACGTCGTGGGCGTCGACCCCGACCGGCAGGGCGAGGGGCTCGGACGGCGGCTCGTCGAGGCGGGCTTCGCGCGGCTCGCGGCCAAGGGTGTGGCGCTCGCGCACCTCTATGTCGAGGGCGACAACGAGCCGGCGCTCGCGCTGTACCGCGCGTACGGGTTCACGCCGCGCTCGGTCGACGTGCAGTACGGGCGGCGGTAGCGAGACAGGCACGAGCCGCGTCACCAATCGTTAACGTCTCGGTGGCACTATTGGCGGATGGACAGCAGCAACCTCGCCGACACCGGTGCCGCCACCGACTCCCTCGACGAGTACGACCTCGATGAGTCGTCGAGCGTCGACGACGGCACGCTGCCCCTCGACCGCTACCTCGACCGCGAGCTGAGCTGGCTCGCGTTCAACCAGCGCGTGCTCGAGCTCGCCGAGGATCCCGACCTGCCGCTGCTCGAGCGCGTCAACTTCCTCGCCATCTTCGCGAGCAACCTCGACGAGTTCTTCATGGTGCGCGTCGCCGGCCTCAAGCGCCGCATCGCGACGGGCCTCGCCGTGCCGACGAACATCGGCACCGCGCCCGCCGACGTGCTCGCCGACGTGAGCGCCAAGGCCCACGAGCTGCAGGAGCGCCACGCGCTCGCCTTCCGCGAGGGCGTCAAGCCCGCGCTCGACGAGGCGGGCATCCACATCGAGACGTGGGCCGACCTGGGCGACGCCGACCGCGAGCGCATCGACGAGATCTTCTCCGCGCAGATCTTCCCCGTGCTCATGCCCCTCGCGGTCGACCCCGCGCACCCGTTCCCCTACATCTCGGGGCTGAGCCTCAACCTGTCGATCCGCGTGCGCAGCCCCAAGACGGGCAAGGAGGAGTTCGCGCGCCTCAAGGTGCCGCAGAACCTGCCGCGCTTCGTGCAGCTGCCCGACGACGAGAGCGGCCTGCTGCGGTTCATCCCCCTCGAAGACCTCATCTCGAACCACCTGGGCGACCTGTTCCCGGGCATGGAGATCCTCGAGCACCACGAGTTCCGCGTGACCCGCAACGAGGATGTCGAGGTCGACGAGGACGAGTCGGAGAACCTCCTCCAGGCGCTCGAGAAGCAGATCCTCAACCGCCGCTTCGGCCCGCCCATCCGCCTCGAGATCACCGACGACATGGACGCCGTGACGCTCGGGCTGCTCATGACCGAGCTGTCGATCACCGAGCAGGAGGTCTACCGCCTGCCGGCCCCGCTCGACCTCGGCGGGCTGTTCCAGCTCACGCGCATCGACCGCCCCGCGCTCAAGTACGCGAAGCACCTGCCGACGACCGCGGTGCAGCTGCTGCCGGGCGAGCCCAACGCCCAGCCCGACATCTTCGCCTCCATCGCTAAGCAGGATGTGCTCCTCCACCACCCGTACGAGTCGTTCTCGACGAGCGTGCAGGCGTTCCTCGAGCAGGCGGCCGCCGACCCCAACGTGCTCGCCATCAAGCAGACGCTGTACCGCACGAGCGGCGACAGCCCCATCGTCGAGGCGCTCATCGCCGCCGCCGAGGCCGGCAAGGCCGTGCTCGCGCTCGTCGAGGTGAAGGCGCGGTTCGACGAGACCGCCAACATCTCGTGGGCCCGCAAGCTCGAGAAGGCGGGCGTGCACGTCGTCTACGGCCTCGTGGGCCTCAAGACGCACTGCAAGCTCGCGCTCGTCGTGCGCCAGGAGAACGGCGTGCTACGCCACTACAGCCACATCGGCACGGGCAACTACAACCCGAAGACCTCCCGCATCTACGAGGACCTCGGCCTGCTCACCGACAGCGACACCGTGGGCAAAGACCTCACGCGCCTGTTCAACGAGCTCTCCGGCTACGCGATCGAGAAGAAGTTCAAGCGCCTGCTCGTGGCACCGCTGCACCTGCGCAAGGGGCTCCTGAAGCGCATCGCCATCGAGGCGGAGAACGCCCGCAACGGGCATCCCTCGGGAATCCGCATCAAGCTCAACTCGATTGTCGACGAGGCCATCATCGACGCGCTCTACCGGGCGAGCAACGCGGGCGTGCCCATCGAGCTCGTGGTGCGCGGCATCTGCTCCCTCACGCCGGGCGTGCCGGGCATGAGCGAGAACATCACCGTGCGGTCCGTCCTCGGCCGCTACCTCGAGCACTCACGCGTGTTCTCGTTCGTGAACAACGGCGACCCGCAGGTGTTCATCGGCAGCTCGGACATGATGCACCGCAACCTCGACCGCCGCGTCGAGGCCCTCGTGCGGCTCACCGACCCCGACCACCTGAGGGAGCTCGACGAGCTCTTCGAGCTCGCGCTCTCGCCCGAGACGAGCTCGTGGCACCTCGGCTCGGACGGCTCGTGGACCCGTCACAGCCGCGGTGAGGACGGAACACCCCTCGAAGACATGCAGAATGTCCTTATGAGGCAGATCTCGCAAAGGAAGCGCAGCGCTCGGTGAGCCCCGAACCCACACCGGTGCTCGCGGCCGGCGCGGTCTGCTGGCGGATGGTCGACGGCAAGCCGCGCGTGCTCGTCGTCTACCGCGCCGGGCACGCGGATGTCTCGCTGCCCAAGGGCAAGGTCGACCCGGGTGAGACGCTCCCCGAGACGGCCGTGCGCGAGATCCGCGAGGAGACCGGGCTCGGCATCGTGCTCGGCGCGCCCCTCGGCACCGTGGAGTACACGCTGCCCAACGGCCGCGAGAAGGTCGTGTACTACTGGTCGGCCGAGGTGAACGACCACGACCTCGCGCTCGCGAAGTTCACGCCCAACGACGAGATCGCCTCCGTCGAGTGGCTCACGATCGGCGCCGTGCGCAAGAAGCTCAGCTACGAGCACGACGTCGACGTCATCAACCGCTTCGCGAAGCGGTTCAAGGCGGGCAACGCGCGCACCTTCCCCGTGATCGCCGTGCGGCACGGCAAGGCAGTCGACCCCGGCACGTGGGACGGGCAGGATGCGACGCGCCCCCTCCTCCAGCGCGGCATGGACCAGGCTGCCGGCATCGCCAAGGGCATCGCCGCCTTCGCGCCGGAGCGCATCATCTCGAGCACGGCCGTGCGCTGCCTCTCGACCGTCGCCCCCCTCTCGGAGCTCACGGGCATCCCCGTGAAGCCCACCGAGGCGATCAGCCAGGACGCGTACGAGGAGGGCACCTCCGACGTGCCCGCCGTCATCGCCAAGCGCCTCAAGCGCAAGGTGGGCGCCGTGCTGTGCAGCCACGGTCCCGTGCTGCCGCGCATCATCGCCGAGCTCGCGGCGCGCACGGAGACGGAGGCGGACGCGCAGCTGCGGCGGGCCGCATCCCTCAACACGGGTGATTTCACGGTGCTGCACGTCTCGCTGCGCCACCCGCGCCGCGGTCTCGTGGCCGTCGAGACGCACTCCCCCGCGTAGCAACGCGCCGAGTTCGGTGGTCGTTAACCTTCCGTTCACCCGCGGGGCCGAGGTTGGTTAACCGCTGTGCATATCGTCTACGACTGGGTCGCACCGGCCCGTCCTGATAATCCGACAGCCCTTGAAAGGGAACCACTGTGAACTTCAAGCGTCTCGGCACCATCGGTGCCGTCGCCATCGCAGGCACCATCCTGCTCTCCTCGTGCGCAGCCAACGAGGGAACCCCCACCGAGACGGACGCTCCCGTGAGCACCCTCTCCGGCACCATCGACGGCGCTGGCGCGTCGTCGCAGGGCTCGGCCCAGGAGGCGTGGATCGCCGCGTTCCAGACGGCCAACCCCGACGTGACCATCAACTACGACCCGTCCGGTTCGGGTGCGGGTCGCGAGACCTTCATCGCGGGCGGCTCGTCGTTCGCCGGCTCCGACTCCGCCCTCAAGCAGGAGGAGATCGACAAGGGCTTCGCGAGCTGCGTGCCCGACACCGGCTACATCGAGGTCCCGGCCTACATCTCCCCGATCGCCGTGATCTTCAACGTCGAGGGCGTGAAGGACCTGAACCTCGACGCCGCGACCATCGCCGGCATCTTCAAGGGCACCATCACCTCGTGGGATGACCCCGCCATCGCGGCCACCAACGAGGGCGTCACGCTCCCGTCGGCCCCGATCACGGCCGTGCACCGCTCCGACGACTCGGGCACCACCAAGAACTTCACGGACTACCTGAACAAGGTCGCCCCCGAGGTCTGGGACGCCCCCGCCGCCGACCCGTTCCCCTACACGACGGGTGAGGCCGCTCAGGGCACCTCCGGTGTCGTCGACGCCGTGACCAACGGCACCAACACCATCGGCTACGCCGACGCGTCGAAGGCCGGCTCGCTCGGTGTCGTCGCGATCAAGGTGGGCGACAAGTTCGTCAAGCCCAGCGCCGAGGGTGCTGCCGCTGTCGTCGCCGAGTCGCCCGCGGGTGACACGGCCGGCGCGACCGACCTGTCGATCAAGCTCGACCGCAAGACCACGGACCCGACCCACTACCCGGTCGTGCTCGTGTCGTACCTCATCGCCTGCAACGAGTACGTTGACGCCGATGTCGCCCCGGTCGTCTCCGCGTACCTCACGTACGTGACGGGCGCCGAGGGCCAGGCCGCTGCGGCCGAGGCCGCCGGCTCGGCTCCGCTGTCGGCCGAGCTCTCCGACAAGATCGCGACGATCCTCGCCGCCATCAAGTAGAACCCAGTAACACCCTGGCGGGCTGCGGCTCACGTGCATTGCACGCCGAGTCGCAGCCCGTCAGACTGAACTCCCACCCCACCCAGCACGGTCTCGCAGGAAGACAGGAATGACGACAGCAACCCCGTCGCCGAGGGCTACTCTCCGCCCCGCAGACCGCATCTTCTCCGGCGCCACGGTCATCGCCGGAAGCCTCATCCTCGTCGCCCTCGCCGCGGTCGCGATCTTCCTCCTCGCGCAGAGCATCCCGGCCCTCGTGGTCGACCCGGCGGAGCTCAAGGGCTCCCCCTCCAGCTTCTGGGCCTACGTCGCCCCCCTCGCCTTCGGCACCGTGTGGGCGGCCTTCCTGGCCCTCCTCATGGCCCTGCCCGTCTCCATCGGCATCGCGCTCTTCATCTCGCACTACGCGCCGCGCCGCGTCGCCCAGGGACTCGGCTACATCATCGACCTGCTCGCGGCGGTGCCCTCGGTCGTCTTCGGCCTGTGGGGCATCAAGATCCTCGCCCCGGCCGTCACGCCCCTCTACGACTGGCTCGTGACCAACGCCGGCTGGATCCCGCTCTTCGCCCCGCCCGTGTCGGGCACGGGCCGCACGATCCTCACCGTCGCGATCGTGCTCGCCGTCATGATCATCCCGATCATCACGGCCGTCACTCGCGAGGTCTTCCTCCAGACGCCGCGCCTCCACGAGGAGGCCGCGCTCGCCCTCGGCGCCACGCGCTGGGAGATGATCCAGGTCGCGGTGCTGCCGTTCGGCCGGCCCGGCATGATCTCGGCCGCGATGCTCGGCCTCGGCCGCGCGCTCGGCGAGACCATGGTCGTGGCCATGGTGCTCTCGCCCGCGACGCTCATCACCTTCGTGCTCACGAGCTCGCAGAACCCCTCCACGATCGCGGGCAACATCGCGCTGAACTTCCCCGAGGCGCACGGCGTCGGGGTCAACGCGCTCATCGCGACCGGCCTCATCCTCTTCGCCATCACGCTGCTCATCAACTCGATAGCGCGCGTGGTCATCAACCGCCGCAAGGCCTTCTCGGGAGCCAACTGATGAGCGCGACGACCGCGAACACGGGCATCGTCAACTCCCTCACCACGGGCCGCCTGCCCAAGTGGGCGCCGTGGGTCACCCTCGCCGCGAGCTGGGTCATCGTCGGAGCGATCTTCGGCTTCATGAGCGCGGCGAGCGGCGAGGAGTTCAACATCGCCATCGTGCTCTTCCTCGGCACCGTGCTCTTCGACGTCGCGATCTTCACGCTCGCGTTCCTCGTCGAGGGCGTGCGCCAGGCGAAGGACCGCCTCGTCACGTCGCTCGTCGCGACGGCGTTCATCATCGCGCTCATCCCGCTCATCTCGCTGCTCTTCACGGTCGTCTCCAACGGCATCGCGCGCTTCGACCCGCTGTTCTTCAGCAGCTCGATGCGCAACATCGTGGGCGAGGGCGGCGGCGCGCTGCACGCCATCATGGGCACGCTCGAGATCACCGGCATGGCCGCGCTCATCTCGGTGCCCGTCGGACTCCTCACCGCGATCTACCTCGTCGAGTACGGCAAGGGCGTGCTCGCCCGCGCCATCACCTTCTTCGTCGACGTCATGACGGGCATCCCCTCGATCGTCGCGGGCCTCTTCGCCTTCGCGTTCTTCGCCCTCATCACGGGCGACGCGGGTATCCGCTTCGGCTTCGGCGGCTCGGTCGCGCTCTCGCTGCTCATGATCCCGGTGGTCGTGCGCTCGAGCGAGGAGATGCTCAAGCTCGTGCCCAACGAGCTGCGCGAGGCGTCGTACGCGCTCGGTGTGCCGAAGTGGCTCACGATCCTCAAGATCGTCATCCCCACGTCGATCGCCGGCATCACGACCGGTGTCACGCTCGCCATCGCGCGCGTCATCGGCGAGACGGCGCCGCTGCTCATCATCTCCGGCTTCACGGCGAGCATGAACTACGACCTGTTCAACGACAGGATGATGTCGCTGCCCGTCTTCGTCTACACGCAGTACGCCAACCCCGGCAGCGACGTGCAGCCGTACCTCGACCGCGCGTGGGCCGGAGCGCTCACCCTCATCCTCATCGTCATGGCGCTCAACCTCGTCGCGCGCCTCGTCGCCCGAATCTTCTCCCCCAAGCTCGGCCGCTAGGCCCGTAAAGGAAACAGGAACCCGTGTCCAAGCGCATCGAAGTCAACGACCTGAACGTCTACTACGGCAAGTTCAAGGCCGTCGAGGATGTCACGCTCACCATCGAGCCCCGCACGGTGACGGCCTTCATCGGCCCCTCCGGCTGCGGCAAGAGCACCTTCCTGCGGACGCTCAACCGCATGCACGAGGTCATCCCGGGAGCCCACGTGGAGGGCGAGGTGCTCATCGACGGCAACAACCTCTACGGCCCCGGCGTCGACCCCGTGCTCGTGCGCCGCCAGGTCGGCATGGTGTTCCAGCGCCCCAACCCGTTCCCCACGATGTCGATCCGCGACAACGTGCTCGCGGGCGTCAAGCTCAACAACCGGCGCATGTCGAAGAGCGAGGGCGACGACCTCGTGGAGAAGTCGCTCCAGGGCGCCAACCTGTGGAACGAGGTCAAGGACCGCCTGCACCTGCCCGGCTCCGGGCTCTCCGGCGGCCAGCAGCAGCGCCTGTGCATCGCGCGCGCGATCGCGGTCTCGCCCGAGGTCATCCTCATGGACGAGCCGTGCTCGGCCCTCGACCCCATCTCGACGCTCGCCATCGAGGACCTCATCGAGGAGCTCAAGCAGGAGTACACGATCGTGATCGTGACCCACAACATGCAGCAGGCGTCGCGCGTCTCCGACAAGACGGCGTTCTTCAACATCGCCGGAACGGGCAAGCCCGGCAAGCTCATCGAGTACGACGACACCGTGACGATGTTCTCGAAGCCGTCGGTGCAGGCCACCGAGGACTACGTCTCCGGCAAGTTCGGATGATCCTCCTCCCCGCATCCTCGTAGGAGGATGCCGAGCTGCGCGGAACGTTGCGCGCAGCTCGCCGAACGGGTCGCATCTCGCGGCCCGTTTCGCGTTTCCGGGGACGGGAGCGGGTGGCGCGCGCGCCATCCCCGTGAATCGGTCCACCGGGCAGTTGTGGTCGCGCGCGGATCGATCGCGACCACTATCGCCCTTGCGGGCGGCTCCCGCGGCACGCACCCGGAAGCGGGACCGCGTTGGCGGTCCCGCCCCTCAGGGGAGCTAGGCGGTGGTGACGACCAGGACGGGGTCGGTCGTGGGGGTCTTCGAGCCGCCGTGCGGCTCGACGGTGACGCCCACGGTGTCGCCCTTCTTCATGGTGCCGTCGAGCACCTGCCACATCTTGCCGTCGGATCCGACGGTGAACGTGCCGGCCGGTCGTGCGCCGTCGCCGTTGATGTACCAGAGCTCGTAGACCTTGTCCGCGGGCAGCGTGCTCATGCCGTCGACGATGAGCGCCGCCGACTCGAGGCTCGCCGCGTACACGAGGGTGGCGGTGCCGCCGCTCGCGACGGGCGCCTTGATGCTCTGCGCGTCGTCGGCGGACTGGATCGCGGCGAGCTGGTTCGCCGCCTGCTGCTGCGTCACACCGGAGTTGATCGCCTGCACGGCGACGCCTCCGCCGATGATGAGGGCGACGGCCGCCGCGACACCGATGATGGCGTTGACGGGCTTCGCGAACCAGCGGGCGCGCGCCTTCGACTCGGCTGCGCCGAACACGGGCGGGGCATCCTCGACAACCGCGGGAAGCTGCGGGGTCGTGGCGATCTGGGCCATGATGCTCGCCTTGAGCGAGGCGGGCGGGGTCACGGGGTCGACCGCGAGGCCGAGGAGCACGGCGGTGTCGCCGAGTCCGGTGGCCTCGGTGCGGGCATCCTCTGAGTCGGCGAGGTGCGCCTCGAAGGCGCGGGCCTCTGCCTCGTCGAGAGCGTTGAGCACGTAGGCGCCCGAGAGGTTGTTCAGGTCGTCTTTGCGCGGGGTCATGAGGTCACCCCCAGTTCGTCACGCAGGCGGATCATGCCGTCGCGCAGTCGGGTCTTCACCGTGCCGATGGGCACGGACAGCATGGCAGCCACCTCGCTGTGGCTGTATCCGCCGTAGTACGCGAGGGAGACAGCTTGGCGCTGCAGCTCGGTAAGTCGTGACATCGCCTTCTCCACCCTTTCGTGCTCGAGACGGACTTCGATTGTTTCGGAAACCTGGTCGTAGTCGACCTTGTGATCGCGGATGCCCACGCGGGTGTCGCGGTCACGCGAGGACTGGGAGGACCTCACCCGGTCCACCGCTCGGCGGTGCGCCATCGTGAGGATCCACGTCGTCGCTCCCCCCTTGTTCGGATCGAACCGCGTCGCGGTTTGCCAGATCTCGAGGAAGACCTCCTGCGTGACCTCCTCCGACTGCGCGTGATCGCGCAGCAGGCGCTTGACGAGGCCGAAGACCCGAGGTGCGGTCTCGTCGTACAGGTCGGAGAACGCGCGCTGGTCACCCTCGGCCACGCGGCCCAGGAGGGCCTGCATGCGCACGGCGGGTGCTTCGACGTCCTCGCTCACGATGTCCAGCATGTCATGTGATTCGGTGCACAAGCCGATTCGGCTTGCCCTCTTGACGACGAGATAGTGCCGGGCCGCAGAACGCCTCTCGGCGCAAGGCCGCTCGAAGCGGCTATTAGTGGAGCCCGGGGTTACTGCGGCCCGGCACGTCTAGTTTAACCACGCCCGCCGCGGGGTATTCCTCAGTCGAGGTTGCCCGAGCGGTAGAGGCGCGCGCACGCGGTGAACTCGTCCGCGGTGAGGGCCAGGCGGTCGGCGCGGGTGGTGAGCTCGGTGGCGCGGTCGGGGTTGATGGGCTCCTCGTCGTCGGCGAGGCTGGTGCATCCTGCGGCGAGGATGCGCGCGAACGAGGCCGCGCGCTCGAGCGCGATGGCGAAGTCGCCGCGGAACAGCCCCCGCAGGATCTGGTCGGCGAGCACGGTGATCTCGTCGGGACCGGTCGGCATGGGCGCCCCCGCGACGAGGGCGTCGATGGTCGGCAGCACATCGAGGCCGCGCTGGAAGAGCAGGGAGGTGCCGGCGGGATCCTGCCGGATCAGGACCCGCATGAGGTAGATGCGCCACAGGGCCCCGGGCAGGCTGCGCGGGGATGACCGTGCCCACAGCTCGGCGAGCGCGTCGATGCCGTTCGCGTCGGTGTAGGCGACGAGCCGCTCTATGACGGCGGGATCCTCCGTCTCGCGTGCCCGGTCGACGAGCGCGTGGGCGGTCTCGCGCGCCACCCGCCAGATCTGGGCAGGGTCCTCACCACCCTCGTACTCGTCGAACTTGTCCCCGGAGTACTGGGTGGGCTTGTGGAAGTCGTCGGCCATCACGACAACGGTACGCTCACTTGCATGCTCGTCGCGTTCTCCGTAGCCCCCGGCACCTCCGACTCCTCCGGTTCCGTCCACCTCGCGGTCGCCGCGGCCGTGAAGGTGGTGCGCGACTCGGGCCTGCCGAACCACACCGACGCCATGTTCACCACGATCGAGGGCGAATGGGATGAGGTCTTCGACGTCGTGCGCCGTGCGACCCTCGCCGTGCAGGAGTTCAGCCCGCGCGTCTCCCTCGTGCTCAAGGCCGACATCCGCCCGGGCTACACAGACCAGCTCACGGCGAAGGTCGCCCGAGTGGAAGAGGCCCTGGCCGCCGGTACGCTTGAGGGGTAGGGCCTGTAGCTCAGTTGGCAGAGCATCGGACTTTTAATCCGCGGGTCGTGGGTTCGAGCCCCACCGGGCCCACCATCTTTTTAGCTGGTCAGGTCAGCTTTTTTCTTCATCGGGATCACCGTTTTCGACTCAATATCGCTCCGTGCCCACATTTTGCCCACAACTTCTGGAGCGCCGACGGCACTGAGGGCCTCTCCAACGGCATCCAGGTCATCGTCGAAGAGGTCGGCGTAGACGTCGAGCGTCATCGCGGCCGACGCGTGGCCGAGCATCTTCTGGACCGCCTTCACGTTGGCGCCCGCCGAGATCGCGAGGCTGGCCGCGGTGTGACGAAGGTCGTGCGGGACGAGCCGCACGAGGTCGGGGTGCAGTTCGAGCATCTTCGCCATGGCCGGCTCGAAGCGGCGAGCACGGAAGTTCTTGTTCCTAATGGGGCCACCCTCGGGCGCGGTGAAGACGAAATCACTCTTCGCCTTCCCCTCGCATCGAGCAGCGAGGAGCTCGCTCAGGAAGCTCGGGAACGGGACGCTCCTGCGGCTGTGATTCTTCGGTGTTCCGTAGACGAGCTCGCTGCCCACTTCGGTGACCGCCTGGTCGACGTTGACGCGGCGCCGGAGCATGTCGAGATCCATCACGCGGAGCGCTGCCATCTCGCCCCACCGGAGACCCGTGTACGCGAGGAACATGATGACGTCGCCGTCGGGGCCGCAGAGCTCGGCAAACTGGTGCACCTGCGGATGCGTCAGGTAGCCGTGCTTGCGCTGCACGACTCGAGGCAGCTTCACGCCGTCGGCCGGGTTGCGGATCATGCGGCCGTCGCGCACCGCGTACTTGAGCATGATGCTGAGCACGCGATGGTAGCTGCGCGTGGTCGACGGCGCAGCCCGCGTCGAGACCTCGGCAAGCCACTTCTGGATACCTGCGTGGCTTAGGCCAGCGAGTGGGGTGGTGCCCCACTTAGGAATGATCGCCGACCGCACGATCGACTCATAGCCGTTGCGCGTCGACGGCTTCAGCTGCACCTGGGTGGCGAGCCATTGCTCCGCCCACTCCCCTACGGTGATGCGTGACTGGCTAGCGGAGACAAACTCGCCGCGCGATTTCGCGACGTCGATATTGGCGAGGAAGAGCTCGGCCTCACGCTTCGTCTTGAAACCGCGCTTGTCGGTCTGGGAGTTGTCAGGCAGGCGGTAACGGACCCGGTACCGCCGACCGGTCAATGTGTCGTAGGGGGTGACGCTGCCGATGATGCACCCCCTCCCATCCATTCAAGTTCACCGAGAACCCGAGAATCAACTTCTATTTTTATACATGTATAATAAACGCATGAGTCGCAAGCCCGCTACGGTAGCGGAGCTCGCATTTGGCAAGGCCGTGGGTGCGTCACTCGCGGAGCGACGTACTTCGCTCGGGATGAGCGGCGCTGATCTAGCCCGTCAAAGCGGGGTGAGCCTCGACTCCATTCGCAGCATCGAAACGGGGCGGGTCTCGAACCCGGGCTTGTACACCGTCGCCCTGATCGCGCACGCGGTGGGCATCACGCTCGACCAACTAGTCACCCCCGTCGACAAGAGAGCGGACACACTCGAATGACGATCACAGCACCCCGCCTGACAATGCAGACCCCGGCTCATAACTCACTCCGGGGCGAGTTGCGGTCGATTGCCCCGAGCACCCGATCGAACACGCCACGTCAATACTGGGCGGGCCTGGCCTGGCAACTGGGCTCGGCTGCTTTTTGGGAGTCGGCTGCATCTGCAGTTGAAGCTCCCGCCAGCTTCAAGTTGGGAGGCTCCCTGCTCGAGGAGTTGGGTGTTTGTCTCCTGGGCGGGTTCGGTGTGCCTTTTGAACTTGGCAATGCTGCGTTCGAACAGCTGCGAGCCGAAGGAGTCTTCGCTGACAGTGGCCGTTGGACTCCAGAACAGGTTGAGGAGCTGCTTCTCGTGCCGCTATCCGTGCGTGGGCGCCAGCGTCGGTACCGCTTTCCACGTCAGCGTGCGGCTCGGATCGTTGCAGGCATCGACCATCTACGGGACAACGAGGCTCCGGCCGACGACGTTGAACTCCGCGATTGGCTAACGAGAATCGTCGGAGTCGGGCCGAAGACCGCGAGCTGGGTGGTACGCAACAATCGATCAAGTGATCAAGTCGCGATCATCGACATTCACATAGCTCGTGCTGGCACGGTCGCTGGGGTATTCGATCCTGACTGGGTTCTCCCGCGAGACTACCTCGAATTCGAGAACGCCTTTCTGCAGTGGGCTGCACACGCCGGACTCAGGGCCGCCATGCTCGACGCGTGCATTTGGAGTCGAATGGCACGATCGGAACGCGACGCGCATGACATCCTTGGCGTGCGAAATTACTCCGAGACACTCTTACCGGTGTGGGACGTGAGAGATACCCAGACGGAGCCCTCCAAACTCTCGATATCGGTATAACCTCGCATCAGGATCTCGAAGGAGGGTTGAACATGAGCGGCAGCGATCCGAGCGTTACTCGCCCAAGCTCTTCACTGGGCGGCGCGGGGGGCGGCGAGGACGACGCATGTCCTCAACAGTTCCAGACGGTTCTTGGATCTCCCACCCCCGACATAGTCGCGGAGCTCACTCTTGGCGAGCTGCTCGATGTGGTCGCAATAGACACCCCTCGCGCGGTCATCGCGACGCTGCTGTCCGGGGAGACCGTCGGCGCCATCACGCGAGACATCGCTCGACTGCGACGTTGTCTCGCGGACGGCGTTGAGTACGAAGCGGTAGTAGTGGACATCGCTGGCGGTTCCGTGACTGTCGACGTCCACCAGAGATGATCGTCGTAGGCGGCACGTACGGCGAGATCGTCGTGGTGCCGGACTCGCATGAGCTTCGCGGATCGGGCATGCGCGCGGCAGCGGCTCTCTCGGGCCGCGACGAACCCCCTGTGCTGCATACAGTGCTTGACACAGACGAAGAACTGTTGGACGAAGCTGCGGTTGTAGCTTGGTCCCTCAAGGTCGAGCTAGCGGCGGACAACCCGCGCCGATCCGAACCGGTAGCGTTTCGCTACATCACCCCTATAAGCACCCCCGCGGTGAATGGGCCCAATTCCCGGCTCCTAGAAGACCAGGAGATAGTCGCCGGGGATAGAACCGCCTTAGTCTTCGGTCTAATAGAAGCTCCGCTGTCTGGCGTTCATGTGGACGCAGAGACGGTCATCTTCGATCCACAACGTCCTCGAGACGCTGAGCCCGTTAACCTCAAATCGTTCGCGGATGCGCGCGTGATTATGGTCGCCAATAGCACCGAGATACGGAAGATAGGCGAGCGGGGTGACGTTCTTGAGGCGTCGTCAAGAGTTCTCGAGCTGAATGCGAATGTGTCAGGTGTAGTCACAAAACGTGGCGCCGCAGGATGCATTGTGAGTAGCAGGGACGGGCAGGGTGCGATTCGCCACGACTTCGTCGGCGCGCATCCGACGGCCCGAGTCTGGCCCATCGGAAGCGGCGACACCTTCTCGGCGGGTCTTGCGCACGCGATTGATAAGGGTGCTGACCTGGTCGAAGCGGCACGAACGGGGTCTGCGGCGGCAGCCCATTGGTGTTCCACAAAGAGCCCGGCCGTCCCGATTGATGTCTTATCCGGCCACTACGGCTCCCTCCCTCGTCCCGTGGACCCCACTAGCCCGCGCATCTACCTAGCCGCTCCGTTCTTCAGCGTTTCCGAAAGATGGCTCGTTGAATCCGTCCGGGATGAGCTGTACAGCCTCGGCGCTGACGTCTGGTCACCAGTGCATAAAGTCGGTCACGGCGGACTCGAAGTCGCTCAGAAGGACCTTGATGGTCTTCTTGAATGTGACGCCGTTATCGCCCTTTTGGATCATGGCGATCCGGGCACGGTATTCGAAGTCGGTTGGGCAGTGCGACACGGCATTCCGGTGGTCGGGTTCGGTACGTCGGTGAATTCGGACGGCATAAAGATGATGGCCGGCACCCGAGTCGAGCTCCACCGCGACCTCTCCACCGCCTGTTATCGGGCTGTATGGGCGGGCATGGGCCTCCGACCAGTACCGGGCTGGATCACTTGACGGACCGCGATACTCGAAGGACGCTCCTTCTCCTATCCGGCGGCGTCGACAGTTCCGCGCTGGCTTTCAAGCTGCGCCCCACGAATACGCTTTTCATCGATTACGGCCAGAGGTCTGCAGAGGCCGAAGGAAGGGCCGCACAAGCAGTCGCTCGAGGCCTTCTAATCGACCACGCGGCGATTCGCATCGATCACTCCGCCACGGCTGGCGGCCTTCTATCGGGCCAAGACATTCCTCAGCATTGGCCGAGTCCCGAGTGGTGGCCATTTCGCAATCAAATGCTCGTCACCTCCGCTGCCGCGTGGGCGGTTGTGCACGCGAACTCCGAGTCGCGTGACGCGAATGTCGACATTCTTACCGGCTCGGTGCTCGGAGACGGCGACCGCCACAAAGATGGCGGCGCACCCTTCTACCAAGCATTGAACATACTTCTCCATGCGCAGGAGGGCAACTTGTCAGTTGCCGCTCCGGCGATAAACATGAGCACTGTCGATCTCGTTAAGTGGAGTGGAATTCCCGACTCTCTCCTTGCCTGGACACATTCCTGCCACACCAGCAATCTTCCATGTGGGGAGTGCCCCGGCTGCTACAAACGCGATCAAGTACTTAGTGAGTTGAGTCGATTGAGATGAGCTCTCGAGCCTCAGATCCGCCTTTCAACCACTCGCTCCTTGCGGCGACCCAGGTGCGCCCCGTCAACGCAGATTCCTTTGAGCCGCTTGGATTCAGTCGCTCACACTGGATCGATCGACTGGAGAAGGTTGGAGATGTCGTCCAGATAGACGAAGCCCGGCCAGAGCTGGGCAAGCTCTCTGACGTCCTTGAGAAAAGAAACTCAATCATTGAAGGGGGCCCGATCGATCGCGATTCGGTGGTGGCTTTGCTCGACCTTCTCGCGCGAACACGATCGCAGCAGCAGGATGCAGCTGGACGCTGGTGGAGGTCAAGGCTTTTTCCATCGGCCGGGGGGGTGCACAGTATCGAGCCATTAATTTTCGTGAATAGCTGCGATGCCATGCATTCCGGTTGGTACCGACGAGGCACGGGAGGTGTGGACGAAGTGCAGGTGCCTGACGGCACTCGTTTTATGTCCGACGCCTTGGACGCGCTGGGCAATGGCTGGCAGCCGGCGGCGGTCCTTTTTGCGGCAAGCGAACCCCGTCTAACGAGTGATCGCTACCCGGGCGGCGAAAGTCTTCTTTGGCGCGACGCTGGCGTGTTTCTCGGGCTCGCACATCTCCTTGCAACTGCTTTGGGCCACAGTTCCACGATCTTGGGGAGCGTCTCTATAACGCAGGAACCCTCCGAATCGTGGCCGTCCGCCATACTCGGTGCCCTCGCGCTGGGTGGGAGGATACCGGCATGACCGTCGCGCAAATGAAGCTGAGGAATGGCAACGAGATCCCTCTGAGCACTGAGTCTTTGGAGGAAGCAGCGGCTGCAATGCCGGAGGGTGATGCCAGCCGTCTCGAGGTCGTCGTTCAGGACCGACGGGTCGAGGCCGCATCCTTGGTCGCGAGAGCGACCGGCCTTAGGTCGGACGAAATCGGACTAGCGAGTGTTCAAGACGCCCTTCTTCGCCTGAAATTTACTTTGGTCTGGGGGGACGACAAGATCTCGCCATCCGAGCTGATCGTGCCTGAGCGGGTTCGCGACCTACCCGGTCTAGCTGAAGGAACGGATGGGCTGTCATTGACGGCAAAGGCCTCGACTGAACTCCAGCGCCACAAGGGCGAATGGGCCGCCGTGGCCGACGGCCATCTTCTCCGGACAGCCACCAGTCTGTTCAAACTCCATGAGCTCCTCGGGGAGAGCGACGCAACAGTCTTTTGGATACCGACCGAGCGACCGTCGGAGGATGTCGGCGATTGAAGTACGACTTCCAAGTGATCCCTCCCCAAATGACGCGGAGGCCGTTCGTTCACGTTGCCTTCGCAGACCTACCCACCCGAAAGTTTTGGGGCCTCGCGGACAGCGGTGCTGGCAAGACGCGCGTGTCGAAAGACTGGGCCGACCTACTTGGGCTCGACTTGACTCAAGCGAAGCCTCAGATTTTCAAGATCGCAGGAAACCAGTACTTCAGTCATGTGATGCCTGTCGAGCTCCGAGTCGAGAAATACACTTGGACATGTGATGTCGGGTTCACGGAGGATTGGGATCACCACGCGGTCCTTGGACTGCGAGGGTTCTTCGATCAGTTTGTCGTCAGATTTGATGCTCGTGCGGATTTAACGACGCTGACTCCATTGAGACGCAGACCCGAAGGCACCTGAGACTTAGCTACTTAGAGGACTCGGCCTGAACGTTTGGAGATTCCGAAGGCGCTTCCCGCGCCTCGGCTCGATCGATAGCTCGAGCGAGATCCTGACTTGGATTCATTGCTCTCATATTTGAGTAGAAGAGGTCCCGTAGCTGGGCCTGGGAGAGGCGCGGTGCAGACGATGCTGAGCTCATTTCTCCTCCTTTTCCAATACTGAGAGATTAACGCTTGCGAAGGACATTGGATAGCACTGCCGCTCCTCTTTCAGCGGTTTCCTTGGCTTGTTGACTCGCGAGGCAATTTCCTAGACTCGGATGCTTGTCCGTCATTGAAACGTCTATCGAAAAAACGCCTATAACCGTCTTTTGGGCCGTGTCCCAGATAGGGACCGCCCTGATCTCTGCGTACTTTTCGACAATTCCGCGGAACTCCGCAAACGTGAATCCAGAACGTGTTTCCTCTCGGATCCTGTCAAACGACTCCGGCGTTAGCTGGTCGGCCGTATAGCGCTCCGCGATCTTCCGCCAACTCTGATACTTTGCTCGACGCTCCTCCCACACTTGCCCAACCACGCCCTTACCGGGCGTCCATTTCACAGCGGTAGCCTGCGGCGAGTCTGAAAGTCTCACACGCGCTACTCGGTCAAGGATCAACGTCCGCCGCGCAAGGCCTGCTTTCCTTGGTACGAACACGCTGCCACCGAGGGACCACACGTCAAGCCCCGTTGCTTCGGAGACCGTCTTAAGTGTGGACTGTACCGCCTTGTCAAGGTCGGCCTGCATGGTCGATGACTTATGTTGATGGTTCGCGATGATGATTCGACCAATGGCATCTACAAAGACGACGATTCCGCCGCCAATAATCACCAAACTGCCGTATCCGGGCTTGGAGTTAAGTACTCCTATGTCCACAAGAGCTTTCCCTGTGCCGACGACGAGGGCTACGACGGCCAGGATGATCCGCCACCCCGTCAGCCATCTTCGCGCCATGAGTCACGATCCTAGTGTTTGAGGATCGTTCGAGACCGCAGGCACCGACGTAGGAGTGTTCAGGATTGCAGATCGAAGGCGCCGATTGCTGGCGGGCCGTAAAGATCTAGTACTGGGCGAACGACAAGTAGCGGTCTTACGTCTCGGAACAGAAACTGATCAGCCTCGCGTTTGACAGTTCGACCTACCTCCTCTGTTGTGAAATAACAGACCTTTAACACATCCCCCCGACCAAGTCGTCCGGCATGATCTCGCATTATGCCCGAGTACCTAACGGCAGTCTTTGAAGTGAGTTCGACCTCGACAAGTTCATGACCGTTAGGCAGTAAGGCGACGCCGTCTGCCTGATGAGATGAAATAGCTCCGGGACGGCTGTCGCGCGCCCAGGCGTATCCAGCGGCCAAGTAGCGGGCGGAAATAGATGCCACTGCCAGCTCGTGGCGCATCGTCTGCCGAAAGAGGCGCGGCCGTGATCGACCCGATGACTGGTGCGTTGGCCAAACGATCTGCCGATCGCGATACACCGGTCGCACTCGCCCGAGGTACCCAAGCTCCGCCATCCGCGCGATCCAGTGGTTCGCGCGGCGCACGCTCACCGGGCCGTCGTGGTCTTCCTGGTAGGCGGAGAGCGCCCACCGGATCGCGTCGACGTCGGCCAGTCTGACCACGTTCATCCAGTCGAGCATCGCTTCATCCCGACTCGTCAGTTGCAGCATCCGTCGCCTCTTTCGCTCTTGATCTCTTGTTCTTCTCTTTTCTGTTCTTCCCTGTTCCACCTCCAGTCCTTCACTTCCCAACCTCCCGGAAGTAGCTTGCGGAGTGCGGGAGGTTGGGAAGCCGGCCCCGCCGGGGACTGGCGGTGGGACAGGGAAGAACAGGGCATTGCCCATCCCGCACTACATCCCGATGCGGGACGTACTGCGGGATGCCCCGAGTGAGCCCCCGCGAGGAGCGCACGACTCATAATCGTGAGGCCGAGCATCCCGTCGACCGGCCGGATCTCTGTGATTGCGGAACTTCCGAAGTCCGTCAGTTCGCGACTCCGGATACCCGACACTCTCGAACTCCGAGCCTCTGCCTCCTCGCGCCCCGCGCGTACTGCTTCTGTTCTGTTCATTCCTGTTCTCTCCTGTTAAAGGGGCGAGCCCGCGACCCCTTGAAAGGCAACGGAATGGCCCCCTGAGGTGGTCGGCAGGCGACCTCCTGCGGGGTCACCATCCGTCCACCTGGGCCATCCGGCTTGGGAACGGAATCGGCTCCCGGATGGTCGACCCCGACGGAAGGAACGCGGCATCCGCACGACCCGCGACCTTGCGGAATTGATCAAAGGCGCATCGGTGACGGAATCGATCATCGAGAACATCGAATCTGGCAGGAAGGTCAATCTCGATGTCGCCCAGCTGCTCAACATAGCGATGGCTCTAGAGGTGCCCCCAAGCTACTTGCTGGCTCCGATGGCCTCTCCCGATTCGGAGATCGACCTGACAGGCCTCAGCGACGCATTCCGCGGCATGACAGCCCTCCAGTTTGATGCCTGGCTGTCCGCTGACACCGGGGTCACGTACCTGCCCACCACCGTTAACGAACGCTACGCACGCCTCGAACTTGAAGCCCTGGGCAATCTGAACGCGCTCGACGCCGAGTTGGACCGGCTCGCTGCCATGATCCAAGTCCACCATGAAGCCAGCCACTTGGTCGGGATACTCGACGTTGTCGAGTCGTATCAGCAACGGATCGCCGCCATCGAGGCCGAGCGATCGCGGCTTCACGCCTACCTGACCTCAGGCGGTTGGGATTTGCCCGCGCCGCGACCGCGAGACCTCCGTTCTAAGGAAGCTTCTGCCTGACTCTGAGCAGTCACGGGATCTCCGGTGGTGCGCGCCGCCGCATCAGCGACGCGCACCCAATCGATCAGCCCTTACCGAGTGTTGACGCGGCCTGGGACTTGGACGACTTGGAAGAACTCGATGATGCGAGAGTGCTTCCAGCCTTGGATAGAGCGGACTTCGACGGCTTAGCCATGGGCATCCCCTCCTTTCCTGATCGGCCACCTGAATGGCTGACACCGACGATACGCCGGGCGTCCGACACGCTCTCTGCACGCGTGTCAGGCAGGATGTGAATGTGACGTGGCACAGCGACCCGGAAGTATCAGCTGCGCAATTCCAGGCTCGCGCGAGGCTGCTCCTGAACGCTGGACATCCAGACGTTCGTCTGGAGTGGGTGTCGTCCGCAGGGTCAGATGGGCTAAGTCGGAACGCCCTGAGATATGCGCCCCGCGTGGACATCGCGTTGGGGCCTTTCAACACGAGCCCCGGACACGGCGATTTCTCCGATGATCAGATGTCGCCCGAATTGCGAGGTTGGTTCGAGGGACTGATTCCGAATCCAAATCCGCGATGCCTTGTTGCGGTTGAGGTCATCTTTAGCGGATCTGCAAAGCACGTACTGGGCGACATACTCAACGCGAGCGTGCTCGGAAGATATGGACTCGTAGTCTGCCATCCGAGCATGCTGGAGAGAGCAAGACGAAATCGCGAGTACTTGGCATCCCTCGCTACCGTGGGGAAGCTGCCCGAGCTATTTCAGAATGTGCGCGTCATGTCTGTCGATGAGTTTCTCAATGGCTTCGAGCCCATTCCGACGCTCGAGTAGACCGCCTCAGACCACCGGAGATTTCGCCGCGATCGTCACGGCGGGTCGAAACACTTCCCGGGCTCTCATGCCCACGACTACAGGGCGCGGAATCCCCGCCAATCCACACATGACGCGAGGTCCACGATCGCTGAACCCAGAACAAGTTCCGTTTGTCATGCCGGACAAATAGGGTCAACCCATGGACCCCACGCGAGCTCGCGATTTGTCGAGCGAGATCACGAACGGCTTGAGAATTTTGGGAGGCGGTTCGGCTTGGGAGCACATCGACCCAGCGGCGCTCCACGGCTGGGCGAGCGAACTGCTGGCGCGAATCGTCGCTGTTATGAGAGATGAGGAGACGATTCAGTACGTTTCCGGTTGGGTGGACGACGATCCCATCGTGGAAGGGTCGGTTGTACTCTTCACCGAGAGGCGACTGATTCGAGCAACCTTCTCCGCACCGTCCGAACGTGGTCAACTCACGTTGGACGCCAGGGTTTGGGTCATCTTGCGTACGTCTATCAGATCTGTGGAAGTTCTGAGTGCAGGGCACCTCCCTACCGGGAAGGCAGAAAACTGGCCTAGCAAAGCACGGGTCTCATTGACCATCGACGAGGAGGGCGATGCCCTGATTCTGCCCCTCAGGAAACAGGGGACGCTCGGCGATGAAGCGACGGCCCGCTACCTTCCGTGCCTACTGTGAGTCCGCAAGCTGAGATGAGCGACCCAGCGGACTTCTTCATCAGTTACACAGGCGCTGACGTCGCATGGGCCGAGTGGATTGCGTGGCAACTCGAGCAAGCCGGGTACAAGGTGGTGATACAGGCCTGGGACTTCCGGCCAGGTAGCAACTTCGTAGTCGAGATGGATAGAGCAGCAGCCTCCGCAGGTAGAATTCTTCTCGTAATGTCCAGATCCGCGGTCGCAAGCGATTTCGTACGATCCGAGTGGGCGGCCGCCTTCGCCCTTGATCCGACCGGCACCGAGCGTCGCCTTGTTCCCGTCCGCGTTGACAACTTTGATGCTGCGGGGCTGCTGGGCGCAGTCGTGTACATCGACCTAGTCGGCAAAGAAGGTGACGCCGCCGCGCGAGCGTTGTTGGCCGGTGTCCAACCAGGGCGCAGCAAGCCGACTTCCGCTCCCGATTTCCCCGGAGCCCGGACGGCCCCTTTGCCGGCCACAACGACGCAACCGCGGAACCTTGACTGGCGCCGAGCGGAAGTTTCAGAGGAGCCGCTTCGCCTTCGCGACATTGATAGTGGTGTGCTCCGGAGCTTCCATACGCTCGTCGAGCTGCACCTGATACCGACAGTTTCTGCTCTAGTGCAGGCAAGCGTTTTGTCTGGGCTCGAGCGCAGCCTCGCGAAGGTGGGCCGCGACGGCGGCCTCTTCCCAGCAACGGCCGCGCTCGACGTTCAGAATGGTCCAAACATGGTCGCCACGAGGCTCACCGAACGACGTGACAACGACACTGGGCTGCTCGTTACACGATCAGGCCAGAGAAGCGGATGGTTGTCCCTGCCACGTGACGGCCTCGGAAGCGTGTTCGACGTGTCCGACGCGACGGAGCGGATTGCCGCTCTGGTTCGCATTCTCATGCGATTGGATCTGCCAGACGCTGAGAGGTATGTACCGACAGTCTCGATAGGACCGCTTTCCATGCTCACAGTGGGTGACGCCGCGATTGTTGGTCAGCGCACGAGCGCATCGATGCGCGCGTTCGGACCTTCGGAGATCGACACCCCCATTGAGGACAGCGTGCACGCGGCCGCGATCATGGAAGGCGCTGAGGAACTGGCCACAGAGATGGTTGCGCGGCTCACCCTACGCCTTCACTAGCCAGTCCCGCGTGCCCACATTTTGCCCACATTTGCCCACAGAACCGTGTTGCAACGTGTTGATCGAAACCGTCGAGATCGTTGATTTTCCGGGGTTTTTGAGACCATACAGGTACTAGTGAGACCCCACCTATCGATCATTTAATCCGCGGGTCGTGGGTTCGAGCCCCACCGGGCCCACAGGGAGATGTAGCGCGTTCCGCCGCACTCAGCACTCCCCCGGCTCGCTGCATCTCGCTGTGGGCCCGGAGTAGAAGAACTTCGTGGGCCCCGCTGAGCAGTCCGGACCAGTGCGCCCTTGCCGAGCGCCATACATACGGACCACCGCGCACTGGGCCGGCGGCTCAGTAGGGGAGTCGAGCTCCACCGGGCTCACTGTCTAGGCCCTCGCGAATGGCCGGTCGGTGCGGCGAGCGACCGACCATTCGCGGCGGGTCAGAACACGCCGTTGTCGTGAGGGAGTGTTGCGGGCACCGGCGCGACGAGTGTCCAGTGCTCGACCGCAGCGCCGTTCTCGATCCGCCACAGGTCGTTGAGGATCGCAGCCGCGCCCCCGACCTCACCAGCGGCGCGGGTGAATACCAGGTCCCCTTCGGCGATCGACTGCCGGACGACGACGTTCGTCGTCGCGCCGGGCGCCATCGCGTAGGCAGGCGCGTGCTGCACGAGATCGGCGGCCGACTCGAGGTCGCCGAGCACGAGCGCGCGGTTCTGCTCGCCCGACTCCGCCTGCTGCGGTTCCGTCGGTCCGTCGACGGCGGCGCGCGGATCGGGCCCGGAGGCCGGGGCGAGCGCGTCCCAATGCTCCACGATGCGGCCCGCACCGTCGACACGCCACACGTCGAAGCCGACGACGGGGGCGGGTCCGAATCCGAAGTACAGGCCGTGGGTGACGACGAGGTCGCCGTCTGCGATGACGCGGACGAGCTCGTAGGCGAAATTCGCGGGGAGGCTCGCTACCAGCGTGCGCACGCCCTCGAGGCCGTCGACGCCGAGCGCGGAGTGCTGCACGTAGACGGGTCCGAAGTACTCGTCGATGGCCGAAGCGTCCTTTTGCCCGAACAGGCGGGACACCGCCGCCGTGACGATGGTCTTGGCTTCTGCTGAGGTGGTCATGGGTATTCCTTTCATTGGGGTGTTCAGCTGACGCGCAGAACGACCTTCCCCGGGCCGTGCTTCGTCGCGTGCGCCGAAGCGGCCGACTCGAGGGGGTAGGTGGCGGCGATGGTAGGGAGGAGAGAGCCCTGCTGCACGAGGTCGACGAGCGCGTTGAGGCCCAGCCGATCGGACTCGACGAACACCCCCTTGACCCTGATCCCCAGCTCAGTGGCGAGTTGAGCCGCGGATGCGAGGCTCTGCGGGAGCGTCGAGACGAGCATCCCGCCTCGGCGCAGAACACCCAGGGCTCGCACGGGGTAGTCCTCGCCCAGCACCTCGAACACGATGTCGAGGTCGCCCAACAGGGCGACGAAGTCGGTGGTGGCGTGGTCGATGATCTCGTCGGCGCCCAGTGCGCGCACGTGGTCCGCGTATCGCGAAGAGGTCAGGGCGATCACGTGAGCGCCCCGTGCCTTCGCGATCTGCACGGCGAGGTGCCCGACTCCTCCCGCGGCTCCCGTGATGAGGACGCGCTGCCCCGGCTCGACGGCAGCGGTCTCCACGAGCATCTGCCACGCGGTCAGTCCGGCAAGGGGCAGCGAGGCCGCCTGCACATGGTCGAGGAGCTCCGGCTTGCGCACGAATGCGCGAGTGGGCCCGACGACATACTCGGCATAGGCACCGCCGCCGCGAGGGAAAGGCAGCAGGCCGAAGACCTCGTCGCCCGGGGCGAACAGCGTGACACCGGGCCCGACCGCGACGATCTCGCCCGAGACGTCCCATCCGAGCACGAACGGCGGCTGGCCGCTGAAGATCCCGGTACGACGGTTCATCATGTCGGCCGGGTTCACGCCCGCGGCATGCACCCTGATCAGCACCTCGCCGATCGACGGCGTCGGAACCTCTCGCTCGCCGATGTGGAGCACCTCGGGGCCCCCGAGTTCGTCCTGGACCGCGGCACGCATCATCTCGCTCATGACATCAACGCTAAGAAGGGCATACGCTGCCGCCAATGACAGGAACGTCATGTTTCGATATGTTTAGGCCATGAATGACTCACGACCGCATCGCGTGGTTGTCCTCGCACAAGACGGGGCCTACCCGTTCGAGCTCGGCATTCCGGCGCGCCTGTTCGGCGCCGCCGACGGCGCCTATGTCGTCGACCTGTGCACCCCCTCGGGCGAGGCCATCGCGACCAATGCCGGTTTCTCCGTGACGCCCGGTAGCCCCACCGCCGTGCTCGCGGAGGCAGACACCGTCATCATCGCCCCGGTCGACCCCACCTACCTCGCGCGCGAGTTGAGCCCCGCGATGCGCACCGCGCTCGACCTCATCCGCCCGGGCACGCGCGTCGTCTCCATCTGCACGGGAGGCTTCACCCTCGCCGCGGCCGGGATGCTCGACAATGCGACCGCCACGACGCACTGGCAGTGCGCACCGCTCTTCCAGAAGTGGTACCCCCACGTGGACCTCGACGAGGATGTGCTCTTCGTCGACTCCGGAGACGTGATGACGTCGGCCGGCGCCGCATCGGGGATCGACCTGTGCCTCTACCTGATCCGCAAGGACCATGGCGCAGAGGTCGCGAACCGCGTAGCTCGACGCTGCGTCGTCGCCCCGCACCGCGACGGAGGGCAGGCGCAGTTCATCGAGCGTCCCGTGCCGGACGCGCCCGATGTGTCGACGAGCAGTGCGCGCGAGTGGGCCCTGGGTCGGCTGGGCGAGACCATCACGGTAGGCGACCTCGCGAGCCACGCCCACATGAGCGAGCGCACCTTCTCGCGGCGCTTCCAGGCCGAGACGGGGCTGGCTCCGCGTCGCTGGCTCACTCAACAGCGGCTCGCCGTGGCCCGCGGCCTTCTCGAGACGACCGACCTCGGCATCGACACCATCGCGACGACCGTGGGCTACGCGACGGCCACGTCCCTGCGGAACCACCTCGCCGCCCAGCTCGGGGTCTCTCCGCTCGCCTACCGCCACACCTTCCGTTCCACCGAGACGCGCGCCGAGCGCATCCGATCCACCCACCAGGAGAAGACCCGTGTCCCGTCACTTTGACCTCGTAGTACTCGGAGCCGGCCCCGGCGGCTACGTCGCCGCCATCCGCGCCGCCCAGCTCGGCAAGAGCGTCGCGGTCATCGAGAAGCAGTACTGGGGCGGGGTCTGTCTCAACATCGGCTGCATTCCGTCCAAGGCACTCCTGCGCAATGCCGAGCTCGCGCACCTCTTCACGCACGAGGCCGAGAAGTTCGGCATCCGCGGCTCCGTCGAGTTCGACTACGGCGTCGCGGTCGACCGCAGCCGCACCGTTGCCGACGGGCGCGCGAAGGGCGTGCACTTCCTCATGAAGAAGAACTCCATCACCGAGATCGACGGGTTCGGCAGCTTCCGCGACGCGAGCACGATCGACGTCGCGCTCTCCGACGGCGGCACCGAGACCGTCACGTTCGACGACGCGATCATCGCCACCGGTTCGACCGTGCGCCTGCCTGCCGGGGTCGAGCTCACGGAGCGCATCGTGACCTACGAGACGCAGATCCTCGAGCGCGACCTTCCCTCCTCCATCGTCGTCGTGGGGGCGGGAGCCATCGGGATCGAGTTCGCCTACGTGCTTCGCAACTACGGGGTCGAGGTCACGATCGTCGAGTTCCTCGACCGTGCCCTCCCGAACGAGGACGAAGAGGTCTCGAAGGAGATCGCCCGCCAGTACAAGAAGCTCGGCGTCACGATCCTCACCTCCACGCGGGTCGACTCCATCACCGACACCGGCGCGGGCGTGACTGTGTCCGTCACCGGTCCGACCGGCGAGACCTCGACGCTCGAAGCCGACAAGGTCATGGTCTCCATCGGCTTCGCCCCTCGAGTGACCGGCTACGGCCTCGAGAACACCGGCGTCGCCCTCACGGAGCGCGGGGCGATCGCCATCGACGACTACATGCGCACCTCAGTGCCGCACCTCTATGCGATCGGTGACGTCACCGCCAAGCTCCAGCTCGCCCACGTCGCCGAGGCCCAGGGCGTCGTCGCCGCCGAGACCATCGCGGAGGCCGAGACCATGCCGCTCGGCGACTACCGCATGATGCCGCGAGCCACCTTCTGCCAGCCGCAGGTCGCCTCCTTCGGCCTCACTGAAGCACAGGCGCGCGCCGAGCATGACGACGTCCGGGTCGCGAAGTTCCCGTTCCAGGCCAACGGCAAAGCCCAGGGCCTCGGCGAAGCATCCGGCTTCATCAAGCTGGTAGCGGATGCCACCACCGGCGAACTCCTCGGCGGCCACCTCATCGGCCCCGACGTCTCCGAACTGCTCCCCGAGCTCACCCTCGCGCAGAAGTGGGACCTCACCGCGCTCGAGCTCGCCCGCAACGTGCACACCCACCCGACGCTCAGCGAAGCGCTACAGGAAGGGTTCCACGAACTGCTCGGGCACGCCATCAACCTCTGACAGCGTCACCGGGCCATCCACCCGACCTCCGCCTCGCCGATGTATGCCTCCAAGGCATACATCGCGCGCGGGTACATCACGGAGCCCCGGGTGGCACGATGGAGCACATGACCGTCATCGCCGCGCTCGGCAGCTCCTTCGCCGCAGGCCCCGGGCTGCCGCGGCGGGCCAACTACCCGCACGTGCTCGCCGAGATGCTGGGCGCGCGGCTCGTCGACCTCACCAAGTCGGGCACGACGACGGCGCAGCTGCCGGTGGAGCGCATCCCCGAGGATGCCGACCTCGTGACGATCACCGCGGGCGGCAACGACCTCGGATACCTGGGTGCGGTGATCAATGCCGCGCTCACCGCGACGTTCGAGGGGCGCCCGGCGACGTTCGCTCTCGCGAACCTGCTGCGCAAGGACATCCCCGTGCCGTCGGACGCGGACATCGCCCGCACGGCCGACGGGCTACGGGCGGTCGTGGAGGGCGCGCGGCGGAGGGCGCCCCGCGCGCGCATCCTGCTCGTCGAGTACCTGCCGCTGTTCGGGGCGGAGACTCGGCCGGGGCTGTTCACGTCGGCGCAGCTCACCCAGTTCGCCGAGCTGCAGCACGCCGTGGGCGAGGCGTACGCGCGCACGGGCATGGAGACCGTGGCGGTCAGCCGCGAGCACGCGCTCGGCTCCGCGGAGCCGTGGGTCAACGACTACCGGGGGCTGCTGCGGCTGTCGTCGTCGTTCCACCCGAACGCGGCGGGCATGCGCGCAGTCGCCGACGCCATCGCCGGGCAGCTTGACCGTTGAGACAGGATGAGCTCGCCTTCGTCGCCGCGCTGACGACCGCGCTCGCGGGCGAGGCGACGGTCTCGACGCAGGCGGCTCCCCCGTGGCTCGTCCGCCCCGGGCGCGCTGAGCTCGGCGAGCGGTGGGAGCTCGCGAGGGGTGTCTACGCGGCGTTGACGGGGCTCGAGCATCCCGACGTCGTGCCGCCGCGCGAGCGGCGCCAGCTCGACGTCATCCTCACGCACGCCGACGGCAGCAACGGCGTGGTCGAGTTCGACGAGGACCAGCACTTCACGAGCGAGCGGCTCACGACGCTCGGCTTCTACGACGACCTCGACGTGGGCTTCGACGTCGAGCAGTGGGGGTCGCGCGCCGTCGCCCTCGGACACAAGCCGCGTGGCGGCGGATTCGCCCGGCCGAAGCCCCCGCTCTTCCCGGGCGAGGGCGGGCGTCACCGGCAGCGCGCGTTCCGCGACTTCCTCGCCGACGCCCTGCCGGGCGTGCACGGCTGGCGGCCCACCGTGCGGTTCATGAACGTCGAGCTCGAGAAGCTCAGCCCCGACGAGCGCGTCGACCGCGTGCGCGAGCTGTGGCTCGCGAAGACTAGCTAGTCGGCGTCTTCGTCAGGTACGTGTACAGCGCCGCTATGCGGCCGTCGCGCACGAGCACGACGTCGGTGCCCGAGACGACGGGCTCCTCCCCCGCGGGGCCGTAGTCCCAGTCGAGGGTCGCGAGCTCCTGCACCTCGTGCACGGGGCCGGCGACCCGGAACTCGAAGCCGGGGGTGCGGGCCTGCAGCTGTTCCACCTTCTCGTCGACGGCGTCGGTGCCAGCCGCGACACCGTCGTGGTCGGAGAAGCGGATGTCCGGCGTCCACAGCTCGGCCGCGGCGGAGCGGCGGGTCGCGTCATCCCGCTGGTTGAAGACCTCGAGGAGGTTGCGGGTGACGAGGTCGGCGAGATCTGTCATGCATTCAGTATGCGCGCGCAAGAGGTTGAGACGTCACCCACAAAGGCGTAGACCGGAACCATGAGTACGACGCACGATGTCCTCGACACGGACTACACCATCAACACCAAGGGCACCCGCGACAGCCGCGAGGACTGGGAGCAGGAGGAGAGCACCGTCGCCGAGCTGCGGCGCATCGACTTCACCGGCACCATCTGGTTCGCCGCCTCGATCATCGCGATCGGCATCCCGCTCGCAGGCCTCCTCTCGCAGGGCTGGCGCCCCACCGACCTGCCCCTGCCCGCCGAGGTCGCGTGGTGGGTCGGCTCCGCGTTCACGTTCCTCGGCATCGCCGGGTTCGGCTGGTCGGGCTGCCCCGTGCTGGCGTGGCCCGTGCCGGTCGCGGAGCGCCAGAAGTCGATAACGATCCGCGGCGGCATCGGCCTCTATCTCGCCGGCACCGCCATCTCGGCGATCGCCATCCTCGCGGTGCCCGCGGTGGTGCGCTAGCTCTTCGCTGCACCGCCCAGGCGGGTCCAGCCCACGGCGAAGAGGGCGCCGAAAACGCCCACCCACAGCCACACGAGCACGCTGTTCGCCACGCCGCCGATGAGCAGGCCCGAGAGCGCGGTGAGCGCCCACGTGACGACCACGAACACGATCGTCAACAGGGCGAGCAGGATGGCCCGCACCGGATGATCCCGGAACGTGCGCCCCGCGGCGCGCACCCCGCCGGACCCGAGCACGGCGCACGCGGCGGCCACGACCACCGGCACCGCGGGCGGGAACAGCAGCCCCGCCGCCGCCGTCACGACCCCTGCCGCGAGCACGAGCGCGAAGAGCGCCCACCCCGTGCCGCGGGCTCCGCCCGCGATCCACCACACGAGCCAGCTCGCCGTGACGAGGATGATGCCCGAGACGACCGCGAGCCCGATCGAGGGCGTGGGCTGGTCGACCCAGGCGATGAGGGCCTGGAGCGCGGCGTTCACGAGGATGACCGCGCCGAACTGCAGCGCGCGCCTCATCCCTCGGCTCCCGCGTCGAGCACGCTGCCGAGCGTGCCGCTGAAGATGCTCGCGCCGCCGACCGTCACCTCGAGGGTGGAGTTGAGCGTCGTGCCCGACGTCGACGCGATCGCGTCGCCGTCCATCGTGGTGCCCGTGCACGTGATGGTGTCGCCGTCGAGCGAGCAGGTCGGCGCCTCCAGCACCTCCACGTGCGAGGAGAGGAGCACGTCGATCGTGGCGAACCTGACCTCGGAGACGTCGTCGCCGCCGACCGGTGCGAGGGCGGACACCTGGGAGCAGCCGGACAGGGCGAGCACGGCGAGCGCGACGGGGATGATGCGCCGGGTCATCCTGCGAGCCTGCTCTCGTGCTTGAGGAGCTGGGCTCTCTCGGCCAGGTGCTGCTTCTCGAGGGCGGCGTCGGTGATGCGCTCGAGGTCGAACGGTGCCGGGAGGAGCAGCTCGGTGTTGCGGTCGAGGGGCGATCCGCGGCGCATGACGGGCGTCTCGGCCCAGTCGTTGGCGGCGAGCTCGCGGCTGCGCGACGCGAGGTCGAGGTAGCTGCCGCTCGCGCCCGGCACCGGGTCTGCGGCATGGTCGACGACCGTCGTGAAGAGCGAGAGGGTGCCGTCGCGGTTGTCGACGAGCTCGACGACCTGCTGCTGCTGGGGGAAGTCGATGCACGACGCCGTCGTGATCTCCCAGAAGCCGCTCGAGCCGGTCTTGTGGGCGAGGATCTGGTTCAGGTGGGTGTGCCCGTTGAGCCACGCCACCACGACCGGGTACTGCAGGAGCAGGTCGACGAACTCCTCGGCGCCGTGCAGCACCTCGTTCTGCCACGGGCGCTGGGCGCGGTTCTCGAGGGTGTCGCTGTTGTGGTGGCTGAAGATGAAGACGAGCTTGTTATCGCGCTGCGCGGCCTCGAGCTCACCCTTGAGCCACTGGAACTGGTCGTCGGGAACGGCGCCGTCGGGCCCCGCGACCTGGTTGCAGGTGTCGAGCCCGAAGGCGCGGATGAACGGCGAGAGCTCGGCCTTCCACCACGTCTCGCCCGTGTCGAGGTTGTGCTGCGTGAAGCCGTGCCCGACGGGGCCCGGATCCTTCTGGGTGTCGAAGTGCTGCTCCATGAACTCGGCGCGTGTGAACAGGTCGCGCGTCGGGTCGGGGGTGATGGCCTTGAAGCCCGGGCGCAGGCCCGCCTGGATCGCTGCGGCGTCGAGCGCGCGCTGGGCCGCGCTCGCGGTCGCCGCGTAGCCCGTGAGGGCCATCGACGCGGTCGCCTCGAGCGTGTACGACTTGCGGCCGCCTACCGCGAGCGAGCGCAGCTGCGAGTCGAGGTCGAAGGTGCCGAGGAGGAGCGTCTCGTGGTTGCCGTAGACGCTGTACCAGGGCGCCGGCAGGCCCGTCGGCGTGATGGAGCCCGTGATGGCCTGCGCGAGCAGGTCGGGCAGCGCCGGGAAGCCGTAGTCGCCGAAGTCGCCGCCCGACGGGTCGCCCGGCCGGTACGCCCACACGGCCTCGGGCCACGCCTGCACGCCCTCGAAGGTGTCGCCGGAGCCGCTCGTGGGCTGCACCTCGACGCCGTCCATGATGTCGATGAACCAGCGCAGCTCGTGGTGCGAGTGCATGTCGGCGCTGTCGCCCGTGACGATCGCGGCGCCCATGGGAGCGCCCGTGACGGGGCTGTAGCGCAGGTCGGATATCGACTTCACCATCGCCGAGGTCACGTGTACGGTGAGGGGGTCCTGCGGGTGGAACGCCGAGCCCCACGCCGAGTGGTCCTGCACGATCATGGGCTCGATGCGGCCGGGCGACTGCGCGTCGATGATGTGCAGGTCGGAGAGGTGGCCGAGGTAGAGCAGCGAGCGGCGCGAGGCGGCACGGTCGGCGGATGCTGCGCGCCCGAGCACGTCGAAGCGCGGCAGGTACGGCTCCCCCGCGCCCGCGACGAGAGTGCGGTACTGTCCGGAGGCCTTCGGGCCCAGGAGGATGGTGCGCCCGAGCGTGCTGGGCGCCTCGACCGCGGGTGCCACGTCCTGTGCGAGAGCCTGCGCGAGGGCATCCCTGGGCAGTGCCGTCGCCGCCGCGAGTGCGCTCACGGCGGTGATGAACTGGCGTCGGGAGAGTCTGGGCACGGCATCCTCATCGGCTCGGGTGATCCGAGGATAGCGGTGGCCCCCGCCGTGCCCCCAGAACTGGAGCACGTGTCTGGCGCGGCGACACACCTGAGGATCGCTACGCTCGGACCATGCAGGCTGCACGCTCCCGTTTCGTGAGCAGGGCGTTCATCACCCTGGTGGGTGCGGTCGCGGCCGCCGCGGGCATCGCGGTCACCGTCTTCCTGCTCATGCGCACCCCCTCGTCGGACACGGGGTTCGGTCCGCTCCTCGCCGTCATCGCCGTCGTCGCGATCCTGCTGGGCCTCGGCGGCCAGGGGATCTGGAACGGCATAGGCCTCATCCGCATCCAGCGCATGCACCCCGAGGCGCTCGTCTTCCTCGCCCGCCGCGAGCCGAGCCTCGCCCCCGACCTGCCCATGTACCTGCACCGCAGGGATCTCACGGTCGACGTCGCCGACAAGTGGGTTCCCGCCGTCATCACCGACCGCGGCATGGCCGCGTGGTCGGCCGGCCCGAACCCGCGCGAGCTGTTCGTCATGCCGTGGAGCGAGCTGGGCTCCGTCGAGGTCGTCGACTTCACGTCGGTCGAGGGGCACGCGCGGTTCGGCATCGCCGTCGACGTGCAGCCGTTCCCGTCGCCGCTCATCGTGCGCGTGGGCTACGCGATGTTCGGCCTGCAGGCCGCCTTCGACCGCGCGGGCACGATCGCCGTGGCGGAGGCCGCGAGGGCGAAGCGCCCCGTCGCCGTCACGCCGTAGCCTTCTCCTGCTCCTCCACGACCGCGGGCTCGCGGCCGGGCAGGTAGATCGACGTCTCGGGCTCGGGGTGCCGCCGCGCCTGGACCACGTACAGCACGACGCCGAGCGCTATCGCGACGAACGAGGCCCAGATGTTGGCGGGGATGCCCAGGAAGGCGTCGCTCGTCGGGTCGATCCTGATCGCCTCGAGCCAGCTGCGGCCGAGGCCGTACCAGATCAGGTACAGCGCGAACGCCTTGCCCCAGCGCAGGGAGAGCCGGCGCTCGAGCAGCAGGATGATGCCGACGCCCACGAGGTTCCAGATCATCTCGTAGAGGAAGAGCGGGTGGAAGAGCGTGCCGGCCGGCAGGCCCGGCGGGAACATCGCGTCGGTCGGGAGGATCTCCAGCCCCCAGGGCAGCGTCGTGGGCAGCCCGAAGAGCTCGTGGTTGAACCAGTTGCCGAGGCGGCCGACGGCCTGCGCGACGAGCATGGCCGGGGCCAGGGCATCCGCGAACGACCACAGCCTGATGCCCACCCGGCGGCAGCCGATGTACGCACCGACCGCGCCGCCGATGAGCGAGCCGTACAGCGCGTTGCCGCCGTCCCAGATGGCGAACACGTCCCACAGGTTCGCGCCCGGGTAGAAGTAGTCGCCGCCGTGCGTGAGCACGTGGTAGAACCGCGCCCCGACGATGCCCAGCGGCACGGCCCAGATGATGACATCCAGCACCATGCCCCTCGTGCCGCCGCGCGCCGAGAGCCTGCGCTGCGTGATGACGACGGCCGCGAGGATGCCCGCGAGGATGCACAGGGCGTAGGTGTGGATGGTGAGCGGGCCGAGCTGGAACTGCGACAGGATCGGGTCGGGGCTCGGGATGCTGGTGGGGAGCATGCGACCAGCCTAGGCGCGTCGGGCCGCGCGTTCCTGGAGCAGCTTCGCGGCGAGCATCTCGCCGTCGACGGCGCCGAAGCGCTCGAGGGCCTCGCGGTGCAGGCGCACGACGGTCTGCGAGAGCTCGAACGGCACGCCCTCCGCGTGCGCGAGCGACGCGAGGGTGTCGAGCTCCTCGACGACGCGGTCGAGTCCGAAGCTCGCCGCGTAGTCGCCGTCGAGCAGGCGGTCGAGGTAGTCGTCGACGAACGCGCTCGACGCCGCGCCCGTCGCGAGGGTGCGGCGCAGGTCGCGCGGATCGAGGCCGAGCGCCTGCCCGAGCAGCAGCGCCTCGGTGACGGCGACGACCTGGCCGAACCACAGCAGGTTGGTGATGAGCTTCGCGGTCTGCCCGTCGCCCGCCCCGGGGCCGATGGGGTCCCGCGTGCCGAGCGCGTCGAGCAGCTCGTCGGCGAGCGCATCGGCGCCCCCGACGAAGAACGTGAGCGGCCGGCCCGGCCCGCCCGCCATGGGCGCCCCCACGGTGCGAGGATGCCCGAGCTCCGCGTAGACCCGCGGATCGCCGCTCGTGAGGTCGAGCCACAGGGCGTCGGGCCGCAGCGCCGCGAGCACGGCGCCGAGCCGCCGCACCTCGGCCGCCCCGGGGAGCACGGTCACGAGCGCGTCGACGCCCGCGGCGAGCGCGACGGGGTCGCCCGGCGCGTGCACGGGGTCGTAGGCGACGACGTCCCAGCGCTCCGCCAGGGTGCGCGCGATCGGCGCTCCCATGCGGCCGAGGCCGAAGACGGCGAGCCTCACTAGAACTCGGAGAGCGCCGCGTTCAGCCCGCCGGCCGGATAGCCCGTGCGCAGGATGCCCCGGCGACGCAGGATGGGCACGAGCTCGTCGAGCATCCGGTGCACCGTGACGGGGTGGAGGTCGCCCCACAGCAGCACGCCGTCGTTGTCGGCCGAGTCGCCGAGCTCCTCGATGACGTTCGCGAGCTCCTCTGCCGTGCCGACGAAGCCGCCCTGCCCCAGCCTGCCGAGCTTGGCCTGCTTCGCGAGCATGGCGCGCAGCGGGGTCGTCTCCGGGTCGTATCCGCCGAGGAGACGGTTGATGCTGCCCTGCGAGACGTGGTCGCCGAACACCGAGAGGTCGAGCGGCTTGTCGAAGTCGAGCGACGTGAGGTCGGTCTCGAGGTCGCTCGACTGCTTCTCGGCGATGTACCGCACGGCGGCGTCATCCGGGTTCGCGGACGCCGCGACGAGACGGTCGGCCTCCTCCGCGCTGTTCACGATCACGGGCTGGATCGCGAAGAGGATCTTGATGTCGCTCGGACGGCGGCCGCGCTCGACGGCGGCCGCGTGGATCTTCGCCCGGTAGGCGCGGATGCTGTCGGGGTCGAGCGGGGCGAGGGCGAGCTGCACGTCGGAGTTCGCGCCCGCGAACCCGAGGCCGCGGCCCGAGCCGCCCGGCGACACGATCGCGGGCTCGCCGTCGGTGAACGGGATGGCGTTGAGCGGCCCGTCGAACGCGAAGTACTCGCCGCGGTGCTGCACGGTCTCGAGCTTCGAGCCGTCGGCGTAGCGGTCGCCCGAGGCCTGCAGCGCTCCCGGCTTCCAGCTTCGCCATAGGTCGCGGATGCCGCCGAGCCACTCCTCCGCGCGGTCGTACGCGGCGTCGTGGCCGAGCGAGGGGGCGTCGCCGAAGTGGCGCGCGCTGCCCGTGTCGGTGACGACGTTGAGGCCGAGGCGGTGCGCGCTCAGGTGCTGGAGGGTCGCGAACTGCCGCGCCGCCGTGTACGGCAGGTAGGCCGCGGGGTTGACCGTCGGCGCGACCCCGAGGTGCTGGGTCGCCGCGAAGAGGTAGGGCGCGAGCAGGAGCGGGTCGAACTTGGGCCCGCCGAAGGCCTGGCGGATGCGCAGGTCGATGGTCGACGCCGTGCCCATGGAGGGGGCATCCTCGATGATCAGCAGGTCGATGCCGGCCTGCTCGAGCTCGCGCGCCGCCTGCTGGTAGATCGCGGGCGACGTCCAGTCGTAGTTCCAGTCGAGGTAGGGGTGGCCCCAGCCCTGCGGCCCGAAGCCGCGGGCGAGGAACCAGCCGAGGTGCTGCTGCCGAGTCATACGCTCAAGGCTCGCACGGCGGCGAGCCCCCGGTCGAGGTCGGCGAGGAGGTCGGGCAGGTCTTCGATGCCGATCGAGAGGCGGATGCTGCCGGCCTGGATGCCCGCGCGCTCGAGCTGCTCGGGGCTGCGCTGGTTGTGGCTCGTCGTCGCGAGGTGCAGGATGAGCGACCGCACGTCGCCCAGGTGCGTCATGTGCGTGAAGACCTCGAGCGCGTCGATGAACGCGCCCGCGGCCGCCGTGCCGCCCCGGAGCGTGAACGAGAAGACGGAGCCCTGCCCGTTCGGCAGGTAGCGCTGCGCGAGCGCGTGGTACGGGTTGTCGTCGAGGCCGGAGTAGTCGACGGAGTGCACCTCGGGCTGCGCCGCGAGCCAGCGCGCCACACCGAGGGCGTTAGCCGACTGGCGCTCGACGCGCAGCGAGAGGGTCTCGATGCCCTGGCCGATGAGGAAGGCGTTGAACGGCGAGAGGGTCGGCCCGAAGCGCAGGCCCATGACCTCGCGAAGGTAGCCGATGCGCGCGCGGCCTCCGAGGCGCTGCGCGAAGCTCGGCGCTCCCGTGCGCGACGGGGCGGTGAGGTGCGGGAAGAGCGTGCTCGTCACGTCGAACGCGCCGTTGTCGACGATGACGCCGCCGAGCACCGCGCCGTGGCCCGCGAAGAACTTGCTGGCCGAGTGGATGACGACGTCGGCGCCGTGCTCGAGGGGCCGCACGAGGTACGGGGTCGCGAGGGTGGAGTCGACGACGAGCGGGATGCCGTGCCGACGGGCGACGGACGCGACCGCCTCGATGTCGAGCACCTCGTTGCGCGGGTTGGGGATCGACTCCGCGAACAGCACGCGCGTCTCGGGTCGGATCGCCGCCTCCCACGCGTCGGGGTTGTTGGCGTCGTCGACGAAGTCGGTCTCGATGCCGTGCCGCGTGAGGTTGTCGAGCAGCAGGCCGCGCGTGCCCTCGTAGATCTGGGCTGCCGAGACGATGTGCTGGCCAGCGCCCACGAGCCCCAGGAGCGTGATCGCGACGGCGGCCTGGCCGCTGCCGACGAGCACGGCCTCGGCGCCGCCCTCGAGGTCGGCGATGCGCTGCTCCACGGCCTCCGTGGTCGGGTTGGCGACGCGCGTGTACGAGTAGCCGTCGCCCGTCGAGAAGTGGTCGACCGCGTGGTCGAAGTCGTCCATGACGAAGCCCGCGGTGAGGTAGATCGGCAGTGCGCGCGGCGTGACCCCGGAGTCGGGGCGCTCACCCGCGTGCAGCTGGCGCGTGGCGAAGCCTGTCATTCCGACAGGGTGCCATGTCGAGTGCCCAAGCGCTTGACGAACCGCAATAGTTCGTCATCCTGGGGCGGCCCGCGGGCGCCCGTGCCTACGCTCGGGGGATGACCACCGCATCCCGCCCCGTCCGCGTCGTCGCCGTGTCGGGCAGCCTCACGGCCCCGTCGCGCACGACCGCCCTCGTCGAGGCGATCTCCGAGGCGTTCGGGCGGGTGCTGCCCATCGACTACCACCTCATCGCGCTCAACGAGCTCGGCCCGCACCTGGCGGGCGCGCTCACGCGCGACCAGCTCCCCGCAGAGGCCGAGGCCGAGCTGCAGCGCATCGAGGACGCCGACCTGCTCGTCGTCGCCACGCCCGTGTACCGGGCATCGTTCACGGGCCTCTTCAAGTACCTCTTCGACTTCGTCGACCAGTACGCGCTCGTCGACACCCCCGTGCTGCTCGCCGCGACGGGCGGCAGCGAGCGCCACGCCCTCATCATCGAGCACCAGCTGCGGCCGCTGTTCAGCTTCTTCCAGTCCCTCGCGCTGCCCGTGGGCGTCTACGCGCACGACAGCGATTTCACCGACTACAGGATCTCCGATCCTCAGCTCGCGGAGCGCATCGAGAAGGCCATCGAGCGCGCCCTGCCGCTCGTGCGCTCGAGCCTCGTCGAGAAGGAGACCATCGAGCGCACCCTCGCGGGCGAGGACGTCTCTACCGAGGGCTGAGCTGGTGCGCCGCGAGGGCTCCGGCACCCCGTAGCCACGCCGCGGGCTCGGCCATCGCCGCCGCCGCCGACCCCGCGAGGTCGGCGAGCGACGCGCGCCACACCCCGGGGTCGGCCGAGACCTGCCCCGCGATCACCCCTGTGCGAGGATGCCCGAGCGCGAGCACGCGCCCCACGACCTTGCCCGAGCGCGACTGCGCGTCGAAGCGCCCCTCGCCCGTGAGCACGACATCCGCGCGCTCGACCGCCTCGAGCAGCCCGCTGTGCCGCGCGATGCGGTCGGCCCCGAGCAGGATGCGCGCTCCCCACGCCACCGAGAGGCCGTAGGCGGTGCCGCCCGCCGCCCCGGATCCGGGCGCGGACGGGTCACCCCCGAGCAGCCGTGCGAAGCGCTCGAGCCCGGCCTCGAGCTGCCCGACCTGGGCGGGCGTCGCGCCCTTCTGCGGGCCGAAGACTGCCGCGGCGCCCGAGGGCCCGAGCAGGGGCGACGTGACATCCGTGAGCAGGGTCACGCCGCGCAGCGGCACGGCCGGCAGCTCGCCGTCGACCTCCGCGATGTCGGCGAGGATGCGCGTCTCGTTCCCGCGCGCGTCGAGGAACCGCAGCCCGAGGGCGCTGAGCGCCCCCACTCCCCCGTCGGTCGAGGCGGAGCCGCCGAGGCCCACCACGAGCTCGTCGACGCCCGCGGCGAGCGCCGCGCGCACGACCTCGCCGAGGCCGCGCGTCGTGGCGCCGAGCGGGTCGGGCCTCGCCATGAGGGGCAGGCCGCTCGACTGCGCGAGCTCGACGACCCCCGTGCCGTCGGGCAGCAGCAGCCACTCGCCCGGCGTGGGCCGGCCGTCGGGGCCTGTGACGCTCCCCGCGGAGCGCCGCACCGAGCCCGGCACCGATGCCTCCACGGCGTCGAGGGTGCCCTCGCCGCCGTCCGCCTGGGGCAGGAGCACGAGCTCGTCGCCCGGGCGCACGGCGTGCCATCCCTCCGCTATCGCGCGCGCGACCTCGACGGCGCGCAGGCTCCCCTTGAACGAGTCGGGGGCGATGACCACGGTGGGCATGCCCACAGCGTAGGGTCTAGCGCAGCGGCGCCGGCACCACCACTGAGGGGGTCCACGCGATGGACGCGAGGGCGCCCACCTTGCGCACCTCGGCGTCGAGCTGGGCCATGAGCTCGTCGAGGTCGCGCTGCGCGGGGGCGACGACGTGCAGGCGCACGCCCGTGGCATCCCAGTCGACGAGGAACGACCCGATGGGCGGCACGAGCACCACCCGCTCGCGGTCGGAGACGCGCACCGAGTGGTACGCGCACAGGCGCCGCGCGAGCACGTCGAGGGCGTACACGGAGTCGAACCGCAGCGTCCCTGTCATCGCGAGCATTCCCCGAGTGTGCTGTACCCCGGCGAACCCCGCGTGAACGCCCGGCGACGGGCCGCCGAATCCCCCGCCCGCCCCCTGCCGACACAGTTGCGGAGGATGGCACGCCGCCGAGGCCGGCCCGCACCACGGCCCTGCGGCGCGCCATCCTCCGCAACTGTCGGCATAGGGGCGGGGCGCTACCGCCCGGCGTTGTAGTGCGCGGCGACCTGCGCGGGGGTGAGCGCTATCGAGTAGGCGGCGGCCCAGCGCATCTGGCCCGTGAAGTAGTAGTTCGTGCCCGTGCTCGGCCACCCGCTCAGGCTGTCGTAGCCCACGCGCCAGTAGCCCGTCGTGTTCTCCGGCACCGTGAACGTCGCGCTGGAGGCCACGAGCGCGCCGTCGACGTAGAGGGACATGCCCGCGGACGGCGACATCGTCGCGACGACGTGGTGCCACGCGCCGTTGGTGTACGCGAGCGGGCTCGTGATGACGTTGGTGCCGCCGTTGTAGACGCCGAAGACGAGCTGGCCGGTGGTGGAGAGGTAGATGTGCCGGTCGAACTGGCTCGACGTGCCGTTGTTGCTGTTGCCGAAGCCGATGAGCTTGCCGCTCGCGACCGTGGTCTTGAACCACACCTCCGCCGAGAAGGTCGTGGGGTTGGCCAGCTGCGTGGGGCTCGTGACGTAGCTCGACGAGCCGTTGAGCACGTAGGCGCCGCCCGCGTCGCGCGGGCACGCGAGCGGGGTCGTCGTGCTCGTCGCGAAGGCGCCGCGGTAGGTCCCGTTCGCGTGCCCCGACTGGTCGGTGGCGCCCAGCAGGTAGCTGATGCCGTTCTCGTTGAGCGGGAAGACGAAGATCGCCCCGGCGCGCTCGGCTGTCGCGTTGGTGGCGCCCGCGCACGTGAAGTACGGCGCCGTGGCCGTCGTGTTGATCGAGTTCGTGACGCGTGCGAGATAGGCGGCCGAGCTCGAGGGCACGGCCTGGGCGCCGAGGGCGACTCCGGCTAGGGCGAGGATGCTCACGGCGACGAGCGCCGCCCGAGGCCTCACGAGGCCGTCCTCGCGGTGAGTGCACGCGGGCGCTCGCGCGCGGGGCGCGCCGCCTCATCCGGGCCGTCCGGCGGGAGCCCCACGATGAGGCACCACAGCAGCGGGATCGCGCACACGAGACCCATCGCCACCCAGCCCCACAGGTCGAGGTCGAGGTTGGTCACGAGCTTGTACGTGCCCGACTCCGCGAGCGTCGGCACCGTGATCGTGCCGACCTGGCCGGGGACCAGCTCGAGGTAGGACCCGCCCACCGCCTGCACACGGATGGGCAGGAGCCCCGTCGAGACGAGGTTCGCGACCGCGCCCTCATCGGTGACCTTCGACGTGAGCACCGCGACCCCGACGAACGGCCGCACGACGAAGCCCGTGATCGAGGCGACGAGCGACCAGCCGAGGATGAGCCACGACACCCGTCGCGTGGCCGTGCGGATGAACCGGGTGATGATCCACACGCCCAGCCCGCCGAGGAACAGCCAGGGGAGGCAGCGGATGAGCCAGCCCACCCCCGGCAGCACCGCCGTGGTCTTTCCGATGAGGTCACCACCCGACAGCGTCCACGGATCTCTGACGCCGTTGATGTCGCCCTCCGTCTGCACCTCGCCGCTCTCGAGGGCGACGATGCGGTGCGTGTAGACCCCGTCCGGTGCTGTCGGAGGGTGGAAGGAGATGATGTCGCCGACCGCGAGGTCGGAGACCGCTGCCGGCTGGGTGAGGACGAGCGTGCCGACGGGCGCGGCCTCGCCCATGGACGGCGTCTCGATGATGAACCAGCGCCCGCCGCCCGCGTGGAAGGCGAGCGCGGCGATGACCACGCCTGCGGCGAGGGCCATCCACCCCCACATCGCGAGGGTGCTGGTGCGGATGCGGCGACGGCCGGGGCGGTGTGCCCCGCGCCATCCCACCTGGACGCTGCCGCCCGCGGTGGACGGCGCGGGTGTCGCGTCGGCGTTCGTCATGGTTCTGACCGGTCGGGTGGCGCCCCACGGCGGCGGGATCGAGCAACCGCGGTGGGGACGATCTCCGAACCTAGCTCGTGAACGTCCAGAGCAGCGGGACGGACGCCTGCAGGTTCTGGTAGGTGTTGCCGGCGGCGGCCGGCAGGGTCACCGCGAACGTGAAGGGCAGCGACACCCCGGCCGCGGGCGGACCCGCGATCGTGCGCGCACCGCCCGTGACGAAGCCCGCGGCCGTCCCCGAGTAGACGGTGGTCGCACCCTGCGTGACGACGAGCTGCAGCTGCGTGCACAGGTCGGTCGCGGTGCCCGAGGGCGATGCGGCCGCCGACTGCGTGCAGGCCGACGGCGTGAGCGTGAACGAGCCCGCGTTGACGGTCCCCGTGTTCTTGATCGTGATGTTGGTCGTGATCGTCTGACCGGGGATCATCGTCGTGCTGCCGCCCAGCTTGTTGATCGTGGCGCACGTCGCGGTGTTGGTCGAGATGCTGCCGCCGTCGGTGCTCAGGCACGTGACGGTGCCCGCCGCGTTCTGCTCCTGCATGATGAGGGCGCCGGTCGCGGTGGTGTTGGTCGGGTTGTTGATGCTCGCCACGAAGCCCGAGAGCGTGCCCGTCATGCTCACGGAGAGCAGTGCGGCGGCGACGACACCGGTGGTGAGCGCGATCGGGGTGAACCGGCGGCGCTTGGCCTTGGCGAGGGAGTGCGAGGTCATGATGGGTAGTGCTCCTGGGTCGAGTCAGCGGCGCGCCGAAAGCGGTCGCTACCAGAAATGACGTTCTGGCTGTTACTGAGTCCCCCGGGGCACCGTGTGCCTCGCACAGGAAGAGACGACGCTACCGGCCCGCTATGACGCGGCGCCCGCGCCCCACTACGGGGGTCAGGCGACGAGGGAGTCGAGGATGCGCAGCAGCGCCTTCGCGTACGCGTCCGCCGCCGTTCCGGCCGTGACGGCCGCCGTCTCGCCGTCGATGACGGCCGTGACCGTGAACCCCGGCGCGAGCGACACGAAGGCCGGGCCGAGCGCCTCGCGCAGCTGGTGCTCGTGCGGATGCCACAGCGCCTCGTCGATCGCCACGGAGTCCAGCGCCCACTCGGTGGTGCCGTTGAACCCGAGCACCGTGCCGGTGCTGAACTCGTGCGCCTCGACCGTCATGTCGCTGAGGATGAACAGCTCCTCGTCGGCCTCGATCCTGTCGATGCGGAAGGCGTCGCCCGCGCGCGGGTGCCACACGAGTCCGGAGTCGCGCAGCGCGCGGGCGAGCTCGGTGGAGATCATGTCTCCAGTATCCGTCGCCGCGGCTCGCACCTGGGCATCCCGGCCTTGGCCGGTTGCCCCGAACCGGGGCTATGGGGAGGGGATAAGCCCGATTCGGGGCAACCCGCGCCGGGCCGCACCGCGTTGCGCCGAATGGTCGGCGGCGGGCATCCTCGCCGACCGAATGACGCAACTTGGCGCCGGGTTGCCCCGAACCGGGGTTAAAGGGGAGCGGATAGGCCCGATTCGGGGCGAACGGCCGGGCGCTAGCCCGCCGAGACGCCGAACAGGAGGCCGAGCAGGTACGTGGCGGTCGCGGCGCCGTAGCCGATCGCGAGCTGGCGCAGCGCGCGCGTGAGCGGCGAGGTGCCCGAGAGCAGTCCGACGATCGACCCCGTGCCGAGGAGGGCGACACCCACGAGCACGGCGGCGATGATGACGGCGCTGATCCCCTGCGCCCCGAACAGGTACGGCAGCACCGGGATGATCGCGCCCGACGCGAAGAACAGGAAGCTCGAGACCGCCGCCCCGAGGGCGGTCCCGACGCTCTCGTGGTCGTCGGTGGACGGCGTCGGCATCGTCGCGCGCCCGGAGATGATCTCGGCGGCGTGCGACTCAGCCTCCGCGACCGACATGCCGCGCGCGCGGTAGACGAGGGCGAGCTCGTTGGCGTTGACGTCGAGCGCGGCGAGGGATTCGCTGCCGGCCGAGTTGGGCGTCGTCGCATCCAGCAGCTCGCGCTGCGACCGCACAGACACGAACTCGCCGGCGCCCATGGAGAGCGCCCCCGCGAGCAGGCCCGCGACCCCCGTGAGCAGCACGATGTGGTTGTCGATGCCCGAGGCGCTCACGCCCAGCACGAGCGCGAGGTTGGAGACGAGGCCGTCGTTGGCGCCGAACACGGCGGCGCGGAACGTGCCCGAGAGCCGCTGGCGGCCGCGCGCCGCGAGGGCGCGCACGACCTCGGCGTGGATGCGCTCGTCCGCCGCCATGGTGTCGGTGGCGTCGCGGTCGGCGTCGTAGGGCGAGCGCGTCTCCGCGCGCTGCGCGAGGGCGAGCACGAACACCGAGCCGAAGCGGCGCGCGAGGAATCCGAGCACGGCGGTGCGGGCGTCCCGTCGCGGCCGACCGACCTGGTCGCCCAGGAGGTCGAGCCAGTGCTGCTCGTGACGGCCCTCCGCGTCGGCGAGGGCGAGCAGGATGTCGCGCTCCTCCCCCGTGCGCCGCGCGGCGAGGTCGCGGTAGACGGCGGCCTCCGCACGCTCGGCGGCGAGGTGGCGGCGCCAGCGGCGCAGGTCGGGGCTGGTGGGTGCGGCCATGGTGATCCTTCGGTTCGGATCCGGCCGGAAGGCATGACGACCTCGGCCGGACTGTGTCCTGGCCGAAGGTCTCGTTCGCCAGCAGAAGGCTGCCGGTGGAGCACCGGGCCCGTCATCGTGACGGGCCAGTATGTCGATGTCTCACGCCATCGCGCCCGCGAGGGGCGCGTCGGGAACTACTCCCCTTCGTTGAACCCAGCGTACCGGATGCCCCAGCCGACGCTCCACGTCGCGCCGGGCTCGACCCAGCGCAGGCCGCGGCCCGAGTTGAGCGCGTCGGGCGCCGCGGTCATGGGCTCGAGCGCGACGGCCGTGCCCGGGCCGTCCGCCTTGGGGTAGCTGCGGGCGATGAACGCCTGCGCGTAGGGGTGGTTGTCGTCCTGCGCGAGGCTCACGGTGCGGCCGTCGGGCGCGGTGAGCGTCGCGACGACACCGTCGACGGGGGCGAGGTCGGTGTAGGCGGTGTCGAGCTCGAGGTCGCGGATGCGACGGCCCGCGCGCAGGTCGTACGGAGTGCCGTCGACGGGCAGCTCGGCGGTGGGGATGAGCCGGGCGTCCACGGCGACGTAGGTGGACGCGTGGAGGGTGAGGGTCAGGTCGTCGGTGTCGACGTCGCCGACGGTGAGGAACGGGTGGGCGCCGAGCCCGACGGGCGCCGCGGCCTCCGACACGTTGTGCACGGTCTGCGTGACCTCGAGTCCGCCGTCGACGAGCTCGTAGCGCACGGTCGTCTCGAGGTGGAACGGGTAGCCGTGCTGCGGGAACACCGACGCCGCGAGGGTAACCGCCGCGCCGTACTGCTCGACGACCCGGTAGCCCACGAAGCGCAGCAGGCCGTGGATGGCGTTGTTCTTCGCGGGCTCGGTGATGTCGAGCTGCTGGGTCGCGCCGTCGAGCGTCCAGCGCCCGCCGTCGGTGCGGTTGGGCCACGGCACGAGGATGATGCCCGACGCGAACGGCGGCGCGGTGTGCTCCGGATACTGCTGCACGACGTCGACCCCGCCCACCGAGAACGCGCGCAGCGAGGCGGCGACCTCCGTGATGACGGCAGTGGCACCGCCGCGGACGAGGGTGAGCTGAAGTCCGGTGGGCTCGTGGGTCACGCGTCAACCCTATCGACCGTCAGACCGGTCGACCGGAGGGCCGCGAGGGCGTCGGCGGGGGCATCCCCCGCCGTCACGAGCGTGTCGAACGCGCCGACCTCCGCGATGACGGCCACCTCGGTCGCGCCGACCTTCGAGCCGTCGGCGAGGATGACCCCGCGCTGCGCACGGCCCAGCACCCTCGTCTTGATCTCGGCCTCGGGCAGGTTCACGTTGGTGACGCCGTGCTGCGCGTGCACGCCGTTGCAGCCGATGAACGCCGTGTCGAGGCGCAGGGCGTCGAGCATAGGGACGGCGAACGGGCTCACGAGGGAGTGCTGCAGCGGGCGCAGCGTGCCGCCCGTGACGACGATCGTGAACCGCGGCCCGGCGGCCTCGAGCGCGAGGGCGATCGTGAGCCCGCTCGTGACCACGGTCACGTCGCGCAGGTCGTGCCGCTCGACGAGGGCGTGCGCGAGCGCCATCGACGTGCTGCCGGCGTCGACGTACACCGCGTCCCCCGAGGCGACGAGCCGCGCGGCCGCCGCGCCGATCGAGCGCTTGGCCGCGGCATCCCTGTCGAGGGACGACTCGAGGGATGCCTCGGCGCCCGTCGCGACCGGCATCGCGCCGCCGTGCACGCGCACGACCGAGCCCGCGGCCTCGAGCGCCGTGAGGTCGCCGCGCACGGTCACCTCGCTCACCCCGAGCTCGAGGCTCGCGTCGGCGACGCGCACGAATCCGCGCTCGGCGACGAGCCGCGCGAGCAGGCGGCGGCGGGGCTCTGCGCTTACGAATTCCTTCGTATTCGAAACCTCCACTTTCGTTATCGTAATGCCATGCTCACGGCCGGGATCACCAAGCACGCCACGACGCTCGCCGACGGGCGCGAGCTCGTCTACTACGACGACGCCGACAGCGCGCTGCCCGCCGAGCGCGCCGTCGACGAACGCCACCTCGACCCGCGCCCCGAGACCGCGACCATGCGGCAGGATCCCCTCACGGGCGAGTGGATCTCGATAGCCGCCGCGCGGCAGAACCGCGCGTTCCTCCCGCCCGCCGACCAGGATCCCCTCGCGCCCGCGACGCCCGCCAACCCGTCGGAGGTGCCGAGCAACTACGACGTCGCCGTGTTCGAGAACCGGTCGCCGTCGTTCGGCCCCGCGCTCGGCGGGCTCGACCTCTCCGGGCTCGGCCTCGGTCGCACGGCGCCCTCGCACGGCCGGTGCGAAGTGGTGTGCTTCAGCCCCGAGCACGAGGGGTCGTTCGGGTCGCTGAGCGAGTCGCGCGCGCGCACGGTCATCGAGGCGTGGGCCGACCGCACGGGCATCCTCTCCGCGCTGCCCGGCGTGCGACAGGTGTTCGTGTTCGAGAACCGCGGCGAGGCGATCGGCGTCACGCTCCACCACCCGCACGGGCAGATCTACAGCTACCCCTACGTGACCCCGCGCACGCAGCGGCTCATCGCGTCGATCGAGGAGTACGGGCCGAACCTGTTCGCAGACATCCTCGAGTTCGAGCGCGGCTCGGAGCGCGTCGTGCTGTCGGGCGAGCACTGGACCGCCTACGTGCCGTTCGCGGCGCGCTGGCCCCTCGAGGTGCACATGCTGCCGCACCGCCACATCCCCGACTTCGCCGCGACGCACGGCGCAGAGCGCGACGAGCTCGCGGGCCTCTACCTGCGGCTGCTGCGCGGCATCGACGCCCTCTACGGCACCCCCACCCCGTACATCGCGGCGTGGCACCAGGCGCCCGTCGTAGACTCGCGCGACGACATCAGGCTCATGCTGCAGGTGACGTCGCCGCGGCGCGCGGAATCTAAGCTGAAGTACCTCGCGGGCTCGGAGAGCGCGATGGGGGCATGGATCGGCGACATCCCCCCGGAGCACGCCGCGCAGTTCATCCGGGAAGGGATAGCACGTGCCTGACATCGAGGTATGGTCGGCGCCCGGGCGCGTGAACCTCATCGGCGAGCACACCGACTACAACGAGGGCTTCGTGCTCCCGTTCGCCATCGACAGGCGCACGACCGCCGAGCTGGTCGTGCGGGACGACCGCACCATCCGCGTGACCTCGACGTTCGCCGACCGCGCCGTCGAGATCGCGCTCGACGACCTCGGCCCCGACCGCCTCGACGGCTGGTCGGCCTATCCGCTCGGCGTCGCGTGGGCGCTCGGCCACTGGGCGGACACGAGCGGGGTGCCCGGGGTCGAGATCCACATCGACTCGACCGTGCCCGTGGGCGCGGGGCTCAGCTCGTCGGCCGCCATCGAGAGCGCCGTGGCCGTCGCCCTCAACGACACCTGGCGGCTCGGCCTCGACCGCCCGACCCTCGCGCGCGTCGGCCAGCTCGCCGAGAACAAGGCCGTGGGGGCGCCCACGGGCATCATGGACCAGTCCGCGTCGCTCCTCGGCCGCGCGGACCACGCCGTGTTCCTCGACTGCCGCTCGCTCGAGTCCCAGCTCGTCGAGCTCGGGTTCGCCACGGCGGGGCTCGAGCTGCTCGTCATCGACACGGGGGTGTCGCACGCGCACGCCACCGGCGGGTACGCGGCGCGGCGGGCATCCTGCGAGCTCGGAGCGCGCCTGCTCGGCGTCGCGGCCCTGCGCGACATCGGCGTCGACGACCTCGACCGCGCGCGCGACGTGCTCGACGACGAGACCTTCCGCCGCGTGCGGCACATCGTCACGGAGAACCAGCGCGTGCTCGACACCGTGCGCGTGCTGCGCGACGAGGGCCCCACCGCGATCGGCGGGCTGCTGGATGCCTCGCACGCCTCCATGCGCGACGACTTCGAGATCTCCGTGCCGGAGCTCGACCTCGCGGTCGAGACCGCTCAGGCCGCCGGCGCCCTGGGCGCGCGCATGACGGGCGGCGGGTTCGGCGGCGCGGCCATCGCGCTCGTGCCGTCGGGGTCGCTCACCGAGGTGCGCGCCGCGGTCGAGCGCGCGTTCGCCGAGCGCGGCTTCGCCGCCCCCACGCAGTTCACGGTCGCCGCGAGCGAGGGTGCTAGACGAGGACTTTGAGCACGAACGCCACGGCCAGGACGACGGCCACGAGCGTGCCGATGCCTGCCCAGAGCCTCGCCCAGGGGAACCGCTTCCTCGCACTCACACGACAAGCGTATTGGTATCGTCGCCCCATGAGGCTCATTCACGTCGTCGCCCCGCTCGCCGTGCTCGCCCTGGCCGGCTGCGGGGTCATGCCCGTCCCCACGCTCACGAGCACGCCGACCCTGTCGCCGTCGCCCACGCCCACCTTCTCGGTGAGCCCCGAGCCCGTGGCGGGCGACATCCTCTTCACCCTCTCCGCGACGATCACCTCGCCCGTCGGCGCGACCGCGCGCGTCGAGCAGGTCGTCTACGCGCCCGTGCCCGACATCGACGACGAGGATGCCGTCGTGGCCCAGCTCGACGAGGAGTGCGACGGCTGGCGCGGCCGGTTCACGTCGCCCGACTACCTCGTGAGCACCATCACGGTCACCGACACCTCGACGGGAGGCAAGCGCTGGGCCCCCACGGGGCAGGTCGTCGTGAGCATGGCCGGAACCGCCGTGTACCAGGGCGACTACACGCCGTTCCAGGCGTACTGCGCGAGCGTGCAGGCCCTCGTGCCCGCGACGATCCGCGCCGTCACCCCCGTGCCCGCGGGCGGCTCGCCCGACTCCGCGGAGGGCTGGGGCACCATCACGTACGGCTTCGGCATCGCGACGGAGGCGGGCACCGACGTGCTCGACCCGCGCTACACGCAGATCAGCGACTGCACGGTCGTCGTCACGCCGCTCGCGCGCTCGCTCAGCACCAACGCCGAGCGCTGGGCGACGAGCGTCGTCGGCCAGCCCAACGCGTGCGAGCTGAACCCGGCGGGCGTCTAGCCGCGCTCGGCCGCGTCGACCACGTTCTTGAGGAGCATCGCGCGCGTCATCGGCCCCACGCCGCCCGGCACGGGCGACAGGTACCCCGCCACCTCGCCGGCCGCGGGGTCGACGTCGCCCACGAGACGCGCCTTGCCCGTCTCGGGGTTCACGACGCGCGTGATGCCCACGTCGAGCACGGCGGCCCCGGGCTTGACCCACTCGGGCTTCACGAGGCCCGCGACGCCGACCGCGGCGACGAGGATGTCCGCGCGGCGCACGTACGACTCGAGGTCCTGCGTGCGCGAGTGCGTGAGGGTCACCGTCGCGTCGAGGCCCTTGCGCGTGAGCAGCAGGCCGAGCGGACGCCCGACCGTGAGCCCGCGCCCGATGACGACGACGTGGCGGCCCGCGATGGGCACGTCGTAGCGCTGCAGCATCTCCACGATCCCCGCCGGGGTGCACGGCAGCGGCGAGTCGATCTGCCCGCCGACCCCGAGCACGAGGCGGCCGAGGTTCGTGGGGTGGAGGCCGTCGGCATCCTTGTCGGGGTCCATGAGCTCGAGCATGGCGTTCTCGTCATGGCCCTCGGGCAGCGGCAGCTGGATGATGTAGCCCGTGACCGCGGGGTTCGCGTTGAGGCCGCGGATGGCCTCCTCGATCTGCTCGCTCGTGGCATCGGCGGGCAGGTCGACGCGGATCGACTCGATGCCCACCTCGGCGCAGTCGCGGTGCTTGCCCGCGACGTACGAGATCGATCCGGGGTCGTCGCCCACCAGGAGCGTGCCGAGCCCGGGCGTGATGCCGCGCGCCTTGAGGGCGGTGATGCGGTCGGCCAGCTCGGCCTTCACGGCGGACGCGGTCGCGACGCCGTCGAGGACTGTCGCCGTCATCAGTTCCAGGACCCCGGCGACGTGAGGCCCGGGTAGAGCGGGAAGCCGTCGGCGAGGGTGAGCACGCGCTGGCGGAGGGCCGCGACATCCGGGTTCGGCTGCAGGGCGAGCGCGATGATGTCGGCGACCTCCGTGAACTCGGCGTCGCCGAAGCCGCGCGTCGCGAGCGCGGGCGTGCCGATGCGCACACCCGACGGGGTCATCGGCGGGCGCGGGTCGAACGGCACGGAGTTGCGGTTGACCGTGATGCCCACGGAGTGCAGCACGTCCTCAGCGTCCTGGCCGTGGATCGCGGCGTTACGCAGGTCGACGAGCACGAGGTGCACGTCGGTGCCGCCCGTGAGCACGTCGATGCCGGCGCCGGTCGCGTCTGCCGCGGTGAGGCGCTCGGCGAGGATGCGCGCGCCGCGCAGCGTGCGCTCCTGGCGGTCTTTGAACTCGGGCTCGCCCGCGAGCTTGAACGCCGTCGCCTTGGCCGCGATGACGTGCATGAGGGGACCGCCCTGCTGGCCGGGGAAGACGTTGGAGTTGATCTTCTTCTGCAGCTCGAGGTCGTTGGTGAGGATGAAGCCCGAGCGGGGTCCGCCGATCGTCTTGTGCACGGTCGAGCTCGTGACGTCGGCGAAGGGAACGGGCGACGGGTGCAGGCCCGCGGCCACGAGGCCCGCGAAGTGCGCCATGTCGACCCACAGCTTGGCGCCCACCTCGTCGGCGATCGCGCGGAACGCCGCGAAGTCGAGCTGGCGGGGGTAGGCCGACCAGCCGGCGATGAGCACGTGCGGCTTGACCTCGAGGGCCTTGGCGCGCACGACGTCCATGTCGACGAGGAACGTCTCGGGGTCGACGCCGTAGGCATGTGCCTCGTAGAGCTTGCCGGAGAAGTTGAGCTTCATGCCGTGCGTGAGGTGGCCGCCGTGCGCGAGCTCGAGGCCCAGGATGCGGTCGCCGGGCTCGGCGATCGCCGAGAGCACGGCGGCGTTGGCGGAGGCGCCCGAGTGCGGCTGCACGTTCGCATAGGCGGCGCCGAAGAGCTCCTTCGCGCGCGAGATGGCGAGCGACTCGGCGACGTCGACGAACTCGCAGCCGCCGTAGTAGCGGCGGCCCGGGTATCCCTCGGCGTACTTGTTGGTGAGCACGGAGCCCTGGGCCTCGAGCACGGCGCGCGGCACGAAGTTCTCGGAGGCGATCATCTCGAGGGTTCCGCGCTGGCGGCCGAGCTCCTGCTCGAGCACGGCGGCGATCTCGGGATCGACCTCGGACAGGGGGGCGGTGAAACCGGACATGGGACGCTCCTCAACACACTCGGCGGATAGGACTAACGGTATCCGGTGGGCCCAGGCGTACGGCCCACTGAGGTGGAGATTGCCGCTCCCCGATGGTTGCCCATCTCAACGCCAGTCGCGACAGGAACAGTGTATCTGGCAGAATGGGCACAGCAATTAGTTAGGACTCCTGACAAACCCCGGAGGCGGCGATGAGGCTGCTGCTCGTAGCGCTCGTCGTGCTGCTCGCGGGATGCGCACCAGTGAAGGATGAGGCCGTGCCGACAGTGATCCCCTCCCCCGTCTCCCTCGCGGTGCACGACGGGTGGCGAGATCTCGCGGAGCCCGAGGTCGCCACCGACGCCTCGATCGCCGCGGAGGGCTACACGCTCGAGGTCGACGGCGCGGGCATCCGCATCGCCGCGTCCGACGACGCCGGTGTCTTCCACGCGCGCCAGACCCTCCTGCAGCTCACGGTCGACGGCCGCGTGCCCTTCGTGAGCATCGAGGACGCCCCCCGCTTCGCCTACCGCGGTGCCATGCTCGACGTCGCCCGCCACTTCTTCGGCGTCGAGGACGTCAAGCGCTACATCGACGACATCGCGCTGCTCAAGTTCAGCTACCTGCACCTGCACCTCACCGACGACCAGGGCTGGCGCCTCCAGATCGACTCGTGGCCCGAGCTCACGAGGGCCGGTGCGACCACCGAGATCGGCGGGCGCGGCGGCGGCTTCTACACGAAGCAGCAGTACGCCGAGATCGTCGAGTACGCGGCATCCCGCTTCATCACGGTCGTGCCCGAGATCGACATGCCCGGCCACACGAACGCGGCGTCGGTGGCCTACCCCGAGCTGAGCGACATCCCCGTGGAGCCGTACGAGGGCATCGAGGTGGGCTTCAGCTCGCTCGCCATCCGCAGCGAGAAGACCTACGAGTTCGTGGACGACGTCGTGCGCGAGGTCGCCGCGATGACCCCGGGCCCGTACCTGCACCTCGGCGGCGACGAGTCGCTCTCGACCACGGACGACGACTTCCTCTACTTCATCGGCCGCGCGACGGCCATCGCCGCGGCGTACGGCAAGACGCTCATCGGGTGGCACGAGATGGGCCGCAGCGGCGAGCTGCCCGCCGGCACCGTCGGCCAGTACTGGAGCTACACCACGCCGCAGGACGGCGCCGCCGAGCACACCCTGTCGTTCGTGCAGCAGGGCGGCAGGGTGATCATGTCGCCCGCCAACGTCGCCTATCTCGACCAGAAGTACGACGCGCTCACCGAGCTCGGGCTGCAGTGGGCGGGGCCGACGTCGATCCCGCAGTCGTACGAGTGGGACCCGGCCGACATCGTGCCGGGCGTCGGCGAGGAGCAGCTGCTCGGCGTCGAGGCGCCGATGTGGACCGAGACGCTCGCCGACATCCAGGACGTCGAGTACATGGCGTTCCCCCGGATCGCGTCGATCGCCGAGATCGCCTGGTCGCCGCGTCGCGAGCGCGACTTCGCCGAGTTCTCGCCGAAGCTCGACGCGTTCGTGGCGTTCCTCGACTCGCGGGGGATCAACCACTACCTGGGATTCCCCGGAACGCACTAGCGGGCGCGCAACCTCCGCGTCACGATGGCGTCGCCCACGAGGAACACGACGATGGCGGCGAGGGTGATCGCCACGTCGACGAACGGCAGCACGAGGATGCTCGTGCGGTCGAGCAGGAGCGCGCCGATCGCGGCCCCGCCGCCGATGGCGATGTTGAACGAGGTCGTGAGGTAGGCGGACGCGACATCGCGGATGCGCGCGGACGCGACCTGGAGCATCCTCGTCTGCAGCATGGCCGGGGCGCCGCCGAACGCGATGCTCCACACCACCATGGTGCCGATGACGATGACGGGCTGCGTGGGGAAGAGCGCGATCACGAGCACGGCGAGCGCCACGAGGGCGATGGCGCCGACGAGCCCGGCGCGCGGGAACCTGTCCGCTAGCACGCCCGCGAGCGCGAGCCCGATGGCGCCGGCCCCGCCGTACAGGAAGAGCACGCCCGCGATGGCCGAGGCGTCCACGCCCACGGGCGAGATGAGGAAGGGCGCGATGTACGTGTAGAAGATGTTGTGCCCGAGCATGATGAGGATGACCGTGAGGCACACGAGCACGACACTCGGGATCGACCGGTCCTTGCGCAGCGGCAGCCCGATCTCGCCCGTGGAGAGCGTCACGGTGTTGTCCACGTGCGGCAGCAGGCGGGCCGCGACGATCGTGAGCGCGAGGATGATGACCGCTATCGCGGCGAAGGCGAGGCGCCAGCCGACGGCGTGGCCGAGCGCCGTGCCGACGGGGACGCCGAGGATGAACGCGGCGGTGCCGCCGCCCGCCGTGATGGCCACGGCCCGGCCGAGCTGCTTCTTCGGCACGAGGTAGCCCGTGTAGCCGCCCACGACGGCCCAGAACAGCCCGTGGGCGAGGCCGCCGAGGATCCGCGCGCCGGCGAGCAGCTCGTACGTCGGAGCGAGCGCCGCGAGCACGTTCGCGACGATGAAGACGAAGAGCACGACGATGACGAGGTACTTGCGCGGGAAGCGCCGCGTGAGCGCCGTGAGCGGCGCCGCCGACACGACGACCGTCGCGGCGAAGACGGTGATGAGCAGGCCGACCTGCGACTCGCTCACGTCGAGGTCGCGCGCGATGTCGGGCAGCAGGCCGGTGGGCAGGAACTCGCTCGTGACCGACGTGAAGATGAGGGCGGAGAGCACGAACAGCCCCGTCCAGGGGAACGGCTTGCTGGAGGTGGTGCCCTGGCTCATCTGGTTCAGCCTAAGCCCTACTCTTTAAGCGTGACCACGCACTGGATCCTCACCCTCGTCTGCGAGGACCGTCCGGGCATCGTCCACGCCATCAGCGGTGCGATCGTGCAGGCCGAGGGCAACATCACCGAGTCGCAGCAGTTCTCGTCGGACGACACGGGGCGCTTCTTCATGCGCCTGCAGGTGGAGTCGTCGGCATCCCGCGAGGCCTTCGAGGCGGCGCTCGCCCCCGTCACCGAGAAGTACGTCATGGAGTGGCAGCTCGACGTGGTCGGCCGCCCGTTGCGCACGCTCGTGCTCGTGTCGAAGGCCGGGCACTGCCTCAACGACATCCTCTACCGCCAGCGCGCCGGCCAGCTCTCGGTCGACCTGCCGCTCGTGCTCTCGAACCACTCCGACCTCGAGGGGCTCGCGTCGTTCTACGACGTGCCGTTCGAGACGCACCCGGTCACGAGCCCGGGCCAGAAGCTCGCGTTCGAGCAGCGCGTGCTCGAGGTCGTCGAGGAGCACGACATCGAGCTCGTCGTGCTCGCCCGGTACATGCAGATCCTCTCGCCCGAGCTGTGCGCGGCGCTCGAGGGCAGGGCCATCAACATCCACCACTCGTTCCTGCCGGGCTTCAAGGGCGCCAACCCCTACAAGCAGGCGCACGCGCGCGGCGTGAAGCTCATCGGGGCCACGGCGCACTTCGTCACGAGCGACCTCGACGAGGGCCCCATCATCGAGCAGAACGTCGTGCGCGTCGACCACTCGCGCAGCTGGCAGGAGCTCGTGGCCATCGGCCAGGACGAGGAGTCGCGCACGCTCACGCAGGCCGTGAAGTGGTTCGCCGAGAACCGCGTGCTGCTCGACGGCGAGCGCACCATCATCTTCAAGTAACGAGGATGCCCGCGCGCCCGCCGCGCCAGTACACTGAGCTACCACCTCCCCCGTACCCAGGGACGCCCCATGCCCGCTCTGCGCCGCAGCCTCGCGGGCCTCGTCGCGCTCGGACTGGGTCTCGGCGGGGTGCTCGTGGTCGCGGCGCCCGCGTCGGCGACGGTGATCCCGGTCATGGACACGGCCGACGCCGGACCCGACACGCTGCGCGACGCCATCGCCCTCGCCAACGCGACCCCCGGTGCCGACGTCATCACGTTTGCGCTGTCGGGAGCCGCGCCGTGGGTCATCTCACTCGCCACCCCGCTGCCGCTCATCTCCGACGACATCACGATCGTCGGCCCGGACAGGGCCGATCTCACGATCGACGGCAGCCTCCTGGGGGCGGGCTCAGGCTTCGAGGCGAGCACGCTGCCGGGCTGGGACATCGAGATCGCGCGCCTCACCATCTCGGGCTTCCCCGACAACGGCATCGTCTCCCAGTACTCCGATCTCACCATCATCGGCGTGGACTCGGTCGACAACGGTGGCGACGGCCTCCACATCGTCGACGGCGACCTCACGGTGACCGATTCGACCTTCCTGCGCAACGACTTCGCCGGCATCCATATCGACATGGCCGGCTCGCAGACGATCTCAGTCTCGGGCTCGACGTCCGACGACAACGAGATAGGCCTCGACGGCAACTTCCTCGCAGGCTCCGCCGTGACCCTGACCGACAACAACTTCAGCCACAACGCGAGCGGCGGCGCCGGGTTCTACTCCGGCAACGGCGCCACCGTCGACATCAGGCGCTGCATCTTCGACGGCAACAACCCGACTGCGTCAGCCGCGGTCGGCGGGCTCAACCTCTACTCCGACGGCGCCACCGTCACCATCGACGACTCCGACTTCACCGACAACTTCTCCCTCGGCGGTGCCGGTATGCAGCCGACCCTCGTGAACGGCGGCACCGTCGCCGTCACCAACTCGCGCATCACGGGCAACACCGCCTCGAGTGGCGGAAGTGGGCTCGGCGGCGGCATCTACGTGGCCGCCGTCCTGGGCGCGACCGCGAAGTTCTCCCTCACTGACTCCGTCGTGAGCGGCAACTCCGCGGACGATGCGGGCGGCGGTATCCACCTCTCACAGGTGGGGTTCAACGCTCCTGTCGAGGGCGTGGAGATCACCCGCACCACCATCGACGGCAACTCCGCGCCTCAGGGCGCCGGCCTCGCGATCTACACGTGGACGACGACCGGGAGCGCCACTGAGCCGGTCATCTCCGTGAAGGACTCGACGATCTCTAACAACACGGGCGACGACGGTGCAGCGGTGTTCTCGATCGACACCGGGCAGTCCTCGGCCTCGAGCGTCATCGCTTTCGAGAGCACGACAATCGCGGGCAACATCGGCACCGCCGGCAGCGGCGGCATCGCGCTCGTGGGCAATGGCGAACCCACCGTGTACGTCTTCGCGCACTCGACCATCGCCGACAACACGGGCACCGGCCCGAGCGGCATCTCGATCCAGTCGCCCGACACCGTGCGGTTCCTGCTGAGCCACACGATCGTCGCAAAGAACACCGCGACCGATATCGAGGCCACGGCCGGAAGCCAGGCGATCATCGACTGGAGCCTCATCGGCACCACGGATGCAGTGACCGATGCCGCGCTGGCCGCGGGCACCGGCAACCTCACGGGCGTCGACCCGAAGCTCGGGACGCTCGCGAACAACGGCGGATCGACGAAGACCCTCCTGCCCGCCCCCGGCAGCCCCGTCATCGATGCCGGCAACCCGGCGATCGTCCTGTACCCGGCGACCGACCAGCGCGGCTTCGCGCGCATCATCAACATCATCGACATGGGCGCCCTCGAGGCCGTGCCGCTCCTGCCCGACACGGGAAGCACGGCACCCGAGCCCGAGCCGCCGCTCGTCGCGCTCCTGCTCATCCTGAGCGGCCTCGCCATGGTCGCGTTCTCCCGGCTGCAGGCCGCGCGCTCGATAGGCTGAGCGCCGTGAGCATCCTCTTCCACTCGGCCCGGAAGCTGGACGCGCACGGCCAGGTCGACGACTTCTGGATGCTCGTCGCCGACGGCACCATCACGGCGACCGGCAGCGGCCCGCAGCACCCGGCCGCGGACGAGAGCGTCGACGTGGGCGGACACTGGCTCGTGCCGGGCTTCATCGACCTGCACGGTCACGGCGGCGGCGGCCACGCCTACGACGACAGCGCGGACGACCTGCGCGCCGCCCTCGCGACCCACCGGTCCCACGGCACGACGCGCTCCGTCGTGAGCCTCGTGGCCAACCCCGTCGATGCGCTCGTCGAGCAGCTCGGCATGATCGCCGACGTGGCCGCGGGCGACCCGCTCATCCTCGGCTCCCACCTCGAGGGGCCGTTCCTCTCCCCCGACAACCGCGGCGCGCACAGCCCCCAGCACCTGCTCGAGCCCACGCCCGCCGTCGTCGAGCGGCTGCTCGAGGCCGCGCGCGGCACGCTGCGCCAGCTCACCCTCGCGCCCGAGCTGCCCAACGCGCTCGAGGCCGTGCAGGTGCTCGTGGAGTCCGGCGTCGCGGTCGGCGTGGGCCACACCGTCGCCGACGCGGACACCGCGAAGCGCGCGTTCGACGCGGGCGCGCGCATCCTCACCCACGCGTTCAACGCCATGCCGGGCATCCACCACCGCGCTCCCGGGCCCGTGGTCGCGGCCTTTGACGACGAGCGCGTGACGCTCGAGCTCATCCTCGACGGCAAGCACGTGCATCCTCGCATCGCCCACCTCGCGTTCGTGCAGGCGCCCGGACGTATCGCGCTCGTCACCGACGCCATGGCGGCGGCCGGCTCGGCCGACGGCGACTACACGCTCGGCGACCTCACCGTCGCGGTGCGCAACGGGCTCGCGATGCTGCGCGGCACGACCACGATCGCCGGATCGACCCTGACCCAGGATGCGGCGCTGCGCATGGCCGTCTCCGAGGCGGGCATCGCCCCCGTCGACGCTGTCGCGGCGCTCACGCTCACCCCCGCGCGGGCGCTCGGGATCGACGACCGGCACGGGCTGCTGGCCGCGGGCCGCGCCGCCGACGCCGTCGTGCTCGACCACGCGTGGCACGTCACACAGGTGTGGGCGGACGGCGCGCTGCTCTAGTCGCCGGTCGGGCTCGTCGAGACCCGGCCGCGAGCTGCGGCCCGAGTGGCGAGCTTCACGGAACGTTCCGCCCATCTCGCCCACCTGCGCGCAGGATGCGGGACGGGGCTAGAGGCGCTCCCACGGGAGGCGGTGCTCCCACGCGTAGCGGTAGTAGTCGGCGTGCTGCAGCTCGGAGGCGGCAGCCTCGTCGACGATGACGGTCACGCGCGGGTGCAGCTGGATCGCCGAGCCGGGCAGCGACGCGGTGAGCGGTCCCTCGACGGCGCCCGCGAGCGCCGCGGCCTTGGCGGCGCCGAAGGCGAGCAGCACGAGATGGCGCGCGCGCAGGATGGTGCCGAGGCCCTGCGTGACGCAGTGGCGCGGCACATCCTCGGGCGAGTCGAAGAAGCGCGCGTTGTCGATACGCGTCTGCTCCGTGAGGGTCTTGACGCGCGTGAGCGAGGCGAACGACGAGCCGGGCTCGTTGAAGCCGATGTGGCCCGTGCGGCCGATGCCCAGGATCTGCAGGTCGACACCGCCCGCCGCCTCGATCGCGGCCTCGTAGTCGGCGCCCGCGGTCTCGATGGGTCCACTGTCGGCGGGCACGCGCACGAGCTCCGGGGTGAGGCCCAGCGGCTCGACGACCTCGCGCGTGATGACCGAGCGGTACGACTCGGGATGCCCGGCCGGCAGCCCCACGTACTCGTCGAGCGCGAACCCCCGCACCTGCGAGAGGTCGAGGCCGCGCGCCGCGAGGGCCCGCCAGGTCGTGAGGGGCGTGGAACCGGTCGCGAGCCCCAGCACCGCGCGCGGGTTGGCGCGCACGAGGTGCTCGATGGCGTCCGCGGCGACCTGCCCCGCGTCCTCCGCAGACCCGACGATGACGACCTCGGCCACTAGGCCACTCCTACCAGTGCTGCGCCGACTGCCGCGGCGGGGAACTCGACGGGGACGATGGCGACGCGCGAGCTCAGCGCCGTGGAGGCGAGGAAGGGCGAGACCGACTCCCACGATGCCAGGACCGCGCGCACGTCGTCGAGGAGCACGGGGCCGAGGGACGACAGGCCTCCCCCGATGACGACGCTGTCGACGTCGACGGTGAGCACGAGGATCCTCACGGCCGCCGCGACGCTGTCGACGAAGCGCTGGCGCACCTCGACGGCGCGAGGGTCGCCCGCCTCGGCGGCCGCGAACAGGGCGCGCGCGGGCTTGGGGTCGTCGGTGGGCCACTGCCGGGCGATGGCGGAGCCGGAGGCGAGCATCTCGAGGCAGCCGCGCTGGCCGCACGGGCACTCGGGCCCGTGCGGGTCGACGGGGATGTGGCCGATCTCGCCCGCGGTGCCGCGCGCCCCGCGCCACACCCTGCCCTCGATGACGATGCCCGCCGCGAGGCCCGTGCCGAGGTTGAGGTAGGCCATGGAGTGGGTGTCCTGCTTGTCGAGCAGGTGGAACGCGCCGAGGGCCGCGGCGTTCACGTCGTTGTCGATCCGCACGGGGCGGCCGAGGCGGCGCGTGAGCTCCGCGCCGAGCTCGAGGCCCTCGAGCCCGAGGTTCACGGCGTGCGTGACGCGGCCCGTCGACGCGTCGACGGCCCCGGGGATGCCGATGCCGATCGACGAGAAGCCGGCGACGTCGGTGTGGGTGAGCTCGGAGAGCTGGGTCACGGCGGCGATCGCGGTCTCGAGCACGGCATCCGGCCCGAAGCCCGTGGGCAGGCGCAGCTGCTCGACGACCTCCCCCGACGCGGTGATCGCGACGGCGTCGGTCTTCGTCCCTCCGATATCGATCCCGACCCGGAGCGTGCCCGTGGTGAGGAGGGTCATCCCTTCACCGCCCCGCTCACGAGCCCCGACGTGAGACGGCCCTGCACGATGAGGAAGAAGATGATGACGGGCACGGCGACGAGCGTCGACGCGGCCATGACCTGGCCCCAGTCGGTCTCGCGCGTCGCCGACGCCTGCACGAACCCGCGCAGCCACAGCGGCAGGGTCTGCGCGGCCTCGGAGGGCAGCAGCACGAGGGCGACCGTGAACTCGTTCCACGCCTGCAGGAAGGCGTAGACGCCCGACGCGACGAGGCCCGGCGCGAGCAGCGGGAAGGTGATGCGCATGAACGCGCCGAACCTGCTGAGGCCGTCGACCATGGCCGCCTCCTCGAGGTCGGCCGGGATGCCCGCGACGAAGCCGCGCAGCATCCACACCGTGAAGGGCACGACGGCCGCGATGTAGATGACGCTCACGCCGATGACGGTGTCGAGCAGGTGCACGCTCGCGACCATCTTGTACTGCGCGATGAACAGCCCCTCCGCGGGTAGCATCTGCACGATGAGCACGGCGATGAGGAAGCTGCGGCGGCCGCGGAACCGGAACCGGCTGATCGCGATCGCGGCGAGGAACGCGAACAGGATGCAGAACACCACGACCGTGAGGGTCACGGCGACGCTCATGCCGAGCGCGCTCCAGAACGAGCCGTCGGCCACGGCCCCGGTGAAGTTGCTCAGGGTGGGGTTGGTCGGGAAGAACGTCGGGATGAACGACTGCAGCACGGCGGTCGGGATGAACGACGAGCTCACCATCCAGTAGACGGGGAACGCCCATAGGGCGGCCACGACGATGGCGAGGATGCTCCAGAGCACCTTCGAGGGGCGCAGGCGGTTCATGCCTCGTCCTCCTTGAGCAGCGAGCGGATGTAGAACCAGCTCAGGGCGATCGTGATGGCGAGCACGAGGATGGAGACGGCCGACGCCATCCCGAAGTCCTGGGCGCTCGTGCCGAGCTTGTAGATGTAGGTGCCGAGCAGGTCGTAGTCGCCCGACTTCGAACCGGCATCCTGCAGGAGCTTGATCTGCGTGAAGACGCGCAGATCCCAGATGAGCTGCAGCAGCAGCACGATCGAGATGACCGGGCGGATCATCGGGGCGATGATGCCCCAGAACCGCTGCCAGCCGTTCGCCCCGTCGAGCTGGGCGGCCTCCATGACCTCCTCGGAGACCTGGGTGAGGCCCGCGTAGAGCGAGAAGGCGACGAAGGGCACGCTCATCCAGACGACGATGATGCACGCGACGAGCAGGAACGTCAGGGGCGTGGAGAGCCAGTCGAACCGGTTCATCTCGACGCCCGGGATCATGTCGAGCAGGTAGTTGATGGCGCCGCGGCGGCGGTCGAAGAGCCAGATCCACACGGTCATGGCTGAGACGACGGGCATGGCCCACGCGAGCAGGAGCGCGATCTGCAGGATGAGGCGGGCGGTCTTCGTGACCGCGGTCATGAGCAGGGCGAGCAGCGTGCCGACGACGAGCGTGATGAACGCCGTGATGACGCAGAAGGCGAGGGACTTGGCGACGACGACCCACAGCTGGGGATCCGTCGCGAGCTTGATGTAGTTGTCGAACCACACGAAGTCGGCGGGCTTGCCGAACTGCTGCTGCAGGCCGAACTTCTGGAACGAGGTGACGACCTGCCAGATCATCGGGTAGCCCATGCCGAGCACGAGGATGACGATCGAGGGGATGAGCAGGAAGTGCGGGGCGCGGAGGCCGCGGCGGCGGACGGGGCTGATCGCGGACATGACGGGGCCTCCTTTCGGCAGGTGGGGGAAGAGGTGGGGGTTCCGGCTGGGCGGCGCTGGCACGCCGCCCAGCCGGGGTACTACAGGGGTACTAGCCGTTGATCAGGGCGTCGATCTTCTCGTCGTACTCCTTGGCGAGCGCCTTGATGTCGCCACCGGCGTTCACCTTGCCGAAGAACTCCTCGAGCAGGCCCGAGCCCTCGACAGCGGCCCAGCCGGGAGCGGCGGGGGTGAGCTTCGAGTCCTTGGCCGACTCAGCGAGGGCCTTGGCGAACTGGTCGTCGCCGAGCGAGGACGTGTAGTCCGTGTTCGCCGGGCCGAGGCCGTTCGCGCCGAGCATGTTCTGGTACTCCTCGGAGAAGATGATCTTCATGAGCTCGCGGGCGCCGGCCTGGTTCTTGCTGGCCGCCGAGATCGCGATGTTGGAGCCACCGGCGAAGACGGGGGCTGCGCCACCGTCGACACCCGGGAGGACGAAGTTGCCGAAGGTCGCGTCGTTCCACGTCGCGACGGTCTTCGTGCTGTCCTTGGGGTCGGGCGTGAGGTCGCCGATCGACCAGTGCGCCCATCCGGGAGCGATGATCGTCGCGGCCTCGGGCGCACCCGTCGCGGCGTTGTTGTTGATGTTGACCCACGGGGTGCTGTCAGCCTCGGTGGCCGGGGCGAGCGAGGCGTCGGCGAACAGCTTCTGCAGCTGCGTCAGGCCCTCGACCGTCTTGGCGTCGGAGAGGCTCGACTTCCAGGTGTCGCCGTCCTTGACCGCGAGCTCTCCGCCGTTGGCGAAGATCCACGAGATGCCGTTGCGCCAGTCCTCGCCGCCGATGTAGAAGCCGGACTGCGTGGCGGTCTTGAGCTTGGCCGCATCCTCGTTGAACTCGGCGAGCGTCTTCGGGACCTCGAGGCCGGCAGCGGCCCAGATGTCCTTGCGGTAGAAGATGTAGCGCGAGCCGAAGTAGTACGGCAGGGCGTAGTTGGCACCGTCGACGGCGCCGACATCGACGAACGACTGCAGCAGCTTGCTGCCGCCGAGCTCGTCGTACATGTCGGTGATGTCGGAGAACGCGCCCACCGTGGTGAACGTGGGCGACCAGGTGTTCCCGATCTCGGTCACGTCCGGAGTATTCTCGGCATCGGGCAGCGCGGTGGTCAGCTTCGAGAGAGCGTCCGACCAGTCCTGCTGCTCGATGGTAAGGGTGCCCCCGGTTGCGTCCGCGTACTCGGTCTTAAGGTAGTCGCGCAGCGCATCCGGGGTGTCACCGCCCATGAGCCAGAGGGTGATGTTCTGGCCGTCGGCCGACTCCTCTGCAGGAGCCGGCGTGGTGGAGCACCCGGCGAGAACGACGAGTGCGGCGGTCGCGGCTGCGACCAGTCCGATCTTTCGCTTCATTGTGTCTTCCTTCTATGGATGGGGGATGGTGCAAGGGTGGTGCCGTGGGGTTACGAGACCCCGAGTTGCGCAGAGAGGACCATCACGGCAGCGCCGCGCATGACGATGTCCTCGCCGAGCGTTGTCATCCGCAGCGTGAGATCGCCGTGGAATTCGGCCATCGTGCGCGAGCGGAGCGTGTCGATGGTCGCTCGGGCGAGCGGGCCATCAAGTAGTTCTGTCGGACCGCTCAGCACGACCTCGGCGAGGTTGAGCGCTCCGACGACGGGGGCGAGGGCGATGCCGAGGCGCTGCCCGGCCTCCGTCACGATCTCGTCCCGGGACTGCGGGTCGGCGGCGATCGCCTTCTCGAGCCGCGGGGTCGACAGCCAGGTCTCGAGGCAGCCGTGCTTGCCGCACACGCACTCGAGGCCGCCGTCGGTGCCGACGACGACGTGGCCGATCTCCCCGGCGGCGAAGCGGCTGCCGAAGAGGGGCACGCCGTCGAGCAGGAGGCCCGCGCCGACACCGTGGCCGACCTTGACGAGCATCATGTCGCTGTCCGCGTCGCCGAAGCTGTGCTCGGCGAGCGCCGCGGCGTTGGCGTCGTTGGCGACGACCACCGGCAGCGCGAAGCGTGTGGCGAGGATGCCCTGCAGGTCCTCCCCGACCCACCCGAGGTTCGGTGCCGAGAGCACGACGCCCGCGAGGTCGACGATGCCGGGGGATCCGACGCCGAGGCCGAGCACCGGCAGCGTCGCCTGGGCGAGCAGGGACTCCGCGAGGCGGATGACGAGGGCCGTCGCATCCTTGCCCGTGGCGCCGGCGAGGGGCAGCTCGGCGCGGTGCAGGATCTGGCCGTCGAGGTCGAGCACGGCGCCGCGGAAGATCGCGTACTCGCTCAGGTCGATGCCGAGGATCTGGAACGACGTGCGGTCGAGGTCGAGGAGCGTCGCGGGCTTGCCGGGGCGGGCATCCTCGCGCTGGCCGGTCTCGACGACGAGCCCCTCGGCGATGAGCTCTGCGACGAGGTCGGACACCGTGACGCGGGTAAGGCCCGTCTCGCGGGCGATGTCCGCCCGACTCTGCTGGCCGGCACGGTAGAGCGTCTGCAGCACGAGGGAGCGGTTGTGGCCACGGGCGTGCTCGGGCAGCACCTTCGTCGTGGGGCGCAGTGCCCGGCCGGTCGTGAACCCCGTCGTCATGTTTGTTAGTAAACCTTACGAACAAACTCTTGGCAAGGAGTTTCTCGCACGTTTACATGGCCGTTACATAGGGAGGAGCGGCGGGTTCCCCGCGGCCGTGGGGGCCGTCATGGCCCGGGCCGCGGAGAACCCGCCGCTCGCGACGGGGGCTAGAAGACCACCCAGATCACCTTCGTGGTCGAGCTCGGCGTCGTCGTCGCGTCACCGCTGTAGGCGACCTTGACGGCGTGGATGCCCGAGCCCACCTTCGGCAGCTGCAGCTTCACCACCCCGTTCGACAGCGCGCCCGTGACCGTCTTGCCGGCGACCGTGAGCGTCACGGTCCCCGTGGGAGCGGCCTCGGCGGGGCTGTCGACCGTGATCGTCGCGGTCGACGACTGCCAGGAGAAGTACACCGACCGGCTCAGCGAGGCCTTGACTGTGGAGGAGTACTTCACGACCACGGCCTCCGAGGTCGCGGTGCCCGGGGGCAGGTCGCCCTTCGTGGCCGTCACGACGACCGTGAGGCTCTTGCCCTGGTCGGCGGGACGGACCTTGTAGGTCGCCGAGGTCGCTCCCGCGATGTCGGCGCCGTCCGCCTGCCACTGGTACGCGAAGGTGAGGCCCTCGGTGTCCCACTCCCCCGGCGACGCGGTGAGCTTCTTGCCCACCTGCGGCGTGCCCGAGATCGTCGGCGGGCTCGTGTTGAGCGGCGTGCCCGGCTCCACGGCGTCGCCCGTCGTCACCTGCACGACGGTCGTCGCACCGGTGTCGCCGTAGTTCACGACGCCGAGGTAGGTGCTGTTCGGCGCGAGGTCCGCCCACGAGGCCGTGTAGCTCGTGGGCACGCCCTGCGTCGCCGTGAGCACGGCGGGGTCGAGCACGAGCGGCGCGCCGCCCGGCACGACGGCGGTGGCCGTCGCATCCCACGTCACGCCGTCGGGGGCGCTGAACACGTCGACGAGCACCTGGTAGGTGCCGGCCTCGGGGAACGCCAGGTCGACGCGCTCGTCGGCCGAGCCCGTCGCCGACTGCCAGCCCGCGACGGGGTTGCCGTCGCCGTCGAGCAGGTACACGGTCAGGTCGAGGTCGGTGGTGTCGTCGAGCGCGTCGAGGTCGAACCTCGCGAACTCGGCGCCCTCGGGCACGACGGTCGTGTACGTGGCGCCGTCACCGGTCACCCCGGTGTCGTGGCCGAGCAGGGTGCCCGCGGAGAGGCCCGACGTCGACAGCGGGATCTCCCCGTCGCCGCCCGGCGTGACCTCCACCGACACCGAGCCCGTGACGCCCTCGCCCTCGACCGACGCGGGCGCGACGATCGTGACGGGCTGCACGGCGATGGGGCTGCGGACTGTGGTGTCGCCCGAGGTCCACGTGAGCGAGCCCGTCGTGAACTCGTCGAGCGGTGCGGAGGTGCGCGAGAACGTCACGGTGAACGTCTGCGACTCCCCCGCCGCGCCGAACGTGAGCTGCGCGGGCTCGACGGTCGCGTCGATGCCGTCGAGGCCCTCGACGCTCGCGTCGAACGTGCCCGCCTGCGTGGAGGTCACGGTGCGCGTGACGGTCTCCGGCGCGGTGAGGGCTCCGATCGAGATCGACGCGAGGTTGAGGTTGCTGCCGTCGATCGGCTCCACCCCCGCGTCGTAGCCGAGGCCCTGCAGGTAGGCGTACCAGTCGAGCTTGCCGTTGAGGTACAGCAGGCCCGGCTCGAAGAACCGCGTCGGGTCGACGTGGCCGGCACCCTGCGCGAAGGGGTCGGTGACGGTGTTGCCGTCGGCATCCAGCGTGTCGTATGCCGTCGTCATCATCGCCGACTTGATCTCGGCGGGGGTGGCGTTGGGCCGCTCACCGAGGTAGAGCGCGGCGAGGCCCGCGATGTGCGGGGCCGCCATCGACGTGCCGCTCAGGAACTCGTAGGTCGGCTCGCCGCCCTCCTGGTTCGGTCCCGCCGCGAGGATCGAGACGCCGGGCGCCGCGATATCGGGCTTGAGCAGGTCGCTGCCGTCGGCGAGCACGGGGCCGCGCGACGAGAAGCCCGCGATCTGCGGGGTCGGCGGCGAGTAGCTCGTCGAGTTGCCCGTCGTGAACGTCGCGGTCGCGCCCTCCGTGGCCGCGTACGTGTGCACGGCCTCGTTGTAGGTCGAGTCGAGGTGCACGGTCGGCACGGAGTGGAAGTCGGTGTCGATCGAGCCGGGGGTGACGTTGACGAGGATCATGCCGACGCCGCCCACCCGGGCGACCTCCGCCGACTTGGCCACCCGGCCGTACGTGCCGCGGTCGCACACGACGATCTTCCCGGCGGCGGCGTCGGTGAGGGAGTCGGGCGCGCACAGGGCCGCGTCCGCGCCTTCGACGGCGACCGCCGTCGAGTTCACCAGCGGCGCCGTGAGCGGCTCCGCCTCCGGGTCCATGTTCACGGTGATCGACGCGCCCGCGAAGGCCTGCCCGTCGCCGAGCGTGGCCGTCGCCTCGTAGCTGGGGATCGTCGAGGCCGCGACGGTCGTGATCCACGGCGACGCGTTGTCGAGGGTGGAGGCGCCGGGGCCGTCGTTGCCCGCCGAGGCGGCGACGAAGATGCCCGCGGAGGCGGCGCCGAGGAAGGCGTCGTCCGTCGCGGAGTACGTGGTCTGCGCCGCTCCGCCGCCGATCGAGTAGTTGATGACGTCGACGCCGTCGGCCACGGCCTGGTTGATGCCCGAGAGCAGGTCGGTCGTCGAGCATCCGTCGTCCGTCTGCACCGACGGGTCGGGGCCCGACCAGCACACCTTGTACACGGCGATCTTGGCCGCGGGCGCGACGCCCGTGATGGTGCCGAAGTCGATGCCGCCCACGCTCGCGGGAGTCGCGACGTTGCCGGCCGCCGTGCTCGAGGTGTGCGATCCGTGCCCGTCGCCGTCGCGCGGCGAGACGAACTCGCCGGGGCCGGTCGAGGTGTCGCCGATGTTGGCTGCGCCGAAGCCGTCGAGGTAGTAGCGCGCGCCGATGATCTTCGTCGAGCAGTCGTCCGCGGTGAACTGCTCACCGGCCTCGCACACGCCGTGGAACGTGCCGCCGTCGCCCTTGGCGAAAGTGATGGTCGTGCCGTCGGTGCTCGGGTTGGACGATCCCGCGAGGGGGTCGCCCGCGAACGCCGGGTTCTCGGGCGCGATGCCCGTGTCGAGCACGCCGAGGACCACGCCGTCCCCGGCCTGGTCGGCTCCGCCGATCGACTCCCACACCCCGCCGGGGCCGTCGAGCCCGAGGAAGGACGTCGAGGGGGTCGCGGTGATGTGCTTGATCTCGTCCGGGGTCACCGCGAGCACGTCGCGGTCGGCGACGAGCTGCGCGGCCTGCGCCGAGGAGAGGTCTGCCGAGAAGGCGTTGAGGGCCAGGGTGTACGAGACGTCGATGGAGACGCCCGCGGCATCCGCCACGGCCTGCTGCTTGTCGGAGAGGTAGTCGCTGTAGTCGGCGACGGGCGCGCTGCGCGCGTTGAGCTGGTCGCCCTCGTCGGGCTGGGTGCCCGGGTATCCGGGGATGCCGCCGTCGTAGGTGGCCACGGAGTCGTCGACGAGCGTGACGATGTACCGCCCCGGTTCGAAGCTCGTCTGGCCGCCGTTCTGGAAAGCTCCACCCGCTGGCGACGCGGCGTTCGCGGGGGCCGCGATGAGCCCCGTCGCGACCACCGCCGCGCCAGCGGCGACGGCAAGGAATGTTCTGATGGGACGGCGCAGCAGAGTGCGCCCGTTCGTTGATCTCACTGGATTTCCTTCTCGTGAAAGGTGGTTACCGGGAGGCAGTTCGGGCCTGCGCACTTTCGACCATAACCCGGAATGTCCCCCGTGTGGGGGTAGAACCAGAAATCCATTCAGGGCGAACACCCAGCCAGGCCCAAGGATTCGGACACCCGATACGACATGCTTGTATCGACAACCGTTTCCCGAGCAAGGAGCCCCATGCGCACGTCCACCACCGCAACCGCCGTGATCGGCGGCCTCGCCCTCGTCGGCGCCCTGGCCGGATGCTCCACCCCCGCCGCCACGACCGACACCGGTTCGGGCACCACCGACTCGGGCACGACCGACACCGGCACGACCACCTCGGGCACCTACGCCGACGGCACCTACACCGAGAGCGCGGACTACTCCGCGCCGAGCGGCACGGAGACCGTCGACGTCACGATCACCCTCGCCGACAACGTCATCACGGCCGTCGAGGTCACCGGCCACGCGACCGACCCGCAGGCCAAGCAGCACCAGGGCGAGTTCGCCGACGGCATCGCGGGCGTGGTCGTGGGCAAGAACATCGACGAGATCAAGGTCGACAAGGTCGGCGGCTCGTCGCTCACGAGCGGCGGCTTCAACAAGGCGGTCGAGCTCATCAAGGCCGACGCTGCTGCATAGGCTCGCCTTCGAGGCGATCGGCACGGGCTGGGAGATCGACAGCGCCGTGCCGATCGCGGCCGAGCTCGAGGCCGCGATCCACGAGCGCATCGCGCGCTTCGACCTGACCTGGTCGCGCTTCCGCGACGACTCGCTCGTCGCCCGCATCGCGCGCGAGCCCGGCGTCTGGCCCTTCCCTGACGAGGCCCCCGCGCTGTTCGACATCTACCGCCGGCTCTACGCGGCGACGGACGGGGCCATGACCCCGCTCGTCGGGCGAGCGCTCGAGGAGCTCGGCTACGACCGCGCGTACTCGCTGCGCCCGAGCGGGACCCGCACGACGGTGCCCGCGTGGGAGGACGCGATCGCGTGGGACGGGTCGGCGCTCAGCACGGTCCGCCCCGTGACGCTCGACGTGGGTGCCGCCGGCAAGGGCTACCTCGTCGACATCGTGGCCGGGATGCTCGACGCGGCAGGCCACGAGGAGTACATCGTCGACGGCAGCGGGGACATCCGACAGCGGGGCGCTGCGACGATGAGGGTGGGGCTCGAGCATCCCCTCGACACCACCAAGGCCATCGGGATCGCGCTCGTGCGCGACGGCGCCATCTGCTCGTCGGCGACGAACCGGCGCCGCTGGGGCGCCGGCCTGCACCACGTGATCGACGCGACGACGGGCCTGCCGACGAACGACGTCATCGCGACGTGGGCGATCGCGCCCACCGCCCTCGAGGCCGACGGGCTCTCGACCGCGCTGTTCTTCGCGAGCCCCGACCGGCTGGCCGCGGAGTTCGACTTCTCATACGTACGCATGTTCTCGACCGGGCGAGTAGAGTTCTCGCCATCCTTCGACGGGGAGTTGTTCACATGAAGCAGTGGCTCGACCGCAGCACCGGCAGGGTGACGATGTACCGCACGGTGCTGCTCAGCCTCATCGGCATCGCCGTCATCGCGTTCGTGCTGTCGCTGCTCACGTTCCTCGTGCCGTCGCTCAACCTCATCGGGCTCACCGACCCGCTCGCCATGGTCGCGTCCGCGGCCGTCGCGATCGTCGCGACGAACGCGTCGAACTTCGCGATCTCGCGTGTGCTGCGCGTCGAGCCGCACTACGAGTCGTCGCACATCACGGCGCTCCTGATCTTCTTCATCATCCCGCCGAGCCTCGACCTCGGCCTGCTCTGGATCGCTGCGGCGGGCGTGCTCGCGAGCATCTCCAAGTACCTCGTGGCCGTGCGCGGCCGCCACATCTTCAACCCCGCGGCCGTGGGCGTGTTCGTCGTCGGGCTGCTCGCCTACGCGGGCATCGGCGGAGCGCCCTTCGCGCAGTGGTGGGTCGGGACGCCCTACCTGCTCGTGCCCGTCGCACTCGGCGCGCTGCTCATCCTGTACCGCACCCAGCGGCTGACCCTGGGCGTCGTCTTCGTGCTCGTCGGCCTCGCGGCGGTCGTCGTGCGCAACCTCGTGGCGGGCTTCCCGCCGCTCGACGCCGTGTCGACGTTCTTCCTCTCCTCCCCCGCAGTGTTCTTCGCGGGCTTCATGCTCAGCGAGCCCCTCACCCTCCCGCCGCGCCGCTGGCAGCAGCTCCTCGAGGCGGGCATCGTGGCGCTCCTGACGACCATCCCGTTCAGCGTGGGCCTCGTGTCGAACACGCCGCAGTTCGCCCTGCTCGTCGGCAACCTGCTCGCGTTCCTCGTGGGCCAGCGCCGGGGCATCCGGCTCACCTACCTCGGCAAGACCCAGCTCAACGACACGACGTGGGAGCTCGCGTTCCAGCCCGCCCGCCGCGTGCGCTTCCTCCCGGGCCAGTACATGGAGCTCACGATCCCGCACACCAAGGTCGACTTCCGCGGCCGGCGGCGCTACTTCTCGATAGCGTCAGCGCCGAGCGAGACCGGCCCCCTCACGTTCGCCATCACGATGCCCACGAAGGCGAGCAGCTTCAAGCACGCACTCCTGGCCCTCGAGCCCGGTGCTGTCGTGCACGGCACGAGCGTGGGCGGCGACTTCGCTCTGCCCCGGGATGTCGCGAAGCCCCTGCTGCTCGTCGCGGGCGGCATCGGCATCACGCCCTTCGCGAGCCAGCTCGCCCACGCCGTCGAGCGCGGCGAGAAGCGCGACGTCGTGCTCGTGTACGCCACGAGCGCCACGGGCCCGCTCCCCTACCGCGAGCTGCTCGAGCGCTCGGGCGCGCGCGTCGTGCTGTACGGACCGGAGCCCGGCACGCTGCCCGCGGGCTGGGTGTACGGCGGCGAGGGACGCGTCACGGGTGAGCGCCTGGCATCCGCGGTGCCCGACGCGGCGACGCGCAGGGCGTTCGTCTCCGGGCCGCCCGCGCTCGTGAACGACCTGCGCCGCGCCCTGCGGTCGCAGGGCGCCCGCCGCGTGCACGCGGACTACTTCTCGGGCTACTGACCTGCCCGTCGTCTACCCCTCGTGTACCCGCCGCGTGCCCGTCGCGTGCCCGTCGCGTGCCCGTCGCGCGCCCCTCGCGTGCCCCTCGTGTCTCGCAGAGTTCCACGAGTCGAGCAGATTAGCGAGACACAGGGAAATCTGCGAGACACGAGGGGCGGGCCGGTAGCCTGACGGGATGGCCGCGGTCTCCGACAAGCCCATCCTCGAGCTCGACGACATCCTCGAGTGGGAGCGCTACCTCGAGGGCTCCCCGAGCCCCGTGGGCGTTCGGCTGCGCGTGCGGAAGACAGGGTCGGCGAAGCCGGGCATCCTCGTCGCCGACTCGCTGCAGGTCGCGCTGTGCTTCGGATGGATCGACGGGCAGCGCAACGGCCTCGACGACGACTACTTCCTGCAGGCGTACAGCCCGCGCCGCGCGCGCAGCACGTGGTCGCAGGTCAACCGCGAGTACGTCGAGAAGCTCATCGCCGAGGGCCGCATGCGCGAGGGCGGGCAGCTCGAGGTCGACAGGGCGAAGGCCGACGGGCGGTGGGATGCGGCGTACCGCCAGAAGGGCAACCCCGTGCCCGACGACCTGCGTGCGGCGCTCGACGCGAACCCCGCGGCGGCAGCGTTCTTCGAGACGCTGAACTCGCAGAACCGGTTCGCCGTGCTGTTCCGCATCGGCAACGTGAAGCGCGCGGAGACTCGGGCGCGCAAGATCGCCGGCTTCGTCGACGACCTCTCCCGGGGCGTGACGATCTACCCCCAGCGCGACAAGGCCTGACCCGGCATCGCCGCCCGCTAAGCCTGGGGCGAACAGGGACATATCCGGGGCACACGTCTGCTTACACTTCATGAGTTGAGTCATACCGGCTCAAGTTTCAGACCATAGCTGGAGTAATCATGACTGTCGCCTACGCGCCCTACCGCGACGCCCGCCGCGTCGCCTTCACCCCCTCGTCCACGCGCCTCGCCGCCGTCGACCTGTACCGCACCGACGAGAACGTCGTGCTCTCCGTCGACCTGCCCGGCGTCGACGCCGGCTCCATCGATGTGGACGTGGACGGCCGCATCCTCACGGTGCGCGCGCAGCGCACCGCGCCCTCCGTCGAGGGCGCGACGTGGCTCTCCCGCGAGCGCCAGTCGGGCGCCGTCGTGCGCAAGCTGCGCCTCGGCGAGAGCATCGACACCGAGAACATCGCCGCGGACTACCGCGACGGCGTGCTCACCGTGACCCTCCCCGTCGCCGAGAAGGCCAAGCCGCGCAAGGTCGTCGTCGCCGGCGTCGCCGCGGCCCCCGAGGTCGCCGCGGAGTAGTCCCCCCGAACACGAGAGCCCCGGGCATCCGCCCGGGGCTCTCGTCGTCTCGTGGCTAGGCGAGCCTGGCCGCGAGGTTCTTGTCGAGCGTGTCGAGGAACTCCTCGGTGGTCTCCCACTTCTGGTCGGGGCCGACGAGGAGCGCGAGGTCCTTCGTCATGTGCCCGGCCTCGACCGACTTGATGACGACATCCTCGAGGGTCTCGGCGAACGTCGCGAGCTCGGGGTTGTTGTCGAGCTTTGCGCGGTGCGACAGGCCACGGGTCCACGCGTAGATCGACGCGATGGGGTTGGTCGACGTGGGCTTGCCCTGCTGGTGCTGGCGGTAGTGGCGCGTGACCGTGCCGTGCGCGGCCTCCGCCTCGACGACCGAGCCGTCCGGCACGGAGAGCACAGAGGTCATGAGGCCGAGCGAGCCGAAGCCCTGGGCGACGGTGTCGGACTGCACGTCGCCGTCGTAGTTCTTGCACGCCCAGACGTAGCCGCCCTCCCACTTCATGGCCGAGGCGACCATGTCGTCGATGAGGCGGTGCTCGTAGGTCAGGCCGGCGGCGTCGAACTTCTCCTTGAACTCCGTGACGAAGATCTCCTCGAAGATGTCCTTGAAGCGGCCGTCGTACGCCTTGAGGATGGTGTTCTTCGTGGAGAGGTACACGGGGTAGTTGCGCGAGAGGCCGTAGTTGAGCGAGGCGCGCGCGAAGTCCTGGATCGACTCGTCGAGGTTGTACTGCACCTGGGCGACGCCGTCGCCGGGCGCCTGGAAGACCTCGAACTTGAGGGGCTCGGAACCGTCCTCCGGCGTGAAGCTCACCTCGAGCTTGCCCGCGCCCGCGAAGCGGAAGTCGGTGGCCCGGTACTGGTCGCCGAACGCGTGGCGGCCGATGATGATGGGCTTGTTCCATCCGGGCACCAGGCGCGGGATGTTCGAGATGATGATCGGCTCGCGGAAGATGACGCCGCCGAGGATGTTGCGGATGGTGCCGTTCGGGCTCTTCCACATCTTCTTGAGGCCGAACTCCTCGACGCGCGCCTCGTCGGGCGTGATCGTCGCGCACTTGACGCCGACGCCGTGCTTCTGGATGGCGTGGGCCGCGTCGATCGTGACCTGGTCGTCGGTCGCGTCGCGGTGCTCGATGCCGAGGTCGTAGTACTCGAGGTTGATGTCGAGGTACGGGTGGATCAGGGTGTCCTTGATCTTCTGCCAGATGATGCGCGTCATCTCGTCGCCGTCGAGCTCGACGACGGTGCCTTCTACCTTGATCTTGGGCAAGCTGAACTCCTTAGTCTTTTGGGCCGAGAACAGCATACTCGCTCATCGAAGTATCTCGATATCGAGATACTTTTGGGTGCTGTTACGCTGTTCGCATGGCTGAACTGCGACTCGAAGAACTGTCCGCCAAGACCATCGTCGCGGCGAACAATCTGACGCTGCGCCGCGGGCAGGAGCAGTTCGTCACGCCTCCCTCCTACGCCATCGCCGACAGCTTCCTCAACCCCGTCACGTCGTGGCCGCGGGTCGTGCTCGAGGGCGACAAGGTCGTGGGGTTCATCCGCGGCAACTTCGACCCGGAGGCCCTGCAGCCCGAGTTCCGCAGCTGCGTCTGGCGCGTGACCGTCGCGTCGGATGCCCAGGGCACGGGTGTCGGCAAGTTCGCCGTGTGGGCCCTCGCCGACGAGGCCCGCAGCCGCGGCTTCGAGCGCCTCACGGCCATCTGGGAGCCCGGAGAGGACGGCCCCGAGCAGTTCTTCCTGCGCGTGGGCTTCAGCATCGTGGGCGAGACCCAGTACGGCGAGAGCATCGGCGAGCTCAAGCTCAGTGCGTAGTCCGGCCCCGGACTTCATCTCCGCTGTGCTCGCGGTCGTCGAGTCCATCCCCGAGGGCAGGGTCATGGCGTACAGCGACGTCGCGGCCGCCATCGGCTCCCGCGCTGCGCGTGCGGTCGGCACCGTCATGGCGCACTACGGGTCGGACCAGCCCTGGTGGCGCGTCGTACGGGCGAGCGGGCATCCCCCGGTCGATCATGAGACGCGCGCGCTCGAGCACTACCGCGCGGAGGGCACGCCCCTGCGCTGGAGCCGCGACGGCGTGTACCGCGTCGACCTCGAGCTCGCCCGGCACACCCCGTAGCGAGCCCGCATCCTGCGCGCAGGCGTGCGAGGTGCGCGGAACGTTCGCCGCACCTCGCCGACCTGCCCGCAGGATGCGACGGGGATCAGCCCGCGTAGGCGGCCTCGAGGTCGGCCACGATGATCTTGCGCATGCCGAGCATGGCCTGCGTGACGCGCTGGGCCGCCGCCGCATCCGGACCCTGCTGCAGGCGCATGAGGGCCTCGGGCACGATCTGCCACGAGACGCCGAACCTGTCCTTGAGCCAGCCGCACTGCGACTCCTCGCCGCCGTCGGCGGTGAGGGCGTCCCACAGGCGGTCGACCTCGGACTGGTCGTCGACCATCGTGAAGAACGAGAACGCCTCGGTGTGCGGGAAGACCGGCCCGGCGTTCATCGCCATGACCCGCTTGCCGAGCAGCTCGAACGTGCCGAAGAAGAACGCGCCGTCGGGGCCGCGCGATCCGTCGACGAGCCGCGTCTCGGGGAACAGCGTCGCGTAGAACGCGAACGCCTCCTCCGCGTCGTTGTCGAACCAGAGGAAGGGGGTGATTGTCGTTGTCATTGTCGTGCTCCTTTCACCGATGGGTCGGAACAGAAACAGGATTCTCTACACGAGCGAGTCGCGCCAGGCCGCGTGCAGCTGCGCGAACCTCCCCGTGCCCGCGATGAGCTCGGCCGGCGTGCCGTCCTCGACGATGCGGCCGTGCTCCATGACGAGCACGCGGTCGGCGATCGCGACGGTCGAGAGGCGGTGCGCGATGATGATCGCGGTGCGGTCGGCGAGGAGGGTCTGCAGGCCCTCCTGCACGAGCCGTTCCGAAGGGATGTCGAGCGACGCGGTCGCCTCGTCGAGGATGAGCACGACGGGGTCGGCGATGAACGCGCGCGCGAACGACAGCAGCTGCCGCTGGCCGGCCGACACGCGCCCGCCGCGCTTGTTCACGTCGGTCTCGTAGCCGTTCGGCAGCGACTCGATGAACTCGTGCGCGCCCACGGCCTTCGCCGCGGCGACGATCTCGTCGCGCGTCGCCTGCGGCTTGCCGAGAGCGATGTTGTCGGCGACCGTGCCCGAGAACAGGTACGCCTCCTGCGTGACCATGACGATCGCGCGGCGCAGGTCTTTGGGGTGCAGCTTGCGCAGGTCGACGCCGTCGAGCGACACCCTGCCCTTGCTCGGGTCGTAGAACCGCGAGATGAGCTTGGCGAGCGTGGACTTGCCGGCACCCGTCGAGCCCACGAGCGCGATGGTCTGGCCCGCGGGGATCTCGAGGTCGAACTCGGGCAGCACGACGCGGTCGGCCTTGTACGCGAACTCCACGCCGTCGAACGTCACGCGGCCGCTGGCCTTGCGCAGGTCGATGGGGCGCGTGGGGTCGGGCACCGAGGGCTTCTCCTCGAGCACGCCCGAGATCTTCTCGAGCGCCGCGGCCGCCGACTGGTACGAGTTGTAGAACATCGCCATCTCCTGCGCGGGCGCGAAGAACTGGCGCGAGTACAGCAGGGCCGCGAGCAGCGCGCCGATCTCGAGCGCTCCCCCGGCGACGCGCAGCCCGCCCACGAGCAGCACGACGGCGAGCGCGAGGTTGCCGATGAGCACGAGCCCCGGGTCGAAGATGCCGAACAGCTGGATGACCTTGAAGTTGGTCGCGCGGTAGTCCTCGACGAGCTCGCCGAACTGCTTCTCGTTGCGCTTCTCCTTGCGGAACGCCTTGACGGCGCGGATGCCCGTCATCGTCTCGACGAACTGCACGATGAGGCGGGCCGAGGCGGTGCGCGTGTCGCGGAAGAACCGCTGCGACTGCACCTGGAACCACCGCGTGAGCAGCGCGAGCGGGACGAGCGATCCGAACAGCACGAGGCCGCTCACCCAGTCGAGCGAGAACATCGCTATCGCGATGAACAGCATGTAGAGCGCGCCCTGCACGAGCTGGTTGATGCCCGAGTCGAGCAGCTCCCGGATCGCGTCGAGGTCGCTCGTCTGGCGCGCGATGATGCGGCCCGACGTGTAGCTCTCGTGGAAGTCGAGCGACAGGCGCTGCGTGTGCAGGAACACGCGCTTGCGCAGGTCGAACAGGATCGCCTGGCTCACGCGCGCCGTGAGCACGGTGTACCACGCGATGAGCAGCGCGCCCACGAGGCCCGTGAACAGGTACGCGACGACCGCGAGCCACAGCGGCATCCAGTCCTGCTTGATCGCCGCGGGCAGGCCGTTGTCGATGCCGAACGCGATGAACGCGGGCCCGGCGACCTGGGCTGCGGTGCTCACCACGACGACGATCATGGTGAGAATGACCGTGCGCCGCACCGGCCGGATGAGCGAGCCGAGCAGCCGCAGCGAGCGCTGCCGGATCTGGCGGCTCTCCGCCTTCGTGTAGTCGGAGCGCTCCTCGCCCTCCACTCCTGAGATGTTGCTCATCGGGCGGCCTCCGTCCTCTCACGCTTCTCTTCGTCCTCGAGGCTCGAGATCACGAACCGGTAGTGCTCGCTCGAGGCGAGCAGGTCGGAGTGCTTGCCGACGGCGGTGATGCGCCCGTTCTCGAGCAGCGCGACGCGGTCGGCGAGCATGACCGTGGAGGGCCGGTGCGCGACGATGAGCGCCGTGGTGGTCGTGAGCACCTTGCGCAGCGCGGCCTCGACCATGGCCTCGGTGTCGACGTCGAGCGCCGACAGCGGGTCGTCGAGCACGAGCACCGACGGCCGTGCGGCGACGGCGCGGGCGAGCGCGAGTCGCTGCCGCTGTCCGCCGGAGAGCGAGAGGCCCTCCTCGCCCACCTTGGTGTCGAGGCCCTGGGGCAGGTCGTGCACGAACCCGGCCTGGGCGATGTCGAGCGCCTCGGCGAGGTCGGCCTCGGTCGCGTCGGGGCGGCCGAGCAGGACGTTGTCGCGCACGCTCGCGGAGAAGAGCGTCGCATCCTCGAAGGCCATGGCCAGGAGGGAGCGCAGCTCGACGAGCGAGAGCTCGCGGATGTCGACGCCGTCGACCGACACGCTGCCGCCCGTCACGTCGTAGAGGCGCGTCGTGAGCGCCGTGATCGTGGACTTCCCGGAGCCCGTGAGCCCCACGAGCGCCATGGTCTCGCCCGGCTCGATGGCGAGGTCGACGCCGTCGATGAGGTCGGGCACGTTGTCGGGCGAGTCCTGGTAGCGGAAGTGCACGTCGTCGAAGACGAGGCGCCCCTTCGGGTTCGCGACGGTCTTGGGCTCCGCGGGGTCGACGATCGTGTTCTCGGAGTCCATGACCTCGAAGAAGCGGTCGGCCGCCGCGCGGGTGTCGAACGTCATCGACAGCAGGAAGCCGATCGACTCGACGGGCCAGCGCAGCACGGTCGCGGTCGCGAAGAACGCGACGAGCTCGCCCACGGTGAGCTGCCCGCCGACGGCGAGCCACACGCCGCCCAGCAGGCACAGCGCGAACGTCACGTCGGGCACGAGCAGCAGCCACAGCCAGATGCCCGCGATGGCCTTCGCCTTCTCGATCTCGGTGCCGCGCAGCTCCTCGGCCTGGTTGGCGAAGTTCTCGAGCGCGTGCTTGCCGCGTCCGAACGCCTTGAGCACGCGGATGCCGTGCACCGACTCCTCGACGGCGGTCGCGAGGTCGCCCGACTGGTCCTGGCTGCGGCGGGCCACTATCGAGTACTTGTTCTCGAACAGGTAGCCGTAGATCCACAGCGGGATCGAGCACACCATGAACAGCACGCCGAGCACCCACGAGATGTTCAGCAGGAAGACGAAGCCCACGATGATCGTGACGACGTTGACCACGAGCAGCACGAGGCCGAACGAGATCCAGCGCCGGATGAGGTTGAGGTCGCTGATGGCGCGCGACAGCAGCTGGCCGCTCGGCCAGCGGTCGTGGAATCCCACGGGCAGGTACTGCAGCTTCTCGTAGAGCGCGTTGCGCAGGCGCGCCTCGACGTGGGTTCCGGGGGTGAGCACGAAGGTGCGGCGCAGGAACACCATGATGGCCTCGAGCACCCCGAGGCCCAGCACGATGAGGAAGGCGGGCAGCACCTGCGCGGCGTCGCCGGTCTGCAGGGGCCCGTCGACGAGCGAGCGCAGCACCTGCGGGATGAGCAGCGCGACGACGCCCGCGGCGAGCGCGGCGACCATGCCGAGGTAGATGCGCGGCATGGCCGGCTTGGCGTAGGGGTAGAGGCGGCGGATCGCGGCGAACGTGCCGACGGCCTTGGTGGTGGGTGTCGAGGACGACATGGAACATCCCTTATGGGGAGCGCGGCGCGAAGGCGCGCCGCTGGTGTGGACTTGCGTGCGGTGGTCGGCGTCGTGCGCCGTCGGAGGGGCTGGGGGCTAGGCGTGCCGCGGTCGCGGGACGAGGGCATAGGCGACAGTGCCGCTCGTCGCGATCGTGCGCGTCGTGGCGTTCTCTGTCGTCTTCATGGTGCCCTCCCGTAGCGTCGCGCCACCCCGAGGGCAGCCCTCCAGCCTAGGACCGGGCGAGGATGATCCGCAAGCGTGCCCCGGCGGAGCCCGACGTCGGGCCTAGCGCACGCGCACCGAGAGGCACGTCACACAGCCCTCGAGCTTCTCGAACTCGCTCACGTCCACGGTCACGACGCGGTACCCGAGGCTCTCGACGAGCGCTCTCGACTTGGGCACGGACGACGCCATGAGCACGGAGTGCTCGTCGAGCACGACCACCGCGCCGCCCGCCTCGGGCAGGGGGAGGAACCTGTCGAACACGGCAGGGTTGTCGACGTGCTTCGCGTAGCCCACGACCGTGCCGTCGGGCAGCGCCGTGACGGCGCTCTTGAGGTGCAGCACCTTCGTGACGGGAACGGGGACGACCGTGTAGCCGAGGGGCGAGACGATGTCGCGCAGCTGCGCGATGCCCTCGCCGTTGGTGCGGCCGCCGCGGCCGACGTAGACGGTGGAGCCGACCTTGAGCACATCCCCGCCGTCGAGGGTGCCGGGCAGCTCGATGCGGCGCACGGTGTGGCCGAGCCGGCGGGCGACGGGGGCGAGGGCATCCTGCTCGCCGCGCCTGCTCTCGGCGCCGGGGCTCGTGAGCACCGCGGTGCCGCCGAAGAGCACTATCGCGTCCTCGACGAACACCGAGTCGGGGTGGTCGTCGCTCACGGGCACCTCGACGGTCTCGAAGCCCTCGGCGCGCAGGGCCTCGACGTAGGCCTCCCACTGGGTGTCGGCGAGCTCCTCGTCGAGCGCGACGCGGTCGATGTGCGTGATCTGGCCCTCGGCGAGGCGCGCCGACGGCATGCGCACGAGCACCTGGCGGCGCCCGGGCAGGGCGGCCACGGCCGACCACACCCTGCGGCCGACGCACGCCGTCGCGACCGCCGCGACGACGACGTAGAGCAGGTTGGTGCCGAGCGCCTGCACGACGTAGCCCGCGGCCTGGTCGTCCCACGCCGACTGCGTGAGGATGATGTGCACGATGCCCACGGTCTCGGCGAGCACGCCCGCGACCACGGCCACCGGGATCGCGACGTACCACCGGCGCAGCCCGCCCGCGAGCGCGGCCGCGAACACGAGCACGCCGAGCGCTATCGACGAGATGCCGAAGTAGTTGCTCACGGGCACGACGACCGAGAGGCCCGTGGCCTGCAGCACGTAGAACACGAAGACCACGACGACGTGCGCCGCCACCGCGGCGGCGAGCCCCGCGAGGAATGCCGCGAGCACGCGGCGACCGAGGGGCAGGGGGCGGCTGGGCGCGAAGGTCATGGGCTACAACCTAGTGGTCGGTAGCTTGGCGCAGCCTGTCAGCCGCGCTCCCCGCGGCTAGTGGAAGAAGTGGCGCTCACCCGTGAAATACATCGTGACGCCCGCCTCCCTGGCCGCCGCGATGACCTCCTCGTCGCGGATGGAGCCGCCCGGCTGCACGATGGCGCGCACGCCCGCGTCGATGAGGATCTGCGCGCCGTCGGCGAACGGGAAGAACGCGTCGCTCGCGGCCACCGATCCCGCGGCGCGGTCGCCCGCGCGGCTCACGGCGAGCTGGCACGAGTCCACGCGGTTGACCTGGCCCATGCCCACCCCCACCGACGCGCCCTCGTGGGCGAGGAGGATGGCGTTGGACTTGACCGAGCGCACGGCCCGCCAGGCGAACTCGAGGTCGGCGAGCGTGGCGGGGTCGGCGGGGGCGCCCGCGACGAGCTGCCAGTTCTCCGACGTGAAGTCGTCGTAGGTGTCCGGCGACTGGATGAGCGCGCCGCCCGACACCTGCCGCAGCTCCTCGGAGGCGCGGCGGTAGCCCTCGGGCAGGCGCAGCAGGCGCAGGTTCTTCTTCGCCTGCAGGATGGGCAGCGCGTCGTCGTCGAAGCCCGGGGCGACGACCACCTCGGTGAAGATGTCCTTGATCGACTCGGCGGCGGCGCGCGTGATGCTGCGGTTGGCGGCGATCACTCCCCCGTAGGCCGAGACGGGGTCGCACGCGTGGGCGCGCGCGTGGGCCGACGCGATCGCATCGCCCGAGCCGCGTGCGACGGCGATGCCGCACGGGTTGGCGTGCTTGATGATCGCCACGGCGGGCTCGTCGAAGTCGTACGCGGCGCGCAGGGCGGCATCCGCGTCGACGTAGTTGTTGTACGACATCTCCTTGCCGCCCAGCTGGGTCGCCTGCGCGATGCCGCGGCCGTCGGCCTCGACGTAGAGGGCCGCGGTCTGGTGGGAGTTCTCGCCGTAGCGGAGCTCCTGCTTGAGGGTGACGTCGTAGGTGCGGTGCGGCACGCTCTGAAGCCCCACGTTCTGCGCGAACCACGCCGCCACGGCGGTGTCGTAGGCAGCGGTGTGGGCGAAGGCCTCGCCCGCGAGGCGCTGGCGCTGCGCGAGGGTCGTGCCGCCGAGCGTGAGGGCCCTGAGCACCTGGGGGTAGCTCTCGGGGCTCGTGACGATCGCGACGTTCGCGTGGTTCTTCGCCGACGCGCGCACGAGCGCGGGCCCGCCGATGTCGATCTGCTCGATCACGTCGTGCACGGGCGCGCCGGAGGCGACGGTCTGCACGAACGGGTAGAGGTTCGAGATGACGAGCTCGAAGGGCGCGATGCCCGAGTCGGCCAGCTCCTTCTCGTGCGCCTCGAGGCGCAGGTCGGCGAGCAGGCCCGCATGGATGGCCGGGTGCAGGGTGCGCACGCGCCCGTCGAGCGACTCGGGGTAGCCCGTGACGGCGGCGACCTCCGTGACGGCGAGGCCCGCGGCCGCGATCGTCTTGGCCGTGGAGCCCGTCGACACGATCTCGACGCCGGCGCCCACGAGCGCGGTCGCGAGCTCGACGAGCCCGGTCTTGTCGCTCACCGAGACGAGCGCTCGGCGGATGGGGACGACATCGCGCTCGCGGTAGTCGGCGAGGTCGTGGGTGGTTCCAGACATCAGAGGTCCTTCAGGTCGATACGGGAGTTGGCGATGTCGAGGATCGCCTGGATGAGCAGGCGGCGCTCGACGGGCTTGATGCGCTCGTGCAGGCTCGACTCGGTGTCGCCGGGCTCGATGGCGACGCGCTCCTGCGAGATGATCGGCCCGCTGTCGACCCCGTTGTCGACGACGATGACGCTCGCACCCGTCTGCGCGACCCCGGCCGCGAGGGCGTCGCGCACGCCGTGCGCGCCGGGGAACTCGGGCAGGTAGGCGGGATGCGTGTTGATGACGTTGGGGGCGAGCGCGTCGACGAAGTCGGGCGGCAGGAGCTTCATGAAGCCGCTCAGCACGATGAGGTCGGCGTTCCACGAGCGCACCTGCGCGAGCAGCTCCTCGCCCCACGCGTCGCGGTCGGCGAAGCTCGACAGGGCGACCGAGAAGGTGGGGATGCCGTACTCCTCGGCGTGGGCGAATCCGTCCGCGTCGCGGTCGGCGCCCACGGCGACGACGCGCGCGGGGAACTCCGCGTCCTGTGACGCGTCGAGGAGCGCACGCAGGTTCGACCCGCCGCCAGAGATCAGCACCACGAGTGACAGCACTGGAACAGCCTACCGGCGGGTTCGGGACGCGATTCCGCGCAGGCTCGACAGCAGCCCGATGAGCGAGGCGGCCGAGAGCTCGACGACCGCCCAGACCCCCACCCACCACGGGTTGGGGCCGACGTCGACGAGGCGGCCGGGCCCTGCCGATCCGCCGGAGAGCCAGGCGAGCAGCCCGAGGATGACCCCGCCCACGACCCCGATGCCCACCGCGACGAGGATGAGCTCGCGGCGCTCGAGGTCCCGTCGGGCACGTGGGCCGAGCACAGCGCCGACGAGGAAGGCGACGGCGACCGGGACGACGAGCCCCACGAAGCCGAACGCGAGATGCCCCTGCGGGAGGGCGCCCAGGAGCGGGATGCCCGGGATGGGCCCCACCTGCGTCGCGAGCGGGCTCACGGCCGACCCCGTGCCGAGGGCGAAGCCCGGGCCCACGAGCCAGCTCGCCGTCCACACGACGACGTTCGGTAGGAACGCGAGCTCGCCCAGGGTGAGGGCGATGCCGCCGAGCACCTCGGTGTGCAGCGACTCGTAGAGGCTGATGATGCGCGCGTAGGCGAGCGCGATGGCGCCCGCCGTCACGACCGACGCGAGCAGGAGCACGCCCGCGGCCGCGGCCACCCCGCCGCGCAGGGCGGTCGTGAGCACCGCGCGCGTCGTGATGGTGCGGTCGCCGAGCCAGTCGCGCACGGGCGCCCTGGCGTCGTCGCGCAGGGCGCGCGTGCTGCGGAAGCCGATGAGCACGCCGACCGCGAAGACCGCCGTCGGCAGGACGGTGCCCTGCACGAGCGAGGGGCGCGCGAACTCGTGGAGCGCGGAGAACGCGACACCGAACGAGACGAGCCCGAACGTCGTGAGCGAGACGATGAGCCCGAGGAGCCGGTACCGCACCTCCGCGACGCGTCGTCCGGCGCGGATGCCCAGGAGGGCGGTCAGGAGGGCGAACCCGAGGGCGGCGATCGTGAGCTCGAACGGGGTGCCCGCGGCCGGGAATCCCAGCTGCCCCGCCGTTGTGGGGTCGAGCGCGATCGTGATGTCGACGCCGTGCCCGAGCAGCCAGGTGTCGGCCGCCGCGCGCCAGAACACCGCCCAGTCGAGGGCGAGACCGTACTGCAGGCCCCACAGGAGGGTGAGCGGCAGCAGCGGGATCGCGATGCCGATCGCGGCGACGAGCACCGCCTCGAAGGCGGCGAACAGGAGGGTGAGGGTGCGGTTCATCCGTGGGGCGTCAGTGGACGAGGATGTTGAGGACGATCATGAGCAGGCCGAACAGGGCCGTGCCGATGCCGCCGAGGATGCGGATGACGACGGGGCTGCGGCGCTGCGCGAACGCGTTGTAGCCGAGCACGCCCAGGATTCCCGTCGCGACGAGCAGCGCCGTGGTCACGGCGTCGTCCGCGGTGAGCACGTGGAACACGCCCAGCAGCAGCACGAGCGCCGGCAGCACCGCCGCGTAAAGCATCCCCATGGAGTGGCCGACCGCGTGCCGGAAGGCCTCGCCGAAGCGCCGCTCCGCGCCGTGCGCGGCGACGGTGCCCGCGAAGACGTGGGCGCCCCAGAAGATCACGAGGCTCGCGCCCGCGACGAAGAGCACCTCGAGCGCCTCCGACTGCTCGTCGTCGACCGCCCCGATGAGGGCGGAGAACAGGATGAGGCCGTACACCGCGTCGGGCGTCACGAGACGTGCCCGGATGCGCTGCAAGGTGCTCATGCGGCTACGGTACAGGCCGCTCAGCAGTTCGGGTCGGAGGCGGGCACCGTGCCCTGCAGCACGAACGCGTCGACCGCCGCGTCGACGCACGCGTTGCCCTTGTTGTACCCGGTGTGCCCGTCGCCGTTGCGCGTGATGAGCACGCCTGTGCCGAGCGCGGCGGCGAGCGACTGCGACCACGCGTAGGGCGTGGCGGGGTCGTCCGTCGTGCCGACGACGAGGATGGGCACGCCCGCGGCCCCGAACGTCGTGGGCAGCGCGGCGGGCGGCACGGGCCACTGGCGGCACGCGAGGTCGAGCAGGGCGTAGTCGTCGCGCGCGATGAAGGTGCCGAGGATGGGGGCCGCCGCGTCGATCTGCGCGAGCCGGTCGCGCGTCGCGACGGTGTCGGAGGCGAAGTCGTAGTCGAGGCACGTGACCGCGAGGGTCATCTCGAGCTGGTTGCCGTAGGTGCCGTCCTCGTAGCGCGCGTTGGCCGAGTCGGCTGCCGAGAACGCGGGCGACGGATCCCCGTCGCGGAAGGCCTCGAGCACCGTCGTGATCTGCCCCCAGTAGTTCCTCGAGTAGAGCAGGGATGCGATACCGGTCGCGAGCGTCGCGGTGTCGAGCACCCTGCCGTCCGTGTCCGCGAGGGCGCGGCCGTCGGCGGAGGCGATGAGGGCCGTGGCGTCGCCGAGCGCCACCGCGATGTCGCCTGAGAAGGGGCATCCCGCGACGTCCAGGCAGTTCTGCATGTAGCCGCGGAAGGCGAGGTCGAAGCCCACCATGCGCTGCTGGAACAGCTCGAAGCCCGTGAGGGTCGGGTCGTAGCCGCCGTCGAGCACCATCGCGCCCACGTTGCCGGGGAACAGCTGCGCGTACACCGTGCCGAGCCACGTTCCGTACGAGTACCCGACATAGTCGAGCTTGTCCGAGCCGACGACGGCGCGGATGAGGTCCATGTCGCGCGCGTTGCTCGCCGTGTCCATGTGCGCGAGGAGCTCGCCCGAGTTCGCGCCGCACGCATCGGCGAACGACTTCGCGCGCGCGGTCGTCTGCTCGAGCCAGGCGTCGGACTCGTAGGCCGGTGTCGGCCCGTACAGGAGCTCGTCCGTCTGCGCCGGGTCGGTGAAGCACGTCACGCGCGTCGAGCGGCCGACGCCGCGCGGGTCCCAGCTCACGACGTCGTAGTCCGCCCGCAGCGCCGGGGAGACGGCATAGCCGAACGACACGAAGTCGAAGCCCGAGCCGCCGGGGCCGCCGGGGTTGGTGAGCACGGTGCCCTTGGTCGTGTTCGTCGACTCCTGCCGCACGACGGCGAGCTGGATGCGGTCGCTCGCCGGGTCGGACCAGTCGACCGGGGCGCTCACGGTCGTGCAGTCCAGGCCGTCGCCGCACGCGTTCCAGAACGCCTGCTGCTCGTAGATCGCGTCGAAGCCCCCGGGCACGGGGGCGCCGCCCGACGGGGTCGGCGGCGTCGTGCATCCTGCCAGCAGGATGACGACGACAGCGGCACCGACGAGGGGGCGCACGGTCAGCACATCGGGTCTGACGACGGCACGGTGCCCTGGGTGAAGTAGGCGTCGACGACGTCGTCGATGCACGAGACGCCCTGGTTGTACACCGTGTGGCCCTCGCCCTCGTAGCTGATGAGCACTCCGCTCGACAGCTGCTTCGCGAGGGACACCGACGACGCGTACGGCGTGGCCGGGTCGTTCGACGTGCCGATGACGAGGATGGGGCCCGCGCCCTTCGCCTCGAAGGTCCTGGGCAGGTCGGCGCCGCGCGGGTACGGCCAGTGCGTGCACGCGGTGTCGAGCACGGCGAAGTCGTCGTAGGTCGCGTACTTGCCGAGGATGGGGGCGAACGCGTCGATCTCGGCGATGCGGTCGAGCGTCGACGCGTCGTCGGTGCGGAAGTCGCCGTCCGCGCACGTCGCGGCGATGTACACGTCGTTCGAGTTGGAGTCGTACGTGCCGTTCTGGCCGCGCTGGTTGTAGTAGTCGGCGCTCGTGAACGTGAGCGTCGGGTCGCCCTGCTTGAGCTCCGTGAACATCTGCGTGAGGTCGGCCCAGTACGACTCGGAGTAGAGGTTCTCGATGATCGCCGTGGCGAGCGTGGCGGAGTCGAGCACGCGCCCGTCGAAGTTCACGAGCTTCTGCGCGTCGACCGTGTCGAGCGCGTTGCGCACCTGGCCGAGGGCCGTGTCGACGTCGCCCGTGAACGGGCAGTCGCCGCCGTCGAGGCACGACTGCATGTAGGCGCGCAGGCCGCTGTCGAAGCCCGCCATCTGGTACTTGAGCGACTCGAAGTCCGACTGGAGCGGGTCGACCGCGCCGTCGAGCACGAACCGTCCGACGTTCTGCGGGAAGAGCTCCGCGTACACCGCGCCGAAGTAGGTGCCGTAGGAGTAGCCCAGGTAGTTGAGCTTCTCGTCGCCCAGGAGCGCGCGGATCATGTCCATGTCCTTGGCGTTGCTCGCGGCGTCGAGGTTGCCGAGCAGCTCGCCCGTGTTCGCCTTGCACGCGGCGGCGAAGTCCTCCATCTCGGCGGTGAGCTCGTCGATCCAGCCCTCGGTGTCGTAGGGGCTGTCGAAGGTGCCGTAGAGCTGCTCGTCCTTCTGCTTCGGATCGGTGTAGCACTCCACGCCCGTCGACTGCCCGACGCCGCGCGGGTCCCAGCCCACGACGTCGAAGGCGTCGACGACCGACGGCCCCGCGACGCTGTCGCCCGAGTAGTAGACGTAGTCCCACCCCGAGCCGCCGGGTCCGCCGGGGTTGAGCAGGAGCGATCCCTGCTTCGTGCCGCTCGCGAGGTGCTTGACGAGCGCGAGGTCGATCGCGCCGTCGGCGGGCGAGTCCCAGTTGACGGGCGCGATGACCGTCGTGCACTGCTGCGAGTCGCCGCAGTCCTTCCAGACGACGGGCTGCGCGTAGTAGCCGTCCTTGTCCGTCGGCACCGGCAGCGCCGTCTGCTGCACCGCCGGGAAGAACTGGCACCCGGCGAGCAGGGCGGCGACGGCCGCCGCGGCGACCATGAGCTGGGGAAGGCGACGTTTCACCCTTGCAGGCTACCGGGCGGCGAGCACCTCACGCATGAGCGCCGCCGTCTCGCTCGGCGTCTTGCCGACCTTGACCCCGGCGGCCTCGAGGGCCTCCTTCTTGCCCTGGGCCGTGCCCGCGCCGGCGGAGACGATCGCGCCCGCGTGGCCCATGGTCTTGCCCTCGGGCGCCGTGAAGCCCGCGACGTAGCCCACGACGGGCTTCGTGACGTACTCGCGGATGAAGTCGGCGGCGCGCTCCTCGGCGTCACCGCCGATCTCGCCGATCATGACGATCGCCTCGGTCTCGGGGTCGTCCTGGAAGGCGCGAAGCGCGTCGATGTGGGTGGTGCCGATGATGGGGTCGCCGCCGATGCCGATCGCGGTCGAGAAGCCCAGGTCGCGCAGCTCGTACATCATCTGGTAGGTCAGGGTGCCCGACTTCGACACGAGGCCGATGGGTCCCTTGCCCGTGATGGTCGCGGGCGTGATGCCCACGAGCGACTCGCCGGGCGTGATGATGCCGGGGCAGTTCGGTCCGATGATCTGGGTCTTGCCGCCCTTGGCCTTGGCGAGCGCCCAGAACTCCGCGGAGTCCTGCACGGGGATGCCCTCGGTGATCACCACGACGAGCGGGATCTCGGCCTCGATGGCCTCGACCACCGCGTCCTTGGCGAAGGCCGGGGGCACGAAGACGATGGAGACGTCGGCGCCGGTCTGGGCGATGGCGTCGGAGACGGTGCCGAAGACGGGCAGGACGACGCCGCCCTCGTGCTCGACCGTCGTGCCGGCCTTGCGGGCGTTGACGCCGCCCACGACCTGCGTGCCGGCCTTGAGCATGAGCGCCGTGTGCTTGGTGCCCTCGCCGCCCGTGATGCCCTGGACGATGACCTTGGAGTCCTTGTTGAGGAAGATCGACATTGGTGTTCTGTTCCCTTACGCGTTCGCCAGCTCGGCGGCCTTGTCGGCGCCCTCGTCCATGGTGTCCGCCAGCGTGACCAGCGGGTTGTTCGCGGCCCGCAGGATGGCGCGGCCCTCCTCGACCTTGTTGCCGTCGAGGCGCACGACGAGCGGCTTCGTCGCCGCATCCCCGAGGATCTCGAGGGCCTTGACGATGCCGTTGGCCACGGCGTCGCACGCCGTGATGCCGCCGAAGACGTTCACGAACACGCTCTTGACCTGCGGGTCGCCGAGGATGACGTCGAGGCCGTTGGCCATGACCTCCGCCGAGGCGCCGCCGCCGATGTCGAGGAAGTTGGCCGGCTTCACGTTGCCGTGGCGCTCGCCCGCGTAGCTCACGACGTCGAGCGTCGACATGACGAGGCCCGCGCCGTTGCCGATGATGCCGACCTCGCCGTCGAGCTTCACGTAGTTGAGGTCGTTGGCCTTGGCCTTCGCCTCGAGGGGGTCGGCCGCGGCCTTGTCCTCGAGCGCCTCGTGGTTCGGGTGGCGGAACGCCGCGTTCTCGTCGAGCGTGACCTTGCCGTCGAGGGCGAGGATCTGGCCGTCCTCGGTGAGCACGAGGGGGTTGACCTCGACGAGCGTCGCGTCCTCCTTGGCGTACACCTCGTAGAGCTTCACGAGAACGGGGGCGACCTTCTCGACGAGCTCGGCGGGGAAGCCGCCGGCCTTCGCGATCTCGGTGGCCTTGGCGAGGTCGACGCCCGCGATCGGGTCGACCTCGATCTTGGCGAGGGCCTCGGGGCGCTCGACCGCGAGCTCCTCGATCTCCATGCCGCCCTCGACGCTGCACAGCGAGAGGTACGAGCGGTTGGCCCGGTCGAGCAGCACGGAGAAGTAGAACTCCTGCGCGATCTTCGCGCCCTGGGCGACCATGACCCGGTTGACGGGAAGGCCCTTGATGGTGAGCTTGAGGATGGCCTCGGCCGCGGTCGCCGCGTCGTCGCCGTTGTGCACGACCTTGACGCCGCCCGCCTTGCCACGGCCGCCGGCCTTGACCTGCGCCTTCACGACGACGGTGCCGCCGATCTTCTCCGCCGCGGCCTTCGCCTCAGCCGGGGTGTCGGCGACGATGCCGGCAAGTACTGGCACTCCGTAGGACTCGAAAAGATCCCGGGCCTGGTACTCGAAAAGATCCACGTGCGCTCCAAAACTAACTCGACGTCAAGACACTTTGACCACAGAGCACTCTACTCGCCCAAACCTGCGGCTTCGTCCGAGGGGCGGCGTCGGCCCGGTTAACTTCCGGAGTTCTTTCGGGCGCACGCCTCGCCGAACGCCGTCTGCCCCCGCAGGCTTGCCCAACTCCGTACATTTGTCAGGAACGTTCACGAATGTATGGCGTTGGTCAAGCGCAGGCGGGGGAAGGGTCGTCTCGACAGCCAGCGCCGGAGCGGAGCCGACCCCCGCGACGGCGCGCGACAATGGGGGCATGACGCTGGGGATCCGGGATGTCGCGGCCGACGCCATCCTGCTCGCGGGCGGCGGTCACGCCCTGCTCCTGCAGCTCGCCTCGCCGGGGGTCGCGCACGGGGTCGCGCGCCACAGCGACTTCGCCGAGCGACCGCTCGACCGGCTCAACGGCACCCTCACCTACCTCACGGTCACGGTGTTCGGCACCCCCGACGAGGCCCGCGCCGTCGCGCGCGACGTGGGTCGCGCCCACGCGCCCGTCGAGGGGGCGAACGACACGGCCCTGCAGGTGTGGGTCGCGGCGACGCTCTACGAGTCGGCGATGCGGGCCCGCGAGCTCGTCCACCCGCCGCTCGGCGGCGAGGATGCCGAGGCCCTCCTCGCCGAGTTCGCGGTCGTCGCGACGGCGCTCGGCGTCCCGCGGGCGAGCTGGCCCGCCAGCCGTGCAGAGTTCGCGGAGTACTGGAGCTCTGCGGCCCTGGACGTGGGCGACGAGGCGCGCGACGTGGCTCGGGCGCTGCTGCATCCCCGCCGCGGTCCGCTGTGGATACGCGCGCTCATGCCGACCGTGCGGCTCGTCACCGCGGGGCTGCTCGACCCCGGGCTGCGCGCCGCCTACGGCCTCGAGCTCGACGAACGGCGGTACGCACGGCTCGTGCGCGTGCTGCGCACCGTCTACCCGCGCCTGCCCCTCGCCGTGCGGACGGCGCCCATGCGGAGGTACCTGCGGTCGTTCCGTAGGCTTGCCCGGTGAGGTTCGCCGCGCTCCGCGCACGCTGGTACAAGGGCTACCTGACGGGCGGAAGCCTCGGGATGACCGGCGACCACGTCGAGCACGCCATCACGTACTACGTCATGTGGCAGCTGTTCCACTCGCCGCTGCTCGCGGGGTTCGCGGTCGTCAGCCACTGGCTGCCGCACCTGCTGTTCGGCGTGTTCTTCGGCAGCCTCGCCGACCGGTTCGACAACCGGCGCATCGTGCAGGTCGGCATGTCGCTCTTCATCCTCGCGTCGCTGAGCTGGGGCATCTTCATCGCGCTCGGCGCCCTGCAGCCCTGGATCTGCGTGCTCCTGCTGCTCATCCACGGCTTCGCCTCGGCGCTGTGGGGTCCGGCCGACCAGATGATGCTCTACGACATCGTGGGCGAGAAGGACCTGCCGAGCGCCGTGCGCCTCATGGCGACGGGCATGAACCTCGGCCAGTTCGTCGGGCCGCTCATGGGCGCGGCGCTGCTCTTCACCGTCGGGCCCGCGATCGCCATGTTCGTGAACGTCGTGTTCTTCCTGCCGTTCATCATCTACCTGTGGATCGTGCCCTTCGACGGCCACGAGCGCCGCGGCGCGGCGACGGGCGTGCGGCTCGGGCTGCGCGCGATGTTCGGGGTGCTCGCCGAGATACCGCGGTTCCCGGCCATCCTCGTCATCTTCGTGCTGCAGGGCGCCGTCGGCCTCCTCATCGGCACGACCCTGCTGCCGCTGCTCCCCGACTTCGGCGAGATGCTCGGCGCGAGCGAGGGCCTCGGCTACAGCGCGCTCGTGACGGCGATGTCGCTCGGCGCCATCGTCGCGGGCCTCGCCCTCGAGGGGATCGGCCGCATCCGCGCCGGCACGCGCCTCGCCATCGTGAGCACGGGGGTGTTCGCGGCGAGCCTCGTCGTGTTCGCCTTCTCGCACAACCTCGTGCTGTCGGTGGCGATGCTCGTGCTCGCCGGCGCCGGCAACCTCGTGTCGGCCTCGACGTCGCAGACCGTCGTGCAGCTCGGCGCGCCCGGAGACCGCCGCGGCCGCTTCCTCGGCGCGTTCAGCATGGTCGGCACGGGCCTGCGCGTCGGCAGCGGCGTCGTCGTGGGGCTGCTCGGCAGCCTCGTGGGGCCCGCGGGGGCCATCGCGATCGACGCGGGGCTGCTCCTGCTCATCGCGGTCGCGCTCTTCATCGTCGTGCTCGTGCGCCGGCAGCGGGATGCTGGCCCCGCCGAGCCCGTGCTGCCCGACCCGCTGGGCTAGGCCCCCGCGACGCGGAACAGCGTCGTGCCCGTGGCGATGTCCGCGGTCACGAGGATGGCGCGCACGGACTCCCCCGCCGTCACCGCGCCCTCGATGGCCGCCGTCACGACGGGGTCGGTGAGCTGGATGACGCCGCCCGACTCCTTCGCCGAGATGACGACGGCGTCGAAGGTCTCCCCGACGCGGGCGGAGAGCAGCGCGGCCTCGATCGCGTCCACCGACGCGTGCTCGAGGCGCGACGCGACGCCATCCGACCTGCCCATGATCTTGGGGAGGGCCGGGAGCGCCTCGCGCACCCACCCAGGCACGGGCCTGCCGTTGAGCAGCGCCTCGCACGTCACGAGCACGAACCTGTCGACGAGCCGCCGCAGCGGCGCCGTCGCGTGCGCGTACGGCGCGGCGACCGCGGCCTGCGTCGTGCTCTCCGGCAGCTCGCCGTCGAATGCCGTGTAGCCGGCACCACGGAACAGCGACGCGGCAGCATGGATGGCGGCGAGGCCCGCCGCGGTGTCGCGGTCGAGGCCGCGCAGATACTCCCCGTACGGCTGCTCGCGCGGCCACGGACAGCCCAGCGCGCCGACCTGCGTGCGGAAGTGCTCGAGCGTGTCGTCGAACGGTGCCGGCATCGTGCGCAGGATGCCCACCCCGCCGTCGAGCATCGCCTTCGCGGCAGCCATGCCCGTCATGAGCGACATCTGGGCGTTCCACTCCTCCACCGGCAGCGGACTGCGGCGCACGAGCTCGTAGCGCCCGCCGCGGAACTCGACCTCCTCGTCCGGACGGTTGAGCGAGGCGCCGCCGCGGCGCCGCTCGAGGTCGGCGCGCTTCATCCCCACCTCGCGCAGCAGGCGCAGGCTCTCGGAGGCCGTGCCGCCGTCGAGCTGCCCCTGCACCTCGGCGTACGAGAGCTGGTGCCGCGAGCGCACGCGGGCCCGCTCGAGGGCCGTCGACGTGACGTCGCCGTCGGCGTCGAGCTCGAACGTCCACACGAAGGCGCCGCGCACCTGCCCCTCGAGCAGCGACGCGGCATGCTCGCTGATGGCGGTCGGGTGCAGGGGGATGCGGCCGTCCGGCGCGTACAGCGTCTGCCCGCGCTCCCGGGCCTCGGTGTCGACCTCGCCGCCGGGCGCGACGAAGGCCGGCACATCCGCGATCGCGTAGCGGACCCGGTAGCCCTGGCCCGCCCGCTCGAGGTGCAGCGCCTGGTCGAGGTCGGTCGCGCCCTCGGGGTCGATCGTCACGAACGGGATGTCGGTCTGGTCGGCGTCAGGCAGCTCGACGCCCTCGACGGCCTCCTCGGCCTCAGCCTCGACCGCGGGCGGGAACGACTCGGGGAGGTTCAGGTCCTCCCGGATCTGGCGCAGCGTGGCCGCGAGCAGCTCGGTGGGGTTCGAGACGCGCGGGACGATGAGCCGCTCGCGCCGCGCCTCGGCGGGCTCGACGGCCGACGGGTCAGAGCTTCTCAATGGGCGCGATCTTGATGAGGAGGCGCTTGCGGCCCGCCGTGTCGAACTGCACCTCGGCGACGCGCTTCGAGCCCTCGCCCGTCACGGCCGTGACCCTGCCCTCGCCGAAGTCGGTGTGCCGGATGCGGTCGCCCACCTCGAGCGTGAGGTCGCCGTTGTCGCGCACGGCGCCCGTGACGGCGCTCGTCCACTCCGTCTTCGTGCGAGGTGCCGGCGGCAGGGCGCCGTAGCTCTCGCGCATGGGCGCGGCGCGCTGGCGCAGCTGGCCCTGGCCGCGGAATCCACCGCCGCCGCCCGACTGGCGCCACTCGATGAGCTCGCCGGGGATCTCCTGCAGGTACCGGCTCGGCATCGACACGTTGACCTCGCCGAAGCTCGCGCGCGACGCGGCGAGCGACAGGTACAGCCGCTTGCGCGCGCGCGTGATGCCCACGTAGAACAGCCGCCGCTCCTCGGCGAGGCCGCCCGGCTCGTTCGACGACATGCGGTGCGGTAGCAGATCCTCCTCCACGCCCGTGAGGAACACCGAGTCGTACTCGAGGCCCTTCGCGGTGTGCAGGGTCATGATCGAGACCGTGCCGTCGCCGTCGTCGATCTCGTCGGTCGCGGCGAAGAGCGCGACGTTGGTGAGGAAGTCGATGAGGGTGCCGTCGGGCTGCGCCGTGCGGAACTCCTTCGTCTGCGAGACGAGCTCCTCGAGGTTCTCGGCGCGCGCCTCGTCCTGGGCGTCCCCGCTGTTCTTGAGCGATGCGAAGTAGCCGGTCTTGGTGAGGATGTCCGTGAGGATGTCGTGCGGCGCCGCCGTCGCCGCCACCGCGGTGAGCTCGTTGAGCAGCTCCCCGAGCTCGACTATCGCCCCGGTCACCTTGGGCCCGAGGCCGAGCTGGGCGGCATCGACGAGGGACTCGCGCAGGGGCATCCCCATGCGGTCCGCGTGCGCCTGGAGCGCCGCCTCCGTCGCGGGGCCGATTCCGCGCTTGGGCACGTTCATGACGCGACGCAGCGCCATGTCGTCGTCGGGGTTCGCGACCTGGATGAGGTACGCCATCGCGTCCTTGATCTCGGCGCGCTCGTAGAACTTGGTGCCGCCGGGGATGCGGTACGGGATCGCCGAGCGGATGAAGATCTCCTCGAGCGGTCGCGTCTGCGAGTTGGTGCGCACGAACACGGCGATGTCGTTGAGGCTCGACCCCGCCTTGCGCAGCACGTCGATCTCGTCGGCGACGAACTGCGCCTCGTCGTGCCCCGAGTACCCCGTGTAGCCGATGATCTTGCTGCCCGCGCCGACGGTCGTGAACAGGTTCTTCGCCTTGCGGTCGAAGTTGTTGGAGATGACGGCGTTCGCGGCGTCGAGGATGTTCTGCGTCGACCGGTAGTTCTGCTCGAGCAGGATGACCTTCGAGTTGGGGAAGTCGCGCTCGAACTCCGTGATGTTGCGGATGTCGGCGCCGCGGAACGCGTAGATCGACTGGTCGCTGTCGCCCACGACCGTGAGCGACGCGGCCGGGATGCCCCCGCTCGCGTCGAGCCTCATGCGCGTGTCGGCGGGCACGTTGCGCGGCTCGACCGCGCGCACGAGCTCGCGGATGAGGGCGTACTGCGCGTGGTTGGTGTCCTGGTACTCGTCGACGAGCACGTGCCGGAAGCGGCGCTGGTAGAGCGCCGCGACATCCGGGAACGCCCGGAACAGGTAGACCGTCTCGGCGATGATGTCGTCGAAGTCGAGCGCGTTCGCGCGGCGCAGGGCCGCGGTGTAGCGCCGGTAGATCTCGACGAACCCCGCCTCCTTGGGGTCGTTCATGTTCACCGAGCGCGCGAAGGCCTCGATGTCGGTGAGCTCGTTCTTGAGCTTCGAGATGCGCGACGAGACGCCGCCGGGCGTGAAGCCCACGGTGTCGGCGTCGAGCTCCTTGATGATGCGCTTGAGCAGCGCCCGCTGGTCTGCGGTGTCGTAGATCGTGAACGCCTGCTTCATGCCGAAGTGCTCGGCCTGGCGGCGCAGGATGCGCGTGCACGCCGAGTGGAACGTCGAGATCCACATGCCGTCGGTCGCGTCGTCGCCCACGAGCGACCGCACGCGCTCGCGCATCTCGGCCGCCGCCTTGTTCGTGAAGGTGATCGCGAGGATCTGGCTCGGCCACGCCTCGCGCGTCTGCAGGAGGCCGGCGATGCGCCGCGTGAGCACGCTCGTCTTGCCCGAGCCGGCGCCCGCGACGATGAGCAGGGACTGACCGCGGTACTCGACGGCCGCGCGCTGCTGCGGGTTGAGGCCCTCGAGCAGCGCGTCGTCGATGCGGCCGCCCTGCGAGGGGTCGGTGTGGTTGTCGAACGGATCGAGCACGAAGGTCATGGCTGGTCGAGTCTACGGCGGGCGTCCGACTCCAGCGCCGAGAGCACGAGGTCGGGCTGGTCGGCGAAGACGCCGTCGACGCCCGTCGCGAGGATGCCGCGGAACTCGGTGAGCCAGTCGCCGAAGTCGCGCGGCTCGCCGCCGCGCCACAGCTCCCGCGGCAGGAAGCGGTTCTCCGCGCGCAGCGTCCACGTGAAGGCGACGAGCCCGGCCGCGTGCACGCGCGCGACGAGGCCGGGGTCGAGCATGGTCCTGTCGACGCTCACGCCGTCCACCTCGGAGGCGAGGCGCGCGAGGCCCTCCGGCGTCAGGTGGTCCGCGTAGCTGCGGGCGGCGGCGCCGTCGCGCGCGACGAGGTCGGCGGGCGCGCCCGCATCCTCGAGCAGGAAGATGTACCGGCCGGGGATGCCGCGCGCACGCACCCTGCCGAGCACCCCCTGCTCGAAGCTCTCGACGACGAGGTTCTGCGGGGTCGCCCAGCCGGCGAGGTCGGCGGCGACGAGCTCGTCGAGCGGGAGGCCCACCGACTCGAAGTGCGTGGCGTGCTTGATCTCGGCGACCATGACGAGCTCGCGCCCGAGCCGCTCCGACTGCTCGTCGACGATGTCGCGCAGGTCGCTCAGGCGCAGGATGGGGAACCTGCCGTCGAACGTCGCGCTGCCCGTGCGCGTCTCGGGCAGGCGCTCGCGCGCGCGGAGGGTCGAGACCTGCTCCCACGTGAGGTCCTCCGTGAACCAGCCCGTGAGCTCGTGGCCGTCGACGACCTTGGTCGTGCGCAGGTGCGCGAGCTCGGCGTGGTCGGCGATGTCGGTCGTGCCCGAGATCTCGTTCTCGTGCCGCAGCACGAGCACGCCGTCCCGCGTCGCGACGATGTCGGGCTCGACGGCGTCGGCCCCGAGGGCGAACGCGAGCTCGTACGCGGCGCGCGTGTGCTCGGGGCGGTAGCCGCACGCTCCACGATGGCCGATCACGAGGGGACGCGCGGGGATGCTCACGCCTCAAGGCTAGGCGGTCATCCCGCCGGTACGATTCGATCATGGCGACGTGCGCTACGTGCTCGGGGGAGCTCCGCCCCGAATGGCGCTTCTGCGTGTTCTGCGGCACCGCCGTGACCCCCACGGCCGTCGTCGAGGCAGCGGCCGAGGCGCCCGCCCGCGTGAACCACATCGCGATCATCGCGCTCATCCTCGCGTGCATCGGCGGCATCCCCGCCATCGCGTTCGGGCACATCGCGCTGCGCCAGATCAAGGAGACGCACGAGCGCGGCAGGACCATGGCGATCGTCGCGACGGCGCTCGGCTATGTGTGGCTCGCCGTCGCGATCGTGCTCTTCCTGCGGTTCGCCAATGGGCTCTGAGCGCCCCCGCTGGGTCGAGCCGACCCGGGCGCTCCCGCTGCGCTGGGGACACTACTCCGACCGCTACGCGTTCGGGCTCATCCTCATCGTCGCGGGCGGCATCCAGCTGCAGGGCTCCAACACGTGGACCCTGCCCTTCCTGCTCATCGGCACCCTCGCGCACGCGACGGGCTGGGCGATCATGCCCGCGAGCGGCTGGCGGCGCCTCGTCGCGGTCGTGCCCGCGAGCGCGCAGCTGTGGATCCTCCTCACGGGGCCCCTGTCGGTGTGGACGTTCACCGTGCCGTACCTGTGCTGGCTGCTCGTGCGGCACCGCCCGCCGCGCAGCTACGTCACCGTGCTGTTCCCGCTCGCCGCGGGCTTCGTGCTCCCCCGGTTCTTCACGGAGTACTCCGGCATGGCGCCCGCCCTGGGCATCGCCCTCGCGGTCGTCGTCGCGTCGGCCTGGCTCGCGAGGATGCTCGCCGCAAGCCCTGAGCGAACGGGCGCACGGGCACTGCCCACATCCAGCCAGTCCCGGTAGTTTGGAGTCACCCTCACCGAAAGGCAGGACCATGGCGAAATTCGCTTTCCGGAACCCCGCGTTCGCGGCTGACTCGCAGAACATCACGACCGAGCAGCTCGACGAGATCTACAACCGCGCGTCGGCTCCCGTCGAGGGCGAGGTGATGACCGTCGAGGACACCATCGCCAAGACCGTCGGTGCGTTCGCCCTCATGCTCGTCGGCGCCGCGGGAGGCTGGATCTTCGCGGCGCAGAACCCCATCGTGTGGATCGCCGCGGCCCTCATCGGCCTCGTGCTCGGCCTCGTGAACTCGTTCAAGCGCGAGCCGTCGGCGCCGCTCATCCTCGCCTACGCGCTCGTGCAGGGCGTGTTCGTCGGCGGCATCTCGGCCTTCTACGAGTCGTTCATGAGCGGCATCGTCGTGCAGGCCGTCATCGCGACGCTCGTCGTCATCGGCGTGACGCTCGCGCTGTTCGCGAGCGGCAAGATCCGCGCGTCGAAGCGCGCGACGAAGATCTTCCTCATCGCCATGATCGGCTACGGGGTGTTCTCGCTCATCAACTTCGTGCTCGTGATCACGGGTGTGCAGACCGACCCGTACGGGCTCCGCGGCAGCGTCACGCTGTTCGGCATCCCGCTCGGCATCATCCTGGGCATCTTCGTCGTGCTCATGGCGGCGTACTCGCTCGTGCTCGACTTCGACTTCATCCAGCGCGGCGTGCAGAACCGCGCCCCGCGCAAGTACGGCTGGACGGGCGCCTTCGGCATCATGGCCACGGTCATCTGGCTCTACCTCGAGATCCTGCGCATGCTCGCGATCGCACGGCGCTAGCCCCTCTCCGCACGAAGGCCGCTCCCTCGGGGGCGGCCTTCGTCGTTGCTGCGGCACCCGCCCTCGCGGCACCCGCCCTCGCGGCACCCGCCCTCGCGGCACCCGCCCTCGCGGCACCCGCCCTCGCGGCACCCGCCCTCGCGGCACCCGCCCTCGCGGCACCCGCCCTCGCGGCACCCGCCCTCGCGGCACCCGCCCTCGCGGCACCCGCCCTCGCGGCACCCGCCCTCGCGGCACCCGCCCTTGACCAACGCCATACATTCGGCAGGATGCCTGACAAATGTATGGCGTTGGTCAAGGAGCTCGGTGAGGACAGTCGAATCCGGAGCTCCGACCGCCCCACGCACGACGAAGGCCGCCCGACGGGCGGCCTCCGGCTACTCCCACTCGATCGTGCCCGGGGGCTTCGACGTGACGTCGAGCACCACGCGGTTCACGCCGGGCACCTCGTTCGTGATGCGGTTCGAGATCTTCGCGAGCACGTCGTAGGGCAGGCGCGTCCAGTCCGCCGTCATGGCGTCCTCCGACGAGACGGGGCGCAACACGATGGGGTGCCCGTAGGTGCGGCCGTCGCCCTGCACGCCCACGGAGCGGACGTCGGCGAGGAGCACGACGGGGCACTGCCAGATCGCGGCATCCTGACCGGCGGCCGTCAGCTCGGCACGGACGATCGCGTCCGCGGAACGGAGCAGCTCCAGACGCTCACGGGTAACCTCGCCCACGATGCGGATGCCGAGGCCCGGCCCCGGAAACGGCTGGCGGGACACGATCACCTCGGGCAGGCCGAGCTCGCGGCCGATGGCGCGCACCTCGTCCTTGAAGAGGGTGCGCAGCGGCTCGACGAGCGCGAACTGCAGGTCTTCGGGGAGGCCGCCCACGTTGTGGTGCGACTTGATGTTCGCGGTGCCGGTGCCGCCGCCCGACTCCACGACGTCGGGGTAGAGCGTGCCCTGCACGAGGAAGTCGATGGACGAGCCGCCGTCGCCGCGCGCCTCGAGGACGAGCGCCTCCGCGGCGTTCTCGAACGAGCGGATGAACTCGCGCCCGATGATCTTGCGCTTCTGCTCGGGGTCGGTCACGCCTGCGAGCGCGTCGAGGAACTGGTCGACGGCGTCGACGGTCACGAGGCGCACGCCCGTGGAGGCGACGAAGTCCTCCTCGACCTGGCGGCGCTCATCCTGCCGCAGCAGGCCGTGGTCGACGAATATGCACGTGAGCTGGTCGCCGACAGCCTTGTGCACGATGGCCGCGGCGACCGCGGAGTCGACGCCGCCCGAGAGGCCGCAGATGACCTTGCGGTCGCCCACCTGGGCGCGGATGCGCTCGACCTGCTCGGCGATGACGTTGCCGCTGTTCCAGTCGGCCGGGATGCCCGCCGCGTCGTGCAGGAACCTCTCGATCACGCGCTGGCCGAACTCCGAGTGCTTGACCTCGGGGTGCCATTGCACGCCGTACAGCCTGCGCTCGTCGGACGCGAACGCCGCGACGGGCGTTGCCGCGCTCGACGCGAGCACCGTGAAGCCCTCCGGGGCCTTCGCGACGGAGTCGCCGTGGCTCATCCACACCGTCTGCTCGGCGGGCTGCCCCGCGAGGAAGCTGCCGTCGACGACCGTCATGTCGGTGGCGCCGTACTCGCGCAGGCCCGTGTTCGCAACCTCGCCGCCGAGCTGCTGCGCCATGACCTGGAAGCCGTAGCAGATGCCCAGCACGGGCACGCCGAGCTCGAGGATGCCCGGGTCGAGCGAGGGCGAGCCCTCCTCGTACACGCTCGAGGGTCCGCCGCTCAGGACGATGCCCGCGGGGTTCTTCGCCGCGACCTCGTCTGCCGTGATCGTGTGCGGCACGATCTCGCTGTAGACGCTCGCCTCGCGCACACGGCGCGCGATGAGCTGGGCGTACTGCGCTCCGAAGTCGACGACGAGGACGGGCCGTGCTTCGGTATCGGGGCTCGTCATGCGTCGACCTTCCCGAGATGTGCGATGGCGGCGAGCGCCTCGCGCGGGACGCGGCGCTCGAGGAAGAACGAGAGCAGCGGGATGATGCCGCCCAGCGCGATGAAGAGGAACCTGCCGAACGACCAGCGGATCTGCCGCCACAGCACGAAGTCGGTTCCGAGGTAGAGCACGTACAGCCAGCCGTGGGCGATGAGGATGCCCGTCGACACGTTGACCCCCGTGATGAGCTCCTTGGGCGTGAGCTGCAGGCCGTAGACGGGGTTGAGCTCGATGTCGACGCCGAACCCGTAGCGCAGCACCATCATGAGCACGAGCAGGAGCAGGAAGCTGCCGGTGATGATGGAGGACACCTTGTAGACGGCGATCGTGCGTCGGATCCGGGGGGCGTCTTCGGGTTTGGGTCCGATGGGCATGCAGCTATTCTACGGGCGCGTTCTCGAGCTCCCAGGCGTCGCGCACGAGGCGGTACCAGAGGAAGATCGCGAAGCCCGCGAACACCACCCACTCGATCGCGTAGAACACGTTGAGCAGGTTGAGGCCCACCTCGGCGATGGGCGCGGGCGCGTCGATGAGCTCGAGGCCCGCGGGCGCCGAGTCGAGGATGACGTAGCCGCCGTACACGCCGCCCGGCACCGACTCCCACAGGTTGATGAGCTCGGGCACGGCCATGGTGCTGCGCACGCCGTCCTCGAAGTCCGACTCCTGCGGACCCTCGCTCGGCAGGTACCGGCCGGTGAGCGTGCCGTCGGGAGCCTCGGCGTCGAGGGCGCGCACGGCGTCGGCCGCGGCATCCTCGGTCGCCGCCCAGCCGAGGGCGACGGCGAGGCTCGCGCCCTCGGCGGTGACGGCGTGGCCCGTGACCCAGTAGCCGGGGCCGGAGTGGTTGATGCGGTCGGAGAGCACGACCCAGTCGCCGGGCACGAAGGTCGCGTCGACGCTCACGCGCTGGCCCGTCGCCGAGTCGAGCACGGGCTGCTGCGGCTGCGTCACGGTGTCGAGCGGGACGACCTTCTCGGTCTCCTCATCGCGCGGCGCCGCGCTCTCGAAGCTGCGCTCGAGCTGCCACTGGCCGAGCGCGGCGAACCCGCCCGCGATCGCGAGCGAGAGGACGAGCGCCGCGATCCAGCGCGGCCTGCGGGCGACCGCCCACCACGACGTGCTCAATATTCCGGGTCCCGCCTGCGCTCGTACTGCGCGTCGGACTGCTCGGCGGCCTGCTGCTCCACGGGGTCGATGGGTCCCGTGGGGTACGACTCGACGATGTCGTCGGGGATCGACGACTCGGGCGGCTCGTTGCCCGCCATGACCGCCTCGACGAGGGCGATCTCCTCGGCGCGCATCCGCTCGCGCTCGGGGTCGACGGCGACCGCGCGCCGGGTGCGGAAGAAGAAGGAGCCCATCTTCTCGGAGTTGACCGCGAGGATCGGTCCCACGATGGCCATGAACAGCACGTAGAGGCCCGCGAAGGGCGTGAGCCGCGAGTCGAGGCCCGCGCCCACCGCGAGGGTCGCGAGGATGAGGGCGAACTCGCCGCGGTTCTGCAGCATGGCGCTCGCGTTGAGGCCCTCGGCCTGGGTGAGCTTGTTCTGCCACGCGATGAGCTGGCCGCCGAGCGTGTTGACGACGATCGTGAGCACGACCGCCACCGTCACGGGCACGAGCACCGATCCGAACGTCGAGATGTCGAGCGCGAGGCCGAAGTTGAGGAAGAAGAACGCGCCGAACACGTCGCGCAGCGGCAGGGCGAACTGCTCGATGCGGGCTTTGAAGCGCGTCGCACCCAGCACGAGGCCGATGAGGAACGCGCCGATCGCGTCGGAGACGCCCAACAGCTCGCCGATGCCGCCGAACGCGACGGCGAGGCCGAAGAAGAGGATCGTGAAGAGCTCGTCGTCCCTCGTGTTGACGAGCCGCGAGACGACCTTGCCGCCCCAGCGCGCTAGCGCGAACATCGCGATGAGGAAGGCGAACGAGACCGCGAGCTGCCCGATGATCGCCCACACGTCGGTCGTGCCGCTCAGCACGACGCCGACGATCGCGAGGTAGATGGCGATGAAGACGTCCTCGAGCACCATGATGCCGAGGATCGTGGGCGTCTCGCGGTTCGCGAGCCTGCGCAGCTCGATGAGCAGCTTCGTGATGATCGCGGATGACGACGCCGCGGTCATCCCCGCGATGATGAGGGCCTCGCGCGTGCCCCACCCGATCCACAGGCCGAGCGCGAAGCCCACGCCGAGGTTGATGACGAGGCGCGTGCCGCCCGAGATGAAGAGCTTGCCCGCGTTGCCGTAGAACTCGTCCTGGTCGAACTCGAGGCCGAGGTTGAACAGCAGCATGATGAGCCCGAAGACGGCGATGAGCTCGACGTCGGCGGCCTCGAAGTTGAGGGGGACCATCGACGTGTGCGGGCTCGCGATGAGGCCCACGAGCATGTAGATCGGGATCGCGGGCAGGCCGATGAGCTTGCCGAGCCGTCCCAGCACGTAGGCGATGACGAAGAGGACTCCGAGGACGAGGAGATCTTCGGCTACGTGCACTCCTAGCCGCCCGGGGGTGCGTCGACGGGCGCCTTGTGCATCTCCCCCGTGCGGTAGAAGGTGAAGGCCTTCGCGACCTTCTCCGGGGAGCCGGCGACCACGAGGGTGTCGCCGGGGAAGACGGTGAAGTCGTCGGCGGGGGCCGGGTTCGCGGACTCGCCGCGCACGACCGCCACGACCGTGAGGCCCACGATGCCGCGCGCGGGCAGCTCGCCGAGGCGCTTGCCGGCGATGTGGTCCTCGTAGCCGACGGGGAACCAGTCGATCGAGAGTCCGGGGATCGTCTCGAGGGCGGAGAGCGATTCGGTGATGCGCGTGCCGCCGAGCAGCTCCGCGAGCGTGTGCGCCTCATCCTCGTCGAGGCGCAGCGACACCTTGCTCTTCTCGGACGCGTTCTCGGCGTCGGCGAACGTGATGAGGTCGCTGTGGCCCGAGCGGTGCGTGATGACGCCGACCTTGCCGCCGTCGTCCGTGACGAAGGTGTGCAGCACACCTACTCCGGGGAGCTTCACACGCCGAACATCAACCATGCCCTCAAGTGTATGCGCGGGCGTCGCGGTCGACGGGCGTTGCGCCGGAGGCGAACCCCCGCGGCATCGACAGCCACACGACCCAGAGCACGGCGCCCAGCTGGGGTATCGCGACCGCCCAGTAGGGCAGCACCGTCGCGCCCCACAGGAACGGCGAGTAGGCCATGACGGCCGTGAACTGCAGCACGACGAGCGGCCCGAGGTAGCGCCGGTCGACGAGCACGCACAGCGCCGTGAACACGGCGCCCGCGTAGAAGTACCTGTCGTGCATCGCCGGCAGGATGAACGGCACGAGCACCCCGACCGCCGCGCCGACGCGCAGCAGCCACGGCCCCGACTCCTCGGGCGGCGGAGCCTGCCGCAGGTAGAGCGCGACGAGGAGTGCGACGACCGCGACGGCGAAGAGCAGGCCCGCGGGGAACACCGTGGGGTAGAACTTCGACGGGATCCACTGGTACATGTTCGCGACGCCGACGGCGAGGAGCTTCTTCGCCCCCACCTGGTCGAGGTAGACGCTCGCGAGCGACCCGACGGACCGGCCCGCGATGAGGGCGGGCACGTACGTCAGCAGCAGCGCGCCGACGGCGACGAGCACCGAGCGCCAGCGGTGGCGCTGCACGATGAAGGCGAGCGCGATGAACGGCAGCAGGAACATCGCCTGGAGCTTCACCGAGAACGCGAGGGCGAACAGCACCCACGCGAGCGTGAACCGCCGGGTGAGCAGCCCCCACGCGCTCCACACGAGGAGGGCCGTGAAGATGCCGTCCGCCTGGCCCCACATCGCCGAGTTCAGGAAGACCTCGGGCAGCAGCAGGATGCCCGCACCCGCGACGGCCGCGATCGCGATGCTCCCGCGCACACGGTAGGCGACGGCCGCCACGCCCGCGGCGAGCGCGAGGTCGAACACGGCGGCGATCGTCTTGACCACCGCGACGTCGCTCAGCGGCGTGAGCGAGCCCAGGTAGAGCAGGTACAGGTACGGCGGGTTGTAGTTCGCGAACGAGCCGCCGAGCGCGGAGAACCCTCCGCTGCGGATCGTGTCGAGCCACGGGCCCACGGCGTGGGCGACGTCGCGGCTCACGTCGGGAGCCAGCGCGACGCGCATCCCCGCCGCGCACAGCAGTGCGATCGCGACGAGGACCCACTGCTGCCACGTACCCTCGTCCCGCAGCCTACGCATGGCGCACACACTACGCCCGGCGCGCGGAGCGGAAGCTGGGAGCCCGCCGCACTGGTGCACCCCGAACGGGGGTCCCTAGTATGGGGGCCATGACTCTCGGTAACCCGACGAGTGTCGCATCTACCCGCAGCCTGCACTTCGGCGCGCTCGTGATCGTCGCGAACGCGCTCCTGGCCTCCGCGTCGATCGCCGCGCTCTTCTTCCTCGTCGACGCATCGCGGCTCACCCAGACCGCGCTCCTGCTCGACGGCGTCAAGTTCCTCGTCGTGGGCGCGCTCTCGGCGCTCGCCATCCGCCACGGCGTGCGCGGCCTGCGCGAGGCGCGCCGCGGGCGCGCGATCGCGGGAATCGTGATCGGCAGCGTGTTCGGCGCGCTCACCGCGGCGTCGTTCGTCGCGACGACGGTGCTCACCCTGGTCTAGTCGGCCACGACGTCCGGCGCCTCGAGGCGGATGCGGTCCGCCGACTCGTCGTCCGGCTGCAGCTGGCTCTTGAGCTCCGCGTCCACGCGCTGGAGGTAGCGCTCGACCTCGACGCGCGTGCGCTCGGCGTCCCACCCGAGCTCGGCGGCCATGAGGCCGGCGGCGACGGGGGCGGCCGAGACGCCGCGGTCCCACGCCTCGATCGAGATGCGCGTGCGGCGCGCGAGCACGTCCTCGAGGTGCAGCGCCCCCTCGTGCGTGGCCGCGTACACGACCTCGGCCGCCAGGTAGTCGTCCGCGCCGGGCAGCGGCTCCCCGAGCTCCGGGCGGTCGCGGATGAGGTCGAGCAGCTCGTCGGTGAGCACCCCGTAGCGGCCCAGCAGGTGCTCGATGCGCACCCGGTGCACGCCGAAGGCGCGGGCGATCTTGCCGCGCTTGTTCCATGCGGCGCGGTAGCCCTCCGCGCCGAGCAGCGAGATGTCGTCGGTGATGGATGCGGGGATCGACCCGTCGAGGGCGGCGACGGCCTCGTCGATCGCATCCTTCGCCATGACCCGGTACGTCGTCCACTTGCCGCCCGCCACGACCACGAGGCCCGGGACGGTGTGCGCGACGACGTGCTCGCGGCTGAGCTTCGACGTCTGCTCCGACTCCCCCGCGAGCAGCGGCCGCAGGCCCGCGTAGACGCCCTCGACGTCGTCGCGCGTGAGCGGCACGGCGAGCACGCGGTTGACGTGGTCGAGGAGGTAGTCGATATCGGCGGCGGTCGCGGCGGGGTGGGCCTTGTCGAGGTTCCAGTCGGTGTCGGTGGTGCCGATGAGCCAGTGCCGGCCCCACGGGATGACGAAGAGCACGCTCTTCTCCGTGCGCAGCAGCAGCCCGAGGGTCGAGTGGATGCGGTCGCGCGGCACGACGAGGTGCACGCCCTTCGACGCGCGCACCTTGAACTGCCCGCGCTCGCCCACCATGGCCTGGGTGTCGTCGGTCCACACGCCCGTCGCGTTGACGACCTGCCGCGCGCGGATCTCGAACCGCTCGCCCGTCTCGCGGTCGTGCGCCGTGACGCCCACGACGCGCTGCCCGACCTTGAGGAAGCCCTCGACGCGCACGCGGCTCGCGACGTGCGCGCCGTAGAAGCTCGCGGTGCGCGCGAGGGTCGCGACGTAGCGGGCGTCGTCGACCTGCGCGTCGTAGTAGGTGAGGCCGCCCACGAACGCCGACGGGTCGAGGCTCGGGAACGCGCGCTGCATCTGCCGCCGCGTCAGGTGCCGGTGGTGCGGCACGCCCGGCGGCCGTCCGCCCGTGTAGCTGAAGACGTCGTACAGGAGCATGCCCGCCCCGATGTAGAGGCGCTCGAGGATGGGGCGGGTGAGCGGGTAGAGGAACCGCACGGGCCGCACGAGGTGCGGGGCGAGGCGCTGCAGCAGCAGGCCGCGCTCGACGAGGGCCTCGCGCACGAGACGGAAGTCCAGCTGCTCGAGGTAGCGGATGCCGCCGTGCACGAGCTTCGACGAGCGGCTGCTCGTGCCGCTCGCCCAGTCCCTGGCCTCGACCATGCCGACCCGCAGGCCGCGCGTCACGGCGTCGAGCGCCGCGCCCGTGCCGACGATGCCGCCGCCCACCACGAGGATGTCGAGCTCCTTGGTGCGCAGCACGTCGATCGCGGCGGCGCGCTCGTCGGGTCCCAGCTTCGAGGACCGGCTGACCGAGCGCTGCGCCATCGTGCTACCCGGCGTTGTACGGCGCGACGACGACCTCGACGCGCTGGAACTCCTTGAGGTCGGAGTATCCCGTGGTCGCCATCGACCGGCGCAGCGCGCCGATGAGGTTGACACGGCCGTCGGCGACCGTGGAGGGCCCGTAGAGGATCTCCTTGAGCGGCGCGAGCGAGCCGACCTCGACGCGGTTGCCGCGCGGCAGCTCGGAGTGGTGGGCCTCAGCACCCCAGTGCCAGCCCCCGCCGGGGGCGTCGGTGGCGCGCGCGAGCGTGCTGCCCAGCATGACGGCGTCGGCGCCGACCGAGATCGCCTTGACGATGTCGCCGCTCGTCCCGAGGCCGCCGTCGGCGATGACGTGCACGTAGCGGCCGCCCGACTCGTCCATGTAGTCGCGGCGCGCGCCCGCGACATCCGCGACCGCGGTCGCCATGGGCGCGTGGATGCCCAGGCTCGCGCGCGTCGTCGACGCTGCGCCGCCGCCGAACCCGACGAGCACGCCCGCCGCGCCCGTGCGCATGAGGTGGAGCGCCGCGGTGTAGGTGGCCGCGCCGCCCACGATGACGGGCACGTCGAGCTCGTAGATGAACTTCTTGAGGTTGAGGGGCTCGACGGTCTTCGAGACGTGCTCGGCGCTCACCGTCGTGCCGCGGATGACGAAGAGGTCGACGCCCGCGTCGACGACCGTCTTGTAGAGCTCCTGCGTGCGCTGCGGGCTCAGGGCGCCCGCGACGGGGACGCCCGCCGCACGGATCTCCGCGAGGCGCGACGCCACGAGCTCGGGCTTGACGGGCTCCGAGTAGATCTCCTGCATGCGCCTCGTCGCGGAGCTCGCGGGAAGGGAGCGGATCTCCTCGAGGAGCGGCTCGGGGTTCTCGTAGCGGGTCCACACGCCCTCGAGGTCGAGCACGCCGAGGCCGCCGAGCCTGCCGATGGCGATGGCCGTCGTCGGGCTCACCACCGAGTCCATGGGCGCGGCGAGCACCGGGATGTCGAACGTGTAGGCGTCGATGGTCCAGCTCACCGACACGTCCTTCGGGTCGCGCGTGCGCCGGGACGGCACGATCGCGATGTCGTCGAACGCGTACACGCGGCGGGCTCGCTTGGCGCGGCCGATCTCGATGTCACTCACACGTAGAGCCTACCTATCGTGCCCTCACGACCCGCGTCTCGTCCCAGACCGGCTCGGGCGACTCGTACACGCGGCCGTCGGCCCCGAAGACGAGGAACCTGTCGAACGAGCGCGCGAACCAGCGGTCGTGCGTGACCGCGAGCACGGTGCCCTCGAAGCGCGCGAGCGCGACCTCGAGGGCCTCCGCCGACACGAGGTCGAGGTTGTCCGTCGGCTCGTCGAGCAGCAGCAGGGTCACGCCGCTGAGCTCGAGCAGCAGGATCTGCAGCCGCGCCTGCTGTCCCCCGCTGAGCGACTCGAACACCTGCTCCGCGCCCTCGACGAGCCCGTAGCGGTCGAGGGCCCGGCTCGCCGCCTCGCGCGCGAGCCCGGCGCGGTTGTCGTCGCCGCGGTGCAGGATGTCGAGCAGCGTGCGGCCGATGAGCTCGGGATGCTCGTGCGCCTGCGCGAACCATCCGGGCACGACCCGCGCGCCGAGCTTCGCACGACCGCCGTGCTCGACGGCGGAGAGGGTGCGGCCGACGCTCGTGAGGTGCTCCTTCTCGGGGACGGTGCCGCCGCCCGCGAGCAGCCGCAGGAAGTGCGACTTGCCCGATCCGTTCGAGCCGAGCACGGCCACGCGCTCGCCGAACCACACCTCGAGGTCGAACGGGGCCATGAGGCCCGTGAGCTCGAGCGCCTCGCACACGACGGCGCGGTTGCCCGTGCGCGCGCCCGTGAGGCGCATCGAGAGGTCCTGGTCGAGGGGCCGCTCCTGGGGCGGCCCGATCTCCTCGAACTTCTTCAGGCGCGTGAGCGCGGCCTGGTAGCGCGACGCGAAGCTGTCCATCGCCGTCGCGCGCACCTTGAGGTTCGCGACGAGGGTCTTGAGCTTGGCGTGCTGCTCGTCCCACCGCCGCCTGAGCTCGTCGAGCCGCGCGAGCCGGTCGTCGCGGGCCTCGTGGTAGCTCGCGAAACCGCCGCCGTGCGTCCACGTGGTGTTGCCCGCGGCACCAACCTCGACGGTGATGATGCGGTCGGCCGCCCGCGCGAGCAGCTCGCGGTCGTGGCTCACGAGCAGCACCGTCTTCGGGGTCGCGCGCAGGGCATCCTCGAGCCAGCGCTTGCCGGGCACGTCGAGGTAGTTGTCGGGCTCGTCGAGCAGGAGCACCTGGTCGGGTCCGCGCAGCAGCGCCTCGAGCACGAGCCGCTTCTGCTCGCCGCCCGAGAGCGTGCTGATCTCACGGTACTTCGCGCGCTCGAACGGGATGCCGAGAGCCTGCACCGTGCACGTGTCCCACAGGGTCTCCTGCTCGTAGCCGCCCGCGTCCGCGTAGTCGGCGATCGCCGTCGCGTAGGCCATCTGGTTCGGGGTCGTGTCGTGCTCGATGATCGCGAGCTCGGCGGCGTCGAGCGCGAGCGCCGCCGCCCGCACGTCGGCGGGCGCCACGGAGATGAGCAGGTCGCGCACCGTCGAGTCGTCGCGCACGTGGCCGACGAACTGGTCCATGACGCCGAGGCCGCCCTCGATGCTGATCGCCCCCGAGTCGGCCTTCGCCTCACCGCGGATGATGCGCAGCAACGTCGACTTGCCCGCGCCGTTGGCGCCGATGAGCGCGGCGGTGACGCCCTCGCCGACGCGGAACGAGACCTCGTCGAGCAGCAGCCTGCCGTCGGCGAGCGAGTAGCTGACGCCGTTGACGTCGATGAATCCCATGATCGTGCCCTTCCGCTGCGAGGGCAGCCGATCAGACTACTGGACGGAGACCACGGTCGAGGTGACCACCGTCGCGAGCAGCGGCACGACCCCGAGCGCGAGGAACGCGGGCAGCACGCACAGGCCGAGCGGCAGCATGAGCCGCACCCCGAGCGCCGCGGCGCGCTCCTGAGCCGTCGCGCGGGCCTCCGCCCGCCGCTCGCGGGCCTCCGCGCGCAGCAGCTCCCCCGCCGGCACCCCGGCGCGCCGGGACAGGTCGAGCACGCCGTCCACGTCCTCGGCGTCGAGTCCCCCCGCGGCGAGCGCGTCGGCGACGATGCGCCGCGCGCGGTCGAGCGACGCGCCCCCCGCCATGCCGATGGCCATGAGCTCGCACGCGAGCCCCGGGGTGGCGCTCGACGGCGCGGCCGCCGCCACGAGCCGCCGGTTCCAGCGGGCGGCCGTGACCAGCAGGGCGCCGCCCGCGCCCAGGCACACCCACCCCAGTGGGGTCGTGAACAGGGTCGCGAGCGTGTTGAACCCGAGGGCCAGCCCGAAGAGGATGCCGACACCCGGAAGCACGAGCACGATGCGCGCGGTGGCTGCCGGCCCGGCGAGCGCGACCCGCGCATCGCGCTCCCCCTCCCCGAGCTCGCGCAGGGAGCGCGCGTACTCCCGCAGCGCGGGCGCGAGCGGGGAGCCCGACTCCGTCGCGACGGACACCGCGGCCGCGAGCCCCCGCCAGCCCTGCCCCGTGAGGCCCGGGATCCCCGCCGCCGCGGCGCCGAGGCTCTCGCCCGCGGCCACCCGCACCGCGACGGGCGAGCCGGTCGACGCGGCGACGTGCTGCCAGGCGGAGGCGGGGGCGACTCCCGCGGCGAGGAGCACGGCGAGCCGGTGCGCGACGGCGGCGACATCGCCGAGGCCCGTGCTCACGCCGCCACCCGGATCGTGAGGCGGTCGCGGGAGTCGAGGCCGAGGCTGCCGAGCCGGGCGAGGCGTCGCCTCCCGTTCCGCCGTTCGAGGTGCAGCACGGCGCCGATCGCGCTCACGGCCTGCCGCGCGACCGCGGCGGGCCCGAGACCCGCGAGGGCGCCGAGCGCCTCGAGCCGTGCGGGCACGTCGTCGAGGGAGTTGGCGTGCAGCGTTCCCGCGCCGCCGTCGTGGCCCGTGTTGAGCGCGGCGAGCAGGTCGCGCACCTCCTCGCCGCGGCACTCCCCCAGCACGAGCCGGTCGGGGCGCATGCGCAGGGCCTCGCGCACGAGCCGCGCGAGGCCGATGCCGCCCGCGCCCTCGAGGTTGGGCTGGCGGGCCTCGAGGGAGACGAAGTGCGGGTGGCGCACACGGAGCTCCGCGACATCCTCGATCGCGACTATGCGCTCGGACGGGTCGGCCTCGCCGAGCAGGGCGGAGAGGAGGGTCGTCTTGCCGCTGCCCGCTCCCCCGGTGATGAGGAGGTTCGCGCGGCGCGCGACCAGGTCGGAGACCGCGGGCGCGGGCACCTCGTCGAAGAAGCCCGCCGCGGCGAGGTCGACGACCGTGAGCACGGTGGCGTGCGGCACCCGGATGGAGAGGAGGGTGCCGCGCGGCGACACGGGCGGCAGCACGGCGTGCACGCGGATGCCGTCGTGGAGGCGCGCGTCGACGCACGGGCTCGCCTCGTCGACGTGCCGCCCGCCGAGGCCCACGAGCCGCACGGCGAGCTCGCGGACCGCGGCCTCGTCGAGGCCGGGGGCGGCATGGCGCACGGGACCCTCCCCGCTCTCGACCCACACCTCGTGCGCCCCGTTGACGAACACGTCCGTCACGGCGGGATCGGCGAGGTAGCGGGCGAGCTCGCCGAACTCGGGATGCACGGCCCGCCCCACCACGGACCCGGGCCTGCGCGCGACGAACGGGGGAGCATCCATCCCGCGAATCTAGACGGGCGCACGCGACGTCCTTCGTCGGACGTGTGGGAGGTGGACAATCCCCGTGCGCCGGTGGACGGGGACGAGTCTGTCCCCGATTGTGAGGTCTTGTCGGTACTGGTAGCTTCGCCCCGACGCGGGATTCCACGTCACTGCACACACGAGAGTCCGACGACATGCCCTCCACCGCACTCCCCCGCGTCCGCCCGATGCTCGCCGCCCTGGCCGCCCTGCTCATGGTCGTGGGGCTCACGCAGCCGGCCGCCGCCGCCGACACGACGACCCTGTCCGGGGTCGTCAGCTTCGGCAGCGCGGGTTCGCACCCGGCAGGAGTCGTCGGGCGCGTCACTGCCGACGTCTCGCTCGACGGCTGGAGCTGGAACAGCGGAGCGGTCAGCACCGATGCGGATGCGAACGGCGCCTACACGCTCGCCGTGCCGACCAACTCGTGGGTGCGCCTGAGGTTCGGAGCGCTGCAGACGGGCTGGCAGTCGCAGTACTACCTCGATCACGACATGACGAACCTCGCCACCGTCATCCCCGTCGGCACGAGCGCGCAGACGGGCCTGAACCAGACCGTGCCGTCACTCGGGTCGATCTCCGGCCGCGTCTACCTCGGCTCGACGGCACAGGCCGCCGCGAGCGGTCAGGTGCGGGTCTCGTGGCAGGTCTGCCGTGAGGACGGGTGCATCTCGGGGCCGCCGACCACGACGCTCACCGACTCGAGCGGCAACTACTCGTTCTCGTCCCTCTACAACGGCACCTACACGCTCACCTTCGCCCTGGTGTCCGGCAGCACCTTCCAGCCGCCGACGCCGCTCAGCGTCGTGGTCAACAACGCGCAGACCGTGCACACGGGACGCGACGTCACCATGGCCCCGACGAGCGGCATCTCCGGCAGGGTCTACCTCGGTTCTACCTCGACACCGGCGGGCGCGGGCGTGACGGTGTTCTACTCGAGCACCCCTACGGCCACTCCGCTCGGGTCGACCACCACCGATTCCACAGGCGCGTACGCGATCACGGGACTCGCCGACGGCTACTACTACCTGAGGTTCGACTTCAACGGCGACGGATACGCCGACGAGTGGTGGAACGACGCCTACGGCGACCTTCTCGCCCGCAACGTCCGAGTCACGAGCAGCACCAGCCCCACGGCCGACGCGGTCCTCGCGCCCGGTGCGACCCTCACGGGCCACGTGTCAGACAGCCAGGGCACGGCGCTCGTCGGCACGAGCGTCACCGTCCGCGCCTACTACGGCTGGAACAACGGCGACACCTACGGCGTGAGCTATACGGCCACGACCAACTCGTCCGGCGACTACCGCCTGGCCGGCCTCCCGGTCGGCACCTACTCCGTGCGGTTCTGGGAGCCCTCGGGCCAGTACGCGGACCGCACGATCACCGTGGCAGTGCCTGCGGGCGGCTCGAAGACTGCCGACATGCAGTTCTTCCGCGGCACCACGGTCGACGGTTTCGTCACGTGCTCGGGCTGCGTCGACGGGATCCCCGGCCCACGCGCCAGCATGTCGGTGAGCCTCGAGACGCGCGCGAGCGCCGCCGATCCGTGGGTCTCCGCGGAGGGTGCGTACGGCTCCGTGAGGGACGACGGCTACTACTACCTCTACGGGGTGCTCCCCGCCGAGTACCGGGCCGTCGTCACCTATCAGGACGGCCCGTACTACACGGGCAGGGCGACCTACGCGCTCAGCACGACCAGCGCGCCGTTCACCGTCCTCGAGGGCCAGTCGCGCCGCCTCGATGCGATCACGGTGCCCACCTCTCCCAACCAGGTCACCGCCCTCTACGCGTACCTGGGTGGGGCTTCGGGCGCGCTCGGCGCCCCGGTCTCGGCCGTGGTGAGCTTCCCCGACGCGGGGGGCGGCATCCTCCAGCACTACGAGAACGGCTCGATCTACTCGTCGTACGCCGGCGGGACCCACGTGCTGTGGGCTGACGCATTCCGTGCGGCCTATTGGGCCGCCAACTCGATATTCGGGGCCTACGGCTGGCCCGCCAGCAACCTCTCGTGCGACCTCGCGGGCAACTGCTCCCTGACCTTCACGAAGGGCACCATCTCCCTGGCGCCGCTCGCGGTCACCCAGGCGCCTGTCATCTCCGGGTCCGCGATCGTCGGCGGAGCGGTCACGGTGAGCACGGGGACGTACTCGCCCGCCGCGACCAGCTACACCTATGCGTGGTTCCGCGACGGCGCCCGCATCGCGGGAGCGACCTCGTCGAAGTACGCGCCCGTCGCCGCGGACGCGGGGAAGCCCCTCACCGCCCAGGTGACCGCCGCACGCCCGGGGAGCGACTGGGCGGCGACCATGACCTCCCCGACCGCGCCGGTGGGACCGAGCGCGGCCATGCAGATCACAGCCCTCTACGGTTCGACGGGCGGGCCCTCGGGGCCACTGGGTGCGGCGACGTCGGCGATCGTGAACTTCCCCGACAACGGCGGCGGGTGGCTGCAGCACTACGCCAACGGCTCGATCTACTCATCGAACAACGGCGGCACCCACATCCTCTATCCCGGCCCCATCCGCGAGGTCTACTGGGGCGCGAACTCCGTGTTCAGCAGCTGGGGCTGGCCCGCGGGCGAGCGCGACTGCACCTCCGGCACGTGCACCCAGGCCTTCACGGGGGGCACGATCGCGCCCGCCCCCCTCGCCGTGACGCAGGCCCCCACGATCACGGGCACGCCCATGGTCGGCGGGATGCTCTCCGCCGCTGCCGGGGCCTACACCCCTGCTGCGACGTCGTACACGTTCTCGTGGCTGCGGGACGGCGCACGGATCACGGGCGCGGTGGCCGCGACGTACATCCCCACCAGCGCGGACCTCGGGCACACGCTGCAGGTGGAGGTCACGGCGGTCCGGAGCACACGCGTGCCCGTCACCACGACGTCGGCCGCGACCGCCGCGGTGGGCCCCGGCGCGCCGTCGCTCGCCCCGAACCCCACGATCGCGGGCTCTGCGAAGGTCGGCTCCCCCCTCGTCGCGTCGGTCGGCACCTGGGCGGGCGGCACGACCTGGACGTACCAGTGGCTGGCCGGGGGCACGGCGGTCTCCGGCGCGGTCGACCCGTCGTTCACGCCCGGACCGGCCGAGTTCGGCAAGCCCATCTCCGTGCGCGTCGTGGGGTCCAACCCCGCCTACGCGTCCACCACGCGCACCTCCGGCGCGACCGCCGCCGTCGCCGCGGCAGCGTTCGCGGCAGTCGGCGTCCCCACGATCGACGGCGCACCCCGGGTCGGGACCACACTCACCGCGATGCCCGGCACCTGGGCTCCCGCTCCCGCCTTCAGCTACCAGTGGTACGCGAACGGCGTGGCGATCACCACGGCGCGTTCGTCGACGTTCACGCCCGGGGGCGCCCAGCTGGGTGCGACGATCACCGTCACCGTGACGGGCACGTCCACCGGATACTCGACGACGAGCCGCACGTCCGCCGCGACGGGTGTCGTCGCCGCGGGAACCTACTCGGCGACGCCCGAACCGTCGGTCACGGGCACCCCCGCGATCGGCTCGACGCTTGCCGCGAGCACGGCGGGCTGGGACGCCGGCACGACCTTCGCCTACCGCTGGTTCTCCGACAACGTGCCGATCTCGGGCGCGACGGGAAGCACGTTCGCCCCGACGGCCGCCCAGCTCGGAGAGTCGATAACCGTCCGCGTCACGACGACGACCGTGGGATATCCCGTCGTGGCCAGGGAGTCGTCGGCCGGCACCGGCCCCGTCGTGCGCGGCACATTCGCGACGAGCCCCACCCCGACGATCGGCGGCCCCGCCAAGAAGGGCGCGACCCTGACCGCCGCCCCGGGCACCTGGGCCCCGGCGGCTGTCCTCGTGTACCAGTGGTACGCGGACGGCTCGCCCATCCCCGGCGCCGAGTCTGCGACGTTCGTACCCACCGCGGCCCAGGTCGGGGCGACGATCACGGTCCGTGTCGTGGGGACGAAGGCCGGCTGGACCTCCACCACGAGGATGTCCGCCCCCACGGTCCCCGTGGCGCCCTAGCCGGCTGGGGCGCGGCCACGTCGACCTGCCCTTAAAAAAAGAGGGGCGGCGCCTATTGGGGGGAACAGGCGCCGCCACAGCCGTGCGGGATTGGGGGGAATCGCAAGCACGGCCAGCCAAATTTGCATTTGACGAGCATCAGTGTAGCGCACGGCGCCTCCGGGTCAATGGGAGGTTCTAGGATCGAGAGGTTCACCTGTACATACAGTTCGCGGTTCCTGGCAGTCCGCGAGATCGACGAGGATCTGATGTCCACCAATTCGATTGACAGCCTGCTTCACGAAAGTCGCCGTTTTCCGCCGACAGCCGAGTTCTCGGCAGGGGCGATTGCGAAGCCCGAGATCTACGACGAGGCCAAGGCCGACCGCGTGGGCTTCTGGGCCGACCAGGCCCGCGACCTGCTGCACTGGCACAAGCCCTTCACCGAGACGCTCGACTGGTCGGGCGCACCGGTCGCCCGCTGGTTCGGCGACGGGGAGCTCAACGTCGCCTACAACTGCCTCGACCGTCACGTCGAGTCGGGCAACGGCGACCGCGTGGCCATCCACTGGGAGGGCGAGCCGGGAGACACCCGCTCCCTGACCTATGCCGAGCTCACGGCCGAGGTCAAGCGCGCGGCGAACGTGCTCGCGGGGCTCGGCATCGGCAAGGGCGATCGCGTCGCGATCTACATGCCGGTCATCCCCGAGGCCGTCGTGGCGATGCTCGCCGTCGCCCGTCTGGGCGCCGTGCACTCGGTGGTCTTCGGCGGCTTCAGCTCCGAGAGCCTGCGCAGCCGCATCGACGACGCGAGCGCGAAGCTCGTCATCACGGCGGACGGCGGCTGGCGCAAGGGCAAGGTCTTCCCGCTCAAGGCGGCGGTCGACGGCGCGCTGGCCGCCGAGGGCTCGACCGTCGAGCATGTGCTCGTGGTGCGCCGCGGCGAGAACGAGGTCGAGTGGTCGGAGGGCCGCGACCTGTGGTGGCACGACGAGATGGCCAAGGTCGCGGCCGAGCACGTGGCCGAGGGCTTCGAGGCCGAGAACCCGCTGTTCATCCTCTACACCTCGGGCACGACCGGGAAGCCCAAGGGCATCCTGCACACCTCGGGCGGCTACCTCACCCAGGTGGCGTTCACCCACAAGAACGTGTTCGACCTGCACCCCGAGCGCGACGTCTACTGGTGCACGGCCGACGTCGGCTGGATCACGGGCCACAGCTACGTGGTCTACGGCCCGCTCGCCAACGGCGCGACCCAGGTCATGTACGAGGGCACGCCCGACACCCCGCACCCCGGCCGGTGGTGGGAGCTCATCGAGAAGTACAAGGTCTCGATCTTCTACACGGCGCCGACCGCGATCCGCTCGTTCATGAAGCTCGGCCGCGAGATCCCCGACGGGTTCGACCTGTCGTCGATCCGCGTGCTCGGCTCGGTGGGCGAGCCCATCAACCCCGAGGCGTGGATCTGGTACCGCGACGTCATCGGCGCGGGCACCGCGCCCATCGTCGACACGTGGTGGCAGACCGAGACGGGCGGCATCATGATCTCCGCCCTGCCGGGTATCACGACGCTCAAGCCGGGCTCAGCCCAGGTGCCCATGCCCGGCATCAAGATCGACATCCTGGGCGAGGATGGCACACGCGTCGACCCGCCGCAGGGCGGCCTGCTCGTGGTGAGCGAGCCGTGGCCGTCGATGCTCCGCGGCATCTGGGGCGACCCCGAGCGCTTCCGCGAGACCTACTGGAGCCGCTTCTCGGCCGGCGACACGTGGAAGTACTTCGCGGGCGACGGCGCGCACGTGGACTCCGACGGCGACATCGTGCTGCTCGGCCGCGTCGACGACGTCATGAACGTGTCGGGCCACCGGCTCTCCACCCAGGAGATCGAGTCCGCGCTCGTCTCGCACCCCATGGTCGCGGAGGCCGCCGTCGTGGGCGCGGCCGACGAGGCCACCGGCCAGGCTGTCGTGGCGTTCGTCATCCTGCGCTCCGACCAGGAGGGCGCCCAGACGGTCGACGAGGCGTCGACGATCCTGCGCGCGCACGTCGCCCAGCAGATCGGGGCCATCGCGCGACCGCGGCAGGTGTTCATCGTCGCCGAGCTGCCCAAGACGCGCTCGGGCAAGATCATGCGCCGCCTGCTGCAGGATGTCGCGGAGGGCCGCGAGCTCGGCGACACGACGACGCTCACCGACACGTCGGTCATGCAGATCATCACCGACAAGCTGAACTAGCCGGGGCTGCTGCGCGTCACATCCTGTCGCGCAGCAGCCGCTCGGCCGTGTCGATGTCGCTGAACGGCACGCGGACCCCGCCCGCCACGATCTGGTAGGGCTCGTGCCCCTTGCCCTGCAGCAGCACGACGTCGCGCGGGCCCGCCGCGTCGATCGCGTAGGCGATGGCGGTCGCGCGGTCGCGGATCTCGACCACGGCCGACGGGTTCGCGAAGCCCGCGCGGATGTCGTCGAGGATGGCGTCGCCGTCCTCGTCGTGCACGTCGTCGTCGGTCACGACCACGAGGTCGGAGCCGTCTTCGATGATGCGCGCCATCTCGGGCCGCTTGCCCGGGTCGCGGCTTCCCGTCGCGCCGAACACCGTGACGATGCGGTCGTGGCCGTGCTCGCGCAGGGCCGTGACGGCCTGGCGCATGGCATCGGGCGTGTGACCGGCGTCGACCACGACGAGCGGGAGCGACGGGGAGGGCCGGAGTCGGGTCATCCTGCCGACGACGGGCTGCAACGGGCCGAGCAGTTCGGCGACGCGCGCGGGCGCGACGCCCTCGGTCCACAGCACGGCCGCGACGACGAGAAGGTTGTCGATGTTGAACCTGCCGACGAGGCCGCTGCGCACGGGGTGCCGCTCGCCCTCGATGTCGAGGTCGAACTCGAGGCCGTCGGTCGTGAGGCGCACGTCGCGCGCGATCACGACGGCCTCGGGATGCCCGTGCGAGCTGACCCCGACCCGGCGGATGCCCTCGCGCAGCCGCCCGAAGTGCTCGAGCCCGAAGGCGTCGTCGACGTTGACGACGGCCGTGTGCACGCCCGGCAGCGTGAAGATCTTCGCCTTCTGCGCCGCGTAGTTCTCCATGGTGCCGTGGAAGTCGAGGTGGTCGCGCGTGAAGTTGGTGAACGCGACGGTGCCATAGCTCACGCCCGCGACGCGGCCGAGCTCGAGGGCGTGCGAGCTCACCTCCATGACGACGCGCTCGACGCCGCGGCTCACGAAGTCGGCGAGGTACTGGTGCAGCGTCGTCACCTGGGGCGTCGTCATCCCCATGTTGATGCGCGGCTCACCCGTGATGCCCGCGCCGAGCGTGCCCACGGTCGCGGAGGGCACGCCGAGCGCCCGCCACGCCTGGGTGAGCAGGATGGACGTCGACGTCTTGCCGTTGGTGCCCGTGATCCCGACCATCGTGAGGTGGTCGGACGGATGTCCCGTGAACTCGGCCGAGAGCGCCCCGAGCACGTCGGCGAGCGCCGTCACCCGGTGGACGAGGTCGGGGAACTCCCCCTCGGCCGTGGCGTCGACGAGCACCGCGGCCGCGCCGCGGTCGAGCGCGTCCTGCACCCACGGCAGCGCGGGCACACCCGGGCGCCCGAGGGCGACGAAGATGTCCCCCGGTTCGAGCTCGCGCGTGTCCTGCACGAGCCTGCGCCCGCGCACGACGGTGCCGGCGAGAGCGGGGTCGAACGCACCGAGGTCGAGGTCGTGCGGGACGGCGCTCGCGCCAGCCTTGCCGTCTGACCAGACCTCAGCCGTCACGCGAACTCGAAGACGAACTCGACCTCGACCGGGGAGTCGAGCGGGAGCACCGCGACGCCCACGGCGCTGCGCGCGTGTGCGCCGGCCTCGCCGAAGAGCTGGCCCAGCAGCTCGGACGCGCCGTTGATGACGGCCGGCTGGCCCGTGAACGACGGGTCGGAGGCGACGAAGCCCACGACCTTCACGACGCGCGTGATGCGGTCGAGCGACCCGATGGCCGTGTGGGCCGCCGCGAGGCCGTTGAGCACGCACGTGCGCGCGTAGCCGGCCGCGTCGGCCGCGTCGACCTCGGCGCCGACCTTGCCGGTCGCGGGGAGCGCCCCGTCGACGAACGGCAGCTGGCCGGACGTGTAGACGAGGTTGCCCGACACGACGGCGGGGATGTACGCGGCCACGGGCTTGGCGAGCGGCGGGATGGCCAGGCCGAGCTCGGCCAGACGGTCGTCGAGTGCCGACATCAGGACTCCTTCTTCTCACGCTTGAAGTAGGCGACGAGGCCGCCCTCGGGGCCGGTCACGATCTGGACGAGCTCCCAGCCGTCAGAACCCCAGTTGTTGAGGATGGCGGTCGTGTTGTGGATCATGAGCGGGGTCGTGATGTACTCCCACTGGGTCATTTGTCGGCATCCGTTCAGCTTGGGTCTCGGGTTCATCCCGTACCCTGATTGTATGTCTGCCCAAAAAACCCCGCGTCGAGGTGTGCTCTCCGCGGCCGCCGGGATCGTCGGCTTCAGCGCCCTCTCCGGACTGCTCGTGACGGTCATGGTGGCCCCCGCCCTCGCCGTCACCGGTATCACGGCCTCCAGCACCATCGGCATCTTCGACAGCCTGCCCGAGTACATCGAGATCGGCCAGCAGCCCGAGCGCAACGAGCTGTACGCGACGTTCACGGGATCGGGCAACGAGAACGGGCAGTACCTCATCGCGACGGTCTACGACCAGAACCGCCAGGAGGTGCCGTACGACCAGATCTCGAAGTTCGCACTCGACGCCACCGTCGACGGCGAGGACGCGCGCTTCTTCGAGCACGGGGGCGTGGACGTGGCCTCGGTCGTGCGCGCCGCGGTCGGCAATGTCATCGGCGGCGACATCGACTCGGGTGCCTCCACCCTCTCGATGCAGCTCGTGAAGAACATCTTCGTGCAGCAGGCCCTCGAGCTCGACACCCAGGAGGCGCGCGACGCGGCCTACAAGAAGGCGACGGCCACCTCCTTCGACCGCAAGCTCAAGGAGATGAAGCTCGCGATCGGCCTCGAGAAGAAGTACACGAAGAAGGAGATCCTCACCGCGTACCTCAACATCGCGAACTTCGGCAACGCCACATACGGCATCCAGGCCGCCGCCCAGCGCTACTACAGCGTCGACGCGAAGGACCTGACGCTCTCCCAGGCGGCGAGCCTCATCGCCATCGTGCAGTACCCCAACCAGCGCAACCTCGGCGACCCCGAGAACTACGAGGCGAACACGATCCGCCGCGACTTCATCCTCGACCGCATGCTCGCCGCCGGCGACATCACGCAGGCGGAGCACGACGAGGCGATCGCCACCCCGGTCGACGACACCACGATCAAGCCCAGCGCTCCCTCGAACGGCTGCATGGCCGCCTACGAGTACGCGCGCTGGTTCTGCGACTACGTCGTCAAGAGCGTGAAGGACTTCACGTTCCTCGGCGCGACCCCCGAGGAACGTGCCGCGAACTGGAAGCGCGGCGGCTACAAGCTCTACACGACGCTCGACCTCGACATCCAGATTCCCGCCCAGCAGGCGCTCTGGACGTACGCGCCGAACACCGAGACCAACTTCGCGCTCGGCGGAGTGGTCGACACGGTGCAGCCGGGCACCGGTCGCGTGCTCGTGATGGCCGAGAACAAGATCTTCGACGACACGCTCGACGGCGGCGGCGATACGACGTCCGCCGTCAACTACAGCACGAGCTACAACTACGGCGGCTCGAGCGGCATCCAACCCGGCTCGACGTACAAGCTCTTCACGCTGCTCGACTGGCTCATGCAGGGCAAGGGCACCGAGGAGCGCGTGAGCGGCGACCCCGACAGCGCCGCCCAGTTCTCCAAGTTCAGGGAATGCGGCGAGCCCTCGGGCACGGGCACGTTCTCGTACAAGAACAACGCGGGCGAGTCGGGTATCTGGACGATCCGCGACGGCACCGTCAACTCCGTCAACGGCGTGTTCTTCTCCATGGCCAAGCAGCTCGACCTGTGCGACATCCGCGACGTGGCCAAGAGCCTCGGCGTGGAGCGTGCGGACGGCGACCCGCTCAAGACGGTGCCCTCGTCGATCATCGGCATCAACGAGGTCACGCCGCTCAGCATGGCCTCGGCCTATGCGGGGGTCGCGGCCCTCGGCAAGTGGTGCAAGCCGATCATCGTCGACTCGATCGTCACCCCCGACGGCGAGTCCAAGGTGGGCCAGACCCCCGAGTGCAAGCAGGCGATCCCGCAGAACATCGCCGCGACCGCGATCGACGTGCTCAAGGGCGTCATGGTCACGGGCAACCAGGTCTACGGAAACCCCGAGGACGGCATCCCGATCTTCGGAAAGACCGGCACGACCGACGTCGGCGAGCAGACCTGGGTAGCCACCGGCACGACCTCGGGCGGCTCGGTCGTCTGGGTCGGCAACAGCGTCGGCAAGGTCCCGATCCTCGACCAGGAGTACGAGGGCGTCGCGGGTATCCGCCTGCGCCACTACATCTCGCTCGCGCTCGTCACGGCCCTCGACAACAAGTACGGCGGCAATGACTGGCCCGCGCCGGACCCGTCCCTCGTGACCGGCGGCGGCCTGGCCGTGCCCGACGTGCGCGGCCTGACGCCGGAGTCGGCGAAGGCCCTGCTCGAGGGTCTCGGCTTCACCTACAAGGACGGCGGACCCATCGACTCCGAGGTTCCGGCGGGCAAGGTCGCGACGACCGACCCCGAACCGGGAAGCAACTCGGGCAGGGGCGCCACCATCACGGTGTTCACGAGCAAGGGCAACAAGGTCGCCTTCCCCGACGTCGTGCTCGATGGGCAGACGAATGACTTCAACGCCGCCCAGGGGCAGCTGAACGCGGCCGGCGACATGAACGTCACGCAGACGTGTGTCGTCATCACGCCCACGACGGGCAACCCCCCCATGCTGCCCACGGATCCGAAGTACGGACGGCTGGGCAAGGTGCAGTCGTCCAACCCTGCTCCCGGCTCCTACAACCTGCCGGGAGTGCCCGTGACCCTCGCCGTCGGCAAGGAAACCTGCCCTTGAGCCCTGGCCAAGCGCGTTCGGCCGCCACAGCACTCGGTGCTGTGGCGGCCGTGGGCGCCGCGGCGCTCGCGTGGGGCGTGTTCGTCGAGCGCAACCGCTTCACGGTGCGCCATGAGAGCGTCGCGGTGCTCGAGCCGGGCGCGCGCCCGCTCACCGTGCTGCACCTCTCCGACCTGCACATGGCGCCCTGGCAGCAGCGGAAGCAGGAGTGGGTGCGATCCCTCGCGCTGCTCGAGCCCGACCTCATCGTCAACACGGGCGACAACCTCGGCCACGTCGACGGCATCGAGGGGCTCGAGAAGGCCCTGCAGGTGTTCGCGGGGATTCCCGGGGTCTTCGTCCACGGCTCCAACGACTACGTCGGGCCGCAGCTGAAGAACCCGTTCACGTACTTCGGCGGACCGTCGCGCACCCCCACGAAGCCCACGAGCCTCGACACCGCCCGCCTCGAGCGCTACTTCGAGGACACCCTCGGCTGGCTGTCGCTCAACAACACCTCGCGCGCCCTCGAGATCAAGGGGTCGCGCCTCGAGTTCTTCGGCACCAACGACGCCCACCGCAACTGGGACCGCCTCGACGTGCTCCCGGGCGCCATCGAGGAGATGCGCGAGAACGTGGGCTGGGCCGACGACACCGCGGGACCGGACCCGGTCGCCATCGGCGTCACCCACGCCCCGTACCGCCGCGTGCTCGACTCGTTCGTCACCCACGGCGCCGAGCTCATCTTCGCCGGCCACACGCACGGCGGGCAGGTGCGCATCCCCGGGCTGCCCGCGCTCGTCACCAACTGCGACATCCCCCGTGAGCAGGCGCAGGGGCTGAGCGTGTGGCACCACGCGCGGCGCGCGGCCTTCCTGGAGGTCAGCGCGGGCATCGGCACCTCGGTTTACGCGCCCGTGCGCTTCGCGTGCGCGCCCGAGGCGGTGGTCGTGACACTGACGGCCGGAGATTTCGGCTATTCTTGACGAGGCTCGCGCCGGAAGGCGCAGCCGGATCGGGGTGTGGCGCAGCTTGGTAGCGCGCTTCGTTCGGGACGAAGAGGTCGTGGGTTCGAATCCCGCCACCCCGACAGAGCAAGAAGGACCGCCAGAGATTGGCGGTCCTTCTTGGTTGAGGGGCACACTGTCACTATGGCGAGAATCACCGGCATCGGCGGCACCTTCTTGAGGTCGTCAGACCCCGACGCCCTCACGGCCTGGTACCGCGACATCCTCGGCCTTGGCCTCGCCGAGTACGGCCAGTGGGAGCAGCAGGCGGGCCCGACGGTCTTCGCGGCGTTCCCCGCGGACTCCGACTACTTCCCGGGCCGCAGCATGCTGAACTTCCGGGTCGACGACCTCGCGGCGTTCGTCGCGGAGCTGGGCGCGCGCGGCGTCGTCACGGAGGACGTGCAGCACATGGAGGGCGTGGGCAGCTTCACGTGGGTCACCGACCCCGAGGGCAACCGGCTGGAGCTGTGGGAGCCTAGCGCTGCTCGGTGAGCAGCACCCCGCCGCTCTCCTCGAGGTAGCACGCGCCGCACAGCGACTCGTAGGTGACCTCGTCGCCGTCGATGGCGACCTGGTCGCCGTCGAACACGTAGTCGTCGCCGATCTTGCGCGCGTTGAACACCGCCTTGCGGCCGCAGCGGCAGATGGTCTTGAGCTCTTCGAGGGAGTGGGCGATCTCGAGCAGGCGACGGCTTCCCGGGAAGGCCACGGTCTGGAAGTCGGTGCGGATGCCGTAGGCGAGCACGGGAACGCCGTCGAGGATGGCGATGCGCAGGAGGTCGTCAGCCTGTGCGGCGCTGAGGAACTGCACCTCGTCGACGAGCAGGCAGCTCACGGCCTTGCCCGTGCTCTCGAGCACGTGCATCCTCATCTCCGCGAACTTCGCACGGATGTCGTCGTCGGGCGCGACCGTGAAGTCGACGGGACGCGTGAGGCCCAGGCGCGAGACGATCGTCGCGTCGCCCTTGGTGTCGATGGCGGGCTTCGCGAGGAGCACCTGCTGACCGCGCTCCTCGTAGTTGAAGGCGGCCTGCAGCAGAGCAGTGCTCTTGCCGCTGTTCATCGCGCCGTAGCGGAAGTACAGCTTGCTCATGGAGCAAAACTATCAGGCGAGGTAGCCGTCCTCGGCCGCGCGGCGGATGAGCTCGGCCTTCTTGCTCGCGGGGCGGTTGGCCTTCGCGTACTTCTCACGAACGCGGCGCAGATAGGTCTTCGCGGTCTCGTACTGCACGTTCATCCGCTCGGCCACCTCGGGCGTGCTGAGGCCCGAGACGTAGAGGGTGAACGCCTGAACCTCGCCCGCGCTGAGCTTGGGGCGCGCCTGCGACGTCACCCCGACGGGCGGCGGGCGCCAGTCGCGCTGGTAGTTCGGGCCGGGCTCGACGCCCATGATGGCGCGCGCGGCATCCATGACCTCGCGCATGGGCAGCGACTTCGAGAGGAAGGCTGCCGCACCGGCGGCGAGGGCGCGCTCGCGCGACTCGCGGGTGTCGAGGCTCGAGAGCACGATGACCTTGGCGCCGGCGGCGCGGCACGTGCGCACGCGCGCCTCGATGGAGACGGGCTCGCGCAGCTGGAAGTCGATGAAGACGAGGTCGGTCGGGAAGTTGTCGCTGTGCACGAGCTGCAGCCACGTGCTCGCGCTCAGCACGAGGTCGAAGTCGGGGGCGTTGCCCGAGATCCAGCTGCTCAGGCTGTCGAGGAGCACCTCGTGGTCGTCGAGGATCGCGAGCCGGATGCGGTCGGTCCCCGCCGAGTCGGCCACGTAGGCCGTCGCAAGAGATTCGCTCATGCAAGAACTATGTCACCCGGCGTACCCCTCCTTGTACCCCGCTTCCGGGGTACGTCCCCCGCGCGCCTAGAAAAGGGTGGGCTGCGCCGCTCCCGGAGGCAGCTCCTCGGCGATGAGCGACCCGCTGCGGGCCGTGCGCAGCGTGCGCGTGCTCGGGTTCATCGTGCCGCGCTCGAGCCCGTAACGGCGGATCATGGGCTTGACCTTCGCGGCGAGCCACTGGCGGTACTCCTTCGGCGCGTAGGCGCTGCGTCCGTACATCGCCCGGTAGCGCGGCACGAGCTCGGGATGCTCGCGCTCGAGCCAGGCCATGAACCACTCCCGGGCACCGGGACGCAGGTGCAGGGCCGAGTACATGACGGCGCTGCCGCCCGCATCCTTGACCTGCTGGAACGCCTTCTCGAGGTGATCCCGCGAGTCGGTGAGGTACGGCAGGATCGGCATCATGAAGACCGTGCACTCGAGCCCGGCCTCCCGGATCGCGCGCACCGTCTCGAGCCTGCCCTTCGTGGCGGGCGCGCCCGGCTCCACCGACTGCTGCAGGGCGTCGTCGTGCACGGCGATCGTCAGGGCGAGGTCGACGGGCACGTGCTCGCTCGCCTCCACGAGCAGCGGCAGGTCGCGGCGCAGCAGGGCGCCCTTGGTGAGGATGCTGAACGGCGTGCCGCTGTGCGCGAGGGCGGCGATGATGCCGGGCATGAGCCGGTAGCGCCCCTCGGCCCGCTGGTACGGATCGGTGTTGGTGCCGAGGGCCACGGCCTCGTGCCGCCACGAGGGCTTCGCGAGCTCGCGCGCGAGCACCTCGGCGACGTTGACCTTGACGACGATCTCGCTGTCGAAGTCCTTGCCCGCGTCGAAGTCGAGGTAGGTGTGGGTGTTGCGGGCGAAGCAGAAGGTGCACGCATGGCTACATCCCCGATAGGGGTTGATGGTCCAGTTGAAGGGCATGGCGCTGTCGCCCGGAACGTGGTTGAGCGCCGACTTCGCCAGCACCTCGTGGAAGCGGATTCCCTGGAACTCCGGCGTCGTCACCGAGCGGACGAGGTTGCCCAGCTTGAGGCCGGGCAGCGCCTCATCGGACGCCAGTTCCTGCCCGCTCCACCTCATCCTCACATTCGAACATATGTTCGAGATACCGTCAAGAAGGGGAGGGTCAGGCGTTGATCTTGAGCGCCTGCGCCGTGCGGGCGATGGTCTTCTCGGCGAGCTCCGGGTCGTCGGAGAGCTGCGTTCCGTAGCTCGGGATCATCTCCGTGAGCTTCGGGCGCCACTCCTCGAGCTTCGCGGGGAAGCACTTCTCGACGAGGCTCAGCATGATCGGCACGGCCGTGGATGCGCCGGGCGAGGCCCCCAGGAGGCCCGCGATGGAGCCGTCCTTCGCGGCGACGACCTCGGTGCCGAACTGCAGCACGCCGATCTTCTTCTTGTCCTTCTTCATGACCTGCACGCGCTGGCCTGCCGTGATGAGGTACCAGTCCTTGGGGTCGGCCTCGGGGTAGAAGCGGCGCAGCTCGTCGAACTTGGTCTCCTTCGACGCGAGCAGCTGCCCCACGAGGTACTTCACGAGGCCGAGGTTCTGCAGGCCCGCGGCGACCATGGGGATCACGTTGTGCCAGCGCAGCGAGGCGAACAGGTCGAGTACCGAGCCGGTCTTGAGGAACTTGGGGCTCGCACCGGCGTACGGTCCGAACATGAGGCTGCCCGTGCCGTCGACGACGCGGAGGTCGAGGTGCGGCACCGACATGGGCGGCGAGCCGACCGCGGCCTTGCCGTAGACCTTCGCCTTGTGGCGCGCGACGATGTCGGGGTTGTCGGTGCGCAGGAACTCACCGCTCACGGGGAAGCCGCCGAAGCCGCGGATCTCCTTGATGCCCGACTTCTGCAGGAGGCCGAGCGCGTAACCGCCCGCGCCCACGAAGACGAAGCGCGCGCGCACCGGCTCGACCGGCGTGCCGCCGACGTCGCGGCGCATCGACAGGCGCCAGAGGCCGTCGCGCTGGCGGGTGAGGTTCTTGACGACGACGCCGGTGTTGAGGCCCGCACCGCCCTCGACGAGGTCGCGGGTCAGGAGGTGCGAGAGCGCTCCGAAGTCGACATCCGTGCCGGCGGCGATGCGCGTGGCGGCGATGGGCTCGCTCTTGCGGCGGCCCGGGATCATGAGGGGCGCCCACGAGCGGATCGTGCGGGCATCCGTCGAGAACTCCATGCCCTGGAAGAGCGGGTGGTCCTTGAGCGCCTCGAAGCGCCTGCGCAGGTACTCGACGTTCGACTCGCCCCACACGAAGCTCATGTGCGGTGTGGCCGTGATGAAGGCGGCGGGGTCGGGCAGCGCTCCCGCGCCGACGAGGTACGACCAGAACTGGCGCGAGACCTGGAACTGCTCGTTGACCTTCACGGCGCTCGAGATGTCGATGGTGCCGTCTGCGCGCTGGGGCGTGTAGTTGAGCTCGCACAGCGCGGAGTGGCCGGTGCCCGCGTTGTTCCAGGGGTTCGAGCTCTCGAGGGCGAGGTCGCCCAGCCGCTCGAAGATCTGGATGTCCCAATCGGGCTGGAGCTGCTTCAGCATTGCTCCGAGGGTGGCGCTCATGATGCCGCCACCGATGAGTGCGACGTCGACGGGTTTACTCACGGGTTCCAGTCTAATCTCGGCCGCATCCGCCCCACTGCCGCGCGGCCCGGCAAGAACCGCTGTTCTTACCGGGCCGCGGGGATTCAGTCGACGAGGCCCTCCTCGGGCACCACGGGGTCGACCTGGATGGGCTCGGGCAGGGCGATGACTCCCTCGACGAGGCTCACGACGGAGCTCCACCAGCCGTCGGCGACCTTCATGGCGTAGCCGGGGACGAGCCAGGCGCCGCCGTCGGCGTCCCACATGAGCAGGAGGGTCGGCTCCGCGGTGTCCACGGTCACGTCGACGACCTCGGGCGTCGGCACGGGCGCCGGGTCGACGGGGAGCTCGGTGGGCATGGGGTCTACGGCGGGGTCGGTCGGGTCGGCCGTCGGCTCGAGGGACGGCTCGGGGGTCGGCTCCACGGTCGGCTCGGCGGTCGGCTCCTCGGCCGGAGCGTCCGCGGCCTTGGCGTCGGCAGCGAACATGACCGCTCCGCCCTGGTAGTCGGGCCCGGCGGCGCCCCACCAGCGGCCGTCGTCGAGGCGCGCGACGGCATCCTTGGCGGAGACCGTGCCGAAGCTGCCCTGCGACTCCACGGACACCGTGTGGCCGTACGCCCACGAGATCTCGCCCGTGTTCGACCACGTGACGCTCCAGTCGAGGGCGGTCTTCGCGCCGCCCACCGCGAGGTTCGCGGTCGCCGTCGTGCTCCAGTCGTCGGCGTAGGTGGTGATGTCGGCGGCGTCGACGGTGAACCCCGTCGCGGCGAGCAGCGCCTGCGCCTCCGTGCGCGCCTCGGCCTCGCTCGGGGCGAGGTTGGCCGGGGCATCCTCGGGCATCGTGCAGCCGTAGTCGACGGCCTGCTCGGCGGTGACGCTCGGGTCGCACACGTAGAAGGAGCTCGCGGCCGGGTCGGAGTACCACCAGTCGCCCGTGCCCGACCACGTGACGCTCACGGTCGGCGCGGAGCCGTCTTCGGGGCCGACCATCCACGTCGGGTAGGCGGGGTCGGAGTACGAGGCCGCGGCGGGCGTGCCCGCGACGCCGAACACGTCGGCGATCGCGGCCGCGCGCTCCTGCGGGTCGCCCTCGAGCACGAGGCGGTAGACCTCCCCGCTGCCGCCGTCGGTGGAGAGGCCGGCACCCGCGGAGTAGTTGTAGTCCACCCACCAGCCGATCTTCATCTGACTGGAGATCGAGTCCGCCGTGCCGGCGGCGGCCCCGGAGGCCGCGGCAGCGGTGAAGAGCGGCGGACGGGTGAGGGTCGGGGCCACCACGAGGGCGCCCACCGTGACCACGGCTACGGCGAGACCGGCGCCTCCCGCGATGCGCAGGGTGCGGCCCGGGTTCGAGAGCCGGGGGGCGGGATGCGCCGCAGCGCCCGTCACGATGTCCGGGGAGAGCTCGGGTGCCGCGCCCGGGCGGAGGCCGCGCTTGAGCCGGGCGGAGATGTCGTCGTCGAAGTCGTTCATACCTAGGTTATGTCGCCGGCCCTGCGGTTCTTTCAAGAAGCTCGTGGAGGCGCTTCTTGGCGCGGTGCACGCGGATCGTCGCGGCGTTGACGCTCACGCCCAGCGCGACGGCGAGCTCGGCGGGGGCGAGCTCCTCCACGAGGGCGAGGGCCAGCACCTCGCGCTCGGCGGGCCGGAGCCGGCGCCACGCGGCGGCGAGGGAGGCGTCCGCGACGACGATGTCCTCGGCCGACGGCGACGGATCGGCCGGGCGCAGCGACGCGAGGAGGGCCGATCCCGAGGCCTCCCTGCGGCGGTGGTTCGCCACGACGTTGGCGGCGATGCGGTACAGCCACGGCAGCTCCTCCCCCGGCGCGACCGAGGCGCGCTTGCGCCACGCTATGGCGAAGACGTCGGCCGCGAGATCCTCGACCGACTGGTGCGGCACGCGGCGGACGAGGTAGCCGCTCACGGCCGGGAGGTACTGGACGTAGGCGCGCTCGAACTGCGCGTCGGGTTGCTGCATGCTCCCAGCCTGAGCGGCGGCCCGGGGGATGACAACCCAACGTTTCCGCCCGCGTCGTCGTCAGAGGCCGAGCTTCTCCAGCGCGGAATCCATCTCGACCGCCATGTGCGCATAGCCCTCGTCGTTCGGGTGCAGGCCGTCGGACGCCATCCACTCGGGATGGCCCTCGATCCAGTGGCTGGCACCCGGGATGTAGTCGGCACCGATGGCGGCCGCGGCATCCTCGACCCATCCGATGATGACCTCGACCGACGCCGGCCGCTCGTCGGTGTACCAGAACGGCTCGACGACGATGATGCGGGCATCCGGGAGCGCCGCCTTCAGCCGCGTGAAGTCGTCGGTGATCTGTGCCTTGATCTTCTCCGCCGCGCGCGCGTAGCTGAAGTTGTCGTTGAGCCCCATCGTGATGAAGAGGATGTCGGGGTCGGCGGCGATGACCTGGCTGGGCTCGTCGCCGTCGCCGTAGGCGCCCCGGTTGTTCACGAACCCGAGACCGTTGACGCTCGGGTTGAACTCCGCCCAGCCGCGCTCGGCGCAGATGATGCTCGACCAGCGCAGGGACGGGTCGGACGCCCCGGTGCCGAGCGTGTACGAGTCGCCGTAGAACGCGGCCCTCGTCTGTCCGGGGCTGCTCGTGGCCGTGGGCCCGGGGGCGGGCGCCGCGCATCCCGCGAGCACGAGCACGGCGGCGAGCGCGAAGAACCTCATGCCGGGTTATCCGCGGCGGACGGCCCGGCGGATTGCCCGGGCCACGCCCGCGATGGCGACGCCGACCACTCCCCCGAGGCTGTTCGCGAGCACGTCGTCGAAGGAGGCTACGCGGCCCGGCAGGAACAGCGCCTGCCCCAGCTCGATGCCGCCCGCCACGACGGCGAGCGCGACGATCACGAGCCACCACCACCGCGTCGGCAGCAGGAGCGCGATGAGCAGGCCGAACGGCACGAACAGCAGGACGTTCGCGAACGACTCGAGCTGCGTGTACGTGACCCAGCCGAAGCCCGTGGCGTCGAGCTCCTGACTCAGGTCGACGCCGCGGATCGGGCTCACGGGTGAGAGCGCGATGATCGCGAGCGCGACGACGTAGACCCCGAGGACGACCCCGATGGCGATGCGACCGGAGATCTAGGCCACCTGCGCCAGCTGGGCGGCGACGAGCTCGGCGATCTGCACGGCGTTGAGCGCCGCGCCCTTGCGGAGGTTGTCGTTGCTGATGAACAGGGCGAGGCCGCGGTTGTCGGGCACGCCCTCGTCCTGGCGGATGCGGCCCACGAAGCTCGGGTCCTTGCCCGCCGCCTCGAGGGGGGTGGGCACGTCCATGAGCACGACGCCCTCGGCGGTGCTCAGCAGCTCCTTGGCGCGGTCGACGGCCAGCGGGTTCGCGAACTCCGCGTTGATCGCGAGCGAGTGGCCCGTGAAGACCGGGACGCGCACGCAGATGCCGCTCACGAGGAGGTCGGGCAGCTCGAGGATCTTGCGGCTCTCGTTGCGCAGCTTCTTCTCCTCGTCGGTCTCGCCGAGACCGTCGTCCACGAAGTTGCCGGCGTGCGGGAGCACGTTGTACGCGATGGGCTTCGCGAAGACCTTGGCGGTCTGGTGGATGCTCGCACCGTCGTGCACGAGGCCGCGGGCATCCCCTGCCGCCTCGATCTGGCCCATGAGCTCCTCGCCGCCCGCGAGCCCGGCGCCCGAGACCGCCTGGTAGGTGGAGACGATGAGGCGCTGCAGCCCCGCCTCGGTGTCGAGCACCTTGAGGACCGGCATCGCGGCCATGGTCGTGCAGTTGGGGTTGGCGATGATGCCCTTCTTCGCCTCGGCGATGGCGTGCGGGTTCACCTCGCTCACGACGAGCGGCACGTCGGGGTCCATGCGCCAGGCCGACGAGTTGTCGATCACGAGCACGCCTCTGTCGGCGAACTTCGGGGCGAGCGCCTTGCTCGTCGCGCCGCCCGCGGAGAAGATGGCGATGTCGAGGCCTGACGGGTCGGCGGTCTCCGCGTTCTCGACCGTGATCTCGTCGCCCTTGAACGTCAGGGTCGAGCCCGCGCTGCGGCTGCTCGCGAAGAAGCGGATCTCGGCGATCGGGAAGTCGCGCTCCTCGAGGAGGCGGCGGACCACCGCTCCGACCTGACCGGTGGCGCCCACGACGCCGATGCGTACTCCGCTGCTGCTCATGGTCATCAATTGTATGTATCGGCGCCTGCCACTTTGTCCACAGAATGCTGCCATCGAATCGAACACATCTTCGAATCATGGGACAATACATGTATGGATCTGACACGGATGCCCGACGGGGAGCTGGTCGAGGCGCAGCGCTCGCTCGCGGTGCGGATCCGGGCGCTCGAGTCGGAATCGGCGCTCGTCGCCGCGGAGATCGCGCGCCGCTCCTCGCGAGAGCTCGGCTACGACGGGCTTGCCCAGCGGCTCGGCGCGCGCACGCCCGAGCGGCTCGTGCAGGTGCTGTCGGGCGGGTCGCTCGCGGATGCGCGCCGGCTCGTGCGCGTGGGCACGGCTACCGAGCCGTGGTTGGAGCCCACCGCGGGGCTCGGCGTGCAGCAGGTCGATGCGATCCGGTCGGGCCTCCGCGGCGCGCTGCCGACCGACGTGCTTGCCGGGGCGGCCGCCCGACTCGCGGCCGAAGCGGCGGCGCTCGACGTCGACGCCCTCGCCCGCCGCGCTCGCGAGGTGCGCGACGAGCTCGATGCCTCGTCGGTGGCGCAGCACGAGGAGGAGCTGCGCACCCAGCGGTTCCTGCGTCTCGCTCCCCTGCCCACGGGGATGACCCGTGTCTCGGGGCTGCTCGATCCGGAGTCGGCGGCGATCGTCGTGGGCGCGGTCGATGCGATCACATCGCCGCGTCGGGGCGGGCCGCGGTTCGTCGATTCGGGCTCCCCCACCATCGACGATGACCGCACGATCGACCAGGTCATGGTCGACGCCCTCGTCGATATCGTCTCGGTCGCCACTCGCGCGCCCTCGGGCAGGCTCTTCGGCAAGCAGAACCCGGCGGTGCGGGTGCTCGTCACGCGCGACGACCTCGTCCGCGGCGAGGGGCCGGCCTTCCTCGAAGGGCAGTCGGCGTCGGTGTCTGTCGCGACCGCCGAGCGGCACATCTGCTCGAGCGGCACGGTCGAGGTGACGTTCGGCGCCGAGGGCGGTGGTCTCGACGTCGGGCGGGCTGAGCGGTTCCATCTGCCCCGCCAGCGCACGGTGCTCGCGGCCCGCGACGGCGGCTGCACGGTCGACGAGTGCGATCGGCCTCCCGCGTGGTGCGAGGTGCACCACATCGTGCCCTGGTCGGAGGGCGGCGGCACGAGCGTGACCGACGGGATACTCCTGTGCCGGTTCCACCACATGCTGTTCCACAACAACGGGTGGCGGGTGGTCCACGACGCGGCGTACTACTCGGCGGTACCGCCCGCGTCGGTGGACGCCACCCGCACGCCTCGGCCGCTCAGGTCGAAGAGCGGCGCGCTGCGGAGGCTGCTGGTGGGCTGACTACCTGCCGGTGCCGCCGTGCACGACGGCCTCGGTCTCGCCGTCGAGCTCGAACGCCGTGTGGACGACCCGCACCGCGTCGTTGACGGTGTCGGCGCGCGTGACCACCGAGATGCGGATCTCGCTCGTCGAGATCATCTCGATGTTGATGCCGGCCTCGAACAGCGCGGTGAAGAGCCGCGCGGAGACCCCGGCGTTCGTGCGCATGCCCGCTCCCACGACCGCGAGCTTCGCGATCTGGTCGTCGTGCTGCAGCGACTCGAAGCCGATGTCCTCCTTCTGCTCGTTGAGCGCGGCCATGGCCTTCTGCGCGTCGCTCTTGGGCAGGGTGAAGGAGATGTCGGTGAGGCCCGTCGACGCCGACGACACGTTCTGCACGATCATGTCGATGTTGACGTTCGTGCGGGCGATGAGCGTGAAGATCTGGGCGGCCTTGCCGGGCATGTCCGGCACGCCGACGACGGTGATCTTCGCCTCGCTGAGGTCGGCGGCGACACCGGTGACGATCGGCTCTTCCACGTTTTCTCCTTCGGTGGGGTTCACGACAAGCGTGCCCTCGTTGTTGTTGAACGACGACCGCACATGGATGATCACGCCGTGACGGCGGGCGTACTCGACAGCGCGGATGTAGAGCACCTTCGCACCCGTCGCGGCGAGCTCGAGCATCTCCTCGCTCGTGATGCGGTCGAGCTTGCGGGCCGTGGGGACGACGCGGGGGTCGGCGGTGAAGATGCCGTCGACGTCGGTGTAGATCTCGCACACGTCGGCGCCGAGGGCCGCCGCGAGGGCGACCGCGGTCGTGTCCGAACCGCCGCGGCCGAGGGTCGTGATGTCGCCCGTGCCGCGGTTGAAGCCCTGGAATCCCGCGACGATCGCGACGGCGCCGTCGTCGAGCGCCTCGCGCACGCGCTTCGGGGAGACCTCGACGATGCGGGCCGAGCCGTGCTGGGCATCCGTGACCATTCCGGCCTGGCTGCCCGTGTAGCTGCGGGCCTCGATGCCGAGGCCGCGGATCGCCATGGCGAGCAGCGCCATCGAGATGCGCTCGCCGGCGGTCAGGAGCATGTCGAGCTCGCGACCGGACGGGAGCGGCACGACCTGCTCGGCGAGGTCGAGCAGCTCGTCGGTGGTGTCGCCCATGGCGGAGACCACGACCACGACCTCGTTGCCCGCCTTGCGGGTCTCGACGATGCGCTTGGCCACACGCTTGATGCTCTCGGCGTCGGCGACCGACGAGCCTCCGAACTTCTGGACGATGAGGCTCACGTGGTTCTCCCGGACGGCTGGCGGCCTGATTGGCCCGAGATGCAACTTTAGCGGCTAATTCTCGACGAGCCTGCGCCCCTCGAACGCACGCCCGAGCGTGACCTCGTCGGCGTACTCGAGGTCGCCGCCGACCGGCAGGCCCGACGCCAACCGCGTGACGCGCAGGCCGGGGTAGTTGAGCAGACGCGTGAGGTAGGTGGCGGTCGCCTCACCCTCCAGGTTCGGGTCCGTCGCGATGATGACCTCGGTGACGGTGCCGTCGGCGAGGCGCGCGACGAGCTGCTTCATCCTGAGGTCGTCGGGGCCGATGCCGTCGATGGGGCTGATGGCTCCGCCGAGCACGTGGTAGAGGCCCTTGAACTCGCGCGTGCGCTCGATGGCGACGACGTCCTTCGCCTCCTCGACCACGCAGATCGTCGCGTGCGAGCGGCGCGGGTCACGGCAGATGGAGCACGTCTCCGACTCGGTCACGTTGCCGCAGATCGAGCAGAAGCGCACCTTGTCGCGCACCTCGCGCAGCACCTCGGAGAGCCGCGTGACGTCGAAGCTCTCGGTCTGCAGGATGTGGAACGCGATGCGCTGCGCCGACTTGGGCCCGATGCCGGGGAGGCGGCCCAGCTCGTCGATGAGCTCCTGGACGATGCCGTCGTACACGGCCTACTCCTCCCGGGGAACGGGCACGACGCGCGGGGCGACCTGCTGCTCCTCGATGAAGTTCGCGCCGAGCAGCTCGCGCACCACCGCTTCGCCGTAGCGGGCGCTGTCGTGGTCGGCGGCCGCCGGCTTGGCCGGCGCGGGAGCCGGAGCAGGGGCAGGGGCAGGGGCAGGGACAGGGACAGGGGCAGCATCGGCGGCGGTCGCGGGTGCCGGTGCCGGTGCCGGTGCCGGTGCCGCCGGAGGGTCTGCAGCGCGGGCGACCTTGGGCTCGGGGGCCTCGGACGCGGCAGGCTCGTCGTAGGGGATGGCGGCGACGGCCCATCCGGTGCTCTCGGTCGGCGGGTAGTCCTCGGGCGGTGCCTGCTCGTCCACGGGCGCCGGGGCCGCAGGCGGCGCCGCCTCGACGGCGGGCGCGGGTGCCGGCGCGGCGCTCGCATCGACACGCGCGATAAGCGCGGGCTCGAGGCCGAGGATGTCGACGAACGCCTTCTTGAGCAGATCGCCCACGCCCTGGCCGGGCGAGGCGGGCTTCTTCAACTCCTCCACGTCGCGCTGGCTCGGGAACGACAGCACGAGCACCTTGCCGTCGCGCAGCTCGAGCGGCTGCGCGGTGTAGACCACGAGCCACGCGTTGAGCTTCGCGGACTTGACGGACTCGAGGATCTCGGGCCACGCATCCTTCACCTGCTGCAGCGTGACGGGCCCGACCGGACGCTCGCGCGGGGCCGGCTTCTCCTCGGCGACGGGCGGCTCGGGCGCGGCGGCGGGAACGGGTGCGGCAGGCGCGGCGGCGGGAACGGGTGCGGCAGGCGCGGCGGCGGCCACGGATGCGGCAGGCGCAGCGGCGGTCGCGACGGGCTCGACCCGCTTCGGCGCGGCAGCGGCAGCGGGGGCCGCCGGAGGCCCGTCGACACCCACGCGGCGCTCGAGCCGCTCCACGCGGGCGAGGGCTCCGCGCTCGGTGTCGTCGCTCGACGGCACGAGGATGCGCGCGACCATGAGCTCGAGGTGCAGCCGGGGCGACGTGGCCCCGGTCATCTCCGTGAGGGCCGCGTTGACGACGTCGGCGGAACGGGAGAGCTCGGCCGTGCCGAACGTCTGGGCCTGCTTGGCCATGCGGTCGAGCTGGTCCTGCGGGACACCGCGCAGCACGGATGCCGCGTTGCCCGAGGTCGCGGCGACGATGATGAGGTCGCGCAGCCTCTCCAGCAGGTCCTCCACGAAGCGCCGCGGATCCTGCCCGGTCTGGATGACGCGGTCGACGGAGCCGAAGGCGGCGGCCGCATCCCTCGCGCCGAGCGCGTCGACGACCTCGTCGAGCAGCGCGCCGTGCGTGTAGCCGAGCAGCGCGACGGCCTTCTCGTAGTCGATGAGCGGCGTCTCGGAGCCGGCGATGAGCTGGTCGAGCAGCGACAGGGTGTCACGCACCGACCCGCCGCCCGCGCGCACGACGAGCGGCAGCACGCCGGGCTCGACCTCGACGCCCTCGGAGACGCACAGCTGCTGCACGTAGTCGAGCATCTGGGCGGGCGGCACGAGCCGGAACGGGTAGTGATGCGTGCGCGAGCGGATGGTGCCGATGACCTTCTCGGGCTCGGTCGTCGCGAAGATGAACTTCACGTGCTCCGGCGGCTCCTCCACGATCTTGAGCAGCGCGTTGAAGCCCTGCGGCGTGACCATGTGCGCCTCGTCGAGGATGAAGATCTTGAACCTGTCGCGCGCGGGGGCGTACACGGCCCGCTCACGCAGGTCGCGCGCATCGTCGACGCCGTTGTGGGAGGCCGCGTCGATCTCGACGACGTCGAGCGAGCCGCCGCCGTCGCGGGAGAGCTCGACGCACGAGGGGCACACGCCGCACGGCGTGTCCGTGGGGCCCTCGACGCAGTTGAGGCAGCGGGCGAGGATGCGGGCCGACGTGGTCTTGCCGCACCCGCGCGGGCCGCTGAAGAGGTAGGCGTGGTTGACCCGGTCGGTGCGCAGCGCCGTGCGCAGGGGGTCGGTCACCTGCGTCTGGCCGATGAGCTCGGCGAACGTCTCCGGTCGATAACGGCGATACAGGGCAGCGACCACGTCTCCAGAGTAGTCGCCAGCACCGACCGCGCGCCCCGGACGGGGGTGTACCCCGATTGTCCCCAGAACGGGGCAAAGTCTTGTACCCCGCTCGCGCCCCGGCGTAGCCTGATGCCGTTCGTCGATCGATCAGGAGATGACGGGCAGAATTCGACCTGGGGGGGCCGGGTCCCGATTATGGGGGCTCTTCCAATGCAGTCAATCTCTCCTGCCATCGCAGGGACCACAACCACCAGCACTCGCGTCAAGGCGCTTCTCGCCGGCGGTCTCGTGCTCGGCCTCGGGGCAGCGATGACGCTCGCCGCGTGGACCGACCAGGAGTTCGCCACCGGCAGCTTCACGGCCGGCAGCTTCAACGTCGTCGGCAGCGCCGACGGCCTCACGTTCGCCGACCACGCGACGTCAGACCCGGGTGTTCCCGCGGCCCTCTCGTTCTCGACGGGGTTCGGCAACCTCAGCAAGAGCTCGGTGGTCGCGGCCGCCTACGTGCTGCACCTCGACGCCACGACGACGGTCGCGGGCACGGGCAGCGTCGTGTCGTCGACGGCGAGCGGCACCGCGTCCACCCACCTCACCTACGGCGTCATCGAGGTGGCCTCGGTCGCCGCGTGCACGCCTGCGGCGACGGGCACGATGCGCGTCCCCGCCGGCACCGCGCTCGGCGCCGCGACGACGGGCACCACCCAGTACACGCTCGCGGCCGGCAACGGCACGACGACGCCGGGTGCCGACGTGTTCCTGTGCATCCAGGTCACCTCCGACGCGACCCTCCCGCAGGGCTCGACGGCGACGGCGACGTGGCAGTTCAGCGCGACCTCGAACTCCTAGGACCATGGGCCGCCATGTGGCGGCGAGCACGTCCCGCGTCTTCACGAAGGTGCGGGCCCTGCTCGCCGGAGCACTCGTCCTCGGCGTCGGTGCGACGATGACCCTCGCGTCCTGGACCGATCAGGAGTTCGCGACGGGCTCGTTCTCCGCGAGCCGCTTCGACACGCAGTCGAGCATCGACAACTCGGCGTGGGCCGACAACACGTCCGCACCGGGCGCGACGATCTCGTTCTCGGGCTCGGGCATGTCGCCCGACACGCACCGCTACGGCTACGTGCTCATCCGGACGAAGGCGAACTCGGTAGCGGGCACGCTCACCTTCGCGGCCCCGGCCGTGACCAACGGCGTGACCGACACGACCCCGTTCCTCGGCGCGGCGCTGCAGTACCGCGCCGTGGCGATCACGGGCGCCGCCTGCTCCGCGTCGAGCTTCACGGGCTCGCCCACGTGGATAGTGGGCGGCACGAGCAGCTACGCGAGCCTCGCCACGGCCGGATCCACGGGAGTCGCCCTCGCCGCCGCGACGGCGACGCTGCCGGGTGCCGCGTCCGGCTACTGCTTCGACGTGTACCTGCCGTCGGGCGCCGACACCGCCCTCCAGGGCAAGTCGGCCACCGTCACGTGGACCGTCACCGCGACCTCGGTGCCGTAGGGAGCACCATGACGACGGGCGCGATGAGGAGGCCGGGGGCCGCGGTCGGCAGCGTGCTGCTGACGATCGCCGCGATCGGCGGGGTGGTGTGCATCCTGCTGGTCGTGCTCGCCGTCGTCTTCCACATCACGCTCATCATGTTCAAGACGGGGTCGATGAGCCCCACGATCCCCACGGGATCGCTCGCCGTCGTGGGCGAGGTCGGCGGCGACGAGATCCGCGTGGGCGACATCATCACGGTCGACCGGCAGGATGCCCTGCCCATCACCCACCGCGTGACCTCGGTCACGCCCCTCGGGGGCGGGGCCGTCTCGATCACGATGCGCGGCGACGCCAACGCGGTGGAGGACCCGGCACCCTATGTCGTGTCGACCGCACGGCGCGTGCTGTTCTCCGTGCCCGGACTCGCCTACGCCGTCTCGGCCGTCTCGAACCCGCTCGCCCTCGGCGGCATCACCATCGGGGCCGCGGCGATAGTGACGTGGGCGTTCTGGCCTCGCGAGGAGCGCGGGCTACCGGTCAACCGCCGCCGCGCCGGGACTCACACGGCCGCGCGACTGCGCCACGCCGCCCTCGCCCTCGTGGCCGTCGCCGCGGGCTCCGCCGTGCTGGCGCCGAGCCCCGCGCGGGCGGCGGTGACCGAGGAGACCATCGTCGGCTCGGCCATCACCCTCGTGTCCGTCGCCGACAAGGACGCCATGGCCGACCTGCAGCCCGGAGTGCCGGTGACGTGGCAGATCGGCATCTCGGCGCATCCGGCCCAGCCGGGCACCGTCGACCTCGCGCTCGCGGGATCGGGCGGGCTCGTGTCCGACCCGACGGGGCTGTGGCTCTCCGTCGACACGTGCCCCGTGCGATGGGTGGGCACGACGTGCGCGGGCGGCGGCACGCCCGTGATGGGGTTCGCCGCGGCATCCTCGCACCTGGCCTCGTCGGTGCACCTCGCGAGCATGCCGACGAGCGACGAGCTGTGGGTGCTCGTCGAGGCCATGGTGCCGAACGCGCCGAGCATGCGCGCGGGCACCGCGAGCCTCTCGATCATCGCCTCGGGCACGGGCGGCACCGTGGTCGCGGGCACGACGCCCGGCGCCGTCGCGTACACGGGCTCCGACATCTCCGTGCCGCTCAACGCGGCGCTCGGCGCGCTCGCCCTGGGCCTCGGGCTCGCGTTCGCCGCACGCTTCCGGCAGCGGAGGCTCGCGTGAAGCGCGCGCTCGTGGGCCTCGCCGTGCTGGCCGTCGCGGCCGCCCTCGTCGTCTCGCCGCCGCGGCCGACGCTCGCGTCGTGGGTCGACGGCGAGCGGTCGACGGGGTCGTTCGACGCCCTCACCGTGCCCCCGCCCGTGTTCGGCGCCACGTGCACCCTCGCGCCCGGCACGCTCGGCCTCAACCCCGTCATCACGATCACGTGGACGCTCCCCGCGGGCTACGCCTTCGGCGACGTGCGCTACGGCTACTACAACGTGAGCGGCCTCGAGGTCGTCACGGGCGGCCTGCTGGGCTCGGTCACGACCACGGGAGGGCCGACCTACACGACCAAGTTCGGCTCGGGCCTGCTCGGCGGCCTGCTGGGCGGCAGCAAGTCGGTGGGCATGCTCATCGTGCACCCGAGCGGCTGGATGTCGAAGTGGGCGACCGTCACGGCGAGCATGGGGCTCGCGGGCGCCAACCCCACGTGCACCGTCAACCCCGTGACCTAGAGCAGCGCGGCGGCCTGCCGGGCGATCTCGAGCTCCTCGTCGGTGGGCACCACGAGCACGGCGACACGCGACGACGGGGAGGACACGACGCGGGCATCCTTCGACGGCGCATCGTTGAGGCGCTCGTCGATGACGATGCCGAACGCCTCCATGCCCGCGACGACGGCGGCCCGGGTCGCGGAGCTGTTCTCGCCCACGCCCGCCGTGAAGACGATCGCGTCGGCCCCGCCCAGCAGGGCGAGGTACGCACCGAGGTAGTGCCGTAGGCGGTGGTGGTAGACGTCGAGCGCGAGCCGTGCGTCGGCGCTGCCCGACGCCGCGGCGGCCTGCACGTCGCGCATGTCGTTGGTGCCCGCGAGTCCGAGGAGCCCGCTGCGGCGGTTGAGCAGGCCGTCCAGCGCCTCGAGGGTCACGCCCGACCGGCCCAGGTGGAACAGGATGCCCGGGTCGAGGTCGCCCGAGCGCGTGCCCATGACGAGGCCCTCGAGCGGGGTCATCCCCATCGACGTCTCGACCGACCGCCCGCCGTCGACGGCCGCGACCGACGCGCCGTTGCCCAGGTGGAACACGATGAGCTTCGCGGCGGGGTCGCCCAGCAGCTCGCCGGCCGCGCGCGACACGTACTGGTACGACGTGCCGTGGAAGCCGTAGCGGCGGATGCCGTTCTCGCGCGCGACGGCTGCGTCGATCGCGTACGTGTAGGCCTCGGGGGCGAGCGTCTGGTGGAACGCCGTGTCGAACACGGCGACGTTGGGCACGCCCGGGAACGCCGCGCGCGCCGCGCGGATTCCCGCGAGGTTGGCGGGGTTGTGCAGGGGCGCGAGGGCCGAGAGCTCGTCGATGGCCGCCTCCACCTCGTCGGTCACGAGCGTCGCGCGCGTGAACCGCGAGCCGCCGTGCACGACGCGGTGGCCGATGACCGCGGGATGCTCGCCGCCGAGCTCCTCGAGCACCCCCGCCATGGCCGCGGTGTGGTCGGTGACGCGCTCGACGAGGGCGCCGCGGAGCTTCTCGCCCGACTCCACGTCGACGAGCTCCCACTTGAGCGACGACGAGCCCGAGTTGACGACGAACGCCGTGGTCATGCGCTCTGCGCCTGGATGGCCGTGATCGCCACCGTGTTGACGATGTCGCGCACGAGGGCGCCGCGCGAGAGGTCGTTGACGGGCTTGCGCAGGCCCTGCAGCACGGGGCCGATCGCGACGGCCCCCGAGCTGCGCTGCACCGCCTTGTACGTGTTGTTGCCCGTGTTGAGGTCGGGGAAGATGAAGACCGTCGCGCGACCGGCGACCTGCGAGTCGGGCATCTTCGCCTTCGCGACCGCCGCATCGGCCGCCGCGTCGTACTGGATGGGCCCCTCGACGAGCAGGTCGGGACGGCGCTCGCGCACGAGCGCGGTCGCCGCGCGCACCTTGTCGACGTCGGCACCCGAACCCGACTCCCCCGTCGAGTACGAGAGCATCGCGATGCGCGGCTCGATGCCGAACTGCTCGCTCGTCGCCGCGGCGGAGATCGCGATGTCGGCGAGCTGCTCCGCGGTCGGATCCGGCACGATCGCGCAGTCGCCGTAGACGAGCACGCGGTCGTCGAGGGCCATGAAGAACACGCTCGACACGATGTCGACGCCCGGGACGGTCTTGATGAACTGCAGGGCCGGCGTGATGGTGTGCGCGGTCGTGTGGGCGGCGCCCGACACCATGCCGTCGGCGAGGCCGAGGTGCACCATCATGGTGCCGAAGTAGGAGACGTCGGTGACGATGTCGCGGGCATCCTCGACCGTCACGCCCTTGTGGGCGCGCAGGCTCGCGTACTCCTGGGCGAACCGCTCGCGCAGCTCGGGGTCCGTCGGGCTCACGACCGTCGCGGCCGAGATGTCGACGCCGAGGCCCGCCGCGCGCGAGCGCAGGTCGCCCTCGTCGCCGAGGATCGTGAGCTCGACGACGCCGCGGCTGAGGAGGGTGCCCGCGGCCTGCAGGATGCGGTCGTCCGAGCCCTCGGGCAGCACGATGCGCTTGACGTCGGAGCGGGCGCGCTCGAGGAGCCCGAACTCGAACATGAGCGGGGTGACGACATCGGACCCGCCCGCACCGAGCGACGACGTGAGCACGTCGGTGTCGACGTGCTGCTCGAAGAGCGCGAGCGCCGTGTCGATCTTGCGCTGCGAGGTCGCGGTGAGGCGTCCGCGCGTCTGGCCGATGCGCTGCGCCGTGTCGTAGGTGCCGAGCCCCGTCATGACGATGGGCAGGCTCTCGTCGAGGCCGCTGATGAGCCTGTCGATGACGGGCGAGAGGTCGAAGCCGCCGTTGAGGATGATCCCGGCGAGGGACGGGAACGTGGCCGAGGCGTGCGCCGTGAGTGCCGCGAGCAGCATCTCGCTGCGGTCGCCGGGGATGACGACGACTCCCCCCTCCATGAGCCGGGGCAGCACGTTCTCCATCGACATGGCGGCGATCACGACTCCGAGGGACTCGCGGGCGAGCAGCGCGGCGTCGCCCTTGAGGAGGGTGCCGTCGACGGCCTCGCGGATGGCGTCGACGGTGGGGGCGACGAGGTAGCGGTCCTCCGGGATCGCCCACACGGGCACCTCCGCGACGGCGGCGAGCGCGGCGACCACCTCGTCGAGGTGCTCGGGGTCTGCACGGTTGGCGACGACCGCGAGCAGCGACGCGTGGGCCGTCGCGAGCTCGGGCAGGCTCAGCTCCGTGACCTGCCGCAGCTCGTCGGGTGTGCGGGCGCGCACGCCGTCGGGCTCGCGGCCCGTGAGCACGAGGAGCACGGGGGCGCCGAGGTTCGCGGCGATGCGCGCGTTGTAGGCGAGCTCGGTGGGGGTCGCGACGTCGGTGTAGTCGGAGCCGACGATGACGACGGCGTCGCACCGGCGCTCGACGGCCTTGAACCTGTCGACGATGCGCGACAGGGCGGCGTCGGGATCCTCGTGCACCTCCTCGTAGCTCACGCCCACGCAGTCGTCGTAGTCGAGGGTGACGCCGTCGCGCGCGAGCAGGAGGTCGAGCACGAAGTCGCGCTCGGCTGTCGACCGGGCGACGGGACGGAAGACCCCCACGCGCTCGACGGTGCGCAACAGTGTGTCGAGCACCCCCAGGGCGACGCTCGACTTGCCCGAGTGCCCTTCGGCGGAGGTGATGTAGATCGAGTGCGCCACGTCCCCACCCTATGCAAAGACTCCTCGCGCACCCGCCAGAGCCCGGTTACCCTTGCTGCGTTTCCGCCCTGGGGGAGTTGGCCTGGATGGCGCCACGCGAGGAGCCACAACCAGTTTACGTTAGTATCGCTGGAGGTTGTTCCGAGGAGCAGCCGAACCAGGAGAATTCGCCTAGTGGCCTATGGCGCACGCTTGGAAAGCGTGTTGGGTGAAAGCCCTCGGGGGTTCGAATCCCCCATTCTCCGCCAACTCTGACAACTGAAACACCGAGCCCATCGGGGGGATCGTGGGGGCACCGGACACTGCGGGGCGCATCAAGCTGCGCCCGCATGCGAGCGTGTTCCGGCAGGGCATCATCGCGGTCGTCGCGTTCATGACCCCCGTGTTCGTCGTGCTGTACGTGCTCTCCGTGCCGCTGGGCCCGTGGAAGGCCGTGCTCGTCACCCAGATCCTCGCGACCGTCGCGGTCGTGGGGGCCTCGGCCGCCTACTTCCGGCTCGCCATCTGGGTCGACCGCACGAGCATCGCCGAGGTGGGCTTCTTCGGCCGCACGACGCGCATCGAGGCGTCGGAGATCGGCGGCGTGTTCTTCGCGGAGGTCTTCGAGTCCAGCGGCACGAGGACGCTGCCGCAGCTGTTCGTGCGCGACAAGCAGGGCAGGCAGGTGCTGAGGATGCGCGGCCAGTTCTGGTCGCGCGAGAGCATGGACACCGTGCTCGCGACCCTCGAGGTGCCGCGCACCGCGCGCGACGACACCGTGTCGCTGCGAGAGCTGCGGGAGGAGTACCCCGGGCTGCTGTACTGGTTCGAGCGCCGCCCGGTGATCGCCGCGCTCGTGTTCTCGCTCGGGTTCCTCGCGGTGGGCGGCGTCGTCTACGCCCTCTTCGCGGTGTCGGGCTGGAACTAGCTACTTGCGCTTGAGCGTCGAGAAGATGCCGCGCAGCACCTCGCGCACGATGGTCTGGCTCGTGCGCGAGCCGAGGATCTCGCCGAGCGGGTTGTCGTCGCGCCGCGCCGTGCGCGTGGTGGTGCGCGGCTTCTTGGGGCTCGACGTCCTGCGCATCTCGCGCACCATGCGGTCGTACTCCTTGGCGGCGGCCGCGCGCTCCTTCTCGGCCTGGGCCTGCTCGGCGCCCTGGGCGGCGGCGTTCATCTTGGCGGAGAGCAGCTCGTACGCGGACTCGCGGTCGACCTCGGTGCCGTAGGCGGCGAGCAGCGGGCTCGCGGCCACCGTCGCGGAGATCGCGTCCGCGGGAGTGGGCGACATCGAGCCCTGGGGCGCGCGCAGGCGGGTCCAGGCGACGGGAGACGGTGCCCCGTTCTCGTTCATGACGGTCACTATCGCCTCGCCGATCGCGAGCTCCTGGAGCACGGCCGCGAGGTCGTAGCCGGAGGTCGGGTAGGTCGAGACCGTCGCGCGCAGCGCGCGGGCGTCGTCGGGCGTGTGCGCGCGCAGCTGGTGCTGCACGCGCGACCCGACCTGGGCGAGCACGTCGGCCGGCACATCCTTGGGGGTCTGGGTCACGAAGACGATGCCGACGCCCTTGGAGCGGATGAGCCGCACGGTCTGGGTTATCGAGGCGATGAAGTCCTTCGACGCATCCTTGAAGAGCAGGTGCGCCTCGTCGAAGAAGAACACGAGCTTGGGCTTGTCGATGTCGCCGACCTCGGGCAGGTCGTTGAACAGGTCGGCGAGCAGCCACATGAGGAACGTGGAGAACACCGCCGGCCGGTCCTGCACTCCGGGGATCTCGAGCAGGCTCACGATGCCGCGCCCCTGCTCGTCGGTGCGCAGGAAGAGGCCCGTGTCGATCTCGGGCTCACCGAAGAACACGTCGGCGCCCTGGTCGGAGAAGCCGATGAGCTCGCGCAGGATGACTCCCGCCGTCGCCCCCGAGAGCCCGCCGAGGTTCTTCAGCTCGGGCTTGCCCTCGTCGCTGATGAGCCACTGGAGCACGGCCCGCAGGTCGTCGAGGCCCACGAGCGGCAGGCCCGCCTGGTCCGCGTAGTGGAACACGAGGCCGAGGCTCGACTCCTGCGTCGCGTTGAGCCCAAGCACGCGCGACAGCAGGAGCGGCCCGAAGCTCGACACCGTCGCGCGGATGGGCACGCCCGTGCCGAGGCCGCCGAGGGTGAAGTACTCGGTGGGGGTGGCGACGGGCATCCACTGCTGGCCGATGCTGCGGGTGCGGGCGAGGAGCTTCTCGCCCGGAGTGCCCGCCGTCGCGATGCCCGAGAGGTCGCCCTTGATGTCGGCGGCGAACACGGGCACGCCGTGCGCGGAGAGCTGCTCGGCGAGCACCTGCAGCGTCTTGGTCTTGCCCGTTCCCGTGGCGCCCGCGACGAGGCCGTGGCGGTTGACCATGGCGAGCGGGATGCGCACGGGCACGTCGGCGAGCGCCGTGCCGTTGACGAGGGCGCCCATCTCGAGCGCCGGCCCGTCGAAGGTGTAACCGGCCTTGATGGTCGCCACCTGCGCGGCGGAGAGCGGCGCCCCGGCGGGTGCGGCGGACGACTGCTCAGCGGCGAGCCGGGCCTCCGCCTCCGCGAGGGCCCTCTTCGCCGCTTCTACCTGCGCTGCCGCGTCACTCATGCAGCAAGACTAGGCGCGATCCTCGAGCCCCCAGGCCTGGCCGTAGCCGCCGTCGGCGACGGGCAGCGCCATGAGGTCGAGGAACGGCTTCGCGTCGAACGCCTCCGGCCCGAGCACCCCCGAGCCCGACCACGTTCCGCTCGCGAGCAGCTCGAGGGCGATCACGGGGTTGAGCGCGGTCTGCCACACGACGCACTGGCTCTCGTACTCGGCCATCGTCCACTCGTTGTCGCTCACGTGGTAGAGGTAGACCTCGCGCGGCTGCCCGTCTTTGCCCGTGCCCGTGACCCAGAGGCCCGCGCACGTCTTGCCGGTCATCCTCGGCCCCAGGGTCGCCGGGTCGGGCAGGCCCGCCGCGACGACATCGCGCGGGGCGACCATGACGGGGCCGTCCGCCGAGCGCACGCGCAGCGGCTCGGTCTTGTCGAGGCCCAGCTGGTGCAGGGTCTTGAGGATGCCGATGAACTCGTCGCCCAGCCCGTACTTGAAGGTCACGCGCTTGGCGTCGACCCAGCGCGGCATGAGCAGCACCTCCTCGTGCTCGACGTTGACGCACTCGACGGGACCGATGCCCTCGGGGAACACGAACACCTCGGGCTCGCTGAACGGGGGCGTCGTGAACCACCCCTTGTCCTTCTCCCAGATCACGGGCGGGTTGAGGCACTCCTCGATCGTCGTCCAGATGCTGAACGAGGGCGCGAAGATCTCGTTGCCCGCCTCGTCGCGCACGACCAGGTTGGCGCCGTCGCGCGTGCCGAGCTCGTCGATGTCGCTGAAGAGGTGGTCGGCGGCGTAGCGCGCGAACACGTCGCTCAGGCCGGGCTCGACGCCCATTCCCACGAGGGCGAGCCGGCCCGCGGTCTCCCAGTCGGGCGCCTGCGCGAACTGGTCGTCGCCGAGCTTGACGCCCGTGAGGCTGTGCGGCTCGGTGGGGTGCGGCTCCGAGAGGCTCATGGCCATGTCGAGGTAGTCGGCGCCCGCGGCGTGCGCGCCCGCGAAGATCGTGGGCACGAACTTGGGCTCGACGGCGTTCATGACGTGCGTCGCGCCGTGCTCCCTCGCGACCGCGGCGACGTTGTCGGGGTCGGATGCGTCGATCTTGGCGGCGACGAAGCGGCCGCGGTTCTCGCCGCGCGCCTCGATCCAGGCGATGGTGCGCTCGGCGCGCGTGATGTCGTAGTCGCTCACGACGACGAGCTCGAAGAAGTCACGGCGGGCGGCGATCTTGGCGATGGCGTCACCGACGCCACCGGCGCCGACAAGGAGGATTCTCATGGGTCCAAGCTATCGGCTACGGCGGAATCCGTCACGGGTTCCGGCGAAGACGCACGATTCCGAAGCTATGACGGGTGCTCCCACTCGCGCTGCAGGCGAGCTGCGAGCGGTGCCCACACGAACACGGCGACCGCGCCGCCGAGCAGCAGGCCGCCTATCGTGTCGCTCAGCCAGTGCGCGCCCAGGTAGGTGCGGCTGAGGATCATGAGCACCGTCCACGCCGCCCCCGCGAACCACACCCAGCGGCGCTGCAGGATGATGGCGAGGGCGACCGAGATCGTCGCGGCGTTCGCGACGTGACCGGACGGGAACGAGCCGAAGTCGGCGGCGACGAGGATCTGCTCCGGCCGCGCCCGGGCGAACAGGCTCTTGAGCAGCTGCACGATCCCGGCGCTCAGCGCCGAGGCGACGACGAAGTACAGCGCCGACCACGGCTTGCGGGCGATGAGCAGCGCGACGCCGACCCCGACGGGCACGAGCAGCACGCCGAACCAGCCGCCGCCGAGGAAGCTCATGACGTAGGCGGGCACATCCCACAGCGGGCTGCGGTGCTCGACGAGCTCCTCCAGCCACTCCGCGTCGACGCCGTAGGGGTTCGCGCGCAGCGCCACGACCGCGCCGAGGGCGAGCGCGACGGCCACCGCCGTGCCGCCGCTCACGAGCGGCCAGAAGTGCGAGACCCGGCGGGCGCGGGGAGCGGTGATGGGCTGGGGCACCACCCCACGCTAACCGGTGCGCACGGGCTAGCGCGCGAGCGCCGGCACCGACCTCGGCCGCACCACGGTCCAGAGCACGACGATCGAGACGAAGGCCGTGCACGCCATGATCGACCCCATCGGCACCGCCGTGTCGATGCCGAAGAGCCCGACGATGGGCGAGATCGCGCCCGCGAGCCCGAAGTTGAGGGCGCCCAGGAGCGACGCCGCGGTTCCCGCCTCGCTGCCGTGGTGGGCGAGCGCGAGCACCTGCGTGCACGGGAAGCTGAAACCGCACGCCGTGATGAAGAACCACAGCGGCACGAGGATGCCCATGAGCCCGAACCCGAGCGAGTCGAGCACGACGATGGTGCCGGCCGAGAGCAGCAGCACCGTGAGGGCGACGGCGAGGATCCACTGCGGCCCCACGAACCGCGCGAGGAACGAGCTCGCCTGCACGCCGCCGACGACGCCGAGCGAGTTGATCGCGAACAGGAATCCGAACTGCTGCGCGTCGAGCCCGTAGACCTGCTGGAACAGGAACGACGACGACGACAGGTAGGCGAAGAGCCCGGAGAAGGTCATGCCCGCGATGATCGCGACGCCCACGAAGACGCGGTCGGAGAAGAGCGCCCGGTAGCGCTCCCGCGCCGTGCTGTGCCCGAGGTCGACGCGGCGCGCGGGCGGCAGCGTCTCGACGAGGAACAGCACGGAGGCGAGCAGTCCCAGGCCGCCGTAGATCGCGAGGAAGACGAACATGCCCCGCCAGGGCATCACGAGCAGCAGCTGCGAGCCGATGACGGGCGCGAGGATGGGGGCGAGGCCGTTCACAAGCGACAGGCGCGAGAGCATCCGCACGAGCGGGAGCCCGCCGAACAGGTCGCGCACGATGGCCATCGCGACGACGCCGCCGGCCGCGGCGCCCACGCCCTGCAGCACGCGGAACACGAAGAGCCACTCGATGGCGGGCGCGAGCGCGACGCCGAGGCTCGCGACGACGTGGATGCTCGTGGCCGCGATGAGCGGCAGCCGCCGTCCGACGCGGTCGCTCCACGGGCCCACGAGCAGCTGGCCGACGGCGAAGCCGACCGTGGTCGCCGTGAGCGTGAGCTGGATGACGGCGGTCGGCACGTCGAGGTCGCCCTCGATGACCGGGAAGGCCGGCAGGTAGAGGTCGATCGTGAACGATCCGAGTGCGGTCAGCGCCCCGAGCACGAGCACGTAGACGAGGCGCTGGCGGGGCAGGAGGGAGTCACCGGGGTGAACGACGGTAGTCAAGGCCCCTAAAGGCTAGCGGAGAGCGGCGCCGCTTCCTGGCCGCCCGAGCCCGCCGGGTCGGCGATGAGCGGTGCGAACGCGAGCTCGGCGGCGCCGACGGTCAGGATCGCGCTGCCGAGCGACGCCCGGACGATCTGCACGTCGTCCCTCGGCCCCACGAGGGCGAGGTCGTGCACCGCGGTCGTGAGGCGTGACGGGTCTGCCGCGAACAGCGTGCCGAGGAAGCCGCCGAGGATGATGAGCTGCGGGTTGAAGGCGTTGACGGTGTTGGCGAGGGCCCGGCCGAGGAACCCGACCTGGGTGTCGACGAGGTCGACCACGGCCGTGTCGCGCGCGGCGTACCGCTCGAGCAGGAGCGGCTCGAGGCGCTCGGGCTCCGCGCTGTCCAGGCCGACCGCGGCGAGGAGCGGTGCGCGCGAGACCTCGGTCTCGAGGCATCCGACCGCCCCGCAGTGGCACAGCACCCCGGCGCTGTTGACGAGCGTGTGCCCGATCTCGCCGGCGTAGCCGGAGGTACCCCCGAGCAGCACCCCGCCCGCGACCACGCCGCCACCGATGCCGCTGGCCCCGCCGTTGAGGTAGACGAGGTCTCCGACGCCCGCGCCGACGCCCCGCACGCGCTCGGCGATCGCGCCGAGGCTCGCGTCGTTGCCGGCCACGACCGGGTACCCCGTCGCCTCGCGCAGCATCTCCCCGATCGGCTCGTCGTGCCAGTCGAGGTGCGGTGCGAGGGTCACCATGCCGTCGTCGGCCCGCACCAGGCCGGGTATGGCGAGGCCGATGCCCACCGTGCGGTACTGCGACTCGAGCTCGCCGCGCATCCCGTCGATGACCGCCGCCGTGATGTTGACGACCTCGCGGGCGGAGGGCACGCGCGTCGTGTCGTAGCGGACCTGGCGGATGACCCTGCCCCCCAGGCCGACGAGCCCGATGCTCACGGCGTCGATCTCGGGGTTGACCGTGATCGCGACGTTGGTGTCGTTGGGCACGATCACGGGGCTGGGCCGGCCCACCTGGTTGGTCTGGTCCGGCTCGGTCTCGACCACGAGCCCCAGCTGCACGAGCTCGGCGGAGAGCGCCGCGATGGTCGACCGGTTGAGACCGGTCTCCTTCGTCAGCTGCGCGCGGGAGACCGCACCGAGGGCGTGGACCCGGCCGAGGAGCAGCGACAGGTTGCGACGACGGACGTGGTCGAGGTTGTTGCCCCGCATCTCGCCGCGCAGCTCAGCCACCGGTGACACCCCCCTCCTGACGCGTGATCCATCGACTCGACGGAGACAGCGTAGTTACTTCGAGCTGAACGCCGCGTCGAATGCCGCAGCGGGCGGGTCGAAGGCGAGCCTGCGCACGAACTCGAGCGCCTCGGGCGCGCCGATGAGGCGGTCCATGCCTGCATCCTCCCACTCCACCGAGATCGGGCCGTCGTAGCCGATCTGGTTGAGCATGCGGAAGCTGTCCTCCCACGGCACGTCGCCATGGCCGGTGGAGATGAAGTCCCAGCCGCGACGGCCGTCGGCCCAGGGCAGCAGCGAGCCGAGGCGGCCGTTGCGGCCGTCGTTCATGCGCTTCTTCGTGTCCTTGCAGTCGACGTGGTAGATGCGGTCCTTGAAGTCCCAGAGGAAGCCCACCGGGTCGAGGTCCTGCCAGACGAAGTGGCTCGGGTCCCAGTTGAGGCCGAACGCCTCGCGGTGCCCGATGGCCTCGAGGGCGCGCACCGTCGACCAGTAGTCGAAGGCGATCTCCGACGGGTGCACCTCGTGGGCGAAGCGCACGCCCACCTCGTCGAACACGTCGAGGATCGGGTTCCAGCGGTCGGCGAAGTCCTGGTACCCGGCGTCGATCGCGTCCTGCGAGACCGGCGGGAACATGGCGATGTACTTCCAGATGCTCGAGCCGGTGAAGCCGATGACGGTCTTCACGCCGAGCTTCGCCGCGAGCCGCGCCGTGTTCTTCATCTCCTCGGCCGCACGCTGCCGCACGCCCTCGGGGTCGCCGTCGCCCCAGATCGCGTCGGGCAGGATGTCGCGGTGGCGCTGGTCGATCGGGTCGTCGCACACCGCCTGGCCCTTGAGGTGGTTGGAGATCGCCCAGACCTTGAGGCCGTACTTGTCGAGCAGGTCGAGCTTGCCCTGCACGTAGTCGGCGTCGTCCCAGCGGCTGGGGTCGAGGTGATCGCCCCAGCAGGCGAGCTCGAGACCGTCGTAGCCCCACCCGGAGGCGAGCTTGGCGACCTCCTCGAGCGGCAGGTCGGCCCACTGGCCGGTGAACAGGGTGACGGGTCGGGACATGCTGGTTCTCCTTAGATCGTGGTCCAGGCGCTCGCGTTCGCCGAACTGGCCTCCACGGCAGCGAGCACGCGCTGCACCTGCAGGCCGTCGGCGAACGAGGGCGCCGCGGGGGTGCCGCCGGTGACGGCGTCGATGAAGTCCTTCGCCTGGTGCGAGAACGCGTGCTCGTAGCCGAGCATGTGGCCCGCGGGCCACCAGTTGGCGATGTAGGGATGCTGCGGCTCGGTGACGAGGATCTTCGTGAAGCCCTGCATCTCGGGGTCGGCCGTGGCGTCGTAGAACTCGAGGGAGTTGAGGTCTTCGAGGTCGAACGCGAGCGCGCCCTTGGATCCGGAGACCTCGACGCGCAGGGCGTTCTTGCGTCCCGTCGCGAAGCGCGTGGCCTCGAAGATCCCGAGGACGCCGGAGTCGTAGCGCCCGGTGAACAGGGCGACATCGTCGACGGTCACCGCGCCCTTCTCCGTGCCGCCTGTGCCCCCGAGACCCGAGGTGCTCTCGAGCAGGGGCCGCTCGCGGATGATCGTCTCGACGGTGCCCGCGACGCTCGTGAGCCGCATGCCGGTGATGAACTGGCTGAGGTCGATGATGTGGGCGCCGATGTCGCCCAGGGCTCCGGACCCGGCGAGCTCCTTCTGCAGCCGCCACACGAGGGGGGTCTCCGGATCGGTGAGCCAGTCCTGCAGGTAGCTCGCGCGCACCTGGTGGATGTCGCCGAGCCGGCCGGCGGCGACGAGGTCGCGCGCGAAGGTGGTGGCCGGCAGCCTGCGGTAGGTGTGGCCGAGCATCGAGACGACGCCCTTCTCGGCGGCGCGCTCCGCCGCGGCGGTCATCGCCTCAGCCTCGGCGACGGTGTTGGCGAGGGGCTTCTCGCACAGGACGTGCTTGCCCGCCTCGAGGGCGGCGATGGCGATCTCCGCGTGGGAGTCGCCCGGTGTCACGATGTCGACGATGTCGATGTCGTCGCGCGCGATGACCTCGCGCCAGTCGGAGGCGGACTCCTGCCAGCCCCACTTCTCGGCCGAGGCCTCCGCGCCCGTGCGGCCGACGACGACCTGCATGACGGGCAGCGCGTCGAGGTCGAAGAACCGCGGGGCGACCCGCCACCCCTGCGAGTGGGCTGCGCCCATGAAGCCGTGGCCGATCATCGCGACGCTGAGGCGGTTCTTGTCTGGCATCTCTACTTTCATCCTTGTGCTGCGGAGGTGGGAGGGGTGCCCGCACGTGCGTGCGGGCACCCCCGGGAACTGCCTAGGACTCGAACGCGGAGCCGATGTACTGCTCGACGTTGTCCTTGGTGACGACGGGCGCGTTGAGAACGATACGCGTCGGGACCTCGATCTCGACGAGGTCGCTCAGCGCCTTGCCCTGCACGACGAGGCGCGCGAGGCGGATGCCGTCCGCGGCCTGCGTCGACGGGTAGATGACCGTCGCCTTGAGCACGCTCGAGCCCGACTGGATCTCGCGCATCGCGTTGGCCGAGCCCGCGCCGCCGACGAGGAAGAACTCGTTGCGGCCCGATGCGGCGATCGCGGCGAGGACGCCGACGCCCTGGTCGTCATCGTGGTTCCAGATGGCGTCGATCTTCGGCGCCGCCGAAAGCAGCTGCGAGGTCACGGCCTCGCCGCCGGCGACGGTGAAGTCGGCGGCGACGCGGTTCGACACCTTGAGGCCGCAGTCGCTCAGCGCCTTCGCGAAGCCCTCGCTGCGCGCCTGGGTGAGGGGCAGCGAGTCGATTCCGGCGATCTCCGCGACGATGGCGTCGGGCTTGTCGCCCAGCTGCTCGCAGATGTAGGTGCCCGCGCTCACGCCCATGCCGTAGTTGTCACCGAGGATGGTGACGCGCGCGGCGAACGTGCTCGAGAACTCGCGGTCGACGTTGATGACGGGGATCCCGGCGTTCATCGCCTTGATCGCGACCTCGGTGAGCGCGGCGCCGTCCGTGGGGAGCAGCACGATGGCGTCGACCTTGTCGTTGATGAAGGTCTCGACCTGGCTGATCTGCAGGTTGGCGTCGTTCGTGCCCTCGGCGACGACGAGGTTGATGTCGGGGTACTTGCCCGCCTCGGCGATCGCCGCCGAGTTGATCGCGCCGAGCCAGCCGTGGTCGGCGGCGGGGCCCGAGAAGCCGATGGTGATGGTGTCGCCCGTCGCCTCGTTGCCCTCGACGGTGCTCTCGTCGGGTCCGGACGTGTTCTCGGGCGTGCCTGCGGTGCAGCCTGCGAGCAGGCCTGCCACGGCCAGCGATGCACCTGCGGTGATGAGCAGCTTCCTACTCACACGGGTTGCCAGCATGTAGTTCCTCCTTGGTGGTGGGGTTCTGGTAGTCGCCGATGAGGAGGTCCGTCCGGCGATCGCCCCTCCTTTGGGGCGTCCCATCCACTCTGTCCACATTGACGTTTGATGCAACATAACAGACGACTCCGCCTCATGAACAGAACTAATTTCCAAGTTCGACCGAAGTAGGCGGTATTTACGCCTACTTGCCCTCCCAATAACGCGGCATTTGTCGATCACTTCCTGCCGCCTCGACCGAAGTTCAGGTGCACACATCTCGCCAATCTGATATGTTGCGTGAATGATCAAAGTCGACCATGAGCAGCCTCTTCTCGAGGTGCGGGGAGCCACGAAGAGCTTCGGCGCTGCGCGCGCCCTCAAGGGCGTCGACCTGTCCATCGCACCGGGAGAGGTCCACGTGATCCTCGGCCAGAACGGCGCGGGAAAGTCGACGCTGATCAAGCTCCTCGCCGGGGTGCACACCCCGGACGACGGAGAGATCCTCTGGCGGGGAGAGCCCGTCGTGATCGCGGACCCCGTCGCGGCACTCGACCTCGGCATCGCGACGATGTACCAGGAGCTCGACGTCGTCGACGGGCTGTCGATCGCCGAGAACATCTACCTCGGCCACGAGAGGTCGACGGCCGGCGTCGTCAACTTCCGTCAGATCAACCGCCTCGCCCGCGAGCTCCTCACGCGCCTCGGGCACGGGGACCTCTCGCCGAGCCGCGAGGTGGGCACCCTGTCTCCCGCCAACAAGCAGATCGTGAGCATGGCGCGCGCCCTGTCGCGCGACACGCGCCTGATCATCATGGACGAGCCGTCGGCCGTGCTCGACTCCGAGGAGGTCAAGAACCTCTTCCGCGTGGTGCACGAGCTCACCTCGGCGGGGATCAGCGTCGTGTACATCTCGCACCGCCTCGAGGAGATCCGTCAGATCGGCGACCGCATCTCGGTCATCAAGGACGGGCGCAGCACGGCGAACGGGCTGCCCGTCGCCGAGACCCCCACGAGCGAGCTCATCCGGCTCATGACCGGCCGCGACGTCGAGAACGTGTTCCCCCCGGCCACGCCCGTGGCCCCCGACGCCCGCGAGGTCCTCACGGTCACGGACCTCGGGGTGAAGGGCGTCTTCGAGGGTGTGGACCTCACGGTGCGGGCGGGCGAGGTCGTCGGTCTCGCCGGCCTCGTGGGGTCGGGCCGTTCGGAGATCCTCGAGACGATCTACGGCGCGCTCAAGCCGACGAGCGGCTCGGTGGCCGTCGAGGGCGCCGCCCTCCGGCCCGGTTCGGTGCGCGACGCCGTCAAGCACGGCATGGGCCTCTCGCCCGAGGAGCGCAAGAGCCAGGGGCTGCTCCTCGACGAGCCGATCTTCAGGAACATCACCCTCTCGTCGTTCGCACGCTTCGCGCGCCTCGGCTTCCTCGACGAGCGCGCCGAGCGCGCGGTCTCGCGGGATCAGATGACGTCGCTCGAGCTGCGGCCCGCCGACCCCGACCGCGCCGCCGGCGCGCTCTCCGGCGGCAACCAGCAGAAGATCCTGCTCGCGCGCTGGCTCGTGCACGGCACGAAGGTGCTCCTGCTCGACGAGCCCACCCGCGGCGTCGACGTCGGCGCCCGCGCGGAGATCTACGCCCTCATCCGGCAGCTGTCGGCCGCGGGCACCGCGATCGTGATCGTCTCGAGCGAGATCGAGGAGGTGCTCGGCCTTGCCGACCGCGTGCTCGTGGTCGCTGAGGGACGGGTCCTCACCACCGTCAACGCAACAGATATCGACGAGCACGGAGTGCTCGACCTCGTCATGGAAGGAAGTGCCGCGTGAGCGAGCCGACCGCTGTCCCGTCCGCCGAGCCGGTGTCTCCGGTCGCGCCCCCGGAGGCCACGCACGATGAGAAGCAGGGACGCAGCTGGCTGTCCCGCTTCCTCGGCAGCAGCGCTGGCCGCAACCTCGGGCTCGTCATCGCGCTGCTCGTGCTCTTCGCCATCGGGGCCGTCACCGCGGGCGACCGCTTCACCAACTTCGAGAACGTCCTGACGATCATCAGGTTTGCCTCGATCATCGGCGTGCTGAGCATCGGCATGACCTTCGTGATCATCGGCGGCGGAATCGACCTGTCGGTCGGATCCGTCATGGGCCTGGGCAGCGTCGTCGCGTCGCTCTCGGTCGTGCAGACCATCGCCGAGCAGTCGTCGTGGATCGTCATGGTGCTCGTCGCCATCCTCGTCGGCACCATCGCCGGCGTCATCAACGGGATCGTGATCTCGTACGGGAACGTCGTCGCCTTCATGGCCACCCTGGCCATGCTGGTCGCGGCGCGCGGCTTCGCCGAGATCCTGTCGAACCGCACGACGCAGATCGTGCGGTCGCAGGACTTCATCGAGTTCTTCCGCTCGAACCTGCTGGGCGTGCCCGTGCTCATCTGGATCTTCGTCATCGTCGCCGTGCTGGGCTGGCTCCTGCTCAACCGCACGACCTTCGGGCGCCGCACGGTCGCGATCGGCGGCAACCGGGAGGCGGCCCGCCTCGCCGGCCTCAAGGTCAAGCGGCACACCGTCTACCTGTACGCCCTCGCCGGCCTCACGGCGGGCATCGCGGCCGTCATGATCCTGGGCCGCACGACGGCCGGGACGTCCACCCACGGCCAGCTCTACGAGCTCGACGCGATCGCTGCGGTCGTCGTCGGCGGCACCCTCCTCATCGGCGGGCGCGGCACCATCGTGGGCACCGTGTTCGGCGTGCTCATCTTCGCGACCCTCACGAACGTCTTCACGCAGAACAACCTCAACACCTCGGTGCAGGCCGTGGCCAAGGGCGTGATCATCGTGCTGGCCGTGCTCCTGCAGCAGCGCTTCGCCGCCCGCGGCAAACGGCGCTGACCGAGCCCCCGACCTCCCTCAACCGAGAAAGAAGCACAACCATGCCCACTCCCACCCGTGACGACAAGTTCTCGTTCGGCCTCTGGACCTTCGGCTGGACCGCGGCCGACCCGTTCGGCGGCCCCACGCGCTCGCCCGTCGACACCGTGTTCGCCGTCAACAAGCTCTCGGAGCTCGGCGCCTACGGCATGACGTTCCACGACGACGACCTCTTCCCCTTCGAGGCGACGGACGCCGAGCGCCAGCACGAGATCGACCGCCTGAAGAAGGCGCTCGCCGACACGGGCCTCGTCATCCCCATGGTGACGACGAACCTGTTCAGCCACCCGGTCTTCAAGGACGGCGGGTTCACCTCGAACGACCGCGCCGTGCGCCGCTTCGCCCTGCGCAAGGTCATCCGCAACATCGACCTGGCCGCCGAGCTCGGCGCCAAGACGTTCGTCATGTGGGGCGGCCGCGAGGGCAGCGAGTACGACGCGGCGAAGGACATCCGCGGGGCGCTCGAGCGCTACCGCGAGGCCGTCAACCTCCTCGGCGACTACGTGACCGAGAAGGGCTACGACATCCGCTTCGCGATCGAGCCGAAGCCCAACGAGCCCCGCGGCGACATCCTGCTGCCCACGGTGGGCCACGCCCTCGCGTTCATCGCGACCCTCGAGCGCCCCGAGCTGGTGGGCCTCAACCCCGAGACCGGCCACGAGCAGATGGCCGGCCTCAACTTCACGCACGGCATCGCGCAGGCGCTGTACTCGGGCAAGCTGTTCCACATCGACCTCAACGGCCAGCGGGGCATCAAGTACGACCAGGACCTCGTGTTCGGCCACGGCGACCTCCAGAACGCGTTCTCGCTCGTCGACCTCCTCGAGAACGGCGGCCCCGGCGGCGCGCCGTCGTACACGGGTCCGCGCCACTTCGACTACAAGCCGTCGCGCACGGAGTCGGGCGAGGGCGTGTGGGAGTCGGTCAAGGCGAACATGGCGATGTACCTGCTGCTCAAGGAGCGGGCGGCAGCATTCCGCGCCGACCCCGAGGTGCAGGAGGCGCTCGCCGCGTCCAAGGTCGACGAGATCAACACCCCGACGCTGAACTCGGGCGAGTCGTACGACGACCTCATCGCCGACCGCGCGTCGTACGAGGACTTCGACTCGGCCGCCTACTTCGACGGCAAGGGCTTCGGGTTCGTGCGACTGCAGCAGCTCGCGATGGAGCACCTCATGGGTGCGCGCGGCTGACGTGACCTACGTCGCGGGCGTCGACTCCTCGACGCAGAGCTGCAAGGTCGTGATCGTGGATGCGGCGACCGGCGCCCTCGTGCGCGAGGGCCGGGCGCCGCATCCCGACGGGACCGAGGTCGACCCCGAGGCGTGGTGGACGGCTCTCGAGGCCGCCATCGCCGCGGCCGGCGGCCTTGACGACGTCGACGCGGTCTCGATCGGCGGCCAGCAGCACGGCATGGTCGTCCTCGACGACGGGGGCCGCGTGATCCGCGACGCCCTGCTCTGGAACGACACGAGGTCGGCCCCGGCGGCCACGGCGCTCGCTCACGAGTTCCCCGACCTCGCCCGGCGCACGGGCTCGGTGCCGGTGGCCTCGTTCACGTCGTCGAAGCTGCGCTGGCTGCGCGACTCGGAGCCGGAGAACGCCGGACGGGTCGCCGCGGTCGCCCTCCCCCACGACTGGCTGACGTGGCGCCTGCGCGGCTTCGGCCCGGAGAACCCCCGGCTCGATGCGCTCACCACCGACCGCTCCGATGCGAGCGGCACGGGCTACTTCGACCCGGAGAGCGCGGAGTACGACCGGGAGGTGCTGCGCGCCGCCCTCGGTCATGACGCGGTGCTGCCGCGCATCGTCCCGCCGCACGGATCGGCCGGGAAGGCCGGGCACCTCGTCGTGGGCGCCGGCGCCGGCGACAACGCGGGCGCCGCGCTCGGGCTCGGCGCACGCACCGGCGACGTCGTCGTCTCGATCGGCACGAGCGGGACCGTGTTCGCCGTCACCGACTCCCCCGCGCGCGATGCGACGGGCACCGTGGCCGGGTTCGCCGACGCGAGCGGCATGTACCTGCCGCTCGTCGCCACACTGAATGCCGCGCGCATCCTGGACAGCATCGCACGGCTGCTCGGGGTCGACCACACGGCGCTGGGCGAGCTCGCGCTGCGGGCCGAGCCCGGTGCCGGCGGTCTCGTGCTGCAGCCCTACTTCGAGGGCGAGCGCACGCCCAACCTGCCCGACGCAACCGCGACCCTGTTCGGCATGACCCTCGCCTCGACCACGAGGGAGAACCTCGCGAGGGCGGCGGTCGAGGGCATGCTGTGCGGCCTCGCCGACGGCCTCGACGCGCTGCGCGCGCAGGGCGTCGTCGCCCGGCGGGTGCTGCTCGTGGGCGGCGCGGCGCAGAACCCCGCCGTGTCGTCGATCGCCGCGCAGGTGCTCGACGTGCCCGTCGTCGTCCCGGCCCCCGGGGAGTATGTGGCGCGCGGCGCCGCGGCCCAGGCCGCATGGGCCCTCACGGGCGAGCGCCCCGGGTGGGAGCTGCCGACCGTGGTCGAGCACGCGCCCGACACCCACCCCGTCATCCGCGCCCAGTACGCGGCGCGCGCGCTCGGCGCATCCTGACACAGAAGAGGCCGGCCGGGGGCGAACCCCCGACCGGCCTCGGTACTGCTAGGACCTACTGACTAGCCGCCGGCGGCAGCGAGCAGGTCGGGGTTGTTCGCGTAGGCGTCCTTCGCGTTGTCCTTGGTCACGACGACCGGGGCGAGGAGGTACGACGGAACGACCTTGACACCGTTGTCGTAGGACTTGGTGTCGTTGATCTCGGAGATCTCCTTGCCCTGCTGCAGCTCCTTGACCATGTCAACGGCGGCGGCGACGAGCGAGCGGGTGTCCTTGTAGATGGTCATGTACTGCTCACCAGCGACGATGGACTTGACGGACTCGACCTCGGAGTCCTGGCCGGTCACGACCGGGATCGGCTTGCCGGCGCTGCGCACCGACTCGATGATCGCGCGAGCCAGGGTGTCGTTCGGGGACAGAACGCCATCGAGGTCCGTGCCCTGGTAGTTGCCCGCGAGGAGCGTGTCCATGCGGCTCTGGGCGTTGGCGGCGAGCCAGCCCTGCGTAGCCGTCTGGGCGACCTCGGTCTGGCCCGAGACGACGACGAGGGTTCCGTCGTCGATCTTGGGCTGGAGGACGCTCATCGCACCGTTGAAGAACACACCGGCGTTGTTGTCGTCGGGCGAGCCCGAGAACAGCTCGATGTTGTACGACTTCTTGTCCGGGAACTTCGCGGCGAGGCCGTCGAGGAGGGCCTGGCCCTGGAGCTCGCCGACCTTGAAGTTGTCGAACGCGAGGTAGTAGTCGACAGCCTCGGTGTTGAGGATGAGGCGGTCGTAGGCGATGACCGTGGCGCCGGCGTCGTGAGCGGCCTCGACCTGCGAGGAGAGCTGCGAGCCGTCCTTGGCACCGATGATGATGACCTTGGCGCCGTTGGTGACCATCGAGGTGATCTGGTTCTGCTGCTCGGCGACAGTGTTGCTCGCGGGAGCGTACTGCACGTCGGGCTTGAAGCCAGCCTCGGTGAGGCCGTCGGTGAACAGCTGGCCCGCGAGGACCCAGTTCTCCGAGGTCTTGTCCGGGAGAGCAACACCGATGGTCGCGTCAGCGGCGAACCCGGCGGCAGCCTCGTCGCCCGTACCGGTTCCGGTGTCGGTGCGAGCGGAGCAACCCGCGAGGGTCATCGCTGCGATGGCGGCAAAGCTCGCCGTCGCGATAACGAGTTTCTTCATTGATAATCTCTTTCCTGGTGCATCTGGATAGATGGAAACCACGTGGTGCTTAGCCTTCGGGAGTGAGGTCCCTCGGGCGAGCGGTTTCCTGGGCCCCACCCGCAGGGGTGGGAGTCTGTGTACCCGCCGGGGCTGCCGGCACGGGAGTCGCCGAGACGCCCGTCCGGCGGCCCTGCGTGAGCAGGCCGATGATCGAGGGCTTGCCCTGGCGCTTCGAGTAGACGTCGATGCCGACGGCCACGAGGAGCACGAGGCCCTTGATCATCTGCACGCGGTCGGCCCCGACGCTGAGCAGCTGGAGGCCGTTGTTGAGCACGGCGATAACGAGGCCACCGACGATCGATCCTACGATCGTGCCGATACCGCCCGAGACCGCGGCGCCGCCGATGAAGACTGCGGCGATCGCGTCGAGCTCCCAGCCGACACCGTCGCCGGGGCCCGAGGCCACCGAGCGCGCGATCCACAGCATGCCCGCGATCGCGGCGATGACCGACATGTTGGCCATGACGAAGAAGTTGACGCGGCGGATGTTGACGCCCGAGAGCTCCGCAGCGCGCCAGTTGCCGCCGACCGCGTAGATGTGGCGGCCGATCGTCGTGTTGTTCGTGAGGAACGAGTAGCCGAGCACGAGCACGCCGAGGATGATGCCGGCGATCGGGAAGCTCGTGCCGGGGCGGCCCGACGCGAAGAGGTACGTGGCGCCGAAGACGACGAGCACGAGCACGACGACCTTGACGACGCTCACCCAGACCGGGGCCGACTCGGCGCCCATCTTGCGCTGGTTGCCGCGCAGGCGGAACTCCTGCCACACGATCGCCGCGGCGACGACGAGGCCGAGGATGAGCGTGGGAACGTTGAACGGGATGCCCAGGTCGGGGTCCGGCAGGAAGCCGCCGCCGATGAAGGTGAACTCGCGCGGCACCGGGATCGACGTCGAGTTGCCCACGAACTGGTTGGCGCCGCGGAAGAAGAGCATGCCCGCGAGGGTCACGATGAACGCGGGGACGCCGACGTAGGCGACCCACCAGCCGTGCCACGCGCCGACGAGCGCGCCGACGGCGAGGCCGAGCACCATGGCGACGGGCCACGGCCAGTGCCAGATGTACATGGACTGCGCGACGACGATGCCGACGAAGGCGGCGACCGAACCGACCGAGAGGTCGATGTGGCCGGCGACGATGACCATGACCATGCCGACGGCGAGCACGAGCACGTACGCGTTCCCGTTGACGAGGTTGATGAGGTTGACGGGGTCGAGGGTCTTGCCCTCGGTGAGGATCTCGAAGAGCACGATGATGACGACGAGGGCGCCGAGGATGCCGAACTGGCGTCCGCTCGACTGCGCGCCGCCGAACATCTTGCCGAGGTCGCGCAGGCGGAACCCGCCGGTCTTCTCGTCCGCCTTGGCGACGGGGCGCCCGCCGTAGACGGCCTTGCCCCAGCCGACGACGCTCGCCCACACGGGCAGCAGCAGCACACCGAGCACGGTGTATCCGACGCTCAGGCCGAAGTCGGTGTTGATGAGGTGGATCGCCGTGCCGCGCACGATGAGGTAGAGCACGCTCGCGATGATGCTGATGATGTTGCCGGCGAGCACGAGCCCGCTCAGCACGTCGGGCGAGGCGCCGAGCGCGAGCAGCGGTCCGAACGCGACCACGACCTGGAGGATGTAGTACCCCAGGGCCCAGCCCGGCGCGACGCCGGAGATGCGCAGGAGCTCCATCTCGTTGAGGACGGGCACCCACGCCTTCCAGGGGGTGCCGCCGGTCTTGGCGAACACCTTGCTGAGGGCGAGCGCCGTCCAGACGTAGAGGGCGAGGGTGACGGCCGCCCCGGAGAGCAGTACGCCCAGGCCCAGCGCGATGATGGCTTCGAACATGCTCAGGAGGCTTTCTTGTTGGTGGAGGTCATGCTGCGCATGAGGGATTCGGGGTTCGCCTGCTCGGCGGTCATCTCGTTCGTGATGGCGCCCTCGAAGATCGTGTAGATCCGGTCGGAGACGCCCAGGAGCTCGGGGAGCTCGGAGGAGATCATGATGATGCCCTTGCCCTGCGCGGCGAGGTCGCGGATGATCCCGTAGATCTCCGTCTTGGCGCCGACGTCGATGCCGCGGGTGGGCTCATCCAGGATCAGCAGGTCGGGGTCGGTGAACATCCACTTCGCGAGGACGACCTTCTGCTGGTTGCCGCCCGACAGCTTGTTGACGCCCTCGTCGACCGTGGGGGTCTTGATGCGCAGGCTCTTGCGGAACTTCTCGGAGACGTTGTACTCCTCGACCTTGTCGACGACGTCGAACTTCGAGATCTTGGAGAGCTTGGCCGCGGTGACCGACGTCTTGATGTCGTCGAGGAGGTTGAGGCCGAGCGCCTTGCGGTCCTCGCTCACGTACGCGAGCCCGGCGTCGATGGCCTCGTCGACGTTGCGGATGCGGATCTCCTTGCCGTCCTTGATGATCTGGCCGGAGATGAAGTTGCCGTACGAGCGTCCGAAGATGCTCATCGCGAGCTCGGTGCGCCCCGCGCCCATGAGGCCCGCGAAGCCGACGACCTCGCCGCGGCGCACCGTGAAGCTCGAGTTCTTCGCGACGAGGCGGTCCGCGGACTGCGGGTGCTGCACGGTCCAGCCCTTGACCTCGAAGAAGACCTCGCCGATGTCGGAGTTGCGCTCGGGGAAGCGGTTCTCGAGCACGCGGCCGACCATGCCGCGGATGATGCGGTCCTCGTCGACGCCGTCGCGCTTGACGTCGAGCGTCTCGATCGTCCTGCCGTCGCGGATGATCGTGATCTCGTCGGCGATCGCCTCGATCTCGTTGAGCTTGTGGCTGATCATGATGCTCGTGATGCCGCGGCCCTTGAGCCCGCGCAGCAGGTCGAGCAGGTGCTGCGAGTCCGACTCGTTGAGCGCCGCGGTCGGCTCGTCGAGGATGAGCAGCTTGACCGACTTGTTGAGCGCCTTGGCGATCTCGACGAGCTGCTGCTTGCCGACGCCGATGTCCTTGACGAGCGTGTCGGGGTCGTCGTCGAGGCCGACGCGCGCGAGCAGGTCGGTCGCGCGCTTCTTCGCCTCGACCCAGTCGATGGCGATGCCCTTGCGCGGCTCGTTGCCGAGGAAGATGTTCTCGGTGATCGAGAGCAGCGGGATGAGCGCGAGCTCCTGGTGGATGATGACGATGCCCGCGGCCTCCGACTGGCGGATGTTGCTGAACCGCACCTCGGAGCCCTGGAAGTAGATGTCGCCCGTGTAGCTGCCGAACGGGTAGACGCCCGACAGCACCTTCATGAGGGTGGACTTGCCGGCACCGTTCTCACCGCAGATCGCGTGGATCTCGCCGGCGCGCACCGTGAGGCTGACGTTCTCGAGGGCCTTGACGCCGGGGAACTCCTTGGTGATGGACCGCATCTCCAGGATCGTCGGCTCGCTGCTCTCTGCCAACTGTGACCTCCGCGTCATGTGCTCGCACCGGACTTTCTGGTGCGCCCTGCATCCGAAAACCTAATCGGCGCGATGCTTGGCGTCAAATAGTAAACACAAGAGTCAGGAGATCGTGACCTTGCCGAGACAATGCGATCGGCCCGTTGTGCCCATGAATACTGGCGAACACCGGGATCATGGGCCTCGCGTGTATCTTTAGGTCGTGCAAAGCCGCAACCCAACGCCGGGTTCTCAGACTTCATTACGCGAAGCCAATCGCGCGCGTATCGTCGAGTCGCTCATGCACCACGGCCACCTCACCCAGGTGGAGCTCGCGGGGTCGACGGGCCTCTCCCCCGCCACCGTCTCCAACATCGTCAAGGAGCTCGCGGCCTCGGGCATCCTGCACACCTCGGTCACCTCGCGCAGCGGCCGCCGCGCCACCGAGGTCACCCTCGCCCGCCGGCAGGGCCTCGTGGCCGGCCTGCACTTCTCGAGCAGGCACCTGCGCGTCGCGATCTCCGACGTCGGCCGCACCGTCGTCGCCGAGAACCACGTGCCCCTCGCCCTCGACCACCGGCACGACCGCGAGCTCGACCGTGCGACCCTCCTGCTGAGCGACATGCTCGAGTCGGTCGACGCGTCGTTCGCCGACCTGCTCGCCGTGGGCATCGGCGTGCCCGCCCCCATCGACACGTCGACGGGCATGGTCGCGACCCCCGGCCTCCTGCGCGGATGGGAGAACGTGCCGGTCGCCGAGGTCATGGGCAACCGCATCGAGGTCCCCGTGTTCGTCGACAACGAGGCGAACCTCGGGGCGCTCGCCGAGGTGCGGTCGGGCGCGGCCCGGGGTGCGCGCGGCGCCGTGTACATCCGCGTCGGCCACGGCGTGAGCGCGGGGCTCGTCATCAACGGCGCCCTCTACCGCGGCGTCACGGGCAAGGCCGGTCAGATCGGCCACGTGACGATCGACGAGAACGGCCCGATCTGCCGCTGCGGCAGCCGCGGCTGCCTCGACACCCTCGCGGGCGGCCCCGCGCTGCTGGAGCTCTTCCGCGACGACCCCGGCATGCAGCGGCTGCGCGACCTGCTCGTGCGCGCCGACTCGGGCGACGCGAGCGCGCGCCGCGTCATCGCCGACGCCGGCCGCCACATCGGCATCGCCGCGGCGAGCCTGTGCAACCTCTTCGACCCTGAACGGCTCGTGATCGGAGGCGAGCTGGCGCAGGCCGGCGAGATCCTCCTCGCCCCCATGAGGCACGCCCTCGAGCGCTCGGCGCTCGCGGGCGCGGAGGGCGTCCCCGAGATCGTGCAGGGCGAGCTCGGCGAGAGGGCGGAGCTCCTCGGAGCCCTCGCCCTCGCGATCGAGAACGTCGGCCTCGAGGCCGACGTGCGTCACAAGCGATGAACCTCCCTTGTCCACAGCAGCACTCGAGCCACCAACGAAGGCGGTCCCGATGAGAGGCACCCGAATCACATCCACCCTGGCGGCGTTCGCCATGCTCGCGACGCTCCTGACGGCGTGCACGACCGGCAGCGCAGCCGTGAAGATCGCACTCCTGCTCCCCGAGTCGAAGACGGCCCGGTACGAGGCGTTCGACCGTCCGTTCTTCGAGAAGCGCATCCACGAGCTCGGCGACTACGAGGTGCTCTACTCGAACGCCGACCAGGATGCGGCCAAGCAGCAGTCCCAGGCCGAGGCGGCGCTCGCGTCCGGGGTGCGCGTGCTCGTGCTCGACCCCGTCGACTCCTCCGCCGCCGCGAGCATCGTCGCCGCCGCCAACGCGCAGGGAGTGCCCGTCATCGCCTACGACCGCATCGTCAACGGCGGCCAGCTCGCGTACTACGTGTCATTCGACAATCACAATATCGGCGTGCTGCAGGGCGGCGCGCTCGTCGACAAGCTCGACTCCGAGGGGGTGAGCGGGGGCATCCTCATGGTCAACGGCTCGCCCACCGACGGCAACGCCGGCGAGTTCAAGTCGGGCGCGCACAGCGAGGTCGACGGCAGCGACTACCCCGTGCTCGCGGAGTTCGACTCCCCCGACTGGAGCCCCGACAAGGCGCAGGACTGGGTGGCCGGCCAGATCACGCAGTTCGAGGGCCGCATCGTGGGCATCTACGCCGCGAACGACGGCACGGCGGGCGGCGCGATCGCGGCGCTCAAGGCCGCGAACGTGAGCCCGCTGCCGGTCGTGACGGGGCAGGACGCCGAGCTCGCGGGCATCCAGCGCATCGTCTCGGGCGACCAGTACATGACCATCTACAAGGCCATGAAGCAGCAGGCGACGCTCGCCGCGGAGATCGCGGTCAAGCTCGCGAACGGCGAGCCGGTGACGGGCGACCTGCAGGTCAACGGCGCCCCGGCGACCCTGCTGCCCGCGGTCGTCGTGACGCTGGACAACATCATGGATACCGTGGTCAAAGACGGGATCTACACGGTCGCAGAGATCTGCACCCCCGAGTACGCAGCGGCCTGCGCCGCAGCGGGAATCAAATAGGACGCATGACCACCTCCACCACCAAGAGCCGAACGGCGGAGCAGCTGCTCTCGCTGCGCGGCATCACCAAGCGCTTCGGCGCCGTGCGCGCCCTGAGCGGCGTCGACCTCGACGTGTACGCGGGCGAGGTCGTCGCGATCGTGGGCGACAACGGCGCGGGCAAGTCGACGCTCGTGAAGATCCTCGCGGGGGTGCATCCGCAAGACGGCGGCACCATCGCGTTCGGGGGCGTGCCCACGAGCATCCCGACCCCCACCGACTCGCGCGACCTGGGCATCGCGACCGTCTACCAGGACCTCTCGCTGTGCGACAACCTCGACGTCGTGAGCAACCTGTGGCTCGGGCGCGAGCTGCGCAGGAACGGCGCGCTCGACGAGGTCGAGATGGAGCAGCGGTCATGGACCCTGCTGCGCGAGCTGAGCGCGCGCATCCCCTCGGTGCGCATCCCCGTCGCGGCGCTCTCCGGCGGCCAGCGCCAGACCGTCGCCATCGCGCGGTCGCTCATCGGCGAGCCGAGCGTCGTCATCCTCGACGAGCCCACGGCGGCGCTCGGCGTCGCGCAGACCGCGGAGGTGCTCAACCTCATCGAGCGCCTGCGGGAGCGCGGCCTGGGCGTCATCCTCATCAGCCACAACATCGCAGACGTGCAGGCGGTAGCCGACCGCATCGTCGTGCTGCGGCTCGGCCGGAACAACGGCGACTTCAGGGTCGCGGACGTCACGAGCGAGATGATCATCGCCGCCATCACGGGCGCGAGCGACAACTCGGCCAGGAGCGACTCATGACCGACAACAAGCCCCTCGACCTGCAGGACGAGCGCCTCGTGCGCCACCCCGGGTTCGGCGGCGCCGTGCGCGACTTCGTGCTGCGCCTGCGCGGCGGGGACCTCGGCTCGCTGCCCGTGATCCTCGGGCTGCTCGTCATCTGGGCGGTGTTCCAGGTGCTCAACCCCAACTTCCTCTCGAGCACCAACCTCGTCAACCTGACCATGCAGAGCGCCGCCGTCGGCACCATCGCGATCGGCATCGTGCTCGTGCTGCTCCTGGGCGAGATCGACCTCTCCGTCGGGTCGGTGAGCGGCCTGTCGTCGGCGATCCTCGCCGTCGGGTTCGTGCAGCTCGGGCTCCCGCTGCCGCTCGTGCTGCTCGCGTCGCTCGTCGCGGGCGTGCTCGCGGGCCTCGCCTTCGGCGCCCTGCGGACGCTCTTCGGCGTGCCGAGCTTCGTCATCACGCTCGGCGGGCTGCTGGGCATCCTCGGCCTGCAGCTCTTCGTGCTCGGCAAGACCAAGTCGATCAACATCCCGTTCGACTCGGTGATCGTGCAGTTCGGCCAGCAGTGGTTCCTGCCCGCGTGGGCCAGCTACACGCTCGTCGTCATCGCCGTCGTCGTCTTCGCGGGCAACTCGCTCGCCGTGAGCCGCCGCCGGGAGTCGGCGGGCCTCTCGTCGCTGCCCCTGAGCATCATCGTCGTGCGCAGCGCCGGCCTCCTCGTGCTGCTCGGCCTCGCCGCGTGGTACCTGAACCTCTCGCGCGGGGTGGGGGCGCCGTTCGCGCTCTTCCTCGTGCTCGTCGTCATCATGCACTTCTTCCTCACGCGCACGCGCTGGGGCCGGTCGGTGTACGCCGTGGGCGGCAACGTCGAGGCGGCGCGGCGCGCGGGCATCCGCGTGAGCCGCGTCTACATCTCGGTCTTCGTGCTGTGCTCGCTCTTCGCGGCCCTCGGGGGGCTCATGGCGGCGGCGCGCGCCGCCTCGGCCAACTCGTCGAGCGGCGGGGGCGACACGAACCTCAACGCGATAGCGGCGGCCGTCATCGGCGGCACCTCGCTCTTCGGCGGCCGCGGCTCGGCGTTCTCGGCGGTGCTCGGCATCGTCGTGATCATGTCGATCAACTCGGGCCTCGCGCTGCTGTTCCTCGAGTCGTACGTGCAGTACATCGTCACGGGCGCCGTGCTCCTGCTCGCCGTCGTGATCGACTCGCTCTCGCGCCGCTCCCGCGCGGCGGCCGGGCGGGCCTAGCCCGGGGCTAGACCCGCGCGGCACCCCACGCGTCGTAGGCCGGCGACCGTTCGGTGCCGTACTCGTACAGGTCCTCCCGGCGCAGCTTCGGCAGCGCCATCGAGAGCGCGAGCCCGGCCGCCGTCACGAGCCCGGAGGCGATCGCGAGCAGGGGAACGTCGATGAGCAGGCCGGCGGCGACGGGGACCGCCGTCACGAGCACGAGGGCTATGCGCTTCGTCCACGCCCAGCCGGGCGCCTCCGCGAACCGCGCGAGGCGCGAGGTCACGAGCACGAGCGCGAGCCCGACGAGCACCCACAGCAGCCACCACGGCACATCCAGGTCGAGCGGGATGATCCGCACCGCGACCTGGGAGCCGCCGGTGCTGTTGTCGCCGCTCACCCGCACCGTGGCGTTGGTGCCCTGGTCGAACTGCTGGATCTGCGCGAAGTGGTTCGCGTCGAGCAGGATGCTGCCCGCGCTGCCCACCGTGACGCGCTCGAGGATCCGGTCGCCGACGACGCGCAGATGGTGCACGCCCGCCGGGAGGGTGTCGAGCGCCATGTCTCCCGCGACGGTCGCGGTGCCGTCCTTGCCGACCACCGCGCTCGCGAACACGACGGGAGTCGAGGTCATCGCGAGGTACACGGTCGTGCCGGGGCGGTACCCCGTCACGTCGACGGAAAAGTGCACCCAGTCGTTGGCCGACGAGGTGTCGAGCGAGCCGAGGGCCACGGGCGCGGCAAGCGCCGCGTAGGTGAAGTAGTCGATGTCCGCGGACGGGATGGCCCTGGCGGAGGGCTTCTCGGCGGCGGAGGCGGCGATCGCCGAGCTCTCGCGCACGACCGCGAAGCCCTCGGCGGTGTCGCCGCCGACCGTCGCGTCGCGGACGGCCTTGGCCACGGTGGTCGCGTCGACGGTCGCCGGTCCGGCGACGGCGAAGGTCGCGAGCGTGCGGGCGCCGAGCAGGTCGATCTCGGCGGACGAGCCGGGGGCGAAGCCCGAGATCGGCTCGGCCGCGAGCTGGTCGATCGTGCGCCTCGCCGCGGCGAGCTGGTCGTTGCTCAGCACGGGGGCGCTCGACGCCGCCGCGACCTGCGTGCCGCTGCCGAAGTCGATCATGTCCTGCTTCGTGGGCTGCGGCTTGGCCTGGCCGAGCACGGTCGTGCGCGGCTTGGTCGTCGCGACGAGCGCGGGTACCGCGGCCGGGGCCGGCTCGCGGTCGTTCGCGCGCGTCGGGGTCGACGAGCCCGACGACGGTGCGGGGGCCGCGGCACTCGCGATCGCGAGCGGGAAGGTGCGCGTGTCGGTGACACCGCCCTCCGTGTAGGTGACCGTGACGACGTGGCTGGCGGCGCCGGACGGCGTGCCCCTGAGGGCGCCCGTCGCGGGGTCGAGGGTCACGCCGGACGGCAGCGGGGTCGCCGTCCAGGTGCCGCCGCCCGTGCCGCCGGAGGCGAGCAGAGTCGCCACGTAGGCGTCGCCCGCACGGCCCGAGGGCAGCGCGCCCGTCGTGATGCCGATGACGGAGAAGCTGTGGGTCACGTCCGCGGCGGCGCTGTAGGTGGCGTCGCCCGGCTGGCTGGCCGTGATGGTGCACGTGCCGGTGCCCGTGAACGTCACGCTCGACCCGGAGACCGTGCACACAGCGGGGGTGCTCGAGGCGAGCGCGGGCGTGAGGCCCGAGGCGTCCGTCGTCGCGGTGAGCGTCACGGGCGATGCCGAGCGGGCGGCCGTGCCGGGCTGCGCGAACGTGATGGTCTGCGCGGCGGGCGGAGCGGCGGCGATGTCGAGCGTGAGGCTCGAGGCGACCTCGGCCGCGCCCTCGGTGTACGTCACGTCGACCGTGCCGGAGAACGCGGCGCTCGGGGTGCCGTGCAGCTCGCCCGTGGTCGCGTCGAGCGTGAGGCCCGCGGGGAGGGTGCTCACGGCGGTCCACGTGCCGCCACCAGCGGCGCCCGCGAGCGCGTACGTCGTGCTGTACGCGGTGCCGGCCTGGCCGGCCGGGAGGCTCGCGGTGGTGATCGCGATGACGGCGAACGAGCGCGTGGCATCCGTCGCCGCGGCGTAGCTGCTGTCGCCCGGCTGACTCGCCGTGAGCGAGCACGTGCCCGCCGAGACGAGGGTCACGGTCGTGCCGGAGATCGTGCAGACGGCGGTGGTCGTCGAGACGGTGCTGACGGGCAGCCCCGAGTCGGCGGAGAAGGTGACGGTAATCGAGCCCGCGGAGAGCGCGACGGCCGAGGGCTGCACGAAGGTGATGGTCTGCGGCGTGAGGGCGGAGGCCGCGACGACGGTGAGCGGGAGCGTGACCGCGTGGGATGCGCCGTCCTCGGTGTACGTGATGGCATACGACGCCGTGCCGGCGATCGTCGGGGTGCCCGAGATCTCGCCCGTGGAGGGGTCGATGCTCAGCCCCGCGGGGAGCGAGGGGGCCGACCAGGTGCCGCCGCCCGCGGCGCCCGAGAGGGTCTGGCTCGCGGTGTAGGCGACGCCCTCCTGGCCGTCCGGCAGCGCGGCGGTGGTGACGGCGATGACGTGGAACGACCGCGTGACATCCGCGGCCGCCGAGTAAGAGGCGTCTCCGGCCTGGTGCCCCGTGAGCGTGCACAGGCCCGCGCCGACGATCGTCACCGTCGTGGACGAGACCGTGCACACCGCGGGCGTGCCCGACGTGACGGTCGCGGCGAGTCCCGACGACGCGGTCGGCGCCACCGTGAGGCTCGCGGTCGAGACCGGGTAGGTGCCGGGCTGGGCGAACGTGATGGTCTGGGAGTTCTTGGTGAGCGTGAACGACTGCGTCACGGGCGAGGCCGCCGCGTAGGTCGAGTCACCCGGCTGCGTCGCGCGGACCGTGCACACGCCGCGGTCCAGCGGGGTGATGGTGAGGCCCGAGACCGTGCACACGGTGGGGCTGAGCGACGTGAGGGTCACGGTGCGGCCGGCGGCGTCGGTCGTGGCGCCGCTCGCGATAGTCGACGACGAGTACTCGCGGTCGGCGGGCTTGGCGAACGTGATGGTCTGGCCGAGGAGTTTCGTGACCGAGAACTGCTGGGTCACCGCCTCCGCGCGCCCGTAGGTGGCGTCGCCCTGCTGGCTCGCGATGACGACGCACGTCGCGGTCGTGACCGAGGCCGGCAGGGCGAGGGTCGTGATCGTGAGGCCGCTCACCGTGCACACGCCGGTGGAGAGCGAGGTGAGGGTCGGCGTGAGGCCCGACGACGCCGTCGCGCCGCTCGCGAAGACCTGCTGGCTGTTGCCGTTCTTCGTGCCGGGATTCGCGAAGTCGATCGTCTGCGAGCTCGGGGTCGTCGTGTAGGTGAGCGTGGCGGGCGTCGAGAAGACGAGCCCGTCGTTGACGGCGAACTGGAACGAGCCGCCCGTCGAGCTGGGTGTGAGCCGCAGCTTGCCGAGGTCGAGGTCGTTGACCGAGATGACGTCTCCCGCGCTGACGGGCACCCACGTCGTGCCCGAGAGGTACTCGAGGATGCCCGTGCCGGCGCTCGGCACGCTCGAGACCTTGACCGACGCCATGGCGTTGCCGTCGATGTCGGCGAAGGGGAAGTCGGACGCGCGGAACACGTAGCCCGTGCTCTGCGCCGCGAAGAACGTCGTGATGTCCGACGTGGTCGGCGCGTGGTTGAAGGGGTTCGTGTTCTGCGTCGGGGTGACGGGGGTCGTGCCGTTCGTGGTCCAGATGCCGCCGGCGCTGAAGTCGAGCGCGTAGTAGGCCGTGCCGCCGCCGGTCTCGCCGATGCGCGTCGTGAACGACGAGATCTGGTCGTAGTTCACCTGCACGCGCGAGAAGGAGTACGAGCCCGACGTGGCGCTCACGTTGAGGCTTCCGTCGCGCGTGAGGAACCGCACGTTGCCGTTGCCCTGGTCGGACAGGTCCAGGCCCTTGCTGCTCGACTCGGAGTAGGTGAGGTAGGTCTGGAAGCCCTTGAAGTCGATGAACTGCTTGACGCCGCCGGTGCCGTCGATGTCGTACGAGTTGACGGAGACGTTGCCGAGCGTCACGGGAACGCCCGTGCCGGGGCCCGTGTAGGTGCCGCCCTCGTAGAACGTGAAGTTGTAGGTGACCATCGAGAGCGAGCTGCCCGAGCCCGTGAGGTTCGACATGAAGAGGTCGTCGACGCTCTGCGACGAGCCCGGGGGCGGGCTCGTGACGGCGCTGCCCTCGTCGTACTTGTTGATCGTCGCGGCGTCGATGGCGACGGTCGTGATGATCGCGTCCACGACGACACCGCCGATGGTGGCGACGCCCGCGTACTTCATGATGTCGCCCACGGCCGTGCCGGTGGCGGAGACCGGCGAGACCGCGCTGCGCTTGGCCTGCGTGAACTTGAGCGGCGTCGCGCTCGAGTCGTAGACGGTCGCCGACGCGGGCGCCGCCGTCGCGATGACGCCGAGCGGCGCCAGCAGGCCCACGACGAGCGCGGCGCCGACGGCACCCAGGATGCGGCGCGCGCGCACGCCGAAGAAGCTGGACAAGACTGAACCCCCAGTGGACTATCGGTGCCCCCACACCGTCAGGGTTCAGAGTGCCAGAGAGTGGAATCGGTTGCACGACCCCACTTCTGGTGTACCCCTATCGGCCGCCCGCGCGGCGCTTGTTGAACACGTCGAACGCCACCGCGAAGAGCAGCACGAGGCCCTTCACCGCCTGCTGCCACTCGATGCCGATGCCGAGGATCGACATGCCGTTGTTGAGCACGCCGATGATGAGACCACCGATGATCGCGCCGCCGATGGTGCCGACGCCGCCCTGCACGGCCGCGCCGCCGATGAAGGCCGCGGAGATCGCCTCGAGCTCGAACCCGTCGCCGGCCTTGGGCCCGGCGAGGTTCAGGCGGGCCGTGAACACGAGGCCGGCGAGCGCCGCGAGCACGCCCATGTTCACGAAGATGAGGAAGTCGACCTGGCGCGTCTTCACACCGCTCAGCTCCGCGGCGTGGCGGTTGCCGCCGATGGCGTAGATGTGGCGGCCGTACACGCTGCGGTTGGTGACGATCCCGTAGATCATCACGAGCACGGCGAGCACGATGAGCGTGACGGGGATGCCCTTGAAGGTGGCGAGGGCGAACGCGAACGCCCCGACGCCGGCGGTCACGAGCACGAGCTTCGCGACGAACCAGCCGAGCGGCTCGACATCCTGGCCGTAGCTCTTGCGGCCGGAGCGCGAGCGCACCTGCTGCACGACGAACCCGACCACGGCGATGACCGCGACCCCCATCGTGAGCGGATCCACGGGGAAGTCCCCGAAGACGTTCGTGAGGAAGCCGTTGCCGAGCGCGCGGTACTCCGCCGGGAAGGAGCCGATGTTGGCGTTGCCGAGCACCACGAGCGCGAGGCCGCGGAAGATGAGCATGCCCGCGAGCGTCACGATGAAGGCCGGTATGCCCACGTACGCGACCCAGAAGCCCTGCCACGCCCCCACGAGCGCGCCGATGAGCAGCGAGAGGATGATCGCGACGTACCAGGGCAGCTCCATCTTCACCGCGAAGACGCCCGACACGGCACCGATGAACGCGGCGACGGATCCGACGGAGAGGTCGATGTGGCCCGCGACGATGACCATGACCATGCCGATCGCGAGGATCAGGATGTAGCCGTTCTGCACGATGAGGTTCGAGATGTTCTGCGGCCGCAGCAGGATGCCGTCGGTGAGGATCGAGAACAGCACGACGACGGCGATGAGGGCGAGGAAGATGCCGTTCTTGCCGAGGTCGCTCACGACGTGGGTGAGGGCGGCGGAGACCCCGGAGCCCGTCGGGAAGTCCTTCTCCGCGGGGTCGAAGCCCTCGCGCACGTCGTAGGTCGTGGCGCCGCCGCGCGTGAGCGCGCGCGGCCAGCCGACGGGCCTGCCCGTCGACGCGTCGAGCACCCGCAGGCCCTGCAGCTGGTTGCCGACCGTGTAGCCGCGCGTCGCAAGCAGGCGCACGCTGTAGACGACGAAGGCGACCGTCGCGGCCCACAGCACCACGGCGACGACGAGCGTCACGTAGTAGGTGTTGAGGTTGCCGCTCGCCGAGCCGCCGAGGAGCGCTCCCGCGCCGATGGCGGCGAGCACGACGGCGATGAGCACGTCGATCGTGACGGCGAGGACCTTCCTGCCGGTCGGGGCGGGCCTGGTTGTGCTGTCGGGGGTCGACATGGGGGGTGCTCCTTCGAATCGGTGAGTCGTCTGGCCCGTCAGCGGGGCGATTCCATGGTCATGAGGGTGAGCACGGCCTCGGGTGTGGCCTGCTCGATGGGCAGCTCGCCCGTGATGCGGCCCTCGGAGAGGGCGTAGATGCGGTCGCAGATGCCGAGCAGCTCGGGCAGCTCCGACGAGATGACGATGATGCCCTTGCCCTCGGCCGCGAGCCTGTTGATGATCGTGTAGATCTCGTACTTGGCGCCCACGTCGATGCCGCGCGTGGGTTCGTCGAGGATGAGCACGTCGGGGTCGGAGTAGATCCACTTCGACAGCACGACCTTCTGCTGGTTGCCGCCCGAGAGCTTGCCCGTCTTCGAGAGCACCGAGGGGGCCTTGATGTTCATGTCGCGGCGGTACTCGTTCGCGATCCTGAACTCCTCGTTGTCGTTGACGAGACCGGCCCTCGAGAGCTTCTCGAGGGATGCCGCCGAGATGTTGCGCTTGATGTCCTCGATGAGGTTGAGGCCGTACATCTTGCGGTCCTCGGTCGCGTAGGCGAGGCCGTTCGCGATCGCCTCGGAGACGCTGCGGGTCTGGATCTCGACGCCGGCCTTGAAGACCTTGCCCGTGACGCGCGAGCCGTAGCTGCGCCCGAACAGGCTCATCGCGAACTCGGTGCGGCCCGCCCCCATGAGCCCCGCGATGCCGACGATCTCGCCGCGGCGCACGTTGAGGTTGACGTTGTCGACGATGACGCGCGTCGCATCCTGCGGGTGGTGGGCCGTCCAGTTCTCGACGCGCAGGATCTCCTCGCCGATGTTGGGGGTGTGCTCGGGGTAGCGGTGCTCGAGGTCGCGGCCCACCATGTCCTTGATGATGCGCTCCTCGGTGACGTCGTCCTTGGCGATCGTCTCGATGGTGCGCCCGTCGCGGATGACCGTGACCGAGTCGGCGATCTTCTTGATCTCGTTGAGCTTGTGGCTGATGATGATCGACGTGATGCCCTGCCCCTTGAGGTGCAGGATGAGGTCGAGCAGGTGGTCGGAGTCCTCGTCGTTGAGGGCGGCCGTGGGCTCGTCGAGGATGAGCAGCTTGACGCGCTTCGAGAGCGCCTTCGCGATCTCGACGAGCTGCTGCTTGCCGACGCCGAGGTCGAGGATGCGCGTGGTGGGGTTCTCCTTGAGCCCGACCCGCGCGAGCAGCTTCGCGGCCTCGCTGTTGGCCTTGTTCCAGTCGATGAGGCCGAAGGCCCCCTTGACCTCGTTGTTGAGGAAGATGTTCTCCGCGATGGAGAGGTAGGGGCTGAGGGCGAGCTCCTGGTGGATGATGACGATGCCCTTGGCCTCCGAGTCGCGGATGTCGCGGAACGCGACGACCTCGTTCTCGAAGACGATGTCGCCGTCGTAGCTGCCGTGCGGGTAGACGCCCGAGAGCACCTTCATGAGCGTGGACTTGCCCGCGCCGTTCTCGCCGCAGATGGCGTGGATCTCGCCGCGCGCGACCTCGAGGGTCACGTCCTGCAGCGCCTTGACGCCCGGGAACGTCTTGGTTATCGACTGCATCTCGAGGATGTTGGGGTTCACGGTGTGCTCCGGCTTCGTCGGCGAACGTGTGGGTGTGAGGGTACCCGCGGCGGGGAGGCTCGCGCCTCCCCGCCGCGGGCGGTGTCGGACTAGAGGCCGATCTCGGCCGCGGTCCAGTAGCCCGTGTCGACGAGGGCTTCCTTGACGTTGTCCTTGGTGACCTGCACCGGCTGGAGCAGGTACGACGGCACGACGAGCTTGCCGTTGTCGTACGTGGTGGTGTCGTTGATCTCCGGCTCGTCGCCACCGAGGACGGCGACCGCCATGGCCGCAGCGACCTTGGCGAGCTCACGCGTGTCCTTGAAGATGGTGGCGTACTGCTCGCCCGCGAGGATCGCCTTCACCGAGTCGACCTCGGCGTCCTGGCCCGAGATGATCGGCCAGCCCTCGCCCACCGTGTAACCGGCGTCGGTGAGGGCGGAGATGATTCCGCGCGAGATGCCGTCGTACGGCGAGAGCACGGCGTTGACCTTGCTGCCGTCCGAGTACGTCGACGTGAGGATGTCCTCCATGCGGCTCTGGGCGGTCTCGCCGTCCCAGCGCAGCGTCGCCGCCTGCTCGATGGCGGTCTGGCCGCTCTTGACGACGAGCGTGCCCTTGTCGATCAGCGGCTGGAGCACGTCCATGGCGCCGTTGAAGAAGAAGAACGCGTTGTTGTCGTCGAGCGAGCCCGCGAACAGCTCGATGTTGAACGGGCCGGCAGGCGCGTCCGCGATCGGGGTGCCGTCGAGCTCCGTGAGGCCGAGGCCGTTGAGGAGCGTCCACGCCTGCTGCTGGCCGACGAGGAAGTTGTCGAACGTCGCGTAGTAGTTGACGTTCTCCGAGTCGCGGATGAGGCGGTCGTAGGCGATGACGGGGATGTTGTTGTCCGCCGCCTCCTGCAGCACGTTGGTGAGCGTGGTGCCGTCGATCGCGGCGATGATCAGGGCCTTCGCGCCCTTGGTGATCATGTTCTCGACCTGGCTCACCTGCGTGGGGATGTCGTCCTCGGCGTACTGGAGGTCGACCGTGAAGCCCTGGCCCTCCAGGGTCTCCTTGAGGGCGTTGCCGTCGGCGATCCAGCGCTCCGACGACTTGGTGGGCATGGCGACACCGATGATGCCGCCGTCGCCGGCCGCCTCGTCGCTGCCGGTGTCTGCCGCGGGAGCGCAGGCCGCGAGGCCCACGACCATGGCGCCAGCAGCTACGAGCGAGAGAATGCTTCTCTTCTTCACTGTGATTCCTTTCGTGATGGACGTCATTGTCAGTTTGTGGTGCGCTCCGGCTTCGTCCATGAAAGCCGGAAATTGGTGTGGTGCTAGATACCCTGTGCGAGCCGGTAGTAGGCCGCGTTCCAGCGGACCTCGTTCTGGAACTCGCGCAGGGTGGTTTCCTCGTCGATGACGAGAAGCTCGGTGCGGGCCATCTCGGCCCAGTCGCGGAACACCTCGACGCCCACGGCCGTCGTCATGACGGTGTGGTGCGCGGCGCCGGCGGTGAGCCAGCACGCGGCCGAGGTGGCGAAGTCGGGGGCGGGCTTCCAGACGGCGCGGCCCACGGGCAGGTTCGGCATGGGCGCGTCGAGCTCCACGTTCTCGACGACGTTGGCGACGAGGCGGAACCTGTCGCGCATGTCGCTCAGCGCGACCACCACAGCGGGGCCGGGGTCCGCCGTGAAGACGAGGCGCACGGGGTCGTCCTTGCCGCCGATGCCGAGCGGGTGGATCTCGAGCGAGGCGCGGCGCGAGCTCAGCGACGGGCTCACCTCGAGCATGTGGGCGCCGAGGATCTTCTCCTCGCCCGGCGTGAGGTGGTAGGTGTAGTCCTCCATGAGGCTCGCGCCGCCCGGGAGTCCCGCGCCCATGACGTTCGCGACGCGCACGAGGACGGCGGTCTTCCAGTCGCCCTCGGCGCCGAAGCCGTAGCCGTCGGCCATGAGGCGCTGCACGGCGAGCCCGGGGAGCTGCCTGAGCTCGCCCAGATCCTCGAAGCTCGTGGTGAACGCCGAGAACCCGCCTGCCTCGAGGAACGAGCGCAGCCCGAGCTCGATCGCGGCGCCGTAGCGCAGCGACTCGTGGCGCTCGCCGCCCCTGCGAAGCTCGGCGACGACGTCGTACTCGCGCTCGTAGAGCGCGACGAGGTCGTCGATGTCGGAGTCGGATGCGGAGTGCACGGCCTCGGCGAGCTCGTTGACGCCCCACGTGTTGACCTGCACGCCGAACCGCAGCTCGGCCTCGGTCTTGTCGCCCTCGGTGACGGCGACGAAGCGCATGTTGTCGCCGAAGCGCGCGAGCTTCATGTTCTGCGCGGCGTCCCAGCCCGCCGCGGCGCGGCTCCACGCCTCGACCTGCGCGACGACCGCGGGGTTCGACGCGTGGCCGACCACGGTCTTCCGCGCGATGTTCAGGCGGCTGAGGATGTAGGCGTGCTCACGGTCGCCGTGGGCCGCCTGGTTGAGGTTCATGAAGTCGAAGTCGATGTCGGCCCAGGGCAGCGCGACGTTGGCCTGCGTGTGCAGGTGCAGGAGCGGCTTGCGCAGCACGTCGAGCCCGTGGATCCACATCTTCGAGGGGCTGAACGTGTGCGCCCACGTGATGACGCCGACCACGGAGTCGTCGGAGTTGGCGTCGAGCATCGCGCGGCGGATGCCCTCGCTGCTCGTGAGCACGGGCTTCCAGACGAGCGTGACCGGCAGGCCGGCTCCGAGCTCCTCGGCGACCGCGCGGGACTGCTCGGCCACCTGGCGCAGGGTCTCCTCGCCGTACAGGTCCTGGCTCCCGGTGAGGAACCAGACCTCGCGGGTCTTCAGGTCGGGGATGATGCTGGTCACGCGAGTGCTCCCTGCGGTGCTTGGCCGTAGACGGTCTGGTAACGGGTGAAGAGGGCGTCGATCGCGTCCTGCGGCAGCGGGATGAGCTCCCCGCCCTGCCGGGCGAGGTGCACGGTGCGGGCGGCATCCTCGACCATGACGGCGGCCTTGACGGCGTCGCGGGCATCCTTGCCGATCGTGAAGGGGCCGTGGTTCTGCATGAGCACGGCGCGCGAGCGGTGGCCCGTGAGCGTCTCGACGATGCCGCGGCCGATCGAGTCGTCGCCGATGATCGCGAACGGGCCGACCGGGATGGGGCCGCCGAACTCGTCCGCCATGGCGGTGATGACGCACGGGATCTCCTCGCCGCGCGCGGCCCACGCCGTCGCATAGGTGGAGTGCGTGTGCACGACACCGCCGACCTCCGGCATGTTGCGGTACACGTAGGCGTGCGCCGCGGTGTCGCTCGACGGGGAGCGCTCCCACCCGGGCGTGCTCGGGATCACGTTGCCGTCGAGGTCGCACAGGATCATGTTCTCCGGCGACAGGTCGTCGTAGCTCACGCCCGACGGCTTGATGACGAAGAGGTCGGCGCCCGGCACGCGGCCCGAGACGTTTCCGCCCGTCCACACCACGAGGTCGTAGCGCGTGAGCTCGGCATGCAGCGCGGCGACCTCGTCGCGCGTGCGCGCGATCGCGACCTGCACCTCGGGGCTGAACGGGCTCATGCCGTCACCTGCTCGCGGCTCGCCGCGCGGCGCATGGCCTTGAGTCGGTGCATCACGTCGTTGGCTCCCCTGCCGAAGTAGTCGTGGAGGGCGCGGTACTCCGCGTAGAGGGCGTCGTACGCGTCCGCGGCCTCGGGGCGCGGCTCGTACACGGCGCGCGTGACCTTGCCCATGGCCTCCCCCGCCGCGAGCACGCTCGGGTAGGCGCCCGCCGCGACCGCCGCGTGGATCGCCGAGCCGAGGGCGGGGCCCTGCTCGCTCGCGATGATCGAGAGCGGCATGCGCAGCACGTCGGAGTAGACCTGCATGAGGAACGGGTTGCGCAGCAGCCCGCCGGCGACGATGAACTCGGTCACGGGCACGCCGCTGCCGGTGAAGGCCTCGACGATCTCGCGCGTGCCGAAGGCCGTCGCCTCGAAGAGCGCGCGGTAGATCTCCTCGGGGCGCGTCGTCAGGGTCTGGCCGACGAGCAGGCCGCTGAGCTCGGCGTCGACGAGCACCGAGCGGTTGCCGCCGTTCCAGTCGAGCGCGATGAGCCCGTGGCCGCCCACGGGCTGGTCTTTGACGAGCTCGGTGAGGTGCTCGTGGATGCTGCGGCCCGCGGCCGTCGCATCCTCGTGGTAGCTGCCGGGCACCTGGTTCTTCACGTACCACGCGAAGATGTCGCCCACGCCGGACTGGCCGGCCTCGTAGCCGTAGAGGCCCGAGACGATGCCGCCGTCGACGACGCCGCACATTCCGGGCACCTCGGTGAGCACGTCGGAGTTCATGACGTGGCACGTGGACGTGCCCATGATCGCGACGAGCTGGCCGGGCCGCGTGGCCTGGGCGGCGGGGGCCGTGACGTGGGCGTCGACGTTGCCGACGGCGATCGCGATGCCCTCGGGGAGCCCGGTCCACGTCGCCGCCTGTGCGGACAGGGTGCCCGCGGCATCCCCGAGCTGGCCGATCTCGTGCTCGAGCTTGTCGGCCACGAAGCCCGCGAACGCCGGGTTGAGCGCGGCGAGGAAGTCGGCGGACGGGTACTGCCCGTCCTGCAGGATGCCCTTGTAGCCCGCAGTGCACGCGTTGCGCACGTAGGTGCCCGTGAGCTGCCACACGATCCAGTCGGCGGCCTCGACCCAGTGGTCCATGCGCTCGTAGACCGCGGGGGACTCCTCGAGCAGCTCGAGCCCCTTCGCGAACTCCCACTCGCTCGAGATGAGGCCGCCGTAGCGCGGCAGCCAGGCCTCACCCCGGTCTGCCGCGAGCACGTTGATGCGGTCGGCCTGCGGCTGGGCCGCGTGGTGCTTCCAGAGCTTGACGTAGGCGTGGGGCTCGGCCGCGAGCTCGGGCAGCTCGCTCAGCGGGGTGCCGTCGGCGAGCACGGGGATCATCGTGCACGCCGTGAAGTCGGTGCCGAGGCCGATGACCGCCGCGGGGTCGATGCCGGCCGCCCGGACCGCGGCGGGGACGGCGTTCCTGAGCACGTCCACGTAGTCGGAGGGCACCTGCAGCGCCCACTCGGGCGGCAGGGCGGCGCCCGTCGCGGCGAGCACGGAGTCCATGACGCCGTGCGCGTAGTCGTGGGTGGCGGAGCCCAGCTCGGCGCCGTCCGACACGCGGACGACCACCGCGCGGCCGGAGAGGGTGCCGAAGTCGACGCCGACGACGTAGTGCTCGTCGAGGTTGCTCACGGGGGACTCCATCGTCTCGGACTGCGCTTCCATGTGACCGTTCACATGGCGTGGGGACATGTTACATGCGAAACGGTCACATTTGTCAACCCTTCGGGGGCATCCGGTGCCGAACGCGCGAGAACGGCCGGTCAGGGGCGGCGACCACGCACGACGAGCACGCCGACCGCGGCGCCCACGAGGAACGCGACACCGGCCTCGACCGCGAACAGGATGAACGCCCACGGCGCCGCGCCGCCCTGCACGAAGCCCACGACGACGACGGTGAGCAGGTTGGCGAGCACGCCCACGAGGGCGGCGGCGAGGATGCGCCCGCGACCCCAGCCGCGCACGGCCCCCACGACGAGCAGCGCGAGCCACACCACGAGACCCACGTCCATGAACAGGAACAGCAGCCGCGCGGCCTCCGCGAAGCCGCCCGCGAGGTCGCCGCCGAGCAGCCACTGCCACAGGCCGAGCAGGAGCAGGGCGACCGCGATCGCGACGACGAGGCGCAGGACTACGGTCATCCCGCCAGCGTACCGACCACGAGCGGCACACCGGGCCGGTACGCGAGGTGCACGTAGGTGGGCGCGTCGAGCAGCACGAGGTCGGCGCGGGCACCCACGCGCAGGTGTCCCACGTCGTCGCGGCGCAGCGCGGCGGCGCCGCCCAGGGTCGCGGCGCGCAGGGCCTCGGCGGGAGTCATCCCCATCTCGCGCACGGCGAGCGCGACCATGAGCGGCATCGACGTCGTGAAGCTCGAGCCGGGATTGCAGTCGCACGCGAGCGCGACCGTCGCGCCCGCGTCGAGCAGGCGTCGGGCATCGGGGTAGGGCTGCCGCGTGGAGAACTCCGCGCCGGGCAGGAGGGTCGCGACGGTGTCCGACCCGGCGAGCGCCTCGACGTCGTCGTCCGACAGGAACGTGCAGTGGTCGACGCTCGCCGCTCCGAGCTCGACGGCCAGCCGGACCCCGTCCGACTCGCCGAGCTGGCCGGCGTGCACGCGTGCGCCGAGTCCCCGCTCGATGCCCGCCGAGAGGATGCGCCGGCTCTCCTCCACCGTGAACGCCCCCGTCTCGCAGAACACGTCGATCCAGCGCGCGTGCGGCGCGCACGCGTCGAGCATCCCGCCCACGACGAGGTCGACGTACTCGTCCCGCCCCATGCCCTCCGGCACGACGTGCGCGCCGAGGAACGTCACCTCGGGCGTGAGCAGCGCCGCGAGCCGCACGCTGCGCTCCTCGTCCTCGACGCTCAGCCCGTAGCCGCTCTTGATCTCGATGGTCGTCGTCCCCTGCGCGCGGGCCTCCGCGACGAGCCGCCGCGCGTTGTCGAGCAGCTGCTCGTCGGTCGCCGCGCGCGTGAGCCGCACCGTGCGCCGGATCCCGCCCGCCTCGTACGCGCGGCCCGCCATGCGCGCCTCGAACTCGTCCGAGCGGTCGCCCGCGAACACGAGGTGCGAGTGGCTGTCGACGAAGCCGGGGATGACGCAGCGCCCGCCCGCGTCGACGCGCTCGTCGGCCGCCGGGGAGCCCTCGCCCACCCACGCGATGACGCCGTCCTCGATGACGAGGGCGGCGTCCGTGCGCTCCGGCCGCTCCTCGTCGTGGGTGACGAGGAGTCCGATGTTGTCCACGAGCGTCGTCGTCATCGCGCCCCGAACGCCTTCATCGCCTCGAGCACGCACAGGGCCACGAGCCGCACGGTGCGCCCGTCGGGGGCGTCGGCCGAGGCATCCACCTCGACGAGGTCGATCGACGTGACGGCCGGATGCCCGCCCGCGACCCGGGCCGCATCGCGCAGCTCGATCGCCGAGATGCCGCCGGGCACGCTCGCGGGGCACGCGGGAGCCACGGCCCGGTCGCACACGTCCACGTCGAGGTCGACGTGCACGCGGTCGCCCGCGATCTCGATGGCCTCGGCCATGATGTCGGCGACGGGCCTGCGGCGCAGCTCGTCGCGCAGGATGACCGTGATGCCCAGGTCGGCCGCGCGCTGCGCGTAGGCGCGCGAGTTGGCGAACGGCTCGATGCCGACCTGCACGACGCGCGTGCCGGCGAGCCCCGCGGCGATGAGCTCGCGCACCGGGGAGCCGTTGGAGCTGCCGTCGCGCAGGTCGTGGTGCGCGTCGAGCGTCACGAGGCCGGTCGCGCGGCGGGCCGTCGCCACGGGGACGGTCGCCGAGTTGTCGCCGCCGAGCGCGATGAGCAGGGCCGCGTCCACGTCGAGGCGCTCCCCCGCGTCGACTATCGCGAGCGCGCTCTCGAAGCTGTAGCGCCGCAGGGCCTCGCGCACGGCGTCGGGCGTGAGGTGCGCCCGCGTGGGCGAGAGCGAGGTGGCGCTCGTGGGGACGCCGACGAGGGCGATGTCGGCGGGGCCCGCGGGCGCCGGCCAGTCCCCCGCGCGCGGCCAGAGCGGATCGTGGCTAAGCATCGCGCATCGGCACTCTCACGTCGTGCGCCGCGGCGAAGGCGATCGCATCCTCGTAGCCCGCGTCGACGTGCCTGATGACGCCCATGCCCGGATCGTTGCGCAGCACGCGCGCGATCTTCTCGCCCGCGAGCGCCGTGCCGTCGGCGACGGTCACCTGGCCCGCGTGGATGGACCGGCCGATGCCCACGCCGCCGCCGTGGTGGATGCTCACCCACGTCGCGCCGGACGAGGTGTTGACGAGGGCGTTGAGCAGGGGCCAGTCCGCTATCGCGTCGGAGCCGTCGAGCATGGCCTCGGTCTCGCGGTAGGGGCTTGCGACCGAGCCCGAGTCGAGGTGGTCGCGGCCGATCACGAGCGGCGCGGCGAGCTCCCCCGACGCGACCATGTCGTTGAACCTGAGGCCCGCGACATCACGCTCGCCGTAGCCGAGCCAGCAGATGCGCGCGGGCAGGCCCTGGAAGTGCACGCGCTCGCCCGCGAGGCGGATCCAGCGCGCGAGCGACTCGTTCTCGGGGAAGAGCTCGAGCACGGCCCGGTCGGTCTTCGCGATGTCGCTCGCGTCGCCGCTCAGCGCGGCCCAGCGGAACGGCCCCTTGCCCTCGGCGAAGAGCGGGCGGATGTACGCGGGCACGAACCCGGGGAAGGCGAACGCGTCGGCGTAGCCCGCCGCGAGGGCCTCCGTGCGGATGTTGTTGCCGTAGTCGAACACCTCCGCGCCCGCGCGCTGGAAGCCCACCATGGCCTCGACGTGCGCGGCCATGCTCTCGCGTGATCGCTGGGCGAAGCCCGGATCCTGCCTGGCCGTCGCCCAGTCGTCGAAGTCGACCCCGAGCGGGAGGTAGGCGAGCGGGTCGTGCGCGCTCGTCTGGTCGGTCACGATGTCGATGGAGGCGCCCATCGCGAGCAGTTCGGGCACGGCGGCCGCGGCGTTGGCGAGCACCCCGATCGAGAGGGGCTTGCGGGCGTCCCGCGCGGCGTAGGCGAGCTCGAGCGCGTGCTCGAGGGAGTCCGCGCGCACGTCGAGGTAGCCGTGGTCGACGCGCCGCGCGATGCGGCTGGGATCGACGTCGAGGCAGATCGCGACGCCGTCGTTCATCGTCACCGCGAGCGGCTGGGCGCCGCCCATGCCGCCGAGCCCCGCCGTGAGCGTGATGGTGCCCGCGAGGGTCCCCCCGAACCGCTTCGCGGCCACGGCGGCGAACGTCTCGTACGTGCCCTGCAGGATGCCCTGCGTGCCGATGTAGATCCACGACCCCGCGGTCATCTGGCCGTACATCGTGAGGCCGAGCTGCTCGAGGCGGCGGAACTCGTCCCAGTTCGCCCAGTCGCCCACGAGGTTCGAGTTGGCGAGCAGCACGCGCGGGGCCCATTCGTGGGTCTGCATGATGCCCACGGGCTTGCCCGACTGCACGAGCAGGGTCTCGTCGCCGCGCAGCTCGTGCAGCGAGCGCACGATGGCGTTGAAGCTCGGCCAGTCCCGCGCGGCCTTGCCGGAGCCGCCGTACACGACGAGGTCTTCGGGGTGCTCGGCGACCTCGGGGTCGAGGTTGTTCTGCAGCATCCTGAGGGCGGCCTCCTGCGGCCAGCCGAGGGTGTGCAGGTCGGTGCCGCGGTGGGCAGTGATCACAGTCCGCTCGCTCTCAATAGTGCGCCGTCCATTACCAACTGGACGGCGGCTCGGATGTCGGGGGCCAGGTAGCGGTCGGGGCCCGCACCCGGCACGACGTCGCGCAGGCGCGCGATGACGGCGGCGGACACCGGCGCGGGCGCCTCGCCGCGCATCTCGATGCCGCGCGCGGCGGTCATGATCTCGATGGCCAGCACGCGCTGGAGGCCGTCGATGCTGCGGCGGAGCTTGCGCGCCGCGCTCCAGCCCATCGACACGTGGTCCTCCTGCATGGCGCTCGTCGGGATGGAGTCGACGGAGGCGGGGGCGGCGAGCCGCTTGAGCTCGCTCACGATGGCCGCCTGCGTGTACTGCGCGATCATGTGGCCGGAGTCGACACCCGGGTCGTCGGCGAGGAAGGCGTTGAGGCCCCCGTTGCGGGCCTTGTCGAGGAACCGGTCGGTACGGCGCTCGCTCATGCTCGCGACGTCGGCGACGGCGATCGCGAGGAAGTCGAGCACGTAGCCGACGGGTGCGCCGTGGAAGTTGCCGTTCGACTCCACGCGGCCGTCGAGCGTGACGACGGGGTTGTCGATGGCGCTCGCGAGCTCGCGCTCCGCGACGAGCCGCGCGTGCGCGACCGTGTCGCGGGCCGCGCCGTGCACCTGGGGCGCGCAGCGCAGGGAGTACGCGTCCTGCACGCGCGTGAAGCCCGCGGTCGCGTGGGCGGCGATGGCGCCCGAGCCCTCGAGCACGGCGCGCATGTTCGCGGCGCTCGTGGCCTGGCCCGGATGTGGCCGCAGCGCCTGCAGGTCGGCGGCGAACACGCGGTCCGTGCCCGCGAGGCCCTCCACGCTCAGGGCCGCGGCGAGGTCGGCCGTCGTGAGGAGCGCATCGAGGTCGTGCAGCGCGAGGGACAGCATGCCGAGCATCCCGTCGGTGCCGTTGATGAGGGCCAGGCCCTCCTTCTCCTGCAGCACGACGGGGTTCGCGACGGCCGTGCCGGCGTCGACGATGTGGTCGCCCACACGCACCTCGCCCTCGCCCATGACCGCGAGGGCGCAGTGCGCGAGCGGCGCGAGGTCGCCCGAGCAGCCGAGGCTCCCGTACTCGCCGATGACCGGCGTGACGCCGCTGTTGAGCAGGTCGGCGTAGGCCTGGGCGACGAGCGGGCGCACGCCCGTGCGGCCCGTCGCGAGGGTGCTCAGGCGCAGCAGCATCGTCGCGCGCACGACCTCGCGCTCGACCTCCGGGCCGGAGCTCGCGGCGTGGCTGCGCACGAGCGAGCGCTGCAGCTGCTGGCGCTGCTCGAGCGGGATGTGCTTGGTGGCGAGCGCGCCGAAGCCCGTCGAGACGCCGTAGTGCGGCACGGGGTCCTCCGCGAGGGACTCGATGACGGCGCGGGACTGCGCCATCGCCGCGAGCGCGTCGGCGCCGAGCTCGACGGGCTCCCCGCCGCGCGCGACGCGGACCACCTCGTCGACGGTGAGCGGCCCCACGTGGATGGTGATCATGGCACTCATCCCACACCCGCGCGGCATGGCGGGGCAGGCGCCAGGACTATAACGTGTCTGACATGCCAGACATACCCGCCGCCCGCAACGCCCTCGGCGTGCTGCGGCTCCTCGCCGCCCGCAGCGGGCCGGTGCCGGCGTCGACAATCGCGCGCGAGCTGGGCATCCCGCGCTCGTCGGTCTACCAACTGCTCGCGGTCATGATGGACGAGGGCTTCGTCGTGCACTACCCCGAGGACCACGCCTACGGCCTCAGCAGCCTCGTCTCGGAGCTCGGCACCGCCGCCCTGCAGTCCGAGCGGCTCGCGCGCCTCGCCAAGCCCCTGCTCGACAGGCTCGTGGCGGAGCTGAGGATGCCCGTGGTCGCGCACCTCGCGGTGCTCGGCGGTGCCGACGTCGTGTACGCGGCGCGCGTGCAGGGGTTCCGCGCCCCTACGACGGTGTCGGCGATCGGTGTGCGCCTGCCCGCCCACCTCACGGCGACCGGCCGTGCCATGCTCGCGCGCCTCTCGCCGGGACAGGTGCGCGCGCTCTACCCGCACCGTGCGTCGCTCATCCGCCGATCCGACGCGGGCCCCGCGTCGCTCGCGGAGCTCGACTCGCTGCTCGCCGCCACGCGCGAGCGCGGATGGGCGGTCGAGGAAGGCGACGTGACGGCCGAGTACGGCTCCGCGGGGGCCGCGGCCGTCGACCGCAACGGCTACCCGGTCGCGGCGATCGGGCTCACCTTCCGGCTCGACACCCTCGCCGCCGACGAGGTAGGGCCGGCCGTGCTGCGCACGGCGGATGCGCTCACGGCGCGCCTCACGGGCCGGGCTTAACGACGAAGGCCCCGCAGCCGAAGCTGCGGGGCCCCCGAGGTGTCAGAAGCTGACTACTTCAGGACCTTGACGACCTTGCCGGCGCCGACGGTGCGGCCACCCTCGCGGATGGCGAAGCCGAGGCCCTCCTCCATGGCGATGGGCTGGATCAGCTCAACGGTCATCTCGGTGGTGTCGCCGGGCATGACCATCTCGGTGCCCTCGGGCAGCGTGATGACGCCGGTGACGTCGGTGGTGCGGAAGTAGAACTGCGGACGGTAGTTCGCGTAGAACGGGTTGTGACGGCCACCCTCATCCTTCGACAGGATGTAGGCGGTGCCCTCGAACTGGGTGTGCGGCGTGACCGAACCCGGCTTGACGACGACCTGGCCGCGCTCGACGTCCTCGCGCTTGGTGCCGCGGAGCAGCAGACCACAGTTCTCGCCGGCCCAGGCCTCGTCGAGCTGCTTGTGGAACATCTCGATGCCCGTGACGGTCGTCTTCTGCGTGGGACGGATGCCCACGATCTCGACGTCGGAGTTGATCGCGAGGGTACCGCGCTCGGCGCGGCCCGTCACGACGGTTCCACGACCCGTGATGGTGAAGACGTCCTCGATGGGCATGAGGAACGGCTTGTCCTTGTCGCGCACTGGGTCCGGCACCGACGCGTCGACGGCGTCCATGAGGTCGAGGATGGACTGGGTCCACTTCTCGTCACCCTCGAGGGCCTTGAGGCCCGAGACGCGCACGACGGGGGCGTTGTCGCCGTCGAAGCCCTGGCTGCCCAGGAGCTCGCGGACCTCGAGCTCGACGAGCTCCAGGATCTCCTCGTCCTCGACCATGTCGGACTTGTTGAGCGCGACCATGAGGTACGGCACGCCGACCTGCTTGGCGAGGAGCACGTGCTCACGCGTCTGCGCCATGGGGCCGTCGGTCGCGGCGACCACGAGGATCGCGCCGTCCATCTGGGCGGCACCGGTGATCATGTTCTTGATGTAGTCGGCGTGACCGGGAGCGTCGACGTGCGCGTAGTGGCGCTTCGGCGTCTCGTACTCGACGTGCGAGATGTTGATCGTGATGCCGCGCTGGCGCTCCTCGGGAGCGGAGTCGATCGACGCGAAGTCGCGCTGGACGTTGGTCGCCGACGGGAACTTGTCAGCAAGCACCTTCGAGATGGCGGCCGTCAGCGTGGTCTTGCCGTGGTCGACGTGCCCGATGGTACCGATGTTTACGTGCGGCTTGGTCCGCTCGAACTTGGCCTTAGCCACTGTGGGTCCTCCTCAGGACTCGGTTGCCCGGCACCCGGATTTTCCGGGTGCTATGCGAATTGGGTTGTATTTATGTTACTCGGACGGAAACCCGGAGGTTATTCGCCCTTGTTCTTCTGGATGATCTCGTCAGCAACCGCCTTGGGAACTTCCGAGTAGCTGTCGAAGGTCATCGAGTACACGGCACGGCCGGAGGTCTTCGACCTCAGGTCGCCCACGTAGCCGAACATCTCCGACAGCGGGACCTTGGCGGTGACGACCTTGACGCCGGTCGCATCCTCCATGGACTGGATCTGCCCGCGACGCGAGTTCAGGTCGCCGATGACGTCGCCCATGTACTCCTCGGGCGTACGGACCTCGACAGCCATGAGCGGCTCGAGCAGGACGGGGTTCGCCTTGCGGGCGGCCTCCTTGAACGCCATGGATCCGGCGATCTTGAACGCCATCTCCGAGGAGTCCACATCGTGGGCGGCACCGTCGAGGATGATCCCCTTGACGCCGACCATCGGGTAGCCGGCGAGCACGCCGACCGCCATCGACGCCTGGAAACCGGCGTCGATGGAACCGATGTACTCGCGCGGGATGCGCCCACCGGTGACCTTGTTCTCGAACTCGTAGATCGTGTCCGGGGTGACCTCGAGCGGCTCGAGCGAGATCTGCACCTTCGCGAACTGGCCGGATCCACCGGTCTGCTTCTTGTGGGTGTAGTCGTGCTTGTCCACGATCTTGCGGATCGTCTCGCGGTAGGCCACCTGGGGCTTGCCCACGTTGGCCTCGACGTTGAACTCGCGCTTCATGCGGTCGACCAGGATGTCGAGGTGGAGCTCGCCCATGCCCTTGATGATGGTCTGGCCGGTGTCCTGGTTCTGCTCGGTGCGGAACGTCGGGTCTTCCTCGGCGAGCTTCTGGATCGCGGTGCCCAGCTTCTCCTGGTCGGCCTTGGTCTTGGGCTCGATGGCGACCTCGATGACGGGCTCGGGGAACGTCATCGACTCGAGGACCACCTGGTGGTTCGAGTCGCTGAGCGTGTCGCCCGTGGTCGTGTCCTTGAGGCCGATGACCGCGTAGATGTGGCCGGCGGTGACGCCGTCGACGGGGTTCTCCTTGTTGGCGTGCATCTGGAAGATCTTCCCGATGCGCTCCTTCTTGCCCTTGGTCGAGTTGACGACCTGGTCGCCCGAGGCGAGCTTGCCCGAGTAGACGCGGATGTAGGTCAGACGGCCGAAGAACGGGTGCGTCATGATCTTGAAGGCGAGCGCGGAGAACGGCTCGCTCGAGTCTGCGTGGCGCTCGACGATCTTCTCCTCGTCGCGGGGCTCGTGGCCCTCGACGGCAGGCATGTCGAGCGGCGACGGCAGGTAGTCCACGACCGCGTCGAGCATGGGCTGCACGCCGCGGTTCTTGAACGCCGAGCCGCACAGCACGGGGTAGAGGGTGCTCGAGATCGTGAGCTTGCGGATCGCGGCCTTGATCTCGGCGACCGAGAAGTCGGTGTCGCCCTCGAGGAAGCGCTCGAGCAGGGCGTCGTCAGCCTCGGCCACGGTCTCGATGAGGGCCGCACGGTACTCGTTGGCCTTCTCGACCAGGTCGGCCGGGATCTCCTCGATCGCGTACTTGGCGCCCAGCTCGACGTCACCCTTCGAGTCGCCGCGCCACGTGAGCGCGCGCATCTCGACGAGGTCGACGACACCCTCGAAGGTGTTCTCGAAGCCGATGGGGAGCTGGATGACGAGCGGCTTGGCGCCGAGGCGCTTCACGATGGTGTCGACCGTGTAGTAGAAGTCGGCGCCGAGCTTGTCCATCTTGTTGACGAAGCAGATGCGGGGCACGTCGTACTTGTCGGCCTGGCGCCAGACGGTCTCCGACTGGGGCTCGACGCCCTCCTTGCCGTCGAACACCGCGACGGCGCCGTCGAGCACGCGCAGGTTGCGCTCGACCTCGACCGTGAAGTCCACGTGGCCGGGGGTGTCGATGATGTTCAGCTGGTACTTGTTCCAGAAACAGGTGGTCGCAGCAGAGGTGATCGTGATGCCACGCTCCTGCTCCTGCGCCATCCAGTCCATGGTCGCCGCACCGTCGTGCACCTCACCGATCTTGTGGGTGATGCCCGTGTAGAACAGGATGCGCTCGGTGGTGGTGGTCTTGCCGGCATCGATGTGCGCCATGATGCCGAAGTTGCGGACCTTGCTCAGGTCGGTGAGCACGTCTTGTGCCACGGGGGGTTCCTCCGATGAGTTGGGGGTTGAGTGGTGACCGGGCCGGGGTCGGCCCGGTCACCGAAGTGCTGCTACCAGCGGTAGTGCGCGAAGGCCTTGTTCGACTCGGCCATCTTGTGGGTGTCCTCACGGCGCTTGACCGCGGCACCGAGGCCGTTCGACGCGTCGAGGATCTCGTTGGTGAGACGCTCGGTCATCGTCTTCTCGCGACGGCCCTTGGCGTAGCTCGTGAGCCAGCGCAGCGCGAGGGTGTTGGCGCGGTGCGCCTTGACCTCGACGGGCACCTGGTACGTCGAGCCGCCGACGCGGCGCGACTTGACCTCGATGGTCGGGCGCACGTTGTCGAGCGCCTTCTTGAGGGTCACGACGGCGTCCTGGCCGTTCTTCGCGGCAACGCCCTCGAGTGCACCGTAGACGATGCGCTCGGCGAGGCCCTTCTTGCCGTCGAGGAGGATCTTGTTGACGAGCTGGCTGACGATCGGGGCGCCGTAGACCGGGTCTGCGACGACGGGGCGCTTGGGCGCGGGTCCTTTACGAGGCATTACTTCTTGTCCATCTTCGCTCCGTAGCGGCTACGCGCTTGCTTACGGTTCTTGACCGCCTGGGTGTCGAGGGCGCCGCGCACGATCTTGTAGCGCACGCCGGGGAGGTCCTTCACACGACCGCCGCGCACGAGCACCATCGAGTGCTCCTGGAGGTTGTGGCCCTCACCGGGGATGTAGGCCGTGACCTCGGTGCCGTTCGAGAGCTTGACGCGGGCCACCTTGCGGAGGGCCGAGTTCGGCTTCTTGGGGGTCGTGGTGTAGACGCGCGTGCAGACGCCGCGCTGCTGGGGGTTGGCCTTGAGGGCCGGAGCCTTGGTCTTGACGACCTTGCTCTGGCGGCCCTTCCGCACCAACTGCTGAATGGTGGGCACTCTAGTTACTCCTGTTTCTGGGACGGATCCCGGTTGCTGCACGGTGACAGCGATCGATGTTCGACATCCAGACCCGCCGGTTCCTTGAGGGAAGAGTGGAGGGTATGCCGTGGGGGCCGCTCGACGAACGAAACCCTGATGAGCGCACGACGAAGCGCGCACATACCTGCCCAAGAATAGTCGTGGTCGTATTCCCGGTCAAATGGTTCGCCGAGGGCGGAACCCCCGCACGACGAGCACGGTCACCGCGGAGAGCGCCGCGGCGCCCGGCACGAAGGGTCCGAGCACGAAGTGCACGGCCGCCGTGGGCGCGTAGCCGACGGCGGCCACGAGCATCATCGCGCCGAGCGAGAGCAGCAGCGCGAGCGCGGCGCCGGTCCACGCCCTCGACGACCGGCGCGTGGCGAGCAGCACGAGCCACGTCACGACGGCGGCCGCGGCGGCCATGCCGGGGCCGACCAGGGGGCCGGCATCCTCGTAGTCGACGACCTCGCGGTCGAGCACGAGGCTCAGGATGCCCCAGAGCGCCGCGACCGCCGCCGCGTACACGATCGCGGCGAGGGTCGGCAGCATCACCGGGTTAGGCGGTGGCGGAAGCTGCGGCGCGCTCATGCTCCGCCCTCGTGGTCGCGAGCTCGCGGTCGTAGGCCGCGCGCGCCTCGAGGTTGCGGGCGCGCAAGCGGCGTCCGCGGCGGCTGATGATGCCGCCCGTCCAGAGCGCGACCTCGCGCGCGAGCAGCGCCGCGACGATGAAGAACGGTGCGCGCAGCGCCTGGGCGAAGCTCTGCGCCGCATCCTGCGGGGTCGAGAGCACGATGCCCTGGCTGAGCAGGGTCAGGCCGATCGAGCCGAAGTAGACGACGACGCCCACGAGCAGGCTGCCGATGATGAACGCCCACCAGTTCGCCCGGTTGGCGATCACGACGAGGAGCACGAAGCCCACGACGAAGAAGAGGGTCGGGATGTAGAACTCGGCGCGCGCCAGGAAGCCGAAGGTGAGCACCCCCGAGTTGGCGTAGGCGATAAGCGCGTACACGACCGCGAAGAGCGCGGTGAACACGACCGCGGACACGAGCGCGATGGCGCTGCCGAGGCCGCGGTTGCCGAGCTTGCGCGGCGCGGGCGGAACCTGCACGTACACGACGCGCGGGCCCTCGTCGGCGACGGGGGCGGCACCCGGGTCCTCGGTGGCGACGACGGGCTCGGTGTCGCTCACATGGGCCTGCTCCACCACGACCGGTGGCTGTTGCTCCGACACGCCCGGTGTCGCCTCGTCGACGACGACGGCATCCTCGATGATCTCGTCCTTCTTGTCGCTCATGACTCTCCTCAGGTCCGCCGGGATGGCGGGGACAGTCTACTTACGCGACGTGTCGGTGCAGAGGGGGTTGCGGCGCCTAGGCCTTGGGCTGCTTGAGCACGTAGATCATGCCGTCGATGTGCGTCTCGACGAGACCGGAGTCGTCGGCGAGCGCGCTCGTCGAGATGCCCGTGACGAGCATGAGGCGGTCGCCCGACTGCAGCCCCTTCACGAACGCGAGGGCGTTGCTGTAGGTGCCCTTCACGACGACGCCCACCTTGATGCCCACGAAGTTGTCGGGCGTGATGAGCGGGCTCGTCGACGCCACGTAGCCCGCGGGCGCCGTCGGGGTCGGCGCCGCCGTCTCGGAGGGCGCGGGCGTCGCGCCGTCCGTGGGCGTCTCCGGCGGCACCGCGGACTGCGGCACCGTGTAGGCGATCGTGTCGCTCACCGTGATGTCGGTGACCTGCACGCCGGCGCTGTCCGACAGGGAGTTGAGGCTCTGGATGAACGACGCCGTGTTGGCCGACGACGGTATCGACTTCTGCAGCTTCTTGTACTCCGCCTCGATCGAGTCGAAGTCCTTGTTCTGCTCGGTGAGGGCGGCGATCTCGGCGAGCTGCGCCTGGTTCTGCGCCTCGATGCCCGCGCGCTCCATGTCGTCCGCGGCGGCCTGCGCGAGCTGCGGCTGCACGCCGATGAACCAGCCGCCCACGAGGACGACGATCATGAGGATGACGGCGCCGATCGCCCACAGCCTGTTGGTGCTGCTCATTTCTGGGCCTCCCCCGGGAATCGCAGCGAGAACGCCTCGGCGTCGATGTGCATGATGATGTTGACGAGGTAGGTGCCGTCGTCCTGCACGCTCACGGAGCCGGGCACGGCGTCGGCGAACCCGGGCAGGGTCGCGAGGCCGTCGAGCCACGTGGGGATGGACGGGAGGCCGGGGCTCTTCGCGCTGAAGACGAGGGTCGCGACGCGCGCGCCCTCGAGCGGCGACGTCGACTGCACGTAGTCGACGAAGGGCGAGGCCGAGTCGATCTGCACGCTGCTGATCGTCACGCCCTCGGGCAGCGTCGCCTGCAGGGTCTCGAGGTACGTCTTCCAGTCGATCTCGGTCGACGCGCCCACGTACTGGCCGGCCTCGACGAGGGCGATTCCCGCCTTCGCCGCGCGGAGCTCCGCGAACTGCGCCTCCTGGGCGACGATCGTGGCCTGCGCCTGGCGGGCCGCCTCGAGGCGCGCGTGGGAGTCGGACGCGAGGTACATGGAGCCGCCGACGCCGCACAGGGCGATGAGGATCGCGAACACGACGCCGAGGCCGAGCCTGCGGCGCACCGAGCGCTCCTTCTGGAAGTCGTTGACCTCGCCCGGCAGGAGCGAGACGCGCGGCTCTCCGCCGAGCGCTCCGCCGGCCTTCTGGGCGCCGCGGGCCGCGCGCTTGTCGGCGCGGTCGGCGGAGCGGGGCATGACGAGGGCGTGGCTGCTCACGATGCGCTCCTCAGCGTCAGGCCGAGCGCGACCCCCATGGCGGGGAGCACGGACGGCAGCGAGACGACGTCGATGCCGCGCCCGAGGGCGAAGCGGCTCGTGGGATCCCCGAGCTCGACCTGGAGGCGCGTGACCTCCTCGACGGCGGCCGGGAAGCCGCGCAGGCGGGCCCCTCCCCCGGAGAGCACGAGGCTCGTGAGGGGGTCGTTGGGGCGCGTGTTGCGGTAGAACGCGAGCGTGTTGCGGATGCTGCCCAGCAGGTCGTCCGTCACGCGGATGACCGTCTCGGCCGCCGCGATCGACTCCGGCGGGTACGACTCGCGGATGAGGCCGAAGCTCGCCTTCGTGCGCTCGGCGTCGGAGGGGCTCATCCCCAGGCCCGTGACGAGGGCGGTCGTGACCTCCTCGCCGCCGGACGGGATGATGCGCACGAACTGCGGCACCCCGTGCGTGGCGATGACGACGCACGTGGTGGTGGCGCCGACGTGCACGAGCGCGACCGAGCCGGCACCCGGGCGGGCGCTCAGCAGCGCCCGCGTGAGGGCGAACGGCGAGAGGTCGACGTCGATGGGTGTGAGGCCGGCGGCCTGCACGGCGCGCACGTTGGCGAGCACCGCGCTCTTGGCCGCCGCGACGAGGAGGCCCTGGATGACGGGGCCGGACTCGCCCTGCGCCTCGGCGATCGGGTAGAAGTCGAGCACGGCCTCGGCGGCCGGGATCGGGAGCAGGTCCTGCACCTGGAAGGGCAGTGCCTCCTTGATGCGGTCGAGCGGCACCTTCGGCACCGACAGGTCGCGCGTGAGCACGCGCTGGTTGCCGACCCCGAGCACGACGTCGCGCGTGGTGAACTTGCCGGCCGCCCACAGCTGCTTGAGGGCGCGCACGAGCACGTCCTGCTCCACGACCTCACCCTCGCGCGTCGCGTCGGACGGGAACGTCACCTCGTGGTACTTCATGAGCCTGGGCTTGGCCGTGGTGCCGCCGGCGACCTCGGCCGCCCGCAGCACGCCGTGCCCGATATCGAGACCTACGACACTCGCGGCCATCTGTTCCCCCTGTTGGTCATGACAGCCCCACCGCCGTCAGGTACGTGCGGGAGAGCTGCTCCCCCGCGAAGATTCCGACCCATGCGCCCGCGAACATCCACGGGCCGAACGGGATGCCGGTGCCGCGGCGGCCGCGGCGCGCGACGAGCACGGCGATGCCGAAGAGGCCCCCGAGCACGAAGGCGCCCATGGTGCCCACGACGAGCTGGCCCCAGCCGAGGAAGCCCAGGTAGAGGCCGAGCACGCCGGCGAGCTTGACGTCGCCCATGCCCATGCCGCCCGGCCTGATGAGGGCGAGCACGAGGTAGAAGGCGACGAGGATGCCCGCGCCGGCGGCCGCGCGCGCGAGCGCCACGGGGTCGCCCGTGACGAGCGCCGCCGCGGCGAGCAGCACGCCGCCGACCGCGTACGACGGCAGCACTATGCGGTTCGGGAGCTTGTGCACGTCGATGTCGATGGCCGAGAGCGCGACGCTGATCGCGGCGAGGTAGAGGAAGGCCACGAGGGCGAGCCCGCCCGAGATCGCCGCGGGCACGGACGCCGCCGCGAGCACGCCCGGCAGGAACGCCACGGCGACGGCCACGAACAGCGCGCCCGTGATGGCCTCGACCACGAGGTAGCGCGGCGAGATCGGCTCGGCGCAGTGCCGGCACCTGCCGCGCAGCACGATCCAGGAGACGAGCGGGATGTTGTCGCGGGCCTCGATGGGCGCGTGGCATCCCGGGCAGCTCGACGGCGGGTTGACGACGGAGAGGCCCAGCGGCACGCGGTACGCGACCACGTTGAGGAACGACCCGATCGCGAGGCCGAAGGCAGCGATGAGGATCGAGGCGCCGAGCGCGAACTCCATGGCGGTCATTGTGCTGCACCCGTCCAGCTGAACGCCGTCGGCACGCCCGCGAACTGTGAGACGCCGTAGGCGCTCGAGACCGGGGAGAGGAACTTCGGCGGGGCCATGTAGGCGAAGCGCGTGTCGTACTTGTAGGCCTTGAGGTACCCGGTGCTGCCGTACGACACGGTTCCGCGGAAGGTCTGGGCGATGGATCCCTTGACCGTGAGCGTGCCGCGCGCCGTGCCGCCCTGGTCGTAGTTCTGCACCTGGAAGGTGTGCGCCACCGACAGGATCGCGGCGTTGATGGTGCGCCCGGAGTCGGTGAGCAGCGGCCTGACCGTGCCGAACGTCGACTTCATGGGGTTCCACACCCACACGGCGTTGTTGCCGATGAGGCCGAGGATGTCCTTGGCGGTGTCGCTGTAGGTCAGGTCGCCCGTGACGTAGACGTAGTTCTCCGCGCCGATCGTGAGGGCGCCCTTGAGCACGCCCTTCACGTAGACGTCGCCGTTCTTGCAGCCGTAGGCGGGCTTCGCGGACGTCGAGCCGTCGGGGGTGATCTCGTTGGCGACGGGGTAGCCCGTGCTGCCGTAGCTCCAGCCGCCGGCCGCCGTGTTTCCGCACGTGAAGCCGCTCGGCGGGTTCTTCGAGTAGTTGGGGTCGGTCGTGAGCGTCGGCACGTTCTGCACGTAGATGACGTTCGACGCGATGACGTCGATAGTCGCGCCCGTCGTCGAGCCCAGCCCGTTGGTGCCGGTGCCCGGCACGCCGCACACGGCGGGTGCCGCGCTCGCGATGCCGTTCGTCTCCGAGATCTGGGTCTTGAGGCTCCAGGGCGACTTGACGTTCATCTTGCCGTCGGACGTGAACGTGATGACCGTCGGACCCGTGTAGAGGCAGCCCGGGATCGGCACGTCGCTCGTCGTGAGGTCGTTGCGCGTCTCCTTCTTGAGCTGCGCGTTCGTCGGGGGCATGGTGACCTCCGGCTGGTAGTACGGCGCGGTCTGGCCGGACGGGTACGAGCCCTTCGAGCATCCGCTGGGCGTCACGACGATGGGCGTGCTCGTGCTCGAGCTCGTGACCTTGCCCTTGAAGGTCGCGCCGCAGATGGTGAGCGTGTCGTTCGAGTGCAGCGGGCCGTCGATCACGTCGCCCGCGATGAACTGGATCGAGGTGCACGACGACGGCCGGCCCTCCCAGATGTGCACGGCGCACTGGGTCTTGCCCGTGAGGTCGGGGTCCTGCGACTCGTAGTCGGTGAAGTAGAGGTAGTCGATGAAGCCCGACTGCTTGAGGTCGGCGATGATCGAGCGCGTCGTCTCGCCCACGCGGCCCGTCACGCGGATGCGGATGCTGCCGTTGGCCGTGTAGTGCGAGTTGTCCACCTCGTAGCGGTAGCTCGCGACGGGCGTGCTGCCGGGCACGGAGGCCCACGTGCCGGAGGTGCCGATGCCGAACGCGTCGTTGGCGGCGGTGCCCGTCGGCAGGGTGAGCTTGGTGGATCCGGTCAGGATGCTGAACGGGGCATCCTTGTTGCCGTACGTGTAGTAGGAGTTGTCGGTCGCGAGGCGGCTCTGGTACTCCTCGACGCCCGCGTACGCCGCGTCGAGCGCGCCGTTGACATCCTGGTCGGTGTCGGTCTTGCGCAGGCCGTTCGACGCGATGGTGAGCGCCGTCGCGACGAGGGTGAGCATGAGCAGGCCCGTGCCGATGACGATGATGAGGGCGACGCCGCGCTCGCGGTCGTCGCGCAGCGGGCGGAGTCGGCGGGCGAGGGCGCGCATCAGGAGTCCGTTCCGGTGAGGATGAGGTTGGGCATGCCGACCGTGTTGATGATCTGCACGGGGTCGTTGCCGTTGGTTCCCGTCGCGGTGCCCGTCGTCGTCGTGTTCGCGATGACGACGGTGATGCGGATCGAGGCGATCTGGGTGCGCTGCGAGGGGCTCAGGGAGCCGTTGCTGGAGGGCGTGACGACCGTGCCGGCCTTGTTGAGGTAGGTGAAGAGGCCCGCCGAGGTCACGGGACCGCCGAGCTGGCGCGTGGTGGTCGCGCCCGTGAAGACGTAGAAGCTGCCGGAGGCGACGCCCGCGACGCGGTCCTCGAAGACCTGTCCCGCGGAGTCGACACGGTAGGTGACGCGCGTGGGCGTGGGGTTGGTCGGGCTCGTGTCGACGTACGTGATGATCGTGAGCGCCGAGGCCGTGCCGCTCACGATCGCCGGGTCGGGGTCGTCCTGGCCCGACACCGCGTTGTTCGACGCCGTGCTGATGACCTTGGTCATGGCGTTCATGACGTTGGCCGCGACGGCGTTGCGCGTGTTGGTGCCGTTGGCGTTCGAGGTGACGTTCGCGACGTTGATGAACATCGAGCCGACGATCGCGAGCACGATGCTCGTGATGAACATCACGACGATGAGCTCGACGAGCGATACGCCCGCCTCGGCCTTCGCCGCGGGGTCGAGACGACGGCGCAGGGCCGCCAGCGGGCCGGTCACTTCGCCGTCCTCGGGTCGAGGGTGACGGTCGCGCCGCCGGCCAGGATCGTCGTGACGCTGCCGAGCACGCCGCCGACGAGGCCGACGCTCGAGGCGGGAACGGGGAGCTTGCCCGAGCCGTTCGCGTTGGCGCCGTAGTAGAGCACCCACGAGCCGTAGGGCAGGGCGATCGTCTTGGCGCCGCTGAGCTTGCCGAACGAATAGGTGGGCGCCGCGGCGCAGCCGGGGTCGCCCGAGCCTGCCGCGCCCGCGACCGAGACCGCGAAGAGGTAGGAGTTGCTGGGCACGGTGACGGTCATGGAGCCCAGGGGGATCGTCATGCTCGCGGAGCCCTGGGGCGCCGCCGCCACGTTGTCCATGCGCACGCCGGCGTTGAGGGCCTTGCCGTTGACGGTTCCCGCCGGCCACGCTGCCGGGTCGACGTTGATGCAGCCCTGGTTGCCGTTGGGGATCGGGGCGATGTACTTGCCCGCCACTCCCGCGTAGCCCGAGGGCACCGGGTGCAGCAGCACCTGCGTCTTGGCGCCGCCCGAGCTCACGTACGCGCCGTAGGTGCTGAGGAACGTGGTGTCGAGGTCGGTGGGCAGCAGGGCGCCGGACGCCGCGGAGTAGGTGAGGCCGAAGGTCGCCGCGTAGTCGTACTGGAACAGCGCGGCGATCGAGCCGCCCGCGACGACGGTGACGCTCTTCGACGGCGACGTGGCCTGGTTGGTGTCCACCGAGTTCGAGCGGTTGATCGTCACCGAGTACGTGCCGGGCGTGACCTTGAGCGCGAAGCTGCAGCCGTCGCTGTTGGTCGGGGCGGGCTGGTCTTTGAGCGCCGCGCCGCCCGAGGTCGGGGAGATCGTGACGCCGACGTTCGCCATGCCCGTGCCCGCGACACCGAGCACCGAGATGCGGATCGTGCCGAGGTTGGGGTCGTTGATGCGGTCGTCGGGCGAGATGAGCGTGTCGACGCGCACGGCGGGCGTCGTGCTGAGCATGTTGTCCCACTTGACCGTGACGTTGACGCGCTTCGACTGCATGACGCCCGTGCCGGTGCCGCACCCGACGTCGTTGCCGCCCGCGTCGACCCACGAGACGGTCTGGGTGAGCGTGTAGGTGCGCTGGCCGATCGTCGTGACGATCTCGTCGTTCGTGACGAGGAAGGGATCCTGCAGGCCGCGGGCGTAGTCGATCTGGCTCGTGGCGAGGTTCGTGGCGACCTGGCGCGAGCGGGTGTCGTTGGTCATCTTGATGATCGTGACCGTCGAGTAGGCGACACCGAGGGAGATCACGGCGAACACGAGCATCGCGACGATCACCTCGATGAGCGACATGCCGTCATCGGACCGGGCCCTGTCGAGCATCCTGCGGATCTGAGCCATCGTGTTCACCTCCCCCCTAGGAATTGCTGAAGCTTCATGGAACGGGTGGGGCGCTGGTGCCAGCGCCCCACCCGGGTGGAACTGGGTGCTACTTGCAGCCGGACGGCTTGGTGCTCGTGGCCGCGCCCGAGGCGGTGATGTAGAACACCGTGCCGGAGCCGCTCGTGGCCGTGAGGCAGAACGCGGTCGAGGTGGCGGTCGCCGACGAGTTGTCGGTGACGCCCGAGCCGGTGTAGCCGTAGTTGGCGAGCGTCGCGGAGTTGATCGACGGCGGCATCGACTGGTTCGCCGTGTAGTACGCGACGACGGCGATCTTGGCGTTGGTCAGGTCGGACGTGGTCGACGAGTCCTTGGCGCTGTTCTGCACACCGATGTAGACGGGGATCGCGATCGCGGCGAGGACGCCGATGATGATCACGACGACCAGGAGCTCGATCAGGGTGAAGCCCTTCTCGTCCTGGTTGAACGAAGCACGCTTCTTGTTCAGAGCGTTGATGAAGCGGGTCATGATGTTTCCATTTCTTCTTGGATGGATGTGATTTCGAGCCGTCCCCCCAAACCGGCGAAGACCCGACAGATCACAAGGTATTCGGGGTACAAGGGGGTGAGAATCCCACGGACGGGGGGTTTTGACACCCCATTCCGTGGCGCACCCGAAGGGGGGCAGAGCCCCTAGTGGACCACCGTCGCGATGTTGAAGATCGGCAGGTAGAGGGCGATGATCATGCCACCCACTACGACGCCCAGGAAGGCGATGAGGAGGGGCTCGATGAGGCTCGTGAGGGCCTCCGTGGTCGCCTGGACCTCGGAGTCGTAGAAGTCGGAGACCTTGCTCAGCATGATCTCGAGCGAGCCCGAGTCCTCGCCGACCGCGATCATCTGCACGACCATGGGCGGGAACACCGGCTCCTCCGAGAGGGGGCCGGCTATCGAGTTGCCCTGGCGCACGGAGTCGGCGACGCGCTTGGCGGCCTGGCCGATCACCCAGTTGCCGGAGGTCTCCCCCACGATCGAGAGGGCCTGCAGGATGGGCACGCCCGCGCCGATCATGTTCGACAGGTTGCGCGTGAAGCGCGCGACCGCGATCTTCTTGTTGAGGGCGCCGAAGACGGGCACCTTGAGCTTGATGGGGTCGATGACGCGCAGCACGGCCTCGGTGTTCTTGTTCTTGGTCCACCAGAACGAGAAGATGAAGAACGCGACGACGAGGATCGGCAGCACGTAGATCATCGAGTTCGAGAGCACGACGAGCATCTGCGTGGGCACGGGCAGCTCGCTGCCCATGTCGGCGAACAGGTTCTTGAAGACCGGCACGATGAACAGCATCATGAGCACGACGGCGATGCCCGAGAGGGCGAGCACCATGACCGGGTAGGCCATCGCCGACTTGATCGTGGCGCGGAGCTTCGCCTCCTTCTCGAAGTTCTGGGCGACCGAGTCGAGGGCCTCGTCGAGGAAGCCGCCGACCTCGCCCGCGCGCACCATGTTCGTCATGAGCGGCGGGAAGTCGATCGGGAACCGCGCGAGCGAGTCGGAGAGCGACGTGCCCACCTCGACGTCGTGCGCGACCTTGCCGAGCACACCCGCGAGCTTCTTGTTCTGGGTCTGCTCCGAGAGGATCGTGAGCGCGCGCAGCAGCGACAGGCCCGCAGAGATCATGGTCGCGAGCTGGCGCGTCATGACCGCGAGGTCTTTGAGGTTGACCTGCTTGCCGAAGCCGCCGAGCGAGATCTCGCGGTTGAGGCCCGTGCCCTCCGCGGCCTCCTTGATGGCGACGGGCGTGAGGCCCATGCCCGAGAGCTTGGCGGCCGCCGCGATCTCGTTGGCCGCCTCGAGCCTGCCCTTGACGAGCTTGCCCGACGTGTTGCGGGTCTTGTACTCGAACGAGCGGAGGGCCGTGGTGGTCATCAGTTGCCTGCCTTCGTGGGCGCAGCGAAGCTGCCGAACGAGCCGTCGCCGGCGTCGGCGACGTCGACGCGCGTGATCATGCGGCTCATCGCCGCGATGTCCCGCGCCTTGTCGATCGCCGACTGGCGCGAGATGGTGCCCGAGTTGACGAGCTCTGCGAGGTGCTGGTCGAGGGTGCTCATGCCCTGGGCGCGGCCCGCCTGCATGGCCGAGCCGATCTGGAACGTCTTGCCCTCGCGGATGAGGTTTCCGATCGCGGGCGTCATCATGAGCACCTCGGCGGCGACCACGCGGCCGACCCCCGATGCGCGCTTGACGAGCGTCTGGCACACGATGCCCTGGAGCGTCGAGGCGAGCTGCGAGCGGATCTGCATCTGCTGGTGGGGCGGGTAGACGTCGATGATGCGGTCGATGGTCTGCGCCGCGTCCTGCGTGTGCAGGGTCGCGAAGACGAGGTGGCCGGTCTCGGCCGCGGTGAGCGCCGTCGAGATGGTCTCGAGGTCGCGGAGCTCGCCGATGAGGATGACGTCGGGATCCTGCCGCAGCACGTGCTTGAGCGCCGAGCTGAAGCTCTGCGTGTCACGGCCGACCTCGCGCTGGTGCACAAGCGACTTCTTGTTGCGGTGCAGGAACTCGATGGGGTCCTCGACCGTCATGATGTGGTCCGTGCGCGTCGAGTTGACGATGTCGATGAGCGCGGCGAGCGTCGTCGACTTGCCGGAGCCCGTGGGCCCCGTGACGAGCACGAGACCCCGGGGCAGGGTCGCGAACTGCGACACGACCTCGGGGATGCCGAGCTGTGCGAGCTGCTTGACCTCGTTGGGGATGATGCGGAACGCGGCGCTCATCGAGCCGCGGTCCATGTAGTAGTTGACGCGGAACCGCGCGTTGGCGGTGAGCGTGTAGGCGAAGTCGAGCTCGAGCGACTCCTCGAAGCGCTGGCGCTCGTAGGGCGACAGCAGGCCCATGAGCGTGTCGCGCACGACCTCGCGGCTCCACGGCGTCGCGTCGTCGATGGGCCCGAGGGCGCCGTCGATGCGCAGCATGGGCGGTGCGCCCGCGCTGATGTGCAGGTCGGACGCGCCCCGGAAGAGCACCTCGCGCAGGGCGGCAAGCAGGTCTCCGCTCGCCTCCTTCGTGACGACGGGAGCGTCGACGTCGAAGGCGAAGTCGGCTGCGGGCGGATCGAACGCCGGCACGCGGTAGGCGGCCGCGGGCGGCGGCGCCTCGGAGAGGTCGACGGGCAGCGGCAGGACCGTGGCCGAGACGTCGTACACGGGCAGCGGCTGCTGCTCCTGAGCGGGCGGGGCCACCGACACGTCGAGCGAGTCCCACGACGGCATGGGCTCGTCGATGGGCAGCTCGTAGACCGCGGCGGGTGCCGGGAGGTCGACGAGCGGCATCTCGTACACGGGCGGGGGCGCGTCGGCGAGCGTGTGCGGCGACGGCGCGGACTGCATGGTGGCGGCCTGATCGGCGAGCGGCGTCGTCATGGTGAACTCGACGTTCGGCGCGAACACCGACGTCTCCGAGCGGCGCGGCCGCTGCGACTGCGTATCGCGACGCGTGGGCAGTGGCGCACCACTCGCGTCGAACGCCGGCATGGCGTAAACGGGCTCGTCCATGTATCCCCCTTGTGACCTGTCCATCAGGCCACGACTCGCAAGATTTCTTCGATTGATGTCAGACCGAGCCGCGCCTTCTCCCACCCGTCGACGCGGAGCGTCGACATCCCCTGGGCGACGGCGGTGTGCTTGATCTCCAGGCTGGATGCCCGGGAGACGGTAAGTCGTTCGATCTCCTCGCTCACCGGCATGATCTCGTGCAGCGCAACGCGGCCGCGGTAGCCGGTGTTCGAGCACGCCGTGCAGCCGACGGGAGCGAAGAGCGTGGGCGGCGCGTACGAGCCGTCATAGCCCATGTCCAGGTGCATGAGGTCCTGGGCGTTGGGCTGGTAGGCGGTCTTGCACCGGTCGCACAGCCGGCGCGCGAGGCGCTGGGCCATGACGGAGTCGAGCGCGGATCCGACGAGGAACGGCTCGATGTCCATCTCGATGAGTCGCGTGATGGCGCTCGGCGCGTCGTTCGTGTGCAGGGTCGAGAGCACGAGGTGGCCCGTGAGCGAGGCCTCGATGGCGATCTGCGCGGTCTCGTGGTCGCGGATCTCTCCGAGGAGCACGACGTCGGGGTCGGAGCGCAGGATCGAGCGCAGCGCGCTCGCGAACGTGAGGCCGGCCTTCGGGTTCACCTGCACCTGGTTGATGCCCGGCATGCGGTACTCGACCGGGTCCTCGACGGTGATGACGTTGATCTCGGGCCGGGCGACGGCCTTGAGCGTCGTGTACAGGGTCGTCGACTTGCCGGAGCCCGTGGGGCCCGTGACGAGGATCATGCCGTTGGGCTTGGTGTACGACTCCTTGAACACCTTCGCGTTGCGGTCGAGGAGCTGGAGCTGCTCGATCGACATCGCCGTGTTGGTGTTGTCGAGGATTCGCATGACGACCTTCTCGCCCCACACGGTGGGCAGGGTCGCGACGCGCAGGTCGATCTGGCGGTCGGAGTGGCGCACCGACATGCGGCCGTCCTGCGGCTTGCGGCGCTCGGCGATGTCGATGTCCGACATGATCTTGAGGCGCGAGATGACGCCGTTCTGGATGTTGCGCGGCGCGCGCTGCATGACGTGCAGCACACCGTCGATGCGGTAGCGCACCATGAGCTCGTGCTCGCCCGGCTCGATGTGGATGTCGGAGGCGTGGTCCTGGATGCCCTGGCTGATGAGCAGGTTCACGAAGCGCACGACGGGCGCGTCGTCGTCGGAGGCCTCGCTGACCTGCATCGACTGCAGGTCTGACGATCCGCCCGACTCGTCGACGATGGCCGTCGTGAGGTCGTTGAGCTCGCCGTCGGAGCGCACGAAGCGCGCGAGGGCGGCACGGAGGTCCGCCTGCTCGGCGAGCACGGGGTGGACCATGAGGTGCACGCTCGCGCGCACGTCGTCGAGGGCGATGACGTCGCCCGGGTCGGCCATGGCGATGATGAGGCGGTTGCCCTCGATCGAGATCGGCAGCACCTCGTGGCGGCGCAGGAGGGCCGTGGGCACCATCTCGACGGCCGTGCGGTCGACCGGGTAGTCGGTGAGCTCGACGAAGGGGATGCCCAGCTGGGCGGCCCGCGCGGAGGCGACCTGCGCCTCGGTGACCTTGCCGGCTCCCGTGAGCTCGCTGATGAGGAACTCGTCGCTCGCCGCCGAGGCGCCGACCTGGTCGAGGCTCTCGATGGGCATGAGGCCGCGCAGCACGAGGATCTCGGCAAGTGAAATCACGGCCGGACCTCCCCCCTGTTGCGTGTACCGCGGCGCGGAAAGCGCGGCGTACTGGTCCCCCCAGTCCTGACACGCTAACCCGAGGGTTAAACCGGGGGACAGTCCCGCAATGGGGTGCCCCGCGTTGTGGGGTCAGCCCTGAGGGGCGTCGCTCTCCGCCTTGCGGGGCATGCTCGAGAGGAGTCCGGCGAGGGCGCCGGCGTCGCTGTTGGTGGCCGCGCGCGCGGCCTCGATGTTGGCCTCGGTGACGGCCTTCATGACCTCGAGGCGGTGGATCACGACCCCGCGGGGCGCGTCGATCCCGACGCGGACGCTGTCGCCCTTCGCATCGAGGATGGTGATGACGATGTCGTCCCCGATGAGGATCTGTTCTCCTCGCTTGCGGGTTAGGACGAGCATTGCGCCAGCCTACTCGACTGCGTCCGACCAGCCTTCCGGCAGGCCGAGGCTCCGCACGCTCTCCGGAGTGGAGGTCCACGCGGTGCGCAGCACGGCGAGCGCCTGCACCGAGACGACGGTGCACACGGCGTTCACCCACGCGGCGGTGTCCTCCGGCTTGCGGGAGGCGTCGACGGCGAGCCAGAGCTGGTCGGGGCGGATACCCGTGAGGGCGGCCGCGTGGGCGGCGAGCCGGGCATCCCCGGGCTCTATCGAGTAGGCCACGATCGTGGCGCGGCCGTTCTCGACGCCGCGCGCGCGGGCGGAGAAGGCCGTGCGCCGGTCGGTCACGCGGGGTACGCCGGGACCCGCATGCTGGGCGCCTCCCGCGACGATCTCCGCTCCCCCGCGCTCGCCCGCGAGCGCGCGCGCCACGGTCATGGCGTCGTCGCCGATGCCCGCGATGACGACGAGGTCGCCGGGGGCCTTGAGCAGCACGACGGGGCGGGTCTTGCGGCGCGTGGTCGTCGAGACGGGCGCATGGGGCGACGCGTAGCGCTGGAGGTCTTCGAGCAGGCCCGTGAACTCGTCGGACTCCGTCGAGAGCGGCGGCACGGCGGACGCGTCGATGGGCAGCTCGCGGCGGTCACCCTTGTCCGCGCGGTCCATGAGGTCGTCGAACGCGCCGCGGCGGTGGGCTGTCCACTCCTCGGGCTTGCCGGGGTCGGGCACCTCGACGGTCACGTCGAGGTAGCGGCGCGCGAAGAAGCCGCCGATGCCGCCCACGCGCACCTCCTCGGCGGAGACGACCGTCGCGGCTACGCCGTAGCGCTCCCGCACCGTCTCGGCGACGCGGTCGAGCGGGGCCGGGTCAAGCCGGAATCGAATCGAAGGCACGCACCACCCCGATCGTCTCGATGCCGACCTGCGCCGACGTCACCTCCTGGTACGACAGCACGGCGAGCGCGGGGATCTGCGGCGCGACGAGGCGCCGGATCGCGGGACGCAGCGCCGGGGCGCACACGAGCACGGGCGACATGCCCTTCTCGGCAGCCTGGTCGACTATCGTGCGGACGCTCGTGAGCACATGCTCGAGCCTGCCCTGATCCATGATGACCTGCGACCCCAACTCCGAGGGGCGCAGGGCCTCGAGCATCGACTGCTCGAGCACGGGGTCGACCATGATGATGCGCAGGATGCCGCCCTCGAGGCGCTTGGACACGATGAGCGGGCCGATGGAGAGGCGCGCTGCCTCGACGAGCCCCTCGGGGTCGGTCGACGCCTTCGCGCGCATGGCGAGGGCCTCGTACACGCGCGGGAGGTCGTTGATGGGCACCTCCTCCGAGAGCAGTCCCTGCAGCACGCGCTGCACCTCGCCGAGCGACAGGAGGTTCGGCACGAGCTCGTCGGCGGCCGCCGGGTTCACCTGCTTGACGCCGTCGGTGAGCAGGCGCACATCCTCGCGCGTCAGCAGGCGCGCCGCGTTGGCGGTGACGATCGCGGAGAGGTGGGTGACGATGACCGACACGCGGTCGATGACCGTCGCGCCCGCGAGCTCGGCCGAGTGCCGCATCTCGATGGGCACCCACTTGCCCGCGAGGCCGAAGACGGGGTCGACGGTGACGCTGCCCGGAAGCGCGTCGAGGTTGTCGCCGAGCGCGAGCACGCGGCCGGGAGGGGCCATGCCGCGACCGGCCTCGACGCCCGCGACGCGGATGACGTACGTCGACTGCGGCAGCTCGAGGCTGTCGCGCGTACGCACGGGCGGCACGACGATGCCCATCTCGAGCGCGAGCCGCCGGCGCAGGCCGCGCACGCGCGACAGCAGGTCGTCGCCCGAGCCCGAGGCGAGGTCGACGAGGTCGGGGGCGAGCTGCACCTCGAGGGCGTGCACGCGCATCTGCTCGATGAGCTCCTCGGGCGTCTCCTTCGACGGTGCGGCCTCGACGGCGGCGGCGCTCTCGGCCTCGGCCGCCGTGCGGGCCTTGTCGCGCGCCCCGAGGCGCTGGCCCACGACGATGAGCGTGATGCCGATGATCCAGAAGGCGACGATGGGCATGTCGGGCACGAGCCCGAGCAGGATGGCCGCGACGCCCGCGATCGTGATGGCCATGCGGTTCTGCGAGAGCTGCTTCGAGGCCTGGGCGCCCATGTCGGACTCGACGTTCGAGCGCGTCACGATCATGCCCGTGGAGACCGCCATGAGCAGCGCGGGGATCTGCGAGGTGAGGCCGTCGCCGATGGTCAGGAGGCTGTAGGTGTTGATCGCGTCCATGATGTCCATGCCGCGCTGGAGCATCCCGATGCCGATGCCGCCCAGGATGTTGATGATGATGATGATGATGCCGGCGATCGCGTCGCCCTTGACGAACTTCGACGCACCGTCCATCGCGCCGTAGAAGTCGGCCTCCGCAGAGATCTCCGCGCGGCGCTCCTTGGCCTGCGCCTCGGTGATGGCGCCCGTGTTGAGGTCGGCGTCGATGGCCATCTGCTTGCCCGGCATGGCGTCGAGGGTGAAGCGCGCGCCGACCTCGGCGACGCGCTCCGCGCCCTTCGTCACGACGACGAACTGGATGACGACGAGGATGAGGAAGATGACGGCGCCGATGATGAGCGAGCCGTTGATGGCGACGGTGCCGAGCGCGTGGATGACCTGCCCCGCGTATCCCTCGCCCAGCACGAGGCGTGTGGACGCGACGTTGAGGCCCAGGCGGAACAGGGTCGCGACGAGCAGCAGCGACGGGAACACCGAGAAGTCGAGCGGACGCTTGACGAACATCGTCGTGAGCAGGATGACGAGCGCGAAGAGGATGTTGACGATGAGCAGCACGTCGAGCAGCCACGCGGGCACGGGCACGACGAGGAGCAGCACGATGCCCACGACCCCCAGCGGGATCGCGAATGTCGTGAGGTTTCTTCTCATGGCGTGTCCTCCGGCTAGGCGGTCTGGGTCGTGAGCTTGTGGGTGCCCTTCGCGGCGCCGCGCGCCTTGAGGGACATGACGAAGGCGAGCACGCGCGCGACCGCGGTGTAGAGCTCCGCGGGGATCTCCTGGCCGATCTCGCACGCGGCGTGCAGGGCCCGCGCGAGCGCGATGTCCTCGACCATGGGGATGTCGTTCTGCGCGGCCTTCTCGCGGATCTTGAGGGCCACGGCGTCCGCGCCCTTCGCGACGACGCGCGGCGCGGACTTGCCGGGCTCGTACTTGAGCGCGACGGCGATGTGTGTGGGGTTGAGCAGCACGACGTCCGCTCCCGTGACCGCCGCGATCATGCGGTTGCGGCCCATGGCGAGCTGCCGTGACCGCCGCATCGCGCGGATCATGGGGTCGCCCTCGGCGTTCTTGTTCTCGTCCTTGACCTCGCGCTTGGTCATCCTCGTGCTCTTGCGGTTGCGCCGCATGACGACGAGCAGGTCGACCGCGGCGAGGGCGAGGCCCGCGATGATCGCCGCCTGCAGCACGGAGACGACGCTGCCGGTCGTCTCGGCGAGCAGGTTGCTGATGGGCAGGCCGCCCGCGACCGAGAGCACGGGCATGAGCCCCTGCAGCACCGAGAACAGCACGAGGCCCACGACGACGGTCTTGAGGAGGGCCTTCGCGCCCTCCCACAGCGCCTGGAACCCGAAGATGCGCTTGAGGCCCGCGACGGGCTCGAACTGGTCGAAGCGCGGCGCCGGGCGCTTGAAGTGGATGCCGCCCTGCACCGCCGACGCCGCGACGACGGCGATGATGACGACCACGAACATGGGCGTGAGGGCGGGGATGATCGAGCCCATGCCCGACCGCAGCGCCGCGACCGCCGCCTCGGGGTCGGGGTGCGCGATGATGTCGCGGAAGCCGAGCACGGCGGCGGCGCCCGTGTCCTTCGCGGACGCGATGAGGCCGGGGATCATGGCGGCCGCGGCGCCCACGGCCACCCACGCGACGAGGTCCTTCGAGTGCTGGAGCTGCCCCTTCTGGCGCACCTCCTTCATGCGCTTCTGGGTCGCCTGTTCGGTGCGCTCCCCGCTGTCGCTCACGAGAAGGCCCCGAGCATCGCCTGCAGCACGTCCTGCGTGATCGCCGAGACCACGCGCGGCAGGGCGAGGAACACGACCCCGGCGAAGACGACCGTGATGAGGATCTTGAGCGGGAAGCCGAGCGCGAACGCGTTGATCGCGGGCGCCACGCGCGTGAGCAGGCCGAGGCCCACGTCGGCGAGGAAGAGCACGATGATCATGGGCCCGGCGATCTGCAGCGCCGAGAGGAACAGCTGCGAGAACGCCGTCACGAGGATCTCGGGGTTCGGCGCCGCCGAGAGCGTCAGGTTCACGGGGATGGCGTCGAAGCTGCGCATGAGCCCCGCGAGGATGAGCTGGTACCCGTCCGTGGAGAACAGCAGCGCGAGCGCGGCCATGTGGAAGAGGCGCGTGAACTGGGCGCCGTTGACGAGCGACTGCGGGTCGAAGGCCTGCGCGAGCTGGAACCCGCCGAACAGGTCGATGAGGTTTCCCGCCGACTGCACCGCCGAGAACGCCATCATGACGAGGAAGCCGAGGAAGAGCCCCACGATGAGCTGCATGACTATCGCGACGAGGAAGGGACCCGTGTCGAGCGTCGTGTAGCCCTGGGTCACGCGCGGCGCCACGGCGATCGCGAGCCCGATGCCGAGCATGGCCTTGATGCGGGCCGGGATTCCCGCGAACGAGAACGGCGGCGCGATCACGAGGAACGCCGTGAGGCGCACGCCTGCGAGCATCACGGCCTCGACCCACGCGGCGGAGAAGGTGACCACGTCATCCCCCGACCAGTTGCGGGATGCGCTCGTACAGCGTCGTCGTGAACGTCACGATCTCGGCGATCATCCACTGGCCGGCGATGACGAGCGCGATGGCGACGGCGACGGCCTTCGGCACGAACGAGAGCGTGACCTCCTGGATCTGGGTGATCGACTGGAACACCGAGACCGCGAACCCCACGACGAGCGCCGTCACGAGCATGGGCGCGCCGAGCTTGGCGGCGACCACGAGTGCCTGCACGCCGATGTCGATGACCGCTGCCGGGTTCACGGGCCGAGTCCGTAGCTGCCGACGAGGGCCGTGACGATGAGGCCCCAGCCGTCGACGAGGATGAACAGCAGGATCTTGAAGGGCAGCGAGATCATGACCGGCGGGAGCATCATCATGCCCATCGCCATGAGGCCGGCCGACACGACGAGGTCGATGACGAGGAACGGCACGAAGATGACGAAGCCGATGATGAAGCCCGCGCGCAGCTCCGAGATCATGAACGCCGGGATGAGCGTCTGCAGCGGCACCACGTCGGGAGAGTCGGGGTTGGCGAGGTTCGCGGCGCGCGTCATGAGGCCGAGGTCCTCCTCGCGCGTGTGCGCGAGCATGAACGTGCGCAAGGGCCCGGAGGCGGCGTCGACCGCCCCCTGGAAGTCGATCTGCCCGTCGAGGTAGGGCTGCACGGCCGCGGTGTTCACGTCGGCGAGCGTCGGCCACATGATGAAGATCGAGAGGAAGAGCGCGAGGCCCGCGAGCACCTGGGTGGGCGGGATGGTCGTGAGGCCGATCGCGTTGCGCGTCATCGCGAGCACGATGAAGATCTTCGTGAACGAGCTCATCATGAGCAGGATCGCGGGGGCGATCGAGAGGATCGTGATGCCGAGCAGCAGCACGATCGACGATGCGGGCGCGCCGTCGGGCCCGTTGATCCCGACGTTCACGATGCCGTCGACGACACCCGTAACCGGGTCCGTAGGTGTCGGGGTGGGGATCTCGTCGTCCTGCGGGAACGCTGCAGCGCCCGTGAGCAGGAGCGTCATGACGCCGGCGGCCACCACCGCACCGAGGGTGCGGAGGGCCCTGCCGCGCGTCACGGCTTGAGACTGGCGAACGCGCGACGCCAGGTGTCGACCGAGAGGATCGACCCCGCGAGCGGCGAACTGCTCGCCGGGGGTGTCACCGCCTCGATCTCCACATCGCCGCCCTCTTCCGTGAGGACTCGTGAGAACGCCTCGGCGGGTGCCTCGGGCGTGTCCGATGTGTGCAGGATGTTCACCGAGTGCTCGGTGACGCCCAGGATGAAGCGCTTGCCGTCGACGTCGATCACGGCGACGGACGCCCTCGCGCCCACCCCCTGGCGGCCGACGACGGTGATCGCCTTCTTGGACTGCTTGACGCGGGATCCCCTGCTGACCCTGCGCTGGATGTACCAGATGACCCCGAGCACCGCCGCCAGCGAGACGATGACCCGCAGGACGAGGAAGACGTCGTCCACTAGAGGGTGGCTTCGGGATTGTCGAGGATGCGCGTGATGCGCACCGCGTAGTCCTGGTCGACGACGACCACGTCGCCGTGGGCGATGAGCTTGCCGTTGAGCAGGATGTCCGCGGGGGTGCCGGCAGACCGGTCGAGCTCGACGACGGCGCCGGGCTCGAGCGCGAGCAGGTCGCGCACCGCCATGCGGGTGCGGCCGATCTCGACGGTCAGCGCCATCTCGACGTTGGAGATGCGGGAGAGGTTGCCGGTCGTGGGGGCCGCGGGCGCGGGCGTCGCGGGCGCGATCGCCGTCGCGTGCAGGCGGATCGCGAACCAGCCGATCGAGCCGGCGGCGGTCGTGAGCTCGAAGACGGCCGTGCCCGTCGCGGCGACGAGCGCCGAGGCGTCCGCCTCGGTGATGTCGCCGAGCACGCCGACGCCGAGCGTCGCGCTCGCGGCCTCGATGGCGGGGCGCACGAGCTCGGCGGGCTCCGCGAGGGCCTCGTCGACGCCCGCGGCCTCGGCGAGGATGGTGCGGTCGTTGAGCACGAGGGCGATGTCGGCGGAGCGCACGCCCACGAACTCGGCGGCGAGCGCCACCGAGAACGGCCCGGAGAGCTGCTCGGGCGACTCGTGGTGCACGACGGAGGGGCGCTCTGCGCCGGGCAGGGCGTCCGCGAGGGCCTCGACCGCCGCGACCTGCATCGCGTAGTCGCGGGTCGCGCTGGCCGTGCCGGGGGCTGCTGCCGTGCTGGTCATGGGGTCTCCTGGGTATCGACGATCACGCAGGCGAGCTGCGATCCGCTCGCTCCCACCGCGGCCTTGGCCATGATCTGGCCTTCGACGGCGAAGTTGAGCGGGCGGTTCTTCGAGTGGGTCATGCGGATGAGGTCGCCCTCGGCGAGCGCGAGCACGACCTCGGGCCTCACGCGTGTCGGCTGGAACTGCAGCGACACCCGCACCGGCACGCCGGAGAGGTGGGAGAGCATGAGGTCGAGCGGCTCGCCGTCGCCGACGTGCGCCGACTCCTCGGCATCCCGCGCGAGGGCGTCCGCGGGGAGGGCGAACGTGATGCGGGATGTCGCGTCGTCGACAGTCAGCTCGAGCGATGTGATGATCGTCGCATCCTGCGGCCCCGCAGCCTTGGCGGCTTGCGGCGTGTACTCGATTCGGTCGACCTTCATGTTGTGCGGGAAGGATGCGCCGAGGCTGTAGGCCATGGTCGCGAGCGCGCCCGTGACGACCTTCGTGACGACCGCCTGCTCGATGGGCGAGAACGGGCGCTCGGGCACGTCGCGCCCGCCCGCTCCGCCCAGCATGCGCTCGGCCCAGCCGAGGCTGTCCTGGAGGGGGAACTGCATGATGCCGCGCGCGAGCACGGCATCCATCGTCAGCAGCACCATCGCCGCGGACTCGGGCAGGGATTCGACGTACTCCTCGTAGGGCAGGAGCGACACACCCGTGACGGTGACGTGGCACTCGGCGCGCAGCTTGGCCGAGAGCTCGGTGGCCCACGACTTGGCGAAGGAGTCCATGGAGCGCAGGAGCTCGGCCGACTGCTCGCGCGGGAGGCGCGTCGGGCGGGCGAAGTCGTACGGCTCGGGCTCGGCGGTGCGATCGGAGGTGCGCGTGGGTACGCCTGACACCATCTGAATCGTCACGTGACGGACTATCGGACGCTCGAGCGCCCGCGTTAGCAGTTCCCGGTGGGAAGTTCTCCCGCCGCACTCATCCGGTTCCCGCGACCACCCCCGGGATGAGCGCGGCTGCGTCGCCGCTGAGGTCGGTGAGCACGACGATGTCGACGCGCCGGTTGAGCGCCGACTCCGAGGCGACGGCGGGATGCACCCCGCCGTAGCTCGTCGACGAGATGCGCTCGGGCTGGATCGTGTCGGTCTCGACGAGACGGCGCAGCACGGCCGTGCTGCGTGCCCCGGCGAGCTCCCAGTCGTTGAGCGCGGGCGAGCCCTGGCCGTACGGGTCGATGTGGCCCTCGACGGAGATGTGGTTGTCGATGCCGGAGAGCGCCGCCCCGACGGCGTCGATCGCCGTGACGGCGTCCGGCTGGAGCACCGAGGAGTCCCCCGCGAAGTAGGCCTGCCCGCCGATGAGCTTGACCGTGAGGCCGCGCTCGTCGACGCTGAAGCTCACCTGGTCCTGCATCCCCTGCGCCGCGAGGTTCTGGGTGATCTGCTGGATGATCTCGTCGAACTTGGCGACCTCCTTCTTGGCGGCCTCCTTGTCGGTCTTCTCCTTGGTGTCGGAGTCGGTGAAGCCGACGCCCTCGGCGTCGACCAGGTCCGGGTCGACGATGACGCCGACGGAGGAGTCGACCTCCGTGCTCGGCGTCGTGCCGAAGCCCGTCGCGAGCGAGTCCTTGAGCTGCGCGTACTTGTTCGCGTCGATGCTCGACATGGCGAACAGCACGAGGAACAGGCACATGAGCACCGTGATCATGTCGGCGTACGAGACGAGCCAGCGCTCGTCGGCGTGCCCTTCCTCGTGACCACCTCCCTTGTGGCCACGACCCTTCCGGCTCATGCCGCCTTCGCCTCTTTGTCTTTGGAGAGGGCGTGCGCGGGCACGAGCGCGCGCAGGCGCTCCCCGACGACACGCGGCTGGTTGCCGGCCTGCAGGGCGAGGATGCCCTCGACGATGATCGTCATGCGCTGCACGTCGAGCTCGACGAGGCGGATGAGCCTCGTGCCGATGGGCAGCCACAGGAAGTTGGCGGAGAGCACACCCCACAGCGTCGCGACGAACGCGGCGGCGATGGAGTGGCCGAGCGATCCGGGGTCGGAGAGGTTCTCGAGCACGTGGGTGAGCGAGACGACGGTTCCGATGATGCCGATCGTGGGCGCGTAACCGCCCATGCTGGTGAAGAACTTCGCGGCCTGGCGAGACGCGCGCTCGCGCGTGGCGACCTGGTCCTCGAGCATGATCGCGAGATCCTCGGCGTCCATGCCGTCGGCGACGCCCTGCAGCGCCGACTTCAGGAAGTCGTCGTCGATCTTCTCCGCCTCCTGCTCGAGGGCGAGCAGGCCCTGGCGGCGGGCCACCTCCGCCAGCTCGACGAGCTGGTCGATCGTCGCCTGCGGCTTGTACTTGACGCCCTTGAAGGCGCGCGGCAGCGACTTGATCGCCTGGATGGCGTCCGGGATCGTCGCGCTCGCGATGCCGACCGCGATGGTGGCCCCGAACACGAGGATCATGGGCGCGGGCAGGATGATCGCGTTGATCGACGCCCCCTCGAGCGTCATCATCGTCAGGAGCGCCCCGAAGGCGAGGACGATGCCGATTATGGTGGCGAGGTCCATCAGCGACCCCCGGACGGCACGCGGTCGGAGCGGTCGAACGGCACGACGCCGAGCGATGTCCCCGGCCCGTCGGACGTCGGCATGGCCCGCGCGCGCGCGATGACGCCCGCACGGTAGGCCGCGATCATCTCGATGACCTCGTCCATGGTCTCGGTGACGATGTAGCTGGTCCCCCCGACCAGCGTCAGCGTCGTGTCCGGGCTCGCCTGGATGCGCTCGATGAGGTCAGGGTTGACCGCGAAGCGCGTGTTGTTGAGTCGTGTTACCACGATCATGATGAATCCCCCTTGGGCCGACGGAAGGGTCGGCGTACTCACCACTCTCGGCGGGGGGCGTGCGCATGTTAGGTCCGGCACGTACCCCGTTCGGGGAAGCGCCTGTACCCCAATACAGGGGGTGTGCGTGTCTCTCTTGCCCCCCGTGTCTCGCAGATTTCTCGGAATCGCGCAGATCTCCGCGACTCCTGCCACTTAGCGAGGCACGAGGGGATCATCGGGGGGGGGCTAGCGCTTCAGGTTGGTGAGCTCCTGCAGCACCTCGTCGGAGGTGGTGATGATGCGGGCGTTCGCCTGGAAGCCGCGCTGCGCGACGATGAGGTTGGTGAACTCCTGCGAGAGGTCGACGTTCGACATCTCGAGCGCGCCGCCCATGAGGGAGCCGATGCCGCCCGACCCCGCCGTGCCGAGGGTCGCGATGCCCGAGTTGATCGACGTGCGGTAGGTGGATCCGCCGGCCTTCTCGAGTCCGCCGGGGTTGATGAAGGTCGCGAGCGCGATGCGCGCGATGGGCTCGGTGGCGCCGTTGCTGAACGAGCCGACGAGCGTGCCGTCCTTGGAGAGCGAGAACGACTGGAGCGTTCCGGGGCCGCGGCCGTCCTGGTGGCTCGCCGCGAGCGTGTTGAGGTCGGCGAAGCCCGTGGCGGCGCTGAGGTCGATGGCGACGCCGTTGACCGTGATCGTGCCGCCCGTGGCGACCTTGCCCGCGGCGTTGAACGTCATGGCGCCGTTCACGACGGTCGCGCCGTCGGTGGCCTTGGTGTCCCAGCCGGCCGCCGTGCGCGTGAACTGCACGGAGATCGTGCGGGCGTCGCCCACGGCGTCGTAGACGTCGACGTCGCGCGTGACGACGTCGCCGACCGCCGCGCCCGAGGGGAGGTTGCCCGTCATGGTCACGGACGTCGTCTTGACCGCGGGGGCCACGGCGTTCTGCGGGAGCGTGATGTTGCCGACCGCGCCGCCCGTCGTGGGCAGCACGCCGTTGGTGGCGGTCCAGCCCTGCACGAGCGCGCCGTCGGGGGTGACGAGGCGGCCCGAGGCGTCGAACGAGAACGAGCCGGCGCGCGTGTAGAGCGTCTCACCGGCCGACTGCACGACGAAGAAGCCGTCGCCCGAGATCATCATGTCGGTCGAGCGGCCCGTCGCCTGCGCGGAGCCCTGCGAGAAGTTGGTCGAGATGCCCGCGACCTGCACGCCGAGCCCGATCTGGGCCGGGTTGGAGCCGCCGGCCGCCGCCTGCGCGCCGCTCGCGCCGCGGATGAGCTGCGAGAGCGTGTCCTGGAACTGGGTCTGCGACGACTTGAAGCCCGTCGTGTTGACGTTGGCGATGTTGTTGCCGGTGACGTCGAGCATGGTCTGGTGGGAGCGGAGCCCCGAGATTGCCGAGTAGAGAGCGCGAAGCATGATGTGCCTTTCGGTTGGGGGTGTCTAGGAAGCGTTGGCGACGTCGGAGATGGCGTCGAGGCGGATCGACTTGTCGCCGATCGTGACGGTGGGGACTGCGTTGGCGAAGGAGACCGCGGTGGCGATGCCCTTCTGGGTCTTGCCGTCGGCGTCGACGTAGCCGACCTCCTTGCCGATGAGCGAGGATGCCGCGACCCGCATCTGCAGCGAGAACGACTCCTGCGAGAGCTTCGACATCGAGGTGAGCTGCTCCATGCTGGCCAGCTGGGCGGTCTGGGTCATCATGGCGTTGGTGTCCATGGGCGAGCTCGGGTCTTGCGCGCGCAGCTGGGCGACGAGCAGCTGCATGAACATCTCGCCGTCCATCTTCTGCTTGGCGGAGTTCTGGGCGGCGGTGATCGCCTCGGGCACCTGCACGTTGCTGTTGTTGACTATCGAGTCGATGGCGCTGGGCATGGTCTTCCTTTCCTAGGCGAGGACGTCGAGTGCGGCGTCGTGACGGGCGGGGGTGCGGATGCCCGTGGCGGGCGCCGGCGCGGCGCCCTCGCTCACGCGGCCGGGTGCGGGGGCGTCGCGCGGCGCACTCTCGCGCCCGGACGACGACTGGTTGCCCGACGACAGGTCGAGCGTCGCCTGGCCCCCGGCGCCGGAGAGGTCGCGGCGCAGGTCGGGCAGGATCGCCTTGATCGCCTCGCGCGCCTGATCGGTGGGGGCGAGCAGCTCGATGCGCATGCTGTCTCCGTTGACGTGCGCGCGCACGGCGACGGGGCCGAGGTTCTCGGGCGTGACGCGCACCGTGATGATGTGCGTGCCGTCGCCGAAGGAGCGCAGCCCCTGGATCGGGCGGGAGAGCTGTCCGACGAGGTCGGGCGCCTGGGCGCGGGCCGGCGCGGCGGGTGCCGCGACCTCGTCGGCGGTCGGGGGTGCCGCGACGGCGGGAGCCGGCTGCGGCGGCACGGGGGCGACTGCCGACGGTGCCGGCGCGGCGTCGGGGGCCGCGGCGGATGCTGCCGCGTCGGCCGCGGCCGGGGCCGCGGGGGCCGCCGGGACGGGGGCGGCGGGGGCGGGCGCGGCGGAGACGGCCGCCACGGCGCGCTCCCCTGCGGCGGGCGCGGGGGCGGCGGGCGCGGGCTGCGCGGCCGGGAGCGGCACGGGGAGTGCCGCCGCGGCGAGGTCGGGGAGGGCGTCCGCCGCGGGCGCGGCGTCGGCCGGGGCATCCTCGGTGTCGTCGGCCTTGTCCTCGGGCGCGGGCGCCGCGACCTCCGCGGCCGGGGAAATGACGGCGATCGCGGTCGCCGACGCGGGGTCCGCGGCGACCTCGGCCGGGACCTCCGCCAGGGGTGCGGGCGCGACCGGGGCCGGGGCCGGCTCGGCGGGAGCCGCGGGAGCCTCGGCGACGACGGGGGCCGCGGCCGGCAGGGGCGCCGCGGGCAGCGCAGGGGCGGCGGGCGTCGCGGTCTCGGCCGTCGTGTCGGCGGGGAGCTCCGCGGTCGCGGGCTGTGCAGCGGTCCCGGCGGTCGAGAGCTCCCCCACGGCCGACTCGAACTCGGCGGCGAACGCCGCGGGGTCGGCTGCCGACTCCCCCTTGGCGCCGGACGCCGAGGCGTCGACGGCGGCGGGCGCGGGGGCGCTCGGGGCTACGGTCGTCATAACTGGATGCTCCTGCTCAGGATTGCCGCTTGCGCGTTGATGAGGGCCTGCAGCGCGTCGGACATCGACGTCGTCGCGCCCGAGGTGGGTGCCGTGGTCGCGGCCTCGGGGGCCACACGGCGGATGGTGACGATGTCGGAGTCGTCGAACCACGCCTTCTGCTCGGTGACCGTGCGGCCCTCGTACGGCGCGTGGATGACGTTGCCGTCGCCCGCGTAGATGACGATGTGGGCGCCGCCGTCGAGCACGATGAGGTCGCCGGGCTTGGCCTCGGCGAGGCTGCCGACCTCGGTGCCCGCGGTCATCTGCTCGTCCATGCTGCGGCCGACCGGGATCCCGGCATCGCCGAGGGCCTTCTGCACGAGGCCCGTGCAGTCGATGCCGTCGCGGCTCGTGCCGCCGAAGACGTAGGGGACTCCCTCGTACGTCTCCGCCGACTTCACGATGCTGTCGCCCGTGGCGGTCGGGGCGGTGGTCGTCGAGGATGCCGCGTCCTGCGCCTTGAGGGCGGCCATGAGCTTGCCGAACACATCGGAGTCGGTGCTCTTGGCGGCGGGCGCGATGATGTCGAACGTGCCCTGGATGCGCGCCAGGCCGGCGACGGAGTCGACGGTCACGAGCGCTCCTCCCCGTGCTCGGCGTGCCACGCGCGCGACGACAGGTCGTCGAGCAGCAGCTGCTCCTGGCGCAGCTCCTCGACGCGCTGCTTCTCGTCGAAGCGCTCCTCGAGCTTCTCGAGGCCGAGCGTCTTGCGGTGCGCGTCGGAGTGCGCGGCCGCGGCCGCCTCGACCTCGGCCGCGTTGGCGCGGTCGATCTCCGCGAGCTCCTCGAGCATGGTCGCCGACGACGCGCGCGTCGCGGCTATCGACGCGAGGGAGGCGTGCGCGGTCGGATCCTCGTGCGCGCCCTCGGCGAGGTCGCGGCGCACGCGGCGCGAGCGGGCGAGCCCGATCGACTCGCGGTCGCGCGCGGAGTTGAGCTCGGCGGCGCGCTGGTCCTCCTCGAGCTTGCGCAGTCGCAGGAGGCCCGCGAGCGAGAACTGGGCGCTCATGCGGCGACCGCCCTCTCGAACGCGCGCGTGATGGCGGTGAGCCGGGCCCACGCCTCGTCCTGCGGCGTGAGGTCGTGCATGTCCTGCTGCAGGAAGCGCGCGATCTCGGCCTGGTTGTCGACGGCGGCGTCGACGAGGGGGTTGGACCCCGGCTGGTACGCGCCCACGTCGAGGAGGTCCTGCGCGCTCAGGCGCGCGGCGAGCACCTTCTTGAGGGATGCCGCGACGGCGCGGTTCTCGGGGGCCGCGACACGCGACGCCACACGCGACACCGACGCGAGCACGTCGATCGCCGGGAAGTGCCCGGCGAGCGCGAGCTTGCGGTCGAGCACGACGTGCCCGTCGAGGATGGACCGCACGGCGTCGGCGATGGGCTCGTTGTGGTCGTCGCCCTCGACGAGCACGGTGTAGAGGCCCGTGATGGAGCCGGACTCGGCGGTTCCCGCGCGCTCGAGCAGGCGCCCGAGCAGGCCGAACACCGACGGCGGGTAGCCGCGCGTCGCGGGCGGCTCGCCCACGGAGAGGCCGATCTCGCGCTGCGCGAAGGCCACGCGCGTGAGGGAGTCCATCATGAGCATGACGTGCGAGCCGTGGTCGCGGAACGACTCCGCGATGCGCGTGGCCGTGAACGCCGCGCGCACGCGCAGCAGCGCCGGGGCGTCGGCCGTCGAGACGACGACGACCGAGCGCGCGAGGCCCTCGTCGCCCAGGTCGTCCTCGAGGAACTCGCGCACCTCGCGGCCGCGCTCACCCACGAGGGCGATGACCGAGAGCTCGGCGTCCGAGCCCCGGGCGATCATCGACATGAGCGACGACTTGCCCACGCCCGAGCCCGCGAAGAGCCCCATGCGCTGGCCGCGGCCCATGGTCGTGAGGGTGTCGAGGGCGCGCACGCCGAGCGAGAGCGGGGTGTCGATACGCGCGCGGTCGAGCGCGGGGGGCACGTCGTTGTCCACGGGGACCCACGAGTCCGCGACGAGCGGGCCCTTGCCGTCGATGGGGCGGCCCATGCCGTCGAGCACGCGGCCGAGCAGTCCGCGGCCGGTGGGCACGAGCATCCTCGTTCGGCGCGTGCGCACGGGGGTGCCGGAGGCGAGGTTCTCGACCGGGTCGAGCAGCATGGCGGTGAGCACGCCCGTCGCGACCGCGACGACCTCGGCGCGCGCGGTCTCCCCGATGACGACGACGTCGCCGATGCTCGCCTCGAGCCCGCGGATGTCGATGCGCAGGCCCGCGACCGAGGTGACCGAGCCGACGCGCTCGGGGCGCGCGGCCTCGAGCATGGCGTCGAGGCGGCCGGGGCGGAAGATCTCGGTCATGCCGCACCCTCCGCGAGGGCGGTCCGCGCGCGCTGCAGGGACGCGGAGACGCGCGCGTCGAGCGTGCCGTGCGCGAGGTCGACGACGGCGTCACCCCGCTCGAGCGAGAAGTCGGGCACGAGCTCGAGGCCCGCCGACGGCGCGCCGTCGGCGACGATGACCGCGATGTCCTGGGGGTTGAGCCGCACGGTGCTGCCCGCCGGGATGGGCTCGAGGGATGCCCGCTCGAGCGCCGCTCGCGCCGAGCCCTCGCCCGTGGCGAGCTCGCGGCCCACTATCGTCTCGGCGAGCTCGAGGGCGGCGGCCGCGATCGACGCGTCGACGGAGAGCAGCGCGGGGATCTGCCGCGACCGGAACTCCGCGGCGGCGCGGTCGAGCGCGTCGAGGGCGGCCTGGATCTCGGCGCGCGCAGCCGAGCGCACGTGCGCGGCCTCGGCCCGCAGCGACTCGCGCAGCTCGGCGATCTCGGCGTCCGCCTGCCTGCGCCCCGCCGCATAGCCCGCAGCGTGGCCGCGGATGCTCTCGCGCTCGACGGCGGCGCTGTCGGCCTGTCCCGGCAGCGCTGGGAAGCTCAGGGGTGCGAAGGCGGGCTCAGGCGACATCGCCCGCCTCGTCCTCATCGTCGTCGGAGGCGCCGTCGCCCTCCTCCTTGACCGCGATGGCGCCCGTCGACTCGAGCTCGCGCATCTGCTTGACGATCTCGGCGCGCGCCTCGACGACCGCGGTCTTGCGCACCTTCGTGAGCAGTGTGATCTCGTCGTCGAGCAACTCGCGGTTGCGCTCCGACATGTTGGCGCGCACGAGCTCGGCGATGACCTCGTCCGCACCGTGCAGCGCCGTCGCGAGCGCGCTCGCGTCGAGGCCGCGGATGATCTGCTGCACGTCGCGATCCTCGAACTTCACGATGTCGCCGAAGTTGAGCATGCGCGAGCGCATCTCCTCGGCGAGCGCCGGGTCGCGCTTCTCGAGCTCCTCGAGCAGCTCGTACTCCGCCGCGACATCCGAGCGCTTGACGATGTCGACGAGGGGCTGCACGCCGCCCGTCACCTCCGTCGAGTCCGCGGGTGCGACGGCAGAGCGGATGCGCTGGCGCAGGGTCTCGGCGACGATCTCGACGATCTCGGGGTTCGGCGTCCCCATCGTCGCGAGCGCCTGGGCGATGTCGGCGCGGATGCTCGTGCCGAAGGCCCCCAGCACGTGCGACGCGACCTCGGGGCGCAGGTGGGCGAGCACGAGCGCGATGGTGCCGGGAGCCTCTCCGTCGAGCACACGGGAGACGTTCGAGGGGTCGACGTTGTCCATGAACTCGAAGGAGTGGCCCCCGGCGGTGGAGACCGCGCGGTCGAGCAGGCCCGCCGCGCGCTCCTCGCCGAACGCCGTCTCGAGCAGCGAGGCGGCCGCGTCGCGACCGCCCCGCGTGTCCGCGCGCCCGCTTCGGGTACGGGCGTGGAACTCGGTGATCGCCGCCTCCGCATGGCCGTCCTCGACCTTGCGCAGTCGGATGATCTCGGCCGCGATCTCCTCGGCCTCCTCCTCGCTGAACTGGCGTAGCACCTGGGCCGCGTGGGCCGGCGACATCTGCATGATGACGAGCGCCGCGGTCTCCATGCCCGTCATGGTCGACGTCACGCGCGGCTCCGGTCGTCCATGAGCGTGCGGAGGTGCTCTGCCATGCGCTCGGGGCTCGCGGCGGCGAGGCTGTCGATCTCCTGGCGCATGCGCTCGACCCCGGGCTCGTCGAGGTCGGGGCCGAACTCGGCGAACGCCGAGGGTCCCGCGACGAGCGGCTGGGTGGGCGGCAGGAGGCCCGCGGCGGCCGCGGAGTCGATGGCCGTGGCCTGTGCGCCCTCCACCGAGTCGCGCACCTGCGTCATCTCGCCGAGGTCCTTGTCGGCCTGCTTGGCGCGGCGCTTGGCGCTCGCCCGGATGCCGCTCATGAGGATGATGAGCAGGAGGATCGCGCCCGCGAACGGCACGGCGGTGGTGACGATCTTCGTGATGTTCGACTGCAGCTCGGACGCGCGCGCCTCCTCGAGGGCGCTCGCGGCGGTGCCGCTGTCCACCTTCGCGAAGGTCACGAGCTCGACCTTGACGGCGTCGCCGCGCTCCTCGTCGATGCCCGCCGCGGCGGCCACGAGGCCCTCGAGCGTCGCGGCGGTCATGCCGGCGGCCGCATCCTTGTCGACCGCGACCGACACGGTCTGGCGCTCGATCTGGCCCGCGGCGATCTGGGTGGTCTCCGTGACCTTGTTGATGGCGTTGGTCTTGGTCGTCGACTCCGACGTGTACGAGCCGTCGCCGCTGCCGGTGGTCGTGTCGGTCGGCACGGCGATGCTGTCGGCGCCGAGCACCCCCGTGCCGTTGGCTCCCGCGCCCGTGCCCGTGTACTGCTGCTTCGAGCTGTCCTCGGTGAGCGACGGGTCGCCCTCGGGGGCGGTGAAGGTCTCCTCGACGCGCTGCCCTGAGTTGAGGTTCATGCTCGCCGCGACGGCGACCGTCGCGTTGCCCACGCCCACGACGCGGTCGAGCATCGACTGCACGGCGGCCCGCACGCGGTCCTCGTAGGTGGACGCCTGCTGGTCGGTGCTGCCCGTCGCGCCCGTGCCCACCGCGGAGAGCACGGTGCCGTCGGCCGACACGACCGAGACGTTCTCGGGGGTGAGGCCGTCGACCGAGGCGGCGGTGAGGTGGGTGATCGCCTGCACCTGGTCGGTGCTGAGGTTCACGCCGGCCTCGGTGTCGACGAAGACGGAGGCGGTCGGGTCCTGCTTCTCGGAGACGAACACCGACTTCTCGGGGATCGCGAGCTTGACCGACGCCGTGCGCACGCCCTTGATCGACTCGATCGTCGACGCGAGCTCGCCCTCGATCGCGCGCTTGTAGGTGACGTCCTGCTGGAACTCCGACGCCGTGACGCCCATGGCGTCGAGCAGCGCGTAGCCGCCGTTGTCGAGGCTCGGCAGGCCCGCGGCCGCGGCCTTGAGGCGCGCGGAGTTGACGGCGGTGTCGGGCACGAGGATCGTCTGGCCGCCGTCGGTGAGCTGGTACGGCACGCCGTCGGCGTCGAGCTGGTCGACGATCGCGCTCGCGTCGGAGCCGTTGAGGCCCGAGAACAGGGGCGAGTACTGCGAGCGCGTGAACCACGCGCCGAGGGCGACGGCCCCCACGACGAGCACGGCGACGCCGATGATCGCGATGGTGCGCTGCGCGACGGTGAACTCGCGCAGGGCGTGGGTGATCCTGCCGAACGCCGCGCTGACTTCCTTGGGCATCAGGCCTGCATCCTCATGATGTCGTTGAAGGCCTCGATGCCCTTGTTGCGCACGGCCGCGACGACCTCCATGGTCACCTGCGCGCGCGTCGCGGCGATGGTGGCCTGGTGGATGTCGTTGAGGTCGCCCGTGACGGCCTTGACGGCGAGGTCGTTGGAGGTGGACTGCAGCTGCTGCAGGTTGTCGACGGCGCCCGCGAGGGTCGCGCCGAAGTCGGAACCGCTCGTGGAGACGCCCGCCGTCTGCATGGTCGTGTCGAGGTAGCTCGTGGGCGCGACGGGCGTGACCGCCGAGAGGGGGACGACCATCAGTTCCTGCCGATCTGGATTGCTGCCTCGTACGTGGTCTTCGCGCGGTCGACCACGGCGGCGTTCGCCTCGTAGCCGCGCTGGGCCATGATGAGCTGGCCCATCTGCTGGCCGAGGTCGATGTCGGGGTAGCGCACGTAGCCCTTCTCGTCGGCGAGCGGGTGGTCGGGTTCGTAGACCATGCGGCCCTCCGAGCTCGAGTACGCGCCGCCCTCGACGTAGACGCCCGTCGTGCCCTCGCCCGCGCGCGCGATGACGTAGTGGGCCTTGAAGGCCTCCTCGTTCGTCGAGCGCACGGTGTTGACGTTGGCGATGTTGTCGGAGATCGCGTCGAGCCACTTGCGGTGCACGGTGAGGGCCGTGCCCGCGATGGCGATGGCGTCCGTGGCCATCAGTTGCCCCCGATCGCCGCGCGCACGTAGCTGAACTGCGTGCTCGTCGCGTTCGACGCGAACTGGAAGCGCAGCACGGTGTCGATGTTCGACAGGGTCTCGGTGTCGAGGTTGACGTTGTTGCCGTCGATGCGCGTCGGGTCGAGCGACTTCTTGGTCGTGGGGGCCGTGACACCGCTGCCCTGCTTGACCGACTCGGCCAGGGCATCCTCGAAGCTCACGCGCTGTGCGTGGTAGCCGGGGGTGTTCACGTTGGCGACGTTGTTCGCGATCGCGCGCTGGCGCGCGGCGAGACCGTCAAGGGCACTCGAGAGTGCGTTGAAGGTGACCGAATCGAACACGGCTTCATCCGTCCCAGAAAGGAAGTGGATGGCCGATCCGTGGCCGACGATGGTGAGCTATCCGTGCTCTGTTGTACCTATCGGCGGTTTCGACAGCCGCGTTAGCAGTTTCGGTAAAAACGCTTCGGCTGGTGGTTTAACCTTCGACGTCGAGGTATGCGGAAATGTGCCCCCGGGCGGGCTCCGCGGCCTTCACGGCGGCGAGGTGCTCCCCCGTGCGACGGCGTGCCTCCTCGAGCTCCTCGAGCGCGATGCGCTGCTGCTCGATGAGCTCGCGCACAGTGTGCGCGTACTCGTCGGGCAGCGGTCCCACGATGGTGGGCGGCGACCAGTCGGCCGACGCGATGCGGCCGCCGTGCTCGAGCACCTCGCCCGACTTCAGGCGGGCCAGATCGCCCTCGAGCTCGCCCAGGATCAGCCGCCACGAGGCGTTGATCTCCTCGCGATCAGGCAAAGCCGAGCTCTCCCGTGCCGGCTCCGCCGTGCTGCGCGGCCTGCTGCTGGGCGACGATCGCCGCCGCCTCGTGCCAGGTCTGGCGCAGGGGCTCCATGATCGTGATGACCTCGCGCGTGCGCTCGACCGAGTGCTCGACGTTGGCGCTCACGAGCTTCGTCGACGAGAAGAGGTAGATGGCGAGGAGGTTCTGGCCCCCGTCCCAGCGCTCGACGTCGAGCGTGCCGGCGAGCTCGGCGACGATGTCCTGCGCGTGGATGAGGTGGCCCGACGCGCGGTTCCAGTCCTGCTCCGACTGCGCGGCCTCCGCGCGCTGCAGGTCGAGCATGAGCCTGTCGAACAGCATCGTGAGGAGGCGGTTCGGCGACGCCGAGAGGATGGCGTCCTGGTTGTACTGCGCCCGCGCGAGGCGCGGATCCTGTGTCATGGTCATGAGCTGCTGCTTCCCGAGGAGAGGCCGGCGAGCTGGGAGGTGAGCCAGCTCGACTGTGCTTGGAGGTTGCTGAGCGAGACCTCGAGCGCCGAGTAGGTGCGCTCGAGCCCCGCGCGCTGGGCGGCGAGGCGCACGTCCCAGCTCGAGATCTGGTCGTTGAGCGACGTGAGCGACGACTTCTGTCCCGTGATGACCTGGGTGATCGTGCCGTTGTACTGGTCGGAGACCGAGTCGGCGGCGTCGCCGATGCGCGCCGAGACCTTCTGGAACATCGCGAGGGTGCCCTCGGGGTCCTTCGCGAGCGCGGCCTGGAACTTGGCCGAGTCGTAGCTGACGCCGCCGTCCTTCGTGATCGAGATGCCGATCTCCGAGGGCGACCTGCCGTCGACGGGCGAGGTCGCCGCGGACATGATGCGGTCGGTCACTTCGCGCACGGTGCTGTTGCCGATGAAGACGCCCGCGGTGACCGTGGGCTTGCCCGTCGAGTCGGTGCCCTTCGTGACCGTCGACTTGCTGTCGATGAGGTTGAAGACCGACGTGAGGTTGGCGACGAGGTTCTCGGCGAGCTTGCCGAGCGCGGCCGAATCCTTGGCGACCGTCACCGACACGGGCGAGGCCTCGACCTTGGTGACGTTGATGGTGACGCCCGGCAGGATGTCGGCGAACGAGTTCGTCGACGACGTGATGACCTGCTCGGCGGGGGTGCCCGCCCACAGGGTCACCGAGGCGTCGCTCGCGGCCGTGACCGTCGCGGCACCCGTGGCGGCGAGGACGTTGGTGGCGGTGCCCGCCGTGACATCGGCGGCCGTGCCGCGGAACACCTGGAACGCGCCGTCGGCGCCCGTGGCGGCCGAGGTGAGCTGCAGGCGGAAGAGGTCGGTCGTGCCGTCCTTGCCGGCGGAGACGCGCGCGGCCTTGACGCCCGCCGTCGACGCGGAGATGGCGTCGGCGATGTCGGACATCGACGTGGAGTTCGCGGTGATCTCGACCTTCGACCCGTCGGCCTTGACGATCGTGAAGGTCGCGGGGCTGTCGGGCCACTCGGACATCGCGGCGGTCACGGAGACCTGGGCCTTGGCGATGGAGGTGACGGAGAGGTCGAGCTGGCCGGGGGCCGCGCCCGTGCCGGCGGTGACGCTCACGCTCGGCGCGCTCGCCGTCGCGGTGAAGAGGTCGAGGGCTGTCGGCTTCGCGCTGTTCTTCGCGTACGACGCGAGCGAGGAGACCGACGTGTTGAGGCTCTGGTAGGCGGTGAGGAGCGACTGGGTCGAGGTGACCTTGGTCTTGAGGAGATCCTGCGGGGCGGCCTCGACCGCCATGAGCTGGTTGATGAGGTCCGTGGTCTTGAGGCCGCTGATGAGGCCGTCGATCGCCATCGATCCCATGGTTCTCCTTCCCGGTGTGTGCGACTGCCCACCGCCCCGGGGTGACAGCGGGAGGCCCGGGGGCCTCCCACTGCCACCACCGGAGGATGGTGCCTAGATCAGTTCAGAAGCTGGACTGAGGACTAGCGCAGGAGCTGCAGGATGCCCTGCGTGCTCTGGTTCGCCTGGGCGAGCATCGCGGTACCGGCCTGCTGCAGGATGTTGGCACGCGTGTACTTGACCATCTCCTCCGCCATGTCCGTGTCGCGGATGCGCGATCCGGCCGCCGACAGGTTCTCCTTCGAGACCGCCAGGTTGCGGATGACGCTCTCGAAGCGGTTCTGCTGCGCACCGAGGTCGGCGCGAGCGGTCGACACCGTCGAGATGCGCGCGTCGATGGCCGTGATGGCCGCGGCGGACGTGGTCGCGTTGGTGAAGTTGAGAACACCACCGGCGACGGCCGAGCTGGTGCCGACACCCGTACCGGACGAGGCGTCCGTACCGGCCGTGCCACCACCGACGACCGCGCCGCCCGAGAGGGCGCTCACGACGAGCTGGTTGTTCTGGTTCACCGTGGCGTTGAGCTTGCCCTTGAAGCCGGTGTCGGCGTTGAGGGCGTTGGCGACCTCCTGCACGGTCTTGTACGTGCCCGCGGCACCGAGCGTGACCGACACCGAGGTGTTGGTCGTGCCGTCGGTGATCGTGAACTGCTGCGCACCGGTGACCGCGGTCGGGGTGACGACGTCGAACTTCGCGCCAGCACCACCGGTGGTCAGGCCCGCGGCCAGACCGGCGATGTTGGTGAGGTTGACGGCGATGCGGCTCGCCGCGTCGCCGTTCGCGCCCACCTGGAAGCTCAGCGACGACGCGGAGCCGTCGAGGAGCTTGGTGCCGTTGAAGTCCGTGCCCGCGGCGATGCGGCCGAGCTCGGTCGTGAGCGCGGTCACCTCCGTGGTGATCGCGGCGCGCGACGTCGAGTTGTTCGAGTCGTTGCCGGCCTGGACGGCGAGGTCGCGCATGCGCTGCAGGATCGTGTGGACCTCGGAGAGCGAGCCTTCAGCGGTCTGGATGACCGAGATGCCGTCCTGCGCGTTGCGGGACGCGACCGTGAGGCCGCCGACCTGCGACTTGAGGCCCTCAGAGATCGCGAGGCCTGCCGCGTCATCCGCTGCGCGGTTGATGCGAAGACCGCTGGAGAGCTTCTCCAGCGACTTGGACAGGTCGTTCTGCGTGTTCGTGAGGTTGCGGTACGAGTTGTTCGCCGCGATGTTGGTGTTGATTGACATACCCATGGTGATTTCCTCCGTGATGTGGGCTTGTTGCGCTGGTCCATCCGTGGTCCGGCACTGTTGACATTCGGTTGCTGCTGGTCAGGGGTTAGTGAAGTTCCCGAAAGGGGGGTAAGTGGTCCGTGTGACTCGTGTGACTCACGAGACTGCGGATTCGGCCCATCCTCCGTCGGCCAGGCCGTCGACCATGCCGGCCTTGGCGTACTCGGCGACGCGCGCGAGATAGGCGGCGCGGCGCACGGGTGCGATGCGGGACTCGGCGGCGGCCTGGCTCGCGCGCTCGTCCTCCGAGTAGTGGGTGCTGAGCCCGTCGCGGATGAGGCGCACGGCCTCCGCGCGCTTCTGCGACACGGCGGAGTGCGTGAAGCCGAGCTCCTCCGCGATCTCCTTGACCGTGCGCTCCTCGAAGTAGATCTGCTCGATGATGTAGCGCATGTCCTCGGGGAGGGCGGCGACGGTCGACCGGACGAACACCGTGCGCTCCTGCGTGATGACCGTCTCCTCGGGGGTGGAGTTGTCGGCGATGAGCAGGTCGGTGTTGATCTCGTCGAGCGTGCTCACGGTGCGCGAGGCGTCGCTGAGCGCGTCGGTGGCGGTCTGGCGGTCGACGCCGAGCGTCGAGGCGATCTCCTCGACCGTGGGCACGCGCCCGAGCGAGGAGGTGAGAGTCTCCTGCACGGCGAGGGTCTCGCGGATGCGGCGGCGCGCGCTGCGCGTCGCCCAGTCGTCCGTGCGCATGGTGTCGGCGAACGAGCCGATGATGCGGCGGCGCGCGAAGGCGCCGAACGGCACGCCGAGCGTGGGGTCGTAAGCGTCCGCGGAGGTCACGAGGGCCAGGGCGCCGGCCGCGGCGAGGTCGTCGCGGGAGAGATGGGTTGCGCGCGCGCAGAGGTCGCGCACGAGATATCCCACCAGAGGCAGGTTCTCAACGACGAGCGCGTTGCGTTGTTCTCGATTCACCGAGTGCTCCCCAGAAGTCACCGATTCATTGCGGGTACGGCCCCGAGGGGTCGCTTGTACATTCGTCGGGATACCGGGGTGAGGCAGTGGGTGCTGGGTAAGCCCTCACCGGTGACAGTTCACAAGTATGGGGGGTCCAGCACCCCCTCCGTACCCCCCACTACGGGTGCGCGTGTCGTCCTGCCCATGTACCCCGGTGCCGTGATATATCAACTTTCCGCTAACGGATCGCCGACAGCTGCCGACAGTTCTCTGTATGCCCATTCGTACACTCGAACCGGAAGGAGTTGTCGCAGGTATGGGAGCCCATGAACTGTCCGCTCTCCTCTGGCGTGAGCGCGAGATGCTCGAGCTGCTCATGTTCAAGCTCGAGGAGGAGCAGCTGCTGCTGAGCGCGGGTCGCACGCGCTGGCTCCCGTTCGCGACGCGCGAGGTCGAGCAGGTGCTGGGCCGTCTGCGCCAGTCGGCGCTCGAGCGCTCGGTCGAGGTCGCCGGCGTCGCCGCCGAGTGGGGCACCAACGAGGATGCGACGCTCAAGGAGATCATCACCCACGCCCCGTCCGCGGCGTGGAAGGAGACGTTCACGTCGCACCTGCAGGCGCTCAACGAGCTCGCCGCGGGGATCGCGGCCCTGCGCGACAGCAACCTGCAGTTCCTGCGGGCGGCATCGCGCTCCACCCAGGAGACCCTCGCGCACATCGTGACCGACAGCGGCACCTACGACTCGTCCGGCGCCGCCGACATCCCGAGCCCGCGCGCCCGCCTTCTGGACAACGACGCGTGAGCACGTTCGGCGGGCTCAGCACCGCGTACACGGGCCTCGCGGCCGCGCGTGCGGGGATCGACACCATCGGCCAGAACATGGCCAACGTCAACACCGAGGGCTACACGCGCCAGCGCGTCTCGCAGTCGGCCAACGGCTCCCTCGCGGGCATCGGCCCCCTCGACACCCTCTTCCGCGGCGGCACGGGCGTCTCGGTCGACATGATCCAGCGCCTCGGCAACGCGCTCCTCGAGAGCCGCGTGCGCAACGCCTCGGCGTCGAGCGGCTACGCCGACATGACCTCGACGGTGCAGGACGCGCTCGAGACGGCGCTCCACGAGCCCGGCGACACGGGCCTCGCATCGAAGCTCCACGACTTCTGGGCGGCGTGGCAGAACGTCGCCAACCACCCGGCCGACCCGTCGGCCGCGGGCGTGCTGCTCGAGGCCGCGACCACGCTCTCCAGCCGCATCGCGCAGGGCTACAACGACGCCGTGAGCACGTTCTCCGCGACCCGCAGCCAGGCCCAGGGCATGGTCGTGCAGGTCAACGCGCTCGCCACGCAGGTCGCGCAGCTCAACGACCAGATCCGCCAGGCCACGGCCGCCGGCCAGTCGCCCAACGAGATGCTCGACCAGCGCGCGCGGCTCACGAACAGCCTCGCGAACCTCACGGGCGCGACGGTCGTCGACCGCGCCGACGGCTCCGCCGACGTGCTCGTGGGCGGCAACCCGCTCGTGACCGGCAACAAGACCCACACGCTCGTGCTCACGGGCGCGGCGATCATGAACGACGCCAACACGCTCCCCGTGCAGCTCGAGTGGGCGAACAGCCCCGGACGCTCCGCAGAGCTCACGGGTGGTGCGCTCGCGGCGGCCGTCGGGGCCCTCGCCCCCGGATCCGCGAGCGGCGGTGGCAGCATCCTCTCCGCCGCCGACACCTACAACGCGCTCGCGACCCAGCTCGCGACCCAGGTCAACGCCATCCACCGGACGGGCGCGACCTCGACGGGCACCACGAACCTCGACTTCTTCTCGTTCGCCGCGGGCAAGCCCGCCGCGCTCGGCCTCACGATAGTGCCCACGGACGTCTCGGGCATCGCCGCGGCGACCCCGGGCAAGGGCGGCCTCGACGGGTCGCTCGCGGACACGATCGCGGCGCTCGGCACCTCGGCCACGGGACCGGATGCCGCGTGGTCCGACTTCGTCGTGCGCATCGGCATCGCGACGGCCAAGGCGACGGACCAGGCCAAGACGGCGACGCAGGCCGCGGCATCCGCGACCTCGAAGCTCCTCTCGGAGACGAGCGTCGACATGGACGAGGAGACCACCTCGCTCATCACGTACCAGCACGCGTACCAGGGTGCAGCGCGCGTCATGACGGCGATCGACGAGATGCTCGACACCCTCATCAACCGCACAGGGCTCGTGGGGAGATAACCGATGGTCCAGAGAATCACCAGCCAGATGCTGCTGCACAGCTCGCAGTCGAACATGCAGTCGTCGCTCGCGAACCTCGCCAAGCTGCAGAACCAGGCGGGCACGCAGAAGGTCATCAACAAGCCGTCGGACGACCCGGCCGGCGCGGGCGAGTCCATGCGCATCCGTGCCGACCAGCGCGCGCTCAAGCAGTACTCCACGAACATCGGCGACGGGCTCGCGTGGCTCGGCACCGCCGACGACGCCCTCTCGTCCGCGACGGCGACGATGCGCACGGTGCGCGACCTCACCGTGCAGGGCGGCAACGCGGGCGCGCTCAGCGCGACCTCGCGCGAGGCCATCGCGACGCAGCTCGACTCCCTCAAAGACCAGCTGCTCGCGACGGCGAACACGAAGTACGCGGGCCGCTCGATATTCGCGGGCAACTCCGACGCGGGCGAGGCGTTCAACGCCGCGTACGCGTCGACGGCCGTGCCCGGCAGCGCGGTCGAGCGCCGCGTGAGCCCCACCTCGACGGTGCGGGTCGACGTCGACGGCACCGCCGCCTTCGGCTCCGGCGCCACGTCGGCGTTCGCCCTCATCGAGAACATCGCCGCGGACCTGCGCGCGGGCGTGGACGTGAGCGCGCGTCTCACCGAGGTCGACACCGCGATGTCGGCGATACTGGGAGAGCAGTCGCGCGTAGGGTCGAGGTACACCCAACTCGAGACGAGCAAGGAGCTGAACATGTCGCAGGCCGGCTCCCTCGAGAACCAGAGGGCGAGTGTGGAGGACGTGGACTTGAGCAAGGTCATCCTCGAGCTGAAGTCGCAGGAGGTCGCCTACCAGACCGCCCTCGCGGTCACGGCGCGCGCGCTGCAGCCGACGCTCATGTCGTTCCTCTCATGACCGGCCTCGTCACGTTCATCGCCCCGCCGCCCGGGCTGTCGCCGCTCACCGAGTTCGGCCTCGAGCCCGTCGAGGAGGCGGACGGCCTCTACAGCCTGCGGTCGCTCGACGCACCCGACATCCGGCTCTTCGTCATCGACGCGCCCGTGTACCTGCCGGACTACAACCCCGAGGTGAGCGCCCAGCAGCTCGAGTCGATCGGCGCGAGCGGCTCGGACGACGTGCGCGTGCTCGTCGTGACCACGATCGGCGACGACGGGCCCTCGGCCAACCTCATGGCGCCCATCCTCATGCACGCGACGAGCGGCGAGGCGACGCAGCTCATCCTCGGCGACGAATGGCCCCTCAGGATGCCGCTGGGCGCCTGAGCTCGAGCATGCCCCTCTCGACCTGCTCGGTGAGGTAGCACTGCAGCTTGTCGGTGAGGCACTCGTCGAGCACGTTGACGATGTCGTCGGCGTGGCCCTCGAGGGTCAGCCCGACGGCCGCGCGCGCGACCTCGGCCGCGGAACCCGCGTTCCACGGGAACTCCTCGCGGTACGAGTCCTCGACGTCGGCGATCGCGCTGCGCAGGGACTGCACGAGCAGGTGGATCACGTCGTGCGGCCACACCGTGATGTCGATCGTGCTCGCGAGCGCCGACGAACGGCACTCGGAGCAGATGCCGGTGAAGCCGCGGCCCGGCGGCTCCCACTCGGAGACGAGCGTGTACCAGGCGTAGAGCTTCGACGAGACATGGTCGTGTATGGCGGGTGCTTGCATTCTCGTCTGCTCCGGATCCAGAGGGCACGTCGGGTTGTTCGAATACTGGCAGGGGTAGAACACATCGTGCAGTCGTCAGTTTCATGACACCCGTTAGGGGGGCAGGACTGTGCGTTTTGCGCTCGCGAGCAGAAGCGTGACATTCTCGACTATGGTCAACGGCCTGCCGGGCACCCGGACTATCCGACTCGCGCACGTGGACGACCACGAGACGGTGCGGCTGGGCTTCGCGTCGCTCGTCGCCGACGAGCCCGATCTCAGCATCGTGGCGGCCGGGGAGACCATCGACGACATCCTGCCCTCCCTCGGGGGCGTGGACCTCGTGGTGCTCGACATCCGCCTCTCCGACGGCTCGACGATCACCCACAACCTCGACGTGCTGCACGCGCACGGCGCCCGCGTGCTCGCCTTCACCGCTGCGGACGACCCCGGGGACCTGCGCGCGGCCTCGCGCGCGGGCGTGCTCGGGGTGGTTCGAAAGTCGGACTCGCGCGACGCCATCCTCGACGCCGTGCGCCGCACGTCCGGCGGGGAGGCCATCGCGACGACCGAGTGGGCGGCGGCCCTCGACTCCGACCCCGACCTCGCGTCGGTGCGCCTGAGCCCCAAGGAGCAGGAGGTGCTCGCCCTCTACGCGTCCGGCGAGAAGTCGGTCACGGTCGCGAGCCGCGCCGGCCTCTCCGCGGGCACGGTGTCGGAGTACATCCGGCGCATCCGCTCCAAGTACGCGATGGCGGGGCGCCCGGCCCCGTCGAAGGTCGACCTCTACAAGCGCGCGGTCGAGGACAGGCTCCTGCCGAGGCCCGAGCAGTGAGGGACGCCTCGGTCGCCGAGGCGCGCGTCGTCCGCACCATCGTCGTCGTGCTCGGCATCGCGGTCGCGATCTACGCGGGCATCTCGCTGAGCACGGTCATCGACCAGTCCCGCTACGTGCACGAGGCGTGGTCGATCGCCGCCGCGCCCGTCGTGTTCGTCGTCCCGGTCGCCCTCGCCCTGCTCTCCCGAGTGCTGTCGCTGCGGGCCATGCGCATCGCGCTGGGCATATACGCGCTCGCGTTCCTGGCCGCGGTGGTCACCTGGATCCCCGCCATGAACGGCCAGGCCATGCCCCTCTCGGCGTCGCCCTGGCCGCTCGGCATCACGAGCATCGGCACCGTCCCCGCCGCCCTCGCGTTCCGCCCGGTCGTCGCGTGGACCGCCCTCGTCGCCAACGCCGGGGCCCTCGCGCTCGTGCGCTTCGTCGCGTCGGGCCAGGTCGACCTCTCCGAGGCGCTGCAGGACGGGCTGTTCGCCGTGGCGTTCAGCGCGATCTTCAGCGTCGTCGCGATCGTCGCCGTGCGCAACGCGCGCGCGCTCGACGAGGCCGCGAACATCGCGCGGACGAGCGCCGCGAGCGCCGCGTCGGCCGCCGCGCGGCTGCACGAGCAGGCCCGCCTCGACGCGCTCATCCACGACGAGCTCATGACCGCCCTCTACTACGCGACCACCGATCGCGGCGAGCTCACGGGCTCGGTGCGCAGCCAGGCGGCCAGGGCCCTCGACCAGCTCGCCCGGCTCGATGTGTCGCGGGACGACCAGCCCCCCGTCGAGCCCGCGGAGTTCGTCACGCGCCTGCGCGCGGTGCTCCTCGACCTCTCGAGCGGCATCCCCATCACGACCGACGCACGGCGCGCGGCGCCCATCCCCGCCGAGGTCGCGGACGCGTTCGCCGAGGGCGCGACGGAGGCGCTGCGCAACAGCCTGCGGCACGCGGGCGACCCGTCCGTGCCGCGCTCGGTCGTGATCCGGCTCACGGGCTACGGCGTCACGGTGACCGTGCGCGACGAGGGCGCGGGCTTCGAGCCCGGTGCGGTCGACCCCTACCGGCTGGGCCTGCGCGTGAGCATCCGCGGGCGGCTGGCCGCCGTGCGGGGCGGCTCGGCGCGCGTGACCTCGACGCCGGGCCGGGGCACGACGGTGACGCTCGACTGGCGCGACCCGTGAACCGCTCGAGCTTCGTCGCCCTCACGAGCACGGGCGCGCACGTGTTCGTGTGGCTCTACTACGCCGCGACGGCGACTCTCGCCCTCTGGAGCATCGGCGACTCGACGCAGCCCTGGCTCGTCGTGCTCGTGCTCGCCCTGTTCGCCGGAGCCGTGCTCGCCCTCACGCTCGACCGCGGCGACCGGCTCTCGCTGCCCGTCGCCGTCGGCGTGAGCGCCGTGGCCGCCGCATCGATCTACCCGCTCTCGTGGCAGCTCGTGCCCGGCGGGTACACCGCCTGGTACGTGGGTGCGGCGACGGCGCTCCTGTTCATGGTCAACCTGCGCGGGCGCATCGCGGTCGGGTGGGCCGGGTGCGCGGCGATGGTGACGGCGCTCATCCTGTGGGGCGTGACGACGCCCATCGGTCTCGCCGACGCGATCACCATCTCCGCGCGGCAGTCGGCGATCGTGGGGGTCGCGACGCTCACGGCCCTCGCGCTGCAGCGCACGGGCGGCCGCATCCGCGAGCTCACGGCCGAGGCGTCGGTGCGCAGCGCGGACGAGGCGGCGGGCATCGCCGTCGCCGAGGAGCGCGCACGGCGCCTCGCCGACCTGCGCAGCTCGGCCGTGCCCCTGCTGCAGCGCATCGCGGGCGGCGGTCCGATCACCGACGAGGACCGCGGCGCCTTCGCGGTGGCCGAGGCCGACCTGCGCGACAGCCTGCGCGCGCGCGGCCTGCGCGTGCCCGAGATCATGGATGCGGCGCGCGAGGCCCGTCGCCGCGGTGTGGACGTCGTGCTGCTCGACGACAGCGGCGGCGACCTCGCGGGCGTGGACCTCCCGGGCTTCGTGGCCCTCGTGACCGAGGCCCTCACGTCGGCCACCGACGGGCGCGTGACCGCGCGCCTGCTGCCGCCCGGCCGCCCCGTGTTCGGCACGGTCGTCGCCGACGGCTCGGTCTACAGCAAGCGCGAGGCGCTGCGGGACTAGGGCTCGCCGCTCAGGAGCGGACGAACCACACGACCACGGCGATGACGCCGACGACCGAGACGAGGCACGCGCCCGCGAAGGCGAGCAGCGCGACGGCGCCGGCCGTGCGCGAGCTGCGCGCCACCGAGGGCATCGACGGCGCGGGCGCTCGGAGAGCCTCCTCGCCGCGCGGCACGCCGGGCGCCGCAGCGGGCGGGGGCGCGATCTGGCGCGGCACATAGGTCTCGACGACGTTGGGGCCCACCGCCTCGACGGGCGCGCGGAGCGCGGCGGGGTCGACGGGCGCCGTCGTGATGCCGCGCCGCGCGGGCAGCAGGGTGATGACCGGGTCTGCCGCGGGCGCCGCACCGGCCCTGTCGGTCGTCGCGTCCGAGGAGCGCTTGCCCCGTCCCTTGCGCTCGACGACGACGGTCCTGTCGTCGTCGCGCTCCACGACCACCGTGCGGTCCTCGTCGGGGTCGTCCGCCCCGAGCGGCACGGGGGGCTGGGGTGTGCGGGGCCTCCGAGCGACGACGACGGTCTTGTCGCCGTCGCCGTCGCCGTCGCCGCGCTCGACGACGACGGTCCGGTCGCCCTCCTCGGCGTCGGGCACCACGGTGTCCTCGTCGTCGGCCATCAGGAGCTCCTCACGGGAACCGTCGTGTCGTCGAGGTCGGGGTCGGCGAGGTCGTCCCCGACGGCCGGGGCGCCCGTCGTGAACTCGCCCACGAGCGGGCTGCCGCCCGAGACCACGTCGATGACGATGACGGATATGTTGTCGCGCCCGCCGGCATCCTTCGCCCGCTGCACGAGCGTGCGCGCCGCGGACTCGGGCTTGCCGCCCATAGTGAGGGTCGCGCGGATGCCCTCGTCGGCCAGCTCCGAGTGCAGGCCGTCGGAGCAGATGAGCAGCCGCTCGCCGTCGACGACGGGCATGAGCCAGCTGTCGGCCGTGCTGTCGGCGGCACCGATGGCGCGCGTGATGACGTTGCGCTCCGCGAACGACTGCATCTCGTCGCGCCTCAGCTCGCCCTGGTCGACGAGCTCCTGGCCGAGCGAGTGGTCGACGGTGAGCTGCTCGAGCTCGTTGCCGAGGTGGCGGTACACGCGCGAGTCGCCCACGTTGAAGACGAGCCAGTGGGCGACGCCCTCATGCTCCACGATAGCGGCGCCCGTGACGGTGCTGCCCGCGCCGCGCGTCGTGCCGCCCGCGACCTCGGCGACCCCCGCCGACGCCGCGATGAGCGCGGCGCGCACGCCCGCGAGGTCGGCGTAGCCGTCGCCCGCCAGGGGACGGAAGGCGTCCACGACGGCGGCGCTCGCGCGGTCGCCGGCCTCGTACCCGCCCATGCCGTCCGCGACGACGAACACGGGCGACTGAGCGAGGAGCGAGTCCTCGTTGACCTGGCGCTTGAGCCCCGTATCGGTCTCCGCCGCGACGGCGAGCACGACGCCGCCGGGGGCGCGCACCTCGCTCACCGGGTCGACTCCGTGTCGTCGAAGGCGACGCGCAGGGCGACCTTGCCGAGCATGAAGCGTCCGGGGATGGGCGCGGAGCCGCCCTCGGGCAGCAGCGTCTCGGTGCCGTCGGGCTCGATGATGATGACCCCGTTGGTGGAGGCGAGGTCGTGCACGGTCCACGTGCCCTCGTCCGAGAGCTCGAGGCGCGCGTGGTTCTTGGAGAGCGTCTTCGTCGTGTCGGGCACGGCGATGACGTCGACGTCGGCGGTCGTGGTCGCGGGCTTGCGCCCGAGGATGACCGTGCGGCGGCGCAGCGGGATCACGTGCCCCTCGTCGGTCACGATGCGCCACGGGACGACGGGACGGCGGTCGATGGCCACCGTGCGGTCGAGCTCGTCGTCGTCCTCGACGGGGACGGGGTGGATCACGGTGTCGGCGACCGAGGGTACGGTCACGGGCGCCGCGACGGGGGCCCGCGACCACGGGTGGTACACCGAGCCCTCCGGCTCGGGGGCGGGGGCCGGCGCGGGCGCGGCGGTCGGCGCAGGCGCGGCGGTCGGCGCGGGCGCGGCGGGCGGAGCCGGCGGGGCCTGCGGAGCGGCCGGGGTCGGCGGCTGCTCGGGCAGCGGCGGGAACGGCGGCTCCCCGGCCGCGGCCAGGGACGGGAACGCCACGGGCACGGGCGCCGCGGGAGGCGGCGGCGGGGCCGACGCGTAGACGGGCGGCGCGAGCACCGGTCCGGCGGGTGCCGCGGGGTCGGCGGGCTGGGCGACGAGACCCTCGACCCGACGGTCGTAGGCGCCTGCCGCGGGCATCCCCTGCCCCGCGAGGAGGGTCGCCCACAGCGGCGGGAGGAAGACCCCGAGCACGGCGAAGCCGGAGCCCCTGCCGAACGACTCGCCGATGCGGTGCACCGCTATCGCCTTGAGGTAGATGCCGTAGAGCTGCACGACCGGGATGAAGTAGAACACGACGTTCCACGCGGGCAGGCCGCCGCGCGCCAGGATCTCCGCCTCGTTGAGGATCGGCACCCAGCCCTTCCACGCCTCTGCCCCGAGCTTCGGGAAGAGCCTGGAGAGCGCGAACCCGTACCAGACGTAGACGCCGAGCCCCACCACCACGGTGAGGACGTTGACGATGATGAGGGCCTGCACGAGGGCCTCGGTGCTCATGCGACTTCCTTTCGGCGGAACACGGCGCGGCCTGCCCTGAGCAGGAGTCCGGGATCCAGGTGGCGGAGGAACGAGGCGGGGTTGAGCCCGGCCCTGATCCTCTCCATTCTCGTGCTCGCACGCGTGATCACGGCGCGCTCCTCGTCGACGAGCCGCCACGCCGTCTCGCTCGCGTCGCGCCCCGGCGGGTTCTCGGCGAACACGGCGCGGTCGACGGCCGCGGCGAGCGCGATCGCGGCAGGACGCCCGACCTCGGCGGCGATCGAGGCGCGCGTGCGGTTGCGGGCGAGCTCGGCACCGTTGTCGACGTAGCTGTCGACGAGCTCGTCCCACGCGCCGACGATGCTCACCTCGGGCACGGGCGCCTCACGGCGCGCGCGGCGGCGGAGCGTCTTCGCGATGACCAGGACGGCCGCGGGAAGCAGCAGGAGCGCGATCAGGAGGGCGCCCATGCCCACCTTGCCGAGGATGGGCAGCAGCAGCTCGAGCCAGCCCGGGAGGGCCGGCGGCGGTGCGTCCGCGCCGTCGGAGTCGTCGCGCTGCGCCGCGGGCGGGGTCACGACCTGCGTGCTGGTCTGGTCGGGCACGGTCGGGTTCTCGGGCAGCTGCTCGCCCACCGCGATGGTCGTGGGCGCCACGGAGAACTGCGGGCTCGAGTCGAGGGGCGCCCACGCGCCCGTGGGCGTGAGCACCTCGGCCCAGGCCGTGACGTTGGCGCCCGTGCACACGCCCTCGGCGCACGGCTCGACCGACGGCCGCTCCCCCGCCGCGGCGAGGCGCACCCCCACGACGACGCGGGAGTCGAAGCCGAAGTACCTGCCGAGCAGCGCGGCCGCCGTGGCGAACTGCTCGTCGTCGCCGACCGCCGCGACGAGGAGCTCCTCGGGCGCGCCCTCTCCGGCACGCTGCTGCTGGTCGTCGAGCTGCGTGAAGAGCTCCTCGACGCGCGCCGTGGAGTGGCCCGCGTAGCTCGGCTGGAACGCGTAGCCCGCGCGCGCGGAGAGGTCGGCGATCCAGGCGGACGCCGCGGGCCCGTCGGTGAGCGAGTGGCTCAGGTAGCCGCGGGAGGTGAGCCGTGCGACGAGGTCGACGAGGCCGGCTCCCGTGCGGGGCACCCCCTGCGCCTCGACCCAGTCGACGAGGGCCGGATAGGCGTCGACGGGGATGAGGGACTCTCCGCCGGTCGACGACGCGAGTGCGTCGCCCGCGTCGTCGGCGGCGCCGAACACACGGTATGAGTCGCCGGGCCGCAGGCCGTACGCGCCGTCGTCCGCGAGCGCGGTGTCGAGCGCCGTGGCATCCGACTCGCCGATGTAGAACCCGTCGGCGAGCGTGGCGGCGCGCGCGCCCGTGAACGTGGGCGCCGCGGTGACGCCCGTGGGCACGGGGACCCAGGGGCCGTCGAAGCCGTCGCCGATGGTGATCGTGATCTCGCTGCTCGGCCCCGCGGGCGTCGTGCGGGGCAGCCTGCTGAAGCGCGTGCCCGGCCCGACCTCGAACAGGTCGCCCGCGTAGGTGTCGAGCGTCGCGATGCGGATGCGGTCGATGCCGGACGTGTCCCCGGAGACCGTGAACAGCTCCGTGCCGAAGGCGTCGCCCGCGAACCACGAGCGGTAGGCCGCGAGCGGGCTGGGCTGGTCGCGCAGCACCACGAGCGGGTCGATGCCGTCGCGCAGCGCCTGGCGCGGCGAGATCCCCGCGGCGAGGGGCGCTATCGCGAGGCCCCCGACGAGGGCGGCGACGAGCAGGACCGCGGCGAGGATGCGCCGGCGCGCGGTGCGCCAGAACGACTGCGGCGCCTGCCGCACCCCGGCCGTGCTCGCCTGCGCGAGGGCGAGGGACTCGAGGCGCGCGAACCGCGACCTGCCGACGAGCCACACGAGCGACGCGACGACGAGGGCCACTCCCAGGAGCACCTCGCGCGGGGCGGGGAGCAGGAACGGGCCGACGGCGAGCGGGGAGCCCGTGGTGCTCGCGCCGAACGCGATGCCGAACACCGACATGGCGATGACGACGGGCACCGCCGCACCGGCCCACCGGCCGCCGCGGAACACGAGCGAGAGGGCGAGCACCGAGCCCGCGAGCACGACGACCATGAAGGGCACGAGCACGGCCTGGTAGTCGCCGAGGGGCAGGCTCAGCGTGACGAGCTGCTTCCAGCCGAGGACGACCCCCAGCACGCCGTCGCGCAGCGCCCGCACGAACGTGTCGATGCCGCCGAGGCCCGAGGGCACGGCGAGCGGCACGACGAGGAGCACGAAGGCCGCGCCAGCCAGGAGCCCGACGCGCCGGAAGCGCCAGCCGAGCCGCCGGCCGAGGATCACGAGCCCCGCGCCGACCACGGCGCCCACGGCCGCGACCACGGCGACGCGCGGGGTCTCGTAGATCGGCCAGGCGAAGGCGGCGGCTATCGCTACGCCCACGACGACGTAGGCGACGTCCCATCCCGCGCGCACGGACCTCACGAGAGGGCCCCCCGCGCGATCATGTGCGTGAGGTCGTGGAGGGCGCCGATGGTCATGACGGTGAGGTCGCCCGTCGACCGGAGGGTCGGCTCCGCCCCCGGCTCGACGCGCACGGCGACCGTGACGACGTCGACGGGGAACGCGAGGGCCGCGGTGCGCAGGCGCGTGAGGGTCGGCCGGCTGCCCGTCACGACGAAGGCTGTCGAGAGCTCGGGGTGGGCCTGCACGGTGAGCGACGTCACGGTCTCGAGGTGGAGCGCGCGCTCGCTGCCCTCGACCTGCGACATGCCGTCGAGGAGGGTGCGCGGCGTGAGGGTCGGGATGGTGCTGATGGCGAGAGTCGTGGTGCGCGCGAGCTCGGGGATGTCGGCGCTCATCGACACGAGCACATCGCGCCCGTCCCTGACGCCCTGGACGCCCAGCGACGCGGCGGCGCTCACGGCCATCTCGAACTCGTCGTCGTCGGCGAACTCCTCGGTGCGCAGGTCGAGCACGACGGCGATGCGCGCGCGGCGGGTCTCCTCGTACTGGCGCACCATGAGCACGCCCGTCTTGGCGGTCGACTTCCAGTGGACGTGCCGCTGGGAGTCGCCGGGCGCGTACTCGCGGATGGCGTGGAACGACAGGTCGGCGGGCACGATGTCCCTGGTCGGCGAGCCCTCGAGGTCTTTGATGTTGCCCGCGCTCGTGGACGGGATGGGCACCGTCACGGGGTGCACGAACACCTGCTCGACCTGCGGCCAGGCCACCTCGCGGCGGAGGATGCCGATGGGGTCGCCGCGCGCGATGGTCATGGGCCCGACGGTGATCACGCCGCGCCGGTGCGCGCCGATGACGAGGTTCTCGCGGTGCTCGGCGCCGGGGAGCAGCAGGGGCACGTGCGCCTCGACGAGCCCCTCGCCCACGGGCACGTCGACGATGCCGGGCAGGGCCGGTCGGTGCGACTGGTTGCGGATCTCCAGGTGCGCGTCGACATCCGTGCCCGCGACCACGCGGTCGCGGTCGAGCACGAGGTGCACGCGGTAGTCGTGGCCGCCGAACAGGAACGGCACGCAGAACAACAGCAGCAGGAGCGCGACGGCCGCGACCACCCATGCCTCCACCCAGCCGAGCGCGAGACCGCCCACCACGCCCGCCGCGAGCACGGCGAGCAGCAGCCACCCAGCGCTCGTGACGGTCTCGCTGAGCCACGTGCCCGCCGCGCCCGAGGCCCGGCGGACGGCACGCAGCGCCCGCCGGCCCCAGAACACGCTCGACCCGACGACGCCGGCCCGCGTGCTCGTGTACCGGGTCACCGTCTCGGCGCGTGTCCGCGTGCCCGCCTGGGTGCGGCTCAGCCCGGCTTCGGTCTCAGACTTCACGCAGCGCCGTTCTCCGCGGGGGCGGGGACGTCGAGCAGGATCTGGCCGATGACGCCCACGGCCGTGACGCCGTCGAACTCGGCCTCGGGCACGAGGATGAGGCGGTGCGCGAGTGCGGGCACCGCGAGGTCGCGCACGTCGTCCGGCGTCACGAAGGTGCGGCCGTGGGCGACGGCCCACGTCATGACGAGCTTCGAGAGCGCGATAGCGCCGCGCACGCTCACGCCGAGCTTGACCTCGGAGGCGCGGCGCGTGGCATCCACGATGCGCATGATGTAGTCGAAGAGCAGCGGGTTCACGTACGCGCCGCGCGAGATGTCGGTCATCGTCACGAGGGTCGCGGGCTCGACGATGCCGCGCACCTCCTTCTTCCCGGCCGTGACGCCCTGCAGGATGCGCATGGTCGCGGCCTCGTCGGGGTACCCGATCGACGTCTTGATCATGAAGCGGTCGAGCTGCGCCTCGGGCAGCCGGTAGGTGCCCGCCTGCTCGACGGGGTTCTGCGTCGCGATGACGAGGAACGGGCTGCCGACGGGGCGCGTGACGCCGTCGACGGTGACCTGCCCCTCCTCCATCACCTCGAGGAGCGCCGACTGCGTCTTCGGGCTCGCCCGGTTGATCTCGTCGGCGAGCACGACGTTGGCGAAGACGGGGCCCGAGTGGAACTGGAACTCGCCCTTCTTCTGGTCGTAGACGGTGATGCCCGTGACGTCGCCCGGCAGCAGGTCGGGGGTGAACTGGATGCGCGTGCTCACGCCCGTGATCGTCTGCGCGATGGTGCGTGCGAGCGCCGTCTTGCCGGTGCCCGGGAAGTCCTCGAGCAGCACGTGGCCCTCGCTGATGGCCGTGGCGAGCACGAGCTCGACGACCTTGCGCTTGCCGAGGATCGCCTGCTCGACGTTGTCCGCGAGCAGCGAGAACGTCTCGGCGAACCAGGTCGCCTGCTCGGTGGGGATCGTCATTCTTTGTCCTCTCGGGTGGTCATGGGGTGCAGGCGAAGCTCGCCGTGCCCAGGCTCGTGAAGGGTCCGCCGAAGCTCGCCGAGTACGTGGTGGTCGCGGCGTCGAAGGCGAGGCTCGCGTAGGGCGAGGCGCCGGCGCTCACGACGATGTCGTCGGTCGACGGCGTCGCGGGGCACACCTCGGGGAAGGTCACCCGCACGATGGTCGGCACGTCGGTGGGCGAGAGGTCCTGCCAGTTGCCGCACAGTCCCGTGAAGAAGTTGTTGCAGTTGCGCACGGAGACGTCGCTGATGCGCGACTCCGTCAGCACGAGCGTGTTGTCGGTGCGCGTGCCGTCGACGCGGTACTGCAGGTGCAGGGCACCGCCGGGGGCCGTGACCCCGGAGGTCACGGAGTCCCACAGCCAGGTCGAGCCCGACGACGTCGGAGCGGTGCCGACCGTGTACGTGTAGCTGCCGCCCACGTCACCGGGGTGCGTGTACGTGTCGATCGTCGTCTGGTTGGAGGTCCAGGTGCCGAAGCCGTTGTTGGCGCAGGCCACGAAGTAGTAGTCGCGCTCGGCGGCCAGCCCGTCGAAGACGCCCGTCGCAGACTCCGTGGCTCCCCCGGGGCCCACGATCGCGGTGCCCGCGCCGTTCGTCGTGCAGCTCAGGCCCGACGACGTGGACATGAAGTAGGTGAGCGTGCCGCTCGAGACGCCGTTCCAGTCGGCGGTCGCCGTCACGGTGGCCTGGGCCGAGCCCGTCTTGCTCGCCACGGCGGCCGTCGAGAAGCGGGGCGTGCCGGGCACCGTGAAGGTGGCGGTCTGGCTCGTGCCCTCGTTCGACCCCGTGAGGGGCGGGGCGTAGCGGCTGATCGGGATGATCGCGAGCGTCTGCGGGCCGGTGGGCAGGGTGACGTCGGTGGGCGCGCTGAACGCGGGCTGGCTGGAGCCGTCGATGCGGTAGGCGACGGCGTCGGGGCTGCCCGTGACGGTGACGGTCATGACGCCCTGCGTCTGCTTGGTCGTGCCGGCCACGTACTTGGGGTTCGCGGTGATCGAGTACACCTGCGGAGGCTGGTACGCGTTCGTCGTGACGGGCGTCGTGTCTCCGGAGGTCCCGACGCTGTTGACCGCCTGCGCCGTGTAGGTGTGCGCTGCCCCGTTCTCGAGCCCCGTCACCGTGCATGTGTAGCCGGTGGGCGGCGCGGCGACGCAGGTGCCGACGGGGCTGCCGTTCTCGACGAGGGTCGCGCCCGAGACGGCCGGGTGCGCCTGGGTCGCGCTGCCGAGCGCGACGTACATCGTCACGCTGCTGCCCGTGTACGACTGGGTGACGACCGAGTCGGGCGTCTGCGGGTAGCCGAGCACGTCGATCGTGAGCTGCCCCGTGCCCGTGCGGCCCTGCGCGTCCGACACCGTGAACGGCACGACGCACTCCCCGCCCACGGGCTTCGGCCCCGAGGGCCAGGATGCGACGACCTGGGTGCCGTTCGCGACGGACACGGTCGCGACCGGGCACGCCACGGGCGCGCCCGAGCCGACGGAGACGAGCTTGAGGCCCGACCCCGCCTTGCCCGCGAACGGGTCGTACTCGCCCGAGACGCCCGCGACGGAGATCGTGCACGAGGCGCCCCTGCTCACGTCGCACTGCTGCGTGAAGGTCGCGCCACGCGGGGCGTCCGGCGGGGCGACGCCCACGATGAGGGTGATGGCCGCCGTGAGGCCGCCGTAGGCGTCCGTCGCCACCTGGATGGTCGAGCGCGTGCCGGGGGGCGCGTCGGCCCGGGTGTCGATCGAGACCTTCGTGCCCGCCTGGTTGACGATGAACGCCGTGCCGCCGCCCGAGATCGTGTAGGCGAGGGCCTTGGTGTCGCCGACGCGGCCGCCCTCCCACGTCGTCATGTTCGCGTACAGGTCGATGGACTCCGAGGCACCGGGCGAGATCGTGCGGGTGACCGAGCTCAGGATCGCCTGCGGGTCCTTCGGCAGGATGCTCACGGGGATCGACACCATGGTCCACGTCGACTGGCCGGAGATGCGCACGGGGATCGTGCACGAGTCGACCCACGGCGCCTCGCGGCCCGCCGCGTAGGTCGCGCCCGTCGACCCGCTGGGCGAGCACGACGCGTTGGCGCGCTGCACGGTGAACGACGCGTCGTCGCGGATCTGGATGCTGTCCGAACGCCCGACGTCGAGCAGGTCGCGCACGGCGAAGCTCGCTGACTTCTCCTCGTCGACCTCGACGGCGGTGACGTTCGAGCGCACCTGCACGCGCATGTCGTCGAACGCGGGGATGCGGAGGAACCCGTAGCTCACGACGGGCCCGCCCGCGGAGTCCACGCCCGTGAGCGAGAAGGGGATGAGGGCGCCGCGGGCGGGCAGGTCACCCTTGATCGTGCTGCCCGAGACCGTGAAACCGGACGCCGCACCCGGCCAGAGGTCGAGGGTGAGGCTCGAGACATCCCCCGAGGGCCACTGCACCTTGCCCGTCACCACGTCGAGCCCCGTCGTGGCGAGGTCGAGGCGCGTCTTGGCCGTCACGACCGTGTCGGTGACGACGGGGTAGTCGGGAGCGGCGACGTCGGCGACGCTCACGACGATGAGGCCCTCCGCGGTGCTCGTGGAGATCGACGACTGCACCGTGTAGACGTACGAGTGGGTGCCCTCGACGGCGCCCGCGGCGAGCACGACGGTGCCGTCGTCGAGGGAGGTCGACGCGTCGATGAGCGACTCGAGCCGGTCGTACTCCGCGGTGCCCGCGGGCGCGTTGGGCGCGAGCGCGATGATGCGGAGGACTCCCTGCGAGGGGTCGCTGTCGTTGATGAGGGGGATGACGGTCACGGGGTTGGGCGCGGACGCCGTGGTGCGCACGTAGTCGCTGTAGGTCACGGGCGTCGTGTCGGAGAGCGCCTTGCCGAGCACGCCCACGCGCACGAGCGCCGAGCCCTCTGCCCCGCTCGTGTCGCGCACCGAGTACGCGAAGCTCACCTGGCCGTCGGGCACGCCGCCCGCGGGGGCCGTGTAGAGGATCGAGTCGCCCTCGGCCGAGATCGCCGCGACGCCCTTGCCCGCGCCGGGCTGGTCGACCGACGAGAGCACGACGCCGTCGCCGTCGGGGTCGGCGCCGAAGCTCGAGACGGGGATGCGCACCGTCTGGCCGCTCAGGGTGCGCGCCGTGAGGATCGCGGGCTGCGGCGCCCTGTTCGCCCCCTCGGGCAGCACGGTGACCGACACGGTCGTGGTGTCGAGGCGGTCGGGCCGCGACTCGAGGTAGACCGAGTACCGCACGGTGTAGACCCCGGGGGTCTGCGGAGCCAGGTAGCGCAGTGAGTCCGCCGCCGCGAAGGCGAGCGCGGTCGACGCCGTCGTCGAGTCCACCTGCGGGTGCAGCACGAGCCGCTCGCCGCGCGGGCTGAGGTCGTTGGCGAGCACGGGGATGTCGACCTGGCCGCCCGCGCGCACCGTCACGCTGTCGGGCACCGCGATGGGGAACGCATCCGTGCTCTGCGCCACCTGGAACACCGTGAGCTGCCCCTCGACCACCGCGCCCGCGCCGTCGGTGATCGTCACGAGCGCCGTGCCCACGCGGCCGGGCTCGCCCGACGCCGTCGAGCCGCTCACGCGCACCTGCGACTGGCCCACGACGCTCGCGCTCAGGCCCGGGTCGGACGACGTGACCTGCGAGACGATGAGCACGCGGCCCGTGCTGTTCTGCACGGCCCCGACCATGTCGATCGTGGTGTCCTCGTTGGCGCGCACGAACGCCGTGACCGGGGGGATCGTGAGCGGCGCGCCCTCCTCGGGCACCGTGAGGCGGATGATCGACGACTGCTCGGCGAGCGTCGTGGCATCCTGCACGCTGTAGGTGACGAGGTACTCGCCCGGCGTCACGGCCGTGAGCTCGACGGTGCCGGCCGCGGCGTTCGGCACGACGAGCAGCGACGACGACGATGACGACGCCACGGCGTCGAGCACGCGGTACGCACCCGATCCGCCGGTCACGTGGTCGGCGACCCGCACGGTGGCCTTCTCGCCCGCCCCCGCGACGACGACGACGGGCGCGACATCGAGGGCGGGGCTCGAGCTCACCGACACGACGAGGACCTTCTCGGCGCTCGCCCCGCGCGAGTCGGTGACGGTCACGACTATCGAGATCGCGCTCGCGGGGGCGTTCGGGTCGTTGTGCCGCACGGCGACGCGGCCGTCGGAGGTCGCGACGACGGAGACGGGGTCCGAGTCGTTCTCGGCGCGCGCGTCGGAGAGCACGAAGGGGTCGCCCTCGGGGTCGACCCAGCCCGTGAGCACGGGGATCGTGACGGTGCCGCCCGGCGAGATCTGCGGGCTGGGCCAGACCTGCTTGCACGCGTCGATGCCGCACCACACGGGCGCGGAGTTCTGGTCGTCCGGCACGATCGTGAGCGTGACCGGCGCGGGCTCGGACACGGCGGCGCCGTCGGTGACCGCGTACGAGAACGTCGCCGAGCCGCTCGACCCCGTGACCGTGACGACGGCCTGCTGGTTGTTCGAGGCGAGGCCGAGGGTGCCGAAGGCCGGGTCGGAGAGCCCGGTCGCCGTCGCGTCGGCCGAGATCGACAGCACGTCCTTCTTGTTCGGATCGTGGTCGTTGAGCAGCAGCGGGAGCGACACCTGGGCCCCGCTGCGCACGCCGAACGCATCGGCGACGGCGACGGGCGGCTTCTCCTCGGCGACATCGTCGACGACGACGGTCCCCGTGTTCTCCTGGGTCTCGTCGTCGACCTGCCACTGGGAGGTGGGGACGAGCGTCCCGTCCGGCACCGTCCAGACCATCCCCGACGAGGTCTCGTTGAGCACGGCGCGCTGTCCGTTGCTGCGGAAGACCGGCACGATCGCCCGCTCGTCCGCGAGCACGTCGGACTCGGTCTCGAGCGTCGTCGTCTGCCCCGTCGCCGACGACCACAGGGTTCCGGAGTCCGCGGTCAGCCACGCCGCGTAGACGGTGCCGTCGAGGGCGACGGGCGCCGCAGGGATGCCCGTGGCGGTGGCCACGACCGTCGCAGCACCCGATCCGAGGTCGACGCCGTACAGGCCCTCCGAGTCGGCGAGGTAGGCGGACGAGCCTGTCGACGAGCTGGACTGCAGCCGCGCATCCGCGCCCGCGCCCGTCTCGACGGGGGCGCCGACGCCCTCGACCCACGCGAGCCCCTCGGCCGCCGCGCTCAGGATCCACTTCTGCCCGACGACGGCGAGCTCGAGCTGCGACTCGGCCTGCGGCGGGGAGGCGACCGTCGTGGCGCCCCCGATGAACTGGAGGCGCTCGGCGTCGAAGCGCCGGATCGCGGACTCGGCCGAGGAGTACAGCACGACGGTGCCGTCATCCGAGACGGCGACGGCCGATGCCGAGTAGGTGGGGGGATCCTGCCCCTCCTCGACCACCACGTTCGCGAACGGGTTGAGCGGGATGGCGGCGGACACCCCGCTGCTGCCGTCGAGCACGCTCAGGTATACGCCGCCCGTGTCGGTCAGGTACAGCACGTACCTGCCGGCCGAGGCCACCGAGCGCGTGCCCGCGGGCGTGCTGCTGCTCGTCGCGGGCGCGCCCGAGCCGTCGGCGGCGACGGCGCCCTCGCTGAGGTCCACGGCGTTGGCCGAGTCGATGGTCCACAGCTGGCTGAAGCCCTGGCTGAACACGAGGCTGTTCGCGCCCGCCTGCACGACGCTCGTGGGATCCTGCACCGAGCGCACGGTGTCGAGCTCGGCGAGCTCGGTGTTCACGCGCGCGTACTGGCCGTCGGCCTTCGTCACCCACACCGAGGTCTCGAGGCGCGGGACCTCCTGCGCGTCGTAGCCGGTCGCGACCACGGCGAGGCCCGCGAGCACCGCGATGCCCGCGACGGCGGCGCCGACCTTCAGGAGGGGTCGTGCGGAGGACGTGCGGGGCGTCGCTCGGGGCACGTCAGAACACTCCCAGGAGCTTGAGGGTCAGCACGGCGACCCCCACGAGCACGACCGCCGACACGACGATGACGGCGGGGAGCCTCCAGCCCGCGGACGGCCTCGTGCCCGCCGTGACCCCGTCGGCCTCGTCGGCGAGGCGGCTGAGCACGGTCTGCGCGCGGGCGGCCCGCCGGGAGTCCTTGTTGACCGTCGTGATCACGGGGCCCCGCGGGGCCGCGTCGGCGAAGTCGACGGGCGACGACGCGGCCGCCCACTCCGTGGCCGCGACCTCGAGGGCCGTCGGCGGGATGCCGAGCTCGTACTGCGCCCAGCGCAGGTCCTCCGCGAAGGCGAGCATCGACTCGTAGCGCTTGGCCGGGTCCTTCGACATGCTGCGCGCGAGGATGCCCTCGAGCTTCTCGCTCACGTCGGCGCGCCCCACCGGGGTGTAGTGCGCCTTCGCGACCCGTGCGGAGAGCTGGTCGCGCGTGTTCCTGGTGCGGTCGGGGAGCTCGAACGGGCTGCGGCCGGCGAGCAGCGTGTAGAGGGTCGCGCCGAGGCTCCAGATCTCGCTCGCCACCGAGCCGGACACCGTCTCGGCGAGCACCTCGGGCGAGCTCCACGGCACGGACATGGCGAAGAGCTCGGGCGCCCCGCCCTCCGCGTTGATCGCCGCGGCGATCCCGAAGTCGGCGAGCACGGGAGAGCCGAGCGACGTGACGAGCACGTTCGACGGCTTGATGTCGCGGTGCAGTACGCCCGCGCGGTGGGCGGTCTCGAGGGCGGCGGCCATGCGCACGCCCGTGTCGAGCACCTCGCCCACGCCGAGGGGCGCCTTCTTGTAGCGCGCGCTCATGGTGTCGGGGCAGAACTCCATGGCCAGGTAGGGCCTGCCGTCCGACGAGATGCTCGCCTGGTAGATCGTGACGATCGAGGGGTGCGCGCTCAGCCGCGCCATGATGTCGGCCTCGGTGTTGAAGGTGCGCAGCACCTCCGGGTTGATCGCGTCGTTGAGCAGCACCTTGACGGCCACGACCCGGCGCGGCATGTCCTGCTCGTAGAGGAACACGTCGGCGAACCCGCCCGTGCCGAGCGGCCGCACGTACGTGAAGCCCGCGAGCACCGGTGGCGTGGATGTCACACGCTTGACCATGGCTCCCTCCTGACGGACTCGTAGCGGCTGCGGGTTCGTTGAGCGGGAGGAGCGGCTAGTCGCGGTTGCTGACCACGATCCGGAAGCTCTCTCCCAAATCGAGGATATCTCCAGTCTGCAGCGACGTCGTACGTCCCCCGTGGAGAAGCCGTGGCGGCCGCTCCGGCGTCAGGACGATCGTACCGTTCGTCGAGTCCAGGTCGCGGGCGACGAGCTGGCCGTCGACTATCGCGAGCTCGAGATGGGTTCCCGAGATCTGCTTCTTGGGCGAGGGCACGGACACGTGCTTCACCTCGTCGCCCTCGGGCTGCTCCCACGATCGGCGGCCGATGACGATGGTGCCGTCGGCGTCGAGCTCGTGGCCGTCGGGGAGGCGCAGGATCCAGCGCGGACCGCCGTCGGCGAGCCACTCATCGAGGTCGTCGCGCAGTGCCGCGGGGATCTCGTCGCCTTCCGGCTCCGGCTCCGGCTCCGGCTCTGGTTCTGGCTCTCGTTCTGGCTCCGGCTCTGGTTCTGGCTCCGGCTCCGGTTCCGGCTGCGCCTCGACGACCGCGGCGGGCCGGGGCTCGCGCGCGGCGCGGGGCGCGGCCTCCTCCGCAGGCTCGGCACGCAGGGCGCTCGCGCGCACGACTCCGCGGGCGAGGGGCAGCACATCGCCCTCGGGGGCGCCCGCCTCGAGCGAGAGCCACAGCGACGTCACGTCGCGTGCGTCGCTCATGATCCACGTCGCCTCGACGGGACCGGAGAGGCGCGTCGCGGTGCTGCCCTCGATGCCCACCGAGACGCGGCCGCGCACGGCGACCCGCATGGTGCGGGGGTCGACGATCTCGACGAGGGCCACGCGCTCGACGCCCTCGACGCGGTCGAGCGTCGCGAGGGCATCCTCGAGCCGGGCTCCGTCGTCGTCGAGCTGCTGGAAGAGCTCGCGCGCCGTGTCGGCGGTCGCGTCGGCGCTCAGCAGGCAGACGAAGCGGTCGGTGACGATGGCGAACCCGGCATCGTCCGTCGGGGTCGGCGGGTAGGCGAACACACGGTCACCCTAGCAGCGGGGAACTCCCGCTGTCGGGCCGCCTTAACGAGGGATGCCCCCCACCGAAGTGGAGGGCATCCTCGTGGCTACCGCCGGTGCCTAGTTGTAGGTGCCGGGCGTGTAGTCGTCGGAGTTGAAGCTGTCGAAGTCGACGAAGCTCAGGTCGGACTCGCTGAACACCGACTCATCCGTGAAGATGCGGTTCGGGTAGCGCTCGGCCTTCGCCTCCTCGGTGGCCTCGACAGACACATCGCGGTAGCGCGGGAGACCCGTGCCGGCCGGGATGAGCTTTCCGATGATGACGTTCTCCTTGAGGCCCATCAGCGGGTCGGACTTGCCCTCCATGGCGGCCTGCGTGAGAACACGCGTGGTCTCCTGGAACGACGCGGCCGACAGCCACGACTCGGTCGCGAGGGACGCCTTGGTGATACCCATGACCTCCTGGCGGGCCGACGCCGGGTGCTTGCCCTCGACAACCGCGCCGCGGTTGAGCTCGGTGTAGCGGGCCCGGTCGACGAGCTCGCCCGGGAGCAGCTCGGTGTCGCCGTGGTCGACCACGGTCACCTTGCGGAGCATCTGGCGGACGATGACCTCGATGTGCTTGTCGTGGATCGGCACACCCTGCGAGCGGTAGACGCCCTGCACTCCGTCGACCAGGTGCTGCTGCACGGCGCGGACACCCTTGACGCGGAGGACTTCCTTCGGGTCGAGGTTTCCGACGTGGAACTGCTGGCCGAGCTCGACGTGCTGGCCGTCCTCGACGAGGAGGGTCGCACGGCGCAGCACCGGGTAGGCGATGGGCTCGTCACCGTTGTCGGGGGTCAGGATGATGCGGCGGGCGCGATCCGTGTCCTCGATGGTGATGCGGCCGGCGGCCTCGGCGATGGGCGACGCACCCTTGGGGGTGCGGGCCTCGAAGAGCTCCGTCACGCGGGGCAGACCCTGCGTGATGTCGTCCGCGGAGGCCACACCACCGGTGTGGAACGTGCGCATCGTGAGCTGCGTTCCGGGCTCGCCGATCGACTGCGCCGCGATGATGCCGACGGCCTCGCCGATGTCGACGAGCAGGCCCGTCGCGAGCGAGCGGCCGTAGCAGACCGCGCACACACCGACGGCCGACTCGCACGTGAGCACGGAGCGGACCTTGATGTCGTGCACACCGGCGGCGAGCAGCGTGTCGAGCAGCACGTCTCCGACGTCAGACCCGGCGGGCGCGATGACCTTGCCCTTGGAGTCGACGGCGTCGGCGGCGAGGCTGCGCGCGTACACCGAGTTCTCGACGTTGGAGTCGAGCACCCAGGTGCCGTCGGCACCCTGCGCGGCGATCGGCATGTCGAGGCCCTTGGTCGTGCCGCAGTCGTCCTCGCGGATGATGACATCCTGCGAGACGTCGACGAGACGACGCGTGAGGTAGCCCGAGTCGGCCGTGCGGAGCGCGGTGTCGGCGAGGCCCTTGCGAGCACCGTGGGTCGAGATGAAGTACTCGGCCACGGTCAGGCCCTCCTTGTAGGAGTGCACGATCGGGCGCGGGATGATCTCACCCTTCGGGTTCGACACGAGGCCGCGCATACCGGCGATCTGGCGGACCTGCATCCAGTTACCACGGGCACCCGACGACACCATGCGGTTGATGTTGTTGTCGGACGTGAAGTTCGCCTGCATCGCGGTCGCCACCTCGGCGGTCGCCTTGTTCCAGATCTCGATGAGCTCCTGGCGACGCTCGGCGTCGGTCGTGAGGCCCTTGTCGAACTGGTCCTGGACCTTCGCGGCCTGCTTCTCGTAGCCGGCGATGATCTCCGGCTTCGAGGGCGGCGTGACGATGTCCGAGAGGGCGACGGTCACACCGGAGCGCGTGGCCCAGTGGAAGCCCGCGTCCTTGATGCGGTCGAGCGCAGCCGCGACCTCCACCTTGGGGTAGCGCTCCGCGAGGTCGTTGACGATCGCGGAGATCTGGCCCTTGTCGGCGACCTTCTCGATGAAGGGGTAGTCGCTCGGCAGCGTCTCGTTGAAGATCGCCCGTCCGAGCGTGGTCTCCTTCAGGACGGTCTGGCCCTGCACGAAGCCCTCCGGCTCCTCGCCCTCGGCGAAGTGCACGTTCTCGAGGCGGATGCGCACCTTGGCGTTGAGGTCGAGCGTGTGCTGGTCGAACGCGAGGATCGCCTCGGCGATCGACGAGAACGCACGGCCCTCACCGGTCGCACCCTCCTTGAGCGTCGTCAGGTGGTGCAGGCCGATGATCATGTCCTGCGTGGGCAGGGTCACCGGACGGCCGTCCGACGGCTTGAGGATGTTGTTCGACGCGAGCATGAGCACGCGGGCCTCGGCCTGGGCCTCGACCGACAGGGGCAGGTGGACAGCCATCTGGTCGCCGTCGAAGTCGGCGTTGAACGCCGCGCACACGAGCGGGTGCAGCTGGATGGCCTTGCCCTCCACGAGCTGGGGCTCGAACGCCTGGATGCCCAGGCGGTGGAGCGTGGGCGCGCGGTTGAGCAGCACGGGGCGCTCGCGGATGATCTCCTCGAGCACGTCCCACACCTGCGGGCGCGAGCGCTCGACCATGCGCTTGGCGCTCTTGATGTTCTGAGCGTGGCTGAGGTCGATGAGTCGCTTGATCACGAACGGCTTGAAGAGCTCGAGCGCCATCTGCTTGGGCAGGCCGCACTGGTGGAGCTTGAGCTGCGGGCCCACGATGATGACCGAACGGCCCGAGTAGTCGACGCGCTTGCCGAGCAGGTTCTGGCGGAAGCGGCCCTGCTTGCCCTTGAGCATGTCGCTCAGGGACTTGAGGGCGCGGTTGCCGGTGCCCGTGACGGGACGACCGCGGCGGCCGTTGTCGAACAGTGCGTCGACGGCCTCCTGCAGCATGCGCTTCTCGTTGTTCACGATGATCTCGGGAGCACCGAGGTCGAGCAGGCGACGCAGGCGGTTGTTGCGGTTGATCACACGACGGTAGAGGTCGTTGAGGTCGGAGGTCGCGAAGCGGCCGCCGTCGAGCTGCACCATGGGGCGGAGCTCCGGCGGGATGACCGGGACGACCTCGAGCACCATGGCGGCCGGCGAGTTGCCGGTCTGCAGGAAGGAGTTGACCACACGGAGGCGCTTGATGGCGCGGATCTTCTTCTGGCCCTTGCCGTTGGCGATCTGGTCGTGGAGGTCAACGGCCTCGGCCTCGAGGTCGAAGGCCTGCAGGCGCTTCTGGATGGCCTCGGCGCCCATGTAGGCCTCGAAGTACATGCCGAAGCGGTCCTGCAGCTCCTGGAACACCGAGTCCTCGGGCTTCAGGTCGCCGACCTTGAGGTTGCGGAAGTCGTCCCACACGCGCTCGAGCTGGGCGATCTGCTCGTCGAACGACTTGCGGGCCTGCCCCATCTCCTTCTCGGCGCCATCCTTGACGCGGCGCTTCTGGTCGCTCTTGGCACCCTCGGCCTCGAGGGCCGCGAGGTCCTCCTCGAGCTTGGCGAGACGGTCCGCGATGCGGGCGTCGCGCTGGCCCTCGAGCGTCTTGATCTCGAGACGGATCTCGTTCTCCAGGCCGGGGAGGTCGCTGTGGCGGCCGTCCACGTCCACGGAGATGATCATGTACGCGGCGAAGTAGATGACCTTCTCGAGGTCCTTCGGCGCCATGTCGAGCAGGTAGCCGAGGCGGCTGGGCACACCCTTGAAGTACCAGATGTGCGTGACCGGCGCGGCGAGCTCGATGTGGCCCATGCGCTCACGGCGCACGGAGGACTTGGTGACCTCCACGCCGCAGCGCTCGCACACGATGCCCTTGAACCGCACCCGCTTGTACTTGCCGCACGAGCACTCCCAGTCACGGCTCGGGCCGAAGATCTGCTCTCCGAAGAGGCCGTCCTTCTCGGGCTTGAGCGTGCGGTAGTTGATCGTCTCGGGCTTCTTCACCTCGCCGTGCGACCACTTGCGGATGTCATCCGCGGTCGCCAGGCCGATCTTGATTTCGTCAAACGCGTGAACGTCGAGCAATTCTGTTCTTCTCTCTTATGAGTTCGTCAGTAGTAAGTGAGAGGCGCGCTTAGATCTCGTCGATCGACGACGACTCGAAGCGGGTGGAGATGTTGATGCCCAGCTCCTCTGCGGCACGGAAGACCTCGTCGTCCGTGTCGCGCAGGTTGACCGTGGAGCCGTCCGCGGACAGCACCTCCACGTTCAGGCACAGCGACTGCATCTCCTTGATGAGCACCTTGAAGCTCTCGGGGATACCCGGCTCCTGGATGTTCTCGCCCTTGACGATGGCCTCGTACACCTTCACGCGGCCGAGGATGTCGTCCGACTTGATGGTGAGCAGCTCCTGGAGCGCGTACGCGGCTCCATAGGCCTCGAGGGCCCACACCTCCATCTCGCCGAAGCGCTGTCCACCGAACTGCGCCTTACCACCGAGCGGCTGCTGGGTGATCATCGAGTAGGGGCCGGTCGAGCGTGCGTGGATCTTGTCGTCCACCAGGTGGTGGAGCTTCAGGATGTACATGTAGCCGACCGAGACGGGCTCGGGGAAGGGCTCGCCGGAACGGCCGTCGAACAGACGGGCCTTTCCGCTGGCACCGATGAGGCGCTCACCGTCGCGCGTCGGGATCGTCGACTCGAGGAGCCCCTCGATCTCGCTCTCGAGCGCACCGTCGAACACGGGGGTCGCGACCTTCGTGCCGGGAGCCGCGCTGCGGGCGTGGTCGGGCAGCGTGTTCGCCCACTTCGGGGAGCCGTCGACCTCCCAGCCCTGCTTGGCGACCCAGCCGAGGTGGGTCTCGAGCACCTGGCCGAAGTTCATGCGGCCGGGGATGCCGAGCGGGTTCAGGATCACGTCGACCGGGGTTCCGTCCGCGAGGAACGGCATGTCCTCGACCGGCAGGATCTTGGAGATGACGCCCTTGTTGCCGTGACGGCCGGCGAGCTTGTCGCCCGCGGTGATCTTGCGCTTCTGGGCGATGTAGACCACGACGCGCTGGTTGACGCCCGAGCCGAGCTCGTCGTCGTTGTCGGCGTTGAACTCCTTGACCGCGATGATCGTGCCCTCTTCGCCGTGCGGAACCTTGAGCGAGGTGTCGCGCACCTCGCGGCTCTTCTCGTTGAAGATGGCGCGCAGCAGGCGCTCCTCGGCGCTCAGCTCGGTCTCGCCCTTGGGCGTGACCTTGCCGACGAGGATGTCGCCGGGGCGGACCTCGGCGCCGATGCGGATGATGCCGCGCTCGTCGAGGTCGGCGAGCAGCTCCGGCGAGACGTTGGGGAGGTCACGCGTGATCTCCTCCTTGCCGAGCTTCGTGTCGCGGGCATCCACCTCGTACTCCTCGATGTGGATCGACGAGAGGGTGTCGTCCTTCACCAGGTTCTGGCTCAGGATGATGGCGTCCTCGAAGTTGTGGCCCTCCCACGGCATGAACGCCACGAGGAGGTTCTTGCCGAGCGCGAGCTCGCCGTTCTCCGTCGCGGGCCCGTCGGCGAGCACCTGGCCGGCCTCGATGCGGTCGCCCGCACTCACGATGACGCGGTTGTTGTAGCTCGTGCCCTGGTTGGAGCGGTCGAACTTGCGCAGGTAGTAGTCCTGCGTGCCGCCCTCGTCGAGCTGGATCGTGATGACGTCGGCCGAGAGCTCGGAGACGACACCCGCCTTGTCGGCGGTGATCACGTCGCCGGCGTCGATGGCCGCGAAGCCCTCCATGCCGGTGCCGACGAGCGGGCTCTCCGAGCGCAGCAGCGGAACAGCCTGGCGCTGCATGTTGGCGCCCATGAGCGCGCGGTTCGCGTCGTCGTGCTCGAGGAACGGGATGAGCGACGTCGCGACCGACACCATCTGGCGCGGCGAGACATCCATGTAGCCGATCTGCTCGGTCGGGATGAGGTCGACCTCGCCGCCCTTCTTGCGGGCGAGCACGCGGGGCTCGGCGAAGTGGGCGTCGCTCGTGAGCGGCGCGTTCGCCTGGGCGACGATGAAGTCGTCCTCCTCGGATGCCGTGAGGTAGTCGATCTTGTCGGTGACCTTGCCGTTCACGACGCGGCGGTACGGGGTCTCGATGAACCCGAACGCGTTGATGCGCGCGAACGATGCGAGCGAGCCGATGAGGCCGATGTTCGGGCCTTCGGGCGTCTCGATGGGGCACATGCGGCCGTAGTGCGACGGGTGGACGTCACGGACCTCGACGCCCGCGCGCTCGCGCGAGAGGCCGCCGGGGCCGAGCGCCGAGAGGCGGCGCTTGTGGGTCAGACCCGCGAGCGGGTTGTTCTGGTCCATGAACTGCGAGAGCTGCGACGTTCCGAAGAACTCCTTGATCGCCGCCACGACGGGACGCACGTTGATGAGCGTCTGCGGCGTGATCGCCTCGATGTCCTGCGTGGTCATGCGCTCGCGGACGACGCGCTCCATGCGGGAGAGGCCCGTGCGGACCTGGTTCTGGATGAGCTCGCCCACCGCGCGGATGCGGCGGTTGCCGAAGTGGTCGATGTCGTCCACGTCGAGGCGCACGTCGACCTTCTTGCCATCGCGGAGGCCCTTGATGGTCTGGAAGCCGTTCTCGTGCGTCGTGACGTACGGCGCCGAGGTGTCGTGCAGCGCGACGAGGTACTTGATCGTCGCGATGATGTCCTCGATGGTGAGCACCGACTGCTTGATGTCGGTGTCGAGGCCCAGCTTGCGGTTGATCTTGTAACGTCCGACCTTCGCGAGGTCGTAGCGCTTCGCGTTGAAGTAGAAGTTGTCGAGGAGCGCGCGGGCGGCCTCGGCGGCGACCTGCTCGCCCGGGCGCAGCTTGCGGTAGATGTCCTTGAGGGCCTCCTCCTTGGTGAGGATGGAGTCCTTCTCGAGGGTGAGCTCGATCGACGGGAAGCCCTTGAACTCCTCGAGGATCTGCTCGCTCGTGAGGCCGAGGGCCTTGAGGAACACGGTCACGCTCTGCTTGCGCTTGCGGTCGATGCGCACGCCGACCTGGTCGCGCTTGTCGATCTCGAACTCGAGCCAGGCGCCGCGGCTCGGGATGATGCGCGCCGAGTAGATGTCCTTGTCGGAGAGCTTCTCGGGGGTGCGGTCGAAGTAGACGCCGGGCGAGCGCACGAGCTGGGACACGACGACACGCTCGGTGCCGTTGATGATGAACGTGCCCTTCTCGGTCATGAGCGGGAAGTCGCCCATGAAGACCGTCTGGGTCTTGATCTCACCGGTGAGGTGGTTCATGAACTCGGCGTTCACGTAGAGCGGCGCGGCGAACGTCTTGCCGCGCTCCTTGCACTCGTCGATCGAGTACTTCGGCTCCTCGAGCTCGGGGCCCGTGAACGAGAGCTGCATGGTCTCGCCGAGGTCCTCGATCGGCGAGATCTCCTCGAAGATCTCATCGAGGCCGCTGCGCGACGGCAGGTCGGTGCGGCCTGCGGCCACGCCCTCCGCGACGCGCTGCTTCCAGATGTCGTTTCCGACGAGCCAGTCGAAGCTCTCGGTCTGCAGTGCGAGCAGATCCGGAACCGTCAGGGTGTCGGTGATCTTGGCGAACGAGAGCCGCGATGCGGAACGGCCGTTCTTGGGGGACTTTTTGGTGGACGCGGTGCGCGCAGCAGCCAAGGAAATAACCTCCGTGGGCCTGGTGTTCAGGCCATAACTGTCGGTGATGAAATGCTCATCCAGTACCCAAGAAAGATCTGCCCCGCCGCTATACTCGGGGCGCGCCAGCTGTCCACAATATGACGGCATGGGTTGTCTGGGAGCGCAAGGATCAACTATAGGACGGTCCGACGCGCCTGCGCAAGTATTTTCTTGACCTGATCCGCCGATGCCGGTATAAGGACCCCATGGACTGGTTCTCGCTCACCTCTGACGAGCGTGCGGCGCTCACCCAGCGCGTCGTGATCGTGGGCTCCGAGTCCACCGGCAAGACGACACTCGCGCGCGAGCTCGTGGGCCACTACCGCGGCATCGGCGGCATCTGGGCCGACACCCGGTGGGTCGCGGAGTACGGCCGCGAGTACACCGAGGTGCTCCTCGACCGGCAGGGAGTCCGCGACGCCGACCCCGAGGCGGAGGTGCACTCGGCCGAGTGGACCGCGCACGACTTCGCCGTCATCGCGCAGGAGCAGCAGCGCCTCGAGGATGCCGCGGCCGCATCCGGCTCGCCCGTGCTGTTCTGCGACACCGACGCGTTCGCGACCCAGCTGTGGGAGCGCCGCTACCTGGGCGACTCCTCGACGGCCGCGCTCGAGGCCGTGCCGGTCTCGCCTCCCCGCGGCCTCTACCTCCTCGCCGACGTGGCGGGAGTCGCGTTCGAACAGGACGGCATCCGCGACGGCGAGGACTACCGCGAGCTCATGCACGGGTGGTTCGTCGAGGAGCTCGACAGGCGCGGCGAGCACTGGACCCTCGTGACGGGCCCGCGGCCCGAGCGGCTCGCGACCGCGATCGTCGCCGTCGACGAGCTGCTGTCCCGCCATTTCCCTACCCTCGCCTGAGCCGGGCGCGGCTTAGCCTGAGGGCATGAAGCTCACCGGTCTCGCCCTCGCCAGCCTCATCCTGCTCGCGGGATGCACAGCAGCAGCCCCGTCCGACGGGCCGACGACGGAGCCCGGTGCGACCGACGGACCCGCGGCGACGGTCGAGAGCGTCTACTACCCCGTCGCCGAGGGCAACACGTGGGTGTACTCGATCGACTACGGCGACGGGATGCTCGTGACCGACACCGAGGTCATGACGGCCGTCGTGCCCGACGCGGGCGGCGCGCGCGTCACGATCGAGCGCACGTTCGTGTGGGACGACGGCTCGCAGCCCGACGTCGTGAGCACGGTCGACTACGTGTTCGGCGCCGACGGCTCGATCCGCGTCCCGTTCCAGTCCATCCCGAGCGCGGGCGGGGCGACGGTCACCGTCGAGAGCGGCACCATGACGTGGCCCACCGCCGACGAGTTCGAGGCTGGCACCGCGAAGACCGGCACCATCGAGGCCACGGTCGAGACGAGCGGCAGCACGTTCGCCGAGACCATCGACTTCGCCATCACGGGCGCCGGCACCGAGGACGTCACCGTGCCGGCCGGCAGCTACACGGCGCGCAAGCTCGTGCAGCAGCTCGTGATCTCGCTCCCCGACCTCGGGGTCTCGGGCCTCACCGTCGACGCGACCACGTGGATCGCGGAGGGGGTGGGCCCCGTGCGCACGGAGGTCCCCGACACCATGGGCGGCGGGACGACGATCGTGCAGGTGCTCAAGAGCTTCACGCCCGGGCGCTGACCGCCCGGGCGCCAGCCCGCGATCAGCGGCCCGAGGCGAGCAGCGTGCCGGTGACCTTGCCGGCCGGGTCGAACACGATGCACGAGACCTCGCGGTCGTCGTAGTCGTTCCAGCCGTCCTCGGTGGGCACGTAGTACGTGTAGTCGAGGGTCGAGTCGTCGAACGGCACGCCCACCCAGGTGGCGAACGGCGCGTAGCACGCCTCGTCGGCGAGCGCGAAGATCTCGTCGTCTCCGGGCCAGACCGCCTTGTCGAGGTCGATCGAGGCGTACACCTCGTAGTCGTGCGGCAGCGTGCAGTCGATCGTGGGGATGTCGGCCACGACGTCACCCGAGGTCTCGTCGAAGCAGTCGCCGACCGTGATCCAGCTGTCCTCCTCGCCGACCGCGTCGACGATGGGGGTGGCGACGTCGACGACGTCCTTGATGGCGCTGCAGCCCGTGAGCGCGACACCCGCGACGACCACGCAGGCCGCCATGAGGCTGATGTTCTTGTGCATTGTTCTCTCCTTGTTGGGGGTTGGTGTGTCCAGATTCGCGGGCCGCCCGCCGGCGGGGATGGGCAGCGGTTACTCAACTCCGCGGAGCCATTACCCAGGTCGGCTAGCCTCGGACCATGAGCGAGCGAGTGCTGTCGGGCAGCGGCTACCTGGCGACGGTGACCCCCGACCGCTGGGTGCCCGGGGCGTTCACCCTCACGGTCGACGGCACGCCCCAGTCGCACGTCAACCTCGACGACCCCACCGAGCTCTTCTTCGAGTACGTGCAGCGCATGGGCCATGTGATCGACCAGATCGGGATGCCCGGCGAGCCCATCACCGCCGTGCACCTCGGTGCCGGCGCCCTCACCCTCCCGCGCTACGTCGAGGCCACGCGCCCCGACTCCCGCCAGCAGGTGGTCGAGCTGGAGTCCGACCTCGTCGACCTCGTGCGCGCCGAGCTGCCGTGGTCGAAGAAGGCGTCCATCCGCATCCGCCACGGCGACGCCCGCGAGGTACTCGGCAAGCTGCCCGCGGGGCTGCACGGATCCGTCGACCTCGTGGTCGTCGACGTGTTCAGCGGCGCGCGCACCCCGGCGCACGTCACGAGCCTCGAGTTCTACCGCCTCGCCGTGGCACTGCTCTCGCCGCGCGGCATCATCCTCTGCAACGTCGCCGACGGCCCCGGCCTCGCCTTCGCGCGCGCCCAGGCGGCGACGCTCTCGGCGGCCGTCGGCAACGTCGCGGTGCTCGCGGAGACCCAGATCCTCAAGGGCAAGCGCTTCGGCAACCTCGTCATGGTCGGCTCGGCGGCCGAGCTGCCCTTCGAGTGGATGCCCCGGCTCCTCGCCGCGGGCCCGCACCCGTCGAAGATCGTGGCGGGTGCCGAGCTCCGGGAGTTCATCGCGGGGGCACCGGTCGTGACCGACGGCACGGCGATCCCCTCCCCGCCGCCCACCAAGAGCATCTTCCAGGTGCGGCCCGGCGCGGACTGAGCCGGACGCCCGCGCGACCCGAGCTCCGGCTGCCGGTCGCGCGCGGGGGCGGACGCCGGGACTTCGCCGCGGCGCGCACCGCGGCCGCGTGAACAACTCAGGAAGATCCCGCGCGGGACGCCCCGGCAAGCGCTTGATCGGGGCTCGGCGTCCCGTCCAGCCTGAATTGTGCGCGCAAGGGGGTGCGCTCAGCCCCCGCGTCCGGTGGGATGGTGGCATGAAGACGCCCGGGATCGTGCTCGCCGCCCTCCTGCTCACCGGCTGCGCCGCGGCGCCCGCGCCGAGCGGCACCTCGGACGTGGTCACGGGGCTGCAGTCCCCGTGGTCGATGGTCCGGCTCGACTCCGGCTCGACGCTCGTGGGCGAGCGCGACAGCGCGCGCATCCTCGAGCTGCAGGCCGACGGGTCGGTGCGCGAGGTCGCGACGGTCGAGGGCGTCGCGCCCGGCGGCGAGGGCGGCCTGCTGGGGCTCGAGGTCGGCGACGGGTCCCTGTTCGCGTACTACACGGCGGCCGACGACAACCGGGTCGAGCGGTTCGCGCTCGAGGGGGATGCGGGCAGCTACTCCCTCGGCGCGGGCACGGTCATCCTCGACGGCCTCGCCAAGGCGGGAAACCACGACGGCGGGCGGATCAAGCTCGGACCGGACGGCGACCTCTACGTGACCGTGGGCGACGCGGGCGACCCGCAGCGCGCGCAGGACCTCGACAGCCCCAACGGCAAGATCCTGCGCATCGGGGTCGACGGGTCGGTCCCGGCGGACAACCCCTTCCCCGGGTCGCCCGTGTACTCCTACGGCCACCGCAACCCGCAGGGCATCGCGTGGGATGCCGACGGCCAGCTGTGGGCAGCCGAGTTCGGCCAGGACCAGTGGGACGAGTTCAACCGCATCGAGCCGGGCCGCAACTACGGCTGGCCGGTCGTGGAGGGCATCGCGGGGCAGCCGGGCTACGTCGACCCGCTCATCCAGTGGGCCACCGACGACGCGAGCCCCAGCGGCCTCGCCTACGTCGACGGCGTCTTCTACCTCGCGGCGCTGCGCGGGAAGCGGCTGTGGGTGATCGAGGACGGCACCGCGACAGCGGCCCTCGTCGGCACGTACGGGCGCCTGCGCGACGTCGTCGCCGGGCCGGACGGCACGGTCTGGGTGCTCACCAACAACACCGACGGACGGGGCTCCCCCCACAGCGGCGACGACCGGATCGTGCAGCTGCCGGCGGATGTCCTGACCGGGGGTTAGCCTCTACCGGTGGCAGATCTCGGCAGGGTGACGACGTGGGCGAACGCCCTCATCGACCTGCACCTCGACCGCAGCTGGACGTTCGGCTTCGACAACGCCAAGACGCGCGCGGGCCTGTGCAACTACACCGACAAGCGCATCTCGGTGTCGAAGTACCTCGCGGCCCGGTACGAGGACGACGAGATCCACCAGGTGCTGCTGCACGAGGTCGCGCACGCGATCGCGGGCACGCGCGCGGGCCACGGCCCGAAGTGGAAGGCCGTCGCGAAAGACCTCGGCTACGAGGGCAAGCGGCTGCACGACGGCGAGATCGCGAACGAGTTCGCCCCGTGGGTGGGCACGTGCCCCGCGGGCCACGTGCACTACCGCTACCGCAAGCCCGCCCGGCCGCTCTCGTGCGGCAAGTGCTCGCGCGGGTTCGACACGCGGCACCGCATCGAGTGGGTCAGGAGAACTGCGCAGAAATAGCCGAGGCCACGTTCTTCCAGTGGCCGAGCATCATCTTGCGCTCCTCGCGGTCGGCGAGCTTCTCGTGGTGGATGCCGATGGTCGTGCCCGTCGCCGACTCCTTGACCGTGAGCTGCAGGGTCGTGTCGTGCGGCCAGTCGTCGGGCTGCCAGCCGAGCCGCACGCGGTAGCCGTCGTGGTAGCTGCGGATGGTGCCGCGCACGCCGTCCCTCGTCGTGAACGTCTCGCCCTTCTCGACGGGCAGCGCGTCGATCTCGCCGAGCCACACGGGGAGCCCCTCGCCGAGCAGGAACTCCCACACGGCGGGCACGGGTGCCGCTACTGTCGTACGGACACCGAGCTCCCAGCCCGCATCCTTCGTCAATCCCGTGGTATCGCTCATGTAACTGACTATAGTGGTTACGTGCGACACGGTACAGACGCCCGCCCCACGGGCCAGTGGTTCACCTCGGGAGACGGCCACCGCTGGTGGTTCGACTCCGGGGCGCTCGCCCTCGACTTCGCCTACACGGGCGGCATGGGCGACAACCCCGCGTGGGAGAGGCTGCACTCCCCCGACGACCTGGGGGCGTGGCTCGACGAGCGCTTCGACGAGGTAGACGGCACGGCGAGCGACCGCGAGCTCGTGGACGCGCTCGCCCTGCGCACGGCCATCGCGCGCACGGCCACCGCCTTCAGCAGGGGCGAGGATGCCACGGTCGACGACGTCGACACGATCAACCTGTTCGCCGCCACCCCCGACATCCCGCCCGTGCTCGCGGGCGGCCGCCGGCAGGCCGGACGGTCACGCGCGCGCGTCGGGCAGACGCTCTCGGTCATGGCGCGCGAGGCCGTGGAGCTGTTCTCGTCGGAGGAGCGCGAGCGCATCCGCGAGTGCGCCGCCTCCGACTGCTCGATCGTGTTCTACGACGAGTCCCGGTCGAACAACCGGCGCTGGTGCTCTATGCAGCGCTGCGGCAACCGCGCGAAGGTGCGCAAGCACCGCAGCAAGGAGTAGGCCTACTCGACGACCTTGACTTCCTTCCAGAAGGCGACGTAGTTCGAGAAGTCCTTGCCCACGCGGTCGAACGCGGTCGGGTAGGGCGTCGGGTAGCTCCAGGCCCGGTCCTGCAGCACGGCGTCGCCGTCCTTCACCGAGAAGTACTGGCACTCGCCCTTCCACGGGCACGTGTAGGGCGTCGCGCTCTCGACGAGAAGGTCGCTGTTGACGCTCGACGGCGGGAAGTACCAGTTGCCCTCGATCGAGATGAGGTCTTCCTTGGGCGCTTCCGCGATGACGGTGTCGCCGATCACTGCCTTCATTGTGTTCTCCCTTTGTTCTCCAGCAGGAACGTTACGCCGGGTGGACGAATTCCCTGAGGACCTTGAACTCGGCGGAGTCGTTGTGCTTGCGCGCCTCGTCGACGCGGTCACGGCCGTCGGCCGCGATGATCTCCTGGCCCGTCACGCACGCGGAGAGCACGTGGCCCGTCGCGTTGCGCAGGCCCGTGTAGGCGCCCACGGCCGCGGCGGCCTCGGGCGAGATGTAGTCGATGCCCACCTCGGCGAGCGCGTCGATGACGGCACCCGCGGCGAGGAGGTCCTCGACGGCGAAGCGCCCATCCGGTCCGCCCGCCGCGACGACGGCCACGGTCGCGCGGTCGCCGAGCTCGACCTGGCGCGCGAGCACCCAGTCCGCGATCGCGGCGCGCGATCCCACGCTGCCGGTGAGCAGCGCGCCGTCGTGCACGATGCCCGACGGGTCGCCCGTGCCGAGGGCGTCGGCCCACACGACGATGTGGGCGCCGGGCGCTATCGCGTTGGCGCCCTCGACCCCCCAGTCGAAACGGATCTGGTACTGCGGCTGGTTGCGCGGAGAGTTCACCGTTCGAGGGTAGCGGCACCCATCTCGCGCGCGATGACGTCGAAGTCGTGCTGCGTCATCTCGAGCTGGCCGCGGCGCATGATGAAGCCCCAGTTGCTGTTGCCGCGCGTGAGCTCGAGCACCTCGAGCAGGGGCGCGATGGGCGTGGGCGTCGAGGGCGCGTAGTCGACGGCGCGGCGCCACAGGCCGGTCTCCGACTGCCACGGGTCGCCCTCCGCCACGCGCCCGATCGCCGTGAGCTCGCGCAGCGGGTCGCCGTCGGGGTAGGCGGTCTTGGGCGAGTAGTACACGAGCCCGTCGCCGGGCGACATCCTCTGGATTCCCGACCGCACCCCGTGGTTCGTCTGCACGATGCCGAGCTCCACGCCGCGCAGCACGTGCTCGCGCTGCACGACACACAACCAGTTCTTCATGGGGCATTCCTAGCCCCGACCACCGATGATGGACTCATGCGCGTCATGCTCAAGCAGGTACTCGATTGCGAGCCGGATGCCGCGTGGCGTGCCATCCGCAGCCCCGAGGTGTTCCGTGCCGTGTCCTCCCCCCTCATGACGTTCGCGTCGGCCGAGCCGCTCGGCACGACGTGGACGCAGGGGCCGCACCCCCTCACCGCGCGGCTGCTCGGCGTCATCCCCGTCGGCGAGCAGGTCGTCGACCTGAGCTTCACGCAGCGCGGCGACGTGCGCTTCGTGCACGACACGGGCGAGTCCGTCTCGGGCGCGATGTCGATCATCAGCTACTGGCACCACACGATGGCGGTGTCGCCCACGAAAGACGGGCGCACCCTGTTCCGCGACCGGCTCCTGTTCGACGCCCAGCCCGTGAGCCTGCTCGCGTGGCCCGCGCTGTGGGCGTTCTGGCAGTGGCGCTCGGCGCAGCTGCGCAGGCTCGCCCCCACGTGGGGCTGACCGGCGGCCCACACTCTCCCGCGCCGACGAACTAGCGTGGGGGGATGACCGCACTCGAGGTCGCCGACTGGCGACGCCGCGTCTTCTCCCTCTACGAGCGCGTGCGGCAGTCGTCCGACGTGCCGGCAGCCCACGACCTGTGGCGCCGCGGGCGCGACGAGCTGTTCGCGACGCATCCCTCGACCCCCCTGCTGCCCGAGGACCGGGCCGGCTTCACGGGGTTGCCCGTCGAGCCCTACGACCCGGCCTGGCGGTTCGAGCTCGAGATCCTGACGGCAGACCCGCGGCGCATCGACGTCGAGACCGGCACCGACGGCGTCGTGCCGTTCGAGCTCATCGGGGTCGTCGAGGTGCCGGGCGCCGGTCCCCTCGACGTGTGGCGCTTGGCCTCCTACAGCGGCGGCATCTTCGTGCCGGTCAAGGATGCCCTCTCGCGCGTGCCCGGAGGCACCTACGGCGGCGGCCGCTACCTCCTCGACACCGTCAAGGGCGCCGACCTCGGACCGGGCGCCGCGCCCGACTCCCTCGTGCTCGACTTCAACTTCGCCTACAACCCCTCGTGCGCGTACGACCCGATGTGGGCCTGCCCGCTCGCCCAGCCCGGCAACACCGTGGGTGTCGAGATCCCCGTGGGCGAGCGGTACTCAGGGGGGCACTGAGCGCCTGATCCCCAGGATCATGGCGGTCACGACTATCGCGAACAGCACGACGGCGATGACGATGCCCAACGGCTCGGCGGTGGTTGTCATTGGTTCTCCCCAGAAGAACCCGGTCGGGTACCGGGTGACAAGGCTCAACGCTAAAGGGAGGACAAAACGGGGTACATTCCCCAGAGCGGGGCGGACTCGTTATGGGGGTACATAACCGATATATCGAAGTCTCCTGCTAGGGTTGAGGCATCTTGCGGGACCATGACGGTCCCCCTGCGTCGTAGAACGCTTCCCTTGGATCCCCGATCCAATAACTTTCTCCGGCGAACGAGCGTGGCCATCGCCACCTTCGCCACTCCATCGGACACCGTTCCGATCTGCTCAGAAAACCACTCATGCCTGACAACACCTTCAGCACGCTCGGCGTGCCCGCCCCCCTCGTCGCATCGCTCTCCGCGAGCGGCATCACGGAGCCCTTCCCCATCCAGGTGGACACGCTCCCCGACACCCTCGCCGGCAAGGACGTGCTCGGCCGCGGCAAGACCGGCTCGGGCAAGACCCTCGCCTTCTCGATCCCCATGGTCGCGCGCCTCGCGGGCCAGCTCGCGGGCGGCAAGCGCCGTTCGGGCCGACCGCTCGGACTCGTCCTCGCCCCCACGCGCGAGCTCGCCACCCAGATCACAGCGACCATGCAGCCCCTCGCCGAGGCCTACGGCCTCACCGTCACGACGATCTTCGGGGGCGTCTCGCAGAACCGCCAGGTCGCGGCCCTCAAGTCGGGCGTCGACATCGTCGTCGCCTGCCCCGGCCGCCTCGAGGACCTCATGAAGCAGGGCTTCGCGCACCTCGACGCCATCGAGATCACCGTGCTCGACGAGGCCGACCACATGGCCGACCTGGGCTTCCTGCCCGTCGTCACGCGCATCATGGACAAGACGCCGCAGACCGGCCAGCGCCTGCTCTTCAGCGCCACGCTCGACAACGGCGTGGACAAGCTCGTCAAGCGCTACCTCCACAACGAGGTGCTGCACTCCGTCGACGAGGCCCACAGCCCCGTCGCCGCGATGACGCACCACGTGTTCGAGGTCGCGGGCGTGGACGAGAAGACGGCACTCGTGCGCGCGCTCGCGTCGGGCAGCGGGCGTCGCATCCTCTTCATGCGCACCAAGCACCACGCCAAGAAGCTCACCAAGCAGCTCACCGACTCGGGGATCCCCTCGGTCGACCTGCACGGCAACCTCTCGCAGGTCGCGCGCGACCGCAACCTCGCCGCGTTCTCTGCGGGCGAGGTCAAGGTGCTCGTCGCCACGGACGTCGCCGCGCGCGGCGTGCACGTCGACGACATCGAGCTCGTCATCCACGTCGACCCGCCGGCCGAGCACAAGGCCTACCTGCACCGCTCCGGCCGCACCGCGCGCGCCGGCAAGGAGGGCGAGGTCGTCACGATCGTGCTGCCCGTGCAGCGCAAGGACACGGCGGCCCTCCTGCGCAAGGCGGCCATCACGGTCACGCCGCAGCAGGTGACCGCGGACTCCGCGGCCGTCACCGCGCTCATCGGCGAGGTCGCCGCGTACGTCAAGCCCGCGCCCCGCGCGGCAGCTCCCGAGCGCGGCCAGTCGCAGGGCGGCCGCTCGCAGGGCGCCAACGCCCAGCGCAAGCGCGCCAACCGCGACGGCCAGGCCTCGGGCCAGCCGCGCCGCGACCGCTCGGGCCGTCCGGCGCAGGGCGGTTCCGGCCGTCCCGCCGCTGCTGCCGGTTCCGGCCGCGCGGCGGTCACCGGCGAGCGCCGCACCGAGCGCGCCGCACAGCCGGCCCGTGCCGAGCAGGCGCCGTCGCGCCCCCGTGGCGGCAAGGGCCGCGCCCAGACCTCCGGCGGCCCCATCCGCGTCGGCCAGGTCGTGCGCGCCAACACGCGCGGCCGCTAGTCCCCCTTCCGCATTCTGCCCGCAGGTCTCCGACCTGCGGGCAGTTTTGCGCGCGCCTCGCCACCAACGCCGCATCTCGCGGGGGCTGGGGCCGGCGGCGCCCGCGTGTCCGAGACGGATGGGCACGCGGCATCCTCATCGCCAGATGCGCCGTCTGTGGCGAGATGCTCGCACCGTTCCGCGCACCTCGCCCACCTGCGGGCAGAAAGCGGGGGTGACGCCGGGACACGCCGTATTGGACGCCGTGCGATAGGTATTGCACGCCCTACGGTGGTGCGCATGGCACGTGGGCGCGGAATCCGGGCGGGACTCGTACGTGAGGATGTCGCGACAGCAGCGCACGACCTCCTCGTCATGGAGGGCTTCTCAGCCGTGACCATGCGCCGCGTCGCCGACGTGCTCGGCGTCGCCCCGAACACCCTCTACAGCCATGTCGAGGATCGCGGCGACCTCGCCGACGCCGTGCTCGACCTCGAGCTCGCCCGCATCGCGATGCCCGAGGCCGGCACCAGCCAGAACAAGGTCGAGCTCGTGATGCGCGCCCTGTGGAACTGCCTCGTGGCGCGTCCCGGCCTGGCCGCGCACCTGCTCGACCGCACGAACCGCAGCGCCGAGCTCGCGCGCCTGCGCCGCGACCTGGGCGACCTCTTCCGGCAGGCGTCATCCACCCCCGAGCTCGCGATGGACTACGTGGGCGTGCTGCTCTCGTACACCGTCGGGTCGGCCGCGATGGCCGGCTCCACGAACATCGTGAGCGCCGACCGCATCTTCCGCGAGGGGCTCCAGCTCTACATCACGGCCCTCAACCTCGAGCCCGCGCCCGGCCGCTTCACGGTGCGCGAGTGGCCCGTCTTCGAGGACACCATCCCCGGCCGGGCGAGCGACCTCGCGGGCTGATGACGATCCTCATCCGCCCTGCGGTGCGCGGGGATGCCCGTGCCATCGGCGAGGTGCGGGTGCAGGGGTGGCGCGAGACGTACTCGCACTTCCTCTCCGCCGGGCTGCTGGACTCGCTCGAGCCGAACGAGGAGCGCTGGCGCGACGTCATCGAGCTGGGGCTCGGGACCTTCGTCGTCGCCGAGGTCGAGGGAGAGGTGCGGGGGTTCGCGGCATCCGGCCCGCCCGCAGAAGATGACGCCCCGCGCGACCTCGAGCTCGCGATGATCTACCAGCTCGCGAGCATGCACGGCTCCGGCTCGGGCCAGGCGCTCCTCGACGCCGTCGTCGGGGACAGCCCCGCCTACCTCTGGACCGCGGAGCTCAACCCCCGCGCCCACGCCTTCTACCGCCGCAACGGCTTCATCGCCGACGGCGCGCGCAAGGTCGCGGAGCAGTGGGAGGACCTCGCGGAGATAAGGATGGTCAGATGACGGCACGCAGCTTCGCGGCAGAGCTCGAGCACGTGACCGAGTACTGGACCCCGCGCGTGATCGGCGAGGTCAACGACCAGTACCTCAAGGTCGCCAAGCTCAAGGGCGAGTTCGTCTGGCACGCGCACGAGCACGAGGACGAGCTGTTCCTCGTCGTCTACGGCACGCTGCGGATCCAGCTCGAGGACCGTGACGACGTCGTGCTGAACCCCGGCGAGTTCTTCACCGTGCCGAAGGGCGTGCGGCACAACCCCGTGGCCGAGGAGGAGGTCGGCATCGTGCTCATCGAGACGAAGACGACCCTGCACACGGGCGACGTCGTGACCGACCGCACCGTGCCGGTCGAGCGGCAGCTCGGCTAGGGCAGCACGCCCACCGACGCGAGTGCCGCGCGCAGCAGCGCGCCGCGGCCGCCCTCCATGTCGGCGGTCACCGATTCCGACGCGGCCTCGGCGGGGCGCAGCCACGTGATCTCGAGGGCGTCCTGGCGGGGCTCGCACGTGCCCGTCACGGGCACGACGTAGGCGAGCGAGACGGCGTGCTGGCGGGAGTCCATGAACTGGCTCGAGCCCGGCCACGGGAAGTACTCGGCTACCGAGAACGGCACGGGCGAGGCCGGCAGCAGCGGGAACGCCATGGGCCCGAGGTCTTTCTCGAGGTGGCGGAAGAGCGCGTCGCGCAGCGTCTCGCCGTACATCACGCGCCCCGAGACGAGCGTGCGGGTGATCTCGCCGTCGTGCGCGCGCAGGAGCATGCCGACCTCGGTGACGCGCCCGAGGCCGTCGACGCGCACGGGCACGGCCTCGACGTAGAGCAGCGGGAGGCGCTTGCGCGTCTCCGCGAGCTCGTCCTCCGACAACCAGCCGGGGTTGGGATCGGGGTCAGGGGTTCCGACGGAGCTCATGGTCCATTCTTACAGGCCCGGTCCCTAGGCTTGAGCGATGCAGCTCGACACGTCGGCAATCCTGTGGTCAGCACCCGAGCGCGAGCGCGCCGGCCGCCCCCTGCTCGTGCTGCTGCACGGCTACGGGTCGCACGAGGGCGACCTGTTCGGGATGTCGCCGGGCCTCCCCCTCGGGCCGGTCGTGGCATCCCTGCGCGCCCCGATCGCCGAGAGCGGCGGCTGGGCGTGGTGGTCGCGCGCCGACAGCCCCCAGGGCAACCCGCCCGCCGAGCGCGTCGATGCCGCGGCGGCCGCGGTGCTCGCGTGGCTCGACACCCTCGAGTTCACGACCGTCTCGCTCGTGGGCTTCTCGCAGGGCGCCGCCCTGTCGCTGCAGCTTCTGCGCCACGCCCCCGGGCGGTTCGCGGCGACCGTCGCCATCGCGGGGTTCGTCGCCGAGGGCGGGCACCCCGGAGACGTCGAGCTCGCGCGCGTGCGGCCACCGGTGTTCTGGGGGCGCGGCACCGACGACCACGTGATCCCCGCCGACGCCGTCGAGCGCACGGCGCAGTGGCTGCCCGGGCACGCCGACGCCACGATCCGCATCTACGAGGGCCTCGCCCACGGCATCTCGACGCCCGAGCTCATCGACCTCGTCGCGTTCCTGCGCCAGCACCCGTAGCGTCAGCCCACAGCGCAACCCCCGCCGTCTGACGGCGGTTCGGGGGAAGATAAGCGGATGGTGCTCGACCGCTTCTCCCCCGCGACGCGGGAGTGGTTCGAGGGCGCCTTCGCGGCCCCCACCCCAGCACAGCTCGGCGCGTGGGACGCGGTCTCGTCAGGCTCGCACGCGCTCGTCGTCGCCCCCACGGGCTCGGGCAAGACGCTCGCGTCGTTCCTGTGGGCCATCGACCAGCTCGTGTCGCGCCCGCCGGTGGACGACCCGCGCATGCGCACGCGCGTGCTCTACATCTCCCCGCTCAAGGCCCTCGGCGTCGACGTCGAGCGCAACCTGCGCGCCCCCCTCGTCGGTGTGACGCAGACCGCCAAGCGGCTGGGGGTGGCGGTGCCGTCGATCACGGTGGGCGTGCGGTCGGGCGACACCACCCCGGCAGACCGCAGGATGCTCGCGCGCACGCCGCCCGACATCCTCATCACCACGCCCGAATCGCTCTACCTCATGCTCACGTCGGCGGCCCGGGAGAGCCTGCTCGGCGTCGACACCGTCATCGTCGACGAGGTGCACGCCGTCGCGGCGACCAAGCGCGGGGCGCACCTCGCGGTGTCGCTCGAACGGCTCGACGCGCTGCTGCCGAAGCCCGCGCAGCGCATCGGCCTCTCGGCGACCGTACGTCCTCTCGAGGAGGTCGCGCGGTTCCTGGGCGGGCGAGCTCCCGTGACGATCGTGCAGCCGCCCGCGGCGAAGACGTTCGACCTCTCCGTCGTGGTGCCCGTCGAGGACATGTCGGAGCCCGGCGCCGTCGTCGCCGAGACGGGGATGCCCGCCGAGGCGACGGGCTCGATCTGGCCGCACGTCGAGGAGCGCATCGTCGACGAGATCCTGCAGCACCGCTCGACTATCGTGTTCGCCAACTCGCGGCGGCTCGCGGAGCGGCTGACGGCGCGCCTGAACGAGATCTACGAGGCGCGGGCGGAGCTCGTGCCCGCGGGACGCCCGACGGCTCCCCCGGCCCAGATGATGGCGCAGGCGGGCGCCACCGCGGGCGCCCCGCCCCTCCTCGCCCGCGCCCACCACGGCTCGGTGTCGAAGGAGCAGCGCGCCACGATCGAGGACGACCTCAAGTCGGGCCGCCTGCGCTGCGTCGTCGCGACGAGCTCGCTCGAGCTCGGCATCGACATGGGCGCCGTCGACCTCGTCATCCAGGTGGAGTCGCCCCCCTCCGTCGCCTCGGGGCTCCAGCGCATCGGGCGCGCGGGCCACCAGGTCGGCGAGATCTCGAAGGGCGTGCTGTTCCCCAAGCACCGCACCGACCTCATCCACACGACCGTCGCCGTCGACCGCATGCGCTCGGGCCAGATCGAGTCGATCGCGGTGCCCGCCAACCCGCTCGACGTGCTCGCGCAGCAGACCGTCGCCGCGACGGCCCTCGACGAGGTGGATGTCGAGGAGTGGTTCGACACCGTGCGCCGGTCGGCGCCCTTCTCGACCCTGCCGCGCAGCGCCTACGACGCGACCCTCGACCTGCTGAGCGGCCTGTACCCGAGCGACGAGTTCGCGGAGCTGCGTCCGCGCATCGTGTGGGACCGCGTGGGCGGCACCATCACGGGCAGGCCGGGATCGCAGCGGCTCGCGGTCACGTCGGGCGGCACGATCCCCGACCGCGGCCTGTTCGGCGTGTTCATGGTCGGCGGGGAGGGGCCGGGCAGGCGCGTCGGCGAGCTCGACGAGGAGATGGTCTACGAGTCGCGCGTGGGCGACATCTTCGCGCTCGGCACGACGAGCTGGCGCATCGAGGAGATCACGCACGACCAGGTGCTCGTGAGCCCCGCGTTCGGCCAGCCGGGCAAGGTGCCGTTCTGGAAGGGCGACGGGCTCGGCAGGCCCGCGGAGCTCGGCGCGGCGATCGGCTCGTTCGTGCGCGACGTGTCGACCGGTGCGACGGGCCGCGAGCAGCTCGAGCAGATCGGCCTCGACACCTTCGCCGCGAACAACCTGCTCGCCCTCGTCGAGGAGCAGAAGGCCGCGACGGGCCAGGCCCCGACCGACACGACCCTCGTGGTCGAGCGCTTCCGCGACGAGCTCGGCGACTGGCGGGTGGTGCTGCACTCTCCCTACGGGATGCCGGTGCACGCCCCGTGGGCGCTCGCGGTCACGGCGCGCGTGCGCGACCGGTTGGGCGTCGACGGCGCGGCAATGGCGGGCGACGACGGCATCGTCGTGCGCATACCCGACACCGACGCCGAGCCTCCGGGCGCCGACCTCTTCGCGTTCGAGCGCGACGAGCTCGAGGCGATGGTGACCGAGGAGGTGGGCGGTTCCGCCCTCTTCGCCGCACGGTTCCGGGAGTGCGCGGCGCGCGCGCTGCTGCTGCCGCGGCGCGACCCCGGCCGCCGGTCGCCCCTGTGGCAGCAGCGGCAGCGGGCATCCCAGCTCCTCGATGTGGCACGACGGTACCCGACCTTCCCGATCGTGCTCGAGACCGTGCGCGAGGTGCTGCAGGACGTCTACGACGTGCCCGCGCTGCTCGCGCTCACCGCCCAGCTCGAGACGCGCAAGGTGCGCATGGTCGAGACCGAGACCGAGTTCCCGTCGCCGTTCGCACGCTCGATGCTCTTCGGCTACGTCGCGGCGTTCATGTACGAGGGCGACTCGCCGCTCGCGGAGCGCCGGGCCGCGGCGCTCTCGCTCGACCCCACGCTCCTCGCCGAGCTGCTCGGCCGCGCGGAGCTGCGCGAGCTGCTCGACCCGGCGGTGCTCGCGCAGACCGAGCTCGAGCTGCAGCGCCTCACCCCCGAGCGCAAGGCGCGAGACGCCGAGGGGGTCGCCGACCTGCTGCGCATGCTGGGGCCGTTGTCGGTGGAGGAGGTCCTCGAGCGCTGCGAGGTCTCGGCGGGCTCCATCACCGACGTGCTCGACGAGCTCGCTCGCGCAAACCGCGTGCTGCGCGTCACGATCGCGGGCACGCCGCAGTGGGCGGGCATCGAGGATGCGGCGCGCCTGCGCGACGCCCTCGGCGTGCCGCTGCCCATCGGCGTGCCCGCGGCGTTCATCGAGCCCGTCGACGACCCCGTGGGCGACCTCGTGAGCCGGTACGCCCGCACGCACGGTCCCTTCACCGTGCAGGATGCGGCCGCGCGCTTCGGCCTCGGGACCGCCGTCGTCTCCGACACCCTCCGCCGCCTCGCCGCCGACCGCCGCGTCGTGGACGGGGAGTTCCGCCCCGGCGCCTCGGGCACGGAGTGGTGCTCCGTCGAGATCCTGCGCCGCCTGCGCAGCAGGTCGCTCGCCGCCCTGCGCCAGGAGGTCGAGCCCGTCGAGCCGGCAGCGCTCGGCAGGTTCCTTCCCGCGTGGCAGTCGGTCGGCGGCACGCTGCGCGGCGTCGACGGCGTCGCGCAGGTCATCGACCAGCTCGCCGGGGTCGCGCTGCCCGCGAGCGCGTGGGAGACGCTCGTGCTCCCCGCGCGCATCCGCGACTACTCCCCCGCCTGGCTCGACGAGCTCACGACCACGGGCGAGGTCATCTGGTCGGGCGGCGGCGTGCTGCCGGGCAGCGACGGCTGGGTGAGCTTCCACCTCGCCGACACGGCGCGCCTCACCCTCGCCGATCCGAGCGGCGACGAGACGACACCGCTTCAGCGCGACATCCTCGAGGCCATGGCGGGCGGCGGCGCGTACTTCTTCCGCCAGCTCGGGCAGGCCGTCGGGAGTACAGACGACAAGGCCCTCAACGCCGCCCTGTGGGAGCTCGTGTGGGCCGGCCTCATCACGAACGACACGCTCTCACCGCTGCGCTCCTACCTCGGCGGGCCCGCCGCCGCGCCACGCGCGCGCAGCTACCGGGGCCGCTCGAGCTCGCTGCGCGTGGCGGCGTCCGGCCCGCCCACGGGCGGCGGGCGCTGGTCGCTGCTCCCGCTCGCGGAGGGCGACACGACGGTGCGCGCGAAGGCCATGGCCGAGTCGCTGCTCGAGCGGCACGGCGTCGTCACGCGCGGCGCGGTCGTGAGCGAGGGCATCCGCGGCGGGTTCGCGCTCGCCTACAAGGTGCTGAGCGGCTTCGAGGAGACAGGCCGCGCGCGCCGCGGCTACTTCGTCGAGGGGCTCGGCGCCGCCCAGTTCGGCACGAGCGCGACCGTCGACAGGCTGCGCAGCTACGCGAGGGATGCCGACGCGGTCGCGCCGCTCGACGCCCTCACGCTCGCGGCCATCGACCCCGCCAACCCCTATGGCGCTGCCCTCGCATGGCCTGCAGCGCCGGAGGTCGACGCCGCGTCGTCGAACGGCACCGAGAAGCGCGGCCACCGCCCCGGCCGCAAGGCCGGCGCCCTCGTCGTGCTCGTCGACGGCGACCTCGTGCTCTTCGTGGAGCGCGGCGGCAAGTCGGTGCTCACGTTCACCGACCGCGACGACGTGCTGCGCGCGGCGGCGGCATCCCTCGCGTCCACGGTGCGCGCGCGGCTCGGGCGGCTGCGCGTCGAGCGCGTCGACGGGGAGTTCTCCGTGGGCAGCCCGCTGGGCATCCTGCTCGCCGAGGCGGGCTTCGCGCCGACCCCGCAGGGCCTGAGGCTGCGCGCCTGATGCCCGAGGGCGACACCGTCTACCGCGCCGCGAAGCTGCTCGCGGGGGCGTTCGACGGCACGGTGCTCACGCGCTGCGACATCCGCGTGCCGAAGTTCGCGACCGTCGACCTCACGGGCGAGACCGTGCACGAGACGCTGAGCCGCGGCAAGCACCTGCTTATGCGCGTCGGGGAATACACACTGCACAGCCACCTCAAGATGGAGGGCGTGTGGCAGGTGTACCGCCCCGGCGAGCGCTGGCGGCGGCCCGAGTTCAAGGCCCGCGCGATCCTCGCGAACGAGGATGCCGTGGCCGTCGGCTTCGAGCTCGGGCTGTTCGAGGTGGTGCGCACGGAGGATGAGGACTCCGTGGTGGGCTACCTCGGTCCCGACCTCCTCGGACCCGACTGGGACCCCGGGGCCGCGCTCGACAACCTCCGCTCCGATCCCGACCGCGAGATCGGGCTCGCCCTGCTCGACCAGCGCAACCTCGCGGGCCTGGGCAACGTCTACCGGTGCGAGCTGTGCTTCCTGCGCGGGGTGCTGCCGACGACTCCCGTGGGCGAGGTGCACGACCTCGAGCGCATGGTCGCGCTCGGCAAGAAGCTCATCGAGGCGAACAAGGACAGGCCGGAGCGCACGACCACGGGCAGGCTCCGCGGCGATACGTCGTGGGTGTACGGGCGCGACGGACGCGGCTGCCTGCGCTGCGGCACGCGCGTGCGGCGCGGCGAGCTCGGCGACTCCCCGCTCCAGCTGAGGGTGACCTACTGGTGTCCGCGCTGCCAGCGCTGAGGGGCGCGATCGCCGTCGTCGCGGTCGTGGGCGCGCTCGTCTGGACGGGGGCGTCGCTGTGGCCCGAGCGGGAGGCCGTGGCATCCGGGGTCCCGCGGCCGGCGGGCGCCCAGCCGATGGTCGTGCTGCAGGTGCTGAGCGGGGATTCGCTCATGCTCTCGTCGCAGCTGCCGGGCGCTCAGGTGCGCGACCGCGGCACGATCACGGCGCGGCTGCTGAGCATCGACGCGCCCAACCCGGGCATCGTGCCGGAGTGCTACGCAGCTGAGGCGCAGGCCAGGCTCGAGGAGCTGCTGCCGCCAGGCTCGATCGCGTGGGTCGCCGTGGACCGGGAGCCGCAGGATGAGGCGGGGCGCTGGCTGTTCAACGTGTGGGCGCCCGACGGCCGCTACGTGAACTACCTGCTCGCGGTCGACGGGTTCGTGCGCGCGCGGGAGATGCCGCCCAACGAGACCCTGTGGAACCCGGTCGTGCGCGCCGAGTCGGGCGCCGCGGCGCGGTTCGGCGGATTGTGGGGCGAGTGCCGCTGAGTATGGTGGAGAGCATGACCGATTCCCCCACCACGACCACCGAGAACGTCGGCCGCGGAGTGACCTTCGCGTTGCTCTCCATCCCCGCCTCGATCGTGATGTTCGCCCTCCTCGCGGGCTTCACGTCGATCATCTCGGGGCTCATCGCGATCGTCGTCCCCACCATCGCCGCCGGCCTCTACGCGCGCGGCGCGGGTGCGCCCCTCTCGCGCAAGGGCTGGGGCCCGTTCGTCGCGGTCGCCGGCACCGCGGTCGTGCTCGGGACCTTCGCGGGCATCGTGGGCGCGACGTGGGCCAACTACAAGGGCCACGACGGCTTCTTCTCCTCCACGTTCTTCCGCAGCGTGGGATCGCAGTTCACCGTGAACCTCGAGAACAGCGCCCTGCCCATCCTCATCGGCCTGGGCCTCGGTGCCGTGGGCATCGCGGCCGTCCTGCGCAACCCGCGCAGCAAGACGGGGCTGTCGGCCCAGAAGGAGGCCGAGGCCGCCGCACCGGCGACCCCGGTCGCGCCCGCGGCCCCCGCCGCACCGGCCGTGCCCGTGCCGCCCGCGGCCAACCAGCCGTCGCCCGGTGTCATCCTCAACGGCAAGCCCGTCGACCCGAGCCAGAAGTAGCGCGGCCGGGGGCCGCTAGCTGCGGCTGCGGTCCCAGCGCACGGCGAACAGGAAGAGCACGCCGATGCCCGTGGCGAGCCCGAGCACGAGCAGCAGCGGGGCGGCGAACATGAGCACCTGCAGGGTCACGTAGTCGAACGACGACGTCGACTGGGTGTCGGCGAACAGGTCCCGCAGCCTCGACACGAGGTAGAGGCCGACGCCCAGGAGGATCACGGCGGACGCGCCGAGGGCCACGAGGAACGGGTTCAGGCGGCGCGGGGGGCGCTCGTCGGCATCCTCGTGCACGGCCGTCTCGTCGACGACCACCGTCTCGGTCGCGGCGCGCTCGACCACGGGGAGCGCCTGCGGCGCCGCGGCCGCCTTCGAGCGCGCGGGCCGCGTGGGCGTGAGCGGCCCCTCGTAGCCCGGCTGGAACGCGGGGTCGAAACGGGGGTCGAAGCGGGCGTCGTCGCTCATGCCCTCACGCTACCGGACGATCCACGCGAGGTACCCGAACCAGCTGGCGGGGATCGCGAGGATGACGACCGCGATGGTCACCCAGCCCATGAGCCGCCCCGCCCGGTTCGGACGCCGCACGGCGGTGACCGCGAGCACCGTCGCGCCGACGAACAGCACGGGGAAGAAGAACACCCCCGCGAAAGCGATGAGGCCGTAGAACGACGACTCGACGGTCACCTGGCCGGGCGCGACGATCTGCGACCGCACGACGAGCGACAGGATGTTGAGGGCGAACAGGAAGGGCAGCGGCAGGGCCACGACGACGAGGGAGAGGATTCCCCACGCCCGCCCGGGCTTGTTCCCCACACTCGTGATTGTCGTCATGAGAGAATGGTACGGATGACTGCGCTGCGCTTCCTGACCAAGAACGTGAGCGCCATTGTGCCCGTGATCGCGGTCGTCGTGCTCGCGATCACCTGGAACATCAAGGAGATCCCGCTCGTCGCGGTCATCGTCGTGGCCGTCGTGCTCGGCGGAACCGTGCTCGCGGCCGTGCATCATGCGGAGGTCATCGCCCACAAGGTCGGCGAGCCGTTCGGATCGCTCATCCTCGCCGTCGCCGTGACGGTCATCGAGGTGGCCCTCATCGTCACCCTCGTGATCTCGGGGGGCGAGGAGGCGGCGACCCTCGCGCGCGACACCGTGTTCGCCGCGGTCATGATCACGATGAACGGCATCGTGGGCATCTCGCTGCTCGTCGGGGCGCTGCGCCACCGGCTCGTGAACTTCAACCCCGAGGGCTCGGGCGCCCTCCTCGCGACCGTGACCGCCCTCGCCGTGCTCACGCTCGTGCTCCCCACCTTCACCTCGGCCCCCGACCAGCAGTTCTCCCCCAGCCAGCTCGCCTTCGTCGCGCTCGCCTCCCTCGCGCTGTACGGCATGTTCGTCGCGACGCAGACGCGCGTGCACCGAGACTTCTTCCTGCCTGTGACCAAGAGCGGCAAGCCCGTGCAGCCGGACGAGCACGCCGAGGCCCCCACGAAGCGCGCCGCCCTCATCAGCCTCGTACTGCTCATCGTCGCCCTCGTCGCGGTCGTCGGCCTCGCGAAGGTCGAGTCGCCCTCCATCGAGGCCGGCGTCAAGGCGATCGGATTCCCGCCGTCGTTCGTCGGCGTCATCATCGCCCTGCTCGTGCTGCTGCCGGAGAGCATCGCCGCGGTGCGCGCGGCCCGCAACAACCGCATCCAGGTGTCGCTCAACCTGGCCCTCGGCTCGGCGATGGCGAGCATCGGCCTCACCATCCCGGCGATCGCCCTCGCGTCGATATTCCTCACGGGACCGCTCGTGCTCGGCCTCGGCTCCACCCAGATCGTGCTCCTGCTGCTCACGGTCGTCGTGAGCGTGCTCACCGTCGCACCCGGCCGCGCGACCCGCCTCCAGGGCGGCGTGCACCTCGTGCTGTTCAGCGCCTTCATCTTCCTGTCGATCGCGCCGTAGCGCGCGGCCGGCCCTACTCTGCCGGTCTCACCCCGCGCCCCGTGAAACGGTCCAACGGGCACTTATTACCGAGGGCGGCCGCGCGCGCGTCATAACTGGCCGTTGGACCGATTCATTCGGCACGGGGCACCGCGCGGCCCGGCATCCGAGCCGGGGCCGCGGGACCCGCTGCTGCGCTCCACGTCCGCCCGGGGCCCGCCCTCGCCGCCCCACCACCCACCCCGTGAAACGGTCCAATGGGCACTTTTTACCGCGGGCCGCCGCGCGCGCGTCATAGCTGGCCTTTGGACCGTTTCACGGGGCACGGGAGGGGCTCCCGCGCGCGGCGGGGCGGACTACCACGAGCAGCGGGGCTAAACGCACAACGGAGCCGCCGGCCGGCGCCCCACGGATCCGTGGCGGGCGCCGACCGGCGGCTCGGCGGGCGGGCGGCTACTCGCCCAGGCGCACGGGCTCCTCCTCGACGCCGTGGCCGACCTGCGCGTAGACCGTGGGACGCCTGGCGCGCAGCCAGAGGCCCCACGCGATGCCGATCAGGGCGGGCACGAGGATGATGGCGGGCAGCACGTAGGTCGTCGCATCGGGCTCCGCCTGCCCGAGCAGCACCGTGAAGTTGGCGATGATGAGCACGAAGACGGTGCCGAGGGCCAGGAACGAGACCACGGGGGCCACGAGCCGCTGCCAGGCGCCGACGCCGCGGGCATCCCCGCGGAAGAAGCCGATGACCGCGATCGAGATGACCGCCATGAGCAGCACGAGCCCCATGGCGCCGGCGTTGGTGAGCCACGTGAACAGGGTGAGCACGGGGAACAGCGCTGCCGGCAGTCCCTCGGGCGGCACCCACGTCGCGCCGCCGATCGCGAACGCGATGATGACGACCACGGCGATGACCGTCTGCGCGAGCGAGCCCGCCCACGGTGCGCCGCTGCGCGCGCCGATCCTCGCGAGGCCGGACGGCAGCACGCCCTCGCGCCCGAGCGAGAAGAAGTAGCGCGCGACGGCGTTGTGGAAGCTCACGAGCGACGCGAAGAGGCTCGTGACGAAGAGCAGCTGGGCGATGTCGCTGACGACCACGCCGAGGTTGCCCGACAGGAACTGGAAGATGAGCGACGGGCCGAGCTCGCGCGAGGTGTCGATGGTCTGGCTCGGTCCGACGCCGATCGTCATGGCGAGCGACGAGATCGCGTAGAACAGGGCGATGATCGCGACCGCCGTGTAGGTGGCGCGCGCCACTGTGCGCTTGGGGTCCTTCGACTCCTCGCTGTAGATCGCCGCCGACTCGAAGCCCATGAAGGCCGCGATGCCGAACGCGAACACGGCGCCGATGCCGGTCGTGAAGAGGCTCGACGGCGCGAGGGCCACGGCGTTGGCGCCCTCGGGCGCGACCGCGAACGACGCGATGTCGTAGATGATGACGACGAGGAACTCGAGGCCCACGAGCACTCCCAGCACCTTCGCGGAGAGGTCGACGCGGTTCATGCCGAGCACCGCGACGATCGCGACGCACACGAGCACGGGGATCCACCACGGGATGTCGACACCCAGGCGCGTGCTCAGCAGGTCGGAGACCGTGTACCCGAACATGCCGTAGATGCCGACCTGCATGGCGTTGTAGGCGACGAGCGCGACGAGCGACGCCCCCACACCCACGGGCCGGCCGAGTCCCTGCGAGATGTAGGAGTAGAACGCCCCGGCGTTGACGATGAACCGGCTCATGGCGGCGTAGCCGACCGCGAACAGGGCGAGCGCCGCGCCGAGGATGAGGAACGAGAGCGGCACGCCGAGCACCCCGGTGACGGCGAACGTGGTCGTGACGCCTCCGGCGAGCACGGTGAGCGGCGCCGAGGCCGCGACGATCATGAAGGTGACTGCGGGTACGCCGAGACGGCGTCGGGAGGTGGGTTCGCTCATGCGACAACTCTGGCTAGGAGGTCGCGGGCGGGTTAGTCCCGGAGTGAACGCTCGTGGTGTGTGGGCGCAGGGCGGCGACGACGCGGTCGAGGTACTCGGCGATGACGGCCTGCTGCTCCTCGTCGAAGCCGTCGAGCGCCGCATCGATGTCGCCCACCATGGGCAGGATGAGCGAGAGCGCCTTGCGCGAGGATGCGGGCGCCGGCGTCACGACGACCCCCCGCCGGTCTGCGGGGTTGGGCCCCCGGGTGGCATGCCCGAGCTCCTCGAGCCGGTCGACGACCGCGGTGACGGCGGGCGGAGTGATCCCGAGCCGCCGTGCGAGCTCGCCGGGCCCGAGGGGTCCGCTCGTGATGAGGTGCTCCATCGCGGCGAGATCGGTCGCGTTGACGGTGAGCTGCTCGCCGAGGTGGGCCTCGAACGCACGGCTGAGCTGCACGATCTGCTGCAGCGCGTAGGTGGGCTGACGGGCGGGGCTTTGCACGCAGACGAGTTTATCGCTAGCTTGTTCGTTGGCTTAATAGTTCACCAAGTGAAATAAAAGGACCATGCGCACACTCACGACCTTCATCACCGCCCGCCGCACCTCGTGGATCGTGCTCGTGCTCGCGGCGCTCGCCGCCGGGGCGCTGTTCGCGCTCGGCTCGGGCGCGAAGGGCGAGAGCTCGCCCGGCGTGGGGCTGCCCGCATCCGCGGAGTCCGCGCAGGTCGCCGCCCTGCAGGAGACCCTCCCCGGCACCGACGGCACATCCGCCCTGCTCGTCTTCAGCCGTGCCGGCGGCACCCTCGACGCCGAGGACGTCGCCGCCGTCGCGGACGCGGCATCCCGCCTCGTCGACCTCTCGACGGGCTTCGTGCCGCCGCCCACCGTCTCCGACGACAAGACCGCCGCGCTCGTGGTCGTGCCGCTCGACACGCTCAGCGACGTGGGCGAGCAGGCTGACCGCGCGGCCGAGCTGCGCCAGATCGCCAACGACGGCCTGCCCAGCGGGATGACCGCGCTCCTGACCGGCCCCGAGGGCTTCGCCGTCGACGTGGCCGCCGTGTTCAAGGGCGCCGACTTCACGCTCCTGCTCGTGACGGTCATCGTCGTCGCGGTCCTCCTGCTCGTCACGTACCGCAGCCCGTGGCTGTGGCTCGTCCCGCTCACGGTCGTGGGCCTCGCCGACGGCCTCGCGAGCATCGTCGCCACGCGCATCGCCGCGGCGGCGGGCATCGTGCTCGACGCGTCGGTCACGGGCATCCTGTCGGTGCTCGTCTTCGGCGCCGGCACGAACTACGCCCTGCTGCTCATCGCCCGGTACCGCGACGAGCTGCGCACCCACGAGGATCGCCGCGAGGCGATGGCCACCGCGCTGCGCGGCGCGGGGCCCGCGATCATCGCGAGCGGCAGCACGGTCGTGCTCTCGCTGCTCACGCTCCTGTTCGCGACCCTCGAGGGCAACCGCGCCCTCGGCATCGCGTGCGCGACGGGCATCGTCATCGCCATGCTCTTCGCGCTCTTCGTGCTGCCGGCCGCGCTCGTGCTCTTCGGGCGCCGGCTCTTCTGGCCGTACGTGCCGCGCTTCGGCACCGAGGGGAGCGCGGAGAAGGGCGTGTGGCACAGGCTCGGCCTGCTCGTGGCCAAGCGGCCCGTCGTCGTCGTGCTCGTGGGCGTGCTGCTGCTCGGCGGACTCGCCGCGGCGGGCGTGCCCCACATCAAGATCGGCCTCTCGCAGAGCGAGCGGTTCACGTCGGTGCCCGAGGCCGTGCGCGGCCAGGACATCCTCGCCGAGGCGTTCTCGGCGGGCAGCGGCTCCCCCGCCGTCGTCATCGCGAAGAACGCCGACGTCGACGCGGTGACGCGCGAGCTCGAGGATGTCGACGGCGTCGTGTCGGTGCAGCCGGGCGAGTCGAACGACGAGATCACGCAGCTCAACGTGACGCTCGACGCCGCCGCCGAGACCCCGGAGTCGTTCGCGATCGTGACCGCCATGCGTGAGAGCACCGACGCCCTCGTGGGCGGACTCGACGCGCAGTCCCTCGACGTCGACGCCGCGCAGACCCACGACCAGGACCTCGTGATCCCGCTCATCCTGGGGCTCGTCTTCCTCGTGCTCGTGCTCCTGCTGCGCGCGCTCGTCGCGCCCGTGCTGCTGCTCCTCACGGTCGTCGCGAGCTTCTTCGCGAGCCTCGGCGCGAGCTGGCTGCTGTTCGAGTCGGTGCTCGGCTTCCCCGCCATCGACACGAACGTCGTGCTGTTCAGCTTCCTGTTCCTCGTGGCCCTCGGCGTCGACTACAACATCTTCCTCGTCACGCGCGCGCGCGAGGAGTCCGTGGCCCACGGCACCCGCACGGGCATGGTGCGGGCGCTGTCGTCGACCGGTGGCGTGATCACGAGCGCGGGCATCCTGCTCGCCGCCGTCTTCGCCGTGCTCGGGGTGCTGCCGCTCATCACGCTCACGCAGATCGGCATCATCGTGTGCATCGGCGTGCTGCTCGACACCCTGCTCGTGCGCACGGTCATCGTGCCGTCGCTCGCGTTCATCACGGGCGAGCGCTTCTGGCTGCCGGGGCGGGTCGCGAAGAAGGCCTAGTCGCGCTCGTGGCGCTTGACGCTGTTGTCGTCCGACGTCGCGGGCTCGCCCGTGTCGGGCTCGTGGGTGAGCACGAGCCCGCCCGGGCTGCTCGCGGCCATGATCATCGCCTCCACCCAGGGCCGGTTCAGCCGGTGCTGCGAGAGCGTCGAGTAGCGGAACGCGACGGGGATCTCGGGCGCGATCCACACCGCGCTGCGGCCGTCGCCGACCGCCTGCGTGTCGAACCAGCTGAAGAAGAACCGCTCGTTGCGGCGCAGCTTGACGCCGACGACGGCCTGGATGTGCGCGAGCACGCGGTCGTCGAACTCGACCTTGAGCGTGCCGGAGCCGTAGATGAGGGTGCCCATCAGCTGCCTCCGTGCGGTTCGGATCGCAGGATCAGGCCCACCCCGCTGTTGATGTCGCGCTGCATGTCGCCGATCCACGCGGGGTTGAGCGAGGGCACGCGGCTGCCCGCGTAGCGGAAGTACAGCGGCATCGCGGGATGCACCCACACGACGTTGCGGCCGGAGTCGTGGTCGGCCCAGCTGAAGTGGAAGCCCTCGTTGCGGCCGAGCTTCTCCGAGAACACGACCTGCAGGTGGGCGAGCACGCGATCCTCGAGCTTGATGTCGATCTCGGGATGCCCGTAGATGAGCGACCCCACGTCAGAGCCCGTCGATGCCGATGATCCCGGGCTCGTCGAGCCCGTGCGCGAACGGAGGGTTCTTGAGGTAGTCGATCTTGCCCGTGAGGCTCTCGACGGCGGGGCCGTTGTCGGGCTCGTCGAACGTCGCGCGCGCGGTCTCGGCCACCATGATCGTCGCGGGGCCGAGGAGGAGGGTCGCCGTCACGGGCTCGCCGTCGCTGCCGATCGCCGCCACCTGCACGCGGTCGGCCGAGCCGTGCTGGGCGAGGAGCACGGCGTACTCCATCATGAGGTCGACCACCTCGTCCCCGAGGAGCAGGGACTGCTCGGCATACCTGATGTGCATCATGGCTCCGACGCTACGGATGCGCGGGCGACTCCGCACGCCCTTGACGGCCCATCAGCAGTCGGGTAGGTCGGCGAGGTTGTTGCGCCCCGTGCCGTCCCAGTTGGTGCGCAGGTAGGGTCCGAGCGCCCCCGTGGCGACCTCGACGACCGAGCCCGAGCCGCCGTCGAGCGGCACGTAGTACAGGTCGATGCCGCGCTGGATGCTCAGGATGGCGTCCGGATGGGAGATCACGCCGAAGTCTCCGCCGAGCGCGACGATGTTGCCCCACTGGTCTTTGCGGGTGCGGTACACGGGTAGCTCGGACATCGTCCGGTCCTCTCGACACGGACATTCTGGCACCCCGCGCTAGGACTGCGCTGTAAGCCTCACCACGTGCCGTCGGGCGACTTCACGACGGGCACCTCGGTGTACGACCAGTGGCCGCCGTAGGCGTAGTGGCCCGAGGCCCACGGGGAGTTCCAGATGGCGTTCTCGGTGACGGAGGGCTCCGCCGACGAGGCGAACGCCGCGGCGATCTCGGCGTAGCCGCCGTTCTGCAGGAGCGCCTCCGCGGCGTTCTGCGCCGCGATGTCGAGCGAGTCGTAGGTGCCCGTGCCGCCGCCGCCACCCGAGCCCCAGCCGTTGTTGAGGGGGTTGTTGCGGTTCCACCAGTCGTCGACGCCGTTCTCCTGGCGCATCCACCGCGTGAAGACCGTGATGTTGTTCTCGCTCTGCGGCCAGCCCGCGTAGAGCATGACGAGCTTGGCGAAGTCGTAGTTCGTGCCGCTCGCCTTGAGGCTGTCGATGCCCGGGGTCGCCGAGTAGGCGTCCCGCGGCGCGATCGTGGGGGCCGCGGCGAGGGGCGAGACCGTGAGCGACTGCGCGTTCGCCTCGATGTAGTCGGCGACGACCTCGGCGTTCGTGGGCCCCTTGGGCACGGCGATGAAGCCGACCACGGTGAGGGCGACGAGCGCCGTGCCGACACCCGCGACGAGTGCGCGGCGCGGGGAGCGGCGTGCGGAGTCGACGAGGCGGCCGCCCTGCTGCAGGGCGGCATGGATCATGAGCTGGCGCGGCGGCTTCGCTGATTCGAGGCGGCGGCGCGGAGAACGTGGCATGAGTTTCATAAGAGGTAGGGGCTCGAGAGGCCGTGGACGACCGTAGGCGACAACCTTGGGCGTTCCCTGTGATTTCACTCCGCGACGACCACACGTGCTACGCCGGCCGGAGTACGCGCGGCCTCCGGGCGGCTGCGAGCATGATCGGCATGGACATCCTCACGATCCTCAGCGTCGTGGTCGTCGGCCTGCTCGCGGGCGAGGAGGTCGCCGTGCGGTGGGCGGTGCACCCCGCGCTCGTGGCCCTCGACGACGCCACCCAGCTGCGGGCCCGGCAGGCCCTCATCCGCACCCTGCGCGTGCTCGTGCCGGTCATCTACTTCGCGGGCCTCGCGGCGACCATCGCCGACCTCGTCGTGGGCGGTCCCGACGGGCTCCGGCTCGCCGCGGTCGTCGCGCTCGTCGTGTGGGCGGGTGCGACGTTCGGCGGCACGGTGATCATCAACTCGGCCGTGATCGCATGGGACCCCGACGCGCCTCCCGCGAACTGGCGCGGCCTCGTCGTGCGCTGGGCGCGCATCGACGTCGTGCGCTCAAGCGCCGCCGTCGTCGCCCTCGTGCTCGTCGCCGTCGCCGCGGTGCTCTAGCGCTCGCGGCACGGCCTGCAGCGCGGCGGCGATGCCGAGCGCGCTCGTCGAGAGCACGGCGACGAGGATGCCCGCCGCGAGGTTCTCCACGAGCGCGCCCGCGAGCAGGGTGCCGATGGCGATGCCCACGGCGAACGAGCTGATCACCCACGCGTTCGCCTCGACCTGGTGCGCGGCACGCACCGTGCGCGGTGTCTGCGTGAACACCTGCGTGAGGTAGGGCGGCAGGAGCACCCCGGTGAGGAACGCGCCGACGAGCCACACTCCGACGGGCAGAGCGGTGAGCGCCGTGAGCAGGTAGACGGCGCTGAGCAGGCCGCCGAGCGGGCGGATGAGCGTCGCGGCCGCCGCGCGCGGCGGGAACCGCGCGAACAGCAGCGCTCCCGTGAGCGCGCCCGTGGCGTTGAGGGCGATCGCCCACGCGCTCAGCTCCGGCACCCCGACGGCCGAGGCGAACGCCGTCGCCGTGATGGTGAGGGCGCCCACGGGCGCCGCGGTGCCGATGACGGAGACGAGCAGGCGCAGGAACCGCGGCGACGCGAGCGGCGTGCCCGAGTGCTGCCGCTCGAGGTGCGCCGTCGAGGGCGCGAGCCGCGGGTGCAGCGTGAACAGCACGGTGCCGACGATGCCGATGGCGGCCATGAGCAGCACGTTGCCCTGCGCGCCGAGCAGCAGGATGCCCAGGGCCGTGATGAGCGGCCCGATGATGTACCCGACCTCCTGCACCGCCGCGTCGAGCGCGTACGCGGAGGTGAGGCGCGGGCCGTCGCCCACGAGCCCGGACCACAGGCTGCGCAGCGTGGGCTCGATGGGCGGTGTCGCGAAGCCCGCGACGACGACGGCCGCGACCCCCACGACGGGCAGCGCGACGGCGGTGAGCGCGGTCGCCGCGAACGCGACAGTCGAGACGACGGCGGCGGCGAGGAGCACCGGGCGGCGGCGGCCCGTGCGGTCGATGATGCGCGCGAGCACGGGCTGGCCGACCGTCCCGGCGATGACGTACGCGGCGGTGAGCACCGACGCGAGCACGTACGTGCCCTGCTGGTCGACGACGAGCCGCACGAGCGCGAGCGCGCTCATCGAGGCCGGCAGCCGCCCGACGAGCGAGGTGGACAGCAGGTAGGGCACGCCGCGCGTGCGGAGGACCGAGAGCACCAGGCGAGCCTAGTGTCCCGGTCCCCGCGAGCCGCGGCTACTCGTACAGGTGCTGGTGCGAGTCGTCGAACTCGATGAGGTTCGCCGTGCATCCCACGAGGCCGAGGTGCACACCCAGCAGCTGCGAGGGCAGCTCGTCGCCCGGGGGCGGTGTCGGCGCGAGCAGGCTGATGCCCAGCCCGCCGAGCGTCGTCGCCGTGACCGAGTCGACGTACACGACGGCGTTGCCCGTGAGGCGCATCTGCGTCGAGGTCGACACGAGCGACGGGCTCGTCGAGTTGCGCACGTCGAGCACGAAGTCGTCGATCACGAACTGGTCGGCCTCGATCTTGAACACGGTCGCCCGCGACCCGTCGGCGAGCGGCACGGTCACGAGCGAGAGCGACTTCAGGCCGTTGATGGCGAGCGACGATCCGCCCAGCTGGGCCGCCGGGAGCGTCATGACGGGTGCGGCGGGGTCGGCCACGGGCTCCACGAGCGGCGCGCCGAGGCCCGGGCTCGTGTCATCCCCGAGCCCGATGAGCCCGCCCACGGTGTCGCCCACGTCGGTGAGCGGCGTCGACGGGTCATCCGGGCTGCACGTCATGAGCAGCGGGATGCACAGCGACTCCGCGGCCTGCGCGCTCGTGGCGCCCACGACGCTCAGGCCGAGGCTGAGCACCGCGACCGAGGCGACGGACGCCCTCGCCCGCTTCTTCTTGGCTGCGCCGGTCTCTACGACCGGCTCGGCGCTAAAGGGAGTGCGCGCTTCCGGGGGGTCGGTGTCGGCTCCTCGTCGACGGCCTCCTCCTTCTTCGGCATCCAGGCGACGGTGAGGATGCCCCCGACCGCGCCCAGCAGCATGCCGACGAAGAAGCCGCCGAGGTTGACGCCGACGATCGAGTACACCGCGAGCACGAGCGTCAGCACGCCGTAGAAGATGCGGTGCGCGGGCATGAGCACCGAGAGGATGCCCAGCAGCACCATGCCCACGGGGATGACCGTCGCCTGGAACCCCTCGATGCCCAGCTGCACGTGGATGTTGCCGATGTCGAGCTGCCCGGAGAAGAACATCTCCACCCCGGCGAGCACGGCGAGCAGTCCACCCACGAACGGACGCTGGCGCGCCCACGAGCCGAAGCCCGATTCGCGGACGCCCGCGGCGAAGGCCGAGGCGTTCGCACGGGCATCCTTCAGCACAGTCGTGATCGTGTTCATGTCAGCACCCCTCAGAAGCAGGTCTTGGTGCCGTCGGTCAGCTCGACGTGCATGCCCGTGAGCGTGAAGACCGAGGCCTGCGTGCTCCAGGCGGTCTGCTGCAGGCCGCTGATCGAGATGGTGTCGGAGTCCTGCGCGAACGTGCCGGCCTCGCCCTTGGCCGCGGTGTTCACGGTCGAGGCGTCGACGCCGATGCGGATGTTGCCGAACGTCGAGTCGCCCTTGAGGTCGGTCATGCCGATCTGCAGGTCGGAGGCCGTGGCGGGGCTGCCGCCGCCGCCCGCGGTGATCATGAGCCCGACGGGGCCCATGGGGGTGTCGGTGACCACCGACTGGCACAGGTCGGAGAGGCTCGCGGAGGCGATGTTGGCGATCGCGACCTGGTGCGGGTTGCCCGCGGTGTCGTTGGCGACGCCCGCGTACTGCGAGAAGCCCGTGCCCTCGAGCTGGGTCGCGCTGATCTGGAACTGGCTGCCGGAGATGGCGAACGACACGGGGACAGCGCCCTGCGCAACACCCCCGAGGAGAGCTGTCGACACGAGCGCGACGGGCACAGCCGCCAAGACGATGCGCCCGGCATGGGTGCTCGTGATCTTCTGGATTTTCATCGTCGAACCTCCTAGTTGGTGCGGGTATGACCGTTATTGACAACGGTCCCAATAAGGGAGACTGCGTTTGCACGGCCCTATGACGCCGTTTGGAGAACTTTTTTCCGCGTGCTTAGGTGGTCGCATGGCAGCGACGCGGCGCACCAGGCTGAGCCCCGACGACCGTCGTGCCCAGCTCATCGCGCTCGGCGTCGGCGCACTCGCATCCGGGCCCCTCGAAGACCTCACGCTCGAGAGCCTCGCGCGCTCGGCCGGGGTCTCGCGCGGCCTCGTCGCGCACTACTTCGACACCAAGGACGGCATGCACAGCGAGGTCGTGCGCGCCGCGTGCGACAGCCTGCTGCACGCCACCCAGCCGGACGAGTCGCTCGAGCCGCTCGACCGCCTGCACGACACCCTCACGCGCCTCGTGCGGTTCGTGCGCGAGCACCGGCTCACGTTCTACTCCCTCGTGCGCGGCGCCGCGAGCGGGGCCCCGGAGGTGCGTGAGCTCATCGACGAGACGCGCGCCGTGCAGGCGGGATGGCTCGTCGCCGCGTTCCTCGAGCTCGGAACGCCCGACGGCGAGACGCTGCGCATCGCCGTGCGCTCGTGGATAGCCTTCGCCGAGCAGACCCTCGTCGACGGAGCCCTGCACTCCGAGCTCTCGTCCGACGAGATCGTGCTGTTCCTCGACCGCACGGCGAAGGCGATCGTGGCGGCGGTGTGACGGCGGCGGCGCGCAACTAAGCTCTGGGCATGACCTCGACGGAAGCGGCGCGCTACCTCGGCGAGCCGCTCCTGACGTCGCCGGGGCAGCCTCTGCGCGTCGCCGTCTACTCGCGCATCTCGCAGGGCATCCGCTCGGGCACCCTGCCGGGCGGTGCGCTCCTGCCGCGCGAGACCGAGCTGGGTGTCGCGCTCGGCGTGAGCCGCACGGTCGTGCGCGAGGCGCTCATGCTGCTCGAGGAGGACGGCCTCATCGTGACCAAGCGCGGCGTCGGGCGGTTCGTCTCCGACGCGCTGCCCCACGAGGGGCCCGCGGGCTTCCAGCCTCTCGAGGCGCTGCTCGCGGAGCCCGGCGCCGAGCTGACCGTCGAACGCATCGAGTTCACGCTCCAGGAGACCACCGACTTCGTGTCCGACTACCTCGGCGCGGGTGTCGGTGCGCAGTTCTGGTTCCGCGAGTGCGTCGTGTCGCGCGACGGGCAGGCGCTCGCCCTCGTGCAGGAGTATGTGCCGGACGAGGCACGACTGACCGCCCTCGATGCGCGCGTCGGCGAAGGTCTGCTCGCGGCCGCGGACGAGCCCTCCACGCTCCTCGCGGCGTTCGGCAGGCTCGGCGGGCAGCCCTTCACGGCGGGCGAGTGCCGCATCGCCGCAACCGTGGCCGGACCCACGCGCGCCGGCCACCTCGGCATCAAGGCGGGCGATCCCCTGCTCATGCTCACGCAGTCCGCTGAGCTCGGCGGCGTGCCGTCCTACGTCTCCAAGTGCGCCCTGCCCCCCGCGTTCGGGCACCTCGCCGTCACGCTCGGGCGCGGCTGACCGCTCCCACCGCGAGCGCGAGCGCCGTGAGGATGACCGCGAGGCCCACGGTCACGGCGTACCCGGCACCGGCACCCGACGCCTGCACGAGCATCCCGCACCCGGCGGTCGCCGCGGCCTGCCCGAGGACGAGCGTGCTCTGCAGGGTCGTGAGCACTGTCGTCGTGCGGCCAGCGGGCGCCGCCCGCTCGCCGAGGGAGAAGAGCGCGACGAGAACGGCGCCCACCCCCGCCCCCGAGAGGAAGAGCCCGACGACGGCCCCCGGCACGGTCGACGCCGCCGCGAGCACCACCGACCCGGCGATCGCGACAGCGCCGAACGCCGCCCAGCGCGCCATGAGGGTGAACCGCGCGGGTAGCGCGGCAACCCCGACGGCCACGGCGATCGCCCCGACGCTCATCGCGCCGTACACGACGCCCGCCTGACCCGTCTGGCCCCGCTCGTCCATGAAGCCCGTGAGGGCGGTGATCACGGAGCCGAACATGCCGCCCACGAGGAGCATGGCCGCCGCGAGCACCACCACCCGGGCGGTGAAAGGGCGACCGGCAGGCGGAGGAGAGTGCGGGCGGCTCGCGGCGAGAGCAGAGGGATGCAGGGCGAACGCCGTCACGACGACAGCGGAGATGGCGCTCGCGATGACGAGCGGCGCCCACGGCGCGATGAGCGTGGTGAGCAGCCCCACCAGCACCGGACCGATGACGAACGACGCCTCGTCGACCACCGACTCGTAGCTCATGACGAGCGATGTCGCCCGCGACCGGCGCTCGGGCGACCGAGCGCGCGTGGCGAACCCCGCGAGGCGCGACCGCGAGAACGGCGCGACCTGCGGGGTCGCTCCCCCGAGCACGAAGGTCGTCGCGCACACCGCGGCGATGGACGCGTCGGCCGAGAGCAGGGCGAGGAGGCCCGCGGCGGCGAGGATGCTGGCAGCGCTCGCGCCGAGCAGCACGACGCGCTGTCCGTGCCGGTCGGCGAGCGCCCCGGCGAGCGGGCCGCAGATCGCGGTCCCGACACCGGCGAGGGCCGCGGCGACGCCGGCGTCGGCCACGGAGCCGCGCGTCGTCGCGACCACCGTGAGCACTCCCACGACCATCATCGCGAACGGCAGCCGCCCGACGAACGCGACGGGGAAGTAGCCCCATCCCGTCAGCCGGGCGAACGCCGCGATGTCGGGGCGCAGGGGAGAACGGGAGGCCCGCCCTCCCCCGCGTGCCATCAGTTCTTCGGCGACGAGGGCGAGTCGACGACGAACGCGCCCGAGATGATGTCGGCCTTGAGCTGGTCGACCTCGGCGAGCAGTGCCGGATCGAGCTTCGACTCCCACTCGTGGGCGGGCGCGATGCCCACCCCGTCGTTCTCGAGCGTGCCGATGTACGCGCTGTTGTCGAACGTGCCGGCGCCGGCCGCGAGAGTGACCTCCCTCGTCGCGGTCGTGAGGTTCTTGAGCACCGAGGTCAGGTAGTACTCCTTGTACTCGGGGGCGCTCACGAACGCGTCGGAGTTGACGCCGATGATCGCGCCCTGGCTGTCACGATCCTTCATGGCCTCGATGGACGCCTTGAAGAGGGTTCCTGCGACCGGCATGATGACGTCGACGTTCTGGTCGAGCAGGCCGGACGTGATCGTCTTGGCCTGGTTCTGGTCGTCGAAGCTGCCGACGAAGAGGCCGTTCTGCGCGGCCTTGTCCCAGCCCACGACCTGCACCGACGTGCCGTGCACCTCGTTGTAGTGGGCGACGCCGTCGGCGAAGCCGTCCATGAACACCGTGACCGACGGGAAGGGCATGCCGCCGTAGGTTCCGACGACACCGGTCTTCGACGCGCCCGCCGCGAGGTAGCCCGCGAGCACCGCGGCCTGCGCCGTGTCGAAGAGCACGGGCTTGACGTTGTCGAGCACGAGCGGGCTGAAGTCGTCGTTCGTGACGGCGCTGTCGATGAGCGCGAAGTCCACGTCGGTGTTGAGCTTCGCGGCGTCGCGGGTCGCGGTCGCGAGGGCGAAGCCCACCGTCACGACGAGGTTGCAGCCCTCCGCGACGAGCGCGTCGATGTTGCCCGCGTACTGGTCCTCAGATGCGGACTCCGCGGCCTTCGGCTCGACGCCGAGCGTGGATGCGGCCTCCTTGAGCCCGTCGTAGGTGAGCTCGTTGAAGTCGTTGTCGTCGAAGCCCGTGAGGTCGGACACCGCACAGGGGATGAAGGTGCTCGCGGCCTCTCCGGACGTCTCGCCCGGGTCGGGCGCGGCCCCGCAGCCGGACAGGACGAGCGCGGCGAGCGCGCCCATCGCGATCAGGGAGGTGACCGTGGTGCTTCGTTGCATTGCTGTCTCCGTGTTCTCTTGGTGGTTGCTAGGTGAGGCGGGTCGCGAGCTGGCGCCGCACGGCGGGCTCGACGAAGGCGGCGTCCACGCTCACGCGGTCGAGCGCGGCGAGGTCGGAGGGGGTGAACCCGAGCACGGACGCGAGGAGTTCGCGCTCGCGGGGCATCCCGGCGCGGGTCTGCAGGGGGTTGTCGTCGCCCAGCACGAGGCGCACCCCCGCGTCGCGGAAGGCCGGCGCGGGGTGCCTGTCGACGGAGGGGATGGCTCCCGTGTACCAGTTCGAGGTCGGGCAGATCTCGACCACGATGCCGGAGTCGGCGGCCCAGGCGAGGGTGTCGGCATCCTCGACGATGTGGGCGCCATGGCCGATGCGGGTCGCCCCGAGGAGCTCCGCCGCCTCCCGCGCCGCTGGGCCGGGGGCGGCCTCGGCGGCGTGGCACGTGATTCCGAGGCCCGCCGCGCGCGCGAGCTGGAACGCCTCGACGTGGGCGCGGAGGTCGGGGAAGAGCAGCTCGTCGCCCGCGAGGTCGAACCCCACGACCCCGTCGCCGGCGGCGCGGGCCGCGGCGCGCGCGACGGCGAGGTTGGCCTCGCGGTCGTGGTGCCTGAGCGCCGCGACGACGGCGCCGCTCGGCATCCCCGTCTCGGCCGAGGCTTCTCGCATCCCCTCGGCCACCGCGGAGATGACCTCGTCGAGGCCCGCCTCGTCGTCGGCATGGGTGGCGGGGCCGAACCGCAGCTCGAGGTAGTCGAGACCCTCGGCCGCGCCGTCGAGCACGGCCTCGCGCGCGATGCGCCGGGCCGCGCCCGGCGATCGGAAGAACGGGTAGGTGACCGCGACCTTGGCGAGGTAGACGGTGAGGTCGGCCGGGCCGTCGAGCTGGATAGCTCGCTCCCAGCCACCCTCGGGCGCGGCGAGGCCGAGCTCCGAGGCGAGCTCCGCCGCGGTCTCCGGGCGCACGCGGCCCTCCAGGTGGCTGTGCAGGTCGACGAGCACGTCAGAGCTCCAGTCGGACCGCGACCTCGAGCGCGGCCTCGATGCTACGCATCCAGCCGTCCTTGAGCGCCTTCTCGATACCGCCGTAGAGGCTCGTACCGTCGAAGAGGTTGCTCGAGGTCGAGCAGATCATGCCCGAGCGCACCCCGCGCAGGCGGGAGACGACGTAGAGCGCCGCGCTCTCCATCTCGACGTTGAGCACGCCCAGCCGGTTGAGCTCGGCTATCCACTCGGGCGTCTCGGCGTAGAAGGCGTCGTCGCTCGCGTTGATGCCCGAGTGCACGGCCGTGTCGGTGCCGGCCGTCAGCTCCCGCGCCACCTTGGCGAGCTCGAGGGCGATCTCCAGGTCGGGTACCGCGGGGAATCCATGGTGCGCATACGCGGCCGTGGTGCCGTCGTTGCGCAGCGCGCCCTCGCTCACGAGGAGGTCGCCGGGCTTGACGCCGGGCTGCAGCCCGGCCGAGGAGCCGACGCGGATGAACGACGTCACGCCCACGCGGATGAGCTCCTCCACGGCGATCGCCGTGGACGGGCATCCCATGCCCGTCGAGGTCGCCGTGATCATGCGGCCCTTGTACATGCCCGTCATGGTCATGTGCTCACGCTTGTGCGCGACGGTCCTCACCTCGGTGAGGAACTCCGCGACGAGCGGCACGCGGAAGGGGTCGCCGGGTAGGAGCGCGACGGTCGAGACCTCCCCCGGCGCGATACCGATGTGGTACTGGCGCTCTCCTACGCCCGCGGAACTCTTGTCGACGGCCTGGCTCATACGGTCTCCACAACTCTGGGGAACAACTCGGTACGATGTTATACCTCTTGAAGGGACGACGCGAGATGTCCCGGTGCGCTCCTCCCGAAACTGACGTAACGTGGTCTCCATCGGGGTTCCATCCACGTCACAGTCGCACGACGACCCGCTGTGAGTTCCGCCCATCTCCGTGGGACGTAACCGGCTCGAGCAGGCGACACCTCCAGCGGACTTCGCCGACAAGGCCCCGACATGGACGACCTGCACCACTGCCCCGACTGCTCGACGGGCATGGACCCCATCCCCCATCGCGGCGGGATCGCCTGGCGCTGCCCCGCGTGCGGGCGCGCCCTGCTCCCCGCGCAGCTCACGGCCGCCGGCTAGCCCAGCACCACGAGCTCCTGCGTCGCGCGTGTCATCGCGACGTAGCGGTCGACGGCGCCCTCGATCCCCTCGCCGAGCCCGTCCGGGCGCACGAGCACCACGAGGTCGAACTCGAGGCCCTTGCTCTGCTCCGGGGTGAGCACCCGCACGCGCGGTCCCGCCTCGAACGAGGCGTCGCCGATGACGCACGCGAGCCCGTCGCCGTGATCGGCGAGCCACGCGTCGACGAGGGCTCGGGCATCCTCGGGGCGCCCCCGGCGCACGGGGATGCCCGAGCTCCTGATCGACGTCGGCACGTTCGCGTCCGGCAGCACCGCCCTGATGACGGGCTCGGCCACGGCCATGACCTCCTCGGGCGTGCGGTAGTTGACTTGGAGCGTCGACACCTGCGCCCCCGGGAAGCCGACGCGCGCGAGCCGCTCGGCCCATGACTCCGCGAAGCCGTGCCGAGCCTGCGCGCGGTCGCCCACGACCGTGATGCTGCGCGACGGGCAGCGGCGCAGCAGCATCGCCCACTGCGCGTCGGTGAGCTCCTGCGCCTCGTCGACGACGATGTGGCCGAACGGTCCCGCGAGCTCGTCGGGCTCCGCGACCGCGAGGCCGGCCTCGTCGGCGAGGGAGTTGCGGATGTCCCGGCCGCGCAGCATCTGCGCGAGGCCCTCGCCGTCGTCGAGCTCGTGGGCGGCGATGAGCTCGTCGATCACGCGGTCCATGCGCTCCTCCTCGAGGGCGGCGGCCGCCGCGGCTCGGCGGCGTCGCTCCACGGCCGCGGGGTCGCCGATGCGGGAGCGCGCGGCGTCGAGCAGCGGCAGGTCGGCGGTCGTCCACGCGCGCGGGTCGTCGCGGCGCAGCTCCGGGCGCGACTGCAGCACGTCGGCGACGACGGCCGCCGGGTCGAGCACGGGCCACGCGGCGTCGAACACCTCGAACAGGGCTCCCTCGCGCACGGCGCGGTCGAGGGCGCGCACGGGCACCTGCCCGCCCAGCCGGTCGGAGAGGATCTCGAGGATGCGCTCCCACACCTGGTCGCGCGCGTCGTCGTGGGGCGCGCCCGGCTCGGCCGAGTCGAACGCCTCCTCCCAGTCGTCGGCGCGGAAGGGGATGTCGGCCCACGGCGTCTCGACGGTCATCCCGCGGGCCGGCGGCCGCTCGTGGCGCAGCACCGCCAGCTCGACGGCGCGCACGAGCTCTCCCGACTCCTTGGGCGCGCTCCTCTCCTCCACCGCCGACGCGCCCTCGGGCACGAGGTCGCGCAGTGTGCACACCTGCACGCCCTCCTCTCCGAGGCTCGGGAGCACGTCGTCGACGTAGGACAGGTACCCGCGGCTCGGCCCCAGGAAGAGCACGCCGCCGTGCGCGAGGCGGGGCTCGGAGTACAGCAGGTACGCGGCGCGGTGCAGCGCGACGACGGTCTTGCCCGTGCCCGGGCCGCCGTCCACGACGAGCGCGCCGCGCGATCCGGCGCGGATTATCGCGTCCTGGTCGGCCTGGATCGTCGCGAGCACGTCGCGCATCTTCGGCGAGCGGCTCGAGCCGAGGCTCGCCACGAACGCGGAGTCGTCGTCGAGCGCGAGGTCGGCCGCATCCTCGACGAAGGCCTCGTCCCAGTAGTCGCTCACGCGGCCGAGCGTCCAGCGGTAGCGGCGGCGGCTCGCGAGCCCGAGCGGCTGCGCGAGGGTCGCGGCGAAGAAGGGCTCCGCGGCGGGCGAGCGCCAGTCGACGAGGAGCCGCTCCGAGTCCGCGTCGGCGAGGCCTGTGCGGCCGATGTAGGTGATCTCGCCCGTCTGCGCATCGACCATGCGGCCGAGGCACAGGTCGAGGCGGAACCGGCGCAGGGTGCGCATCCTCGACTGGATGCGGTGGATCTCGAGGTCGCGCTCGAGGGCGGCCTGCCCCTCGCGGCCGGGCGCGCGCAGCTGCAGCTCGAGGCTGCGGGAGGCCTGCGCGAGGGAGTCGTCGAGGGTGCTCGCGATCGCGGAGAACTGCTGCTCGTCGCGGGCGATCAGGCGCGGCGAGGCCTTGGCGGAGTTGCGGTCGGACAGGGCGAAAGCGCTGGCAGTCGTGGACACGAAGGACGATCCTGCACCCGCAGGGGGCCCTTGCGGCAAGCCCCCGGTGCGGCGTTACTCTGGAAGAGAGGGGACGGGCTCGCCCCTGTTCCGCCTGCGGGCGATGCGCGGGGCCTTCGCCCCGAGGAACGACCGGCTCGAGGTCACGTCGAAGCCCTTCTGCAGCGCCTGGCGCCCCACGAGCATCCTGAAGCCCATCTGGTCGCGGTTCGTGAGGGTCACCTCCGCGTCGACCTCGTGCCCCACGAGCGTGAGGCGCATCATGACGACGAAGCGCACCTCGACGTGGCCGGACGAGCTGCGCACGCGCCGGCGGTCGTGCACCGGCGCCTCGACGACGACCTCGTCAGCGGTCGACCGCTGCCACGGGCGCACCGTGAACCGCACCCAGTCGACGCCGTCGCGCTGGAAGAGGCGCGTGTGGTGCGCGTGCAGGGAGGAGGTCTGGGCGCCCGTGTCGAGCTTGGCCTTGATCCACGGAATCCCGATATCCGTGATCTGCACCCATTCGCGCCACCCGGCGAGGGTGCTTGAATGGGTGGGCACGTTCACCCCTCCATCTTGTCAGGGCCACCACCATGAAACTCGCCATCTTGTCGCGCGCCCCGCGTGCGTACTCGACGCAGCGCCTGCGCGCCGCGGCAGTCCAGCGCGGCCACGAGGTGAAGGTGCTCAACACGCTGCGCTTCGCCATCGACCTCTCACAGGATGAGCCGCTGCTGCAGTACCGCGGCCGCCCGCTGAGCGAGTACGACGCGATCCTGCCGCGCATCGGCAACTCGATCACGTACTTCGGCACGGCCGTCGTGCGCCAGTTCGAGCAGATGGATGTCTACACGCCCAACACCGCCAACGGCATCGCCAACGCGCGCGACAAGCTGCGGGCCACCCAGATCCTCTCCCGCCACAACATCGGCATGCCCGCCACCACGTTCGTGCGCAACCGCGCGGATGTGCGGCCCGCCATCGAGCGCGTGGGCGGCGCCCCGGTCGTGATCAAGCTGCTCGAGGGCACGCAGGGCATCGGGGTCATCCTCGCGCCCGAGGTGAAGGTCGCGGAGGCGATCATCGAGACGCTGCACTCCACCAAGCAGAACGTGCTCATCCAGCACTTCGTGCGCGAGAGCCGCGGCCGCGACATCCGCGCCCTCGTCGTGGGCGACCGTGTCGTCGCCGCGATGCGCCGCACGGCCGTGGGCGACGAGTTCCGCTCCAACGTGCACCGCGGGGGGTCGGTCGAGGCCGTCGCGATCACGCCCGAGTACGAGCAGGCCGCCGTGCGCTCGGCCCAGATCATGGGCCTCAAGGTCGCGGGCGTCGACATGCTCGAGGGCGCGGACGGACCGCTCGTCATGGAGGTCAACTCCTCCCCCGGCCTCGAGGGGATCGAGCGCGCCACCGACCTCGACATCGCGGGCGCCATCATCGACCACATCGCCGACCGCGTCGCCTTCCCCGACATCGACGTGCGCCAGCGCCTGAGCGTCTCGAGCGGCTACGGCGTCGCCGAGATCGTCGTCTACGCGAACGCCGACATGGTCGGCAAGGCCCTCGGCGACACCGAGCTGCGCGAGCGCGACATCACCGTGCTCACCCTGCACCGCGGAACGACGGTCATCCCCAACCCCCGGCGCACGACCATCCTCGAGGCCGGCGACCGCCTGCTCTCGTTCGGCAAGCTCGACGAGATGCGCTCGATGGTGCCGGAACGCCGCGCCCGCCGCCGCAAGGTGCGCAAGCTCCCCAAGGAAGCGCTGCCGACGGACGACTAGGGGCGCGGTGGCGCCGCCCGGTTCCCGCTGCCGCCCGGCTCCCGCCGCCCGCTCCCGCTGCCGCGTGAATCGGTCCAGTGGGCACTTTTTACGGGGCGGCGCCGAGCGTGCGTAAGAAGTGGCCTTTGAACCGTTTTACGGGGCTGAGGGCGGGCGCCGCCAGACGGCAGCCCGCGCGCAACGGCAGCCCACGCCGCCCGCTCCTCGCCGCCCGCCCCGCCGCCGCCCGGTTCCCGCTGCCGCGCCGTCCCCCGCTGCCCCGTGAATCGATCCAACGGGCACTCTTTACGGGGCGGCGCCGAACGTGCGTAAGAAGTGGCCTTTGAACCGTTTTACGGGGCTGAGGGCGGGCGCCGCGCGACGGCAGCCGCGGGCCCGCGCGCAACGGCAGCCCGCGCCCGACGGCAGTCCGCAGCCATCGGCCTGCGCCCTACGCCCGCGCCGCCGCCACGACGAGCCCGCGCGGCGACCGCGGGAAGCGCTCGAGCATCGCGCGCACCTCGGCGGCGTCGACGTTGGCGCCGAACAGCTCCGCGCCGGGCTCGAGTCGCACGCCCTCGGCGAGCGGGCCCGCGAGCACGGGGTCGAAGCCGAGCGCGTCGACGAGGCCGGCCACCGCCGAGACATCCCCGTCGCCGGCTATCGCGATGGCCTTGCGGCCGGGCGAGCCCGCGGGCAGCGCCCCGGCCTCGAGGTCGTGGTAGCCCATGTGGTTGAACGCCTTCACGACGTGCGACTCGGGCAGGTACGCCTGCACGAGCTCGCTCGACGATCCGCGCGGGTCGCCCAGCTCGTCGCGGATGCCGTCGACCTCCCACCAGTAGTTCATGGCGTCGATGACGAGCTTGCCGCGCAGGGCGTCGACGGGGATGGTGCGGTACTTGCCCAGCGGGAGCGCGAGGATGACGACATCCGCCTGCTCGGCGGCATCCTGCTTCGTCGTGGCGATCGCGCCCGGGCTCAAGACCTCGACGATGAGGGAGATGCGCGAGACGTCGCCCGACCCCGCGATGAGCACGCGGTAGCCGGCCGCGACCGCCAGCCGCGCGAGCACGGTGCCCACTTTGCCCGTGCCGAGGATGCCGATGGTGGTCACCCTCCATTATGTGAACCCGCGGCTCCGAGGTCGGGGAGGCGCTCGGCCGCCGAGCGCGGATCAGTCCAGGCCGAACGTCCGCACGCCGAGCCACGCGGCCAGGTCTTCGACCTCGGCGCGCACCATCTCGTGCTCCTCGAGCTCGAACGGCAGGAACTCGTGGATCGCCGTCACGCGCAGAAGCTGCTCGTCGCGGTCGACCTCGGCGTCGAGCATGCCCACGTAGCGGTCGCCCATGAGGATGGGGTGCGCGAAGAAGCCGTACTTGCGCTCCGCCTTCTTCTTGAACTGCTCGAGCACGTAGTCGAACCCGAAGGCCTCGCTCAGCAGCGGACGGTCGAAGAGGGCGCCGTCGTAGGGGTTGAGCAGGGCGACGCGCCCGCCCGCGTCGTCGTCGAGCGCGGCGACCGCCTCGGGGTCGACGCGCCACTTCCAGCTCGAGCCCTCGACCCGTGCGGGCTCGCCGGCCTCCCCCACGCGCGTCCACGGCGACTTCTGCTTGGCGAGGCCGATGGCCTTGAGCCTGCGCTCCTGCAGCAGGCGCGTGGCGGTGGGCTCGTCGTACTCGGGCAGGTCCTTCGGGAACACGCGCTCGGCCAGATCCCACCGCCGCAGCCGGCCCTCGCGGCCCGTGATCGCGACGAGGCCCTGGCGGGCGAGGAAGTCGAGCATGGTCGGCACCTGGTTGGAGCCCGACCAGCCGTCCGGCGGGCGCGAGACCGCGGCCGTGTCGGGGATGTCGCTCGCGAGCAGCGGACCCTCCGCGGCGAGCCGCGCGAGCACGTCGGCGCGGAAGGCGGAGTTCGCCTCGAGCCACTGCTTCGTGCTCTCGCGCTGCGGCCAGCGGCGCATCGCAGGGAGCATGAGGGGCAGGAGGCTCGTCGGGTGGAACGACCCCGAGTACTCGAACAGCAGGCGGTCGAGCTCGACGGCCTTGGAGAGCTGGGCGGGCTCGTAGCCCTGCCCGATGCGCGACCAGAGGATGGTGTGCTGCGCGGGCGCGATCGTCGCGGTCGGGTCGATCTTGATGGCGCCCAGCTGTTCCGCGACCTCGACGACGTCACCCGGACGGTCGGCGTCGAGCAGCTGCGCGCGCACGATGATGCGCCGGGCGTCGTCGCGCGTGAGCTCGAGGGTCACCCGTCCACGATAGCCCCGAGGCTCTCCGCCCACGCGCGGTGCGCGAGGCTGGTCGGCGTCGACATCCGCTGACAGGATGTGCGCATGGACGCCGCCGAGCAGTACATCGAGTCCCTCCCCGAGGTCGCGCGGTCGTGGATGCGCGAGTTCACGGAGTACACGGCCACCCACTACCCGAGCGTGCCCTACGTGATGTTCCGCGGCCGCCCGATGTTCAGGTTCGAGGGCACGTACCAGAAGGGCTACGTGATGTTCACCGCCGCCGCCCGGCACCTCACGGCGCACGCCCTCGACTTCGACCTCATCGTGGAGATGAAGCCGCAGTTCCCGCGCGCGACGTTCGGCAGGGGCAGCATCAAGGTGCCGTACACCGACGAGGCGGCGAAGGGGCCGCTGCGCGAGTTCGTCGACGAGGTCATGCGGCGGCACGGCGTGCCGCGCGTCGGCTAGCCCTACGACCCGAACTCGTCCCGGATCTCGAGGGCGATCTGCGCCGCGTCGAGGTTGTCGAGCGCGCTCTCGAGCAGGTCGGCGTCGAACGTGCCGTTGTCGCGCGCGTCGAGCAGCGCGGCCCGCTGTGCGGCGATGGCCGCGAGCCGGGCATCCCGCGCCCGCACGAAGTCGTCGTGGGTGGGCTCGCCGTCGGGCCGCGGCGGCTCGACCATGCCCGCGGTGCTCGAGCGCATGAGGTCGAGGATGCGCTGGCGGTCGGCCGAGCGCTGCTGCGCGACCGCCGCGGTGTCGACGGGCGGCGAGAGCCGCCGCACGAGGGGGCCCACCGTGCCGCCCTGCACGACGAGCGAGAGCACGGCCACGGCGAACGCGATGAGCACGATGACGGCGCGCTGCGGCGTGTCCTCCGGCAGCGTCTGGGCCGCGGCGACCGTGACCGCGCCGCGCATTCCGGCCCACACGACGACGACGCCGTCTCGCCAGCCGAGGGGGTCTCGGCGGAAGTACTCGATATCGGCGAGGCCGCGCGTGATGCGCGTCGCGAACCGCTGCAGGTCGTTCTCGCCGCGCGCGCGACCGGGCCCGCCGCGCGCGTTCATGCGCTCGATGGTCTCCTTCTTGCCGTCCTCCGTGCCGAGCTTCTCCTGCAGCTCGGCCAGGCGGGACTGCATGCGCTCCCCGCGGCGCAGGCCCCTCCGCAGCGAGACGAGCAGCGGGGTCACGTAGGCGGCGCGGATGAGCACGGTGAGCAGCAGCGCTCCCGCGGCGATGAGCACGGGCATCCCGACGCCCGAATGGTCGCCCTGCACGCTCTCGATGATCGACTTGATCTGCACGCCCATCGTGAGGAACACCGCGCCCTCGAGCACGAGCTCGACGGTGCGCCAGTTCTGGGAGTCGGAGAGCCTGTTGCGCGGCGACAGCTCGCGCGGCGCACGGATGCCCGTGACGAGGCCCGCGACGACGGCCGCGACGAGGCCCGACGCCCCCAGGAGCTCCGCCGGCACCGACGCGAGGAACGGCACGGCGAACGAGATGACGGTGTTGACCGTGGAGTCGGTGACGCGCCGGCGCACGCGCAGGTTGAGCCAGCCCACGAGGCCGCCGATCACGACGGCGACGGCGACCGAGTAGGCGAACGTGCCGACTGCGCCCCAGAACGAGAAGGATGCGGCGGTCGCGACGATCGCCGTGCGCAGCAGCACGAGGGCGGTCGCGTCGTTGAGCAGGCTCTCGCCGTCGAGCATCGCCACGACGCGCTTCGAGACCGAGGTCTGCTTGATGATCGACGTCGCGACGGCGTCGGTCGGGCTCACTATCGCGCCGAGCGCCACGCCCCACGCGAAGCCGAGGTCGGGGATCACGAGCATGAAGAAGACGCCGAGCAGGAGCGAGCTCGCGACCACGAGGATGACCGACAGCCCGCCGATCGCCCCGAACTCCCGCCGGAAGTTCATCGCCGGCATCGCGACCGCCGACGAGTACAGCAGGGGCGGCAGGATGCCCGCGAGGATCCACTCCGGATCGATGCGCACCTCGGCGAACATCGGCAGGAAGCTCGCCCCCACCCCGATCGCCACGAGCACGAGCGGCGACGCGATGCCGAGCCGCGGTCCGAGCACCGTCGCGCCCGCGATCACGACGAGCCCCAAGACGAGCAGCACGAGGAATTCGGTCATCCCCCCAGATTGGCAGGTTTGCTTGCGATGATGGGGCCATGCAGACCGGCGACCCGTCCGACCTCGGCGGCATCGTCGGCTTCGCAGCGACCCTCATGTCGGTGATCGGCGAGTGGGGCGTGGGGCTGTTCGCGCTGCTCGAGACGGTGTTCCCGCCCATCCCGAGCGAGGTCATCCTGCCGCTCGCGGGGTTCCTCGCGCAGCGGGGCGAGCTGAGCTTCGCGCTCGTCGTCGTCACGAGCACGCTCGGGGCGTATGTGGGGGCGGTCATCCTCTACGCCGTCGGGGCGCGTCTGGGGCTCGAGCGCTCGATCCGCCTGCTCTCGAAGCTGCCGCTCGTCGACCGCGACGACTTCGAGCGGGCGGCGGACTGGTTCACGCGGCACGGCCGGGCCGCCGTCTTCTTCGGCAGGCTCATCCCCGGGGTGCGCAGCCTCATCTCGCTGCCCGCGGGCGCCGCGAGGATGCCCGTGCTCACCTTCACGCTCTTCACGGTCGCGGGCAGCGCCCTCTGGAACACGCTGCTCATCGGCCTCGGCGCCGCCCTCGGCACCCAGTACGCCGTCGTGGAGCGCTACTCGAACGTGCTCAACTACCTCGTGATCGCGGCGGTCGTCGCCGTGATCGGGTGGCTCGTCGTGCGCCGCATCCGCAAGCGCGCGGGCTAGCCGACGAGCAGGAACGGAGAAGCGCAGCACGCCCCCGCGTTCTACTGTGGGCCCATGATCGTCGACTTCGTGAACGTGTCCACCGCCGGCCTCGAGTCGAGCCCCGTCGTCGAGGCGCTCGCGGGACTCCGTGCCAATGAGGCGCGCTACTACAAGAACAAGTACGACCACGACTTCGACGTCGTGCCCGCGGCCGAGGCGCCGGAGATCCTCGCGTACATCGAGAAGGTCATCGCGGAGCGCGACATCCACATCGCCTCGACGCCCCTCGAGGTCACGCAGTTCGTCGTCGACGGCCTCAAGATGTCGTACGTCTTCTACGAGTCGGGCCTCGCGATCAACGTCATGTGGGCGATCGAGGATGGCGGCAAGCGCGCGGTCGGCTTCAAGCTCTCCGACGGCATGGCCGAGCCCGAGGAGCTCTCCGCCTTCAAGTTCGCGCGGCAGAAGTCGAAGCTCGCGGGAACGATCCGCGGCTCGTTCTTCGTGATCAAGGGCACGTACTAGCTCACTGAAGGCAGAACTCGTTGCCCTCGGGGTCGCGCATCATGATCGCGTACTCCTCGTAGGGGCCCCAGGGCTCGGTGAGCTCGCGCTCCACTGATGCCCCCAGTGCAACAAGCCGGTCGCGCTCGACCTCCAGCTCGGCACGCGTCGCGCGGCGGTCGTCGAACGGGGTGATGTCGACGTGCATCCTGTTGCGCTGCCTGCGTTCGCGGTCGTACCGCGTGAAGTAGAAGCGCTGGTGCGCCGGGTCGCCGTCCCACGCCTCGGCACGTGCGGCGATGTCGTCGTCGGTGAGCCCCGCGGCCCGCAGTTCGGCGACCTCGTCGTCGGGCCATCCCGTGAACTCGGGATAGCCCATGGCGCCGGCCCAGAACCGGGAGAGCGCGAGGGGGTCGCGCGCGTGGATGCTCACGTTGGCGATGCGTGCGGTCATGCCTCCACGCTATACAGCGCGGCTGCGGGGGGCGCTGCAGGACTGATCAGTCCTTCGGGATCTCCACGACCTTGTTGAAACCGGTCACGGGCTGCGCCTCGTCGAAGCTCATGGGCTGCTTGCGCAGGCCCCGCGTGATGACGAGCAGGTAGACGAACCCGATGACCGCCCACACGCTGCCCGCGATGAGCGCGTCGCTGTGCAGCTGGCTCCACAGGATGCCCGTGAGGAGCATCGCCACGCCCGGCAGCACGATGTACCGGAAGATGTCCTTCGGCGTCGAGCGGCGCTTCTCGCGGATCGCGAAGTGGGCGATCACGGAGGCGTTGACCGCGGTGAACGCGATGAGGGCGCCGAAGTTGATGAACGCCGAGATGAGCTCGAGGGAGAACGAGATCGCGAAGAGCGTGACGAACCCGACGAGGATCACGTTGAGGATCGGCGTGCGCGTCTTCGGGCTCACGTAGCCGAAGAACCGGCGCGGCAGCACGGAGTTGCGCCCCATCACCAACAGCATGCGCGACACGCTCGCGTGCGAGGCGAGCCCCGAGGCCGCGGTGGCGGCGAATCCCGCGGCCGTCAGCACGATCTGGAAGAGGGGACCGCCGGCGAGCAGGCCGATCTGGGGAAGCGGGTCGTCGGTGAACTCGCCGAACGGCCCGTTGTCGGGGAAGCGCAGCTGCGTCAGGTAGGACGTCACGAGGAAGATGCCGCCGCCGATGAGCACGGTGAGCAGGATGGCCCGGGGCATCGTCTTGGGTGTCTTGGCCTCCTCCGTGTACATGGTGACAGCGTCGAAGCCGATGAACGAGAAGCACACGATCGTGGCCCCCGTGAGCACGGCGCCGAAGGCGACGCCGTCGTGCGCGAACGGCGTGATGCTCACGACCGTGCCGGCTCCCGCGCCCTGCGTGAGCTGCACGACGACCATGAACGCGAAGATCACCATGACGATGATCGCCCCGACGAGCAGCACCATGTTGATGTTCGACGTGCTGCGCATGGAGACGGCGATGATCGTCGTGACGATGATGCAGTAGACGAGCACCGTCACCCACGGCGGCAGGTCGGGGAAGATCTGCTCGAGGTAGAGGCGGATGATGAGCGCGTTCACCATGGGCAGCAGGAGGTAGTCGAGCAGCGACGACCAGCCGATCATGAACCCGACGTTGGGGTGGATCGACTCGCGCGCGTACGTGTACGCGGAGCCCGCCTGCGGGTAGACGCGCACCATCTTGCCGTAGCTGATGGCGGTGAGCAGCATGATCACGAGCGCCACGGCATAGGCGGCGGGAACCGCGCCGTCGGTCTGCTCCGACACGATGCCGAACGTGTCGAAGACGACGGTGGGGGTCATGTAGCCGAGGCCCAGCCCGACGATGGCGATGAGGCCGAGGTTGCGCTTGAGCCCTGATCCGGTGCGGGTTGCGGTAGACGTCGTTGTCATTCGCTCAGGCTAGTGGCTGGAGCGCACGTGGACGGTGACGACATCACCGGCTTTCTTGCCGATCGCGTCGAGCACGGCCTTCTTGAGCGCGAGCATGTGGTCGCCCTTGTGCGGCAGCAGCGAGCTCTCGAAGGTCTCACCGTCGACGGTCGCCACCACACGCACGGCCTTGCCCGTGCCGAGGATCCCCTGCGACCCGGGCAGGATCGCGCACGTCCACTTGTGCGGCCCCATGTCGCCCTGGAGCCCAGCGGTGAAGGTGTGGTCGAGCGTGGTGGCGTCGGACATGTCCGCAGCCTAGCGGCGTGATGTGTACGCCGTCTACATCCTGTAGAGTCCACCGCGAGGGAATCGTGACGCCCCGCATCCGATAATTGACCCGTGGAGCCCTGGGAGATGCGCGAGTGGTTCGCGGAGTACCTCGAGGCCTGCAACCGTCACGACCTCGTCGCGCTCGGCTCGCTCATCGATCCGGCAGTACGCCGGGCGCACCGCCCGGGCGGCGTCGAGGCCTGGCTCTCCGACCTCGGCGACCTCTACTCTGCGTTCGCCGACTGGCAGGTGCGCCGCATCCAGCTCGTCGTCGAGGATGACCGCATCGCCGCCCACGTGCGCGCGGGCGGCACCCACACAGGCCCCTACCGTGGGATCGCCGCGACCGGACGCCACGTGAATGTCGCCGAGTTCGGCTTCTACCGGATCGCGGGCGGGCGCGTCGTCGAGTTCACGGGGAGCGGGGACGACGAGCTGGTCGGGCAGCTGTCGGGCTCAGACCGACTGCGGTGAGAAGGCCGACGGCGCCGATGCGAGGAAGGCAAAGGGACTTACGTCTTGTTGAACTGGAACAGCACACCATCATCGCTCGGCCCCACGAACCTGTACACGATGATCTCGTCACCACTCGACTCGATATAGAACTTTGTGTTGGCGAAGCCTTCATATGTGGAGTTGGAGTGAAGGTCGACCACCAGGGAGGGAACAACATCTCCGCTGAGATCACCTATTCGCCATTCACCCGTGACGCTTACTAGGTCACCCCAATTCGCCTCTGTTCCCGGACCCGTTACAGGCGTGATCACTTTTCTCGGTACGTCAACTAGTGTGAGTGTCCCGTCGCCGTGCAACTCCAAGGTTGATTCGAGACCATTCGGTCCGGTCGACACCCAAGATCCGAGGAGGTCGGATTCCTTGATGTCGGACTTGATGGGCACGCACCCTGCAAGGAGCACGACCGCGAGCAATCCGGCCAACCATCGGACTGGTCTCCTTAGTAGCGAATTGTTCGCGTCCATGAGCCTTGCCACCCGTCAGTCTGAGATCAGTTCCCACCCACGAGGCCGTTTCCCCTCGTCGGTCAGATCCAACTCGAAGTATGAAGCCGGCGAGGGGTAGTCCTCGACCAAGGCCCACGCCTTCGCCATCTGGGAAACCCATCGATCAAGAGAGCCGTCCCAGCTGTCGAACTCGAAATGCGGCCCCTCTCTTCTCGACCGGCCCGGCACGAGAAGTCCGCTCGAGACCAGGCGGACGGAGTAGGCGAGCCCGAGGGCCGCGATCTCCCGAGAGGAGGCTTCGCCGAAGTTCATCGCGCAGATGTCCCACACGTTCACGATGCTGACCACATCGCCGTTCGCCCATGCAAGCAGCGCCCGCGAAGCGGAGTCGAGGTTGGTGGGCAAGACGTGGGCAGAGTCCTTGAGGTCTGCCCCTAGTCGGTGCCGACGAAGTCCAGGTAGATACCCTCGTCCGACGAGATCGGAAAGCGAATCTCAGGCCCGTCGATGGTGGCCACTACAAGCGCCGATCCTACGTATCGCCCGGTCGAATCGGTCGCTTCGAAATCGAATTGCAGAGTTCCCGATTGGTCGTCGCGCCAGCTACCCACAACATCGCTGGTCTGATCCCAGCGAACCTCCCTAGGGAAAGCACCGAGGGCGCCGATGGGGAACCCGACTCCCTGAAATGAGCCGTCGGCATGCAGATCCAGCGTCGCAACGTCGCCTGCTGCAGAGGTCGCTGTCCACCTGCCGTCCAGGTCGCCGGTCGGGACATAGATCGGTGAACAGGCGGCAAGTGCTGCCAGCATGACGCCGAGGACTCCCGCCATGAGTGCTCTCATGTGGAGATCGTCTCCGTCCAGGTGAATGTTGATCGATCGACGTGCCGCGCCAAATAGCCTCTGCAAGACCATATAGCGGCAAGCCGTAGAACGCCGGACATCACCTTCTCACCACACGCCGCAGGCGCCGCGCCGATCTGCACGCAATGCGTCGATCCGGCACGGCGCGCGAGGTGCAGACCGGCGCGCGAGACTGCTCAGCGGGGCCTACGAGTGGCTTCCCGTCCTACCGCGACTGCAACGCAAAAGAAGACCACCCCCACAAGCACGGGGCGGTCTTCTTTAGATGGCGGTACCGGTGGGATTTGAACCCACGGTGGACTTTCACCCACACAACTTTTCGAGAGTTGCACCTTCGGCCGCTCGGACACGGTACCGGGAGCGAGTTTAGTACACGTCAGGGGCACCTAGTGTCGAAGCATGGAGTTCGTGCTCGCGGGGGTGCTGGTCGCCCTCGTGGTGTGGGTCGTGTGGCTGTTCCGGCGGCAGGCGGCCTGGACGACGCGCCTCGCGCAGAAGATCCCCGTGCACTCCCTCTACTGGCGCGAGCAGCGCAAGGAGGAGGGCGAGCGGCTCTACGTCGCGATCGGCGACTCCGCTGCCCAGGGGATCGGCGCGAGCCGGCCCGGGCGGGGGTACGTCGGCATCCTCGCGGCGCGGCTGAAGGGCTGGCGCGTGGTCAACCTCGGCATCTCGGGGGCGACCGTGCGGATGGCGCTCGACTCCGAGCTACCGGCCTTCCGGAAGCTGCGGCCCGACCTCGTGACCGTGAGCATCGGCGCGAACGACATCGCGGCCTTCGACGCCGAGCGGTTCGCGCGCGACATCCGCACCCTCTTCGACGCGCTGCCGCCGCACGCGATAGTCGCCGACCTGCCGAGCTTCCACTTCCTGCCCGCCGAGCGCCGGGTGCGCGTCGCGAACGCCATCATCAGGGATGCGGCCGCCGAGCGCGGCCTCGCCGTCGCACCGCTGCACGCCCGCACCCGCCGGCAGGGGCTGTGGGGGGTCATGCGGCACTTCGCCGGGGACCTGTTCCACCCCAACGACCGCGGCTACGCGGTGTGGGCCTCCGCGTTCTCGCCGCTCGTGGAGGAGAGGCTACGCGAGCTCGAGTAGGCGCCCACGAGCAGCGCCCCCACCACGAGCACGAGGCCCACGCCCACGACGACGGGCTCGAGGCCCAGGCCGAACGGCTCGAAACCGCCGAGGGATCCGTCGGGCAGCGCGAACACCCGCACGCCCGACGTGCTCGACACGGCGAGGGGATGCGCGAGATAGCCCTGCACGGAGCGCACGACGAGCCCGACCCCCGCGCCGGTGACGATGACCCCCGCGAGCAGGAGCCCCTTCACCGCTGCGACGCCTTCACGAACACGGCGCCCACGATCGCGGCGAGCCCGACCCCGACGAGCCAGGGCGCGAGCGCGCCGAACACGACCGGCAGCACCATGACGGGCACGACGTCGCGGCCGGATCCCACGACCGTCTGCGTCAGCAGGAACCCGCCCGCGGCGAGCAGCACGCCGCCGATCACCCACAGCGCGATGAGCCACCCGTTCCGTTGCACCACGCTGGCCTCCTCGCCGACGGTGTCACCGCCCACGCCTAAGCTTGCCGCATGGCGCGCCCGACCACCCAGTTCCGCTGCACGGAGTGCGGCTGGACGAGCGTCAAATGGGTCGGCCGCTGCGGCGAGTGCCAGCAGTGGAACACGGTCGTGGATGCGACAGCACCCTCCGGCCGCGTGAGCGCCGTGGCCCCCGCGCACGGCGCGCGCGCCATCACCGAGATCGGCGCGGAGTCCGTCGCGCACTGGCCGAGCGGCATCGACGAGTTCGACCGCGTGCTGGGCGGCGGGGTCGTGCCGGGCGCCGCCATCCTGCTGAGCGGCGAGCCGGGCGTGGGCAAGTCGACCCTGCTGCTCGAGGTCGCGTCGCGCGCCGCGGCGAGCGGGCAGCGCGTGCTCTACGTGAGCGCCGAGGAGTCCGTGAGCCAGGTGCGCCTGCGCGCCGAGCGCACGAACGCCCTGCACCACTCCCTCTACCTCGCCGCCGAGACCGACCTCGCGACCATCCTCGGGCAGATCGACCAGGTGGCGCCGCAGCTCGTCATCGTCGACTCCGTGCAGACCGTCTCGTCGGGCCTCACGGAGGGCCTGGCGGGCGGGCCCGCGCAGGTGCGCGAGGTCGCCTCGACGCTCATCCGGGTCAGCAAAGACCGCAACCTGCCCGTGCTGCTCGTCGGCCACGTGACGAAAGACGGCACGATCGCGGGACCTCGGATGCTCGAGCACCTCGTCGACGTCGTGCTCCAGTTCGAGGGCGACCGGCAGACGTCGCTCAGGTTCGTGCGCGCCCACAAGAACCGGTTCGGCCCCACCGACGAGGTCGGCTGCTTCGAGATGACGGGCGACGGCATCGCCGAGGTCGCCGACCCGAGCGGGCTGTTCCTCTCCCGCGCACGCACGCCCACGAGCGGCACGTGCGTCACGATCGCGGTCGAGGGCCGCCGCGCCCTGCCCGTCGAGGTGCAGGCGCTCATCGTGAAGTCGCAGGCGCCCCAGCCGCGCCGCGTGGTCAACGGGGTCGACGGCTCCCGCGTCGCCATGCTGCTCGCCGTGCTCGAGCGCCGCGCAGGCATGCCGCTGAGCGGATACGACGTGTATGTCTCCACCGTGGGCGGCATCCGGCTCACCGAGCCCGGCGCTGACCTCGCGATCGCGCTCGCGATCGCGAGCGCCTTCCGCGACAAGGCGTTCCCCGTGACCCAGGCCGTCATCGGCGAGATCAGCCTCGCGGGCGAGATCCGTCCCGCGTCGAACGCCCGCCAGCGCGCGGCCGAGGCGAAGCGGCTCGGGTTCGCGCATGTCATCGACTCCGAGGCCGCGCACCTGCGCGAGGCGCTGCGGCTCGCGTTCGCGAGCTCGACGAACGACCGCGTGGACGTTCCGGAGTTCTAGGTCGTCCGCGGACGGCGTTTGTCGCGCTCGACGGTGTACGAACGGGGTCCGCGGCGGCGAGCGGCGTCCTGCGAGGAGCGCTGAACGCTAGGGGGCCGTCAGCACCCAGTTGCCCCAGTCCTGCACCTGCCAGCCGATCCAGCCGTTGCGGCGCTCGAGCGCGACAACGATGGAGTCGGTCGCACCGGAGGGCTTGGTCGCGAGGCACGTGAACGTGTCGCCGATGAGCAGGGGCGGGGTCGGGCAGTCGACCGTCAGGTCGGCGCCGAGCGCCGCGGCATCCGCGCGCACCGACTCCTGCACCTCCGCGGCGAAGTTGCCCGGGAACACCGAGATGAGGATGCCCGGCAGGATGAGGATGCCGACGAGCACGGCGACGATCGACGAGCCGAACACGGCGAGCGGAGCGAATCCGCGTCCCGTCTCCTTGACCGTGCTGATCGCGCGGGCCGTGAGGTAGCCGGGCTCCGCGAGGAACGCCCAGCGGGCCTTGGCGGGCTTCTGGTGCCCCCACACCTGCAGCATGAGCTTGTCGTACGCGGCGAAGCCCACGACGAGCAGGTACGGCGCGAAGACGACGGTCAGGACGAGCGGGAGGTTGCCGCCGAGGCCCGTGAGCACGAGCACCACGAGCACGAGGAGCTGGAAGACGGGCATGAGGGCGATCGCCCACGACGCGCCCGTGTAGGTGCGCAGGCCGGTGGTGACGCGCGCGGGCGCGACCTCCTCGGCGAGCGCGCTGAGCGCGGATGCGGCCGGCGTCGCGTTCGCGTGCGAGCTCGCGCGGCGCGGGCCCGGGGTGTCCTGGTCGACGGTGTCCTCGAGGGGAGGCTCGAGCTCGCGCAGGGTCATGGCCAGCAGCGGCTGGGCGCTCAACTCCTCCTCGCCCTGGGAGGCGAGCTCCTGGGCCATCTCCGACTCGACGTCGATGAGGTCGATGCTGCCGGTCTCGGTCTCCGCCTCGCGGCGCTCGCGCTCGCGCACGTCGCGGCGCGACGGGAGGGCCTCGTCGGTGGTGCGGGCGACGGGCTGGGCGACCATCGGGGCCCTGGCCTCCGACGTGTGCTCGGTCCAGGCCTGGGCGTCCCACCAGCGCAGCTGGGGGAGCCCGAGCGGGTCTGGATACCAGCCCGCGGGCACACCGAATTTCTCGTCGTCCACTGATCCAGCCTATCCGGCGGCCTAGTCGATAGAAAGCCGGGTCTACCCATTGACACGCCATCGTTACGGCAGCTCACGGCTAACATTGCGCCATGTCGCTGCTCGACGCCCTCCCGCTCGTCCTGAGCGTCGTGAGCGTCGTGCTCTCGGGGCTGTTCGGAGTCCGCACGGCGAGGCTCAGCCACCGCCTTGCCGAGGAGCGCGAGGACCGCATCGAGGCGCAGTCCGCGCTCAAGGCCGCCGAGCGCGTCTACGAGCCGCTCGCGCAGTCGGCCGCCGAGCTGCAGTCGCGCATCTTCAACATCGTGGAGAGCGGGTGGGTGGGCCTCATGAAGCGCTACGAGAGTCACGGCGACTACGCCATCGTGAGCACGGCGTTCCTCTTCGCCCACTACTTCGGCTGGATCGAGGCGCGGCGCCAGGCCGTGCTCTCCTCGGGCGGCGAGGGCGGTCGCGACCTCGCCGTGCAGAAGCTCATCGACGACGTGCTCAAGACGCTGCGCCGCAGCGAGGACAGCGAGGGGTTCCTGTTCTTCACCGTGGAGCAGCGCGCCATCGGCGAGCTCATGCTCGGGTGGGAGCTCGTCGCGAAGAACCGCATCCCCCGCGTCATGGGCTACGCGGCGTTCGCCGAGCGCTACCGCTCCGACGCGGCGTTCCGCCAGTGGTTCAGCCCCGTCGAGGCCGGCATGGGGCTGGTCTCGAAGGGCGATGTGCGGCGGCTCGTCGACATCCAGCGCGCGCTCGTCGCCCTCATCGACACCCTCGACCCGAAGCGCCGCTACACGGCCGGGTATGCGCTGGAGCCGATCGACCCCGCGTAGATCAGTCCTCGAGGTGCTTGAGGTACTCGTTGAGCTCGGCGGTGAACTCGTGGTCGATCTGCTTCTCCACGCCGTCGACCGCGCGGATGGGCGCCGCGAGCCGCACGCTCGACACGAGCCAGGCGGCGTCGGCCGCGAGCAGCACGTCGGGGGCCGCAAGCTCGAAGCCCGTCGACATCCCCTTCGACTCGGCGAAGCGGAACACGTTCGCCTGCGTCGTGCCGTCGAGGATGCCCAGGCCCGTGCCCGGCGTGATGAGCTCGTCGCCGCGCCGCAGCACGAGCGTCGACGTCGGGCCCTCGAGCAGCACGCCGTCGCTCGACACGAACACGACGTCGTCGGCCTCGCGGCGCGCGGCCTCGCGCGCGACCGCGCGGTTGACCGCGTAGCTGAGCGTCTTCGCGCCCGCGAGCAGCCAGGGCGCCGTGGCCTCGATGTCGTGGCGGTACCCGCGGTCGAGCAGCACGACGCGGATGCCCTCCCTGCGCACGCGGGAGTTGTCGGGCGAGACGGATCCGTAGACCCAGCCCGTGGGCTTGTCGCCGCCCTCGATGCCGCGCGTCATGACGGTCTTCACGTACGCCTCGTCCGCGGGCTCGATGCGCGCGACCACGGCGAGGATGGCGTCGCGCCACGCGTCGAGGTCGGGCTCGGGCAGTGCGAGCGTGCGGGCGGACGACGCGAAGCGCCGCAGGTGGTGCTCGAGCGCCTGCGGCCGACCGTAACCCACACTGATGGTTTCGAAGATGCCGTCGCCGCGCGTGGCCCCGAGGTCGAGCACGCTCAACTGCGGGCTGCCGGCGTCGGCGAAGTGGAACGCGTCTGCGGCGGGGTCGTGCGCGGGGGCATCCTTAGACGGGCGGTTGAGCATCGCGAGTACGGCCATGCTTGATCCTCTCAGTTCTGCACGGGGATGCTCGACGTGTCGTAGTTCGCGAGCCTGCGCGGGATGAACAGCGCGATCACGACGCCCACGAGCACCACCGCGGCACCCATGATGAAGACGTAGTGGAAGGCCTCGCGCGAGGGCGCGCCGTCGACGACGTGGGTGGAGAGGATGATGCCCACGGCCGTCGCCGAGATCGTCGAGCCGAGCGTGCGCATCACGGAGTTGAGGCCGTTGGCCGCCGCGGTCTCGGTCGGCGGCACCGCGCGCATGATGAGGGTCGGCATCGCCGCGTAGGCGAACCCGACCCCGATGCCCGTGATCGTGGACACGAGGATGACGTGCCACACCTGGTCGAGGAACGGCACCGCGAGGGCGAAGCCGACGGTGATGATGATCGCGCCGAGGATGAGGCTCGTGCGCGGACCGCGCGTCGCAGAGAGCCGCGCGGCCGCGGGCGACAGCAGGAACATCACGAGGCCGAGCGGCATGAGGCACAGGCTCGCGAGGATGAGCGGCAGCCCGAGCCCGACCTCCGAGCCCACGGGCGACTCGAGCACGATCGGCAGCGAGGCCGTGCACACGAAGAACGCGAACCCGATGGCGATCGAGGCGAGGTTGGTGAGGAGCACCGTGCGGCGCGAGGCGACCCGCAGGTCGACGAGCGGGTTGGCGGTGCGCAGCTCGAAGAACCCCCACGCGACGAGCACCGCGAGGCCGCCGAGCAGCAGGCCGAGGGTGAGGGGGCTCGTCCAGCCCCACTCCGTGCCCTTCGACGTCGCGAGCAGGATGCCGACGAGGCCGACCGCGAGCCCGAGCGCGCCGACGACGTCGAAGCTGCCGCCCGTGCGCAGCGTGCTCACGGGGATCACGAGCACGACGGCCACGATCGCGCCGAGCGAGAGCGCCGCGGCGAGCCAGAACAGGAAGTGCCAGTCGAGGTACTGCGCGATCGTCGCCGCGAGCGGCAGGCCGAGCGCGCCGCCGACGCCCAGGGTCGCGCTCACGAGGGCGACGGCGCCGCCGAGGTTCTTGGGGTGGATGACGTCGCGCAGGATGCTGATGCCGAGCGCGATGGTCCCGAGGCCGACGCCCTGCAGCACGCGCCCGACCACCATGGGGACGAGGCTGTTCGAGAGGGCTGCGATGACGCATCCTGCGGCCATGACGATGAGCAGCGCGAGCATGATGCGGCGCTTGCCGTACATGTCGCCGAGGCGGCCGCTGATCGGGGTGGAGATCGCCGCCGCGAGGAGCGTGGAGGTGAGCACCCACGACGCGTCGGCGCGCGTGGTGTCGAGCAGCGTCGGCAGCTCGGGGATGATCGGGGTCACGACCGTCTGCATGAAGGCGGCGATGAGGCCGGTCGCCGCGAGGGTCGCGATCATCGCCCCGTCGCTGCGGCCGCGGCTCAGACGGCGTTGTTGTCGTGGGGTGAGTGGCACTCCATCGACGTTACTCCCGCCCCGGATGTTGAACTTATCGGTTCACTGTGCAATAGTGAACCTCATGGTTCACCAAACAGAGCTCCTCGACCGGGCGTTCGCCGCGCTCGCGGACTCCACGCGCCGCGACATCCTCACCCGCCTCGGTGAGGGTCCCGCGACGATCGGCGAGCTCGCGGCACCCGCGGGCATGACGCTCACGGGCCTCAAGAAGCACGTGCAGGTGCTCGAGGATGCCGGGCTCGTCACCACCGAGAAGATCGGCCGCGCGCGGCAGTGCCGCCTCGGCACCGAGCGATTGGACGACGCGATGGCGTGGCTCGCCTTCTACCAGCGGCTGTGGGAGCGCCGGCTCGACGGCCTCGAGGCCTACTTCACCCTCCGGAAAGGAACAGACTCATGACCTACGACCTCACGATGACCCGTGTCATCCCCGCCCCGCCCGCCGAGGTGTTCGACGCCTACACCGACGCCGAGAAGCAGAAGGTGTGGTTCTCGTTGCTCTCCGAGGAGCCCGGCATCGTCGAGATCGACGTCGACCTGCGCGTGGGCGGCGTGCAGCACGCCAAGTGGGGGCCGAGCGCCGACCAGCTGTTCTGGGAGGACCAGACGTTCCTCGAGATCGACCGGCCGCACCGGCTCGTCACGTCGTCGACGGGCGGCACCCCCGACGGCGACACCATGACGACGCGCATCGAGATCACCTTCGAGGATGCCGACGGCGGCACCCTCATGACGGTGAACCAGTCGGGCTTCCCCACCGAGGAGATGCGCGACTTCTTCACCACCTACGCGTGGGTGGGGGCGTTCGACCGCATCGCGGCCTTCTTCGGTCGGTAGTCGCGCGTAGCCTCACGGCATGCGCCGCGAACGACCGACATTCCCCGACGGCTACGGGCTGCCCGACACCGAGGAGGGCCTCCTCGAGTGGTCGACGATCGAGCAGAGGCTCGTGGCGTCGAAGCACTACTGGCTCTCCACCGTGCGCCCCGACGGGCGGCCGCACACGATTCCGCGCTGGGGCGTCTGGCTCGACGACAGGTTCTACTACGACGGCTCCCCCGCCACCCGTCACGCGCGCAACGCCGAGCTCAACCCGAACTGCACCCTGACGCTCGAGGACGGCTGGCGCGCCGTCATCCTCGAGGGCACGTCGGTGGCGACCCGCGCCGATGCTGCCCTTGGCGCGCGCCTCGCGGCGTCCTTCGAGAAGTACCACAACGACGGCTACTCGCCCGCGGGCGATGCCTGGTCGGGAGAGGACGGCGGAGGGCTGCGCGTCTTCACACCCAGGACGGCGATGGCGTGGACGACGTTCCCGACCGACGCGACGAGGTTCGTCTTCTGATCGGCCCGGCCTAGAGGTTGAGCGCCTCGAGGACGTCCTCGGGCGTCGCCTGCATCGCGTGCGGACCTGCCACGTCGAACCACACCGACTCGAGCACCCCCGAGTTCTGCGCGAGGAAGTCCTTGAGCGTCGCCGCGTCGTAGTCCGCGACGGGGTGCTCGTCCTCGTCCGGCACCATCGCGACGTAGGTCTCGGGCGACGAGAACAGCAGCAGCATGTACTTGTCGGCATCGCCCCGGCGGAACACGCGCACCTGAGGCGGGCCGTCCACGGGCAGCAGCGGCACGGTCACGGTGCCATTGCGCAGCGCGAACGCGACCGCCGCGACATCCTGGGCCTCGAGGGCCTCGGCGAGCGTCTTGGTCATGGGTACTAGTACAGCAGGAACTGCCGGTCGTTCTTCGACGTGCTCTCGCCCACGGTGACCGTGAGGTGGTAGCTCGCGCCGCCGGCGATGACGGCGTCGCGCGTCGAGTCGCACGTGTCGGCGGAGGAGCGCGTGCGGTCCCACGTGATGCTCGGGCCGGCCTGGGGCACTCCCGCCTTGAGCACGATCGTCGCCGGCACCGGGGCCGTCTGGCAGTCCTTCGAGGTCCAGATGAGCTCGTCGCCGCTCGTGATCGTGAACTCCTGCACGTCGGATCCCACGCTCATCGTGCAGTCGGAGAGGCTCTTGAGCGTGAACGAGAGCACGGGGTTCACTCCCGCCTCGTAGCTCGTCGAGTCGGTCGCCGCGTCGACGGTGACCTTCGTGGGATCGCACTCGGGCGGGGTCGCCGCGTCGGTGGGGTTGCCCGAGGGGGCGCCCGCGGAGCTCGAGGGCTTCGGGGAGGGCGTGGTCGCGCCTGATCCCGGCCGCACCACGATGAGCACGACGATGAGGATGACCGCGAGGAGGCCCAGGAGCACCACGAGCCGTCGGCGCCAGTACACGCGGCTCGACTGCGGACCCACAGGATTGCGGAACGTCGACATGCCCACAGGCTAAACGCGGCCCGCGCGAGGCGGGGGAGGGCACGCGGGGTTGGGGCCACTCCGCAGGCGCCGCGCCGGTCTGCACGCGATGCGTCGATCCGGCACGGCGCGCGAGGTGCAGACCGGCGCGCGAGCCGACCGTGGGTCAGGCGAGGGTTGCCAGGAACCGCTCGTACCCGGCGAGCGTGGGCTCGGCCACGATCGCGCGCAGCACGAGCTCGTCGACGGCGGGCAGGTACTCCTCGATGCGCTCGACCGACGTGATGGTCGTGTCGATCGCGGCGATGCCGAGCCGCTCGAAGTTCGCCGCGTAGGCGGGGTAGCCCGCGTAGCGCGCCGCCTCCTCCTCGAGCGCGGGGAGCGCGTCGGGCGTGAGTGCGGTCCGCGCGTAGAGCACGGTCGGCACGGTGCTGCGCTGGGCGGCCGCGACCTCGGGCGTGAGCCAGTTGAGCAGCACGGCGTCGGCGACGCGCGACGCGAGGTCGCGCATCCTCGGTCCCAGCGCGCCGACCACGATCGACGCGGCCGTGCCCGCCCGCAGCTCGGCGACCGACTCCTCGACGAGGACGAGGCCGTGCTTCGCGGCCCCCGTGCCGACGCCGAGCGAGAGCCGGTCGGCGGGCAGGTCTCCCAGGTCGGCGAGGATGTCCCGTGCCGACCGTCGGTCGAGCGGGATGACCCCCGTGCCGAGCCGCAGCACCGACGTCGCCGCGGCGGCGGCCCGCAGCCCCGCGAGCGAGTCACCGCCGGGAGTGTCGTTCAGCCACAGCCCCCGCAGCCCGAGCTGCTCGATGCGGGGCGCGAGCGCGGAGACGACCTCGTGCGGCGTCGCGCCGGGCAGGCCGATCGAGACGCGGGAGAGGTCCATCAGAGCTGCTTGAGCATGCGCGTGTTGCCGAGGGTGTTCTGCTTGACGCGCGACAGGTCGAGGAACTCCGCGACACCCTCGTCGGGCGAGAGCGTGAGCTGGGCGAACACCTCGGGCGCGACGATGCTCTCCTCGATCGCCTCGAACCCGTGACGGCCGAAGAACGCCGTCTCGAAGGTGAGGCAGAACAGGCGGCTCAGTCCCAGCTCCAGCGCGTCGATCTGGATGCGCTCGAGGATGGCGTGCCCCACGCCCTTGCCGAGCCAGCTGTCGGTCACGGCGAGCGTGCGCACCTCGCCGAGGTCCTCCCACATCACGTGGAGGGCGCCGCAGCCGATGATCTCGCCCGCCTCGGTCTCCGCGACGCGGAACTCCTGCACAGCCTCGTAGAGCACGACGCGGTCTTTGCCGAGCAGGATGCGGCGCTCAGCGAGCGGCTCGACGAGGGCCTGGATGCCGGCGACGTCGGAGGTGCGCGCGGCGCGGATGGTGAAGGTCACGGGTGACAGCTTAAGTGGATCGAGCCTGTCGAGATCTCGCCACCGCATCACGCGTGGGAGATTTCGACAGGCTCGATCCGATTGGGGGGCCTACGCCTCCACGGCCTCCGGCTCCTTCTCCGCGATCGCCTGGCGCGACGTGGTGAAGATGAACTCGGTACCGTCGAAGTCGGCGTGCACGTGGTCGCCCGCGGTGAGCTCGCCGTGCAGGATCTTCTCGCTCAGCGCATCCTCGATCTCGTGCTGCACCGCGCGGCGCAGCGGGCGGGCGCCCAGCGACGGGTCCCAGCCGATCTTGATGAGCTGCTCCTTGGCGGGAACGGTGATCTCGATCGTCAGGTCGCGGTCCATGAGGCGCTCGCTGAGGCGCTTGATGAAGAGGTCGACGATCTGCAGCAGCTCGTCCTGCGTGAGCTGCGGGAACACGATGGTCTCGTCGACGCGGTTGAGGAACTCGGGCTTGAAGTGCTTCTTGAGCTCCTCGACGACCTTGCCGCGCATGCGGTCGTAGCCGGTCGCGGTGTCGCTCGCCGACGTGAAGCCGATGGGCGTGCCCGTGATGTCCTTCGTGCCGAGGTTCGTGGTCATGATGATCACGGTGTTCTTGAAGTCGACGACACGACCCTGGCCATCTGTCAGACGTCCCTCCTCCAGGATCTGGAGGAGCGAGTTGAAGATGTCGGGGTGCGCCTTCTCGATCTCGTCGAACAGCACCACGGAGAACGGCTTGCGGCGCACCTTCTCGGTGAGCTGGCCGCCCTCCTCGAAGCCGACGAAGCCGGGAGGAGCACCGAACAGCCGCGAGACCGTGTGCTTCTCGCCGTACTCCGACATGTCGAGGGAGATGAGCGCGTCCTCGTCGTCGAACAGGAACTCGGCGAGCGCCTTGGCGAGCTCGGTCTTGCCGACACCCGTGGGTCCGGCGAAGATGAACGAGCCCGAGGGGCGCTTCGGGTCCTTGAGGCCGGCGCGCGTGCGGCGGATCGTCTTGGAGAGCACCGAGATGGCCTCCTCCTGACCGATGACGCGCATGTGCAGGGCCTTCTCCATGAAGATGAGCCGGCTCGACTCCTCCTCGGTGAGCTTGAACACGGGGATGCCCGTGGCGGCGGCCAGCACCTCGGCGATGAGCCCCTCGTCCACCTGTGCGGTGGTGGAGACGTCGCCCGACTTCCACTGCTTCTCGAGGCGCAGGCGCTCGCCGAGGAGCTTCTTCTCCTCGTCGCGCAGCGATGCGGCCTTCTCGAAGTCCTGGTCTTCGATGGCGCCTTCCTTCTGCCCGCGGACGGCGGCGATCTTCTCGTCGAACTCGCGCAGCTCGGGCGGGGCGGAGAGGATCGAGAGGCGCAGGCGCGCGCCGGCCTCATCCAGGAGGTCGATCGCCTTGTCGGGCAGGAAGCGGTCCTGCACGTAGCGGTCGGCGAGGTTCGCGGCGGCCACGATCGCGCCGTCAGTGATCGACACCTTGTGGAACGCCTCGTACTTGTCGCGGAGCCCCTTGAGGATGTTGATGGTGTGCGGCAGCGACGGCTCGTTGACCTGCACCGGCTGGAAGCGGCGCTCGAGGGCCGCGTCCTTCTCGAAGTGCTTGCGGTACTCGTCGAGCGTGGTCGCGCCGATCGTCTGCAGCTCGCCTCGCGCGAGCAGCGGCTTGAGGATGCTCGCGGCGTCGATCGCGCCCTCGGCGGCACCCGCACCCACGAGGGTGTGGATCTCGTCGATGAAGGTGATGATGTCGCCGCGCGTGCGGATCTCCTTCGTCACCTTCTTGAGGCGCTCCTCGAAGTCTCCGCGGTAGCGGCTGCCGGCGATGAGCGAGCCGAGGTCGAGCGTGTAGAGCTGCTTGTCCTTGAGGGTCTCGGGCACGTCGCCGCGCACGATCGCCTGGGCGAGCCCCTCGACGACGGCGGTCTTGCCGACGCCGGGCTCGCCGATGAGCACGGGGTTGTTCTTCGACCGGCGGGAGAGGATCTGCATGACCCGCTCCATCTCCTTCTCGCGCCCGATGACGGGGTCGAGCTTGCCGTCGCGCGCCGCCTGCGTGAGGTTGCGCCCGAACTGGTCGAGGATCTGCGAGCCCTTGTCGGGCGCCTGGTCGTTGCCCCCGACCGCGACGGCCTCCTTGCCCTGGTAGCCCGAGAGCAGCTGGATGACCTGCTGGCGCACGCGGTTGAGGTCGGCGCCGAGCTTGACGAGCACCTGCGCCGCGACTCCCTCGCCCTCGCGGATGAGGCCGAGCAGGATGTGCTCGGTGCCGATGTAGTTGTGGCCGAGCTGCAGCGCCTCGCGCAGCGACAGCTCGAGCACCTTCTTGGCGCGCGGCGTGAAGGGGATGTGGCCCGTGGGCTGCTGCTGGCCCTGGCCGATGATGTCCTGCACCTGCTCGCGCACGGCGTCGAGGGAGATGTTGAGCGACTCGAGCGCCTTGGCAGCGACACCCTCGCCCTCGTGGATGAGGCCGAGCAGGATGTGCTCGGTGCCGATGTAGTTGTGGTTGAGCATCTTGGCCTCTTCCTGGGCCAGGACGACGACACGACGAGCTCGGTCGGTAAATCTTTCGAACATCTTCACTCCTCAGGCACCGGGCAGGGTTGGGTGCCGATATAGAGAGAGTAACCAGCGGGGCGCGCCAATAGTCCGGTGTTCGCCCTCGGCGTTACCGTGTTGCGGGGCGGGTCGTCACTCCACGAAGTCGACGTTCGAGAGGCCGAAGTGGAAGCCGGAGCCCTGGGCGTCGAAGCATGCCGCGACCCCGCCCGCGACCGAGCACGTGTACTTCTCGGCGGGGCTCTCGATGAGCAGGTCCTGGCCCTCCGGGAGCACCTTCGTCACGCCGGCGAACTCCGATGCGCCGAGCCCGCAGCCCGTCCATCCCGAGTTGCCCGTCGTGAAGACCTTGTAGTTGATGCCGGCCGAGTAGCCGTCGACGGGGTTGCCGTCCTCGGGCGCGCAGTCGGCGGGCGGGAGCATGTAGGTGACCTTCGACTCGTTGCCCGGCGTGACGGCGCACGTGACCCCGCCGCTGTCGCCGCTGAAGATGTAGATGTCGCAGCGCACGGCCTTGCTCGCGTCGGCGAAGAAGGCATAGTGGCCCTTCCACGTGCCGTCGGCGCCGGCGACGCCCGGCGTGCCGTCGACGAGGTAGTCGTCGGGCGAGATGATCTCGACCGTGGGCGGCACGGAGGCCGTGGGCTCGGCGCCGCTCGAGGATCCCGCCGCGGTCGGGGTCGGGGAGGGCGCGGGCCCGGGCGTGCATCCGGCGAGCAGGAGCACTGCGGCAACGATCGTGACGGCGCGGAGTGACATGCGCTCAGGATAGGGGCGCGCTGGGCACGGCGAACAGGGGGTTTCTGCTGCATGCTTGAGCCGTGGAGGAGTTGCTGGGCGAGCTCACCGCGCCCTTCGACAGGCTCGACGGGGCGCGGGTGACGGCACTGCTCGCACAGCGCTGGGGAATCCGCGCCGAGAGCCCCGAGCGCCTCGACACCGAGCGCGACGACACCTACCGCGCCGGTGACCACGTGCTCAAGGTCGCGCACCCGCTCGACTCGGCCGGGCTCATCCGCTTCCAGGTCGACGCGATGACCGCGGCGGCGCGCGCGGGGCTCCCCGTGCAGCGCGTCGTCCCGGCGCTCGGCGGCGACCCCGTGGTCGTCGTCGACGGACGCCCGGCGCGCGTGCTCACGTGGCTGCGGGGGCGGCTGCTGCGGCACAGCGGGTTCGGCCTGCCCGAGGTCGAGAAGGCGGGCAGGATGCTCGCGCGCCTCGCCCGCGCGCTGCGCGACGTCGACTCCCCCGCCGCCCACCGCACCTTCGCGTGGGACCTGCAGTCGTTCGGCAGGCTCGAGCACGGCTACGACGTGCGGCTGCCGGAGCTCTCCGGCCTGCCGCACCAGGTGATCCACAACGACTTCCACCCCGGCAACCTGCTCGTCGACGGGGCCTCGGAGGACTTCGTCACGGGCATCCTCGACTTCGGCGATGCCGTCTACGCGCCGCGCGTGCAGGATCTGGCCGTGGCCCTCGCCTACCTCGTGCCCGAGTCGGGCGACCCCGAGCCGACCGTCACGGCGTTCGTGCGAGGCTACGGGGATCTCACGCCCGCGGAGCTCGACGTGCTGCCCCGCCTCATCGCCGCGCGGCTCGTGCAGCGCATCGTGCTCGTGCCCCGCCTCGACCCCGCGACCGATCCCGCGTTCGTCGCGCGGCTCGTGCGCACCCTCGACAACCTGACCGGGAGACTGTGACCATGGCCGGACCCGCCACCTACTTCAGCCCCGCGCACGCCGAGGCCCTCGACCCCGCGACGCGCGACCTCGTGCAGCGCCGCGCGCGCGTGCTCGGCTCCGCGTACCGCCTGTTCTACGACGAGCCCGTGCGGCTCGTGCGCGGCAGCGGCACGAAGGTCTACGACGCGGACGGCGTCGAGTACCTGGACGCCTACAACAACGTGCCCTCGGTGGGCCACTCCCATCCGCGCGTCACGGCGGCGATGACGCACCAGGCCGGGCTCATCACGACGCACACGCGCTACCTCTCCGAGGGGATCGTGGCGTACGCGGAGGACCTGCTCTCCACGCTGCCCGAGCGCATCGACAACATCATGTTCACGTGCACGGGCTCGGAGGCCAACGACCTCGCGCTGCGCATCGCGAAGCTCGTGACGGGCGGCGAGGGCGTCATCGTGACGGCGAACGCGTACCACGGGGTCACGACCGAGGTGGCGGCGATCTCGCCCTCCCTCGGCGGCGTCGAGTCCGTCGCGGAGTGGACGCGCGTCGTGCGCGCCCCCGGCACCGATGTGGACCTCGGCGAGGCCGTGGCCGCCGCGGTGTCGGAGCTGGAGGCGTTCGGCATCCGCACCGCCGCGCTCATCGTCGACACCGTGTTCGCCTCCGACGGCGTCTACCCCGACCTGCCCGGCCTCGACCGCGCGGTCGCCGCCGTGCGTGCGGCGGGCGGCCTGTTCATCGCCGACGAGGTGCAGCCCGGCTTCGGCCGTCTCGGCCACGGCATGTGGGGCTTCGACCGGTACGGCATCGTGCCCGACCTCGTGACCGTGGGCAAGCCCATGGGCAACGGGCAGCCGATCGCCGCCGTCATGGCCCCGCACGCCCTCATCGACAGGTTCAACGAGCGGTCGCGCTACTTCAACACGTTCGGCGGCAGCTCGGTGTCGATCGCGGCGGCGCAGGCCACGCTCGACGTGCTGCGCGACGAGCGGCTCATCGAGAACGCACGCGACGTGGGCGGCTACCTGCTCGGCTCGCTGCGTGCGACGGGCCTGTTCACCGAGGTGCGCGGCGCGGGGCTCTTCATCGGCGCGCAGCTCGAGAGCGCCGACCGCGCCGTCGCCGCCGTGAACGCACTGCGCGAGCGGCGCGTGCTGCTGTCCGCGTCGGGCGCCGGCAACGACTCCCTGAAGATCCGGCCGCCGCTGCCCTTCTCGCGCGACGACGCCGACCGGCTGCTCACCGAGCTCGAGGCGGTGCTGCGATGAGCAACCTGGAGAAGGACCCCGTCGAGGAGGTCTCGACAAGCCCGGCCCGCGACATGTGCGTGCTCGAGCCGCGCGACGTGCCCCTCGGCGGCCCGCGCGCCATGACCGTGCGCCGCACGCTCCCCCAGCGCTCGCGCTCCCTCATCGGCGCATGGTGCTTCATCGACCACTACGGCCCCGACCCGGTCGCCACGAGCGGCGGCATGGTCGTGCCGCCGCATCCGCACACGGGGCTGCAGACCGTGAGCTGGCTCTTCGCGGGCGAGATCGAGCACCGCGACAGCGTGGGGAGCCTCGCCCCCGTGCGGCCGGGCGAGCTCAACCTCATGACGGCGGGCCGCGGAATCGCGCACTCCGAGGTCTCGACCCCGGCGACGACGATGCTGCACGGCGCGCAGCTGTGGGTGGCGCTGCCGGACTCCGCGCGCGAGGGCAGCCCCGCGTTCGAGAGCTACGTGCCGCAGCCGTTCTCCCACGGCGCCGCGACGGTGCGGGTGTTCATCGGGGAGCTTGCGGGCGCGGCATCCTCGGCCACCGTGTTCACGCGCCTGCTGGGCGCGCAGGTCGACCTGCCCGCGGGCGCGGGCGTCGAGTTCGACGTCGACGCCGGCTTCGAGCACGGCGTGCTCGTCGACGCGGGCGACGCCTCGGTCGACGGGATGCCCGTGCCAAAGTCGCACCTCGCCTACGTGCCCCCGGGCCGGACGACCCTGACCCTGTCGACGGGCGAGGAGCCCGCGCGGCTCCTGCTGCTCGGCGGGGAGCCCCTCGGCGAGCGCATCGTGATGTGGTGGAACTTCATCGGCCGCACCCACGACGAGATAGTCGAGTACCGGCGGGCATGGCAGGACGAGGATGGCACGGGCCGCTTCGGCGCCGTGGACTACGACGGCGCCAGGCTGCCGGCGCCCGAGCTGCCGAACGTGCGGCTCAGCCCTCGCGGGTAGCCGCGGCCTTCGCGCGCTCCTCGGCCTCGATCTTCGCGGAGACGTCGCGCTCGGTGCGGTCGGCCCGCAGGATGGCGCGCAGCACGAACCAGAAGATGAGGCCCACGAGGATGGTCGGGGTCACCGAGAACAGTGCGTTCGACCAGAAGTCCTGTGGCATCTATCCAGCGTAGCTCCTGATCAGGAACACCACCGCGACGACCACGAGGATCGCGACGAGGCCCAGCCCCGTGATGAGCCTCGAGGTGCGCCTGTCCACCCTCAGGAGCCCTTGGTGATGACGCCCACGAGCCCCGAGATCACGAGGTAGAGGCCGATCCCGCCGACGATCACCCAGATCGCGATGCGGGCGAACGAGATCGCGGGCTTCTTGCCTTCCTCGCCGGGAAGCTTGAGGTCGCTCATGCTCACAGTCTAGAGAGCGAGAAGGGCACCCGGTCTCCCGGATGCCCTTCCCAGCGTCTCAGGCCGATCAGGCCTGGCCGCTGCGCCTCCTCAGGAGCAGGAACCACAGCAGCGCCAGGAGCAGCAGGATCGCGAGGCCGAGCACCCAGGGCCACCACGGTGCGCCCTCGCCCGACGTGGCGTCGCTCTCGAACGCCTCGGTCGGCAGCTCCTCCTCGGCCGTGGGGGCCGGGGTGGGCGTGGCCGAGGGCGAGCCGGTCGGCGCGGGCGTCAGGGTGGACGTCGGCGTCGTCGTGGTCGCGGCGGTCGTCGTCGTGGTGGTCGTGCCGCCCGTCGTGGTGCCCGGGTCCGTGGGCGTCGAGGTGGGCGGGGCGACCGGGGTCACGAAGCTCGTCGTGCCGCACGAGCTCGTCACCGACGTGACGACCCCGAAGTCGGCCTCCGACGCGCCCGACTGCAGGTGCACGCTCGGGGTCGAGAGCAGGGTGTTGTTCGGCATGAGCGCGATGAGCTTGGCCCACGGGAGCGGGTTGCCCATGCCGCCGGGCGACGAGTACGCGATCTTGGTGGTGTACCAGAGGCTGCTCTGCGCATTGATCGTGCCCTGGAGGGGCGTGACCGACGGCACCTGGATGGTCGAGAGCGTCGCGTAGTGGATCACGCCGCCGGTGCCGAGGTTGGCGTTGGGGTCGACCTCCACCTTGAGGTGGACGCCGTAGCCGGAGGCCCCGGGGGCGATCGTGTACGACATCCCCGTGATGCCCTGCGCGTTGCTCACCGTGGCCGGGCGCTGGTAGTAGTTCACCGACGCGAGCTGGCCGCGGAAGACGAGGCCGTTGGCAGTGACCTGCGGCGCGACATCCTCGGTCGCCCACCCGGCCGCGGCGACGCACTGCACGGGCGCGACGGTCTGCGGGAACGTGGTCGTGCCGCACGAGCTCGACACCTTGCTCACGAGCGCGGTCGATCCGGTGCCGTTGGTCTGCATGGCCACGCTCGGCGCGGAGGCGAGCACGTTGCTGGGCCACAGGGCGATCAGGTCGGCCCAGGCGAGGGGCTGGGTGATGCTGCCCGGTCCGGACGTGGTGCGGCTGGAGTACCACGGCCAGTCCATGGGGTTGACCACGCCCGTCGTGCCGGTCGGGATCATCGACGAGAGCGTCGTGTAGCCGCTCGTGCCGCCGTCGCGGTAGATCTCGACCTTCACCTGCACGCTGTAGGGCCCGGTGGCGCCGTCGATGGTCACGCGCAGGTCGGAGATGCCCTGGGCGTTGCCCTGGCTCACGCGCTGGTAGTAGTTCACGGCCTTGGCCTGGCCGACGAAGGAGAGGCCCGAAGCCGTGACCACGGGCGGCACGTCGTTGACGTCCGAGGCGCCCCACAGCGGCGTCGCGACGCACGCGACGGCGGCCACGGGCGGCAGCCCGAACGTGTACGAGCAGTTGCTCGAGCCGACGACCGTGATCGCGCTGATGACACCGTCGCCGGTGACGCCGGAGCCGAGCGAGTAGCCCGGAGTCGTCCACTGGGCGTCCGGGTAGGCCGCGATCCACTGCGCGAACGTGCCCTGGTTCGGGTACGCGCCGCCACCGGCGGCGTGCGGGGCGCCGGGGATGCTCACCCAGGTGCCGCCGCCGGGCACGGACAGCCACTGGATCCCGCCGTTGACGGGCTCGATGACGAGGATGCCGTCGGCGACGTCGTCGCCGTCGAGGTCGACGGGCAGCTGGCCGCCGGGCTGGGCCGTGGTGCCGGTCCAGGTGAGGACGAAGTCGGTCACCGAGTCGAGCGGCTGCCATCCCGTGCCGACGATGTACCCCGCGGCCTTGCGGTGGCCGGTGTCCGCGGTCTTGACGTGCAGTCCGCCGGTCTCGAGCACGGTGGTCGAGCTGCCGTCGGTCGAGCTGCTGCTCAGGTCGAGGGCGCTCAGGCTGGTGATCGCGGTCGTCGGGGCGCACGTGAGGGGCTCGACGGCGGGCTCGGTCGAGAGCGAGAACGTGGGCACGGGAGGGGCTGCCGCGAAGCGCGCCGCGGGGGCGGTGTCGGGCGTCTCCTCCTCGGACTCCGTCTGCGCCTCGGTCTCGGTCGACTCCGCCTCTGTCGTCTCGCTCTCTGCGGGATCGAGGTCGGTCGGGTCGGTCTCATCCGGGGCCGGGACCACGACCGCGGGCGTCTGGCCCAGGTCGGCGGGCTCGACCTCGTCCGCGTAGGCGGGGGCGGAGAACGACAGCGACGCGACTATGGCGAGGGCTGCGACGGCAGCGGGCATGCGTCGGCGCGGGAAAGTGGGCACAGGGGGACCTCACGGGGTAAGCGAACGCCTGGTTAGGGCGGCGTCCCCCATTCGGGTGTGAGGACGCCTCGTCAATATATCGACGCGAAATCGAGCGACGCTAGCTTTTCGGGGGAAATGTCCCCCGAACGGGTCGCCCCCGCACGGGGGCGGCGTGCTACTTGACCAGCGGGAAGAGGATCGTCTCGCGGATGCCGAGCCCTGTGATCGCCATGAGCAGGCGGTCGATGCCCAGGCCGATGCCGCCCGTCGGGGGCATGCCGTGCTCGAGGGCGCGCAGGAACTCCTCGTCGAGGCGCATGGCCTCCACGTCGCCCTTGCTCGCGAGCTTCGCCTGCTCGACGAAACGCTCGCGCTGGATGATCGGGTCGATGAGCTCGGAGTAGCCGGTGGCGAGCTCGAAGCCGCGGATGTAGAGGTCCCACTTCTCGACGACGCCCGCGATGGAGCGGTGGTCGCGCACGAGCGGGCTCGTGTCGACGGGGAAGTCCATGACGAACGTGGGGCGCGTCAGGTCGCGCTTGATGTAGTGCTCCCACAGCTCCTCGACGTACTTGCCGTGCGTGGGGTGGTCGATGTCGAGCTCGAGCCGCTCAGCGTGCTCCTTGAGCTGCGCGAGCTCGGTCTCGGGCGTGATCTCCACGCCCGCAGCCGCGCTCAGCGACTCGTACATGCTCACGCGGTCCCACTGGCCGCCGAGGTCGTACTCGGTGCCGTCGGCCCACGTCACGACGAGCTGGCCGGCGACGGCGAGCGCCGCGTTCTGCACGAGCTGCTGGGTGAGGTCGGCCATGCGGTTGTAGTCCGCGTACGCCTCGTACGCCTCGAGCATCGCGAACTCGGGCGAGTGCGTGGAGTCGGCGCCCTCGTTGCGGAAGTTGCGGTTGATCTCGAACACCCGGTCGACGCCGCCGACCACGGCGCGCTTGAGGAAGAGCTCGGGCGCGATACGCAGGAACAGCTCGGTGTCGAACGCGTTGCTGTGCGTGGCGAAGGGCCGCGCGGAGGCGCCGCCGTGCATCGTCTGCAGCATGGGGGTCTCGACCTCGAGGTAGTCCTGCTCGGCGAACGTGCGCCGCAGGGACGCGTTGACCGTGGCGCGGGCGCGCACCGTGAAACGGGCCTGGTCGCGCACGATGAGGTCGAGGAAGCGGCTGCGCACGCGCGACTCCTCGCTCAGCTCCGAGTACATGTTGGGCAGCGGCAGCACGGCCTTGCTCGCGATCTGCCACTGCCGCACCAGGACGCTCAGCTCGCCGCGGCGGCTCGAGATCACCTCGCCGCTCACGAACAGGTGGTCGCCCAGGTCGACGAGCTCCTTGAACTCCTCGAGCGACTCCTCGCCCACCTCGGCGAGGCTCACCATCGCCTGGATGCGGCTGCCGTCGCCCGACTGCAGCGTCGCGAAGCACAGCTTGCCGGTGTTGCGCTGGAAGACCACGCGTCCGGCGATGCCGACGGTCTCGCCGGTCGTGGCATCCGCCTCGAGCTCGGGATACTTCGCGCGCAGCGCGGGGATCGTGGTCGTCACGGGGACCGCCACGGGGTAGGCCTCGCGGCCCGACCCGATGAGCCGCTCGCGCTTGGCGAGGCGCACGGCCTTCTGCTCGAAGATGTCCTCGGCGGTGGGCTCGGGTGTGGGCTCAGTGGTCTCGTCGCTCATAGCCCCCCAAGCCTACGGGAGCCGGGCGGAGCAGGTCAGCCTGCGCACGCGACGTGGGTGCGGGCAGCCGGCCGCACCGCCAGGCGCTCCGGCGGGATGGGCAGCCCGCACACCTCGCAGATGCCGTAGGTGCCGGCCGCCACACGCTCGAGCGCGGCGTCGAGCTGGTCGACCTGCGCCCGCAGGTCGGCTATCGACGAGTCGAGCTGCGCGCGCTCGAACGCGATGGTCGCGCCCTCGGGGTCGTGCTCGTCGTCGGCGTTCGAGTCCTCGGACGCCGACACGACGGCGGCGTGCTCGCGCTCGAGCGCGGCGAGCAGGTCGAGCGCCGCCGCGCGGCGCTCGACGAGGGCGGCCTCAACCGAGGTGGACACGCTCGTTGTCGATGAGGCGCGTGGCGCCCAGGTTGGCGGCGACGAGGGCGATCGCCGGGCCGCGGTAGTCGTCATCCACGGGCATGAACGTCTTGGGGCTCACGAACTTCAGGTAGTCCAGCTCGACGAGCGGCTCGCCCATGAGCGCCCCCTGTGCGGCCGCGAGCGCGGCGTCGATCCCGCGGTCGCCCGCCGACGCCGCGGCGTCGAGGGCGGCGGAGAGCGTGCGCGCCGCGCGCCGCTCCGCGGCAGACAGGAACCGGTTGCGGCTCGAGAGCGCGAGGCCGTCGTCCTCCCGCACCGTGTCGATGGGCTCGATGCGCACCGGGAGGTTGAGGTCGGCGACCATGCGGGTCACGAGGAACAGCTGCTGGGCATCCTTGCGCCCGAAGGTCGCGACGTCGGGCCCGACGATGCTCAGGAGCTTCGCGACGACCGTGAGCACGCCGTCGAAGTGGCCAGGGCGGGAGGCGCCCTCGTAGAGCGTGCCGACCTTGCCCGCCGTGACCTTGGTCTCGGTCGGGCCCGACGGGTACATCTCCTCGACCGACGGCGCGAAGACGAAGTCCACCCCGGCGAGCTTCTCGACGTCGGCCTCGAGGGTGCGCGGGTACCGCTCGAGATCGGCCGCGACCGTGAACTGCGTGGGGTTGACGAAGATCGAGACGACCCGGACGTCGGCGAGCTGGGCTGCGCGCTCGACGTGGGCGAGGTGCCCCTCGTGCAGCGCGCCGAGCGTGGGCGTGAGGGCGATGGTCCGGCCGGCGGCGCGCTGGGCCGAGACGACCTCGCGCATGCCCCGGATGGTGTCGACGACGACGGGGTGGGTCACCCCACGAGGCTATCGCGTGACGTGGGCGACCAGTTCCGCGACGAAGCGCTGCGGGTCTTCGAGGTGCGGCGAGTGGCCGGCGCCCTCGAACACGACCTCGCGGTAGCTGCCGCCGTTCGCGGCGTACCGGTCGAGCACGGCGCGCGTCTGCTGGATCATCTGCTGGGCGGGCGCGGCCTCCTCCCCGGGCCATCCGGGGATAACCCCGACCTGCCCGAGGAAGTTGATGTCGAAGTACGACGCGTCGGAGACGATCGCGTCGGCGTCGCCGCGGATCCACAGGATCGCGGGCTTGTCGGCGAGGTCGACGATGCCCGAGACGTCGAAGTACTTCGGGGCCATGGTGTTGAGCACGCCGTGCTCGCCCGCCGCGAAGCCGGGCCAGTTGGCGCTCGCCGCCGCGTCGCCGGGGTAGTTGTCCGTGCCCGTCTTCGTGGAGAGCATCGACTCGACCCACGTGTCCTCGGTGCCCGTCGTGTACCCGCCCGAGACGTAGGCACTGCGGAAGACCCCGCGCGAGGCGAGCGCGTTGTCGGACGTGTCGCGCGCCGCGATGCTCGCGACGAAGTCTGGGTTCGCGCCGCCGCCGCCCACACCGGCGTCGTCGTCGGTGACGCGCGTGCCGTCGAGCCGCGTGCCGCCGAAGCCGTACGGCGACACGGGGGCCTGCAGCGTGAGGGAGAGCACGGGGTGGTCGAGCGCGTACTGCATGACGACCCCGCCGCCCATGCTCCAGCCGACGAGGTGCACGGCGCCCAGGCCGAGCTCGTCGATGACCGACGCGACGTCGTCGCTGAAGTCGCGCAGGCCGCGCGTGGCGTCCACGGGCTTCGTCTCGCTGTCGCCGAAGCCGCGCAGGTCGATCGCCCACACCGAGTGGTCGGCGGGCGCGGCGAGCATGACGTCCTGCCAGAACAGCGACGACGAGACGTTGCCGTGCACGAAGACGATGGCGGGTGCTGAGTCGTCCTGGCCCGTGCGGGTGAGGACGTTCGCGGCGAGGCGAGGGGTGGCGACGGTGCGTGCTTCGATCCCGGGGAAGAGTGGCATGGTTACAGTATGGACACCGCACTCTCCGGGCGCACTGCCCTCGTGACGGGGGCCGCGAGCGGCATCGGCGAGGCGGTAGCCCGCTCGTTCGCCGCGCAGGGCGCCCACGTGATCGTCGCCGACCTCGACGGCTCCGCGGCGGAGGCCGTCGCCGCCGATATCGGGGGCGAGGCCTGGCAGGTGGACCTGTCCGACCCCGACGCGATCGCCGCGCGACAGGTCGACGTCGACATCCTCGTCAACAACGCCGGAATCCAGGTCGTGAGCCCCCTCGAGGAGTTCGACCCGGCCAGGTTCCGACTCATGCTCGGCATCATGGTCGAGGCGCCGTTCCTGCTCATCCGCGCGGCACTGCCGGGCATGTACGAGCGCGGCTGGGGCCGGGTCGTCAACATCTCGAGCGTGCACGGCATCCGCGCCTCGGCGTTCAAGTCGGCCTACGTCACCGCAAAGCACGGGCTCGAGGGCCTCTCGAAGGTCACGGCGCTCGAGGGCGCGGGGCACGGCGTCACGAGCAACTGCATCAACCCCGGCTATGTCGCCACGCCGCTCGTCGAGAAGCAGATCGCCGACCAGGCGCGCGTGCACGGCATCCCCGAGTCCGAGGTCGTGGAGAAGGTCATGCTCGCCCACAACCCCATCAAGCGCATGGTGGCCACCGAGGATGTCGCGTCGCTCGCGAGCTGGCTCGTGGGGCCGCACGCCTCGATGGTCACGGGCGCGAGCTACACGATGGACGGCGGGTGGAGCGCCCAGTGAGCGACCTGTTCTTCCACGAGTTCGGACCGGCCGACGGGCCCCTCGTCGTCGCCGTGCACGGCATCACGGCCTCGCACCTCGCGTGGCTCGAGCTCGCCGCCGCCGCGCCCGAGCTGCGCATCGTCGCCCCCGACCTGCGCGGCCGCGGGGCGAGCAACGGGCTGCCCGGCCCGTGGAGCATGGAGCGGCACGCGGACGACGTCGTCGCGATCCTCGACACGCTCGGGCTCGAGAGCGCGCCGATCGTGGGGCACTCGATGGGGGCGATGGTCGCTAACGTCGCGCGCTTCCGCCACCCCGATCGTGTGAGCGATGTGCTGCTCGTGGACGGCGGCCTCAGCCTGTCGCTGCCCGACGGCGTCGCGCCCGACCCGGACGCCCTGCTCGGCCCCGCCGCGGAGCGCCTCGCCATGACCTTCGCGTCGCCCGAGGAGTACCACGCGTTCTGGCGGAAGCACCCCGCCCTGGCCGACGCGTGGTCGGACACCCTCGAGCGCTACATCGACTACGACCTCGTCGACGGGCGCGCCCGCACGGTCGTCGACGCGATGCGCCAGAACGCCGTCGAGGCCTACGGCACACCGGGCATCGAGGCGGCCGTCGCCGCCGTGCGGCCCGGCACGGTCATGCTCGCCGCCCCGCGCGGCCTCCTGGACGAGACCCCCGGCCTCTACTCCCCCGCCGCGCGTGAGCTCTGGGCCGCACGGCTCGGGGTCGAGTTCGTCGAGGTGCCGGACACCAACCACTACACGATCGTCATGACGCCGGCCGGCGCCGCGGTCGTCGCGGAGCACGTGCGACGGCTGGTCGGCTAGCCCCTCCGCCCAGTTCGCCGGTTTCGCCCATCCACCGAGCACAGGATGGGCAGATTCGGCGAACTCGACGGCGCGGGGCGCGAGCAACCTCACTCGAGGATGAAGCGCGGCTCCTCGCCTGCGGCCGTGAGGGCCGTCTCGACCGAGGAGCGCAGCAGCGGCCCGAGCACGCCCGCGGGCGAGTCGATGCCGAGCCCCGCGAGCAGCGATGTCGACTGCCGCACGATCTCGGCCGAGAAGCTCGTCGCCGTCGCGACCGCCTCGGCGTACACGGCCCGGTCGGCCTCCGCGACGATGACCGGCTCCGCGCCCATCTCGACGACGAGCGCCTGCCCGATGGGCAGCACGGGCGTGGGCGCCGTCACGGCGCAGTAGCTCTCGCGCAGGCGCACGAGGTCGAGGGAGGTGCCCGTGAACACCATGGCGGGATGCACGGCGAGCGGTATCGCGCCGGCCGCGACCGCGGGGGCGAGCACGCCGTAGCCGAGGCCGGGGGCCGTGTGCAGCACGAGCTGCCCCGCCTGCCAGGTGCCCGTCGCGGCGAGGCCCGCGACGAGCGACTCGATCTCGCCCTCCGGGATGGCGAGGATGACGAGCTCGCTGCGCTCGACGAGGTCGGGGATCTCGAGCAGCGGCACCTCGGGGAGCATGGCCCGCGCGCGGTCGCGGTTGCGCTCCGTGACGGCGGAGATGCCCACTATCGCGTGGCCGGCGCCCGCGAGGGCGGACGCGAGGACGGGGCCGACGTTGCCCGCGCCGATGACCCCGACGCCCAGGCGCCCGGACTGCTGCGCCACTACGCCGTCCGCCAGCGGTGGCTCGTGTCGGCGGTGGCCGAGCGGATGGCGGTGGCGGAGATGTCGCCGAACGCCTGCACGGCCGCATCCGCGTCGACGGCGCCGAGGTAGGGCATGACCGGGCCCGCCACCGTGTGCAGCCGCAGGCCCGCGAGCCGCAGGCGGCGCAGGAGCGGCCCCTGGTGCAGTCCCACGCTCTGCAGGCGCGCGGCGGGGACGACGATGAGGGTGCGCCACACGGCGCCGCGGCGGAGCACCACCGCTCCCGGCACCACCGCGAAACCGTTGCGGCGCTGCGAGAACCAGCGGATCACGCGGGCCCGGCGCGGGGAGTTCGTGAAGCCGTCGTCGCCGCCCTTCGACGTGAGGCCGTTCTCGACGAGCGCGATGGATGCCTCGTCGAGCACCCCGGGCAGCACGAGCTCGAGCACCTTGCGCACGTCGGCGAGGTTGCCGACCGGCAGGATTGTCGTGTTCGCCTGTCCGGCAGCGCCCTTGGCCGACGAGTGCGATGCGCGATTGATGCGGATCTCCCACCAGCCCGCGGGCCGCCAGAACAGCGGCTGGCTCACCTGCACGGCGTGGATGCGGCCGGGCGGCAGCGTCTCGTTGCTCGTCGAGAGCAGGCCGAACCCGACCCGCACGCCGTCGGGCGTCGCGGCTATCGAATAGCGCAGCGACTTCGTGAACTTGTTGACGTAGTAGCCGCCCATGCCGATGATCGCGGGCACGAAGCCGAACAGGAAGAAGAACTCGCGCGTCGTCGCGGTGGCGATGATGAGTCCCGCGACGGCCGCGAGCAGGAAGACCGTGAAGCCGCTCAGGATGAGGGAGCCGAGGAGCCGCCCTAGGTGCATCTGCACGACGGAGGCGGGGGCGGCGACATCCGCGGGGAGCTCGGGGGCGAGGAGGTCGTCGACGAGGCGGGTGGCGCCCACCTCGCGGCCCTCGCTCTGCGCGCCCGAGGCCAGCAGCAGGATCTCGCGCCGCAGCTCGTCGGCGGCCGCCGACCCGAGGTAGGCGAGGTGCACGTTCGCGTCCTGCCCCGCGACGTTCACCTCGAGGCGCGCGGCCCCGAAGAGGCGCGCGAGGAACGGCCGCACGATGTTGATGCCCTGGATGCGGTCGAGCCGCCCGCGCCGGTTCGTGCGGAACAGGATGCCGCTGCGCACCTCGACCTGCTCGTCGGTGATGCGGAACGTGTGCATGCGCCACGACACGTAGAAGCCCGCGATGAAGAGCAGGAGCCCCACGACGATCGCGAGCAGGATGAGCCCCGCGTAGTCGTGCTCGATGATCCAGACGAAGGGGTCGTACTCCTCGCCCGGGCCGCCGCCGAGCACGATGTTGATGAGCACGTCGCGCAGGTTGACGATGATGACGCCGAGGATGGCGACGAGCGCGATGCCGCCCTTGAGCAGGGGTGTCGCGGGGTGCAGCCGGTGCCACTCCCCGTCGGCCAGGCGGGCCGAGCCCCCCGCCGACCGAGCGGAGCCGAGGCTCACAGCCCCGCCCGGCGGCTCTCGGCGAGCTCCACGAGGCTGTCGCGCAGCTCCTCGGCCTCCGCCTCCGGGAGGCCCGGGATGACGACGGCCGAGCTCGCGGCCGCCGTGACGAACTTGAGCTCGCTCAGGCCCACGGCGCGGGCGAGCGGTCCGCGGTTGATGTCCACGAGCTGCATGCGGCCGTAGGGCACGGCGACGAAGCGCTGGAACATGAGCCCCTTGCGGAAGACGAGGTCGTCGGTGCGCAGGAGGTAGCCCATGGCCCGCACGCGTCGGGGGGTGAAGGCCAGCACGAGGATGAAGACGATCGCGAGGGAGGCCGGCAGCGTCCACCAGAAGATGTTGTGCGTCACGATCGCCGGGACCGACGCGGCACCCACGGCGATGACCGCGAAGATGAGGTTGCCGACGAGGTCGACGACCACGTACTTCGGCGAGACGCGCTTCCAGTCAGCGTGCTCGAGCTCGAGTCTCACCGGCATCCTTCTCGTCGTCGTCGGGCGGGATCGTGCACCAGTGCTCCGCGACGAGGCCGCCGACGAGCAGGATGAGCGCCCCCACCGCGGTGGCGATCCCCATCGTCACCGAGCCTACCCCGGGCACCACCGAGCGGCTCAGGAGGTAGCCCGCGATGCCGAGCCCGCCGCCCGCGAGGATGGCCCCGCCCAGGCTGCACGCCTTCGCGAGCATGACGACCCGCGTCGCGTAGAACGGGTCGACGCGCGCGTTCTTCGTGCCGCGCGAGACGCGGCGCACGGGCCAGGCCATGGCCACGATGATGGCGCCGATGAGCACGAGCGCGATCGCGAGCGTGAACGGCGGGATGATGACCGGATGCCCGGACGCGGCGAGCGCCGTCTCGACGAACCACATGACGGCGACGCCGAGCACGGCGAACACGAGCAGGTTGAGGGGCTTGGTGCGTGTCACGTCAGTGGCTCCGCGGGATACGGGCGCGGGGTCTCCCCCGTCGCGGCGAGCAGGGCGTCGATGCGGCCGAGGCCGGGGATCGCGGCATCCGGCTGCACCTGCAGCCAGGGCGCGAGCACGAAGGCCCGGCCCGCCGCGCGCGGGTGCGGCACGGTGAGGTCGTCGGTCGCGATGGTGCGGCCGTCGAAGTCGATGATGTCGAGGTCGAGGGTGCGGTCGCCCCAGCGCACATCCCGCACGCGGCCGTGCCCGTGCTCGATGGCGTGCAGCGCCGCGAGCAGCTCGTCGGGCTCGAGGGTCGTCTCGGCCGTCACGACCGCGTTGAGGTAGGCGGGGGCATCCTCGTCGACGCCGTCGGGCTTGAGGGCGGGGGTCTCGACGAGCCCGGAGGCGGCGAGCAGCTCGACGCCGTCGAGGGCGGCGATGTCGCGGATGCCCGCGCGGATCGTGCCCTCGCGGTCGCCCAGGTTGCTGCCGAGGGCGAGCACGACGCGGCTCATCGCCCGTCCCGTCCGCGGTGCACGGTCACCGACACGTCGGCGAACGGCACCGTGATGGGCGCGCTCGGCTTGTGCACGGTCACGGTCGTGGAGTGCGCAGCGGGATGCAGGAGCACGACCTGCGCCACGCGCTCGGCGACGGTCTCGATGAGGTCGACCGGGTCGCGCTCGACGGCGGCGACGACCTGCTCGGCGAGCTCGCCGTAGTGGATGGTCGCGTCGAGGTCGTCGGAGGCGGCGGCCGCCGCGAGGTCGAGGTGCACGTCGACGTCGATGACGAACACCTGGCCCGTACGGCGCTCGTGTTCGAAGACGCCGTGGTGGGCGTTGGCGCGCAGACCCGTGAGGGTGATGCGGTCGAGGCCGCTCATCGCGAGCGCCCCTCGCGCCACGCGTCGACGACGCCGAGCGCCGTGCGCGTCGAGGGCACGTCGTGCACGCGCACCGCCCACACGCCCGCCTGCGCGGCGAACGCGCTCACGACGGCCGTGGGAAGGTCGCGGTCGGCGGTCGCGGCGCCCTCGGGCAGCACGCCGCCGAGGAACCGCTTGCGCGACGCCCCGATGAGCAGCGGATGCCCGAGAGTCGCGAGCTCGTCGATGCGGCCCAGCAGCTGCCAGTTGTGCTCCGCGTGCTTGGCGAACCCGAGCCCCGGATCGAGCACGACCTGCTCGCGCTCGACGCCCCACACGAACATCTCCGCGAGGCGCGCCTTGAGCTCGGTGCGCACGTCGGTGACGACGTCGTCGTAGACCGCGAGGCTGTCCATGTCGGTGCTGTGGCCGCGCCAGTGCATGGCGATGTAGAGCCGCTTGGTCTGCGCGACGACGCGGTACATGTCGGGGTCGGCGAGGCCGCCCGAGACGTCGTTGATGACCGATGCCCCGGCCTCCGCCGCGGCGAGCGCCGTCGCGGAGTTCATGGTGTCGATGCTCACGGTGACGCCCGCCGCGACGAGGCCCCGGATGACGGGGATGACCCGCTCCTGCTCCTCTGCGGGGTCGACGCGCTCCGCACCGGGCCGCGTGGACTCGCCGCCCACGTCGACGAAGTCCGCGCCCTGCCGCGCGAGCTCGATGCCGCGCGCGACGGCCTCGTCGACGGAGTCGAACTGCCCGCCGTCGCTGAACGAGTCGGGCGTCACGTTGAGGATCGCGAACACCTGGGTCATCGCGCGCTCCCGATGAGGGCCATGGCCTCCGCGCGCTCGACGGGATCGGAGAGTGCCCCGCGGCTCGCGACCGTCACGGTCGAGCTGTGCGCCTGGCGGGCCCCCCGGGCCGAGACGCAGCCGTGCACGGCGTCGAGGACCACGAGCACACCGCGCGCGTCGAGGCCGTCGGAGAGGGCATCCGCGATCTGCTCCCCCAGGCGCTCCTGCAGCTGCGGACGCGACGCGAGCGTCTCGACGACACGCGGGAGCTTGCCGAGCCCGACGATGCGCGAGCCCGGGATGTAGCCGACGTGCGCCACGCCCGTGAACGGGAGGAGGTGGTGCTCGCAGATGGAGCGGAACTCGATGTCGCGCAGCAGCACGAGCTCACCCGTGCCGTCGGTGGGGATGGTCTCCCTCAGGTGGTCGACCGGATCCGACCCCAGGCCCGAGAAGTAGTCGGCGTACGCCTCGGCAACCCGGCGGGGGGTGTCGACGAGACCGGGGCGCGCCGGATCCTCGCCGATGGCGGAGAGGAGTTCGGCGACGGCCGCCTCGATGCGTCCGGAGTCGATGGCCATGGGCCGCCTCAGGCTGTCGCGATGCCGGGGGTCTTGCGCGGGCGCGGCGTGCGCTTCGGCTTCGACGGGGTGTCGGACTCGACACCGCCGTCGACGAGGCCGGAGTCGACCGGGAGCTTCGACGGCACCTTCACGGGCGGGAGGTCCGAGAGCGGGCGCGTCTTGCTCGAGAGCCACTGCGGACGCTCGGGCAGCTTCTTCACGTCCTTGAAGATCTCCGCGAGCTGCGTGTGGTCGAGGGTCTCCTTCTGGAGGAGCTCGGTCGCGAGCCGGTCGAGCGTCGCGCGGTTCTCGTTGAGCATCTTCCAGGCCTCGTCGTGGGCCTGGTCGATGAGCAGGCGCACCTCCTCGTCGATGGTCTCGGCGAGGGTGTCGGAGTAGTCGCGCGTCGCGCCCAGGTCGCGGCCCATGAAGGGCTCGCCCGCGGCGGCGCCGAGCTTGACCGAGCCGATCTTGGCGCTCATGCCGTACTCGGTGACCATCCGGCGCGCGATCGACGTGGCCTTCTCGATGTCGTTCGAGGCGCCCGTGGTCGGGTCGTGGAAGACGATCTCCTCGGCGACGCGGCCGCCCATGGCGTAGGTGAGCTGGTCGAGCAGCTCGTTGCGCGTCACGGAGTACTTGTCCTCGAGGGGCAGCACCATCGTGTAGCCGAGGGCACGGCCGCGCGGCAGGATCGTGACCTTGGTCACGGGGTCGGTGTTGCGCATGCTCGCCGCGGCGAGGGCGTGGCCGCCCTCGTGGTACGCCGTGATGAGCTTCTCCTTGTCGTTCATGAGGCGCGTGCGGCGCTGCGGCCCGGCCATGACGCGGTCGACGGCCTCGTCGAGGGCGCGGTTGTCGATGAGCTGCGCGTTGGAGCGCGCCGTGAGCAGCGCTGCCTCGTTGAGCACGTTCGCGAGGTCGGCGCCCGTGAAGCCGGGCGTCTTGCGCGCGAGCACCTCGAGGTCGACGCCGTCGGCCATGGGCTTGCCCTTGGCGTGCACCTCGAGGATCTGCTTGCGGCCCTGGAGGTCGGGCGAGTCGACGCCGATCTGGCGGTCGAAGCGGCCCGGGCGCAGCAGCGCGGGGTCGAGCACGTCGGGGCGGTTCGTCGCCGCGATGAGGATGACGTTCGTCTTGACGTCGAATCCGTCCATCTCGACGAGGAGCTGGTTGAGGGTCTGCTCGCGCTCGTCGTTGCCGCCGCCGATGCCGGCGCCGCGGTGGCGGCCGACGGCGTCGATCTCGTCGATGAAGATGATGGCGGGCGAGTTCTGCTTCGCCTGGTCGAACAGGTCGCGCACGCGGCTCGCACCGACGCCCACGAACATCTCGACGAAGTCGGAGCCCGAGATCGTGTAGAACGGCACGCCGGCCTCACCCGCGGTCGCGCGGGCCAGGAGCGTCTTGCCGGTGCCGGGAGGGCCGTAGAGCAGCACGCCCTTGGGGATGCGCGCGCCGACGGCGAGGAACTTCGCGGGCTCCTTGAGGAAGTCCTTGATCTCCTCGAGCTCCTCGATGGCCTCGTCGGAGCCGGCGACGTCGGCGAAGGTCACCTTGGGCGCCTCCTTGCCGACGAGCTTGGCCTTCGACTTGCCGAACTGCATGACGCGGTTGCCGCCGCCCTGCATCCTCGACAGCAGGAAGTAGAAGATCGCGGCGATGAGCACGAACGGCAGCAGGATGCCGAGCAGCTGGGTGAAGAAGTTGGTCTGCGGAACCTCGTCGTCGAAGCCGTTCTTGAGGTTGGCCGCGTTGATGGCCGTGACGACCTCCGCGCCGCGCGGCGCGACGTAGTAGAACTGCACGTGCGTGCCGTTGTCGCCGTCGGCCTTGGTGAGGGTCAGGTCGACGCGCTGCTCGCCGTCGACGATCTTGACCGTGTCGACGGTGGAGCCCTTGAGCAGGCTGAGGCCCTCCTGGGTGGAGACCTCCTTGAAGCCGTTGCCGCTCAGCAGGCTCGTACCGATCCACACCGCTGCGATCGCGAGGATGATGTACGGGATCGGTCCCCGGAATATGCGCTTGACGTCCATGTTGTTTCGGGGCCCTGAGGCCCCCGACCTTCCTGCTGGAGAAACGTCCTGCAAGGCTACCGGTCCCGCGCTGTGGGGCATCTGGATGTTCGCCGCAGGCGCACCCCCAATAGATGTGCCGTTCTACGGCGCCCCGTCGGTCAGGAGTAGACGTGCGGCGCGAGCACCGCGACGCCGCGGAGGTTGCGGTAGCTCTCCGCATAGTCGAGGCCGTAGCCGACGACGAACGCGTTGGGGATGTCGAAGCCCACGTACTTCACGTCGACCTCGACCTTGGCGGCCTCGGGCTTGCGCAGCAGCGCGAGGATCTCGAGCGAGGCGGGTCCGCGGCTCTCGAGGTTGGCGCGCAGCCACGCGAGGGTGAGGCCCGAGTCGATGATGTCCTCGACGATGATGACGTGGCGGCCGATGAGGTCGGCGTCGAGGTCTTTGAGGATGCGGACGACCCCGCTCGACTCGGTGCCTGCACCGTACGACGAGACGGCCATGAAGTCGATGTCCACGTGCATGCGGAGCTCCCGCGCGACGTCGGCCATGACCATCACGGCGCCCTTCAGCACGGCGACGAGCAGGGGGCGCTCGCCCGCGTAGTCCGCCTCGATGCGGCGCGCGAGCTCCGCGATCTTCTCGTGGATCTGGTCCTCGGTGAGGAGGGTCTCGGTGAGGTCTGCCTGGACGTCGGAGAGTTCCATCCCCCCACCCTAATTCCCCCTCGTGTCTCGCAGATTTCCAGAAGTCGGGCACATCTGCGCAACTTCCGCCACTCTGCGAGACACGAGGGGTTAGGGCGTGAAGACGGGTGCGGCGGAGGCCGGGTCGGTGCCCGTCGCGGCGAGCCGCAACCAGCCGCCCGCGCGCGCCACGCTGAAACCGGGCAGGTCGAGCGGGCCCTGGCCGTGCCAGTCGGTCACGAGCCGCGCGATCTCGAGGGTCTGCGCACGCGAGAGCGACACGTGGAACTCGCTCGCCACGATGAGGCGGATGAGCCGCTGCCGGAGCGCGGCGGGCTGCACCTCGAGCGCCCGCACGGGCAGCGAGATGCCCGCCTCCGAGTGCTCGGCGAGGTCTTCGGCGAGCTCGTCCGCGAAGTGGTCGAGTGCCGCAGCGTCCTCGCGCAGCTGCTCCGCGGTGCGGGCGAGCGCCTCGGGGATGCCCGGGCCCAGCTCCTGCTCGAGCACGGGCAGCACGGTGCGGCGCACGCGCACGCGGGAGAACGCCGCGTCGTCGTTCTGCGGGTCGAGCCACGGCTCGAGGCCGGCGTCGGAGCACGCCTGCACGGTCGTGGCGCGGCGGATGCCCAGCAGCGGCCGCACGTAGAGCCCGGCGGCGGGTGCCATGCCGTGCAGGCTCGCGGCGCCGCTTCCGCGGGCGAGCCCGAGCAGCACGGTCTCCGCCTGGTCGTCGAGGGTGTGGCCGAGGAGCACGGCGACGGCTCCCGTCTCGGCCGCCGCGGACTCGAGGGCTCCGTAGCGCGCGGCGCGGGCCGCGGCCTCGGGGCCGCCGTCGGTGCCGACGGTCACGGCGCGGATGAGCACGGGGTGCAGGCCGAGCGACTCGGCCTGGGCGGCGGCGCGCGCCGCGGCATCCCCCGACCCGGCCTGAAGCCCGTGGTCGACGATCACGGCGCCCGCCGTGAAGCCCGCGCGCGGTGCCTCGAACGCCGAGGCGGCGGCGAGGGCGAGCGAGTCGGGGCCGCCGCTGAGGGCGACGAGCACGAGGCCGGGCGCCGGAAGAGCCCCGGCGAGCGAGGTGCGCACCGCGCGCCGCACGTCGGCGACCGCGGGGGTGAGCCTCGGGCGAGTGGATGGCATCCAGTAACGTTATCGGGAGCAACCCCCCACACTTTTAGAGGAGCACCTGTCATGGCCGCGTACGACGTCATCGTCGAGATCCCCAAGGGCAGCCGCAACAAGTACGAGGTCGACCACGAGACCGGCCGGGTGTTCCTCGACCGCTACCTCTTCACGACGTTCGCCTACCCCACCGACTACGGCTTCTTCGAGCACACCCTCGGCCTCGACGGCGACCCCGTCGACGCCCTCATCCTGCTCGACGCCCCCACCTTCCCCGGTGTCGGCATCTCGGTGCGCCCGGTCGGCGTGTTCAACATGACCGACGACGGCGGCAGCGACGCGAAGGTCGTCTGCGTGCAGGCGAAAGACCCGCGCTGGGCGCACATCCAGGACATCGGCGACATCCCCGAGTTCACGAAGAAGGAGATCGAGCACTTCTTCGAGCACTACAAGGACCTCGAGCCCGGCAAGTGGGTCAAGGTCGACGGCTGGGGCGACGCGGCCGAGGCCGAGGCCGTCATCCAGGCGGGCATCGCGGCGTACGTGCCGCCCGCCGGGCACTAGCCCGCCGTCACCCCGTGGGCCTGGCCCCGTAGTACATGAGGTCGTAGTACCTCAGGTTCGAGACCTTCACGGGCACGCCCTCGTACTGCGCCTCGATCATCTTGCCGCCGCCCAGGTAGAGGGCCGTGTGGTAGGTCGTCGAGCCGCCGTCGTCGGAGTAGAACACCAGGTCGCCGCGCTGCAGCTGGCTCACCGGCACGAGCCTGCCCTGCCCTGACAGGTAGCGGTACTGGCTCGTCGAGCCGTGCGCGCCGATGTAGACGCCCGCCGCGGCGTACGCGGCCTTGGTGAGACCCGAGCAGTCCCACGAGTCGGGGCCGGAGCCGCCGTACTCGTACGGATCGCCGAGCTGTGCGTAGGCGTACGCGATCGCGGTCTCGACGGCCGAGGTGCTCGGCGGCGGGGTCGTCGGAGGCGTGGTGGTCGGCGGGTTGGTCGGCGTGCCCGGGTTCGAGGGCGCCGATGTCGGCGTGCCCGGGTTCGAGGGCTGGGTCGGCTGCGTCGGCTGCGTGGGCGGGTTCGTGATGCCCGCGAGGTACTCGCGCTCGAGCTCCGCGGTCGTGCCCTTGAGCGACGCGAGCTGGTCGTACAGCTGGTCGGCCGCCGCCTGCTGCGCCGCGACCTGCGCCTGCATGTCGGCAGACGCCGCGTTCGCGGCATCCAGGGCCTGCTGCGCGGATGCCGCGAGCTCCTCCCGCGCGGACACCGCCGCGTCCGCCTCGGCTGTGAGCGACTCCGCGACGTTCTTGTCGTGCTGCGCCTGCACGTAGATCGCGGTGGACTGCTCCGTGAGCTTGCTCGCGGTGCCCAGCCCGCCGAGGAGGTCGTCAGAGTCGTCGCTCAGCAGGAGACTGAGGGTGAGGTTCGAGCCGCCGGTGCGGGCTAGCTGCGCGATGAGCTGTCCGGCCCGGCGGGAGCTCTCGTCGGCCTTGGCCGCCGCATCCTTCGCCTGCGACTGCAGCCGGTCTGCGCGCGAGGATGCCGCGTCGAGCTGCTCGCTCGCCATGTTGTAGAGCTCGCCCTTGGCCTGCGCGGCGCGCACGAGCTCGGCCGCCTTGTTCTCGAGCTTGACGAGGAAGCCCTCGATGGCGTCGATCTCCGACGCCGTCGCGGCCTCGTTCTGGCGGGCATTCTCGACGTCATCCCAGCTGGGGTAGTCGTCGGCGACGGCCGGCGAGGCGATGCCGACCGTGAGCAGGAGGCTGACGGCGGCAACGACGGTGAGTGCCCTCGAGGGGCGGACGTGCGCGCGCACTACCGCCTCGAGCCCTCACCGCGGCTAGCCAAGCGTGATGCCCTGCCCTGACATGAAGGGGACCGGGTCGACGTTGATGCCGTCGAGGATGACCTCGAAGTGCAGGTGGCACCCGGTCGAGTCGCCCGTGCTGCCGACGCGCGCGATGTTCGTGCCCACCCCGACCGACTGGCCGCTGGAGACGAGGATGCCGCCGTCGATGATGTGCCCGTAGCGGGTCACGACGCCGCCGCCGTGGTCGATCATGACCTCGTTGCCGTAGCCGCCGTTCCAGCCGTAGAGGGCGAAGATGACGGTTCCCGCGTGCGCGGCGTAGATGTTGGAGCCGCAGCCCGCGCCGAGGTCGGTGCCCTTGTGGAACTTGCTGCCGTAGTCGGCGCTGTAGCCGAACACCGACGTGATGTAGCCGCCCGCGGGCTTCGCCCAGCCGGAGTCGCTGATCTGGCCGTTGTAGCTCGTGTCGGCGTCGAACTTGGCCTGGATGCCCGCCTTGTAGTCGGCCTCCGTCGCTGCGCGGTTCTCGCGCAGCACGGCGAGCTGGGCCTCGAGCTGCGCCTGGTGCTCCTGCTGGGCGGCGAGCGCGGCGGACGCGGCATCAGCCGCGGCCTTGGCCTCGTTGAAGGCCTTCTCCGACGCGGCCTTGAGCTCCTTGAGCTCGTCGCGGGCGACGTCGGCCTGGTCGGTGAGGGCCTGGGCGGTGTTGCGGTCGACGAGGGCGCGCTCGTAGATGGCGTACGACTGCTCGGAGACCTTCTGCGACATGCCCAGGGTGTTGAGGAGGTCGTCGGCATCCTTGGAGTTGAGGAGCAGGTTGACGGTGGTGTCCCCGCCGCCCGCGCGCATGAGCTGGGCGGCGATCTGGCCGGCACGCTGCTCGGATGCGGCGGCCTTCGCGTTGGCGGCATCCGCCTGGCCCTGGAGCTTCTCGGCCTTCGCGTTGGCGGCCTGGAACTTGTTGTCGGCCTCCTGCCAGATGGTCGCCTTCGCCTCGGCGTCCTTCTGAGTGGCCTCGGCCTGAGCCGTGAGGCTGGAGATGAGGGCGTTGATCTGGGCGACGGCCGCGGCGGTGGCGGCCTCGTTGTTGCGGGCGTTCTCGACGTCGTCCCAGCTGGGGTAGTCGACGGCGAAGGCGGGCGCTGTCGCGAAAGTCGTGCCCGTCACGGCGATACCCGCCGCGACGGCGATGGCGATCAGCCGGCCGGCTGCCCCCCGGCGAAAACGCGTCGTACCCATTGCTCCCCGAATCGTGTCAGCCCCACGCGAAAACACGTTGGTAACACTGTCAACTCCATCAACAGTACCTTCAACGTCCGCTTGAACCTACCTCCCCATCGAGGGGATGCCCGGGATTACCGCGCACTTTGGGCGGTTTGGCTTTTCCGGCGGGCCCCCTTATGCTTGACCCTCGGTAGCTAAGAGGTCCACGGATCTCGAGGCCCCATCGTTTAGTGGCCTAGGACACCGCCCTTTCACGGCGGCAGCACGGGTTCGAATCCCGTTGGGGTCACAGAACACACAACAGAAACAAAATTGCTAGGCCCTGTAGCGCAGTTGGTTAGCGCGCCGCCCTGTCACGGCGGAGGTCGCCGGTTCAAGTCCGGTCAGGGTCGCTTCGTAGGAGGCCTCTTCGCAAGGAGGGGCTTTTTGCGTAGTAGGGCCTCGGCCCTACGGCTCTGTAGCTCAGTTGGTAGAGCGCACGACTGAAAATCGTGAGGTCACGGGATCGACGCCCGTCGGAGCCACCAGTGTTTTACTGGGATTTCAGGCCTTTTTCGGCTTGGCCCGACTCTCAGTTTCAGCGTTTGCCCACATTTTGCCCACATTTGAATCACCGGCGAGGTGATTCAGGGCCACTGCAACCGCATCGAGATCTTCATCGAAGAGATCTGCGTAGACGTCCAAGGTCATCGCCGCACTGGCGTGCCCGAGCATCCGCTGCACGGCTTTGACGTTCGCTCCCGCCGAGACCGCGAGGCTCGCGGCTGTGTGCCGAAGATCATGCGGAGTCATGTTGGGGAATGTCGGGTCCACCGACTTCATGTGCGCGACACCTCTCGCAAACTGCCGGCGGTTGAAGTTTCCGCTTCGAAGGACACCTCCGTCGGGACCAACAAACACGAGGTCGTCCCGTTTGCGACCGGCACACCGGGCAGCGAGAGGTTCTGACAGGAAGTCCGGGAAGGGCACCGACCTACTGCTGTGACTCTTTGGGGTGCTCCATACCAGCTGTCCACGAGCCGGTGAAACCGCCTCGGCGATCTCAGCGCGTCGGCGCAGCATGTCGAGTCTTCCCACTTTGAGCGCCGCCATCTCGCCCCACCGAACCCCGGTGTAGGCGAGGAAGAGAACGATGTCGCCGTACTCGCCGCATTCGCGGGCCAACGCTTGCACCTGAGCGTGCGTTAGGTACCCGCGTCGATCCTTCACTAATCGCGGGAGCTGAACGCCATCGCACGGGTTTCGGCTGAGCCGCCCGTCGCGGACCGCGTACTTCATCATTCCGGCCAGTACGAGGTAGATCTGCTTGACCGTTGACGGAGCTCGCGTAGTCGACAGGGCAGACACCCATGCCTGGACGTCAGCGTGGCCTACTTGCGGCAGTCGTGTCTTGCCCCACCGCGGGATGATCTGACTGTCCAGCGTGTATCTGTAGTTCGAGAGCGTGGTTGCCTTGAGCTGAAGTTGGGCCGCGTACCAATGCTCGGCCCACTCTTCCACGGTGATCCTCGACCTAGTCGGATCGATCCACTCACCGCGAAGCTTGGAGACTTGAACTGACGCAAGATAGTCCTCCGCTTCCCGCTTCGTCTTGAATCCTCGCCTGTCGGTCTGGCTGTTGTCCGGCTTCCGATACCGAACTCGGTAGCGCTTGCCATCCGCCGTCTCATATGGGGTAACTGATGCCATTTCCGAGCTCCGATCTCTCTCGTGACCGATCGGGGCGGGCCGCGATTTCCTCCCACACTAGGAGCCCTTTTGCGGTGAATCTAGGATTCGCCCGGCCTGCCGTCGTCGCGAATTACTCGGTGTGTCGCGATCAATCAGGTGAAGCCGTTTTCAATCACCCCAGTGCAGAGACTGGCCCGAGAACCCCAACGTGACTGCAAGGATCGCCTGGCGCGAAGCCGGCGGCGGGTGGGGGCTAGAGCCCCCACCCGCCGTCTGCTACTTGGCTACAGCCTCACGCTCCTCGTTACTCGGGGCGGCCTGGTCGGCGTTCCTTACGAAGGTCGCGAGGCCCCATGTGAGGTCGTGCCCTACAGCGTCGGCCTCCACTTCAACTGTGGTGCCGACCTTCTCGCCGTTATCCCACTCGCGGATGCGAAGCGTTCCGGCGACGATCACCCTCTCCCCCTTGTTGATGCTGCGGCCGACGTTGGCGGCGAGCTGGCGGAAGCAGGTCACGGTGAACCAATTTGTTTCACCGTCGATCCACTTCTCGGTGTCCTTGTCGAAACGGCGCTGCGTGGATGCGAGCCGGAACGAACTGATCGTCAGCCCGTCACCGGTGGTGATGAGCCGCGGGGTCGTTGCGACGAGTCCGGTGATGGTGATGGTGTCGTTGCTCATGGTTTCTCTCCTTGTTTGAATCGATCACTTTTTCTGCCTTCCGGCACAAGAGAGATGAAGCGGTGTGGGAGGAGAGCGGCAACGGTCGTGGAATACCGGAGCTGGCGAGGATATGCCGCGAAAGCCGTTGCGCTCGGGGGACGCCCGCGCATGATCGCCAGTGCGGAAGGCAGAAAACAAGTAGGGCTCTCTACAGCGCCGGCCTCCGTGCCGGCTCCGATTCCAGCGCGCCCGGAGGGCGCCGCGGGTGGCCCCCGGCTGTTGCCGGGGGCCGAGTGTGACTAGTCCACCTCCTCAGATGACACGTCCGCCGTGTCATCATCCTGCTCGTCGACGCCGTCCGTCCCGCTCGCTTCGGTTGTCGTCGCGTGGTCGATGACGATCTGCTCGACCTCCGACGCGGCGTAGCCCCATGCGGTGAGCTGGCCGAAGTAGGCGCTCATGTCGCGGGTGGGGTGACGCCACGTGTCCTTGCTGGTGTGGGACTCGATACCGGCGAGCACCACCGCGAGGCTGATCGTGGCAGCTTTGCCGTGGTTCGCCTCGATGAGGGTCGCGAGCTTGTCGCCGCTCCACATGCTGCCGCCGTGCTCGATGCCTAGCAGGGTGTGGGCGAGGCTGTTGCCTCGCCTCATGGCGTCCGCGACGGTGCTGCGGTTGCTCGTGAGTCCGCGCGCGACGAACAGACCCACGTCCTTGGGGAGGGTCTTGCGGCCCAGGAACGTGGTGAGCCATTCGCGGCGCACAGTCTCGGCGGAGGCCCATGCCTTGTTGTTGGCGATCAGCTCGCGACGATCGGCCTTCTGCTCGTCGGTCATGGGCCCCGATGGTGCCGTGCTTCCGTCTTTGCGAAACCCGAGCGCCTTGTAGTCGGTGACGAAGTGGGTCGTCTCGACGCTGCCGGAGATGTAAGAGCGCACGAACACGAACCGCTCCCCCTCGGTTGGCAGGTCGTCGGGGGTGACCCGCTTGCCCTCAGCGGTGACGAGGTCGCCGATGCGGATGTAGGTGTCGTCGTAATAGCCGGGGTCACGGTCGAGAACTGTGTATCCCTGCTCTCGTAGTTCCACGCTCACGCGGGCGACTTCCTCCGCTCGTGCCTTGTCGTCGCGAGCACGCTGGGTGGCATGGGCGAACTGCTCGGGGTGGGTCGTGGCGACCTCGATCAGGTCAGCGACTCGCTCGTCGTCTCCCTCGAACTCGATCAGCATTGCCGCCTGATCGAACGTCAGCTGGTGCTCGACCACTGCAGTCGTTGCGAACTGCGACTCGGCGACCTTCAGACCCTGCTTGACGTCGACCTGCTTCGTGGCGGTCCGCTTGGCGATCACCTGTGGGGTGAGTCCCTCGAAGGCCAGCTGGTGGAACGCCGCGACCCGGTCGCCGTCCGTCAGGGCGGTGCGGTGCTCGTTCTCGACCAGCTGCTGGATGATGCGATCGGCGATGGCCTCGGACGCCTCCACCACGAAGGCGGGGATGCTGGTCAGTCCCACCTCGCGGGCTGCGAGGGTCCGGCGCTGACCCGCGCGAACGATGATGTTCCCCTTATCGTCGCGTCTGGCGAGGATGGGGGTGAGTACGCCGTTCTCGCGGATGCTGGCAAGGAACTCCTTGTCCAGCGGCGCGGTCGTGCGCACGTTCGCCTCGACGATCACAGTGGTGGGGTCGACGTGCTCGATGGTTCCGGTGGTGGTGCTGGTGTTAGTCATGTCGTTTCTCTCTCTTTGATCGACTGTTTTGTTTGCCTTTCCGGCACAGAGATCTGTTGAGAGTGGACGGACCGCAGTGCCCGGTCGTGGAATACCGGAGGGAGCGCAGCGAGTGAGGATATGCCGCGAAAGCCGGGAACGAAGGGCCGGGAGCGAACTACAGTCGGCGGACGGAAAGACAACAAACCGAAAGCACTGCGCCGACCAGGTCGGCTCCAATCGAGGTCGGCCTAGGCCGACTGGAGTCAGTCATTGCGTGCAGGACCTTAGGAGATTCCGTCCCAGCCTCTCGATCCGCGGGATGTGATGCCGCTCGCTCTCGCTCGACTGATTGCTCGTAGAACGGCGTTGGCGATCACGTGTGCCGCATGTGGGTCCGCGCGCGCTAGCACCGAGCTGCCTGCTAAGTGTGCTGAGTGTCAGTGCGAACCCGGAATGCCACCCAAAGCCCACACCGGCGACAGATGTACTCGGGTTGAGTGCCTAGTGCGTGCAAACTCTTCCGGGGGTATGTTCGGCCACAACATGAGCACTTCGCTGTGAGCTCCTCACTCACAATGCCGCCTCCAGCGCCTCAGAAATTTGAACCTGGGTCGGCAGACCAGCCAGGCCGATCGGGGTGAAGTAGACGCGGCACGCGAGATCGGACGTACGGCCCTCGGACGGGAAGATATCCACGCCGTCCAGCGTGAGGGTGGGAGAACCAGCGAACGCCGTTTGTTTTGCGGCAACTGGGTCGTCGATAAGCCGGTAACCGACCAAGATGTCCGAGCGTCCATGCTCAAGCAGAGCTGCCTTCGCTCTTGCACCGGCTTGCTCCCAGTTCGGGCATTCCGCTATGTGGAGAATCTCCAGCTTCATATCTCCATTGTCTCCCACGAACGGATTTATCTATGGTCGGGCCAGCGATTCGCAAGGCTGAGAATCGCGGCAACCAACTCGTCTGCGGCGCTCAACTCGACCTCGACAGAAGAGGCAGGTCCGGAACCGATGTAGAGCCACGTCGTTTGGTGGCCGTCGTCCCGGGCTATGCCGATTTCGAGGTCGACCTCTTCAGAGGTTGTAACGAGCTTGTCTCCTACGAGGTGCCGGCGCCGCCCGACTGTGATGACGGTGATCCCGTCGCTGTGGTGCACCCTGTCGTCGGGATGATCGTTTTCGCGGTGCGTCGCGGTGCACCAGGCGGGGCACGCGTCGCGTTGCCAGCTAGGGCGGTCGCCGAGGTTGAGAGCTATTAGTTTCATCAACTCAGAATCCGGGACTGCCTTTCGGCCGGTTCCGGGAACGAAGTTTCCGGAACCGGCCCGCCCATCTGGCGACTGGGGAGGAACGACTACCATCCCCCGCCACGCGCGTCCAACACCGCGATCGCTATCTCGAGCGCTCGCTCGGGAGTGAGTCCTGCTGGTCGCACTTGCCCGACCACGTAGTGCCAAGGCTCGAACGATCGTGGAATCAGCTCCGGTCCTTCATGGACTGGCCCGTACTGCGGATGCTCGAGCAGCCAGTGGATGAACTGGTGATTCTCGTCGCGCAGCGCCCTGCCGAGTCGCCGGCTGCTGATTCTGGACAGTTCGTGGAACCACGCGGTGCTTCTGCTGAGGCTCGCGACCCGCTCCTCCTTCGTTTTAGTGCCGAGGCGAGGCGAGGGCATCGTCAGTCGAAACGCCGGATCTATGAAGCGGCGAAGGTTCTCGTCGCGCCGCTGGGAGAGGGGGTCGGCCGCTCGCCGGGCAGCACGGCGTGCTCGACGGTCGGACTCGTTGTCGTGCTGGCGACCGGCCCACTCCCGTCCTTCGCGGTCGGCAAGGAGCAGCTTGTAGTTGTAGGACTCGTGCTCGATGAGGCGCCGAAGGTGCGGGTTATATCTGGGCAGCCGTTCCCAGAACTCGCTTGCTGCCTCCTCGTCAGCTCGGATGTGGTCTTCGGTGCGTTCGGGTCGCGTATGGACGATGGTCATGGTCTGTCTCCCGGTGATCGTTTCTTCGGCCTTTTCCGGCAGGAGTGATCAGGGGTGAGCGCAGGGTCAACGATCTGGGGTCCGTGGAATACCGGACGAGCGCAGCGACGGAGGATATGCCGCGAAAGCCCTAGTCGTCGGCGCGGAGGGAGCTACGATCGCGGGACGGAAAAGCCGCAGCAAGTGCCGCTATAAGCGGCCGATATTCAGGCGCGCTCGTCGCGCTCCACGGCGTTGGCCCATACCCAGGCGCGGTCCTCGCGCCCTGCAGGCGTGGTCCACCGCACCGCGCAGGCTCGCGGTGTCCAGGCGACGATCTCGACGCGCAGTCGTAGAGAGACGGTCTCGTAGTGGATCCAGGCCCAAGCAGGTATCGCTACGGGCGTTCGGGTCAGAGGAAGCCGATCAAGCTCGAGCTCTTCCTTCTTGAGAGAGGAGGGCTGGCGGTCGCGCATGATGATCTCGTCGGTGTGTGCGGCCATGCGTTTGTCGATCGCGTCGGCGTAGCGCTTGTTGGTGCCCACAAGTTCCTCTTGGCGTGTCGCGGGAGCCGGGTTTAGCCTCGTGACACTCGAACATACTTTCGAAGGTCAGGAGCGGTCAACATGAGCATGGCGCACGCGCACCATCCCGCTAGCGGCGCCCAGATCGCGGTCTGGATGGCCAACGAAGCACCCGCGCGCATCGTCTACCGGGGCATCCGCTACCGCGTGACTGATACGCCGACTCGTCTCGAGGACGAGATGTTCATGATGACCCACCCGCTGCCGATCACCGGGTGGCGGTTCCAAGGCACCGACCCTCAGGGGCAGTCGCTGATGTTCGACATCCGCCCTGACGGCGACGGTTGGGCGTTGATCCGCGCGTTCGTCTAACCGAGGTAATCATGCCGTCGGTGTCGTCGACATCGACGAGCGCATTGGCGCAAATGTCGGCGAACTGGGTCAAGTGCTAGAAGGCCGACGAATACGCCTTCGCTGGGATGGCGGTCGCGCATAATGATCTGGCCGGTTCCGCCTGTCGATCGATCTCGTCGGAGCAGCTATAACCGCATAGCCCCGGCCGGGCGGGTTAGTCACCCACGTTGAGCTGCCGAGATGGTCACAATGAGCGTGATCTGGCGATATAATCGGGATATGCCGATGATAGATGCCCCTGAGCAGCTCGCTGCGGTTTCTTTGTTCCATTCCCTCGCGGACCCGACGCGGCTGCGCATTGTCCAACGGCTGATGGGGGGTGAGACGCGGGTGCGAGATCTAGTGAGCGAGCTGGGGCTCGCGCAATCCACGATTTCCGAGCACGTCGCCTGCTTGCGCGACTGCGGGTTGGTGAACGGTCGGGTGGAGGGTCGGCAGGTGTTCTACTCGCTCACCCGGCCGGAGCTGATCGACATCCTGCAGGCCGCCGAGGTGCTGCTGGATGCGACCGGACACAAGGTCGACCTGTGCTCTGTCTACGGACGACACGACACCACAGAGGCCCGACGATGATCGGAACGATCGCCGCGGCGATCGGACTGTTCGCCGCGACCAACATCGACGACATCGTGGTGCTCACCGTGCTGTTCTTGGCCACGACCCGGGGCTCCCTGAAGGGCTGGCAAGTGGTTCTGGGGCAATACCTCGGCTTCATCGCCCTCGTCGCGATCAGCGTGATCGCCGCCCTCGGCCTGACCATCGTCCCCGACGAGTGGGTCGGGTTCCTCGGCCTGATCCCGCTCGGGATCGGCCTGTACGGGCTGGTGCGCTACCTGCGCCGCCGCGGCGAGGAAGACGACGATGACGACGAGAGCTCCATCAAAGCCGGCGGGCTGCTCGGGGTCGCCGGGATCACGATCGCCAACGGCGCCGACAACATTTCCCTCTACACGCCGGTGTTCCGCACCCAACCGATACCCGACACGGTCGTCACCATCGTCGTGTTCCTGCTGCTCGTGGCGGTGTGGTGCCTGGCCGCTCGGGCCATCGGCACAAACCGACGGGTTACCGAGGCTCTGGAGCGGATCGAGCACTGGCTGGTCCCGGTCGTGTTCATCGGCCTCGGCCTCTACATCATGATCGGGTCGGGGGTCGTGCCCCGTTTGATTGAAGTCCTGATGTAAGCGGCTACACGAACCGAGGCCCAGATCCCTGTCGGGATGGCGATGAAGCGCCCGCGCGCACCGTCAGCCGAGGCGCCCGGTACCGCCGACGCATATCGAGCACGAGATGTTCATGATGACCCGCCCGTTGCCGTCCCCGGCCGACGGTTTCAGGGGACTGACCCGCAGCTTCCAGTCGCTAATGTCATCATTTGTGCTGACGGCGACGGCCGGGCGTTGATCCGCGCTTTCGCCTAGCCGAGGGTAAGCACGCCGTCGGTGTCGGCGAAGTCGACGTGTAGGTGGGTACAGGTGTCGATGAACTGGGTGAAGTGCTGTAGCGACAGCGGGACGCCGTCGCTGGCGCGGCAGTTGGACTGCCCAATTCGGGATCCAGCCGGGACGATCGGGTCGAGCATTCCGATGAGTCGGAGGGTGAGGCCGTCGGAGCCGGAGAGGCTCCGGGCGTCGAGCATGTAGAAGTCGACGGACTTGCCGCCGCCCTCGCGCACGTGTGGGAGTGTTCCGCCTCCGGCGTCGTCGTGGGTGCAGAGGCGGTTGATGGAGCTGACGCCGACGCGGTCGAACTGGCGGGTGGCGAGGACGATGATCTGCAGGGTGCGGACGTCGATGCCGCAGTCGGGGACGGTGGTGCCGGCAGCGATCCAGCGGATCTGCTGCTCGGGGTCGGTGAATGCGGTGAAGGTTCCGTCGTCCATGCGTTGGACGAGCTCGAGGGCTAGCGCTTGCGAGTCGCCCGACACCTGGCATTCCTGGCCTTGGGTCGGGGTGAGGGTGGAGACGATCTCGGTCGCCGGCTTCAGCGCTGCCGTGTAGTCGGCGCTGCCGTTGCCCGTGGCCTGGGTTGCGACGACGGCGGGCGTGCTGGTCTGCCAGTCCGGGATGCGCTCGAGCTGCGCATAGAAGAGGAGCGCCGCGTGAGCTGGGTCCAGTCGCTCCTCTGCACTCCCCCACTGGGCGCTCTGAGCGAAGAGTCCAATCTCGCCCGTGCTGTCGCTGGCCGTGGCGTTGCGGAGTTTGGACTCGGCGATCGCGGTAGTGACGCCGATGATCTGCGCGGTCTGGCCGAGACCGCGGGCGGTGGCGGCGTTCATGATGATGGCGGCGTTGACGAGCTGGTCGCCGGTGTAGCCGGCGACGCTGACGTCGAGGGCGGCGACCTGGTCGACGTCGACGGGGTTGGCGGAGCATCCGGTGCCGGAGGACATGACGACGGCGCCGACGAGCGACAGCACGATCCCGGTCATTCCGATGGCGATCCCGCGCAGCATGGGGCTATCGCTGCCCTGCGGCGGCGAGGGCCTCGTCGGTGTTGGTCACCTGCGCTTCCCAGCTGGAGAGGATGTGCTGCACGTGCGTCTCCGGGTGGGAGCCGTACTTGAAGATGTAGTGCCCGTCGCGGAGCTTCTCGATGGTCTCCGCGGTTTCTGGTGCGAGGCCGAAGGTCTGCTGGCACCAGGTCGCGTCCTCGGGGCGGGACTGCCGGTAGATGCACACGGTCTGGGCTTCTTGGATGATGGCCATGCCGGGTGAGTCCGTCGGGATGTCGGATCCCTTGTGCATGACGAAGACGTTGCTGATTCCGAGGCCTCGGGAGAGTTTTTGGTTGGCTTTGATGAGGCCGGCTGCGGGGCCGCCGATCATGTGCCATCCCTCTTCGTAGACGACGGTGGTGGCCCAGCCGCGTTCGCGGCGCAGGCGGCCGAGCATCCACATGTTGCCGATCGCCATGACGACCGGCACCGCGGGGCCGTCGTCGGGCAGTTGGGAGATGTCGAACGAGGTGAGCTTGCCTGCGAGGTCGACGGCTCTTGAGGTTTCGCCGTTGCCTGTCATCTCGCTTACCGCGGCAGGCTGAATGAAATCGTCTTCCATGATCACTCCCGTCTATTCACGAGATACATGATCTGTTTCTCGTTGTTTTGACGGTAATGGATTCTCGTTGTTTTCGCAAGAGATTTGCCGAGTATCCTGCCAAAATGACGGATTACCGGACTGCGCCGTCACTCGGCGAAAGAATTCAGGCTGCGCGGAAAGCCCGAGGCCTGAGTGCCCGCGAACTGGCGGAGGCCATCGGTGGCGTTCCCACCCAGTCCACGATTGAGAACATCGAGCTCGGACGCAAGGCTGCAATTGATGTAGCGCAGCTGCTCAATATCGCCATGGCGTTGAAGATGCCGCTGAGCTACCTTCTTGCCCCCTTGGGATCGCCCGACGGTGCGCTTGATTTGTCCGGCCTCAGTGCAGCGTTCGACTCAATGACGGTCGCGGAATTCGATGCGTGGGTGTCGAGCGTGCCCGACGGAGCACATGTTCCATCGTCATTGGATGAGCGCAATTCGATCACAGAACTTCAAGCGCTCCGGGAATGGAGGGCGCGAATGAGCGAGACCGTCCGGTTGCGTATTGCGCTTGATCTTGAACGGACGAGCATCGTCGATGAGGACTCGACGTACCTCCGGTCGACCGCGGATCGTCTTGAACAATCTGAACGCGAGGTCGAACGAATCGCTGCCTTCCTGCGTTCGGCTGGATGGCCTCTCTAGGCCCGTCATTCGGCCGGGGACTGTCTTTCGATGCGCGTTCACGGTTTCGGTCACCGCGCGCCAGTTGTTGCTCCGCGCCTCGTCAGATGCAGAGCGGCCACGCGACGATGCCAACGACCGCAAAGATGTCGGCGACGTTGAAGATCGCAAACCAGTCGACGGCGGTCATGTCGATCACCGTGCCGGACATTTCTCGACGGTCGGCGTGCGCGCCGACGGAGAGCATGGAGGACACGTAGTGAATCTCATTTGCGTCGTCACTGCCGTCCTGCTTACTGGACTGCTGGCCCGGTATACGTCGGCCTGGCCACCAGGCCTGCGCGGCCGCGCATGGAGCAAGCGCCTGGGACGCGGGCTCAGCCTCGCCGGATCGTCGCTACGACGCAATGTCTGCGAGCTGCTGTTCGGGATGACTGGCGGGCTGTTGGCCCTGTGAGGGCAGCCGGAGTCGCTTGAGCAGGAGCGCGTTTATGGCGACGATCGCGCTAGATCCCGACATGGAAATAGCGGCGATCTCGGGGCTGAGCATGAGTCCGGCGCCTGCGAAGACTCCAGCGGCGATCGGCAGCGCGATCGCGTTGTAGCCGATCGCCCAGCCGAGGTTCTGGCGCATCTTGCGCACAGTTCCCTTGCCGATGCGCAATGCGATGGCGACATCCAACGGATCGGAGCGCATCAGGACGACGTCGGCGGTCTCGATGGCGACGTCGGTTCCCGCGCCTATCGCGATGCCGAGGTCTGCCTGTGCGAGGGCGGGCGCGTCGTTGACTCCGTCGCCGACCATGGCGACCTTTTTGCCGGCGGCTTGCAGCTCTGCGACTTTGGCTGACTTGTCCTGCGGGAGGACCTCGGCGATGACGGTGTCGATGCCCAGCATGGTAGCGATCCGTTGGGCTGTTGCCTCGTTGTCTCCGGTCAGCATCGCCACCTCGATACCGGCGTCGTGGAGCGCCGTGATCGCCGCCTGTGCGGTATCCCGGGCAGCGTCGGCGAGAGCGATCACGCCAGCGGCTTTCCCGTCAACGGCGACGAGCACGGCTGTGCGTCCAGTGGACGCCAACTGCTCGCGCTGGTTGAGGACCGAGCTGATGTCGACGCCCTCAGCGACCATGAGCTTCCGGTTTCCGACCAGCACCCGCTGGCCGCGGACTGTGGCGCCGGCGCCGTGTCCGGGGACGTTTCGGAACTCGGTGGCCGCGATCTTCTCGGCTCCTTGGGCTTCGGCGTAGGTGACGACTGCTGCTGCGAGGGGGTGCTCGGATTCCCGCTCGACCGCTGCCACCAAGGATAGAAGTTCGTCGCGGGGGATGCCTACTTCGATGAAATCGGTTACTTCTGGCTCGCCCTTTGTCAGGGTTCCAGTCTTGTCCATGACGACCGTGTCAATATGGGCCGCGGATTCCAGTGCTGCGGCGTTCTTGAATAGCACGCCGCGTTTGGCACCGAGGCCGGTGCCGACCATGATCGCGGTCGGGGTTGCCAGGCCGAGGGCGTCGGGGCAGGTGATGACCACCACGGTGATGGCGAACAAGAGCGCGGCCTGGGACGTCGCGCCGAGGAGCAGCCATACAACGAGAGTCGCACTGCCACCGATGAGGGCGACGAGGACCAGCCAGAACGCGGCCCGGTCAGCGAGGCGTTGGCCGGGAGCTTTGGAGTTCTGTGCTTCCTGAACCAGGGCGACGATCTGCGCCAGGGCGGTGTCGGCCCCGACTTTGGTGGCTCGCACCCGGAGGGCCCCGGTGGTGTTCAGTGTCGCGCCGATGACCGCCGAACCGGTTGACTTCGCCACCGGGAGGCTTTCTCCAGTGACCATTGATTCGTCGACATCCGAGTCGCCCTCCTCGACCGCTCCGTCGGTCGGGATCTTCGCGCCGGGGCGAACGAGCAGCAAATCTCCGGGCACCACCTCAGCGGTGGGGATCTCGACCGGTTCGCCATCGCGGAGGACGATCGCGCGAGCGGGGGCCAGCTCGAGCAGGGTGCGGATGGCGTCGTTGGCACCGCCGCGGGCACGCATCTCAACCCAGTGCCCCAGGAGCACGAACGATGTCAGTACGGTGGCCGCTTCGTAGAACACCTCGCCGCCGCCGGTCAGGGTCACGACGAGGCTGTAGATCCAGCCGGCGCCGACACCGACGGAGACCAGCACCATCATGTCCAGGGTGCGTGCGAGCAACGCGCGGAATGCACCGTCGAAGAAGATCCAAGCAGAGTAGAAGATCACAGGCAGCGACAGGATGAGGGCGAAGACATCGTCGCGCAGCTCGAAGGGGGCCGGCACGGTAAACCCGAATATCTGACGGCCGATGGGCGACCACAGGACGATGGCGACGGAGAGGATCGCTGCCACCAGGAACCGGTTGCGCATGTCACGGATCATCGATGCCATCGACACTCCGGAGTGACCGCCGCCGTGACCCATGACGTCCTGGCTGGTTCGAGAGGGTGCTGCGTGTCCTGCGTGGGGGTCGCCGGTCGCCGGCCCGGCCGTTGCGGCAATCCGCCCGGAGTGGTCCACGGCGTGCGGCATGCCAGCGTGCGCCTCGCGGTCCATGTCCACCGACTCGCCGGTGAGTTTTGGAGGCATCGGAGCATGCACGGCTGGCTCGGCTGGAGTGGACGCCAGTGCGTCGAACGCGGGGTCACAGATGTGTCGGGGTACCGATTGCCCCGCGCAGTGGTATCCGCATTCGAGGATCCACTTGCGTAGATGAGCTTGCGAGGTGGTCTCACGGTCGTAGGTGACGTTGGCGGTCTGGGACACCGGGTTGGCTTCTACGGCGATAACCCCGGGTTGGCGGCGAAGAGTCGCCTCAACGACAGCCTTCGATGAGGCCCACTGCACACCGGTCACTTCCAGGACAACGGTGCGAATGTTTGTGCTCATGTGTGTCTTCTCTCTGGCGATGTGGTTTAGGACGCCAGGTAGCCGAGGATGGTCATCATCCCGGACTCGGCGTGGTAGATGTTGTGGCAGTGCGCCGCCCACAGGCCCGGGTTGTCGGCGTCGAACTCGACGGTCAGGCTCTTGCCGGGAAGGACGATGGAGGTGTCCTTCCGCGGGCCGCCGCCAACATGCTGATAGGTGTGCCCGTGCAGGTGGAACGGGTGCCACATCGTGGTTGTGTTCTCGATGCGAAGCCGCACTCGCTCACCTTGCAGCACGCCGAGGGCCCCCGCCATGGGGTTATTCGGATCGAACCGGTGACCGTTGATACCCCAGTCGTAGGCCATCATCGAACCTGTCAATGCCGCCGTAATCTCCCGATCGACACTGCGTTTGGCGAGCGAAACATCGGAAGGGGAGGACAGCATCGCGGCCGTGAGGACCGTGCGGGTCAGTTCCGGGATCGACGCCGCCGACACCGGCTTCGCGCCGACACCGGTGCGCACGATCGCCAACGCATTTGCGCTCTTGCCCTCCGCGGACGCGATCAACGGGAACGCACCGTCGCCCAGCGTCACTAAGGCATCGTACCTTTCCCCCATCCCGATGAGGATCGCGTCGGTATCGACCGGATTCACCGGGTAGCCGTCACTGTGAGTGACGGTCAGTCGGTGACCGCCAAGGGCAACCCGGAAGGCGGTGTCACTACTGGCGTTGATGATGCGCAGGCGAATCCGCTTGCCCGGGGTGCTGGGGAAAGTCTCCGGATCGGCCGAGGGACGTCCATTGATGAGGAAGTACGGGTAAGCGACATCTCCAGCGTCACCGCCAAGAAGATCGGAGCGGGCGCCCATCATCATGTGGCTGCTCGAGCCGTCCATCATCCCGCCCATGCCACCACTGAGCTCCTTGAGCACCTCGTCTGGGGTGCCGGTCACCCCGTCAAGCCAGTCGTCGAGCATGACGACCCATTCGTCGTCGTAGCTGAGGGATTCGTGCGGGTCCTCGACAATCACCGCTCCGTAGAGACCGCGGTCGAGTTGAGATCCGACGTGGGGGTGGAACCAATATGTTCCCGGTTGGCCGACGACAAAGTCGTAGACGAAGTCGCTGCCCGAGGCGATAGGGTCCTGGGTTGTCCCGGGCACCCCGTCCATGTCGTTGCGCAGAGCGAGGCCGTGCCAGTGCACCGAGGTGTCGCTGGGCAAGCGGTTCTTAAGGGTCGCACGCAACGTGTCTCCCGCACCCAGCCGGATCGTGGAGCCCGGGACAGTGCCGTAACCCCATGTGTTGGCAGTTGTTCCCGCAAGGTCAATCTGGCTGGGGGCTGCCATGAGGTCGACGCTGGTGACGCGACCAGTGCCGCCGCGAGCCAGCTCGGCGCTGCGCACCGGCACGCCGGTCGGGGAGACATACCGGGGCGGTGCTGCGCAGGATGCCAGCACCAACGCTGCGAGAGCACCGGTACCGACAGCGAGAAAGCTTCGACGAGAAAAGCTTGAGCCAGCAAACGCAGAGTCCATGGGCGTCCTATCCTGTGAATTCATACTGGACCGAGGTCAAAAGTCTGAACAGGGCCAAAAGTCCCGTCAAGGTTGGGGGCCTCGCCGAAACCAGGCGACGGCGTGGTGGCGAGCGGTGAGGTCCTGAGGCGCTGGCCCGCGACGACCAGGAGCTCTCCGCCGGACTTAGGGTCGGCACGGCACTCCTTGAGGTGGCCACCGATCTGTCGGCGCCCAGAAGGGCGCAGCGCGTCGTAAGTTCGCCCCAAACGTCGAGCACGGCGCCGAGTTGTGATGGGACTCGGCCGAGCATCGCGAACTGCACGCGCAGGGGCAGGACCTCGCGTGGCGAGCTCGTGCGTCAACGCCAAAACGCCGGAACGCCGGCTCGGACGAGACGGACGATAGCCCACCGGCAGGGCAGGGCGCAGTGTCTTCTTCACGAGCGGTAAGGAGCTCGTCATGGGAGCGAATCCTTCAGACGATCCAGCTCCGCTGGAGCACAGGCCTTCACCGCTTCGATTGTGACAAGCAGAAGTGACGAGGCCGTGGCGGTCTCGTCGTCAATCGGGAACCGTCCGGCCGGATATTGCTGGGAGAACGCAATGATGAGGTCGACGTCTGATGCGATCTCTCGAAGCGCAGGACGTGGTTTGAGGCATTGGGCGCCAATGTCATGCAAGGCAACGTGGATGACTTGGACAGCGCCCTCCGGCGCCTTGCTCGTTGGCCCAAACTCAGTTGCGCCGACCCAGAGATCGCTTCCGTTGGTATTCGCTCCGCCGAAGGCTGCAGTCAAAACCACGGCGAAAATGACCGGCGGGACGGTGAACGCAGTGATCAGCGGCCAGCGGGGGCGTCTTCTGGGCTCCTCCGTGGAGTTCACTTCGCCAGCCTCACCGACCAGTGAGACCGTCTGGGTAGAAGACTTGCGGCTGGAGTTTCAGTGGGCGGCCAGATCATGTGCGCACCTTGAGCACAACCCAGGTCGCGCCGGCATCGTCGGTGTAGGAGATGCCACGATCGTCAGCGACATAGAGGCGTGCTCCGTCGACAGCGAATGCCTGCGGGGTTCCTTCGACGGTGTGGCCGTGCACCCACTCCTGGCCCACCCCGCGGGTCCAGATCGTGCCGGTAGTGTCGACGCCAGCGAGTGCGCCGGAGCCGTCGCCAGCAATGACGTAGAGGCTGGGTGCGTCGGGATCGACACTAAACGTCGCACCGCCATCATTGCTGGTCGCTAGCCCTTCCGCGGTGGTGGCAAAGAGCTGGTCTCCGACCGCGAGTATGTCGCGGGCGTTCAACATCGCACCTGAGGTCCAGGTCATACCCCCGTCGAGGCTGCGTTCGACTCGACCAGCGGACGCGTCGTATCCGAATACTCGAGGGGGACGATCACCGCCGGTCACCACGGTCAGCCCGTGGAAGTCGGTTTGCCCGGTGAGGGACACATTCGCCCAGCTCTTGCCACCATCGGTACTCGTGATCAGCCCCAGGCTGGGGCTGCCGAAACTGGACGGCGTCGTCGGTCCAGGATGGCCCGATGCGTACGCGATCCCGTCGGCGAGCGTGAATCCCATCGGATCGAAATCAAGGCCGGCGATCGGCCCGACAGCTGCGGTCGCACCGTCAAGGCCGATGGTGAGCCGGTACAAGCCTTCATGAGTGGCCACGAGTAGCGTGTCGTCGCTCGGGTCCGGAACAAGCTCATGGATGTGCTCGAAGAGTGTCGCCGGTACTCCGGTCGGATCCGTCGCGGGTGGTGCGGCTGGTGAGCAGCCGGTGAGCAGCATCGTCGCAGCAACGATGGCCGCAGCACCGGAGGCGAGAGCGACAATTCTGGTGCCCCTCATTGCGAAGCCAAGGAGGTAGGGGCGATCTTCCGTGTACTCAAGGGATATCCGTTCCAATGGTCAGGCCGCGTGATAGCGGGTTGTGCGTTGAGCTTGATGAAGTTTTGAGGCCCACACCGTGACGCGGACCTCGCATTTGGGTGGAGTGCAGGTGGGTCACGCCCCTCCAGCTGTTGGGCGCGAAGCGCGCGTCGGTGCCTAGAGTCCGGAATAAGAGTGAAGCCCCTTGAAGAAGACGTTGACGATGCCGAAGTTGAACATGACGGCGGAGAAGCCGATGATTGCGAGCCACGCGGACCGGGACCCACGCCAACCACGGGTCGCGCGGGCGTGTATGTAGGCCGCGTAGATGACCCAGATGATGAAGGTCCAGACCTCCTTGGTGTCCCAGCCCCAGTAGCGACCCCATGCTCGTTCGGCCCAGATCGAGCCTGCGATGAGGGTGAAGGTCCATAGGATGAATCCGACGACAGTAATCCGGTAGGCGAGGTTCTCGAGCTTCTCGGTGCCGGGCAGTGTCGCCAGGATGCGAAGCGAGGTGATCACGCCCTTCGAGTTCGGCCCTTCGCGTCGTTTCTGGAGCAGTTGCACGGCGGAGAGCGCGAAGCCAAGGGCGAAGAACCCGGTCGCGAGGATGGCGACCATGACATGGATGACGAGCCAGTAGGACTGCAGTGCTGGGGGTAGCGGGGCGGCTTCGACGTAGTAGCGCATGCTCGAGATCCCGAGCAGGATCAGGATCAGCCCGATCACAAACGAGCCGAGAAACCGGAGGTCGGCGAACAGGTTGACGAGCAGGAAGACGCCGACGATGACGAGGGTGCCGGTCATCGAGAACTCGTACATGTTGGCCCACGGCACCCTTCCCGCAGCCAGGCCTCGGAGGATGTCTGCGGCCAACTGCAGAACGAACGCCACGAGAGTGAGCGAGAAACCGATCCGCAGACTTCTGTAACGTTCGGGAGGCGCCGTTGCTAATTCCTCGGTTTGGGAGTTCGTCTTGACGAGGACTAGCGTGCTCGCCGCCTCGGAAGCTTGAACGGTCACGTCCTGTGACGCAGCTGCGCGTCCAGTGCCCTCCGCTGTTGAGGTCGCCACGGTTACCGCCGCTCGTCGCGCGAGATCAAGGGCGAACGCGACAAGGGCCATGGCATAGACGGCCATCGCGGAGATGAGCAGGACGACGGAATATTGTGCGAGTGCTTCGATCACGGTGATGCCTTTCACTTCAGGAAGACCAATACCAGCGGGCGGTTCTCAGTCGGATCTTCATCCGAGTGCGATCCCTTGGTCGGACATGAAGGTGGCAGGGTTGGCCGTCTCACCGTTGATTCGAACTTCGAAATGGAGGTGGCACCCTGTCGAGTTGCCTGTGGTGCCTCCGCGGGCGATGTTCTGCCCGACGTCAACTTGCTGCCCAGCCGAGACGAGCACTCCGCCTTCCAGCAAATGTGCGTACCCGGTGCGCACGCCGTTGCTGTGCTCAAGGATGATGTAATTGCCGTAGCCGCCGTTCCATCCTTCAGCTGCGAAGACGACTGTGCCGCTCGACGCTGCATAGACGTTCTGGCCGCACGCGAAACCGAGGTCGATTCCTTTGTGGAAGCTGGTACCGTACTGCTCGCTCCAGCCGTAAACCGAGGTGATGTAGCCGGGAGCGGGACGAGCCCATCCGCTCAAACTGATCTCACCCGCATCGAGGCTTGCTCCGCTACCGACCCTCTCTCGCACACCGGCTAGGTAGTCGGTCTCTGTGGCTGTCCGGCGCTCGGACAAGACCACAAGCTGCTGTTGGAGCGTCGCCTCATTGTTCCTTTGCTCGTTGAGAGCTGCGGCAGCAGCCTCCGATGCAGACTGGGCCTGGGTGAAGGCCTCCTCGGCGACCTTGCGGATCTCGGCGAGTTGCTCCTGTGCGACGTTGGCCTGGTCGGTGAGCGCTTGGGCCGTGTTCTGGTCCACCCGAGCCCGCTCGTAGATCGCGTTTGCCTGTTCGGCAACCTTTTGCGACATTCCTAGGCCGTAGAGGAGATCGTCCGCGGTGCCCGGATTGAGCAGAAGTGTCATCGTGGTGTCGTTGCCGCCGACTCGCATGAGTTGTGCCGCTACCTGGCCCGCGCGTTGCAGGGAGGCGTCCGCCTTGGCGTTGGCTGTATCGGCTTGGCCTTGAAGGGTCTTCGCTCGGGAAACAGCCTCCTGGAACTTGGTATCAGCTGCCGCCCAGAGTGCAGCCTTGGCCTCGGATTCGCTAGCCGCTCTGGTGGCTTCAGTCTGCAGCCCGGAGAGGAGTTCCTGAATTTCGGCAATCCGTGCCTGCGTGGCCGCCTCGTCGTTGCGGGCAACGGCGACATCGTCCCAGGTCGGGTACTCCGTGGCATGCGCGCCCATGGTGGGCATCAGCGAGACGCTGACCGAAACCGCTATCGCGATGACCGCAATGAACACCCGTCCTGTGACCCTGCTTGTTGGGGCCGGGCGGTGCCTATTGACTCGGTATGACTTTTTGATAGACATGGTTTTCCCGTCGTCAGGGCTGGACGTTGATGATCATCGTTAACCCGCCGGCACCATCGACTTCCACATTGTTGTTGGTTGTGTGATGGTTGATGTGGCAGTGGATGAGCCACTGTCCTGGCTGGAGCGCAGTCCAGACCACGTCGTAGCGCTGACCCGGTGCCACGTTGACCGTGTCAGCCTCGTACCGCTGGTCCGGCGTCAACTGGTTGCCGTCGACCGCGGTGACGGTGAATGGTCCACCGTGGATGTGCATCGGATGAATCCCCACCGAATCCGATCCGATGAAGCGCACTTTTACCGTTTCTCCTACCTTCATATCGATCGTCTCCGTCGCCGGATAGGCTTTGCCGTTGATCGTGAAGTAGTTGGCCATTCCCCCTTCCATCGGCATCGCCGGATAGGTCAGGCCCTCGCGCTCGAGCCATTCCCCGAGTTGGATCGTGTAGTCGTGGTCAGTTGCCACCTCGTCTGCGCGGTTCTGGGGGGAGATGATGATCGCCCCGTACAGGCCCAACGCTTGCTGCCGGTCCGCGTGATCGTGGGAATGGTAGAAGTAGGTTCCCCATTGAGTCACGGTGTACTCGTAGCTGTAGACCTCCCCGGGCTCGATCGGATGCTGAGTGATCCCGGCGGGCCCATCCATCTCGTTGGGAACGTCAAGTCCGTGCCAGTGAACTGTTGTCGTCTCCTCCATGGCGTTGGTCACGTCAATGCGAACCCGGTCACCCTGCGTGAAGTTGAGTCGCGGCCCGGGTATCTGGCCGTTGTAGGCGTAGGCGTCGACAGTCTGGCCGGGGTAGATCTCCCACCCAATCACCGAGACGGTCAGCTTGAACACCTTGACGCCGTTCTCGATGGTGGGCTCTAGGATTTGGTCGCCGCGCGTGTTCGACCCGTAGGTTGCGGTGACTGCGTTGGGGTTCACGGCGGCCATGTCAACCATCGCTTCCGCGGGAGTGTCACGCGTCATGATCATGCCGGGAGGCATGATCAGTCCTCCCACGTCTCGGGCGCTGAGGCTCATGTTGACGGAGTTGGCCGGCGCGATCATGCCCACCACCAGCGCGATCGTTGCAACGCCGGCCACCGCCGCCAGCTGCGGGACCGTGACCCTGCTCGCGGCGCCCATAGAGTGCGACTTTCCGTCGGTGCGAGTACCGTCAGCGTTCGACGACATCGAAGGCATACTCATGGCGCCGTGGTCGGCGGGTGCTTTCGCCTTCCGGCTGGTCATGAGGCCGTGCTTGAGCCCGTTCTTCACCAGCCACACGTTGGCCGGGTAGGCAAGGCTGAAACCGGCGGCAACGCCCACCGACATCACACCCCAGAACACCAGCTCGGTGGGGTCCATCGCGCGCATGTCTCTGCCCATCATCAGGAAAGTCATCACAGGGGCCATCCCGGCCATCATGAAGTTCATGCTGATGAACTCTGGCAAGAAGGACCGTCGCACGTTGGAGAGGTAGCTGCCGCCCATCACGTTCTTCATGAACAGGGCCTGGAAGATCAGCAGCCCGAACGCGAAGCCCGCGACGTACTCGATGATCAGGTCCAACCACATGGGCAGTCCGAGAGTGGCAGTGATGACCGCGGCGGCGATGATTCCTGTCGCGTCTCCCGCGACACAGTGGATCGTCGAGCCGATGCCCTGCTTCCAGAGCGGTCGAGTGAACTGTTCATGCTCCCCGGGTCGTGGCTCTTTGTCCGCGAGTACGTAGAGCAGCAGGCCGATCGGTCCCAAGTACAGGGTGACGAGGATGAACCCCCACTTCATCACCCTCGGTTCCGGATTGTTCTTGAATTGATCGATGCCGACGTAGACGGTGCTCGCGATCGCCAACGCGAACCACGCAGCGAGGAAGTAGTCGATGGGTTGGATGAACATAGCCGATCCTTTGCTCAGGTCAGATGGGAAGAACGGTTCCGCCAATGAGGTACTGCAATTGCGACATCAGCGCTGTCCAGAGGCCGGTAAGCATCAGCGCCCCGATGAGGGCCAGAGTTGCGCCGCCGATGATGTTGATGACTCGTACGTGGCGTTTGAGGAATCCGATCGCCGAGGCCGCCCAGCCCAGTCCAAGCGCGGACAGCATGAAAGGCACGCCCAGGCCAACGCAGTAGAAGAAGGCGAGCAGTGCACCACGCCACGGTGAGCCTGAGTTCAAGCTGAGGACAGAGATGGCGGCAAGCGTGGGGCCGAGGCAGGGCGTCCAGCCAAACCCAAAGACAATGCCAAGCAATGGGGCGCCGGCCAACCCCACGCGGGGCGACAGCGGTACTCGCGCTGTGGTACTCGCGCTGTGCGTTGCATCCAGGGGATCGCGCCGACGAACACCGCCCCCATCAAGATCAGGAACCCGCCCATCACGCGGGTGAGCAGATCTTCCCATCGCAAGAGCCACAGCCCGATGGAGCCGAACGCGGCGCCGTAGGCGACGAAGACCAAGGCGAAGCCGAGAACGAAGAGGGCAACTCCGATGACGGTTCGTCTTCTCGATGTGCGTCCGTCGGTGGTTGCCATGCCGCCGACGTACGCGAGGTAGCCGGGAATCAGGGGAAGAACGCAAGGCGACGCGAAGGAGATCAGGCCTGCAAGGGTGGCGAGCAGGATAGCCAGCACGAGCTGCCCGTTAACGATGGTGTCGACCACACTGTCACCCATCGGTTACCTTCTGCCGAGCCGCGAGCTTTGCGCGTTCCTCTGTCTCTACCTTCGCTTGGGCTTTCCGTTCGTTGCGGTCGGCGTGAATGATCGACCGGATGACGAACCAGAAGATCAGGCCTACGAGGACGGTGGGAGCCAAAGACCACAGGGCGTTGAGCCAGAAGTCCTCGATCATGTTCGAGGGTTCGATGTGGGGCGCTTACGTCCAGCGAGGATCGCACCGAAGACCAGCAGAACGCCTCCCATGGGGTAACCTGCCGCGAGGTCCAGCCAGCCCGGAGGCTGGCCCGGTCCAAACGCCTCGAGGTGGGCGAGCCAGTGCGTAGCCGCCACGACGACGCCGACCAGCATGAGGGCCTGGCCGACTCTCACCAAGCGCCGGTGTAGGCGCCAACTCTTTTCCGCGTCGTACGGCGCGGGGGCCTTCTTGTTCTGAGGGTTCATGATGCCGAGATACCTTTCGTGATGGGTCGGGATTGTTGCTCGAGGGTGTTGGCATGGTGGTTAGCGAACGAATCGATGACGTTCTCCAGGCCCGGGTCGTCTCCGCGGGACAACCCGCCATATTCGATCGTGAGGCCGTGCCGGTCCTTCGTGGCTCGCACCCAGACGCGGCGGCGGGGGACGAAGAAGGCGGCGGCGAGGCCAGCAATGACCGTGATCGCGAAGAACAACATGAAGCCCTTGGTCGGGTCGTGTGAGATATCGAACGACGCGAACCGCTTCGTGTTCAGGAATTCCACGCTGCCGAGTCCATCGGGAAGCAGCGCGGATTCGCCTGGCCGGATCTCGATGGCGGAAGTTGTGGTCCCGCGCCCCGCGATCTGAGTCATCTTGGAGGTATCGAGTGCATAGACCGACTTGGGATCTCCGTTACTGAGTCCAAGATCGCCCGTGTACACGTTGAGTGTGAGAACCGGGTTTTGCAGGTCGGGATAGATGGAAGCGAACGCTCCGCTGGCCGAAGCGGCTTTTGTCGGGTAAAAGAACCCGATCATTCCCACCTGTTCGGCAAGGCCGTCGGGCACTTTGATGACGCCGAGGCTTGTGAGGTTCGCGTCCTGCGGGAGGAAGGGGATGGTGTCCGTGAACACGACGTCGCCTGCCGGGTTCTTGACGACAATCTCGGGGGCATAGCCGTTGCCCAAGAGATAGACCTGAGTTGAATCGATCGTGAGCGGCTCGTTGACCCGAACTTTTGAGCGCACGGACTGGGTTGCGTTCTGTTCTTGTGTGCTGACGGAAGCTGTGTAGTCGGTGATGAATCCGAGGGTCGAGGGGTTGTCTTCGACGTAGGTGACGGAGAACGCGTTCAGGGTCAGGGAGTACGGCTCGAGCTGAGAGTCGCTGAAGAATCGCCCCGGCGTAAAGGAGTCGTAGGCGGATCGCGTGTTGACGAAGGTTTGGCCCTCGACCACGACGCGCTGGCCGGTATAGGTGAATCCACCCCCGATCGCGACGGTCAGCAGGATGCCGATCAAAGCCACGTGGAAGACAAGATTTCCGGTCTCCCGCAGATACCCACGCTCTGCTGACACGGACACTGTGTCGACTCCCTCAGCTGAGTCATCGTTTTCATAGAGACGGGTCCGGTACCGCTGGGCTCGAAGGATGCGTTCAGCCGCGCGAATGGTTGCGATCGGCTCAACTTCATTCTGCGCGAGCATGAACGTTCGACGCTCGTAAGCGGGAAGCCGAGCCATGTTCCGGGGGGTTCGTGGAGGGGACTGCCGCAAAGCGATCCAGTGGTGTCGAGTGCGGGGTATGACACAACCGATCAGCGATATGAAGAGCAGGAGATAGATCGCCGAAAACCACACGGAGGTGTAGACGTTGAAGAGCTGCAGCGCATCTATCGTCTTCGCGCCAGATGGGTTGGATTTGAAGTACTGAACCACCCCGTTCGGATCTGACGAACGCTGGGGAAACAACGACCCAGGCACCGCCGCCAATGCCAGAAGCAAAAGCAGCAGCAACGCGGTTCGCATACTCGTGAGTTGGCGCCACGACCAGCGAGCCCACCCAGTGACGCCAAGCGGCGGGGATACGACCGTCGAAGCTGCGCCGCGATCAAAATGGTCCTCGGGTCGACCACTGGTCTCGCCCGCTTCCTCCTCGACCCTGCCCGTTCGGAGCGTCATTGTTGGATGACCTTGGAGGGTTCGTCAAGGGTCTGGTCCTTGACCGCATCGGACAGGTTGTTGCGGCGATTCATGTAGACGGCAAGGATGCAGGCGCCGACTACGGCGGCCGCGCCTGCAGTGAGGATGTTGATCTTCACTCCAAGGATCTCGAGCTCTGTGGGGTCCAGGCGGAAAGATTCGAACCATGCCCTGCCAATGCCGTACCAAATGAAATAGGTGCCAATGGCAAACCCAGACCGACGTCGCGTGAACCGTTCTATCCCGAGGATCACGATGATGCCCGCGAGGTTCCACAGCATCTCGTAGAGAAACAGCGGGTGAAAGAGGGTGCCCGGCGGAAGGCCGTCTGGGAACGCGGGACTGCTCGTGGAGATCTCGAGTCCCCACGGGAGGGTTGTTGGGGTCCCGAACAACTCCTGGTTGAAGTAGTTGCCGATACGTCCGATGGCCTGAGCCAAGAGAAGACCGGGCGCGAGAGCATCGGCGAAGACGACGAACGGCACCCCGCGGCGCCGCGCGCCAATCCATGCCCCCAACGCGCCAAAGGTGATCGAGCCGAAGATGGCTAGCCCACCCTCCCACACGTAGAGCACCCTCCAGAGGTCCGCGCCTGCGTAGAAGTAGTCGGTCGGGTGCGTGAACACGTGGTACAGACGTCCGCCAAGTATTCCGATCGGCACGGCCCAGGTCGCGATGTCTAGGGCAGCACCGCTGGGGAAATCGAGTCGGCGCATTCGCCGTCCGGTGATGGCAGTTGCCGCAGCGATGGCGGCAAGCATGAATAGCGCGTAGAAGTGAATTCGTAGCGGCCCGATGTCAATGAAGCTGATGTCGGGACTGGGGATGGCTATAGGGATCATGGAATGGTTCTCGCCTTTCGGATGGGTGCAGTGCGTCGTTCGTGTGCGGGTGTCATTGCTCGGCGACCGCATCGCTGATCAGCGTGTTCAGAATCGATTTGTCGAGCCTTCCGACGATGCGCGCCGCGATTCGTCCTTGCCGGTCGAGCACGAGAGTGGTCGGCACCGCATCGGGAGCAATTTCGCCAGCGAAGGCCAGCTGGATTTCTCCGCCGTCAGCGTCCAGGAAGGACGGGTACGTAATCCCGAACGCGTCAGCGAATGACTGGGCGGTTCCGGCTTGGTCCCTCACATTTACCCCGACAAACTGCACGCCGTCAGGCTGGTACTTGATGTTGAGCGCCTCAAGATCCGGTGCCTCGGCGCGACAGGGGGCGCATCCGGCGTACCAGAAGTTGACTACGACGACGCTGCCGAGCCAGTCTTCCGACGACCCGCTGGGGCCTGTGTCAAAGGTCCCCGAGAAGGCGATGGGGTCACCACGGTCGGCCGCGTCGATCTCCGTCACCGGGCCAACGGAGGAGTACCCGCCACCGGCGTTCGCTAGCGGCGTGCTCTCCACGCAGGCACTCAGGCCGAGCAGGACTGAGGCGAATGCTGCTGCAGTAATCAGGATCGTTTTCGATCTAGCGGACTGCCGGGGCCTGATCATGAGCCGATCTTCGCTTTCATCCAGGCATACGGATCAGTCGGAGTAACCCCGTCCAGGAGGATCTCGAAGTGGAGGTGCGCACCCGTGCTGATGCCCGTGCTGCCGACCTGGCCGACAAGCGTGCCGACAGTTACGACGTCTCCCACCACCAAGGGGGAAGAACCTTCGATCATGTGCGCATAGCGGCTGCCGATGACTTGCCCGTCTATCTGGTGGGTGATGATGACGTAGGTTCCGTAGTCCCAGTCGTTAGCGCCCACCTCGGTGACCACGCCGTCGGCAATGGCCTGGATCGGGGTACCCATCCCTGGGTTAATGTCGATGCCCTTGTGGAAGGTCGGGCAACCATCACAATCGCGGTATCCGAACCAGCTGCTGATCGGAGCACCGACGAGGAATGGCCATTGAATCGGGGAGTTCGGGTTGTTGGCGAAGGTGTCGTCGGTGCGTGAGTATGGGGCGCCGGCGGGAACAGTTTTGGTGATAGTGAAGCTGTCGCGGTCGGCAGAGGTGTCCGCATCCATCGTGCTGGTGCTGAAGACGCGCAGGGACTGAAGCTGCGCGGGCTCGCCGGGAATTACCGCATTAGCCGCGCTCTCCGGCGCTGCGTAAGCGGGCAGGAGGTAGGTGCCCATCAGCAGCGCTACCAACACGATCGCGCCGCCCCCCTTTGCACTACTTCGAAGGGTGCGCGATGCCTTAGGACGTGTTAGCACGGAACGTTCGAGGCTCCCGCGTACTGACGCGACTCCGGGCGGCTGGTGCCGCGAGCGTCGTGCTGTCCTTTCGAGGCTGAGGGTTTCGCGACGGGTGAGAGCTGCCGGGATGTCCGGGTAGCGGTAATTCATGGGTGTCCTAACTGGGCGCCAGAGGGCGGCCGAAGGAAGAGCGGGTAGAGGGCCGCGGCGGGGCACAGGCCGCCGCGGCCCGGACGAGATCCTGACAGCTGTTACAGCGTGTCGAGGAGGTCCTTCATGCGGGCGATCTCAGCCGTCTGGTCATCGACGATCTTCTGCGCGAGAGCGAGCGCATCGGCGTTCTGGCCGGTCTGCAGTTCGGTCTTGGCCATGTCGATGGCGCCCTCGTGGTGCACGGTCATCTGCTCGAGGAACAGCTTGTTCGCTTCCGAACCGGAGGCAGCCTTCAAAGCAGCCATGTCTGCGTCGGACATGGTTCCACCCATGTCCATGCCGTCCATCGAACCGCTGGCTCCCCAGCTATCCAACCAGCCATTCATCGTGTCGATCTCGGGGCCTTGGGCGTCCTTGATGTTCTGTGCTAGCTCGGTGACGCGGGGATCTACGCCATCCTTGTCGAGCACCATCTGGGCCATCTCAATTGCCTGCTCGTGGTGGGCAACCATTTGCATGGCGAAGGTGATGTCGGCGTTGTTCGCGCTGGACGATTCGGATGAGGTGGAGCTCGAAGGCGAGGTGCCGCCTCCCATGTCCATGCCCTCCATCGAGCATCCGGCGAGGGCCAGGGTCGTTGCGAGCGCACCAGAAAGGAGCGCGACTGTGCGGATTTTCATTGTGATTCTCTCTATTGGTCGAATGGTTTGAGACGCTTCGCCGCGTGCGGCGTTGGCCCGGCTTGACCGGACGGCAGCGAATCAGGTTCGACTAATAGAGAGGACGTGAAGAGAAGGGGGTGCTGGCGGCGCCAGAGCTGATAGACGTGCGACTATCAGCCGAAGCGCGGCACCAAGGTTGCGGAACCGGAAAAGGAAGACATGGAAAATGATGAGGACGGCTGAGACAAGAAGAGCCAATACGCATGCCATCCCCAGCATGTCGTGTGTGGGGGCGCACATTTCGTCGCAGCCCACAGGCGCGGGCGCCTCGTTGTGAGCGTCCGCGATCATCGGTAACTCCGCGACCGACGCAGTCATGGAATGAGATTCGGGTGCCAGGGACTCCGAGGCGAGGAAGTGCATGGCGAGAAGTCCGATGAGGATCGCGGGCACTGCGAGCAGGGCAATCACCACACGTCGCCAACTGGAACGTGGACGCGACGAAAGCGTCAGCATTGCATTCATCTCGCCCGCCTTCCGCTCCACGATCTACTTAGGGTACTTGATCCCGTGTTCTTCGTACCTGTCAATCAGCCGACCACAGCAGACGCGCCAGTGTGTGAGCTCACCCGCGTTGCCGAATGAGTGTGGCAATGCGTGCCGCCGCCGCATCGAGAGTGAACTGCTCGGATCTCCGTGCCCTTTCCGGGTACCCAACGGTGAACAAGCCCGGCACTGGCCTGCCGGTGATGGGCAGGTCAGCTCGCGTGGAGGCGTTGGCTCCCCCCAGTACGCGCGGCTCGGAGGGAATCCCACTGGCGTGCCAGATCGCGTCGTTTGCGATGACGATGTTGTGCGCAGCGATGGTGCCGACCGAGGTGACAAGTGTCAGGTTCGCACCCTCTGGTCCGTAGCTGATCGACACCAGACGAGGCGTTGCTGCCTGGCTGGCGTGACCGGTGTCTTCGGTGCTCTCGCATCCGTCAGGATCGAGGACCACGAAGTCCTGCGGTTCAATGAGGCCAGCGCGTCTGAGTGCGATGGCCACTGCTGCTGCGACTTGGCCTGTTCCTAGTACATATACGCGCCTGTTGCGCAATGGATCGACACTCGAGGGCTGTTCTTGCTCTCCTGGGATGTCTCGGTCGACGACGATCTTGGACACTGCTTCCCTTTCTGGGCGGAGGTCGTGAGGATATATACCGACGCAGGCCCTTTTCACCGGGGAAAGGGTGTCGGTGTTGACTGCCACAGGTCCCGGACATGGGGATGCTGGGCTCGAAGAGAAACTCGCTGGCCGCGGCTGCTACGGCGGACCGGGCAGCAAAATCAGGTTCTACTGATCGAAAGTTCCGTAAGGGATGGTGGCGAGGATGCCGGAGCTGTGGGAGCTTGCGGCAACGGCTTTGGGACCGATAGAACGGTCGGCCAGGGAGGTGCCGTGTCGGCAGCGGCGGCCGCTACCTGCGTCATGAGTAAGTCGATACAGCTGGTTTCACCGTGAGATGAGTCACACAGATCGCAGTCCGGAGCCAGCGGTGCTGTTGTCGCGGCCCCGACCGGCGCTGAGAGCTCGAAAACGCCTGAGCGCAAAGAATGCATGGCAATCAACCCGACGAGCACCGTCGCAATGATCGTGACCAGGAGACAAAGCCGCAGCAGCGTGGTGCGCTGCACGGGCGAGGCCATATCTGGGCGCATGTTCATGATCGTGACTACTGCACCGTGAGTTCGGCTGTTTGCGACAAACCGGAAAGAGCGGGCTGCGCCGAAGCCGCCGCTGACCCCGGGCGAAAGCGTCGCAACCTGAGGCTATTGGTAACGACGAACACGGAAGAGAACGCCATTGCTGCCCCGGCGAGCAGGGGGTTCAGCAAGCCGAGCATCGCTATGGGAAGAGCCGCAACGTTGTACGCGAACGCCCAGAAGAGATTGCCCTTGATCGTACCCAGCGTCTTGCGGGCGAGGCGGATCGCGTCGCTGACCACCACTAAGTCGCCGCTGACCACGGTGATGTCGCTGGCTGCAATAGCAGCGTCTGTGCCGCCACCCATCGCGATGCCCAAGTCGGCCGCGGCAAGCGCGGCGGCGTCGTTGACGCCGTCGCCCACCATGGCAACCACATGTCCGTCGGCCTGCAGTTGTCGGATCGCGGCAAGCTTGCTGGCTGGCGTCGCCCCCGACCGCACGTCATCGATTCCGACTGCGGTAGCAACGGCGTGTGCTGCACCCTTGTTGTCGCCTGTCAGGAGGACGGGGGTGAGGCCCAAGTCGCGCAGACGTCGAATTGCTTCAGGGCTTGTGAGCTTGACCGTGTCAGAGACGCAGAGCAGCCCTTTGGCCTCTCCGTCCCAGGCAATGAGGATTGCAGTCTCACCACGGCTCTCCGCGGCGGTCACGGTTGTCTGGACAGGCAGCGTGATCGGGATCGACCAGAACTGTTCCAGCCACGAAGCTTTGCCTGCCACGACGAGGTGCCCGTCGACGAGTGCTTGTACTCCGTAGCCCGCATGCGCGAGGAAGTCATCCGCAGCTCGAACCGCGCTTGGAGCCGCGGCGACAACCGCCCGAGCGATGGGATGCTCCGAACCGTGCTCTACTGCGGCAGCCATGTTCAGCAGTTCCGATTCAGTTGTCCCGGCAAAGGGTTGCACTGTACCGACCGCCATGTGGCCGGTGGTCACAGTACCGGTCTTGTCGAGAACGACAGTATCGATCTTGCGGGTCTGTTCGAGTACTTGAGGTCCGCGGATGAGGATGCCCATTTGCGAGCCGCGCCCTGTTCCCACCATCAGGGCAGTGGGGGTTGCCAGCCCCAGCGCGCACGGGCACGCGATGATCAAGGTCGCCACCGCTGCGGTGAACGCGAACTCGAGGGATGCCCCCGTCAGTAGCCACGCCGCGAACGCGATGATCGACAACCCGATGACGATCGGCACGAAGATGGCCGAAACGCGATCCGCCAGTCGCTGGACCTGAGCTTTTCCCGTCTGAGCTTCCTCAACGAGTCTGCCGAGACGTGCAAGCTCGGTGTCCGCACCAACTCGGGTGATCTCTACGACTATTCGACCGCCGACGTTCAGCGTGGCTCCTGCAACGCGCGATCCAATGGACACCTCGACGGGGATGGCTTCGCCCGTGAGCATGCTCGCGTCGACCGCCGACGTACCCTCGACGATCAATCCGTCGGATGGGATCTTCTGACCGGGTCGCACGACAACGTGATCCCCGGGCACGAGAGATCCGACCGCGACGAGGGTCTCGGCCCCGTTCTGGATCAGAGTTGCTTCCTTTGCGCCGATCTCCAGAAGTGCTCGAAGTGCGGCGCCGGATTCCTTCTTTGCTCGTGCTTCCACGTACCTCCCGGCGAGAATGAAGACGGTCACTGCGGAGGACACTTCGAGGTAGATTTCGCCCGCGCCGCCCTCGGGGTTTCCAATGAGGCTGAAAGTCATGTGCATGCCCGGCATCCCGGCCATGCCGAAGAACAGCGCATACAGCGACCAACCGAACGCAGCAATCACGCCCACACTGATCAGGGTGTCCATTGTGGCGGCACCGTGGCGGGCGTTGATAGCTGCCGCGCGATGGAACGGCCACGCGCCCCACACCGCAACGGGGGCGGCTAGAGCTAGGGCGAGCCATTGCCAGTTTGTGAACTGGAGCGCCGGGATCATGGACAGCACAGCAACCGGCACCGTCAACGCTGCGGAGACGAAGAGTCGGCGCCGCAGAGCCGCCACTTCCGGGTCAAGATCGTTGGCGACGGCATCGACGTTTGACGCAGCAGGCGGCGCTGGTAGTGCCGCGGTGTATCCCGCGGATTCGACTGCGGCGATCAGCGCGGCGGTATCAACCCCGTCGGCTTGGACTCGTGCCTTCTCAGTCGCGTAGTTGACAGTGGCCGTGACACCCTCGATGCGGTTGAGCTTTCGCTCAATGCGCGTGGCGCACGACGCACATGTCATACCCCCGATCTCGAGGTTGACATCGACCATCGTCATCTCTAGGCCGAGACCAGCGAGTATCCGGCTTCGGTGACCGCGGTGCGGATTGCCTCCACTGCGACGGGCTTGGAGCTGACCACCATGATGCGGGACGCGCCGCCGGCGTTGAGGTCGACGCTGACACTTTCGACGCCGTCGAGGGCGGTGACTTCCTCGGTGACGCTGGAGACACAATGGCTGCAGGTCATTCCCTCAACCAGGTAGTGCTCACGAATGGCGTCTTCGCTGATACTGGCGGCTTCGGCGGAGTGACCGCTCGTCCCGCATGAGCATGCGTGGTTCTTGTCGGTGAGTCCGAGCTCATTGCCGACGTTCTCGGTATTGCACATAGGGCGCTTCCTTCTTTCAGGTGGAGTAGTGGGTTTTACGAACGAACGAGTCGCGCTATAGCCGCCGAGGCTTCACGAATTTTGTCTTGTGCCACCTCGCCGCCTTGCGCCGTGGCCTCGGCGACGCAATGGCTCAAGTGGTCTTCCAGCAGCGACAGTGCGACAGACTCCAGAGCCTTGGTGGCAGCGGAAACCTGGGTGAGGACATCAATGCAGTAAGTGTCTTCTTCGACCATTCGAGCGATCCCCCGGACTTGACCTTCCGCCCGGCGAAGACGCTTGAGAATGTCTTCCTTGTTGTCGATGTATCCGATCATGACGTCTCTCCCATATACCCCGGTAGGGTATGCATTCTACGCACACCCCAACCCCTCCTGTCAACACGGCGCGCGTTCTCACGGCATACCCACCGGGGGTAGCCCGTGCGCTGTCGGCCTGTACTCAACGCAGATCCGTTGACATATACCCCCCCGGGGTATATGTTCAACGCATGAGCGAATCACATTCCGATCACGGCGATTCCACGACCAAGTCCACCGAGGCGCACGGCTCTGCCCAGGAGTCCGTGGACCACGCCGCGATGGGGCACGAATCCATGAGCCACAACGCGACGGGACACGCGACCACGGATCACGGCGCCATGAACGGGCATGGTGGCCATGGCGACCATGTCGGGCAGTTCCGTCGACTGTTTTGGATCATGCTGGTGCTGGCCGTCCCGGTCGTGGGTTTCAGCCACATGTTCGCGATGATCCTTGGCTACTCGCTCCCCGACCTCGCCTTCGTGGCGTGGATTTCGCCTGCACTGGGGACGGTCATGTACTTCTGGGGCGGACGCCCATTCCTTACGGGCGCGGTCTCGGAGCTGCGGGCGCGGAAGCCGGGCATGATGCTGTTGATCGCATTGGCGATCACGGTTGCGTTTCTAGCGTCATGGGGCGCCAGTCTTGGGATTCTGGCCGCTGAGCTCGATTTCTGGTGGGAGCTTGCGCTGCTCATCGTGATCATGTTGCTCGGCCACTGGATCGAAATGCGTTCGCTCGCGCAGACCAGCACCGCGCTTGAGTCTCTCGCGGCTCTTTTGCCGGATGAGGCAGAGCGGCTCGACGGCGAGAACATCACGATCGTGGCACCCTCTGATCTTCAAGTCGGAAACATCGTGATCGTCCGTCCGGGCGGGCGGGTACCCGCCGACGGCACGGTGATAGAAGGTACTGCTGACGTCGACGAGTCGATGATCACGGGTGAGTCACGGCCTGTGAGCCGAGGCCCTGGCGCCCATGTCGTCGCCGGAACCGTCGCGACAGATACGGCCATCCGTGTCGAGGTGACTGCTATTGGGTCTGACACGGCCTTGGCCGGCATCCAGAGACTCGTCACTGAGGCGCAGAACTCGAGTTCACCCGCTCAGCGGCTCGCCGACAAGGCGGCAGGGTGGCTGTTCTGGTTCGCTCTCGGTGCAGGAGTTATCACTGCCGTGGTGTGGACGCTGGCAGGAAATCCGAATGACGCGATCATCCGCACGATCACCGTGCTTGTCATTGCTTGCCCGCATGCTCTGGGCCTTGCAATTCCCCTCGTCGTGTCAATCTCTACCGAGCGAGCCGCAAAGGGCGGGGTTCTCATCAAAGACAGGCTTGCGCTTGAAAGCATGCGAACCGTCGACTCGGTGCTGTTCGACAAGACCGGCACCCTGACCAAGGGCGAGCCCACCGTTTCCCACGTCGCCGTAACCGATGGCTTGGATGAGGCAAACGTGCTGTCATGGGCCGCTGCGGCGGAGGGCGACAGTGAGCATCCTCTCGCCAAAGCCATAGTTCAGGCGGCGAAGGACCGAGATCTCACAATGCTGAAGGCATCCGACTTCCAGGCCTCAACAGCAGTAGGTGTCACCGCCACCGTCGAAGGACGAGCCATCTCAGTGGGCGGGCCAGCGATGCTGGCGAGCAGCGGCGCGACCGCGATTCCCGTTACCGAGTCGTGGAAGAACGACGGCGCGATTATCCTTCACGTCCTCGCCGACGGCAAGGTGATTGGCGCGATCGGCCTCGCTGACGAGGTGCGCGAGGAGTCGCGCCAGGCCGTTGATGCTCTGCACGCTCTTGGAATCCAGGTGGTAATGATCACCGGCGATGCGGAGGCAGTCGCACAGTCGGTCGCCGCAGAGCTCGGCATCGACAGGGTGTTCGCCGGAGTCCACCCAGAAGACAAGGCGGCGAAGGTCGCCGAGTTGCAGCACGAGGGTCGAAAGGTCGCGATGGTCGGCGACGGCGTGAACGATGCCCCCGCTCTCGCACAGGCGAACGTAGGTATTGCGATTGGCGCCGGAACGGATGTCGCGATCGCATCGGCCGGCGTGATCCTCGCCAGTGACGACCCGCGGTCCGTGCTTTCTGTCATCGAGCTGTCTCGCAAGAGCTACAGAAAGATGAAGCAAAACCTGTGGTGGGCAGCAGGCTACAACCTCATCTCCGTTCCACTCGCCGCAGGAGTCCTCGCCCCCATCGGCTTTGTGCTCCCGATGGAAGTAGGGGCCCTGCTGATGTCTGCCTCGACCGTGGTCGTGGCGCTGAACGCTCAGCTGCTCCGACGTCTTGATCTGCGCCCCGACGTCAGCACCTCCCGGCTGCTCGCCGATCGTTCCTAGAGGAAGAACCGGAAGCTAAAGGAACCGTTGGCGAAACCGGCTACAGATCGATAGGGAGGAGCGGTCATGAAAGCACACAACGATGACGGTGAAGATCACCTCCGCGGAGTCGAAGCAGCGGCCGTCGCCGTTGCTTCTCTAGCAGGGCTGGCGTCCGCGTATTGGGATGATTCATGGCACACCACCCTGGGGCGTGACAGCGCACTCATCCCGCCGCACTTGTTGCTGTACTCGTCGATATTGTTGGTAGGCCTGATCCTCGCGGTCTGGGGCTGGCGCCTGGTGCGGACACGCTCACTCCGTCTGGCAGTTCGTGCCCCGGGGTTCGTGTTGGCTGTCGCGTCCGCGGCGGCGACCGTGCTTGCGGCCCCGGCCGATGCCTTCTGGCATTCCGCGTTCGGTCGCGACGCGGTCCTCTGGTCACCTCCGCACCTTCTGTCAGTCATCGCCACCTTGGTCCTACTGGTGGCGATGCTGATCGGCGTGAACCCGCGCTCCTCCCAGATTGTGCGGCTCACACTAGGAGTCGCACTGTTGGGCGCGTCGCAAATCGTCGTGATGGAGTACGACACGAACGTGCCCCAATTTCCCGAAGCCCTGTACTTGCCTCTACTGGTGCTGACCGGCCTGGGCAGCGTCTGGGTTATTTCGGCCCTAACCCGGGGCCCGCTAGCAATCACGGTCACTATCGTCGGCTACACGGTCTTCCGTCTTGCCGTGCTCGCAGCGCTCAGCCTCGCCGGGTGGATCGCACCCGACATGCCGCTCGCCCTTCTCGGCCTCATGGTCTTGGATGCCCGTCGGATCGGTGCGTGGCGGTGGCCACTCGCAGTGGCAGCTGTCACCGGACTGCAATTGGTCGCGTCCGCTACCGGGATCAGTAGCGTTGGCCTGATCCCTGTTGCGCAGTCAGCCGCGATCGTCATATCGACAGTGGCTATAGTCGTCATCGTCGTAGCCGCACGTCGACAACATCTGTGGCGGATCGGTGCGCTCGGCATCGCGCTCGCCCTATCCCTGGTCGTCGCATTCGCCCCCTCGGCGGCGCAAGCCCACGATCCCGGGCAAGGACCGTCGTTCGGAACAGCCACTATGTCGGTGACCGGCGACGGCTCCGGTCGGATCGATGTCACCGTCACCGATCTTGAGGTGAGCGATGGGGGACAGCTGGCACCGATCCAACTGTCGGCTCGTCGGGCCGGCCAAACCCTTATCGAAACGCTCACCTCGGGAATCGGCCCTGTCGCAGAATTCAGCGGATCGCTAGTCCTACCCAGTGACGGGCTGTGGTTCGTGTACGCACAATTCGACAGCCACGGACGCGCCCTGGAACTATGGTTGCCTGTCGACCAGCGCCTTAACGCGGCCCTGATCGAGCGCCGCAACGTGTACGAACCAGCCGGGGTCGCCTCAGTGCAGCCCGCTCAGCTGATTGTCGGAGGACTTCTGCTCGGCCTCGGCGGCGCTCTCATCGTTGCCGGCGCAGTAGAGGTTCGCCGTCGAATGCGCGTCCTTGATGTGTAACCATCGCACCCCAGACCCACCGGCCTAGCCCGCAAGGTGCAGGTCATCGATTTACTCGGGCCGCCCGGGCCAGTGTCAGCTCGAGCCCTGCGGCTCCCGCATTCCGGTGATGGCGGCCTCCCCCATTTCGTGGCGTTGCAGGTTTCCGCAATGACCGGCTAGTGAGCATGCGGGACAGTTGCGCCCTCTGCCTTCGTGACCGCACTGATCAGCATGTCATCGAGGTTAGGCAGGGCGTGGCCCAGTTCGTGCTCAGCTTCGTGGACGATTCCCTCGGCCCCAGCGAGAGTATTGCTCGCAGCGACCTGAATGACGGCCGCTCCTTGAAGTCGGTGGCCGACCCAGCGCAGTTGCACACGGGATACAGCCAGCACTCCAGGTGTGCGTTCCAGAGCTTTCTCCGCTTTGTCGACGAGCCCGGGTTCAATGCCATCCATGAGCCGTCGGCCGATGGAGCGGACCGTTCCGCAGAGCAGGACGATGATCGCAGCAGAGATGATCAGCCCGACAATCGGGTCGGCCAGGGGGAAACCGAGCATGACACCGATCGCGCCGACAACCACCGCGAGCGACGTGAAGCCATCCGTTCGAGCGTGCACGCCATCGGCGACGAGAGCGGCAGAGCCAATTCGCTGTCCTACCCGGATCCGGTAGATGGCCACTGCCTCATTTCCGATGAAGCCGATAACGCCGGCGGCCAGCACCCACCACAGGTTGTGCAGCGGCTGCGGGTCGATGATCCGGCCAATGGACTGCCAGGCCGCGATGATAGCGGAGAGAGCGACGACCGCGACGATAGACAGACCGGCCAGGTCCTCGGCGCGGCCGTACCCAAAGGTGTAGCGGCGAGTCGCGGCGCGACGGCCGAGAATGAATGCGATCCACAACGGGACCGCGGTCAGGGCGTCGGAAAAGTTGTGGATCGTGTCGGCTAATAGGGCGACCGAGCCACTGATTACAACCACCACGAGCTGGAGGATGGTTGTACCCAAGAGGATGAACAGGCTGATCTTCACTGCCCGGACGCCCTCGTTGCTGGCCTCGAGTGCGTCATCGATCGAGTCTGAAGCGTCGTGGGAGTGCGGCACGAACAGCCCGATGAAGAACCCCTTGATCCCGACCGGGTGGCTGTGCGCTCCCGGCCCGTGCTCATGGCCATGGTCTCCGTCCGCGTGATCATGGCCGTGATCTGATTCCGCGTCGTCCGCGTGAGGATGCTGGTGCGAGCTGTCGTGGAGAGCGTGCTCACCGATCGGTTCCTCATGGTGCAGGTGCTGGTGAGTGCGTGGACCACTCATGATTCTTCCCCGCTCCGCTCGTGGTGGTGCCGGGGTGTGCCACCGAGGGAGTGTTCGGCCTGGAAGATCGCGTCAGCCACCAACTGGGAAGCGTGCTCATTTTCAAGCCGGTAGAACACTCGCTGGCCCTCCTGCCGAGCGGCAACAATGCGAGCCAAACGAAGCTTCGCGAGGTGCTGCGACGCCGCTGCCGGGGTCTTGTCGACGATGTCCGCGAGGTGGTTGACCGACAGTTCCCCATCACGCAACGCAAGAATCATCCGCACTCGAGTAGCGTCGGCAAGCATCGCGAACACCTCGACCGCGAGTTCCACGTATTGGCTGTCGGGCTCGCATCCGCATATTTGCTTATCTGCGTTCATGCGCACATGTTACCTGATCGTGCGGTCGAGCTGCTCGATACCGAACATCTGACCAGCGCTCGAAGGACCGTCTCTAGGGCGAGCGAGCCGGTTCCCGCACCTCGCTAGAGGCGTGTTAAGCGGTCTCGGGTCCTGCCCACATTTTGCCCACGAATGAGCAGAATCACCCTGATCACGTCGTGCTAGTTTGATTCGGAAATCCGCGAAGTTCCGCGGAACTCCAGCCTATTTGCTGGCCTCCATAGGCGCTCGATTGTCACTGAAAATCGTGAGGTCACGGGATCGACGCCCGTCGGAGCCACCACTAGATGTCTACGTCAGAGCCCGTTTTTGCGGCCTCCTGACCGGTCGCCCCCCCGGGCGACGAAACCGCTCAGCTGTCAGGATGCAGGCTCGTGTCTGCCGATGTGGTGCGCCAGGAGGTGAAGTGCACCGTCAGGCCGCTTCGGGTGGGGGCACAGCAGTACGGTCCCGCGGAGACCACGGCATCGGCGTCCAGCGGTGCGACCCGCACCAGGCGCCACGGCTCCTCATCCACCCGCGCGCGAATCGTCACAGCGTCGCCCGACCGGCTGGCGCGCACCGTGACCACCCGCCCGTCCCAGCCCGGCGTGGGGGACAAGGACCAGTCCGACACCCCCCGGGTGACGACCGCTCCCAGGCTCTCCTGACCGTCGCTCCATTCGATCCCGGCCTTGATCCAGGTGCTCTCGTCCGTCCGGATGAACAGGCCGGCCTGATCGAACTGCGCAGCGAAGTCCAGGCGGAATGACACCTCCATGGCGCTGTCCTGCTCGAACGGCGCCAGAAGCGCGTGCTCCGAGTCGTGGATGAACCCGTAGGAGGTGACGCGCCATGCGTCACTGCCCTCCCGCGCGGTCACAGCGAGGCCATCCTCCGTGGCCTCGTGGTGGACCGGCGGCGTGGTCCAGGTTCCCGTGTTCCAGGCGATGTCGTTCATGACAGAGACCCTCTCACCTGATCCGCCCGAGCGCGTCGGGGTCGCTGGCGAGTCCACGCGCCGCGAACCTGAAAACCTGCTTGAAGCAACTGGCACTCGCCCCGCGAGAGTGCTAAAACAATGCCGTGGCACGTTCGTCCACATGATCTGAAAGGAGAAGACCAATGTCCAACCCGTTCGATGTACTCGCTCAGTTCGACCGCCTCACGTCCAGCGCATTCGACACCGCTCGAGCTCCGAGGGTCATGCCCGTGGACCTGTTCCGCGAGGGGGACCAGTACATCCTCAGCGCCGACATGCCGGGGATCGACCCGGAGAGCGTCGACCTCGATCTCGACGGCCAGCTGCTCACCATCCGCGCCGAGCGGCGAGCGCCGGCGAGCGAGCAGGTGAAGTGGCTCGCGCACGAGCGCCCCTACGGCAGCTACATGCGGCAGTTCACGCTCGGTGACGGCGTCGACGTCGAGCGCATCGCCGCGAACTACGAGCACGGGGTGCTCTCCGTGATCATCCCGGTCGCGGAGCGCGCGAAGCCGAGGAAGATCGCGGTGGCCTCGACGGACCGCACGAAGGAAGTGTCAGCCTGATGACCCTTCGGAACACGGGCGGCCCGCCGCTGCGGGCCGCCTGAGTGACAGCGGACACACCGACGCACTCCGGAGGTCGCGGACCAACCCCCGGAGTGCGCGGTGTGCTCCGCCGCCGGACCCCTGGCGAGTCCGACGGCGGAAGCGTCATACCCTCGCGACCTTGAAGCGGCGGGAGCGCCGAACCTGGTCGAACGCGACGGCGATGGCGAGCACGGCGCCGGTCACGATGGTGCCCCATTGCGGGTTGGTGTTCGTCAGGGCGAGGAAGTTGTTGATGACCGCGAACAGCAGCGCGCCCAGGGCCGTTCCCGGAATGGTCCCGATGCCGCCGAAGAGGCTCGTGCCACCGATGATCACCGCGGCGATGACCTGGAAGGTGAAGCCCGTGCCGCCCGCACCGGGATCGGCCGTCGCGACGCGGGAGGCCAGCAGCACGCCGCACAGCCCGGCGACCGCCGCGCTCACGATGTACAGGGTCGAGTTCATGAAGGTCGCGCGGATGCCGTTGGCCCGGGCCGCGGCCGGGTTTCCGCCGAGCGCGCGCGTGTCGTATCCGAAGGGCGTGTGCTGGAGCACCACGTGGGCGATCACGCCGATCACGACGGCGTAGAACACGAGCAGCGGGATGCCGAAGAGGTTGATCTGGGCCACGTTCGTGAACCCGTCGGGGAAGCCGAACCTCGGCGTGCCCGACGTGGTCACGACGACGAGCCCGCTCGCCATGAAGAGCATCGAGAGCGTGGCGATGAAGGGCGGGATCTTCACGCCCACGATCAGCAGCGCGTTGACGGCGCCGAGGGCTGCGCTCATCCCGACCCCCGCGAGGATGGCGAGGGGCCACGGCACGCCCGCGTTCATGACGAAGCCGGCGGTCACCCCTCCGACGGCGAACACCGAGCCGATCGACAGGTCGAGCCCGCCGCCCACGATGAGAAGGGTGGCCGCGCTCGCGCCGATGAAGTAGATCGACGACGATCGCAGGATCTCGATGAGGTTCGGAGGGTTCAGGGCGATCGGGTTGATGGCGGCCGCCACGAGCATCAGGGCGATGATGATGACGACGAGGCCGAGCTGCTGTCCCGAGCTGACGCGTCGGAGAAGGCTTTTCATGGCGTGGCTGCTTTCCGCGGTGGGTCGTGTCGACGGTCCGGTGGGTGACGGGGTGCGGGCGGGCGAGGGGCCCGCCCGCACCGTGGGTCACTCTGCCGGGAGGTTGTCCTTCGTGTACCAGGTGCTGGTGGTGGGGATCGTGGCGGGCAGCTCCTTGCCCTCCGAGAGATCCTTGATGGCGTCGGCCGACTTGGTGCCGGCCTCGCACCAGCCCTGCTCACCGACGCCGAGCAGCGTTCCGTCCTCGATCGCCGCGCGGTGGTCGGGGGTCAGGTCGGCGGCGACGACCGCGACCTTGCCGGTCAGGCCGCGCTCGGCGACCGCGGTGATCGCGGCCGCGACGTCGGTGCCCTGGATCGCGAACAGCGCCGTGATGTCAGGATGCGCCGTGAGCATGTTCGACCAGATCTCGGGCGACTTCGTGGCGTCGCCGTTGTTGTACTCGCTGGCGACCACGGACATTCCGGGCAGGTTGTCCTTCGCGTAGTCCTGGAAGCCGGTCAGCTCCTGCACGTGCGGGGTTGTGCTCGCGGAGCCCGAGAGCACACCGACCTTCGCGTCGGGGTACTCGGCACCGAGGCCCTCGGCGATGATCTGGCCGAGCTCGTAGGCGTCGGTGCCGACCTGCGTCTGCTGTCCGGTGCTGGGGTCGCCGGCGTTCTGGGCGACGACGTAGATGCCGGCGTCGCGCGCCTGCGTGATGACCGGGGTGAAGAGCTCGGGGATGGTCGGGAACACGACGAGCGCGTCCGTGCCGTTGGCGATCGCCTGCGAGATCAGGTCGATCGCGCCCTGGTTGTCGACCGCGCTGCCGGCCGTGCCGACCACGTTCACCTTCCAGCCGAACGACTCGCCCTCCTTGGTGAGGCAGTTCGCCACCGTGTCGAAGGCGGGGTAGAAGGGCGCGGGGTTCACGTAGGTGACCGTCTTGACCTCGCGCAGGTCGCCGGACGCCTCGGTGTCGCCGCCCGTCGACCCGCCCGAGATGGCGCCGCACCCCGTCAGGGCGATCGCGGCGGTGAGGGCGACGGCGCCCAGGATGGTGCTGCGTTTCGTGTGATTCATGAGTGACCTCTCTGTCGGGTGCTGCTGTTGTGGGAAGGAGAAGAGCTGATCGACTCGACGAGCGCGCGCAGGATGCGCTTCTGCCCCTCGAGGTTGGGATGCACGCCGTCCGCGAGGAGGAGGCGCTCGGCGCCCTCCCGCGTGAAGACGGCGTGGATGTCCACGGCCGCGGGGTCGTCGGCCCGGACGATGTCGGCGACGGCGCTCACGTCGTCCGCGTGCCACGTGATGCCCTCGCCCGCGAAGGGCGCCCACGCCCGCACGCGCGCGTCGATCGTGGGGGGCGGGGTCATCCTGATGTGCGCCGCCCCCAGCTCCTCCGCGACGAAGGTGTCGATGAGCCGGAGGTTGCGCGCGGTCTCCTGCGGGCTCGTGGTCATCGCGGCGATGCCGCCGTGGCGACGGGCGTCGTTCGTGCCGATCATCTGGATGACCCAGTGCGGCCGGTCGCGCGCGATCGTGTCCAGGCGGTGCAGCACCTCGCCCGTCGTGTTGCCCGTGATGCCGTGGTTCCTCACGACGATCGTGGGATCGACCTCCGAGAGCACGCGCTGGAGCAGGTGCGCCCACGACACGGCGTCGTCGGTGATCGAGTCGCCGAGCGCGACGACAACCTCTCCGCTGTCGAACGGGAGGGCGCGCAGCGCCGCGGCGAAGTCGGGCACGGCGAGGAGCTGGGAGGCGGCCGCCGAGGCCTCGTCTGCCAGCAGGGACGCCATGTCGGCGAGGTCCGCCGAGGAGGCATCCGCGAGCCGGGCTGAGATGCCCGCGAGTTCATCGGCGCGCAGGCCCGCCCGCGAGAAGACCGGCAGCTTCTCCACGTGGAAGAACTGCGCGACCAGTCGCGCGCGCGTCTGGGCTGCGCTCAACTGCGGCGTCATGGGATGAGCCGTCGTGTGACAGCCGACGCCAGGGCGGTCATCGCCTCGTCGGCGGTGCTCGATCCGCCGATCATGTCGAACGCGCCGTGGACGAGACCGGGGAACTCGAGGAGGTCGACGGCGACGCCGCCCGCGTCGAGCCACTCGGCGAACGCCACGGCCTCGTCGCGCAGCGGGTCGAAACCCGCGACGGCGATCACCGCGGGCGGCCTGCCCGCCGCGACGCCGCGGATCGGGGAGACACCGGGGTCGCCGCGATCCGGCTCGCCGACGTACTTGTCGATCGCCCAGGCGACGTCGTCCCATTGCACGTAGTAGCCGGTGCCGTTCTCGACGCGGGAGGGGTACGCGTCCTGGGGCTCGTCGAGGGCGATGACGGGATAGACGAGCACCTGGCCCGCGACGACGTCGCGCCCGAGCTCGCCCGCGATGACAGCGGCGAGGTTGCCGCCCGCGCTGTCGCCGCCGATGAGCAACGGGGCGGCGTCGGCGACGTTCTCCCGCACCCAGGCCACGGCGGCTCGGACATCCTCGAGCCCGCTCGGCCAGGGGTGCTCCGGCGCGAGGCCGTAGGAGACGGAGACGACCGTGAGGTCGCAGCGGGCGCAGAGGGCTCGCGCGACGACATCTCCGGTGTCGATGCTGCCGGTGACCCATCCTCCGCCGTGGATCCAGACCATGACCGCATGGGACGCGCCGGCGGGGCGGTACAGGCGCGCGGAGACGGTGCCGCGGGGCGCGGGTAGCTCGACGTCGGACACGGACTCGACGGCGTCCCGCGTCTCGCGCGGCGAGAAGCGGAGCACGTCGTTCTCGTGCTGCTGGCGCGCCTGGTCGATCGGAACCGGGTTCGAGCCCGGCCGGGCGCCGATGACGGCGGAGTGTCGGTCGAGCAGCTCGGCGACGTCGGGCGCGACCCCAGGGTGGCGCGTCATGCGGAGATCGATCCCGTGATGAGCCCGATGATCTCGTCGCGCGTCGTCGCGGCCTTGTCGCGCACGCCCGCCACCCGGCCCAACCGCATCACCTGGATGCGGTCGGCGAGGTCGAACACGAGGCTCATGTCGTGGCTGACGATGATGACCGCGTTGCCGCGGCTCTTCAGGCCCTCGATCATCTCCGCGGCTTGCGCGGTCTCACGGACGCCGAGCGCGGCGGTGGGCTCGTCCAGCAGCACGATGTTGCCGCCGGTGCGGATGGCCCGCGCGATGGCGATCATCTGCCGCTGCCCGCCCGAGAGCATGCCGACCTCGGAACGCACCGAGCCGACCGTCACCTTCAGGTCGTCGAGGAAGGTGCGGGCCTCGCGCTCCATGCGCTTGCGATCGGCGAAGGGCCCGCGGCGCGGCACCTGGCCGAGGAACATGTTGGTCGCGACGTCGAGCACCTCGACGAGCGCCAGGTCTTGGAAGACCGTCGCGATGCCGGCGGCTCGAGCGTCCGAGGGCTTCTGGAAGGTCTTGGTGACCCCGTCGACGAGGATCTCGCCGGCGTCGGGCCGGTACACCCCGCTGATCGTGCGGATGAGGCTCGACTTGCCCGCGCCGTTGTCTCCGACCACCGCGAGTATCTGGCCGGCCTCGGCGGTGAGGCTCACGTCGTCCAGCGCGGTCACGTGGCCGAAGGTCTTGGTCACGCCCCTGAGGTGCAGGGCGGGCACGGCTACCTCATCCATCACGACTCTCCGTTGACATCTCGTGGCTCCCTCGCGGGCTTGGACACACGATAATCATTCGTCCACCGAATAGTCAAGGATGGTTTCAGAGCCCGGGTGCGCCGAATCATTCGTTTGACGAACTCCGAATCCCCCGTTAGTTTGGCCACGTGGCCACATTTCAGTCCGTCGCCGGGGACGTGGGAACCGCGCGCCACCGCATCCTCAGCGCCATCCGCGCACACGGGCCGCTCACGCGCGCACAGCTCGCGCGAGCCGCGAGCCTCGCGCCCTCGACGGTCACCGAGGTGGTGCAGGCGCTGGCCGCGGAGCGCACCCTGGTCGAGACGGAGATTGTTCGGTCGGAGCAGCGCCGCACCGGGCCGAAGAGCAGGGCGCTGGCCTTCGAGCCCTCGCTCTCCGCCACCGTCGGTGTCGACTTCGGCTTCCGCACCGTCCGCGCGCTGGTCGCCGACGCCTCCGGGACGCCCCTCGCCGACGGCCGCGCCGAACTGCCCGCGGACTACGGTGCCGACGAGGGCCTGAGGATCGCCCGGCAGCTGGTCGACGAGGTCATCGACCGCGCGGGGGTCCCCCGACCTCCCAACGCCGGAGTCGCGGTGCCGGGGCCGATCGACACGCAGCACCAGGAGGTCGTGGCCTCCTCCATCCTCCCCGGCTGGGCCGGGTACGACTCCGCCGCCTTCGAGTCGGCGCTGGGCCTGCCGGTCATCCTCGAGAACGACGCCAACCTCGCGGCCCTCGGCGAGCACACCTACGGCGCCGGCCGCGGTGTGGCGAACACCCTGACGATCAAGTTCCACAGCGGTATCGGGGCGGGCGTCATCCTGCACGACAGGCTGGTCAGCGGCATCCGGGGCGGCGCCGGCGAGATCGGCCATGTCGAGGTCGACCCGCAGGGTCCGCTCTGCCGGTGTGGCAAGCGCGGGTGCCTCGACACGTTCGCGTCCGTCCCCGCGATCCTCGCGACCCTGCGACCGCATCGGGAGGTCGACTCGGTCGGCGAGCTGCTCGCGCTGCTCGAGGCCGGCGACGCCGGCGCGGAGCGGTGCATCCGCGATGCCGCCCTCGCCGTCGGCCGGGTCGCGTCCACGGCCGCGCTCCTGCTCGCGCCCGAGCGCATCATCATCGTGGGGGCCATGGCCCGCGCGGGCGATGTGGTCACCGACGCGATCCGGGAGGTGCTCGAGCGGCAGGCTATCCCCCAGGCGCACACCGTGCCGGAGGTCGTGCTCGGCTCCCTCGACGACCGCCACTCCGCGATGGGCGCAGTCGCGATCGGGCTCGGCGCCCAGGGCTGGCTCCCCGAGGAGAGCACCCCGCGACGACCCGAGAGCACGCCCCGAGCCGGTTGAGGGGCGCCCGGGGAGCAAGGACCGGGCGGATCCGTGATGCCCGGCCCTTGCACACGCCCCAGGCGTGGTCGGTAGGCGTTGCCGCCCAACGCGCCTTCGTGCGCACCGTGCCACCTCGTCCTGACCCTTGTCGGCGCGACTACAACGCTAGGGATCGGACCGGACGCGCAAAATCCGGCGAACGCGCCGATGTAGCCGGTTCGCGCACGGCAGCGGCCGCGGGATCAGGGACTCGACGTCGCGGAGCGTCTCATCGTCTCCGACGGCTTCTCCCCGAAGCGCCTGTGGTAGTTGGCGGCGAATCGGCCGAAGTGGGTGATCCCCCACCGGGCCGCGACCTGGCTCACCGACACCGCGCCCGGGTCGGCGAGGGCGAGCTCGTCGCGAATCTGCTCGAGGCGCAGCTCACGCAGGTACTCCATCGGGGTGGTGTCCGCCGTCCTGCGGAAACCCTCTTGGAGGCTTCGGACGCTCACGGAGACATGGTTCGCCAACTCCGAGACGGCCCACGGATGCTCGGGATGGGCCCTGAGCAGCTCGATCGCCCGCGCCACGGGCTGCGGCCCAGCTGCGGCCACGGGCAGCGAGAGCGCGTCGGAGTAGTTGTGCGGTTGGGCGAGGAGGAGCGACTCGATGAGCATCTGCTCCAAGCGCCGGGAGGCGAGCGGGTGCTGGAGCATGCCCGACCTCTCGTCCGAGATCTCGTCGATGAGCCTGAGGGTGGCGAGCACGGTGCGTCCGGGACCTCCTGCGAGTCCCAGCCCCGCTGAGAACACCAACGGGGCCTTCACGCTGCGGCCGAGGAGGCTCTCCAGCTCGAGGTGCAGCTCTGCACGCGGGATCATCAGGGCCAGCTGGGAGAAGTCGGAGTCGCAGTCAAGATCGGCGGCGTACCCGGGCATGAAGATGCGGGCGGTCTGCGGAGTGCCGTACAGCGCGTTGCGCGAGCCGGCACGCATCACCGCCCTGCCGCTCATCGGTATGTCGACGTGATAGTCGGTGGCTTCGGCGGTCGTGATGCGGATTGCGCTGCCGAACCGCAGGTAGCCCGCGGTGACCTTTCCCACCTTGATCACATTGAGCTGCAGGTCGACGACGGTCTCCTTCGACGCGGAGGGAAAGTCGAGGGGCAGGTACGCGTCGCTGAGCACCTGGCGGGCATGGTCGATGTCGGCCGAGGATGCGAGCGGGTGGCTCTTGAAGATTTCTGTTGCGGCTTGTGGCACTCAGGGAGTATAGGCACGCGCCTGCGCGATCGGCGGGCCGAGAGCGATTGTCCGCGCACAGCGGACAGGCGCACGCGCCCAGCGGATTTCGTCGGCCCCGCCGCCGCTCTACCGTGAGCACAGCCGCCGGCGGACCGGGGGTGCTATCAGAGGAGCGCACATGGAGAAGCTCGCACGCTGGGCTCTGGCGCCCGTGCTGCAAGCATGGGTCGCCTCGAAGTCGGACGAGGTCGAGCGACTGCCCCGACCCCGTGACGAACCCGAGTGGCACTCCCCCGGGCCGGACCCTGATCGGGTGCTCATCTTCGGCGGCGGGCCCGCGGTCGGCTGGGGTGTGCTCAGCCACGAGATCGGGTTGACCGGGTCGTTGGGCCGAGCACTGTCGCGACGGACTCATCGGGGAGCCGACGTCTACGCGCGCCCCCTCCCCCGTCTCAAGATGGGCGGAGCACTCGCGGAGTTCGGCAAGGTCCGGCTGAAGGAGTACGACGCCGTCGTCGTCACCCTGGGCGTCAACGATGCCGGCGCGCTGACACCGACATCGGCCTGGGAGCGCGGGCTGTCGGCCCTCATCGCGACGATCGTCGACAGGACATCGCCGAACATCGAGATCTTCGTGGCCGGCGTGCACCCCGTGCGCTCCATACCGCTCTACGACAGCCTGCCCGGGTCGATCGCGCAGGCCCACGCGCGGAGGATGAACGCGACCTCGGCGCGGGTCTGCGAGCGGGTCGGGAACGCGACATTCATCCCCTTGACCGCCCCTGAGCCGTGCGAACCGGTGCGGTTCCGCGACTCCCGGTCGTACCGCCACTGGGCAGAGGAGCTGGCAGAGTCGATGAGCCCGCGACTCACCGACCGGATCGCCCGCGCTGACTACCTGTCGGGCCCCGGGACGCCCCGGTAGTACCAGTCCCCAGTCGCGGAGGCCGCATCCGCGCGAGGACAGTCGACGTTCGAGCAGCGGTCGGGGACCGCTCGACGCGGCTCGCGCTCGATGCGGTAGATCACATCGGCGCCGCAGTCCGCGCACCGGTGGGGTGCGATGCCCTGGACGGTCATGTGGGGCAGCTCATGGCGCTCCGAGTCGGGTTGGTGGCGTGACGGCACGATCGCCGACCAGTCTTCCCGGCACACCTAGACGCAGAGCATCCTGTTCAACCTAGCCTGAATCGCCCCCCGCGTCTCAGCCCAGCCTTTCCTTCGTGGCGGACACGGGATGCGCGTGCTTTGCTATCGCCATGACCTCGCCGACCACGCATCCGCACGAGCCCCACGGCGACGGGCTCTCCGGCCGCCTGAACTGGCTGCGGGCGGGAGTGCTCGGCGCCAACGACGGCATCGTGTCGGTCGCCGCCATCGTCGTGGGTGTCGCGGGTGCGACGTCGTCGATCGCCCCGATCCTCACGGCGGGAGCGGCAGGACTCGTGGGCGGTGCGATCTCGATGGCGTTGGGCGAGTACGTGTCCGTGAGCAGCCAGCGGGACAGCCAGAGGGCGCTCATCGCCAAGGAGCGGCAGGAGCTCGCGACGATGCCCGACGAAGAGCTCGCGGAGCTCACGGCCCTGTACGCGGCGAAGGGGCTGAGCGCGGAGACCGCGGAGAGGGTCGCCCGAGAGCTCACCGAGCACGACGCCCTGCGCGCCCACCTCGAGGCCGAGCTTGGCATCAACGAGGACGACGTGGTCAGCCCGTGGCAGGCCGCAGGGGCGTCCGCGCTCGCGTTCTTCATCGGCGCCCTGCTGCCGATGCTCGCCATCCTCCTCCCGCCCGCCGGGGTGCGCGTGCCCGTGACCTTCGCCGCGGTGCTCGTGGCCCTCGCCCTCACGGGGGCGCTGAGCGCGCGCATCGGCGGCAGCCCGTGGCTCCGTCCGACGGTGCGTGTCGTCATCGGGGGCGCCATCGCGCTCGCGGCGACCTTCCTGATCGGCACGCTGCTGGGCACGACGGGCCTGGTCTGATGGTCAGGATCCTCGTCGTCGAGGATGATCCCGCCATGGGCGCCCTCGTGCGGGAGGGCCTGACGGAGGACGGCTACGACGTCACGCTCGTCACCAACGGCATCGAGGCCCTCATCGCCGCGGGCAACGACAGCTTCTCGGCGGCGGCCATCGACGTGATGCTGCCGGAGATGAGCGGGTTCGAGATCTGCCGGCACCTGCGCAGGCAGGGCAACCCCCTGCCCGTGCTGCTGCTCACCGCGCGGGACGCCGTCGAGGACCGCGTGCTGGGGCTCGACTCCGGCGCCGACGACTACCTGACCAAGCCGTTCGCGTTCGCGGAGTTCAGCGCGCGCATCCGGGCACTCGTGCGGCGCGACACCACCGCCACCCGCTCGACCTTGCGGGTGGGCGCGATCGTGCTCGACGCCGCCTCGGTGCGCGCGACGGCGAACGGCTCGGCACTTCCGCTGAGCTCGAAGGAGTTCGCCCTGCTGTGGACGCTCGGCGCCCGCGCCGGCGAGGCGATGAGCCGCACCGAGATCCTGCAGGAGGTGTGGGGCACCACCCAGTTCATCGACCCGCAGGTCGTCGACCAGTACGTCAGCTACGTGCGCCGCAAGCTCGAGCCGCTGGGCGCCGGCGTCTCGATAGTCACCGTGCGCGGCGTGGGCTATCGCTTGGAGGTCGAGCCGTGAGGCTCGGCCGGCCCTCGATCCGCGCCCGGATCACCCTAGGCAGCATCGCGGTGGCCGCCGTGCTGCTGGTCGCGGCGCTCTTCCTCGTGCGCGCCCAGTTCGCGGCGATCCTCTCCGCGGCCGACTCGACGCTCGCGCAGAGCGACCTCACCTCCTTCCAGCAGGACATCCGCGCCAACCCCGAGGAGGCCGTCGACGACCCGGGCACGGGAATCCTGGTCTATGTGCAGGCCCCGGATGGCACGGTGGAGGTCGACACCGTGCCCCACGACGTCCTCGCCGTCGTGCGCGACCGCGCGGCGGGCGACGAGGAGTTCGCGTTCACCGACGACGAGGGCCGCACCTTCCTGGTGGTGGGCAGGAGCGTCGACACACCCCAGGGCACGTGGGCGCTGTGGTCGGCCCGCAGCACCTCCTCGAGCGAGATCGCGCTGGAAGGCCTTGATCGCGTCCTCGTCATCGGCGGGGTGGTGCTCCTGCTCGGATTCGCGGTCGCCTCCTGGCTGCTCGCGACCGCGGCCCTGCGCCCCGTGACCGCGATGCGCCGTCAGGCCGAGCGGCTGGAGGCCGACGGCCACCTGCCCGTGCCCCAGACCCGCGACGAGCTCGCCGAGCTCGCGACGACCCTCAACAGGTTCCTGGAGCAGGTGCAGGCGGCGAACCTGCGCGAGAAGCAGATGGTCTCCGACGCCGCGCACGAGCTGCGCACGCCGCTGGCGGCCCTGAAGACGCAGCTCGAGCTGGCGCATCGCGACGACGGGGACGCCGCGGCGCTCGGCCGGCAGCTCCGGGCCGCGGAGGGCTCCGTCGACCGTCTCTCGTCGTTGGCCTCGAACCTGCTCGAGCTCAGCCGGCTCGAATCCCACGACGCGACGGCATCGAGCGATGCGGCGTCCGTCATCGACGAGTTCACCGGAAGCGTCGACCGTGCCCGCACGCTCGCGATCGGGCGGGGCATCGCGATCGACTTCGACGTGCGGGTCGGCGACGAGTCCGCACGCTACGCGCTCGACGCCCAGGCGTTCGGGCGGCTCTGCGACAACCTGCTCTCGAACGCGCTCAACGCACTTCCGCCGACGGGCACGATCGTCGCCACGCTCGCGCAGCTCGGCGAGAGCCTGACGCTCACGGTGCAGGACGACGGGCCGGGGATGCCCGACGACTTCGTCCCCCTCGCCTTCGAGCGGTTCAGCCGCCCGGATGCCTCGCGCGCGACGTCGACCGGAGGCAGCGGTCTGGGCCTCGCCCTGGTGCACGCCCTCGCGGTCGGGGCCGGCGGCACGGCATCCGTAGAGAACACCCGCCCCGGGCTGCTCGTCACGGTGTCGCTGCCGAAGATGTGAGGACTCACACTCGCCGGACCCCCTGCTCATAGGGAGCGCATAGCTGGCGCCCCGAGGGTGGTGTCATGACAACCCAGACGCCCCTCCGACCGGCGATGCCGCAGGGCTTCGCGCCCCTCCGCCGCGTCGACCACCGGCGCGCGTATGCGCGCCGCGCGCGGCGGGCCGACCTGCTCGTCATGGCGCTCTGGACCTCCGGCGCGATCGCCGCCGCGCTCTTCCTGCTCTCCGGGGGTGCCGCGCAGTTCACCACGCCCGCCGAGGTCGTGACGAGCCTCGGCATCGTCGCCGGCCTCATCGGCACCGACTTCATCCTCGTCATGCTCGTGCTCGCCGCGCGCATCCCGGTGATCGACCGCACCATCGGCCACGACCGCGCGATCGCGACCCATCGCAGGCTCGGCAAGCCCGCGCTCTACCTCCTGCTCGGCCACGGCGCCCTCCTGCTCATCGGCTACGGCATGAGCGAGGGCTACGACCCCGTCGCCGAGCTCGGCCCCATGCTGGCGCTGCCCGACATGCCCCTCGCATTCGCGGGCATGGGCCTCCTGATCGCGGTCGTCGTGACCTCGCTGGTCGCCGTGCGCCGCAGGTTCAGCTACGAGGGCTGGCACCTCGTGCACCTGCTCAGCTACGCCTCGGTCGCGTTCGCGCTGCCGCACCAGCTCAGCGTCGGCGGAGTGCTCGCCGAGGGCACCGCGCAGCGCATCTACTGGATCGCGCTCTACGTCGTCGCATTCGGCGCGATCGTCACGTTCCGGTTCGTCGAGCCCGTCGTCTCGAGCCTGCGCCACCGCATCGTGGTCGACGACGTCGTGGGGATCGCCCTCGGTGTCACCTCGATCCACCTCAAGGGCCGCAACCTGCGTGCCCTCGGGGCGGAGGGCGGCCAGTTCTTCATCTGGCGGTTCTGGACGCGTCGCACCTGGTGGCACTCCCACCCGGTCTCGCTCTCGTCGGTGCCCACGGGCTCGACAGCGCGGATCACCGTGCGCGAGCTCGGCAAGGGCAGCGGGCGGATCAGCACGGTGCCCAGGGGCACACGCGTGAGCATCGAAGGACCGTACGGGCTCTTCACCGACGCCGCCCGCACCTCGCCCAAGCTCGCCATCGTCGCCGCCGGCGTCGGGGTCACGCCGATCCGCGCGCTCCTCGAGCACGCGCAGTTCGCCCCCGGCGAGGCGACGGTGCTGCTCCGTGCCGGCAGCCCGGACGAGACGTACCTCTGGGACGAGGTGCGCGACCTCGCCGCCGCCAAGGGCGCGACGTGCTTCGTGATGGTCGGGCACCGCGCCCGCACGGGTCCGAGCTGGATGTCGGAGACGGATGCCCGGCGCGGCGTCACCCTCATGGCGACGTTCCCCGACCTCCTGCGGTCGGACCTCTACCTCTGCGGCCCCACGGCGTGGCTCGAGTCCCTCGAGGCGGACGCCCTCGCCGCCGGCATCCGCCCGCATCAGATCCACGCAGAAAGGTTCGACTGGTGAGAACACGCGCCGTGCTCGGAAGCATCTTCGCCTCGGCCGCCGTGCTCGTGGTCGGCTGGCAGGCCGGTGGAGCGGTCATCGCGTCGCACGCGACCGGCACCACGACGGCGGCACCGCGGACCACGACGCCGGCGACGACGTCCTCGTCTGCCACCGCCACACCCACACCCACGGCCGACCCCGTCGCGACGGGTCCGGCCGACGGCACCTACACGGGCTCGGTCGTCAACACCCGCTTCGGCACCGTGCAGGTGTCCGTCACGCTCGCGGGCGGCTCGATCACCGACGTCACCGCCCTCAAGCTCACGGACGAGGACGGGCGCTCGGTGCAGATCAGCAACCGCGCGGCCCCCATCCTGCGCGAGGAGGTGCTCGCCGCGCAGTCGGCGGACGTCTCCACCGTGAGCGGCGCGACCTACACCACCGAGGGGTACCTCACCTCGCTGCAGTCGGCGCTCGACCAGGCGGGCTTCTGATGCGCCACGTCTTCACGACCATGGGCACCGTCGCCTCGATCGACGGACCCGCCGACCTCATGCCGGCCGTGGAGCGGGTCTTCGAGGCCTACGACCACCGGTTCAGCCTGTACCGCCCCGACTCCGAGATCAGCCGCATAGCCCGCCGCGAGCTCGCCCTCCCCGACGCGGGCGACGAGATGATCGCGACGTACACACGCGCTCTCGCCTGGCGGGGGCGCACCGACGGCGCCTTCTCACCGCACCGGCCCGACGGGGTGCTCGACCTCGACGGCATCGTGAAGGCGGAGGCCATCGAGCAGGCCGGGCACGTTCTCGATGCCGCGGGATGCTCGGAGTGGACGATCAACGTCGGCGGCGACATCCTCGCCCGCGGCGCCACGCCCGTCGGCATCGTCGACCCCGCCGCGCGGGACACGATGCTGTGCGCCGTCATACTCGGCTGCGACCGGCGGGCGCTCGCGACGTCGGGCAGCGCGGAACGCGGGGACCACATCTGGCGGGGAGGGGAGGTCGTGGCGCCCCGCTTCCTGCAGGTGTCGGTGCTCGCCGACGACATCGTCACGGCCGACGTGCTCGCCACCGCGCTCGTCGCCGCCACCGAGGAAGGGTTCGACGACCTCGTCGAGCGCTCGCCCGTCGACGTGCTCGCCGTCGCCGCCGACGGCACGCTCGTCGCGTCCCCGGGCATGCGCCGGTCGCTCGTCGGCGACAGGGCGGCAGGATGACCCCGTGAGGGGCCCTCAGGGGAGCACGCGGCTGATGCGCACGTGCACCTTCGCGTCCGTGCCCGCGGGCAGCTCTCCCAGCACCGCCGCGGAGACATCCGCCGCCGTCGCGGGCCCCTGAGCGTCGGAGCCGACCCCGATGCTGGCGACGATCTGCAGCGCGCCGTCGACCTCCCGGACGGCGACGAGGCTCGTCGGGGCTCCGCCGGAGGCGATCTGCCGCACGGAGGTGACGATCGCCGGCGAGGCCGAGTAGAGGATGCTGACCCCGGGGACGGCGCGGACGACGTCGTCGAGCCGGGCGGCGAGAGTGGCAAGGTCGAGGCTCACAGGTCGTCTCCTTCGGTCGTGCGCGTGGACACATGCACGTCGACGACGGTCACGTCGATGCTCTCGATCACCAGCTCGGTGTGCGAGAGCAGCTCGGAGTAGACGCGCTGGCGCACCGACTCGGCGAGCTCCTGCACCGGGCTGTGGAGGACGACGCTGATGGTGAGCGCGACACGCACGCCCGCATCGGGCGTCGTCACGTCGCCGTCGACCGAGCAGGACCCCACGAGCACCCCGTCGACCGAGTCGCCGGCCGCGCGGATGAGCTCGCGCACCGCTCCCTCGGTGATGGAGAGGCTCGTCCGCGGATCCGGTGAGGCGAGCGGGATGTCGCGACCCGCGCGCACCTCCCTGCTGATCGAGGTCAGCAGCCCGCCGAGCCAGCCCTCCTCGAGGGCCGGATGCTCCCGCACGTCCTGGGCGAGCAGCTCGCGCGCGAGCGAGCCCACGCGCTCCATCGACGCGAGCATCGCCTGGCACTCGGGGCTGTCGTCGATCGCGGCGATCGCCGGCGTCCGTCCGCGATCGAGGTAGGCGCTCAGGTCGTCCACGGTGTACCCGCTCGCGCCCACGCCCGCGGGCTCGGCATCCATCGTCATCGCCACGCCTCCATTTCCTTCACGACCGTGGCGCGCGCCCGCGCCAGCTTCCCCCGCACGGTCACCACCGAGAGGTCGAGCCGTTGAGCGATCTCCTCATAGCTGTAGCCGCCCATCTCCTTGAGCACCCAGCACTGGCGCTGCCCCTCGGGCAGGTCGGCGAGCACGGCGGAGAGCGCCTCCAGGCGCGAGGATGCCACGGCACGGGCATCCGGCCCGCTCGCGGCGTCTCCGGGGTGCTCGTCATCGAGCTCATCGGACTGCCGTCGGCTGCGGATCAGGTCGGTGGCCCTGCGGGACAGGATGCTCGTCATCCAGGCGCGCACCTTCGACGGGTCCTGCAGCGTGCCGAGCTGGTTCCAGACGGTGATGAGCGAATCCTGCACGACGTCGTCGGCGTCCGCCGGCGAGCCCGTGAGGCGAATCGCGAACGCGCGGAGGAACGGCCCGTGCCGTCGCACGAGCACCTCGAATGCCGCGGAGTCGCCGTCCGCGGCACGCTGGGCGAGGATCGCGTCGCCCGCGGCCTCCAGCGTCGTCATCCCACCCCCAGCGTTCTCACAGGATAAAAACCGATCTGCACCGTGACGTTCGGGCTGCTCGCTGCGTCTGCTTGGTGACAACGATAAACGGTGGGCCCACGAGGCCCGCCACCAAGACAGGAGTTCATCATGGTGGAGAAGACCACAGCCGTCGCCGGAGCGATCATGCCCGGATCGGCGTCGGGCAAGACCACGATCGTCGACCCGGTGGTGGCCAAGGTGGCCGGCATCGCCGCCCGCGAGGTTCCCGGCGTCTTCGCGCTGGGTGGCGGAGCGGCCCGCGTCGTCGGCGCCATCCGCGAGGCCATGGGCGGTGCCGACCTGACGCAGGGCATCAAGGTCGAGGTGGGCGAGACGCAGGTGGCCGTCGACATCACGATCGTCGTGGAGTACCCCCAGCCGCTGCAGGCGGTCGCCGGCGACGTGCGCGCCGCGGTCGCGCGCGCGATCGAGCAGCTCATCGGCATGGAGGTCGCCGAGATCAACGTGACCGTCTCCGACGTCCACATCCCCGGCGAGGAGACCGTCGAGACCGAGGCGCGCGTCTCATGAGCGGCACCCTGATCGGCGGCATCGCGGGAGTCGTCCTGGCGATCGTCGCCCTGGTGTTCGGGTTCTGGGGCTTCCTGCTCGTGCTGGTCCTCGCGGCCCTCGGTGCCGTCATCGGCGCCGTCGTCAGCGGACGGCTCGACGTGCGGGCGGTCGTGGAGGCGGCGCGCGGTCGCCGCAGCGCCTGATGGTCCCCGGTCGCATCTCGGTGACGCCGCGCGCCCTCGAACGGGTGGCCCGCGGTGTCGCCGCGGACCATCTCGGGGTCGGCAGCTCGCGCGTCTCCGTGCGGCTCGCCGACAGTAACGGGTCGCTCTCGGTGTCGGTGACGTCGCCGCTGCGGGCGGCTCCGCTCGGCTCGACGGCGGACGCCCCCGGGCTCGTCACCCGCTCCGAGCAGGCACGGGCGGGCATCGCCCGCGACATCACCGCGCTGAGCGGCTCGCAGGTCGGATCCGTGGCCCTGCGCATCACGGGAGTGGACATCGTCGAACCGAGGAGGGTCGTGTGAACGAGCAGAACATCCAGCGCCGTCTGGTGCGACGCGAGCGGTTCCGCTCCCGCTCGCGTGCCTCGATCGTCGCCCTCTCCCTCGTGGCACTCGGCCTCGCCTATGTCGGCGTCGAGTGCGCGCTCGCCGCGCTCTCCCACCGGCCCCTGCTGGTGGCGCCCGAGCAGCTCATCGCCGGCATCGACGATCCGTCGACGTACGTCGTCGTGGGCGCGGGTGTCGCGGTGCTCTTCGGGCTCGTCCTCGTGGTGCTCGCGGTGAGCCCCGGCCGTCGGGCACGGCACGCCCTCCCCCACGACCGGATGGGGATCGTCGTCGATGACGACGTGCTCGCCGGAAGCCTCGGACGCGCGGCCCGCGGTGCGGCATCCGTCGCCGCGGGCAGGGTGCGCACCACGGTCTCCGCGCGGCGCGCGACGATCGCGGTCACGCCGTCGAGCGGGTTCCCCGTCGACAGGGCCGCGGTCGAGACCGCGTCGCGCGAGGTGGCCGCGAGCCTGGCGCCCGTGCCGCGCATCACCGTCGGCGTCGCCGTCTCGGCGTCGGGGGTGGTGGGATCATGACCGGCACCAACCGCCTCGGCAACCGCATCCTGCTCGCCCTCCTCGGGCTCAGCGCGATCGCGGCCGGCAGCTGGGTGCTCCTGAGGGCGTACCCGGTGATCGCGCTCCCCGCGCTCGCCTCGAAGCCCGACACGACGACCTTGTGGATCGCGACCGCCGCCGTCGCCGTCGCGATCGTGCTGTCGATCGTCTGGATGGTCACGCGCGGTCGGGGGCGCACCGGCCGGCTGCTCAGGGATGAGACCTCCGACGGCAGCGTCGAGTTCGACGCGCGGGTCGCCACCGACCTGCTGTCGGCAGCACTCGCACGGCAGCCCGACCTCCTGTCGGTGAGGGTGGCGGGCTACCGCGTGCGTCGGGCGGAGGCGCTGCTCCTCACCGTCACGGCACGCAACGGCTCCGACCTCTCCCGCCTGCGTGATGACGTCGCCCGGGCGGTCGACGGGCTGGACGCCGTGCTCGAACGAAGGATTCCGGTGTTGCTGCACGTGACATCGGGAATGCGCGCCACCCTCGCGCGCGAACAGCGCGTCACCTGACCGGTGACGCAACCACACGAAAGGAACCTCATCATGGGTGCAGACGACAAGATCAAGAACGCCGCCGAGGACCTGCTCGGAAAGGGCAAGGAGGCGGTCGGCAACCTCACCGGCAACGACAAGCTCGTCGCTGAGGGCAAGGCCGACCAGGCCAAGGCCGCGGTGAAGGACACCGTCGAGGACGTCAAGGACGCCTTCAAGAAGTAGCCAGGGCCGCTGCCGGGCCGACGCCATGTCGGCCCGGCACGACTCCCTCTACGCTGGGCGGATGGCACCCACACAGCTTCCCACCGGCGCCGTCCTCGATTCCCTCGAGCCGTGGCAGGCGGAGGAGTTCGCCGCCCATCTCGACCGCGCGCGGGAGCACATCCGCCCGTGGGTAGGGCCGTCGTTCGTGACGACCGACGTCGAGGGGGCGCGCGCGACCCTGCAGCGCTACGCGGACGGGCTCGCGCGCGACGGCATCCGCATCTACGGGATCTGGGCGGAGGGCGTCCTCGTGGGCGGCGTCATGTTCGTGGAGTTCAGCGCGGCCGCAGGCAACTGCGAGATCGGCTGCTGGTCGGAGCCCGCGGGCGAGGGCCACGGCCACATCACGGCCGCCGTGCGCGAGCTCGTCCGCTACGCGTTCGAGACGCGCGGGCTGCACCGTGTCGAGTGGCGCTGCCGCGCGGGCAACGAGCGCAGCATCGCCGTCGCGCAGCGGCTCGGGATGACCTTCGAGGGCACGCTGCGCGAGGCGTGGCCGGTCGGCGGCGTCCGCTACGACAAGGCCGTGTGGTCGCTGCTCGCGACCGAGGTCTAGGAGCGGGCCTTCGCGGGAGTCCGGTTCTCCGCGGACACCATCCAGGCGAACTGCTCGAGGCTCGCGATGATCGCGTGCAGGATGTCGGCCGAGGTCGGGTCCTCCTCGTCCACGGCGTCGTGGACGTCGCGCATGGTGGACACCACGGACTCGAGACGCACGGTGATGAGGTCGATGGTCTCCTTCGTGTCGATCTCGCCCGCGGGGTACTCGGGCAGCGTCGTGGCCTTCGCCACGGTGCTGCTGCGCCCGTCGGGGATGCCGTGCAGCGCGCGCATCCTCTCCGCCACCTCGTCGCCGAAGCCGCGCGCCGCCTCGATGATCTCGTCGAGGATGCGGTGGGTGTCGCGGAAGTTCGTGCCCACGACGTTCCAGTGCGCCTGCTTGCCCTGGCCGGCGAGCTCGACGAGGTCGACGAGCACCTTCTGGAGTGCCTCGATGAGCTCTTTGGAGGCGGCGAAGCCGTGCTCGGAGTTCTGTCGGCGGGTCTTCTGGGCGCCCGCGGGTGCCGTGCTCGTTGTCGTCATAGTCCGACCGTAGGCCCGATCGACCCGCGCGTCAGGGGGTCGACCGGGGCGACGGATGGTGCTACCGGACGGCCTAGCCCGACGGGTTCTCGACGGGCGTGCCGTCGTCGTCCGTCGTGTCGGGCTTGTCCGGCGCGCCGCCGGAGGCCGTGTCGGCCTCGGGGTCGGAATCGTCGGGGACTCCCATGGTGTTCGGTCCTGACTTGCTCATGTGTGATGCTCCGATCCGCGCTGCTGCGCGTCACTCCCACTCTGCGCGGCGGGCCCCCATCGCACAAAGGCTTGACAGTCAAGCCCTATCCGCCGGGGTTCACGCCTGCGCAGTCTTGGACGATGCCCGTCGCCTTCGACCCCCGCGTGCCTCCGGGCGACCTGACCCTCGCGGTCGGGGTCGTCCCCGACACGATCGAGGGTGCCCTCGCGCGCGCCCGCGACCTCGGCGCGATAGCGCCCTCCTCCACGCGCGACCGGTGGGAGGCGCTCGCGACGGTCGCCGCCCACGACCTCGGCGCCGCCCGCGCGCTCGAGCCGCACCTCGACGCCCTCGGGATCCTCGAGCAGGCGGGGCTCCCGCGCCCGCACGGCGTGTGGGGGGTGTTCGCCGCCGAGGGCGGGGGCGACCCGCTCGTCGCGACCCCCTCCGGAGCGGCGTGGTCGCTCACCGGGACGAAGCCGTGGTGCTCCCTCGCCGACCGGCTGGACGGCGCGCTCGTGACCGCGGCGCTGCCCTCCGGCGACCGGCGCCTCTTCGCGGTCGACCTCCGCGGGCCCGGTGTCTCGGTGGTTCCGGGGACGTGGCGGGCGCGGGGCCTCGTGGAGATCCCGAGCGGCCCCGTGCGCTTCGAGGCCGTCCCGGCCGAGCCCGTCGGCGAGACCGGCTGGTATCTCGCGCGCCCGGGCTTCGCGATCGGGGGCATCGGCGTGGCAGCATGCTGGTTCGGCGGCGCGGTGGGCATCGGACGCGCCGTGCTCGCGGCCGCCCGTGCGAAGCCCGACCCGTTCCTGCTGGCGCACCTCGGCGCGATCGACGAGCTGCTCGCAGGCTGCCGGCTCGCCCTCGCCGATGCCGCCGAGCGCGCGGATGCGGGCGACGGCGCGCCGCGCATCCTCGCGAAGCGCGTGCGCAGCACGGTCGCGCGGGCCTGCGAGGAGATCCTGTGGCGCGCGGGCCACGCCCTCGGCCCCGCGCCTATCGCCCTCGACGCCGCCCACGCCAAGCGCGTCGCCGACCTGCAGCTCTACGTGCGCCAGCACCATGCCGAGCGCGACCTCGCCTCGCTCGGCGAGGCCGTGGCCGCCGAGGAGTCGCCGTGGTGAGCTTCGACGCGAGCACGGCCGGAACCTCCGCCCGCGCGTGGTCCGCGGAGGCGAGGATGCACGACCGACCCCGGCTCGACCTCGCAGCGGTCGAGCACCTCCTCGTCATCGCGCCCCACCCCGACGACGAGACCCTCGGCGCGGGCGGGCTCATCGCGGAGTGCGTGCGGCGGGGCATCCCCGCGACCGTCGTGCTCGTGACGGACGGCGGCGCTGCGGGGCTCGCCGACCGCCGCGCACGGGAGTTCGCGACGGCGACCGCGACCCTGGGTGCCCTCACCGTGACCCTCGGCTTCCCCGACGGAGCGGCGGACACGCACCGGGACGAGATCGCGCGGGCCCTCTCCGAGGTGGTCGGCGCGACCCCCCCGACGACGCTCGTCGCGTCGCCCTGGCGGGGGGACGGCCACCGCGACCACCGCGTGGTCGGCGAGGTCGTTGCCGGCGTGGTGGGCGGTCGCCCCCTCGTCGAGTACCCGGTCTGGCTCTGGCACTGGGGGGATCCGGCGTCCGAGGATGTCCCGTGGGAGCGCCTGCGCAGCCTGCCCGTCGACGCCGACCTCAAGCGCCGCGCCCTCTCCGCCTACGTGTCGCAGACCGAGGGCGACGACCCCGTGCTGCGCGCCGACTTCGTCGAGAACTTCGAGCGCGACCTCGAGTACTTCATCGTGCCCGAGACGGGATCCGGCCTCTCGCGCGAGTACTTCGAGTCGACCCACCGGCGGCACGCGGACCCCTGGGGGTTCGAGACGCGGTGGTACGAGGAGCGCAAGCGCGCCGTCACCCTCGCGAGCCTCCCGCACCGCGCCTACGCGACGGCCCTCGAGGTCGGCTGCTCGATCGGCGTGCTCACGGAGGCCCTCTCCGCGCGGGTCGAAGACCTGCTCGCCGTCGACGTCTCGCAGGCCGCGGTCGACCGCGCGCGGGAGCGGGTGGGCGGGGCCGCGCGGATCGAGCGGGCCGACGCCCTGACGGAGTTCCCGGCGGGCAGGTTCGAGCTCGTCGTGCTCTCCGAGGTCGGCTACTACTTCGACCGTGCGGGGCTGGAGCGAGTGCTGGACTCCGTCGAGGCCGCCCTCGCCGACGACGGGACCCTGGTCGCGTGCCACTGGCGGCACCCGGTCGACGACTACCCGCTGCGGGGCGACGACGTGCACGACGCGATCCGCCGCCGCGCCCTCACGACCACCGTGCTGCACACCGAGGACGACTTCGTGCTCGAGGTGTTCTCGCGAGACGGGCGCTCCGTGGCCCGGCGGGCGGGGCTCGCGTGATCAGCAGGATCGCGGTCGTCATCCCGGCGCGCGACGAGGAGGAGCTCATCGGCCGGTGCCTTGCGTCGGTGCTGGAGGCGTCGCGCCACGTGACGGTGCCGGTCGATGTCATCGTGGTGGCGGACGGGTGCCTCGACAGCACCGCGTCCGTCGCGCGCAGCGTGCGCGGTGTGCGCGTCGTGGAGGTGGACTCCTCGAACGTGGGCACCGCGCGCTCGATCGGGGTCGCCGCGGCGCTCGACCGCAGGGCCGACTGGATAGCCAACACCGACGCGGACTCCGTCGTGCCGCGCGACTGGCTGCTCGTGCAGCTCGAGCTCGCGGCGGCGGGCCACGACGTCGTAGTGGGCACGGTGCGCCCGGACTTCGACGACCTGGGCGACGACCAGCGTTGCGCGTGGGAGGCCTCGCATGCGGCGGGGGTGGCGAACGGGCACGTGCACGGCGCCAATCTCGGGGTGCGCGCATCCGCCTACCTCGCCGTCGGCGGCTACCGCACGATGCCCGAGCACGAGGACGTCGACCTCGTCGCCCGGCTCGCCGGGTTCGACGTCGTCGCCTCCGCCCACGCCGAGGTGGTCACGTCCGGCCGCCGGTTCGGCCGTACCCCCGGCGGATACGCGCGCTACCTGCGCGAGGACCTCGTCGTCGAGACGGCTCCGCGCTAGCCCGCCTTGCGGAGGGTCTTGGCGTGGTCGGGCACGAAGCGCTGCGACTCCTGGGGCGGCCGCGTGTAGCCCTCGGCGGGAGGGCGCTTCGGGATCCGCACCGGTTCGGGCTCCTCGGTCTCGTAGGCGATCTGGGAGAGCAGGTGGCTGATGACGTTGAGCCTCGCCGCGCGCTTGTCGTCGCTCTCGATGGTCCACCACGGCGCGTGCTCCGAGTCCGTCGCGTCGAACATCGCGTCCTTGGCGCGCGAGTAGTCCTCCCAGCGCGTGATCGACTGCAGGTCGGTGTCGGAGAGCTTCCAGCGCCGCATGGGGTCGCGCAGGCGGGCCTTGAAGCGCCGTTGCTGCTCCTTGTCCGACACCGAGAACCAGTACTTGATGAGGATGATGCCGTCGTCGACGAGCATCCTCTCGACGACGGTCACCTGCCGGAGGAAGAGCTCGTACTGCTCGTCGGTGCAGTAGCCCATCACCCGCTCGACGCCCGCACGGTTGTACCAGGAGCGGTCCATGAGCACGATCTCGCCCGCCGCCGGGAGGCGCTCGAGGTAGCGCTGGAAGTACCACTGCCCCTTCTCGCGCTCGCTCGGCTGGGGCAGCGCGACCACGCGCGCGGTGCGGGGGTTGAGGTACTGCACGATGCGCTTGATGGCGCCGCCCTTGCCCGCGGCATCCCTGCCCTCGAAGATCACGACGACGCGCGCGCCGGAGGACACGATCCACCGCTGCAGCGCGACGAGCTCGACCTGCAGGCGCTCGAGCTCGCTCTCGTAGACCGCCTTCGGCAGTCGCGTGCGGCTCATCCGTTCTGCTTGTCGGGGTTGCCGGGGCGCACGGCGGCCGTCTCGGCGACGTCGATCCGGGTGGCGCCGTGGGCGCCCTTGCTCGTGGCGATGCGGGGCGCGGCGTCCTCCTCGGAGGACTTCGGCGCCCTCGTGAGCTGGTCGTGCCGCTTCTCGGCGTCCGTCATGTCGTCGGTCATCCCGTCACCGTACGCGCGTGCGGCTCGAGGAGGGGAGGGGTTGCGCGTCAGCCCGCGACGTCCTCCAGAGCCGTGATGCGCACCGCCGTCTCGAGCGCGGCACCCGCGGCGAGGAGGGGCGGCGTGCGGTCGTCACCCCACAGCGGCGCGTTCGCCGGCTCGACGCCGAGCGCCCACGCACCGCTCTCCGGCAGCACCCACTGGTAGAGGCGCGGCAGGGTCGCGGTGGTCCACGACAGGGCGATGCCCGAGCCGTCGGGGGCCTGCACGACGACGTCGTCGTCGCGGATGCCCGCATACTCGAAGACCGTCTCCTCCGAGTGTGCGATCGGCCGCGGGATGACCGCGGGCGACGGCACCGACCGGGTGGCCTCCCGCACGACCCAGCGCTCCGCCGGAGCGGTGACCGTCGTGCCCGGCACGACCACGGGCGCCCCGAGGTTCACGTGGTAGAGCCACGCGACGGGCTCGGGCGCGAGGCCGTCGTTCGTGATGGTGTCGCGCACGTCGATGGTCGGGCTGCCCGTCGAGACCGTGATCTCGCGGTCCACCCGGATGCGGCGGCCGAACAGCCGCGCATCCTGGATCGTGCCCGAGACCCGCACCTCGAGCTCGTCGTCCACGCGCTTCTGCTCCCAGCGCACGTCGACGGCGGGGGTGAGGCTGTGGGTGCCGTGCAGGCCGTGGCCGTCGCGCGGGGCGCCGATGTTGTCGGGACCGCACGTCACCACGAGGCCGCCGAGGAAGCGGTGCGCCCAGTCCGCGCCCGGTCCCGGGTCGGAGAGGATGGGCGAGCGCCAGGCCACGGGGCGCCCGCGCCACCAGGCGGCGCCGATGTCGAGCCCGCGGTCGGGGAGCACGTCGAGGTCCCAGCCGTCGAACAGGCGGATGCGGATGACCCGCCGCCCCGCGGCGTCCCTCAGGTCCGCGACGTCGGCGAGGGCGCGCGGTGTGCCGATGAGCCCGTCGTCGATGAGCCCTCCCGCGGAGCTCACGGCGCCGGCGGACGGCACACGAGCACCGTCCCCGATCCGCGCAGCCGCACGTGGCCCGCCGCCGCGGGCACGATCGCCGTCGCGCCGCGCACGAGCGCGACGTCGCCCTCGCGCTCGAGGCTGAGCTCGCCGTCGGCGACGACGAGGATGGCGAACCCGCGGTCGAGCGTCGCATGCCCGTCGACGATCACGCGGTCGAGGCGGAAGTACTGGTCGGCTCCGACGGGGAACATCGAGCCGGCCCCGGGAATCGTGCCGACGAGCTCGGAGACATCGCGCCGGGCACGCAGGTTCACCGCGCCCAGCGCCGTGTCGAAGCCCACGCCGAGGTGGCCGTCGCGTGCCCCGTCGAGGGCGAAACCCTCCCACTCGAGCAGGATCGACAGGTCCTCCGGCTGCTGCAGCTCGAGCAGGAACACGCCGGCGCCGATAGCGTGCAGCTCGCCCGGCGGCACCCACACGACATCACCGGGCGCGACCTCGACCTCGTGCAGGAGGGCAAGGAGGCCCGCGGTGTCCTGCCGCTCGACGAGGTCCCGCAGCGCGGCCGCATCCACGTCTTCGCGCAGGCCCACATGAACGGTGCCGCCCTCGAGGATGTACCACGCCTCCGCCTTGCCGTGGGCGTGGCCCAGGTGGCCCGCGGCCCACTCGTCGGAGGGGTGTGCATGCACGGGCAGGCGCTGCCCCGCGTCGAGCAGCTTCACGAGCAGGCGCACATCGTCGCCGAAGCGCGCGACGTGCTCGCGGCCGAGCCAGTGCTCGGGGTCGGCGGCGACGGCGTCGCGCAGCAGGCGCCCGTCGGGCAGGGTCGTGAGGCCGAGGCGCTCCTCGCCGGCGATGGTCGTCGTGGAGCCCACCCAGTCCTCGGGCTCGCGGTCGGCGGCCGGGGGCTCGCCGCGGAATGCCGTGATACGCGCGCCGCCGCGGTAGAACCGCGCGGGCGGCCGGTTGGAGGGGACGAGCAGCGTCATGCGTCCGCCGTCTCGCGCGAGAGGTACCACGCGGCGAGGAACCCGCCGACAAAGCTGTCGCCGAGGCCGATGGTCGTCGGAGTGGCGGTGTCGAGCACGTAGGCCGGCACGCACACTGCAGTGCCGGGGAAGCGCGACTCGATGGCTGTGGCGAACTCCACGCCGCCGGCATGCTGCTCGAACCCCAGCGTCTCGGCGTAGTCGTCGGCGTCGTGTCCGTCGCCCACGCGGTAGCGCGTGCCCGCCATGGTCACGCCGCCCACGAGACCGGCGCGGTAGGCCTCCGCGCCCACGCCGAACGCGAGCGCCCAGTAGCGCGTGTGCACGACGAGCACCGGCGCCGGGATGAGCGCCCTCGCCTGCACGAGCGCGGCCGACATCTCCTCCGGGTCGAGCAGGTCGAGGGGCCGCGCGAGGTACTCCTGCAGCTCGTCCTCGTTGAGGCTGTAGACGTCGATGTGCTGCAGGATGCGCTCGCGCACGCGCGAGCTGAACGTGGACTCGTAGAAGCCCGCATCCTCGTAGAACACGAGGGAGTCGTCGGGCAGGTGCGCGAGGGCGAGCGAGAGCTCCTCGAGCCGGGACTCGAGCAGGGCCCGGTCCTTCATGGTGTTGAACCCCGACACGAGGAAGGCGGCGGCGCCGCGCAGGGTGGCGGGCAGCTCGGCGCTCAGGCGCATCTCGCGGTTCGGGGGGTCGTTGGCGAGGATGACCCGGTTCGAGTTCGGCGCCGTGATGTCGATGCCGCCCGCCGCGACGCGCGTGCCCGCCGCGAACTGCACGATGAGGTGCGGGTCGAGGGTGTCGCGGTCGGCGCTCGAGATGTAGGCGGTGGACGCGGGCAGCAGCCGGCGCACGTTGTCGTCGATGCTCACGAGGTGCTGGGTCGACGGCACGCCCAGGCTCTCCATGGCGATCCCCGCGCGCACGCCCGTGCCGCCGAGGGTGATCCTCGTGGGGAAGCGCGCGGCGAACTGCTCGACGATGTCGGAGGAGGCTACGAAGCGCTCTCCCCCGACACCGAGCTCGAGGAACGCCAGCACCGTCACGACGAGCGATCGCTCGTCGGTGATCGGCGCGGTCGTCGACAGATCACCCGGCGCGATGCCGTAGGCCTCGACGAGGCCCTCGAGCACCGCCGAGTCCCACTCGATCTCGTAGTCGACGGTTCCGCCGAGGCCGAGCACCAGGTGATCTGTCACGCGACTAGTACAGCTCAGCCTTGCCCGCCGCGTCGAACAGGTCGATCTTCTGCGCGGCGGTGACCTTCATGGCGGCGATGGGCTCGGGCTGGATCGAGTTCGGCTCGCGGAGCTTCACGTCGGTGCCGAGCACCTCGCGCATGCGCTGGTGGTACGAGACCTTGATGTCGCTCGAGATGTTGATCTTGTTGACGCCGAGCTTCACCGACTTGCCGATCTCGTCGTCGGGGTTGGACGATCCGCCGTGCAGCACGAGCGGGATGCCCGTCGCTGCCTTGAGCTCCTTGAGCAGGTCGAGCTTGAGCTCGGGGCTCTTCTCGGCCGGGTACAGGCCGTGCGACGTGCCGATCGCGACCGCGAGGCTGTCGACGCCCGTCTCCTGGATGAAGCGCACGGCCTCGGCGGGGTCGGTGTAGAGGATCTCGGCGGCGCCCGACTCGCCGTAGCTGTCGTTGGCGCCGATGGTGCCGAGCTCTCCCTCGACCGAGATGCCCACGCCGTGGGCGGTCTCGACGACCTTCTTGGTGATGGCGACGTTCTCCTCGAACGGCAGCATCGACGCGTCGATCATGACCGACGTGAACCCCGCCTGGATAGCGGTGATCATCTGCTCGTAGCTGCCGCCGTGGTCCCAGTGGATGACGACGGGCACGTGCGAGCGGTGGGCGCGCGAGCGGATCGCCTGGATGAGGTCGGTGGTGACGTGCCTCACCTCGTCGGGGTGGATCGCGATGATGACGGGGGCGTCCTTCTCCTCGCTGATGTCCATGATCCCCGTGAACATCGCCCAGTCGCTGATGTTGAACGCGGGGACCGCGAAGTTGTGAGCGTGGGCGACATCCAGAAGTTCTTTTCCGGTGATGAGCACTGCGGGGTTCTCCTTGTTGTTGGTGGTGGTTGATAGGCGGGCGGGATGCCCGTCAGCTCTTGACGGATCCGGACGTGAGCCCGCCGATGAAGTAGCGCTGGAAGAAGAGGAACAGCGCGAGCACGGGGATGGACCCCAGGATGCTCATCGCCATCATCTCGTTCCACTCGTACGAGTGCTGGCCCATGAGCAGCTGGATGCCGATGGGCACCGTGCGCATGTCGTTGGTCTTCGTGAGGGTGAGCGCGAAGAGGTACTCGTTCCACGCGATCATGAACGTGTAGACGCCCACCGAGACGATGCCGGGCACCGAGATGGGCACGAGGATGCGCCACAGGGCGGTCCACGATCCCGCGCCGTCGACGCGCACGGCCTCGTCGAGCTCGCGCGGCAGGGTGTTGAAGTAGCCCGTCATCATGATGATCGCGTAGGGCAGCGTGAACACCATGTAGGTGAGGATCAGGCCGGGGTAGGTGTTGTACAGCCCGAGCGTGACCATGAGGCCGAAGTACGGGATGAGCAGCGTGATGGGCGGCACCGCCTGCACGCTCACGATGACGATGTTGATGATCCGCTTGCCCCGGAACTCGAAGCGGCTGAAGGCGTAGGCCGCCAGGATCGCGATGAGGAGCGTGAAGATCGTCACCGCGCCGGACACGACGTAGCTGTTGATGAAGAAGCGGACCTTCTCCGGGTCGGCGAAGATGCGCGCGTAGGCGTCGAACGAGAAGGCCGACGTGATGAGCTGCGGCGGCGACTGGAAGATCTCGGTGTTCGACTTGAACGAGCTCGAGAGCATCCACAGCACGGGGAGGCCGGCGAAGGCCGCGCCGAGCACGAGGCCCACGGCGACGCCGATGCGGGCGAGCAGCAGTTGGGTGGTCTTGGTCACGATCAGTCCCTCGCCCTCTGGTGGCGTACGTAGAAGAAGGCGAGCACCATCGAGAGCAGCAGCACGAGCACGGCGCTCGTGGAGGCCAGGGCGAACTCGTACTTCGCGAACGCGAGCTTGTAGGTGTAGGTGCTGAGCATCTCCGTGGCGTCGATGGGGCCGCCTCCCGTGGTTCCCCAGATGAGGGCGAACTGCTGGGATGTCCAGATGAAGTCGAGCAGCATCATCGCGATGATGATGGGGCGCAGCTGCGGGAGGGTCACGTTCCAGAAGCGCTGCACGGCGTTGGCGCCGTCGACGCGCGCGGCCTCGTAGAGGTCGCCCGGGATGCCCTGCAGGCCCGCGAGCATGCTGATCATGAAGAACGGGTATCCCGACCAGATGTTGATGAAGGTCACGGCGATGAGCGCGATCTTCGGGTCGGAGAGCCACTCGACCTGGCCGGTCGTAAGACCCGCACCCTCGAGCAGGAAGTTCACGACGCCGTTGGGCGAGAGCAGCATGCGCCAGAGCACGGCCACGATGGCGGCGGTGAAGAGCCACGGCAGGATGAAGATGCCCCGGGCGATCGCGGACACCCACCGGCCCAGCAGCTGCGAGTTGAGCAGGAGGGCGAACACGAGGCCGAGCACGAGGTGGACGGCGACGCTCACGCCCACGAAGAACACGGTGTTGCGGATGGCCGTGAGGAACGCCGGGTCGGTGACGATCTCGATGTAGTTCGCGACCCCGAGGAACTCGGGGTGCTTGTTGAGGATGACGTTGTCGTAGAACGAGTAGCCGATGACGATGACGATCGGCACGAGCATGAGGCCCAGCATGAGCAGCGCCGTGGGGGCGATGAAGCCGTACGGCTCTGCCTTGCGGGAGAAGGGGATGCGCCGGCGCGTGCTGGCGGGATGTGCGACGGCCACGCGTCACCTCCAGAGGATCGAGGGGGGTGGGCCGCACCGCGCAGTGGTGGTGGATGCGCGGTGCGGCCCGGTGGGGACTAGAACTCCTTGGTCCAGGAGTCCTGGACCGTCGACAGCATGTCCTTCACGGTCCCGTCGCCCGACAGGACCTTCTGGAACTCGGTGTCGAACTGGCGCATGAGGTCCTCGGCGACGGGCAGGCCGGTGAACTCGTTCGCCGGGTAGCCGCTCTTGTAGATCTCGAAGGCCTTCTCGAAGAGCTCCTTGCCGTCACCGAACTCCGGGGTGGACTGCTTGTTGCCCGGGAACGCGTTGGCGATGGTCGAGAGCTGCGAGTTGACGTCGGTGCTCATGAGGAACTGCACGAGCTTGAGGGCCTCGGCCTTGTGCTCGCTCGAGTCGGAGACGCCGATGCCCCACGAGGCGTAGGGGATGCCGCGGGCGCCCTCGTAGCCGTCCTCGGCGGGGATCGCCGAGATGTCGAACTTGAGGTCGGGGTTGTTCTCCTGGATGAGGTTGATGTGCGACAGCGAGTCGATCATCATGCCGACGCGGCCGTTGGTGAACTCCTCGACCTTGTCCTGCTCCTTCATGGTGAAGGATCCGGGGGCGATGACGCCGTCATCCCACAGGCCCTTCACGTAGTCGACGGTGCCCTCGACGTCGGAGTTGGTGAGGTCGGGCTTGCCGTCCGCGGTGAGCATGGAGCCGCCGGACGCCCAGTTCCACGACATGACGTCGTTCTGGATGCCGTTGGGCGCCTCGAGCGAGAGCGGGAGGACCCAGCCGCTCGCGGTGCCGAGGTTCGTGATGGCCTTGGCCGCCGTCTCGAACTCGGTGCGCGTGGTGGGCACGGCGTCGATGCCGGCCTGCGCGAGCAGGTCGGTGTTCGTGAACATCGGGTAGACGAAGTTCACGACGGGGATCATGTACGTGGCGCCGTTGATCTGGATCTGGCTCGCCAGGTCGCTGTCGTCCATCCCCTGCTCCTTCATGAGGGCGGTGAGGTCGGTGATGGCGCCCTGCTTGGCGAAGTCGCTCACCCAGGCGCCGTCGAGGCCCACGACGTCGGACATCGTGCCCGAGGCGGCTCCCGCGAACAGCTGCTCCTTGGTGGAGGCGTAGGGACCGCTGAGGAGCTCGACCTTGATGCCCGGGTTCTCCTTCTCGAACTGGTCGATGAGGCCCTGGAAGGCGCCCTCGGGCAGCTCGGGGGCCCACCACTGCGCGAACTCGATGGTGACGTCACCGCCCGCATCGCCACCCGAACCGGCGCTGCAGCTCGCCAGACCGGTCAGGATTACCGCGGCCGAGAGGCCTGCGGCGAGTTTCAGGGCGGTACGACGCCCGTGAGCTCCGTTGCTCATTGTCTCTTCTTCCTCTGTTGTTTGCTGTTTTTCGCTGTTACATGCGGTGTCATGCAACTTTAGACCGATATTAGGCGCGGTTTGGCTGCAGAGTCAATGCACGAATTTCTAACGAAGAGCGCCTGTGAGTCCCAATTGTGCTTCTTGTTGCCGATTTATGCACTTATTGCGGGCCGATACTCAGTATTCGTCGCATCCCCGTGCGGGGATGTGCTACAGATGCCGTTATGGAAGAAACGTCCCCCGACTCCTCTCCCCGCCGTCTTCCCGCGGGGCGCAGGGCCGATCTCGCGGCCTTCGTCGCCGAGGCCGGCCAGGTGACCGTGGGGATGCTCGCGGAGCGGTTCGACGTCTCGATCGACACCGTGCGCCGCGACCTCGACGAGCTCGACCGCCTCGGCGTCATCATCCGCACGCACGGCGGCGCGGTGAGCGTCGAGGACCGCCCCCGCAACGACCGCGAGCTCGACGTGCGCCTGCAGATGCAGACCGCCGAGAAGGAGGCGATCGCCGCGCTCGCGGCGAAGCTCGTGCCCGACGGGTCCGTCATCATGATCAACGCGGGCACGACGGCCCTCGCCCTCGCCCGCGCGCTCGGCAACCACCGCGACCTCACGATCGCGACCAACAACCTGCGCATCCCCGCCATGCTCAACCCCAAGTGCTTCCGCGACCTCTACGTCTTCGGCGGTCCCGTGCGCACGGTGACCCAGGCGACCACGGGTCCCGTCTCGTTCAAGATGGCGACGGGCGGCGACGAGGTCGAGATCCAGTGCGACATCGCGCTCATCGCCGTGGGCGCCGTCTCGGAGTCCGGGTACTCCACGAGCAACCTCGGCGACGCCTCGATGATGAACGAGATGATGCAGCGTGCGACGCGCACCGCGATCCTCGCCGACTCGAGCAAGATCGGCCGCCGCCTGTTCGCGCAGGTGTCGCCGCTCTCGGGCGCCGACTACCTGGTGACCGACGCGCCGCCCCCCTCCGACATCGCCGAGGCCCTCGGCACCGCGGGCGTGCAGGTCGTCGTCCCCTAGCTTTACGCTTGACGCATGGAGATCTCGTAGTGGCGCGGACCTACGCCCTGCGCCGCCGCGTGCGCTCCCATGACTTCGACATCGTCAACGACGACGACAACGTGCGCGGCCAGGTGATCAAGTCGCCCGCCGGCTACACGCTCTACCTCATCGGCGGCGTGCAGTCGCACCTGCCGCCGTTCCCGACCCCCATGGAGGCCCTCGAGGCGTTCGAGGAGTGGGCGAAGGAGAACACGACGGCGACCCTGCCGATCATCCGCAAGCGCGACGACTAGCCTGCGGCGAGCATCCTCGTCGTCACGGTCCCGCCGAGGTGGGCCGCGAGCTCGTCGGTGATGCGCGCGAGGCCCGCGTCGTCCACGGGACCGAGCGCGTCGAGGATGAACAGGCCGTTCACGGTGCCGTCGTCGAGCCGCGTGCGCACGCCCTGCCGCCAGTTCCACCGGCGGCAGGTGACCCCGGCGCCGTCGGCCCACACGACCTCGCCCGGCTCGGGCCGCTCGACGACGGGCTCGCCGTCGGCGACGGTGTCGAAGTGCTCCGAGCCGTCCGCGCGGATGAGACGCGGGGCGCCCTCGTAGCGGTCGGCGTCCTCGCCGCCCACGGGGATCTGGTGCAGCACCGAGATCGCGTTGTAGATGTCGGTGAGGCGGTTGATGCGCGGCAGGCCGGACGACGCGGCGCGGCGGATGAGGGCCTCCGCGCTGTTGCGCTCGCGCTGGGGCCGCGCTCCGAACGCGCGGTAGGCGTCGCGCCACGCCGCGATGTGCGGCAGCTCGTCGACGGGCGTGGAGAGCAGGGCGTGCCGGGCCGAGAGCTCCGCGGCCGCGAGCAGCGCCTCGCTCGCGGCATCCCCGGGCCCGCCCACGAGCCCCTCGGCGAGGATGAGCGCGACGCGGTAGTCCGGCCGCAGGGCCGAGACGGCGGGGTCGATGCGCGCGTCGTCGAGGAGGTGCCGGAGGGTCACGGCGACTCCCCCTCGAGCTTCGCCGAGGCCTCCTCGGCGCCCGCGGGCGCGACGGGCTCGCGGCGCTTGGACGTGACGAGCCACGACCCCGCAAGCACGAGCACGAAGCCCACGACCGTCCACACCGTGAGGCGCTCGCCCAGCACGAGCACGCCCGCGAGGATCGCGACCGCGGGGTTCACGTAGGTGATGGTCGTCGCCCGCACGGGCCCGATCTCCGTGATGAGGGCGAGCATGAGGATGAACGCGAGCGCGCTGCACACGACGGCGAGCACGACGATCGCGACGATGACCTGGCCCGACGGCCACGCGGTGGGGAACGCTCCCGTCGCGAGCACGATCGGCAGGTAGAAGATCGCGGCCCCCGCGAGCGACACGGCGACGACGCCCACGCCCGGGAGGTCGGGCATCCAGCGGGAGAGGATGGCCGGGCCGACCGCGTAGCCCACGGCGACGATCACCATCTCGCCCACGCTGAGCAGGTCGGAGCCGCCCACGTCGAGGCCGACGAGGGCTGCGACGCCCAGCATCCCCACGGCGATGCCCAGCCAGTTGGTGCCGGAGAGCTTCGCGGGCCGCCCCAGGAAGAACGCCACGGCCACGCCCACGAGGGGCACCGCCGCGAGCAGGAGCCCGGCGGTGGAGCTCGGGAGCGTGCGCTCGGCCGAGCTCAGGAAGTACCACGGGACGACGATCTCGATGATCGTGTAGGCGAGCATGGGCTTCCAGCGGCGCACGACCTTCCACACCTCGCGGCGGTAGAAGGCGAGCGGCAGCAGGAGGACGGCGGCGAGCGCGGACCGCCCGAACACCACCATCGCGGGCTCCAGCTCGGCCACCGCCACCTTGATGAAGAGGTACGGGATGCCCCACGCGAGCCCCAGGGCGGCGAAGAGGAGGAGTCCACGGCGAGTCACTGCACCATTGTCGTGTAACGCGAGTGATTTCCCAGCCAGGATGCTGCATGCTTGGCGTGTGGGAACCCTGAAGTACGACGCGGAGCAGCCGCCGATCGCGCTGCCCGACCGCACCCTCGAGCACCTCCACGTCGTGCTCGCGCGCAAGCTCCGCGAGCACCAGCGCTTCGCGCTCAACATCCTCACGGAACGGGCGGAGCCCATCCAGGTCTGGCTCGACGCGCGCATCCCGCTCGTCATCACCTATGCGTCGAGCGTCGCCGACACCATCAACGAGCGCTGGATCAAGGAGCTCGAGGCGTCGTTCACGGCGGCGGGCATGCTGCTCACCGCGGAGCCCGCCGAGGCCTAGCGCTCGAGGGCCGGGCGGCGCGCCCCATTGCCGACCACGGGGTTGCTGATGGTGCCGAGCCTCTCGACCTCGACCTCCACGACGTCGCCCGGGTGCAGCAGCCACGGCGGCGTGCGCGAGTAGCCGACGCCCTCCGGGGTCCCCGTGCAGATGACGTCGCCCGGGGAGAGGGTGAAGCTGTGGGAGAGCAGCGACAGCACGTCGCCGAGCTCGTAGATCATGTTGCGCGTGCTGCCGTCCTGCACGGTCTCGCCGTTCACGCGCGTCTGCACGCGCAGCCCGTCGCGCAGATCTCCCACCTCGTCGGCCGTCACGAGCGGGCCGAGCGGGCCGCTGTTGTCGCCGTTCTTGCCCATGGCCCACTGCGACGTGAGCTTCTGCGCCCGGCGCGACGTGACGTCGTTGAAGACGGCGTAGCCCATGACCGCCGAGCGGGCCGTGTCGGGGTCGGCGTCGACGAGGGGCTGCCCGACGAAGGCGGCGATCTCGCCCTCCCAGTCGACGCCGTCCTCGTTCGAGGGCACGGGGATGGGCGCGCCGCTCACGGTGAGCGACGAGGTCCAGCGCGCGAAGATCGTCGGGAACTCGGGCAGGTCGAGATCCCGGTAGCTGCCCTCGCGCACGTGGGCGAGGTAGTTGAGGCCGATGCAGATGACGCGCGCACCGGGCAGCACGGGCGGCACGAGCTGCAGCTGGTCGAGGGGGATGGTCGCGCCGCCCTCCGACGAGAACCCGGCGAGGGCCGCGACGGGCGAGCCCCAGAACGTGTCGAGATCGGTGACGATGCGCGCGGCATCCGCACCGTCCTTGCTCGTGAGCGCGGCGACGAACGTGTCGCTGCCCTCCGAGAGCCTGGCACCGACGAGCCTCATGACCACGCGCCTTCCTTGGTGTCGAACCCCCAGCGTCATCGCGCGGAAAAGCCCGGTCAAGCTGCTGTCTCATTCCGCGGGACACCTGCTTCGGCAGCGCGGCGGGTGCGTGCTTCACTGAATCCGTGATGAGCGACGACGCTGGTTTCCGGCGCTACCTGTTCCCCGCGGACGACGAGCGGATCGCGGGCCTGCGCGGCCTCGACGCGTACTCCTACCGCGAGGCCGCCAAGCACGACGGCTTCACGGGCGAGCTCATCCGCGGCTGGCAGCCGCTGTACGGCGCCGAGTTCCGCGGCATCACGTCCGACGGCGCGATCGTCCCCGACCTCTACTCCCCCTCCGACGACGGCGCCCCCGTCGCGGCGATGACGGCAGCGGCGGAGGCGGCACTCGCCGGCCTCGACCCGGATCGGCGCGCACGCCTGTGCTACGGCATCGAGGCGGTCGAGTGGCAGTCGTGGGCCAACCCGGAGTTCATGCAGCACGACACGGGCCTGCGCCTCGAGTTCCTCGAGCCCGCCCGGCGCGACGACCTGCTCGCGATAGTCGAGGCCACGCTGAGCCCGCGCGGCTACGACCTCGTGCGCACCCTCATGTCGATCAACGGCTACCTCGGCGGGCTCACGGGCCTCGACGGCATCATGAACGAGTTCAGCTACAACTTCGCCCTCTACGGCACGCCGTCGCTCACCGAGCCGTGGGGCTGGCAGCTCTTCGGCCACCACGTGGCCCTGAACTGCGTCGTGATCGGCGGCCAGCTCGTCGTCTCGCCCGTGTTCTTCGGCGCGGAGCCCGACAAGCTGCGCGACGAGGATGCCCCGGCCTTCGCCGCGCGCATCGCGCACGCCCGCGCGCTCGTCGCCGCGCTCACGCCCGAGCAGCGCGCCACGGCCGTGCTGTTCGACGAGATGGTGGACCCGGCCATGCCCGAGGGCCGCGTGCACCCGGGCGACGAGCGGCACCTCGCAGGGGCGTTCCAAGACAACCGCGTCATCCCCTACGAGGGCGTGCGGGCGTCCGAGCTCTCCGCCGAGGCGCTCGGGCACCTGCTCGCGCTCGTCGCCGACTTCGTCGACTACCTGCCCTCCGGCCCCGCCGAGGCGCGTGTGCGCGAGGTGGAGGCGCACCTGGGCGACACGTGGTTCTCGTGGATCGGGGGCACGGGCCCCGGCGACGTGTTCTACCTGCGGGTGCAGAGCCCCGTCGTCATCCTCGAGCTCGACCACCACTGCGGGGTGTTCCTGAGCAACACGGAGCCCGCGCCGTTCCACATCCACACCATCGTGCGCACGCCCAACGGCAACGACTACGCGCGCGCCCTCGTGCGGCAGCACCGTGGCTGACGACGGCCGCGCGATAGTCGAGCAGCTGCTCTTCGAGTACGGCGCGATCGCCGACGCCAAGGACGTGCCGGCCGCCGTCGAGCTGTTCCGGCACGCGACGGTCACGTTCCCGGCCCGCACGGCCTCGACCCCCGACGAGCTCGCCGACCACTACTCGGGCCTGTGGGGGCGCCCCGAGCCGCACCGACACGTCATCACGAACGTTCGCGTTCGCGCGACGGAACGGGGATACTCGGGGCAGGCGCTCTACACGCGCTGGGAGTTCACGCCCGAACCGTTGATGACGACGATGGGGGAGTACGAGATGCACGTGTCGCAGCACGACGGCGCGTGGGCCATCGACACGCTCGTGGTCACGCGCACATGGCAGGTGGGCTGATGTCGATATTCGGCAGGGCCACGACCATCCTCAACATCGTCGCCGAGGGGCGCGGCCAGCTCTCGCTCACCGACCTCTCGCAGCGCAGCGGGCTGCCGCGCTCGAGCGTCCACCGCATCATCCAGGAGCTCGAGCGCGAGTACTTCGTCATCCGCACCTCGAGCGCCGGCGGCTACTCGCTCGGCCCCGGCGTGCTCAAGTTCGGCATGAACAGCCACCTCCAGCTCGTCGCCGGCATGCGGCCCGTGCTCACGTCGCTCGCGCGCGCGGTCAACGAGAACGTCGAGCTCGCGATCTTCAGCGGCCGCGAGGTCGTCGTGGTCGACCAGGTCTCGTCGACGGCCCGGCTGCAGTCGGTCACACAGGTGGGCAAGAGCTTCTCGCTGCACGGCAGCTGCATCGGCAAGGTGCTGCTCGCACAGCTGCCCGACTGGAAGGTGCGCGAGGTGCTGCCGACCGTGCTCCAGGCCCACACGAGCAAGACGATCACCGACGTCGACAGGTTCCTCGCCGAGCTCGCGGAGGTGCGCGCCAACAACCTCGCGTTCGACCACGAGGAGCGGGATGTCGGCATCTCGGCCGTCGCGACGTGCATCCGCAACGCCGCGGGCGTCGACCAGGCCGTCGCGATCGTCGCACCGACGGAGCGCTTCGACATGCTGTGGAAGCTCTTCGTCGAGCGCCTCACGAAGCTGCAGGGCAGCGTCGACGCGCGCGGCGTGCTCTTCGAGTCGAGCGCCGGCTAGCTCCCCGCACCCTCTCCGCTCCTCCCGGCGATCGTCTCCGCCCCTCCCGCTGAAACGATCCAGAGGCCAGTTCTGACGAGCACGTCGATCGTTCCCGTCATAACTGCCCGCTGGATCGATTCAGGGGGCGACGGGCGCGGGCGGCCGCCGGCTCACCACGGCAGCGGCGGCATCCGCGTGTCTCGGTTGTCGCCGATGAAGAGCGACGGCAGGAACCGCGACAGGAACGTGAACTCGTTGTAGCAGTGCTGCAGGAGCGCGGGCGCGAACGCGTCCGGCACCTCCTCGCGAACCTGCTCAGGGCTCATGCCGAGCGCGGGCAGGTCCTGTCCGATGAAGAAGTGGCTGCGCAGCGCGAGGCCCCACAGGGTGTCGCGCCCGACGTGCAGGAGCCTGCCGCCGAGGATCCGGCCCTCGCCGTCGACGGGAGCGTCGGCGCCGAAGCCCACGCGCCCGAGCACGGCGGCGCTCACGCGGCCCTCGGCGACCGCCGCGTCGTACGCCGCCTCGGTGAAGAACTCGCGCGGATGCCGGAACTGGATGCGCAGGTCGGTCGCGGGCTCGCCCGTGAACTCCTCCGTGACGACGTGGATCGAGCCCACGTGCGTGGAGAGGTCGCCGCCCTCCCACGTGCTCGACACGTGGTCGACGGGGTGCCACCAGATGTACTGCCGCGTGTCGGGACGCGAGCGGAACCACCACTCGAACTGCTCCCCCGTGACACCGTGCATGTCGGTGCGCACGGCGATGTGCAGCACGCCGTCGTCGAGCCGCTCGTAGCCGAGCTCGAGCGGCATGGGCGCGGGGTCGAGCAGGCGGTCGGCGTCGGAGAGCAGCATGGTGGATCCTTCGGTCAGCCGAGGTAGCTCGTGAGCAGCCTCGTGTCGGCGAGCAGGTCGGCGGGCCTGCCCTCGAGGGTGATCTCCCCCTGGCTCAGCACGAGCGCCCGGTCGGCGATCGCGAGTGCCCGGTCCACGCTCTGCTCGACGACGATCATGGAGACGCCCGAGTCACGGATCGTCCCGAGCGCCCCATAGACCTCGTCGACGGCGATGGGCGAGAGCCCGAGGGAGATCTCGTCGAAGACGACGAGGGTCGGCGCCGACATGAGCGCGCGCCCGATGGCCAGCATCTGCTGCTGGCCGCCCGAGAGTGCGGTCCCCGAGTTCCTCCGGCGCTGCTTGAGGATGGGGAACACCGAGTACACCGCCTCGAGCCGCTCGGCCTTCACCGCGCGCGGGGCGTCGAGGCCGCCCGCGATGAGGTTCTCCTCGATCGTGAGCGTGCCGAAGATCTTGCGGCCCTCCATGCACTGGGCGATGCCGAGCGCCGTTACCTGGTCGGGCCGCAGCGACGCGGTCGACCGGCCTGCGAACTCGATGGACCCGGACGAGATCGGCTGGGCGCCCGCGATCGCGCGCGCCATGGTCGTCTTGCCCGCGCCGTTCGCGCCGAGCAGCGCCACGCACTCCCCCGGGTGCACCGTGAGCGAGACGCCCTTGAGCGCGTTGAGCCCGCCGTAGCGCACCCAGATGTCGGTGACGGCGAGCAGCGGGGCGTCCTTCGCCGCGTCCGAGACGCTCACGAGCGACGTGAGGGCTGCGCGGTGCTCGCCGCTCTTGGGCGCGGGCTCGAGGGCGCCCTCCGCGATCGAGCCCAGGTAGAGCGACGCGACCTCGGGGTCGGCGAGCACCTTCGGCGTCTCGTCGACGGTCACGAGCCTGCCGAAGTCGAGCACGGCGGTGCGGTCGCAGCAGCGCGAGATGACGTCCATGACGTGCTCGATGAGCACCATCGACTCGACCTCGCTGCGCAGCGACTGGATGATCGCGATGAGCTCCTCGGTCTCCGAGCGCACGAGCCCCGCGCCGATCTCGTCGAGCAGCAGCACGCGCGGCTTGAGGGCGAGGGCGCGCGCGAGCTCGAGGCGCTTGCGGCGCAGCAGCGGCAGCTTGCCCGCGAGCTCGTGGGCGAACGGCGTGAGGCCGAGCCTGTCGAGGATGTCCGCGACGAACGGTTCGAGCTCGCGCGCGGGCACGTGGTGGCCGGAGTTGGTGGCGGCGAGCCGCACGTTGTCGGCGACCGTCATGCGCGTGAAGGGGCGGGGGATCTGGTACGTGCGCCCGATCCCGAGCCGCGCGCGGTCGGCGGCGGCCACCTTGGTGATGTCGCGGCCGTCGAACGTGACGGTTCCGGCGTAGCCCGTGAGCGCTCCGCCGATCACGCCGACGAGCGTGCTCTTGCCGGCGCCGTTGGGGCCGATGACGCCGAGCACCTCGCCGGGGGCGACCTCGAGGGTGAGGTCGTCGATGGCGCGCACGCCCCCGTACGCCTTGGTGATCGACTGCAGGCTCAGCACGGGGGCGGTCACGAGAACTGCCTCTCCTTCTTCTGCAGGGCGAGGGTGAGGGTGCCCCAGATGCCGTTGGGCATGAACCGGATGACGAGCACGAGCACGACGCCCACGATCGCCATGTGGATCTCGGGGAAGCGCAGCAGCGCCTCGCCCAGCAGCACGATGAACACCGCGCCCACCCACGGCCCGACCTTGGTGCCCATGCCGCCGATGATGGCCACCGAGACGATGTCGATGGTCCAGCCCATGCCGAACGCGCCGTTGGGCTGCACGATGCCCTGGTTGAGGGCCTGGATGGATCCGATGGCGGCGATGAGCGCCCCCGAGAGGGCGAACGCCCAGAGCTTGGTGCGGAAGGTGCGCACCCCGAGCTGCGCCGCGACATCCTCGTCGTCCCGCACCGCCTGGAGTCGGTACGAGATTCGGCTGCGCAGCACGAGGAGCACGACGACGAGCACGATGACGGCGATCACGAGCCCGAGCCAGAACAGCTCGAACGCCTTGGGAGCGCGGGCCGTGAGGAAGATGCCCGCCTGCCCGCCGAACCACGGTGCGTTGAGCACGAAGATGCGCAGGGCCTCGGCGAGGGCGAGCGTGCCGACGGTGAAGTACAGCCCGCGCAGGCGGAAGAGCGCGGGGCTCACGATGATCGCGAAGACGCACGCGACGATCGCGGCGAGCAGCACGCACAGCGGCAGCGGCAGGCCCGCGTTGCTCGCGAACGCCATGGTGTAGACGCCCAGGCCGAAGAAGCCCGCGGAGCCGAGGGAGACGAGGCCCGTGTAGCCGGCGGCGAGGTTCCAGGCCGCGGCGAGCGCCCCGAGCTGCAGGATGCGGAACCCGACCTCCTGCTGGTAGGTGCCCGCCACGTAGGGCACCGCGTACGCGATGACGCCGAGCACACCCACGAGGGCGAAGTCGCGCCACGTGACGCGCGCGGGCGTCGCGAGGCGACTGAGGAAGTTCTTCACACTGACCGCCTAAGCCTGAGGATTCCGTTGGGCGCGATGGCCAGGAGCACGATGAGCATGACGAGCCCCACGAAGGTGCGGTACCCGTCGCCGAAGAAGTAGGCGCCGAGCGACTGCAGCACGCCGAGCGCGATGCCGCCGATGAAGGTGCCCATGATGTTGCCGAGGCCGCCGAGCACGATGATCGCGAACGCCGTGAGCAGGTAGTCGGAGCCCGACGACGGCGTGAACGAGAAGCACAGGGCGATGAGGATGCCGCCGAGGGCCGAGAGCCCGCCGTTGAGGGCGAAGGTCGCCCAGCGGATGCGGCTCACGTGGATGCCCACGATCGCCGCGGAGACCGGGTCTTCCGAGCTCGCCCGCAGCGACCTGCCGAACGACGTGCGCGTCACGAGCGCCGACACCGCGAGGCACACCGCGAGCGAGATCGCGAAGCCGATGAGGTAGATCGTGGGGACGTTGACGGGACCGAGGGCTATCGTCTCGCGGCTGAACTCGGTGTCGAGCGAGCGGGTGTCGCCCGAGAACAGCCTGATGAAGACGTTCTCGAGGATGATCGCCAGCGCGAACGTCGTGAGCAGCCCGGCCTCCTCGCCGTGCTTGGCGACGGGCTCGAGGATGAACCGCTGGATCGGCGCCGTGAACGCGAAGCCGAGCACGAACACGATGGGCAGGGCCACGAGCGGGCTGATGCCCCAGAACGACGCGAGGTAGAACGCGAGGTACGCGCCGAGCACGACGACCTGCCCGTGCACGAGGTTGACGAGCTTCATGACTCCCAGCACGAGGGAGAGCCCGACCGCGCTGAGGGCGATGAGCCCGCCGAGGAGGGCCCCGCCGAGGACCGTGTTGGCCAGTCCTACCGGGTCTATCGCGTTCATCCTGGGATCCACATCGTCGTGAGGGTGCGGGGGCCGGTCAGGGCCGGCCCCCGCCGGTCGGTCGGGTCAGGGTACGGGGAAGAGGAACTCTCCCGTCGCCTGCTCCTTGGGCCATACGATCACCGGAACGCCATCCTGCCACTGCGACGAGACGACCGGGATCTTGGCGGCGTGCTCGGCGTCGAACTTGATGGCGCCCACCGCGTACGTCTTGTCGGTCTTGCCGATCGCCTCGTTCACGGCGTCCTTGTCGAGCGTGCCGGCCGCGGCGATCGCGTCCATGAGCACCATGGCCGCGGTGTAGCTGTCGGCGATGTGCTGGCTCGAGGTGAGGCCGGTCTCGCTCTCGAACGCGGTCTTGAGGTCTGCGGCGCCGGGGTAGTCGAACGACGGGTCCCAGTACGCGCCGACGAGGATGCCGTTCGCGAGGTCGCCCAGGGCCTCGGCGAACTGGATGGGCTCGCCGCCCTTCTCGGCCACGATGACCTTGGGCGTCCAGCCGATCGCCGCCATCTGCTTGCGGATCGAGATCGCGGCGGGCGTGATCGAGTCGATGAGCACGACATCGGCCCCCGACTCCTTGGCCTTCTGGATGGCTGCGGAGAAGTCGCTGTTGTCGGCGGGGAACTCGATGTTGCCGACGACCGTGTAGCCGTTGGACTCGGCCATCGCGGGCCAGATCTCGCCGCCGATCGCCTTACCGTCCGGGCCGTTGTCGTGCAGGATGAAGACCTGCTTGTTGGTCTCGATCTCGTTGGCCTTGAGCGCCTCGAACGTCGAGCCCGCGAGCTCGGGCACCGAGAAGAAGATGTCCCACGCGTAGGTCCACTCCTTGACGGACTTGAACACCTCGATGGGGTTGCAGCCCGTGACGAACGGCACGCCCTGGCTGTCGGCGACGACGGCGCCCGGGTTCACGAGGTCGGGGGTGCACGAGCCGAGCAGCGCGTCGACGTTGTTGCTCGAGATGAGGGTCTTCGTCTGCGACGTGACCTCGTTGGGGTCGGACTTGTCGTCGACGAGCGTGAGCTCGACCTGGCGCTTGGCGCCGTCGACCTCGATGCCGCCCGCGGCGTTCACCTCGTCGACCGCGTGCTGGTAGCCCCACTTGAGGAAGCTGCCGAAGCCCGCGAGCACTCCGCTCAGGGGGATCGTCGCGCCGATGCGGATGGGCTCCGACGAGTCTGACGACCCGCCGTCCGCACCGATCGGCGAGCAGCCGGCGAGGGCGATCGCCGCGGCCGTGATGAGCGCGAGGCCTCCGGCCACGCGGGTACGTCGGGTGCTGTGGTGCATCGCGAATCTCCTTTGATTGCGGGTCCGGGTCGGACGGATACCCCATGATCGAACCGAGTTTCAGGCCCAACAACTTTCCATCCCGTATTTCGGGACAGATAGTTCGTGGCCCGCAAGCGCGCTCCTAGGCTCGCCGACGTGAGCAATGGAGCTGTCTCTGACGTCGTGATCGTGGGCCTCGGGCCTGTCGGCAAACTCCTCGCGATCCTGCTCGGACGACAGGGGCACACGGTCACCGTCGTCGACCGCAAGACCGAGGGGTACCCGCTGCCGCGGGCCGTCACGCACGACTTCGAGTTCGCGCGCATCCTGCAGTCGATCGGGCTCGCGCCCGACACCATCCCCGACATCACGCAGCCGTACGACTCCATGTACGTGTGGCGCAACGCCGACCTGCAGACCCTCGTCGAGGTGGACTGGAGCGGCGTGGGGTCGTCGGGCTGGTACAACACCTACTTCTTCAGCCAGCCCGCCCTCGAAGACCGTATGGAGGCCGTGCTCTCGGCCCTCCCGTCGGTGACGGTGCTGCGCGGCTGGTCGGCCGAGGTGCTCTCCGACGACGCGACGGTCACGGCGCGCCTCGTGCGCATCGCCGACGACGAGGAGCGCATCGTGGAGGCGCGCTACCTCGTGGGCGCCGACGGCGCCAACAGCACGGTGCGCCGCTGGGCGGGCATCGACTGGCACGATCTGGGCTTCTTCTACGACTGGCTCGTGGTCGACGTCATCCCCGACCCCTCGCTCGCGTTCCCGCACGTGGCTATCCAGACGTGCGACATCGCCCGGCCCGCGACCATGGTGCCGGGCGGCCCCGGGCGGCGGCGCTGGGAGTTCATGCGGCTTCCCCACGAGACCATCGAGTCGCTCAACCGCACCGAGCGCGCGTGGGAGCTGCTCGAGCCCTTCGGCATCCGGCCCGAGAACTCCGAGCTCGAGCGGCACTCCGTCTACACGTTCCAGGCGGGCTGGGCCACGCGCTGGCGCCAGGGCCACGTCCTGCTCGCGGGCGACGCGGCCCACCTCATGCCGCCCTTCGCGGGCCAGGGCCTCGGTGCGGGCCTGCGGGATGTCACGAACCTGGCGTGGAAGCTGCGCGCGGTGCTCGACGGCCGTGCGGCGGAGGCGATCCTCGACAGCTACGCCGACGAGCGGCTGCCGCACATCCGCGAGTTCATCGACTTCTCGGTCGAGCTCGGCCGGGTCATCTGCATCACCGACCCCGCCGAGGCCGCCGCACGCGACGCCCGGATGATCGCGGAGCTCGAGAAGGGCAACCCGCCGCCCGCCCCGCCCGCGCCGCTGCTCGGCCCCGGCCTGCACCTGCCCGACGCCGGATCGCTCTCGCCCCAGGGCTCCGTGCGCGCCGGCGCCGACGTCGTGCGGTTCGACGACCTGCACCCGGGCGGCGTGCTTCTGCTCGCGTCGGGCGCGCTGCGCGCGCGCCTCGGGAGCGAGGCTGCGGGAATCCTCACGGCGTGGGGCTTCGACGTCGTCGCCCTCGACGAGATCGACGACGTGCACGACACCTACGCGCCCTGGCTCGCGGGGCTCGGGGAGGCCGTGCTCATCCGCCCCGACTTCTACACCTTCGGGGCGTCCGACGCCGACGGCGTCGACGCGCTCGTGCGCGCGTTCGGCGCGGCGACGCGCTGAGCTACTCCCAGCAGAGGCAGAACGGGTGGCCCGACGGGTCGGCGTACACCTGGAAGCCTTGCGGCGTCGTGCGGTCGGCGTCGGTGAGCACCTGCGCGCCGTGCGCGACGGCCTCGGCATGGGCCGCGGCGATGTCGTCGACGTAGAGGTCGAGGTGTATCTGCTGCGGCTGGCCGTCCGGCCAGTCGGGGCGCACGTGGTTCGGCGCGAGCTGGAAGCCCATGCGCGCCTCGCCGTCGACGTAGAGGCTGTGCCAGTCGTCTTCAGCCTCCACCGTGCCACCGAGGATGCCCGCCCAGAACGCGCTCTCCGCTGCGAGGTCCGCCGTGTCGAGCACGACGATCTGCCGTCTGATCTTCATGGGCCGATCGTGGCACCGACCCCCGACGACGGGAACCCCTTGACCTTGACGCAGCGTCAGGGCCGATCGTGGAGGACATGACCACGATCCCCTCCCCCGTCCCCGAGCCCGTGCGCGGCGCGGTGGCCCCGCCCATCGGCCGCGACATCTACGGCATGCCCTCCTTCGCGACCCTCGCCGCCTCCGACGTGGATGCCACGGTCGCCTGGTACACCGAGGGCCTCGACTTCATCGTCCTGTTCACGATCCCCGGCCCGGGCGGCGCGCCCGCGCTCGTGCACCTGCGGCGGTGGCAGTTCCAAGACCTGCTCGTGCGCCCCGCGGCCGGTGCCGTGACGCCCGGGAACGCCGTGGCGCTCACCTTCGCCGCCGTGCACGACGAGCTCGACGGCCTCGCCGCGCGGGCGCGCGCCCACGGCGGCGGGAGCGCGGGGCACCCCGTCGACACCGCGTGGAACACGCGCGACCTCACCACGACCGACCCCGACGGGACCGTCGTGGTGTTCAGCGCGGGCCGTCCGCCCGAGTCGGCGGACGCGCGGTTCTCCGCCGACATGGGGCGCTGGGGCGCGGAGCAGGCTGTGGAATGATGAGCGCGTGCCCACCCCCGACGAGCTGCTGCACCTCGACGACCTGCTGACGGACGAGGAGCGGGGGTGGCGCGACCGCGCCCGGGAGTTCGCGCGCACGCGCATCCTGCCGACCATCGACGACGACTTCGAGGCGAAGCACTTCCGCACGGGGCTCGTCGCCGAGCTGGGCGCCGCGGGCTTCCTCGGGATGCACCTCGAGGGCTACGGCGCCGCGGGGGCCGGCGCCGTGAGCTACGGCCTCGCGTGCATCGAGTTCGAGGCCGTGGACAGCGGCTGGCGCACGTTCCTCTCCGTGCAGGGCTCGCTCGCGATGACGGCGATCTCGCTGTTCGGCTCCGAGGAGCAGAAGCAGCGGTGGCTGCCCGCCATGGCGGCGGGCGGGGCGGTCGGATGCTTCGCCCTCACCGAGGCCGCGAGCGGCAGCGACCCCGCCGGCATGACCACGACCGCCGTGCGCGACGGCGACGGCTGGGTGCTCTCGGGCCACAAGCGCTGGATCGGCCTCGCGAGCATCGCCGACATCGCCGTCGTATGGGCGCGCACCGACGAGGGCGTGCGCGGCTTCCTCGTCGAGACGGGCGTGCCCGGGTTCACGGCGACCCCCATCGACACGAAGCTCTCGATGCGCGCCTCCGTCCAGTGCGACGTCGTGCTCGAGGGCGTGCGCGTGCCCGCCGACGCCGTGCTGCCCGGCAGCACGGGGCTCGGCTCCGCGTTCTCGTGCCTCAACAAGGCGCGGTTCGGCATCGCGTGGGGCGTCATGGGCGCGGCGCGCACGTGCCTCGAGGCGGCGGTCGGCAGGTCGCTCGTGCGCGAGTCGTTCGGGCGGCCCATCGGCCAGACGCAGCTCGTGCAGCAGAAGCTCGCGGAGATGTTCGTCTCCTACGAGCGCGGCATGCTCCTCGCCCTCCACCTGGGCAGGCTCGAGGAGCGGCACGCCCTCGACCCCGTGCAGCTCAGCGTCGCCAAGCTCGACAACGTGCGGCAGGCGATCTCCGTGGCCTCGCTCGCGCGGGGCATCCTCGCGGGCGACGGGGTCACGTCGGAGTTCCCGGTCATGCGCCACCTCGCCAACCTCGAGTCGGTGCGCACCTACGAGGGCACCGACGAGATCCACACGCTCGTCATCGGGCGGGCGCTCACGGGGCTCAGCGCGTTCTGAGCCGCTCCCCGAGGAACGCCACGACCCGCTCGCGCGCGGCGTGCGCCGAGTTGCCCTCGCGCACCTCGCTCGTGATCACGGAGTGCGCGTGGGCACTGAACCCGTCGGGGTTGCCGGGCGACGAGTCGAGCTCGACGACCTCGAACGCGTCGCCCAGGCGGGCCTTGAGCCCCGCGAAGCGCTGGCGCGAGGATGCCCGGTCCTCGCTGAACCGCAGGCCCAGCGCGCACACCTCCCCCGCCGCTGCGCGCTCCGCGACCCTGTCGAGCTCGGCGGCGGACATCCCGGGGTCGGCCGCCCGGCGCGCCCCGACCGGGAACGGCGCGGACGGCTGGCTCGCGACCGCGGCGAGCACGGCCTCCTCGACCGCGACGGCGAGCGCGAACCCGCCCGTGAAGCACATGCCGATGACCCCGACCCCCGGGCCCGGCGTGCGCGCGGCGAGGTCGACGGCGACCGCGCGCACATAGTCGGCGACGGGCCGGTGGGCGTCGGTCGCGAAGGCCCGGAACTCGGCGGAGACGCAGATGCGCGCGACCTGCCCGAGCGTGTAGCCGCCCGACTGCGGGCGGCCCGGCACACCGAACGGCGACGGCACGACGACCGTGAAGCCCGCGGCGACGAGGTGGTCGGCGAGGCCGAGCACCTCGGGCGTGATCCCCGGCAGCTCGGGGATGAGCACGACCCCCGGCCCGCTGCCCTTCTCGTAGCAGTCGTGGGTGATGCCCGCGCCGGTGAAGGGCGCGCGCACCCAGCCGGCGAGGTCGGATACGGGGGCTGCGCCGGTCATGGGCCGATGTTAGCTTCGGGAGATGGACGATCCCAAGGACACGCTGCACCGCTATCTCAAGGTCGCGCGCGAGGCGCTCCTCTGGAAGCTCGACGGACTCTCCGACTACGACGTCCGTCGGCCGCTCGTGCCCACGGGCACGAACCTCCTCGGCCTCGTGAAGCACGTCGCGAGCGTCGAGGCGGGCTACTTCGGCGAGATCTTCGACCGGCCGTTCCCCGAGGAGATCCCCTGGCTCGCCGACGACGCGGAGGACAACGCCGACATGTGGGCGACGGCCGACGAGTCCCGGCAGTCGGTGGTCGACCTGTACGGCCGCGTGTGGCAGCACACCGAGGCCACGATCGCCGCCCTCGACCTCGACAGCCCGGGCGTCGTGCCGTGGTGGTCCCCGGAGCGGAAGAACGTCACGCTGCACACGATCCTCGTGCACATGATCGCCGAGACGAACCGGCACGCGGGCCATGCCGACATCCTCAGGGAGCTCATCGACGGCTCGGTCGGCCACCGGGCGGGCCTCTCCAACCTGCCCGACCTCGACGCCGGGAAGTGGAGGGCGCACCACGACCGCCTCGAGGAGACGGCGCGCCTCTTCCGCTAGCCTGCGCTCTCGGTCATGGGGCGTGCAGCCGTGGGCAACCGCGAGTGCACGTGGTCGGCGGATGCTGGACTGACCACGCCCCTGTTCTTGAAGAGGAGAACACCCATGTCCGACTACTCCGCCCTCCTGGCCCGCGTCGAAGCCCCCGAGGGGTCCGGCCGCGAGATCCACGACGCCGCCACGGGAGAGGTCATCGGACGGGCGCCGGAGCACACCGCGGCCGACCTCGACGCCGCCATCGCCGCCGCGAAGAAGGCCCAGCCCGCGTGGAACGCCCTCGGCCACGAGAAGCGCAGCGCCCTCCTGCTCGAGATCGCCGACCGCATCGACGCCGTCGCCGAGCCCATCGCCCAGCTGCTCTCGCGCGAGCAGGGCAAGCCCCTCAACGGCCCCAACGCGCGCTTCGAGCTGGGCGCGTGCTCCTCGTGGCTGCGCGCCACCGCCGCGACGGTGCTCGAGCCCGAGGTCGTCGTCGACGACGGCGACGTGCGCGCCGAGCTCATCTACAAGCCCGTGGGCGTCGTCGCCGCCATCGGCCCGTGGAACTGGCCCCTCATGATCGGCATCTGGCAGATCGCGCCGTCGCTGCGCATGGGCAACACCGTCGTCGTGAAGCCCTCCGAGTTCACGCCGCTGAGCGTGCTCGTGCTCGTCTCGGTCATGAACGAGGTGCTCCCCGCGGGTGTGCTCTCCGTCGTCTCCGGCGGCCGCGAGGTCGGGGCCCGCCTCGCCTCCCACCCCGACATCGACAAGGTCATGTTCACGGGCTCGACGGCCACCGGCCGGGCCATCATCGAGGCCTCGGCGGGCAACCTCGCGCGCCTCACCCTCGAGCTCGGCGGCAACGACGCGGGCATCGTGCTGCCGGGCGCCGACCCCGCCGCCATCGCGGGCGACCTGTTCTGGGGCGCGTTCATCAACACGGGCCAGACGTGCGCCGCGCTCAAGCGCCTCTACGTGCACGACTCCATCTACGAGGAGGTCGTGCAGGCGCTCAAGGGCGTCGCCGAGTCCACGCCCATGGGCAACGGGCTCGACGAGAACAACGTGCTCGGACCCGTGCAGAACAGGAAGCAGTTCGACATCGTCTCGCGCCTCGTGGAGGATGCGAAGGCCCGCGGCGGCCGCATCGTGACGGGCGGCTCGCCCGCCACCGAGCTGGGCGAGCTGTTCTACCCCATCACCCTCGTGGCCGACCTCAACGACGGCGACCCGCTCGTCGACGAGGAGCAGTTCGGGCCGGCCCTGCCGATCATCCGCTACTCCGACGTCGACTCGGCGATCGCGAGCGCCAACCACCTCGACGCGGCCCTGGGCGCGTCGGTGTGGGGTCCCGACGCCGACGAGAACCGGCGCGTCGCCCTGCAGCTCGAGGCCGGCACGGTGTGGATCAACAAGCACGGCGTCGTGCATCCCATGATGCCGTTCGGCGGCGTCAAGGGCTCGGGCTACGGCCTCGAGTTCGGGGTCGAGGGCCTCAAGTCGGTCGCGGTGCCCCAGATCATCAACACCTAGGCGGCCTCCGCGGCGGTACTATCCGTTCATCCGTGATTACAAGGTGGTAATGCGTGAACACAGCGTCGGGCAAGAGCGTGCGGTCGTCCGTGTCCCACAGCTTCCACGACTACCGTGAGGCCGTGACGGCGTCGTTCGTGCCGCTCGACGTGCTGCGCGTGGGCAACGATCCGTTCTGGGGCCGCCTGCGCACGGTCGACGTGGAGCCCGTGCACGTGAGCGAGGTCACGGCGTCGCAGCACCTCGTCGAGCGCACGTCGTCGATGGTCACATCCTCAGACCCCTCGTACTACAAGGCGAGCCTGCAGGTGTCGGGCACGGGCCTGCTCATCCAGGACGGCCGCGAGGCCGTGCTGCAGCCGGGCGACCTCGCGATCTACGACACGGGCAGGCCGTACTCCCTCGTCTTCGAGGAGGACATGAGGATGCTCGTGCTCATGTTCCCCCGCGAGCACCTCGGGCTGCCGCCCGAGATCGTGAAGCAGCTCACGGCGCACCGGTTCTCGAGCGACGACGGGCTCGGGTCGATGATCATCCCGTTCCTGCAGAACGTGTCGCAGAACCTCGACCGCGTGGGGGGCGTCACGGGCCCGCGACTCGTGCAGTCCGCGATCGACCTCATCACGACGATGTTCGCGAGCGAGCTCGACCTCGACGCCGACCCGGCGGACAGCCACCAGCTGCTCATGCAGCAGATCCGCCGCTACATCGACCTCAACCTGGGCCAGCCCGACCTGGGCCCCACCCAGATCGCCGCCGCGCACTTCATCTCGATCCGGCACCTGCACGGGCTCTTCCGCGAGAAGGGCACGACGGTCTCGACGTGGATCCGCGAGCAGCGCCTCGAGAAGTGCCGCCGCGACCTCATCGACCCGCTGCTCGCGCACCTGCCCGTGGGCGCCATCGCCGGCCGCTGGGGGTTCATCGACGCCGCGCACTTCTCGCGCGTCTTCAAGGCCGCGTACGAGATGGCCCCGAGCGAGCTGCGCGCCCGCACGCTCGCGGGCGCGTAGCCGCGGGCATCCTCACGCGAGCAGGAACTCCGCGGCCTTCTCGCCGATGAGGATCGACGGGGCGTTCGTGTTGCCCGTCGTGACTCGGGGCATGATCGACGCATCCGCGACCATGAGGCCCGCGACGCCGTGCACGCGCAGCGTGGGATCGACCACGGCGAGCTCGTCGACCCCCATCTTGCAGGTGCCGACCTGGTGGTGGTACGTGATGACGGTGCGGCGCACGTAGTCGCGCAGCCGGGCGTCGTCGTCGACCTCCGGCCCGGGGTAGAGCTCGCGGGCGCCCCACGCGCCCGCGAGGGCGGAGGCCCTGCCGATCTCGCGGCACTGGCGCACGCTCGCCTCGAGCGCGAGCAGGTCGTCCTCCTCGGCGAGCACGTTCGGGTCGATGAGCACCGCCGCGTGCGGGTCGGTGCCCGCGAGCGTCAGGCTGCCGCGGCTCTTCGGCGAGACGATGCCGCCCATGAGGGTGAAGCCCCACGCGGGGCCGGTCATCCACTCCTCGTACATGGGCACGCTGAAGTTGATGGGCTGCGTGTCGGGCACCTCGAGGCCGGGCCTGCTGCGCCAGAACAGGTGCGACTGGGTGATCCCCGTGCCGGGCGCGGGCGGGTCGATCTCGCGCTCGTCGGTCGTGAAGATCACGGGCGAGAGCAGGTGGTCGTGCAGGTTCTTGCCCACGCCGGGCAGGTCGACGACGACATCGAACCCGAGGGCGGCGAGCTCGTCGGCCGGTCCGATGCCGCTGCGCAGCAGGATGCGCGGGGAGTCGATCGCCCCCGCCGAGAGCACCACCTGGTCGGCCTCGGCGCGGACGATCCGCCCCTCGTGCTCGTACTCGACCCCGGTCACGGTCGTGCCGTCGAGCAGCAGACCGTGCACCCACGCGCCTGTCACGACCGTGAGCAGGGGGGAGCCCACGACGGGCTCGGCATAGGCGTTCCAGGTCGAGAGCCGCACGCCGTCGCGCACGGTCACCTGCTGCTTCGAGACGCCGTCGAGGGTGGCGCCGTTGTAGTCGGGGTTCTCCTCGAGCCCGATCTCGACCGCCGCGTCGATGATCGACCGCTGGATCGGGTTGAGGTCGTAGTCGACGGTCACGTCGAGGAGCCCGTCCGTGCCGCGCAGGTCGGAGGCGGGCCCGTCGTAGGCCTCGATCCGCTTGAAGACGGGCAGCACGTCGTCCCAGCCCCAGCCGGGGTTGCCGAGCGACTCCCAGTGGTCGTAGTCCTGCGGGGCGCAGCGCACGTAGATCATGGCGTTGAGGGAGTGCGAGCCGCCGAGCACCTTGCCGCGCGGCAGGTGCAGGCGGCGGTCGGCCGCGTGCTCCTGCGGCACGGTGAAGTAGTCCCAGTCGTCGGCGCTGTGCCAGATCTCGCCCAGACGGGCCGGGTCCTTGATGGCCGGGCTCGTGTCGGGGCCGCCCGCCTCGAGGAGCAGCACGCGCCGCCCGGCATCCACGAGCCGGCGGACGATCACGGATCCCGCCGACCCTGCTCCGACAACGATGACGTCTGGGCGCTCACTCATGACTCCGACAGTGCCAGCCCGTGGGCGGCGAGTACCAGAGCCGCGGGCGTCCATACGCTCTGGAACAACGGACGTACTGCCCGGGACAACAGCACGCCCGCGCACGCGACGAAGCTGGAGTCCATGAGCAACAGGGCCGTGATCGAGGCGCACTACGCGGCCAACGAGGCGGGCGATCTGGCGGGGATGCTCGCGCCCCTCTCCCCGGACATCGTGTGGACCGAGGCGACGGGCTCGCCGCTCGCGGGAACCTACCTCGGGGCGTCGTCGGTGGCCGAGAACGTGTTCGGCGCGATAGCCAGGGAGTGGGACGGGTTCGCGGTCGCCATCGACGAGCTGCTCGACGACGGGGACACCGTCATGGCCCTCGGCACCTACTCGGGCACGTTCCGCGCGACGGGCCGGCCGTTCCAGGCGCGCGTCGTGCACATCTGGCGCGTGCGCGACGGCAAGGCCGTGCGCTTCGAGCAGGTCGCCGACACCGCCGAGTTCCTCTCCGCGATGGCCCCCCTGTAGGCACTGCCAGCCTTTTCGCAGGTTTTCGCAACTCCCCCGGGATTCCGGGGCTGTCGGCGCCGGTCCGGGGCCTCCGGATGCCGTTTCGGCGCGTGGCCCCCAAACCGGGGTCACGCCCGCTCCGGACCCCCACTGCGACCGGGAGACACCCGGAAGCGCAACGTGAAGGAGTACCCGCTCATGAACAAGAAGACCGCATTCGGAACCGCTGCCGCCGCCACCGCCCTCGTCATCGTGGGAGCAGCCGCCCCCGCCATGGCCGCCGACGGCGACTACAGCAGCATCTCCAAGTGGTCGTCGCGTGCGACGAGCACCACCACCGACACGACGACCGTGTTCGCGCCGCAGACCGAGGTCCTCAATGGGGACATCCTCAACGGCAACGACGTCGGCTCGGGCAACTCGGTCACCGCGCCGCTGCTCTCGGGCAACGACACGGCCGTCGGCAACGGCAACAGCACCGCCGTCGGCACCGTGACCGGCAACGACATCGGCACCTCGGTGTCCGACCTCGTCGACAACGCCACGCAGGGCTCGCTGACCGACGCCGTCGACGTGAGCGACATCTTCGGCGACATCGGCAGCTGGGTCGGCATCTCGGGCATGTTCGAGGACTGATCCCGCTCGTGAAGGGCCCCGCTCCGGCGGGGCCCTTTCGCGTGCCTAGCCCCGCGCGCCGCCCGCGGCAAGCCCCCTCGGTCATCGCGCGCCCGGGCATACCGTGACGACATGGCCACCACGAAGTCCCGCGAGCGCGAGCTGGCCGAGGGCAAGGGCCGCGCCGAGCACCGCTGGCCGGCCGTCGCCTCCGTCGTCGTCGCGCTCGCGCTGTACGCCCTGCTGCCCTCGAGCTTCTTCCCGCCGCTGCGCTACGGCGTGGTCGCCGTGTGCCTCGTGCTGCTCGTCCCCATGATCATCATCAACCCCGTGCGCATGGTGAGCCAGACGACGGTGTCGCGCTGGCTCTCGATCGGCCTCACGGTGCTGCTCGCGGCCGCGAACCACGTGGCGCTCGTGCAGCTCATCATCCAGCTCGTCGGCGCCAAGAGCGACCAGGACGGCTCGCTGCTCATCGCCGCCGCCCAGGTGTGGGGCACGCACATCATCGTCTACTCGCTCATCTACTGGGAGATGGACCGCGGCGGCCCCGTCACGCGTGCGCTCACGAAGCGCGACGACCTGCCCGACGCCGACATCCGCTTCCCGCAGGACGAGGATGCCGACACCGTCGTCGAGGTGGCGCGCGGGTCGTCCGTGAAGTCGAACTGGACGGCCGGGTTCGTCGACTACCTCTACTTCTCCGCCTCGAACACCATGGCGTTCAGCCCCCCGGACGCCATGCCCCTCACCGCGCGCGCCAAGCTCCTCGTGGGCTTCCAGGCGCTCGGCGGATTCGTGATCCTCGTGCTCGTGATCGCGCGTGCGGTATCCCTGCTCGGCTGACACGGAGGTCCACCCATGGCGAAGAAGCGCATCCTCATCACGGGCGCCTCGAGCGGCTTCGGCCGCGGGGCCGCCCTCGGGCTCGCGAAGAAGCACCACGTGACCGCCGCGTGCGAGACGTGGCAGCAGGTCACGACGCTCCGCGCCGATGCGCAGGAGGCCGGGGTGAAGCTCGACGTGGTCAAGCTCGACCTGCTGAGCCCCATCGACCTCGCGCGGGCGGGGGCCGCGGATGTCGACATCCTCGTGCTCAACGCGGGCGTGCAGGAGAACGGCTCGCTCGTCGACGTGCCCCTCGAGCTCGTGCGCCGCTCGTTCGAGGTGAACGTGTTCGCGCACCTCGACCTGGCGCAGCGGATCATCCCGGGGATGCTGCGGCGCAAGTCGGGCAAGGTCGTGTGGGTCTCGTCGCTCGAGGGCATCTGGGCGCCGCCGTACATGGGCGTCTACGCGGCGACCAAGCACGCCGTCGAGGCGCTCGCCTCGACGATGAAGGCCGAGCTCAACCCGCACGGCATCGGCGTCATGACCGTGAACCCCGGGCTCTACCGCACGGGCTACAACGAGACGGGCGCCGAGACGCCCGGGCAGTGGGAGCCGCTCAAGGAGAAGGTGCACCTGCCGTTCCCCGACAGCGCGGCGAAGCTGCTGCTCGCGGCGGAGCACGACCCGCAGCCCATGATCGACGCCATGGTCGAGGCGATCCCCGATCCGAAGAGCGTCTACCGGCTCATGCTCCCCGAGGATGCCGTGGTCGAGGCCAAGGCCGTGCAGGCGCTCGAGTGGACGCAGCGGGCCTGACTTAACCCCGGGGTTAACCCTGTGAAGGGGCTGTCCATCGTCTGGGCACCTGCGGAGTATGGGTGGTGGGTAAGCCATGCGGGGATGGATCAGGGTAATTCCCCCGCGTGACCGGTCGTCGACCCGTTCGGGTCGGGTCGACGACCGGATTCCGCCCTACTGGCCCGCGAGCCACTCGTCGTAGGTCTGCGTGCCGAGGTCGGCACCGGGCTTCGGCAGCAGCGTGCCGTCGCGCAGGGCCTTGCCGAAGGGGCCGGGGGCGGGCACGGTGACGATGGGCCCGCGCGCTCCCGTGTGCCTCGCCCACGCGCGCACCATGCGCGGCATGTGCTCGACGCGCGGCCCCGCGAGGTCGGGCACGCGTCCCGCGGGGGCGCCCTCCGCGAGCTGCACGAGCCGTTCGGCGACCTCGCGCGCCGCGACGGGCTGCGACACCATCTTGGGCACGAGGATGAACGGGCCCGCCGTGATGCTCCCGTGGATCTGGCTCGCGAACTCGTGGAACTGGGTGGCGCGCAGGATCGTCCACGGCACCGCGCCGCCCTCGACGAGCTCCTCCTGCAGCACCTTGCCCGCGTAGTACGCGTACGGGGCGTCCGACGAGCCCACGATCCCGAGGGAGACGTGGTGACCCACTCCGGCCGCGAGCTCGGCGGCCTGCAGGGTGCGGGTCACGGCCCCGAAGAACGCCCGTGACTCCTCGCCCGACTGCGTGGACGTCGACGCGACGTCGATGACGGCGTCGACGCCCGAGAGGTCGAGCCCCGCCCCCGACACGAGGTCGACACCCTCCGCGCGGGAGAGCAGCACCGCCTCGTGCCCGTGCTCACGGACGACGTCGACGACATGGCGCCCGACGGCCCCGGTTGCTCCTGCGACTGCGATCTTCACTTGCCCTGCTCCTTCTTCTTCCTGGGGGTGGTCAGCAGCGGAACCGCCAGCACTATCGTGCTCGACAGGCTGACGATCTCCGCGACGGCGTTGAGGGGGTCGAGTCCCTCGAGGTGCTCGAGGTGGTACGCGAGGTGCGGCACGGAGAACACGAGCCACGCGATTCCGACGGCGCGGCCGGCCTGGATCGTGGGCGAGAGGGCCGCGTAGACGCCCGCGGCGGCGAGCGCGAGGTAGAGCGCGCCGACGTCGCGCACGAGGTGCTCGTTGTACGGGCCGTCGACGGCCACCCACGGGCCGAGGCCGAGGCCGGGGAACGAGGCGTAGAAGCTGTCGGGGAGTATCGCGGCCCACGCGCCCACGAACACCCCGAGTGCCGAGGTGACGCCGAGCAGGATCCGCCGTGCTGGTGTGTTCATGCAAGCTCAGACTGGACAGCGCCGCCGAACGTGACACGCTTGTCACTATCGGCAATCCCCCGCGCTGACAACCCCTGTTGTGCTCCGGGAATCCTGCGGAGGATATGGGGAGCCCGGACAGTAGTAGGAGCACGTTGAGCAGCACCCCCGTATCGCCCGAGCAGCTCGGTTTCGAGTCCTGCGCTGACGAGCCCATCCGCACGCCCGGAACCGTGCAGCCGCACGGCGCGCTCTTCGGCTTCGACCGCGAGAGCCGTCGGCTCGTCGCCGTGAGCGAGAACGCCGAGGAGTTCATCGGGATACGCATCGACGACATGCTCGGCCGCGTCGTCGACGACTTCATCGCCGCCGACTCGCTCGACTCGCTGCAGGTCGCCGCGTCGGGGGCCAACCCCGCGCGCATCGTCCTCCACGGCCGCCCGTTCGACGCGATAGTGCACCGCGACGGGCCCGCGACCTTCGTCGAGCTCGAGCCCGGCTCCGACAGCGACGAGCTCGCGACGGCGTCGCAGGTGTACGGCGCCGCCAACCGCATCAAGGACGCCGTCGGCCGGGATGCCCTGCTCGCGCTCGTCGCCACGGAGTTCCGGGACCTCACGGGCTTCGACCAGGTCATGGTCTACCACTTCCACCCCGACGGTCACGGCGAGGTGGTCGCCGAGGACCGCGCGGACGACATGGAGCCGTACCTCGGCCTGCACTTCCCCGCGACGGACATCCCCGCCCAAGCCCGCCAGCTCTACCTCTCCAAGCTCTCGCGCGCCATCGTCTCGAGCACGAAGGAGCCGGTCGCGCTCCTGACGCTGGCCGACATCGAACCCGCACAGCTCGACCTGAGCGTCGCGGAGCTGCGCAGCGTCTCGCCCATCCACCGCCAGTTCATGCGCAACATGGGCCAGGCATCCACGCTCTCGTTCTCGCTCATCTACCGCGGTGTGCTCATCGGCATGATCACGTGCGCGCACCGCGAGGAGCGACGGCTGCCGTTCCTGCTGCGCCGCAGCCTCGAGGTGCTCGGCAACCAGGTGGCGCTGCAGCTCGGCGCCCAGCGCGACCTGCACTCGCTCGAGGTCGAGGTGCGGCGGCGGGAGCTGCGGGCGACGCTGCTCACGCGCATGGTGGGCTCCGACGAGCTCTCGGCGACGCTGCTCGAGGGCGCCCCGACGGTGCTCGACCTCGTGACCGCGGATGCGGCGGCGATCCAGCTCGACGGCGACCTCCGCCGCACGCCCGGCGCCCCCGAGGCCGACGTGCTCGACGAGCTCGCGCGGCGCGGGGCCCTCGAGACGGCGTCGATCGCTACCGAGCATCCCGACCTCGCGCCCCTCCTGCCGGATTTCGCGGGCGTGCTCGTCGTGCCGATCGGCGAGGCCGGCGACTACCTGGCGTTCTTCCGGCGGGAGGTGCTGCAGTCGGTGGACTGGCTGGGCGACCAGGGCCCCGACAACCGCCCGACCCCGCTCTCGCCGCGCCTGTCGTTCTCGTCGTGGACCGAGAGCGTCACGGCGACCTCGCTGCCGTGGGAGGACGCGGCGACCGCGGCGGGCGACTTCGCCCAGGGCCTCGAGAGCGCCCTCTCGCGCCGCAACGAGGCCCGGCTCGCGAAGCTCGCGCTGCGCGACCCGCTCACGAGCCTGCCGAACCGCCGTTTCCTGCAGGAGGAGCTCGAGCGCATCCGGGAGCGCGGCTCGGAGATCTCGCTGCTCTTCGTCGACCTCGACGACTTCAAGCGCATCAACGACTCCTACGGCCACGAGGCCGGCGACGCCGTGCTGCTCGAGGTCGCGCAGCGGCTCATCACGCAGGTGCGCAGCCAGGACAGGGTCGCGCGCTTCGGGGGCGACGAGTTCGTCATCGTGTGCGAGAACATGACCGCGGCCGCCGCGGAGCGCGTCGCCGACCGGGTGGTCGCGGCGCTGGGCGAGCCCATCGCGCTGCGCGACGGCAGCGTCGTCGTCACGGCGTCGTGCGGCCTCGTGGGCGGCGGACCCGGGTCCACCGCCGAGCTCGTGGAACGGGCCGACGCGGCGATGTACCGGGCGAAGGCCGGCGGGCGGAACCGCGTCTCGCGCTGACGTATACGACCGCCGTGGCATCCTCGTCAAGAGGGAGTGCCCTGACGGTGCCGGCGGATAGCGTCGGTGGCATGACCCTCGAGCTCGACTCCCCCGCGGGCATCCACTGGATGAGCCCGGAGTCGGGCCTGTGGGTCGCGACGCGCAAGGGCGACTACCTCGGCATGATCGAGCGCCTCGACGGCCGCTACCTCGCGAGCGACGCCAAGGGCCGCGGGAGGGGCAGCTTCGAGGGCCTCGCCGAGGCGCAGGTCGCGGTCGACGGCGAGGATGTCGCCGCGCACGACCGCCGCGAGATCCTCATGCTGCGCGCGACCATCGCCCTCACGGGCCTCACGACGCTCGGCCTCGCCTACGGGATCTTCCAGCTGGCGTCATGACCCTCCTGCACCCCTCGTACGCCGGCAGCCCCGTGGGGCTGTGGTTCGTCGAGGGGGTGCCCGTGCGGCTCGTGCACGCGAACCGGCGCTACCGCGTGATCGCCGACGAGCTGCACGTCGACGGGGATGTCGACGTGTGGCGGTTCCGGGCGCGGGACGAGTCGGGCGTCGTGCGCTTCTTCGAGGTGCGCAGCGCGGGGCTCGGGTGGGAGCTCGTGCGGGTCAGCTAGCCGGGCCCGGCACATCCTCGGGCTCGGGCAGCAGCTGCAGTCCGCCCGGGGAGTTCGCGGACTTGCTGAGCAGGTTGACCCAGTTCTTGTTGATGAGCGGGGTCTTGCCGCCGAAGTACTCGAAGGCGAGCGAGATGTTGGGGCTGATCCAGATCGAGGTTCGCCCGTAGCCGTTGCGCGACGGCTCGCTCCAGGTGAACGAGAACGGCTCGCCGCGGCGGATCTTCGCCCAGATCACGATCTGGAGGTGGGCGAGGACGCGGTCGTCGAAGGTCGCCGTGAGCTTGGAGTCGTAGGTCAGCGTTCCCATCGCGGGATCCCTTCTTCGTCGTGCATGTCGAGCTTAGAGCGCCTAGTGGTGCAGGAACGTCACGCGGTCCTTGCCCGCGCTCTTGGCGATGTACATCGCGTCGTCGGCGAGCCCGATGAGCTCGTCGTCGCTGGGCTCCGGGGCGTCGGAGGGGGTGTAGATGGCGACGCCCACGCTCGCCGTCACGCCGTAGCCGTCGGGCAGGCCGGCGTAGGGCCGGGCCACGGCCTCGCGGATGCGGTCGGCCACAGCGGCAGCGGCATCCCGGTCCGCGTCCTCGCAGATCGCGACGAACTCGTCCCCGCCGTAGCGCCCCACGGAGTCGGCGTGGCGCACCTCGGAGCGGATCCGCGCGGCGGCCTCCTGCAGCACCGCGTCGCCCGCCTGGTGGCCGAGCTCGTCGTTGACGCGCTTGAACCCGTCGAGGTCGAGGAACACGACGGACACGGGCCGGCTCGTGAGGCGCGCGCGCGTCACGGCGGTGTGCACGTTCTCGAGGATGAGGTTGCGGTTGTCGAGCCCCGTGAGCTGGTCGTGCAGCGCGAGGCGCTCGAGCTCCTTCTGCAGGCGCACGCGCGAGATCGCGAGGGCGGCCTGGCGCGACAACGCCGCCTGCAGGTCGGCGTACTCCGCGTCGAAGGCCCGCTCGCGCGCGAAGAAGCACGCGAGCACGCCGATCGAGACGCCGTTGCGCAGCAGGGGGATGATCGTGACCGAGTCCAGACGGCGGGCGCGCAGCGCTAGGGCGAGGGCCGAGTAGGGGCCGTCGGCGTCGCGCACCGACACCGTCATGGTCTTCTCCTCGAGCAGCGCGGCGTCGGACGCGCGCGGGGCGCTGCGCGGCAGCGCGCCGTCGAGCGGATGCTGCCCCGCGACGAGGTTGTACTCGCCCGCGTCGTCGAGCAGGAAGACCCCCGTGGCGGTCGCTCCGAACGCCTCCGTCGCGGCGGCGAAGAGCGCGACGCACACCTGCTCCTCGGTCGAGCTGCTCACGAACGCGCTCGACGACGCCTGCAGCACGCGCACGCGCACCTCCGAGGCCTCGGCGGCGCGGCGGGCCTCCACGAGCTCGCGCTCGTAGTCGGCGCGCGCGCCCGCGTCGAAGATCGCCGTGTGGACGGCTCCGTCGTGCACCGTGGAGTTGAGGAGCACCGGAAGGGGGGAGCCGTCCGCGCGCAGCATCGTGAGGGACGCGTCGCGGACCGTGCCCGAGAGCAGCAGCACGGGCGTGTGCCGGGTCTCGAAGAACAGGCGGCTGCCCGCATCCAGGTGCTGCTGCAGGAGCGTGCCGACGAACGACTCGCGGTCGCGGCCCAGCCACGCGAGGATCGTGTCGTTGGCGTCGAGGATGACGCCGTCGACCGTGCGCACGAGGCCGCAGGGGGCGTGCTGGAAGAGCTCCTCGGTCACAGCTGCGCCCGGATGACCGCGACGAGCTCGTCGGGGTCGGAGAGGCTCGGCACGTGGCCCTTGGCCGACAGCCGCACGAGGGTGCTGCCGGGGATGTGCTCGTGCACGTAGTCGCCCACGACGTCGGGGGCGATGACATCCTCGCTGCACTGCAGCACGACCGTCGGCACCGTGACGGCCTCGAGGTCGGCGCGGTTGTCGGAGAGGAAGGTCACGCGCGCGAAGTGCCCGGCGATCACGGGATCGGTCGCGCAGAACAGGCCCGTGAGCTCCTCGCCCACCTCCGGCCGGTCGGGGTTGCCCGTGATGACGGGAGCCATCGTCGCCGACCACGCGAGGTAGTTGGCGTCGAGCGAGTTGAGGAGGCCGTCGATGTCGGCGGCGCTGAACCCGCCCGTGTAGTCGCCCTGGTCGATGTACCGCGGCGACGGGCCGACGAGGATGAGCTTGCCGAACCGCGAGGGATCGTGCACCGAGGCGAGCACGCCCATCATGGCGCTCACCGAGTGGCCCACGAAGACGACGTCGGTCACGTCGAGCGCCTCGAGGATCTCGAGGATGTCGTCGGCGGCGCCGTGCAGCGAGTCGTACTTGCCGCGGTCGTACGCCGAGAGGTCGGACCCGCCCGAGCCGACGTGGTCGAAGAGGATCACCCGGTGGTCGGCCTCGAAGTGCGGGGCGACCCGGCTCCACACCTCCTGCGCGCAGCCGAACCCGTGCGAGAACATGATCGCCCGGCCGTCCGGCTTCCCGGACACGTGCACGTTGTTGCGTGTCAGCACGGTGGCGGCGGGTGTCGTCGTCACGGGTTCTACCAATCCAGAAGAGCGGGGCGTCGAGGGGGGTTCGAAGCCTGACCGGAGTATAAGTGTGATCGGCCCAAAATCAAGCACGGTAGATTTCGGGGTTGCCAAACGCGTGTACTAGGTACATGCAACACGAGAACGGGGCGGTGATACCTCTTGGTCGGTGAGGAGCGCCTCGTCCACGACCTCCACGGCGCGTGCGAGCGCGGGGAGATCGTCGCGCACTACCAGCCCCAGTTCGACCTCGCCACGGGCAGGATCGTCGCGGCTGAGGCCCTCGCGCGGTGGAACCACCCCGAGCTCGGCCTCATCGCGCCCGGCGTCTTCATCCCCATCGCGGAGGACCAGGCTCTCATCCACACCCTCGGCCGCCACATGATCGAGCAGGTGCTCGCGGCGGTCACGAGCTGGAACGAGCGCGGCATCGCCCTCGAGGTCTCCGTCAACGTCTCGGCGAACCAGCTCACGACCCTCGCGTTCTTCGACCTGCTCGACCGCGACCTCGGCCGCGTGGGCCTGCCCGCCAATGCGATCACGATCGAGATCACCGAGAGCTACCCCATCCTCGACACCCCGTCGATCGCGATCCGGCTCGACGAGCTGCGCCAGCGCGGGCTCGGCATCTCGATCGACGACTACGGCATCGGCTACTCGTCGCTGCAGCAGCTCGAGCGCATCCCCGCGACCGAGCTCAAGATCGACCGCAGCCTCGTGCAAGACGGCTCGGTGCAGTCCCTCGCGCTCATGACCGCGATCGTCGAGCTCGCCCACTGGCGGGGCCTGCGCGTCGTGGCCGAGGGCATCGAGACCGACGAGCAGCTCGCGCTCGTGCGCGAGCTCGGCTGCGAGCGCGCCCAGGGCTTCCTGCTCGCGATGCCCATGCCGCTCGCGGAGCTCGAGAGCCTCCTGACGGCCTAGAGCCCGTCGAAGTCGTCGGTCGCGGGCTCGCCCACGGCGGCCACCGCGTCGCCGTCGCCGCCCACGTCGATCTGCGTCCACACGACGGGCATGCCCGGGGAGAACAGGATGTCGATGCCGGGGCCCGACCGCAGCGGCGGGATGTTCACGTAGCCGCCGCCCGCCTTGATCGCCTCGAGGATCTTGCCCTTGAGCTCCGTGACGGGCTCGGGCAGGAAGTAGTCGCGGCCGTCGACCGTCAGCCTGTTTACAATCGCCATAGACACATCTTGACACCCCCACTGGAAAGACGACTACATGGGCCAGCTGCTGTACGGGACTCCCCCGGAGACCTTCGAGCTCGACGACCGCACCCTCGCCCACGTCGAGGTCGTCACCCTCGCCAAGCTGCGCCGCAACGAGAGCTTCGCCATCTCCCTCGACCGTGACAAGGGCGGGCGCACCACGATCTGGGTGGGCACCAACGCGACGCTCCAGTTCCGTTTCGACCAGGGCCGCCAGGAGATCAACCGCGCGTGGCTCGACCAGCTCATCGACTCGGCGAACACTCCGGGCGGACTCCGCATCGAGCCCGAGCCGACCGCCGACTAGCGCGGCGGGCGGCCGCCCGCGGCACGCGCGGCCCGCTCGTGTCGCGCGTCACGCTCGTGTCTCGCACAGTGACGAAAGTCGCGGAAATGTGCGCTACATATGTCACTTTGCGAGGCTCCCGCGAGGGATCCGCGCCCGCCCGCGCGGCACCCCCGCCCGTCACCCCGCTCGTGTCTCGCACAGTGACCAGAGTCGCGGAAATGTGCGCTACACCTGTCACTTTGCGAGACACGCGGGGGTCGGGAGGGGGCGCGGGGGTGCCCCTAGCCGCGCGGCGGCAGGGTGTAGTTGTAGATGCCGGGATGCACCGGCTCGGCGTTCACGGCGCCGTCCTGGTCGTCCGGCTCGCGGCCCACGACGGGCCCGCTGCGCAGACCGCGGTTCGTGAACGAGCCGTAGTTCGCGACGGGACCGGCAACGCGCCCCTCGCCCTCCACGACGATCGTGCCCGCGATGCGGATGTCGATCTTGCCGCTCACGTCGCCCGAGATCGTCGCCGTCGAGAGGCTGCCGACCTCGAGCGCGCCGTTGAGCACCCCGCGCACGAAGAGGGCGCCACCGCCCTCGAGCACGACGGTGCCGTCATGGCTGCCGTCGATCACGAGGGTTCCGCCGTCGAGCACCGTGACGGTGCCGGAGGTCTCCCCGGTGAGGATCGTCTGGTCCGAGATGGTGCTGGGCGCGGCTGTGTCCATGTTTCGAGTTTAAGGACCGGCATCCTCGCCCACCTACCCCTTGCGTCGGCCCTCGACCGTAGTGTTGGCGCATGGCGCAGGGGTGTTCGATAGCGGGCTGCGGCGGGCTCGCCGACCCGGCCGCGCCCGTGGCCCTGTGCGCCGCGCACCTCGTCGCCGCGCACGACTGGGTGGCCGAGGAGTCCGGCGTCGTCGACCTCCTGCCGGCGCCGTGCGCGGCGTGCGGCTCTCGCACGGGGCTGCGGTTCCCGTCCGGCTGGATCTGCGCACGGTGCGAGTGGCGGGCGGGCGAGGTGCCCGACGAGGTCGTGCGCGTCGACGTCGTCTACTACGTGCGCCAGCGCGAGCGCATCAAGATCGGCACCTCGGCGACGCCGCGCGGACGCCTCGCGGCCCTGCACTTCGACGAGGTGCTCGCGTTCGAGCGCGGGGACCGCAGCCTCGAGCAGCGCCGCCACGCGCAGTTCGCCGCCCACCGCTTCCCGCGCACGGAGTGGTTCGCCGTGCACGACGAACTGCTCGAGCACATCGCCGAGCTCGCGGCGGGAGTGGACGACCCGTGGCAGCGCTACGACCTGTGGCTCTCGCGGGAGCTAGCGCGCCGCACGTGAGCGCGCAAGGGCCAGCGCCGGGCGGCCCGACGTGCCTACCATCGGACCATGCCACCACTGACCGTTGACGACATCCGCCTCGACCTGATCTCGGGCAGCGAATGGCGCGTGTGCGACCGCCGCATGCCCCCGACCGACTCCCGCTCGGTCATCGGCTTCATCGAGCGCCACGAGTTCGAGTACGAGGTCATCTCCGTGCTCACCCCCGGCCCCGTGCGCAGCTTCGGGTCGCTCTCGACGGCAACCCTGTCGTTCGCCACGGTCTAGTGGCAGTCGAGACCTGGCCGGGATCGGCCTATCCGCTCGGCGCGACCCTCGACGCGGGCGGCACCAACTTCGCCCTGTTCAGCGAGATCGCCGAGTCTGTGGAGCTGTGCCTGTTCGACGAGCACGGCGCCGAGACGCGCGTGCCCCTCCTCGAGGTCGACGCGTACGTGTGGCACGCGTACCTGCCGGGCATCCGCGCGGGCCAGCGCTACGGCTACCGCGTCACGGGCCCCTACGACCCCGCGCGGGGCCAGCGCACGAACCCGAACAAGCTGCTGCTCGACCCCTATGCCAAGGCCACGAGCGGCGAGATCGACTGGGACCAGTCGCTGTTCTCGTACGACTTCGACGACCCGGACTCCCGCAACGACGACGACTCCGCGGGCCACATGATGCTCGGCGTGGTCGTCGACCAGGAGTTCGACTGGACGGGCGACGTGCGCCCGCGCATCCCCTACAACCGCACCGTCATCTACGAGGCACACGTGAAGGGGCTCACCGAGCTGCACCCCGACGTGCCCGAGGCCGAGCGTGGCACCTACAGCGGCGTCGCGCACCCCGCGATCATCGAGCACCTCACGAACCTGGGCGTCACGGCGCTCGAGCTCATGCCCGTGCACCAGTTCGTCAACGACTCCACACTGCAGGAGAAGGGCCTGTCGAACTACTGGGGCTACAACACGATCGGGTTCTTCGCGCCGCACTCGGGCTACGCCTCCCGCGGCGACCGCGGGCAGCAGGTCGACGAGTTCAAGTCGATGGTGCGCGCGCTGCACGAGGCCGGCATCGAGGTCATCCTCGACGTCGTGTACAACCACACCGCCGAGGGCAACCAGCTCGGGCCGACCATCTCGTTCCGCGGCATCGACAACGCGGCCTACTACCGCCTGGTCGAGGATGACCCGCAGTACTACATGGACTACACGGGCACGGGCAACTCGTTCAACGTGCGCCACCCGCACTCGCTGCAGCTCATCATGGACTCGCTGCGCTACTGGGTCACCGAGATGCACGTCGACGGCTTCCGCTTCGACCTCGCGGCGACGCTCGCGCGCGAGTTCTTCGACGTCGACAAGCTCTCGACCTTCTTCGAGCTCGTGCAGCAGGATCCGGTGGTGTCGCAGGTCAAGCTCATCGCCGAGCCCTGGGACGTCGGTCCCGGCGGCTACCAGGTGGGCAACTTCCCCCCGCAGTGGACGGAGTGGAACGGCAAGTTCCGCGACACCGTGCGCGACTTCTGGCGCGGCGAGCCCGCGACGATCGGCGAGTTCGCCGAGCGCCTGGGCGGCTCCGCCGACCTGTACGAGGGCGAGGGCCGCCGCCCCGTGGCCTCGATCAACTTCGTCACCGCGCACGACGGCTTCACGCTGCTCGACCTCGTGTCGTACAACGAGAAGCACAACGACGCGAACGGCGAGGACGGCAACGACGGCGAGTCGAACAACCGCTCGTGGAACTCGGGGGCCGAGGGGCCGACCGACGACCCCGCGATCAACGACCTGCGCCGCCGCCAGCAGCGCAACTTCCTCACGACGCTCCTGCTGTCGCAGGGCGTGCCCATGATCGCGCACGGCGACGAGCTCGGCCGCTCCCAGTCGGGCAACAACAACACCTACGCGCAGGACTCCGAGCTCAGCTGGATCCACTGGGACGACGCCGACCGCGACCTCGTCGAGTTCACGGCCGGCCTCACGCGCCTGCGGGCGAAGCATCCCACGTTCCGCCGCGTGCGGTTCTTCAACGGCAGGCCCGTCACGAGGGGGGCGGGCGAGCCGCTGCCCGACATCGAGTGGCTCACGCCCGACGCGTCCCCCATGACCGGTGACGACTGGGACACCGACTTCGTGAAGGCGGCGGGCGTGTTCCTCAACGGCCAGGGCATCCGCGGACGCGACGCGAAGGGCGGCCGCGTCACCGACGCGAACGCGCTGCTGTACTTCAACGCCTCGGAGAACGAGGTCGACTTCGTGCTGCCCTCCGAGGAGTACGGCGCGAGGTGGGAGATCGTCGTCGACACGGCTGCCGGGGCGAGCGACGAGCACGTGCCCGCGGGCTCGCCGCTGCACGTCGCGAGCCGCTCGGTCGTCGTGCTCATGGCGCGCCCGTGACGGATCCGATCTCGACGTACCGGCTGCAGGTGCGCGCGGGCTTCGACCTGCACGCCGCCACCGGCGTCGTCGACTACCTGCACGACCTCGGCGTCGACTGGGTCTACCTCTCGCCCCTGCTGCAGGCCGAGGAGGGTTCCGACCACGGCTACGACGTCGTCGACCATTCGCGCATCGACGAGTCGCGCGGCGGTGCGGCGGGACTCGACGCGCTCTCCGCGGCCGCACGCGCGCACGGCATGGGCGTGCTCGTCGACATCGTCCCCAACCACGTGGGCGTCGCGACCCCCGCCCACAACGCGTGGTGGTGGGACGTGCTGCTGCGCGGGCGCGGGTCGCGCTACGCCGAGGCGTTCGACATCGACTGGGAGTTCGCGCCGCGCCTGCGCATCCCCGTGCTGGGCGACGACACCACCCTCACGATCCAGGACGGCCAGCTCGACTACTTCGGCCTCCGGTTCCCCGTCGCCGAGGGCACCCTCTCGGACGATCCCGACGAGGTCCACTCCCTCCAGCACTACGAGCTCGTCGACTGGCGCCGCGCCGATGCCGAGCTCAGCTACCGCCGGTTCTTCGCGATCAACTCGCTCGCCGCGATCCGCGTCGAGCTGCCGTGGGTGTTCGAGGAGTCGCACGCGGAGATCGCGCGCTGGTTCCGCGAGGGCCTCGTCGACGGCCTGCGCGTCGACCATCCCGACGGCCTGCTCGACCCGGGCGGCTACCTCGACGACCTCGCGCGCGCGACCGGGTCGGCGTACGTGCTCGTCGAGAAGATCCTCGAGGGCGACGAGAGGATGCCCGCCCACTGGCAGGCCGCAGGGACGACCGGCTACGACGCTCTCGGCGACATCGACCGCGTGCTCGTCGACCCGCGGGCCCGCACGCGGCTCGACCGCCTCGAGGACTCCCTGCACGACGGCGAGGACGCGCCCCGCTGGGCGGACCTCATCCACGACACCCGGCGCGGCATCGCCGACGGCATCCTGCGCTCGGAGATCCTGCGCATCGCGCGGCTGGTGCCCCTCGACGGCGCGGCCGACGCCATCGCCGAGCTCACCGCGTGCTTCCCCGTCTACCGCTCCTACCTGCCCTACGGCGTCGAGCACCTCGACGCCGCGGCCTCCGACGCCGCGCGGCGGCGGCCCGACCTCATCCCCGTGCTCGACGCGCTGCTGCCCGTGCTGAGCGATCCCGGGCACCCCGCGGCTCAGCGCCTGCAGCAGACCACGGGCATGGTCATGGCCAAGGGCGTGGAGGACACGGCCTTCTACCGCTACTCGCGGCTCGCCTCGCTCACCGAGGTGGGCGGCGACCCGGCGGAGTTCTCGATCACGCCCGACGAGTTCCATGCGCGGCAGGAGGCGCGGCACGCGGCGTTCCCGGCGTCGCTCACGACCCTCAGCACCCACGACACCAAGCGCGGGGAGGACGTGCGCGCGCGCATCGACGTGCTCTCCGAGCTGCCGGACGAGTGGCGGGCGACGCTCGGGCACCTGCGCGCCCTCGCCCCGCTCGACGACGGCCCGTTCGAGAACCTGCTGTGGGAGTCGATCGTGGGCGCGTGGCCCGCGTCGCGCGAGCGCCTGCACGCGTACGCGGAGAAGGCGGCGCGCGAGGCCGGCACGTCGACGGGCTGGGCGGCGCCCGACGACGCCTTCGAGACGAGGATGCACGCGCTCGTCGACGCCGCCTTCGACAACCCCGCCGTGGCCGCCGAGGTCGGGCGCATCGTCGACCTCGTGCGGGAGCCCGGCTGGTCGAACGGCCTCGCGGCCAAGCTCATCCAGCTCACGGCGCCGGGCGTGCCCGACGTCTACCAGGGCAGCGAGCTGTGGGAGGACTCGCTCGTCGACCCCGACAACCGGCGCACCGTCGACTTCGACGTGCGGCGGATGTACCTCGCGGCCGTCGACGAGGGCGCCCACCCGCCCGTCGACGCGACGGGGGCCGCCAAGCTCCTCGTCACGTCGCGCGCGCTACGGCTGCGCCGTGACCATCCGGAGCTCTTCACGCGCTACACGGCCCTCGCGGCGTTCGGCGAGGCCGCGGAGCACGTCATCGCGTTCGACCGCGGCGGCGCCGTGACGCTCGCGACGCGCCTGCCGGTCGGGCTCGCCGCGCGCGGCGGGTGGGGCGACACGGTCGTGCTGCTGCCCCAGCGTCCGGTCGTCGACATCCTCACGGGCTCGGCGTACGAGGGCGGCGAGCTGCGGCTCGCCGACGTGCTCACCCGCTACCCCGTGGCCCTGCTCGCGCCATGACCTTCGAGGTGTGGGCCCCGCGGGCGCAGCGCGTCGAGCTGCGGCTCGACCGCGACATCCCCATGACCGAGTCGGGCGGGTGGTGGTCGGCCGACGTCGCGTGGGCCCCGGATGTCGACTACTCCTACGTCGTCGACGGCGACGAGCTGCCCGACCCGCGCTCGCGCCGCCAGCCCGAGGGGGTGCACGGCCGGTCCCGCACCTACGCCCCGTCGCCGCCCACGCCGCGACCGGGGCTGCAGCTCGCGGGCTCCGTGATCTACGAGCTGCACGTGGGAACCTTCACGCCCGAGGGCACCCTCGACTCCGCGGCCGGGCGGCTCGACCACCTCGTCGACCTGGGCGTCGACCTCGTGGAGCTGCTGCCCGTCAACGGCTTCAACGGCACGCACAACTGGGGCTACGACGGCGTGCTCTGGTACACCGTCCATGAGGGTTACGGCGGCCCCGCCGCGTACCAGCGGTTCGTCGACGCGTGCCACGCGCGCGGGCTCGGGGTCATCCAGGACGTCGTGTACAACCACCTCGGCCCGAGCGGCAACTACCTGCCGCGCTTCGGGCCGTACCTCACCGACGGCAGCCGCAACGCCTGGGGCGACACCGTCGACCTGTCGCGGCGCGAGGTGCGCGACTACATCCTCGACAACGCCCTCATGTGGATCGACGACTACGGCGTCGACGGGCTGCGGCTCGACGCCGTGCACGCGCTCGTCGACCCCACCCCGAAGCACCTCCTCGAGGAGCTGGCCGAACGCACCGACGCCATCCTCATCGCCGAGTCCGACCTCAACGACCCGAGGCTCATCACGCCGCGCGAGGAGGGCGGCTACGGCCTCACCGCGCAGTGGAGCGACGACTACCACCACGCGGCGCACGTCGCCCTCAGCGGGGAGACCGCGGGCTACTACGCCGACTTCGACTCGCTCGCGGCGCTCGGCAAGGTCATGACGGGCGGCTTCTTCCACGACGGAACGTACTCGTCGTTCCGCGGCCGTGACCACGGTGCGCCCATCGACCGCGAGAGCATGCCGACGTGGCGCCTCGTCACGTTCACGCAGGATCACGACCAGGTCGGCAACCGCGCTGCGGGCGACCGCCTCTCGACGACGCTGAGCGCCGACCGCCTCGCGCTCGAGGCCGTGCTCACGCTCCTCGGGCCGTTCACCCCCATGATATTCATGGGCGAGGAGTGGGGCGCCTCCACGCCGTGGCAGTTCTTCACGTCGCACCCGGAGCCCGAGCTCGGCCTCGCGACGGCGCGCGGCCGGGTCGAGGAGTTCGCGCGCATGGGGTGGGACGAGGCATCCGTGCCCGACCCCCAAGACCCGGCCACGTTCGAGCGCTCACGGCTCGACTGGTCGGAGCCCGCCGTCGGCGACCACGCGCGCCTGCACGCCCTCTACCGCGACCTCATCGCGCTGCGCCGCAGGATGCCCGCCCTCACCGACCCGTCGTTCGCGACTATCGCGTGCGAGTGGGACGAGGACGCGCGCTGGTTCCGCCTCGACCGCACGGGCGTCTCCGTGCTGCTCAACTTCGCGGACGAGGGGCGGACAGTGCCGTGCCCCGGCGCTGGCGAGGTCATCCTCGCGACCGCGCCCGTCACGCCCGGCGCGCACGGGCTGGAGATGCCCGCGGCGAGCGCTGCCGTGCTACGACGCGGCGCGGTGTGAGGATGCGGCAGGCTCGACGGCGGCGGGCTTCGCGAGCTCCGCGGTGAGGTGGTCGACCACGCGCGCGTGCGACAGGAGCGCCGCGGCGGCGACGTCGAACACGAGCGACTGCGCGACCTCGACGGCCACGTCGTAGCGCACCCCGTGCAGGGCGACGAAGACGGGCCCGGCCGACTCCACGAACCCTACGACGACCTCGCCCACGCACACCTGCACGAGCGTGTCGCTGAGCTTCTGGGATGTCGCGATCTCGCCGTGCACTGGTTCCACACTTCGACCCTAGGGATGCGGAACGTTCCACAAAACGGGTTGACTTCCCAGCGTCGCCGGTACAGTGGGGGCATGAAGTTCCTCGCCGTCATCGCCGTCCTCGGCCAGCTGGCCCTCGCCGCGATCGCGGTCATCATCACGCTGACGGGCCTCGTCATCCTCGCGAGCCTCGCGTACCCGCCGCTGCTGAGCTTCCTGCGCTAGGGAACCGATCGGCCCCGCGCGGACACTACGGGGTATGACCACCGACTCCGCCGACTGGGCAGAGGCCCTCGCGGGCAGCGGTGAGGCCTTCGGGCGCATCTTCGACCGGCACCGCGACCGCCTGGCGCGACACTCGCACCGGCTCGTGCCTACCGCCGCCGACGCCGACGACGTCGTCGCCATCACGTTCCTCGAGGCGTGGCGCAGGCGTGCGGGAGTGCGGTTCGTCGACGACTCCCTGCTGCCGTGGCTGCTCGTCACGGCCACGCACTCCGCCCAGAACCTGAGCCGCGGGGCGCGCCGGTACCGGGCGCTGCTCGCGCGGCTGCCCGTCGAGGCATCCTCGCCCGACCACGCGGACGCGTTCGGTGAGGGCGACGCCGTGCGCGAGCTTCGCGCCCTCTCCCTCGCCGACCGTGAGGTCATCGTGCTGTGCGTGCTCGAGGGTCTCTCGGAGCGCGAGGCCGCCGAAGCCCTCGGCATCCCGCAGGGCACAGTCAAGTCGCGTCTGTCACGCGCGAAGGCACGGCTCGCCGGCCGCGTCACAGCACTCTCCGAAGGGGTCGCACCATGACCGACCGCATCACCGAACTGCGCCACGCGCTCGTGTCCACCGTCGATGCGGCGCCCTACGAGCGCAGGCGTCCGCGGGCGTGGATGCTCGTGGCCGGCGCGTCCGTCGTCGCTGTCGCGAGCTCCCTCACGGGCTACGCCGCCGCCACCGCGACGACGGGTGTCACGCCGGACCAGGCCACGGAGCGCTGGGTGCTGTCGTACGCCCGGGCGAACTCGCAGCTGCTCGGCGAGGTGTTCCACACCGACGCCGACGGGCCCGTCACGATCGACCTCGGCGAGGCGCCGGGGGGTGCGACGGGCTTCGTGCTCGTCTCCACGTGCTCCTCCGTCGGAACCCTCGACGTCATCGTCGACGGCACGTGGAGGGGAGGCGTGGACTGCACTGCCGACGGTCCCCAGGTCGGTGGCGGAACGGCATGGACGGAGCCCCTCACCAGCGGAGGACCGCACACGCTCACCATCGACACCGATGCGGGCATGACCCACGAGGTGTGGGCGGCCTGGGTCAGAGAGCCCCCACTACCGGAGCAGTCGGCACAGCAGAGGGCCGAGCTCTCCGACGGGGTCGTCACGCGCCCCGAGTACGCTGCGGCGTTCAACAGATACCTCGGCTGCCTCGCCGCCCTTGGCCACGACGCGGGCGGCTTCGAGCAGCGGGAGGACTACGACCGCTTCCTCTTCGGCCCGCCCGGCGCGGCCGTTGACGACGGGTCAGACGAGATCTGCTACACCCGCGAGTTCAAGGATGTCGACACGCTCTGGCAGATGTCGCTCGAGGAGCGCTAGGGCGTCGCCACCTGGAACGTGTTGCACGCGTCAGGTCCGCCGGAGAAGCCGATCTTGAACCACTTCTGGCGGCTCTCGCTCGACCCGTGCGTCCACGTCTCGGGTGTCACCTGACCCTGCGTCGACGACTGGATGCGGTCATCCCCGACGGCCGACGCCGCGCTGAGCGCGTTCGCGATCTGCTCGTCGGTGAGGGGCTCGAGGAAGGCCACGCCGTTGTCGTCCTTGATGGTCGGGGCCGCGCCGACCCACGCGCCCGCGAAGCAGTCCGCCTGAAGCTCGAGCCGCACGGAGTCTGACGTCGGGCCGGTCGCCTGCAGGTCGAGGCCGTTCATGATGCCCGTGATGTTCTGGATGTGGTGGCCCCACTCGTGCGCGACGACGTACATCTCGGCGAGCGGTCCGTCGGTGGCGCCGAACCGGCTCGTGAGCTCGTCGTAGAAGGCGGTGTCGACGTAGATGGTCTCGTCCGCCGGGCAGTAGAACGGGCCGACGTCGCTCGTCGCGCCGCCGCATCCCGTGTCCGTCGCCCCGGTGAACAGGATGATGTTGGTCGAGCGGTAGGTCGCGCCGAGTGTCGGCAGCTCCTGCGACCAGTACGTGTCGAGGGAGTCGGACGCGCCGCCCAGGAGGCAGTCGATGCTCGCGTTGGCCTCAGCCCCGGTCTCGCAGTTGGCGATGGCCTCGCCCTGCTGGTCGCCCGTGCCGGTGCCCACGCCGCCCGCGAGGCCCGTGAGGTCGACGCCCAGCAGCTGCGACACGATGAAGAGGCCGATGACGAGGAGCCCGCCACCGCCGCCCACGGCGATGCCGGTGTTGCGGCCCCGGCGACTGACCCGGCTCGAGTCGATCTTCGCGTTGTCGTTGAACGTCACGGGACAACGTTACTTCCAGCGCCGCTCCGAGGAACGACGGATAATCTCCAATAGACCGGCACGCATGCGCTCGCTATCATCCAACGCCGGGAAGACCTCCGACTCGAGCGAGCGCGTCGAGGCCCAGGCGGCATCGCCGGCGGGCGTGCGGGTCACGATCTGGCGACGCCGGTCGGCGTCGTCGGCGCGGCGCTCGACGAACCCCGATCGCTCGAGCCGCTCGACGGTGCGCGACATCGTCTGGTTCTCGACCTTGGCCATCCTCGCGAGGTCGGACTGCGTGAGCGGCCCCGCGTCGAGGAAGTGCAGGGCGATCATCCCGGCATGCGTGAGCCCGCGCGCCTCGAGCGCCTCGAGCCAGGCGTGCTCCACCAGCCGGGCCGCCGTCGAGAGCAGCCTGCCGGTCGGCCACGTCTCCATGGGATCTGTCACGCGCCCAAGCCTACGTGCTAGCGTGAATTAGTCAGCTGGCTTATCAATGGGAAGGGCGAGCCATGCGCGGAGCACGGGACATCACACGGCAGGTGACGGTGGCGGCGAGCGCCGTCATAGCGATAATCGGCTCGTTCGTCGGGTCGGGCGCCGCGGGCGGGACCCCCATCCAAGAGGCCTCGGGCGGCGCCCTGAGCGCGACATCCACCCCGATAGCCCCGGATGTCCCCGCCTTCTCCATCTGGAGCGTCATCTACCTCGGCCTGGTGGCCTACGCCGTATGGCAGCTGCTACCCAAGCAGTCGGAGGCCGATCGGCACCGCCGGCTGGGCTACTGGGTCGCCGCGTCACTCCTCCTGAACGCGGCGTGGATCCTGAGCGTGCAGTTCGACCAGCTCTGGCTGAGCCTCCCCGTGATCGTCGCACTGCTCGCCGTGCTCGTGCGCCTGTTCCTGTTGTGCCGGGCATTCCCACCGAGCGGCGCGGTCGACGCGGTCATCACCGACGGCACCCTCGGTCTCTACCTCGGCTGGGTGAGCATCGCCACCGCCGCCAACGCGACGGCCGTGCTCGTGGCGGCAGGGTTCACGGGCTTCGGCCTGAGTGCCGACATCTGGGCCGTGGCCGTACTGGCCGTGGCGGCCCTCGTGGGCGTGCTCCTGGCCGTGCGAGGCAGGGGCAGGATCGCGCCGGCGCTCGCCTTGAGCTGGGGCCTGGCCTGGGTGGCCGTCGGCAGGCTCACGGGTGAGCTCATCTCCGTTCCCGCCGGAATCGCCGCCATCGCGGCCGCCGCCGCCGTGCTGCTGGCGACCGCGATCGCCCGGGTGCGGGCGGCGTCGGCATGAGCAGCCCCCGCCGGCGCTGGATCGGCCTCGTCTTCATCAGCGTCGCCGTCGCGCTCATCATCGTCGATTCGACGATCGTCAACGTCGCCATCCCCAGGGTGGTGGAGGATCTCGACATCAGCTCCACGCAGGTGCAGTGGGTGCAGGAGACCTACACCCTCGTCTTCGCGGCACTGCTGCTGGTCTTCGGCACCCTCGCCGACCGGTTCGGTCGCCGACGCCTGATGCTCATCGGGGTGGTGATCTTCGCAGGCGCGTCGATATTCGCGGCGCTCTCGCTCGACGGCGGCCTGCTCATCGCTGCGCGCACCCTGCAGGGCGTCGGTGGTGCCATGATCCTGCCCGCGTCGCTCTCGATCATCAACTCCACGTTCCTGGGCAGGGAGCGGGCGATAGCTTTCGCGGTCTGGGGTTCGACGATCGGCGGCATGGCGGCCGTCGGCCCGCTCTTGGGCGGGTGGCTCACCACCTACTACTCCTGGCGGTGGGCCTTCGGCATCAACGTGCCGCTCGGCATCGTCATCGTGGTGGGCGTGCTGATCTTCGTCTCCGAGTCGCGGGAGGCCGGCGCGCCGACCCGCATCGACGTCGTGGGGGCCCTGCTCTCGGTGGTGCTCTTCGGCTCGCTCGTGTTCGGCCTCATCGAGGGCCGCAGCTACGGCTGGTGGTCCAGCGACAGTCCGCCCGACTTCTGGACCCTCGACATCTCGCCGATACCGTTCGTCTTCGCGGTGACGCTCCTCGCCCTCGTCGGTTTCGTGTTGTGGGGTCTGCGACGCGAGCGGCTGGGCCGCCCGACCATGCTCGCCTTCGGCCTGCTGCGCATCCCCTCCTTCCGCAACGGCAACATCGCCGCGCTCATCGTCTCGCTCGGCGAGTTCGGCATCATCCTCTCCCTGCCGCTCTGGCTGCAGAACGTGCTCGGATACGACGCGCTGCAGACGGGCCTCGTCATCCTCGCCCTCGCCATCGGATCGTTCGTGGCCAGCGGATTCGCCGGCGCGCTCGGCAACCGGCTGGCGCCCGTGCTGATCGTGCGCGTGGGCATCCTCGCGGAGATCGCGGGCCTCGTGCTCGTCGCGCTCGCCATCCACCCCGGTGCGCAGTGGTGGCAGATCGTGCCCGGTCTGTTCGTCTACGGCTTCGGCGTGGGGTGCGCCACGGCTCAGCTCACCGGGGTCGTGCTCAAGGACGTGCCCCTCGAGCAGAGCGGGCAGGGCTCCGGCACCCAGAGCACCTCGCGCCAGGTGGGATCGGCACTCGGCATCGCCATCCTCGGCACCGTGCTCTTCACGTCGTTGGGCGCCGGGCTCGCCGCCCGCCTCGACGAGCGCGGAACCATCCCGGCCTCGGCGCAGGAGCAGGTGGTGGATGCGGTCGTCGACTCCTCGGGCACGGCGATACCGGGGCTCGACGAGAAGTCGCCCGAGATCGCGGACGACGCGCGCGCCGCCTTCAGCGACGCGACTCGGAACGCCGCATTCTCGGCGGCGGGATTCCTCGTGCTCGGCCTTCTCGCGACCCTCCGCCTGGGCGGCTCCGGGCGGCGCGAGGAGCACCTCGAGGCGTGAGGCGCGCGGCCTAGTGCCGCCCGTCGCGGCGGAACAGTCGGCGCACGCGCTGGCGCAGCTTGCGACGGGCGCGGCCGGCCGCGGTCGCGGCGGGCGGCTCGTTGTACTCGTCGGCGAACTCCTGGCCGCTCATCCTCTGGATGGCCTCCATGATGTCGTCGGTGACGTTGCGGCGGTCGCGGCCCGAGTCGGCTGAGCCCTCGACCGGCAGGGGCGCCCCGAACTCGACGGTCACCTTCGCGAGCCGCAGCCGGTTGGAGCCGGGCGGCTGGATGTTCTCGGTGCCCGTGAGGGCGACGGGGATGACCGTCGCGCCCGACGTGAGCGCGAGCCACGCCACGCCCGTGCGGCCGCGGTAGAGCCGTCCGTCGCGCGAGCGCGTGCCCTCGGGGTAGATGGCGAAGGCATCGCCGCGCTGCAGCACCGCGAGGCCCGAGTTGAGCGCATCCTGCGCAGCCTGCCCCGCGGAGCGCTCGACGGCGATCGCGCCGATTCCCGTGAAGAAGAGCCGCGACACGAGGCCCTTGAAGCCCTTGCCCGTGAAGTACTCCGACTTCGCGAGGAACGACACCGAGCGCGGGGCGACGAGCGTGATCACGACCGAGTCGATGAACGACAGGTGGTTGCTCGCGATGAGCACGGCTCCCGTGCGCGGCACGTTCTGCCTGCCGAGGATGCGCGGGCGGAACACCAGCCTCGCGAGCGGTGCGAGGAACGCCCGCGCGAGGAACTTGATCACTCGGTCAAGGCTACTTGATCGACTTCTTCTGCTGCTTCTCGTCGAGCGGGGCGGTGCCCGACTCGCGCAGGTTCCGGTAGTAGGCCATCGCCTCGTCCTGGCGCTCCTTCTCCTTGCCGAGCGCGATGGGCGCCCCGATGTGCTCGGGTGCGAACTCGAACGCGGCGACGAGCGGCAGGGCGTGCTCGCGCAGGCGCGGCAGCAGCCGGTCGTCGATGTACGACGTGATCGCCTGCGCGCGCTGCGTCGAGATGCGCCCGTGGATGAGGTACCAGGCCGCGTTCTTCTCGATGAGGCCGAGTCCGAACAGGTCGCGCAGCCACGTGAGCACCTGGCGCGTGCCCTCATCCTCGACAGCTTCGACGCCCTCCGTGAACGCCTCCCACTGCAGCAGCTCGCCGTGGGCGCGCGCCGCCTCGATGAGGGCGTTCTGGTTGCTGTTGAACAGCTGCGCCGCCTCCATCTTGGGGAGCTTGGTGGCGTTGCGCAGGCGGCCGGCGATCTCGGCGACCATCGTCTGCACGCGGTCGGTGAGCAGCTGGCGCTGCGAGTCGGTGTCGCGCACGTAGCCCACGGAGCGCGCGGTGGAGCCGAAGTCGACGACGCTCTGGGCGAGGCGGCGCAGGCCCGTGCGGTTGATCGCGGCCTCGTTCACCTGCTCCGCGACGTACTGGCGCATGGCACCCGCGTCGGCGTGCGCGAACTTGCGGCTGTAGTCGGTGAGCAGGCGCTTGGCGACGAGCTGCAGCAGCACGTTGTTGTCGCCCTCGAACGTCGCGTAGATGTCCATGTCGGCGCGCAGCGACGTGAAGCGGTTCTCCACGAGGAATCCCGCGCCGCCGCACGCCTCGCGCGCCTCCTGCAGGATGTCGAGGGCGGCCCAGGTGCTCAGCGGCTTGAGCGCCGCCGCGAGCGTCTCGAGGTCCTGGCGGTCGTCGTCGGTGTCGTGGGCGCCGCTGAACACGTCGTCGAACTTGGCGAGGAACACCTCGTGCGCGAACGACATCGCATAGGTCTGCGCGAGGCGCGGCAGCAGGCGGCGCTGGTGGCGCTGGTAGTCGAGGATGACCTCCTCCTCCGTCTCGCTCGCGGCGGTGAACTGCCGCCGCTGCGAGCCGTACGAGAGGGCGATCGTGAGGGCGAGCTTGCTCACCACCGTCGCGGCGCCGTCGAGGGACACCCGGCCCTGCACGAGGGTGCCGAGCATCGTGAAGAAGCGGCGACCGGGGCTCTCGATGGGCGAGCTGTACGTGCCGTCCTCGGCCACGTCGCCGTAGCGGTTGAGCAGGTTGAGGCGCGGCACGCGCACGTCGGTGAAGTGCAGGCGGCCGTTGTCGATTCCGTTGAGGCCGCCCTTGAGCCCGTCATCCTCGCCGCCGATGCCGGGGAGGAAGCCGTCGTCGTCGCGGATGGGCACGTAGAAGGCGTGCACGCCGTGGTTGACGCCCTGGGTGATGAGCTGCGCGAACACGACGGCCGCGCGGCCGTCGACCGCCGCGTTGCCGAGGTAGTCCTTCCACGCGGCGCGGAACGGGGTGTTGAGCACGAACTCCTGGGCGTCCACGTTGTAGGTCGCGGTCGTGCCGATCGCCGACACGTCGGAGCCGTGCCCCGTCTCGGTCATCGCGAAGGCGCCGGGGATGCTCAGGTCCATGATCCCGGGCAGGAACTGCTTGTGGTGCCGCTCGGTGCCGAGGTGCATGACCGCGGCCCCGAAGAGGCCCCACTGCACTCCCGACTTGATCTGCAGCGAGGGATCGGCGAGCACGAGCTCCTCGAAGCCCGCGATGTTGCCTCCGTGGTTCTCCTCGCCGCCGACCGACTTGGGGAACGCGCGGTGCACGGCCCCCTCCTCGACGAGCAGGTGCAGCTGCTCCATGACGCGCTTGCGGTGCTCGTCGAGCGACTGGCCCTCGACGCGCTTGATCTCGGGGCGGGCCGCGAGCGCGCGCGACGTGCGGCGGATGTCGCGCCACGTGCCCATGAGCTGCTCGCCCAGCGCGGCCACGTCGACGACGGGGGCGGGCGCCTGGGTGGCGGGGGTCTTGGCTGTGCGGTCGAGGGTCTGGCTCATGGTTTCACGGTACGTCCGCTGTCGCGGGCCGCGAAACAGTGCGTAGGGAGCCTGCAATGCGCCCGGATGCCCGTGCGGCACTCTTTGGCGGAAGTATCCAAACCAGCATTCCCCGACTTGTGGGGTTGCGCTACCGCTCCTGCGTTGCGCGGTCGCCCCGTGCGACCGCGCAACGCGCGAACGATCGCGCGTTGCTCAGCCCAGGAGGGACTTCATCTGGTTCGCGATGAGCAGGGTCGCGCGACGCGGGGAGAGGCGCGCGAAGCGGTCCATGAACCGCGCATCGGCGCCGATCGTGGCGCGGAACGCACCCCGCTCCATGGCGTCGATGATCTGGCGCCCGGCATCCTGCGGTGTCGTGGTCTTGGGCGCCTTGCCGCCCGACGCGGCTGCGGCCTCGAGCTTGGACGCGTCGACTCCCGAGTTCGCGGTGATGTTGGTGCCGACGCCGCCCGGGAAGATGACCGTCACGGCGAGGGGCGTGCCCTGGCTCTCGGCGTAGAGCGCCTCGGTGAAGAGCTTGACGGCCGCCTTGCTCGCGCCGTACGCGGCCTGGCCCGGGACGGGCAGGAACCCGCCCATGCTCGAGACGTTGAGGAGCGCCGACGCGGGGCGCGCGAGGAGGTGCGGCAGGAACGCCTTCGACATGTTGACGACGCCCCAGAAGTTGACGGTGAGCACGCGCTCGATGACGTCGAAGTCGAGCTCGCCGATCTTCACGAAGGGCTGGATGATGCCCGCGACGTTGAACAGGCCGTCGACCTGTCCGTGGGCGGCGATGACGGCATCGGGCAGCGCGAGCACCGCCGCGCGGTCGCCCACGTTGAGGGCGTGCGTCGTGAGCCGGCCCTCCGCGGCCTTCGCGAGCGCGACGGTCTCGGCGAGCCCCGCCTCGTTGAGGTCGACGGCGGCCACGCGCGCGCCGCGCGCGAGCAGCTGGAGAACGACCTCGCGGCCCATGCCGTTGCCTCCGCCGGTGACGACGAAGACCTTGTCGGCGATCTGCATTGCAACTCCTTCGGGTTATGCGGACACCGTTGTCCGGTTGGTGAACAGTATGGCACGGCGCCCTGCGCCGGGCATCCTCGCGGCAGTTGCGGAGAGGGGCCGCGGAGGCCGCGCGGGCTCAGCCCAGGCGGATGCCCATGAGCTCCCACCCCCGGCGCACGAGCGCCTCCCGATCCCGGGCGAGGGCCACGGAGGCGCCGCCCGCGACGAGCTGGATGGCGACGATCACGTCGGCGGCCGTGAACCCCGCGGGCACGGTGCCCGACGCGCGGCCCTCCTCGATCGTGGCGTCGATGATGCCGGCGAGGCTCGCCCCGAGCTGCTCCGCGTGCGGGTCGCCCGGGTGCTGGGCGATGAGCTCGATGAACGCCGCCGACGCCGCCGCCTGCTCCGACACCATCGTGAGCACGTCGGCGAGGGTGCCGCCGCGCGCGACGACCTCCTCGATCGCCGCGAGGTTGTCCGCGAACGCGACGAACGCGAGCGACTGCCGCGTCGGGAAGTTGCGGTACAGGCTGCCCTGCCCCACGCCCGCGCGCTTCGCGATCGCGTTGAGCGGCGCGTTCAGACCCTGCTCGGCGAACACCTCGCCGGCCGCCTTGATGATCGCCGCGCGGTTCTCGGCTGCGGCGGCGGGGCCGCGGTTGGTGCGGGGGGTGGGGCTCACCCGGTGCAGTCTACGACCGGCTCAGCCGCCCGCCGGGACCAGGATGCTCGTGATCGTGCCCGCGGGGTCGTCGGCGAAGAGCGAGGCCGTGTATCCCGAGCCGCCCGGGATGGCGATGAGGAGCCTGCTCCCGATGCGCCGCGCGTACGCCGCGTACGCGGACTCGAGGGTCGGGGCATCCGCCCCGACCTGGAGGCCGTCGACCGTGGACACGGGGATGCCGCGCACGCTCGCGGTGTAGATCCCGATGCGGAACTGCCAGCCCGCCGTGCCGTCCATCGCCGGGTTCAGCACACGCAGCCCCTCAAAGTCGAGGTAGTTGCTGGGCAGGTTGTCGGAGTTCGGGGTGCCGTCCTTGGCGATCTGCGTGGGCGCGAACCCGAGCGCGTCGGTGAGGGCCGCGATCGCGGCGTCGCGCGGCTGGAAGTAGTCGAGGAAGGCGAGCGTCGACCCGTCGGCGCCGACGAGCGTGAGGCCGTCGGTGGTCGCCGAGATCGACGCGAGCGCGATCTTCGCCGGCACCGTCGGCGTGGGTGTCGGGGTCGTGGTCTTCGTCGCGGTCGCCGAGGGCTTGGCCGTGGGCGGGTGCGTGGTGGCCGTGGCCCCGGGCGTGCCCGCGCAGCCGGTGAGCACCAGCACTGCGGCTGCCAACACGAGGATTCGACGGTTCACGGCGCCAGCGTAGGTGCGCCAGCCGCGCACCGCAGGTAGGGGAACCGCGTAACTACGCGGCGGAGGCCACGACTCCCAGGAGCGCGTCGCCGTACTGCTCGAGCTTCTTCTCGCCGATGCCCGTGATGCCGCCGAGCTCCTCGAGGGAGGCGGGCTTGGTGACGGCGATGCCCCGCAGGGTCGCGTCGCCGAACACGATGTAGGCCGGCACGCCCTGCGACTGCGCCTCGGCGGCGCGCCACGCGCGCAGCGCCTCGAACAGCGGCAGTGCGACCTCGGGCAGCTCGGCCGCGACCGCGCGCTTCGCGGCCTTCGAGCGCTTGGGCGCCTCGCGGCGCAGCATGACCTTGCGGCCGCCCGAGAGCACGGACGCCGACGCGTCGGTGATCACGAGGATGCCGTACTCCCCCTCGACGGCGAGCAGCCCCTGGGCGAGCAGCTGGCGCACGACCCCGCGCCACTCGGACTCCGCGACATCCTGCCCGATGCCCCACGTCGCGAGGGAGTCGTGGCCGTACTGCGTGACGCGGGGGGTCTGCTTGCCCAGCAGGATGTCGATGACGTGGCCCGCGCCGTAGCTCTGGTTGCGCTCGCGCTTGAGCCGCACGATCGTGGAGAGCAGCTTCTGCGCGGGGATGGTGCCGTCCCACGTCTCGGGCGGGGCGAGGCACGTGTCGCAGTTTCCGCACGCCTCCGAGGGCTGGCCGAAGTAGCCCAGCAGCTGCACGCGGCGGCACTCGACCGTCTCGCACAGCGCGAGCATGGCGTCGAGGTGGGCGCCCATGCGGCGCCGGTGCGCGAGGTCGCCCTCGGACTGGTCGATCATGCGGCGCTGCTGCACCACGTCTTGCAGGCCGTAGGCGAGCCAGGCCGTCGACGGCAGCCCGTCGCGGCCCGCACGGCCCGTCTCCTGGTAGTAGCCCTCGACGCTCTTGGGCAGGTCGAGGTGGGCGACGAAGCGGACGTCGGGCTTGTCGATGCCCATGCCGAAGGCGATGGTCGCCACCATGACCATGCCGTCCTCCCGGAGGAAGCGGCTCTGGTTCGAGGCCCGCACCGCCGTGTCGAGGCCCGCGTGGTACGGGAGGGCCGGGATGCCGTTGTCGCGCAGGAACTCCGCGGTCTTCTCCACCGACGCGCGCGAGAGGCAGTAGACGATTCCCGCGTCGCCCGCGTGCTCGGTGCGCAGGAGCGAGAGCAGCTGCTGGAGCGGCTGCGCCTTCGACTCGATGCGGTACTGGATGTTGGGCCTGTCGAAGCTCGACACGAACTGGCTCGCGCCCGTGAGGTCGAGGCGCTGGGCGATCTCGCGCCGGGTCTGCTCGGTGGCGGTGGCCGTGAGCGCGATGCGCGGGATGCTCGGCCAGCGCTCGTGGAGCACCGAGAGCTGCAGGTACTCGGGCCGGAAGTCGTGGCCCCACTGCGACACGCAGTGCGCCTCGTCGATGGCGAAGAGCGCGATGGAGCCGCGATCGAGGAGGTCGGAGGCGGACCGCAGGCGCTCGGGCGCGAGGTAGAGCAGGTCGAGCTCGCCCGCGACGAACTGCTGCTCGACGAGCCGCCGCTCGTCGGGCGTCTGCGTGGAGTTGAGGAACGCCGCACGCACGCCCACCGCCGAGAGGGCGTCGACCTGGTCTTGCATGAGGGCGATGAGCGGCGAGATGACCACCCCCGTGCCCTCGCGCACGAGCGCGGGGATCTGGTAGCACAGCGACTTGCCGCCGCCCGTGGGCATGAGCACGAGCGCATCCCCGCCGTCGATGACGGTCTGGATGATGTCGGCCTGCTGCCCGCGGAACGCCGAGTACCCGAACGTCTTCTCGAGCACGCTGAGCTTTTCAGCAGCAGCGGGGGCGGGGGTCACGGGCCTACTCTACTTTCGGCCCCTGACCCCCGGCTCCGACTACCTCACGTAGAGCGGCACCGGCAGCCCTGTGGAGGACGTGAGCTGCTGGTTGCCCGAGTACACGGGCTTGAGGATGTGGATGCCCCTGCCGAGGCCCGCGATCGTCGCCGTCCCCCGCCCGTCGGCGCCGAGCGTGATCGTCGCGACGACCTTCGACCCGTCGAAGACCTGCACCGTGCCGGACGGGACCACCCCGCGGCCGCCCGCCACGATGACCGTGTACGTCACGCTCTGGCCGGACTTGACGATGAACTTGTGCGGGTAGCCCACGGTCACCGAGGCCACCTTGGCGATCGCGACGCCCTCGGCGGTGGCCGAGGCGGAGCCGAAGCCGTCCTTCGACGCGGTCACGACCGCCGAGATCGTCGCGCCGATGTCGGCGGACGTCACGCGGTAGCTGTTCGTCGTGGCGCCCTCGACGACGGCCCCGTCACGAAGCCACGCGTAGCTGAGGGTCGGGTCGTCGACGGACCACGTGCCGTCGGAGACCCGCAGCGTGCGGCCGACGAGGGCCTGGCCCGTGATCACGGGAGCCTCGACGTTGGCGAGCGCGAGCGGGAGCGTCACGTCGACGGACGTGCCGGTCTCGGGCACGGTCGCGGTGAGCAGGAGCGATCCTGTCGTCGACGCGGGGATCGTGATGGTCACGGATGCCCGGCCGACCTCGTCCGTCGTGTCGACGATCGCTGGGTCGATGGGCGCGGAGCCGAGCTCCTGACCGTCGGCGGTCACGACGACCGTGCCCGTGCGCGGACCGTCGTTGCTCATCAGGAGCGACGAGAACGTGAGGGTCACCTGGTCGCCCACGCCGTACCCGTCGGCATCGGGCGCCGACACCGTCACGCCGACGGCGCGCTGCACGTAGTCGGGGCTCGCGACGGGGTTCGCCACGAAGTAGTCGACCATGCTCTGCAGGTCGACCTTGCCCGAGTCGGCGGCGTTCGCACCCTGCGCGAAGGCGGGGAAGTTGTCGCCGCCCGCAGCGAGGAACGAGTTGACCGTGACCGTGTAGACCGTGTCGGCCGCGATCGGCTCACCGTCCAGGGTCATCGACGTGATGCGGTCGCCCGCGTCGCGCGTCGGGTCGTAGGTGTACTCGAAGCCCTGCGAGACGCCGAGGTGCAGGATGGGCCGGCTCGCGCCCGCGGGCTGCCACTGCTGCTCGAGCGCCTGCTTGATGAGGTCTCCCGTGAGCTGCGTCGTGACGAGCGTGTTCGCGAACGGCTGCACCCCCGCCGCCTCCTGGTAGGTCACGACCCCCGTGCCGTCGCCCGGTGTCGTGGGGCTCGCCGCGTACTTGAGGTCGCTGCGCAGCCCGCCCGGGTTCATGAACGCGATCTGCGCGCCCTTGTCGGTGGTCGACCACAGCTGCACGTCGGCGACGAAGTTGCCGAGCGTCGACTCGCCGCCGCGGTTCTCGCCGCCGCCCGAGGCCACCGCGCGGTTGATGTCGCCCGTGATGCTGCCGACCGCGACCGAGCCCTTGACCTTGGCGACGGCGACCGCGTCGGCGACGATCTGTGCGACGGCGGGGTCGGGCGCGAAGGCGCCGTAGAGGTCTTTGATCTCTGCGCCGATGCTCACGATCTGCTTCGTGGCGGGGTCGACGGAGACCGCGAGGTGGCCGTAGCGCTCGCCGTACTGCCCGGACGAGAACACCGGGCGCGTGCGGTCGGTGCCCGCGATCGGGATGTCGAAGTCGTAGGCGAGGTGCGTGTGGCCGGAGATGATCGCGTCGACGTTCGCGTCGGCGCCGTTCACGATCTGCCCGAAGCGGGAGCCGTCGGTCGCGGCCTCGAGGGTCGGCGCGGCCGCGCCCTCGTGCACGAGGAGCACGACGACATCCGCCTCGCCGTTGGCCGGGTCGCCGTCGCTCAGCTGGTCGGCGACGCGGTTGACCGCGGGCACGACGTCGCCCACGTCGAGGGTCGCGATGCCCGCGGGGCTCACGAGGCTCGGCAGCTCGTTGGTCACGGCGCCCACGAAGCCCACGGTGATGTCGCCGTACTGCTCGAGCGAGTACTCCTGGAACGCCGGGGTCTGCGTGCCCTTCTCGTAGAGGTTGGCGGCGAGGTAGTCCCAGTTCGCCGCGGGCAGGATGCGGCCGTCGACATCCTCGCGGCCCTGGTCGAACTCGTGGTTGCCGAACGAGCTCGCGTCGAGGCCCATGGCGTTGAACGCGTCGATGGTGGGCTGGTCCTGCTGGATGAACGACGTGAACGTCGACGCGCCGATGAGGTCGCCCGCCGCGACGAACGCGGTGTTGGGGTTCGCCGCGCGGTAGGAGTTCACCATGCCCGCGAGCACCGCGGCCCCGGCGGGCGACGTGGGTGCCGAGGCAGACGGCGGTGCGCCGGCCTCGAGGCGGCCGTGGAAGTCGTTGACCGACACGATGTCGATAGTCACGGGGTCGGCCGCAGAGGCTGACGAGATGCCGATCGACGAGAGTGCGAGGGTGAGGAGGGCTACGGATGCGACGAAGGGTGCAGGACGTGCCATGACGGGTGTTCTCCTTGTGGAAGAGCAGGGTGCGTCGGGTGTACCCCCTTCGGGGGTCACGTCCGACACTACGTCGACTACTCGTCCGGGATCAACCTTTTGCCGAGACTCTCGGTGCGGCGCCTTCCCCGCAGGGCGACGACCGCCGCGCCCAGCACGAACCCGAGGGAGTTCGAGAGGATGTCGCGCCACTCCCCCACGCGCGTCGGCAGGAACGTCGCCTGGAACACCTCGATGAAGCCCGAGAACGCGGGCCCGACGAGCAGCAGCCACCAGCTGCGGCGCAGGAGGAGCACGAGCACTCCCAGCGGCACGAACATGCCGATGTTGGCGGTGAACTCGACGACGGAGTAGTCCACCGGCAGCAGGAGGCCGCGCTCGTGGAACCAGTCGAGCACGCCGTTCACGAGGCGTCCGACGAAGCCCGTGCCGGGCATCCTCGGGCTCAGGGTCACGACGAGCACGAACGCCGTGTACGCGGCGAGCGCCGCCGCCGTCACCGCCCGCCGCCCGTTCACCCGAGCAATTCTGCCGGGTCGGGCGCGGTCACCGCCGCTAGGCCCGCGGCGGCCTCGATAAGCCAGTTGTGACGGAGGGCCGGGAGGGCACCGTCACAACCGGCTTCTCGGCACTCCTAACGAGGCCGGACACGACGAAGGCGCCCGCCCCCCAGGGACCGGGCGCCTTCGGTGCGACCTACAGCGCGGCGAGCTCGTCGAGCACGGCGTCACCCGGGGCGACGTGCTCGCGCGTGGCGTCGATCTCGGCGCGGCCCAGCAGCTCGTCCATCTTGCGGTGGCGGTTGCGGTTGATGAGGGTCACGACCGTGCCCTTCTTGCCGGCGCGGCCGGTGCGGCCGGCGCGGTGCAGGTAGGTCTTGTACTCCTCGGGCGCGTCGGCCTGGATGACGAGCGAGATGTCGTCGACGTGGATGCCGCGTGCCGCGACGTCCGTCGCGACGAGCACGTTGACCCGGCCGGTCGTGAGCAGCGAGAGGTTGCGCGTGCGGCGCGACTGGTTGAGGTCGCCGTGCAGGCTCGTGGCGGGGATGCCCGCGTCCTCCAGGTAGTCGCTCATCTCCTCGGCGAACGCGCGCGTGCGGGTGAAGACGAGGGTCTTGCCCTCGCCCGACGCGAGCTGCTCGATGATGGCGCGCTTGTCGCGCTGCTCGATGAGCAGCACGCGGTGATCGATCGTCGAGGAAGCCTGGTCTTCACCGGCGACCTCGTGCACCGCCGGCTCGACGAGGAACTCGTTGACGAGCGTCGCGACGCCCTTGTCGAGGGTCGCGGAGAACAGCAGCTTCTGGCCGCCGGGCTTCGTCTCGTGCAGGATGCGCTGCACGGGCTCGAGGAACCCGAGGTCGCACATGTGGTCGGCCTCGTCGAGCACCGTGACGAAGACGTTGGAGAGGTCGAGGCGACCCTGCTCCACGAGGTCCTCGACGCGGCCGGGCGTGGCGATGATGATGTCGACGCCGCGCTGCAGCGCGGAGACCTGCTTGTACTGCGGCACGCCGCCCACGATGGTCGTCGTGAACAGGCCGACCGAGCGCGCGATGGGCTGCACCGTGCGGTCGATCTGCTGCGCGAGCTCGCGGGTGGGGGCGAGGATGAGCGCGCGCGGCGCGCGGCCCATCTTGCGGTCCTTGCCGCCGTTGTTCTCCATGAGGCGCTCGACGAGGGGAGCGCCGAAGGCGATCGTCTTGCCGGAGCCGGTCTTGCCGCGGCCGAGCACGTCCTTGCCCGCAAGCACGTCGGGGATCGTCGCCGCCTGGATCGGGAACGGCGCGGCCGCTCCCATCTCGCCGAGCTGGCGCACGATGTTGCCACCGAGGCCGAGGTCGGCGAACGTCACGCCCTCGACGTCGCCCGCGGTCGTCATCGACGCCTCGAGCTTCTCGAGCACGACATCCTCGACGGGTCCGCTCGTCGTGGCGCGCGTGTAGTAGTCGCTCTCGCGGCGCGGGGGGCGCTCGTCGAAGTCGCGGCGGGGGGCGCGGTCGTAGCTGCGCGGGGCGCGGTCGTCACGGTCGAACGAGCGTGCCGGGCGCTCGGGGCGCTCGTAGCGGGGGCGGTCCTCGCGCGCCGGGCGCTCCGCGCGGTCGTAGCTGCGCGGGGCGCGGTCGTCACGGTCGAACGAGCGGGCGGGACGCTCCGGGCGCTCGTAGCGCGGACGGTCCTCGCGGCCCGGGCGGTCGTCGCGCGCCGGACGCTCGGCGCGCTCGTAGCGGGGACGCTCGGTGCGGTCGCCGTAGGAGGGACGCTCGGTGCGCTGGCCGTACGCGGGGCGCTCGGTGCGCTCCCCGTAGGCGGGACGCGCGGGACGCTCCGGGCGGTCGCCGTACGCGGGACGGGCCGGGCGCTCGGCGCGGTCGCCGTAGGACGGACGGGCCGGGCGGTCGTTGTACGCCGGGCGGTCGCCGTAGCTCGGACGCTCGGGACGGCGGTCGCCGTACGCGGGACGCTCCGCACGGGCGGGCTTCGCCTCGCGCGGGGTCCAGTCGGGGCGGCGGTCGTCGCCGCGGGCGGGACGGTCGCCCGTGCGCGCGGCGCGGTCGTCCGCGGTCCAGCGCTTCTTGGGGGCTGCCGCGGCGGCGTCAGCGCGGTAGCCGCGGTGGCCCTCGCGCTGCGCGCCCTTGGGCGCGGCGGACTTGTAGGACTTCTTGCTGAAGTTGGGCATGATGCTTTCCGGGGTCTCTGTATTCGATGAAATGCACAGAGCGCATGAAGGTAGGCGCCTGGTACACGCACTACTGGAACCCGGGCAGTCTTTGACCGAGGCCGTCACATACATTCGTGTGATGTGTTTGGAGCAAACACAACGGCCCGCAAGACTTACAAACCCCTTGTGGGAGAACCCACTGTCTTGAGCCGACCTTCCTACGTTAGTCGATCTGCGACGTTTGCACTAGAGAATGGTCGCGTGAGTATCGCTATCGAGTCCCCACGAGAGCCCGGCATCGCCGAGCTGCTGCGCGCGGGCGAGCAGTTCGCCGAGGCGCTGTACCCGGCCGAGGAGAACTTCATCCTGCCGCTCGAGGCCCTCGAGAAGCCGGGGGTCACGGTCTTCGTGGCCCGCACCGACGGGCGGGCGCTCGGCATGGCGGCCCTCGTGGAGCACGACGGCTACGCCGAGCTCAAGCGCATGTTCGTGAGCGAGGATGCCCGCGGCCAGGGCCTTGCAGGCGCCCTGCTCGACGCGCTCGACGCCCACGCGCGCTCGGCGGGCGTGCGGATCATCCGGCTCGAGACCGGCGACCGCTCCGACGCCGCGCTCGCCCTCTACGAGCGGCGCGGCTATCGGCGCATCCCCGCCTTCGGCGAGTACGTCGGCTCGGCCTCGAGCGTGTGCATGGAGCTCGCGCTCTAGCCCACGACCGCCGCGCGCTTGGCCTCCCGGCGCTCCTTGGCGCCCTCGACGAGGTAGTAGAGCACGGGCAGCACCACGAGCGTGAGCAGCGTGGACGACACGAGCCCGCCGATGACGATGATGGCGAGCGGCTGCGAGATGAAGCCGCCGTGCCCCGTGAGCCCGATGCCGAGCGGCAGGAGCGCGAAGATCGTCGCCGTCGCCGTCATGAGGATGGGCCGCAGTCGCCGCGAGGCGCCGTGCACGATCGCGTCCTTCACGGGCATCCCGCCCGCCCGGTACTGGTTGATGAGGTCGACGAGCACGATCGCGTTCGTGACCACGATGCCGATGAGCATGAGCACGCCGATGAGCGAGGCGACGCCGAGCGGGATGCCCGAGATCACCTGCAGCGCGATGGCGCCGGTCGCGGCGAACGGCACCGAGACGAGCAGCAGCAGCGGCTGGCGCAGGCTCTTGAACGTCGCGACCATCACGACGTACACGATGAGGATCGCCACGAGAAGCGCGAGGCCGAGCTGCGAGAACGCGTCGCCCTGCTGCGCGGTGACGCCGCCGAGCGAGGCCGTCGCGCCCGCGGGCAGGTCGGCCTTGTCGACCGCCTGCTGCACCTCGAGCGACGCCGTGCCGACGTTGTCGCTGCCGGGCGTGACCGTGACCGTCGCGGAGCGCGTGCCCTTGATGGTCGTGATGCTCGCGGGTCCGTTCTGCTGCTCCACGGTCGCGATGTTCGAGAGCGGCTGGGGGCCGGTCGCGGTCGGGATCGTGAAGTCCTTGAGCTCCTGGATCGTGGTGGGGGCGCTGTCGTTGGTGATGTAGATCGAGAGCGTCTTCTCGTCGATGACGACGGATCCGACGGCGCTCGGGTTCATCGCCGCCGTGACGATGCCGCCCACCGCGATCTCGCTCAGGCCGGCCTCGGCCGCCTTGTCGCGGTCGACGGTGATGGCGATGAACGGCAGGTCGGCGGAGAGGTTGCTCGTGGCCTCGGCGACCACGTCGAGCTTCTTCACGGCCGCGAGCACGCGGTCGGAGGCGTCCTGCAGCTCCTTCTCGCTCGTCGCGGTGATGTTGACGGCGATGTTCGACGACGCGAACCCGCTGCCGGCGGCCTGGAGGGTGACCTCTCCCGCGCCGTCGATCTTGGCCACGGCCGCGCGCACGTCGTCCTGCAGTACGACCTGGTCGACGTCGGGGTCGGTCGTGAGCGAGAACGTGGAGGCGCCCCCGCCCGTGAAGGCGGCACGCAGCGAGCTGCCGCTCGACCCGATGGAGAGCTGCACGGTCTCGACACCGGGCACGTCGAGCAGGGCGGCCTCGACCTTCTTGGCCGCGTCGTCGCGCGCCTCGAGGGAGGCGCCCAGCGGGAGCTTCTGCGACACGGTGAGCGTGTTCTGGCCGCTGTCGCCGATGAAGTTCGTCTTCATGAACGGCACGAGCGCGACGGTGCCGCCGAGCAGCAGGATCGCCGCGAGGATGACCGCGACGGGCCGCTTGAGGGTCCAGGTGATGACGGGCAGGTAGCCCCTCTGCAGGCGCGACGGCTTCTCGTCGATGTCTCCCGCGCCCTCGTGCTTGTGCACGGTCTTGTTGCCGAGGAACCAGTACGCGAGCACGGGCACGATAGTGAGCGAGACGAAGAGGGATGCGGCGAGCGCGATCGTGACCGTGAGCGCGAAGGGCCGGAACAGCTCGCCCGTGATGTCGCCCACGAGCGCGATGGGCAGGAACACGGCGACGGTCGTGGCGGTCGACGCCGTGACGGCACCCGCGACCTCCTTGACCGCGGAGAGGATGGCGGGCAGCTTCTCCTCGCCGAGGGTGAGGTGCCGCTTGATGTTCTCGATCACGACGATGGAGTCGTCGACGACGCGTCCGATCGCGATCGTGAGGGCGCCGAGGGTGATGATGTTGAGCGTGTAGCCCGCGGCCTGCATGCCGATGAACGTGATGAGCACCGACGCGGGGATCGAGATGGCGGTCACGAGGGTCGAGCGCACGGAGAGCAGGAACAGCAGGATCACGATCACGGCGAACACGAGGCCCAGGAGGCCCTCGGTCGCGAGGGAGTTGATCGACTCCTCGATGAACGGCGCCTGGTCGAAGGCGAGCGTGAACTTGGTGTTCTCGCCGAGCGCCTTCTCGAGCTCGGGGATGAGGTCGCGCACCTCCTGCGAGACGGCGACGGTGTTGCCCGCGGGCGTCTTCGTGATGGCGATCGTGAGGGCGGGCTCGCCGTTGACGCGCGAGATGCCCGTCACGGGGTCGTCGACGACGGCGACGGTCGCGACGTCGGCGATCGTGAGCAGCGAGCCGGAGCTCCCGCCGATGAGCGGGAGGGCCGCGATCTCGTCGGACGACGTGATGCGCGTGCCGGCCTGCACGGTGAGGGTCTTGTCGTCCTCGGTGATCTGGCCGGCGGGCAGCAGCACGCCGTTGTCGTCGAGGGCGTCGCGGATCGCCTGGTTGCTGAGGCCGTTCGCGAAGAGCTTCGCAGGGTCCGGGGTGATGACGACGCGCTGCGCCGTGGTGCCGAGCAGGCTCACATCGCTCACGTCGTCGAGCTTCTTGAGCTCCACGATCGTCGAGCTCTCGAGCTTCGCCGAGAGGTCGTCGGAGTTCATGTCGCTCGACACGGCGATCTGGATGACCGGAAGGTCGGAGAAGTTGAAGGTGAGCACCTGGGTGTCCGCGCTGTCGGGCAGGCCCTGGATGCGGTTGATCGCGAGCTGCACCTTCTGCTCGGCCGTCGCGATGTTCGTGCCGTACTCGAAGGCGGCGGTCACGCTCGAGACGTTCGCGCTCGAGGTCGCGGTCGTGGAGTCGAGGCCGGCGACGCCCTGGATCGCGGACTCGATGGGGGTCGAGACATCCTTCTCGACCACGGCGGGCGAGGCGCCCGGGTAGCTCGTGATGATGAAGATCTGCGGCAGGCTCAGCGACGGGATGAGCTCCTGCTTGAGCGTCGTGAGCGAGATGCCCCCGAACACCCCGATGACGATGGTCACGAGGGCGATGAGCGCGCGGTTGCGGAGGCTGAATACCGAGAAAAGGTGCACGCTCCAGTATCTCCGTGCCCGCTCGGGGGCACGTACTACCGGAGGATTAGTTACACGACCGATGCCGCGAGGTCTGCGCTCGTCTCCGGGAGGGGGTGGCGGCCCACCGCGGCCCACGCCCGGGCGAGCGCGTCGACGCCGCGCTCGGTCTCGTCGGCCGAGTACGAGAACGGGATGCGCAGGAAGCGCTCGAACGCCCCGTCGACGCCGAAGCGCGGCCCGGCGGCGATGATGAGGCCCTCGTTGCGCGCCGCGATGGCGAGCTGCGAGCTCACGGGATGCCCGAGGTTGACCCACGCCGTGATGCCGCCGCGCACGTGGGGCACGTGCCACTCGGGCAGGCGGGCGGCGAGCAGTCGCTCGAGCCGGTCGCGGCCCGCGCGCAGGTACGACCGGCGGGACTCCAGGATCGCGTCGTAGTCGCGCAGCAGGTTGGTCACGATGAGCTGCTCGAGGTACGGCGTGCCGAGGTCGCCCGAGGCGCGCGCCCTGATGAGCCGCTGGATGACTGTGCGGTCGGCCCGGATCCACCCGATGCGCACGCCGCCCCACACGCTCTTTCCGACGGAGCCGATGAGGATGGCGCTGCCGTGCGCCGCGAAGGGCAGCGGGTCGGGCGTCCCGTCGAGGTGCAGCTCGCCCATCGTCTCGTCGGCGACGAGCGTGGTGCCCGCCCGCGCCGCGAGGCCGAGCACGCGCTCGCGCAGCTCCTCGGGCATGGAGGCGCCCGTGGGGTTGTGGTTGTCGGGCATGAGGTAGCCGAGCGAGGGGCTCGTGCGCTGGATGACCTGCTCGAGGGCATCCTCGTCCCAGCCGCCCTCGGAGGTGACGCTCACGGGCGCGATGCGCGCGCCCGCGGCCTTGAGCGCGTCGAGCGCGTGGGGGTAGGTGGGGTTCTCGATGAGGGCCCGATCGCCGCGGGCCATGATCGTGCGGGCGATGAGCGCGATGGCGTGCTGGGCGCCGATCGTCACCATGATCTGGTCGGGCGAGGTGGGCAGGCCGCGCGCCGTGTAGCGGTCGGCGAGCGCCTCGCGCAGCACGGGGATGCCCACGGGGTCGAATCCGGACTCCCCGAGGTAGGCGGGCAGCTGCAGCGCCGCCTCCTGGGCCGCCGCGACCACTCCGGGGATGGCGGGCATCGTCGCCTTGCTGAAGTCCAGGTAGCCGGGCGTCGACTCGAGCGTCGTCGGCGCCCGGAACGGCAGCTGCGCGATGCTGCCCGAGCCGCGCACGCTCATGAGGTAGCCGGCCTCGCGCAGCTCCGCGTAGGCGGCCGTGACGGTCGTGCGGCTCACCTCGAGCTGGGCGGCGAGCTCGCGCTCGGCGGGCAGGCGTGTGGCCGAGGCCACGCGCCCGTCGAGGATGAGGAGCCGGATGCGGTCCGCGAGAGCCGCATAGGCCACGCCGCTGTCACGCCAACCGACGAGCAGGATGGCCAATTGGCGCGCGGAAAGGGAGCTCATCCCGCCACAATAGCCGAATTGGCATCTTGCTCCCAGTCCAATTGCGGAATTGGATTGCATCATGTCTCCCGCACTGACCATGACGCGCCGGGTGGTCCAGCTGCTCGTCGGACTCTTCCTCTACGGCTTCGCGATCTCCATGATGATCCGCGCCGCCCTCGGCATCTCGCCGTGGGATGTGCTCAGCCAGGGCACCGTGCTCCACACGGGCCTCAACTACGCCGTCGTCACCAACCTCATCGGGGTGGTGGTGCTGCTGCTGTGGATCCCGATCCGCCAGAAGCCCGGCATCGGCACCGTCGCGAACGTGCTGCTCATCGGCCCGAGCATCGAGGTGGGCCTGTGGATCCTGCCCGAGGTGACGGACCTCGTGCCGCGCATCCTGCTGCTCGTCGGCGGCCTGCTCGCCCTCGCGGTCGCGACGGGGCTGTACATCGGAGCGCGCTTCGGTCCCGGTCCGCGCGACGGGCTCATGACGGGCATCCACCGCCGCACGGGCTGGCCCATCTGGGTAGTGCGCACCTCGATCGAGGTCATCGTGCTGAGCATCGGCTGGCTGCTCGGCGGCAACGTCGGCCTCGGCACCCTCGCCTTCGCCCTGCTCATCGGCCCGCTCGTCAACGTGACCCTGCCGCTCCTGCGGGTTCCGGAGGCCAGGCGGGTCGAGCCCGAGCTCGACGAGGTGCCGGCGTGATGGTCGTCATCGCGCTGCTCGCGGTCGCGGCGATCGTGGGGATCGCCGCGACCCTGCGGGCCGTCGCGACCGACGGCTACCGCAGGGTCCCGACGCGCTTCGGCCGCTAGAGGTTGCGGTCGGCGTAGACGCGCAACGCGTCGCGCACGAACGTCGCCCCCTCGATGCCGCCGTAGTTGGCGGTGAAGCGCCCGTCGCTCACGTAGGTCTCGCCGAGCCCCACCAGGTACTCCTTGACCGGAGCGCCGGTGCCGTAGCCCGGCGTGCCGGGGATCGCGCTGACCCAGTCCGCGTGGCGCTTGGCCAGGGCCTGCGCCTCGTCGCCCGCGGGGTCGATGCCGCGGTCGGCCGCCTCGATCCAGTCGAACCCGATCTCGGCCATGCGGCTCTTCCACGCTGCCCGCTCGTCGGCGGTCATCGTGCGCCACCAGCGGTCGCTGTCGGCGTAGGCCTGCTTGCCCCAGCGCTGCTCGACCTCATCCTTGTACTCGGTGTGGTCGAAGCCCTTGAACATCTCTTCTGCCATCAGTTGTTCACCCCCTCTCAGCGTCGTGATCGTCGTCTGGACCGACTCGATCTGCCGGTCGATCCTGCTCCTCTCCTCCTGCAGCCAGTGCAGGTGGCCCTCGAGCGCCTCGGCGTCGTCGCGCTGCCCGTCGAGCACCTCGGCGATGGCGGGGATGCCCAGACCGAGGTCGCGCAGCATGAGGATGCGCTGCAGCCGCACGAGCGCGGCGCCGTCGTAGTAGCGGTAGCCGTTGGCCCCGACCCTGCTCGGGGCGAGCAGGCCCACGTCGCCGTAGTGCCGCAGGGTGCGCGACGTCGTGCTCGCGAGCCGCGCGACCTCCTGTATCGACCAGTCCATGCCGCCCACGCTAGAGGTTGACGCGACGTCAAGGTCAAGGGTCGAACTCGCGATATAGCTTGACGCGCGCGCAGACGCGATATAACGTGACTCTCACCAGACGCGATATAACGCGAGAAAGGAGGCCATCGTGGCCCAGGAGAAGTGGCTCGTCGCCGACGAGAAGGTCATCGACATCGACAACGTCCGCAAGCTCAAGGTCGGCCTCGTCGCCGGCCAGGTGAGCATCGTCGCCCACGACGAGCCGCACGTGCACGTGGAGGTGCACTCGGTCTCGGGCAAGGACCTCCTCGTGAGCGTCGACGGCGACACCCTCGCCATCGACCACGCGCAGTGGAGCTGGGACAACTTCATCGACGTGTTCAAGTCGTTCCGCGGCTCGGCCCGCGCCGACGTGAGCATCAAGGTGCCGCGCGACATCTCCCTCAAGTTCGGGGTCGTCTCGGCGAGCGCGCTCATCAGCGGCCTCACCGAGGATGCCTCGATCAGCACCGTGAGCGGGGACATCATCGTCGACGGCCTCTACGGAGACGTGCAGCTCAACGCCGTGAGCGGCGAGATCTCGGTGCGCAACCACTACGGCCGCATCAACGTGCACTCGATCAGCGGCGACATCACGGCCGCGGGCGAGCTCATGCGGTTCTCGGGCGACACCGTCTCGGGGGATGTGTTCCTCGACATCTCCGGCGTGCCCGACGAGGTGCAGGTCAACACGGTGAGCGGCAGCATCACGACGCGCCTCGAGGCCGACGTGCCCGCGCAGTACAAGATCAACACCGTGAGCGGCCGCATCCAGCTCGACGACTCCGAGATTCGCGGCATCCGCGGCTCGTACACGAGCAAGTACGGCTCGCTCGACCGCCAGTGGGTCGAGTTCAAGGCCAACACGGTCTCGGGCAGCATCTCGGTGCTGCACCAGGTGTCGGCATGACGCCGCCCGTCTTCGCCCACGGCCACCTGCGCCTCTACCTGCTGAGCCTCCTCGCGGAGTCGCAGCAGGGCATGCACGGCTACGAGCTCATGCAGGCGCTCGGCGACCGGTTCGGCGGCACCTACATCCCGAGCGCCGGCACCATCTACCCCCGCCTCGGCAAGCTCGAGGAGGAGGGGCTCGTCACGAAGGTCGCCGACGGCCGCAAGACCGTCTACGCGATAACCGAGGCCGGGCGCACGGAGCTGGCCGCGCGCGCGCCCGAGCTCGACGACATCGAGAACGACGTCACCGACTCGGTGCGCCGGCTCGCCGACGAGGTGCGCTCGAGCGTCAACGACGCCATGCGCACCCTCAAGGCCGAGCTCGCCGCGGCCGCGCGCGAGGCGCGCAGCGAGGCGCGAGAGGCGGGCCGCACCGTGCGCGCCGACGCGTCGGAGGCCCGCAGCCGCAGCCAGCTGCAGCGCGCCGAGGCCGCGATCAACGACTTCCGGTCGGAGCTGCGTTCGGAGCTCAGGATGACCGTCGCCCAGGGCGGCACGGTGACCGACGAGATGGTCGACGTGCTCACCTCGGGCCTCGCCGCGCTCAAGAAGAGCGTGCTCGGCCGGTAGGTCAGCCGGCGAAGGCGACCGGGATGTGCAGGTCCTGCACGCGGTCGGCGAGCGCGGTGTGGTCGTTGCGCGTGTAGAGCCCGCACGCCTGGGCCGCACAGTCGACGCCGTCGCCCTTCGGGTCGCCCACCTCGATGTAGGCGGTGAACGTTCCCGACTGCGGGTCGTCGTAGCTGCGGGCGCCGAAGAGCTTCCACGCCCAGTCGTCGTTGATCCAGTTGCTGGGGGCGTACTGCACGGTTCCCGCGTCGACCTGCTCCTGCTCCTGGTCCGGGACGCCGCCGATGCAGGGCCCCGGCTTGGTGGCCGGGTCATCCGGGATGACGCAGATGGCCACGTAGATGCCGCGCGAGCCGTCGTAGCCCGTGCCGCTCACGACCAGGCGCTCGCCGACGGTGAGCGCTGCCGTGTCGACCGCGCCGCCCGGGTCGGGCGAGATGACGGTGAGCTCGCGCGTGCGGCCGTCGTCGCCCGTGGCGGTGACCGTCGTGGGGAACTCGGTGGTCGTGTCACCCTGGTTAGAGAGGCCCTGGTTCTGGTGCGTGAGGATGGGCACCGCGACGATCCCGACGGGCACGAGCACCACGACGAGCGCGGCGATGAGGATCCACGGCCAGCGACGGCGGCGACGGGTTTCGGGCATGGGGGAATTCTAGGCACCGCAAGGGAGTTGAAGCGTCGACCGGCAGGAGTAGGCTCACCCCTCGTGACAGACGAAGCACGGTCGCCCAAGCGCTGGATCATCGGCGATCCCCTACCCTCCGAGAAGCTCGAGGGGCAGCTGCTGCCCAAGCACCTCGCGCTGCCCATCTTCGCGAGCGACCCCCTGTCGTCGGTGGCCTACGCGCCGCAGGAGCTGCTCATGATCCTGCTGCTCGGCGGGCTCGCGTTCCTCTCCTTCGCGCCGTGGGTCGCGGCCTCCGTCGTCATCCTGCTCATCGTCGTCGTGCTGTCGTACCGCCAGCTCATCAAGGCCTACCCGTCGGGCGGCGGCGACTACGAGGTCGCGTCGAAGAACATCGGCGAGAAGGCCGGCCTCGTCGTCGCGTCGGCCCTGCTCGTCGACTACGTGCTCACGGTCGCCGTGTCTGTCGCCTCGGGCGTCGACAACATCATCTCGGCGCTGCCGTTCCTCGACCCGTTCCGCGTCGAGATCGCTGTGGGCTTCGTCGTGCTCCTCGCCGCGGTCAACCTGCGCGGTGTGAGCGAGTCGAGCAAGGCGTTCGCGATCCCCACCTACCTCTTCATCGCCTCGATCGCGGTCATGATCGTCACGGCCCTCGTCCGTACGTTCCTCGGCGATGCGCCCGTCGCGGAGAGCGCCAACATCGTCGTGCAGTCGGAGGACATCTCCAAGGCCGCCTTCATCCTGCTGCTCCTGCGCGCCTTCGCGAGCGGGTGCGCGGCGCTCACGGGTGTCGAGGCGATCTCGAACGGCGTTCCCGCGTTCCGCCGCCCGAAGATCAAGAACGCGCAGAAGACCCTCATGGCCATGGGCGCCACGGCCATCCTGCTCTTCTCGGGCCTCGTCGCCATCGCCCTCATCGCGGGCGTGCACTACGTGGACTGCACGGACGAGGCGCTCAAGGCCCTCGAGACGTGCCTGCAGGACGGCAACCCGCAGCGCAGCCTCATCGCGCAGATGGCGTCGTCGACGTTCGGCAACAACACCGTGCTGTTCTTCGTCATCCAGGTCGTCACGGCCGCCGTGCTCCTGCTCGCGGCGAACACGGCGTTCAACGGTTTCCCCCTGCTCGGCTCGGTGCTCGCGACCGACCACTACGCACCCAAGTCGCTCGCGACGCGCGGCGACCGCCTCATCTTCTCCAACGGCGTCATCGCCCTGTCGGTGACCGCGATCGTGCTGCTCGTGCTCTTCCGCGCCGACGTCACGACGCTCATCCAGCTCTACATCATCGGCGTGTTCGTGTCGTTCACCCTCGGCCAGATCGGCATGGTGCGGCACTGGCTGCGGGCGCTGCGGCTGGGCGAGGATGACCGCGGCGCGATCATCCGCAGCCTCATCATCAACGCGGTGGGCGCCTTCATGACGGCGAGCGTGCTCATCATCGTGACCGTGACGAAGTTCACCCACGGCGCGTGGATCGTGTTCGTCATCATGCCCATCCTCTTCACCCTCATGCTCGGCGTGAACCGGTACTACCGCGACGTCGACAAGGAGATCGAGGCCGACCCGACGACGCGCTTCGGCGCGAAGGGCGACCACGCGATCGTGCTCGTGGGCCGCATGCAGAAGCCCGTGCTCAAGGCCCTCGACTATGCGATCGCCGCGCGCCACGAGTCGATCGAGGCCGTGCACGTGTCGATCGACGAGGCCGCGACGCAGCAGCTCGAGAAGGACTGGATCGAGCAGAACATCAAGATCCCGCTCAACGTGCTCGAGTCGCCGTACCGCGACATCAGCATGCCGCTCATCAAGTACATCAAGCGCCGCCGTGAGGAGCACGGCTCCGAGGTCGTCACGATCTACACGCCCCTGTACATCGTGGGCCACTGGTGGGAGGCGCTCCTGCACAACCACAAGGCGCGGCGCATCCGCCACAAGCTCGCGCTCGTGCACGGCGTCGTCATCGCGCTCGTGCCGTGGCTGCTCGACTCGTCGACGCTCATCTACGGCCGCCGCTCGCGACCGCTGCCCGGCCAGGACCGCCGCGGCGAGCCGCGCCGCCCGGTCGCGCGCCGCCCCATGCCGCCGGCCGCCCGGAAGCGATGACGCTCGGCAGGGACCTCGCGGCCGTCGTGGTCGGGGGTGCCGCGGGCGCGGGCCTGCGGCTCGCGGTCGACGCCGCGATCCCGCACGGCGACACGACGTTCCCGCTCTCGACGCTCCTCATCAACACCGTCGGATGCTTCGTCCTCGCCGTGCTCGTCGCGCGCGTGTGGGCGACGGCGCCCTCGTGGCTGCGCGCGGGCCTCGGCGCGGGTCTCATGGGCACCTTCACGACGTTCTCAGCGTTCGCGGTGTCGCTCGTGTCGCTCTCGGCGGCCGGCGCGTGGATGACCGCCCTCGCCTACCTCGGCCTGACCGTCGTCCTGGGGCTCGGTGCCGCGGCGCTCGGCCTGCTCCTGGGCCGCCGCGCCCCCACGGCCCCGGACCCCGCGGAATGACCGCCGTGCTCGTGACCGTCGCCGCGGGGGCGCTCGGCGCGGTGATCCGGTTCCTCGTGGCGCGGGCGTTCGGCACGCGCGCGGTCTGGGCCGTGCTCGTCGTCAACGTCGTCGGATCGGCGATCGGGGGCGCCGTGCTCGCGCTCGTGGGCGGCGATGCGCGCCTCATCCTGCTCACGGGCTTCTGCGGCGGACTGACGACCTTCAGCACGTTCGGCGTCGAGACCATCCAGCTCGTGCTCGGCGGCAAGGCCCGCGTCGCCCTCCTGAGCGTGCTCGCGAACCTCGTGCTCGGCGTCGGCGCGGCGGGTGTGGTGTTCCTGCTGCTCCACTAGGTATGGTCGGAAGGTGGCTACTGGGGGGCGGGCGCAACTGCAGCGCGCGGTGATCGGGCGCGGTTTCGAGTACGTGCGGGAGCTGCGGGGGCCGGGCCTTCCGGGGGTGTTGTTCCGCTCCGGTTCGAAGGTCGTGGCCACCGACGTCATCGACGCCCGGTCGAGCGCCGCGCCGTTCCTCGCGGGCGGGCTGCAGGGCCTCTACGCCGAGGACAGCTCGATGCCGCACATGGCCGTCACGTCGTTCGTCGCGATCCCGCTCGAGCGCACCGTGCCCAACATCCTGCTGTTCGGCAAGGGCATCGGCGCCCTGCGGCGTGCGGGTGTCGCCGTGGGCGGCCGCCAGCGCCTCTCACTCGAGGGCGACTTCGACAAGACCTTCACGCTCTACTGCCCCGAGGGCTACGAGCGCGACGCCCTCGAGATCTTCACACCCGACCTCATGCAGCTGCTCCTCGACACCACGAGCGGCTGCGACGTCGAGCTCGTCGACGACTGGATGTTCGTCTACAGCCGCCCCGGCCGCTATGCGACGGCCGACGCGCTCGACGGGCTCGTCGCCGTCACCGAGCGCTCGCGCGACAAGGTGCACCGCCAGACCTCGCGCTACCGCGACGAGCGCTCCCCCTCGGCGTCGGCGACCGTCTCGCCCGCGGAGCACGCGGCGCGCGTCGGTCGCGTCGCCGAGGGCGGTGCGCGCATCAAGACCCGCGCGAGCGCCCTGCAGGTGCTCATCACCGTGGGCTCGACCATCCTGCTCGTCGTCGCAGGCGCCCGCTTCCTCTTCCCCGACCTCGTCCCCTGGATCCCCTGAAAGGAACACCCATGACCACCTCCGCAGAGCTCACCGCACGGTTCGAGGCGCCCGAGGGCTTCAAGAAGTACATCGGATTCCTGGGCGGCAAGCTCGCCAAGAAGTCGTACGAGCTGTACTCCTCCGCCGAGGAGCGCGGGGCGGCCGAGTCGTACATCCTCGACACCCGCGAGCACGACGGCACCTACTACTACCTGCGCGCTATCGGCACGCGCGGCCACCTCGACGAGGCGACCCTCGCCCGCCTCACCCAGGCCGCGAAGCTCGTGCCGCTCGGCACCGTGCGCTTCGAGGGGATGATGGCGGCGGTCATCCCCGACGCGGTGGGCTCCAACGCCGAGGCGCGCGACATCCACGACCTCAGCCCGCTCGACGACGGGATCATCGTCTACCCCGTTACCGAGCTCTCGAAGAAGGGCCGCTCGAGCTGGGCCCTGTGGGCGCGCAAGGACGGCGAGTACTACGTCTACCCCCTCGAGGACAAGAAGCTCTGACGCCCTCGGCGAGGGCGTAACGTCGGAAGCATGCGCTTCGGATTCCACTTCCTCGACTTCACCCAGCCCGGCGAGCCGCAGTCGCTCGCGGGCCTCATCCGCGACTCGGCCCGCACGGCGGAGGAGTCGGGGGCGAGCTGGTTCTCCGTCATGGACCACTACTTCCAGATGGAGCACTTCCAGACCGCCCACGACCCCATGCTCGAGGGCTACACCACCCTCGGATTCCTCGCCGGGGTCACCGAGCGCATGAAGCTCGGCACCATCGTGACGGGCGTCACCTACCGGCATCCCGCCCTGCTCGCCAAGATCGTCACGACGCTCGACGTGCTCTCGGGCGGCCGGGCCTTCCTGGGCCTCGGCGCCGCGTGGTACGAGCGCGAGCACCTCGCGCTCGGGGTGCCCTACCCGCCCATCTCCGAGCGCTTCGAGCGGCTCGAGGAGGCGCTGCAGATCGCGCTGCAGATGTGGAGCGACGACGAGGGTCCGTTCGAGGGGAAGCACTACCGGCTCGCCGAGACGATCAGCCGGCCGAGCACCATCCAACGGCCGCATCCCCCCATCGTCATCGGCGGATCCGGCGAGCGGAAGACGCTGCGCATGGTCGCGCAGTACGCCGACGCGACGAACCTCATCGTGCCCGACCCCGAGACCGCCGCGCACAAGCTCGCCGTGCTGCGGGAGCACTGCGACGTGCTCGGCCGCGACTACGACTCGATCGAGAAGACGGTGCAGGGCAGCCGCATGGACCCGGTGGCAGACCCCGACACCTTCCTGCGTCTCGCCGAGCGTTTCGCGGAGGAGGGCGTCGAGCACATGCAGTTCGGCCTGCCGCACCCCGACCCCGTCGGGTACGTCGAGCGCTTCGCGGAGACGGTGGCGCCGAGGCTCGCCCAGATCGAGGTGCGCGCCCGCTAGCCGAGCTAGCGCTTGGGCCAGCTCCAGGGCGGGCCGTCGAGCGGGCCCTGCCCCGCCACGCGCGTCTCGCCGCCCGACTTCTCGAGCTCGATGCGGCTCGCGCCGCGGCCCTCGAGCGCCGAGATGAGCCGGGGCGCGTGCGAGACGACCACGACCTGCGAGTCGGTGACGGCCCCCGCGATGAGCTCCGCGAGCGGGTCGATGAGGTCGGGATGCAGGCTCGTCTCGGGCTCGTTGAGCACGAGCAGCGCGGGCGGCCGCGGGCTCAGGAGCGCCGCGACCCAGAGGAGGTAGCGGAGCGTGCCGTCCGAGAGCTCGGCGGCCGAGAGGGCGCGCAGCAGCCCGGGCTGCCGCAGCTCGAGGCCGAAGAGTCCGTCGTGGTCGACGATGGCGACCGAGCTGCCCGGGAACGCGCGGCCGACCGCGGCGTCGAGCGCTCCCGTCGGCCCCAGCTCGCGCACGGTCTGCAGTGCCGCGGCGAGGTCGGCGCCGTCGGCGCCGAGCACGGGCGTGCGCGTGCCGACCTGGGCGGCGCGGGCGGGGGCCGCCGCATCCGTGCGGAAGTCGTCGTAGAAGCGCCACGACCTCAGCTGCTCGCGCACGGCGAGCAGCTCGGGAGCCGCGCGCGGATCGGCGAGCTCGCTCAGCATGCTGTCGTAGGGGCGCAGGCCGATCTCGTGGCGCTGCCACTCCCCCGCCGCGTCGCGGATGCGCACCGACGGGCCGTGCCGCTCGGTGAGCAGGGTCGCGGGGCGCAGCACGGGCCCGCTCCACACCGCCTCGACCTTGATCTCGGGGTCGCGGCCGAACATGGTCTCGCCCGGGATCGGGAGCCCCAGGTCCATGGCGTAGCTGAAGTCGTCGCCGGCGAAGCCGAGGCGGAGGGCCACGGGGCCCTTGCGGCGCGTGCCCTGCGTCGGCATCCCGTCGGCCGTGCCGTTCTCGGGGCCGGCCCACAGCGTGCTCGGCAGGCCGCCCTCGCGCGCGAGCGCCGCGATAGCACCGTTGCGGGATGCGCCGGCGAGCAGCCGCAGCGACCGGTAGAGGCTCGACTTGCCCGACCCGTTGGCGCCCGTGACGACGGTGAGGGGCGCGAGCGGCACGACGATGTCGCGCAGGGAGCGGTACCCCTCGATCGCGAGCGCCGTGAGCACGGCTAGGCCTCCGGCGTCGCGAGCTCCGGCTCGGGCTCGGCGCGGAACTTCACGCCGCGGGCCATGAGGATGACCCCGAAGACCCCGCACCCGACGATGACGATGTCCGCGACGTTGCCGATGAACAGGTTGCCGTAGCCGATGAAGTCGACCACGTGGCCCTGGCCGAGGCTCGGCTGGCGGAACATCCTGTCGCCGAAGTGCGTCGCGGCACCGCCGAGCAGCAGGCCCAGGAGCACGGCCCACGCGCGCGACGTCACGCGCCACGCGAAGATCGCGATGGCCACGACGGCCACGGCCGCGACGATCGTGAAGATCCACGTGAAGCCCGTGCCGATGGAGAACGCGGCGCCGGGGTTGTAGATGAGCTGGAAGCGCAGCAGGTCGCCGATGATCTGCACGGGCTTGCCGACCGTGAGGGTCGACTCCGCCCACCACTTGCTGCCCTGGTCGAGGAGGATCACGAGGAGGGCGAGCCCGATCACCAGGGCGTAGAGCCGGTGGGAGCGGCGGGGGGCTGCGTCGGTCATCCTGCCATTATCCCTGACCGCACCTGTCAAGAACTCAGGCTCCGAGGATGCCCCAGCCGCCGTCAAGCGCTGCACCGCGCCCCGGCGGACCCACCCAGCCTGAGTTCTTCACCCGCGTCGCGCGCAGAGGATGGCGGGCGGTCGGGGTCAGCCCTTCTCGCCGCCCTCGCTCGTGGAGAGGATGCGCTTCTGGAAGATGAAGAACACCACGGTCACGGGGATCGACATGAGCACGGCGGCGGCGAGCTGCAGCGGGTACTGGTTGCCGCTGCCGAGCTGGCCGGACGTGAGGGACGCCACACCGGTCGTGAGGGTGTTGAGGGATGCGCTCTGCCGCGAGATGAGGAAGTGCGAGAACTCGTTCCACGACCCCTGGAAGCTCAGGATGAACAGGGTGATCAGCGCGGGCCGCGCCATGGGCAGCACGATCGACCAGTAGGTGCGGAACACGCCGGCGCCGTCGATCCTCGCGGCCTCCTCCACGCTCACGGGGATCGACTCGAAGAACTGCTTCATGATGAAGATGCCCGCGGCGTCGATGATGATCGGGATGATCATGCCCGCGAAGCTGTCGTAGAGCCCGAGCTGCTTGAGGATGAGGAAGCGCGGGATGAGCAGCACGACGTTCGGCACCGCCATGACGGCGATAAGCCCGGCGAAGACCACCGTCTGCCCGCGCCACTTGAGGCGCGAGAGGGCGTAGCCCGCGAGCGAGTCGAAGAAGACCCGGCACACCGTCACGACGATGGTGATGATCGCCGAGTTGGCCGTCCACTGCAGCAGCGGCACCGTCGTGAAGAGCCGCTCGTAGGCCGCGAAGCTCCACGTCTCGGGCAGGAGCGAGAGGGGGTTCTGGGTCGCGTCCGCGTCGGTCTTGAAGCTCGAGGCCACCGAGATGAGGAACGGGTAGATGTAGACGAGCGCGAGCACGCCCAGCACCACGTAGGTGAGGATCATCGTCGCGCGGGCCGCGCCCCCGAGGTGGCGGCGCCGGCGCGGGGTGCGCTCGGCCTGGGTCGCGACCGCCGCTGCGGCCTCCGTCGTCGTCATCGCTTCGCTCCCGCCGCCGCGTCGCGCTGCAGTCGCGCCATCGCCCGTGTCTGTCGTCTGAGCCCCGACCTGCCGAGGTCGCGGTCGCGCAGCACCCAGCGCTGCAGCATGGTGAGCGCGACGATGATGGCGAAGAGGATGAACGCGATGGCCGCCCCCTGACCCCACTTGAGGTTGGCGAACGACGTGTCGTAGGCGAGGAACGCGGGCGTGAGGGTCGTCTTGCCGGGGTCGCCGCCGCCCGTGAGGTAGATCTGGTCGAACACCTGCCACGTGCCGATGAGGCCCAGGGTGAGCACCGTGAAGAGCGTGGGCTTGAGCATGGGCAGCGTCACCGAGAAGAAGCTGCGGAAGGGGCCGGCGCCGTCGACGGCCGCCGCCTCCTCGATCTCGGCGCCGACGTTCTGCAGCGCGGCGAGGAAGAGCAGCATGAACGTGCCGGACGTCGTGAAGATCGCGAGGATGATGAGCACGCACATGGCGACCGAGGGGCCCGAGAGCCACTGCGCCCAGCTGAGGCCGAGCGGCCCGTCGCCCGGGACCGCGCCCGTCGCGGGCGAGAAGATGCCCGAGGCGTCCGCGAACCAGTTGGGGCCGTTGATGCCCAGCCAGCCGATGACCTGGTTCACGGCACCCGACGACGTGAACAGGAAGATGAAGATCGTCGTGATCGCGATGGAGCTCGTGACCGAGGGGAAGTAGAAGGCGGTGCGGAAGAAGCCGCGCCCCTTGAGCAGCCGGCGGTTGACCTGCACGGCCAGGAAGAGCGAGAGCGCGGTCTGCAGCGGCACCACGAAGAGCACGTAGTAGAGGTTGTTGCGGATGGCCGTGCCGAAGTCGCGCTGCGCGAGACCCGAGTCGACGAGCACCTTCTGGTAGTTGACGCCGCCCACGAAGCTCGAGTTGCCGAGGGGCGAGCCGAGCCCGTTCCAGTTGCTCACGCTCACGTAGAGCGCGAGCAGGATCGGCAGCACGAGGAAGACGCCGATGATGAGGATGGCGGGCGCGACGAACAGCCAGCCGAAGCGGCCCTCCGGCCCGCGGATTCCCTTGCTCATCGACGTCTTCCCTTCGTGCTAGCTGGCTAGTTGCCGTTCGCCTCGTCGAGGGCCGCCTGCAGCGACTCCTGGAAGCTGGCGAGGATCGCCTTCGCGTCGCCGCCCGCGAGGTTCGCGAGCTGCGAGTTGAAGTCGCTGATGACCGTCGCCGAGCCCGCGAAGTTCACGGGGCTCACCGCGTAGTCGTTGCCGGCGACGAACGCCGCGTTCTCCGGGTGCTGCTCGGCGTAGGTCGCCGCGGCGCCCGTCGTCGAGGGCAGCACGCCGAACGCGTCGCCGAAGGCCAGCTGCTGCTCGTCGGCCGTCAGGTACTCGACGAGCGACTTGGCCGCGTCGGCGGTGTCGGAGTTGGCGGGGATGCCCCAGCAGTTCGTGAACGTGAACGTCGACTTGCCACCAGGGCCGGCCGGGAGCTCGTACGACGAGTACTTGGTGTCGGGGAAGTCGCCCTGGATGCCCTTGATCCACGGTCCCTCGATCACCATCGCGGCCTTGCCTGCACCGAGGGCCTCGCCGCCCCATCCTGCGTCGATCTCGCTCGGCCACTTGAGCACACCCTCGTCGTGCAGCTTCTGCACGTACGTGAGGCCTGCGAGGTTCTCAGCGCTGTCGGCGGTGACCTTGTCGCCGTCGACGAGCTGTCCGCCAGCCTGGTTCATGAAGACGCCGAGGCGCGCGTACTCGAGGCCGAACGAGAGGCCGACGGTGTCAGCCGTGGTGAGCTTCGTGGCCGCGGCCTCGAGGCTGTCCCAGTCGGTGGGGATGTCCGCGTCGGTCAGGCCGGCGGCGGCCCACTTGTCGGTGTTGATGATGAGCCCGAGGGTGGAGAAGTCCTTCGGCGCGCACGTGAACGTGCCGTCGTAGGTGAACGTGTCCTTGAGCGCCGGGTAGAAGTCGCCCGCGTTGGCGAGCGAGTCGGCGTACGCGTCGAGGTAGCCGTTGCTGGCGTACGTCGCGAACTGGTCCCAGCTCATGTAGAAGAGGTCGGGTGCGTCGCCGCCAGCGAAGCCCTGGCTCAGCTGCTGGGTCAGGTCGCTCGCGACCACGACCTCGACCTTGGCGTTGTTGTCCGCCGCCCACGCGTCGGCCGCGGCCTGCACGGCGTTCGTCTCGGCGTCGCCGCTGGTCCCGATGAGGATGCTCAGCTCCGTGGTGCCACCCTCGGACGAGTCACCGCCACCGCTCGCGCATGCTCCGAGGCCGGCGACGACGCCGGCGGCGAGCAGGATCGCGCCTACTTTCCTGTATCTCATTGATCTTCCTCTCGATTGTGATTGCCGAAGATGGTGCGTTCGGCTATTCCTCGACGGGCGCCAGGTGACTCGACCGGCGAACGACAAGCTTGGGGGTGACGAGGCGGTGCGTCTCGCTGGACGCGGGCTCGCCGTGGGGCAGGACGCGACGGCCGGTCGCGCCCATGAGCAGCTCGAGGGTCGCGGAGGCGACGAGGTCGAGCCGCTGCTCGACGCTCGAGAGGCCGACGGCCTGCGCGACGGGGGTGTTGTCGAACCCGATGACGGGGAACTTCTTCTGGCCGGCCTCGTTGACCGCCATCATGGCGCCGAGGGCGAGCGAGTCGCTCACGCACACGAGGGCGTCGAGGCCGTGCTCGCCCGCGAACAGCTCCTCCACGATGCGGCGGGCGTGGGGCACGCCCTCCTCGGTGCGGTGGGTGAGCGCGTCGAGGGCCGCCGCGTCGAGGCCGAACTCCTCCGTCATGGCCGCCGCCCAGCCCTTGCGGCGCTCGTCGCCCGTGCCCGAGCCCTCCGGCCAGCCGAGGTAGCCGATGCGCTGCAGCCCGCGGCCGATGAGGTGGCGCGTGGCCTCGTACGTGCCCGCGTAGCCGTCGACGTCGACCCAGAGCCGGTCGGCGCTGTCGAGGTCCTCGCCCCACGGGCGCCCGAACGCGACGAACGGCACGCGCTCGCGGATGAGCCACTCGATGCGGGGATCCTCGTACCTCGTGGCCGTGACGACGAACGCGTCGACGTCGGCGCCGTCGCGCAGGTTGCGGTACTGCTCGATCTCGTCCACGGGATCGGTCGCCGTGAAGAGCATGATGCGCATGCCCCGCTGGGCGGCCTGCTCGGTGAGCGCGTGCAGGTAGCGGTCGAGGATGGACCCCGAGATGCCGTTCACGACGGGGTCGAGGCGGATGCCGATGGTCGACGACTGGCGCGTGCGCAGCCTGCGCGCCGACGCGTGGGGCCGGTAGCCGAGCTCGGCGATCGCCGACTCGACGCGCTCGCGCGTGCCCGGCTTGACGATCTCCGGGGAGTTGAGCACGTTCGACACGGTCTGCCGCGACACGTTCGCCACGCGGGCGACGTCTTCGACTGTGGGCAGCTGTGCCACGCTCGCGCCTCCCTTGGCTTCGTGTTGAACGATCAAACCGACATCCGTGTCGGAAAGTTTGATCGATCAAATCCTGAGTGTTACGTTACCTGCCTAGGCGCGAATGTCAACCGGATGGCGTCGACGGATCAACGAGGAGTCGCGACAATGCCCCTGGACACACCCCGGCAGCCGCTCCTCCACGGCGAGACGGTCGTGCTGCGGGCACCCTCCCAGGCCTGGTCCGCCGCCGACGGGTCGCTCGGGTCGCAGCCCATCCACGGCCTGTACTTCTCCGACGTGCGCATCGTCTCCGCGCAGCGGATCACGGTCGCGGGCGAGCCGCTCGAGCACATCGCCACGGTGCCGCGCGGCGCCGACTCCACCACGTTCGTGTCGATCGCGCGGCAGCTGGACGACCCGACCCCCGACCCCGGGGTGCGTGCGGAGCACACCCGCACGGCGACGACCACGGGCATCCGCGAGCGCCTCGAGATCGTCTCGCGGCTGGGCGCGGAGGCGCGCGCCCAGGTCGTCGTGCACTACACGGCCGACCTCACGGGCATGGACGTCGTCAAGTCGGGGGTGCCCGCGGCCGCAGCACCCGACGTGCGCGACGGCGTGTGGGGCGACGACGACGTGACCGTGACGCTCACGGCGCCCGGCGCCGCGGCGGCAGACGGCACGCTCACGTGGCAGGTCGTCGTGCCCGCGCACGGCAGCGCCGTCGTCGAGTGGGGCTACGAGGCGGAGGATGCCCTCGCCGTCGTCGCGGGAGCGCCCGACGCGGCCCCGTGGTCGACCCCCGCGGTGACGACGGGCGACGACCGCCTCGCGCGCTGGACCCGCCGCGCGATCGACGACCTCGACGCGCTGCGGCTCGTGACGACGCGCGAGCCCGGCCTGCAGTTCCTCGCCGCGGGGGCGCCGTGGTTCTTCACCCTCTTCGGGCGCGACTCGCTGTGGGCCGCGCGCTTCATGCTCCCGCTCGGCACGGGCATCGCGTCCGACACCCTGCGCATCCTCGCGGGCCTCCAGGGCGCTCAGGATGTGCCCGCGACGGCCGAGGAGCCCGGCAAGATCATGCACGAGCTGCGCCGCGGCGACCTCGTGATGCCCGGCGAGGGCATCCACCTGCCGCCGCTCTACTACGGCACCGTCGACGCGACGGCGCTGTGGGTGTGCCTGCTGCACGACGCGTGGACCTGGGGCATGCCCGACGACGACGTGCGCGCGCTCGTCCCCCACCTGTCGCGGGCCCTCGAGTGGATGCGCGACTTCGGGGACTCCGACGGCGACGGCCTGCTCGAGTACGCCGACAGGTCGGGCCGCGGGCTCTCGAACCAGGGCTGGAAGGACTCGGGCGACTCCGTGCAGTGGCGCGACGGCACCCTCGCGACGGGGCCCATCGCCCTCGTCGAGGTGCAGGCCTATGCGTACGAGGCCGCGGTGCACGGCGCCGACCTGCTCGACGCGTTCGGCGGCTCCGGCGCCGAATGGCGCGCGTGGGCGGCGCGGCTGCGCGAGCGCTTCCACGAGTCCTTCTGGATCGAGGATGCCGACGGCGCCTACCTCGCGATAGCGCTCGACGCCGACAAGCGGCCGGTCGACACGGTGACGAGCAACCTCGGGCACGTGCTCGGCACGGGCATCCTCGACGAGCGCCAGGCCGGGATGGTCGCGCGGCGGCTCGTCGACCCGACCCTCAACTCCGGCTACGGGCTGCGCACGATGTCGACGGACTCGGCGGGGTACTGGCCGCTCAGCTACCACGGCGGCAGCGTGTGGACCCATGACACCGCCATCGCGATCGCGGGCCTCGCGCGCGACGGGTTCCGCGAGGAGGCCGACGAGCTCGTGCGCGGCCTCCTCAACGCCGCGTCGGGCTTCGACTACCGCATGCCCGAGCTGCACTCGGGCGACCCCGCCGGCGCCGTGGCGGCCCCCGTGCCCTACCCCGCCGCGTGCCGCCCGCAGGCGTGGTCGGCCGCCGCCGCCGTGAGCGTGCTCTCGAGCGTGCTCGGCCTGCGGCCGGACGCCCGCGCGGGCGAACTCGGCATCTCGCCCACCGCCGCCGTGGGCGCGATCACCGTCGACGGCCTCGTGTTCGACGGCGAGCGCGGACAGGTGAGCATCTCCGCCTCCGGCGAGGTGCTCGGCGGCAGCCTGCCCTTCGTCGTCGGCTGACCGCGCCTCCCGAACTGGGGCGCGACGACGATGACCGGCTCTTCCTAGGCTGGCGCCGTGACCGACGCTCCTATCGCAGGGTGGTATCCCGACCCGCGCAACACCGCCGCGCAGTGGCGCTGGTGGGACGGTCGCGGCTGGACGCCCGACACGGCCCCGCGCGCCACCGCGCTGCCGAAGCGCGCACAGGACTGGGGCTGGGAGACGCCGCGCGACGTCGAGGCACCCGTGGCGGGGCCCGCCAAGGCGGCCAAGGCCGTGCGGGCACAGAAGGCGCCCAAGGCCGCCAAGGTCAGCCAGTGGACGAGCGCGAACACGCCGTGGATCTGGATCCTCGCCTTCTCGCTCTACATCTACGGCATCATCGCGGGCGGCATCCAGGGCACGGCTGGGGTCCTCCTCGCGAACCAGCCCGGCACCCTGCAGATCGTCGGCGGCGTCGCGCTGCTCGTCGGCTTCATCCCGCTCGTCGTCTTCGCCGACCTCGACGGGCGCGCGCTGCGCAAGGCCGGCCTGCCCGCGCCGAGCGCGCTGTGGGTCATCCTGCTCACGCCGCTCATCTACTTCGTCGTGCGCGGCCGCAAGCTGCGCAAGGTGGGTGCTCGTTCGCTCGGTCCCGAGATCACGCTCTTCATCGTCTTCGCGCTGCAGGTCGTCGCGGCCGTGGTCGTGTACCTGACGAGCCTCGCGCTGCTGTCCCAGCTCGCGCCGGGCATCCTCGCCTAGCGGCTCGCGGAGAGCTTGCTGAGGGTCGCGATGACCTGGCGCGCGATCAGGCGCCCCGCGCGGTTGGCGCCGATGGTCGACGCCTGAGGCCCATACCCCGCGAAGAATATGCGCGGGTCCTTCCACGACGCGCCCTGCGCGACGACGACGCCGCCCTCCTTCTCGCGGAGCTTGAGCGGGGCGAGGTGGCGCAGCTCGGGGCGGAACCCCGTCGACCAGATGATCGCATCCGCCTGCTGGAATGCACCGTCCTTCCAGCGGACGCCCGTGGGCTCGATCGACTCGAACATGGGACGGGGCGTGAGCACGCCGCGCTCGATGCCCGCCTGGATGCGGCGCGTGCGGGGGACCCCCGTGCCGCTCACGATGCTCGGCAGCGCGCGCCCGGCGCGGGCGGCCTCGTCCTGCGCGATGACGGCCTCGCGGCGCGCCTCGAGGTTGAGGTCTCCGTCTTCGAGGAAGTCGATGGGGCGCCGGCTCACCCAGGTGGTCTTCGCCGCGACATCCTCGAGCTCGAGGAGGAAGCCGATCGCCGACGTGCCGCCGCCCACGACGACGACGCTCTGACCGGCGAAGTCCTCGGCGGAGCGGTACTCGCCCGTGTGCAGGTGCCGGCCCTCGAACGACTTGAGGCCCGGGTACCAGGGGATGAAGGGCGCTCCCCACGTGCCCGTGGCGTTGACCACGGCGACCGTGGAGACCTCCTTCTCCTCGCCGTCGAGGTCGAAGTTGACCATGAGGTCGGTGCCCCAGTTCTCGACCGACGTGACGTCGGCGGGCCGCACGACCTGCAGCCCGAAGTGGGCCTCGTACTGTCGGTAGTAGTCCGCGACGACGTCTTTCGCCGGGGCGTGCCGGTCGGCGGTCTCGAAGCTCAGGCCGAGCTCGTCGAGCCCCGGCAGGTCGTTGATGCGGTGCGCGGAGCCGATGCGCAGCGCCTCCCACCGGAACTGCCACGCCCCGCCCGTCGAGGGCCCGCGGTCGAGCACGACGAAGTCGTTTCCGGGGTCGAGCCCGAGGCGCTTGAGGTAGTACGAGACCGAGAGGCCCGCCTGGCCCGCGCCGATCACGACAACTGAGGTGTCGGTGTTCGCGGTTGCCACCTGACCACGTTAGCGAACGCGGGCGTTCCCCGTGGAGAACGGCAGGAAGCGCCGGGACCCTACATGCTAAACTTGCCGCTAGTTTTCACACTCACCCTGTTCGCACGTCCTCGACCGCCTCCGAAGCGGATCGCACCAGGACGACGGGACTGACCAGAGGGGGTCTCGCATGGGACGCGGCCGTCAAAAGGCGAAGCACACGAAGGTCGCGCGCGACCTCAAGTACTTCAGCCCCGACACCAACTACGGTGCCCTCGCGAAAGAGCTCGGCAACGCGCCCGTCGCCAACACCCGCCTCGCGGAAGACCTCGAGAAGTGGCCGGAGTTCGCCGGCGAGGAGTACGAGGACAAGTACGCCGACATCTACGCGGATGACGACGACGAGTCCGAAGACGACGAGGACGAGTCGAAGAGCGCCTAGCCCGCGTACGACCCCGTGAGGCGCACGGCGCCTCCGTCGACACCCTTGGCGCCCTGCTCGAAGTGGGCCTCGGGCAGCTGCCCGACGACCACACGGCCCGCCTCCCACGATGGGATGCCCGCGCGCACGAGCGACGCGATGATGCGGTCCGCCGCATCCGGCGCGACGACGGCGATCATGCCCACGCCCAGGTTCCAGGTGCCCTCGGCGCTCTCGAGCGTGGACCCCGCCCACTCCGACAGCACGCGGAACACGGCGGGCGGCGACCACGTCGACCGCTCCAGCTCCACGTACGAGCCCTTGGGCAGCACGCGCGCGAGGTTCGCCGCGATGCCGCCGCCCGTGATGTGGCTTATGGCGTGCACGCCGCCCGCGGGCAGCAGCTCGAGCAGCGGGGCCGTGTACAGGCGCGTGGGCTCGAGCAGGGCCTCGCCCACGACTCCCCCGAGCTCGGCCGACGTGTCGGTGTACGAGACACCCCGCGTCGCGAGGATGTGCCGCACGAGCGAGAACCCGTTGCTGTGCACGCCCGACGACTCCATGGCGACGACCACGTCGCCCTCGCGCACGAGGTGCGCACCCAGCAGGTCGCCCGCCTCGACGGCGCCGACCGCGGCGCCCGCGACGTCGTAGTCGTCGGGCCCGAGGAGCCCCGGGTGCTCGGCCGTCTCGCCGCCCACGAGCGCCGTGCCGGTCTCCGAGCACGCGCGCGCGATGCCCGCGACGATGTCGGCGATGCGCGCGGGCACGACCTTGCCGCACGCGATGTAGTCGGTCATGAGCAGCGGGCGCGCGCCGACCACGACGATGTCGTCGACGACCATGCCCACGAGGTCCTGGCCGATCGTGTCGTGCTTGTCGAGCGCCTGCGCGATCGCGACCTTCGTGCCCACGCCGTCGGTGGAGGTGGCGAGCAGCGGCCTGTCGAAGGTCTTGAGGAAGCTCACGTCGAAGAGCCCGGCGAACCCGCCGACCCCGCCGAACACCTGCGGCCCGTGCGTCTTGGCGACGGCGGCCTTCATGAGCTCGACGGCGAGATCGCCTGCGGCGGTGTCGACCCCCGCGGCGCGATAGCTGGCGGAGGTGTCTTCGGTCACGCGGTCAAGCTTAACGTCACACGCTCACGAGCCCGTTCTGGTGTGCGAACACGACGACCTGCACGCGGCTGCGGAGCCCGAGCTTGCGCAGGATCGCGGCGATGTGCGACTTCACGGTCGCCTCGCTCACATACTCCGCCTCGGCGATCTCCGCGTTCGTGAGCCCGCGGGCGACGAGGAGGAACACCTCGCGCTCGCGCGGGCTCAGGGGCTCGAGGGCCGCTCCGCGGGCGGGGCCAGAGGATGCGCCGCGCAGGTCGGCCACGAGCGCGAGGGTCGCGGCGAGGTCGGGGACCACGGCGCCCTCCTGCGTCGCACGGATCGTGCCGAGCACCTGGTCGGGTGTCGCATCCTTCGTGAGGAACGCGCTCGCGCCGGCGGCGAGCGCCTGCACGACCACGCCGTCCTGCCGGAGGGTCGTGAGCACGATGACGCGCGGCGGCTCGTCGGCCCGGCCGCGGGCCAGCAGCAGCTTGGTCGCCTCGATGCCGTTGACCCCGGGCATCCTCAGGTCCATGAGCACGACGTCGGGGCGCAGCTCGGCGACGACCTCGAGCGCCCGGGCGCCGTCGCCCGCGGTGCCGACGCACTCCATGTCGGGCTGGGCGTCGATGAGCATGCCGAGGCCGGAGGCGAAGAGCGGCTGGTCGTCGACGACGACGACGCGGATGCGCGGCTCAGGCATCGGCGATCACCGGCAGCGGCCCGGTCAGCAGGGGCGTGGGGATGTACGCCGTGACGATGAACGTGTCGTCGTCGGTCGCGGCGGCGGTGAGCCAGCCGCCCATGAGGCGGGCGCGCTCCTTCATGCCCTCGATGCCGACGCCGCGCGTCGTGGGAGACGGCGTGGTCGTCGTGCCGACGGAGGTCACGAGCACGGCGAGCCCCGTGCCCTGCCAGTCGAGCGTGACGGAGACGCGGCTCGTGGGCCCCGCGTGGCGCAGGGCGTTGGTGAGGCTCTCCTGCACGATGCGGAAGACGCCCACGTCCTGGGCCGGCGAGAGCGCCCGAGGGTCGCCGAGCACGCGGAAGCCGACATCCATGCCCACGTCGCGCAGGTGGGCGACGACGCCCTGCAGGTCGTCGATCGTGGGCTTGGCGGCCGTGATGTCGTGCTCGTGGATGCTCTCGACGAGGCTGCGCACGTCGACGAGCGCCGAACGTCCGACGGCGGCGATGTTGCCGAGGGCCTCGACGGCGACCCCCGGTCGGCGGGCGGCGAGCGCCGCGGCGCCCTCGGCCTGCGAGACGATGACCGCGAGCGAGTGCGCGAGCGTGTCGTGCACGTCGCGCGAGATGCGCGCGCGGTCCTGCGAGAGCCGCAGCTCGAAGTCGGTCTCCTCGAGCCGGTGCTCCGCCTGCACGAGCACGCCGCCGAGGCGGCGCTCGCTCAGGAGCGACCGGGCCGCGGTGCCGAGCGCCCAGAACGCGAGGTAGAAGAGCATCGACGCGAGCAGGAGCACGACGAAGTCCTCGCGGATCGGGTTCTCGGGGTTGAGGCGCGGGGCGTCGGGTCCGCCGATCCAGTAGCTCCACGAGTCGTACACGCTCGGGATCACGAGCCGCGCCGCGAACAGCGCCGACGCGACGGCGCCGACGGGCAGCACGAGGCGGCGCGCCCAGCCCGTGCCGCCGAAGGCCACGATGAACGCGACCGCGCCGAGCGCGTTGTACATGAACCAGTTGTTCGACGTGGGCGGCTCGAGGGCCTCGATGAGCTGCAGAGCGGGGATGACCACCGAGAGCCCGAGCGAGATGTACGGGTAGCGGCCGCTCAGGGCGATGGCGGCGGTGAAGAGCACGAGCATCCACGGGGTGCTGCCGGACCACCGACCGGCCTCGCCCACGCCCCACCCGATGGCGTAGAGGGCGGCGACGACGGGCGGGCCCCACAGCACGATGCGCGGGCGGAGCCGGCGCGCGAGCCTGTGCAACTGCGATTCCATGCTTGAACGGTAGGCGGCGACGGCCCCCGCGTCACTGCCGGCCGCCGGTTTTCATCACCGGGGATGAGGCACCGCGATGTGCGAGACTAGACCGTACCCGGGTCCGGGTACGCCCCCTTCGAGCTTCAGGGAGCCGCCGCCAGCCATGTGCGGAATCGTCGGAATCGTCTCGTCCCAGCCGGTGAACCAGCAGGTCTACGACGCCCTCCTCCTGCTGCAGCACCGCGGACAGGATTCCACGGGCATCGCGACCGCCGAGGGCAGCACCCTGCACATGCAGAAGGCCAAGGGCCAGGTGCGCGAGGCGTACCGCACGCGCGACATGCGCAACCTCCCCGGCAACATGGGCCTCGGCCACGTGCGCTACGCCACCAAGGGCAACGCGTCGAACGAGGAGGAGGCGCAGCCCTTCTACGTGAACGCCCCGTACGGCATCACGCTCGTGCACAACGGCAACCTCACCAACACGCGCGAGCTCACCGCCGAGCTCTTCACCATCGACCGCCGCCACCTCAACACGTCGAGCGACACCGAGCTGCTCGTCAACGTGCTCGCGAACGAGCTGCAGGCCCAGATCTCGGGCACCGACCTCGATGTCGACCAGCTCTTCAACGCGATCGCGCGCCTGCACGAGCGCGTCGAGGGCTCGTACGCGGCCATCGCCCTCATCGCGGGCCACGGCCTGCTCGCCTTCCGCGACCCGTTCGGCATCCGGCCGCTCGTGCTCGGACGCCGGCAGACGGGGTTCACGGGCGAGGAGTGGATAGTCGCATCCGAGTCGCTCGTGCTCGAGGCCAGCGGCTACGAGGTCGTGCGCGACGTCGCCCCGGGCGAGGCCGTGTTCATCACGCCGGACGGCCAGATGGTCAGCCGCCAGTGCGCGCAGAACTCCGTGCTCATCCCGTGCTCGTTCGAGTACGTCTACCTGGCCCGCCCCGACTCCGTCATGAACGGCATCTCGGTGTACGAGGCCCGCCTGCGCCTCGGCAACCGCCTCGCGGACACGATCGCGAAGTACACGCCCCTGGGCGACATCGACGTCGTCATGCCGATCCCCGACTCATCCCGGCCCGCCGCCATGCAGGTCGCCCAGAAGCTCGGCGTCGAGTACCGCGAGGGGTTCTACAAGAACCGCTACGTGGGCCGCACGTTCATCATGCCCGGGCAGGCGGAGCGCAAGAAGAGCGTCAAGCAGAAGCTCAACGCCATGTCGAGCGAGTTCAAGGGCAAGAACATCCTCATCGTCGACGACTCGATAGTGCGCGGCACGACCTCGAAGGAGATCGTGCAGATGGCGCGCGAGGCGGGCGCCAACAAGGTCACGTTCACGTCGGCGGCACCGCCCGTGCGCTTCCCCCACGTCTACGGCATCAACATGCCCTCGCGCCACGAGCTCGTCGCCCACGGCCGCAAGATCCCCGAGATCGCCACGGAGCTCGGTGCCGACTACCTCATCTACCAGGAGGTCGAGGACATGAAGGCGGCGATCCTCGAGGGGTCTGACGTCACCGACCTCGAGATGAGCTGCTTCACGGGCGAGTACGTCACGGGCACGGTCTCGGCCGAGTACCTCGACTGGGTCGAGCGCAACCAGGGCTCATGAGCAACGCGTGGCGGCGGGTCGTCGCCGCGCTCGCCCACGAGCAGCAGCGCACGGAGTACGCGCGCGCCGTGCTGGGCCTCCCGGTCGAGAACCGCAGGGCGGCCGACTCGCTGCGCGCGGCGGGTCTTCTCGACGACGAGGATGCCCCGACCGAGGTGTTCGCGCGGCTGCTCGCCGAGCATCCTGCCGAGACGAGGCAGGGCGTCGACCGCTGGCTCAGGGAGGGCCGCATCGACAGCTATCCCGCCAAGCCCGCGCAGCGGCTCGAGCTGCTCGAGTGGGTTGTCGGGCGCGCCCTCTCGACCACGGAGGAGCTCGACGAGAAGTCCCTCGGCGAGCGGCTCGCGGTGTTCAGCGACGACGTGGCGACACTGCGCCGCTACCTCGTCGACGCGGGCCTGCTGACGCGCGGCGACGACGGCTCGCGCTACCGGCGCTAGCCCGCCTTCCCGCCCGGTCGGGCGGTGAAGAACTCAGGACGGAAGTCCTCGCGGCACTCAGTCATGCGCTTGACCCCAGTCGGCGACCGCCGATTGCCTGAGTTCTTGACGCGGACGGACGACGGGGGCGGCGGGACTACTCGGCGTCCGACTCCGTGACGTGCTCGACGGTCACGGTCTTGGCGCGGCGGCTCGAGACACGGTCGACGATGATGCCCACGACGGCGCCGAGCACGACCCCGCCCGTGATGCCGTAGAGCGCGAAGTACGCGAAGAGGGCGGCGAAGCCCACCGCCGGGTCCGCCGGGTAGAGCGACGTGAGCACGAGCGTGACGATGACGCCCACGGCTCCGCCCACGAAGAGGAAGGCGGGGATGCGCGGGGCGCGGCGAACCGTCACCTGGTCGGTCTCGGGCGTGCTCACCCCTCCATTGTCTCCCACGCGAGCGGCAGGTACGGCGCGAGGTCCGCGCGCTGGCCGGACGCCGAGACGCGCGCCGCCGCGACGGCCTCCGCCCACGTGAGCTCGCCGGTCGCGAGCGCGATCCACGTGGCCGCGTCGGTCTCCACGACGTTGGGCGGCGTGCCGCGCGTGTGGCGGGGGCCCTCGATCGCCTGCACCGCGCCGAACGGGGGAACGCGGATCTCGACGGTGTTGCCCTCGGCGTTCTCTCCGAGCACCTGCAGGAGCCAGCGCACGGCCGTGGCCGTCTCGTCGCGCGTGCGGTCGGCGGCGCGCACGGCGGCCTTGCCGACGGCGTGCGGGATGCGCTTGGGGGGCATGGACCCACGGTACGCGCTCGGTAGGGTTGATCCGTGCGAATCCTCGTCCTCGGCTCCGGTGCGCGCGAGCACGCCATCATCACGTCGCTGCTCGGCGAGCCCGAGCGGCACGAGATCACCGCCGCCCCCGGCAACGCGGGCATCGCGGCGGTCGTGCCCGTCGTCGCCCTCGACCCCACGCGCAAAGACGTGGTGAGCCAGTACGCGATCGACAACGACATCCAGCTCGTCGTCATCGGGCCGGAGGCGCCCCTCGTCGCGGGCGTCGCCGACGCGCTGCGCCAGCGCGGCATCCCCGTGTTCGGCCCGGGCAAGGCGGCCGCGCAGCTCGAGGGCAGCAAGACCTTCGCGAAGCGGGTCATGGACGAGGCTGGCGTGCCCACGGGCCGCGCGACGCGCGCCGGGACGCTCGCCGAGGCGACGGAGGCCATCGACGAGTACGGCGCCCCCTACGTCATCAAGGCCGACGGCCTCGCCGCGGGCAAGGGAGTGCTCGTCACCGAGGATCGCGACGCCGCCCTCGCCCACGCTGACTTCTGGCTCGGCCACGGCGCCGTGCTCGTCGAGGAGTTCCTCGCCGGCCAGGAGGTCTCGCTCTTCCTGCTGAGCGACGGGCACACCGTCCTCCCCCTCTCCCCCGCGCAGGACTACAAGCGCGCGCTCGACGGCGACGAGGGCCCGAACACGGGCGGCATGGGCGCCTACTCGCCGCTTCCGTGGCTCCCCGAGGGGTTCGTCGACGAGGTGATCGAGACCATCGCGGTGCCCACGATCCGGCAGCTCGCGAGCGAGGACACCCCGTTCATCGGACTGCTGTACTGCGGCCTCATCCTCACCGACAGGGGCACGCGCGTCATCGAGTTCAACGCGCGCTTCGGCGACCCCGAGACGCAGGTCGTGCTGCCGCGGCTCGTGACGCCGCTGAGCGGGCTGCTGTTCGCGGCCGCGACGGGCGGGCTCGGCTCGCTGCCGCGGCCCGAGTTCAGCGACGACGTCGCGGTCACCGTCGTGCTCGCGAGCGAGGGATACCCGGAGCAGCCCGTCACGGGCCGCGAGATCACGGGCCTCGCCGACGTCGTGGACGTGACCGTCGCCCACGCCGCCACCGCGCTCGTGAAGGGCGAGTTCGTCGCGACGGGCGGCCGCGTGCTCAGCGTCGTCGCCACGGGACCGGACTTCGCCGCGGCCCGGGCCAAGGCCTACCGCGCGCTCGGGACGATCCACCTCGAGGGCGGCCACTACCGCACCGACATCGCGAAGCGGGTGGCCGAGTGACCTGGGAGCACACCTACTCGGGCAAGGTCCGCGACCTGTACGCGTCGCCCGAGCATCCCGGCGTCGTGCTCATGGTCGCGAGCGACCGCGTGAGCGCCTTCGACCACGTGCTGTCGCCGGGCATCCCCGGCAAGGGCGAGCTGCTCACCCGGCTGAGCCTGTGGTGGTTCGACCAGCTGTCGGACGTGCCCAACCACCTCGTCGAGGGCGAGGTGCCCGAGGAGTTCCGCGGCCGCGCCGTGCTCGCCAAGACCCTCGAGATGTACCCGGTCGAGTGCGTCGTGCGCGGCTACCTCACGGGCAGCGGCTGGGCCGAGTACCGCGAGACGCAGACGGTGTGCGGCATCGGCCTGCCCGCGGGGCTGCACGACGGCGACCGCCTGCCCGAGCCGATCTACACCCCCGCCTGGAAGGCCCCGATGGGCGAGCACGACGAGAACATCACGTTCGAGCGCACCGTCGAGCTCGTGGGGCTCGAGGCGGCGAGCGCCCTCCGGGATGCCTCGCTGCGCGTGTTCGCCAAGGCCTCGGCGATCGCGGAGGAGCGGGGGGTCATCCTCGCCGACACGAAGTTCGAGTTCGGCGCCGACCCGTCGACGGGACGGCTGACCCTCGCCGACGAGGTGCTCACGTCGGACAGCAGCCGCTACTGGGACAAGGACGAGTACGACGCGGGCACACGCGGCCTGAGCTTCGACAAGCAGATCGTGCGCGACTGGCTCGCGGCGAACTGGGACAAGACGGGCACGCCGCCCGAGCTGCCGCAGGAGATCGTCGACCGCACGGCCGCGCGCTACCGCGAGCTCATCGATCGGCTCACCGCATGATCGTCAAGCAGGTCTCGTTCAACCACCCGGACTCCGTCGAGCTGCGCTCGCAGCAGCGCGCCGAGATCCAGCAGCGCTACGGCACGCCCGACTCCGAGCCCGGGCCGGCCCCGACGGCCGAGGACATCACGGTGTTCTACGTCGCCTACGAGGGCGACCGCGCGGTCGGCTGCGGCGGGCTGCGCGAGCGGGATGCCACCGAGGCCGAGGTCAAGCGCATGTTCGTGCACCCCGAGCACCGCGGCACGGGCGCATCCGTCGCGATCCTCGGGCAGCTCGAGCAGTTCGGCCGGGAGCGCGGCTACGCGCGCCTCGTGCTCGAGACGGGCACGGAGCAGCCGGACGCCATCCGGTTCTACGAGCGGGAGGGCTACACGCGCATCCCGAACTTCGGCTACTACGTGGGCTCCGCCCACTCCCTCTGCTTCGCCAAGCCCCTCTAGCCCCCCGGCCGTTCCCTCGTGTCTCGCTAATCGCCACGAGTAGCGCACATGCGCGAGACACCTGGCAATCTGCGAGGCACGAGGGAAGACGACGGAGGGAATACTTGTAGCGACAAGTAAGTTAGAGTCTGCATGATGAGCGACGCGAAGCTTGCTGCAGACACCGCCATGGGTCCCGTGACCCTCAAGGTCGGCGACCTCGACGGGATGACCGCGTACTACCGGGACGCCGTCGCGCTGCAGGTGCTCGCCGCCGAGGGCGGGACCGTGACCCTGGGGCGCGGCGTGCAGCCCGTCGTCATCCTGGAGCACGCGCCCGAGCTCAAGCACGCGAGCCCGCGCGATGCGGGGCTCTTCCACACGGCGATCCTGTTCGACACCGAGGAGGCGCTCGCGGCATCGGTGTACTCGGTGGCGCAGAAGTACCCGAACACGTTCACGGGCAGCTCCGACCACCTCGTGAGCAAGGCGTTCTACTTCAGCGACCCGGAGGGCAACGGCGTCGAGCTGTACTGGGACCGCGACCGCAGCGCGTGGGGCTGGGTGCACGGCACCATCGAGATGGGCACGGTGTACCTCGACCCCAACCGCTTCCTGCAGGAGAACCTCACGGAGGGCGCCGTCGCGGAGCCGCTCATCGGCGGAGCCCAGGTCGGCCACGTGCACCTTCAGGTGGGCGACGTGCAGTCCGCGCGCGAGTTCTATGTCGAGCGGCTCGGATTCGACGAGACCGCGCAGTACGGGGATCAGGCCGTGTTCGTGTCCGCCGGCGGCTACCACCACCACATGGCCATGAACACGTGGAACAGCCGCGGCGCCGGACCCCGGCTTCCCGCGCTCGGGCTTGCGCCCGTCGACATCCGCGTGCCCACCCCCGACGACGTGGGCGCCCTCACCGAGCGCCTGCGGCACCACGGCGTGCAGACGCGCGACGACGGCCGCACCGTGAGCTTCGACGATCCCTGGGCCAACCTCATCCAGGTTGCTAGCGTGGGGGGATGACGACCCCTCTCGCCGAGCTCCTCGCCCAGGTCCCGTCCCTCAACGATCCGGCCCAGCCGTTCACGTACGAGGTGGTCGGCAGCACGATCGTCGGCCGCTGGGACATCGTGAGCGCGCAGACCCTCTACCCCACCGAGTTCACCACCATCGACAAAGACTTCACGGTCACCGTCGAGTTCAACGAGGGCAAGGGCACCTTCAGGTCCAAGGACCACGAGTCGACGAGCGGCACGCAGGTCACCTCCGGCGGCCTCAGCTGGGGCAAGAGCACCTTCTCCGGGCAGCAGAACAAGAAGGAGTTCAGCTTCACGCTCGGCGGTGCCACCAAGACCGATGAGGGCGTCTCGCCCGTGCTCGCGTGGTCGTGGGACACCGACAAGATCAAGAAGCCGCTCTTCGCGTTCCTCGAGGGCAACGGGTGGAAGCGCAAGAAGGGGCTGTTCGGCTGATGGCCGCCGCCACCCTCGCCGAGCTGGTCGGCCGCGTCGACTCGCTCAACTCCGGCACGTACGTGCACACGGCCGTCGGCGAGACCATCGTCGTCTCCGACCCCGCGGACCCGGAGTACTCGCTCGTCGCCGCGCTGGACGACGGCACGTTCCGGCTCACCGAGACCAAGCCCGCCCAGCCCACGGGCCCCCGCCGCTTCGACGCGGGCGGCATCTACAACGCCGCCAAGCGCGCGGGCCTGCGCGGGCACATGCCGCAGCGCCGGCAGGTGAAGGAGCAGCTCGTGGCGTTCCTGCAGCGGAACGGCTGGACGAAGGCCTAGCCCCAGATCCCCCGCAGCGCGGCCGCGAGCCCGTTGCGGTCGGAGAGGTGCCCGTTGCACATGACCACGATGGTCGTGTGCCGGTCGGGCGTCACGAAGAAGTCGGTGATGAAGCCGCCCATGCGGCCCTGGTGGTTGAGGTTGCCGTCCACGGCGATGTAGATGCCGGCCCCGTACCGCTCGCCCGTCGTCGCATCGTTGACGACGGCGCCCGCCGCGAAGTCGTCCTGCACGATGCCGCCCGTGCGGTACTGGTCGCCCCAGACCGCGAGCTGCGACGGCGTCGTGATGATGCCCGTGTGGCCGTACGACGTCCAGCCCGCCTCCTGCAACGACAGGTCGTCGTCGTACGAGAGGGCGATGTCGGGCGCGTGCAGCGTGGGGGCGAGCACCATGTCGAGGCCGAGCGGCTCGAAGATGCGCTGGGCGAGGAACGCGGCGAACGGCTCCCCGCTCACGCGCTCGACGGCCGCGGCGAGCAGCACGTAGTTCGAGTTGGAGTACTCGTAGCCCTCGCCCTCGTCGAGCTCGGCGATCCGCCGTATCGCGTCGAGGGTCGCGGCCTGGTCCGCCGCATCCGTGAAGCCGATGCCGATGTCGTCGAGCTCGACCCAGTAGTCCGGGATGCGGCTCGTGTGGTGCATGAGCTGGTCGAGCGTGACCGTCGCACCCCACGACGGCAGGCCGTCGACGTAGTCCGCGATCGGGTCGGCGAGGCTCAGCATCCCGTCCCGCTGCAGCAGGAGCACGGCCGTCGCCGTGAACTGCTTCGAGAGCGAGGCGATGTCGAAGCGGGTCGACGTCGTGACCGGAATCCCTGAGGAGAGGTCGGCGAGGCCGGCGGCGTCCGCCCACACCACGGCTCCGTCGCGCCCGACCGCCGCCGAGCATCCCGGCTGGTCCGCGGGCACGTGCGCGGCGACCGCCGCGGAGCTCTCGTACGCCTGGGTGGCGAACTCGTCGCGCGACACCTGGAGGCGCAGCTCGGCGACGGCGGGCGACGGCACGGGCGCGAGGATGACGACGACCGCGGCCCCCGCGAGCGCGACCGCGCCGGCGGCGAGCGCCACCCCGATCGCGCCGCGCCGCACGGGGACTAACCCCCGAGCCGCTCGTCGAGCTCGCGGATGACGGGCCACGCCGCATCCACGTTGTTCGAGAGCACCACGACGTCGAGGCCCTCCTCGACGTAGTGCCGCACGATGCCCGAGACGCCCACGTTCACGCCGTCCTTGTAGTACGAGCGCACGGTGCCGTCCTCGTTCATGTCGAACTCGAGGCCGAAGCCGTACATGGTCTCCTCGTCGTGCTCGACCTGGGGCACGAAGAACTCCTCCGTGTACTCCTTGTCGAGCAGCTCGCCGCCGCGCACGGCCTGGAGGAAGCGCACGAGGTCGCCCGCGGTGACCTGGGCGCCGTCGGAGGGGCAGCCGATGGGCGGGTAGCTGAAGATGTTCTGGAACCACGTGCCGTCCTCGAGCTGGTCCCAGCCTTCGGCGACGCGCGGGGCGCTGTCGCGGCGGTCGTAGAACCCCGAGTCGTTCATGCCCGCGCGCGTGAATACCTCGTCGAAGACGTACTGGCGGTAGGGCGTTCCGGTGACCCGCTCGACCGCGAGGCCGGCGAGGATGTAGCCCACGTTGCAGTAGCGGCAGTCGACGCCCGGCTTGTTCAGGGGCGGCTTGTGCGCGAACTGCGGCAGGTAGTCCTTCGTCTCGATGAGCGAGTAGCTGGGGATGTCGCGGAACAGCTCCTCGTACGACTCCCCCGCCTCCTCGTCGGCGTCGTCGGCGATGCCGCTCGTGTGGGTGAGCAGGTGCAGGAGCGTGACATCCGCGCCGATCGTCGTGCCCTCGAGGTCGACGTAGTGGTGGATCGAGGTCTCGAGGTCGAGGTTGCCCTTGCCCACCTGCTGCAGCACGGCGGCGCTCGTGAAGAGCTTCGTGATCGACGCCGTGTCGAAGCGGGTCTCCAGGGTGTTGGGGACGCCCCACCGCCGCGTCGCGAGCCCGCGAGCGGCCTCGTAGACGACCCGGTTGCCGTCCTTCACGAGCACGGTGCCCGTGTAGTCGTTCTCGTCGAGGAAGGAGTCGAGGCCGGTGGTGTCCATCCCGCGAGTTTACTGAGGCATCGGCCAGTACCGGCGGCGCAGGAGCGCGCGCTCGGCGAGGGTCCACGCCGTCGTGGTCGCGAGGTAGAGGGCCGCGGCGAGGGGCACGAAGGCGGCGAAGACGACGCTCAGGAACGGCATCCAGCTCAGGATCCGGGCGAGCGGCGCCGAGGCATCCGCGCCGGGCAGGGCGAGCCGCAGGGCCGTGCGCCGCGAGAACCAGGCCACGACCGACATGGCCGCGAGGATGCCGACGAGCACGAGCACCCCGGGCCATCCGGCCGTGAAGGCCGAGCTGCCGAGGGTGGCGGGGCCGAGCTGCGCCGTGAGGAGCGTGTTGGTGGTGCCGCCGATCGACGGGTGCAGGAAGAGCGCGTAGACGAGCGAGACGACGGGCGCCTGCAGGAGGGTGGGCAGGAAGCCCGCGAACGGCGAGACGTTCTCGGCCTTGTAGAGGGCCATCGTCTTCTCCTGGAGCACCTGGGGCTTCGACTTGTACTTCTGCTGCAGGGCCTGGAGCTTGGGCGCGATGCGGCGCCGGTGCCCCTCGGCCTTCACCTGCGATATCGACACGGGCATGAGCAGCGCGCGCACGACGAGCGTGAGGATGACGATGGCCAGCGCGGCGGCAGCGGAGCCGGCCACGGGCGTGACGAGCTGGGCGAGGCCGCCCACGAGCGAGTAGACGAGCTGGAGGGCGGCGGCGATCGGGGGGAACGAGAAGATGTCCATGGGGTCCTTCGGTAGGGGTGTGGGTGGTCGTCGGCCACCCGCCCCGAAGGACTAGGTGGCGGGGATCACCCCTGCCGGGGCGCGCGTGCGCGGGCGGCCCGCCGTGTCAGGGTGCGCGGGTGCCGGGAGGGTGCTCATGGCCTCGCGGTGCGCACGGGCCCGAGCCCCCACGGTGAGCTCGCGCTCCGCGACGACGACCGTCGCGATGGCGGCGACGAGCAGCACGGCGGCCACACCCGCGACGAGCACCGCGGGCTCGGTGGCGGTGGCGAGCGCGACGAGCAGCTCCAGGACCATGTGCACGGCTCGACGCTACCCCGGCCGCCGCCGGCGGTCGATACTCTTGCGGGATGCAATCCGTGCTCCGCCGCGTCTACGCGGCGCAGCTCACGACGGCGCTCGGCGACGGCGCCGTGCTCACGACGGCGACGCTGTACTTCGCGGTCATCCGGGGCTTCGGCGAGGGCGTCGTGGGTCCGGCCCTGGGCGGCGGAGCGCTGCTGGGCCTCCTGCTCTCCGTGCCGCTCGGCAGGCTCGCCGACCGCATCGGCCTCGCGCGCGCGGCGGCGGGGTTCAGCGTCATCGCCGCGACGTCCATGATCCTGTTCGCCACCTCCCCCACGCCCGCCGTCTACGTCGCGGGCGCGCTGTGCTGGGGGGTCTCGCAGGCCAACCTCCTGCCGCTGCGGCAGGCGCTCGCGGCCTCGCAGGTGCCGCTCGAGGGCCGCGTGCGGCTGCGCGCCGTGCTGCACACCCTGCTCAACATCGGCATGGGCCTCGGCGCGGCGTGGGGCGCCGTCGCGATCGCGCTCGACGACCGCGCCGTGTTCACCGCGACCTTCCTCGTGCACGGCGTCATCTGCCTCGCGACGGGTGCGGTCTACGCGTTCCTGCACTCCTCGGCCAGGCGCGGCACGGCGCTGCCGGGCGCCGAGTCGGCGGCGTGGCGCGACCGCCGCCTGCTCGCCCTCACGGGCCTCGCGGGGCTGCTGCAGCTCTCGATCCCCATCCTCGGCGTGCTCACCCCGATCTGGATCGTGGAGCGCTCCGCGGCCCCGGAGTGGCTGCCGGCCGTCGCGCTCACGATGAACATGCTCGTGGTGGTGGCGGTGCAGCTGCGCTGGGCGACGTGGGTGAGGTCGGCGCGGCGCGCGCGGCTCTCCGCGTTCGTGGCCGGCGGCGCGGCCGTGGCGGCGTGCCTCACGCTCGGGGCGGCACCCGGGCTCGGGGGCGTGGGCGCCGCGGTGGCGGCGCTCGCGGGCATCCTCTTCATCACCGTCACGGAGGTGACGGCGGGGGCGGCCTCGTGGTTCCGGCTCACGCAGCTGAGCCCCGTGGGCAGGCAGGGCGAGTTCCAGGCGGTGTTCTCGACGTCGACGACCATCGCGCGCATCATCGGCCCCGCCCTGCTGCTGCCGCTCGTGATGGCGGTCGGCCTGCCCGCGTGGGCGGCGCTCGGCCTCGTCATCGCGGGAGCGGGCGCGACGCTCGCGGGCGTGCTGCGGCGATCTACTATCGACGGATGAGCGCCCTACGTCGCCTGAGCCGGCTGGCCATGGTGCCGCCCGCCGCGGTGCTGCTCGTGCAGGCCAGGCGGCTGCGGCGCGACACCCCGCGCCTCCCGGATGCCGCCCTGCCGTGGGTCGGCCGCGTCGAGGGCCCCGACCCGCTGCGGCTGCTCGTGCTCGGCGACTCGACGGCCGCGGGCGTGGGGGCTGACACGCAGGATGAGGCGCTCCCCGGCAATGTCGCGCGCGAGCTCGCCGCCCGCACGGGCCGCGGGGTCGAGTGGCGCGCGGTCGGACGCAACGGCGCGACATCCCGCGACCTCATCACCGACTTCCTCGACGACGCGACGTCGCAGCCCGTCGACGTCGTGCTCCTGAGCATCGGCGCCAACGACGCCCTCGGCCTGCGGCCGCGCCGGGCGTTCGCGCGAGATGTGAACACCCTGCTCACGCGCCTGCGCGAGGTGAGCCCGCTCGTCATCATGTCGTCGCTGCCGTCGTTCGTGCAGTTCGAGCTGCTGCCCCAGCCGCTCAAGTGGAACCTCTACCTGCACTCCCGGAGCCTCGAGGATGCGGCCCGTGCCCTGGTCGCCCGCACGCCCGGCGTGCACATGTCCCCGCCACCCCCGAAGTACACCGAGGGCTTCTTCGCGACCGACCTCTTCCACCCGAGCGCGAGCGGCTACCGCGACTGGGGCCGGTTCGCGATCGACGACGCCGCGGACGCGGGCCTGCTGTGATGCTGCGGACCCTCGAGGAGGTCGCCGCGGCGATCCCGTCGGGCGACCGCGTGCTCGTGGGCATCGCCGGTGCGCCGGGCGCGGGCAAGTCGACGGTCGCGGAGGCGCTCGTGGCATCCCTGCCGTCGGCGGTGCTGCTGCCCATGGACGGCTTCCACCTGCCGCAGGCGCAGCTCGTCGAGCTCGGCCGTCGTGACCGCATGGGCGCCCCCGACACGTTCGACGTCGAGGGCTTCGCGGCGGCCGTCGACGCCGCGCGCTCGGGCCCGACCACGGCCCCGGGTTTCGACCGCGCCGTCGAGGAGCCCGTGCCGGGCGCGATCGCGATCGGCGACGAGCGCGTGGTGGTGGTCGAGGGCAACTACCTGCTGCACTGGCGGGTTCCCTTCGACGTGACGTTCGTCGTCGACGTCGACCACGACGTGCGCATCGGGCGGCTCGTCGCGCGGCACATCCGGTTCGGCAAGAGCGCCGAGGATGCCCGCGCGTGGTCGCTCGGGCCCGACGAGGAGAACGCGCGCCTCGTGGCGCAGAGCGCCGGGCGCGCCGACCACGTGATCAGGCTGGACTGAGGCCCGTGCGCGGGCTCGCGTGCGTGCGCGCGGCCTCGAGCGCGACATCCACGGCGTCCAGGGGATGCACCGAGCCCACGAGCCCCGCGAAGGCCCCGTGGTCCGCCCCCTCGAGGAACCGCACGGCCTCGAGCAGGTGCTCGGGCGCGTAGTTGTGCACGCCGCGGACGGTCGTGAGCCCGCGCACGATCCGCTCGGGGTCGAGCGGCACGGTCCCGGCCGGGAACGCGCTGCCCACGAGGATGAGGGCCGCCCCGACATCCCCGAGCGGCAGCAGGGTCTCGACGGCGCGCGGCGACCCCGAGAGCTCGAGCGCGACCGCGTACCCGTGCCGCACGCCGCGCAGCGCGGAGCGCCAGCCCTCCGCGCTCCCGTCGCACACGGCGGTGGCGCCGAAGGCGAGGGCGTCCGCGCGGCGGCCGGGGTCGGGATCTGCCGCGACGACCGTCGCGCCGCGGGAGCGCGCTGCGGCGATCGCGGTGAGGCCGAGCATCCCGGCGCCCGACACCGCGACTATCGCGCCCTCGAGGGGACGGACGGCCGAGGCCGCGGCGAGCGCGGCCATGACCGTCGCCGTCGCGCACGACGCGGGCGCGAGCACGGTCGCGGGCAGGTCGTCGGGAACGATGACGACGGGCGTGCGCGCGAGCAGCTGCACGTGGCTCGCGAAGCCGCCCGAGAGCTCCCAGCCCCGCCGCATGCGCTCGTGGCCGTACTTGCGCAGGCTCGCGCACTTCTGCGGGTAGCCGAGACGGCAGGTGCGGCAGCGGCCGCAGTCCACGGCGACGCCCCACACGACACGCGCCCCGACCGTGAGGGGGCGCCCGTCGACCGTGCGCGGCGCCTTCCCGGGGCCGAGGGCGACGACGCGGCCCACCTGCTCGTGGCCGAGCACGAGCGGCACGTCGGCGTGCCGTGCGCCGTCGACGGTGTGGAGGTCGGATCCGCACACCGTCGCGAGCTCGACGGAGACGAGAACCTCGCCCTGGTGCAGGGCGACGTCGGGCACGGCGATGTGCTCGAACCGCAGCCCCGGGCCGCGGAACACCATGGCGTGCATGTCACAGCCCGCGCGCAGGACCGGCCGCGCGGGGGCGACGGTCGTCACCGCAGGAGGGCGGGGAGGTCCGCGACGCTCGCGATGACGATGTCGGCCCCCGCCGATCGCAGTGAGTCCTCGTCGCGCGCGCCCGTGAGCACTCCCACGACGAGGCCGGCCCCCGCAGCCCGGCCGCTGAGCGCGTCGGACTCCGTGTCTCCCACGCACACCATGGTGCCGACCGAGCTGCCGCGCGTGCGCAGGAGCGCGGCGAGCGCGAGGTCGGGCGCGGGCCGTCCGCGGCCCGCGTCGGCGGGCGTGAGCACGACGTCGGCGAGGTCGCCCCAGCCGAGGTGCTCGACTATCGCGTCGGCGGTGGAACGGCCGAATCCGGTGGTGAGCGCGACCTTGAGGCCGCGGGAGCGCAGCTCCTCGAGGACGGCGCGTGCGCCGGGGATCTCGACGCAGCGGCCCTCGGCGATGAGCTCGTCGAGGGCGGCCTCGAAGGCGACGTTGAGCGCCTGCGCCGTGTCCTCGTCGACGAGCGCGCGGAACACCTCGATCTTCGACTGTCCCATCGTCGCCCGCACGTGCTCGAGCGCGGCCTCGCGTCCCTCGTCCGTCGCGATGAGCCGGTCCCAGGCGCGCCCGAACGCGCCCTCGACGAGCCCGTCGTCGACGACGGTCGTGCCCGCGAGATCCATGACCACCAGGTCGTACGTTGTCATTGCCTACCTCCAGTGCTTCCGAACAGGTCTGCCACCACCGAGTCGCCCAGGCCGAGGCCCGTCGTCATCCCGATGCCGGTGGTCACCGCGACGACGCGCACGCCGTCGGCGGGGGTCTCGACGAGGAACTCGTCGGGTGCCGACGCGTAGACGCCCTGCCAGCGCTCGCGCACGCGCACCGGCCGGCCGAAGAGCGCCGCCGTGAGCCGCTCGAGCAGGGCGAACGACTCCTCCTGCTGGAACGGCTCGACCGCCGTGCCGCGCCAGTGCGTGTCGCCGATCACGAGCGTGCCGTCGGGCCGCTCGGTGTACATCTGGTTGACGTCGCGCTCGAGCTGCTCGGGCTCCTCGCGCTCGAAGCGCGCACGCAGCTCCGCGGCGGCCGGCGTCGACGCGAAGGCCGAGTAGCGCAGCATCGACGAGCCCGTGAGCAGCGGGATGCCCAGCCCCACGCCGTCCGCGAGCATCATGTCGAGGGCGCAGCGCACGACGCCGTGCCGCTCGGCGAGCTCGGGATACAGCTGGTCGACGTCGAAGTTGGTGGCGACCACCACGGCGTCCGCGAGGATGTCGCCGCGGCTCGTGTGCAGGATGCCGGTCTGCGCGCCGAGCGCCGACGTGCGCCAGCGGAACTCGACCCCGAGGCGCTCGAGGTGCCGCGCGATGGCCGGACCGGCCTCGCGCGGGTCTACCTGCAGGTCGGGAGCGCTCACGAGGCCGCCGACCGCGCGCGTCACGGGGGCCAGCTCCTCCACCCGCGACGCCGGGAGCACCTCCCCCGCGCCCGACTGCTCGAGCACGGCGAGCTCGTCGGCGTGGCGGGCTACCAGCAGCGCTCCGCCCTCGCGCAGCCAGAACCCCGCGCCGGCGGCGAGCTCGAGCCAGAGCTCGCGCGTGCGCTCGGCGTGGCGGCGGGCCGTGCCCGCGTGCATCCCCGTGCCCACATGTCCGAAGTTGCGCACCGTCGAACCCGTGAGGGCCGTCGAGCGCTCGACCACCACGACCGACAGGCCGCGGCGCGCCGCGGCATACGCATGGCCGAGGCCCACGATGCCGGCGCCGACGACGGCGAGGTCGTAGTGGCGGGTCACCTGAGCGCCCGCCTGATGAAGATCGCGATGCCCTCGATGACGAGCACGAGCGCGATGATGAGCAGCAGGAACATCGTCACCTGGTCGTACTTCGAGACGCGCAGCGAGTCGTACAGGTACAGGCCGATGCCGCCGCCGCCCACGACGCCCAGGAGGGTCGCTGCGCGCACGTTCTGCTCGAGCAGGTAGAGCAGGTGGCCGACGAAGGCCGGGATGCTCATCGGCAGCGTCGACGCGAAGTAGACCTGCGACCGGGTGGCGCCCACGGCGCTCATGGCGCGCTCGGGCCCGGGGGGCACCTCCTCGAGCGAGTCGGCGATGAGCTTGCCGAGCAGGCCCACGCCGCCGATCGCGAGGGCGAGCGTCCCGGCCTGCGCGCCCAGGCCCGTGATGATGACGAAGAGGATCGCGAGGATGAGCTCGGGGATGCCGCGGATGATGAGGAGCAGCCCGCGGAAGCCCGTGCGCACGGCCTTGTTCGGCGCGACGTTGCGCGCCGCGAACGAGCCCACGACCACCGACAGCACGGCGGCCATGAGCGTCGCGGCGAAGGCCACCTGGAACGTCACGAGGATGGCGCCGAGCACCTGCTCCGGCTTGTAGATGCCGAACGTGGGCGGCCAGAGGTTCTCCTTGTCGAGGAGGATCGGCAGGTTGCCCCAGAACGTGAACAGGTCGGACCAGTCGGCCTGCGACGCGGCGAAGCTCCCGGCGACGACGAGCACCGCGGCCCAGATCGCCACACGCGACGCGAGCCGCTCCCCCGTCCAGGGCCGCGCCATCGCCGCCTGGATCGCCTGCTCGCGCGTGCCCGGCTTCTCGATGGCCGCCGCGACGCGGCCCGAGCGGCGGGCCGCCGCGCGCACGAGAGTGTCGCCGATGCCCTTGCCCGTGGGCCGCACGCCCAGCAGCCGCGAGCGCACCGTCGACGAGACGACCTCGAACAGGATGCACAGCAGGATGACCGTGAGCGCGATGGGGAACGCGCGCCGGTAGTTGAGCGCGTGGATGGCGTTCGACAGCTCGAGGCCGAGGCCGGCGACCCCCACGTAGCCGAGGATGACCGTCTCGCGCAGGTTGATGTCGGCGCGGTGCAGGCCCACGGCGATCCACGCGGGGAGCGCCTGCGGCACGACGCCCGACCAGAACTCCTGCGCGCGCGATCCGCCCGTGGACCGGATCGCGAGGCGCGGGCCCTCGTCGACCTGCTCGATGGCGTCGGCCATCATCTTCGAGATCATGCCGATCGAGTGCAGGAAGAACGCGAGGATGCCCGGCAGCGGGCCGAGCGCGAACAGGAACACGAAGATGCTCGCGAACGCGATGGCGGGGATCGCCCGGGCGACGATGCCGATCGTGCGGCACACGGCCATGACGGTGGGGTTCGGCGTCGTGTTGCGGGCGGCGCCGTAGGCGATGGGGATCGAGACGACGAAGGCGAGGAACGTGCCCGCGATGACGATGCCGAGGGTCATCGCTATGGCACCGACGAACTGGGCGACGGGCGCCCAGCCCTCCCAGAGCAGCGACGCGCTCTCCCGGTCGTACTTCCAGCCCGGCCAGGCGAACGGCACCGTGCGCGCGACGAACTGCGGGATGTTGTCGAGGCTCTGCAGCACGCCCGTGAGCGAGAAGCCCAGGCCGATGAACGACCACACCCCGAGCACGAGCAGCACGGCGAGCGTCGCCACCGAGACGACGGTCGCGGGCTTGGGGGCGGGACGGCGCACCGCGGCGACGCGCGCGTCGAGGGCCGTCACCGGTTCTCGTCCTGCGTGAGCTGGGCCTCCTCGGCGAGGATCGCGTCCCGCACCTCGGAGAGCTCCTGCTCGATGACCTGCAGCTCGGTCGTCGTCGTGGCGACGCGGCCGTAGATCTCCATGACCTGGTCGCGGGAGAGCCCCTCGGTCGCGATGTCGAGCACGACCCGGCCGGCGCGCAGGCCCACGATGCGGTCGCCCCAGCCCAGCGCGAGGTCGACCTGGTGCAGGCTGCACACGACGGTGAGGCCGCGCTCGGCGGCGATCTCTCGGATGAGCGCCATGACCTGCGAGCTCGACTCCGGGTCGAGCGAGGCCACGGGCTCGTCGGCGAGGAGGATCTCGGGGTCCTGCATGAGTGCTCGCGCGATCGCGACGCGCTGCTGCTGGCCGCCGGAGAGGGTGTCGGCGCGCTGGTAGGCACGCTCGAGCAGTCCCACGCGGTCGAGGTGCGCGAGGGCTGCGAGCCTGAGCTCGCGCGGGTAGGACCAGACGCCCACGCGCGGGCCGCGCATCCTCGCGAGCGACCCGGTGAGCACGTTCTCGAGCACCGTGAGCGGGCCCACGAGCTCGAACTGCTGGAAGATGAAGCCGATGCGCCCGCGCAGCGTGCGCAGGGCGCGCCCGCGGAGCGCGGGCACGTCCTCGCCGAGGGCCCGGACGGTGCCGCTCGACGGCAGCTCGAGGCCGTCGATGTGGCGGAGCAGGGTCGACTTGCCCGAGCCGGAGAGGCCCAGGAGCACGACGACCTCGCCCCGGTGGACCGCCAGCGACACCCCCGAGAGGGCGGGATCGGCCGCGCCCGGGTAGGTCTTACCCAGGTCGTCGATCTCGACTACGGGGGCGTCGCTGGCAGTCATCTCAGGTGTCCTCTCGGGGCCGTGCGCCTAGGCGCAGGCCTCGATCTCCGGGAGCTCCTTGCAGAGGTCGCGGATCTGGTCGTAGTACGAGTCGTCGACGGGCTTCGTGCCGGCGAACCACTCCTTGGCGGCATCCTCGTCGGCGACGACGACGCCCGCGGCGATCATGTCGGCCATGGTCGTCTGCGAGAGCTTGTCGACGAGCACGTCCTTGATCGACTGCGGGAGCGCGTTGCTGTAGACGATCGGCGCGCCGGGCACGAGCTGGCGGTCGATCTCGACGACCTTGCCCGAGGCGATCATCGGGTCGGCGACCGCGTCCTCGGCGAAGCCGGCGACGCACTCGGTGCCCGCGGCGACCTTCTCGGCCGATGCGTCGTGCTTGCCCGCGAAGACGGGGGTCAGGCCCGTGGTCGGGTCGACACCGGCCTCCTTGAGCGCCTTCGACGGGAACAGGCGGCCCGACGTCGACGTCTCGGAGACGAAGCAGATGTTCTTGCCCGCGAAGTCGGCGAGGGTCTTGATGCCGGCGTTCGGGTTCGCGATGGCGACCGAGTAGTAGCCGGGCTCCTCGAGGTCACCGGTCAGCTGGCCGGCGAAGGGCGTGATCTCGGCGCCGTTCTTGACCGCCGTGTAGTACGTGAAGCCCGAGAAGGCGGCGACGTCGATCTTGCCGGCGATCGAGGCCTCGATGAGGGCCGTGTAGTCGGCGGCCTCGAAGAACTGGACCTTCTTGCCGGTGATGATCTCGAGGTAGTCGCCGAGCGGCTCCCAGTTGTTCTGGGTCGACTCGGTGTCGGGCACGACGCCGAAGACGAGCGTCGTGTCGTCGCCCGAGGCGAAGGTGCCCTCGTCGGCGGCGGGGGTCTCGGAGGCGGCGGGGGTGCCGGCGCAGGCGGCGAGCCCGGCGAGCAGGAGCGCGGCGGTGCCCACGCCCAGCAGGCGCTGGGAGATGCGGTTCATGGAACGGACCTTTCGTCGTGCCGGCGCACGCCGGCGGGTCATACAGGACTCCCCAGACGGTAGGAGCGCTGCGTGACCCCCACTCCGACGGAAGGTGAACGTCGGGAGGCCGGACGATGACTAGGCCGCGAGGCTCCCGCGGCGGCCCACGACGGTCGCGCCCGCGATGATGGCGAGCACGAGGATGCCGACGACCCACGCGAGCCCCGCATACCCGACGACGGCGAGCACGGGGCCCGCGGAGGCTCCCCCGACGGCGCCCGCGATGTTCATGAAGAGGTCGCTGCGCCCCTGGACGCGCACGCGCTCGCCGCCCGTCACGAGGTCGGAGATGAGCGCGGACGCCGAGACCGTCGAGGCGCTCCAGCCGAGGCCCAGGAGCACGAGGCCCACCGCGACGAAGGTGTTGCTGCGCTCGCCGAGGGCCGTGACAAGGATCGCGACGGCGAACAGCGCCTGGCCCATGAGCAGCGTCGGGATGCGGCCGAGCCGGTCGCTCGCCCAGCCGAAGAGGGGCGAGAGCGCGTACATCCCGGCGATGTGCAGGCTGATCGTGAAGCCCACGACGACGAGCGAGGCGCCCTGATCGGCGAGGTGCACGGGCGTCATGGACATGACGGAGACCATGACGGCGTGGCTGAGGGCGAGGGCGGCTATCGCGAAGACGAGCGTGCTGCGCGCGCGAACGATCCCCTCGTCGGCGGGCGCGAGCTCGACGGGGCGGCTGCGCGCGAGCACGAGGGGGTCGGGCCGCAGCAGCACGAAGTAGGTCGTGGCGGCGAGCAGCTGGGCCACGACCGCGATGAGGAACGGGCCCGCGAGGTCGGGAAGTCCCACCGCCTGCGCGATCGCGGCGCCCGGGGCGAACAGGTTGGGTCCCACGATCGCGCCGATGGTCGTCGACCACACCACGACCGACAGGTCGCGGCCGCGCCGGCCGGGCTCGGCGACATCCGTCGCGGCGAAGCGCGCCTGCAGGCCCACTGCGGAGCCGACGCCGAGCAGGGCGAACCCCAGCAGCAGCAGGGGGAAGAGCACGAGCGTCGCCGCGGTCACGGCGACCACCGAGCCGACCGCCGCGACGAGCGCGCCGAGGGCGAGGGCGGGGCGCCGGCCGCGCGCTATCGCGAGCCGCGCGAGCGGGATCGCGGCGGCCGCGGAGCCGAGCGTCGTGAGCGTCGCGCCCGCTCCCGCCCACGCCTCGGAGCCCGAGACGGCCACCGCGAGGATCGCCCCGACGGAGAGGGAGGCACCGGTGCCGAGGCCCGCGAGGATCTGGCCGGCCACGAGGATCCGGACGGTGCGGCCCTGCACTCCGGGGGGAAAGTCGCTCACGGGTTCCAGCGTAGACTTGGGGCATCCAGCTACGAGCATCCGGGAGTGACACCGTGCCCACCATCGTCGTCGAGGTCATGCCGAAGGCCGAGATCCTCGACCCCCAGGGCAAGGCCGTGGCCGGCGCCCTCGCCCGCCTCGGGAACACGAGCTTCTCGGGCGTGCGCATCGGCAAGCGCTTCGAGCTCACCGTCGACGGGGCCGTCGACGACGCCCTGCTCGCCGAGGTGCGTTCCATCGCCGAGGACATGCTCGCGAACACCGTCATCGAGGATGTCGTGAGCGTGACGGTGGCCGAATGACCCGCATCGGGGTCATCACCTTCCCGGGCTCGCTCGACGACCGCGACGCCCAGCGGGCCATCCGCCTCGTCGGCGAGGAGCCCGTCGCCCTCTGGCACGGCGACCACGACCTGCACGGCGTCGACGCGATAGTGCTGCCCGGCGGCTTCAGCTACGGCGACTACCTGCGCGCGGGCGCCATCGCGAGCCACGCGCCCATCATGGCCGAGGTCGTCGACGCGGCGAACAAGGGGATGCCCGTGCTCGGCATCTGCAACGGCTTCCAGATGCTCTCGGAGGCGCGCCTGCTGCCCGGCGCCCACACCCGCAACGCGCACCAGCAGTTCATCCGCCGCGACCAGAAGCTGCGCGTCGAGAACGCGTCGACCGCGTGGACGAACGAGTTCGCCCAGGGCGACGAGATCGTCATCCCGCTCAAGAACGCCGACGGGCGCTTCGTCGCGGACGCCGACGAGATCGCGCGCATCGAGGGCAACGGCCAGGTCGTGTTCCGCTACGTCGACGTCAACCCCAACGGCTCGATGAACGACATCGCGGGCGTCACGAACGAGCGCGGCAACGTCGTGGGCCTCATGCCCCACCCCGAGCACGCCACCGAGCCCGGCTTCGGTCCCGACATGCCCGAGGCCATGCGCTCGGGAGTCGACGGCCTCCGCTTCTTCACGAGCGCGCTCGCCCGCCTGCTCTCGGCGTAGGCGCCCATCCGATGTTCTCGACCCCGCGCTCGCTGTTCCGCGCCCTCGCCATCGCGGAGGCCATCACCTGGACGCTCCTGATCACGGCGCTCATCGTGCGCGCCGTGACCGGGTTCGCGGCGCTCGTGACGATCGCCGGCGGCATCCACGGCTTCGTGTTCCTGTCGTACGGTGCCACGGCGATCCTGCTCGCCATCAACCAGCGCTGGCACCCGGGCACCGCCGTGCTCGCGATCGCGAGCGCCATCGTGCCCTACGCGACGGTTCCCGTGGAGCTCTGGCTCGACCGCACGAAGCGGCTCGACGGCGGGTGGCGGCGCGAGGCCACGGACGATCCCCGTGACGCGCACTGGATAGACCGCGCGATGCGGTGGTTCCTCCGCAACCCCGTCATCCTCGTCGTCCTCGTCGTCGCGGCGGTCGCAGCGCTCTTCGCCGTGCTGCTGCTCGTGGGGCCGCCCGGGGGCAAGTAGCCGCGGTTCCCGCGCGCGTAGAATTGTCGGAGTCCAGCCGACCCTGCTCAGGAGACTCGTGACCCTCGCCACATCCCCCGCCGTCCCCGACACCGTCGCGAACGCCGCAGCGACTCCCGAGAAGGTCCAGCCGTTCGCGGCGCTCGGCCTCAAGGAGGACGAGTACCTCAAGATCCGCGAGATCCTCGGCCGCCGCCCCACGAGCGGCGAGCTCGCCATGTACTCGGTGATGTGGAGCGAGCACTGCTCGTACAAGAGCTCGAAGAAGTACCTGCGCCAGTTCGGCCAGAAGGTCTCCGAGACCATGAAGAAGAACCTCATGGTCGGCATGGGCGAGAACGCGGGAGTCGTCGACGTCGGCGAGGGCTGGGCGGTCACCTTCAAGATCGAGAGCCACAACCACCCGAGCTTCATCGAGCCGTTCCAGGGTGCCGCGACGGGCGTCGGCGGCATCGTGCGCGACATCATCTCGATGGGCGCGCGCCCCGTCGCCGTCATGGACGCGCTGCGCTTCGGCGCCATCGACGACCCCGACACGGCCCGCGTCGTGCACGGCGTCGTGTCGGGCATCTCGTTCTACGGCAACTGCCTCGGCCTGCCCAACATCGGCGGCGAGACGTGGTTCGACCCGGTGTACCAGGCCAACCCGCTCGTCAACGCGCTCGCCGTGGGCGTGCTGCGGCACGAGGACCTGCACCTCGCCAACGCGCGCGGCGTGGGCAACAAGGTCGTGCTGTTCGGCGCCCGCACGGGCGGCGACGGCATCGGCGGCGCGAGCATCCTCGCCTCGGACTCCTTCTCGGCCGGCGGCCCCACCAAGCGCCCCGCCGTGCAGGTGGGCGACCCCTTCGCCGAGAAGGTGCTCATCGAGTGCTGCCTCGAGCTGTTCCAGCTGGGCCTCGTCGAGGGCATCCAGGACCTGGGCGCCGCGGGCATCAGCTGCGCCACCTCCGAGCTCGCCTCCAACGGCGACGGCGGCATGTTCATCGACCTCGAGAAGGTGCTGCTGCGCGACCCCACGCTCACGGCCGAGGAGATCCTCATGTCCGAGAGCCAGGAGCGCATGATGGCGATCGTGACGCCCGAGAAGCTCGAGGGCTTCCTCGCGGTCGTCGCCAAGTGGGATGTCGAGACCTCCGTGCTGGGAGAGGTGACCGACACCGGGCGCCTCATCATCCAGTGGCGCGGCGAGGAGATCGTCAACGTCGAGCCCCGCACGGTGGCCGTCGACGGGCCCGTGTACGACCGCCCCGTCGCGTACCCGACGTGGATCGACGCGCTGCAGGCATCCTCGGCCTCGTCGCTGCCGCGCTCGACCGACCTGCGCGGCGACGTGCTGCGCCTGCTCGGCTCCCCCAACCTGAGCGACAAGACCTGGATCACGAACCAGTACGACCGCTACGTGCTCGGCAACACCGCCCTCTCGTTCCCCGACGACGGCGGCATGGTGCGCGTCGACGAGGAGAGCGGGCTCGGCTTCGCGGTCGCGACCGACGCCAACGGCCGCTACTGCCAGCTCGACCCCTACCGCGGCGCGCAGCTCGCGCTCGCGGAGGCGTACCGCAACGTCGCCGCCACCGGCGCGACCCCCGTGGCCGTCTCGGACTGCCTCAACTTCGGCTCCCCCGAGAACCCCGAGGTCATGTGGCAGTTCTCGCAGGCCGTCGAGGGCCTCGCCGACGGATGCCTCGAGCTCGAGATCCCCGTCACGGGCGGTAACGTCTCGTTCTACAACCAGACCGGCGACGTGCCCATCCACCCGACCCCCGTGGTCGCCGTGCTCGGCGTCATCGACGATGTGGCGCGCCGCATCCCGTCCGGCTGGCAGGACGAGGGGAACAACATCTACCTCCTCGGCACGACGCGCGACGAGCTCGACGGCTCGGCGTGGGCCGGGGTCATCCACGACCACCTCGGCGGCGTGCCGCCCCTCGTGGACCTCGCGGCCGAGGCACGCCTCGCGGGGCTCATCGCGGCCGCCGGGGAGCAGAGCCTCGCCGCATCCGCGCACGACCTCGCCGACGGCGGCCTCGCGCAGGCGCTCGTCGAGGCCGTGCTGCGCTTCGGCGTCGGCGCGCGCGTGTGGATCGACGAGATCGTGCAGCGCGACGGCGTCGACCAGACCGCGGCGCTGTTCAGCGAGTCGACCGGCCGCATGCTCGTGAGCGTGCCGCGCGAGGACGACGTGCGCTTCCAGGGCCTGTGCGAGGGCCGGGGCTACCCGTTCCTGCGCATCGGCGTCACGGAGGACAGCGGGGTGCTGGAGGTGCAGGATGCCTTCACGCTCACCGTCGAGGAGCTCCGCGGGGTGCACAGCCGCACGATGACGGACGCGTTCGGCCCCGTCGTCGGCTGACCGCCGCGCGGGCTCCGCCTCCGCCTCTGCGTCCGCTCGTGCCTCGCAGTTTGCCGTGTGTCTCGCACATGTGCGCGTCTTCCGCACATCTGCGAGACACGAGGGGGGGGACGCGGGCTACACGAGGGGGGACGCGGGCTAGACGGGGAAGGGGGTGCCCGTGGCGGCCTCCGCGAGGCGCCAGAACTCGGCGCCGAAGGCGGGGTCGGCCGACTGCGCGACCGGGGTCGTGAGCACGGGGGCTCCGAAGAGGCTGCGTGAGGGTCCGTAGAACTGGCCGCCGGCGGCATCCGGGTCGATCGCGGCGCGCACGACGGGCCAGGCGCCGTGGTCCTTGCCCTGGGCGGGCATGAGGCGCTCGGCGAGGCGCTGCGCTGCCGAGTTGCGGTCGGTGATGCCCGGCCGGGGCGAGGCGCCGCCGTCGAGGGCGAAGCCCGGGTGCGCGAGCAGCGAGGAGACGGGCGACGAGGATGCCCGCAGCCGCCGGTCGAGCTCGAACGCGAACGCGTGCACGCCGTGCTTCGAGTACGCGTACGCCTTCGACAGCGAGTACCGTCCGCGCGCCTGCTCGAGGTCGGAGAGGTCGGCGCGCGCGAGCCGCGTCGAGAGGCTCCCGAGGTTGACGACGCGGCCCGTGATGCGCGGCAGGAGCAGGGCAGTCAGGGCGAACGGGCCGTAGGCGTTCGTGCCGACCATGATCTCGAGTCCGTCGTCGGTGACCTCGCGGTGACGGCTGCCGCCCGTCTTGCCCGCGTTGTTGATGAGCACGTCGATGGGCCCGCTCAGGGTGGAGGCTGCGCGGCGGATCGACTCGAGGGAGCCGAGCTCGAGGGTCACGTGGTCGAGCGACGCCCCGGGCACGCGGGAGCGGATCGAGTCGAGCGCCGCGGTGTCACCGCGCGTCGTGAGGATGACGTGCGCCCCCGCCTCGGCGAGCTGCTCGGCGACGAAGTAGCCGATGCCTCTGCCCGCTCCCGTGACGACGAACGTCTTGCCGGCCTGCGAGGGCAGGCGGCGAGGATCCCAGCTCATACCGTGTCGATCGTTCCGGTGGAGGCGATCTGCTCGTGGTGGTGGATGACCTCCGCGACGATGAAGTTGAGGAACTTCTCCGCGAACGCGGGGTCGAGGTGCGACTCCTCGGCGAGCACGCGCAGGCGCGCGATCTGCACCCTCTCGCGGTCCGGGTCGCTCGCCGGCAGGCCCGACGTGGCCTTGAGGCGCCCGACCTGCTGGGTGAACTTGAAGCGCTCCGCGAGCATGTGGATGACGGCCGCGTCGATGTTGTCGATGCTCTGCCTGAGGGCCGTCAGCTCGGGGTTCTCCGCCATACGCCAAATCTACGGCAGGCTGGGCGGATGAGTCGCGCGGTCATCCTGTACTTCGCCGCCGACTTCACGTCGCTGCTCGGCAACACCGCGATCGGCCTCACGCTGCCCTGGCTCGTGCTGCTGCGCACGGGGGATGCCTCGGCCGCCGGCATCGTCGCCGCGGCCACCGCCGCCCCGGCGTTCCTCGCCGCCGTGCTCGGCGGGTCGCTCGTCGACCGCGTGGGCCGCCGCACCATGACGATCGTCGCGGACGTCGGCAGCGCCCTCTCGGTCACGCTCCTGTTCGTCGTCGACTCCACGCTCGGCCTCTCGCTCGGCTGGTTCATCGCCCTGGGTGTGCTCGGCGCGCTCTTCGACGTGCCGGGCCTGACGGCACGCCAGGCGATGCTGCCCGAGGTCGCCCGGCTCGCGGGCATGACCGTGGACCGCGCGTCGGGCATCCGCCAGGCGCTCTTCGGGGCGTCGTTCCTCGTGGGCCCGGCCCTCGCGGGCCTCGCCCTCGCGGTGCTGCCCCCGGCGACGGTCCTGCTGCTGACGGCGGGATGCTCCGTGCTCGCCGCCGCGCTGACGATCGCGCTCCCGCGCGCGCTCGGCCGGGCCCCCGCCGACCCCGACGCGCGCACGGGCATCCGCGCGGGCTTCGCCATCATCAGGACCAACTCGGTCGCCCTCGCGACGACGCTGCTCGCGGTCGGATCGGTGTTCGCGATAAGCCCGCTGCAGGCCGTCGTGCTGCCCGTCGTGTTCCAGCGGCTCGACCAGCCGGCGCTCCTCGGCCTCACCCTGAGCGTGTTCGCGGTGGGGCTCATCGGCGGGTCCCTCGCGTACGGGGTGCTGCGCGTGCCGCGGCGGGCGACCCTCGTGGCCGCGCTCCTCGGCTCCCTCGCGGGGCTGTGCGGGTTCGCCGTCGCACCCGTCGCGCCGGTCATCCTCGTGAGCGCGCTGCTCGTGGGGGTCGGCTACGGGCTCATCAACCCGCTCATCCCCGTGCTCATCGCCGAGCGCGTGCCCGAGTCGGCGCGCGGCCGCGTGCTCGGCCTGCAGAACGCGGGCTACCTCGCGGCGTTCCCGCTCGGCGCGCTGCTCGTGGGGTTCCTCGTGCAGCACGTCGACGTGCAGTGGGGCGCCGCGGCGAGCGCCGTCGCGTGGGCGCTGTGCGTCGCCTTCGCGCTCACGACCCCCGCGTTGCGCCGCCTCGAGCCGGACGCCGCTCGCGAGGGCGCGTGACCGGGAGCGGGCGCGTCGTCAGGCGAAGCGCGCGAGCCGCTCCTCGAGCCCCGCGCGCACGCCCGGCCACTCGTCGACGAGGATCGAGTACACGGCGGTGTCGCGCCAGGTGCCGTCCGCGCGCGGGTTCGTGCGGCGCAGCACCCCCTCGAACTGCGCCCCGAGCTTCTGGATCGCCGCGCGGGAGCGGTCGTTGAGGGCGTCCGCCTGCAGCTTCACGCGGTTGAAGCCGTGGTCGAACGCCTCGCTCAGCAGGAGGAGCTTGGCCTCGGGGTTGACGGCCGTGCCCCACGTCGAGGGCGCGTAGGCCGTCCAGCCGATGTGGGTGTGCTCGTTCTTCTCGTCGAAGTCGCCCAGCGTGCTCGTGCCGATGAGCTCGTCGTCGCGCCAGACCCCGTAGACGTTGCCCGTGAGCCACGCGTAGTAGCCGTGCGCGAACTCGATGAACCCGGCCTCCGTCGACCGGTAGCCCGCAGGTCCGCCGCCGTAGCCGGCCGCGAACACCGCGGGCGTGCCGATCGCGCGGAACAGGGCGGGGAGGTGCTGCTCCTCGAGGGGGGCGAGGCGGATGAACCGGCCCTCGATCTCGCGCGGGACGGGTCGCGTGGCTGCCATTGCTCAATTATCGCGGGCACGGTACTCAAAGCGCGCCGAAGCCCTCGTGCGCGGCAGTCGCGCGCGCCTACAGTTCCTGCATGACCTCCTCCTACTACCCGGCGCCGCCCCGCACCACGTGGCGCGACTCGTCCCTCGTGCGCCTCCTCGGATCCGCGATCTCGTGGTTCGGCTTCACCCTCTCGTTCACGCTCCTCCTGCAGGCGGTCTTCGGCCTCATGGCCGTCGGCGGCTCGTGCGCGAGCGGCGGCCCGTACGAGATCGCCGTCGAGTGCCCCGACTCCGTCGCCCTCTTCGCGCCCTTGAGCATCTTCATGGGCCTCGCGGCCGTGGGGCTCGGGCTGTTCCTCTCGGGCGGGTTCGGCACGCCCATCGCGACGTGGGCCTGGCCCATCCTGTTCTGCGGGCTGGGCGCGATGTTCCTGCTCGCGTTCTTCGCGACGGGCGACCCCGTGGGGCTCATCATCGGCGGGGTGTTCGAGATCATGGGGCTCGTGCCGCTCGTGCTCGAGGTGCGCGCGAGCGTGCAGCGGGTCATCCTCGGCCAGCGGTCGCTCATGGGCACCCAGTTCTACGAGGGCGAGCGCGCCCGCCGGTCGATGACGTCGAGGCTCACGCCCAACCCGGACGGCGCCCGCCGGCCCACGGTCCTGGACTGGCTGCTCGCCCTCGCCGTCACGGGAGTGTCGGGCTACCTCGGCTACTGGGTGGCCGCGGTGTGGTTCGCCGCGGTCGCGTCGGCGGGGTGACCGGGGTACAGACGGCCCCCGAACGGGATGCCCAAGACACCCCAATAGGGGGTTCCGGCCTCGGGTGAAAGCACGGGTTAATGAACTATGCCGTCCCGAAGCGGCATGTCTTAACCCGCAAACCCGAGTACCGCGGTGCCTTCAGTGGCCGGGGGTATGCCGTGACCCCGAGGAGTCCGGATGCAGCATCCACACCGTTTTGGCGTCCCCGCGACGTCGGCGCTGCTCGCGCCCACCGCCCTTGCAGCGCCCGCGGCCGACACGCGCGTCACCGTCGTGCCCGACCTGCCGCTCGTGCCGAGCCGCGCGCTGCTCGCCTCCGTGCTCTCCGTCGACCCCACGCCGCGCGACGTCGTGTGGGCGGACATCCCCGAGGAATCGGGGGACGACGAGGCCTGGGAGGCCCTCCGCTCCGCGCTCGCCGAGGCCACCGGCAAAGCCCTCTCCGGAGATGCCCGCGCCGCCGTGCGCAAGGCCGTGGCGGGCGCCACCTACCCGCTCCTCGTGGTCGTGCAGCTCGGGCCGGCGCTCAGCTCGCAGTTCGACGGCGAGATCCTCGCGCTGCTCGAGGATGCCCCGAAGCTCTCGCTCGCCGCGCTCTGCGTGGGCCGCCGCATGTTCGAGGGCCTCGGCCGCGCCGACCACGGAGCCGTCGTCGTCGCCCCGTCCGAGCTCGTGCTCGACCCCGGCGGCGTCCGCCGCTGCGCCGCGATCTTCGGCCTCGCCCTCACCGTCGAGCAGGCCACGGCCCTCGCGCACTCGCCGCTCAGCCTCCCCGACCTGCTCCCCTCGGTGATCGCCTCGCTCAGCGTCGACGACATCGAGGACCAGGACGACCCCGTGGCCTACCTCCTCGAGGAGAGCGAGCACCAGCTCGAGGTGCGCCTGCACGGCGCCAAGGAGAGCGCGATCGACGGGGCGCTGCGCCTCGCCGTCCCGGCCCTGCTCACCTCGCGCACGCTCGCGCTCGTCGCACCCGACACGTCGCTCCAGCTCGACCGCGTCGCCCAGGCCCGGCTCGTGCAGCGCGAGCACGGCGCATCCGGGGCCCGCTACCGCATGGACCCCGTGCTGCGCCGCCTGCTGCTCGCCGAGCTCAAGGTGCGCAGGCCCGCTCTCGCGCGTGAGCTCAGCTCCGCCGTCGGCCGCTACTTCTTCGACGCGGACGAGCCGTTCGAGGCCATCGACCACTTCGCCGCGGCCGAGGACTGGACGGCCGTGGTGGAGGTGCTCGACGGCATCATGTTCCGCATGATCGCGGAGCAGCCGCTCAAGCTGCACGGGGCCATCCTCGCCATGCCCCGCAAGGTGCGCGACGAGAACCCGCGCTTCACGCTCTCGCTCGAGCTCGGCTGGCAGCCCCGCGAGGGCCTCGCCCAGGCGTGGGTCTCCATGGCCCGCCGCGCGGCCGGCACGTTCGCGCGGCTGCCCAAGAGCATGTCGCCGTGGGACCAGCTGCACGTCAACATCATCAAGACGATCGTCTTCCGCCTCAAGGGCGACCAGGCGCTCGCCCTCGAGGCCGCACAGGCCATCGACGACCTCCTCGCGAGCGACGACGACCTCGCCGCGCGCCCCGCCACGACCCTCACCGAGGCGCACTACCAGGCGGGCCTCACGCGCCTGCTCGCCCTCGACCTCGTCGGCGCGCGCGAGAGCTTCACGACGAGCTACGGCCTCACCCAGGGCACCGCGGAGCCCGCTACCGCCGCCGCCGACCGCGCGGCCGAGGCGATAGCCCTCGTGCGCGCGCTCGAGGGCGAGGCCGAGCACGCCGCGAACTGGCTCGCCACCCTCGACGAGCGCGAGCCCACGACCGCGGGCCTCGTCGCCCACGCGCTCGTCGCCATCGGGCGCCTCGACTCCGACGACGCGCGGCACTGGCTCGCCATGCTCGCCGACGTGCGCGACATCGACGAGTTCTGGGCGTTCGCGGCGCACGCGGGCAACCGGTACGGCATCCACTGGGGCGACCCCGTCGAGACCGACGCCGACCTCGACCGCACCTGGGCCGAGCACGGCGACCGCCTCGTCGAGGGATCCACCGCGCAGGTGCTGCTCACGAGCGACGCGGCAGACCTCGCCATCGTGCTCGGACAGCTCTCCCGCGCAGAGTCGGCCCTGGAGAAGTCACCGGCCCGCAGCACGTGGATCGCCGTGTGCCGCGCCCGGCTCGCCCTGCTCGGCGCCAACCCCAAGCATGCGCTGCTCTTCATCCTCGAGGGCCAGGCCCGCGGACGCACCGAGCGCTACGGCCAGCTCGACCTCGCCGTGCTGCGCGCGGCCACCGAGCTCGCCCTCGGCCGCACCGCGGACGCCACGGCCTCCCTCCTGCGCGCCATCAAGCAGGCCGAGAAGACCGGGATGGTCGCGTCGTTCCGGCTGCTGCCGCACGAGACCCTCGCCCAGTTCGCCCTGCTGCACCCGGACGCCGAGCGCTTCGTCGCCGAGCACGCGCTCACGGGGACGAGCTACCTCGCGCCGTACCAGGCAGTCGCCGGAGCGCTGAGCGAGCGCGAGCTCGTCGTGCTGCGCGCCCTCGACCCGGGTGCCACGGTCGAGCAGGTCGCGAAGAAGCTGTTCGTCGCGAGCAACACGGTCAAGGCGCAGCTGCGCAGCATCTACCGCAAGCTCAACGTGAGCACCCGCACCGAGGCGCTGCTCGTCGCGGCCGAGCTGGGGCTGCTCGACCAGGACTCGCGCTCGGCCTGAGTCCCCTCCCCCACGTGTCTCGCACTTGTGCAGAAGTAGCGCAGATGTGAGCTACTCCTGCGCAAGTGCGAGACACGAGCGGGATTAGGCGCCGTTGTCGAGCTTGCGGGGCATGAGGACCGTCTCCTCGAGGAGCTCGTCGAGCTTGCCGGCGAGCTGGCGGCGGTCGGCCTCGAGCTGCTCGCGGATGCGGGCCTCGAGGCGCTCCTGCTCGTAGCGCAGGCGCTCGAGCGCCGCGCGCTCCAGCTCGCGGGACTTGAGCACGTAGCTGTCGCGGGCGAGGCGCTCGCGCGTCGGCAGCTCGGTGACACGGGCCAGGATGGGCGCATCCTGCGTCTGCTCGGCGACGGGCTCGGCTGCCGGCTCGGCGGCGGGCTCCGCCTCGACGCGGAACTCGGGCGCCGCCGGCCACTCGGCGACGAGGCGCGGGGCGGGCCACGCCGCCGGGGCGATGAACGAGCGCGGGTCGGTGTGCTCCGCCGCGGGCGCCTCGACGACCGGCGCGGGCTCGGCCGCCGGCTCGGCGTCGACGACGGGGACCTCGTAGACGGGTGCCTCGACGACCGGCGCCTCGTACACGGGAGCGTCGTACACGGGCACCTCGTACACGGGCACCTCGTAGACCGGGGCCTCAGCCGCGGGGGCGGCGGCGGGCGTGCGGTCCGACAGCTCGTAGACGGAGGCGTCGAACTCGGGCTCGGTCACGCCGTGCTCGTCCGAGTCGTCCTCGAACGTGAAGGGTGCGGGCTCGACGGGCATCCCGGCGCCCCAGTCCTCGAAGCGCGGCACGTCGTACACGGGCTCGTCCGCGAGCAGGTCGATGACGAACGCGGCGTTCTCCTCGGTGAGGTGCTCGGGCTGGGCCGGCTGCTGCACCGTGAACGACGCGGGCGGGTCGACGGGCTCGACGACGAGGGTGCCGGGCGCGACCTCGGGCTCGGTGTTCCGGAACGGCGGGAGGATCGTCGGCTCGTTGTCGATGGCGGCGAACGCGTCCGCGTCGATCAGGTGGAAGCTTCCGAACGCCTCGACGGGGATCTCGTACACGACATCATCCTTGAACTGGTTCTCGACGACGTCGGCGATCTGCTCGGGGGTGAGGTCGCCGGCCTGGGGGGTGAGGAGGGAGACGCGCTCGCCCGTGTCACCACGCGGCACGTCGATCACGGGGTTGGAGTTCTCGTCGACGGGCTCGAGCACGGGCACCGAGTCGATGATCGGGGAGGGCCACGAGCGGCGCTCGGCGGCGGCAGCGGCCTCGAGGGCGTCGGGCGCGGCCGGCGGCTTGGGCGCGAAGCGCGACACGGGCTGCGCGGGCCGGGCTGCCGCGGCGCGGGCGGCGGCCTTCGCGGCGACCCGTGCGGCCCGGGCGGCGGCGCGGCCCGACGTCGACTCGACGACCGGCGGCGCGATCTGGATCGGCGGGACGGGCGCGGACGGAAGAGCGGTCACGGGTGCTACCTCGGGGGTGACGGGGGCTTCGGGTTCGGGGAGTGCTGCGGCAGGGGCGGCGGGGGCGGGTGCCGCGGGGGAGATCTCGACGGCCTCGACCCGCTCCACAGGCTCGACCCGCTCCACCGCGGGCGCGACGGCGACGGGCGCCGCGGCGCGCGGCGCGGTGTTCGCCGTGCCGGAGACGCGGCGCGACGTACGCGCGGGGGCCGGGGCCTCGGGGCGGGCGGCGCGCGTGCTGCGCGGGATCTGGTTGAGCACGATGCCGGCGGGCACGCTGCCGCCTGCCGCGAGGGCGGTGAGCGCCTCGCCGAGGGCGGGACGGGTCGCCGTGCCCTCCGCGACCACGAGGATCGTCGAGGCGCCGTGGGCGCCGAGCACCGTGGCATCCGTCGCCGTGCCGATCGACGGGGTGTCGATGATGACGACGTCGAAGCGCGACTGCAGCTCGGCGATGAGCTTGCGCATGCGCGGCGTCGCGAGCAGGTCGGCGGAGCGCGCGCGGCGCGAGCCGATCGGCACGATCCAGATGTTGTCGCCGGGGCCCGACGCGATGACCTCGTCGAGCGTGATCTTGGTCGTGAGCAGGTCGGTCAGACCGGGGCCGGCGTCGATGTCGAAGATCCCGGCCTGGTTGGGCGCCTGCAGGTTGGCGTCCACGACGACGACCGACGTCGCGGTGTCGGCGATGGCGAGCGCGAGGTTGGCGGCGACGACGGATGCGCCCTGCCGGGGAGCCATGGCCGTGACGACGAAGGTGCCGACCCCGTCGCGCGAGCGCACGTGCTCGACGTTCGCTCGCAGGCTGCGGAACGACTCCGCGATAGCGCTCTGCGAGCTCGTGTGCATGACGATGGGGCTGGCCTTCACGCCGCGGTCGGGACGGATCTGGCCGAGCACGGGCCGCTCGGTGACGGCGGCAACATCCTTGCGACCGCGGATGCGGCGGTCGAGGGTCTCGCGCAGCGAGGCGCCCACGAGGCCCAGGGCGAGGCCGAGGATCGCGCCCACGCCCACGAGCAGGGGGGCGTTGGAGAGCGTGGGTGCCGTGGGCAGCGACGCGTGCTCGATGTTGACGATGCGCACGGGCGTCGTGGCGACGGGGGCCGTCGTGTCGGCGTCGGGGTCGGTCGCGCCGACGGCGGGCGTCGCCGCGTTCTCGATCTGGTTCTCGATGACGTCGCTGAACACCGACGACACGGTGTTGGCTATCGACTTCGCGAGCTCCGGGGTCGCCGCGTTGGCCGTGATCTCGACGATGAGGGTGTTCGGCGGGGCCACGACGTTCACGTGGCTCGCGAGCTCCTGCACGGTCATGTCGAGCTTGAGCTGGTCGATGACGGGCTGGAGCACGAGGCCGCTCGTCGCGACGAGCACGTACGACGCGATGCGGCCCTCGGCGAGGTTGGAGGCCTGGAGGGACTGGGTGAGGTCGCCCGTCGCCTCGCTGTTGGTGAGGATCTCCCGGGAGGTCGCCGAATACACGCGGGGCTGGATCGCCGCGGCGGCAACACCGCCGGCGATGCCGACGAGCAGCCCGAGCACGACGAGTGCCCAGCCGCGGCGCAGCACGCCGAGGTATTCGTGGATGTCCATTGGGGGGATGGCTCCGGGGGTTTCGGGTTCAGTCCCAGGCCGCGGGTAAGGCCTGGCGAGGCTCGCGCGCGGGTACACGGATCCTCGTCGTCCAAACTACGGACACGGGTTGTCCCCCGTCCACCTCCGGGCGGGCAAGCGGCGGGGGCGGTTGGGGGGTTAAGGCGGGGGTTAAGGCACCGCCTCGAGCACGGGCTGCGGGTCGAGCACGGGGTCGTCGATGCGGGCGACCTCCTGCCACAGGGCGATGGCGAGCCACGCCATGCCGATCGTGTTGCCGAGCACGACCGTCCACGGGGCGAGCACGTCGAGGCCGAGCACCTCGACCGTCGCGAGCAGCACGAGCGTGAAGGGCGCGCTCACGGCGGCGCTCACGGCGATAGCCCGCAGACGTCCGACGGCCATGAGCGCCACGTTGGTCAGGTAGGGCGAGAGCACCCACGACGAGGCGACGATGCCGAACGCGATGGCGGACGACGTGTCGACGGCGACCTGGCCGTGTGTGAGCAGGTCGCTGAACAGCGGCAGCAGCGCGGCGTAGGCGGCGCCCGCGAGCAGTCCGAGGGCGAGCGTGATGCGGCCGGAGACGCGCAGCCGGCGCCGCAGCTCGGCGCCGCGCGCCGCCGGCACCCAGCCCTGGAAGACCTGGATGAGGGGCGACGCCGCCATCCCGACGAACTTCGAGAGGCGGTCGGCGAGCACGAAGAGCGGGAGTGCGACGGGCGCCGTGACCGCGACGATGCCGAGGATCGCGGGGGTGAGGCCCGCGTAGAGGCCCGTCGCGACGATGCCGTGGCGCTGCTCACCGAGGCGCGCGACGATGTTCCGCCAGCGCGCGGCCTCCCGGAAGTCGAGCTGCTGGCCGCGGAAGATGACGCGGCACGAGACGGCGAGCGCGAGGAGCGATCCGGCGAGCTGGGCGAGAGCGAAGAACAGCAGCTCATCGGTGAGCACGACGAGGAGCAGCCCCGTGACGGTGCCGAGCACGCGCGGCACGGTGTCGAGCAGCAGGAAGCGGCCGGGGCGGCTCTCCCCCGAGAAGTACCAGTTGGCCGAGACGCCCGCGAGGGTCATCGCGAGGCCCGCGACGAACGCGACGAACTTGGCGTGCGGCACGATCGCGATGGTCACGACGGCCTGCACGACGATCGCGGGCACGAGCAGCACGGCGCGCGCGAAGAGCGAGTCGAGGAAGAGCCCCGGCCGCCGGCCGACGGCCGCCATCGCGATGGTCGCGGGGCCCGTGAGGCCCCAGCCGAACGCCACGAGCACGCCTATCGAGTTGCCGATCGACTGGCCCGTGGCCATCGAGGCCCACGGGTCCGCCCCCGTCACCGAGATGACGATGGGGATCGTGATGAGGCTGATGATGCCGTTGAGCGCCACCGACGCGACGAACAGGCCCAGGTGGCGTGCGCGCCTCATACCCGTGACTCCGCCGGGAGCGCGGCCTCGCGGGGCAGCGTCTCGTCGACGAGCGCGAGCAGGTCGGTGAGCATCGCCGCGCGCACATCCTCGCCGAAGAGCGAGTGGTCGCCGAACGGGTAGTTGGTGACGCGGATGTCCGCACCCCTGCCCTGCAGGCGCGCGACGGCGGCGGGGCCGCGGTGCGCCTCGAAGTTCTCGCGGTCCTCGGGCGTGAGCAGCAGCGCCACGGTCGAGTCCTTGCGGCGCGAGGATGCCTCGAGCAGCACGCCCGGGTCGTGGAACAGCTGCAGGCGGCTCAGGAGGGGCCAGGCCCATCCCGGGAGCCTGCCGCGCAGCGCGCGCTTGAGGCCGATGAACCTGCGGGTGCCGTCGCGCTCCGACTGGGTGAGCACCGAGTACTCCCCCGCGCGCAGGGGCGCCGTCTTGAAGTAGTTGGGGCTGAACAGCACGGCGAGGCGGGCGGTGCGGCGCTCGGCCATGCGGGCCGCGACCCAGCCGCCCGCGCACAGGCCCGCGTGGGCGACCTCCTCGGTGATGCCGAGCTCGGCGACGAGGCGGTCGGTGTCGTCGACCCACTCCTCGGCGAAGATGAGCGACGGCTCGCCCGGGCGCACCTCGGTCGTGTCGCCCGTGACGCGGCGGTCGAAGCGGATGGCGCGGTAGCCGCGGGCGGCGAGCTCGCGCGCGGCGAGCACCTGGAACCGCCCGGGTCCCACGCGGTGCTCGGCCGCGCCGGGCTGGAGCACGACCGCGCCGGCGTCGGCGCCGTCGTCGCGCGTGGTCTCGATGACGAAGAGGGCGTCGGGGCCCACGCGCAGCAGGCGCTCGACCACCGGCGTGCCATCCGGGGCGGCACCCACGACCGCGCGGTCGGTGACCGTCGGGTCGACGGGTGCGGGCTCCGCCCGGAAGCGGTCGCGGAGCCAGTCGGCCATGCCCGCGATGGTGTCCTCGGGGAGCACGGCGAGCGAGCTCGGAGCCTCGAGCAGCTCCTCCTGCCCCGTGACCGAGCGGTACTCGACGCGCGGCGGGAGCTTGCTCGTGAGCCGGAGGGTGCCGGGGTTCTCGTCGTTCGCGCGGCGGCCGACGATGAGGGTGTCCACGCCCACGGGCAGCGTCTCGGCGGTGACCTCGCGCGCCGTGAGCCAGGCTGCGGCCTCGGGATGCAGCGTGAGCGACAGCAGGGCGGAGGGGTCGCTCCCACCCGGCTGGTCTCCCACCGTGAGCTCGAAGAGGGAGCGCTGGCGGCGCAGGAAGCGGCGACCGGAGAGCTCGGGGTCCCACAGCACGAGCGCGGTCGCGTCGACGGTGAGCGCCGCCCGGTTCGCGAGCAGGGCGCCGGCGCCGAGGCTCAGGAGCGCGACATCCTCGATGCCGGATGCCCGCAGGTAGTCGGCGGCGCGGGCGATGCTCGACATCCACAGCTCCGGTGCGTGCGCGGAGCCGCTCAGGCCCGTCGCGTCGCCCTCGCCCACGTAGTCGAACCGGAGCGCCGCGATGCCGCGGGCGGCGAGCTCCTGACCGACGAAGCGCAGGGCGCGGTAGCCGAGCACGTGGTCGTAGCCGAGGGGCGCGCAGATGACCACGCCGCCCACGGCCGCGCGGCCCTCGGGCAGGTGCAGGAACCCGAGGTTGGGCGACTCGGGGTCGCCGAACCAGGTGTCGATCATCATGGGACTAGAGGGCGAGCAGCGCGCGCACGTCCACGGGCCACTGGTCCAGGTCGGTGCCGTGCGTGCGCACGAGCGCGAGCACGGTGCGCTCCATGCCGAACGCGACGCACGCGCCGTGCGCGATCTCGCCGTCGGCCGTGCGGATGTCGAACGCGTGGGTGAGGTGGTCGCGCTGGCAGTTCGCCGACGCGATGGCCGTGCCCTCGTGCAGGTCGCCGTAGAGCGGGACGATGATCTCGACCTTGAGGTTCTCCCGCAGCTGCGCGCTCACGAGCATCTTGCCCGCGCGGCCGAAGAACGGGTCGTTGGCGGGCACGGCGCTCACGGCGAGGCCGAGCGACGCGAGCAGGTCGACGGAGGTGTCGAGCCACGCGTCGCGGTAGGCCTGGGCGCCGTCGGGCGTTCCCACGTAGACGAACTCGCGCATGCGGAACGACTGCAGGCGCATGGGGTCGTACGACGGCTCGTGGCGGAAGCCGTAGCCGGAGAGGTCGTAGACGCCCCCGTCCCGCGGGAGCGTGCCCTCGAGCGTCGCGTACAGCGGGTGGCAGATGGCGTTCGTGAGCACGACGTCGGCGGGCGACAGCCAGCCGTCCCACGGCTTGCCCTCCTCGCGCGCCGCGAGCAGCTCGCGGTGCTCGCGGTCTCCGTGCTCGAAGCTCGAGACGATGCCGCTCAGGTCGGGGAACGACGCGATGTAGTCCGTGCGCTCGAAGTCGGCGCGCGGGTAGACGGGCGGGAAGCGCAGCACCGACGCCTGCAGGGGCGCGAACGTCTCCCCCAGCAGCCGGTCGAGCCCCGCGATGACGCGCTCGAAGTCGCCCGAGCGGCCGTAGATGCCGGGCACGCTCGTGCCGATGAGGAGGCCGGAGGCCAGGAGCTCGTCGCGGAACGCGAGGCGCGCCTCCTCGAGCTTGGTGGGGGCGAGTACGTCGGTCATGTCACGAACCCTTCTGGACCAGGATGAGCCTGGCCGTGTTGGCGATGATGCGATCGTTGTGGACCATGAGGGCGGCGCCCTGGGCGTCGCGGAAGATGCGCGCCACGGAGTGCTTGCCGTCGTTGCGGTACCCGGAGATGCCCGTGATGGCGAGGGCCGCCACGGCGACCTGCGCGACGAGCTCCGAGGCCGTGACCTTGAGGTTGTTGATGCTCACCTGGTAGCCGATGGCCCCGAGCGCATCGCGGTCGTCGAAGATCGCGTCCGTGCGCGCGGCGAGTCCCGCCACGAGCCCCTCGAAGCGCTCGAGCTCGGCGATGAGGTCGACGAGCTTCGTGGCGCCGGGCGGAACGCTGCCGATCGAGCGGCGTGCCGCGGCGCGCACGTACTGGCGGCTCGTCTCGACGAGGGCGCGGGCCATGCCGAGCCACACCGACGCCCACAGCACGTGGCACACGGGCAGCATCGACTCGGTCGAGATGACGTCGTACGGAGCCGGGATGACGCGGTCGGCGGGCACGAGCGCGTTGAGCTTGTAGCCCATGCTCGACGTGCCGCGCAGGCCCAGCGTGTCCCAGCCGCTCGTCGCCTCGAGCTCGATGTCCGCGGCGTCGCACACGACGAGCACCTGGTCGCTCGGCGCGCTCTCGGCGGTGCGGCGGGCGGTGACGAGGATGATGTCGGCCTCCGAGCCGTACGAGATGACGGGGGCGTTCTTGATGAGGCGCACCTTCGCCCCCTCCGGCGCGATGTGGCAGAAGCTCGAGCGCACGTCGCCGCCGATGCCGAGCTCCGTGGTCGCGGAGGCGAGCAGCAGCTGCTCGCTCGCGATGCGGCCCGCGAGGATCGTGAGCGAGGCGGAGCCGCCCACGTGGCGCGACAGGCTCAGCACCTGGCTGTGGTGCATGGCGAAGACCATGCCCGTCGACGAGCACGCGGCGCCGAGCTTCGAGGCGATGTCGCCCAGCTCGGAGAGGGTGAGGCCCTCGCCGCCGAAGGCGACGGGCAGGCTCGCGCCGAGCAGTCCCGCTGTGCGCATGGCGTCCACGGCCTCGGCGGGGAAGCGCGCGGCGGCATCCACCTCGCCCGCGTAGCGGGCCGCGATGTCGGCGACCCAGGCCACGCGCTCGGCGAGCGGGCGGGCATCCCGCGTGATGGCGATAGCGGTGGGCATTCTCATGCTGCGGCCTCCAGCAGACCTTCGACGGCGCTGCAGATTGCGCCGATGGAGCAGAACGTTGACTTGGTGAGGAGCTCGTCGGGGAACTCGACGTCGAAGGCATCCTCGATGGCGAGCATGACGTTGACGCTCGCGTGCGACGTCATGCCCGCGGCGTAGAGGTCCGCATCGCGGGCGAGGGCGCCGGCGGGCGAGGTGAGCTTGGCGTGGGCGTCGAGGACGCGCACGACGGTGTCGCCGACGCTCATGCCGCGACGGCCTCGTGCTGCGTGCCGGACGTCTCCGACGAGCACAGTGCGGCGGCGACGGCCATGGCCATGCCCCCGTCGTGGCTCAGCGTGAGCTCGATGAGCGTGACGCCCAGCTCGGCGGCGATGCGCGCGGCCTCGCCGTGCAGGATGACCGAGGGGGCGCCGTTCGGGTCGGCGCCCACCTCGATGTCCGTCCAGGGCACAGCGACGTCGGCCGGCACCTTCAGGAGCTTGAGCACCGACTCCTTGGCGGCGTAGCGCGCGGCGAGGCGTTCGGGCGCCTGACCGCAGGCCGCGCGCTCGGCGGGCGTGAAGACCCGCTCGAGGTAGCGCTCGCCGAAGATGTCGATGCTCTCGACGACATTGAACACGGGGTGGATGTCGCAGCCGATGAGCACACCGGGGTGCGTCATCGTGGTGCCAGCTCGGGTGCTGTGCATGGGGGCGGGTTCCTTCGGGTACGCCGTCCGCGCGCGGTGGGTGGCCGTGTGCGTGCCGTCCGGGGGGAGACGGCGGGCGGGATTTCGGGTGGTGAGTGGGTAGCTCGTAGATCACGTTAGGGGTACACCGGATGTCCCTCGACAGTGGGACACCCGAAAGGGGGCATAGGTGTGCGGGTTAAGGAGCGGGTTAAGGCCCCGCCCGGCGCCCGTGTGCCAGAGTGGGGGCGTGCCCCGCCTGAGCGTCCTCATGCCCGCCCGCAACGCCGAGCGCACGATCGGTGAGGCCCTCACGAGCACGCTGCGGGCGATGCCGAGGGATGCCGAGCTCATCGTGCTCGACGACGCGAGCTCCGACCGCACCCTCGAGATCGCCTCGTCCACGGGCGACAGCCGCGTGGTCGTCGACTCCGTCGCCCAGAACCTCGGCGTGGCCCTCGCGGCCGAGCGCCTGCTCGCCTCCGCGCGCGGAGAGCTCATCGCCCGCATGGACTCCGACGACGTATGCCTGCCCGGGCGCTTCCGCGCCGAGATCGCGCAGGTCGACCGCGGCACCGACATCGTCTTCTCGATGTACCAGCGCATCGGCCGCGGCACGATCCGCCGCCCCGTGCCGCCGATCCGCTTCGGACCCGAGGCCGCGCGCCTGGCCCTGCTCATCGACTGCCCGTACCCGCACTCCACGTCGCTCGGGCGCGCGGACGTGCTCCGGGCCGCCGGCGGATACCGTGCGGGCGCGATCGCGGAGGACTTCGACCTGTGGCTGCGCGCGGCCGCGAACGGCGCATCCATGGTGCGCCTGGGCCGGCCGACCGTGCTCATCCGCAAGAGCGCGACGCAGGTGACCGCGGCGGAGGGGTGGCGCGAGAGCCTCGCCTACGACCCCGTGCTCGAGGCCTCGTACCAGGAGCTCACCCGGGCCGTGTGGGGCACGCGCGAGACACCGTGGTTCCGGGAGCTCGCGTTCACGCGCGACGGGCCGCTCACGGCCGAGGGCCGCGCTCTGCTCGAGCCGTTCGTCCGGCGGTTCCTCGACGGGCTGTCGGGGCTGGGCCTCGTGGAGCGGGCGTACCTGCGCCGCCGGGCGACGCAGGAGCTCGGCTGGCGCGCCGACTCCTAGCCCGGCCGTGCCGCCCCGCTCCGCGGCGGGAGAGCTGCGCGGCGACGTGAAGAACTCAGGCTGATCGAGCCGGGAGCGACGGGTTGAGCGCTTCACCCGGTCCGTCCACGACGGTCTGCCTGAGTTCTTCACGCGCAACCGGGACGAGCCCGTACAGGCACGCAGCGAGACCGATCCAGATGGCGGGCGTCGAGAGGTCGGGCACGGCCACGACCGCCGCGATGAGCACGCCCGCGAGCGCCCATCCGCCGGGCTCGATGACACGGTGGCGCACCGCCCGCCGCAGCGCGATCAGGACGAGCGCTCCGAACAGCGCGGCACCGATGACACCGAGGCAGCTCAGCACGAGCAGCGCGAGGCTCGAGGGCCGGTTGCCGCCCAGCCCGATGCCGAGGCCGACGCTCTCGAGGAAGATGTTCCACGACCGCACGTTCGACGCCGTGCGCGCGACGAAGCTGTCGGAGTCGGCCTTCGACGCCGCGGACCCCACGGTGAACTGCAGGATGACCGGGATCTGCGACAGCCCCGCCCCGACGACCACGACCGCCGCGATGATGGCCGCGGGCCGCACGCCGAACCGCCCGGACCGCAGCTGCCGCACGAGCGCCACGACGCCCGCGAGCGCGAGCTGGATGGCGAGGCCCAGCAGCGCCGTGCCCGAGCCGTTGCGCACGAAGTCCACGGCGACGAGGCCGAGCGCGACGACCGCGGCGACGCGGCCCGCGGCACCCGACCACAGCAGGCGCGCGCCGAAGTAGCCCGCGGCGGCCGTGAGGTAGAGGCCGAGCACCGAGGGCTCGTAGAAGGTGCCGGAGAGCCGCTCGGGGGTCGCGTAGTTGAATCCGGGCATGTTCTGCAGGAGCGCGTGCGGCCAGTACGGCTCGGCCACGATCCGCACGGCCGCGAGCACGATCGCGACCCACAGCGCGGAGCCGATGAGCCGGGCATCCACGGGGAACAGACGGCCCGCGAGCAGCAGGAACAGCACGCCCATGGCGAGATAGCCCACCTGCGCGTAGTTGCCGACCGAGGGATGCAGTGTCGCCATGTTCACGACCTGCGCGTCGACCCCGAGCTCGGGGGCGAAGACGCGCATGCCCTCGAAGATGCGCGGACCGGCTATCGAGATGACCGCGGCCCAGGCCACGAGGGCGACGCCCACGACGTCGGCGACGAGCCGCTCCTGCCGGCCCCGCCGCACGCGGCCCAGGCGCGACAGCTCGTACAGCGCGCGTGGGAACGACAGCACGACGAGCACGACCATGGCGAGGTAGAAGAGCGGGAAGCCGTTGCCCGCGACGATGACGCCCGCCGTCTGCGGGAACGCGACAGTCGCGCCCACGACGAACTGGGTCCACTCGCGGCGCGCTATCCACACCCCGACGACCGCGACGAGCGTCACGATGCCGAGGATGGTGACGCTCACGCCGTCCTCGTGCCGACGCGCCGGGCGGGGTTCCCCGCCCAGATCTCGTCGGTGCCGGTGGACTCGAGCAGCACGGCGTTGGCGCCCACGATGGTCCCGTCGGCGATCACGAGCTGCTGCCCGGAGCGGAACAGTACCTTCGCGCCCGCGCCCACGGTCACGCGGTCGCCGATCGTCACGCCGCCCGTCGACTCCGCGGTCTCGGCGATGTAGGAGTCCGATCTCCCGATCACGACACCGGGCATGAGGGTTACACCGCTGCCGATGCGCGTGCGGCGGTGCACGACGAGCCCCACGGCGCCGTGCGCGAGCTCGAGCTGCGGGCCGAACACGACCGAGCGCGGGAACTCGACACCGAGCGCCTTGAGCCACAGGTACGCGGCCCGGCCGACGAGGCGGTTGCGGGATGCCCGCACGAGGCGGTCCTGCAGGCTCATGCCGCGACCACCGCCGCGCCGTACAGCTCCTCGATGCGCCGCCCGTGCGCGTCGAAGTCGAGGGATGCCGCGACCTCGCGCGAGCCGGCGGCGAGCCGCTCCCGCACCGCGGGGTCGAGCAGCTGCTCGAGCGCTGCGCGCAGGGATGCGGCGTCGGGCTCCGCGAGCACGCCGTTCAGCCCCTCGTGCAGCACGGGCGGCGCGGCGACGGTCGTGGAGACCACCGGCAGGCCGGCGATCACGCCCTCCGCCGCCGAGAGCGGGAAGTTCTCCGGCCAGGTCGAGGGCAGCACGAGGGTGGAGGCCGCGGCGAGGGCCGCGCGGCGTCCCGTGCCGTCGAGCCAGCCGAGCGCGCGCACGGAGCGCGCGGCCCGCACCTCGGTCTCGAGCTCCCCGGCGCCGGCGACCCAGAGCTCGGCTCCGGGCATCCCGTCGCCCCAGGCCTGCAGCAGCAGGCGCACGCCCTTGGCCTCGATGAGTTTGCCGAGGAACAGGAAGATGACGGGACCGCCCGAGGTCGCCGCCGTGGCGGACCCCGTGACGCGCCAGCCGTGCGGGATCACGACGGTCTCGGAGGGCAGGTCGAGGCCCCACTGCACGTGCTTCTGCCGCAGCCGCTCGGTCGGGAAGACGAGGCGCGCACCGCGCACGGCGCGGTTCGTGAACGCCGTGCGCAGCCGCTGCACGAGGGGCGCGCGCTCGAGCTCGCGGCCGTGGCGCAGCAGGGTGGTCGTCGTATCGACGAGCCCGTAGTCGTGCACGGTCATGACCGTGGGTCGGCCGGAGCGCAGCACGGCGGCACCGAGGCCCGCGAACCGGTGGACGTGCACGACGTCCCACGGTTCGGCGAGGATGCGCCGCACCGGTGTGGAGACGCGCACGCTGCCGAGCAGGTCGAGCGCGTGGAACAGCACGGCGGCTGGGCGGGATCCCTTGCGGTCGGGCGGGTACGGCCGCCACGAGCGCACGGTGCGCACGGGGAGGCCCTCGGCCGCAAGGGAGGCTTCGAGGGCCGGGGAGACCCAGCCCGTGACGAGCGTGACGTCATGCCCCTGGTCGCGCTGCCAGCGCGCGAGCTCGAGGCAGTACTGCTCGGCGCCGCCGAGCGGCTCGAGCAGGGAGCCCGTCAGCTGGGCGATCCTCATCGCGGGCTCCTCACGGGCTCGCGCACGACGAGCGCCAGTAGGGTCGCGGCCGTGGAGTCCCACGTGAACCGTGCCACATTGGCGCGCCCGCGCGCGGCGAGATCGCGGCGCGTGTCGTCGTCGAGGGAGCGCACGAGCGCGACGGCATCCTCGGGCCGCGTCGCGTCGAAGTAGAGGGCGCCGTCTCCCGCCACCTCGGGGATCGACGCGCTCGTCGACGCGATCACGGGGCAGCCGAGCGCCTGCGCCTCGACGACGGGGAGGCCGAATCCCTCGTACAGCGAGGGGAAGACGAGAGCCCGGGCGCCCTGCAGCAGGGCCGCGAGCTCGTCGTCGTCGACGCGGCCCGCGAGCTCGACGCCCTCGATGTCGAGGCCCGCCTGCTGCGCGTAGACGTTGGAGGCGCCGCCCGCGCCCACGACGACGACACGGATGCCCGCGGCGGCGAGCGCCGTCACGACGGGCACGAGGTTCTTGTTGGGCGTGAGGTTGCCGACGCACAGCACGTAGTCCGAACCGGCGGCCGGGCGGGGTCGGGACGACGGCACCAGGTGCTCGTGCCCGTTCCCCGCGACGACGAACCTGTCGACGCCGAGCACGTCGGCGAGCTCGCGGCGGCTGAACTCCGACACGGTCGCGAGGTGGCGGGCACGGCGTGACAGCACGCGGTTCATCACGGAGTACCACGCGACGAACCGGCGGGAGAAGGTCTGCGGGAAGCGCGCGGGCGTGGCATCGTGCATGACGACGAGCTGGTCGCGCTTCGCGAGGGGCGCGGCGCCGGCGAGGTTGAGAAGGGTCGCGCGGCGGGCGCGCCACGGCAGCTCGAGCTGCTCGAACGGCACGCCGCTCAGCCGCCCGCGCTCGACGCGCGACTCGGGCAGCCACTCGGGCAGCACGGCGTTCGCGGGCGCGATGACGCGCGCCGACGGCTCGAGGGCGAGGATGCGCCTGGCCACCTCTCCCGCGTAGCGCTGCATGCCGCTCTGCCGCGAGCCGAGCCACTTGCCGTTGAGGGCGAGCGTGGCGCGGCCGGAGTACAGGCCGCGCAGCGCGGCGGACTGCTGCTCCGCCGTGTTCTCCGCGAGCACCGCCCGCCACGCGGCCAGGTTGCGCTCGCGGGCCACGGGTCCGCCCGCGAGCAGCTCGTCCACCGCCGCGGCGACCTGCGACGGGGTGGTCAGGCCGGGAGTCGCGATGGCGCCCCGCAGCGTCGGCACCTCGCGTGCCACGACGGGCACCCCCAGCTCGACGGCCTCGAGGATGGCGATCGGGAAGCCCTCCCATTCCGCCGTGTGCACGTAGGCCGCCGCGCCCGCGACCGCCTCCTGGGCGGCGGCGGAGCCCAGCCAGCCCGTGACGCGGATGCCCGCGAGCTCGAGGGGGCGGGCATCCTGCTCAGCGCCGCCGCCGACCCACTGCGCGTCGAGTCCGGGTCGACGCCTCCTCAGCAGGTCGACGACGGCGGAGTAGAAGCCGGGACCCTTCTGGGCCCCGATGCGTCCGACGGCGACGATCCCCTCGGTCGGGATCGCCGCCGCCGGACTCCCTGTGCCCGGCACGTTGGGCACGTAGACGGCGCGCGCACCGAGGCGCGACGCCGTCGCGAGCTCGGCGCGGGAGCAGGCCGCGATCGTGTCCGTGTTGCCGGCGAGCAGTCTCTCGACGACGCGCACTCCCCCGCGCACGAGCGGCGACAGGTCGCGGCGCTCGAAGGCGAAGCAGTGCGGGCTGTAGACGAGGCGCCGGTCGGCCCTCGTGCGCAGCGCGGTGCGCACGAAGGCTCCGGCGTACGACGAGTGGGCGTGCACGACCGCGGGGCGCAGGTCGCGGTCGGCGGCGAGGATGGCGCGGCGGGCCGCGAGGGCCCCGGCGGGCAGGTCGCGCACGCTCGCGAACACGTGCTCGCCGTCGGAGGCGAACTCGCTGCGGCCCGTGCCGCGCAGCACGTGGTGCTCGTGCTCGGGCGTCGCCGTCGCGAAGCGGATGACCGCCGCGCGCACTCCGGCCCCCCAGCTCTCGACCACGTGCAGCACGACGACCCGCCCCGCGGTGCGCGGGTCGGGTCGGTCGGTGCGGGCGCCGAGTACGGTCATCGCGCCCCGTCGTGCGCGAGCACGGCCCGCGCCGTGCGCATGAGGATGATGAGGTCGCTCGTCACCGACCAGTTCTCGACGTAGTACAGGTCGAGGCGGATGCTGTCCTCCCACGAGAGGTTCGACCGGCCGCTCACCTGCCACAGGCCGCTCATGCCGGGCTTGACCGCGAGGCGCCGGCTCGCCTTCGAGTCGTACAGCCGCACCTCGCCGTCGACCTGCGGGCGCGGTCCGACGAGGCTCATGTCGCCGCGGAGCACGTTGAGCAGCTGCGGCAGCTCGTCGATCGAGTAGCGGCGGATGAACCTGCCGATGGGCGTGATGCGCGGGTCGTTGTCGACCTTGAAGAGCGGGGTGTCGGAGGTGCCCTGTGCCGCGAGCAGCTCGGCGAGGCGCGCGTCGGCGTCCATGACCATGCTGCGGAACTTGAGGATGTGGAACGGCTCGCCGCTCAGCCCGATGCGCTCCTGGCGGTAGAACACCGGTCCGGGCGAGGCGAGCTTGATGAGCACGGCCGTCAGGATGAAGAGCGGCGCGAGCACGACCAGGAGGGCCGCCGAGCCGGCGATGTCGAACGCGCGCTTCGCGAACCGCTTGGGGCCGTCGTACGAGGGGGTCTCGACGTGGATGAGCGGCAGGCCCGCGACGGGGCGCGTGTGGATGCGCGAGCCCGCGACCCCCACGAGCTGCGGTGCGACGACGAGCTGGTGGCCCGCGTCGAGGCGCCAGCTGAGCTCGTTGATCGCGGTGCCGTCGAGCTCCTCGGAGCCCACGACGATGACCGTGTCCTGGTCGGACTCGGCGAGGCGCGCGTAGAGCGTCTCGCGCGTGACGCGCGTGATCGGGACGCCGTCGATCATGCCCGAGGTGCCGTCGGTGACGAACCCGCCCACCACTCGGTAGCCCGCGTCCGGGCGCACGGCGAGCGACGCCGCGAGCTCGCGCACGCTCTCGGTGTTGCCGAGGATCGCGACGCGGAACGAGAACTCCCCGCGGCGGCGGCGCACGTGCAGCCAGCGGCGCAGCGTCCAGCGCGACAGCAGCAGCAGGCCGATGCCGAGCGGGAAGGCCGTGATGAGGTAGCCGCGCGCGATGTCGGTCTGGGTCATGGCGGCGACCACTCCGATGCCGCCGAACAGCAGCGCGGTCGAGTTGACCACGCGGCGGTACTCGGTCGTGTCGGTGCCGAGGATGCGCGTGTCGCGCGATCCCGAGGCGCTCAGGGCGATCATCCACGCGATCACGAGGAAGCCCGAGAAGAACAGGTAGTCGATGCCGAGGTCGACGGGCGCCGCGACGTTGACGTGCCCGAAGCCGAACCACAGGAGGTGGGTGCTCGCCGTCGCGACGACGATCACGACGATGTCGGAGACCGTCACGAGGCGCAGGAACGCCGTCGCCCATTCGGTGGGGCGCGAGCGCACGCGCTGGAGCTGCAGGCCGGGGGAGCCTGCGATCTGCCACGGGTATCCGCGGTCGACCGTGTGAGTCATGTCGGGTCACATTCCTCGTCCCGACCGGCACTCGGGAAGACTGCCGGTCGGGTCGTCGGGTTTTCGGGTATGCCGTCCGACAGCTCAGGGGGGTAAGCGCTGCCGGCGGGTATCGGCAGTGATCACGTTAGGGGTCCCCGAAAGGGGGGACCCCCGCTCGGGGGGACGCGAGTGCGGGGTAATCCGAGCCGTCGCGAGCGGGTTAAGCCGCGGGTTAACACCGCTTCATCCCCGCACCGTGCCGAGGTGCGCGGAACGTTCCCCGCAGCTCGCACACCTGCGGGCAGATAGGGATGTGGGGGGCGCTAGTTCACGAGGTCGTGGCGCACGATGATCGCCTCGCGGTCGGGGCCGACCCCGATCGCGGAGATGCGCGAGCCGCTCATGGCCTCGATCGCGAGCACGTAGTCCTGGGCGTTCTTCGGAAGGTCGTCGAACGTGCGCGCGCCCGTGATGTCCTCCGACCAGCCGGGGAACTCCTCGTAGATCGGCACGGCGTGGTGGAAGTCCGACTGGGAGACGGGCACCTCGTCGACGCGCACGCCGTCGACGTCGTACGCGACACACACGGGGATCGTCTCGAGGCCCGTGAGCACGTCGAGCTTGGTCATGACGAAGTCGGTGATGCCGTTGATGCGCGACGCGTAGCGCGCGATGGGGGCGTCGTACCAGCCCGTGCGGCGCGGGCGCCCTGTCGTCGTGCCGAACTCGAAGCCGCGCGCGCGCAGCCACTCGCCCGACTCGTCCTCGAGCTCGGTGGGGAACGGACCCGCGCCCACGCGCGTCGTGTACGCCTTGACGATGCCGATGATGCGGTCGAGCTTGTTGGGGCCCACACCCGAGCCCGTCGCGGCCCCGCCGGCCGTCGCGTTCGACGACGTGACGAACGGGTAGGTGCCGTGGTCGACGTCGAGCATCGTCGCCTGCCCGCCCTCGAACACGACGGTCTTGCCGGCGTCGAGCGCGTCGTTGAGGATGAGCGCGGTGTCGGCGACCATGGGACGCAGCCGCTCGGCGTAGCCCAGCAGGTCCTCCACGACCTCGTCGACGGCGATCGCGCGGCGGTTGTAGATCTTCACGAGCAGGTGGTTCTTCTGGTGCAGGGCACCCTCCACCTTCTGGCGCAGGATGTTCTCGTCGAAGAGGTCCTGGATGCGGATGCCGACGCGGTTGATCTTGTCCGCGTAGGCGGGCCCGATGCCGCGGCCGGTCGTGCCGATCTGGCGCTTGCCGAGGAAGCGCTCCGTGACCTTGTCGAGCGTGCGGTGGTACTGCGTGATCACGTGCGCGTTGGCGCTCACGAGCAGGCGGGAGACATCCACGCCGCGGCTGGAGAGCGCGGTGAGCTCGTCGAACAGCACCTCGATGTCGACGACGACGCCGTTGCCGATGACGGGGATGACGCCCGGCGTGAGGATGCCCGAGGGCAGCAGGTGGAGGGCGTACTTCTGGTCGCCCACGACGACGGTGTGGCCGGCGTTGTTGCCGCCGTTGAACTTGACGACGTAGTCGATGCGATCGGCCAGGAGATCGGTGGCCTTGCCCTTGCCCTCATCGCCCCACTGGGCGCCGACGATCACGATTGCGGGCATGGTGGGATCCCTTCGAAGTGGTGGGGTCTTGCAATTAAGTATAGATGAGGTTGTAACTTGCACACTCGTGTGCAATATAGTGGGGGGATGAGACGAGATGCCGTGGAGAACCGCGAGGCGCTGCTCGCCGCCGCGCGCGTGGAGCTCAACCTCGACGCCGACGCCTCGCTCGAGGCGATAGCCGCCCGCGCGGGACTCTCCCGGCGCTCGGTGTACGGGCACTTCGCCACGCGCGACGAGCTGCTGCGGGAGCTCATCACCCTCGGCGCCGCACGGGTCGCGGGGGCCGTCGTGGGCGTCGACCACGCCGATCCGCTCGCGCGCCTCGCCCTCATCGCGTCGCGCCTGTGGCGCGAGGTCGACGACATCCGCGTCATGGCCGTGTTCGCCGTGCGCGGTCCGCTCAAGGGGCACACCGCAGACGCGCTCGCGCCCCTGCGGGCCCGCGTGGTCGCCGCGATCGTCGAGGGCGTCGCCGCCGGGTCGGTGCGCAGCGACATCCCCGCCGCCCGCCTCGCCCGCCTCGTCGAGGACGCGGCCCTCTCGGCGCTCGACGAGGCCTCGGTCGACGGGATGCCCGCTGCCGACGCCCACCGCCTCGTCATGCTGCTCGTGCTCTCGACCGCCGGGCTCTCGGCCCCGCAGGCCGCCGAGCTCATCGACACCCACCCCGAACTGGACTGGTCCCGCTCCTCATGAACATCACCCTCACCGACGCCGGCATCGGCTCGGGCCTGGGCGCCGCCGTGCCCCCCCTCACCGTCACGGCGGGGCCGGGCGTGACCGTGCTCCCCGTCGAGACCGCGGAGCGACCGCTGCTCGTCTCGCTCCTGCTCGGCGGGCGCCTGCGCCCCGACGCCGGCGAGGTGGACACCGACAGCGCGCGCGTCGCCCTCGTCGACACCCCCGTGGTCGCGGAGCCCAGCCCCGGCGCGAGCCTCCAGTCCGTCGTCGCCGAGGAGTTCACCTTCGCCGGCCGCGGCGCCTCGCGCGGCGCCGTGCGGGAGTTCCTCGAGCGGCATGAGCTGCTCGGCTACGCGAAGGTCGCGGTGCGCTCCCTGCCGCCCGCCGACCGCGTGCGCCTGTTCAGCGAGCTCGCGCTGCTGCGCCCCGGCATCGAGGCGATCGTCGTCACGTCGCCCGAACGGCACGGAGGCGACCCCGCCGCATGGTTCCCCGCCCTCGAGGCGATAGCGGAGCGCGGCACGACAGTCGTCATCGTCACCGACCTTCCCACCGCGGAGCTGATCTCATGAGAATCCTGACCCTCGTGCGCACGGAGCTCGCGCGCCTCACGTCGAGCCGCATGGGCCTGCTGGCCCTCGTCGCGCTCATGGTCGTCCCGGTCGTCTACGGCGGCCTGTACCTCTACGGCAACGCCGACCCGTACAACCAGCTCGACAAGGTGCCGGCCGCGGTCGTCGTCGACGACACGGGCGACTACGGCCGCGACGCCGCAGACACGCTGCTCGACGACCAGCGGTTCGGCTGGGTGCTCGTCGACGACGCGGAGGCCGAGCGGGGCGTCGAGGACGGCACGTACGACTTCAGCCTCACCTTCCCGCGGTCGTTCTCCGACGACCTGGAGTCGGCGGGCGGCGACGACCCCGTGCAGGCGTCGCTCGTGCTCACGACCAACGACACCAACAGCTACCTGAGCACGACGCTCGCCAAGCAGGCGGCGGCCGCCGTGCAGGTCGCGATAGCTCAGCAGGTGGGCGAGCACGCCTCGCGCACGCTCCTCGACGCCGTGGACTCGATCCGCACGGGCCTCGTCGACGCCGACGAGGGGGCGGCGACGCTCGCGGATGCCACGGCCACCGCCGCGCAGGGCGCCCACGACCTCGCCGCGGGCAGCTCCACCCTCGCCTCGGGGGCGGCGTCGCTCAGCTCGGGCCTCGCCGAGCTGGACTCCCGCACGTCCGCCCTCCCGGGCTCCACGTCGACGCTCGCGGGCGGTGCGTCGACCGTCGCGGCGGGGGCGGCGCAGGCCGCGGCCCTCGCGCCGGGCATCCGCACCCAGCTCGCGGGCATCTTCGCGACGTCGGACGTCTCCCCCGCCGACCAGGCGACGATCCTCGGCGAGCTCGACGCGCTCTCCGGATCGCTCGGACGGCTCTCGGGCGGCGCCTCGCAGGTGTCGTCGGGCGCCTCCGCCCTGAGCTCCTCCGCGCCGGCCCTCGCCGCCGCCGTCCACTCGGCGGCGACGGGATCCGCCGATCTCGCGTCGGGTGCGGGCGACGCCTCGGCCGGCGCCTCCCGGCTGTCGTCGGGCCTCGACGAGCTCTCGTCGGGCGCCGCGCAGCTCGACTCGTCGCTCGAGGAGGGCGTCGAGAAGGTGCCCGCGACGACCGCGGCCTCGCGCGCCGCATCCTCGGCCGCGATCGCGGACCCGGTCGCCGTCGACCAGCACGCGATCACGCAGGCGCAGAACTACGGCGCGGGCCTCGCCCCGTTCTTCATCAGCCTCGCGGCCTGGATCGGCATCTACGCGCTCTTCCTGCTCGTGCGCCCGCTCTCCCGCCGCGCGCTCACGGCCGTGCGGCGGCCGATCACGACGGCCCTCGCGGGGTGGGCGACGCCCGCCGCCCTCGGCGCGCTGCAGATGGTCGCCCTGTTCGCCGTGGTCACGGGCATCCTCGGCCTGCAGCCCGCGAACGCGGCAGGGATGCTCGCCTTCATGGTGCTCGTCTCGATCACGTTCGCAGCGATCGTGCACGCGCTCAACGTGTGGCTCGGCAGCGTCGGACAGTTCCTCGGCCTCCTGCTCATGATCGTGCAGCTCGTCACGGCGGGCGGCACGTTCCCGTGGCAGACCCTGCCCGCGCCGCTCGCGTTCCTGCACCAGGCACTGCCCATGAGCCACGCCGTCGAGGGCGTGCGCGTGCTCATGTACGGCGGAGGGTCGCTGTGGCCCGCGGTCGTGCCGCTCGTGCTGTGGCTGCTCGTCGCGCTCGCGATCTCGGTGCTGGGCGCCCTCAAGCAGGGCCGCTACCGCACGCTGCGCGACCTGCGGCCGTCGCCCCTGGCGGGCTGACCGGCCTAGCGCGGGAAGACGTGCTGCTGCACCCACGCGTGCATCACGACCGCGGCGGCCGCCGACGCGTTGAGGCTGCGGGTGGAGCCGAACTGCGTGATCTCGACGGCGAGGTCGGCCGCGGCGAGCGCCTCCTCCGAGAGGCCGGGGCCCTCCTGGCCGAACACGAGCACGCACTCCTCCGGGATCGTGTGCGTCTCGATCGGCACGCTGCCGGGCACGTTGTCGACGGCGACGATCGCGAGCGACTCCGCGCGGCACCACGCGACGAAGTCGGCGACGTCCGGGTGGTGCAGCACGTGCTGGTAGCGGTCGGTGACCATGGCGCCGCGCTTGTTCCAGCGCCGCCGGCCGATGATGTGCACGGTCCGCGCGCCGAACGCGTTCGCGCTGCGCACTATCGAGCCGATGTTCATGTCGTGCTGCCAGTTCTCGATGGCGACATGGAAAGGATGCCTCGCGGCGTCGAGCTCGGCCCTGATCGCGTCGATCGTCCAGTACCGGAACCGGTCGACCACGTTGCGCGAATCCCCCCGCGCGAGCAGCTCGGGGTCGTACCGCGGATCGTCCGGCCACTCCCCGCGCCACGGTCCGACCCCGTGCGTGGAGAGCTCGACGCTCGGGTTGGGCTCGTCGTCATCCACGCACCGAGGCTAACCCCTGTTAACCTCGGCACATGCGCTGGACCCCCGATGGCCCCGACACCGTCTTCGAGGGCGACAACCTCCCGGTGGTCGAGGCGCTGCCGGACGCGAGCTTCACGCTCATCTACCTCGACCCGCCGTTCAACACGGGCCGCACGCAGCAGCGGCAGGCGATCACGACGAGGCGCAGCTCCGAGGGCACGCGCACGGGCTTCCAGGGCCGCAGCTACGAGACGGTCAAGGGCACCCTCACGCGCTACGACGACACGTTCGCCGACTACTGGGCGTTCCTCGAGCCGCGGCTCATCGAGGCGTGGCGCCTGCTCGACGAGCGCGGCACGCTCTACCTGCACCTCGACTACCGCGAGGCGCACTACGCCAAGGTCGTGCTCGACGCGCTCTTCGGCCGCGACAACTTCCTCAACGAGCTCATCTGGGCGTACGACTACGGAGCCAGGGCCACGCGCAAGTGGCCGTCGAAGCACGACACGATCCTCGTCTACGTGAAGAACCCCAAGACGTACCACTTCGACAAGGAGGCCGTCGACCGCGAGCCGTACATGGCCCCCGGGCTCGTGACGCCCGAGAAGGCGGCGCTCGGCAAGCTCCCCACCGACGTGTGGTGGCACACGATCGTGTCGCCCACCGGCAGGGAGAAGACGGGGTACGCGACGCAGAAGCCGGAGGGCATCCTGCGCAGGATCATCCAGGCCTCGAGCGCCCCCGGCGACTGGGTGCTCGACTTCTTCGCCGGCAGCGGCACGACGGGCGCCGTGGCATCCTCGCTGGGCCGACGCTTCGTGCTCGTCGACCAGAACCCCGACGCGCTTGAGGTCATGCGCGCGCGTCTGCCCGAGGGCACGCAGTTCGTCTGACCCGCCCCGAAAAACGTTCCACAAGCCAGTTGTTGCGCGAGGTCATCCCCCGCTCGTCATAACCGGCTCTTCGCGGGACGAGCGGGATGAGCCGGGCGCACACCCGCGAGTGGCGCGGCCACCACGCCCGCTACCCTTGGTGCATGAGCGACCGACGCGACATCGAGTGCTGGCTCACCGACATGGACGGTGTGCTCGTGCATGAGAACCACCCGATCCCGGGCGCCGCCGAGCTGCTGCAGCAGTGGCGCGACGAGGGCAAGCCCTACCTCGTGCTCACGAACAACTCGATCTTCACGCCGCGCGACCTGAGCGCGCGCCTGCGCGCCTCCGGCCTGCACGTGCCCGAGGAGTCGATCTGGACGAGCGCGCTCGCGACGGCCGACTTCCTCCAGTCGCAGATGCCGGGCGGCAGCGCCTTCGTCATCGGGGAGGCGGGAATCACGACCGCGCTGCACGAGGTCGGCTTCATCATGACCGAGAGCGACCCCGACTACGTGGTCGTGGGCGAGACGCGCAACTACTCGTTCGAGGCGATCACGAAGGCCATCAGGCTCATCGGCAACGGGTCGCGCTTCATCGTCACCAACCCGGATGCCACGGGCCCGAGCGCCGACGGACCGCTCCCCGCCACGGGCGCGGTCGCCGCGCTCATCACCAAGGCCACGGGCAAGGAGCCCTACGTCGTCGGCAAGCCGAACCCCATGATGTTCCGCTCCGCGATGAACAAGATCGGCGCCCACAGCGAGAACACGGGCATGATCGGCGACCGCATGGACACCGACATCGTCGCGGGCATCGAGGCCGGCCTGCACACGATCCTCGTGCTCACGGGCATCAGCGACCAGGCCGAGATCGACCGCTACCCGTTCCGCCCCGACGAGATCATCGGCAGCGTCGCCGATCTGCTGTCGGCCGAGCCGGTCGAGTCGGAGAACTAGGGCGTCGGCGTCGCGCCCGGCGTGGGCGTCGCCGCGACCTGCGGCACGGCCACCGACGTCGTGAACTCGGCACCGCCCGTGCGCGTGACGAAGCACGAGAGGCTGCGGTCGCCGTCGAGCCACGACTGCTCGTCGGGCGCGAAGCTCGCGACGATCTGCACGTCGGTCGCGGTGCCCACCGCGGCGTAGTCGATGATCGACGGCACCGCGCACTGCGTGGCCGCGAGCTTCTGCAGCTCGTCGCCGCCGGGGTAGTCGAGGTCGGCCGCGGGCTGCGCGAACGTGCCGAGGTAGGCGAGCTGCGCCGGGTGCGGCTGCGTGCACGGCACGACGGTGAAGGTGTCGGCCCACGGCGTCGTGAACGGCGCGAGGCACTCGCCGCCGCGCAACTGCTGCCAGTAGTACTCGCCGGGCGGCAGCGGGCCCGTGGTCGGGAGCGCGCTCGCCGAGGGCGCGGGCTCGGCGGCGGGGGCGGGCGAGCTCGCGCCGATGCGCTGGCCCGCGACGAACAGCACGATGAGCAGGAGCACGGCGATGAGCCCCCCCGCGACGCCCATGAGGATCTTCTGCACCCGCGGGATCTGCCCGGGGGCGGTGGGCGCCTTGGGCCGGTCGACCACGACGAGCTCGCCGCCGGCGGCCGAGGATGCCCGGGGCGGGAGCGACGGGATGAGCCCGGCGTCCTCGTACTCGACGAAGGCGCTGTCGCCGAACAGGGAGTCGATGGCCGACGACTCGATGCCCTCGTCGACGGGTGAGTCGAGCCCCACGGGCTGCGCGCCGAGCACCTCGGTCGCACCGCCGAGCGACGTGTCGACGGGCGGGACCCCGAATGCCGGGAACTCCTGGCGCACGAGGTCGGCGCCGCCGAACGCGACGGTCGGGGCGGGATCGGCCGCGGGCTGCACGGGAGTCGCCTGCGTGGGCACGTCCCACGCGGGGGGCGCGGGGGCTGCGGGCTCGGGGGCCGCCGGCTCCGGAAGGGCCGGTGCGCCGAAGAGTCCCGCGAGCGGGTCGGCCGGTGCCGCGGGCACCGAGGGCACGGCGGGCTGCTCGGGCACGGCGGGCTGCGGAGCCGCTACGGGCGGGACGGGAGCGGCCGGCTCGGGCGTCGCGCCGCCGGGCGTGAGCCCCCACGAGAATCCGCCGCCGGGTGCCGCGGGGGGCGGGCCCTGCTGCACGGGCGGCACATACGGCTGTGCGGGGATGTACGGCGTCGTGGGCTGCTGCGCGGGGGGCGGCGGCGCGGCCGGCTCCTGCGGCACGAGGGGGGTGGTGGGCTGCTGCGGGGCCGTGGGCTCCTGGCCCGCGGGCACGCCGCGGCGGCGGGCGGCCTTCTCCGGCTCATCCTGGCCGAACTGGCTGGAGAGCCAGTCGGCGGGGTCGAAGTCATCGTCGGCCATCAGGCGAGCCCCAGGTCGTCGAGCCCGAGGGCGGCGAGGTAGGGGTAGCCCGCGGCCTCGATGCGCTCGCGCGCGCCCGTGTTGCGGTCGACGACCACGGCGACCGCCGCGATCTCGGCGCCGACCTTGAGCAGGGCCTCGATGGCGGCGAGCGGGGAGCCGCCCGTCGTCGACGTGTCCTCGAGCACGATGACGCGCTTGCCCGCGAGGTCCGGGCCCTCGACCTGGCGGCCGCGGCCGTGGTCCTTCGGCTCCTTGCGCACGACGAACGCGTCGTAGGCGAGGCCGCGCGCGGCGCCCTGGTGCATGACCGCCGCGGCGATGGGGTCTGCGCCCATCGTGAGGCCGCCGACCGCGCTCACGTCGGCGACGTCGGCGATGAGGTCGAGCATGACCTGGCCGATGAGCGGCGCGACGCGGTGGTCGAGGCTCACCTTGCGCAGGTCGACGTAGTAGGTGGCCTTCTTGCCGCTCGTGAGCGTGAAGTCGCCGTGGAACACCGCGTCGCGGGAGATGAAGTCGATCAGCTGCGTCTTGGCGTCGGTCACCGCACAAGACTACCCAGTCGCGGGCCGCCGGATCAGGGCGTGAGACCGCCGAACACCACGAGCATGCTCGCCACGAGCACGGCGAGGAGGGCGACCACGGTGATGATCACGGCGCTGCGGGTGTCGTGGCGGTTGGCCGATGCGTCGTCATCGAGGAACTCGTCGGGTTCGGCCACATCTGCACCCTAAAGGCCGAGGACCCCTCGCGTAAGCGCCCCGTTAGGGGGAGAGACGACCGTGGTTCGGGGGCGTCGGTCGCACCGTTTAACCTTGGACCATGCGCGTCGGCACCTGGAATGTGAACTCGATCCGAACCCGTGTGGGCAGGGTCGTCGACTGGCTCGTGCGCGAGGACGTCGACGTGCTCGCCATGCAGGAGATCAAGTGCACCGAGGAGCAGTTCCCCTACGACGCGTTCTCCGAGGCCGGCTACGAGGTCGTCGTGCACGGCCTCAACCAGTGGAACGGCGTCGCCTTCGCGAGCCGGCTCCCCGTCGACGACGTCTCCGTCGGCTTCGACACCGCCCCCGGCTTCGGCAAGGCGCTCGAGGATGGCACGCTGCCCAAGGAGGCGCGCGCCCTCGGCGTCACCGTGGCCGACACGCGCCTCTGGAGCCTCTACGTGCCCAACGGCCGCGAGCTCGAGAACGCGCACTACCCCTACAAGCTCGAGTGGCTCGCCAACCTCGCCGCCGAGACGCGCGCGTGGATCGCGGCGAACCCCGAGCAGCCCCTCGCCCTCATGGGCGACTTCAACATCGCGCCGCTCGACATCGACGTGTGGGACATCGCCCTCTTCCAGGGCAAGACGCACGTGAGCCAGCCCGAGCGCGACGCCTTCGCGGCGTTCGAGGCCGCGGGCCTCGTCGACGTCGTGCGCACTCGCGGCGTCGAGGGCTACACCTACTGGGACTACCAGCAGCTCCGCTTCCCGCGCAACGAGGGCATGCGCATCGACTTCATCCTCGGCTCGCACGCGTTCGACGAGCTCGCCTCCGACCCCAAGATCCACCGCGAGGAGCGCAAGGGCGACGCCCCGAGCGACCACGTGCCCGTGACCGTCGACCTCGCCGTCGACACGGAGGACGAGGACGACCGTCCGATGTTCCTGTAGCGCGCCGCGGGTCTACGGCGCGAGCAGCGCCGCCACCACGAGCAGCACGGGCAGCGACCCGAGGGTCGTGATGAGCACGACGTCCCGCGCGAGGATCTCCCCGCGCTCGTACCGCTGCGCGTAGTTGAACACGTTCTGCGCGGTCGGCAGGGCCGCGAGCACGGTCACGACGAAGAGCGCGCGCCCCTCCAGCCCGAACAGGAAGTGCCCGACGCCCCACGCCACGAGAGGCATCGCGACGAGCTTGAGGGCAGACGCGACGAGCACGTCGCGCCGCTGCGAGCCCGGGGCGAGCGGCCGCTGCCCGTGCAGAGACATCCCGAAGCTCATGAGCACGACCGGCACCATCGCCGCGCCGATGAGGCGGAACGGCTCCATGACCGGGTCGGGGAGCCTCACCTCGAACACCGCGAGCAGCACGCCCACGAGCGAGGCGATGATGATCGGGTTGGTGAACGGCTGCGCGAGGATCCGCCGCACCGAGACGCGGCCGCGATCCTGGATGTCGAGGATCGTGAGGGCCACGGGCGCGAACACGAGCAGCTGCAGCAGGATGACCGGCGCCGAGTACGCCGGATCCCCCAGCACGTACAGCGCCACGGGGATGCCGATGTTGTTCGCGTTGACGTACCCAGACGCGAGCGACCCGACGACGGACTCCGACACGGCCCGCCTCCACACGAGCCGCGCGACGAGGACGAACGCGAGCCCGACCACCGCGGCGGCGATGAGCGACACGGGCAGCAGCGACGAGAACAGCACGTGCACGTCGGCGTCGGCGAGCACCGTGAAGAGCAGGCAGGGCCCGAGCACGTAGAACGCGAGACGCCCCACGACGAACCGCGCGTGCTCGCCGAGCACCCCCGTGCGCCCCACGACGTAGCCGACGAGGATGATGAACGCGATGATCGCGAACCCCGTGAGCACCCCGAGCATCACACCAGTCTGGCGCATCCCCCTAGGATCGGAGCGTGACCGACGGGGACGATGACAAGCTCGCGACGAGCAAGGTCGTGACCACGGTCTTCGAGCAGATCCTCGCCGCGGTGCACGAGGGCACGCTCCTCCCGGGCGAGCGCATCAGCGACGCGGCCCTCGCCGCGCAGTTCGGCGTCTCGCGCACGCCCGTGCGCGAGGCCCTGCAGCGGCTGCGCGAGATCGGCATCATCGAGGCATCCCCGAGCCGCTTCACGCGCGTGGCGGTCGTGACCCCCAGCCAGACCGCGCAGGCCTACATCGTGTGGCTCGCCCTCTACCGCGCGCTCGTCGAGGAGGTCATCCCGCGGGCGAGCGAGGCCTCGTTCGACCTCATGGAGGACGACCACTCGCAGTTCCTCGCGAGCCTCACGCTCGGCGAGGTGCAGCGCATCGCGACGATGAACTTCCAGTTCTTCAGCCGCCTGCCCGCCGAGTCGGAGAACGCCGCGCTGCAGCGCGCGATCGTCTCGGTCGTGCACATCGTGCGGCTCGGCAGCCTGCACCTGCCCGCCTACATCGACCTCGAGGCCCTCGGCCGCGCGCAGGGCCTCCTGCTCGAGGCCGTGCGCCTGCGCGACGTGCAGTTCGCACGCGACGCGATCAAACTGCTCGCCCAGATAGAGGTGCCCCAGGACTGATGGCTGACGAGATCATCATCGAGGATGCGGCGGCGAAGCCCCCGCGCACGTGGGACTTCCTCCTCACGGTGTTCCTGCTGTTCATCCTGCTGCTGCTCACCGCCCTGTTCGTCTTCCTGGGCTTCGGCTTCAGCGTGGCGACCCTGAGCTGCGCGGACTCGTCTGAGGCGTGCAACGGGCTCGTGATCAGCGTGGGCACCCTGCTCGCGACGGCGGGCCCGGCGGTCATCGCGCTCGCGGGCATCATCACGTCCGTCGTGTTCATCGCCCGGCGCCGGGTCGCGTTCGTCGTGCCGCTCGTCGCGTGCCTCGCCGTGGTGGGCCTCTTCGCGCTCGGCTCGTGGCTCGTGCGCATCGCCGTGCCCTAGGGGCGCAGCAGCACCTTGATCGCGCGACGCTCGTCCATCGCGGCGTAGGCCTCGGCGACCTCCTCGAGCGGCAGCTCGAGGTCGAAGACACGGCCGGGGTCGATCGCGCCGGAGAGCACCTCGGGCAGCAGCTCCTCGATGTAGTTGCGCACGGGCGCGACGCCGCCGTTGGCGCCGACGTTGGTGCCGAACATGAGGCGGATGGGCAGCTCGGAACCGCCGTTGGGAACCCCCACGTAGCCGACCATGCCGCCCGGCCGCGCGCTGCGGATCGCCTGGTCCATCGACTCGGTGGTGCCGACGCACTCGAGCACGCAATCGGGCCCGATGCCGTCGAACAGCTCCTTGACGCGCGCGATGCCCTCGGCGCCGCGCTCCTCCACGATGTCGGTGGCGCCGAACTCGCGGGCGACGGCCTGCCGCTCGGCGTGCCGCGACATGGCGACGATGCGGGATGCCCCGAGCCGCTTCGCGGCGAGCACGGCGCACAGGCCGACGGCTCCGTCGCCCACGACGACGACAGTGCTGCCCTCGGTCACACCGGCGGAGAGTGCCGCGTGGTGGCCCGTCCCCATGACGTCGGCGAGGGTGAGCAGCCCGGGCACGAGCGCGGGGTCGGGCTGCCCCGGCGTCGCGACGAGGGTGCCGTCGGCGTGCGGCACGCGCACGTACTGGCCCTGCGCGCCGTCGGCGAAACCGCCCATGCGGTCATCCGCGCCCCACCAGCCGCCGTGCAGGCACGAGGTGCTCACGCCGTTGAGGCAGTTCGCGCACGTCATGTCGCAGTCGTAGAAGGGCGCGATGACGAAGTCGCCCACGGCGATCCTCTCGACGTCGGGTCCCACCGATTCGACGACGCCCACGAACTCGTGGCCGATGCGGCGCGGGCCGCGGGTGGGGACCACGCCCCGGTAGCCCCACAGGTCCGAGCCGCACACGCAGGCCGCGACGACGCGCACGATGGCGTCGCCGCCCGTCGAGAGCACGGGGTCGGGCACATCCTCGATGCGGATGTCGTGATCGCCGTAGAGCAGTGTCGCGCGCATGCTCCGAGCCTACGCTCGCGCGCTAGCCCTCCATCCTCCGCACCGCGAGGCCGTCTCCGCCCTCCGCGATCTCGACGAGCACGGTGTCGCCGTCGCGGATGTCCCCCGCGATGAGCGCGCGCGCGAGCTCGTCGTCGATCTCGTGCTGCATGAGCCTGCGCAGCGGACGCGCGCCGTAGATGGGGTCGTAGCCCCGCTCGGCGAGCCACGCCCGCGCATCCGGGGTCACGGCGAGCTCGAGACGTCGGCCGACGAGCCGCTTCGCGAGCCTCTCGATGTAGAGCTCGACGATGTAGCCGAGGTCGTCTGTCGAGAGCGGTGCGAACACGACGATGTCGTCGAGGCGGTTGACGAACTCGGGCTTGAACGCCTTGCGCACGAGGTCGTCGACGGCCTTCTTGCGCTCCTCCCACGGCACGTCCTGGTCGGTGATGAACTGGCTGCCGAGGTTCGACGTGAGGATCAGGATGACGTTGCGGAAGTCGACGGTACGGCCCTGGCCGTCGGTGAGCCGGCCGTCGTCGAGCACCTGCAGCAGGATGTCGAACACCTCGGGGTGCGCCTTCTCGACCTCGTCGAGGAGGATGACCGAGTACGGTCGGCGCCGCACGGCCTCCGTGAGCTGGCCGCCCTGCTCGTACCCGATGTAGCCGGGAGGGGCGCCCACGAGGCGTGCGACGGAGTGCTTCTCGCCGTACTCGCTCATGTCGATGCGCACGAGCGCCTTCTCGTCGTCGAACAGGTACTCGGCGAGCGCCTTCGCGAGCTCCGTCTTGCCCACGCCCGTCGGGCCGAGGAAGAGGAACGAGCCCGTCGGACGGTCGGGGTCGGAGATGCCCGCGCGCGTGCGGCGCACGGCCTCCGACACGGCACGGACCGCGTCCTTCTGGCCGATGAGGCGCCTGCCGAGCTCGCTCTCGAGGTGCAGGAGCTTCTCGCCCTCGCCCCGGGTGAGGCGGTCGAGCGGGATGCCCGTCCACGCCGCGACCACGGAGGCGATGTCCTCGTCGGTCACCGAGTCGTTGACCATGCGCGCCTCGATGGGCTCCGCCGACTCCGCGGCCTTGAGTGCGGACTCGATGCCGGGGATCGTCTCGTAGTTGAGCTGCGACGCCTTCTGGTAGTCGCCCGCCCGCATCGCCTTGTCGAGCTCGATGCGCGCGTCGTTGAGCTGCATCTTGAGGTCGCCCACGCCCGTGAGCGAGGCCTTCTCGGCCTTCCAGCGCTTCTCGAGCTCCTCGAGCTCGGCCGAGCGCTCGGCCAAGTCCTCGCGCAGCTTGGCGAGGCGCGCCTTCGACGCGTCGTCCTTCTCCTTCTTGAGGGCGAGCTCCTCGATGCGCAGCCGGTCGACGGCGCGCTTGAGCTGGTCGATCTCGACGGGCGACGAGTCGATCTCCATCTTGAGCCGCGAGCCGGCCTCGTCGATGAGGTCGATGGCCTTGTCGGGCAGCTTGCGCCCCGTGATGTAGCGGTTGCTGAGGGTCGCGGCCGCGACGAGGGCGGCGTCGGTGATGGCGACCTTGTGGTGCGCCTCGTAGCGCTCCTTGAGCCCGCGGAGGATGGCGATCGTGTCCTCGACGGAGGGCTCGCCCACGAACACCTGCTGGAAGCGCCGCTCGAGGGCGGCATCCTTCTCGATGTACTGGCGGTACTCGTCGAGGGTCGTCGCGCCGATGAGGCGCAGCTCGCCGCGCGCGAGCATGGGCTTGAGCATGTTGGCCGCCGCGACCGACCCCTCGCCGCCGCCGGCGCCCATGAGCGTGTGCAGCTCGTCGATGAAGGTGATGATCTGACCGTCGGAGTCGTTGATCTCCTTGAGGACGGCCTTGAGCCGCTCCTCGAACTCGCCGCGGTACTTCGCGCCCGCGACGAGCGCCGCGAGGTCGAGCGACACGAGCTGCTTGTCCTTGAGCGAGTCGGCGACGTCGCCCGCGACGATGCGCTGGGCGAGGCCCTCGACGACGGCGGTCTTGCCGACGCCGGGCTCCCCGATGAGCACCGGGTTGTTCTTGGTGCGGCGCGTGAGCACCTGGCTCACGCGCCGGATCTCGGAGTCGCGTCCGATGACGGGGTCGAGCTTGCCGGCGCGCGCGATGTCGGTGAGGTTCACCCCGTAGCGCTGGAGTGCGGTCTTCTGCTCCTCGTCGCTTGCGGGAGCGCCTTGCATGTTGGCCATCAGGATCCTTTCCGTGAGGCGGTGATCGTGAACTTGGGGGTGCGGGCGATCTGCCGGGTGGTCCCGACGAGCCGCTCGAGGGTGGGGCGGTACTGCAGGTGCGAGTTCCAGACCGCCCACAGCTCGCCGCCGGGGCGCAGCACGCGTCCCGCCGCGGCGAAGAGCGCCGTCGAGACGCCGGGATGCACGGCCGCACCGCTGTGGAACGGCGGGTTGAGCACGACGAGGTCGACGCTGCCGTCGGGTTCGTCGCCGAGCGCGTCGTCGCGCGTCACCCGCACGTCGAGCCCGTTGGCCTGCATCGTGAGCCGTGCCGACTCGACGGCGGCCGCCGACCGGTCGGACGCGAGCACGCGCGCCGCCGGGTTGAGCCGCGAGAGCGTCGCGGCGAGGATGCCCGTGCCGCACCCCAGGTCGACGGCGCTCTCGAACGGCGGCACCTTGTCGAGCACCCCGAGCAGGGCGCGGGTGCCGATGTCGATCGACGTGCCCGCGAACACCCCGCCCGTGGCCACGACCCACAGGCCGTCGTGCCGCTGCCGCCGCGGCTCGGCGAGCCCGCCGGGCCGCGGCGCGCGCGCGACGAGCACGCGCGACTTCTGCCGCGCGTGCGTCACGTCGACGGTGTCGAAGTGGCGCAGGAGCACCTCGTTCATCGAGACGCTCATGTGCTTGAGCCGCCCGCCCGCGACGACCACGACGTGGGGCGACGCGTGGGCCGCGATGAGGGCCGCGATCTGCTCGAGCGCGTCGAGCGACCGGGGCAGGCGCAGCAGCACTAGGGTCGCCCCCTCGACGAGCTCGGGCGCGAGGGGCAGCAGCCGGTAGTCCCCGTCCCCGAGGTTCGCGGCTATCGCGCGCTCCCCCGCGAGCGAGTCCTGGTGCACGCGCAGCCCGGAGGCACCGGCCTCCAGCGCGCCCAGCGTGAGTGCGCCGTACTCGTCGCCGATGATCGTGAGCCCGCTCGCGGCGGCGAGACCGGGGGCCTCGTCGAGGATGAGGGTGTCGGCGGCATCCCACGCGCGCAGCTCCGGCGCCTCGAGGTCGGGGCGCCGTCGCAGGGTGTCGAGGTTCATCGCTCGAGCGCGCGCCACACGACTACCGCGTTGCTGCGCTTGGCCCGCTCCCCCGCGCGCAGCGACACCACGTCGCCCTCGGCACCCGCCGCGAAGACGCGGCGCCCGGGTCGGGCAAGCAGCTCGTCGGCGAGGGCGTGCTCGAGCTCGCGCACGCGCTCGGTGAGCATGGACACCTGGTTCTCGAGCGAGAGGATGCGGCGGATGCCCTCGAGGTTGAGGCCCTCAGCGCTGAGCGAGGCGATCTCGCGCAGCTGGGCCACGTCGCGCAGGGAGTACCGGCGGGACTGCCCGGCCGTCCGGCGCGGGCTCACGAGCCCGAGCCTGTCGTACTGGCGGAGGGTCTGCGGGTGCATGCCGGCGAGCTCCGCGGCCGCCGCGATGGCGAAGACGGGGGTGTCGGCATCCATGTCCATCAGCTCGCCTTGGCCCTCTCGATGAGCTCGTCGCGCGGGTTCTCGTTGGGCATGGCCTTCGCGAACGCCTCGAGGTGCTTGAGCGCGTCGGCGGTCAGGTGGCTGGGAACCGCCACCTGCACCTCGGCGAGCAGGTCGCCCTCGCCCTTCGACGAGGTGACGCCCCTGCCCTTGACCCGCAGGATGCGCCCGCTCGGCGTCCCCGCGGCGACCCGCAGCTTCACGGGCTCGCCGCCCAGGGTGGGCACCTCGATGGTCGCGCCGAGCGTGGCCTCCGCGAAGGTCACGGGGACGACGACGCGCAGGTTCTGCCCGTCGCGCTCGAACACGGGGTGCTTGCGCACCGAGACGGTGAGCACGAGGTCGCCCGCCACTCCGCCGTCGGGGCTCGGCTCGCCCTTGCCCTTGAGGCGGATCTTCTGGCCGTCGATGACGCCCTCCGGGATCTTGACGTTGATCGCGCTGCCGCCCTGGGGCTGCAGCTTGATCGTCTCCCCCCGGATCGCCGTCACGAAGTCGAGCGTCGTGTTCGCGGAGACGTCACGGCCCTTGGTGGGTCCGCCGTTGCCGCGGAACCCGCCCGAGGTGCTGCCGAATCCGCCCGAGCCGCCGAACATGCCTCCGAGGAGGTCCTCGAAGCTCGCGCTCGACTGCTGGCGGCCGCCCTGGTTGAACAGGCCGCCGAAGACATCCTCGAAGCCCGCGCCCTGGGGGCCGCCCGCCTGGAAGCGGGCGCCCGAGCCCATGGCGCGGATCTGGTCGTACTCCTTGCGCAGCTCGGGGTCGGAGAGCACCGAGTGCGCCTCGCTGATCTCCTTGAACCGCGCCTCGGCCTTCGGATCACCCGCGTTCGAGTCGGGGTGGTACTGCCGCGCGAGCTTGCGGTACGTCTTCTTGAGGTCGGCTTCGGACACGTTCTTCGCGACGCCGAGCACGGCGTAGAAGTCCTTGTCGAACCAGTCCTGGCTGGCCATGTCGCTCCTGTGTCCTTCGGGGAAACTACTCGGCCGGCACGAAGACGGCGACCTTGGCCGGGCGCACGAGGCGCTCGCCCAGGAGGTAGCCGGGCTCGATCACGTCGGCGATCGTGTTGACCGTCACGTCCGGGTTCGGCAGCTGCACGACGGCCTCGTGGAACGACGGGTCGAAGGGCTCGCCCTTCTCGCCGACCTGCGTGAGGCCGTACTTCTCGAACGCGCCGCGGATCTTCTGCGCGACGAGCGTGAGAGGTGCGCCCTCGACGAGGTCTCCGTGCGCCTCGGCGCGCGCGAGGTCGTCCATGGCGGGCAGCAGCGAGCGGATCACCTCGGCGATGACCGCGTCGCGGTTCGCCTGGCGGTCGCGCTCGACGCGCGTGCGGAAGTTCACGAGCTCGGCCTGCGCGCGCAGCATGTCGCTGCGCATCTCGGCGACGAGGTCGGTGGCCGCCTGGTCGAGCAGCACCTGGTCCTCGTCGCTCAGCGGCTCACCCTCGGCGGGGGCGTCCTCGTCGGACGCCTCCGCCTGGGGCTCGCGAACATCGCCGGTCTCGGGGTCGATCCTCCGCTTGTCGCGGATGACCGGCTCCTGCTCCTCGTTGTTCTCGGTGTCAGCCATCTACTTCTTGGGCTCTTCCTCGTCGTCCACGACCTCGGCGTCGACGATGTCCTCGTCGCTGCCCTGCTCCTCTGCGGGCGCGTCACCCTCGGGGGCCGCAGGCTCCTGCTGGGCCGAGTAGATGGCCTGGCCGAGCTTCTGCTGGCTCTCGGTGAGCTTGTCGAACGCGGTCTTGACCGCGGCCTCGTCGTCTCCGGCGAGCGCCGTCTTGAGCGCGTCGACGTCGGCCTGCACGTCGCTCTTCACGTCGGCGGGGAGCTTGTCCTCGTTGTCCTTGATGAGCTTGTCGGTCGAGTAGGCGAGCTGCTCGGCGGTGTTGCGGACCTCGGCGGCCTCGCGGCGGGCCTTGTCCTCTGCGGCGTGCTCCTCGCCCTCGCGCACCATGCGCTCGATGTCCTCCTTCGACAGCGAGCTGCCGCCGGTGATCGTCATCGACTGCTCCTTGCCGGTGCCCTTGTCCTTGGCGGACACGTGCACGATGCCGTTGGCGTCGATGTCGAAGGTCACCTCGACCTGCGGGATGCCGCGGGGCGCGGGAGCGATGCCCGTGAGCTCGAACGTGCCGAGGTTCTTGTTGTCCCTCGTGAACTCGCGCTCGCCCTGGAAGACCTGGATCGCGACGGACGGCTGGTTGTCGTCGGCCGTCGTGAAGGTCTCGCTGCGCTTGGTCGGGATCGCCGTGTTGCGCTCGATGAGCTTCGTCATGATGCCGCCCTTGGTCTCGATGCCGAGGCTCAGGGGGGTCACGTCGATGAGCAGGACGTCCTTGCGCTCGCCCTTGAGGACGCCGGCCTGCAGGGCCGCGCCCACGGCGACGACCTCGTCGGGGTTGACGCCCTTGTTGGGCTCCTTGCCGCCCGTGAGCTTCTTGACGAGGTCGACGACCGCCGGCATGCGGGTCGAGCCGCCGACGAGGACGACGTGCGAGACGTCGTCGAGCTTGACGCCGGCCTCCTTGATCACGTCGTTGAAAGGCTTCTTGGTGCGCTCGAGCAGGTCTGCCGTGAGCTCCTCGAACTTGGCGCGCGTGAGCGTCTCGTCGAGGTTGGCCGGGCCGTTCTCCGTGAGGGAGAGGTACGGCAGCTGGATCGTGGTCGAGGTCTGGCTAGACAGCTCCTTCTTCGCCTGCTCGGCGGCCTCCTTGAGGCGCTGCTTGGCGATCTTGTCGTTGGAGACGTCGACGCCCGTGGTGTCCTTGAACTTGCCGATCAGGTAGTCCACGACGCGCTGGTCCCAGTCGTCGCCGCCGAGGCGGTTGTCGCCCGAGGTCGCCTTGACCTGGATCGTCGAGAAGTCGTCGTCCTTGCCCACCTCGAGGAGGGAGACGTCGAAGGTTCCACCACCGAGGTCGAAGACGAGGATGAGCTCGTCCTCCTTGCCCTTGTCGAGGCCGTATGCGAGGGCGGCGGCCGTGGGCTCGTTGATGATGCGCAGCACGTTGAGGCCCGAGATCTCGCCGGCCTCCTTGGTGGCCTGGCGCTCGGCGTCGTTGAAGTACGCGGGCACCGTGATGACCGCGTCGGTGACGGGCTCGCCCAGGTACTGCTCGGCGTCGCGCTTGAGCTTGGCGAGGATGCGCGCGGAGATCTCCTGCGGCGTGTACTTCTTGCCGTCGATCTCCTGCGTCCAGGTGGTGCCCATGTGGCGCTTGACCGACGCGATGGTGCGGTCGACGTTGGTGACGGCCTGGCGCTTGGCGGTCTCGCCGACGAGCACCTCCCCGTCCTTCGTGAAGGCGACGACCGAGGGGGTCGTGCGGAAGCCCTCGGCGTTGGCGATGACGGTGGGCTCTCCACCCTCGAGGACCGAGACCACGGAGTTCGTGGTACCCAGGTCGATTCCTACTGCTCGAGCCATGTGCTCTTGCTCCTTTGTTTCTTGGTCTGTCCGTGTGGTCTGGGAGCGACCTTGAGTCGCGTTATGTCAAGTTTGGTCCCTGTGGATAACTATGTCAAGCCGAATGGCTGAAAGTTGAGTGTGAGCGGCTCAAGTACCGGACCGCCGGAAGCCTGCTTATTATGGTGATCCGCCTTATCGAGGAGTAGCAGTGAAGATCGTCTCCGGTTCCGCGCCCACGCGCTGACCTGAAGACCCCGCGAGGGGCTCCGTCAGCGCACCACCTGACGCACACGGAGACTCCCCATGTCATCACTCCTCCTTTCCGACGTTTCGCTGCGCTGGCCCGACGGCACCGTCGCCCTGAGCGGCATCACCGCGGCATTCGGCCGCGGGCGCACCGGCCTCACGGGCGCCAACGGTGCCGGCAAGTCCACGCTGCTCCGGCTCCTCGCCGGTGAGCTCACCCCCACCACGGGCAGCATCACGGCCTCGGGCACCGTGGGCTACCTGCCCCAGGACCTCGCGCTCGACGGCGACCGCACGCTCGCCGACGTGCTCGGCGTCTCGGCGACCCTCGCCGCCGTCGACGCCATCGCGGCGGGCGACGTCTCGCCCGAGAACTTCGACGCCGTCGGCGACGACTGGGACGTGGAGGAGCGGGCGGTCGCCGTGCTCTCCGGCCTGGGGTTCACGGGCGCCGGGTCCCTCCGCCGCGAGGTGCGGTCGTTGTCCGGCGGCGAGGTCGTGCTCGCGGGCCTCGCGCGGCTCCGGCTCGCCGCATCCTCGATCACCCTGCTCGACGAGCCGACCGACAACCTCGACCGGCGGGCGCGCGAGCTGCTCTACTCGGCGGTGCGCGGTTGGACGGGCACCCTCGTCGTCGTGAGCCACGACCGCGAGCTGCTCGACCTCATGGACGACACCGCCGAGCTCTACGAGGGCGGGCTGCGGATGTTCGGAGGCAACTTCACCGCCTACCTCGAGCAGCTCGACGCCGAGCAGGAGACCGCCGAGCGTCTCGTGCGCACAGCCGAGCAGGGCCTGCGGGTCGAGAAGCGGCAGCGGATCGAGGCCGAGACGACGCTCGCGCACCGCGCCCGGGAGGGCAGGACCGCGTTCGAGCAGAAGCGCGTGCCGAAGATCATCGCGAACCAGCGCAAGTCGAACGCCCAGGTGAGCGCGGGCAGGTACCGCGGCATGCACGCCGAGAAGGTCGAGGCCGCCGAGTCGGCGCTCGAGGCGGCCGAGGCGAAGCTGCGGTCGGACGACCACATCCGCGTCGCGCTGCCCGAGACGCGCGTGCCCGCCGGGCGCACCGTGCTCGAGCTCGAGGGCGACCTCGTCGTGCGCGGACCGGAGCGGATCGCGCTCGTGGGCGCGAACGGCGCGGGCAAGACGACGCTCCTCGAGCGCATCGCCGCGGGGGATGTGCCGTTCCGCATCCCCGAGGCCGGCTACCTCCGGCAGCGTATCGACGACCTGGGCGAGGCCTCGGTCGTCGACACGGTGCGCGCGGCCGCACCCGGCCGCTCCCCCAACGAGGTGCGCGCGCAGCTCGCACGGTTCCTGTTCCGCGGGGCCCGGGCCGAGCGGCCCGTCGGGCAGCTGTCGGGCGGCGAGCGGTTCCGGGTGGCGCTCGCGCGCATCCTGCTCGCCGATCCGGCGCCGCAGCTGCTGCTGCTCGACGAGCCCACGAACAGCCTCGACCGCGCGAGCGTGACCCAGCTCGTCGACGCGCTCGAGGCGTACCAGGGCGCGCTCGTCGTGGTGAGCCACGACGAGGAGTTCCTCGGGCGGCTCGGCCTCACGCGACGGCTCGAGCTCGACAGGAAAACTGGGCTCACGGAGGTCACCAACAGTTCACCGCCAACCACTAGCGTGTGACCATGACTGACGACGCTCCCGCCGGGCCCACGGACAAGAAGGTCCCCGTCACCGCCAACACGGGGGCGATCCGCGCTGTGGGGCTCGATCTTCAGGAGGGAAAGGTCATCCCCAAGAAGCAGGTGCGCTCGTGGGCCCTGTGGGACTGGGCGACGCAGCCCTTCAACTCGGTGCTGCTGACCTTCGTCTTCGTGCCGCTCTACCTCGTGAACTACTGGTTCCTGCCCGCGGATGTCGCCGCCCTCAAGCCCGAGGACGGCGCGACGGTCACCGATCCCGCGTACACCGCGGGCATCGCCGACCTCTCCGGCCAGTTCAGCCTCGCCGTCGCCATCGCGGGCATCGCGATCGCCCTGCTCGCGCCCGTGCTCGGTCAGCGGGCGGACTCGTCGGGCCGCCGCAAGTTCTGGCTCGCCATCTGGACCGGGCTGCTCGTGCTCTCGATGCTCGCCCTCTTCTTCGTGCAGGGCCAGCCCTCGTTCTTCATCCTCGGCATCAGCCTCATGGCCGTCGGCAGCGTCTTCAGCGAGATCGCGGGCGTCAACTACAACGCGATGCTCGTGCAGGTCTCGACGCCGCGCACCGTCGGCCGCGTGAGCGGCCTCGGCTGGGGGCTCGGCTACATCGGCGGCATCCTCGCGCTCATCCTCATCGCCGTCTCCGACCAGGCGTTCGGCTGGTACGGCATCCCGAGCGACAACGGCCTCATCTACCGCATCATCGCCGTGGGCTGCGCGGTGTGGACGATCGTCTTCTCGCTGCCGATCTTCCTCAACGTGCCCGAGGTGCCGCCCACGGTCAAGCGCGAGTCGGTGTCGTTCTTCAAGAGCTACGTCGTGCTCGTGAAGGACATCGTGCGGCTCTACAAGGAGAGCCGCCACACGTTCTGGTTCCTCGTCGCGAGCGCGGTCTACCGCGACGGCCTCGCGGGCGTGTTCACGTTCGGCGCCATCCTCGCGACGGGCACGTTCAACTTCTCGTCGACGCAGCTGCTCATCTTCGGCATCGTGGCCAACCTCATCGCGGGCCTGAGCACGATCATCTCCGGGCGCTTCGACGACAGGTTCGGGCCGCGCGCGGTCGTGCTCGCGTCGCTCATCGGACTCGTCGTCGCGGGCCTCGGGGTCTTCTTCTTCAGCGGCGCAGGCCAGATCGCGTTCTGGATCGGCGGCCTCCTGCTCACGATCTTCGTCGGACCCGCCCAGGCCGCGTCCCGCTCCCTGCTCGCGCGCGTCACGCCCGCGGGCCGCGAGAGCGAGATCTTCGGGCTGTGGGCGACCACGGGCCGGGCCGCGAGCTTCATCTCGCCGGCGCTGTTCGGCGTGTTCGTCACGATCGCGGGGATGCAGCTGTGGGGCATCCTCGGCATCGTCGTCGTGCTCGTGGTGGGCCTCGTGCTCATGCTGCTCGTGAAGCTGCCGGACCTGCGGCCCGCCGATCCCGCTGCGGTTCCGGGCTCCCTCTCGTAACTGTCGTTTTTTCGCTGGCGGAAGTCGGCGGCAGTTGTCAGGCTTGAGCCATGACATCCACCGCCGACAAGGCCGCCCTCCTCGACTCCCTCCACGTTCCCGGAACGCCCCTCATCGTCACGAACGTGTGGGACGCGCTGAGCGCCCACGCGGTCGCGGGAGCCGCCGGCGTGAAGGCCATCGCGAGTGCCTCCCACTCGGTCGCCAACACGCGCGGCTTCGAAGACGGCGAGGGCATGAACTTCGAGCAGGCCCTCGCGGCCGCGACATCGATCATCGACGCCGTCGACCTGCCCGTCACGATCGACTTCGAGCGCGGCTACACGCGCAACCTCGCGAAGCTGCGCGACAACGTCACGCGCCTCATGCAGGCGGGCGCCGCGGGCATCAACTTCGAAGACAGCACGGGTCTCGAGACCACCCCGCTCACCCCGCTCGCCGACCAGGAGGAGCGCATCCGCACGATCCGCGGCGCCGCCGACGCCCTGGGAATCCCGCTCGTCATCAACGCGCGCGTCGACTCGCTCGTGCGCGGCGGCGACTGGGACGACGCCCTCACGCGCGCGAACGCGTACCTCGCCGCGGGCGCGAGCGTCATCTTCATGCTCGGCCTTGGCGACGAGGCCGCCGTCGAGAAGGCGATCGCGGGCGTCGACGGCCGCGTCTCGACCATCTCCGGCCCGAAGTCGGTGCCCCTCACACGCCTCGCCGAGCTCGGTATCTCGCGCGTGAGCTTCGGCCCGTACACCCTCGGCCTGGCCCTCGCGAGCCTGCAGAACGCGGCGGCGCACCTCACGGCACTCGGCGAGTACCCGAAGGAGCTGGGCTTCGAGTACTCGCTCGAGGATGCTCGGCGCATGGCCCCCCTGGTGGAGGACCACCACGAGGAGGTCTAGCGCGACCCGCTAGGCGGCCCGGTGCTTCGGCGCTGCCTGACGGCGGCGGCGGATCCCGGCGAAGAGCACGAGCGCGAGCCCGAGCAGCATCGCCTCGACGCCGATCCCCCACGCGCCGACGCCGGGGCGCTCGACGTTCGTGTAGGCGAGCGTCGCGGCCTGCGGGTAGAAGACCGTCGCCCTGGCCGAGACCGTGGTGCCCGCGAGGTCTGTGATCTCGTAGCGCATCGAGGGCGTGCCGCTGAAGCCGGCCACGGGCGAGAAGACCAGCTCGTTGCTGGACACGGTCCACACGCCCACGCTCGCGACGGTCACCTGGCTCACCCAGGCGCCCGAGCCCGGATCCTTGATCCGGAGGGTCGGCAGGTCGAACGAGGAGCCCGCGGAGGGGGTGTCGTTCGCGAGCGGGAGCAGCGTCGTGGGCGTGTCGCGGGTGCCGTTCTTCTGGTCGTCGACCGCCGAGGCGGAGACGCTGATCGTGACGGTCGCGGTGTCGGTGAGGCCGCCCGCGGTCTGCGCGACGTAGTCGAAGGTGTCCGGCCCGGTGTAGCCCGCGTCGGGCGTGTAGGTGACGGTCCCGTCGCCGTTGAGCACGGCCGTGCCGTGCAGCGGCGTCGTGACCGACTTGACCGTCATCGTCGCCGGGGTGTCGTTGGCGGTCAGGTCTGAGATGTTCAGCGGAGTGTCGGCGGGTGTCGAGTAGCTGTCGTCCACCGCGACCGGCGAGACATGGATCGTCACGGTTCCCGTGGACGTCGTACCGTTCACGTCGGTGATGGTGTAGTCGAAGGTGTCGTCCCCCGTGTAACCGGCGGTCGGCGTGTAGTCGAACGAGCCGTCCGGGTTGACCGTGACCGAGCCGTGCGCGGGCGCGGTGTTGCCCGTCACCGTGATGCTCGCACCCGTGTCGTTCTTGATGAGGCCGGTTGCGAGGGGCTCGGAGTGGGTGGTGCCGATGGAGGTCTGGTACGCGTCGTCGACCGCCTTCGGCAGCGCGGCCGCGATGAACGTGCACACGACGTCGGTTCCGTCGGCGGTCGAGGTCATCGGGTTGGTGAAGGCGGCTATCGCTCCCGTGCCCGTGGCGACCTGCAGGGAGGTCGTCAGGTTGGTGCAGGTCCAGCCGATCGAGTACTTCGTGAGATCGGTGGTGCCCACGGCGGTGAGCGTGACCGTGTAGTTGAGCCCGCCGAGGGTGAGGTTCGGTCCCGCGGCCGGCGACTGGATGCCCACGAGGTTGCCCGACGTGACCGCCGAGTTCGGCGTGCCGATGCCGTTGCCCGAGTTCACGACGCCGAACTGGTCGGTGGTCGTGACGCGGCTGCGCAGGTCGACCTGGCCTCGCAGGGAGTTCGCGTAGTTGCACGTGGCGAGGTCGACGACGGCCTGGGCCGTCGAGATCGTGATGGATCCGACGCTGGCGCCCGAGCTGGGGTTGATCTTGTAGATGGTCGACGACGAGCTGCTCGCCGCGAGGAAGAGGTAGCCGTCGGACGAGTACGCGATGCCGGGGCTGTTGGTGCCGCCGGGGAGCGTGAGGATCTCGCTCGCGGCGAGGTTGGCCGCGCCCGCCGTGTCGGGAACCGACGTGACCTGGTAGACCTTGTCGCCGTCGACGACGTAGAGCGTGCCGTCGGAGCCGAAGGCCATGTCGCCGTTGTTCCCGCCGAGGCCCGTGATCGTGCCGACCTGGCCGATCTCCGTGGCGGTGTCGATGTCGTAGGCCGCCAGGCGCGCATTCGTGCCGCCGCCCGCGTAGTAGAAGATGTTGGTCACCGGGTTGACGGCACCGCGGATCGCGGGCTGGCTGGACCCGGTGACGATGCTGCTGGAGGTGCCGCTCAGCGGGTCGTAGCTCACGATCGTCGTGCCGTTGTTCTGGAAGGCCCAGGCCTGCGTGCCGTTCTGCGTGATGCCGAGCGCGTTGGTCGCGGGGGAGAGGCTGTCGACGGCCGTCGTGGCTCCCGTCGTCGCGTCGATCTGGAGCACGTCGCCGGCCGAGGTGATGCCGTAGAGCGTGTTCTGGTCGCACACGAGGTTGGAGCCGGCGGCGCTCGCCTCCTCGCGCGTCGACGGCGCGACGGCGAACGCGATTCCGGCCAGGACGAGCGAGGCCACGGTGATCTTTGCGATGCGCGAGCGCACGCGAGTTGTCTGAACCATCGAACTGTTCCCCCCGGGACAGCTAGTAGCACCCGGTCGAGTACCGGATGATCCCATCTTCGAGAACACCGATATACCGCACACGTCCCACTGCGAGTCGGACTGGATCGGGGGGCAGACAGCTCGCTCTCCCCTCGTGCGGGGCTAGGGCTCGCGCCGCGTCCAACTCTCGACGAAGCGCCCCAGCAGGGCGGCGAACGTCGCGGCCTCCTCGTCGCTGAAGCCGGCCATGGCGTCGGCGACCGCCGTGCGCCGCGACTCGGTGGTCGTGGAGAGGATGCTGCGCCCCAGGGCGGTCAGCTCCACGACGCTGCGGCGCGCATCCCTCTCGTCCGCCCGTCTCGTGACGAGGCCGCGCTCGGCGGAGTCGTTCACGAGCCGGCTCGCCCGCGGCTGGTCGACGCCGATGAGCGCCGCGATCTCGGAGACGCTCAGGCCGTCGCGCTCGCGCAGCGCGGCCAGCAGGCGGAAGCGCGCCGCGCCCCCCATGCTGCGGTCGTGGGGCCCCCGTCCGCGCAGGGGGTGCTCGCCCGCGTGCGGGCCGCCGCGCAGCCACGGGCCGCCCGAACCGCGCGGCCTCGAGTGCCGCAGCGCGATCACGGCCTGCTCGATCTGTGCGATGGGGTCTTGACGCGGCGAATCCATGTATGTAATCTTACAACTGTTGTCATATGACATACATCCCAGAGCGAAGGATTCACCACCATGAAGACCCCCAACGACACCACGACCAAGACCCCACGCCCCGCCTTCTGGCTGCGTGCCATCGAGCACCGCAAGCACGAGCTCACGCGCGAGTACCGCAAGGGCCTCGGCGCGACCGCCCGTGAGGGCATCTCCGACGCGGACTACGCCACGACCATGGCGACCCTCGAGAAGATGGCCCGCAACCTCGGGTGGGACGAGTCGCAGCTCGGCGAGCGCGGCTTCGGCGAGCGCCCGTTCGGCCCTCGCGGATTCGGCCACGGCCCCGCGCGCGGCTTCGGACGCGGACACCGCCACCCGGGCATGATGCGCGGCCACGGCCCGCAGCGCCCGAGCACCGACGAGACGCCCGAGAGCTAGCGGACGATGTCCACCCCTCGACCGATCGGATTCTGGTTGAAGCTCGTCGATCGCCTGATCGACGAGCAGTTCGCCTCCACGCTCGACGAGCACGGCGTCACCCGGCGCCAGTGGCAACTCCTCAACGTGCTCACCCATGAGCCCGCGACGGAAGAGGCCCTGGATGCCGCGGTGGCGCCGTTCCTCGTCGAGCAGGAGTCGTCGCGCGAGCACCTCGCCGAGCTCCTCGACAGCGGCTGGGTGACGCTCGACGCCTCGACCTATGCCATCACCGAGCGCGGCCGGGGCGCCCTCGAGCGCCTCTCGGCCGTCGTCGCCACCCAGCGCACCCTCACGACCGAGGGTCTGACCCAGGAGCAGTACGACGAGACCCTGCGCGTGCTCGAGGTCATGGCGCGCAACCTAGGCTGGCGCGAGTAGCCGCTCTATCGCAGCCCTCGCGAGCCGGTACGGCTCCGCCGTGCCGAACAGCAGCGAGCGGTCGTTCGCCCCGTCGAGCAGCGACGTGATCTCGAACGTGAGCAGGGCCGCATCCGTGCGCTCGGGCAGCTCGCCCTGGGCCACAGCGCGCTCGATCGCGCCCCCGACGAACGCGTGCCACTCGGCCATGAGCCTCGCCACCTCGTCGTGCAGCGCCCCCTCGCGCGAGCGCAGCTCGGCCGCCGCCGCGGCGAAGAAGCACCCGCCGCTGAACACGCGCCCCTCGCTGTAGTCGAGCCAGTTCTCCAGCAGCGCCCTGAGGCGCACGAGCCCGCTGGGCCGCGCGAGCGCCGGCTCCACGACCGCGGCGACGAAGATCTCGCGCGCGGCGGCGACTGTCGCGAGCTGCAACTGCTCCTTCGTGCCGAAGAGCGCGACGACACCCCCCTTGCTCATCGAGGTCTCGGCGGCGAGCGCGCCGATCGAGAGACCCTCGAGGCCGTTGACCGACGCCAGGTCGACGGCGGCGCGCATGACGGCGCGGCGCGAGGTGTCCCCGCGGGCCCTGCGCCCGTCGATCGCCGTCATGGTTGCCATTGTGCACCTCCGACTCTACTATACGAACGATCGTATTTATAGTTTGGAGCGGCGATGAGGGTCTTCAGGATGCTGCCGGCGCCCGTCGCCGCGGAGCTCGCGTACCGGTTCTGGTGGAGCCTCGGCACGCCCGAACGGGTGCACCCGCGGGACGCCGACGTGCACGCCCGTGCCGTGCGCGGAGAGCTCGAGGCGAACGGCAAGCGCGTCACGACCTACACGTGGGGCGACGGGAGCCGGGTCATCCTGCTCGTCCATGGCTGGCGCAGCCGCGCCTCGCGCTTCGCGACCCTCGTGCGCGCGCTCGAGGGCCCCGACCGCACGATCGTCGCGTTCGACGCACCGGGCAACGGCGACTCCCCCGGACGGCGTACGAGCGTGCTCGACTACGCCGCGGCGATCCACGAGCTGCACGAGGTGCACGGCGACTTCGAGGCGGTGGTCGGCCACTCGTTCGGCGTGCTGTCGAGCTTCGTCGCCGTGGCCGAGGGCGTCGGCACGCGCAGCCTCGTCGGCATCTCGGGGATGCACGACTCCGCCTCGATCCTGCAGGGGTTCGTCCGCCAGCTCGAGCTGCCGCGCCGGGTCGTCGACCTGCTGCGCGGCAAGGTCGAGCGGCGCACCTTCACGGTCGTGGACGACCCCTGGGCGCGCTTCGTCACGCGCGTCGAGGCGCCCGTGCCGCTGCTGCTCGTGCACGACTCCACCGACCGGGTCGTCGCACCCGCCGAGGCCGACCACATCCACCTCGGCCATCCGGGGCCGGTCGAGCGGCTCGACACCGACGGGCTCGGCCACATGCGCATCCTGAGCGACCCGGGGGTCGTGGCGCGCGTGGCGGACTTCGTCACCGCGTCAGGTACGCGAACCAGATCATCAGCATCGTCACGACGAACCCCGTGACGAAGTTGAGCAGCAGGAACCGCCGCCAACCGCGGTTCGCGATCTCCGACCCGGCGTCGGAGACGTTCCAGAACGGAGCGCACACCGCCGCGTAGGGCAGCACGAGCACGGCCGCGAGCGGTCCCGGCCACTGGGTGAGCAGCAGCAGCGCTCCCCCGGCCAGGTACGCGATGACCGCGAGCCGCACCGTCGCGCGCGCACCGATGACCGTCGCGATCGACGAGATGTCGGCCTCGCGGTCGGCGACGACGTCCTGCACGGCACCGAACGCGTGCGACGCGGCACCCCACAGGAAGAACGCGCCGAGCAGCGCCCACAGCTGCGGCGTGAACGTCGCCCCCGCGAGCACGAGCGCGTACACGGCGGGCGACACGAAGTGGGTGCTCGACGTGATCGAGTCGAGGAAGGGGCGCTCCTTGAAGCGCAGCCCCTTGGCGGAGTACGCGACGACGGCGAACACGCTCACGCCGAGCACGAGCCAGCTGAGCGGCGACCCGACGGCGACGAGGTACACGAGGAACGGCACGTTCGTCACGATCGCCGCGATGATCGTGGGCCGGTGCACCCTGCGGTCGAGCAGGGCGCCCTCCACGCCGCCCTTGCGCGGGTTGCGCAGGTCGGACTCGTAGTCGAACACGTCGTTGATGCCGTACATCGCGAGGTTGTAGGGCACGAGGAAGTACAGCGCGCCCACCACGAGCGTCACGTCGACCCCGCGCGTGGCGAGCAGATACGCGGCGGCGAACGGGAACGCCGTGTTGACCCAGCTGAGCGGGCGCGACGAGACGAAGAGCGCCTTAAGCACGGGGCTTCCTCTCGAGCAGCGCCCACAGGCTCGGCAGGCCCACGACCGCCGCGACCGCGTACGCGAAGTCCTCGAGGGGGGCGACCCCGATGAACGCTCCGCTGATGAGCGACTCGTTGTAGGCCACGAGCCCGACCGAGATCATGACGTTGTCGAACACCGCGGTCATGACGAGCACGATCGCGAGCGTGACGCCCACGGCCGGCCAGCGCACGCGCCGCAGCGCGACCAGGGCGACGACGAGCACGACGGCGAGGAAGATCGCGTTGAGGGCCCAGTAGGTCATGAGGCCCCGCCCTTCGAGAACCTCCGCGACCAGAAGCCGTAGAGGTTCATCGTCAGGTAGCACAGCAGCGTGAGGAAGAAGACCTCCTCGAGCGGGATCTCGGGGGCGATCTGCAGCCCCGTCATGAACGACGTCTCGCCGCGGAAGAAGATGCCGCCGCCGACACCCGCGAGGTCCCAGACGAGGAAGAACAGCACTCCGACCGCGAGCACGATGCCGGCGCGCCGGGCGTCGCGCCAGAAGAACAGGCGGAAGCGGCGGTCGAGCACGACCATGCCCGTGAGCGAGACGAGCAGTGCCGCGAGGTAGAGGATGCCCACTAGAGCGGCTCGGGGAGGGGGCCGGTCGAGACATCCCCGCGCAGGCGCTTCACGAGCACCTCGGCGCTGATGAGGCACATGGGCAGCCCGATCCCCGGGATCGTGGAGCCGCCCACGTAGTAGAGGCCCTTGACCTTCTTGGAGACGTTGCCCGCGCGGAAGAACGCGCTCTGCCTGAGCGTGTGCGCGGGGCCGAGCGCCGTGCCGCGCCACGCGTTGAGCTCGTCCGCGAAGTTGCCGGGGCCGACGGTGCGGCGCACGACGATGCGGTCGGCGAGGTCGGGGATGCCCGTCCACTGCGCGATCTGCGTGACGACCCGGTCGGCGAGCGCCTCGATGCGCGTATCGCCGTCGCCGTCGACGTCGCCCCGGCCGATCGTGGGGTCGGCGGGGATCGGCACGAGCACGAAGACGTTCTCGTAGCCGTCGGGCGCGACATCCGGGTCGACGCCGCTGGGCTTGCAGATGTACAGCGAAGCGGGCTCGGGCACGCTCGAGGTCTCGCCGAAGATCGCCTCGAAGCCCTTCTGCCAGTCCCGCACGAAGAGCAGGTTGTGGTGCTCGAGCTGCGGCAGCTCGCCCTTGATGCCGAGGTAGAGCAGCAGGGCGCTCGGGCCGGGGGTGCGGTGCTCCCAGTACTCCTCGCCGTACGTGCGTTCGCTGTCGATGAGCAGCTGCGTCTCGGTGTGGTGCAGGTCTGCCGCCGAGACGACGATGTCGGCATCCGCGAACTGCACGTGCCGGTCGCCGTCGAGGTAGGTGACCCCCGTGGCCGTGCCGTTCTCGACGACGATGCGCGTGACCTCCGCGCGCGTCACGATCGTGACGCCCTCCGCGCGCGCGAGGTCGGCAATCGAGTGGATGACGCGCGTGAATCCGCCCATCGGGTAGAGCACGCCGTCTTCGAGGTCGAGGTGGCTCATGAGGTGGTACATGCTCGGCGTGAGATAGGGCGACGAGCCGAGGAACACGGCGGGGTAGCCGAGCACCTGCCGCAGCCGGTCGTCGCGGAAGCGCCGCGCGACGAACGTCGACAGGGGCTGCACGAGCAGTTTCACGAACGCCCCCGCGCGGCTCAGGACATCGCGCACGAGCAGCGGTCGCAGGTCGACGAACGTCGTGTAGAGGAAGTGCGCCTTCGCGAGGCCGTAGACCTCGCGCGCCGACTCGAGGTAGGCCGCGAGGCGCTTGCCCGCGCCCTTCTCGATCGACTCGAACAGGGCGATGTTGTCGTCGACCTCTGCGGAGATGTCGAGGGGCTCGTCGCGGCCCTCGAAGAACACGCGGTAGCCGGGGTCGAGCGTGATGAGGTCGAGCTGCTCCGCCGCAGTCGTGCCGAGCAGGCGGTAGAAGTGGTCGAACACCTCGGGCATGAGGTACCAGGAGGGGCCCGTGTCGAACCGGAAGCCGTCGTGCTCCCACGATCCGGCCCTGCCGCCGACCTCCGGACGCCCCTCGAGCACGGTCACGGTGTGCCCCTCGCGCGCGAGCAGCGCGGCGCTCGCGAGGCCCGCGATGCCGCCCCCGATGATGACGACGGCGCTCATCGGCCCACCGCCGCCGCGAGGGCCAGACGGGCCTTGACGGGGTTGGGCACGCGCACCCGGGCCCGCACGAGCTCGCTCGCGGGCGTCTTCCGGAGCCGCACCGAGAGCTCGGCGAAGAGCGACTGCGCGAGGGCCACCGCGCGGCGGGAGCTCCGGGGCAGGTCGGGGACCACGGCGGCCGAGACGGCGAGGTCGGCGTCGATGTCGTCGAGCAGCCGGACCTTGGTGGCCTCGTCGAAGGTCGCGACGTCGACATCCGGGAAGTAGCTGCGGCCCAGCGTCTCGAAGTCGGCGGCGAGGTCCCTCAGGAAGTTGACCTTCTGGAACGCCGCGCCCAGCGCGCGGGCGCCCGTCTCGAAGCGCTGCGGGTCGGTGACGTCCTCGCCCACGAGGAACGCGCGGAGGCACATGAGGCCGACGACCTCCGCGGAGCCGTAGACATAGCGGTCGAAGCTCGCCTGGTCGTGCTGCTTCTCGCTCAGGTCCATGCGCATCGACTCGAAGAAGGGCGCGGTCAGCTCCGTGCCGAAGTCCACATCGCGCGCCGTGAGCGCGAAGGCGTGCACGACGAGATTGGTGCTGAAGCCGATCTCCATCGCGCGGTCGGTCTCGGCCTCGAGCTCGTTGAGCGCGCGCGCCGCCTGCACGACGTCGACCTGCGCGCCACCGTCGACGATCTCGTCGGCGACGCGCACGAGCGCGTAGATGTTCTCGACGTGCTGGCGCACGTCCGGGCCCAGCAGGCGCGAGGCGAGGCCGAAGGATGTCGAGTACCGGCGGATCACGACGCTCGCCGTCTCCTCCGCAACCCGGTCGTAGAGCGCGGGCCTCACTTGACCCGCCCGAGCACGGCGTCGGCGACGGGGTGCAGCTCGGCGCGCAGCGCCGGCGGGATGTGCGGTTCGGCGAGCCGCGCGAGGGCGCGGTTGGCGTAGTAGCGCGCGAGCCCCTCGGCGAACGACTTGGCTCCGCTCGTCGTGAGCAGCTCGCGCACGCGGTCGGCATCCTCGTCCGTGAGGTCGGGGTTGCCGATGAGGCCGTCGACCTCCGCCCACTCGCTCGTGCTCGTCGCGTAGGCGATGAGCACGGTGCGCTTGCCCTCGCGCAGGTCGCCGGTCGTCGTCTTGCCGGTCTCGGCCTCGACGCCGAACACCCCGAGCAGGTCGTCCACGAGCTGGTAGGCGATGCCGATCTCGCGCCCGAAGTCGCCCAGGGTCGTGACGACCTCCTCCGACGCGCCCGCGAGGATGGCCCCCGCCTGCAGCGGGCACTCGAACGAGTAGACGGCGGTCTTGAGGCGCTCCATCGTGAGGATGTCGTCCACGCGCGGCACCTCGGCCGCGATCTGGAAGTCGACGTCGATGAGCTCGCCCGCCGCCGAGGCGAAGAGCGCGTCGTCCATGACCTCGAGCAGGCGGGTGCGCGTGACATCCGTGACGCCGCTTCGGTCGATGAGCCGGTAGGAGTTGAAGAGGGCGAGGTCGCCCGCGATGACGGCCGCCGAGATGCCGCTGTGCTCGGCGACGCGCTCGCTCGTGCCCGCGGCGGTCGCGGCATCGCGGTAGCTGCCCGAGATGTTGGGCACTCCCCGGCGCACGAAGTCGTGGTCGATCACGTCGTCGTGCACGATGAGGGCCGTGTGCAGCAGCTCGAACGCCGCGCCCACGTAGGCCGCGGCCTCGAGGTCGGTTCCGCCGAGCGCCTGGTAAGCGCACAGCACCATCTTGGGCCGGAACCGCTTGCCGCCCGTGGTGTTCTGCTCGAGCGTCTCCCACAGCTGCACGTACTGCGGGCCGAAGGCGGCGGCGCGGTTCTTCGATAGTGTGAAGAATCGGGCCAGAACGGCGTCGACCTGCACCTGCCTCTCCTCGGAGAGACCGAGCAGCCCACCACCATCCATTGAGGCAGACTATCGTGACCGCTCCCGAACAGGTCGTCCTCGTCGATGACTCTGGTGCCGCCGTCGGCACGGCGGATAAGGTTTCGGTCCACACGGCCGAGACGCCGCTGCACCTCGCCTTCTCCTGCCACGTCTACAACGACGCCGGAGAAGTGCTCGTGACGAGGCGCGCGCTCGCGAAGCTCACGTGGCCGGGCGTCTGGACCAACTCTTTCTGCGGGCATCCCGCACCCGGCGAGGAGCTCGAGGACGCGATAGTGCGACGCGGCGTGTTCGAGCTCGGCATCACGCTGCGCGACATCGAGGTCGTGCTGCCCGACTTCCGCTATCGCGCCGTCGATGCCTCCGGCATCGTGGAGAACGAGGTGTGCCCGGTGTTCCGCGCCGTCACGTCGGACGAGGTCGCGCCCAACCCCGACGAGGTCGCCGAGTTCGCGTGGGTGTCCCCCGCGTCGCTGCACGAGGCCGCCGTCGCGGCGCCGTACGCGTTCAGCCCGTGGCTGGGCTGGCAGCTCGAGCAGCTGCGCTAGGCGCCCTTCGACCCCGCGTCGGTCGACCGCACGTCGGTGCGGTGGAAGTTGATCCAGCTGCGCGACGCGGTCGGGCCGCGCTGGCCCTGGTAGCGGTTGAGGTAGGTGCCGGAGCCGTAGGCGTTGTCCACGGGCGACGACGTGCGGATGAAGCACAGCTGCCCGATCTTCATGCCCGGCCAGAGCTTGATGGGGAGCGTCGCGACGTTGCTGAGCTCGAGGGTGACGTGCCCCGAGAATCCGGGGTCCACGAAGCCCGCGGTCGAGTGCGTGAGCAGGCCGAGGCGGCCGAGGGAGCTCTTGCCCTCGAGGCGCGCGGCGACGTCGTCGGGCAGCGTCACGAGCTCGAAGGTGCTGCCGAGCACGAACTCGCCCGGGTGCAGGATGAACGGCTGGTCGGGCTCCACGTCCACCAGGTGGGTGAGGTCGGGCTGCTCCTCGGCGGGGTCGATGAACGGGTACTTGTGGTTGTCGAACAGGCGGAAGAACCTGTCGAGGCGCACATCGATGCTCGACGGCTGGACCATCTCGAGGTCGAGCGGGTCGAGCTGGATGCGGCCGGCGGCGAGCTCGGCACGGATGTCGCGGTCGGAGAGCAGCATGCCGACAGGCTAGCCGGTCACAGCCCCAGGGTCGGGTTCGCGGTGCGGAGGGCGTCGAGCACCTGGCCGGCCACGGCGCCGGAGAACGAGGACGACGAGCCGTCGACGAGAATCCACGTCGTCCCCGTGAAGAGGTGCGTCGTGCCGACGGACCCGACCTCGTTCATGCCCTCGAGCTCGAACGCCGTCACCGTGCCCATCGTGGTCTGCGCGTAGGCCGCCGCCGCGAGCTCGCCCTGCAGGGTCGCCACCTCTGCCGTCGTGATCCCTGTGACCACGACCTGGAACAGGCCGTCGGAGCTGGGGATGCCCCAGAAGCACGACCTCGTCGGGCTCGCCGTCGAGAGCACGGTCGTGATCGACGGGACCATGAGGCGCCCGCTGAACTCGGACGCGGGGTTCTCCGCAAGGAGCTCCGTGGAGTCGGAGAAGAGGTCGCGCGCCGTCGCGATCGGCAGCAGCACGTCGCAGGCGGGGATGGTGAGCGACGCGACAGCCACCGTCGGAGTCGGCGTGGGCATCGGCGTCGGCTTGGGGGCCGCGGTCGTGGGGGTCGGCGACGGCACCGGTGCGGCCGGCGTGCAGCCCGCGAGCACGACGACCAGGGCGACGGTTACAGCGTGAAAGGGCCTCATGTCCCGAGGCTAGCGACTCGGGTAGGCTGTGTCTGTGCGGGAAACCGCCGCACATTCGCGGATGTAGTTCAATGGCAGAACTTCAGCTTCCCAAGCTGATAGCGCGGGTTCGATTCCCGTCATCCGCTCCACCCACGTTCCACTGACACCCCGACAGGGGTTCCCCCCTCTGGGGCTGCCCCGCGCGAGACCCCGCCCCCTAGCGTTGGGGCCATGCAGCCCCACGTCGCCGTCCCGCGCGTCATCCTCGCTGTCGCGATAGCCGCGGCAGCCGTGGACGTCGCGCTGTTCGCGACGGCGCTCGCCCAGCTGTCGCACGGTCCGGATGCCGTCGGCTACGACCTGCTCCTGTGGGCGAACAAGCTCGCGGGCATCGTCGCCGTGCTCGCCACGGCCGTCGTCGCAGCGCGCACGCTCGCGGGCGGCCGCATCCTCGTCCCCAGCCTCGGCCTGCTGCTCGCCGCCGGCATCACCGGCGGGATCGCGCTCGGCCTGTTCGTGCTGGGCAGCACCCTCGTGCCGTACGCGACGTCGCTCGACCTGGAGTCACTGCTGCTCGCGCTGCAGGGCACGGGGCAGGATCTCGCCCCCGTGCCGCTCTTCCTCGCCGCGGGCGCCGCCGTGCTGCCCTTCGCCGGCTACCTGCGCACCCGGCGCCTCTCGCCCGTCACCGCCTAGCGAGCGCACGAAGCCGAACCTGCGCTCGGGGGTCTAGGCCGCGGGCGGCGGGGCCGTTCCCGGGTTGCGCCCGCTGAGGAGCTTCCAGATGGCGAAGCCCGCGCCCGCGAGCACCGCGAGGTCGTCGGCGAAGCCGAGCGGGCCCGTGATCAGCTCGGGGATGACGTCGATGGGCGACACCCCGTAGACGAGCGCGCCGATGGCGACGAGCACTGCGGCGACTACGCGACGGCCGTTGGACATGATCTCAGGCTACCTTCCGCCTAGGCTTTCGAGCATGAGCCAGCTGGTCCCCATCCCCTCGCCGGGCCAAGCGCTGTACTACGGCGAGCCCGGCGGGCCCGTGGTCGTGCTCCTGCACGACGCCTACGGTCGGCTGCCCTGGCTCGAGGCCTACGCGCACGCGCTCGCGAGCCGGGGGTTCCGGGTCGCCGTGCCCGACCTGTACGACGGGGTGTGCACCATCGACACGGGCACCTCCGAGGGCCTCGTCGCCGCTCTCGACATCGGCACGGCCCTCGCCGAGATCGACGACGCGATAGTGGGCGGCCAGCTCACGGGGCACGAGCGGGTGGGCCTCGTGGGCTTCGCCCTCGGCGGATGGCTCGCCCTCCTGCACGCGCAGGCCGGTGCCGCCGATGCCGTCGTCTCGTACTACGCGACCCTCGCCGAGCGCGACCACGGCGTGATCCCGTGCCCCGCCCTGCTGCAGTGGGCGGAGTTCGACGAATGGTACGCCGGCGAGGATCCGGACTCGTTCGTCACGCGCCTCAAGGACCACGGAACGCCCGTCACGCAGCACCGCTACATCGGCACGCGCCACGGCTTCGCGAACGCGAGCGTCGCCTCGCTCGTCGACCTGCAGGCCGCGGCCCTCGCCTTCGCCCGCAGCGCCGTGTTCCTGGAGTCGAACCTGAAGGACTGATCAGCCCCGCACGTCGTGCAGGTGGTGGATCGGGTCGTGGATGAAGTACTTCGCGAACGTCTCGATCGTGAAGGCGACGCCGTCGCTGCGGCGGCCGGGGCGCGACCAGTCGGTGACGCCGTCGAAGCCGTCGGCGAGGGATGCGGCCGCCGCCACGAGCTCGTCGGACACGACGGCCGGGTCCTGTGCGTTGTAGTCCTCCTCCACGGCGGTCTGGTCCTGGTCCCAGTTCGGGAAGAGCGGGTCGTGCTCGCGCTGCATGAGTGCGAGCCGGTAGTCGTAGATGCGGAAGACGTCGCGCACGTGCGCGGAGTACTCCAGGGGCGACCACGTGGTGTCGTCGGGGCGCACGCGCACGTCGGCCCGGTCGAGCACGGCAGGCCACGACGCGGCGTTCTCGCGCAGGAGGGTGGAGACATCCTGCGCGCCGAAGGTCGACGCGTCGAAGCCGCACTCGGGGCAGGGCTTCTCGAGGACCCAGGTCCAGTTCTTGGTGTCGGGGGTAATCGCCATGGCTCCATCGTGGCGCAGGCCGCCGACCGGCTACCGTAGTTTTCGTGCCAACCTTCCCCGAAGCGACAGTCGAGGCCGTACTGGCCCACATGAACTCCGACCACAACGACGACAACCTGCTCATCGCGCGCGCCTTCGGCTCCGAGGATGCCACGGCCGCGACCATGACGACGCTCGACGGGTCGGGCGGCACCTGGAGCTACCGCACCCCCGCGGGCGACGCGGAGCTCACGGTGCCGTGGAGCACCGAGATCACCGAGCGGCCCGAGATCCGCCGCGAGATCGTCGTGCTGTACGACGCCGCCTGCGAGCGCCTCGGCATCACCCCTCGCCCGCACTGAGCGCTACGAACCACTTCCACGCGGACATCCTGTCTGTGCAAGGAGGCAAGACAATGAGCAAGTCACCGAACCGCCTGCTGGGCGTCATCTTCGGCGCCGTGTACGTCCTCATCGGCGTGCTCGGCTTCACCGTGACGTCGGGCACCGGCTTCTTCGCGACCTCGGGCGGGCTCCTGCTCGGCATCTTCGAGGTCAACGTGTTTCACAACGTCGCCCACATCCTCATCGGGGCCGCCCTGCTGCTCGCGGGCATCTCGAGGGTGAGCGCGGCGAAGACCGTCAACTCCGTGGTGGGCTTCGCCTACCTGGTGCTCGGCCTCGCCGGGCTGTTCCTCGTGGGAACGGCGTTCAACATCCTCGCGATCAACGCGGCCGACAACGTGCTCCACTTCGCGAGCGCGGCGCTGCTGCTCGCCGTGGGCCTCGGCGCCGACCGCCGCGGCTCCGTCGCGACGGCCTAGGACGGCGGGATGCCGACCATCAGGCGCACGTGGCTCGCCTTCGCCGCCATCGGCACGGGCCTCATCCACTTCGCCCTGGTGCTCGGCTCCCCGCTCGGCCTCGGGATCGCCCTGTCCGTGCTCGCGCTCGCCGAGTTCGGGTGGGGCGTCCTCACGTTCGCGCGCGACGAGCTCGTGGCACCGCGGATCGCGCTCGCCGTGGCGCTCGCACCCGTGGGGGCGTGGACCCTCCTGCTCGTCGCATCCTCGTCCCTGGAATCACCCGAGCTCGCCGCGGCGCTGCCGCTGCTGCCCCTCGCGATCGCGAGCCTCTTCGAGCTCTTCGCGGCCGCGGTGCTCGGCATCCACCTGCGCCGCCGCGACAAGGATGCCCGCCCGACCGCCCCCGGCGTCGCGCGCTACCTGCTCGGCCTCGCCGCCGGAGCGCTCGTCGTCGCCGCCCTCACGACGCCCGCGCTCGCGGCGACCGAGGCGGGAGAGTACGCCGTGCCCCACGGCACAGGCTTCGACCTCCCGGGGCACGGCCACTAGACTTAGGGTCACCTAACTCGTCTGGAGCAATCGTGACCGTCATCCCCTTCTCCCAGGCCCTCCGTGAGCGCACGTGGACCAACCACGGTGAGAGCGAGGGTGCCGACTTCATGAAGGACCTCATGACGGGCAAGGGCACGCGCGAGGACTACATCGCCCTCGTCGCCCAGCACTTCTTCATCTACGAGGCCATCGAGTCGGCGGCGGCGCAGTTCGCGGGCGACCCCGTCGCGGCGCCGTTCATCGCGCCGCAGCTCACGCGCCTGCCGGCCATCGAGGACGACCTCGAGTTCCTCATCGGTCCGGGCTGGCGCGAGGCCATCAGCCCGCTGCCCACGACGGAGCGCTACGCCGCCCGCGTGCGCGAGATCGCGGCGCAGGGCTGGGCCGGCGGCTTCATCGCACACCACTACACGCGCTACCTCGGCGACCTCTCGGGCGGCCAGGTCATCCGCACGCTCATGCAGCGCCAGTTCGGCTTCGAGACCAACGGCGTCGGCTTCTACCTCTTCGACCAGATCGGCAAGCCCAAGGAGTTCAAGGAGACGTACCGCGAGCAGCTCGACGCCGTCGCCTGGGACGAGGCCGAGCGCGACCGCGTCATCGACGAGGTCGTCACGGCCTACGGCTTCAACACCGACCTGTTCGTCGACCTCGCCGACGCCAAGGCCGCCGCGGCCTAGGGCCGACCGCGGCGGGAGTCGGTCCGCCACGGCGCGATGACGCCCTCGTCCGCGGCGGCGGCGGCGAGGCACTCGCCCGCGATCGCCCCCATGCTGCGCAGCCTGCGGATGCCGCCGCGCTCGCTCGGCACCGACACCACCACGGCGACCCGGGTGCGCGGGGTCGAGCCGTCGAGGGGCAGGGCGATGGAGTCCACCCCCGCCTCCGACTCCTGCACGGCCATCGCGTAGCCCTGCTCGCGCACCCTCGCGAGCTCGGCCATGAGCTCGTCGGCCGCCCCGATCGTGCGGCTCGTGCGCCGGGGGAGCTCGTCGGCCGGGATCATGGCGCGCACGAGCCGGTCGTCCAACGCCGCGAGCAGCAGCTTGCCCGCCGCCATCGAGTGCGCGGGCGCGGTCATCCCGATGCGGGAGCCCATGTCGACCTCGTGCGCGGAACGGCGGCCGTCGAGCACGAGCACCTGGCTGCCGAGGAGCACCGACGCGTGCACGGTCTCTCCCGTCGCATCGCGGATGGCACCGAGCACGGGCGCGAAGGCGCGGCGGGACGCCGCGTCGACCGCGGGCACCTCGGCGAGCCGGAGCAGGGCGGGCCCGGCGCCGTAGCCCCGGCCGGTCTCGGAGAGCAGGAGGTGCCCCGAGGCCTCGAGCGACTGGAGCGCGCGGTAGGCGGACGAGCGGCTGGCTCCGAGCTCGCGCACGACGTCGCCGATGCCCACGCGGTCACGCTCCGCGGCGAGCGACAGGATTCTCAGCGCCAGCGACGTGCTCATGTCATATGTCTCACTATTCGGAACAACTCACAGAAATCAATACCATGATTCGGGCCGAGATCGATACTGGGTACCTCGGCGGCCCCTGCCGTCGGCGACCCAACACAGAGAGGTGCAGCGGTGACCGACACCACCAACAACTTGAAGACCCTGAGCGTGCAGCGCGGCGCAGACCTCCAGCTCGCGCCCGGCCAGACGCTCAACGCGCGGCGCATCTCCGGCGTGAGCAAGGAGAACAGCGAGGTCGAGGGGCTGTGGTTCGGCAAGGTGTTCACCGGTCCGGGCGAGATCTCCGACCCGCACACCCACGGCGAGGCCGAGACCGGCGGCTACGTGTTCAAAGGGCGCGGGTTCATCCGCTTCGGCGAGCGCTATGAGGAGCTCGTCATCCTCGAGGAGGGCGACTTCGTGTACGTGCCGCCGTTCGTGCCGCACATCGAGGGCAACCTGAGCCGCAGCGAGGAGCTCGTCTGGATGACCACCCGCACGCCCGACAACATCGTCATCAACCTCACCGACCAGGACATCGCCGACATCGACATCCCGTTCACGGACTGACGAACGAAGAAGGGGCCCGTCGCGAGCGATCGCGACGGGCCCCTTCTCGTTGCTAGGAGACGGTGTTGCCCCAGATGGCCTTGTCGTCGACGTTGTCGATGGTGACGAAGAGCGCCGGGATGAAGTCGGTGAGGACCCCGCCGTCGTCGACGATCTCGCTGCCGTGGTCGGTCGGGCCCGCCGTGACGGTGCCGCCCTCGAGCGCGAGCTTCAGGTAGGCGACAGCCTGCTCGCACTGCTGCACGAGCGGCTGCGCGACGAGGTTGTCCATGAACCCGTCGCGGATGGCCTGGAGGCCCTCGGGCGAGCCGTCGATGCCCGAGAGGTAGATGTGGCCGGGGTCACCGGCCGGGAACAGCAGCCCGAGCTTCTTGAGCGTGGAGAGGGCGCCGGGGCCGTAGACCGAGTCGCTCGCGAGCACGAGTGCGTCGAACGTCTGGCCGGAGCCGAAGGCGGTCTCGATGAGGGTCGTCGACTCCACCGGGTCCCACTTGCCCTCCTTCATCGTGACCGTGATGCCCGGGAACTTGTCGGCGACGCAGTCGCGGAACGACTCCCAGCGCTCGCGGCCCGTCGAGTCGCTCAGGAAGCCGGCGACGTAGAAGATCTGGGCGTCGTCGGGCACGTTGCCCTTGAGGGCCTCGCACTGCAGGGTGCCCATCTCGGTTCCGCTCGGGCGCACGTTGACGAACACCTTGTCGGTGTTGACGCCGATGTTCGGCGTCACGACCGGGATGCCCTGCGCGACAGTCGAGTTGACGACGCCGGCGAGCGCGTCGGAGTCGTTGGGCGTGAGCAGGATGGCCTTTGCGCCACGGCTGATGAGGCTCTGCACGTCGGAGATCTGCTGCGAGCTGTCCGCGTCGGCGTTGGTGGGCTCCAGCGGCGCGAAGCCCGCCTCCTCCGAGTACTTGGTCAGCAGCGCGACGGCGGCCTGGTTGAACGAGTTGCCGAGGAACGCGTTCGCGATGCCGATGACGGTGCCGCCCTCGGGCGCCGCCGAGCTGTCGCCGCCGGGGGTGGCGGCGCATCCGCTGAGGGCCACCGCGGTGACGATGGCGGCTGCCGCCAGCGACGTCGCGCGACGGCGTGAGCTGTTAAATGACATGACTAACTCCTTTGTTGGTGTGTGCAGGGGTGGAACGGGTCGAGCGCGCGGTGCCGGTCAGAGTTGTCGGCGGCCGCTCGTGAACCGGGAGAGGACCAGGGCGATGAGGATGATGAGCCCGTAGGTCGCCGAGATCCAGTAGGACTTGATGTTCGACAGGACCAGGAGGTTGTTGACGACGCCCAGCAGCAGCACGCCGCTGGCCGCGCCGAGCATCGTGCCGCGACCGCCGCTCAGGCTGATGCCGCCGATGACGCACGCTGCGAGGACGGAGAAGATGAGGCCGGAGCCCTGCGTCGCCGTCGCGGCGCTCAGGCGGCCCGTGAGCAGCACTCCCGCGAGGCCCGCCAGCAGGCCGGAGACGACGTACACGCCGATGACGGTGCGCGCCACGGGGATGCCCGCCGCTGCCGCCGCGAGCTCGTTGCCGCCGATCGCGTAGAGCGACCGGCCGACGCGGTGGTAGCGCAGGAACAGCCCCGCGGCCACGAAGAGCGCGACGGCGATCCACACCGAGACGGGGATGCCGAGCCACATCGCCGACCCCAGGTACAGGTAGACGTCCGAGATGCCGTAGAGCGTGCGCCCCTCGCCGACCCCCTGCGCCACGCCCGCGAGCAGGATGAGCATCGCGAGCGTCACGACGAACGAGTTGAGCCCGACCTTCATGACGAGCATGCCGTTCACGAGGCCGACGACCCCGCCCACGAGCATCGTGAGCAGCACCCCGAGGAACGGGTCGAGCTCGATGCCGAGTCCGCCCGTGGCGACGGGGATGACGAGCCACACGCTGAACACGGGCGCGAGGGTCACGACGGACTCCGTGGAGAGGTCCATGCGCCCCGTGAGCATCACGAGCGTCTGCGAGACGACGAGCACGCCCAGCACGGCGGACTGCGCGAGCACGTTCACGAGGTTGCTCGGCGACAGGAACAGCGAGTTCGCGAGCGACCCGACGACGAGCGCCACGACGAGCACGGGGAGCAGCGGGTACTCCTTCACGAAGCGCAGCGCGGGATGCGCCCGGCGGCGGGCGATGCGGCCGCCGTCGACGGTGGTGGATGCGCTCATGTCTCGTCTACTCCTTCGATTGCGCCGATCATGTCCTCACTGCTCCAGCCGGGTTCGAAGGTGCGGATGATCCGCCCCTCGAACATGACGTGCACGACGTCGCACGCGCGCAGCTCGGTGAGCGTGTTCGACGCGATGACCGTGGCGAGCCCCCGGCCCGACGCCTGCTCGAGCCGCTCGAAGATCGCCGCGGTGGAGACGATGTCGACGCCGGCGGAGGGCGTGTCGAGCACGAGCACGAGGGGCTGCGACTCGAACGCGCGCCCGAACAGGGCCTTCTGCTGGTTGCCGCCGCTCAGGCTTCCGATGGCCGAGCCACGCTCGGACGTCTTCACGGCGAAGTCCTCGATGATGCGGTCGGCGGCGCGGTCGCGCACCCGGCGGTCGATGAACCCCAGGCGGCCGAGGCGCGAGGCAGTCGTGGCTGTCACGTTCTCGTCGACGCCGAGCTGCGGGAAGAGGCCCTCGCGCAGCCGGTCCTGGGGCACGGAGCTCACACCCGCGTCGAGCGCCGCGCGCACTGAGCCCGACGCGATCGCGGTTCCCGCCACGGTCGCCGATCCGCCTGTCGGTCGCAAGAGCCCAGAGAGCACCCGCGCCACCTCCGTGGCGCCGGAGCGCAGCGACCCGGCGATGCCGACCACCTCGCCCGGGCGCGCGTCGAACGTGACGGGGCCGAAGACGCCGTCGAGGGCGAGGTCGGCCACGCGCAGCACGGGCTCGGAGGCGGCGGCGAGCGCGCGGTCGCCGCGAGTGCGCTGGGCGACTGCCGCGTCGTCGGTGCCGGACATCGCGCGGATGATGGCGGGCTCGTCGAGCTCGTCGACGGGCGCCTCGAGCACCGTCCGCCCGTCGCGCAGCACGACGGCGCGGTCGCACACCTCGAACACCTCGGGCAGGAAGTGCGAGATGTAGAGGAAGCTCACGCCGCGATCCTGGAGCTGGTGGATCCGCTCGTGCAGCCGGGCAGCCTGGTGCGAGTCGAGCTGGGCCGTCGGCTCGTCGAGGATCACGAGCCGGCTGCCGCGCGACAGGGCGCGCGCGAGCTCCACCGACTGCCGCTCCTCGAGCGTGAGCTCCTCCACGCGCGTGCGCGGGTCGAGGTCTACGCCCCAGTCCGCGAGCACGGCGCGCGCCTCGCCGTGGGCGCGGGCCCACGACACGAAGCCGCCCGCGAGGTTGGACACGCGGTCGATGAACAGGTTCTCGGTGACGCTGAGCGCCGGGATGAGGGTGCTGTGCTGGTAGAGGCACGAGATGGCCTGTCGCCCGTCGCCGTCGCCGAGGCGCACGCCGTCGACGAGGATCTGGCCGGAGTCCACCTCGATCAGGCCCGTGAGGGCGGCGACGAGCGTCGACTTGCCCGCCCCGTTGCGGCCGATGAGGCCGACGGTCTCGCCAGCGGCGACGGAGATCGTCACGCCGTCGAGAGCCTGCGTGGCGTCGAATCGCTTGGACACGGAGTCGACATGCAGAAGCGCCGCCGAGGGCGGGGGTGCATCCGTTCCTGTCATGGTCCTCACCGTTGAAGTACAGGCGGCTCGTGCCGCATTCAGATTATAATGAGTATAACGGTTATGATCAATAGGGTGCCGCGTCACCCGGGCGCGACCCGCCTCAGGCGGGCGCGGCGAGGCCGTGCACGCCGGCCTTCGGGTCGAGGGTGCCCTCGGAGATCATGCGCTCCTGGGAGCGGAACTCCCGCTCGAGGCCGCGCTCGTCGCCGTTCAGCCGCGCCGTGAGGGCGCGCGCCGCCGTCGGCAGCAGACCGCACGTGCCCAGCCCGTCGGGATGCCCGTGGTCGTGCCCCCCGGCCGTCGCAGGGGCGCTCGCCGCCCCCAGGCGGAAGCCGTACCTGCGGCGGGACTCCCCACCGCAGGCCGCGCACTGCGCGGTCGAGGGCGCGGGGGTCTGGACGCGGGCCTCGGCCACGCGCCCGCACGCCGAGCACCGGTAGTCGACGAGCACGCCGCCCACGTCAGGCCCCGTAGCGGCCGGCGCCGCCGAAGTCGATCCAGTCCTCGGGGTCGTGCGCGATCCACACCTTCGCGTCGAAGGAGTCGCGCAGCTGCTGCAGCCGGCGGATCGAGTTGGTCGCGTCAGACGTGTTGTGGTCTCCGCCCATGGGCATCGTCCACTCGATGTTGGCGCGCAGGTGCACCGTGTCGCCCGTCAGGATGATCGTCTCCCCGGGCAGCTGCACGAGCAGCCCGGCGTTGCCGGGCGTGTGGCCGGGCAGCGAGAGCATCACGATGCTGCCGTCGCCGAAGAGGTCGTAGTCGCCCACCACCGGGTTCCAGCGGTAGCCGCGGGTGGCCTCGATGTCGGGCCAGCGGCACGAGCCCGCGGCTCCCCCGTCCGGCCAGAAGACGAACCGCAGGTCGGCGAGCCCCATGTACAGGCGCGCGTGCGGGAAGAGCTTGAGGCCGCCCGTGTGGTCGAAGTGCGCGTGCGAGACGACGACGTGCGTGACATCCTTCGTCGAGAACCCGGCCTTCTCGATCTGCCGGTCGATGCGGTTCTCCGCGGAGAAGCGCATGTCGAACGCGGAGGCGAGCTCGCCGTACTCCTCGACCTGCCGGTCGGCGGCCGCGGGGTCGAGGCCCGTGTCGAAGAGCACGAGGCCGCGCTCGTGCTTGATGAGGAACGACGTGATCGGATGCTCGCTCACTCCCGAGCCGCCGAGCACGACGAGCCCGGCGTCGTAGGTGAGCGATCCGTGGTCGAGCGCCCAGAGGGCCTCGGCGGTGCCTGTCGACGGGATGGAGAGGACCATGTCAGTTCCTTTCTTCGGGTGCGATGCGCCGGCGGGAGTTCCGCACTGCCTCCACGAGGTCGGTGCGCCCGTCGGTCGCCGGGAAGGTGACCGGCCCGCTCGCCTGCAGGAGGGTGAAGTCCTTCCACAGCAGGTCGACGGGGAACTCGTCGAAGTTCTCCGCGATCCAGCCGCCGCCGCTCGAGACGCGCACGACCTCGAGCATCTGGGCGGCGTCGAGGCCCAGGCCGTCGGCCTGGGCGAGCGCCGCCGTGAGCGCGTGGGCGTTCGCGGCGGCGAGGGAGTTGTTCAGGAGCTTCGCCGCGGCCGGCAGCCCGAAGCCGTCGAAGCGGAACACCGTGGCCGCGGCATCCGCGAGCCACGCCCCGGGCTCGCCGGCCATGAGCACGGTGAGGGCGCCGAGGCGCGCGCCCGAGACGCCGCCCGAGACGGGGGCCTCCACGATCCGGCGCCCGGCGCCGAAGCGCTCGGCGACGGACCGCGCGTCCGCGGGGCTCAGGGTGCTGAGGATCGTCGCGGGCACGTCGTCGTAGGCCCGCAGGCCGTCCATCGACTCGATGACCGAGACGACCTGGTCCGCCATGCGGACGAAGACGAGCACCTCGGAGACCGCGGCGTCGACATCCTCGAGCGAGTGGACGACCCGGACGCCCTCCGCGGTCTCGACGGCTGATCCCGCCGCCGCGAGGAACGGGTCGACGCCGACCACGTCGTGGCCGCGCTCGACGAGGCGTGCGGCGAGCGCCGAGCCCATCGCGCCCACGCCCACGACGACGAGGGTCATGACAGCATCCCGCCGTCCACGGCGATCGTGGTGCCCGTGACGTAGCCGGCAGCCGGGCTCGCGAGGAAGGCCACGACGGCCGCGACATCCTCGGGCGTGCCCGGACGACCCCAGGGGATCTGGCCGTGGATGACGTCGGTGCCCGCCGTGCTCGCGGTCATCGCCGTCGCGATGAAGCCGGGGGCGACGGCGTTGACGCGGATGCCGCGCGGTGCGACCTCGCGGGCGAGCGATCTCGTGAGGTTCGCGATGCCCGCCTTCGTCGTGGCGTAGTGCGACGACGACGGGAGCACGGGCGGGAAGCTCGCGCCCACGGGGCCGCCGGTGCCGGTGCGGGCGGTGATCGAGGAGATGTTGATGATCGACGCGCCGTCGCCGTCGCGCATGCGCCGCAGCACGGCGCGCGTCACGCGCACGGGCCCGAAGAAGTTGACGTCGAAGATCTGCGCCCACGCGGCGTCGTCGATGTCGTCGAACATGAACTTGTTGCCGTTGTTCTTGGGCGAGATGCCGACGGAGTTGACGAGCACCGTGAGCACCCCCTTCTCGGCGGCCGTGCTCGCGAGCAGCTCGACGGTGGCGGGGTCGGCGAGGTCGCCCACGAAGGCGAAGGAGCCGGGCACCTCGGCCACGACGCGCGCGCACGCCTCGGCGGAGAGGTCGGCGACGCACACGAGGTATCCGGCGGCGGCGAGCTCGCGCACGATGGCGGAGCCGATGCTGCCGGCGCCGCCCGTGATGATGGCTACGCGATCCTCGGCGGTCATACCGTTCCTCCTACGAGCGTCTCGGCGGCCGTGCAGTCGTTGCGCAGCTCGCCGATGCCCTCGATGGACGTCGTGAGGGTGTCGCCGGGCACCAGGAACACGGGAGGCTTCCTGGTGAAGCCCACGCCCGCGGGCGTGCCCGTGGCGATGACGTCGCCCGGCTGGAGCGTGAGGAACTGCGTGATGTAGACCACGATATCGACCGGGCTGAAGATCATGTCGGCGGTCGTGCCCGCCTGCATGACCTCGCCGTTGACGGTGCACGTGACGGCGAGGCCCGAGGCGAGGTCAAGCTCGTCGGGCGTCACGACGACGGGGCCGAACGGGCACGTCCTGTCGAAGTTCTTTCCCTGGAACCACTCGCTCGTGCGGTTCTGCCAGTCGCGGATGCTGAGGTCGTTGAGCACCGAGTACCCGAGGATGGCGGCCTGCGCCTCCTCCGCCGACGCGTTGCGGATCTCGCGTCCGATCACGATCGCGAGCTCGGCCTCCCAGTCGACCCGCGTGCTCACGTCGGGCATCTCGAGCGGCTCGCGGGCGCCCACGAGGGTCGTCGCGACCTTGGCGAAGAGGGTCGGCACCGCCGGGGCCTCCTTGCCCACCTCGCGGGCGTGGTCGGTGTAGTTGAGGCCCACGCAGATGATCTTGCGCGGGGAGAGCACGGGCGGCGCGAGCTCCGCGGGATCGGGCTCGGGGCCTGCCGTGCCGTCGTCGTGCGACCAGCCGTCACGCCCGACGAGGTCGAGCACGTCGAGGGCGTCGTGGTAGCGGGTCTCCCCCGCGATCGACGAGAATGCCGTGGTCGACCCTTCTCGGCGGACGGTTCCGAGCTTCATGGGGGCGTCCTTCGGCGTTGAGGGTCGGGCGTGAATATCGCTCGCGATGTCCGCTAAGTTGGGTGCACGCCAGCGCTAAATAAGCATAATGGTTATCATTGATACGTCAAGCTACCGAGGGAGAGTTCGTGCGCGTGGGATCCAAGGCTGAGACCATCGCCCTCGCCCTCGAATCGGAGATCGAGCAGCAGTCCCTCAGCGCCGGCGACCTGCTGGGCACCAAGTCGTCGCTCCTCGCGCGGTTCGGCGTCTCGCCGGGCACCTTCAACGAGGCGCTCCGCCTGCTCCAGTCGAGCGGCGTGATCGTGCTCAAGCCCGGTCCCGGCGGCGGTGTGTTCGTCGCCGCGCCCTCCCAGTCGCTGCGGCTGCGCAACATCATCGTGGGGGCCCAGGTCTCGCAGGCCGAGCTCGCCGACATCGCCGCCGTGCGCGACGAGCTCGAGGTGCTCGTCGCGATCGAGGCCGCGAGGGCCTGCACGGCCAACCAGGGCGACGAGCTCTACGCGCAGCTCGACGTCATCGCGGCACTGCCCAAGGGGCGGCAGGAGACCCTCGAGATCTGGAAGCTGCACAAGATGATCGCCCGCATCGGGCGCAACGCGTTCCTCACGCGCGTCTACACCGAGTCGCTCGACACGCTCGAGACCCTCATCACCGAGTTCGCGGTCTCGCCCACCCCCGCGCCGGGCGTGCGCGGAGACGCCGTCGCGGTGCACCGCGCGCTCATCGACGCCGTCGTCTCCGGCGATGTCGAGCGGGCGCGCACGGCCGCGATCGCGCACACCCCGATCTCCCGGGCCCCCTCCGTGGAGTCGTCGCCCTCCAGCTAGCCGCTACGCCTTGATCGCGGGGATGGCCTGCACGCGCGACATGAACCGCACGACGTTCTCGTCGACGATGATGTCGCTCGGGCGCAGCGGGCGCGTCATGTAGAGGCCGTCGAGCGTCGAGATGCGGCTGAGCGCCACGTAGGTCTGGCCGGGCGCGAACGAGCGCGGCCCGAGGTCGACGATCGCACGGTCGTAGGTCTTGCCCTGCGACTTGTGGATGGTCACGGCCCACGCGAGCCGCAGCGGGAACTGGGTGAACTCGGCGACCACATCCTTGCGCAGCGACTTCGTGAGCGGCGAGTAGTTGTACTTGAACTTCTCCCAGATCGCGGGCTTGACCTCGTGCCGCTCTCCGTCGATCTCCACCCACACCGTCGCGTCGATCTTGGTGACGGTGCCGATGCTGCCGTTGACCCAGCGCGGCCCGCCGTCGTTGCCCGTGTCGTTGCGCAGGAACATGACGCGCGCGCCGAGCTTGAGCTCGAGGGCCTCGTCGGCGGGGAAGGCGCGGCCGCCGAAGTCCCCGCTCACCTCCGCACGCGCCGTGAGCACGCGGCCGGGCAGTCGCGCGAGCTCCGAGGCGTTGATGCGCGTGACGATGCCGTTCGTCGAGGCGAGGGTGATGGCGCCGTCCGTCGGCTGCGGGCGTGCGCCCACCTCGTTGAGGCGGGCGGCGATCTCGGCGGTCACGCCGCCGTGCCGCACCGCGTTCAGCATGTACTTGAACTCGCCCTCGTGCTGGCGGTGGATGCTCGTGAGCTCGTAGATCGTGAGGTCGGTGTCGTTCCACACCTTCGCGTCGAAGAACCACATCGACCGGTAGTGGTCTTCGAAGTACGCCCGCTCGTCACCCTCGCCCGGGACGGGTGCGAGCTGGTACGGGTCGCCGAACAGCACCACCTGCACGCCGCCGAACGCCTCGTTGCGCTTGCCGCGGGCCTGGCGCAGCGACCTGTCGATGGCGTCGAGCAGGTCGGCGTTGACCATCGACACCTCGTCGATCACGAGCGTGTCGATGGTGCTGAGCAGCTTGCGGAGCTCCGCGGACTGGTCGATGTCGTTGTCGGCGATGACCCCGATGGGCAGGCGGAACAGCGAGTGGATGGTCTGCCCGCCCACGTTGAGGGCGGCCACGCCCGTGGGCGCGCAGATGACGAGGTTCTTCGACGTGTTCTCGGAGAGGTAGCCCAGGAGCGTCGATTTGCCCGTGCCGGCGCGGCCCGTGACGAAGAGGTTCTCGAGGGTCGTCTCGATGGCGTCGAACACCGCCTGCTGCTCGGGCGCCAGCACAACCTCACTCACCGCTTCACTGTACCGGCGGTGCCGTCGGGGTGGGCCGGGGCGGGCGGGAGTCGTGCGTTTTAGGATGGGGACCATGCGCCGCGAGTTCATCATCCTGTCGGTGGTCGCGGCCGTCGTCGTCGCGGCCTTCGGCGTCACGGTGCTCGCCCTCAACGCGACGCTCTACAGCGCTGGCGGTTTCGTGCGCGGCTACCTCGACTCCCTCGTGCGGCACGACGCCGACGGCGCCCTCGAGCTCGCGGGCGCCATCCCCGCGGCGGGCGACGCGAGCCGCGACCTGCTCGTCGCGGGCGCGCTGCCCCAGCTCGGCGACCTCGAGCTCGTGAGCGACACGGCGGATGCCCAGGGCACCCACCGCGTCGTCTACTCCTTCACCTCCGAGGGCAGGTCGGGCCAGTCGACGTTCACGGTGCGCCAGCAGGGCACCTTCCTCGGCCTCTTCACCACCTGGGCCTTCGAGTCGAGCCCGCTCGCAGTGCTGCAGATCACGCCGCAGCACGGAACGGGCTTCACGGCCAACGGCGTGCAGCTCGACGCCGCCGAGCAGGACCGCCCCTCCCCCTACCTCGTGTTCGCGCCCGGCACCTACGAGCTCTCCGCCGACTCGCTCTACCTGCAGGCGAAGACGGTGAGCGTCACGGCGAGCCAGCCCGGCGCCGCGGTCATCGGCACGGTCATCCTCGAGCCCACCGACGCGTTCACGGCCCAGGTGCAGAAGGAGGTCAACGGCTACCTCGACGAGTGCGCGACGCAGACCGTGCTGCTGCCCACGGGATGCCCGTTCGGCGAGCAGGTCTCCAACCGCATTGTCACGACGCCCGCGTGGTCGATAGCGCGCTACCCCAAGGTCACGCTGCAGCCGGGGTCCGACCCGGGCACGTGGCTCATGCCCGCGACACCCGCGGCGGCCCACCTCGTGGTCGACGTCCGCTCGCTCTTCGACGGCTCCGTGTCGACGTTCGACGAGGATGTGCAGTTCAGCTCGAGCTTCGTCGTCTCGTTCCTGCCCGACGACCAGCTGCTCATCCGCGGCCTCTAGCCGCGCCGGGCTCGCTCCGCGAGCATCGCGTTGTACGCCTCGAGCTCGGCCTCGCCGTCGCGGTCGGCCTTGCGGTCGTAGCGGCGGGACTCCCGGTCGTCGCTGCGACCCCACATGATCGCGACGGCGATCGCGAGCGACACCGTCGGGATCTCGCCGACGCTCCACGCGATGCCGCCACCCGCCTGCTGGTCCTGCAGGGCGGTCACGCCCGTGTCCCAGCCCATCGCCCCGTACCAGTCGGCGAGCAGCAGTCCCGTGCCCGACATGAGCGCGAGGCCGAAGAACGCGTGGAACGCCATCGTCGCGAGCAGGATGAGCAGCCGCACCGGGTACGGCGGACGCTTCGGCGCCGGGTCGATGCCGATGAGGGCCTGCACGAACAGGTAGCCGCTCAGCAGGAAGTGCACGATCATCCACTCGTGGCCGAGGTGGTTCGTCGTCGCCCAGCTGAACACGGGCGTGTAGTAGAACACCCACAGCGATCCCGCGAAGATGGCCGCCGCCACGAGCGGGTTGGCGAGGATGGCGAACGGGCGGGAGTGCACCGCGAGCATGATCCACTCGCGCGGGCCGCGGCTGCCGTCGGTGCGCTTCGCGATCGCCCGCAGCGCGAGCGTGATGGGCGCTCCCGGGACGAGCAGCACGGGCACCGCCATGCCGAGCACCATGTGCGCGAGCATGTGCTGCGAGAAGAGGTAGCGCTCGTAGACGTTCACGCCGCCGTTGGTGATGTAGAAGAGCAGCAGCATGCCGGCTATCCAGAACACCGTGCGCTGCACGGGCCACGTGTCGCCGCGCGTGCGCAGGCGCCAGACGCCCGCGAGGTAGAAGAAGATGCCGAAGGCGCAGACGAGGATCCACACGAGGTCGAAGTTCCACAGCGTGAACAGGCGCTCGAACGTGACCGGGGGCGGCAGCGGCGCTCCCGTGAGCAGCTCCGCGGGCGTCGGGTCGGCCAAGTCGGACGCGGCCACCTCGGGCACCGGGGTCGCCGTCTTGGCGAGCGCGGCGGCCACTCCCGCGGCGATGCCCATGAACCCGAGCTCGGCTGCGACGATCCACCAGAAGATCCCGCCGGATGCTCCGGGACGCTGCATCCTCGCGATGAAGTAGCGGCGCTGCATCGCGCCGAACAGGCCGAGCGTGAGCAGCGCCGCGGTCTTGACGAGCACGAGGATGCCGTAGGGCGTGAGCAGGTTGCCGAGGCTCTCGACGCGGATCTCGGCGCTCAGGTAGCCCGACGCGGCGACCACCACGAAGCACACGAGCGCGACGGTCGAGTAGCGGGAGAGCACGGCGCCCAGCCGACCCTTGTCGAGCAGCGGCTTGAGCAGCGCGATCGTGAGGAGGCCGCCGAGCCACACCCCCGCGAACAGCACGTGGAGGAAGAGCGCGCTCGTCGCCGAGTCGTGCTGGGCGGTGCCGCCGCGGTGGCCCTGCAGGGTCATGGGCAGCAGGCCGACCACGGCGAAGACCGTGACGAAGACGAGAACCGTCGGGTTGCGCACCGCGAAGCACAGCACGGTCACGCCCGCGGCGACGAGGGTCGTCGCGAGCCACGCCTGGCCGAGCTCGGTGCCCGTGAGGAAGCTCGCGAGCACGTTGCCGAACGCGTCGTCGAAGCGGATGGGCTGCTGCAGCACCGTGAGGAATGTGTAGAAGCCCGTGGCCGCGGCGGCGACCGTCCAGACGGCGGCGGATGCCGCGGCGACATCGAGAGCGCGGTTCCACTCCGGCCTGCCGGAGTCGAGGGCGAAGCACGCGAGCACGAGCGCGCCCACGGCGCCCGCTCCGCCGAGGTTGACGAGGAGCTTCGCCACCGGAAGCCCGTAGCGCACGACCGCACCGGGGTCGACGAGGAGGGGGGCATCCGCGCCGCCGCCGTAGGCGAGCGAGGCGAGCAGTGCGCCGAGTGCCGTGAGGAGGAGCAGCGCCGGGCCGGCGATGCGTACGAGGCGTGGCACCAGCCCATGGTACGCGGTGCCCGCTGGGCAAACGACGAGGGCGGCAACCTCTCGGTTGCCGCCCTCAGACGTTGTGGGGTGAGACTAGCCCTTGGCCGCGGCCTTGAGCTTGCTGCCGGCGCTCAGCTTGACGCCGTTGCTCGCCTTGATCTGGATGGTCTCGCCGGTCTGCGGGTTGCGGCCCGTGCGAGCGGCGCGGCTCGTGCGCTCGGCGGCGAGCCAGCCCGGGATCGAGACCTTGGTGCCCTCGGCGACCGACTTCGACAGAACGGCGAAGAAGGCGTCGACAACGGTGCTGACGGCGGCCTGGCTCTGGCCAGACTCAGCGGCAACAGCCGCGACGAACTCGGTACGGTTAAGCGACTTGTCAGCCATTGGTGTCCTCCTCGGACGTCATGCAGTTATGGGTGGAGCGTGTAAACGCCCTGAAATCTACCAGCTTGACTTGGTAATTCCGGGCAATTCGCCGCGGTGCGCCATATCGCGGAAGCGCACACGCGAGACACCGAACTTGCTGAGGAAGCCGCGGGGGCGTCCGTCGATGGCGTCACGGCCGCGCACGCGCACGGGCGAGGCGTTGCGGGGGAGCTTCTGCAGGCCGAGGCGGGCGGCCTCGCGCGACTCGTCGGTGCCGGCCGGGTCGACCAGGGCCTTCTTCAGCTCGAGGCGCTTCGCGGCGTAGCGCGCGACGATGACCTTGCGCTTCTCGTTCTTGGCGATCTTGCTCTTCTTGGCCATGGTTAGCGCTCCTCGCGGAATTCGACGTGCTGGCGGATCACCGGGTCGTACTTCTTGAGCACGAGGCGGTCGGGGTTGTTGCGACGGTTCTTCTTCGTCACGTAGGTGTAGCCCGTTCCGGCGGTCGAACGAAGCTTGATGATGGGACGGATGTCCTGCTGCTTGGCCATTAGATCTTCTCCCCACGGGCGAGGAGGTCGCGCACGACGGCGTCGATCCCGCGCGCGTCGATGACCTTGATGCCCTTGGCGGACAGGGTCAGCGTCACGTTACGGCGAAGCGACGGCACGTAGTACTTCTTCGACTGGATGTTCGGGTCGAACCGACGCTTGTTGCGACGGTGCGAGAACGAGATGCTGTGACCGAAGCCGGGAACGGCTCCTGTCACCTGGCACACTGCTGCCATGGTCCTACTCCTGTTCTGGTTACCGTAGGAACCGGAGTTCCTACCCAAGATCACTTGTCGGCATGCTGTGGTCCCGAACGTTCACGGGCAGCACACGATGTGGCCGGAAATGGCCAACCTGAAGATGTTACGCGCTGGCGCACTCCCGGCACAAGCCGAAGACGTCGACGATGTGCTGCGGATCGCTGAAACCGTGCTCCGCGGCGACGCTGCGCGCCCACTCCTCGACCGCGTCGGCCTCGATCTCGACGGTGAGCCCGCAGCTGCGGCAGATGAGGTGGTGGTGGTGGGTGCCGGGGGTGCACGCGCGGTAGAGGCTCTCGCCCTCCTGCTGCAACGAGTCGGCCTCACCCTCCTCGGCGAGGTCGGCGAGCGCGCGGTACACGGTCGCGAGCCCGATGGTCGTGCCGGCGTCGCGCAGCGCCGCGTGGAGCTGCTGGGCGCTCACGAACGTCTCGCGCGTGCCCAGGGCATCCTTGACCGCGTCGCGCTGCCACGTGTGCCGCTTCATGCGGGCACCACCCTGCGCCGCAGCCGGCGGCCCCTGGCGCGGCCGACGACGCGGCACACGAGGTAGATGACGAACGAGATCGTCGTCACGTACGGGCTGATCGGCAGCGAGCCGCCGAGGGCGAGCAGGATGCCCCCCACCGCCGACGCGAACCCGAAGGCCATGGCGAGCACGGGCACGACCACCGGCGACGACGAGACCCGCAGCGCCGCGGCGGCCGGGGTCACGAGGAGCGCGAGCACGAGCAGCGCCCCGATGATCTGCACCGACACGGCGACGATGAGGCCGAGCAGCACCATGAAGACGAGGGAGAGCGTGCGTGCCGGCACGCCGCGCGCCATCGCGACGTCCGGGTCGATGCTGTCGAAGACGAGCGGCCGCCAGATCACGAGCAGCACGACGAGCACGACGATGCTGATGCCGATGAGCCAGCCGAGCTGCGGGATGTCGACGGAGAGGATCTGGCCGGTGAGCAGCCCGAACCGGTTGCCGCTGCGCCCGGGGTAGAGCGCGAGGAAGAGGATGCCGAGGCCCAGCCCGAAGGGCATGAGCACGCCGATGATGGAGTTCCGGTCGCGCGCCCGGGAGCCGAGCACGCCGATGAGCGCCGCGGCGATGAGCGAGCCCACGAGCGAGCCCGCGACGACGTTGGCGCCGAAGAGCAGCGCGGCGGCGGCGCCCGCGAACGAGAGCTCGCTGATGCCGTGCACGGCGAACGCCATGTCGCGCTGCATCACGAAGACGCCGATGAGGCCGCCGACGATGCCGAGCACCGCTCCCGCGACAATCGAGTTGCCCACGAGGGCGAGCAGCTGCCCGTAGTCGCTGAAGTTGAAGATCGAGCCCCAGAAGTCGCTCATGAGGCGGCCTCGTGCCGGGGGAACTCGGGGATTCCGGCCACGAAGACCCGCTCGCCGCTGCGGATGACCTCGACGGGGGTGCCGTACAGGTCGCTCAGCACCTCGGAGGTGAGCACCTCCTCCGGCGGGCCCGACGTGAAGCGCCCGTTGGCGAGGTAGAGCACCGTGTCGGTCATGTCGAGCACGGGGTTGATGTCGTGCGTGACGAACACGACCCCCGTGCCGCGCTCGTGCAGCCCCTCGTCGATCAGCTCGGCCACTCCGCGCTGGTGGTGCAGGTCGAGGCTCGAGAGCGGCTCGTCGCACAGCAGGAGGGTGGGGTGGCTCGCGAGCGCCTGCCCGACGCGCAGGCGCTGCTGCTCGCCGCCCGAGAGCACCCCCACGGGGAGGTTCGCGTACGCCCGGGCGCCCACGGCGTCGACGAGCTCGTCGATGCGGTCGCGGCGGGCCCGCGACGGCAGCGGCAGCCCCCAGCGGTGGCCGTCGAGCCCGAGGCCCACGAGGTCGCGGCCGCGCAGGGCGGTGCCCGCGGGCATGATGCGCTGCTGCGGGATGTAGCCGATGGCCCGGTCGCCGCGCGTGACGGGCCTCCCCTGCACGCGGATCTCTCCCGAATCGAGGGGCAGCTGCCCGAGGATCGCGCGCAGCAGCGACGTCTTGCCCGAGCCGTTCGCGCCGAGCACGGCCACGAACTCCCCTGGCTTCACCGTCAGGTCGAGTCCGCTCCAGAGGATGCGGCCCCCGAGGGTGAGGGCAGCGTCACGGATCTCGAGCGGGTTCACCGTCCGAGCGCTGTCGCCAGCGCGTCGAGGTTGCTCGTCATCCACGACACGTAGTCTGCCCCAGCGGGGAGGGTCTCCGTGAAATCGACGACGGGGATGCCCGCATCCTCGGCCGCCTGGCGCACGCGCTCGGTCTCGGGGCTCGCGGTCTGCGAGTTGTACGCGAGCAGCAGCACCTTGTCGCCGGTGAAGAGCGCGAGGGTCTCCTGGAGGGCGAGCGGCGGCACGTCGTTGCCCTCCTCGATCGCCTCGGTGAAGTCGGCCGGGGTCACGTTGGTGAGGCCCGCGGCCTGCAGCAGGTAGCCGGGCACGGGCTCGGTGACGGCGACGTCGCCCGTCACGCCGAGGCCCTCCGCGCGCGTGAGCAGGTCGGCGATCGCGGAGCCGAGCGCGTCCGCGTTCGCGGTGTACTCGTCGGCGTGGTCGGGGTCGAGCTGCCCGAGCTGGTCGGCGACGGCGCCCACGACCTTCTCGGTCGCGGCGAAGGAGTACCAGACGTGCTCGTTGAAGCCCTCCTGTCCCGCTCCGTCGAGCCCCGACACGTCGACGGCCGTGATGACGGGCGCCGTCGAGCCGGCGGCCGTGAGCAGGGTGTCGACGAACGGGTCGTACCCGCCGCCGTTCTCGACGATGAGGTCGGCCTCGGAGATCGCGAGCTGGTCGCGCGCGGACGCCTCGAAGCTGTGCGGGTCGACGGATGCGTCGGAGATGAGGCTCGTGACCTCGACGCGGTCGCCGCCGATCGTCGAGACGAGGTCGCCGTAGACGCTCGTGGAGGCGACGACGTGGATGAGGTCGTCGTCGGGTGTCGCGGGGGCGGCCGAGCAGCCGGCGAGCGCGACGGCGGAGAGGGCGATGACCGGGATGAGCTTGTTCATGGATGGCTTTCTCGACACACTAATGATTTTCGTTATCAATAGTGTGGCACGCGTCGCGGGCCCGTCCAAATCGGCGGGCTCAGTCGAGCAGCAGCGCCGGCTCCTCGAGCACGCTCGCGAGGTCCGCGACGAAGCGGCTCGCGACGTCGCCGTCCACGATGCGGTGGTCGAAGCTCGCGCCGACGGTGGTCACATAGCGCGGAAGCACCTGGCCGTCGACGATCCACGGCTTCTGGCGGATCGAGCCGAGCGCCACGATGGAGGCCTCGCCCGGGTTGATGATCGGGGTTCCCGTGTCCATGCCGTACGAGCCGAGGTTCGTGATCGTGATCGTGCCCTTGGCCATCTCGGCCGGCTGCGTCTTGCCGTCGCGCGCCGTGAGCGTGAGCTGCTCGAGCGCCTTCGCCAGATCGAGCAGAGAGAGCTCCTGGGCATCCTTGATGTTGGGCACGATGAGACCGCGCGGAGTCGCCGCCGCGATACCGAGGTTCACGTAGTGGCGGACGATGATCTCCTTGTCCGTCCACGTCGAGTTGACCGTGGGGTTGCGGCGCACGGCCCAGATCACGGCCTTCGCCATGATGAGCAGCGGGCTCACGCGCACGCCCGCGAAATCGGTGGACGCCTTGAGGCGCTTGACGAACTCCATGGTGCGCGTCGCGTCGATGTCGACGAACACGCTCACGTGCGGCGCGGTGAACGCGCTCTGCACCATGGCCGTCGCGATCGCCTTGCGCACGCCCTTCACGGGCACGCGCTCCTCGCGCTCCTCGCCCCACTCCGGGGTCTGGATGTTGCGGAACACGCTTGCCTGCGAGGCCTGCCGCACGACGTCGTCGCGCGTGATCTCGCCCGCGAGGCCCGTGGCGGTCACCGTCGCGAGGTCGACGCCGAGGTCTTTCGCGAGCTTGCGGATCGGCGGCTTGGCGATGATCGAGGATGCCGCGGCGGCCGGCACGCTCGCGGGCCGGGGCTGGGCTGCCGGGGCCGCGGGCGACGCCTGGGGCGCTGCGGCGGCACCACGGCGGCGGGATGCGCCGTGGCCGACCGTGCCGTACCCGACGAGCGTCGCGTGCGGCTTCTCCTCCGCGGCGGCGACGGTCGACGCCGTGTCGGCGATCTCGACGGCCTCGGCGGCCGCGGGCGTCGGGAGCTCGGCGCCCTCCGACGTCACGGAGATGATGGGGGTGCCGACCTCCACGGTCTGGCCCTCCTCGACGAGGATCGCGGAGACCGTGCCGACGAACGGCGACGGCAGCTCGACGAGCGACTTGGCGGTCTCGATCTCGACGAGCACCTGGTTCATGGCGACGGTGTCGCCGGGCTTGACCTTCCACGAGACGATCTCCGCCTCGGTGAGACCCTCGCCGACATCGGGGAGCGGGAAATCCGAAGTTGCCACGGGTGCCTCCTAGTAGGCCATCGCCCGGTCGACCGCTTCGAGGATGCGGTCGGCGTCGGGCAGGTAGGCGGTCTCGAGCTTGGCCGGCGGGAACGGGGTGTCGAAGCCCGCGACACGCAGCACGGGAGCCTCGAGCGAGTAGAACGCGCGCTCGGTGACGGTCGCCGCGATCTCGGAGCCGACGGACACGAAGCCGGGGGCCTCGTGCGCGACGACGAGCCGCCCGGTCTTCTGCACCGAGGCGATGAGCGGGTCGTAGTCGATGGGCGAGATCGAGCGCAGGTCGACGACCTCGACGCTCGTGCCCTCCGACTGTGCGATCTCGGCGGCCTGCAGGAGCATCGTGACCATGGGCCCGTAGCCCACGAGCGTGACCTCGGTGCCGGGGCGCACGACGCGCGTCGAGTGCAGCGGCGCGCCGCTCGCCGACAGGTCGACGTCGCCCTTGGGCCAGTAGCGGCTCTTCGGCTCGAAGAAGATCACGGGGTCGTCGCTCGCGATCGCCTCCTGGATCATCCAGTAGGCGTCGTGCGGGTTCGACGGCGTGACCACGCGGAGGCCTGCGGTGTGCGCGAAGTACGCCTCCGGGCTCTCCTGGTGGTGCTCGACGGCGCCGATGTGACCGCCGAAGGGGATGCGGATGACGACGGGCATGCTGAGCGAGCCGTGGTGCCGGCTCGTGAGCTTGGCGAGCTGCGTCGTGATCTGGTCGAACGCGGGGAAGACGAACCCGTCGAACTGGATCTCGCACACCGGACGGTAGCCGCGCATCGCGAGGCCGATGGCCGTGCCCACGATGCCCGACTCGGCGAGCGGGGTGTCGAGCACGCGGGAGTCGCCGAACTCGGCGTGCAGCCCCTCGGTCACGCGGAACACGCCGCCGAGCGGCCCGATGTCCTCGCCCATGAGGAGCACCTTGGGGTCGGCGAGCATCGCCTGGCGCAGGCCCTGGGTGAGGGCCTTGGCCATGCTGAGGTTCTCGATGGTCACGCCTGGTCCCCCTCGAAGCTCGCCTCGTAGTTCTCGAGCCACTCCTGCTGCGCCTGCATGAGCGGGTGCGCCTCGGAGTAGACGTTGTCGAACATCTGCGAGATGGGCGGCACGCCGAGCGCGAGGGTGCGGCGGCGGATGTCGGCGGTGAGGTCGTCCGCCTCCTGATCGACCTCGGCGAAGAACGCGTCGCCCTCGCCCTTCGCCCGCAGGAACCTCTCGAAGCGCGAGATGGCGTCGGCGTTCGTCCAGAACTCGAGCTCCTGCAGGTCGCGGTACTTCGTGGGATCGTCGCTCGTCGTGTGCGCGCCCATGCGATAGGTGAGCGCCTCGATGAACTGCGGCCCGCCTCCGCCGCGCGCGCGGTCGAGATTCGCGCTCGTCACCGCGTAGCTCGCGAGCACGTCGTTGCCGTCGATCTGCACGCCCGGGATGCCGAAGCCGGCGGGGCGCTGGTACAGGGGCGTGCGCGACTGGCGCGTCACGGGCACCGAGATCGCCCAATGGTTGTTCTGCAGGAAGAACACGAGGGGAGCCTGGTAGCTCGCCGCGAAGACCATCGACTCGCTCACGTCGCCCTGGCTCGTGGAGCCGTCTCCGAAGTAGACGATGACGGCCTGATCCTTGTCGGCGTCGCCCGTGCCCGTGTCGCCGTCGAACAGCACGCCCATGGCGTAGCCGGCGGCGTGCAGGGTCTGCGATCCGAGCACGAGCGTGTAGAGGTGGAAGTTGTTGTGCTCCTTCGGGTCCCAACCGCCGTGGCTGAGGCCGCGGAGCATCTCGATGATGCGCATGGGGTCGACCCCGCGGATCCTCGCGATCACGTGCTCGCGGTAGGAGGGGAAGATGTGGTCCTGCGGCTTCGCCGCGTAGCCGGAGCCGACCTGCGCGGCCTCCTGGCCGAGGCTCGGGATCCACATCGCGAGCTGGCCCTGGCGCTGCAGGTTGGCCGCGTCGATGTCGAACTTGCGGATGACGTACATCTGGCGGTGGAAGTCGCGCAGCTGCTGGTCGGAGAGCTTCTCGATGTACGGGAGGTACTCGGCCGTTGCATCGCTGGTGACGAGCGTGCCCTCAGTGGTGAGCAGCTGTACCGTCGCGGCGGTGTAGGACATTGATCTAATCTAACGTGGCCGTCGGGGCGGCAGTTCGTCGCATCTCGACAACCTCCGCCGAGGCCGTTAGGAGTTTCTCCACAGACTCGGCCTCCCCCACGCTCACGCGCAGGCCGTCGACGAGCGCACGCGCGACGATGCCGTGCTTCGCGAACACCTCGGCCGCCTCCGCCGTGAGATCGCCGGTGGGGAACCACACGAAGTTGCCCTGCGGCTCGGGGGCGTCCCAGCCCTGCTCGAGGATGCCCGCCCAGATGCGCTCCCGCACGGCGTTGAGCTCGACCACGCGCGCGAGCAGCTCGGCCTCGTGCTCGAGCGACGCGATCGCCGCGCGCTGCGCGGGCTCCGTGACCGAGAGCGGGATGGCGACGGCCCGCGCCGCGTCCATGACGTACTCGGCGCCCACGGCGTAGCCCACCCGCAGGCCCGCGAGGCCGTAGGCCTTGGAGAACGTGCGCAGCACCACGAGGTTCGGGTAGTCGTCGATGAGCGCGGCTCCGCGCACGGCGTCGGGGTCGGTGACGAACTCGATGTACGCCTCGTCGAGCACGACGAGCACAGTGGGCGGCACCTTCGACAGGAAGTCGACGAAGTCGGCGTGGCTCACGACTGTGCTCGTGGGGTTGTTGGGGCTGCACACGATCACGAGACGCGTGCGCTCGGTGATGGCCGCGAGCATGGCGGGGAGGTCGTGGCGGTGGTCGGCCGTGTTCGGGACCATGACGGGCGTCGCGCCCGCCGTGCCCACGAGCAGGGGGTACGCCTCGAAACTGCGCCACGCGAAGACGACCTCGTCGCCGGGGGCCGCGGCGGCCGTGATGAGCTGGGCCAGCACCGAGACGGATCCGGCCCCCACCTGCAGCCGCTCGGCCGAGACCCCGTAGCGCTCGCCCAGGAGCTCGCGCAGCTTCGCGGCGGAGCCCTCGGGGTAGCGGTTCACGGCGCTCGCGCCGATCGCCTCGAGCACGGCGGGCAGCGGGGGGAAGGGGTTCTCGTTCGAGGACAGCTTGAAGGCATCCTCGGCGGCGGTCCGGCCCTGGCGGTAGGGGACCATCGACTCGATCTCGGGGCGCAGTCGTACTCTCGGGACAGTCACCGGTCAAGCCTATGACCGAGGCCCCCGCATCCGTTGCGGCGTTCTTCCGGCGTAGGACATAGTTGCCTCATGAGACTCGTCATCCGCCTGCTCATCAACGCCGTCGCACTGTGGCTCACCACGCTCATCGTGACGGGCGTGCACGTCACCCCGTTCGCTCCGGGCGGCACGCTCGAGACCGTGCTGACCTTCCTTCTGCTCGCCGTGATCTTCGGCGTCGTCAACGGGATCATCGGCAACCTCATCCGCATCGTGGCGTTCCCGATCTACATCCTCACCCTCGGTCTCGTGGCGCTGCTCGTCAACGGCCTGCTGCTGCTCATCGTCGGATGGATCTCGGGCCTCCTCGGCTTCGGCCTCATCGTCGACGGGTTCTGGTGGGGCGTGCTGGGCGCCCTCGTGCTCGGGATCATCAGCTGGCTCATCGGCATCCTCCTCCGTCCCGTGATCGGCAAGCCCAAGTCCCGCTAGCCCGACGTGCGCTCGAACGTGTAGAGCGTGCTCGTCTCGAGAGTCGTGCCGTCGGTGAACGCGTCGAGCTTCGCCAGCGTCTCCCCGAGCTGGGGAGAGCCGGACGTGTCCATGAGGTGCGCGGTCTTGATGTAGTTCTCGATGTGGTGCGACGGCACGCCCCACTCCTTCGAGACCTCGCGGCCCCCGTAGACATCGCGCCGCACGAGCACGGCCTCTGAGTTGGCCTGCTCGCCCCCGAGCGCGGGAACGAGGTCGTCGGAGTGCTCGACGAGCACGGCGGGCACGCCGTGCGGCAGGTCGACCTGGCCGGTCGGGCCGCCGAACGACGCGAGGCCCCGCACGTCGTAGTCGCCCGATGCCGCGATGCGCGCGACGACCCCGCCGCCCTGGGAGTAGCCCGTGAGCTGCACGGGGCTGTCCGCGGTGATGCCCGCCGCCGCCATCGCCGCGCGCACCGAGGCCACCGAACCGCTCTCGACGCCCGCCGCGTTGTAGAGGTTGCTCGTCATGTCCCACGGCTCCGTCGTCGCGACAGGCGAGAAGGTCGCGGTGCCGCCCACGTAGACCGCGAACCTGTCGGGTCCGCCCTCGACGGAGTAGCGCTCGATCATGACCTGCGGACCCGACCCGTCCTCCTGGTACGGCACGCGCGCAAGCCTGTCGACGTAGTCCCGCGGCGGAGCCACGACGGGCCGGTCCGCGGCCTCGACGAGTCGCACGCCGGTCTCGGTGAGCAGGCCCACGCTCTGTCCCGCGACGATGAGCCCCTTGGCCCCGACCTCGAACGACGTGGTGCCGAGCGCCTGCGCGGTTCCGGGTAACGCGCCCGCCGCGCCGATGAGGAAGGGACCCGCCGACTGCGCCACGGTCCGGATCGCGCCCACCGCCGCGGGGTTGGTCCACAGCCCGTTGAGCTGCTTCGCGGCGGGGCTCGCGCTCGGGATGCCGTTGTCGCGGAAGTACGAGTCGACGAGCGGCGCGAGCCCGCCGCTCGCACGGATGCCCGCCCACACGCCGCCCGCGAACGACAGGAACAGGCCCGAGCCCAGGAGCCAGGCCGGCACACGCGCGCCCAGCCACTGCGCGAGCAGGGTCTCACCGCCCCGCACCGCGGCGCCCGCGACCCTCTCCGCGATCTCGTAGCCCTGCGCCGCCGTGCGCAGCACGACAGCGAGCGTCTGCGCGCCGCACGCGATGTCGCGCAGCCCCGCGAGCGCGACCCCGATGTCGAGCTTCGCCTGGTCGTCGTCGGCCGACCACGGGCTCGCGACGGGATCGAGGGCGGAGAGGGCGGCGGCGATGGCCGAGCATTCCACGACGAGGCGGTGCAGCTGGTCGGCGGCGACCTCGATGTCCTCCGTGGAGACGGCGGTCGTGCCGCCCGACACGTCGAGCCCGTCAGACATGCCGCAGCTCCCCCGCGATCGCGAGCACGGTGCTGCGCTGCGCGAGGGCCACGGCGTCGATGACAGAGCCGAGCTCGCCGTCGAGCGAGACGAGCGCGCGGTCGTAGGCCTCACGCGATGCCCCGGCCCAGAACGTCGCGGGTGCGGGCACGAGGTCGCGCCGGGCGGCGACGAGCCTGTCGAGGGCCGAGACGAGCTGGCGGAGTTGGGCCTCGAGGGCGGCGGCGCGGGCATCCATGAGCCGATGGTGCCCGTCGCGCGGCCGCGGGCGGAGCGCTCCCGCAGAACCCGTGGTGGCTGCGGAGACCGGGAGTGGTGGGGAGGAGAAACTACGGGACAATGAACCCATGAGCTTCGAGCGCACCTTCGACGAGTCTGCGCTCTTCCGGATCTGCTTCGTGTGCACCGGCAACATCTGCCGGTCGCCCATGGCGGAGACGGTGTTCAACGCCCTCGTGAAGAAGGCGGGGCTCGAGGGGAGCGTCGCCGTGCTCTCCGCGGGCACGGGCGACTGGCACGTGGGCGAGCCCTCGGACGACCGCACGCTCGCGGCGCTGAGCGCGCGGGGCTACAACGGCTCCGGCCATCGCGGTCGGCAGTTCGACCCCGAGTGGTTCGAGCACCTCGACCTCGTCGTCGTGTTCGACCGCAGCCAGGAGCGCATCCTCTCGGCGTGGGCCACGACGGAGCAGGACCGGTCGAAGGTCCAGCTCCTGCTCTCGTTCGACGCGGAGCAGGCGCCCCTCACCGACGTGCCAGACCCCTACTATTCCGACGCCGCGCTGTTCGACCAGGTGCTCACCATGATCGAGCGCGCGTGCACAGCACTCTTCCGGCAGATCACGCCGGGACTACGACAGGGAGCCTCATGAGCCCGATGCCCGAACAGCCGATCAGCCCGCTCGACGGACGCTACCGACCGCTCGTGAGCGCGATCGGCGACCACCTCTCCGAGGCCGGCCTCAACCGCGCCCGCGTGCGCGTGGAGGTCGAGTGGCTGCTCTACCTCACCGACCACGAGCTGTTCGGATCCTCGCGCCTCGACCACGAGCACGCCCGCCAGCTCCGCGAGTTCGCCGCCGAGTTCGGCCAGACCGAGATCGACGAGCTCGCGCGCCTCGAGGCGACGACCCGCCACGACGTCAAGGCCGTCGAGTACCTCGTGCGCGCCAAGCTCTCGGAGCTCGGGCTCACGGGCGTCGCCGAGCTCACGCACTTCGCGGCCACGAGCGAGGACATCAACAACCTCTCGTACGCGATCACCATCAGCGCCGCGGTGCGCGAGGTGTGGATGCCGAAGTTCCGCGCGGTCATCGCCGCGCTGCGCGCCCTCGCCGTCGAGCACCGGGATGTGCCGATGCTCGCGCACACGCACGGCCAGCCCGCCACGCCCACGACCATGGGCAAGGAGTTCGCCGTCTTCGTGCACCGGCTCGAGCGCATGGCGGCGCGGATCGAGGCCGTCGAGGTGTTCGGCAAGTTCAACGGCGCCACGGGCACCTACTCCGCGCACCTCGCCGCCGACCCGACGCAGGACTGGCCCACGATCTCGCGCGAGTTCGTCACGAGCCTCGGCCTCGACTGGAACCCCCTCACGACCCAGATCGAGTCGCACGACTGGCAGGTCGACCTGTACCAGGCCATGAGCCACGCGGCGCGCATCCTTCACAACCTGTGCACCGACATCTGGTCGTACATCTCGACGGGCTACTTCCGCCAGATCCCGCAGGCGGGCGCGACGGGCTCGTCGACGATGCCCCACAAGATCAACCCCATCCGCTTCGAGAACGCCGAGGCGAACCTCGAGCTCTCGAGCGCGCTGCTCGAGTCGCTCGCGCAGACCCTCGTGACCTCGCGCCTGCAGCGCGACCTCACCGACTCCACGACCCAGCGCAACATCGGCGTCGCCTTCGCGCACTCCGTGCTCGCGTTCGAGAACATCGTGCGCGGCCTCGGCGAGATCGACCTCGACGCCGACCGTCTCGCCGCGGACCTCGACGCGAACTGGGAGGTGCTCGGCGAGGCGATCCAGACGGTCATCCGGGCGGAGGTCACCGCCGGCCGCAGCTCGATAGCCGACCCCTACGCCGTGCTCAAGGAGCTCACGCGCGGCAAGCGCATCACCCAGGCGGACCTCGTCGAGTTCATCGACGGGCTCGACATCGGCCAGGAGGCCAAGGACCGCCTGCGCGTCATGACCCCCGGATCGTACGCGGGCCTCGCCTCGCAGCTCGTCGACTACCTCGACGCCTAGACCGCCTCGCGCGGCCGCTCCCGCGTTGCGCTACCGCTTCGAGCGGGAGCGGCTTGCGGGAACGAGCGCGCATCCGGCCGAAGGCCGTTGCAGGGAGCGGGTCAGTGACCCTGGCCGCGGTCCTGCTCGTCCAGGTCGAGCTTCTCGTCCGAGTCGGGCCGCACCGCGAGCGCGAGCATCGCGAGCCCGACGAGCGACACGATGAACGCGATGCCGGCGAAGATGAGGGCGAGCACGATCTCGCGCGTCGAGATGAGCACGACGACGCCCACGAACACCGCGAAGACGCCCGACAGCCCGAGGAGCTCGAGCGGTCGCGTGCGATCCCGGCGGCTCGGCGCGCTCACGGGGTGCCGGTCTCGGCCGAGGCGGGCGCGGGGCTCGCGGCCCAGCGCAGCGACAGCGCGCCGATCACGAGGTAGATGCCCACGATCGCCCAGTAGGCGCCGAGGATGCCCACGACCATGACCGACGCGGTCAGCACGCCCTGGAAGTCGTTGGGCCCCGTGAACGGCTGTGCGTAGCCCGGCGGGACGAGCAGCACGGCGATCGCGAGCAGGGCCGTGACGGCGCCCACGAACACCCAGTCGCGCGACGATGCGCTGCGGCCGCGGCTGCGCAGGCCCAGGTAGAGCTCGAGGAACCCCGTGATCGCGGCGAAGGTCGTGAGCAGGAAGACGAAGAACGGCAGCCCCGCGGCGGGGAGGGCGAGGGCGACGATGCCCGCGGCGACCGAGAGGATGCCCTGCGCGAAGGTCACGGAGCGCACGACGCCCTTCGCGGTGGCGCGCAGGGCCGAGGCGACGAGCACGGCGCCGGCGAGCACCCCGTAGATGCCGAAGGTCACGAGGCCGAGCGGCGCGGAGTGGTCTGACGAGAAGGTGATGACGGCCGCGAGGGCGAGCGCGGGGACCGCACGCGCGAGCGGCACGTACCAGGGCGTTGCGGCTTCCACCGGATCAGTCTACGAGCCGGGCGGCAGGTCGACGAACCGCGAGAAGTGGCCGTGGAAGCCCACGGTCACGGTGCGCGTGGGTCCGTTGCGGTGCTTCGCCACGATGAGGTCGGCCTCGCCGGCCCGTGCGTTGTCGGCCTCGTAGGCGCTCTCGCGGTGGAGGAGGATGACCATGTCGGCGTCCTGCTCGATCGAGCCGGACTCTCGCAGGTCGGAGAGGGCGGGCTTCTTGTCCGCGCGCTGCTCCGGTCCGCGGTTGAGCTGCGAGATCGCGATGACGGGAACCTGCAGCTCCTTCGCGAGGAGCTTGAGGGCGCGGGAGAACTCGGAGACCTCCTGCTGGCGCGACTCGACCTTCTTGCCGCTCGTCATGAGCTGCAGGTAGTCGATGATGACCATCTTGAGGCCGACCTTCTGCTTGAGGCGGCGGCACTTGGCGCGGATCTCGACGAGCGTCATGTTGGGGCTGTCGTCGATGTAGAGCGGGGCGTCGTTGATACGGCCGCGGGTCTGGGCGATGGTCGTCCAGTCGTTGGCGTGCACGGTGCCCTTGCGCATGTGCTGCAGGGGCACGGAGGCCTCGGCGGAGAGCAGGCGCATCGCGATCTCGCTGCGCCCCATCTCGAGGGAGAACACGATGGTGGGCAGGTCGTGCTTGATCGCCGCGGAGCGGGCGATGTCGAGGCCGACCGTCGACTTTCCGATGGCGGGGCGCGCGGCGATGATGATGAGCTGGCCCGGGTGCAGGCCGTTGGTGAGCTCGTCGAGCTCGGTGAAGCCCGTGGGGACGCCGACCATCTGCCCGTCGCGTCCCCGTGCAGCCTCGATCTCGTCGATGGCCGTGGTGACGGCCTCGGTGAGGGGCACGTAGTCCTCGGCCTCGACGCCGCCCGTGACGCCGTAGATCTCGGCCTGCGCGTTGTTGACGAGGTCGACGACCTCGCCCTCGCTCGCGTAGCCCATCTGGACGATGCGCGTGCCGGCCTCGACGAGGCGGCGCAGCACTGCCTTCTCGGCGACGATCGACGCGTAGAAGCCCGCGTTCGCCGCGGTCGGGACGAGAGCCGTGAGCGTGTGGAGGTACTCGGCGCCGCCCGCGCGCGAGAGCTCGCCCGTCTTGGTGAGCTCGTCGGTGACGGCGATGACGTCGGTGGGCTCGCCGTGCGAGTACAGCGTGAGCAGCGCGTCGAAGATGACCTCGTGCTTGGGGATGTAGAAGTCGACGCCGCGCACGGCCTCGATGACGTCGGCCACGGCGTCTTTGCTGAGCATCATGCCGCCGATGGCGCTCTGCTCGGCGAGGAGGTCGTGGGGTGGCACCCGATCGCCACGGGACTCGGTCCGCACGTCGCCCGACTGCCGCTGATCGCCAGCGAGCCCCAGGTGCGCGATGGACATTCGTTTCCCTCCCAGTGGTTGACGGTACGCCTCAGTCATAGCCCCGGCGTGCGACATGCCGAACGCACGGGCGAAGCTCAGCCCGCCGCCGTCGACCGGGACTGCCCCACAGTAGGGAGGCCCGTCCAGCGGTCACAACCGGCCCTGTGGATGGCCCTGTGGGCAAATGTCGAGAAACGCCGTAGCTCGTGTGAGCAACCTGTGGACAGACTTGTGGAGTCGAAGGTTGTTTTGAGCGATATATCCGTTGTGACCTGCACTTTTACTTTCCCCACCGCGTGTGTAAAAACATGTTTGAAGTGAGGGTTGAGGGTTGTGGCCTCGCGGACCGTCCTGTGCACAAAGCTGGGGGGAAAGTGGCCCTTAACGCAACAACGGCGGGCCTGCGGCCCGCCGTTGTCTACCCCCACAGAGGGGGTGGGTGCTACTTCGCAGCGACCACCTGGAGGGTGATCGTGGCGACGAGGTCGTCGCGCAGGCGGACGGTCGCCTCGTGCTCACCGGTCGCCTTGATGGGCGAGGTGATCTCGATCTTGCGCTTGTCGACCGTGCCGAGGCCCGCGGCCGCGACCGCGTCGGCGATGTCGGACGTCTTGACCGAGCCGAAGAGGCGGCCACCCTCGCCGGCCTTGACGGTCAGCTTGACGGCGGTGGCCTGGAGGCGGGCCTTCAGGTCCTGGGCCTCTTCGAGGGTCGCGTGCTCGCGAGCGGCGCGCGCGGCCTTGATGGACTCGATCTGCTTCTCGCCACCGCGCGTCCACGCCACGGCGAAGCCCTGGGGGATGAGGTAGTTGCGAGCGAAACCGTTCTTGACGTCGACGACGTCGCCGGGGGCACCGAGACCGGTGACCTCGTGCGTGAGGATCAGCTTGGACATTGTCGGTACTCCTTAACGGCCCGAGCCGGCGTAGGGCAGAAGCGCCATCTCACGGGCGTTCTTGACGGCCGTGGCGATGAGGCGCTGCTCCTGCACGGAGACACCGGTGATGCGACGAGCGCGGATCTTTCCCCGCTCCGAGATGAACTTGCGGAGCGTCGCGACATCCTTGTAGTCGATGACGCCCACGCGGATCGCCTTGGCCGGGGCGGCGTTCTTGCCGTCCTTGCCCTTGCGAATGGGCTTGCGGCGGTCGCCGCTGCTCTTTCCTGCCATGAGTCTTGTTCCTTAGTAGATCGGACGCCTAGAAGGGCGTCTCGTCCGAGTAGTTGCTGCCGGGCGTGTTCCAGACGTCGCCGGAGGAGTCGGGAGCGGATGCCGCCCACGGCTCTTCTGCGACCTGGCCGCCGCGGGGTGCGCCGCCGCCGAATCCGCCGCCGCCGTTGCCGCCCTCACGGGACGACGCGGCGCGGGTGACCTGGGCCGTGGCGTAGCGAAGCGACGGGCCGATCTCGTCGACCTCGAGCTCGATGCTCGTGCGCTTCTCGCCTTCCTTCGTCTCGTAGGAGCGCTGCTTCAGACGACCGGTCGCGATGACACGCGACCCCTTCGTGAGCGAACCGGCGACGTGCTCGGCGAACTCGCGCCACACGCTCGCGCGCAGGAAGAGGGCCTCACCGTCCTTCCAGTCGTTGCTCGCGCGGTCGAAGTTGCGCGGGGTCGAGGCGATGGTGAAGTTGGCAACCGCGAGCCCGTTCTGCGTGTAGCGCAGCTCGGGGTCACTCGTGAGGTTTCCCACGACGGTGATGACGGTCTCGCCGGCCACGGACTACTCCGCGTCCTTCTCGGCCGCGGGAGCGGCCTTGGCGGGGGCGGCCGCCTTGCGGGCTGCCTTCTCGTCAGCGCGCTGCTTCGCGGCGGCGACCTGGGCGAAGCCCTGCTCGGCGCGGAGCACCTTGGTGCGCATGACGGCCTCGCTGAGCTTCAGCTGGCGGTCGAGCTCGACGGTGGCCGACGAGTTCGCGGTGAAGTTGACGACGGCGTAGATGCCCTCGGACTTCTTGTTGATCTCGTAGGCCAGGCGACGACGGCCCCACACGTCGACGTTGTCGATCGTGCCGCCATCGTTGCGGATGACGTTGAGGAACTTGTCTAGGCTGGGTGCCACGGTGCGCTCATCGATCTCGGGATCGAGGATCACCATGAGTTCGTACTGGTGCGTCACAAACCCACCTCCTTCGGACTAGAACGGCTGCAGACGATCTGCAGCAGGAGGGTGTTGACGATTGCCCGGGCTCCGAACGGAGCCGGACAACCTGCCCAGTGTACGCATTTCTCTCGAGGAGCACCATCCATGGCCGTCAAGGTCGCCATCGCCGGGGTCGGCAACTGTGCAAACTCGCTCGTGCAGGGCGTGACCTTCTACGCCGACGCGGAGGAGGGCGCGCGCATCCCCGGCCTCATGCACAACCGCCTGGGACCGCACGCCGTCGGCGACATCGAGTTCGTCGCGGCTTTCGACGTCGACGCGCTCAAGGTCGGTGTCGATCTCGCCGAGGCGATCTGGGCGAGCCAGAACAGCACGTTCCGGTTCGCAGAGGTGGCTGCCTCGGGCGTGACCGTGCAGCGCGGTCCCACGCTCGACGGGCTCGGCGACCATTACCGCGAGCTCGTCGACGAGTCGGACGAGCCGGTCGTCGACGTCGCCCGGGTGCTGCGCGACTCCGGCGCCGACGTGCTCGTGTGCTACGTGCCGGTCGGCTCGGAGCAGGCGGCCCGGTTCTACGCGCAGGCCGCGCTCGACGCGGGCGTCGCCTTCGTCAACGCCCTGCCGGTCTTCATCGCGAGCGACCCCGCGTGGGCCGCGAAGTTCGAGGCCGCCGGCGTGCCCATCATCGGCGACGACATCAAGAGCCAGCTCGGCGCGACGATCACGCACCGCGTGCTCGCCCGGCTGTTCGAGGAGCGCGGGCTCGTGCTCGACCGCACGTACCAGCTCAACGTGGGCGGCAACATGGACTTCAGGAACATGCTCGACCGTTCGCGGCTCGAGTCGAAGAAGATCTCCAAGACGCAGTCGGTGACGAGCAACGTCGACGCCGAGATCAGGGCGCGCGACGTGCACATCGGGCCGAGCGACCACATCCCGTGGCTCGACGACCGCAAGCTCGCGTTCGTGCGCCTCGAGGGCCACGGCTTCGGCAACGCGCCCACGAGCCTCGAGTACAAGCTCGAGGTCTGGGACTCCCCCAACTCCGCGGGCGTCGTCATCGACGCGGTGCGCGTCGCCAAGATCGCGAGGGATGCCCGCCTCGGCGGCCCCGTGATCGCGGCGTCCGCCTACCTCATGAAGTCCCCGCCGCAGCAGCTGCCCGACCCCGTCGCGCGGCAGCAGCTCGACGAGTGGATCGTCGAGCGCTGCTAGGCCAGCGCGGCGTCGACCGCGGCGAGCGCGTGCAGCCTCGTCGTCGGGAAGAGCGTGAGGGTCGTGTCGGCGGGGCCGACGAGCAGCTCGATCTCGGTGCATCCCAGGATCACGCCGTCGGCGCCCAGGCCGTCGATGATGGCGAGGTACTGCTCGCGCGACGCGTCGAGCACGACGCCCGCGACGAGCTCGTCGTAGATGATGCGGTTGACCACGGCCTGCTGCTCGGGCGTCGGGACGACGACGGTGAGCCCGTACGACTCGAGCCGCTCCCGGTAGAAGGGCTCCGCCATGGTGAACCGCGTGCCGAGGAGGCCGACGGTCGTGAGCCCCGCGTCGAGCACGGCCCGCGCCGTGACGTCGCCCAGGTGCAGGAGGGGGATGCCGACGGACTGCTCGATGACGTCGGCGACCTTGTGCATCGTGTTGGTGCACAGCACGAGCAGGTCGGCGCCCGCGAGCTCGAGCGCCGCGGCCTCGCGCGCGAGCCGGTCGCCCGCCGCCGCCCAGTCGCCGTCGTGCTGCATCCTCTCGATGTCCGCGAAGTCGACGGAGACCATGAGGCAGTCGGCGGAGTGGAACCCGCCCAGCCGCTCGGCGACGGCCTCGTTGATGAGCGAGTAGTACAGGGCGGAGCTCTGCCAGCTCATCCCGCCGAGGAGGCCGATGCGCTTCACGCGCGCGCCGCCCACCACTCGCGGAGGCGGCGCTCCGCCTCCTCCTCGGGCAGCGGCCCCTCGTCGAGCCGCACCTCGAGCAGGAACTTGTAGGCGGCGCCGACCTCGGGGCCCGGGCGGATGCCGAGGATGCGCATGATCGCCTCGCCGTCGAGGTCGGGCCGCACGGCCGCGATGCCCTCGGCCTCGGCGATGGCGGCGATGCGCTGCTCGAGGTCGTCGTAGGCGAACGACAGCTGGTCGGACTTGCGGCGGTTGCGCGTCGTGACGTCGGCGCGCGTGAGCATGTGCAGGCGCTCGAGCAGCGGACCGGCGTCGCGCACGTAGCGGCGCACGGCGGAGTCGCTCCACGCGCCCTCGGTGTACCCGAAGAAGCGCAGGTGCAGCACGATGAGGCGCGAGACGTCGGCGATGGTCTGCTTGTCGAGCTTGAGCGCGCGCATCCTCGCGATCGCCATCTTGGCCCCGACGACGTCGTGGTGGTGGAAGCTCACCTTGCCGCCGGGCTCGATGAGGCGCGTGCGAGGCTTGCCGATGTCGTGCAGGAGGGCGGCGAGCCGCAGGGTGAAGTCGGGCGCGCTGCCGGGATGCCGCGAGCCCTCGAGCTCGATTACCTGCCGCAGCACGGTGAGGCTGTGCTCGTAGACGTCCTTGTGGCTCGCGTGCTCGTCGCGCTCGAGGCGCAGCGCGGGCACCTCGGGCAGCACGAGCTCGGCGATGCCCGTCGCGACGAGCAGGCGGATGCCCGGCACGGGGTCCGCGGTGCAGAGGAGCTTGCGCAGCTCGTCGGCGACGCGCTCCACGCTCACGATCTCGAGCCGGGGGGCGAGCTCGCCCATGGCGACGACGGTCTGCTCGTCGACCTCGAACCCGAGCTGCGACGTGAACCGTGCGGCGCGCATCATCCTGAGCGGATCGTCTCCGAACGACACCTCGGGTGCACCGGGTGTCGTGATGCGCTTCGCGAGGATGTCGTCGAGCCCGCCCCACGGGTCGACGAGCACGCGCTCGGGCAGGCGCAGCGCCATGGCGTTCACGGTGAAGTCACGGCGCGCGAGGTCGCCCTCGAGGCTGTCGCCGAACTCGACCACGGGCTTGCGGGTCTCGCCGTCGTAGGAGTCGGCGCGGTAGGTGGTGATCTCCACCTGCTCGCCCCTGACCCGCGCGGCTATCGTGCCGAAGTCGCGGCCCACATCCCACTGCACGTCGGAGATGGGCTTGACGATCGCGAGGATGTCGTCGGGCCGCGCGCTCGTCGCGAAGTCGAGGTCGGTCACCCCGCGGTCGAGGAACGCGTCGCGCACGGGGCCGCCCACGAGGGCGAGCTCGTGGCCCGCCGCCGCGAACGCCGCGGCGAGGGTCGCCACGGGCGCGGACCCGGCGAGACGCTCGAGCCGCGCTACTGCCTCAGCGACGCTCATCCCTCCAAGCATCCCATCTCGCGAGGCTCACAGGCGCGAGTGAATAGACTCGGAAGCATGCTGGCCGAGCGCGCGACGTGGGTCAGTCCATGTTCGTGAGGGCCCTGGGTGCGGCCCTCGTCGTCGGACTCGGGCTGGCATCAGTCGGCGTCGGCGCGGCGAGCGCCGACAGCGGCGCCGTGCGCCTCGCGATCGCCGTGCCGATAGTCGTGCCCGCGACCTCCGACGAGTTCCTCGACGCGCGCACCCTCGGCCAGTACACCTCGAGCCAGGGCATCCTCACCCGCCAGCTCGACGCCGTCACCGGGCGCACCGTCGCGCTCGGCGTCGACCCGCGCATCATCGCCTCGATCCGCCTGCTCGGCTCGACGGCCCCCGCATCCGCGGTGTCGTGGCTCGAGCGACTGGAGGCGCTGCCCAACGAGACCTTCGCCCTCGCGTACTCGGACGCCGACCTGACGCTGCAGACGCAGGCGGGCACCTCGCCCGTGCTCGCGCCGGAGTCGTTCGCCTTCGCCATCGATCCCACGCGCTTCGCCGGTGCGAGCACCGCGTCGCCCGCGCCGACGGCGGCGCCGACCGACTCACCCCCGCTGCCGACGAGCGACGAGATCACGGCGTGGAACTACACCCTCGAGGGCATCGCGTGGCCCCGCGACGACACGGTCGTGTCCTCCGACCTGCCCGCGCTCGCGACGAGCGGCTACACGACGACGATCATGTCGTCCGCGAACGTCTCGCGCGACTCGTCCGACTCCCCCATGGCGACCGTGGGCGGCACCCGCGTGCTCGTGTCCGACGCCGCGGCCTCGGCGGCCCTCCGCACGGCGGCGAGCGCCGCGCTCCCCGCCGACGCCGCATCCGCCCTCGCCCAGCTCTCGTCGGCCCTCGCGTCCGCCGGGTCCACGGTGTTCGCGACCCTCGACCGGTCGGCACCCGCGTCCGGCTACCGCCTCGGCGAGATCCTCGACGCCCTCACCGCGGACCCCTCCGTCGAGCTCATCCCGCTCTCGTCCGCCCTCGCCTCGACCCCCTCGGACGGCACCGCCGTCGACGAGCCGCAGGATGCCGACCGCCTGTCGCGCGTCGGCCAGATGATCTCGGGCGAGCGTGCCGAGCGCGAGTTCGCTACTGTCGCCACCGACCCCGCCGCCATCACGTCGGAGCGCCGCCTCGAGCTGCTCACCCTGCTCTCGGCGGAGTGGTCGGACGACCTCGCCGAGTGGCCAGAGGCCGCGGACGCCTTCACCACGGCGTCGATCGAGCTCCGCAACGCCGTGCACCTCGTCACGGGCAGCAACTTCCTCCTCGTCGCGGACAACGACCAGTACCTGCCGATCACCGTCAACAACGCGCTCGAGCAGCCGGTGGTCGTCTACGTCACCGTGCGGTCGCAGTCCGGACTCCTCGTGATCGACCGACCCATCGTGCAGCTGCCGATCGAGGCCGGCACCCAGGGCAAGGTGAACGTGCCCGTGCACTCGCTCTCCAACGGCGTCGTGGAGGTCGACGTGAGCCTCTCGAGCTCCGCGGGCGTGGCGATCGGGGCGCCCGTCACCTCGTCGGTCAACGTGCAGGCTGGCTGGGAGACGCCCATCGTGGTCGCCATCGCGATCCTCGTGGTGCTCGTGTTCGGAGCCGGCATCGTGCGCACCATCCTCCGCCGGCGGAAGGGCGTGCCCCGTGACTGATCCGCTGCGCGAGGGCACCGAGGCGTCGTCCGTCACCGACATCCCCGATCCGGCGCCCGCGTCGGGCATCGGCAGGGCGAGCGCCTTCCTCGCCTCGGGCACCCTCGTGTCGAGGGTGCTCGGATTCGTGAGCCTCGTCGTGCTCGCGAGCGCGATCGGCGTGAACTCCGCCGCCGGCGACACCTTCGCGCTCGCCAACCAGCTGCCCAACAACATCTACGCGCTCGTCGCGGGCGGTCTCCTGAGCGCCGTGATCGTGCCGCAGATCGTCAAGGCGGGGCTGCATGACGACGGCGGTGCCGGGTTCATCAACAAGGTCATCACGATCGGGCTCACGGCCTTCGTCGTCGTGACGATCGTCGCCACGGCGTGCGCGCCCCTGCTCGTGCGCCTCTACGGCAGCGGCTTCAACGCCGACGAGCTCGCCCTCGCCACGGCCCTCGCCTACTGGTGCCTGCCGCAGATCCTGTTCTACGCGCTCTACAGCCTCATCGGCGAGACGCTCAACGCGCGCGGCGTCTTCGGGCCGTTCACGTGGGCGCCCGTGCTCAACAACATCGTCGCCATCTCGGGCCTGCTCGTCTTCATCGCCCTCTACGGCGGCCAGGAGCAGCACCAGGATCCGTCGGCCTGGACGCCCGCGCAGGTGGCCCTCCTGGCGGGCAGCGCGACCCTCGGCATCGTCGTGCAGGCCTTCTCGCTCTTCTTCTTCCTGCGGAGGGCCGGGCTGCGCTACCGCCCCGACTTCCGCTGGCGCGGCGTGGGCCTCGGCGGCACGGCGCGCGCCGCATCGTGGGTGTTCGTGATGTTCCTCGTCACGCAGGTCTCCGGCGTCTTCGAGGCGCGCATCGCCTCGACGGCCACGGGCGACGCCTCGGTCAACGCCATGAAGATCGCCTGGACGATGTTCATGCTCCCGCACTCGATAGTCACGGTCTCGATCGTCACGGCCTACTTCACGCGCATGAGCGGCCACGTGCGCGACGGGAGGCTCGGCTCGCTGCGCGACGACCTGTCGTCGGCGCTGCGCACCATCCTGCTCGTCATGGTGTTCTCCGCGGTCGGGCTCGCCGTGCTGTCGTTCTCCTTCAGCTCCGTGTTCGGCAACGACTTCGCGGAGACCAGCTCCATCGCGCAGGTCTACCTCGCCTACCTCACGGGTCTCGTTCCCTTCACGATCTTCTTCGTGCTGCTGCGGGTGTTCTACGCCCTCGACCGCACGCGCGCGGCCTTCGTCATCCAGGTGGTCCAGACCGCGTTCTACGTCACGGGAGCCGTGCTCGTCGGCGCCCTCGTGCCCCGCGAGTGGGTCGCCGTGGGCCTCGCGCTCGTGCTCTCGGCGGCCGTCGCGCTGCAGGGGCTGCTCTCGGCGGCCTACCTGCGCCGCGTGCTCGGGCCCCTCGACACGTGGCGCGTGCTGCGCAGCGTGCTGTGGTTCCTCGCCGCCGCGATCGTGGCGGCAGGCGCGGGCATCGGTGTGATCGCGCTGCTCGGAGGAGTGGGGCCCGGCACCTTCGCCGTGGGGAACAAGCTCACGGGCATCCTCACCATGATCCTCGCCGGCGGGGTCATGGCGGTCGTCTACGCGGCGGTGCTGTGGGTGACCCGCAACCCCGAGCTGCGGGCCTTCGCCGAACCCATACTGCGTCGTCTACGAACCACTCGCTGAGCACGCGCCTCGCGGAATAGCGGGTGCCTAGGATGTGTTGTACCGGGCAGACTACTGAGGAGAGCGACATCGTGCGCCAGATCATCATCATCGGTTCCGGCCCCGCCGGATACACCGCCGCCATCTACGCGGCTCGGGCCAACCTCTCGCCCCTGCTCATCGCGAGCGCCGTCGAGGCGGGCGGCGAGCTCATGAAGACGACAGAGGTCGAGAACTACCCGGGCTTCGCCGAGGGCATCCAGGGCCCCGAGCTCATGATGGCCATGCAGGCCCAGGCCGAGCGCTTCGGCACCGAGATCGTGCTCGACGACGTCGTGAAGCTCGAGCTCGAGGGCGAGGTCAAGCGCGTGACGCTCGGCAACGGCGACGTGCACGAGGCCCTCACCGTCGTGTTCGCGACCGGTTCCGCCTACCGCAAGCTCGGACTCGAGGACGAGGAGCGCATGAGCGGCCACGGGGTCTCGTGGTGCGCCACGTGCGACGGGTTCTTCTTCCGCCAGAAGACCATCGCGGTCGTCGGCGGCGGCGACTCGGCGATGGAGGAGGCGACCTTCCTCACGAAGTTCGCGGACAAGGTCATCGTCATCCACCGCAAGGACACCCTGCGCGCGTCGAAGACCATGCAGGACCGCGCGTTCGCCAACCCGAAGATCGAGTTCCTCTGGAACAAGGAGGTCGCGCACATCTACGGCGACGAGCTCGTGACGGGCATCGGCGTCGTCGACACGGTCGACGGCACCGAGACCACCATCGACCTCGACGGCCTCTTCATCGCGATCGGCGCCGACCCGCGCACGCACCTCGTGCACGGCCAGCTCGACCTCACCTCCGAGGGCACGGTCGCCGTGGACGGCCGCTCGTCGCGCACCAACATCCCCGGCGTCTTCGCCGCGGGTGACGTCATCGACCCCACCTACCGGCAGGCCGTCACCGCGGCCGGGTCGGGAACCGTGGCGGCCCTCGACGCCGAACACTACCTCGCGGCGCTGCCGCAGGAGCTCCTGGCCCGCGCTGCCTCGCAGCCGGCGACCGTCTGACCTACGAAAGAAGGAAATCCCATGTCATCAGCCAAGGACGTCACCGACGCCACGTTCGCCGACGAGGTGCTCAACTCGAGCGACACCATCATGGTGGACTTCTGGGCCGAGTGGTGCGGCCCGTGTCGCGCCGTCTCCCCCATCCTCGACGCGATCGCGGCGGAGCACTCCGACAAGATCAAGATCGTCAAGCTCAACGTCGACGACAACCCCCAGATGGCCATGAAGTACCAGATCACCTCCATCCCCGCGATGAAGGTGTTCCGCGGCGGCGAGGTCGTCAAGACCGTCATCGGCGCCAAGCCGAAGCCGGCGATCGAGGCAGACCTCGCGGAGTTCCTCGCGTAGGCCAATCCCCAGCATCTGGCCCTGTCCCCGTTGTGGGACGGGGCCTTTTGCGTTTCGGACCCTATTCTTAAAGCTTCGTGACCGAATGGACCTAGCATGAGCAACCAGGGCACCAACCTCGACCAGTGGTACTCCCACTATGCGGACCGCACCGCGGGTCTCGCCGCCTCCGAGGTCCGCGCCCTGTTCGCCGTGGCCTCCCGCCCCGAGGTGGTGTCGCTCGCCGGTGGCATGCCGTTCGTTTCCGCGCTGCCAAAAGAGCTGGTCAGCGGCGCAATCGAGCGGGTCATCCGTGACAACGGCCCCGCCGCGCTGCAGTACGGCTCCGGTCAGGGCCTGCCCGCGCTGCGCGAGCAGATCCTCGAGGTGATGGCGCTCGAGGGCATCCGCGCCGGTGTCGACGACATCGTCGTCACCACGGGCTCCCAGCACGCCCTCGAGCTCATCACGAAGCTCTTCGTGAACCCGGGAGACGTCGTGCTCGCCGAGGCGCCGAGCTATGTCACCGCCCTCACGGTCTTCAAATCGTTCCAGGCCGAGGTCGCCCACGTCGTCATGGACGAGTTCGGGCTCGTGCCGCAGGCGCTCCGCGAGACCATCGAGCGCGTGCGCGCCGAGGGCAAGCCCATCAAGTTCCTCTACACGATCCCGACCTTCAGCAACCCGGCCGGTGTCACCCTGACGTGGGAGCGCAGGCTCGAGATCCTCGAGATCTGCCGCAGCAACGACATCCTCGTGCTCGAGGACAACCCCTACGGACTGCTGTACTTCGACGGCCAGCCGCCGCACGCCATGCGCTCCGTGGAGGACGACGGCGTCGTGTACCTCGGCACCTTCTCCAAGACCCTCGCCCCAGGCTTCCGGGTGGGGTGGGCGCTCGCGCCGCACGCCATCCGCGAGAAGATCATCCTCGCCAACGAGGCCGCGGTGCTCTCCCCCAGCTCGTTCACGCAGTACGTCATCCACGAGTACCTCTCGCAGGCCGACTGGAAGGGCCAGATCGACACCTTCCGCGGCGTCTACCGCGAGCGGCGCGATGCCATGCTCGCGGCGCTCGACGACTACCTGCCCGACCTCTCGTGGACCACCCCGTCGGGCGGCTTCTACGTGTGGGTGACCCTCCCCGAGAACCTGGACTCCAAGTCGATGCTCCCGCGCGCCGTGAAGGAGCTCGTGGCCTACACGCCCGGCACCGCCTTCTACGCCGACGGCAGCGGTCGCAACAAGATGCGCCTGTCGTTCTGCTACCCGACACCGGAGTTCATCCGCGAGGGGATCCGCCGGCTCTCCACGGTCGTCAACGGCGAGCTCGAGCTGCTCACGACGTTCTCGCAGACCGCTCCCCTGCCCGTCGTGCCGCAGTCGCAGCTCATCAACCCTCCCGCGAACCTCTCCTGATGGCCACGCGCGTCCTCGTCCTCGCCGGCGGCATCTCCCACGAGCGCGACGTCTCGCTGCGCTCCGGCCGTCGCGTCGCCGACAGCCTCGCGGCGCACGGCCTCCAGGTCGAGCTGCGGGATCCCGACGGCTCCCTGCTCTCCTACCTGCGCGAGAGCCGTCCCGACGTGGTCTGGCCAGCCCTTCACGGTGCGAGCGGCGAGGACGGCGCCCTGCGCGGGCTCCTGGACTTCATCGGCGTTCCGTACGTGGGCTCCCGGGCCGACGCGTCCCGGCTCGCGTGGGACAAGCCGACCGCGAAGACCATCGTCTCCCGGGCCGGTGTGAAGACCCCGTCGTCGATCGCCCTCCCCCGCGATGCGTTCCGCGAGCTGGGCGCCAACAGCATCCTCGAGGAAATCTCGGATGAGTTCGCCGGGCCGCTCGTCGTCAAGCCCGCCCAGGGCGGCTCCGCGCAGGGCGTGACGATGGTCGACGACCGCTCGCTGCTCCCCCGCGCCATGGTCGACGCCTACACCTACTGGGATGTCGCGCTCATCGAGCAGAAGATCACCGGCACCGAGATCGCCATCGGCATCATCGACAACGGCGAGGGGCCTGTAGCCCTGCCTGCCGTGGAGATCGAGCCCCTGTCGGGCGTCTACAGCTTCGAGGCGCGCTACAACGCGGGCGAGACGCGCTTCTACGTCCCCGCACGTATCGCCGAGGATGTCGCGGCCCGTGCCGCCGAGACCGCCCTCGCCGCACACCGCGCGCTCGGCCTGCGCCACCTGTCTCGCGTCGACCTCATCGTCGACGGCGCCGGGACCCCCTGGTTCCTCGAGGCCAACGTGCTGCCCGGGCTCACGGAGACGTCGATCCTCCCCCAGGCGCTCGAGGCGGCGGGCCACGACCTGGGCTGGGTCTACGCGGCACTGGCCGAGGCCGCGATCGCCGAGGCGCGCTAGCACCTCACCGCGGAGCCTCCGCCTGCCTCTAGCGGGTGAAGCCCTGCTGTCCGAGCTCCGCGAGGATGCGGTTGAGGTCGGCCACCGTCGCGAAGTCGATGACGATCTGGCCCTTGCTCGCGCCGAGCGACACCTTGACGCGCGTGTTGAGCCGGTCGCCCAGCTGCTCCGCGATCTCGTCGAGCTGCCCCTGGCGCTTGCCCGCGGCCGGCTTGGCCTGGGGAGCCGCCTTGGGCGCCTGCCCGGCGGCGGCCTCCGCGGCACGCACGGAGAGCTCCTCGTTGACGATCTTGTCCGCGAGGCGCTCCATGGCCGACACGTCGCCCACCGAGAGGATGGCCCGCGCATGGCCCGCGCTCAACACGCCCGCCGCGACGCGCTTCTGCACGGTGGCGGGGAGCTTGAGCAGTCGGAGGGTGTTCGTGATCTGGGGGCGCGAGCGGCCGATGCGGCCGGCGAGCTGCTCCTGCGTGATCCCGAAGTCGGCGAGCAGCTGCTGGTAGGCGGACGCCTCTTCGAGCGGGTTGAGGTTCGCCCGGTGCAGGTTCTCGAGGAGCGCGTCGCGCAGCATGTCCTCGTCAGCCGTGCTCCTGACCACCGCGGGGATCGTCGGCAGGCCGAGGTGCTTCGTCGCACGGAGGCGGCGCTCGCCCATGATGAGCTCGTACTGGGGCCCGCCCGGCTGGGCGCCCTCGAGGGGGCGCACGACGATGGGCTGCAGCACGCCGATCTCACGGATGGAGACGATGAGCTCGTCGAGCTCCTCCTGGCGGAACTCCGTGCGGGGCTGCTTCGCGTTCGGCACGATGTCCGAGGGCGAGAGGCTGGCCAGCCGAGCGCCGGGCACGGCCACCAGGCGCGAGCCGGCATCCGTGTCTGCGGCGGTGCCCGCGGGGAAGAAGACGTCGACGGGACGTTCGGCGTTGTCGTCGCCCGAAGGGATGAGGGCGCCGATGCCCCGGCCCAGACCTGTGCGCTTGGGTGCTGCCATTACTGCGGCGCTCCTCGATGTGCGATCTCCGACGCCGCCTCGAGGTACGAGAGGGAGCCCGGTGAGTTGCCGTCGTAGCTGATGACGCTCTGCCCGTAGCTCGGCGCCTCGGAGATGCGGACCGAGCGGGGGATGACCGTGGAGAGCACCTCCTTGGGGAAGTGCTCGCGCACGTCCTGCACGACCTGGTTGGCCAGGTTCGTGCGGGAGTCGTACATCGTGAGCAGGATCGTGGAAACCGTCAGGCGCGGGTTGAGGTGGCGCTCGATCAGCTGGATGTTGTTCAGCAGCTGGCTCAGTCCCTCGAGGGCGTAGTACTCGCACTGGATGGGGATGAGCACCTCGCGTGCCGCGACGAAGGCGTTGATCGTGAGGAGTCCGAGCGAGGGCGGGCAGTCGATGAAGACGTAGTGGAACATCTCCTCGCTCTGCGCGAGGTACTGCTCGAGCGCCGTGCGAAGGCGCTGCTCACGCGCCACGAGCGAGACGAGCTCGATCTCGGCGCCGGCGAGGTGGATGGTCGCCGGAAGGCAGTACAGCCCTTCGAACTCCGGGCTGGCCTGCACGACGCCCATCATGGGCTCGTCGTTGATGATGACGTCGTAGACGCTCACGGTCTCCGACCGGTGCTCGACACCGAGCGCGGTCGACGCGTTGCCCTGCGGGTCGAGGTCGATGACGAGCACCTTGGCGCCCGAGCGGGCGAGCGCGGCCGCGAGGTTCACGGTCGTGGTCGTCTTGCCGACGCCGCCCTTCTGGTTGGCGACGGTGAAGACCCGGGTGGCCGAGGGGAGGGGGAGCTGGTCGGCCGCGATCGTCTGGCGGCGACGCGTGATCTCCGCGAGCTCGCGGGCAAGGGGAGTCGAATCGTCGAAGTTCGTAGGGGAAACGTCGAGATCGCCTTCTGGATGTTTCACGTGAAACCTTCTGATGGCTCGGGCTGTCGGAGGCCCGCGGGGTCGATCTGTGGTCAGTCGAGTGTAGCCCGAAACACCCGGGTCGATTCCGGGGCGATCCCCTCACCGAGGACGATCACCTCTGGGGAGGAGAGGCGGTGCTTGCGGATGACCTTCTGCGCGGCGGCGATCTCCTCGCCGACCCGCTCGCCCTTCATGAAGATCATCTCCCCGCCCGGGCGCAGCAGCGGGGCGGTGATCGGGATGAGCTTGGAGAGCGCGGTGACGGCGCGGGCGGTGACCTGGTCGAGCGTCTCCTGCGGCGCCTCCTCGGCGCGGGCACGGAGCACGGTGACGTTCTCCAGGCCGAGGCGCTCGGCCTCAGCCGAGAGCCAGTCGACCCGCCGCTCCATGGGCTCGATGAGGACGAGGTCAACGTCGGGGCGCGCGATCGCGAGCACGAGGCCGGGGAGCCCGGCGCCGCTCCCCACATCGCCGACGCGTCCCGGTCGCAGCAGCGGCGCGACGAGCACGCTGTTGATCACGTGGCGCGACCACAGCCGCGGCGGCTCGAGCGGACCGATGAGGCCGAGCTCCTCGCCCCAGCGGGCGAGGTGCTCCGTGAAGGCGCGCGCCTGCTCGATGCGGTCGCCGAACAGCACCGCCGCAGCAGCGGGTTCTGGCTCGAGAGCCGGCATGGCGTCGCTCAATGTTTCACGTGAAACTATGCGCGACGGATCACCGTGTGCCGGTCGCGACCCTCGCCCTCGGACTCCGAGGAGAAGCCACGCGCGGCCACGATGTCGTGCACGAGCTTGCGCTCGTAGGAGGACATGGGCGGCAGGGCCGCTGACTCCGCGCCGGCCTCGATACGCTCGACGGCCTTGCCGACGAGGACGCCGAGCTCGTTCTCGCGGGCCTCGCGCGATCCACCCACGTCGAGGATGAGGCGGGAGAACGAGCCTGTCTTCGTCTGCACGGCGATACGCGTGAGCTCCTGGAGCGCGGTCACGGTCTCCGGGCGCGAGAGCACACGCAGGCTCGCGTCATCCGACGCCGTCACGGAGAGGTAGGCGCGACCACCACGGGCGTCGATCTCGATGTCACCGTCGAGGTCCATGATGTCGAGGAGCTCCTCGATGTAGTCGGCGGCGATGTCGCCCTCATCCTCGAGCTGGCTCGCGGTAGGGGCCTCGGCGGCCTCGGTCTCGACGTCCACGTCGACGGGGGTCTCGGTCAGGTCGCTCATCGCTTGTTGCTTCCACTCTTCTTCTTGGCACGGTTCTTGCCGACCGGCTGCTGGCGCTGGGGCTTCTGGGGCTCTTCGACGACGAGGGTGTCGCCCTCGGGGGTCTCCTGCACGATCCCCTTGCGCTGCGCGCGCTTGGCGAGACGGGCCTCGCGCGCGAGCGCGGCCTCGCTGCCGGGGGTGGGCATGTTCCGGATGACGAGGAACTGCTGGACCATCGTCCAGATGTTGGAGGTGAGCCAGTAGAACATCACGCCGATGGGGAAGGCGAAGCCGGAGAAGGCGAAGACCAGCGGGAGGATGTACAGCAGGATGCGCTGCTGCCGGTACATCGGGCTGGCCTTCATCTCGGCCGACTGGTTGCGCGACATGATCTGCAGCTGCGTGATGAACTGCGACGCGGTCATGACGACGACCATCACGACGGCGATGACGATGACCGTGGTCTCCACGGGGTTGGCGGCGGCGGCACTCTGGATGCTGTCGTGCAGGGGGGCGATGCCGAACAGCGACGCCTTGCCGAAGTTGGTCGACAGTTCCTGCGAGAGGAATCCGACACCCTGCTTGCCCTGGTTGGCCTCCTGCAGCACGGAGAAGAGGCTGAAGAAGATCGGCATCTGGATGAGCAGCGGCAGGCACGAGCTCAACGGGTTGGTGCCCGTCTTCTTGTACATCTCCATCGTCTCGCGCGACATGGCCTCGCGGGAGAACTGGTCCTTCTTGCCGCGGTACTTGTCCTGGATCTTCTTGAGCTGCGGCGCCACCTCGAGCATGCGGCGCTGGCTCTTGATCTGGCGCACGAAGATCGGGATGAGGGCGGCCCGGACCACGAGCACGAGGCCCACGATCGACAGCACCCACGTGATGCCGGCGCCCGCGTCGAGACCGACGATGTTCGTCCAGAACCAGTGGAAGGCGACGAGGATCGCCTCGATCACCCACTTGATTGGCCAGAGGATAGTTCCGAGGAAGTCCATGATGCGGGTCAGCCCTTTCCGTGGCTTGCGTGCTGGGGGTTGGCAACCACGAAGCCGAAGCGCGTGATCGAGTACTTGTCGTGGCGGCGCTCGGGCACGTCGTCGACGCCGCCCTCCGCCCAGGGGTGGCACCGCGCGATCCGGCGGGTGCCGAGCCAGACCCCGCGCACGACGCCGTGCTGCTGGATGGCCTGCATCGTGTAGTGGGAGCACGACGGGTAGTAGCGGCAGACGTCGCCGTAGAGGGGCGAGATCACTGCGCGGTAGGCCTTGAGGATGCCGACGCACACGTTGCGCGGGACGAGCAGGACGAAGGTGGCTGCCGGGTTCACGCGTCCGCCCTCCTGCCGAGCCCTTCGGCGATCTCCGCGTGCAGGGTAGCCCACGGCACCTGCTCCGAACCTGGCAGTGCGCGCATGACGACGTCGCGGCCGGTGGGCATGCTAGGGAGGACCTCGCGGCTGACCGATCGCAGTCGGCGCTTCACGAGGTTGCGCGTGACCGCCCCGCCGACGGATTTCGCCACGATAAAGCCAAAACGGCTCGGCTCAGAGCCGGGCCGTTCGAGCACGTGGAGCACCGCGGCGGACGTACCGACCCGACGCCCACGACGCACCGCTGTGCGGAAGTCGGCGGGCTGGGTCACCCGGTTCGCCCTGGCGAGCACGCGGGGGTTACTACGCGGAGAGTTCGGTGCGACCCTTGCGGCGGCGGGCGGCCAGGATGGCACGGCCGGCGCGGGTGCGCATGCGAAGGCGGAAGCCGTGCACCTTGGCGCGACGACGGTTGTTCGGCTGGAAGGTTCTCTTGCTCATAGCGGTATCTCCAAAGCCCAGCCCTGAAGGCCGGAAGGAAGGGAACAGCCCGAAGGCTGGAAGTCAACTGATTAAAAGTACGGCGTTAAACCCATGCGGTCAAACTTTGGGGCCGCCGAGTCGCATTATCCACACGTGGACAACTGGGGTTGGTAACGACACCCTGTGGACAACTAAGGTGAATCCCAGCCGTTTCAGGGGGCAGACGGTCGTCTCATCCGCGCATTGGCCGTGGATAACCCTGTGGAACCTGAGTGTAAAAGAGGAAGTGGATCGATGTCGGAGATGCCTGACGCGACGAAAGGCATTTGGCAGTCAGTGCTGTCGCGCCTGACCGCGGACGAGCGCATCACCCCGCAGCTCCTCGGCTTCATCAACCTGGTCGAGCCCAAGGGCATCATGGCCGGAACCCTCTACCTCGAGGTGCCCAACGAGCTCACCCGCGGAATGCTCGAGCAACGCATCCGCCTTCCGCTCCTCAACGCCATCGCCGGCCTGAGCGAGGAGGAGGAGGTCTCCAACTTCGCGATAGTCGTGAACCCCGAGATCCAGCACGACGTGCTCGAGCAGCCGGCCGATCCCGTCGAGCCCCAGTCCTACATCGAGCCGACGGTCGTCGCGCCCGAGGGCCAGGGCCGCCGATCCGACTCCCGCCTCAACCCCAAGTACAGCTTCGACAACTTCGTCATCGGCGGGTCCAACCGCTTCGCGCACGCCGCGGCCGTCGCGGTGGCCGAGGCTCCCGCCAAGGCGTACAACCCGCTCTTCATCTACGGCGAGTCAGGGCTCGGCAAGACCCACCTCCTGCACGCCATCGGCCACTACGCCGAGAGCCTCTACCCGGGCATCCGCGTGAGGTACGTGAGCTCCGAGGAGTTCACCAACGACTTCATCAACTCGATCGCCAACAACCGCGCGTCGGTGTTCCAGTCGCGCTACCGCGAGATCGACATCCTGCTCATCGACGACATCCAGTTCCTCCAGGGCAAGGACTCGACGCAGGAGGCGTTCTTCCACACCTTCAACACGCTGCACGACCACAACAAGCAGGTGGTCATCACGAGCGACGTGCCGCCCAAGCACCTCACGGGCTTCGAAGACAGGATGCGGTCGCGCTTCGAGTGGGGCCTCATCACCGACGTGCAGGCGCCCGACCTCGAGACCCGCATCGCCATCCTCCGCAAGAAGGCGCAGAGCGAGAAGCTCCAGATCGGCAACGACATCCTCGAGTACATGGCGACGAAGGTGTCGTCGAACATCCGGGAGCTCGAGGGCACGCTCATCCGCGTCACCGCCTTCGCGAGCCTCAACAAGACGACAGTCGACCTGGCACTCGTGCAGACGGTGCTCAAAGACCTCATCACGCTCGACGACGACAACGTCATCGCGCCGGTCGACATCATCAACCACACCGCGGAGTACTTCAAGCTCACGGTCGACGACCTCTACGGGTCGTCCCGCTCGCAGGCCGTCGCCACCGCCCGGCAGATCGCGATGTACCTCTGCCGAGAGATGACCAACCTGTCGCTGCCCAAGATCGGCCAGCTCTTCGGCAACCGCGACCACACCACCGTGATGTACGCGAACAAGAAGATCACCGAGCTCATGAAGGAGCGGCGGTCGATCTACAACCAGGTGACCGAGCTCACGAGCCGCATCAAGCAGAACCACCGTTACAAGTCCTAATTCCACACGGTGTGCACAACTTGTGGATAACTGGCGCGACACACCGGTCATCCTGTTGATGGGAAATTCGTTCCTGTGGAATTCGAATTCCGTTCACCTAGGCCGGCCCACGACAACCACACCTTTTGCGACGGCTCGCACACATCTCACACCGTTGTAGTTCCCAGTCGTTGAGCGGCCTCGACGGAGTTACTCACACTTCGCACAACGGTTAAGAATGTTGTCCCTTTAAAGAACAGATTCTTGAGCGAGACAACCCATGGTTCGCCGATCATCCGCCTGTGCCAGTATTAACGCCCAGACCACCGATCGTGTCAGGGGTGAATAAGTGAAGTTCCAGGTCAACCGCGACGTCTTCAGCGAAGCCGTCTCGTTCGCCGTGAAGCTGCTCCCCCAGCGCACGACTCTGCCGATCTTGAGCGGTGTGCTCATCGAGGCGTCCGGCGACGGGCTCGTGCTCTCGTCGTTCGACTACGAGGTCTCCGCGCGCACCGAGATCGCCGCGACGGTGGAGGAGCCCGGCCGCGTGCTCGTGTCGGGCAGGCTGCTCGCCGACATCGCGAGCAGGCTCCCGAACGCGCCCGTCACGTTCTCGACAGACGAGGGCCGCATCACCGTGGCGTGCGGCGCCGGCCAGTTCACCCTCCTGAGCATGCCCGTCGAGGAGTACCCCACGCTCCCCCAGGTCTCCGAGCAGACCGGCCTCCTCCAGGCGGAGGACTTCGCCGCGGCCATCTCGCAGGTCGCCGTCGCGGCATCCCGCGACGACGTCACCCCGGTGATCACGGGCGTGCAGCTCGAGGTCTCGGAGAACAGCATCTCGCTCGTCGCGACCGACCGGTACCGCGTCGCGGTCCGCGAGATCGCGTGGGATTCCGGCAACTCCGGTGTCGAGTCCGCGACCGCCCTCGTGCCGTCGCGCACCCTCATCGAGATCGGCAAGACCTTCGGTCACAGCGGCACGGTCTCCGTGGCGATCACGAGCTCGGACGACCGGGAGCTCATCGCGTTCAAGGCCGACAAGAAGACCGTGACATCCCTGCTCATCAAGGGCAACTTCCCCCCGGTCAAGCGCTTGTTCCCCGACGTCGTCGACAACTACGCCGTGCTCAACACCGCCGAGCTCATCGAGGCCGTCCGTCGCGTCTCGCTCGTGCTCGAGCGCGAGGCGGCGCTGCGGTTCACCTTCACGAACGAGGGCGTGACGCTCGAGGCGATCGGTTCCGAGCAGGCACAGGCCTCGGAGTCGATCGACGCGTTCCTCACGGGAACCGACACGGTCGTCTCGCTCAAGCCGCAGTTCCTGCTCGACGGCCTGGCCTCGGTGCACTCGGAGTTCGTGCGCATCTCGTTCACGAAGACCGAGAACCCGAACAAGCCGGGCCCCGTGCTCATCACGAGCCAGTCGTCGAAGGACCAGCCGGGCGCCGACAACTACAAGTACCTCCTGCAGCCGAACCTGCTCCTGCGCTGAGCTGCGCGAGTTGATCACCAGAAAGAAGTCAACGATGCACATCGGCATCATCGGCCTGGGCAAGATGGGCAACAACATGCGTGCCCGCCTCCAGAAGAAGGGCATCGAGGTCACGGGGTACGACCCCAACCCCGACGTCACGGATGTCCCGTCGCTCGAGGCCCTCGCCGCGGCGCTCCCCGCGCCGCGCATCGTGTGGGTCATGGTGCCGTCGGGCAAGATCACCGACGACGTCATCCACCAGGTCGCGGAGGTGCTCGAACCGGGCGACCTCGTGATCGACGGCGGCAACTCGCGCTTCACCGATGACGCGATCCACGGCGAGTTCCTCGCGACCAAGAACATCAAGTTCATGGACGTGGGCGTCTCGGGCGGCATCTGGGGCCTCGAGAACGGCTACGGGCTCATGGCCGGCGGCGACGCGGACGATGTCGCGCGCGCCATGCCCATCTTCGACGGGCTCCGCCCGGAGGGTCCCCGCGAGGAGGGCTTCGTGCACGCGGGCCCCATCGGCGCGGGCCATTACGTGAAGATGGTTCACAATGGCATCGAGTACGCCCTCATGCAGGCGTGGGCCGAGGGCTACGAGCTCCTCGACAGCCGCAAAGACCTGGTGACCGACGTCACGGGCTCGTTCAAGGCGTGGCAGCGCGGAACCGTCGTGCGCTCGTGGCTGCTCGACCTCCTCGTGAAGGCGCTCGAGGAAGACCCGGAGTTCAAAGACATCCAGGGCTACGTCGAGGATTCGGGCGAGGGCCGCTGGACCGTGCACGACGCGCTCGACCGTGCCGTCCCGGTGCCGACCATCAGCGCCGCGATCTTCGCGCGCTTCGTGTCGCGCCAGAAGGACTCCCCGTCGATGAAGGCCGTCGCCGCCCTTCGCAACCAGTTTGGTGGCCACGCCGTCCGAAAGAGCTGAGCGCACGACCCCGTGATCGTCACCCACCTCAGCCTCACCGACTTCCGCAACTACGAGCACCTCGACGTCGCGCTCCATCCCGGCGCGAACCTGTTCGTGGGCAGCAACGGGCAGGGCAAGACCAACCTCGTCGAGTCGCTCGGGTATCTGAGCACGCTCGGGTCGCACCGCGTGTCTGTCGACCACGCCATGATCCGGGCCGGCCAGGAGTCGGCGATCGTCCGTGCGCGACTCGCCTCCGGCGAGAGGGAGATCCTGGCCGAGGTGCAGCTCAACCGCACGGGGCCGAATCGCGCGCAGGTCAACCGCTCTCCCATCAAGACGCGCGAGCTGCCGCGCTACTTCTCGAGCGTGCTGTTCGCCCCCGAGGATCTCGCCCTCGTGCGCGGGGAGCCCTCGGGCCGCCGCCGCTTCCTCGACGAGCTGCTCATCCTGCGCACCCCGCGCATGAGCTCGGTGGTCGCGGACTACGAGCGCGTGCTGCGGCAGCGCAACACCCTCCTCAAGACCGCCCGCAACGCGCGCGGCGACCTCTCGACCCTCGACATCTGGGACGAGCGCCTCGTCACCCTCGGCTCCGAGATCATCATCGCCCGCAGCTGGCTCGTCGACGAGCTGAGCCCCGAGGTCACGCGCGCCTACGGCGCGATCGCGGGCGCGGACCATGCCGCGCGGCTCTCCAGCCGGCTCAGCATCTTCTCCTCCTCGACAGACGACGAGGTCGAGGATGCCGACGCCAACCGCTCGGGACCCCTCGAGCAGTCCGCCGTCGCCGACGGGTTCCGCGCCGCGCTCGCGCGCCTCCGGCGCGCCGAGCTCGACCGCGGGGTCACCCTCGCAGGACCCCATCGCGACGACCTCGTGCTCGAGCTCAACGCCCTGCCGGCCCGCGGGTACGCGAGCCACGGCGAATCCTGGTCGTTCGCGCTCTCGTTGAAGCTCGCGTCGGCCGAGGTGCTGCGCCGCGAGGCGAGCACGGGCGACCCCGTGCTCATCCTCGACGACGTCTTCGCGGAGCTCGACGAATCTCGGCGCGGCCGCCTCGCGGCGGCGGTGGGTGACTACGAACAGGTGCTCATCACTGCGGCGGTGTTCGGGGACGTGCCCGATGAGCTCGCGTCGAACATCGTGCGGATCCGCGCGGGCGCGGTGGTCGACGATGAGTGACGACGGCGTGGAGCGCGACGAGCACGTCGCCGTGTACCTGCGGCTGCGACAGGTGTTCGGCGATCCGACGAGCCGCTCGGCGACCGCGCGCAAGCGCAAGACGAAGAAGGAGGGCGCGAGCACGCCCTTCTCCCCCGGCCGCGACCCGCACGGCCTCGGCGACGTCATCGACGGGCTCGCGGTGCGCATGGGCTGGACCTCCTCGCTCGCGAAGTCGGAGCTGCTCTCGTCGTGGGCGTCGATCGTGGGCGAGGAGACCGCGGAGCACTCCGAGCCGGTGGGCATCGAGGGCGGCGTGCTCGCCGTGCGCTGCGACTCCACGGCCTGGGCGACGCAGTTGCGGCTCATGCGGTCGCAGGTCACGACGACCATCGCCCAGCGCTATCCCGACGCGGGGATCGAGTCGGTGCGTTTTGAGGGACCCAACGCCCCCTCCTGGAAACGCGGCCCCAGATCGATTCCAGGCCGCGGACCACGCGATACCTACGGGTAGCGGGGCAAATTAGGTCACCGGGCGCCGGAAAACTCCCCAGAACGCCGAATTCCGGCCTGCGAAGCGCCCGTTTTGGTAGGATAGACAGAGCCGTCGGGTTGCCCCTCCCTCGTGGAGTATCCGCCCCGGATGGCAGAGACCCAGGTAGGAGCCCAACTTCACATGACCGCTGCCCCCGAGAACGAGCTGCCCGACGAGACACCCGCGGATGACAGCTCGGCCCACGGTCCCATCTCCAACGGTCATGTCGCCCCCGACAACTACGGCGCCGACCAGATCCAGATCCTCGAGGGACTCGAGGCGGTGCGCAAGCGCCCCGGCATGTACATCGGATCGACCGGGCCCCGCGGTCTCCACCACCTCGTCTACGAGGTCGTCGACAACTCCGTCGACGAGGCCCTCGCCGGTTTCTGCGACACCATCGACGTCTGGATCCGCAAGGACGGCGGCCTGCGCGTGCGCGACAACGGCCGTGGCATCCCGGTCGACCTGAACAAGCAGGAGAACAAGTCGTCGGTCGAGGTCGTCATGACGATCCTGCACGCCGGCGGAAAGTTCGGAGGCGGCGGCTACGCCGTCTCGGGCGGCCTGCACGGCGTCGGCATCTCCGTGGTCAACGCGCTCTCGCGCGAGGTCGACACCGAGGTGCGCCGCCAGGGCCACGTGTGGCGCATCAGCTTCCAGAACGGCGTGCCCGAGGCCCCGCTCGCGAAGGGCGAGGCCACGGAGGAGACCGGCACCCAGCAGACCTTCTACCCGAATGCCGACATCTTCGAGACCGTCGAGTTCGACTACGAGACGCTGCGCGCGCGCTTCCAGCAGATGGCCTTCCTCAACAAAGGCCTACGCATCACCCTCACCGACGAGCGCGCTGAGGAGGAGGTGAGCGACAGCTACATGTACGAGCGCGGTCTCACCGACTACGTCGAGTACCTCAACAAGGCGAAGAAGAACGACCTCATCCACCCCGAGGTCATCGCGTTCGAGGCCGAGGACACCGAGAAGAAGATCTCGCTCGAAGTCGCGATGCAGTGGACCAACGGCTACACCGAGAGCGTCCACACCTACGCGAACACGATCAACACCCACGAGGGCGGCACCCACGAAGAGGGCTTCCGCGCCGCGCTCACGACGCTCGTCAACCGCTACGCGCGCGAGAAGAACATCATCAAGGAGAAGGACGAGAACCTCTCCGGCGATGACGTGCGCGAAGGCCTCACGGCCGTCATCTCGGTGAAGCTCGGCGAGCCGCAGTTCGAGGGCCAGACCAAGACCAAACTCGGCAACACCGAGGCGAAGGCCTTCGTGCAGCGCATCGCGGGCCAGCAGCTCGGCGACTGGTTCGACCGCAACCCCACCCAGGCCCGCGACATCATCCGCAAGGCCATCCAGGCGTCGCAGGCGCGCATCGCCGCGCGCAAGGCCCGCGAGCAGACCCGGCGCAAGGGGCTCCTCGAGTCGAGCGGCATGCCCGGCAAGCTGCGCGACTGCTCGAGCAAGGATCCGGTGCTGTCGGAGATCTTCATGGTCGAGGGCGACTCGGCCGGCGGCTCCGCCGTGCAGGGCCGCAACCCCGAGTTCCAGGCGATCCTCCCGCTGCGCGGCAAGATCCTCAACGTCGAGAAGGCGCGCCTCGACCGCGCCCTCGGCAACAACGAGGTGCAGTCGATGATCACGGCGTTCGGCGCCGGGGTGGGCGAGGACTTCGACCCCGACAAGGCCAGGTACCACAAGATCATCCTCATGGCCGACGCCGACGTCGACGGCCAGCACATCACGACGCTGCTGCTCACCCTGCTGTTCCGCTACATGCGTCCGCTCATCGACCTCGGCTACGTGTACCTCGCGCAACCGCCGCTCTACCGCCTCAAGTGGAGCAACGCGCAGCACGACTACGTCTACAGCGACCGCGAGCGCGACCAGTTCGTGGAGATGGGACTCGCCGCGGGCAAGAAGCTGCCCAAGGAGAACGGCATCCAGCGCTACAAGGGCCTCGGCGAGATGGACTACAAGGAGCTGTGGGAGACCACCATGGATCCGGCCACGCGCACGCTGCTCCAGGTGACGCTCGACGACGCGGCCGCGGCCGACGAGATCTTCTCGACGCTCATGGGCGAGGACGTGGAGTCCCGCCGCAGCTTCATCCAGAAGAACGCCAAAGACGTTCGCTTCCTGGACATCTAAGGACTACGCATGGCTGACATCACAGAACCCGACGAGCCCACGTTCGAAGACCGGCCCGTCGACGCCGCGCACGACAAGATCGCGCAGGTAGACCTGCAGCTCGAGATGCAGCGCTCGTACCTCGACTACGCGATGAGCGTCATCGTGGGCCGAGCGCTCCCCGAGGTGCGCGACGGCCTCAAGCCCGTGCACCGCCGTGTGATCTACGCGATGTACGACGGCGGCTACCGTCCCGACAAGGGATTCTCCAAGTGCACGCGCGTCATCGGCGATGTCATGGGCCAGTTCCACCCGCACGGCGACTCGTCGGTGTACGACGCGCTCGTGCGACTCGTGCAGCCGTGGAGCCTGCGCTATCCGCTCGCGCTCGGGCAGGGGAACTTCGGCTCTCCCGGGAACGACGGCGCTGCCGCCCACCGCTACACGGAGACCAAGATGGCCCCGCTCGCCATGGAGATGGTGCGCGACATCGAGGAAGAGACCGTCGACTTCCAGGACAACTACGACGGTCGCACGCAGGAGCCGACCGTGCTCCCGAGCCGGTTCCCCAACCTGCTCGTCAACGGCTCGGTCGGCATCGCGGTCGGCATGGCCACGAACATCCCGCCGCACAACCTGCGCGAGGTGGGCGAGGCCGCGCTCTGGCACCTGGCCAACCCGGACGCGTCGCGGGAGGAGCTGCTCGAGGCGCTCATCCAGCGCGTCAAGGGCCCCGACTTCCCCACGGGCGCGCAGATCCTCGGCATCAAGGGCATCCAGGATGCCTACCGCACGGGCCGCGGCTCGATCACGATGCGCGCCGTCGTCGAGGTCGAGGAGCTGCAGGGCCGCACGTGCCTCGTCGTCACCGAGCTGCCGTACCAGGTGAACCCCGACAACCTCGCGCTCAAGATCGCCGACCTCGTCAAGGAGGGCAAGCTCTCGGGCATCGCCGACATCCGCGACGAGACCTCGGGCCGCACGGGCCAGCGCCTCGTCATCGTGCTCAAGCGCGACGCCGTCGCGAAGGTCGTGCTCAACAACCTCTACAAGCACACGCAGCTGCAGGAGAACTTCGGCGCGAACATGCTCGCGATCGTCGACGGCATCCCGCGCACCCTCTCCCTCGACGGGTTCATCACGGCGTGGGCGGAGCACCAGATCGACGTCATCGTGCGTCGCACGCGGTTCCGCCTGCGCAAGGCGGAGGAGCGCGCCCACATCCTGCGTGGATACGTCAAGGCGCTCGACGCGCTCGACGAGGTCATCGCCCTCATCCGCCGCTCCCCCACCGTGGAGGAGGCTCGCGAGGGCCTCATGTCGCTGCTGAAGATCGACGACATCCAGGCGCGTGCCATCCTCGACCTCCAGCTGCGCCGCCTCGCGGCCCTCGAGCGCCAGAAGATCAACGACGAGCTCGCCGAGATCGAGCTCGAGATCGCCGAGTACCAGGCGATCCTCGCCGACCCCGTGCGCCAGCGGAACATCGTGAGCGAGGAGCTCACCGAGCTCATCGCCAAGTACGGCGACGACCGCCGCACCGAGATCATGTTCGGCTTCGACGGCGACATGAGCGTCGAAGACCTCATCCCCGAGGAGGAGATGGTCGTCACCGTCACGCGCGGCGGCTACATCAAGCGCACGCGCAGCGACAACTACCGCAGCCAGCACCGCGGCGGAAAGGGCGTGCGCGGTGCACAGCTGCGCGCGGATGACGTCGTCGACCACTTCTTCGTGACGACCACCCACCACTGGCTCCTGTTCTTCACGAACACGGGCCGTGTCTACCGTGCGAAGGCGTACGAGCTGCAGGAGGCCGGCCGCGACGCCAAGGGCCAGCACGTCGCGAACCTGCTCGCGATGCAGCCGGGCGAGGAGATCGCGCAGATCCTCGACATCCGCGACTACCAGGCGGCGACCTACCTCGTGCTCGCCACGCGCGGCGGCCTCGTCAAGAAGACCGCGCTCACGGAGTACGACACGAACCGCACCGGCGGCATCATCGCGATCAACCTGCGCGAGGACGACGAGGTCGTCTCCGCGATGCTCGTCGAGAACGAGTCCGAGGTGCTGCTCGTCTCCCGCAAGGGCCAGTCGATCCGCTTCCTCGCCTCCGACTCGGCGATGCGCCCCATGGGCAGGTCGACCTCGGGTGTGAAGGGCATGGACTTCCGCGAGGATGACACGCTGCTCTCCGCGAGCGTCGTGACCGACTCCGGCTTCGTGTTCATCGTGACCGAGGGCGGCTACGCCAAGCGCACGTCGGTCGAGCAGTACCGCGCCCAGAACCGCGGCGGGCTCGGCATCAAGGTCGCCAAGCTCAACGACGACAGGGGCATCCTCGCCGGAGCCCTCATCGTCGACGAGGAGGACGAGGTGCTCGTGGTTCTTGCCAGCGGCAAGGTGGTACGCTCGTCTGTCGCTGAGGTCCCGGCCAAGGGTCGTGACACGATGGGTGTGGTGTTCGCCCGGTTCGCCGAGGACGACAAGATCATCGCGATCGCCAGGAACAGTGAACGTAATGTGGAGAGTCAGGAACTCGACGAGCCTGCAGGACAGGACGACCTCGAGTCCTCTGGGAAGGACGAGTCAGTAGATGAGTAGTGTCGCCGAGAAGCTCCAGAGGAAGAACCAGCGGCAGGTAGCTGTCAAGCAGGTGAGGCTCAAGCTCGTGTATGTCGACTTCTGGTCGGCCGTGAAGCTGTCGTTCCTCGTCGCCACCTCGCTCGGGATCGTGCTCATCGTGGCGTCGATCCTCGTGTGGATCGTGCTCAACTCGACGGGCATCTTCGGCAGCCTCAACGACATCCTCGTCGACGTGCTGGGCGACCCGAAGTTCAGTGTCACGGGAACCTTCTCCCTCGGCACCGTCGCGCTGTTCTCGTTCATCATCGCGATCCTCAATATCGTGGTGGGCACCGCGCTCGGCGCGATCGCGAGCATGCTCTACAACTTCAGCGTGCGCCTCACGGGCGGCCTGCTCGTGGGCTTCACCAACAACTAGGCGATTACGCCAAACCGGACTCGATAAGGTAAGTTCTTACGGGTCCCCAGGGGATATAGCTCAGGCGGTTAGAGCGCTTCGCTGATAACGAAGAGGTCCGAGGTTCAAGTCCTCGTATCCCCACTGGAACTTCCACAAGAGGTTCCTTAACACTTGTACGAAGGCCATGGGGCCTTAGCTCAATTGGTAGAGCGCCTGCTTTGCAAGCAGGAGGTCAGGGGTTCGATTCCCCTAGGCTCCACAAACGAGAGAACGCCGCCAGGTCTTGGCGGCGTTCGGCGTTTAACCCGGCGTTCTCTCGTTTGTGGAGCCTAGCTGCGAAGCGAACCCCGGGGGTCCCCGCCGGCGCAGTCCAGAATGTCGCCGTGCGAGCAGGACTCGCCCACGAACAACCGCGCAATTCTGGCGGCCCTGGTGGGGCGTCGATTCCCCTATTTCCCCCAACGCGAGAACGCCGGCCCCGAAGGACCGGCGTTCCACGTGAAACCGAGACTAGGCCTCGTCGGCCAGCGGCGTCTCCGGCTCGTCGTCGATCCACAGGTCGTCGTCGGCGCGCAGGGTCTGCCACGCCGCGTAGGCGACGGCGGCGAAGGCGACGACACCGACTCCGATGAGGATGTACCGACCGGGGCCGGCCGGCTTGGGCTTGATGATGCCGACGTTCGTGCCGATGTCGGTGCCGATGCGGGTGGCGCGACCGATGGCCTCGCGCACCTGGCGGTTCTTGGCGACCTCGATCGCGGCGAGGGCCGTTCCGAGGGCGGACGTCATGGCGGGGAGCACGTCACCGACGAGACGCTCGCGCCCGGTCTCGGCGGCCGAGCGCGCGGTGCGGAAGCCCTGGTTGACGGCGGGGCGCACGGTGTCCTCGAAGGTGTCGCGCACGCGGGGGCCGACTTCTTCGCGGGCGTAGTTCGCGGCCTGGCGGCTCGCGTCTCGCACGACGCGCGATGCGTGGTCGAGCAGCTCCTTCTGGTCCTCCCACAGGTGCTCAGCCTGGCCCTTCAGCCTGTTGAGCTCTTTCCGGCGCTTGCGCGATAGTGCCATGGGGAAACCTCCAGTGGGGAATCGATCCGAGAGTCCCATACTGGCACGGCAGCCGCATCCGGGCGAAAGCATTGCCAGTGGGCTGGCAGGGTGCTAACGGTACGCTTGGCGTATGCATACCGCTGTCGCGACCATGAAGACCAACTACGGCACCATCAAGCTCAACCTCTTCGGCAACCACGCCCCGAAGACCGTTGCGAACTTCACCGGCCTCGCGTCGGGCACCAAGGAGTGGACTCACCCGGCGACGGGCAAGACCTCGACCGACCCGCTGTACGACGGCGTCGTGTTCCACCGCATCATCAAGCAGTTCATGCTCCAGGGCGGCGACCCGCTCGGCCAGGGCATCGGCGGACCGGGCTACGAGTTCGACGACGAGATCCACGGCGAACTCAACTTCAACGAGCCCTACGTGCTCGCCATGGCCAACGCGGGCATCCGCGGCGGCAAGGGCACCAACGGCTCGCAGTTCTTCATCACGACGGTTCCGACCCCGTGGCTGCAGGGCAAGCACACCATCTTCGGCGTCGTCGCCGACGAGGAGTCGAAGCGCGTCGTGGACGCGATCGAGGCGGTCGACACCGACGGCCGCGACAAGCCCCTCAAGGATGTGGTGATCGAGAGCGTCACCATCGACGAGGTCTGATCCTCGGTGACGAGCGCGCCGGGATCGTCGGCCAACTTCTGCTACCGGCATCCTGACCGCCAGAGCTACATCCTGTGCCAGCGCTGCGGGCGCACCATCTGCCCGCAGTGCCAGACGCAGGCCGCCGTGGGCGTGCACTGCCCGGAGTGCGTGCGCGAGGCGCGCGCATCGGCCCCGCGCGTGCGCCGGGCGAACCCGTTCGCGCGCTTCGCGGGGTCCGACGCGCCCCGCGTGACGTGGGCGATCATGGCGCTGTGCGTGATCATCTACGTGCTGCAGATCCTGCCCGGGAGCGTCGTCACTCAGCTGCTGCTCTACTATCCCCCGATCACGACGAGCCAGCCGTGGCGCATGATCACGTCGCTGTTTGTGCACTCCCCCGGGTCCCTGCTGCACATCGGCCTCAACATGCTCTCGCTGTTCCTCTTCGGCCCCCTCCTCGAGAGGCTCGTCGGACACTGGCGGTTCCTGGTGCTCTACCTCGTGAGCGGCTTCGGCGGATCGGTCGCCGTGCTGCTCATCGCGCCCGGCACTCCCGTGCTGGGCGCTTCGGGCGCGATCTTCGGCCTCCTCGGCGCGTTCTTCATCATCCAGCGCAACTTCGGCGGGAACACCACCCAGCTGCTCGTCGTGATCGGGATCAACCTCGTCGTGGGGTTCCTGCCCGGCACCAACATCGCCTGGCAGGCGCACGTGGGCGGGCTCATCGCCGGCGCCGCGGTCGCGCTCGTCTACCTGCGCACACGCCGGCGCGACCAGCGCACGCAGCAGATCGTGTTCGTGGGCCTCGTGGTGGCGGTGCTCGTGGCGCTCACCGCCGTGGGAGTCGTGCTGCTGGCCGTCAGCCGAGCGTGAAGTTATCCACAGCCCTATCCACAGTGGGTATAACTACACCCGTGTAGTTCGGGCTCAGCGCCACCGCGTGGTCATCAGGAAGCCGATGAACATGATGCCGAAGCCGATGAGGATGTTCCACGAGCCGAGCGACGGGATCGGCAGCGTGCTGCCGCTCACGTAGAAGACGATGATCCACACGAGCCCGAGCAGCATGAAGCCGAACATGACGGGCTTGAACCAGACGGCGTTGGGAGCCTGCTCCCCCGAGCGGGTCTCGGCGGTGCGGTCGATCTTGGTCTTGGTGCGTGAAGACGTACGGGCCATGGCGACGATACTAGCGTGAACGCCTTGGAGGGGGCTGGTCCGCCGCGTTCGGGGGGAGGGGTTGAGGCCCTCCACGGCCTACAATCGACCCTATGGTCGTGGAACGGGAGCGCGCGCGGCGCGCACCTCGGCGGCGCGTGAGCGTCGTCGGCATCCTCGGCGAACTCTTCATCACCGCGGGCGTGCTCGTGCTGATGTTCCTCGGCTGGCAGGTCTGGCTCGGCAACCTCATCGACGGCAACGCCCAGAAGGACGAGTCGACGGCGCTGAGCCAGGGGTGGAACCGCGGCCAAGCACCCGTGACGGCGACGAGCGAGCGGCCGGAGCCCGGGCCCCCGGTCGTCGGCACCGCCCCCGGCAACGCCGAGCAGTTCGGCAACATGATCATCCCGCGCTTCGGCGCCGACTACATCCGCCCGATCGCCGAGGGCATCGGCGTCGACGACGTGCTGCGCTACGGGGTGGGCCACTACCCCGGCACGGCCATGCCGGGCGCCGTGGGCAACGCCGCGTTCGCCGCGCACCGCACGGGCCACGGCTCGCCCTTCTTCGACATCGACAAGCTGCAGATCGGCGACGCGGTCTACATCGAGACCGAGGCCGGCTGGTACCGCTACCTCGTGCGCAGCCTCGAGTACGTGCAGCCCACGGGCGTCGGCGTGCTCGCGCCCGTGCCGCAGGCTCCCGGTGTGACCCCGACCGACCGCATCCTCACCCTCACGAGCTGCAACCCCGTCTACACGGCCTCCGAGCGCATCGTCGTCTACGGCGTGTACGACACGTGGTTCCCGCGCGCGGGCGGCGCGCCCGCCGAGATCGCGGCGATAGCGGGAGCGTCGAGCTGATGTACGGCGCGCTGTGGAGGATCCTTCCCGGACCGTGGTGGGTGCGGCTCATCATCGTGCTCGTGCTCGTCGCGGCCATCGTGACGGCCCTTGTACTCTGGGTGTTCCCGTACGTCGACCAGTTCGTCACCCCGCAGGACGTGACGGTGGAGAACCCATGACCCGCATCCTCGTCGTCGACAACTACGACAGCTTCGTCTACACGCTCAACGGCTACCTGCTCCAGCTCGGGGCCGAGACGACGGTCGTGCGCAACGACGCCTTCTCCGAGGATGCGGCCGCCGCGACGATCGCGGAGTACGACGCCGTGCTCCTCTCCCCCGGCCCGGGCACTCCCGCGGGCGCGGGTGTGAGCATCCCGATCGTGCGCGCAGCCCTCGCGTCGGGCCAGCCGCTTCTCGGGGTGTGCCTCGGCCACCAGGCGATCGCCGAGGCGCTCGGCGCCACGGTCACCCACGCCGAGGAGCTCATGCACGGCAAGACCTCGCTCATCGAGCACGACGACAGCCCGTTCTACGACGGCGTGCCGCAGCCCTTCACCGCCACGCGCTACCACTCGCTCGCGGTCGTCGACGGCACGGTTCCCGACGAGCTCGTCGTCACCTCGCGCACTCAGGGCGGCGTCATCATGGGGCTGCGCCACCAAGATGCCCCGCTCTACGGCGTGCAGTTCCACCCGGAGTCGGTGCTCACCGAGGGCGGCTACCGCATGCTCGGCAATTGGCTCGCCGTGGCGGGCCTGCCCGAGGCCGCCGAGACGGCCAAGGGCCTCACGCCCCTCGTTCGGCTCTAGCCGGCCGCGCTACCCGCCGCAGTAGCTCAGGGTGATCGTCGACTTCTGAGGCTGGTCGCCCACGATCGACTGCGACGCGACGGTTCCCCCCGTGCAGCTCATGTCGACGGTGACCTTGACGTTGAGCTGCAGCGGGCTGAGCGCGGAGTTCGCGGCGGCGATCGCCTGCCCGGTCACGTCCGGCACGCTCACGAGCCCGTTCGAGATCACGAGGTTGATGGTGTCGCCCTCGTGGATCTTCTTGCCGCCGATGACGGTCGCGCCCGCGGCGGGGTCGGAGCTGATGACGACGCCCTGCGCGAGGTCGGGGGAGTAGCTCTGGGTCGAGACGCCGTACTTGAGCTTGGCACCCTCGATCGTGGCGATCGCGTCGGCCTCGGACATGCGCGTGACATCGGGGACCGCGATGGCGACCTGGCCCGACGAGACGACGACCTTGACCGTGAAGTTCGGGGCGACCTTGGTGCCGGCGTCGGGATCGGTGCGGATGACGAGGCCCTCGGCGATCGTCGTGCTCGACTCGTCGACGCGCTGGACGACGAGCTTGGCGTCCTCGAGCGCGGCGGACGCCTCGTCGAACGGCTGGCCAGCGACGGCAGGGACCTCGGTCGAGACGTTGGGGGCGAGCTGCGCGGGCTGGAGGTTGAACGTCCAGAACACGACGGCCACGATGATGACGACCATGCTGGCGATGCCGGCCCAGATCCAGGCGACGGGCGGACGGCTCTGGGTGCGGACGAGGCGCTCGTCCTCGTCGACGGTCAGCTGGCGCAGCGCGGCCTCCGAACCCGCGACGGAGCTCGGGTTGACGCCGAAGAGGGTGGCGTTGAAGTCGTTGACGGCGACCTGCTTGCGCGCGGGCACGGAGCCCGCGGCCGCGGCCTCGACATCCTCGCGGAACTCGCTGGCGCTCTGGTAGCGCTCGAACCTGTCCTTCGAGAGGGCGCGCAGCACCACGGCGTCGAGCGCGGGGGAGACCTTGGGGTTGAGCGAGCTCGGCGGCACGGCCTCGGAGTTCACGTGCTGGTAGGCGACGGCCACGGGGTTGTCGCCGCGGAACGGGGCCCGGCCGGTGAGGAGCTCGAACAGCACGATGCCCGTCGAGTACAGGTCGGTGCGGGCATCCACGGTCTCGCCGCGCGCCTGCTCCGGGGAGAAGTACGATGCGGTGCCGACGATGGCGCTCGTCTCGGCGATCGTGGCCTGCGAGTCGGAGACGGCGCGTGCGATGCCGAAGTCCATGACCTTCACCTGGCCGTTGCTCGCGATCATGATGTTGCCGGGCTTGATGTCGCGGTGCACGACGCCGGCGCGGTGCGAGTACTCGAGGGCAGTGAGCACCTGCTCGATGATGCGGCAGGCCTCGGCGGGCTCGAGCGGGCCTTCGGCGACGATGTCTTTCAGCAGACGACCGTCGACGTACTCCATGACGATGAACGGCACGAGGCTCTCGTGGCCGTTGGCGTCGCGCACGGTCTCCTCGCCGGCGTCGAAGATGCGCACGATCGTGGGGTGCGCCATCTTGGCCGCATCCTGCGCCTCGCGGCGGAAGCGCGTGCGGAAGGCGGGATCTTCGGCGAGCGACGGCTTCAGCAGCTTGATGGCGACGCGGCGGCCCAGGCGGTTGTCCTGGCCGACATGCACGTCTGCCATGCCGCCGCGGCCGATGAGTTCACCGATCTGGTAGCGCCCAGCGAGCTGGCGCACTCCGTTCGCAACGCCTTCGACCACGAGAATCCACCCCTTACCGACGGCACGCCGGGCCGACAATACCTCAGCCAGTGTAGCCGGTGAGGCTGGGGCCTACGGTGTGACGCTGGTGACGTCGGACTGGGGCGACTCCACGGACGAGCAGAGGGCCGAGTAGCGCACGTTCGTCGGCGTTCCCGCCGGGCCCGTGAGCACGATGTCGACCGACGTCTCGCTCGGTCCGCGGTTGGCGTTGCCGCTCGCGAACGTGCCGTTCTGCACCTGCACGCTGAAGCCCGTGAGGCTCTGGCCCGCGGGGCATCCGTTGTAGCCGGCGGGCCAGCTGAACGTGACGGTGCCGCCCACGGTGTACGGACCCGCCGACGCGGTCATCGCACCGGGCTTCGTCGCCTCGGCGGGCGGCGGGATCTCCGCGTAGAACGAGACGGTGATCGTCTCGCCGACGCGCACGTTGCCCTTGGGGTTGACGCTGTAGGCGAGCCCCTCCTGGTCTTCGCTCGGGGCGACGGTCCCGACGCGGGCGTCGAGGTTGAGCTTGAGGTCGGAGAGGTACTGCGCGACGACATCCTGTGTGCGGCCGATGATCTCGGTGTCGTCGAGCTTGACCCGGTCGGTGCCCGTGGGCGTGGTCGAGGGGGTCGGCTGGCTCGACGTCGCGGGCGGCGTCTGCGTCTCCTCGCCCGACGGGGTGCTCGTGGGGATCACGACGAGCGCGATGATCGTGCCGATGAGCACGACCGCGAGCAGCGAGACGAGGGCGACGAGCGGCCAGGTCCACGGGTTGCGGCGCTTCGTGTCGGTCGGGAGGGCGGGCGTCGCGACCGGTCCGTTGGCGGGGAGCACGCGCGTGACCTGGGTGTTCTGCCCGTAGTTCGGCCCGATCGTCGCGGCATGGCCCGCACCGAGGATGCCCGGCACCGCCGCGGCCGCGGCCTCGACGTCCCCGCGCCGCAGCGCCTGCGCGGCCCGCGCGAGGTGCGCGGCCGACGCCGGACGGTCGGCGGGGTTCTTCGCGATGCACGCGTACACGAGGTTGCGCACGGGCTCGGGCACGGTCGTGGGAAGCTCGGGCGGCGTCTCGTTGATCTGCGCCATCGCGATGGCGACCTGCGACTCGCCCGTGAACGGGCGGCGGCCCGCGAGTGCCTCGTACGCGACGATGCCGAGCGAGTAGATGTCGGTGGAGGGCGAGGCAGGATGCCCGCTCGCCTGCTCGGGCGAGAGGTACTGCACGGTGCCCATGACCTGCCCGGTGGCCGTGAGGGGCACCTGGTCGGCGATGCGCGCGATGCCGAAGTCGGTGATCTTGACCCGGCCGTCGGGCGTGATGAGCAGGTTGCCGGGCTTGATGTCCCGGTGCACGAGGCCCGCGGCGTGCGCGGCCTGCAGCGCCATGGCGGTCTGCGAGACGATGTCGAGCACGCGGTCGGCGGGCAGCTGGCGCTCCCGCTCGAGCACCGAGCTCAGGGCCTCGCCCGGGACGAGCTCCATGACGAGGTACGCGCTGCCGTCCTCCTCGCCGTAGTCGAAGACGTTGGCGATGCCCTCGTGGTTGACGAGTGCCGCGTGGCGCGCCTCGGCGCGGAAGCGCTCGAGGAATCCCGGATCGCCGAGGTACTCGTCTTTGAGGATCTTGATGGCGACCGTGCGCCCGATGACGAGGTCTGTGGCCTGCCACACCTCGCCCATGCCGCCGATCGCGACGCGACTGGAGAGCTGGTACCTGCCCCCGAACGTGAGGCCACTGGAGGGTCTCATCTGCCTAGCACCGCCTCAAGTACTTTCCTGCCGATCGGAGCCGAGATGCCACTCGAGGTGCCGTCTTGGCCGAGACCGCCTCCGTTTTGCACTACAACCGCCACCACGACCTCCGGGTCGTTCGCGGGGGCGAACCCCGTGAACCAGAGCGTGTACGGGTTGTCGTCGTTCTGTGCTGTGCCCGTCTTACCGGCGACGTCAACCCCGTCTATTGTGGCATTACTCGCCGCGCCGTTGGCTACAGCGTCGACCATCATCTGGGTCATCGCGGCCGCGGTCTGCTGGCTGATCGCCTGCTTGTACACCTCGGGCTGGAACGACTGGATGGTCGTGAGGTTCGACGAGGTGATGCTCTCGACGAGGTTCGGCTTCATGATGGTGCCTCCGTTCGCGATCGCCATCGACACCATGGCCATCTGCAGGGGCGACGCCCGGACCGTGTACTGGCCGAACGCCGACAGCATCGTCTGCGGGGCGTCGAGCACCCGCGGGTAGTAGCTCTCGGTGGACTGCAGGGGAACGTCGATCGACTCGTTGAAGCCGAACTTGTTCGCCTGGTCGAGGATCGTGCGGTAGCCGAGCTGCTGCCCGAGCTCCGCCATCGGGATGTTGCACGAGAGCCGGATCGCGGTCGCGATCGTGGCGTTCTCGCCCGGGCCGCACGTGCCCTCGTCGGAGTTGCTGATGTCGAACGTCGTCTCCGGGAGCGTGAGCGTCGCGGGGTTCGGGAACTCGCTGTCGGCCGTGTACTTGCCGGTCTCGAGCGCCGCCGAGGCGACGACGAGCTTGAACGTCGAGCCGGGCGGGTCGAGGGCGCCCGCGAGCGTGCGGTTGATGAGCGGGTCGAGCGGGTCGTCGAGCAGCTGGTTGTAGGCGGCGATGACCTGGTCGGTGTCGTGCACGGCGAGCACGTTGGGGTCGAACGTGGGCTTCGACACCATGGCGATGATCTCACCCGTCTTGGGGCGGATGGCGATGACCGCGCCCTGGTAGTCGCCGAGCGCGTCGTACGCCGCCTGCTGCACGACGGGGTCGATCGTGAGCTCGACCGACGCGCCCTTGGGGCTCTGGCCGGTGAGGATCGCGTTGACCTGGTCGAAGAACTGGTCGTTCGACGTTCCCGTGAGGTAGTCGTTGAGCGCGCTCTCGATGCCCGTGTTGCCCTGGTTGAGGGTGAGGTACCCGGTGACGGGTGCGTACAGCGGCCCGTTCGCGTACACGCGCTGGAACTTGTAGTCGTCGTCGACCGGCTGCGAGTAGGCGATGGGCTCGCCGTCGACGAGGATGGGCCCGCGCTCCGCGGAGTAGCTCGCGTAGAGGGTGCGCGAGTTTCGGGCATCCGACTTGAGGCTGTCGGCCGAGACGGCCTGGATCACCGTCGTCGAGACGAACAGGCTCAGGAACATGAGCAGCACCACGACGCTGACGCGCTTGAGCTCCTTGGTCACTGGCCCACCACCAATCGGTCGGCCGGCAGGTCGTCGCCGACCACGAGGCGGGGCTGGTTGCGCACGGTGTCCGACAGCCGCAGCAGGAGGGCGGCGATCATCCAGTTGGCGACGAGCGACGAGCCGCCGGCCGCGAGGAACGGCGTCGTGAGGCCCGTGAGCGGGATGACCCGGGTGACGCCGCCGATGACGACGAAGACCTGCAGGGCGATGACGAACGAGAGCCCGACGCCGAGCAGGCGGCCGAAGTCGTCCTGGCCGGCGAAGCCGATGCGGAACCCGCGCGACACGAACAGCAGGTAGAGGCCGAGGATGGCGAAGAGGCCCACGAGCCCGAGCTCCTCGCCGAGCGCGGAGATGATGTAGTCGCTCTCCGAGAGCGGGGTGATCTCGGGGCTGCCGCGCCCGAGGCCCATGCCGATGAGGCCGCCGTCGGCGAGGCCGAAGAGCCCCTGCACGAGCTGGTAGCTGCCGCCGAACGCCCCGTAGATGTCGGGGTCGAACGGGTTGAGCCACGCGTCGACGCGGCCGCCGACGTAGCTGAGCAGGCGGGAGGCGGTGAACGCCCCCACGACGAAGAGGGTGAGGCCGAGCACGATCCAGCTCGAGCGGCCCGTCGCCACGTAGAGCATGACGAGGAACAGGCCGAAGTAGAGCAGGGCGGTGCCGAGGTCGCGCTGGAACACGAGCACGAGCATCGAGGCCGCGAACACCACGAGGATGGGGCCGAGGTCGCGGGCCCGCGGCAGGCGCATCCCCAGGATCCGCTTGCCGACCATCGAGAGGGAGTCGCGCGCCGTCACGAGGTAGCCCGCGAAGAAGATCGCGAGGGCGACCTTGCCGAGCTCGCCGGGCTGGAACGAGAACGGACCGATCGCGACCCACAGCTTGGCGCTCGTGCCCAGGTCGCTGCCGATGAACGGCAGGGCGGGCAGGATGAGCAGCACGATGCCCGTGAGCATCGCGACGTAGCGGTACCGCTGCAGCACGCGGTGGTTGCGCACCCCGAGCAGCACGACGATGGCGAGGACGATCGCGAACGCCGTCCACGCGAGCTGGCGCACGCCGCCGTTCTCCCAGCCTGTGAGGTCGTAGGCGAGGTCGATGCGGTAGATCTCGGCGACGCCGAGCCCGTTGAGCACGGTGATGATCGGCAGGATGAGCGGATCCGCGTCGGGGGCCGCGACCCGCAGCGCGAAGTGCATGCCGAAGATGAGCAGGCCGACGAGGGCGAAGAGCACGAGCATCCCCGTGCCGATCGTGCCGAAGACGCCGAGCTGCACGAGGGCGATGGCGCCGAGGTCGATGCCGACCGCGAGGATGAGCAGCACGAACTCGAGGTTGCGCAGTCGGGCGGGCACTTTCAGGCGGAGTCGGATCGTCGACGTGAACGTCGACAGGGTTCCGACCGCCGTGGTCGCGTCAGCGTTTGCTGGCATCCGTCAGCTTGTCCACGACGTCCTGCGCATCGCGCAGGCTGTTGGCGTTGATGGTGTCGCGCACCTGCTGCTGGTTGTATGGCGGCAGGGAGGTGATGTCGATGGTCGTCGTGCGGTAGACGTGCGAGAGCTTGATGGGGCCGATGTCCTGCTGCACGCCCTGGTAGATCGCGACCCGGCCGTCGACCTCGCCCACGTAGTAGTGGCGCTGGGTGAACTGGTAGCCGAGGATGCACGCCGCCACGATCACGGCGACGACGATGAGCACGAACGCGAGCCACGAGATGCGGCGCTTGCGCGCCCGGCGGCGGTCCTCCTGGATGAGCGCCGCGAGGTACTCGTCCGACTCGGGCTCGAAGTGGCTGTCGTCGGTCTGGGTCGCCTTGAGCGGGTGGAGCAGGAGGCTCGGCAGCCGCAGCGGGCGGCGCACCGCGTCCGCCTCGAACACGAGGGGCGCCGCGGCGGAGCCGACGGTGACGGGCGGTTCGTGCGCCGAGCTGCCGGACTGGTCGACGTCGACGAGCACGATGGTCACGTTGTCGGGGGCGCCCTGGTCGAGGCTCTCCTTGACCAGGCGCTCGGCCGCATCCTGTGCCGTGGGGATCGCCGCGAGTACGGCCTGGATCTTCTCCTCGGCGACGTAGCTGCTGAGCCCGTCGGAGCAGATGAGCCACCGGTCGCCCGGCAGCGTCTTCATGACGGTCGTGTCGATCTCGGGGGAGGCGTCCACGTCGCCCAGCACGCGCATGAGCACGGAGCGGCGGGGATGCACGGCCGCCTCCTCGGGCGTGATGCGCCCGCTGTCGACGAGCCGCTGCACGAAGGTGTGGTCCGCGGTGATCTGCTCGAGCACGCCGTTGCGGAAGAGGTAGATGCGCGAGTCGCCGATGTGGGCGATGGCGACGTGGTCGTCGACGCGCACGATGCCGCTCACCGTCGTGCCCATGCCCGTGAGCTCGCCGTGCTCGAAGACCGTCTCGGCGAGGAGCGAGTTGGCGGCGAGGAGCGCCGAGCGCAGGGCGAACTCGGCGTCGTTGGGGGAGGCGAACTGGCGGTCGGTCTCCGCGATGCGCTTGACGGCGATGGCCGACGCGACGTCACCGCCGGCGTGGCCGCCCATGCCGTCGGCCACGACGAACAGGTAGCGCCCCGCGTATCCGCTGTCCTGGTTGTTGGAGCGGATCTTCCCGACGTGGGAGACGGCGGCGCTCTTGCCCGTAGTCGCCATTCACCTACCGCCGGAGTTCGAAACTTGTCGTACCGATCTTGACCGGCGTGTTGAGCGGCACCTGGGTGGGGACGATGACGCGAGTGCCGTCCAGGAAGGTGCCGTTGGTCGAGTCTAGGTCCTGGATAACCCAGCCGTCGGCCCACAGCAGCAGCCGAGCGTGGTGCGTGGAGGTGTAGTCGTCACGGATGACGAGGCCCGACTCGTTGGAGCGGCCGATGGTCAGCAGCTCCTCGGGGAGGTCGATCTCGAGCCCCTCCTTCGCGCCCGACGTGATGACGAGGCGGCGCGCGTCGCGGGAGGATCCGGGCTGGGGGCGCGAGACCGCGGCCTTCGGGGCGGGGGCCACGGGGGCTGCGGGAGCCGTGACCTGGGGCGCGGCGGCGGCGGACGGCACGGGCATCCTGCGCACCTTCTGGCCGAAGAGGTCGGAGCGCAGCGCGTAGACGATGGCGAACACGAAGGCCCACAGGACGGCGAGGAAGGCGATCCGGAGGACGACCAGCGTGAGCTCACCCATCAGCTGCCAGCGTACTGGTCGACATCGGCGGACTGGGCGAGCACCCGGAACACGATACGGGTTCTTCCGATGTCGATGACGGAATCGGGCGGGAGGGGCGCCTTCGCCACCGGGTTGCCGTTGAGCAGGGAGCCGTTCGTCGAGCCGAGGTCGTTGACCTGGGCGCGCGTGCCGTCCCACAGGATCTCGACGTGGCGGCGGGAGATGCCCGTGTCGTCGACCGTGATGTCGGCGTCGCTGCCGCGGCCGATCACGGTGCGCGAGTGCAGGATCGGGTGGCGCTTGCCGTTGATCTCGAGCACGGGCGTCCAGGCGACGGCGCCCTTGACGTTGTCGGAGCGGATCTCGATCATGCCCTGGCTGAGGCTCGGGTCCTCCGAGAGCGAGATGGAGATCCCGCCCGCGAACGAGTAGTGCTGCGCCGCCGCGTGCCGCTGCACGAGCTCGGTGAGCTCGTCGATGAGGGTAGCGCCGAGGCCGGTCATCCTGTCGAAGTCGTCGCGCGAGAGCCGCACGGTGAACTTGTTCGGCACGAGGATGCGGTCGCGCGCGACCACGGCGGCCTTCGTGTCGAGCTCCCGGCGCAGCGCCGCGGTGATCTCGACGGGCTGGAGACCGCTCTTGAAGGTCTTCGCGAAGGCGCCGTTGACGGCACGCTCGAGACCCTTCTCGAAGTTGTCCAGCAGGCCCACAGCTCTCCCAAGATTGCTCGTGTCGGTATGACGAATGTTAGCCGCTGGGCCTTGGAAGAGGCTGCCGCCACAGCACGAGGGCCGCGACGGCGCCCACGAGCGCGACGGCAGCGAGGTAGTAGAAGCCCGCGGTGAAGTCGCCCGTCGCATCCTTGAGCACTCCCAGCACGAACGCGGAGGAGAAGCCGCCGAGGTTGGCGACGAAGTTGCCGAAGCCCGAGCTGAGCCCCGCGAGGCCCGGCCCGAAGAGCTGGCGCGGAATCGCGAACAGCGGGCCGAAGTAGAGCTGGATGAACACCGCGATGAGGCCCATCACGACGAGCAGCACGGGGATGCTCGCGATCTGCCCCGCGAGCGAGAACAGTGCCGTGAGGGCGATGAGCGACACGGCGATGACGAGCAGCGGCCGACCCAGGCGGTCGGACAGGATGCCCCCGCCGATGTTCGACGGCGCGGTGATGGCCGCGGACACGGCGACGATCAGGCCCGCGCTCGCGAGCGGGATGCCCCGCTCGTCGATGAGGAACGCCGGCAGCCACAGGCCGAACCCGCTCACGGCGGTCAGCCGCGCGAACTGGATGACCCCGAGCAGCCACCACGCCGGGGTGCGCCAGACCCACCGTGTCGGGGCGGGCGCGTCGGCCTCGTGGTGTGGTGCGTCGTCACCGACGAACCACAGGACCGCGCCGAACAGCAGGCCGACGACCGACGAGGCGACGATGACGCCCTGCCACCCGAGGGGCCCCACGAGGAGCGGGCCGATGAGGTTGATGACGATGTTGGACGTGAACCCGCCGGCCACGAAGAGGCCCATCGCGGTCGCGCGGCGCTTCTCGGAGAAGTGGCGCGTCATGAGCAGCATGCCCGGGATGAACATCGCTGCACGGAAGATGCCCGCGACCGCCTGGATCACGAGCATGAGCACGAAGTCGTTCGCGAGGGCGAACAGGATGGCGAGGGCGTTCGCCCCGGCGACGCCGACGACGAAGAGGGTCTTCGGGCTCACGCGGTCGGCGAGCACGCCGGCCGGCACCTGCATGAGCGCGTAGGAGAGCGTCGCTACCGCGGCGAGCAGCCCGGCCTGCGTGAACGTGAGCCCCAGGTCGGAGCGGATGAGCGGCAGGAAGAGGGCGATCGCCCCGATCGCGATCGCCTGCGTGCTCTGGGCGATGACGATGAGGGTCGCGTTGAGCGCTACTCCCCGGGAGCGGGCCATGGTGGGCAACACTACCTGTGGTAATCTCGCTCAGTCGGCGGCCCGCTGCCGATGGTGAGCGCGAGTGGCGAAATTGGCAGACGCGCACGGTTCAGGTCCGTGTGCCCGTGAGGGCATGGGGGTTCAAGTCCCCCCTCGCGCACCGCGATACGAAGGACGTCCGAGAGGGCGTCCTTCTTTCGTTCAAGCCGTCGTCATTGTGTCTCGCGGTGTCAGCATCGACGTGCGATCCTCCGCGCGCCATACTTGCCGCATGAAACTCTCTCGGCTCCTGTCGGCGGCCGCCGCCGCGTCCGTGCTCATCGCGCTCGCCGGGTGCAGTGCATCCGGGCCCGTCGTCGCGCCCATCACCGTGACGGCGAACGATCTCCAGGGTCAGACCGTCGAGGTGCCGCTCAACAGCACGCTCGTCATCAACACGGGCGACCTGGCCGTCGACAGCTACACCGCGAAGGTCGCGGACGAGAGCGTCGCGACCTTCGTGCAGGGCCGCAGCGACGGCTCCGCCGAGTTCAACCCGGGTTTCACGCCCAAGAAGGTCGGCGAGACCGAGGTGACCATGACGAACGAGGATGGCGGCATCCAGCCGCTCGAGTTCACGATCAAGGTCACGCCCATCCCCGCCGGCGGCAACCTGGGGGGCTCGGGCCGCTAGTCAAGCGCTCAGGAGAACGGCCCGCGCGGTGCTACCGTCAGCAAATGTCCCGCATAGCGGCGGTTGCCCCCGTCCTTCCCCCGCACGTCTACACGCAGTCGGAGATCACGCGTGAGATCGCCCCGCTGATCTCCCACGTGCCCGACCGGCGCGCTGTGCTGGAGAGGATGCACGCCTCCAGCGGCATCGCCACCCGGCACACCGCGCTGCCCATCGAGCGCTACCGCGACCTCGGCACCTTCCGGGAGTCGAACGACATCTTCATCGAGGTCGCGACCGACCTGTGCGAGCGGGCCCTGCGCACGGCGCTCGCCGAGGCGGTCCTCGAGCCGCCGGACGTCGACTTCATCATGTTCACGTCGGTGACGGGCATCGCGGCGCCGTCGGTCGACGCGCTGCTCGTGTCCCGGCTCGGGCTGCGGCCCGACGTGAAGCGCATGCCGTCGTTCGGCCTCGGCTGCGTCGCGGGAGCCGCCGGGCTCGCGCGCGTCGACGACTACCTGGCCGGGCATCCCCGCGAGGTGGGGGTGCTCCTGAGCGTCGAGCTGTGCTCCCTCACCCTGCAGCGCGACGACGAGACCATCGCCAACTTCGTCGCGACGGGGCTCTTCGGCGACGGTGCGGCCGCGGTCGTGCTCGTGGGCGACGATCGGCCGGAGCCGGGCATCCGCATCGTCGACACCCGCAGCTCGTTCTACCCGGACACGACAGACGTCATCGGCTGGCACGTGGGCGGCACGGGCTTCGAGATCGTGCTGACCTCGGGCGTCGCCGACGTCATCGAGCGGCACTTCCCCGCGGAGGTGGCGGCCTTCCTCGCCGACAACGGCATGGGCCTCGAGGATGTCACGACCTGGGTGGCCCATCCCGGCGGCCCGCGCGTGCTGGAGGCCTTCGGCCACGCGCTCGGCGTTCCCGACGAGGCCTTCCGCACGTCGTGGCGGACGCTGGACAGGGTCGGCAACCTCTCCTCCGCCGCCGTGCTGCACGTGCTCGCCGACACGGCGGCCCCGCCCGCCGGATCCCGCGGGCTCCTGTTCGCCCTCGGCCCGGGTGTGAGCGCGGAGTTCGTGCTGCTGGAGTGGCAGTGAGCGTCGTCCTCTACACCGCCTTCATCCTGCTCACGGGCGGGGAGCGCATCGTCGAGCTCGTCGTCTCGACGCGCAACGCGGCAGCGGCCATGGCGCGCGGCGGCCGCGAGTACGGCCGGAAGCACTTTCCGTGGATGGTCGCGCTGCACACCGGCCTCCTCCTCGCGTGCATCGCCGAGGTCGTCGTGCTGCAGCGCCCGTTCTTGCCGCTGCTCGGCTGGCCCATGCTCGCGCTCGCACTCCTGTGCCAGGCGGGCAGGGCGTGGGTGATCCGCTCCCTCGGGGAGCAGTGGAACACGCGCGTCATCGTCGTCCCCGGCGCCGGCCGCGTCGTCGACCGCGGGCTGTACCGGCTCATGCCGCACCCCAACTACGTCATCGTGGCCGTCGAGGGCATCGCGATCCCGCTCGTGCACACCGCGTGGATCACGGCGATCGCCTTCACCGTGCTGAACGCCGTGCTGCTGCTGGGCTTCCGCATCCCCACCGAGAACAGGGCGCTCAAGGAGCTCGGGTGAACGACGTCGACGTGCTCGTCGCGGGCGGCGGCCCCGTCGGGCTCGCGTGCGCGATCGAGGCGCGGCTCGCGGGGCTCACGGTGGCGGTCGTCGAACCTCGTGAGGGCGTGATCGACAAGGCCTGCGGGGAGGGGCTCATGCCCGGCGCGGTCCCCCTGCTCGCACGCCTCGGGATCGATCCGGACGGGATGCCGCTGCGCGGCGTGAGCTACAACGCGCGGGGCCGCCGGGCGGACCACGTGTTCCGCACGGGGATGGGGCGCGGGGTGCGGCGGACCGTGCTGCACTCCGCCCTGTCGGCGCGCGCCGAGGAGCTGGGCGTCGAGCGGGTCGTCGCCCGCGTGGAGAGCCTCGGGCAGGACGCCGACGGGGTCGTCGCCGCGGGCATCCGCGCGTCCTGGCTGCTCGGTGCCGACGGCCTGCACTCGACGGTGCGACGTCTCGCTGGGCTGGAGGGGGGAGCGCCAAGCTCCCGTCGCCGGTTCGGCATCACGAGGCACTTCGCGGTGGAGCCGTGGAGCGACCTCATCGAGATCCACTGGACGCCGCGCGCCGAGATCTACGTGACGCCGCTCGCACCCGACCTCGTGGGCGTGTCCATGCTGGGGGCGCCGCGCACGTCGTTCGACGAGACGGTGGCCGGGATCCCCGTGCTCGCGCATCTCGGGGCGTCGTCGACGGCCCTCAAGGGCGCGGGGCCGTTCCGGCAGCGGGCCGCCGCTCCCTCGCGGGGGCGAGTGCTGCTCGTGGGGGATGCCTCCGGCTATGTGGACGCGATAACGGGGGAGGGGCTGCGGCTCGGGTTCGACCAGGCGCGCCTCGCCGTCGACCACGTGCTCGGCTCGGGCGACTACGACGCGCAGTGGCGCCGCGTCACGCGCGACTTCCGCGTGCTCACGAGCCGGCTCGTGCTCGCGGCGACATCGCCGGCGCGGCCCGCGATCGTGCCGCTCGCCCGGATGCTGCCGGGGCTCTACGGCTCCGTGGTCGAGAGGCTCGCGCGCTGACCCACGCGTGTGAGCACGAGGCCGAACGCCGCCGCGATGAAGAACATGAGCACGCCGTAGACCGCTCCCGGCAGCGACATCTCGATGTCGTTCAGCATGGTCTGGGCGATCACGATGGCGAGCGTCGCGTTGTGGATGCCGATCTCGAACGAGCTCGCGACGGCCTGTGGGCGTGACACCCGCAGGAGGCGGGGGAGTGCGAAACCGATGCTGAGCGACAGAACGCAGAACAGCACCGTGATGCCCGCGAGCGCGCCGATGTTCTCCGCGAAGAGTCGCAGGTTCGAGACGACCGCCCCCACGATGACGACGGCGAGGATGACCATCGACGCGATGCGCACGGGCTTGTCCATGCGGTCGGCGAAGCCCTCACGCGCCCGGCGCACGAGCATGCCGATCACGACGGGCACGAGCACTATCGCGAACACCTTGAGCGCCTCGACGATGTCGATGCCGAGGCGTCCCGCGTCCGGGTAGAAGTACGCGAGCGACAGGTTCACGAGGAACGGGAGCGTGAGCACCGAGATCACGGAGTTGATGGCGGTGAGCGAGATGTTGAGCGCGACATCCCCGCGGAAGAGATGGCTGTAGAGGTTGGCCGTCGTGCCGCCGGGGGAGGCGGCGAGCAGCATCATGCCGACGGCGAGCACGGGCGGTAGCCGGAACAGCAGCACGAGCCCGAAGCACAGCGCCGGCAGCAGGAGCAGCTGGCACACGAGGGCGATGATCACGGCCCTCGGATGCTTCGCGACGCGCGCGAAGTCCGACGGCGTGAGGCTCAGGCCCAGGCCGAACATGATGATGCCCAGGGCGACGGGCAGTCCGATGGTGGTCAACGCTGATCCCATGGCGCCCATACTGTCGGGCGGAGCGGGTCAGGCGCTAGAGGCCGCGAGCAACCGGGTGAGCCCGTCGCGGATCGCCTCGAGCTCTGCCACGGGCATCCCCAGCCGCTCGACGATGCGGCCCGGCACCTTCTCGGCCTGCTCGCGCAGGGCCGTGCCGGCCTCGGTGAGGGTGACGTCGAGCGCGCGCTCGTCGACCGTCGAGCGGGCGCGCGTGAGCAGCCCGGCCGCCTCGAGGCGCTTGAGGAGGGGGGAGAGGGTCGCGGGCTCGAGGTGCAGGGCCTCGCCGATGTCGCGCACGGTGCGGGGGCTGCGCTCCCACAGCGCGAGCATGACGAGGTACTGGGGATGGGTGAGGCCCAGGGGTTCGAGCACCGGCCGGTAGACGCCGATCACGCTGCGGGAGGCCGCGGCGAGGGCGAAGCACACCTGGCGGTCGAGGGCGAGGGGGTCGGTCATTTAGTTAGTGTACTATCTATTCGTGAGCAAACTGACATGGTGGCAGCGCCTCAACCGGGCGCTCTTCCCCTTCATGGGTCCGGCACAACTGGGCCCGTTCGACGAGCCTCCCCTGCCCTCGGTGGCCGAGAAGCCGTGCCCGCTGTGCGGCCAGCCCATGAGCGGCCACACGTTCGTGCGCAGCCAGGACCACAGCTCGACCCGGATGACCTGCCCTACGCCAGCAGCACTCGCGTGAGCTCGGCGGCGTCGTCGACCACCGCGATCGCGCCGACCTCCTCGGCGGGGGAGCCGTAGCCCCAGCGCACGAACACCGTGGGCACGTCGTGCTCAGCCGCGCCGTGCACGTCGTGGCTGCGGTCGCCCACGAGCACGGGCCGCGAGATGTCGACGTCGCGCTCAGCAAGCCGGCGCAGCGCCTCCGCGACGACATCGGCCTTCGCGCTGCGCTTCTCGTCGTCCGACGCGCCCGTGATGACGTCGAAGTACTTGAGCAGGTCGTAGTGCTCGAGCACGAGCGTCGCGGGCGTCTCGGGCTTCGAGGTCGCGAGCGACAGCGGCACGTCGTGCTCGCGGATCCGCTTGAGCACGTCCGCGACGCCCGGGTACACGGTCGCGTTGAAGACGCCCGTGCGCAGGTACTCGACGCGGTAGATGTCGAGGGCGTGCCGCGACTGCTCGGGCGAGAAGCCCGCGAGGTCACGGAACGAGTCGAGGATGGGCGGCCCGACGTACGCCACGAGCTCGGCGGGCGACGGGATGGGCAGCCCGAGCTTCTCGAAGGTGAAGGCGAGAGTCGCCGTGATCCCGGGGGCGGAGTCCACGATGGTCCCGTCGAGGTCGAACAGGATACAGCTGAACTCGGGCACCGCCTAAGCCTATGCGGCGGGCTGGACCCCGCCCTACCGTGAAGCCATGTCACGAACAGACCGGATGAAGGGCCTCGCGACCGTTGCGAGCTCCCTGCTCATCCCCTTCCCCCTGCTGGTCAGCGCGATCACGAGGGGCGTGCTCTTCTCGGGCAACCCCGCGGGAGTCGACATCACGAACGGCCTCGCCTACCTGCGGGAGCTGCTCGGGTTCGGCTTCGGATCGCTCGGGCTCATCCTCATCGTCATCGGCGTCGTCTTCGTCGTGGCGAGGCGCGCGGGGGCGTCGCTCAGGCTGCCGTGGACGATCCTGCTCGTGCAGATCGTCGTGGGCGCCCTGACGCTCGCCTTCACGGCGCTCTCGAACAACGCGCTCGACACGTACGTCGGCTAGAACAGGCGGCTGTCCGCGTCGTCGAGGCCGCGCATGGCGTCGTAGTCGAGCAGGAGGCAGCGGATCCCGCGGTCCTGTGCGAGCGTGCGCGCCTGCGGCTTGATCTCCTGCGCGGCGAACACGCCGGTCACGGGGGCGAGCAGCGGGTCGCGGTTCATGAGCTCGAGGTAGCGCGTGAGCTGCTCGACACCGTCGATGTCGCCGCGGCGCTTGATCTCGACGGCGACGCTCGCACCCCCGGCGTCGGTCGCGAGGATGTCGACGGGCCCGATGGCCGTCATGTACTCGCGCCGCACGAGCCGGTGCCCGTCGCCGAGCAGCTCGATCTGCTCGGCCAGCAGCTTCTGCAGGTGCGCCTCGACGCCGTCCTTCTGCAGCCCCGGATCGATGCCGAGCTCATGGGCGCTATCGTGCAGGATCTCGTGGATCGAGATCACGAGCAGGTCGGCGGTCTTGGCCTGGGCGACGCGCCACAGCTCGACGACCCCGGCCTCGGCCTGCTCGTCGTCGGGCTGCATGACCGTGAGCGTGCACGGCGGGCTCATCCAGTTGAGCGGCTTGTAGCTCAGCGAGTCGCTGTGCACGAGCACGCTGCCGTCGGCCTTGAGGAGGAGCAGTCGCGTCGCGAGGGGCAGGTGCGCGCTCAGCCGTCCGGCGTAGTCGACGGAACACTTCGCAATGACAAGGCGCACCCGACGATCCTAGGCGGGCCGCCTCGCGGCGCTCGACACCGACAGCGCCACGACGAGCAGCGCGACGACGAGCAGGAACGCGCCGAGCAGGCCCACGCGCTCGCCGAGCAGGCCGATGATCGACGGGCCCGAGAGGAACGCGATCGACGCGACGGCGGCGACGGCGCTCACGCGCGCCGCGGCGTTGTGCGGCACGTCGGCCGCGGCCGACACACCGAGCGGGAATCCGAGGCTCGCGCCGAGCCCCCACAGCACGACGCCCGCGCCGATCCCGACCGCCGACGGCACGAGCACGACGATGAGCACCCCCGCCGCCGCGAGCCCGAAGCACGCGCGCAGCACGGCGACTCGGCCGAACCTGTCGACGGCGCCGCCGCCCGCGATGCGCCCCACGGTCATCGAGCCCGTGAAGAGGGCGAGGATGCCCGCGGCCCCCTCCGGCGTGAACGCGCGGTCCTCCGTCATCGAGAGCGCGAGCCAGTTCGTCGCGGTCCCCTCCGTGAAGGCGGCGCCGAGCACCATGACGCCGATGAGCAGCGTGCGCGGCTCGAGCCACACGCGCGTGCGCTCCCCGAACGTCGTGGGCGCGTGGCGCGGCTCGTCCACCTGCACGGCGGGCAGCAGCGACACGAAGAGGGCGGCGCCGACGACGAGCAGGGCCGCGCTCATCCCGAGGTGCACGGGGAGGGCGAGCCCGGCGCCCGCGGCAAGGGCGCCGAGGCCCGAGCCCGCGAACGTGCCGATCGACCACGTCGCGTGGAACAGCGGCAGGAGGGTGCGCGAGCCCTCGCGGTCGATCTCGGCGGCCTCGACGTTGAGCGCCGTGTTGGCGAGCGAGTTGCCGAAGCCGTAGACGATGAACGCCGCGAACGTGAGCGGGTAGCTGCCGAGGATGCCCGCCGCGACTCCCACGCCCGCAAGCCCGAGGGCCGACACGCCGAGCGCGAGGCGCATCGTCCACCGCACCCCGAGCGCGTGCAGCACATGGCTCGACACGAGGATCGCGAGGATCGACCCCATGGGCATCCCCGTGATGAGCCCGCCCATGTGGATGACCCCGATGCCGAGGCCGTCCGCGATCGCGGGCGTGCGCGAGGCCCAGGTTCCCGTGCCGATGCCGTTGAAGAGGAACAGCAGGAAGACGGCGGCGCGCCAGCGGGTCATCGGGGCAGGGGGTTGTCGACGGGCATCCGCTCAGACTAGGACTGCGGGTCGGCGAATGTGTCGACCGGCGCCGCGGACGTCTTCTTGGGCTCGCGCGCGCCGCCCGCCACGATCGAGCCGATCGCGGTGAGCACGAGCACGACGAGCAGGGCGTGCAGCACGCCCGTGTGCTCGCCGATGAGGCCGATGACGGGCGGTCCGACGAGGAACGCGAAGTAGCCGATCGTCGCGACGGCGCTCACGCGCGCGGCGGCGGTGCGGGCGTCGTCGGCCGCCGCGGACATGCCGACGGGGAAGCCGAGCGCGGCGCCGAGGCCCCACAGCACGGCGCCGCCCATGGCGACGTACTCGTTGGGCACGAAGATGACGATGAGCAGGCCGATCGACGCGAGCAGGAACGATCCGCGCAGCACGGGCACGCGGCCGAACCTGTCGAGCAGGAACACGCCCGTGAGGCGGCCCACGGTCATGGCCGTCACGAAGATGCCGAAGACGAGGGCGCCCGTCGCGTTGCTCACGTCGTGGCCGTCGACCATGGCGATCGCGAGCCAGTCGTTGGCGGAGCCCTCGGCGAAGGCGGCGCCGAGCACGAGCACCCCGATGAGCAGCGTGCGCGGGTCTTTCCAGATGGCGAGCCGGTCGCGCCAGGTCGACGAGCCGTGGTCGGCGGGCTCGCCGTCGTCGCCCACGAGGTGCTCATCCTGCAGGAAGGGGCGCGCGAGGATCGTGCCGAGCACCATGATCCCGGCCATGACCGCGAGGTGCACGGCGATGGGGATGGCGAGCAGCTCGGCGAGCGCGCCGATTCCTGCGCCGAGCATGGTGCCGAAGCTGAAGAAGGCGTGGAACACGGGCATGATCGCGCGACCGAGCGCGCGCTCGTTGGCGGCGCCGGAGATGTTCATCGCCACATCCGTGCAGCCCGCGGCGGCGCCGAAGATGAGGAGGCCCGCGAAGGCCACGGCGAAGTTCGGCATGGTCGCGCCGATGCCCGCGACCGCGAGGCCCACGGCGTTGACGATCATGCCCACGGCGGTCGTGTTGCGGGCGCCGAAGCGCGCGACGATGTGGCTCGACGCCACGAGGCCCACGATCGAGCCCGCGGCGATGCCGAAGATGAGGAAGCCGACCTGGGCCGGCCCCACCTCGAGGGCGTCGCGCGCGGCGGGCAGGCGCGCGACCCAGCTCGAGATCGCGATGCCGGGCAGCACGAATATCGCGAAGACGGCGTTGCGCCAGGCGGTGATCTGGGGGCGCGTGAGGGCTGCGGCAGTGCTCATGAGGTTCCTTGACGTCGATGTCGAATCGATTCGATCGATTCGATTCGACTAAGCTACAGCGCCATGGATGCCGGAGCAAGCGACAGGCCAGCGAGACCTACCCTCGCCGCCGTCGCGGCGCGCGCCGGTGTGTCCCCGTCGACGGCGTCGCTCGCGTTCAGCGGAGCCGGCCCGGTGTCGGAGTCCACGCGCGCGCGCGTGCTCGAGGCCGCTCGCGCGCTCGACTACGGCGGGCCGGATCCCCGGGCCCAGTCGCTGCGCCGAGGGCGCTCGGGCATCGTCGGCGTCGTCATGGAGGACAGGCTGCGCGAGGCGTTCCGCGACCCCATGAACATCGCCATGCTCGACGGCCTCGCCGACGAGCTCGGTCCTGCGGGGCTCGGGCTGCTCCTGCTCACCGAGCCCGGCAGCGGCGGCGCCGGGCTCTCGCTCGCCCCCGTGGACGCCGTGGTGCTCGTGGGCTGCAGCACCCAGCTCGACAAGGCGGTAGTGGTCTTGCACCAGCGGGGCATCCCCGTCGTGGCGATCGAGGCCGAGCCCATGGCCGACGTGCTCTCGATCGACCTGGACAACGCGGATGCGACGGCGCGCGCCGCCCGTCACCTGCGCGATCTCGGCCACGCCGACGTCGCCCTCGTCACTCTCCCGCTCGAGCCCTCGCACGCGCGCGGCGCCCTCACGGAGGAGCGCCTCGCGGCCTCGACCGCCTTCACGGCCAAGGAGCGCATCCGCGGGGCGCGGCAGGTCTTCCCCGACGCGGGAGGGGTCGTCGCCGCAGGAAGCTCGGTGGAGGAGGGGATGATCGCGGGCCGCGAGCTGCTGCGCGGCAGCAGGCCCACGGCGGTCATCGCGCAGAGCGACCTGCTCGCGCTCGGCGTCGTGCGCGCCGCCGAGGAGCTGGGCATCCGGGTGCCCGAGGAGCTGAGCGTCGTCGGCTTCGACGGCGTGCGCATCGAGGGTGCGGCGCCGTGGGAGCTCACGACCCTCGTGCAGCCGGCCGTGGAGAAGGGACGCGCGGCGGGAGCCGCGGTCGTCGAGCTGCTCGCGGGAGTCACCCCCGAGCCGCGTGCGTTCACGAGCGAGCTGCGGCTCGGCAACACGACCGCCCGCCGCGCCTGACGCGCCGCGAGCGCCGGCCCACGGCCCCGAACTAGGCTTTCGGCATGAGCCTCACGTCAGGAATCACCGCGGGGGAGCTCGACTCCTCCATCCGCCCGCAGGACGACCTGTTCCGCCACGTCAACGGCAAGTGGATCGAACGGACCGAGATCCCGAGCGACAAGGCGCGCTACGGCTCGTTCTACCTCCTCGCGGAGGAGGCCGAGAAGGCCGTGCGCGACATCATCATCGAATCGCAGTCGGCGGAGCCCGGCACCGAGGCCCGCAAGGTCGGCGACCTGTACGCGAGCTTCCTCGACGAGGCGCGCGTGAACGCCCTCGGCGCGCAGCCCATCCAGGCGGCGCTCGCCGAGGCCGCGAAGGTCACGTCGATCGACTCCCTGCTTGAGACCCTCGGCCGCCTCGAGCGCGGCGGGTCGAGCGGCTTCTTCCAGATCTTCGTCGACAACGACCCGGGCCAGCCCGAGCGCTACCTCGTCTTCGTCGAGCAGGGCGGCCTCGGCCTGCCGGACGAGTCGTACTACCGCGAGGAGAAGTTCGCCGAGATCCGCGCGAAGTACGCGACCTACCTCGAGAGGATGCTCACGCTCGCGGGCCTCGACGAGGCGGCCGAGCGTGCCGGCCGCATCGTGGCGCTCGAGACCGAGATCGCCTCGCACCACTGGGACAACGTCGCGACGCGCGACAGCGAGAAGACCTACAACCCGATGCGTTGGGACGCGGCGAACGCGCTCGTGGGCGACGTCGACCTCGACATCTGGCTCGGCGCCCTGGGCGTGCCCGCGGGCTCCTTCGACGAGGTCGTCGTGCGCCAGCCCACTTTCATGTCGGGCCTCGAGTCGGTGCTCACGGCCGACCGCCTCGACGCGTGGAACGACTGGCTGTCGTGGCAGGTCATCCGCTCGAACGCCGCCTACCTGTCGCAGGACTTCGTCGACGCCAACTTCGACTTCTACGGCAGGACCCTCACGGGCACGCCCGAGCTGCGCGCCCGCTGGAAGCGCGGCGTCTCGCTCGTCGAGGGCGCGCTCGGTGAGGCCGTGGGCCGCATCTACGTCGAGCGGCACTTCCCCGACGCCGCCAAGACGGCGATGGACGTGCTCGTCGCCAACCTCGTCGAGGCGTACCGCCAGTCGATAACCGGCCTGGACTGGATGACCGCCGACACGAAGACGCGCGCGCTCGACAAGCTCGACAAGTTCACGCCCAAGATCGGCTACCCCGTGAAGTGGCGGGACTACTCCTCGCTCGCGATCGATGCGACCGACCTCATCGGCAACGTGCGCGCGACGAGCGAGTTCGAGTTCCAGCGCGAGCTCGGCAAGATCGGCAAGCCGCTCGACCGCGACGAGTGGTTCATGACGCCGCAGACGATCAACGCGTACTACAACCCCGGCTTCAACGAGATCGTCTTCCCGGCGGCCATCCTGCAGTTCCCGTTCTTCGACGAGACGCGCGACGCCGCGGCCAACTACGGGGCGATCGGCGCCGTGATCGGCCACGAGATCGGGCACGGGTTCGACGACCAGGGCTCGAAGTACGACGGCGACGGGCGCCTCACCGACTGGTGGACGCCCGCCGACCGTGCCGCGTTCGAGGAGCGGACCAAGTCGCTCATCGCGCAGTACGACGCTCTCGCGCCGCGGCAGGTGCCCGACCACCACGTCAACGGCGCCCTCACGATCGGCGAGAACATCGGCGACCTCGGCGGGCTCTCGATCGCGTGGAAGGCGTACCTGCTCTCCCTCGCCGGCGAGGAGCCGCCCGTCATCGACGGCCTCACGGGCGCACAGCGGTTCTTCCTGTCGTGGGCGCAGGCCTGGCAGCTCAAGGCCCGCGACGAGGAGGTCATCCGCCTCATCTCCATCGACCCGCACTCGCCCAACGAGTTCCGCTGCAACCAGATCGTGCGCAACATCGACGAGTTCTATGAGACATTTGGGGTGACCGAATCTGACTCACTCTGGCTCGACCCGAAAGAACGCGTCACCATTTGGTAGATCCCGTCCGCATCCGTGAACGCAGCGAGAGGGTCAAGACCCCCCGGGTCCCCCGTCACGTTGGAGCTGGAGAAGTCGCCAACTTCTCGAGCACGTTCACCGCGCTCGGAAAGCTCGCGTACGAGGGGGCCCAGGTCTCGGCCAGCGCCGTCGACCTGAACTCGGGCAAGACGCTCCTCGCGATCGACGACAGGATCGTGCTGCCGACCGCGAGCATCGGCAAGATCCTGCTGCTCATCGAGGTGTCGGCGCGGCTCACGTCGCGCGACTTCTCGGGGTTCGGCATCCTCGACAAGACGCCGCGCGACGCCGTCGGCGACTCGGGCATCTGGCAGCACCTGCAGGCGCCGTCGCTGCCGGTCGCCGACCTCGCGACCCTCGTGGGCTCGACGAGCGACAACCTCGCGACCAACGTGCTGCTGCGCCAGGTGGGCCTCGCGGCGGTGCGCCAGCGCACGGAGTCGCTCGGCCTCATGCGCACGGCGCTGCTCGACCTCGTGCGCGACAGCAGGGGCCCGGATGACGCGCCGCAGCTCTCCGTCGGATCGACCGCGGAGCTGAGCTGGCTGTTCGGCGCGCTCGCCCGCAACGAGATAGTCGACCCCCTCACGAGCCAGCGCGTCATGGGCTGGCTCTCGCTCAACAGCGACCTCTCCATGGTCGCGAGCGCCTTCGGGCTCGACCCCCTCTCGCACCGCGGCGCCGACCACTCCACCCTGCTCGTGAACAAGACGGGCACCGACACCGGGGTACGAGCGGAGGCCGGCGCCCTGAGGGGCGGCAGGCGCGCGGTGTCGTACGCGGTGTCCGTGCAGTTCAACGATGACGGCCTTGCCGCGAGGATGCGCGTGCTCGAGGCCATGCGCACCGTCGGGTTCGACCTCCTGGAGTACGTGCACTGACGGGGTACAGTCCCCCAAAGTGCGGACCCCCCTTATTGGGGTTTTGTCCGCATTTGGGGGGACCCCCTAACCTGAACTAGCGCCGCTCCTGCCGAGCCCGAAACCCGGCCTGAGATCCGAAACGGTGCAGTCGAGTACCCGAGTAAACGATCGTGGCCCGAAACCGCGAGCGTCATACGGCCGTGCCCGAACTCCCATCACCAGGAGATCGACCGTGTTCAAGAAGTTCCTCGCAGTGGCCTCTGCCCTGCTCATCGCCGGTGGCCTCGCCATCGTGGCGGTGGCCGCCCCCGCATCCGCCCACCACACCGACCTCACCGCGTCGGCCGCCTGCACCACCGACGGCGGCTGGGACGTGACCTGGTCGGTCATGAACTCGGAGAACTTCGAGGGCAAGGTGACCGCGTCCAACAACGCGGCGGTGCCCGTCGGCACCGTTCTCCCCGCAAACCCGAACTACTACAACGCCGACAAGACGAAGTCGATCCCGACGACGTACGTGCAGCACGTCACGAGCAACGCGTCGGTGAACCTGGCGATCACGGTCACGTGGTTCAAGTCGGCCAACAACGCCCCCTCGAACAGCCAGAACCTCACCTTCTCGTCGTTCCCCGCGGGCTGCGGCCCCAAGGAGGCGACCCCCGTCGCCCCCGACATCGTCAAGGTGACCGACTGCGGCACGCAGGGCTCCGTCACGGCGAAGACGACCGAGGGCGTCGTGTACGCCACGGCCTTCGACCCCAAGACGGGCGACTACACCGTCACCGCGACCCCCGCGAGTGGCTACTACTTCAAGGGCGACGCCGACCAGGTCATCACCTTCACGGGCAACGTCGGGGTCTCCTACGACTGCAACGTGAAGCCGCGCCCGGTCGCCGTCGTCGGCCAGTGCGTCTACACGGCCCACGGCACCGCCGCCGACCGCACCTTCTCGATCACCTTCGACAACACCGCGAGCAACAAGGCTGTGCTGTTCCAGGTCGTGGGCTACCCCGCGTACGACACCACGGTTCCGGCCGGGAAGAGCGTGACCGTCGACCTGCCGAACGTGGCAGCCGCGGGCGCCACCTACCAGGTGACTGCTGACGGGGCATCCTTCGACCTCAGCGCCAACCCGTGCCCGCCGTACGTCAAGCCCGACCCCAAGCAGCGCGGCGAGTCGACGGCGGTCTACGACTGCACGGCGCACGACGCGACGGTCACGACGACCACATACACGACCGACTACGTCTTCGACACCGCGAAGCTCGAGTGGGTCGAGCAGCCCGAGGTGAAGGGTGCGCCCGTCGTGACGCACCGCCCGCTCACGCCCGCCGAGGTCAGCTCCGAGTGCGGTGTGCAGGTCAGCACCGATCCGAGCGCGTCGCAGTGCTTCATCACCGACCCGAACACGACGCTCACGAGCTGGATCCAGGTCGCGATCGACCCGCGCGTCGTCTACACGATCACCAACGCAGTCACCAACGTCGTGACGACGCCCACCGCCCAGTACACGCAGGTGGATGCCGGCAAGTACATCGTGACCGCCGTGGCGGCCGCGGGCTACGAGCTGCAGCCGACCGCATCGCGGGCCTGGACGTTCTTCGTGCAGGACAACTCGAAGTGCGACCCGCCCACGCTCGCCGTCGTGACCCCGGTGGTCTCGAGCACGCCGGCCACCTGCACCACCGCGGGCACGTACACGATCGGCGCCGTCACCCCCGGCACGATCACGTGGACCGTCAACGGCGCCCCCGCCGCGGCCGGCACGTACAAGGTCACGACCGCGGGCGACATCACGCTCGTCGCGACCCCCACGGACCCGAAGAACGGCCTCGACCCCTCGTGGACGAACCCCAAGGTCCTGAAGTTCGCGGCAGCGAACATCGGCTGTGAGCTCGAGACGCTCGCCTACACGGGCTCCGGCTCGATCGGGCAGCTGGGCCTCGCGGGCGGAATGGTCTTCATCGGTATCGGCGGCCTCTTCATCGCCCGCCGCAAGTGGACCGAGAGCAAGGTCGAGGCGGAGTAACACACCGCCTCCTGGTGAGGGAGCGCCCGGGTATCCGTACCCGGGCGCTTCCGCCGTTTCGGGGCACGCGGGCACTACATTCATGATCATGACGACGACGTCGATCCCGCAGGCGAGCGGCAGGTTCATCGCGCTGTACGCGATCGGCTACGTGGGCTCGTACGTCGCCCTCATCACGCCCGTCGTCACGACGCTGGCACTCAAGATCGCGGAGCTCGACCCCGCGGGCAAGGAGGCGAGCCTCGGGCTCATCGCGGCCATCGGCGCCCTCGTCGCGATCTTCGCCAACCTCCTCACGGGGGCGCTGAGCGACCGCACGCGATCCCGCCTCGGCCGGCGCCGGCCGTGGATCATCGGCGGTGCGCTCGGCGGCATCGTGGCCCTCGGCATCGTGGGCTTCGCCCCGAACCTGCTCGTGGTCGGGATCGGCTGGGGCCTCGCGCAGCTCACGCTCAACATGGTGCTCGCGGCGCTGCAGGCGCTGCTGCCCGACCAGGTGCCGCTCGAGCAGCGCGCCCGGGTGAGCGCCGTGCTCGGCATCGCGCAGCAGGTCTCCCCCGTCGTCGGCATCGGTCTCGCGTTCGGCATCCAGGCCGCGGGCCTCGGCGTCGCCAACATGGTCTTCATCCCGGGCATCGTGGGCGCGGTGCTCATGATCCTGCTCGCGGTCATGATCCGCGACGTGCCGCACGACGAGGTGGGCGCGTTCTCGCTCGGCGCGTTCGTGCGCGCCTTCGCAATCCCCGCGGGCAAGCGCTACGACGTCGCGTGGACGTGGTTCGGCAGGTTCTTCGTCATCCTCGGCTTCGCCGTCTACACGACCTACCAGCCCTACTTCATCACCGACAAGCTCGGGGTGCCGACCGAGGGCCTCATCCTGCAGCAGCTCATCGCGCTGCTCATCTTCGCGGCCTCGCTCACCGTGAGCGCCGTGCTGTGCGGAAGGGCGTCCGACCGCACGGGCCGCCGCAAGCCGTTCGTCTTCGCCGCCGCGGCGATCGTCGCGGTGGCGCTGGGGATGCTCGCGCTCACGAGCACGCTGCCGGTCTTCTACGTGGCCGCCGTCGTCATGGGCGTGGGCATCGGCGCGTACTTCGCCGTCGACCTCGCCCTCATCACCGACGTGCTGCCCGACAAGGAGCACGCCGCCGCGAAAGACATGGGTATCTTCAACATCGCCAACTCGCTGCCGCAGTCCGTCGCGCCGGCGATGGCGCCGTTCTTCCTCGCGATCGGCGGCACGGGCTCGAACTACACGGCGCTCTTCCTCGCGGGCGCCGTGCTGTCCCTTCTGGGCGCGGGGTTGATCGCGCCGATCCGCGCCGTAAAGTAGCCGGATGCAGGCCCTCACGCTCGAGCAGAAAGCCGCGCTCGTGGTGGGCGCGAGCTTCTGGAGCACGGCCTCGGCCGAGGGCATCCCGTCCGTCGTCGTGACCGACGGACCGCACGGCGTGCGGCTGCAGCGCGGCGGTGGAGACGCGCTCGGCATCGGCGACAGCGTTCCGGCGACGTGCTTCCCGCCGGCCGCGGGCCTCGCCTCGAGCTGGAACCCCGCCCTCGTCGAGCGCGTGGGCGTCGCCCTCGGCGACGAGTCGCGCGCGGAGGGCGTGGGCGTGCTGCTGGGCCCCGGGGTCAACATCAAGCGCTCGCCGCTGTGCGGCCGCAACTTCGAGTACTTCTCCGAAGACCCCCTGCTGAGCGGCGAGCTCGGCGCGGCGTGGGTGCGCGGAGTGCAGTCGCGAGGGGTCGGCGCCTCGCTCAAGCACTTCGCCGCGAACAACCAGGAGACCAACCGCATGACGGTGAGCGCGGAGGTCGACGAGCGCACCCTGCGCGAGATCTACCTCCCCGCCTTCGAGCGCGTCGTCACGGGCGAGCAGCCCTGGACGGTCATGTGCTCGTACAACCGGATCAACGGCGTGGCCGCGGCCGAGAACCGCTGGCTGCTCACCGACGTGCTGCGCGACGAGTGGGGGTTCCGCGGCCTCGTCGTCTCCGACTGGGGAGCGGTCGAGCACCGCGTCCCCGCGCTCAAGGCCGGCCTCGACCTCGAGATGCCCGGCCCGCAGTCCGACAGCACCGCGGCGGTGGTGGCAGCGGTGCGCTCGGGCGAGCTCGACCTCGCCGTGCTCGACGCCGCGGTGCGCCGCGTGCAGCACCTCGCGGAGCGGGCCTGGACGGGCTCGAGCACCGGTGGTCCTGCCTCGGCGGGCTCGGCCGGGCATCACGCCCTCGCGCGCGAGGCCGCCACCGAGTCGATGGTGCTCCTGCGCAACGAGGGCGGGCTGCTGCCGATCGACACCGCTCAGGCGATCGGGGTGATCGGCGAATTCGCGCGCACCCCGCGCATCCAGGGGGCCGGATCGTCGCAGGTCACCGCGACGCGCGTCGACTCCGCGCTCGACGCCATCTCGTCGATCTCGCCCGTCGAGTTCGCGCCCGGCTACAGCCTCGACCCGCGCGTCGCGCCCGAGCCCCTCATCGCCGAGGCAGTCTCGGTCGCCCGCCGCTCCGGCACCGTCCTGCTCTTCGTCGGGCTCCCCGCGCGCGACGAGTCCGAGGGATACGACCGCACGCACCTCGACCTGCCCGACGCCCAGGTGCGGCTCATCGCCGAGGTCGCCGCCGCCAACCCGCGCACGGTCGTCATCCTCACCAACGGCGGCGTGGTCTCGCTCGAGCCGTGGCACGACTCCGTGCCCGCGATCGTGGAGTCGTGGCTCCTCGGCCAGGCCGGGGGGTCGGCCCTCGCCGACGTGCTGTTCGGCCGGGTCGCGCCCTCGGGCCGTCTGGCGGAGAGCATCCCGCTGCGCCTGCAGGACACCCCCGCCTTCCTGAACTTCCCCGGCGACGGCGACACCGTGCGGTACGGCGAGGGCATCTTCGTGGGCTACCGCTACTACGAGACCGTCGACCGCCCCGTGCGCTATCCGTTCGGCCACGGGCTGACCTACACGACCTTCGCGTACTCCGACCTGGTGGCCACGCCGAAGGGCGCCTCGGTCACGGTCACGAACACGGGGTCGCGCGCGGGTGCCGATGTCGTGCAGCTCTACATCTCGGCCCCGACGGACGGCGTACCGGTGCCCCGGCGCGAGCTCAGGGGCTTCGAGAAGATCTCTCTGGAGCCTTCTGAGGCGATCCGGGTGCATTTCGAGCTCGAGAACCGGGCCTTCAGCCACTGGGACGTCTCCAGGAAGGCCTGGGTGGTCGCCGGCGGGCGCTATTCGGTCGAGATCGGGCGTTCCGCGCACGACATCGTGGCCTCCCAGACCGTGGAGCTGGCTCCTCCGCGGGTCGGACGGCTCACCCTCGACTCCCGCGTGAGCGACTTCCTCGGGCATCCTGTCACCGGACCGATCCTCGCGCGCGCCGCCTCCGGCGTCGACGACGGCGACAACGCGAACCTCCTCGAGATGGTCGCGTCGATGCCCATGAGGCGGCTCATGCGCTTCCCCGGCGTCGGCGATTCGTTCAAGCGCGTGGGCGTGCTCATCGCCTTGGCGAACAACCCCGTCGTGCGGGGTGTCGCGAGCCTTCTCCGCCGCCGCTGAGAAGTGCCGGTCAGGCGCCTCTTCGGCGCGCCCGGGCACACGCCTGTCGTTACATATTGAACGCCGTACAACTGACGATGTACGGCGTACAGTTCGTGGGAGCGCATCCTCCCCGCAGGTGTGCGAGATCGCGGAAACGTCCGTCGCAGCTCGCCACCATGCCCGCAGGATGCGGAAGGAGAGGAGGGGGAGGGAGGGTCAGCGGGCGCGGTACTCGCGGTCGAGGATCGCGTAGACCCCCGTGTCGGCCCAGGCGCCCTTGAACATCATGTCCTCGACGTAGTGGGCCTCGCGCCGCATGCCGAGCCGCAGGCACAGGGCGACCGACGGCTCGTTGCGCGGGTCGAGCTCGGCGATGACGCGGTGCAGCCGCATCCTCTCGAAGGCGATCGCCATGACGGCGCTCGCCGCCTCGAACGCGTAGCCCTTGCCCTGGTACGCCGCGGTGAGCGCCCAGCCGAGCTCGGCGGTCTCGTTCTCCACGCTCTTGAGGGGGAAGTAGATGCACCCGATGACGGTGCCGTCGAGGTCGATGCCGAACTCGACGAAGTCGTCGTCGTTCTCGAGCCGGCGGGCGTGCTTGACCTTGTCGATGTGCTCCTGCACCTGCTCGCGCGAGCGCACATCGTAGAGCTGGTAGCGCGTGACGGCCTCGTCGGACATCCACGCGAGCACATCGTCGACGTCGTCGTCGGTCAGGAGCCGCAACGTGAGGCGCTCCGTGGTGATGGGCTCGTAGTCCCAGGGGATCACGCCGTGTCCGCCGCCCGCTCGGGGGCGGCAGGATGCACGCCGTGCAGTGCGGCAAGGCCCGCCACGAACTCGTCGAGGCGGCCCTCGGCGGCGAGCTCGCGGGCCCGCACGGAGGGCTCGTGCAGCAGCACTCCCGCGAGGTGGCGCAGAGCGGACTCCGTCTCGTCGCCGGCGCCGCGCGAGCGGGCCCGTGCGATCTCGGCGTCGAGCAGCTCGAAGACGTGGGTGCGCAGGGCGACGATCGCCGGCTCGGCGGCGGCCTCGGCGGTGAACTCGGCCGCGGCCGTGCGCACGAGGTCGTGGGCCTTCTCGGAGAGCTGCTCGAGGGGCGCGTGCAGGCGCACGGTCTCGAGGTCGAGCAGCTCGACCCCCTCCACGCCCGCGACGGCGGGGTCGATGTTGCGCGGCAGGCCGAGGTCGATGACGAGGCGGCGATGCGTGCCGGTGAACAGCTCCGGCCCGATGACGGTGTTGGCCGTGCACGCGATGACGACGTCGACGTCGAACGAGTGGTCGTGCACGAGGCCGTGCTTGGCGGCGAACGCCGGTCCGCGGCCCGTGCGGCTGAGCACGCGGATGTCGCGCGCGCCCCTGTCGCGCAGCGCCGCGACCGTGGTGGCGGCGTACTGGCCCGTGCCGATGAGGAGCACCCGGGCATCCGCCCAGTCGCCCACGCGGCTCGACGCGAGCTCGAGCGAGAGGCGCACGAGCGAGCGGCCGGCCCCGCCGATGGCCGTGAGGTTCTTGACGCCGCGGCTCGTGTGGGTGGCGCGCTGGAAGAGGCGCTCGAGGTCGCGGCTCGTGGTGCCCTCGGTGCGCGCGCGGTCGAGGGCGCGGCCCACCTGGCCCGAGATCTCGTCCTCGCCCACCACCACCGATTCGAGCCCGCTCGTGACGGCGAAGAGGTGCTGGGCGACATGCTCGCCCTCGTGCACCGTGATGCCCGCGCGCAGCTCGCGCTCGGGGATGCCGCTCGCCTCGCTCAGGGTGGAGAGCACGGACTCGACGGCCACCGCGCTCGCCGCGGTGAGGGGCTCGTCGATGTCGAGGTAGGCCTCGAACCTGTTGCAGGTCGCGAGCACGACGGCGCCCTGCACGAACGCCGTGGAGTCGAGCAGCGCGGTGGTCGCACCGGGGGCGACGAACGACAGCTTCTCGAGTAGCTCGAAGCTCGCGTTGCCATGGTTCGAGCTGAGGCACAGGAGCACGACCTAATGTTAACCCCGTGCCCCTGACCCCTGACCATCCGCTTCTCGACGGCAGGACGGGCACCTCTTCACTGGTCCGCGCGTACCGCGGCGACCGCCCCGAGCGCACCCCCGTGTGGTTCATGCGGCAGGCCGGACGCTCCCTGCCGGAGTACCGCGAGCTGCGCGTCGGCACCCAGATGCTCGAGGCGTGCCTCACCCCGGAGCTCGCCTCCGAGATCACGCTGCAGCCCGTGCGCCGCCACGGCGTCGACGCCGCGATCTTCTTCAGCGACATCGTCATCCCCGCCAGGCTCGCGGGCGCCGACGTCGAGATCGTCCCCGGAACCGGGCCAGTCTTCGCCAACCCCATCAGGACCGCGCAGGATGTCGCGGCGCTGCGCCCCCTCGAACCCGGCGCCCTCGACCCCATCCGCGAGGCGGTGGCCCGCACGGTCGCCGAGCTCGGCTCGACCCCGCTCATCGGCTTCGCGGGCGCGCCGTTCACCCTCGCGTCGTACCTCGTGGAGGGCGGCCCGTCCAAGGACCAGCAGCGCACGCGCGCCCTCATGTACACCGAGCCCCAGCTGTGGGCGACGCTGCTCAACTGGTGCGCCGACGTCGCGGGCGAGTTCCTCGTGGCCCAGGTCGAGGCCGGCGCATCCGCGGTACAGCTCTTCGACTCGTGGGTGGGCTCGCTGAGCGAGCAGCAGTACGTGCGCCGCGTCGCGCCGCACTCGAAGCGGGTGTTCTCGCACCTGCGCGGCTTCGACGTGCCGAAGGTGCACTTCGGCCTCGGCGGCGGCGAGTTCCTCCGCGCCATGCACGGCATCGGCGCGGACGTCATGGGTGTCGACTGGCGCATCCCGCTCGACCTCGCGGAGGAGCGGCTCGGCGGCGGCGTGCCCCTGCAAGGCAACATCGACCCCGCGCTCCTGGGGGCGCCGTGGCGCATCCTCGAGGCGCACGTCGAGGATGTCCTGGCACGGGGCCTCTCGGCCCCGGGCCACGTGGTGAACCTCGGGCACGGCGTGCCGCCGGACACCGACCCCGACGTGCTGACCCGCATCGTCGAGCTCGTGCATGACCGCTGAGTTCACGGTCGTCGGCGGCGGCATCGGCGGGCTCGTCGTGGCCCGCCGGCTCGCCATGGCGGGGCGCCCGGTCACGCTGCTCGAGGCGTCGGACCGCCTGGGCGGCACCGTCGCCGCGCACATCGTGGGCGGCGTCGACCTCGACGCGGGGGCGGAGAGCTTCGCCGTGCGGGGCGGCACCGTCGCCGCGCTCGCGCGCGAGCTGGGACTGGGCGACGAGGTCGTGGCGCCGTCCGAGGCCGGGGCGTGGCTGCAGCCCGCGTCCGGAGCCGCGGTGCACCTCCCGGAGACGAGCATCCTCGGCATCCCGGGCACGCCCCTCTCGGCCGACGTCATCGCCGTGGTCGGCACGCGCGGCGCGATGCGCGCGCAGCTCGACGCGGTCATCCCCTCGCTGTGGGCCCGCAAGTCCCTCACCCTCGGAAGGCTCGTGCGGCGGCGCATGGGGTCGGCGCTGCTCGAGCGGCTCGTGGCGCCCGTCGTGCACGGCGTGCACTCCGTGCATCCCGACGAGCTCGACCTCGACCGGGTGCCCGGCCTGCGCGCCGCGTTCGGCCGGGAGGGCTCCCTCGCCGCCGCCGTGCGGTTCCTGCGGGATGCCGCCCCGCCCGGCTCGGCCGTCGCGGGCATCCGCGGCGGGGTGCACCGGCTCGTGACCGAGCTCGCGGCCGACCTCGCGACCTACGGCGTCGACGTGCGGCTCGGCCGGCGGGTGCGCGGCGTCGACGGCCTCGACGGCACGGTCGTGCTCGCCGCCCCGCTCGACCCGTCCCCCGGCCGCAGGATCGTGCTCGCGACCCTCGTCGTCGAGGCGCCCGAGCTCGACTCCGCACCCCGCGGCACGGGGGTGCTCGTCGCGGGCGGGGCTCCGGGCATCCGCGCGCGCGCCCTCACGCACTCGACGGCCAAGTGGGAGTGGCTGCGCGAGCGCGCGGCGGGGCGCCACGTGCTGCGCCTCTCGTACGACGACGAGCCCGCCGACCTCGAGGCCACGGCCCGGGCCGACGCGAGCGCCCTGCTGGGCGTGGCGATCCCCGAGCCCGTGGGATTCGCGCGCGTCGAGTGGACCCGCCGCGGACCGGGCGCCGCCGACGTGGGCGAGGCGGTCGCGGGGTCCGGCCTCGCGGGGATCGTCGCTCAGGCCGAGGCGAGGGCCGAGGAGCTGCTCGCATGATCGAGCACACCGTGCGCGGCGAGGACTGGTACGCGCGCGACATCGGCCGCGAGACCTTCAGCCGCACCGAGTTCATCGACGTCGACATGACCGAGGCGACGACGTCGGGCACCGTCTTCGAGGAGTGCAGCTTCGTCAACGTCAAGTTCAACGCCTCGACCCATACCGACACCGCGTTCGTGAACTGCACGTTCCGGGGCGGCAACTTCTTCGACGCCACGTTCACCCGCTGCAAGCTCACGGGCAGCACCTTCCGCGACTGCTCGTGGGACATCGTCAAGGTCGTCGGCGGCAACTGGGGCTTCGTGGGGATGCCCGGGGCGCGCCTGCAGGGCGCGACGTTCGACGGCGTGACCCTGCGCGAGGCCGACCTCACGTCCGCCCGCTGCTCGGGCGCGTCGTTCCTCTCGTGCGACCTGTCGGGAGCGTCCCTCGCCAAGGCCGACTTCGACCTCGCCGACCTCCGGGGCAGCGACCTCTCCGCGTTCGACCCCGCGACGGTCTCGCTGCGCGGCGCGATCATCACCGAGCGGCAGGCGGTCGCCATCGCCGCCGCCTTCGGGCTGCAGGTGCGCGAGGACTGAGTTTCTCACGGCGAACACCCCAGTAGTTCTGGGGGAGGATAGAGGCATGAGCTACACCCTCTGGGCGGTACTCCGCCGAGACCCCGCCCGGCCGTCAGGCGCCGTCGACCTCTCCCCCGCCCTCGCCGCGGTCGAGTCGAGGGGCGTGACCGTCCGCGGCTTCTACGACGTGTCGGGCCTGCGGGCGGATGCCGACCTCATGATCTGGCTGCACGGCGAGGCGCCCGAAGACCTGCAGTGGGCCCTGCGCGAGCTGCGCCGCGCGCTGCCCACCCTCCTGCCGACGTGGAACGCCATGGGCGTGCACCGCGACGCCGAGTTCACCTCCAACCACCTGCCCGCGTTCATGCGCGACAAGGAGCCGGAGCAGTGGCTCACCGTCTACCCGTTCGTGCGCTCCTACGACTGGTACCTGCTGCCCGAGGATGAGCGCCGCCAGATGCTCGCCGACCACGGCCGCAAGGGTTCCGAGTACCGCCAGGTGCTCGCCAACACCGTCGCGTCGTTCGCGCTCGGCGACTACGAATGGATCCTCGCCCTCGAGGCCCCGGAGCTCGTCGACCTCGTCGACCTCATGCGCCACCTGCGCCAGACCGAGGCGCGCCGGCATGTGCGCGAGGAGGTGCCGTTCTACACGGGCCGGCGCATCCCGGCCTCAGAGGTCTCGGAGATCCTGAAGTGACCATCACCAACGGGCTCGTGCCCGGCGCCACCCCCGCAGCCCAGTCCGGGCCCGAGCACGTCGAGGAGGCCGTGGCCTACGACGCGATCCTGCTCGCGAGCTTCGGCGGGCCCGAGGGCCAGGACGACGTCATCCCCTTCCTCCGCAACGTCACGCGCGGCCGCGGCATCCCCGAGGAGCGCCTCGAGGAGGTCGCCCACCACTACCGCGCGTTCGGCGGAGTGAGCCCCATCAACGACCAGAACCGCGCGCTCAAGGCGGCCCTCGAGGCCGAGCTCGCGAGGCGCGGCATCGACCTGCCCGTGCTGTGGGGCAACCGCAACTGGGACCCGTACCTGCGCGACGCCCTCACCGAGGCGAACGAGCGCGGGTTCACCAAGCTCATCGCCGTCGGCACGTCGGCGTACTCGTCGTACTCGAGCTGCCGCCAGTACCGCGAGGACTACGCGATGGCGCTCGAGGAGACGGGCCTCGGCGGCGTCATCCAGATCGACAAGGTGCGCCAGTTCTTCGACCACCCGGGCTTCGTCGAGCCGTTCTTCGAGGGGGTCGCGAAGGGCATCGAGGATGCGACGGCCGCCGGCGCCGAGCGCTCCGCCATCCGCGTCCTGTTCGCCACCCACTCGATCCCGACCGCCGACGCCGAGCGCAGCGGGCCCCAGGGCGACGCGTACCAGGCGCAGCACCTCGCCGTGGCGGAGGTCATCATGGCCGAGCACGAGGGCGTGGGCTGGGATCTCGTGTACCAGTCGCGCAGCGGCCCGCCCACGCAGCCGTGGCTCGAGCCCGACATCAACGACCGCATCGAGGAGCTTGCCTCCGAGGGCATCACGGCCGTCGTCATCGTGCCCCTCGGGTTCATCTCCGACCACATGGAGGTCAAGTGGGACCTCGACACCGAGGCCCTCGAGACGGCCGCGGAGCACGGCATGTGGGCCGTGCGCGTACCCACCCCCGGCGTGCACGCGGCCTTCGTGACGGGGCTCGTCGACCTCGTGCTCGAGCGCCGCGACGGAGTCCCGACCGCCGACCGCCCCGCGCTCACGACCCTCGGCCCCTGGTACGACGTGTGCCGTCCTGGCTGCTGCGAGAACGTGCGGCTGGGCTTCAAGCCGGCGCTCGCGGGGCTCGTGCCGTGACCCTCCGCATCGGCACGCGCGGCTCCGCGCTCGCCGTCGCCCAGACCGGCACGGTCGCCAAGGCCCTCAAGGGCGACGTCGAGATCGTGACGATCACGACGGAGGGCGACCGTTCCACGGAGTCGCTCGCGAGCCTCGGCGGCACGGGCGTGTTCGCCACCGCGCTGCGCAACTCGCTCCTCGCGGGGGATGTCGACGTCGTCGTGCACTCCCTCAAAGACCTGCCCACGGCGCCCGAGCCCGGCCTCGTGGTCGCCGCCATCCCGAAGCGGCTCGACCCGCGCGACGCCCTGTGCGCACGGGACTCCCTCACGATGGACACCCTGCCCGAGGGCGCCCGCGTCGGCACGGGCTCGCCCCGCCGGGTGGCCCAGCTGCGCGCCCGCCGCCCCGACATCGAGGTCGTCGACATCCGGGGCAACGTCGACACGCGGCTCGGCACGGTCGCCTCGGGCGAGCTGGACGCGGTCATCCTCGCCGCCGCAGGCCTCGAGCGCCTCGGCCGCCTCGACGCCGTGACCGAGTTCCTCGGCATCGACGGCTGGCCCACCGCCCCCGGCCAGGGCGCCCTCGCGGTCGAGGTGCGCGCGGGCGACGAGAAGCTCGTCTCCGCCCTCGACCACCGCACGACGCGCATCATCGTCGAGGCCGAGCGCCGCACGCTCGCCCTGCTCGAGGCGGGATGCTCCGCGCCCGTGGGCGCGCACGCGCTCATCGACGACGGCATGCTGTTCCTCTCGGCGCGCGTGTACGCCGCCGACGGGTCGAGCCGTCTCACGAGCTCGCACGCCCTGTACGTCGACGACACCCGCGACCCCGCCGGCGACCTCGCCGAGCGTGTGGCGAAGGAGCTGTTCGACCTGGGCGCGAGGGAGCTGATGGGCTGATGGACCGTCCCCGCCGCCTGCGCCAGTCCCCCGCGATACGCCGTCTCGTCGCCGAGACGCGCCTGCACGCAGCCGACCTCATCCTGCCCGTGTTCGTGCGCGAGGGCGCGTCGGCGCCCCTGCCCATCTCGTCGATGCCGGGCGTCGTGCAGCACTCCCTCGACTCGCTCAGGGCGGCGGTCGCGGAGGCGGCCGAGCTGGGCCTCGGCGGGATCATGCTGTTCGGCGTGCCGGAGCACAAGGACGCGATCGGCTCGGGGGCGACCGACCCCGACGGCATCCTCAACGTCGCGACGCGCGTGGCCGTGGCCGAGGCGGGCGACGCCCTCGTCGTGCAGACCGACCTGTGCCTCGACGAGTTCACCGACCACGGGCACTGCGGGGTGCTGGACTCCCGCGGCCGCGTCGACAACGACGCCTCCCTCGAGCGCTATCGCGAGATGGGCCTCGCGCAGGCCGAGGCGGGCTCGCAGCTCCTGGGCCTGAGCGGCATGATGGACGGCCAGGTCGGCGCCGTGCGCGACGCGCTCGACGACGGCGGCTTCGCCGACACCCCCATACTCGGTTACTCGGCGAAGTACGCGTCGGCGTTCTACGGGCCCTTCCGCGAGGCCGTGCAGTCGTCGCTCGTGGGCGACCGCCGCAGCTACCAGCAGGATCCGGCGAACCGCCGCGAGGGCACGCGCGAGCTGCTCCTCGACATCGACGAGGGCGCCGACATCCTCATGGTCAAGCCCGCCATGAGCTACCTCGACGTGCTCGCCGACGCGGCCGCCCTCTCGCCCGTCCCGGTGTGGGCGTACCAGGTGTCGGGCGAGTACGCGATGATCGAGGCCGCCGCCGCGAACGGCTGGATCGACCGCGAGCGCGCCGTGCACGAGTCGCTCATCAGCATCACGCGAGCGGGGGCCGACGCCGTGCTCACCTACTACGCGGCCGAGGTGGCGAGGGCCCTGCGATGACCACCAACGACGAGGCGTTCGCCCGCGCGAGGGCCGTGCTGCCGGGCGGCGTCAACTCCCCCGTGCGGGCGTTCGGCTCGGTGGGCGGCTCGCCCCGCTCGCTCGTGTCCGCGCGCGGCGCCTACGTCACCGACGTCGAGGGCACGGAGTACGTCGACTTCGTGGGCGCCTGGGGCCCCGCGATCCTCGGGCACGCGCATCCCGAGGTCATCAGGGCGGTGCAGGATGCCGCGGCGCGCGGCCTCGGATTCGGCGCATCCACGCCCGGCGAGGCCGAGCTCGCCGAGCTCGTCATCGACCGCGTCTCCCCGCTCGTCGAGAAGCTGCGGCTCGTCTCGACCGGCACCGAGGCGACGATGACCGCCATCCGGATCGCCCGCGGCGCCACCGGCCGTGACGTGCTCGTCAAGTTCGCCGGCCACTACCACGGGCACTCCGACGGTCTGCTCGCCGAGGGCGGCTCGGGCCTCGCGACCCTGGCGATCCCCGGGTCTGCGGGCGTGCCCGAGGCGATCGCGGCGCAGACCGTCGTCATCCCCTACAACGACCTCGACGCCGTGCGCGGTGTGCTCGAGGCCCACGACGTCGCGGCGATCATCGTCGAGGCCGCGCCCGCGAACATGGGTGTCGTCACCCCCGACGCGGGCTTCAACGCCGAGCTCGTGCGCCTCGCCCACGAGCGCGGGGCGCTCGTCATCCTCGACGAGGTGCTCACGGGCTTCCGCGTCTCCCCCGCGGGCTGGTGGGGCCTCGACCGCAGCTACCTGCCCGACCTCGTCACGTACGGCAAGGTCATCGGCGGCGGGCTGCCGCTCGCCGCGCTCGGCGGCCGCGCCGGGCTCATGGACCTCCTCGCCCCGCTCGGACCCGTCTACCAGGCCGGCACCCTGAGCGGGAACCCGGTCGCCGTCGCCGCCGGGATCACGACCCTGCGCCTCGCGGACGCCGCCGTGTACGCGCACCTCGACGCGACCGCGGCCACCATCTCGGCGGCGCTCGGCGCGGCGCTCGCCGCGGAGGGCGTCGCGCACAGCACCCAGCACGCGGGCAACCTGTTCTCCGTGGCGTTCCGCGACACGGCGCCGCGCGACTACGCCGAGGTGAGGGCGCAGGAGTCGTTCCGCTACCCGCCGTTCTTCCACGCCATGCTCGACGCCGGGGTCTCGTTGCCGCCGAGCGTGTTCGAGGCGTGGTTCGTGTCGGCGGCCCACGACGGGGCCGCGGTGGGCCGCATCCTCGACGCCCTCCCGGCCGCGGCGAAGGCCGCGGCGGCCGCCCGTATTCCGTAGCGGGCATAAATGCGCGAGGATGAACCTTACCCGCGCCGACGCTGTCGCGTAACCCACGAGTTCCTGCAGGCCCCCGCGTCTACGCTGGAACCAGACGTCACGACGAAACGGAGCACGCCATGAAGGGCAAGATCCTGCTGGTGGTCGGAATCGGCATCGGCTACGTGCTGGGCACGCGAGCCGGCCGCGAGAAGTACGACCAGATGAAGGCCACGGCGCAGAAGCTGTGGAACGACCCGCGCGTGCAGAAGCAGGTGAACAATGCCGAGGAGTTCGTGAAGGACAAGGCCCCCGATGTCGCGGAGTTCCTCGCCGACGGCGCCAAGAAGGTCGTGTCGCAGGTCTCGGGCTCCAAGGCGCCCGCGAAGAAGCCCGCCACGAGGACGAGCACCGCGAAGCCCTCGACCTCGAAGTAGGTCGGCGCCATGACCGGTACGACCGAGCCGACCCCGCGCCGCGGGCTCTTCAAGCTCATCGCCGACATCCCGGCCCTGCTCATGGACCTCGTGCGGGGCGAGATCGAGTCGTTCAAGCAGGAGCTCGTCGGAAAGCTCAAGCTCGCGGGCGTGGGGATCGGGCTGCTCGTGGGGGCCGCGACGTTCGCGTTCTTCGCGCTGCTCCTGCTGCTCGCGGCGGCGGTGCTCGGGCTCGCGACGGTGCTGCCGCCGTGGGCCTCCGCGCTCATCATCGGCGGGGGCATCCTGCTCCTCGCCGTCATCCTGGCGCTCATCGGCATCGCGAGCCTCAAGAAGGGCGTGCCTCCCGCGCCCACCGAGACCATCAAGAGCATCAAGAAGGATGTCCGCGCCATCAAGGGCATCGGAAAGCGAGACAACTCATGAGCGACACCTCCGCACGCGTGGCATCCGCCCGCGCCGACCTCGAAGCCACCCTCGACGCCATCGAGGACAAGCTCAACGTCCCCAAGCGCTTCGGGGAGCTCACCGACACCGTCAAGTCCTCCTACGAGAAGAACCCCCTGCCGTGGATCATCGGCGGCGTCGCCGCGGCGGTCGTCGTGGCCGGGGTCGTCGCGTGGGCGCTCCTCAGCGGGGATGACGACTAGGCCCGGTAACGGCATCGTGACCTCCTCGATTCGCGTCCTTCGGCGCGGTCGGGGAGGATAGGGACATGGCAGCCAAACCCCTCGGTGGGTGGCGCGTGCTCGTTCCCCGCGGCGGCAAGTGGGGCGACGGCGTCGCCTCGACCCTCCGGAGCTATGGTGCGATACCCGTCATCGCGCCCATGATCAACTTCGCGAGCGCGGACGACGGCGCCGCCCTCGCCAACGCGCTGCACGAGCTCAAAGACGGGCAGTTCGACTGGCTCGTCGTCACGAGCGCGACGACCGTCGACGTCTTCGTCGGCCAGGGCGCGACCATCCCCGCCTCGACGAAGGTCGCCGCCGTGGGCGAGACCACGGCCGCCGCCCTCACCCTCGCGGGCTACCGCGTCGACTTCGTGCCGGCCGCCGACAACTCGGCCCGCGGGCTCGTCAAGGAGTGGCCCAAGTCCGACATCACGGGCCGCGTGCTCGTGCCGCAGTCCGACATCGCCGAGCCGAACCTCGTGACGGGGCTCGGCAAGCTCGGCCTCGACGCCCAGTTCATCGCCGCGTACCGCACCGTCGGGGTGCCCATCGCCGACGCCGTCGTCGCGGATGTCGCATCCGGCCGCATCGGCGCGATCCTCGTGAGCTCGGGGTCCGTCGCCCGCCAGATCGCCGCACAGCTGGCGCCCCTGCCCGAGGGCACGCTCGTCGCGTGCATCGGCCCGCGCACGGCCTTCGACGCGCGCGCCGCCGGGCTCACCGTCGACCTCATCGCGGAGGACCGCTCCGCCGACTCGCTCGTCGCCGCACTCGTGGAGTACGCGACGCGCGAGGACACCGCCTAGCCCGCTGTAGCGAACGCGAGGATCAGGAAGACGCTGCCGATGAGCGGCGCGACACCCTGCAGCGCGGCGGAGCGCGCGAGCTTGGGCGACGACGTCACGAGCACGAGCGCCGCGAACACCATGCTGAGCGCCGCGAAGAGCGCGATCGCCATGCCGGCCTGCCGCGCGCCGGCGGCACCGAGCAGCACGAGGCCCACGCCGATGCCGATCGCGAGGAACAGGTTGTAGAAGCCCTGGTTGAAGGCCATGGGCCTGACCGTGTCGGCCTCCTCCTGGGTCTTGAGCCCGAAGCGGCGCCACGTGGACGGCTTCGACCAGAGGATGCTCTCCAGGAAGAAGATCAGCACGTGGATGACGGCCGCGAGGGCCACGAATACCGAACCGATGATGACGAAGGCGCTCATGCCGTCAGTGTGACACGGAAGCCCGGATCAGCCGAAGAGGATCGCTGCCTCGTCGTACCGCGACTGCGGCACCGTGTTGAGCTTTCCGAGCGCATCCTCGAACGCCACGTGCGTGATCGACGTGCCGCTCAGCGAGACCATGCGGCCCCAGCGGCCGTGCATGACCGAGTCGACGGCCGCCATGCCGTAGCGCGTCGCGAGCACACGGTCGTAGGCGGTCGGCGTGCCGCCGCGCTGGATGTGGCCGAGCGTCGTCGCGCGCGTCTCGATGCCCGTGCGGGCCTCGATCTCGGGCGCGAGGAGGTCGCCGATGCCGCCCAGGCGCGGGCGGCCGAAGGCGTCGAGGCCGCGCTCGGAGTGCGCGTCGTCCATCGAGTCGAGCTTGAAGCCCTCGGCGACGACCACGAGCGGCGCGCGCCCGCGGTCGCGGGCCGACTGCACCCACTCGCAGATCTGGTCCATGCTCGTCTTCTGCTCGGGGATGAGGATGGCGTGCGCGCCCGCGGCCATGCCGGAGTGCAGCGCGATCCATCCCACGTGCCGGCCCATGACCTCGGCGACCATGCAACGGCCGTGCGAGTCGCCCGTCGTGCGGAGGCGGTCCATGGCGTCGGTCGCGATCTGCGTGGCGGTGTCGAACCCGAACGTGTAGTCGGTGGCCGAGAGGTCGTTGTCGACGGTCTTGGGGACGCCCACGATCTTGATGCCCGCGTCGGTGAGGCGCTTGGCCGCGGCGAGGGTCCCCTCGCCGCCGATCGCGATGAGGGAGTCGACCCCGAGCCGCTCCATGTTCTCGCGCACGCGGTCGGCCCCGCCGTCGCCCTCGAAGGGGTTCGTGCGGGAGGTGCCGAGGATCGTGCCGCCCTGCTTGCCGATGCCCTGGATGTCCTTGCGCTCGAGGGGCATGATGTCGCCCTCGACCACGCCGCGCCAGCCGTCTTTGAAGCCGACGAACTCCTTGTTGTAGATCTTGTCGCCCTTGAGCACTGCGCCGCGGATGACCGCGTTGAGCCCCGGGCAGTCGCCGCCGCTCGTGAGGATGCCGATTGCCATGCATCAATCATTGCGCATCCGCGGAAAGTCATTCGGCACGGCGATCATCTGCTGCTTATCCCAGCGACCCTCTGACCACTAGAGTCGTGCCGCGGGTCGCAATCGTGCGACGCGTGCCCCCTCACTCTTCTTTGGAGAACTCATATGACCGCAGCAGCTCCCGCTCCCGCGAACGCCGGCAAGACCCTCGGCATCGTCGGCCTCATCCTCAGCTTCTTCAGCGGCCCCATCGGCCTCATCGTGAGCGCCGTCGCGCGTTCGCAGTCGAAGAAGGCCGGCCTCAAGAACGGTCCCGCCACCGCGGGCATCGTCATCGGCCTGCTCTCGACGATCGCCCTCGTCGCGATCATTGTCGGCTCGATCGTCGGCGCGAGCGCCCTTCTCGGCCAGTGCGCCGACCTCGGCCCCGGCGTGCACGAGTCGAACGGCGTCACCATCACCTGCGGTGAGTAACAACTGATCCACGCGAAGCGCCCCGGCTCGTCCGGGGCGCTTCGTCGTTAAGCTGTGCGCATGAGCGAGCCCGGCGAGGTGACGATCCGGTCGCAGGATGCGACGCCCTTCATCCTCGGACTCGTCGCGATCATCGTGGCGCTGCCGTTCCCGCCCGCCGCGATCGTGCTGGGCGGTCTGGGGCTCGTGTCGGCCCGCAGGTCGTCGACCTCCGCCGTGCTCGCGCGCGTGGGGTTGGTCCTCGGGATAGTCCTCACCGCGCTCGGAGTCGTGGCGATCGTGCTCGCGGTCGTGTTCGGGCTCGACGCCTTCACCGTGCTGTACCACCAGTGCGAGGTGCTCGGGCAGGAGTCGGGCCGCTACGGCCCCTTCCCCTACGAGTGCAGCTGAGCGGCGTGGGCCGCGCAGTGCACGGGTGAGGCGCCGCAGGCCTCGCACACCACGAGCTGCTCGCGGCAGGCCAGGTCGCTGCAGTTCTGCATCCTGCTCGTCGCCGAGCCGCACTCGACGCACGTGCCGAGCACCGCGGGCGCGTCGCTGAAGGCCACCGCCATGCGGTTGTCGAACACGTAGAGCGAGCCCTCCCAGAGGCCCTTGTCGCCATAGCGGTCGCCGTACGTCGCTATGCCGCCGTCGAGCTGGTACACCTCACGGAAGCCCCGGTTGACCATGAGCGCCGAGAGCACCTCGCAGCGGATGCCGCCCGTGCAGTACGTGACGACGGGCCGGTCCTTGAGGTGGTCGTACCGGCCGCTGTCGAGCTCGGCGACGAACTCGCGCGTGGTCGCGACCTGCGGCACCACGGCATCCTTGAACCTGCCGATCTGGGCTTCGAAGGCGTTGCGGCCGTCGAAGAACGTCACGTCCTTGGCGGCGACGAGGTCGTGCAGCTGCTCGGGCGTCACGCGCGTGCCGCCGCCCACGACCCCGTGCTCGTCGACGACGAGCTCGCCGGGCGCCCCGAAGCTCACGAGCTCGTCGCGCACGCGCACGCTCAGGCGCGGGAAGCCGTCGCCGGTCCCCTCGCTCCACTTCACGTCCATGTCGTGGAACGGCGCGTACTCCCGCGTCGTGCGGAGGTAGCGCTTGACGTCGCGCAGCTCGCCGCCGACCGTGCCGTTGATGCCGTCCTTCGAGAGGATGATCCGCCCGCGGATGCCGAGCGACGCGCACAGGTCCCGCTGCCACAGCCGCAGCGCCTCGGGGTCGGGCAGCGGCGTGAACGCGTAGAAGAGCAGGATCTTGGGGACGGCCACGTCATCTATTGTCGTCCCATGGAATCGACGCTGTACTCCCCGGCGGAGCCCGTGAGCGTGGCGCACACGCTGCGGCCGCTGCGCCGGGGGTACGGCGATCCCACCTTCCGCACCGACCCGTCGGGCACGTGGCGCACCCTGCGCACGCCTTTCGGCGCCGCGACCCTGCACCTCGCCGTGCGCGCGGACGGCGTCGCCGCGACCGCGTGGGGCGAGGGCGCGGAGTGGGCGATCGCGGGCGTGCCCGAGCTGCTCGGCGCGGGCGACGACTGGTCGCAGCTGGATGTCTCGCGCAACGCGTTCCTCGCGGACTCGCTGCGCCGCAACCCCGGCCTGCGCCTCCTGCGCACGCGGCAGGTGTTCGAGATGCTCCTCGTGGCGGTGCTCGAGCAGAAGGTCACGGGCAAGGAGGCGCGCCACTCGTGGCGCGTGCTGCTCACGAAGTACGGAGAGCCCGCCCCCGGACCGGCCCCGGAGGGCATGCGCGTCTTCCCGAGCGCGGAGACGTGGCGCCGCGTCCCGTCGTGGGAGTGGCACCGCGCCGGTGTCGGCCCCGACCGCTCGGCGACGATCATGCGCGCGGCGGTGGTCGCGGCATCCCTCGAGCGCACTCTCGAGCACGGCCGGGGCGGCCCGGTCGTCGAGCGCGCCCTGCGCAGCATCCCCGGCGTCGGCGTCTGGACCGCCGCCGAGACCACCCAGCGCGCCCACGGCGACCCGGATGCCCCGAGCGTCGGCGACTACCATCTGCCCGCCCTCGTCGGTTGGGCGCTCGTCGGCACCCCCGTCGACGACGACGGGATGCTCGAGCTCCTCGCCCCCTGGGCGGGCCACCGCCAGCGCATCATGCGCCTCATCGAGTCGAGCGGCTTCACCAAGCCCCGCTTCGGCCCCCGCATGACCGTGCAGGACCACCGCGCCCACTAGCGCCCCCCGCCCGCTCGGCCCGTGGCCAGTTCCGCTCGGACCTCGGCAGCTTCATCCCCGTCCCTTTGCCAACTCCATACATTCGGGCAGGGTGCGAACAAATGTAGGGAGTTGGCAAAGGTGCTCGCGGTAGAAGGTGGAGCCCGCGCGGAAGGGCACCGCCTCCACCGCACGGCGGCGAGCATCTTCTCCACCAGGGGTGCGACCGACAGAGGTCGGGCGCTACGCGCGATGGCACCGTGATCGTGTGAAGACGCCGTGGAGGCCGCGCGAGATGGTTGCGTACCTGGGAGGTCACGCGAGCCGTGCGGAGCTGGTCGCGCTGGGCGCGAGTCCGCAGTGGATCGACCTCAATGTCTGGTACCGGCACATTCTTCCGACGCGTAAGGGCTGGTACGCCTCGAAGGGCACCCATCCCGCCATCCTCGCCGCCCTGCGCGTGGGTGGGCGTCTCGCGTGCGAGAGCGCCGTGGCCTGGCACGAGGGCCGGGAGGTCCCGGAGCCGCTGCATGTGCTCGTCGGGTACGGGGCGTCGCGACTGGGCCGCGGCGCCGTCGTGCACTGGACGCGGCGCGAGCTGCGGGGGTCGCGGCTCGTCGTCGACGAGGAGCTGGCGCGGCGGCAAGCCGCCACCTGCCGGGCTAGGCGTCGGGGTTGACCCGGTGCGCCACGAGCTCGACCTCGACGAGCATCGCCGCGTCGAGGAAGGGCAGCACGTGCACGAGCGAGAGGGCAGGGCGGATGTCGCCGAAGATCTCCCCGTGCGCCTGGGCGGCGAGCTCCCAGTCGGCGATGTTCGTCACGTAGACCTTCGACTGCACGACGTCCTCGTAGTGGAAGCCCGCCTCGGCGAGCACCGAGCCGAGCTTCTCGAGCGTGTAGCGGGTCTGCTCGTAGAGGTCGCCCGTCACCGAGCCGTCGGGCGCCGCGGCCGAGGTCGCCGAGATGTAGAGGGTGTCTCCAACCTGCACGGCACGGGAGTAGCCCATTTTGTTCTCCCAGGCAGACCCGGAGGAGTAGAGAGTGCGCATTCGACTAACCTAACGCGGTGCACATGATCTTCAGGACGATCATCCATCTGCTCCGCAGCCGCACCCGCAGCCCCCTCGGCATCCACGACGTCGGCACGGTCAGGCTGCGCGTGCTGCCCACGGATCTCGACATCCTCGGGCACATGAACAACGGCGTGTACTTCTCGATCATGGACCTCGGTCGCATGGACCTCATGGTCCGCGCGGGCCTGTGGAAGGGCTTCCGCGACAAGGGCTGGTACCCCGTCATGGCCAACGAGACCGCCACGTTCCGCAAGTCGCTCACGCCGTGGCTGGCCTACGACCTCGAGACGCGCATCGTCGGCTACGACGACCGCGCCGTGTACGCCGAGCAGCGCTTCGTCGTCGGCGGCGAGATCTACATGAGCGCCATGACGCGCGCGCGATTCCTCAAGAAGTCGGGCGGCACGGTCTCGCTCGCCGAGCTCTCGGAGCTCGCGGGCGTCGACGTCACCGCCCTCACCCCGCCGGCGTGGGTCGCGCAGTGGGCCGCAGACATCCAGCTGCCGCCCACGCGCGAGCCCGCGCCGAGCGAATGGGACTAGTGCAGCCCGTAGGCGAACACGCCCTCCGGGTCGACTGACGCGCGTACGGCCGCGAGGCGGGCGAACGTCTCCGCCGACCACGACCTGCGGTAGTCGGCGGGGTCGGGGTAGCCCGAGAAGTTGATGTTCGTCTCGGGCGACAGCCACGGCGCGAGCGACGCGAGTAGGGCGTCCGTCGCCGCGGGCAGCGCCTCGGCGAAGAGCGCGGGGTCGGGCACGCCGACGAGCGAGAGCGTGTACGAGGATGCCCGGCCGCCCACCGCCGACCCCTCGGGCACGTCGTGCCGGGTCGCCGCGCCGATGTGCCGCACCTCCGTGACCATGACGGGCCCCCGTGTGCCCGCACCGGACACCGCGAGCACCGCCGACGCGAACTCGTCGTCGACGTCGGAGAGCAGGGCGCCGCGGCTCCAGCCCGGGGAGGGGTCGCTCGGGTCGTTGTGGATCGTCGCGACCTGGGCCAGGGGGAGCGGCGCGACGCCGTCCATCATCACGGGCGCGAGCGCGCGCAGCGGCGCGACCAGCGACTCGCCCTCCGTGGCCGAGCCGGGCAGCGCGAACCGCAGCATCGCGAGGGTCTTGCCGCGGAACACCTCCGGCACCTGCTCGAACGGCGGGAAGTGGACGACCGCCATGCTCGTGGTCACGTCGTCGGGCGCGGAGCGCGTCCAGTCGAGCCAGCCTCGGAGCACCGTCTCGATGTGCTCCTCGGCGAAGACGAGGGCGCCCGCGTAGAGCGAGGGGACCGGCGCCAGCTGGAGCTCGACCGAGGTCACGAGGCCGAAGCCGCCCTTGCCGCCGCGCAGCGCCCAGAAGAGGTCGGGGTGCTCGGTCGCGGAGGCGTGCACGACCTCGCCCGATGCGAGCACGACGGTGGCGCCCCGCAGCCAGTCGCTCGAGAACCCGTGGCTGCGGGCGAGCGGGCCGAGGCCGCCGCCGAGCAGGTAGCCGACGACGCCCACGTTCGTGGAGGAGCCCGTGACCGGGGCGAGGCCGAGCTCGGCGGCCGCGGCGACGACGGCGCCCCAGCGCACGCCCGCGCCGATCGTGGCGACCCCCGTCGCGGAGTCGATGGAGAGCTCGTCGAGGCGGCTCGTCGTGACGAGCATCCCGTCGGTGACGAGCACGTGCGATCCGTGGCCCGTCGCGAGCGTGCGCACGGGCATCCTGTGCGCGGCCGCGAACGCCACGGCGGCGACGGCGTCGTCGACGGACGAGACCCCCACGACGACCTCGGGGGTGTGCGGGAAGGCGAGGTTGAAGCCCGTGGTCTCGGCGGCGAACCCCTCGTCGGAGGGCGTGAGGACGGGCCCGGAGACGGCCGTGCGGAGTGCGGCGAAGTCGGTCATGCCGACAATATAGCCATGGCGGCATTGTGCCCGCCGATGCCGCTCACGCCCCCGCCGCGCTGCGCGCCCGCGCCGCACAGGAGGATGCGGGGATGAGCGGTGGCGACGCCCCAGCGGCGTGCCGGGGTGTCGAGCGGGGCGTCGTCGTCGGCGAACGGCCACGACAGCGGCGCGTGGAAGATGTTGCCGCCCGGCAGCCCGAGCGCGTGCTCGAGGTCGAGCGTTGTCTTGGTCTCGATCGTGGGCTGCCCCGAGGCGTCGGTGAGCAGGAGGCTCTCGACGGGCTCCGCGAGAACGCTGTCGAGCGACTCGACGACGGCGGCCTGCAGGGATGCCCGCATGGCGTCGTTGTTCGCCTCGTCGACCAGTCGCGACGGGGTGTGCAGGCCGAACACCGTGAGGGTCTGCGCGCCCGCCGCCCGCAGCTCCGGCGAGAGGATCGTCGGGTCCGTGAGCGAGTGGCAGTAGATCTCGCACGGGAGCGGGTCGGGGATGCGGCCGGCGCTCGCCGCATCGTACGCGGCGGAGAGCTGGGACCACGTCTCGTTGATGTGGAACGTCCCGCCGAACGCGGCAGCGGGATCGACCGCCGTGTCCTTCAGGCGGGGCAGGCGCGACAGCAGGAGGTTGACCTTGACCTGCGCGCCCTCCACGCCGTCGCGGGTTGGGTAGGCCGCCCGCGGGCGTATCGACACCAGCGACTCGAGCACCGAGGGCGCCACGTTCGCGAGCACCCACGAGCCCGCGAGCTGCAGCTCCTCGTCGCGGTGCCGGTAGGTGACGACGCCGTCGGGCGTGATCGAGGTGACCTCGGCGCCCGTGACGAGCTCGGCGCCCGCGATGCGGGCCGCGCGCGCGAGCTCGCCCGTGACCGCCCCCATGCCGCCGACCGGCACATCCCAGTCGCCCGTGCCGCCGCCGATGACGTGGTACAGGAAGCAGCGGTTGGCGGCGAGGGACTCGTCGATGTTGGGCGCGAAGGTTCCGATGAGACCGTCGGTGAGGACGACCCCGCGCACGAGGTCGTCGTCGAAGGCATCGGCGATCGTCGAGCCGATCGGCCGCTCGACCATCGACTCCCACAGGGCGTCGTCGCCGAGGGCCCGCCGCGCCTCGGAGCGCGTGAGGAGGGGCTCGGTCACGGTCGGGAAGATCGCGCGCGCGAGGCGGCCCGTGCCCTCATAGAACGCATCCCACCCCGCGGGCTTCTCAGGGGAGTGGTTGTCGATGAGGAGGCCGCGGTCGGTTCCCGGCTCCGGCGTGTAGGAGGAGTAGCGGCGGCGGGCGAGGGTGATGTCGAGGCCGAGGTCGTCGATGATGCGCCTCGGGAGGAGGGACACGAGGTAGGAGTATCGGGAGAGCCGAGCATCCACGCCTTCGAAGGCCTGGGCGGAGACCGCGGCGCCGCCGAGGGTGTCGAGCTTCTCGAGCACCGTGACGCGCTTGCCCGCGAGCGCGAGGTAGGTCGCCGCGACGAGGCCGTTGTGGCCGCCGCCGACGATCACGACGTCACGACGGTCAGGCAGGTGCGTCCACCTCATCGCAGACCGGGGGATTGATGTTGTCGAGCACCTTGCGGGAGATGCCCGCGAGCACGGTCTTCTCCTCGCCGGTGAGCACGTCGAAGAAGTACTCGCGCACCGCCTCCCGACGGTCGCGCTCCGCGCCCGAGATGGCGCGGTCGCCGTCGTCGGTCAGCACGATCCAGACGCCGCGGGCGTCGTCGCCGCACTCCTCGCGCTTGACGAGGTCGCGCTGCTCCATGCGCGTGATCTGGTGGGATACGCGGCTCTTCTCCCACCCGATGATGTCGCCGATCTGGCCGGCGCGCAGGCGCTTGGTGGGGCTGCGGTCGAGGGCGACGAGCACCTCGTAGTCGGCGCCGGAGATGCCGGCATCGGCCTGGAGGCGGCGCTCGAGGGTGACCTCGAGCTGGCGGCGCATGACGTAGAACGACCGCCAGAGCTCGCGCTCGTCGTCGGTAGTCTCCGTCGCCATGCACCCATCCTACGGGGTAGTTGACGTATCAACCGGATTGTGATTATGGTGACACGTCAACCACTGAAAGGACCCCCGTGTCAGACCTCCGCATCGGCATCATCCTCGGCAGCACCCGGCCCGGTCGCAACGGCGACCAGGTGGCCAGATGGGTGCTCGACCAGGCCGCGAAGCGCGGTACGGCGACGTACGAGCTCGTCGACCTCGCCGACTTCCAGCTGCCCAACATCGACGAGGTCGCGCACCCCGCCACGGGCGTCTACGCCAACGCGGGCACGCAGCGCTGGTCGGAGACCGTCGCCTCGTACGACGGCTACGTCATCGTCACGCCCGAGTACAACCACTCCACGTCGGGCGCGCTCAAGAACGCCCTCGACTTCGTCTACCGCGAGTGGAACGACAAGGCCGTGGGCTTCGTCGGCTACGGCGCGATGGGCGGCCAGCGCGCCGTCGAGCACCTGCGCCTCATCGCGGGCGAGCTCAAGATGGCGGATGTGCGCCAGCAGGTCGGCGTCTCGCTCATGACCGACTTCGAGAACCGCAGCACCATGAAGCCCGTGCCGCACCTCGAGCCCGGGCTCGAGATCCTGCTCGACCAGGTGGAGTCGTGGTCGGCCGCCCTCAGGCCCGTGCGCGCCGAGGCGCTCGCCGCCTAGTCCCTTCCCCCTGTGTCTCGCAGATTTCCCGGTGTCTCGCACATGTGCGAGACACCTGGCGATTAGCGAGACACGGGGGTTCAGCCCGCAGCCCGCGCGAGCGCGTCCCGGCACGCCACGATGCCGGGTCGCGCGACGCTCGCCTCGCGCGCCGAGGTGAACACCGTGCGGCGGGGGTTGCCGGGCAGGTGCAGCAGGCGGATGCTCGGCTCCCGCCCGCCCCACACCAGGTCGGGCAGCAGAGCGACGGCGTGCCCGCTCTCGATGAGGCGGATGTGCGCCTGCAGGTCGGCCGTCTCGAAGCGCACGTCCGGCTCGAACCCCGCCTGTCGGCACAGCTGCTCGGCGAAGTGGCGGGAGGCCGTGCCGCGCGGCTCCATGACCCACGGCGACCGCGCGACGTCGGCGAGGGAGCCCGCGTCGGACGGGACGCCCAGGCGCAGCTCATCCTCGAGCAGCGGCACCCGGTCGAGGTCGGGCTGCCGCGGGGCCGCGTGCCCGGGGTACTGCTCGGCGACGACGAGGTCGAACTCGCGCGTCCACGTCTCGAAGAGCGCGTGCTCCGGCTCGCGCTGCGTGACCTCGACGCGCAGCTGCGGATACGCCTCGCGCAGGATCGTGAGGGCCCGGGGCACGATGCCGAGCGCGGCCGACTGGAACACCGCGAGGCGCACGGTGCCGGTCACCTGCGTGAGCGAGTCGTCGAGCTCCGCGGCCATGAGCTCGAGCCGCTCGAGCAGCGCCCCCGTGTGCTCCACGAGCACGAGGGCCTGCGGGGTGAGCCGCACGCGCCGTCCCGACTTCTCGAGCAGCGGCACCCCCGCCTCCGTCTCGAGGAGCGCGAGCTGCTGCGACACCGACGAGGGCGTGTACGAGAGCGCGGCGGCCACCGCCGCGATCGTGCCGCGGATGTGCAGCTCGTGGAGCAGCCGGAGGCGTTTGACGTCGAGCATCGGTAAATCTAACCATTACCGTGCAGAAAGCATCGCTTTTACTTCATGGTCAGGGTCGGCACTCTAATGTCGTGAGTATGACCACGGACACCCAGACCCTCGCCGACGAGACCATCGCGACGGTCAAGCGCTGGCTCGCCGAGTCGGCGACCGCGAAGGCCGACCCGAGCGCCGAGCGCCTCGCGGGGGTGCTCAAGGATCCGCGCGGCCTCGAGTTCACCATCGGCTTCGTCGACAAGGTCGTGCGGCCCGAGGACCTGCGCGTCGCCGGCCGCAACCTCGAGCGCGTGAGCCACCTCGTGCCCTCGTTCCTGCCGTGGTACCTGCGCTTCGCGATCGTCGTGGGCGGCGGGTTCGCCGCGATCCTGCCGTGGCCCATCGTCCCGATCGCGCGCGCCGTGCTGCGCCGCATGGTCGGCCACCTCGTCATCGACGCGACACCCGAGAAGCTCGACAAGACGCTCGTGTCGCTGCGGCAGAAGGGCATCCGCCTCAACATCAACCTGCTCGGCGAGGCCGTGCTGGGCGACGACGAGGCCAACCACCGCCTCGAGGGCACGCGCGAGCTGCTCGCGCGCGACGACGTCGACTACGTCTCCATCAAGGTCTCGTCCGTCGTCTCCCAGCTCTCGATGTGGGCGTTCGACGACATGGTCGACCGCGTGGTCGAGCGGCTCACGCCCCTCTACGAGCTCGCGGCGGCATCCCCGAGCGCCAAGTTCATCAACCTCGACATGGAGGAGTTCCGCGACCTCGACCTCACGGTCGCCGTCTTCCAGAAGCTGCTCGAGCAGCCGCGCCTGCGCGACCTGGAGGCGGGCATCGTGCTGCAGGCCTACCTGCCCGACGCGCTCGCGGCACTGCAGGGCCTCACGGCGTGGGCCGTCGAGCGCCGGGCGCGGGGCGGCGCCGGCATCAAGGTGCGCGTCGTGAAGGGCGCCAACCTCGCCATGGAGCATGTCGACGCGACCATGCACGACTGGCCGCTCGCGACGTGGGGCACCAAGCAGCAGACCGACACCAACTACAAGCGCGTGCTGCACTGGGCGTTCACGCCCGAGCGCACCGACGCCGTGCGCATCGGCGTCGCGGGGCACAACCTGTTCGACATCGCGTACGCGTGGCTGCTGTCGAAGCAGCGCAAGGTCGAGAACCGCGTCGAGTTCGAGATGCTGCTCGGCATGGCCACGGGCCAGGCGGAGGCAGTGAAGAAGGATGTCGGCGGCCTCCTGCTCTACACGCCCGTCGTGCACCCGAAGGAGTTCGACTCCGCGATCAGCTACCTCATCCGCCGCCTCGAGGAGAACGCCTCGAGCGAGAACTTCATGTCGGGCGTCTTCGAGCTCGCCGACAACCCGACGATGTTCGCGCGGGAGTCCGAGCGGTTCCTCGCCTCCCTCGCCGAGCTCGACGACGTCGTTCCCTCGTCGCACCGCACGCAGCACCGCGGGCACGAGACGCCCGTCGAGCGCGAGGGCTTCCACAACGAGCCCGACACCGACCCCGCCATCGCGGCGAACCGGGTGTGGGCCAACGGCATCCTCGAGCGCAGCGCCCACTCGACGACGGGCGCCGAGACGCTCGCCGCGGGCACCGTCACCGACGAGGCCGCGATCGTGCGGCGCATCGAGGCCACGACGAAGGCCGGCGAGGCGTGGGGCCGGCGCCCCGCGGCCGAGCGCGCGCAGATCCTGCGCGACGCCGCCGACGTGCTCGGCGCGTTCCGCGGCCGCCTCATCGAGACCATGGCGAGCGAGACCGGCAAGACGATCGCCGAGGGCGACGTCGAGGTGAGCGAGGCCATCGACTTCGCGCGCTACTACGCGGAGCGCGCCCTCGACCTCGACGGCGTGGAGAACGCGACGTGGGTGCCCTCGAGGCTCACCGTCGTCACGCCGCCGTGGAACTTCCCGGTCGCGATCCCGGCGGGCTCCGTGCTCGCGGCGCTCGCGTCGGGCTCCGGAGTCATCATCAAGCCCGCGCGCCAGGCGCGCCGCAGCGGCGCCGTCATGGTCGAGGCGCTGTGGGAGGCGGGCGTGCCGAAGGACGTGCTCGACCTCGTGGTCGTCGAGGACGGCGACCTCGGGCGCGCGCTCGTGTCGCACCCGAGCGTCGACCGGGTCATCCTCACGGGCGCCTACGAGACGGCCCAGATGTTCCGCAGCTGGCGACCCGACCTGCCCCTGCTCGCCGAGACGAGCGGCAAGAACGCCATCATCGTGACGCCCAACGCCGACCTCGACCTCGCGGTCGCGGACGTCGTGCGCAGCGCGTTCGGCCACGCGGGGCAGAAGTGCTCGGCCGCATCCCTCGTCATCCTCGTGGGCTCCGTCGGCACGAGCGAGCGGTTCCGCCGCCAGCTCGTCGACGCCACGACGACCCTGCGCGTGGGCTACCCGCAGAACCCGCTCAGCCAGATGGGCCCCATCATCGAGCCCGCGAACGGCAAGCTGCTGCGCGCGCTCACGACGCTCGAGGAGGGCCAGGGCTGGCTCGTGCGCCCGCGCGAGCTGGACGAGTCCGGGCAGCTGTGGTCGCCCGGCGTGCGCGACGGCGTGCAGCCCGGGAGCGAGTTCCACCTCACCGAGTACTTCGGACCCGTGCTCGGCATCATGACGGCGGCGACGCTCGACGAGGCGATCGCGCTGCAGAACGCCGTGCCGTACGGCCTCACGGCGGGCATCCACTCGCTCGACGCCGGCGAGGTCGCGCGCTGGATCGACACGGTCGAGGCCGGCAACCTCTACATCAACCGCGGCATCACGGGAGCGATAGTGCGCCGCCAGCCGTTCGGCGGCTGGAAGCGCTCGACCGTCGGCACCTCGGCGAAGGCCGGCGGCCCCAACTACCTGTTCACGCTCGGCTCGTGGGAGCCCGTCGAGCAGGAGCCGCACAACGACATCCTGCTGCCCGGCATCTCCGACCGCGTGGCATCGGTGGTCAAGAAGGCGCAGGGCGGGCTCGGGTTCCCCGAGTTCGACCGTGTGCGCAGGGCCGCGCAGAGCGACGAGCGCGCGTGGAATGAGGAGTTCGGCGTGAGCCGCGACGTCTCAAACCTGGGCGTCGAGCGCAACGTGTTCCGCTACCTGCCCGTCCCCGTCACGATCCGCCTCTCGGAGGGCGAGCCGCTCGGCCACCTCGTGCGCCTGCTCGCCGCCGCATCCCGCGCGGGCGCCGAGGTCGACATCAGCTCGCCCGTGCCGCTGCCTACGGCGCTCGTGCAGGCGTTCGACGGCCCGCTCGCGCCCGTGCGCGTGCGCGCCACGACCATCGAGTCCGACGCCGCGTGGCTCGCGCGGGCGCGCTCGCTCGGCACTCACCGCATCCGCCTCATCGGCGGGGATGCCCTCGCCCTCGCCCGCGCGCTCGACGGCAGCGTCGACGTGGCGGTGTGGTCGGGCCCGGTCACGACCGCCGGCCGTGTGGAGCTGCTCCCGTTCCTGCACGAGCAGGCCGTGAGCATCACCGCGCACCGCTTCGGCAACCCCGACCACGACATGGCGGCGCTTCCGGTCTAGCGTTGAAGGCATGACCATCCCGGCGATCCCGCTCAACGACGGCAACACGATCCCCCAGGTCGGCTACGGCACGTGGCCGCTGCGCGGCGAGGATGCGGCGGTCGCCGTGTCCGCCGCGATCGCGGCCGGGTACCGGCACATCGACTCCGCCCGCCGCTACGACAACGAGCAGGGCGTGGGCGAGGGCATCCGCCGCTCGGGCATCGACCGTGCGGACGTCTTCGTGACGACCAAGTTCGACGGGGAGTTCCAGGGCGAGGATCGCGCCGTGCCGGCCCTGCACGAGTCGCTGCGGCTGCTCGGCACCGACTACGTCGACCTGCTGCTCATCCACTGGCCCCTGCCGGTCCGCGGGCAGTTCGTGTCGACGTGGCGCACCTTCGAGAAGCTGCAGCGCGACGGGCTCGTGCGCTCGATCGGCGTCTCCAACTTCACGCCCGCCCACCTCGAGGTGCTCGCCGCCGAGACGTCGGTAGTGCCCGCCGTGAACCAGATCCAGCTCTCGCCGGCCATCCCGCGTCGCGCCCACCGCGAGTACGACGCAGCGCACGGCATCGTCACGGAGTCGTGGAGCCCCATCAAGTCGGTCATGGGCGAGGCCGTGGTCGAGGAGGTCGCGGAGAAGCACGGCCGCACCCCCGCGCAGGTGGTGCTGCGGTGGCACGTGCAGCAGGGGCTCGTCGTCATCCCGAAGTCCGCCGACCCGGGCCGCATGGCGCAGAACCTCGCGCTGTTCGACTTCGAGCTCGACGCGGGCGACCTCGCCAAGATCGAGACGCTCGACCTCGGGCCCGACGCGGGCGTCGACTCCGACATCGAGGGCCACTGACCCCTTCGCCCGTGTCTCGCAGATCGGCAAGAGTCGCGCAGATCTCCGCGCTTCGTGAAACTTTGCGAGACACGAGGGGGATGGGCTAGCGGGCCAGGGCCCTCCGCACGAAATCGAGGGCGGCATCCGCGCCCACGCCGAGCTCGGCCGCGCGCTGTGCGTACGCGGTCGCGGCGGCCTGGAGCGTCGACTCCGCGGTGTCGGACCGCGCTGCGATGACCGTGCCGTTGCGCCCGCGTGTCTCGAGGAAGCCGTCCTGCTCGAGCAGCCGGTACACGCGCGCCGCCGTGTAGGGCGCGACGCCCAGCTCGGCCGCGAGCACGCGCACGGGCGGGAGCTTCGTGCCGACGATGAGCTCGCCGCTCGCGACCTGCTCCATGATCTGGGTGCGCAGCTGCTCGTACAGCGTGACCTTCGACTCGTGGTCGACCGTGAACGGCATCAGTCGTGCGTCCGGTGGATGAGGCGCGACAGGACGATGGCGCTGCGCGTGTGGTCGACGTTGGGCGCGAGCCGCACCTTCTCGAGGGCGACCTCGAGCGAGGCGATGTCGCGCGAGCGCATGTGCACTATCGCGTCGGCGGAACCCGTGACCGTGCCGGCGTCGACGACCTCGGGCACGCTCGAGAGGATGCGCTTGAGCTCCTCCGGGGCGACGGTGCCCCTGCAGAACAGCTCGACGTAGGCCTCGGTGGCCATGCCGTCGACGTTGGGGTCGACCTGGATCGTGAACCCGCGGATGACGCCGTCGGCGACGAGCCGGTCCACGCGGCGCTTGACGGCGGATGCCGACAGCCCGATGACCTCGCCGATGTCGCCGTAGCCGGACCGCGCGTTGAGCCGCAACAGGTCGATGATGCGGTAGTCGAGGTTGTCCATCCCGCGAGCCTACGGCGATTCCGTGCGCAAGGCCATGCCTCAACGCACGTTTGGTGCGCTTCACGCCCTGACAGTGCGGATAGGTGCGTGTGACACTGGAACACATGACGATGGAACGCACCGCCACGCCCCGCACTGTCCTCATGTGCCGGCCCACCCACTTCACCGTGAGCTACCGCATCAACCCGTGGATGCACCCCGAGGACCCGACCGACACGTCGCTCGCGGTGCGCCAGTGGGAGACGCTCTACGCCAAGTACCTCGAGCTCGGCTACGAGGTGCACCTCATCGACGGCCTGCCCGGCCTTCCCGACATGGTCTACGCGGCGAACGGCGGCTACGTGCTCGACGGCATCGCCTACGGCGCCCTCTTCGAGTACCCGGAGCGCCAGCCCGAGGGCCCCGCGTACATGGACTGGTTCCGCGACAACGGCTTCGACGTGCGCGTGCCCGTCGCGACCAATGAGGGCGAGGGCGACATGCTCCTCGTCGGGGACACCATCTACGCGGGCACCGGGTTCCGCACCGATGTCGCGAGCCACGACGAGCTGCGCGAGATCTACGGGCGCGAGGTCGTCACGCTGCACCTCACCAACCCGAGCTTCTACCACCTCGACACCGCCTTCGCCGTGCTCGACTCGAACGGCGGCCCGGGCTCGGTGGCCTACCTGCCGAAGGCGTTCAGCCCTGAGTCGCTCGCGATCCTCGAGGAGCGCTTCCCCGACGCCATCCTCGTGAACGACGAGGATGCGGCCGTGCTGGGCCTCAACAGCTTCAGCGACGGCAAGAACGTCATCATCGCGAGCCGCGCGAAGGACTTCGAGCGCCAGCTCACGGAACGCGGATTCACAGCGCACGGCCTCGACCTGTCAGAGCTGCTCTTGGGCGGCGGCGGGGTGAAGTGCTGCACGTTGGAGCTCCGGCGATGAGCGAGGAGCACCTCGCCCACAACTACCACCCGCTCGACGTCACCGTCGAGTCCGGCGAGGGGGCCTGGGTCACGGATGTGACCGGCCGCCGCTACCTCGACTGCCTCGCCGCGTACTCCGCGGTGAACTTCGGGCACGGGCATCCCGCCCTCGTCGCCGCCGCGAAGGACCAGCTCGACCGCATCACGCTCACGAGCCGCGCGTTCCACAACGACCGGCTCGGGCCGTTCGCCGCGGCGCTCGCCGAGCTCGCGCACAAGGACATGGTGCTGCCGATGAACACGGGCGCCGAGGCCGTCGAGTCGGCGGTCAAGGTCGCGCGCGCGTGGGGATACCGCGTGAAGGGCGTGCCCGCCGAGCGCGCGACGATCATCGTCGCCGACGGCAACTTCCACGGCCGCACGACGACGATCATCAGCTTCTCGAACGACGAGCAGGCGCGCGCCGACTTCGGCCCCTTCACGCCCGGTTTCGTGAGCGTGCCCTACGGCGACGCCGCGGCGATCGAGGCCGCGATCACGCCCGACACGGTGGCGGTGCTGCTCGAGCCCATCCAGGGCGAGGCCGGCATCATCGTGCCGCCCGCGGACTACCTCCCGGCGGTGCGCGAGATCACGACGCGCACCAACGTGCTCTTCATCGCCGACGAGATCCAGTCGGGCCTCGGCCGCACGGGCGCGACGTTCCAGTGCGACAACGTGGGCGTCGTGCCCGACCTCTACCTGCTCGGCAAGGCGCTCGGCGGCGGCATCGTGCCGGTGAGCGCCGTCGTCGGCAACGCCGACATCCTCGGGGTGCTGCGCCCCGGCGAGCACGGCTCCACGTTCGGCGGCAACCCGCTCGCGGCGGCCGTCGGCACCGCCGTGGTCGAGCTGCTCGCGACGGGCGAGATGCAGGAGCGCGCGAGGATGCTCGGCGAGAGGCTGCAGGCGCGGCTGCGCGACCTCCTCGGCCACGGCGTCGTGGCCGTGCGGGGCGCGGGCCTCTGGGCCGGCATCGACATCGACCCCGCCCTCGCCACGGGCCGGAAGGTGTGCGAGCTGCTCGCCGAGCGCGGCGTGCTCGCGAAGGACACCCACGGCTCGACGATCCGCCTCGCCCCGCCGATCGTGGTGTCGCCGGAGGACCTCGACTGGGCGTGCGACCAGCTCGAGGCGGTGCTGCGGGAGCTCGCGGCCTAGCGGTCGAGCACGTAGCGCTGGATCGCGAGCACGGCCGCGCCCCGGCACCATTCGGTGTTGTCGCCCGGCGTGGTGACGAGCGACAGCTCGGTCGCGCGCGGGTCGCGGTGCTGGGCGATGCCCTCGTGGATGGCGTCGTGCGCGACATCGACGAGGCCCACGCCCTCTCCGCCGAGCACGATGAGCCTGGGGGTCGTGAGGTTGGCGATGGCCGCCAGCAGCGTGCCGAGACCACGGCCCGCGTCGTCCACGAGCCGCTTGGCCGCGGGCTCCCCGTCGGCGGCGAGCGACATCGCCTCGTCGTAGTCCACGGGCCGGCCGAGCGCCGCGGAGACGTTGGCGACTATCGCGCCCTGCTCGAGCACGCTCTTCGCGCAGCCGCGATGGCCGGACGGGCACACGGGCCCGTAGGGGTCGAGCGGCCAGTGGCCCACGAGGCCGATGCCCGAGTCGTCGCTCACGACGATCTCGTCGTGCACGACGAGGCCGAATCCGACACCCGCGCCCAGCGTGAGCACGGCGAAGTCGTCGACGCCGCGACCGGCGCCGAACCAGTGCTCGTGCTCCGTGAAGGCGACGAGGTCGTTGTCGACGACGGTCGGCAGGCCCGTGCGCTCCTCGAGCATGGCTCCGAGCGGCACATCCGACCATTCGAGGAAGGGCGCGCTGCGCACGAGGCCGTCGGAGCCGACGAGGCCACCGATGCCCACGCCGAGGGCGGTGACGGAGTCGACCTTGGCGGAGAGGGCGCGCGCGACGCCCGCGATGGCGTCGGCGACGGACTCCGGCGCACGCGAGTCGAGGCGCACCGAGACCGAGTCGAGCACGGTGGCGCGCAGGTCCGTCACCACGCCGAGCACCTCGTCGGCGGTGAGCTTCATGCCGATGAAGTGCCGCGACGAGGGCACGATGTCGAGCAGGCGCGAGGGGCGCCCCGCCTTCCCGTCGGCGCGCTCGCCGACCTCGACCAGCAGGCCGGCGTCGATGAGGGGCGTGCTCAGGCGGGTGAGCGATCCCGCGGAGAGGTCGAGGCGCCGGGCGATGTCCGAGCGGGAGATGGGGCCGTGGATGAGCACCTCGAGCGCGACCGCGAGCGAGGCGCCGCCGTCGTGCGTCCACGGTGATGTCGTGATGTGCACGGCTCTCCTTCCTCGCGACCTGCACAGTCTATTGGTTTTGCGATTGAATAAAACCCCGCCGAATCAGGCCACGAACGCCGACGATTGACACTAATTACTTTTGCTGTAAAACTAACCTCCAGCACCCCCGCCCCACCCGGGCAAGACTGCTCACACTCACCGAAGAGGAGAATCGCAATGAAGCGTTCACGTCTGCTCGCCGCGACAGCGGTGGCGGCATCCCTGGCCCTCACGGCCACGGGCTGCGCGGCCACCGGCGGCGACGAGGGCTCGTCCGACGAGCCCGTCACCATCACGTTCTGGGGCTCGTACGGCAACGGAGGCAACTCCGCCCAGCAGGACGTGCTCAACGACACCCTCATCCCCGCCTTCGAGGCGGACCACCCCGGCATCAAGGTCGAGTACGTCGACGTGCCGTACGACGACCTGCTGCAGAAGCTCACGACGAGCGCGGCCGGCGACGAGCTGCCCGACCTCGTGCGCGCCGACCTCGGCTGGGTCCCGAAGTTCGCCGACCTCGGCGTGCTCGTGCCCCTCTCGCAGGCGATGCCCGACTTCCAGGAGCTCGCCGACGCGACCTTCCCCGGTGTGCTCTCCACGAACCTGTGGAAGGGCGACTACTACGGGCTTCCCCTCGACACGAACACCCGCGTGCTCATCACGAGCCAGGCCGCGCTCGACGCGGCGGGGCTCGACGCACCGCCCGCGACGTTCGCCGACCTCGAGAAGGCGGCGGGAACCCTCGCCGGCACGGGGGTGACCCTGTTCGCCGACGGCGGCCTCGGCGCGTGGAACATCTCCCCGTGGATCTGGTCGGGCGGCGGGGCCATCACCGACGACGACATGACGACGGCGACGGGCTACCTCGACGGCGCCAAGACGGTCGCGACCGTGCAGATGCTCGTCGACCTGTACAAGGCCGGCCAGATCTCGAGCGGCATCACCGGCAACGCCGGTGCCACCTCCACCGCCGAGGGCCTGCCGGGCAACACGTACGCGACGATCTTCGACGGACCGTGGATGAACGGCATCTGGGCCGACCAGTTCCCCGACTTCACCCCGATCTACGCGCCCATCCCGGCCGGCGACGGCGGCTCCGTGAGCGTCGTGGGCGGCGAGGACATCGTGCTCACCGCGTCGTCGAAGCACCAGGAGGCGGCCATGGAGTTCATCCGCTTCACCCAGAGCGAGCAGTTCCAGCTCGCCCTCGTGCCCACCGGCCAGCTCACGGTGATCAAGGACCTGGGCGACAAGCAGGTCGAGCTCGTGCCGTACTACAAGGTGTTCACCGACCAGCTCGCGACCGCGAAGGCCCGCCTCGCGATCCCGCAGGGCTCCGAGGTCGACACCATCCTCAACGAGGAGCTCGTCCCCGCCTTCGAGGGCACGGTCTCGGTCAAGGACGCGCTCTCCGCCGCGGCGAAGCGCATCGACGAGCTCCTGGCGGAGCAGTAGGCGCGTGACCATCACCACACCGGGCGCGAGCCTGGGCACGGATGTCGCGGGGCAGACCCCCGCGGCATCCGTGCCGCCCGCCCCGAAGCGCCGCCGCTCCGCCACGCGGGCGGGTATCGTCCCCTATCTCTTCATCGCCCCCGGCTTCGCCCTCTTCGCCCTCACGGTGCTCTACCCGACGGCGCAGGCGTTCCAGCTGAGCTTCTTCGACTGGAAGCTCATCGCGAGCGCGAGCAGGTTCATCGGCCTCGACAACTACGTGCGGGCCTTCCAGGACGACCACTTCTGGCTCTCCCTGAGCAACAGCGGCATCTACATGGTGCTCACCGTCGTGCCGCAGATCGTCATCGGGCTCGCCATCGCGCTGCTGCTCGCGCGCAAAAGCCCCACCCAGCCCCTGTTCCGGGTGCTCTTCTACCTCCCCGTCGTCACGAGCTGGGTCGTCGTCTCCCTGCTGTTCCGCTTCCTGTTCTCCGACGACGGCCTCATCAACTTCACCCTCGGCGACTTCCTGCACCTCACGGACGGCACGACGCCGTGGCTCGCGGACCGGTGGACCGCGCTGCTCGCGATCTGCGCCCTCGGCGTCTGGAAGGGCGTGGGCTGGTCGATGATGATCTTCCTCGCGGCCCTCCAAGGCGTGCCGACGGCGCTGCTCGAGGCCGCCGAGATGGACGGCGCCAACCGCTGGCAGCGCTTCCGCGCCGTGACCGTGCCGGCGATCTGGCCCGCGCTCCTGTTCGTCACCGTCATGCTCGTCATCGGCGGCTTCAACGTCTTCGTCTCCGTCTACCTCATGACGGGCGGCGGTCCCGCGGGCCGCACCGACGTGCTCCTCACCTACATGTACAGCCAGGCGTTCGAGAACCTCGACTTCGGGTACGGCTCGGCGATCGCCGTGCTGCTCACGATCCTCGTGTTCGTCCTGTCCGTGGTGCAGCTGCGCGTGTTCCGCGACCGAAACGGGGAGGGTGCGCTGTGAGACGTCCGCGCTGGGCCGCGCTGTCGGCCACGACCAGGATCATCCTGCTCTCGGTCGGGGCGATCATCATGATCATCCCGTTCCTCTACATGGTGTCGACGTCGTTCAAGACGGCGACGTACGTGTTCACGACGCCGCCGGAGTTCATCCCCAACCCGGCCACCACGGCCAACTACGAGCAGGCGTTCGCGACGGGGGACTTCGGGCGGTACTTCCTCAACTCGCTCATCGTCGCGACGATCTCCACCGCGATCTCGCTGCTCGTGAGCTCGATGATGGCCTACGCGTTCGCGCGGTTCAGCTTCCGCGGCAAGGAGGCGATCTTCCGCGTGCTGCTGCTCGGGCTCATGATCCCCGCGATCATGCTGATCATCCCGCAGTTCATCCTCGCCAAGAACCTGCACCTGCTCGACTCGCTCGCGGGCCTCATCCTGTTCTACGTCGCAGGCTCGCTCTCGCTCAACACGTTCCTGCTGCGCGGGTTCTTCGAGTCGATCCCGGCGGAGCTCGACCAGGCCATGCAGGTCGACGGCGCGGGGCCGTGGCGGCGCTACTGGCGCCTGGCGCTCCCGCTCGCCAAGCCCGGGCTCGCGACGGCCACCATCTTCACCTTCCTCGCGTGCTGGGACGAGTTCACCCTCGCCCTCACGCTCACCAACTCGCCAGCGAACCAGACGCTGCCCATCGCGATCCGGCTCTTCGCCGGCTCGGGCAACAACGCTGTGCAGTGGGGGCTCGTGTTCGCCGCATCCGTGATCGCGGTCGTGCCGGTGATCGTCGTGTTCCTCGTCTTCCAGCGGTACTTCGTGCAGGGCCTCACATCAGGAGCGGTAAAGGGATGACCGAGCTACTGCCCACCCGGGCGACCTTCGTCGACGGCGCCGCCGTGCGGATCGAGGTGCGCGGCGACCGCGCGGCCGGAGAGCTCACGGTGTGGCGTCTGGGAGACCTCGTGTCGCGCGCACCGTACGACGGCGCGGAGGAGGTCGACCTCGGCGCGCTGCCCGCGGGCGGCTACGGCGTCGAGCTCGCGCAGGGCGGCACCGTCACCCGCACCGCCGTCGAGGTGGGCGACGGCCGCCGCATGCGCTACGGGTTCGTCGTCGACTACGCGCCCGACCGCGATGTCGCCGGCGTCGCCGACCTCGCGCGCCGGCTGCACCTCACCGACATCCAGTTCTACGACTGGGCCTACCGCCACGCGTCGCTCCTCGGCGGCGGCGAGGAGTACCGTGACGCGCTCGACCAGCCCGTGGCGCTCGCCACGGTGCGGGAGCTCGTCACGGCGCTGCGCGCGGCGGGCGCCCGCTCGCTCGGGTACGCCGCCGTCTACGCCGTCGGCCCGGCCGAGTGGCAGGACTGGGAGCACCGCGCCCTCGTCACCGCGGGCGGGGCGCCGTACGCGCTCGGCGACTTCCTGTTCATCGTCGACCCCGCGGCCGAGGACTGGCTCGCGAGCTTCGGCGACCAGCTCCGCGCGGCGGTCGAGCACGTGGGGTTCGACGGCTTCCATCTCGACCAGTACGGCTACCCGAAACGCGCCGCGCGTGCCGACGGCGTGGTCGTCGACGTCGCGGAGTCGTTCGTGACGCTCCTCGCGGTACTACGGGAACGGCTTCCGGATGCCCGCCTCGTGTTCAACAACGTAAACGACTTCCCGACCTGGCGCACCGCGCGCTCGCCGCAGGACGCGGTGTACATCGAGCCGTGGGCACCGACCCTCACGCTCGGCGGGCTCGCGGAGGTCGTGACGCGCGCCCGCTCCGTGTCGGAGGGCAAGCCCGTCGTGATGGCGGCGTACCAGCACGTGTACGACTCCGCGCCCGTGCGCGCGTCGGACCTCGCGACGGCGTTCACGATGGCGGCCCTGCACTCCCACGGGGCCACGCAGCTGCTCGCGGGGGAGGCGGACCGCATCCTCGTCGACCCCTACTACGTGCGCAACCACGTGGTCGAGCCGTCGACGGCCGACCTGCTGCGTCGCTGGTACGACTTCCTCGTCGAGCACGACGAGCTGCTCCTCGACCCGTCGATCGTGGACGTCACCGCCTCGATCGCGGGTGCGTACAACGACGACTGCGATGTGACCTTCGCCGTCCCGGTCACGGAGGCCGCGACACCGGGGGCCGTCTGGCGCCGCATCACCGAATCGCGCGGCCGCACCGTCGTGCACCTCATCAACCTCGTCGGCCAGGACGACACCCTGTGGGACGCGCCGCGCCGCGAGCCCGGACACACGGGCGGCGGCACGCTGCGGGTGCGCAGGCTCGGGACGGCGGTGCCGCGCGTGCGGGTCGCCGACCCGGACGGCGGCGCGCGCCTCGTCGACGTGGAGGTGACCGTCGACGGGGACTACGCGACGGCGCAGCTGCCCGCCGTCGGCGTGTGGCAGGTCGTGCTCGTGGAGCCCCGCGGAAAGGACCTCGCATGACCTCGCTCGACTCCGTCGCACGTCCCGCGCTCGTCGCCGAGGGCGGGGAGTGGTGGCGCAGCGCCGTCGTGTACCAGGTGTACCCGCGCAGCTTCGCGGACTCCGACGGCGACGGCATCGGCGACCTGCGCGGCATCATCGGCCGCCTCGACCACCTCGAGTCGCTCGGCGTCGACGTCGTGTGGCTCTCGCCGATCTACGCGTCACCGCACGACGACAACGGCTACGACATCAGCGACTACCGCGCCATCGACCCCGTGTTCGGCACCCTCGACGACTTCGACGAGCTCGTGGCGGCCCTGCACGCACGGGGCATGCGGCTCGTCATGGACCTCGTGGTCAACCACACCTCCGACGAGCACGAGTGGTTCCGCGAGTCCGCGTCGTCCCCGACGAGCCCCAAGCGCGACTGGTACTGGTGGCGGCCTCCGCGCGACGGCGCCGAGCCGACGAACTGGGAGTCGTTCTTCTCGGGCTCGGCCTGGCAGTTCGACGAGGCCTCCGGCGAGTACTACCTGCACCTGTTCTCGCGCAAGCAGCCCGACCTCAACTGGGAGAACCCCGAGGTGCGGGCGGCGGTGCACGAGATGATGGGCTGGTGGCTCGACCGCGGCGTCGACGGGTTCCGCATGGACGTCATCAACCTCATCTCCAAGGATCCGGCCCTGCCCGACGGCCACGTCGAGCCGGGCCGCACGTGGGGCGACGGCTTCCCGCACTACAGCTACGGACCCCGCATCCACGAGTTCCTGCGCGAGATCAACGATGTCGTGTTCGCGCCGCGCGAGGGCACCTACCTGACCGTGGGCGAGATGCCGGGCGTGACCGTCGAGCAGGCGCGGCTGTTCACCGACCCCTCGCGCCACGAGGTGTCGATGGTCTTCCAGTTCGAGCACGTGGGGCTCGACCACGGGGAGGGCGGCAAGTGGGACGCCCGCCCGCTCGACGTCGTCGAGCTCAAGCGCTCGATGCAGCGCTGGCAGGACGGCCTCGCCGCCGTCGGCTGGAACAGCCTCTACTGGAACAACCACGACCAGCCGCGGGCCGTGAGCCGCTTCGGTGACGACGGCGAGCACTGGGCGAGGTCGGCGATGCTGCTCGGCGCGATCCTGCACCTGCAGCGGGGCACACCGTTCATCTACCAGGGCGAGGAGATCGGCATGACGAACTCGCCGTTCGCCTCGGTCTCCGACCTGCGCGACATCGAGTCCCTCAACCACATCGCGGAGGCGCTCGCCGCGGGTGCCGGCGACGAGGAGGCGGTGCTCGCGGGCGTGCGCGGCGCGAGCCGGGACAACGCGCGCACGCCCATGCAATGGGACGCGACGGCGCACGGCGGGTTCACCACCGGCACGCCGTGGATCCCGGCCAACCCCAACCACACGCACCTCAACGTCGCAGCTCAGGCCGCCGACGAGGCGTCGGTGCTCGCGTTCTACCGTCGTCTCGTCGCGATGCGGCACGCCGATCCGCTCGTCACCACTGGGTCGTTCGAGATGCTCGTCCCCGACCATGACAGGCTCTTCGCCTTCGAGCGCGCCGACGGGGACGACAGGATGCTCGTGCTCGCGAACCTCAGCGCCGGCACCCTCCCCGTCGACGATCTCGTCGACCTCGACGCCTGGGCGGGCTCGGCCCTCGTGCTCGGCAACCTCGACGCCGTGGCACTGGGCGAGCCGCTGCGCCCGTGGGAGGTGCGCGTGCTCCGGCAGCAGTAGATTCGGAGCCATGACCTCCCTCCCCGCCCCGAACACCGTCCCCCTGCGCGGCGGGCCCACGCTGCGGTGGGGCGTGCTCGCCCCGGGAGGTATCGCGAACCAGTGGGTCGGCACCACCCACGCGAACACCGACCAGCGGGTGGTGGCCGTGGCATCCCGCACCCTGTCGCGCGCGGAGGAGTTCGCGGCCCGGCACGGCATCGACACCGCCTATGGCAGTTACGAGCAGCTCGTGGCCGACCCGGCCGTGCAGGCCGTGTACATCGCCGCGCCGCACAGCGAGCACCGCGCGCTCGCGCTGCTCGCGATCGCCGCGGGCAAGCACGTGCTCATCGAGAAGCCCATAGCCGTGAGCGTCGCGGAGGCCGAGGAGATCGTGACCGCCGCGCGCGCGGCGGGGGTGTTCGCGATGGAGGCGATGTGGACCCGGTTCCTGCCGCAGACCTCGATAGTCGAGCAGCTGCTCGCGCGCGGCGACCTCGGCGAGGTGCTGCGCGTCACGGGCGACTTCAGCGCGAAGTTCGACTTCGACCCGACGAGCCGCGCGTTCGACCCGGCCCTCGGCGGCGGGGCGCTGCTCGACCTGGGGGTCTACCCGGTCTGGTTCGCGCACTTCGTGCTCGGGGCTCCACGCTCCGTGACGGCGACCGGCAGCCTCGCGAGCACGGGCGTGGACGCGCAGTCGGCGCTCATCCTCGACTACGCCTCGGCCGCCCAGTCGGTCATCACGACGAGCATGATCCTGCGGACGCCCATCGCCGCGACGATCTCCGGCACCGCCGGGCGCATCGAGTTCCCGGACGAGTTCATCGGGCCGAGCTCCTTCAGCCTCACTGTCGGCGAGGAGCGCACCGAGTGGACGGAGCCCACGGGCTTCAGGTGGGGCGAGGGCCTGTGCTACCAGGCGGTCGCCGTGGCGCAGCACGTCGCGGACGGGCTCACCGAGTCACCGCTGCACACCCTCGACGACACGCTCGAGATCATGACCGTGCTCGAATCCGCGCGGAAGCAGCTCGGCGCGCTGTGAACCCGCTCGACGACGCCGACCCGCTCGCCGGGTACCGCGACCTCTTCGTCGCGTCCCCCGGCGTCGTCGCCTACCTCGACGGCAACTCCCTCGGGCGCCCGCTCGCCGCGTCGGTCGAGCGCCTCACGGCGTTCGCGCGCGACGAGTGGGGCGGCCGCCTCATCCGCGGCTGGGACGAGGGCTGGATGGACCTCCCGCTCACCCTCGGCGACGAGCTCGGCCGCGTGGCCCTCGGCGCGGCTGAGGGCCAGGTCGCCGTCGCGGACTCGACGACCGTGCTGCTCTACAAGCTCGTGCGCGCCGCCCTCGACGCCCGGCCCGGCCGCACCGAGATCGTGCTCGACCGCGACAACTTCCCGACCGACCGGTACGTGGTCGAGGGCATCGCGGCCGACCGCGGGCTCACCGTCCGCTGGATCGACACGGATGCCGCGGGCGGCGTCACCCCCGACCTCGTCGCCATGCGCGTGGGGCCCGACACGGCGCTCACGGTCTTCAGCTCCGTCGCCTACCGTTCCGGCTACCTCGCCGACGTCGAGCGCATCACCGCGATCACGCACGCGGCGGGCGCCCTCTCGCTGTGGGACCTGTGCCACTCGGCGGGCGTCGTGCCCACGGAGCTCGACGCGTGGGGCGTCGACCTCGCGGTCGGCTGCGGCTACAAGTACCTGAACGGAGGGCCGGGCGCCCCGGCGTTCCTGTACGTGCGGCGCGAGCTGCAGGAGTCGCTGCGCCAGCCCATCCAGGGCTGGATGGGCAGCCGGGCCCCGTTCGAGATGGGGCAGGGGTATGCGCCGGCCCCGGGCATCCGCGGGTCCCTGAGCGGCACGCCGCCCATCGTCGCGATGCAGCCCATGCGCGACATGATCGCCCTCCTCGGCGAGGTGGGCATCGACGCCGTGCGCGCGAAGTCGGAGGCGCTCACGTCGTACGCGGTCGAGCTCGTCGACGAGGTGCTGCCGGAGGCGAGGATGTCGTCCCCGCGCGATCCCGCCCGCCGCGGCGGCCACGTCACGATCGACCACCCGCGGTTCGCCGAGCTCATGCCCGAGCTGTGGCGCCGCGGCGTCATCCCCGACTTCCGACGGCCGAGCGGCATCAGGCTCGGGATGTCACCCCTCTCCACGAGCTTCGCCGAGGTCGATCTCGCCGTCCACACCATCAGGGAGCTGCTCGCATGATCGGTATCCGCACGCGCGTGAGGGCGCGCGACATCACCGAGAACCACCGCGTCTCGAGCCCGCTCGAGCTGCTCTTCGACCTGACCTTCGTGGTCGCGATCAGCTCGCTCGTCACGCAGCTCGTGCACGCGGTCGCCGAGGGTCACGCCGCCGAGGTCGTCGGCCCGTTCCTCATGGTGTTCTTCGCCATCTGGTGGGCGTGGAACCAGTTCACGTGGCTCGCGAGCGCGTACGACAACGACGACGTGCCGTACCGCGTGCTCACGATGGTGCAGATGGGCGGGGTGCTCGTGCTCGCCGCGGGGGTGCCGTCGGCGTTCGCCGTGCAGGACTTCGGCGCCATCACGCTCGGCTACCTCATCATGCGGCTCGGGCTGCTCGGCACCCTCATCCGCACCATGGTCGACGACCCGGAGTCGCGCCCGAACGCGCAGCGCTACGTCATCGGCATCTCGCTCGTGCAGGTGGGATGGCTCCTGCGCCTCTTCTTCGTGCCTAACGAGTACATCGTGCCGGCGTTCATCGTGCTCGCCGTGCTCGAGCTGCTCGTGTCGCCGTGGGCCGACCGCGCGGGCAGCCTCGCGTGGCACCCGCACCACATCGCCGAGCGCTACGGCCTGTTCGCGATCATCCTGCTCGGGGAGAGCGTGCTCGCCGTGACGGTCGCCGTGCAGGAGGCGATCGTGGAGGGCGTCGACGCCTCACTCGTGGTCGTCGCCGTCTCGGGGCTCGTGCTGCTCTTCACGCTGTGGTGGCTGTACTTCTCCGAGCCCGCCGCCGAGGGTCTCGTGCGCAACCGCGACAAGTCGTACATCTGGGGCTACGGGCACTACGCCGTGTACGCGTCGCTCGCGGCGATCGGCGCGGGGCTCGAGATCGGGGTGAAGGCGGTGACCCACCACACCGAGATCGGCGACGTGGCCGCGGGCTACGCGGTCGCGATCCCGCTCGCGGTGTTCCTGCTGCTGCTGTGGCTGCTGCACGCCCCGCTCGGGCCCGTGTCGATCCCGCCCGTGGCGACCGTGATCGCGTCGGCGGCGATACTCGTCGCGCCGCTCACGGCCGCGGGCGTCGGCATCCTCGGATCGACGGTGCTCATGACCCTCATCACGGTGGCGCTGCTCATCGCGGCGTTCGCGAGGGCGCGGCGACGATAGTTCCCCGCCCGTTGCGCGGTCGTTCCCGCCTGGCGCGATCGCTCCGTGCGGCAGCGCCATGCGGGAACGGGCGCGCAACACTCCTGCGTTCTAGGGTTGGGGCATGACGCTCGACCGCGACCTGCTCGACCGCATCCGCTCGCGCGCCGCGGGCTACGACCGCGACAACGCCTTCTTCACCGAGGATCTCGCCGAGCTGAGGGCCGCGGGCTACCTCGCGCCGCGCAGCCTCCTCGAGACCGCGCGCGACCAGCGGCTCCTCGCCGCGCACGCGCCCGCGACGGCGCTCGCCGTCAACATGCACCTCGTGTGGGTCGGCGTCGCGCGCGTGCTGCACGACCGCGGGGACACGTCGCTCGACTGGATCCTCGAGGAGGCCGCGGCGGGGGAGCTGTTCGCCTTCGGCAACAGCGAGCCGGGCAACGACCTCGTGCTGTGGGACTCTCTCACGACGGCGACGCCCGTCGAGGGCGGGTGGGCGTTCACGGGCACCAAGATCTTCACGTCGCTCTCGCCCGCGTGGACGCGCCTCGGGATCTTCGGCAAGACCCCGGACGACCGGTTGGTGCACGGCTTCATCACGCGCGACACCCCCGGCTGGCGCTCGCTCGACGACTGGGACACGCTCGGCATGCGCGCGACCCAGTCCCACACGACCGTGCTCGAGGGCGCCGTCGTCACGGGCGACCGCGTCGCGCGCATCCTGCCCGTCGGGCCGAACGCCGACCCCTTCGTGTTCGGGATCTTCGCGAACTTCCTGCTGCTCATCGGCTCGGTCTACGCCGGCATCGCCGACCGCGCGCTCGAGCTCGGGGTCGCCGCCCTCAAGCGCCGCACGTCGCTCAAGACCGGGACGACCTACGACCAGGATCCCGACCTCCGCTGGCGCATCGCGGATGCGGCCCTCGCCCTCGACGCGCTCGCCCCGCAGCTCGAGTCGCTCGCGGCCGACGTCGACGGCCTCGCCGACCACGGCGCGGACTGGTTCCGCCTCCTCACGGGCGCCAAGCACCGCTCGACGGAGGCCGCGCGCTACATCGTCGACCAGGCCATGCGGTGCGCGGGCGGCGGGGGGTACCGGGCCGACTCGGAGCTCGCGCGACTGCAGCGCGATGTGCTCGCGGGCATCTACCACCCGAGCGACACCGAGTCGATCCACAGCACGGTCGCCACGAACCTCCTCGGGCCGCTCGGGTAGCGAAGGCCTAGTGCCAGAACACCGCGATCACGACGTTCGCGAGTGTGAGCACGCCGATGGTCGGCACCACCCAGGTGGGCGCGGTCGTCTTCTTGCGGTTGACGAACGCGATCACGGTGATGGCGATGAGGATCGCGAGCTTCACGGCGATCTTCACGTTGTTGACGTGGTCGTCGGTGCCGGCCGCGATCACGCCCACGAGGGCGACGCCCGTGATGAGCTGCAACCACGCACCGTGCATGATCGCGGGGAGGACGCGCGCCGTGCGAGCCCGGATCGCGGTGATCTGCACGAGCACGCCGCCGAGCAGCGACGCGAGGCCGACGAGGTGGAGGACGAAGAGGACCTGCCTGAGAATTTCCATGCCCCGATACTAACCGACACAGTGTCGGTAACATTCATCGAGGATAATCGGGGGATGCCCCGCATCAGCGCACCGACCGTCGCGGAGCACCGCTCGCGCCAGCGTTCCGCGCTCATCGCGGCAGCTCGGGAGGAGCTGCTGCTCAACGGGCCCGCGGCCGTCACCCCCGCCGCGGTGGGCAGACGGGCCGGTCTCGCCCGCAGCAGCGTCTACGAGTACTTCTCCTCGGCGCCCGAGATCCTCGCCGAGCTGGCGGTGGCGGCGCTGCACGACTGGGCCGACGAGCTCGAGGCCGCGCTCGAGCACTCGGAGCCGGGCGCCGCGCGCCTCGAGGACTACATCCGGATCAGCCTGCGCATGGTCGCCGACGGCAAGCACGCCCTCGCGAAGGCACTCGCCGGCGCCCCCCTGCCGGAGGAGAAGCGCGCGGAGTTCGCCGTCCTGCACGTCGCCCTGCTCCGGCCCCTGACCAGGGCGCTGGAGGAGCTAGGCCTCCACGAGCCCGGCGTGCGGGTACAGCTCGTCCAGGGGGTCGTCGACTCCGCCACCCGGCAGATCGAGGCCGGCGTCGATCCGGACGCCGTGACCGCCGCCGCCGTCGGCCTCGTGCTGCGCGGGCTCGACGCCGCCGAGCGCTAGCCGGGCATCCCCCACCCGCCGCTCGGTCGGGTGGTGGGTCACGAGCACGACGATGCGGTCGGCGAGCTCGTCGCGCAGGTTCGCCATGAGCAGCTCGGCGTTCGCCGCGTCGAGGTGGGCCGTGGGCTCGTCGAGCAGCACGACATCGGCCCGGGCGAGCACGGTGCGCGCCACCGCGAGCCGCTGGCGCTCGCCGCCCGACAGGTAGCTGCCGCCGGGGCCGACCTGGGTCTCCAGGTCGAGGGGCAGCGCCGCGACCTCGAGGGCGCGAAGCAGCTCGGCGTCCGTCGGACGGTCGTCGCGCGCCCGGGCGAGCAGCAGGTTGCCGCGCACCGTCGAGTCGAACAGGTGCCCCTCCTGCGGGCACCAGGCCATGCGCGTGCGGTCGCCGCCGCCCGGCAGCCCGTTGACGAGCAGGCGGCCGGATGCCACGGGCAGGAACCCGAGCAGCGTCGCGAGCAGTGTCGACTTGCCCGACCCCGACGGTCCCTCCACCACGATCCAGTCCCCGCGGCGCGCGCCGGCCGTGAGGGGGCCGAACGGCTCTGCGCCCGGCCACGCCACGCTCACCCCGTCGAGGGCGAGCGAGCCGATCCGCGGTCCGAGCGCGCGTGCCGGGGCGGGTGCGGCGGTGACCGCCCCGACCTTCGCGAGCGCGGCGCGCAGGGCCGGCCACTGCTGCACGGCGTCCACGGTGGCGAGCATGGGGTCGATGAGTGCGACGGGCAGCAGGACGAGGATCGCCAGCACGGGCCCCGGGGCCGAGCCCGCGGTGAGCATGAGCGCAGTGCCGGCGGTCCCGGCGAGGACGACGAGGGCGTGGCCTACGCCCAGCGCGCGGGCGGCGCGGCGCGACTCGGCACCCGCCGCGGTGTCGATCGCGTCGAGGCGCGCGAGCATCCGGTCGCCGATGCCGTTGGCCCGCAGGTCGTCGGCGGCGGCGACGGCCGAGGCGAAGGTGCGCAGCAGCTGCGAGCGGGCCGCGGCGGTGCGCCGGCTCGCCGAGCGGTCGGCGACGAGCGCGAGGGCAGGGGCGCCGACGAGCCCGACGAGGAGCACCGTCGCGAGCACGGGCAGCGCGCCCGGGTGCAACGCGCCGACGGCGATGAGGCTCGCGGCCGCGGTGAGGGCCGCGGCGACGGGCGGGATGACGACCCGCGGCACGAGGTCGCGCACGCGATCGGCGGCGGAGACGAGGTAGTCGAGCGCGAACGCCCCCGTGGTCAGGGAGCGGGAGGCCACCCCGCGCTGGGCGAGGCCCGCCCACAGGCGCAGGCGCAGGTCGGTGACCGCCGTGAGCACGCCGTCGTGGGTGACGAGCCGCTCGGCGTACCGCAGCACCGCGCGCCCGATGCCGAAGAAGCGCACGCCGACGATCGCGACGGTCAGGTACATGATGGGGGGCTGCTCGCTCGCGCGCACGATGAGCCAGCCCGAGAGCGCCGTGAGGGCGACGGCGAAGAGCGTCGAGGCCGCCCCGAGCAGCACGCCGACCGGCAGCCGCCACCCGAAACGCAGCAGGAACGTGCGCAGCTCCCCGCCGGAAGCCGCGTCACCGGCGTCACCCGCGCCGCTCTCCCGCGTCGTCGTGAGGGCCTCGGCGGCCTCGACCTCGCGCGCGCCGCCCGCCCCGGCGAGCAGCACCCGGCGGTCGGCGAGACGGGTCATGCCCGCCTCGTGCGACGCGAACACGATGGTCACCGTGCCGCGCAGCTCGGCGATCGCGCGCTCGACGAGCCGTGCGTGCGCGGGGTCGAGGTGGGCGGTCGGCTCGTCGAGCAGCAGCAGGTCGGCACCGGCGGCCACCCGCACGAGGCCGCGCGCGACGGCGAGCCGGCGCAGCTCGCCGGGGCTCAACCGCTGCGGGTCGGCATCCGCGACGGCGGTGAGTGCGAGCTGCTCGAGTGCGCGCCGGGCGTCGGCGGGGTCGTCCGCGTAGAGCTCGAGCTCGTGCCGCACGGTGTCGGCGACGGTGGAGGGATGCTGCGGCACCCAGGCCACCCGACGGTCGTCGATGCCCGCCACGGTGCCGCCCTGCACGGGCACGACGCCGGCGAGCACGCCCAGCACGGTCGACTTGCCCGACCCGGACGGGCCCTCGAGCGAGACCGTCGAGTGCCGGTCGACGATCAGGTCGAACCCCTCGAGCGCCGCCGCCGGGCGGTCGTCGTAGTGCACGACGAGCGCCTCGATGTGGAGGCGGGGCCCGGCCACGTGGTGGGCCGTGGTCGTGGGGGTCCCGGTGATGGCCTGCACGCGGCGCACGGCCGCGAGGCCGTCCTGCGAGGCGTGGAACGCTGACCCGAGCTCGCGGAACGGCGCGAAGCACTCCGGCGCGAGCACGAGCGCGATGAGCCCGACCTCGAGCGGCAGGTCGCCCGCCACGAGCCGGATGCCGACGAAGACCGCGACCACCGCGACCGAGAGCGTCGAGATCAGCTCGAGCACGAGCGAGGAGAGGAAGGCGCTGCGCAGCGTCGTCATGGTGGTGGTGCGGTGGGCGGTCGAGACCGCGGCGAGGGCCGCCGACTGCTCCTCGACCCGGCCGAGCCCCACGAGCACGGGCAAGCCCTTCGCGAGCTCGACCAGGTGGTCGGAGAGACGCTGCAACGAGGCGGATGCCGCGTCCGCGCGCTCGCGCGTGTGCATGCCCACGAGCGCCATGAACACCGGCACGAGCGGCACGGTCACGACGATGATGAGCGCGCTCACCCAGTCGGCGAACAGGATGCGGGTGCCGATGAGCAGCGGCACCACCGCCGTCGTGACCACCGCCGGGATGACCGAGCGGTAGTAGGTGTCGAGCTCGTCGAGCCCGACCGTCGCCACGGCCGTCGCGCCGCCCACGCGCGCGGGTCCGCCGGCCACGAGCCGTGCGGCGAGGTCGTGGCGCAGCGACTCCTTGCGGCCCTGGGCGGCGTGCGTCGCGAACACCGGCACCGCCCACATCACGACCGCGCGGAGGGCGCCCGACCCGATTCCGAGTGCGAGGGCGCCGTGCCAGGCATCCGTGCCCGCGATGACGGAGACGATGCCCGTCGCGACCGCCTGCGCGATGCCGACGAGTGCTGCGGCCTTGAGCGCCGCGAGCAGCCCGAAGACGAACAGCGCGGACGGTCGCGCGTCGAGCCTCATCGCTGGGCCGTCGCCGGCTTCACGACGTGGGACTCGGGCAGGTGCTGCACGCCGAGGCGGCGGCGGAACACCCAGTAGGTCCAGCCCTGGTAGAGCAGCACGAGCGGGAGCCCGAAGGCGGTCACCACGCTCATGACGCCGAGGGTGTAGCTGCCGCTCGCGGCGTTGTCGATGGTGAGGTCGAACGCCGCGTCGAGGGTCGACGGCAGCACCACGGGGTAGACGGCCGCGAAGATCGACGCCGCACCGAGCACGAGGAACAGCGAGAGCCCGATGAACGCGCGGCCCTCGCGGCCCTTGCGAGCCGACAGCCAGGCGAAGGCCACGGCGACGACCGCCAGCACGACGAGCGCCCAGGTCAGCAGCGAGCCGGTGCGGAGCTGGATGACGAGCACCCAGGCCACGATCGGCAGCAGCGCCACGGGCGCCCAGCGCACCAGGAACCGCCCGGAGCGCTCCCGCACGTCGCCGAGGGTCTTGAGCGCGAGGAACGCCGAGGCGTGCACGAGGCAGAAGCCGACGACGGCGAGGCCGCCGAGCACCGCGTACGGCGTGAACCAGGCGAAGGCCCCGCCCACGCGGTCGCCGTTGGCGTCGATCGGAAGACCCGTGGTGGTGAGCGCGAGGGCGGCGCCGACGCCGAACGCGGCGACGAACGAGCCGATGCCGAGCGCTCGATCCCACCAGCGCGTCCAGGCCTCAGACGCGCCCTTGCCGCGGAACTCGATGGCCACCGCGCGCAGGATGAGCCCGATGAGCACGAGCGTGAGCGGCAGGTACAGCGCCGAGAACAACGAGGCGTACCAGAGGGGGAAGGCGGCGAAGGTCGCGGCTCCGGCGGTGATGAGCCACACCTCGTTCCCGTCCCAGACGGGCCCGATGGTGTTGAGCATGAGCCGGCGCTGCTTGTCGTCCTTCGTGCTCGTGAGCAGCAGCATCCCGACGCCGAGGTCGAAGCCCTCGAGCAGCAGGTAGCCGATCCACAGCGCCGCGATCGCGACGAACCAGAGGGTGGGGAGGAAGTCCATGATCTGCTCCTAGTAGGCGAACGCGAGCACGTCGTCGCGCTTGTCGGGATCGGTGTCGTCGGTGTGGTCGGCCGGATGCGCGAGCTCGGGCATCGCGGAGGCGACCCCGCCCCGCACGTACCGCACGAGCAGGCGCAGCTCGAGGGCGAGCATGACCCCGTAGACGAGGGCGAAGGCGATGAGCGAGAACACGATCTCCTCGCCCGAGACCCCGGGCGAGACCGCCGCGGCCGTGAACATGTACACGCCGTCCACGCCGCCGGGCGTGGGGTTCGGTGCCACCACGAACGGCTGCCGGCCCATCTCGGTGAAGACCCAGCCCGCGATGTTCGCGCCGAAGGGTGCCGCGATGCTCAGGAGCGCGGTGCCCATCATGAACCTCGACTTCGGCACGGTGCCCTTGCGGGTGAGCCAGAGGGCGAGTGCCGCGAAGGCTGCGGCGAGGATGCCGAACCCGATCATGAGCCGGAAGCCCCAATAGGTGACCTCCATGACCGGCAGGTAGTTGATCGTCTGGCCGGCGCGCTCGCCGTAGATCGGGTCATCCGGGATCGTCGTTCCGTACTTCGCCTGGTACTCGGGGATGAGCGTGTTGACGCCCTTGATCTCGGTGTCGAAGTCGCCGTGCGCGAGGAACGAGAGGATGCCCGGGATCTCGATGACGCCCACGACCTGGCTGCAGTCCTGCCCGCCGAGCGGACCGACCGAGAGCACCGAGAAGCTCGTGCCGTCGTGGCAGGCGGCCTCGGCCGCGGCCATCTTGAGGGGCTGCTGCTCGAACATGAGCTTCGCCTGCAGGTCGCCCGTGAGGGCGACGCCGCCGAAGCCGAGGATCGCGACGACGGCGCCTATCCGCAGGCTCCGGATCCACACCGAGTGGTCGACGCGGTCGCGGCCCGGGATGGCGGGGTTCTCGCCGACGACGACGCGGCCCGTGGCATCCACGGTGTCGATGCCGTCGTGCCGGCGCTGCCACAGCTGGTACCACGAGATGCCGACGAGGAAGGCCGCGCCGACCGCGAGGGCGCCCATGATGGTGTGCGAGTACGCGGTGAGCGCCGTGTTGTTCGTGAGCACCGCCCAGATGTCGGTGAGCACGGGGCGGCCGTCGACGAGCTCGACGCCGACCGGGTGCTGCATCCACGAGTTGGCGACGATGATGAAGAACGCGCTCACGATGCTGCCGAGCACGGCGATCCACAGGGTCGCGAGGTGCACCTTCTTGGGCAGCCGGTTCCAGCCGAAGATCCACAGGCCGAGGAACGTCGACTCGAAGAAGAACGCGAGCAGCCCCTCCATGGCCAACGGGGCGCCGAACACATCGCCCACGAAGCGGGCGTACTCGCTCCACGCCATGCCGAACTGGAACTCCTGCACGAGGCCCGTGACGACACCGACGATGAAGTTGATCAGGTAGAGCTTGCCCCAGAACTTGGTCATGCGCAGGTACCGCTCGTTGCCGGTGCGCACCCACATGGTCTGCATGATCGCGACCATCGGGCCGAGGCCCAGGGTGAGCGGCACCATGACGAAGTGGTACACCGTCGTGATTCCGAATTGCCAGCGGGCGATGTCGAGCGGGTCCACGGTTCTCCTTATGGGCATGGGACTGGCGAGTGCCGGGACAACATTCCCGTGCCGGTTGCAGCACCGGTAGGGACCAACGTCCCGCTTCGATTTCTACTGCCTGTAGAATTAGTTCTACACCCGAGTAGAAAATATTTCTACTGTGCGTAGAATGGACGGCATGGCAACCCTGGGCGAGCTCGAGCGATCGATCATGGAGCTCCTGTGGGCGACGGACGAGACGCTCTCGGCGTACGACCTGCAGGAGGCGCTCGCCGACCGCAAGCTCGCCTCGACCACGATCCTCACCGTGCTCTCACGCCTGGAGAACAAGGGCTTCGTCAAGCGCTCGAGGGATGCCCGCCCGCACCGCTACAGCGCTGCGGCCACCCGCGAGGAGCACATGGCCGACCTCATGCACGAGGTGCTCGGCGGGGCATCCGACCGCACGGCCGTGCTCGAGCGCTTCGTCGGCCAGGTCAGCCCCGAGGAAGCCGCGACCCTCCGCCGCCTGCTGGGCAGCTGACACCGTGATCGCGCCGCTCGCGCTCGCCCTCCTCGCGGTGGCGCTCGCGTGGCCCATCCCCGTGCTGCTCGCCCGCGCGTCATGGCCGTCGCGCTCGCCCGCGGCCGCCCTCGTGCTGTGGCAGGCGATCGCGCTCGCGGGCGGTCTCTCGATGATCGGCTCGCTGCTCACGTTCGGGCTCGCGCCGTTCGGCCCCGACCTGCTCACGGCGACCGTGAACCTCGTGACCGGCGAGGTCGACCGCATCGAGTCGTGGAACGCGCTCGCGCTGTGCGGCGCCGCCCTGCTCACCGGTCACCTGCTGCTCAACCTCGTGCTCACTGTCGTGCGCTCGGAGCGCCAGCGCCGCCGGCACGCGCAGCTCGTGCGCCTGCTGAGCTCCCCGCTCGAGTCGGGCGCGCGTCTCCTCGTCAGCCCGGCGCCCGTCGCGTACTGCCTGCCGGGCGCGCTCAGCTCGATCACGGTCGTCTCCGCCGGGCTCATGGACCTCCTCGACGACGGCGAGATGCAGGCGGTGATCGAGCACGAGAAGGCGCACGTGACGCAGCGGCACGACGTCGTGCTCGTGCTCTTCCGCGCCTGGTACGCGTCGCTGCCGTGGTTCCCCATCGCGTTCCGCGCGCAGCGCGAGGTGGGGCTGCTCGTCGAGATGCTCGCGGACGACACGGCCCGCCGCACGGTGCGCGACGGCGTGCTCGCGCGCGCGATAGTGCTCGTCGGCGCGGGGCAGGACCGCCCGGTCGCCGAGCCCGGCGCTGCCGAGTGGGGCGGTGAGGCATCGGTCACCGAGCTCGGGGCGCGCCTCGCCCGGCTCGAGCTGCAGCCCCTGCCGCGTGCCGTGGAGTCCCTCGTCGTGGCCGCGGCTGTGCTGCTGCTCGCGGTGCCGACGGTGCTGCTCGCAGTCCCCGTGCTGCACGGCCTCCTCTAGCTGCCGTCCCCCTTTCTGCGCGCAGGTTGGCGAGATGCGCGGAACGTTCCGCACGGCTCGCCACTCGGGCCGCAGCGTGCGGGACGGGCGGGCGCGTATGCGGGCCGGGCGCGTATGCGGGGCGTGAAGAACTCAGGCTGCGGGGATGCCGCGCCGCCCCGTCAAGCGCGTGACGGAGGTCGCGCGGCTCCTCCAGCCTGAGTTGTCCGCAGGTCAGGCCTTCGCGGGAGCCTTCCGGGCGGCCGCCTTCGGGGCCGTCGGGGCCGCCGCGCGCGCGGGGCGGCGGGGCGCGGGCGCCTCGAACGACGCGGGCACCGCGCGCGGCACGAGCCGCTGCAGCTGCGTGACGTGCCGGGGCTCGAGCTCGGCGATGCTCGCGACCTCGAGGAGCTTCATCGTGCGCACGACCTGGTCGGAGAGGATCTGGATCGTGCGGTCGACCCCCGCCCGCCCGCCCGCCATGAGGCCGTAGAGGTAGGCGCGGCCGATGAGCGTGAACTTCGCGCCGAGCGCGATCGACGCCACGATGTCCGCGCCGTTCATGATGCCCGTGTCGACCATGACCTCCGTGTCCCTGCCCACCTCGCGGACGACCTCGGGCAGAAGGTGGAACGGGATGGGTGCGCGGTCGAGCTGGCGGCCGCCGTGGTTGGAGAGCAGGATGCCGTCGACGCCGAGGTCGGCGAGGCGACGGGAGTCCTCGACGTTCTGCACGCCCTTGATGACGATCTTGCCCGGCCACATCGCGCGGATGGTCTTGAGGTCGTCGAAGTTGATCGACGGGTCCATCGCGGAGTCGAGGAGCTCGCCCACGGTTCCGCCCGTGTTGGAGAGCGACGCGAACTCGAGCGGGGGCGTGGTCAGGAAGTCCCACCACCACCACGGCCGCGGGATCGCGTTGACGATCGTGCCGAGCGTGAGCTGGGGAGGGATGGAGAAGCCGTTGCGCTTGTCGCGCAGGCGGGCGCCCGCGACCGGGGTGTCGACGGTGAACATGAGGGTGTCGAATCCCGCGGCAGCCGCGCGCTCGACGAGGCCGTAGGAGATCTCGCGCTGGCGCATGACGTAGAGCTGGAACCAGTTGCGCCCGTGCGCGTTCGCCGCCTTGACGGCCTCGATCGTCGACGTGCCGAGGGTCGAGAGCGTGAACGGGATGCCCGCGGCGGCGGCCGCGCCCGCCCCGGCGATCTCGCCCTCCGTCTGCATGAGGCGCGTGAACCCCGTGGGGGCGATGCCGAACGGCATCGCCGAGGTGCCGCCGAGCACCGTGGTCGTCGTGTCCAGGCGCGAGACGTCGCGCAGGATCGACGGGTGGAACTCGATGTCCTCGAACGCCTGGCGCGCTCGCGTGAGCGACAGCTCGCCCTCGGCGGAGCCGTCGGTGTAGTCGAACGCGGCCTTGGGCGTGCGGCGCTTCGCGATGTCGCGCAGGTCGTAGATCGTGAGTGCCGCATCCAGCCGGCGCCGCTTGCCGTTCAGCTGCGGCGCCTTGAACTTCATGAGCTTCGCGAGCTCGACCGGGTTGGGGATCTGGCGCTTAACCACGGGAGGTCCTTTCGAGGAGTGCGTCGCGGGCGAGCTCGATATGCTCGCGCGCGAGTCGGGCGGCGCCCTCCGCGTCGCCGGCGATGACGGCGTCGAGGATGCGCTGGTGCTGGTCGGCCACGTCGGTCGCGCTGAGGAGCTGCTCGGCATGCACCTGTCCGATGCACAGCTCGATCTCGCCCAGCAGGAGGTCGTGCATTCGCGTGAGGCGCTGGTTGGGCTGCCCCGCGACGAGGGCGCGGTGGAACGCGATGTCGTCGGCGGCGGAGTCGCCCGAGTGCCGCGCGTCGACGGGCACGCTCCTGAGGGCGGCGACTGCCGCGGACTCGATGATCGCGCGCGCCTCGAAGAGGTCGCGGATGTCATCCGGTCCGAGCACGGGGACGCGCGCCGCCTGATGGGGCTCGCGGCGCAGGATGCCCTCAGACACGAGCCGCTCGATGGCGAGCCGCGCCGTGGGCCGGGCCACGCCGAACCGGACGGCGACGGCGGACTCTGTGACGGCTGAGCCCGGGGCATCCTGCTGCGCGATGATGCTCGCGCGCAGCTGCTCGGCTATCGCGTCCGGGCGGACCGTCGTCGGTTCGAGGCTCATGGTGTCTGACAATCTAGCAGATTGTTAGACAATCAAAGACGGGTCGCGGGCACGTACCGCCGCGGCGAGAACGCCGCGGCCACGAGCGTGCGCAGCGCCTCGAGCGATCCGTCTACGAGGCCGTTCGCGCGCGCCTGCACGAGCACGTTGCCGATGGCCGTCGCCTCGACGGGGCCGGCGAGCACGGGCATCCCGGCGCGGTCTGCGATGAGCTGGCAGAGCAGCTCGTTCTGCGAGCCGCCGCCCACGATGTGGATGACGCGCACGTGCTTGCCCGAGAGCTCCGCGGCCGTGCGCACTGCCTTCACGAACGCCTCCGCGAGGCTCTCGATGATGCTGCGCACGAACTCGGCCTGGCTCCGGGGGGCCGGCACGCCATGGACGCGGCACCACTCCGCTATGCGTGCGGGCATCTCGCCCGGAGCCAGGAACGTGGGGTCGTCCGCGTCGAACACGGCGACGGGGGTGTCGAGCGCGGCCGCCGCGGCGAGCAGCGGCGCGAGCTCGAGGGCGGGGTCGGTGCGCTGCCAGTCGCGCACCGACTCGCTCAGGATCCACAGGCCCATGACGTTGTGGAGGAACCGCACGCGCCCGTCGACGCCGCCCTCGTTGGTGAAGTTCGCGGCGCGCGACGCCTCGGTGAGCACGGGATGCTCGAGCTCGACGCCCACGAGGCCCCACGTGCCGCACGAGATGTAGGCGAAGTCGGGCTCGGTAGCGGGAACTGCGACGACCGCCGACGCGGTGTCGTGCGAGCCGACCGCGGTCACGGTCATCGACGACGGCACGTCGACCGACGGCAGCAGCCCGCCGAGGGCGGTGCCGGGCGCGACGAGCTCGGGCAGCACGGCGCGCGGAAGGCCGAGCCGGCCGAGGAGGGCGTGGTCCCACTCGCCCGTCGCGACCGAGAGCAGGCCCGTCGTCGACGCGTTGGTGAGCTCGGCGACCTGGCGGCCGGTGAGCCAGTAGTTGATGAGGTCTGGGATGAGCAGGAACCCGTCCGCGAGGTCGAGCGTGCCCGCCGCCCGGTCGGCGGCGAGCTGGTAGAGCGTGTTGAACGGTAGGAACTGCAGGCCGTTGGCGGCGTAGAGCTCCTGCGGCCCGACGAGGGCGTGGGTGGCCTCGACCGCCGGGGCGTTGCGCTCGTCGCGGTAGTGGTACGGGGTGCCGAGCATCCTGCCGCCGCGCATGAGGGCGTAGTCGACGGCCCACGAGTCCACGGCCACGGAGGCGATCGACGGCTCCTCCCGCACCGCCGCGCCGAGGCCGGCGACGACGGAGCGGTAGAGCTCGAGGATGTTCCAGTGCAGCCCGTCGACCGTGCGAACCGGCGTGTTGGGGAACCGCGCGACCGGGCGCACGCTCAGCTCGTTGTGGCCGACGTGCCCCAGCATGACCCGGCCGCTCGTGGCGCCCAGGTCGACGGCGGCTACCGCGTCGGTGCTCATCGCAGGAAGGCGGCGGCGACCCCGGCGTCCACGGGGATGTGGAGTCCCGTCGTGTGGCTCAGGTCGGGACCGGTGAGCACCGAGACCGCGTTGGCGACGTTCTCCGGCAGCACCTCGCGCTTGAGGATCGTGCGCTGCGCGTAGAACTTGCCGAGGTCCTGCTCGTCGATGCCGTAGGTCTTGGCGCGGTTGGCGCCCCAGCCCGCGGCGAAGATGCCCGAGCCGCGCACGACGCCGTCGGGGTTGATGCCGTTGACCTTGACGCCGTGCTCGCCGAGCTCGACCGCGAGCAGGCGCACCTGGTGCGCCTGGTCGGCCTTCGTCGCGGAGTAGGCGATGTTGTTGGGTCCGGCGAACACGGAGTTCTTCGACGAGATGTAGATGACGTCGCCGCCCATGCCCTGCTCGATGAGCACGGGGGCCGTCGCCTTCGAGACGAGGAACGATCCCTTGGCCATGATGTCGTGCTGGAAGTCCCAGTCCTGCTCGGTGGTCTCGAGCAGGGGCTTGGAGAGCGAGACGCCCGCGTTGTTGACGACGATGTCGAGGCCGCCGAAGGCGAGCAGGGCGTCCTGCACCATGGCCTCGATCGCGGCGGCGTCGGTCACGTTCACCTGGAGGCCCACGGCCACGTCGGTGCCGCCGATCTCGGCGGCCGCGGCCTGCGCCTTGGCGAGGTCGAGGTCGGCGATGACGACGCAGGCTCCGTCGGCGGCGAGGCGCGTGGCGATGGCCTTGCCGATGCCCGAGGCCGCACCCGTGACGAGGGCGATGCGGGTCGCGTGCGACTTGGGCTTGGGCATCCTCTGCAGCTTCGCCTCCTCGAGCGCCCAGTACTCGATGCGGAACTTCTCCGCGTCGCTGATGGGGCTGTAGCTCGAGATGGCCTCGGCGCCGCGCATGACGTTGATGGCGTTGACGTAGAACTCGCCCGCGACGCGCGCCGTCTGCTTGTTCGCGCCGTAGCTGAACATGCCCACGCCCGGCACGAGCACGATGAGCGGGTCGGCGCCGCGGATGGCGGGGGAGTCGGCGACCGCGTGCTTGTCGTAGTACGCCGTGTAGTCCTTGCGGTAGGCCTCGTGCAGCTCCGCGAGGCGCGCCTTGACCTTGTCGACCGGCGCGTTGGCGGGCAGATCGAGGATGAGCGGCTTGACCTTCGTCCGCAGGAAGTGGTCGGGGCAGCTCGTGCCCAGGGCCGCGAGCCTGGGGGCGTTCGCCGAGGCCAGGAAGTCGAGCACGACGTCGGAGTCGGTGAAGTGCCCGACCATGGGCCGGTCGTGGCTCGCGATCCCGCGGATCGTCGCGGCGAGGGCCGCGGCCTTCGCGCGCCGCTCGGCCACGGGCAGCGCCGCGTTCTTCGCGACGGGCTTGCCGAACGGCAGCTTCTTGCCCGTGGCGGCGATGTACTCCTCGGCGGTCTTGATGATCCAGAGGCTGTTCCTCTCGGCCTCCTTCGACGTGGCGCCCCACGCCGTGATGCCGTGGCCGCCCAGTATGCAGCCGATCGCGTCCGGGTTGGCCGCCTTGATGGCGGCGATGTCGAGGCCGAGCTGGAAGCCGGGGCGGCGCCATGGCACCCACACGACCTTGTCGCCGAACGCCTTCTTCGTGAGCTTCTCGCCGTCCTTGGCCGTCGCGAACGCGATGCCCGAATCAGGATGCAGGTGGTCGACGTGCGCCGCGTCGACGAGGCCGTGCATGGCCGTGTCGATGGAGGGGGCCGCGCCGCCCTTGCCGTGCAGGGCGTAGTCGAACGCGGCGACCATCTCGTCCTCGCGGTCGACGCCGGGGTAGACGTTCACGAGGGCGCGCAGGCGGTCCACGCGGAGTACGGCGAGGCCCGCCTCGGTGAGGGTGCCGAGGTCTCCGCCGGATCCCTTCACGTAGAGCAGCTCGACCGGCTCGCCCGTGACGGGGTCGGTCTCGGTCCCCTTCGCCGACGTGTTGCCGCCCGCGTAGTTGGTCACGCGCGGGTCGGAGCCCAGGCGGTGGGAGCGGGCGACGAGCTCCTTGGCGGTGTCGCTCATGCGCCCCATCCCGCCTGCACGCCGCCGACGCGCTCTGCCGCGATCTGCTGCTGGTAGCCGGACGCCGCGTAGGCGGCCATGGGGTCGCCCGCGAGGCCGCGCGACTCGCGCCACGCGGCGAGGTCGGGGCGGACGTCGGTGTAGAACGCGTCCATGAGGATGCCGTTGGCGCCGAGCACGTCGCCCGCGTCCTGTGCGGCGGCGAGGGCCTCGCGGTCGACGAGCAGGGCGCGCGCGGTCATCTCCTGCACGTTGAGCACGGAGCGGATCTGGCCGGGGATCTTGTCCTCGACGTTGTGGCACTGGTCGAGCATGAACGCGACGTCGCCGTCGGTGCCGTAGCCGCCGCCGCGCACGACCTCGAAGAGGATGCGGAACAGCTGGAACGGGTCTGCGGCACCCACGATGAGGTCGTCGTCGGCGTAGAAGCGCGAGTTGAAGTCGAACGAGCCGAGCTTGCCGAGGCGCAGCAGCTGCATGACGATGAACTCGATGTTGGTGCCCGGCGCGTGGTGGCCGGTGTCGAGGCACACGAGGGCGCGGTCGCCGAGGGCGGCGACCTGGGCGTAGCTCGTGCCCCAGTCCGGCACGTCGGTGTGGTAGAACGCAGGCTCGAAGAACTTGTACTCGAGCACGAGGCGCTGGTTCTCGGCCGTGCGGTCGTAGATCTTCTGCAGCGAGTCGGCGAGGCGGTCCTGGCGGCCGCGGATGTCGCCCTGGCCCGGGTAGTTCGTGCCGTCGGCGAGCCAGATCTTCAGGTCGCGCGAGCCCGTGGCGTGCATGATGTCGATGCACTCGAAGTGGTGGTCGATCGCGCGCTGGCGCACCGAAGCGTCGGTGTGGGTGAGCGAGCCGAACTTGTACTCGTCGTCCTGGAACGTGTTCGAGTTGACCGTGCCGAGCTTCACGCCGTGGTCCTGCGCGAACGCCGAGAGGGCCGCGTAGTCGTCGACCCTGTCCCACGGGATGTGCAGGGCGACGCTCGGCGACAGCAGCGTGTACTTGTTCACCTGCGCGGCGTCGGCGATCTTCTCCTGCGGCGTGCGCGGGGTTCCGGGCGTGCCGAACACCTTGAAGCGCGTGCCGGAGTTGCCGAACGCCCACGAGGGCAGCTCGATCGCCTGCTCCGCGAGGCGCGGGGCGATCTGGTCGAAGGTGAGGGTCACGGTGCTGTCCTTTGGTTCTCGAGGTTGAAGATCTCCGTGAGACGGAGGGAGCTCTGGTCGGGGCGGCCCCCGAGGGCGACGAAGAAGCCGGCCATCTCGGCCTCCCACGCGGCAGTGCGCGGGTCGGCCTCGAGCGCGGCCTGGGATGCGGCGTCATCCTCGGTCTCGTAGTAGCCCACGAGCAGGCCGTCGTCACGCAGGAAGAGCGAGTAGTTGCTGCGGCCGGAGTCGGCTATCGCCTGCAGCATCTCCGGCCAGACCGCGGCATGGCGCTCGACGTACTCCACGATGCGGTCCGGCACCACCTGGAGCTGGAAGCACACACGCTCCACGGTCGCCGCCTTTCGTCGTTGAATCGTTTTAACTCGCGACCGAGGATAACCACCTTCTGGCACACTTGGCAACCATGACCACAGTGAGCGTGCGCGACGTCGCCCAGCACGCCGGAGTCTCGGTCGGCACCGTCTCCAACGTCATGAACCATCCGGACAAGGTCGCCGCCGCGACCGTCGTGCGCGTGCGCGCCGCGATCGAGGAGCTCGGCTTCATCCGCAACGACGCAGCGCGCCAGCTGCGCGTCGGCCGCAGCAAGACCATCGGCCTCGTGGTGCTCGACGTGCGCAACCCGTTCTTCACCGACGTCGCGCGGGGGGCGGAGGATGCCGCCGCCGACGCGGGCCTGGCCGTCACCCTGGGCAACAGCGACGAGAGCACCGCGCGCGAGTCCACCTACCTCGACCTGTTCGAGGAGCAGCGCGTGCACGGCATCCTCATCTCGCCGTACGCCGACATCACCCCGCGCCTGCACTCGCTGCGGTCGCGCGGCATCCCCGTCGTGCTCGTCGACCGCACGAGCGAGGATGCCTCGTTCAGCTCCGTCTCCGTCGACGACATCGCGGGCGGCACCCTCGCCGCCGAGCACCTGCTCGCGCAGGGCCGCCGCCGCATCGCGTTCGTGGGCGGACCGTTCGCCATCCGCCAGGTCGCCGACCGGCTCGAGGGTGCGCGCCGGGCCGTCGCCGCGCATCCGGGCGCGACGCTCGAGGTCGTCGAGATCGGCGGCCTCACGGTGCTCGAGGGCCGCGCCGCCGGCACGGCGCTCGCCGCCCGCCCGCCCGCCGAGCGGCCGGACGCCGTCTTCGCCGCCAACGACCTCGTCTCGATGGGCCTCCTGCAGGCGCTCATGATGCAGGGCTCGCGCGTCGAGGTCCCGGGCGAGATGGCGCTCATCGGCTACGACGACATCGACTTCGCGTCCGCCGCCGTCGTGCCGCTCTCGTCGATCCGGCAGCCGAGCGCGCTCATCGGCGCGACGGCCGTGCAGCTCCTGCTCGACGAGGCCGCCGACCCGGACATCGCGCCGCGGCAGGTGGAGTTCCAGCCCGAGCTCGTCGTGCGCGAGTCGACGCGCTAGCTGCGCGCGGCTTCGGGGGCGGGACCATCCGAGCGGTTGCGCACGCCCGGCCGAGCCGCGACGGGGTTTGTGGCGCGCGCGGCCGTACGTACGCCCGCGGCCGCGACAAGCGCCGGCGCGGCGCGTTCGCCGCGGGACTTGACGCCGCCGCGCATCGCACCTACTGTGTCTGAACACCCACCTGAATCGATTCAGGTACGTTCAGCACGATCACTCACACCAGAGGTAGACGACGATGTCGACAAGCACCGAGGCGCCCACAGCCGCGCTCGAGCTCTCCCGGATCGCCAAGGCGTTCGGTGCCGTGATCGCGCTCACGAACGGCACCCTCGTGCTGCGGCCCGGCTCGATCCACGCCCTCGTCGGCGAGAATGGCGCGGGCAAGTCGACGCTCGTCAAGATCATCGCCGGCCTCTACCAGCGCGACGCGGGCGAGTTCCTGCTCGAGGGCGAGAGCGTCGACTTCACGTCCACCGCCCAGTCGAAGGCGGCCGGCATCGCCGTCATCTACCAGGAGCCCACGCTCTTCCCCGACCTCTCGGTCACCGAGAACATCTTCATGGGCCGCCAGCCCACGAAGTCGCTCGGCCGCATCGACCGCAAGCGCATGCGCGAGGAGGCCCTCGGCCTGTTCGCCCGCCTGGGCGTGCGCATCGACCCCGACCGGCCGACGCTCGGCCTCTCGATCGCCGACCAGCAGATCATCGAGATCGCCAAGGCCATCTCGCTCGACGCCAAGGTGCTCGTGATGGACGAGCCGACAGCCGCCCTGAGCGGCGTCGAGGTCGAGCGCCTCTTCACGGTCGCGCGCAGCCTGCGCGACGAGGGCCGCGCGCTGCTCTTCATCTCGCACCGGTTCGACGAGGTGTTCGACCTGTGCGACACCGTCACGGTCATGCGCGACGGCGCCTACATCGCGACGAGCCCCATCGCCGACACGACGGTCGATCAGATCGTGCGCCAGATGGTGGGCCGGGATGTCTCCGCGCTCTTCCCGAAGGAGGAGGCGGTGATCGGCGACGACGTGCTCGTGGTCGAGGGCCTCACGGAGGCCGGCGTGTTCCACGACGTCTCGTTCACGGTCAAGGCGGGCGAGATCGTCGCCCTCGCCGGGCTCGTGGGCGCGGGACGCAGCGAGATCGCCCGCGCCGTCTTCGGCGTCGACCCCTACAGCTCCGGCTCGGTGACCGTGGCCGGTGTGCCCGTGCCGCGCCGGAGCCCCTCCGCCGCCATGCGCCTCGGCCTCGCACTCGTGCCCGAGGACCGCCGCCGTCAGGGCCTCGTGCTCGACACGTCGGTCGCGCGCAACGCGACGATGGCCATCCGCGACAAGCTCACGAGGTTCGGCCTCCTGTTTGCCCGCCCCGAGAACGCCGCGGCGCGCGAGTGGGCGGGCCGCCTCGAGGTGAAGACGGCGTCGCTCGACACCGAGGTCGGCACCCTGTCGGGCGGCAACCAGCAGAAGGTCGTGCTCGCGAAGTGGCTCGCCACGAACCCGCGCGTGCTCATCGTCGACGAGCCCACGCGCGGCATCGACGTCGGCACCAAGTCGGAGGTGCACCGCCTGCTGTCGCAGCTCGCGGGCCAGGGCCTCGCGATCCTCATGATCTCGTCGGAGCTGCCCGAGGTGCTCGGCATGGCCGACCGTGTGCTCGTCGTGCGCGAGGGGTACATCACCGCCGAGATCTCCCGGGCGGACGCGACTGCCGAGAGCGTCATGTTCGCTGCGACCCACGCGGCCCAGGAGGTGGCCCGATGAACGCATTCACGCACGGCCTGCGCTCCTTCGTCACGGCCCGGGAGACGGGCATCCTGCTCGCGCTCGTGCTCGTCATCGTCGCGGCGACGGTCAAGAACCCCAACTTCCTGTTCAGCTCCGACGGCTTCCGCGACCTGCTGCTCACCCCGTCGATCCTGCTGCTCGTCGCGGTCGGCCAGGCCATCGTCATCATCACGCGCAACGTCGACCTTTCGGTCGGGTCGGTGCTGGGCCTCACGGCGTACCTCACCGGCCGGCTGTTCATCGACGTGCCGGGCATCCCCGTCATCGCGGTCTTCGCGATCGGCATCGTCGCGGGCGGACTTCTGGGGCTGATCAATGGCGCGCTCGTCGCGTTCGCGAAGGTGCCGGCGCTCGTCATCACCCTCGGCACGCTCTACGCCTACCGCGGCATCAACGTGCTGTGGACGGGCAGCGACCGCATCAACTCGAGCGACATGCCCAAGGAGTTCCTCTCCCTCGGCACCGGGCAGGTGCTGTTCGTCCCCATCCTCACGATCATCGCCGTCGTCGTGCTCGTCGCCGCGGCCTGGTACCTGCGCAACCAGCGCGGCGGCCGCGAGCTCTACGCGATCGGGTCTGACCCGGCCGCGGCCAACCTCTACGGCCTCAAGGTCACCCAGCGCGTGCTCGCCGCGTTCATCCTGTGCGGAGCCCTCGCGGGCCTCGCGGGGGTGCTCTACGCGGCCCGCTACGGCACGGTCAACTCGCAGGCCGGCAACGGCTTCGAGCTGCAGGCCGTGGGCGCCGCGGTGATCGGCGGTGTCGCCATCTTCGGCGGCAGCGGGTCGGTGTGGGGAGCAGCGATCGGCGCCTACCTGCTCTTCACGATCAACCGTGCACTGCCCATCCTCGGCGTGCAGGACTTCTGGCAGCGGGCCGTCGTCGGCGCGCTCATCATCGGCGCGATCGTGCTCGACCGCGTGCTCGCCCTCAGACAGGCGAGACGACTCGTTGAAGCGAGGGACGGACAGTGACGAACTTCCTCCAGGCGCTCGCACCCGCGACGCGCACCTACAAGGACCACAGCCAGCCGCTGTGGCGGCGCATCCTGCTCTCGCGGGAGGCCGCGGTGATCGGTGGCACGCTGCTCGTCATCCTCGTCGCGAGCATCTCGGTGCGCGCGTTCGCGAAGCCCATCACGGTGACGTACCTCTTCCTCGACATCGCGACGATCCTCCTCATCGCGCTGCCCATGACGCTCATCATCATCACGGGCGAGATCGACCTCTCGGTCGCGAGCATCGTGGGGCTCTCGAGCGTCACGCTCGGGGTGCTGCACCAGGGCGGCATGCCCATCGAGGCTGCGGGGGCGGTGGCTCTGCTCGTGGGAGTGGTCGCCGGCGCCGTCAACGGGTTCCTCATCACCATCGTGGGTCTGCCCTCCCTCGCCGTGACGATCGGCACGCTAGCCCTCTACCGCGGCCTCGCCGTGGGCCTGCTCGGCACGACGGCCGTGACCAAGTTCACGGAGTTCTGGACCGACCTCGCGAAGTCGAAGATCCCCGGCACCGCGGTTCCGAGCATCGTCGTCGTGATCGTCGTGCTCGCGATCGTCTTCGGCGTCATCCTGCACCTGACCCCGTTCGGCCGCGGCATCTTCGCGATCGGCCTGAGCCCCGAGGGCGCGCGCTTCTCCGGAATCCGGGTCGAGCGCACCAAGTTCATCCTCTTCATGCTGAGCGGCTTCGTCTCGGCGCTCGCCGGCATCTTCTACACGCTGCGCTTCTCGAGCGCGCGCGGCGACAACGCGACGGGACTCGAGCTCTCGGTGATCGCGGCCGTGCTGCTCGGCGGCGTCTCGATATTCGGCGGCCGCGGCTCGACCCTCGGGCCCATCGCGGGCGCCGTGCTCATCGGGGTGCTCGCGAGCGCCCTGCGCCTCGCGAACGTCACCTCCGACGTCATCAACATCATCACGGGGACGCTGCTCGTCGCGTCCGTGGTGGCCACCAGCTTCCTGGCCTGGTTGCGCACCAAGCGCGCCCGGCCGGGTAGGAAAACGGAGTCCCTCGCAGCCAAGGGCTAGGCCTCCTGCAAGACACACCCCACCAACTACAGGGAGAACAATGATGTTTGGATTCACCAAGAAGGCCCGCGTCGGCGCCTTCGCCGCCCTCGCGGTGAGCGTCGCGCTCGTCGCCACCGGTTGCGCTGCGGCCGACGGCGGATCGGGCGAGGGCGGCGGAGACGCCGGCAACCTCTCGATCACCTTCCTGCCGAAGAACCTCGGCAACGCGTACTTCGACACCTCGGACAAGGGCGGCGCTGACGCCATCGCCGAGTTCGGCGGCACGTACGCCGAGGTCGGCCCCGCCACGGGTTCGCCCGACGGCCAGGTCAGCTACATCAACACCCTCACGCAGCAGGGCGTGGGCGCGATCGCCATCTCGGCGAACGACCCCGACGCGCTGTGCGACGCCATCGGCGAGGCGCGCGACGCCGGAGTGAAGATCGTGACGTTCGACGCGGACACGAACCCCGACTGCCGCGACATCTTCATCAACCAGGCCGAGTCCGAGGGCATCGCGAAGATCCAGGTCGACCTCATCGCCGAGCAGATCGGTGACGCGGGCAAGGTCGCGATCCTCTCCGCCACGGCGAACGCCACCAACCAGAACGCCTGGATCGAGCTCATGAAGGCCGACCTCGCCGCCAACCACCCGAACATCGAGCTCGTCGATGTCGTGTACGGCGACGACGACGACCAGACGTCGTTCGACAAGACCGCTGCCCTGCTGCAGACCTACCCCGACCTCAAGGGCATCATCTCGCCCACGACGGTCGGCATCTCCGCGGCCGCCCGCTACCTCCAGACCTCGGAGTTCAAGGGCAAGGTCGCGCTGACCGGTCTCGGCACGCCGAACCAGATGCGCGACTACGTCAACGACGGCACCGTCACGGCGTTCGCGCTGTGGAACCCGGCCGACCTCGGCTACCTCGCCGCGTACGCCGCGAAGGCGCTCATCGAGGGCACCATCACGGGCGCCGAGGGTGACAAGTTCGACGCTGGAAACCTCGGCAGCTACACCGTCGGCAAGGACGGCACCGTGCTCCTGGGCGACCCGTACACCTTCAACAAGGACAACATCGCGGACTTCAACTTCTAGGGAAGACCCGCACACCCGTACAGCTCGGGCGGTCAACACCGCCCGGGCTGTACGGTCTTGACCAACCCCGATACTTTCTCGCCGAGGAGACCCATGCCCACCACGAGCATCCGCGATGTCGCGCGGCTCGCGGGCGTCTCCGTTGGCACGGTCTCGAACGTGCTCAACAAGCCCGACGAGGTCTCGGCCGACTCGATAGCGCGCGTGCAGAAGGCGATATCCGAGCTCGGATACGTGCGCAACGACGCCGCCCGCCGGCTCCGGGCCGGGGTGAGCGCGACAGTCGGCTTCGTCGTGCTCGACGGCCAGAACCCCTTCTTCGCGGAGGTCGTGCGCGGCGCGGAGGATGAGGCGTCGAAGAACGGCATCGCCATCCTCGTCGGCAACACCGATGAGGACCTGCGCCGCGAGGCCACCTACCTCGACCTGTTCGAGGAGCAGCGCGTGCGCGGCGTGCTCATCTCTCCGTACGGCGACATCAACCAGCGCCTCCAGCAGCTCAAGGAGCGCGACATCCCCGCCGTGCTCGTCGACCGGATCAACGTCGACGGCCGCTTCAGCTCTGTGGCCGTCGACAGCGTCGCGGGCGGGCAGATCGCCGCGCAGCACCTCATCGACACGGGCCGGCGCCGCATCGCCTTCGTGGGCGGTCCCTTCGACATCCGTCAGGTGCGTGACCGCCTCGCAGGCGCGCGCGTGGCCGTCGACAACAGCGACTACGACGTCGAGATCGAGGTCATCACGACGACGGCGCTCACCGTGGACGAGGGGGTGGTCGCCGGCCGCCGCATCATGGAGCGCCCGCGCCAGGCGCGCCCCGACGCCCTCTTCGCCGCCAACGACCTGCTCGCGCTGGGCCTCCTCCAGTCCCTCCAGCTCGACGGCAAGCTCCTCGTGCCCTCGGAGATCTCCCTCATCGGATTCGACGACATCTCGTTCGCAGCGGCCGCCGCCGTGCCGCTCTCGTCGGTGCGGCAGCCGAGCCGCATGATCGGCCAGACGGCCCTCCGCGTGCTCATGGAGGAGTCGGAGGACTCCTCCCTCATCCCCCGCCAGACCGTGTTCCGCCCCGAGCTCGTCGTGCGGGCATCCACGCAGCCGTAGGCTCGCGGGATGAGGCACCTCGCGCTGCTCGGGATGCTCCTGCTCACGGGCTGCTCGGCCGCTCCGCCTGCGTTCCCCGCGGGAGCCGTGGCCGACTACCAGCTCGGCGGCGCCTATCCGCCGCCTGCGGGTGTGACGGTCGTGACGCGCGACAGCCTCGAGCAGCCGGCCGAGGGGCTCTACTCGATCTGCTACGTGAACGGGTTCCAGACGCAGCCCGGCACGCGCTGGTCCGACGGGCTCGTGCTCCGCGACGGGTCGGGCGAGCGCGTGGTCGATGAGAACTGGCCGGACGAGAACATCATCGACATCCGCGTCGACGGGGCGGCAGAGCGCATCCTCGCGATGATCGACACGTGCGCCGAGAAGGGCTTCGACGCCGTGGAGTTCGACAACCTCGACTCGTACTCGCGGTCGGACGGCGCGCTCACCCTCGACGACGCCGTCGCCTTCGCGATGGTGCTCACCCAGCACGCGCACGCCGCGGGCCTCGCGGTGGGCCAGAAGAACACGGGGGAGCTGGGTGCGCGCGGCCGCGACGAGGTCGGGTTCGACTTCGCCGTCGTCGAGGAGTGCGACCAGTTCGACGAGTGCGGCACGTTCACCGACGTGTACGGCGACCGCGTCATCGACATCGAGTACACCGACGAGCTCAGGCGCCCGTTCGCCGAGGTGTGCGCGGATGCGGTGACCCCGCCCTCCACGATCCTGCGCGATCGCGGACTCGTGCCGCTCGGCGCACCCGGGTACGTCTACAAGCACTGCTGAGCACCGGATACCATCGGCACATGGCAAGGGTAGGCATCCGTGAGGTCGCGGCGCTCGCGGAGGTGTCTAACGGCACGGTCTCGCACTACCTGAACCACCCCGATCGCGTCTCGCCCGAGAAGCGCGAGCGCATCAAGACCGCGATCGACCAGCTCGGCTTCGTGCGCAACAACGCCGCGTGGCAGCTGCGCCTGGGGCGCTCCGGCACCATCGCCTACATCGCGCCCGACGTGAGCAACCCGTTCTTCTCCACCATCGCCGAGGGCGTCGAGCAGCGCGCGGCCACCCACAACCTCGCGGTCTTCATCTCGAACTCCAACCGCAGCCGCGCCCGCGAGGACGCCTACCTCGACATGTTCGAGGCCCAGCAGGTGCAGGGGATGCTCGTGGCCTCCCACGAGCCGATCGAGGACCGTCTGACGCAGATCCGTGCCCGCGGCATCCCGTCGGTGCTCGTGGGCCAGCGCGCCCTCACCGACGCGCAGCCCTCCGTCTCGGTGGACGACGTCGCGGGCGGCTACCTCGCGATGAAGCACCTCATCGAGCTCGGCCGCAAGCGTGTCGCGTTCGTGGGCGGACCGCTGGGCATCCGCCAGGTCGCCGACCGCCTCGAGGGCGCCGCCGCAGCGGTGCGCGAGGCCGGGGATGTCACGCTCGAGGTGCTCAACGTGTCGAACCGCACGATCACCGACGGACGCGAGGTCGCCCGCGCGCTCGTCGCCCGCCCGACCGCCTCGCGCCCGGACGCGATATTCGCGGTCAACGACCTGCTCGCTCTCGGCCTCCTGCAGGTGCTCGTGGCGAGCGGCACGCGCGTGCCCGAGGATGTCGCGCTCGTCGGCTACGACGACATCGAGTACGGCGAATCGTCCATCATCCCGCTCACCTCTGTGCGCGCTCCGCACGAGGGTTTCGGCTTCGCCGCCGTCGACCTGCTCGTGAGCCAGATGGCGGACAAGCCCGCGGAGGGCCCGCGCCAGCTCGTGTTCCAGCCCGAGCTCGTGGTCAGGGCGTCAACGCGCGGCTAGCGCGACCCTGAACTCGTGCTCGCCGCTCTCGACGCGGGTCGCGGAGCCGTCCGGCAGCTCGACGATGCCCGCGGAGCCTGTGGGGACCGCGACGCGCACGACGAGGTCGTCGCCGAGCTCCCACGCGATGGACGCCGTGCCGTAGGGCGTCTCGTGGGTCGCCGAGGCGTGCGTGAGCCCGCCTCCCGGGCGCGGCCGGAAGCGGATCGTGCGGTAGCCGGGCTCCGCGGCCTCGATGCCCGCGACGACGCGGTGCAGCCAGTCCGCGACGGAGCCGAGGGCGTAGTGGTTGAACGACGTCATCGAGCCGGGGTTGACCGTGCCGTCGGGCAGGAGGCTGTCCCAGCGCTCCCAGATCGTCGTGGCGCCCTGCGTGACGGCGTACAGCCACGAGGGCGACTCCGTCTCGAGCAGGAGGTCGTAGGCGGTGTCGAGCGATCCCGCGCGCGTGAGGGCGTCGGAGACGAGGTTCACGCCCGCGAAGCCCGTCGCGATGCGGTTGTGCGCCTCGGCGACGAGCTGCGTGAGGCGGGCGCCGGCGGCATCCCTGCGCTCCTCGTCGGGGATGAGGCCGAACTGCAGCGCGAGCGAGTACGCGGTCTGGCCGTCGCTCGTCATCGTGCCGTCGGGCAGGAGGTACTCGCGCGCGAACGCGTCGCGGATCGCCGCGGCGAGGGCGGAGTACCGCGCGGCGTCGTCGTGCTTGCCGAGCACCTCGGCAGAGAGCGCGAGGTGCTGGGTCGACCACGCCGCGTACGCGGTAGCGACGAGGTACTTGTCGGTCTTCGCGTCGATGGGGTCGTGCGGGGGAGCAGTCGGGTCGAGCCAGTCGCCCAGCTGGAAGCCCGTGTTCCACAGGTGGTCGTCGCCCGAGAGGCGCTCGATGAGGTCCACCCACTTCTTCGCGCTCTCGTACTGCGCCTCGAGCACGCCCACGTCTCCGAAGCGCTGGTACAGAACCCACGGGGTCAGCACCGCGACATCGCCCCACACGGCGCCCGGCCGGATCGGCGTCCAGCGCTCGTGGGCGGGGATGACGGGCACATACCACGGCACCGTGCCGTCGGGGAGCTGCTCGACGGCGACATCCTTGAGCCAGCTGGAGAGCATTCCCGACACGTCGTAGAGGAACGAGGCCGTGGGGGCGAAGACCTGGATGTCGCCCGTCCAGCCCACGCGCTCGTCGCGCTGCGGGCAGTCGGTGGGGATGTCGACGAAGTTACTGCGCATGCCCCACACGACGTTCTCGTGCAGCTGGTCGACGAGGGGGTTCGACGATGCGAACCAGCCTGTGCGCTCCATGTCGGTGTGCAGCACGCGCGCGACGACGTCACCGGCGGCGACCGCGGCGTCGAGGTCGCCCGGCCAGCCATCGATCTCGGCGTATCGGAAGCCGTGGAACGTGAAGCGGGGCTCCCACTCCTCGGTGCCCTGGCCCGAGAGGATGTACGTGTCCGTCGACTTGGCCTCGCGCAGCGGTCGCGTGTAGAGCTCGCCGTCCTGCATGACCTCGGCGGTGCGGATGGTCACGGTGTCGCCCTCGGAACCCGCGACGCGGATGCGCAGTCGCCCGGTCAGGTTCTGCCCGAGGTCGACCACCCGGCGACCCGACGGCGTCGTGAGCACGGCGATGGGAGCGACCTCCTCGGTGCAGCGCACGGGAGGGCCCTGGGGCGCCACGAACGTGCCGGGATCGCGCACGCCCACGGCCACGGGCGTCCAGCCGGAGTCGTCGAAGCCTTGCGACGACCAGCCGCGGCGCTCGAGGCGCGCGTCGTAGGTCTCGCCGTCGTAGATGCCCGAGGCGACGATGGGCCCCGTCGCGGCGGTCCACGAGCCGTCGGTCGCGACGGTCTGGGTGCTGCCGTCCGCGTAGCGCAGCTCGAGCTGCGCGATGAGCGACGCGTCCGACCCGAACAGGTTGCGGAAGCCGCCGCGCCACCCGAGGCGGCCGCGGTACCAGCCGTCACCGAGCCAGCCGCCTATCGCGTTGGCGCCCTCGCGCACGAGGTGCGTGACGTCGTAGGTGTAGTAGCGCAGGCGCTCGCCGTAGACGGTCCACCCGGGCGAGAGCTCGTCGTCGCCCACGCGCGTGCCGTTGAGCTCGATCGAGTACAGGCCGTGCGCGCTCGCATACAGGCGCGCGGCGACGGGGATGCCCGCCGCGACGAACTCGCGGCGCACGAGCGGGGGCTGCCGGGTGTCGGACTCGGGGTCCTCCGGCCAGCCGCCGGTCACGGGCAGCGCCGTCCAGTCGGACGAGGAGAGCAGACCGGCCTCGACCGTCGCCGACTCGCTCCACTCGGAGGCGCCGTCGTCGCCCCACACGCGCACGCGCACGGTCGCGACCTCGCGCGATGTCAGGGGAGCGAACGGCCACGGCACGAGCACCGAGTCGCGCGACTCGATACGGCCGCTCGTCTCGGTGCCTCGGGAGCGCTCGGTCTCGACCTCGTAGGCCGTCTGCCGCCAGCCGGGGGCGGCTGTGGTCTTCCACGAGAGGCGGGGCTCCGGCTCGCCGACCCCGAGGGCCGCGCGGTGGTGCTCGAAGCGCGGTGCTGCCGGGGTGACCATCGTCGGGCACGTTCCTCTCGGTACCTCGTGCCATCTGACACGTTTCAAAAGGTGATGCTATACCACCCGGGAAGGCTAGGCCAGCCACCACTTGACTCGTTTCAAAAGCTGCGTAATGATGACCTCGGACGCCCTGCACGACGCGGTGCGTGACGAGGACGGGAGGGTTGCAGTGGTGTCTGCGTGCCCTCCCGTCCCCGCATAGTGCCCGTCCTCGAGCCCGGCTCCTGGCTGCATCCGGGCGACCGGCCAGAGTGGTGCGAGATCGGCGCCGCGGGCCGCTTCACCGTCCCCGTCGAGGGCGGGCGCTTCGAGCGCCACCACCACGACGACCACGAGCTCTGGCTCATCTCCGAGGGCAGGGCGAAGATCCTCGTCGACGGCGCCGAGCGCTACGTGCAGGGCGGCGACATCGTGCTCACGCGGGCGCGCGACGTGCACGACGTGCTCGAGGTCTACGAGACCCTGCGCGGCTTCTTCGTCGAGACGGGCCTCCCGCAGGGCGGCCGCATCGGCCACCAGGATGCCACGGCCCACGACGTTCCCGGCTTGCCCCTGCCCGACGACTTCCCCGTAAGGTGACCCCATGATGATCGCCGTGACCGGATCCTCCGGACTCCTCGGCCGCGCGACCGTGGACCGCCTGCGCGCAGACGGGCATGACGTGCTCGGCCTCGACCTCGCCGGCACCCCCGGCGAGGGCTTCACGCGCGTCGACCTCTCCGACTACGGCCAGGTGCTCGACTCGCTCCTCGGCGTCACCGCCCGGCACTCGGGCCTCGACGCCGTGGTGCACCTGGCGGCCATCCCCGTGAACGGGCTCGTGCCCGATGCGGCGACGTTCCACAACAACATGACGGTCTCGTTCAACGTCATGTTCGGGGCCCTGCGGGCGGGCATCCGCACGATCGTCTACGCCTCGAGCATCACGGCCATGGGCTTCCCGTTCGGGGAGGCGCCCGACTCGCTGCCCGTCGACGAGGCCGCGACCGCGGCCAACAACACGTACGGCCTCGGCAAGGTGCTCGAGGAGGCCATGGCCGCGCAGCTCGTGCGCTGGCACGAGGGCACGAGCATCACGGCCCTGCGCTACACGAATGTCGTCGCCCCGGACGGCTACGCCACGTTCGAGCGCGCGGGCGATCCGACCTACCGCCGGGATCTCCTCGGCAGCTACGTTGATGCCCGCGACGGCGCCCTCGCCGTGTCGCTCGCGCTCCAGCACGCGCGCCCCGGCTTCGAGGTCTTCAACGTCGCCGCGCCCGACTCGGGCCTGAGCATCCCGACGGCCCAGATCGCGGCGGACTGGTTCCCCGGCACCCCCGCCTCGAAGCAGCTCGGCGAGTTCGAGTCGCTCATGTCGACCGACAAGGCGCAGCGCGAGCTGGGCTTCCGCGCCGAGCACCTCTGGCGCGACGAGTTCGGCGCCTGACGCCGGCCGCGCCACACGTTCGGCTCGCGCGCCTGAGATCCCTGTAGCGCGACGGGAGAGCCGTAGCGGGTGCCGCTGCTAATACTCCGTGACCATGGGCGTGCCGCGCAGGTACGCGATCATGTTGAGCACGAGGAAGTTCCAGTTCTGGAACCCCTTCGTCATGATGGGCTCGCCGCTGTCGGGGTTGTAGTACTCGTGCAGGCTTCCGTTGAGCTCGAGGTCCTGTCCGAAGAGCCGCACGGTCTTCTCAGCGAGCTCGCGCGCCTCCGCGTCGAAGCCGTACTTCTGCAGGCCGCGGAACACGAGGTAGTTGCTGATGCCCCAGATCGGCCCCAGCCAGTTCGACGGGTTGTTGGAGGCACGGAGGTTGTACTGCTTCTCGAGCCGCGACAGGGTGCGCACACCGTAGTTCGAGCTGAACGTGCGCGGATCCGCGTACCGCTCGACCATGCGCGCCGCCTGTTCCTGCGTGGCGAAGCCCGCCCACAGAGGGAGGAAGCTCGACCAGTTGTCGATGCGCAGCAGGAGCGTCGACCACGTGCGCGGGGCGCCGCGGTGCAGCCAGTCCGTCTCATCGATCGGCAGCAGGTTGAGGTCGACGCTGTAGAAGGTGCCGTCGCGCTCGTCCCAGCAGTGCTCGGTGACGGCGTCGGCGAGGTCCTGCGCGCGACCGCGCCAGACGTTGGCCGACGGGAGGTCGCCGAGCTCCTCGAGCAGGTAGCCGTAGGCGACGAGCTCGCGGTACAGGAGGCTGTTGAGGTAGATCGAGGCCGTGCTCTTGGCGGGGCGATAGAACACCGAGGGATCGTTGTCGACGCCCACGGCGAAGTCCGTCTGCCAGTACGCGAGCCCGCTCGGCGCGTGGATGTGGCTCTCGAGGTAGCGCTCGAGGAAGCTGCCGAGGGTCTCCATGTGCGGCGCGATGAACGACGCATCCCCGCGACGCTGCACGAGCATGGCCGCCTGCTGCGCGAGCACGGGCTTGTGCATGTTCTGCGAGAACCCGCCGTCGCGACCCATAGGCCCGTGCTCGAGGGAGTCGACGTGGCTCAGGCGGATGGGCATGACCCCGTCGGCGTCGGTGTGCTCGAGGAAGTTGAGGATGGTCCCCTCCTCCCAGGCCCCGAAGCGGCCCCTGCTGTCGGTGTCCGCCTCGACCTGGCCGAGCACGACGCTGATGAACCACGAGTCCCAGTCCCACAGCGCCATCGAGTAGTAGGGCGAGTCGGGCGAGCTCGGAACGAGGTAGGGGTGGTTGAGGATGCCCGCGGGTTCGCGCGTCATCTGCTCGGCGCGCGTGCGCACGTACTCCTCGAGCGCCGTCATCCAGCGGTCCAGCATGGGTCTTGCTCCTTAGTCGTTGGGTGAGGCGGGCGGCGGGCCGAGGGCGTCCACGGCCGCGAAGAACCGGGGGTCGACGGGTGTCGTGAGCAGGGCGTCGAGGGCGGCGAGGCGTTCCACCGACGAAATGCCGACGACGGTGGTGTCGACGAGGGGGCTGCGTGTCGAGAACTGGAGGGCTGCCGCCGCGAGGTCGACGTGCATCTCGCGCGCGAGCATCCTCACCCGACCGAGGTGGTCGGCGAACTCCGCCGAGAAGCGCTGCGAGTAGCCGTACGTGTTCTTCGTGCCGGTGTCGTCTGCGAGGATGCCCCCGCCGAACGGCGCCGCGTTGAAGACCGTCATGCCGAGCACGCGGGCGCGCTCGAACGTCGCCGTCGCGGCCCCGTCGACGAGCGTGAACCGGTTGTGGGAGAGCACGACGTCGAAGACCCCGGTCTCCACGTACGCGTGCACGAGGGCCGTGCGCCCCGCGGCGATGCCGATCGCGCCGATGAGGCCCTCGTCGCGCAGCGCGAGAAGCGCGGGGACCGCCCCACCCGGCGCCATCGCCTCGTCGAACGACATGACGTACGGGTCATGCAACTGGTAGAGCGGCAGGGTGTCGACGCCCAGGCGCTCGAGCGACTCGTCGAGGGAGCGTCGCACGCGGTCGCCGTCGAAGACCTCTCCGGCGCGGTCGGCCTTGGAGTAGACGACGCCGATGCCGCCGGCACGCGCCCCCGCCTCGCCCAGCAGCTGCTCGCTCAGGCCGCGCATGTAGATGTTCGACGTGTCGACGTCGTGCGGGCTCGCGACGAGGGCGTCGGCGAGCCCCGCGGCGCCGTCGCGCTCGCCGAGGAACGCCGCGCCCAGTGTCACGATCGACGCGGTCACATCAGCCCTTGAGCGACCCGGCCGTGAGGCCCTTCATGATCCGCTGGTTGAGGAACAGGTAGATGATGAGCAGCCCGCCGGTCGTGATGCAGATCGCGGCGAACAGCGGGCCGTAGTCGAGCGAGCCGAACTGCCCGCTGAACGTGAGCAGGCCCGCCTGCACGGTCTGGAGGTTCTTGTTGTTCGCGAATGTGATGGCGAGCAGCAGGTCGTTCCAGATGAGGAAGAACTGCACGAGCGCGACCGTGACGATGGCGTTGCGCACCATGGGGAACGCGATGGCGCGGAACGATCGCAGGATGCTCGCGCCGTCGATCGTCGCGGCCTCGAAGATCTCGCGCGGTATCGCCCTGAAGTAGGTGGCCATCATGAACACGGTGAGCGGCAGCCCGCACGCCGTGTAGGTGAGGATGAGCGGCCACAACGTCCCCGTGATGTGAAGGTTCGAGTAGATCGTGAACAGCGGGAGCAGGATCATCTGCCCGGGGATCATGATGCCCGCGAGGATCGTGAGCAGCACGGCGTTGCGGCCGCGGAACACCATGACCTCGAGCGCGAAGCCCGCGGCGACGCCCAGCACGATGATGAACAGCAGCGACGGCAGGGTCGCGAGCATGCTGTTGCGGATGGTGACGGCGAGGTTGCCGTCGGTCCACGCGGTCGCGTAGTTGCCCCATACGAGCTCGGTGGGCAGGCTCCACGCGGGCTTGTTGAGGTACTCGTCGCGCGACTTGAGCGAGCTCATGAAGAGCCAGAACAGCGGGTAGAGCTCGATGAAGAAGAGGAAGGCGATGACGATCCACGTGGGGATCTTCTTGACGACCTTGAGGGGGGTGAGGCGGCGGGACATGTCTGGCTCCTAGAGGGTCACGTCGCGGCGCGAAGAGCGGAAGATGAAGAGGGAGATGACTAGGCAGATGAGCGTGAGCAGGAACGCGATCGTGCTGCCGTAGCCGTAGTCGCTGTACGCGAACGCCGTGCGGTACATGTAGAGCGTGAGCGGCGTCGTGCCGTTGCCCGGCCCGCCGCCCGTGAGGGCGTAGATCGAGTCGAACACCTTCACGGTGCCGTTGATGCTGAAGATGATCGACGAGAAGAGGATGGGCAGCGACATCGGCAGCACGATGCTGCGGAAGAGGCTCCACCCGCGAGCGCCGTCCATGCGGGCCGACTCGATGATCTCCTCGGGGATGTCGAGCAGGCCCGCGTAGAGCAACACGCCGTAGAAGCCCATCGAGCGCCACAGGTCCATGATGATGATCACGACGAAGGCCGTGCCGTCGTTGCCGAGCCAGTCGACAGAGCCGATGCCGAGGTTCGTGAGCAGGTTGTTCACGACGCCGTCGGCCGGCGCCGACTGGAAGAGCTTCTGGTAGAGCACCGCGATCGCGACGGTCGGCAGGATGTTCGGGAAGAAGATGAGCGTGCGCAGGATCGTCGACGTGCGGCGCAGCACGAAGGTGTAGAGCAGCGCGAGGCCGTAGCCGCAGATGATCTGACCCGCGGTCATGAGCACGGCGTACTTGAGGGTGAAGAGCAGCGCGTCCCAGATGTACGGGTCTGAGAACAGGCGGACGAAGTTGTCGACTCCGACGAATCGGAAGCCCTCGAGGGCGTTGCCCTTGAAGAACGTGAGCACGAACGACCACAGGACGGGCACGAGCATCACGAGCGTGTAGACCGTGAGGGCCGGGGCCAGGAGGACGACTATCGCCCGCCGGTCTCCGAAAACTGACTTCATGGTGCTGGGCCTTTCGAGGGTGTAGACGAACAGTGGTGGCGGCGGGTCCGGAGACCAGCCGCCACCACTGGACTAGCGCTGAGACTATCCGGCGTCGAGGTCGGTCTGGAGGGTCTTCATGAAGTCCTCCGGCGAGATCTGACCGGTCACGAGCAGCGGTGCGTTGTCGGACGAGTCCTGGCCGGCCTTTGCGTTGAAGAGCGCCTCGAACCACAGCACGCCCTCACCACCGTCGGCCATGCGGTCCAGGACCTCCTGCGTGATCGCCGGGACGTCGACCGGCGTGTTGACCGCGAAGCCGGAGATCGTGTTCTGGTTCTTGAGCGAGTCCGTGCCGAAGTTGTCGGCGATGCACTTGAGCCAGGCCTGGGCGTTGGGGCCGAAGGTCGAGGAGCTCATGGTGATCGCGACACCGACGTTCGCGGGGTACTGGTCGATCGCGCCCTTCCCGCCGTCGACAGCGGGGAACGGCATGAAGCCGACCGAGTCGGCGGGCAGCTTGTTCTGCGCGGGGTCGTTGATGTTGCCGAGCAGCCAGCTGCCCATGTAGATCATCGCGGCCTTGCCCGTGAGGAACTCGTTGGTCGCACCGTCGTAGTCGAGCGACGTGACGTTGGCGCCGAAGTAGCCCGCGGCACCGAGGTCGGCGATCGCCTGGGCGGCGGCCACGTACTCGGGGTCGGTCAGCTTCGCGGTGCCGTCCTGGACCGCCTTGAGGGCGTCAGGTCCGACGGTGCGGAACAGGTAGCCCGAGATGAGGCGCGTGAGCGGCCATCCCTGGTTGCCGGAGGCGGAAAGGGCGGTGTAGCCCGCGGCCTGCACCTTCGCGGCGGCGTCGTTCAGCTCGTCCCACGTCGTCGGCACCTCGATGCCGAGGTCGGCGAAGATCTGCTTGTTGTAGAAGATGCCCTCGATGTTGTACTGGCTCGGGAGCATGACGAAGTTGCCGCCGTAGAGCTTCTCGATGACGGCCTTCGCGGAGGGGAGCACGTCGTCGGTGGCGTCGAGCGCGGCGAGGGCGTCGTCGAAGTGCACGAGCTTGCCGGCCTTGTCGAGCTTCGCGGCCTCGGACGGCGTGCCGCCGGCCGAGAACAGCGTGGGCAGCGAGTCCTGGCTCGCGAGGAGCTGGTTGTTCGCGTCCATGTCGCCCTGCGGGATGGAGCTGAACTCGAGGGGCTGTGCGGCCTCCTCGGTCGCACAGGCGCCGGTCGAGAGGGCCTCGAGCACGGGCTTGACGTTCTGGTTCTCGTCGTTCAGCAGGACGGTGAACTTCTCCGAGTCCGTTCCGGAGCCCGTGCTGCCCGAGTCGCCCGCTGCGCAGCCGGCGAGGGCGAGGGTGGTGACGCTGAGGGCGCCGACCAGGGTGATGAGTCCACGCCGGAGGCGGGGACGGTGTGCTGTGGTCACATTTCCTCCTTGAAGTGCGACGCCCCGTTTTGAGACGTTTCAATGGGGCATGCTAATCATGCGTTCTCGGCAGTGTCAAGCAAAATCGACGCGTTTGTTGCGGCCAGCGTCAAATAAGCTGAAACGTGTCAACTTCCCCCGCGGAGGAGCTATGAACGAACCCCGTCCGACCTTCCCCTCCAGTATCGCCTCTGCGCGCGTGGAGGCCCTCGTCGCGGAGCTGCCCCTCAGAGCCAAGCTCGCCCAGCTCGTCGGCCTGTGGGCGGCGGCCAAGCGGGCCGGCGAGACGATGGCGCCCATGCAGGAGACGCTGCAGGCCGACCAGGTCAACTTCGAGCGCTTCGCCGAGGCGGGGCTCGGCCAGTTCACGCGGCACTACGGCACGCGACCGATCGCCGCGGCTGAGGGTGTGGCGCAGCTCGAGGAGCGGCAGGCCTACCTGCACGGGCGCACGGGCATCCGCGCGACAGTGCACGAGGAGTGCCTCACGGGTGTGCTCGCGCTCGGCGCCACGACCTACCCGACGCCGCTCGCGTGGGGCGCGTCGTTCGACCCCGACCTCGTCGGCAGGATGGCCCGCCGCATCGGCGCCGACCTGCGCTCCCTGGGCGTGCACCAGGGGCTCGCGCCCGTGCTCGACGTCGTGCGCGACGCGCGCTGGGGCCGCGTGGAGGAGTGCATCTCGGAAGACCCGTGGCTCGTGGCGTCCGTCGGCACCGCCTACGTCGCGGGCGTCGAGGCCGAGGGGGTCGTGTCGACGCTCAAGCACTTCGTGGGCTATTCGTCGTCGCGCGGCGGGCAGAACCACGGGCCGGTGGGCATCGGCCGGCGCGAGCTCGCCGAGGTGTTCCTGCCGCCGTTCGAGCTCGCGATCCGTGAGGGCGGCGCGCGCTCCGTCATGAACTCGTACACGGAGGTCGACGGCGTGCCGGTCGCCGCCGACCCTGACCTGCTCACGGGCATCCTGCGCGACGACTGGGGCTTCGAGGGCACGGTCGTCGCCGACTACTTCGCCGTGACCTTCCTCGAGAGGATGCACGCCGTAGCGCGCTCCCTCGGCGAGGCCGCGGCGCTCGCCCTCGCGGCGGGCATCGATGTCGAGCTGCCGACCGGGTCCGCCTACCTCGAGCCGCTCGCGGAGCTCGTGGAGTCGGGCGCCGTTGACGAGGCGCTCGTCGACCGGGCCCTGCGCCGCGTGCTCGCGCAGAAGGAGCAGCTCGGACTGCTGGATGCGCCCGAGCCGCTAGACCCCGCCGTCGACCTCGACTCCGCAGCCAACCGCGAGGTCGCCGCCCTGCTCGCGGAGGAGTCGCTCGTGCTCCTGCGCAACGACGGCGTGCTGCCCCTCAGCGCCCCCGCGCGCATCGCCCTCGTCGGTCCCAACGCCTTCGCCGCCGACTCGCTGCTCGGCTGCTACTCGTTCGCCAACCACGTGCTGCCGCACCACCCCGACCACGATCCGGGCGTCGTCATCGCGACGGTCGCCGAGGCGCTCGCCGCGGAGTTCCCCGCGGCCGAGATCGTCGCCGAGCGCGGCTGCGACGTCATGTCGTCCAACGCGTCGGGCATCCCCGCCGCGGTCGCGGCTGCGGGCTCCGCCGAGCTCGCGGTCGTCGTGGTCGGCGACCAGTCCGGCATGTTCGGCAAGGGCACGTCGGGCGAGGGATGCGACACCGCCGACCTCCAGCTGCCAGGCCTGCAGCGACGCCTCGTCGAGGAGGTGCTCGACACCGGGACGCCCGTCGTGCTCGTGCTCGTGACCGGGCGCCCGTACATCCTCGACGGGCTCGCCGAGCGCGCGGCGGCAGTCGTGCAGGCCTTCCTGCCCGGGCAGGAGGGCGGGGCCGCGATCGCGGGGCTGCTCTCCGGGCGCGTCATGCCCTCGGGTCGCCTGCCCGTCGGCATCCCCGCCGCGACGACGCTGCAGCCCTCCGGCTACCTGCATCCCGTGCTCGGCGGCAAGACGCCCATGAGCTCGGCCGACCCGACGCCCGCCTTCCCGTTCGGCTTCGGGCTCACCTACACGACCTTCGAGCACGGGCCGGTGACGGCCTCCGAGGATGTCCCGACCGACGGCACCGTGCAGCTCGAGTTCGACGTGCGGAACACGGGCGACCGCGACGGCACCGAGGTCGTGCAGGTCTACGCGCACGACCCCGTCGCCTCGGTGAGCCGGCCCGTGCGCTGGCTCGTCGCCCACGGACGCGTGTCCGTGCCCGCGGAGGGCGCCGTGCGCGTTCGCGCGACCGTGACGTGCGCGGCGTTCTCGCTCATCGCGCGGTCGGGGGAGCGCGTGGTCGAGCCCGGCACGATCCGGCTCATCGTCGCGCGCGACGCGGCGGCGGAGGGGCAGCACGTCGACGTCGAGCTCACGGGGCCCGTCGTGCCGGCGCGGTACCCCGGGGCGGCGGGACGCGTCGCCGCCGCGGTGTGAGCCCGTGCTACCCTCCCTGTTGAAACGTTCCAAAACTCGATGAGGAGAGCCAGATGGCCGGACGACTGCAGGGCAAGCGGGCTCTCGTGACGGGAGCCGCCGGCGCGCTCGGCCGCGTCATCGCCGAGACCCTCGCGGCCGAGGGCGCGGATGTCGCGGGCCTCGACCTCAACGGTGCGGGGCTGGAGGAGACCGCGGGGCTCGTCCGCGCCCACGGCGCGCGGGCGCTCAGCGCGACCGCCGACCTCACCGACTTCGACGCCGTGCAGGCAGCGGTCGGGGGCATCGTCGCCGAGTGGGGGGCCGTCGACATCCTGCTCAACGGAGCCGGCGGCGGGGCCGTGAGCTTCTTCCACGAGATGGCCCCGGAGACCTGGCAAACCCAGCTCGACCGCAACCTCACCTCGGTCTTCAACGTCACGCGCGCGGTGCTGCCCGGCATGATCGAGCAGCGCTCGGGGCGCATCGTCAACATCGCCTCGATCGCCGCCGTCTCGGGCGGCCGGCTCGTGCGCGGCGCCACCGCCTACGCGGCGGCGAAGGCCGGGGTCGTGGGGCTCACGAAGGCCCTCGCGATCGAGGTCGCCGAGCAGGGCATCACGGTCAACGCCCTCGCGCCCGGAGCCCAGGCGACGCCGGGCCGCGACAACGACACCCCCGAGCGCCGCGCCGCGCTGCTCGACCAGATCCCGACGCGCCTGCTGGGCGAGCCGGAGCACCTGGCCCAGGCGGTCGTGTTCCTCGCCGCCCCGGAGGCCGTGAACATCACGGGCCTCATCCTGCCGCTCGACGGCGGACACTCGATCTAGGAGGAAGCACATGAGCGAGCGGCTGGAGCGCGGCAAGCGCTGGTTCGACGAGGTCTACGGCGAGGGCAAGTCGGAGGGCCTCGTCGAGATGCAGACGGGGCTGGCGCAGGATCTGGCCCGCTTCGGCATCGAGTTCAACTTCGGCGACATCTACTCCCGCCCCGGGCTCACGCTCGCGCAGCGCGAGCTGCTGTCGCTCGCGTCGCTCGTGACGATCGGCGGGCTCGAGCCGCAGCTGCGCGGACACACGCGCGGCGCCATCCGGGTGGGGTGCTCCCCGACGGAGATCCTCGAGACGGTCATCCACGTCGTGCAGTACTGCGGCTTCCCGAAGGCGCTCAACGCCATCCGCGTCGTGACCGACCAGCTCATCGAGCTCGGGTGCGAGATCCCGGAGCCGTTGGGTCCGCAGGCCTGAGACGGCCCTTTCCCACCCGCCCAACTTTCGCGGACGCCGGAAAGTTTCGCCGCGACGGAAAGTTTCGCGGGCGGGACCGTTCGGAGGCTCAGGCGGCGTCGGTCGCCGTCGTCGCGACGCGGTAGAGGCTCGTGCCCGCGGCGATGTACAGGTCGTGGCCGTCCGGTCCGCCGAAGCACAGGTTGCCGACGCGCTCCGGCACGGGAATGTCGAGCAGCACCTCGCCCTCGGGCGAGTACACGCGCACCGACTCCCCGCACGACGTCCACACGCGTCCGAGGGTGTCGACGCGGAACCCGTCGGCGACCCCGCTCGGCGTCGCGAACACCCGCCCCTGCCACGTCGTCGTGTCGTACACGCGGATCACGGGCGTGACCTCGGGCTGCCAGAACCACGCCGTGTCGGCGACGTAGAGCAGCGACTCGTCGGGCGAGAACGCGAGCCCGTTGGGGTGCACCATGTCGGTGATGACGGGCTCGGCGACCCCGTCCGCGTAGCGGAACACGTAGCAGCCGTCGTAGTCCTGCGAGCCGGGATGCCCCTCCGCACCGCTCTCGTGCAGGCCGTAGGGCGGGTCGGTGAACCAGATGGCGCCGTCGCGCGCGACGACGACGTCGTTGGGGGAGTTGAACCGCCCCCCGGCCCAGCGGTCGACGACGACCACGGGCATCCCGTCGACCTCGCGCTCGATAGCGCGGCGGCCGTGGCTGCACTGCACGATGGCGCCGTCGCGGTCGAGCGTCCGGCCGTTGGCGTACTCGGCGTCGGCGTGGCGCACGGTCACGGTGCCGGCGTCGTACTGCAGCACGCGGCTGTGGGGGATGTCGCTCCACACGAGCACCCCCTCGGCGGGCAACCACACGGGGCCCTCACCCCAGGCCGTGCCCGTCCAGAGCTTCTCGAGCGACGCGCCCTCGGCGAGCAGCCCGCTCACGGTGTGAGCGAGGTGGCGAGGCGCTTGCCTGCGGTGTTCATGTGCGCGGCCATCGCGGAGGCGGCGGCGTCCGGGTCGCGCGTGGCGATCGCCGCGTGCACGGCGGCGTGCTCGCGGATGGCGTCCTCGGCGTGCACGGTGTCCTGCACAGCGCGGTCGACCCACACCCGCAGGAGCGAGCGGATGCTCTGCAGCAGGTCGAGGAGCACGGAGTTGTCGGTGCTGCGCGCGAGTTCGAGGTGGAACTGCAGGTCTGCCTCGACGAACCGGCGCAGGTCGTCGCGGGATGCGCGCATCTCGTCGACCCGCTGGCCGAGGCGCACGAGCTCCTCGTCGGTCATCCTCGTCGCCGCGAGGCGTGCGGCGTAGATCTCGAGGGCACCGCGCACCTCGATGAGCTCGAGGGTCTTCGGCTCGCCGAGCATGAGCCCCCAGCTGAGGGTCTGGGGGAGCAGCTCGCTCGCGTTGCCGCGCAGGTAGGTGCCCGAGCCGGGGCGCACGTCGACGATGCCGAGGATCTCGAGGGCCGCGAGGGCCTCGCGCACGGCGGAACGGCCGACGCCCAGGGTCGTCGCGAGCTGCCGTTCGGGGGGCAGGCGCGTGCCCGCCTCGATGGTGCCGTTGGTGAAGATCTCGAGCAGGCGCTTGGCGATCGCCGACACCGGGGTGCCGCCCGACAGGCTCCCGATCGACGCGGCGATCTCGGCCGAGGAGTCGTTGGGATACGCGGGCATAGGCACACGTTAGCAAGCGCGACCGAGCTCTCAACTGGTCAACCGGTTGACGAGTTCCCGACGACGGCGAATACTGGACCGCGCGACCACCGAGGGTTACAGGCGGGGGTTGCATCCCGTCCCCCCACTAAGGAGTCAATGTGGACACCACCACAACCTCTCCTGCTGTCGCCTCGGCAGTGGAGAAATCCGCGATCAAGAAGGTCGCCGTCCGGCTCGTGCCGTTCGTCGCCCTGATGTTCTTCATCAACTACCTCGACCGCACCGCGATCGGCTTCGCGGCGCCCAACGGCATGAACGAGAGCCTCGGCCTCTCGGCTGCCCAGTTCGGCTTCGCCTCGGGCGTCTTCTTCATCGGCTACATCCTGCTCGAGGTGCCCAGCAACCTCGCCCTGCACCGCTTCGGCGCACGAAAGTGGCTCGCCCGCATCATGGTGAGCTGGGGCATCGTCGCCCTCCTCTTCACGTGGGTGGGCAACTTCGAGCAGCTCGTCGGCCTGCGCTTCCTCCTCGGTGTCGCCGAGGCCGGCTTCTTCCCCGGTGCGATCCTGTTCCTGAGCCTGTGGGTGCCGGCGGCGCACCGCGGCAAGATCCTCGCCCTCTTCTACCTGGCGCAGCCGCTCACGACCGTCATCGGCGCCCCCTTCGCGGGCCTTCTCATCCAGCAGCACGGACTCTTCGGGCTCGACGGCTGGCGCGTCATGTTCCTCGGCGTCGCCATTCCCGCGATCATCGTCGGCATCATCGCGTGGTTCTACCTCAAGGACCGTCCGGCCGACGCCAAGTGGCTCACCGCCGAGGAGAAGACCTGGCTCACCGCGGCCCTCGAGGGCGAGAAGAACAAGACCGAGGCCGTGAACCAGAAGGGCCGCATCGGCGACGCCTTCAAGAGCGGTCGCGTGTGGGTCCTCGCCTTCATCTACTTCGGCTTCATCTACGGCCTGTACGCGCTGGGCTTCTTCCTCCCGACGATCATCGCGGGCTTCCAGGCTCAGTTCGGCGTGGAGTTCGACGTCTTCCAGAAGGGGCTCATCACGGCGATCCCCTACGTGCCGGCCGCCATCGCTCTGCACTTCTGGGCGCGTGACGCCAACCGTCGCGGTCTCAAGACGTGGCACATCGTGATCCCCGCGTTCCTCGGCGCCGTGAGCATCCCGCTCGCGCTGTTCGGCGGATCGCCCGCGGTCACGATCGCCATCATCGCCGTCACGGCGATGTCGATCTTCTCGGCGCTGCCCAACTTCTGGACGCTGCCCACGCAGTTCCTCACGGGTGCGGCCGCCGCCGCGGGCATCGCGCTCATCAACACGATCGGCAACCTCGCTGGCTTCTCCGCCCCGTACATCACGGGTGCGCTCGCGGACGCGACGAAGGTGGGCGACACCCCGCACTACGAGCTGCCCATGCTCGTGGTCGGCGGCTTCATGGCCCTCTCGGGTGTGCTCATGCTGCTGCTCGCGCGCCGCAAGAAGGTCACCGAGGCCGCACTCGTCGAGCCGGCCCTCACCAAGTAACAACCTTCCGCGGCGGCGGTGCCCATTCACCGCCGCCGCGGTTCAACCCCCCGGAGCTGCACCATGACCCGCCTCTTCAACGATCCCGCCGCGTTCGCGGACGAGATGATCGAAGGATTCGTCGCCGCGAACTCCGCCCAGGTGCGCCGCGTCACGGGCGGCGTCGTGCGCTCGACGGTCTCCACTCCCGGCACCGTCGCCGTCATCATCGGCGGCGGATCGGGCCACTACCCCGCCTTCGGCGGCATCGTCGGCCAGGGCCTCGCGCACGGCGCGGCCATGGGCAACCTCTTCGCGTCGCCCTCCGCCCAGCAGGTGCTCTCGGTCTCGAAGGCCGCGAACCTGGGTGGCGGCGTGCTCCTCACGTACGGCAACTACGCGGGCGACGTGCTCAACTTCACCCACGCGCAGGAGCAGCTGCGCGCCGACGGCATCGACACCCGCACGGTCGTCGTCACCGACGACATCGCCTCCGCGAGCATCGCGGAGAAGCACAAGCGCCGCGGCATCGCGGGCGACCTCACGGTCTTCAAGGCCGCGGCCGCCGCCTCCGAGGCCGGCTACTCCCTCGACGACGTCGAGCGCGTGGCGCAGAAGGCCAACGACATGACCCGTTCGTTCGGCGTCGCGTTCACGGGATGCACGCTCCCGGGCGCCGCCGAGCCGCTGTTCACGATCCCCGACGGCCGCATGGGCGTAGGCATCGGCATCCACGGCGAGCCGGGCATCGACGAGACGGACATCCCCACGGCCGACGGCCTCGCCGAGCTCTTCGTCACGACGCTCCTCGCCGAGCGACCCGAGCATTCGGGCGACCGGGTCGCGGTGATCCTCAACGGCCTCGGCTCCATCAAGTACGAGGAGCTGTTCGTCGTCTACCGCCGGATCGCCGCGCTTCTCGGGCAGGCCGGGCTCACCGTCGTGGAGCCCGAGGTCGGCGAGCTCGTCACGTCGTTCGACATGGCCGGGGCATCGCTGACCCTCTTCTGGCTCGACGACGAGCTCGAGTCGTTCTGGCGCGCCCCCGCCGACACCCCCGCCTACCGCAAGGGGTCCATCGCCGCGACGGCTCAGGACACGCGGGAGGAGGCTCTGGTCGAGCGCGTCGAGATATCGCCCGCGAGCGCTGAGTCCCAGCTCGCCGCCAAGACCGCCTACCTCGCGATCGAGGCCATCGCCGCCGTCATCGACGAGAACGTCGACGAACTCGGCCGCATCGACGCCGTCGCGGGAGACGGCGACCACGGCATCGGCATGCAGCGTGGATCCCACGCCGCCCAGGCCGCCGCCCTCGAACTGCTCGGGGCGGGCGCGGGGGCGCAGACCCTGCTCGAGCGCGCGGGCGACGCGTGGGCCGACCGCGCGGGCGGAACGTCCGGCGCGATCTGGGGGGCCGCGCTGCGCGCCCTCGCCGCCGAGCTCGGCGACACCGACAAGCCGGCCGCCGGCTCGGTGGGCGCCGGAGTCCAGGCGGCGAAGAACGCCATCCTCGGATTCGGGGCCGTCGTGGGCGACAAGACGATGGTCGACTCGCTCGTGCCGTTCGCCGAGACCCTGAGCCGCGAGATCGACGGCGGGGCCCGCCTCGCCGACGCGTGGACCGTGGCCGCCGAGGCATCCACCGCCGCAGCGGCGGCGACCGCAGATCTGCTCCCGAAGATGGGCCGCGCGCGGCCCCACGCGGAGAAGAGCCTGGGCACGCCCGACGCGGGCGCCCATTCCCTCGCGCTCATCGTGACGCGCCTCAGCAGAGTTCTTAAGGAGAACCAGTGAACAAGCTCCGCATCGCCATCGGCTCCGACGACGCCGGATTCGACTACAAGGAGATCCTCAAGAACGACCTCGAGCTCAACGAGCTCGTCGAGTTCGTGACCGACGTGGGCGTGGACGCCGACGGGCACACGCCGTACCCGCGCGTGGGTGTCGCCGTGGGCGAGCTCGTCGCGTCGGGTGAGGCCGACCGCGGCCTGCTCGTGTGCGGCACGGGCATGGGCGTCGCGATGGCGGCGAACAAGGTCAAGGGCATCCGCGCGTCGGTCGCCCACGACTCCTTCTCGGTGGAGCGCCTCGTGCTGAGCAACAACGCGCAGGTGCTCGCCCTCGGCCAGCGCGTCATCGGCGTCGAGCTCGCCCGCCGCCTCGTGCGGGAGTGGCTCACCTACCGATTCGACGAGACCTCCGCCTCGGCGGAGAAGGTCGCCGTGCTCGACCAGTACGAGACCACCGGCGCCTGCTGATGACCACGACGACGGTGGGGGTGAGCCTGAAGATGTACTTCGGGCCCGGGCAGGCGCGCGACTGGTTCGCGCGCGTCGCGGACCTCGTCGGCGACCGCACGGACGTCGACGTGTTCGTCATCCCCTCCTTCGTCTCGATCCCCGCCGCCCTCCAGGCCTTCGCCGACACCACGGTCGCCGTCGGGGCGCAGGACCTCTTCTGGGAGGACGCCGGGGCTTTCACGGGCGAGGTCTCCGGCGCCGAGCTCGCGGAGCTCGGGGTCCGCTACGCGGAGGTCGGCCACGCCGAGCGTCGCCGCCTGTTCGGCGAGACCGAGGAGGTCGTGGCGCTCAAGACCGCCGCGGCCCTGCGCAACGGGCTCACGCCCGTGCTCTGCATCGGCGAGACCGGGCGCGTGAGCGCCGAGGATGCCGTCGCCTCCTGCCTGGCGCAGCTGGAGCACGCCCCCGCGGGCGAGGTGCTCGTCGCCTACGAGCCCGTGTGGGCGATCGGCGCGCCCGAGCCCGCGCCGGCGGACCACATCCGCGCCGTGTGCTCCGCCCTCAAGTCCGTCGGCCACCGCGTCATCTACGGCGGCAGCGCCGGACCCGGCCTGCTGACGACCCTGGGCGACGACGTCGACGGCCTCTTCCTCGGCCGCTTCGCCCATGACCCGGCCGCCCTCGCCCGGGTCATCGAGGAGGCGGTCTCCCGATGATCGGCCTCGGCACCTACTCCTTCTTCTGGCAGCACTCCGAGCGCGCGCCCGAACCGCTCTCGCTCCCCGCGATGCTGCACCGCACGCGCGACCTCGGCGTGGGAGTCTTCCAGATCTGCGACTACCTGCCGATCCTCGGCTACTCGGCCGCGGAGCTCGCGGCCCTGCGCTCGCTCGCGGACGAGCTCGGCATCGGCATCGAGCTCGGCACGCGCGGCGTCGGGCAGGAGCACCTCGCCACATTCCTTCACCTCGCCGACGTGCTGGGGGCCACGGTCGTGCGCAGCATGGTGAACACGGCGGAGCACCGCCCGAGCATGGGCGAGGCGGAGGCGCTGCTGCGGGCATCCCTGCCGTCGTATGCCGACGCGGGTGTGACCCTCGCCCTCGAGACCTACGAGCAGGTGCGCACCGCCGACCTCGTCGGGCTCGTGGAGGCCGTGGGCAGCCCGAGCCTCGGCATCTGCCTCGACCCGGCCAACACGGTCGCGGCCCTCGAGCTGCCGCGCGACGTCGTGGAGCGCACCGCCCCCTACGTCGCCAATGTGCACGTCAAAGACTTCGCCTTCACCCGCCGCGACGGCTGGGTGGGCTTCACGCTCGAGGGCGCTGCCCTCGGCACGGGGCTGCTCGACTACGACCACCTGGTCGCGACCGTGCAGCCGGAGGCCAGAGGCGTGAACCAGATCATCGAGCACTGGCTGCCGTGGCAGGGGTCGTTCGACGAGACCAGCAGGCTCGAGAACCTGTGGAACGAACAGAACATCGCGTATCTAAGGAGCAAGCAATGACCGACAACATCACCATCGCCGTGATCGGGGCCGGCGGGAAGATGGGCATGCGCGTGTCCAACAACCTCGTCAAGACCGCCCACACCGTCTACTACAGCGAGAACTCGCCCGCAGGTCAGGAGCGCGTGCTCGAGACCGGTCGCGTGCTCACCGAGACCGCCGATGCGGTCAAGGATTCCGACGTGGTGGTCCTCGCCGTGCCCGACCTGGCGCTCGGCCCCGTGTCGAAGGCGATCATCGACGACCTCAAGCCCGGATCCATCCTGCTCACGCTCGACCCGGCCGCAGCCTACGCGGGCCTGCTCGCGGAGCGCCACGACGTGATCCGCGGCGTGACGCACCCGTGCCACCCGTCGGTGTTCCTCGAGCGCCACACGCCCGAGGAGTACGCGGACACGTTCGGCGGCATCGCTGCCCCGCAGGACGCGATCGGCGCCATCGAGTCGGACGACCCCGCGAAGAAGGAGCTGCTCGAGACGGTCATCCGCGCGATCTTCGCCCCCGTCGTCGACGTGCACTGGGTGACCGTCAAGCAGCTGGCGCAGCTCGAGCCGACGCTCGTCGAGACCGTCGCGTGCATGATCGGCGCCCTGCTCGCCGAGGCGCTCGAGGAGACCGTCAACACGATGGGCGTGCCGCGCGAGGCCGCGCGGAGCATCCTGCTCGGCCACACCCAGGTCGCGCTCGCGAACACCCTCAAGGGATCGAACCCGTTCAGCGACGCGTGCCTCATCGCCATGGACTACGGCCGGCAGACGATCATCAAGGACGACTGGAAGAAGATCTTCCAGGACGACGAGCTCGACAAGAACCTCGCCGCCATGCTGCACCTCGACCACATCGAGCGGTAGGCGGGTTGAGCAGGCCGCCCGCGGCCGTACCGAAACCGACGGGCGGCAGAGGGACAATGGAACCATGCCACTGACTGGAGAGTACGAACCGAGCACGTCCGAGTGGGCGCGCAAGCAGGCCGAGCTGTTCGAGGCCACGAACGGGCAGGAGGCGAACACCCTGCGCGGCAAGCCCATCATCGTCATGACCTCGGTGGGCGCGAAGTCGGGCAAGCTCCGCAAGAACGCCCTCATGCGCGTCGAGCACGACGGCACCTACGCGGTCGTCGCGTCGCGCGGCGGCACGCCCGAGCCGCCCACCTGGTACTACAACCTCGTGGCCAACCCGCACGTCGAGCTGCAGGACGGCCCGGTGAAGAAGGACTACCGCGCGCGCGAGGTCACGGGCGAGGAGTACGCGACCTGGTGGGAGCGCGCCGTCGAGGCGTGGCCCGACTATGCCGAGTACCAGAAGAAGACGGACCGGCAGATCCAGGTGTTCGTGCTGGACCCGTTCGAGGCCTGAAACACCCCCGCAACATACGGAGCCGTAAGCTCACAACATGGGAGACCTGTTCGACGGCTACGGCGCCACGGCGACGAAGCGCAAGGGCACGCCCGCGTGGGATGAGATGTTCGCCACGCCCGGCTCCGCCCGGCAGTCGTACAAGGAGATCCACGCCGCGCTCGCGCAGATGACGCAGGACGAGCTGCGCGGGCGCACGGACGCCCTCGGGGCGAGCTACCTCGCGCAGGGCGTCACGTTCGACTTCGCGGGCGAGGAGCGGCCGTTCCCGCTCGACGCCGTGCCGCGCGTCATCGACCAGGCGGAGTGGGTCGACGTCGAGGCGGGGATCAAGCAGCGCGTGAGGGCGCTCGAGCGGTTCCTCGCCGACATCTACGGGCCGCAGGCGGCCATCAAGGACGGCGTCATCCCGGCCAGGCTCATCACGAGCTCGAGCCACTTCCACCGCGAGGCCGCGGGCATCGACCCGGCCAACGGCGTGCGCATCCAGGTGAGCGGCATCGACCTCATCCGCGACGAGGCCGGCACGTGGCGCGTGCTCGAGGACAACGTGCGCGTGCCGTCGGGCGTGAGCTACGTGATCTCCAACCGCCGCGTGATGGCGCAGACGCTCCCCGAGCTGTTCGTGTCGATGCGCGTGCGGCCGGTGGGGGACTACCCGCACAAGCTGTTGCACGCGCTGCGGGCATCCGCGCCGCCCGGTGTCGACGACCCGACGGTCGTCGTGCTCACACCGGGCGTCTACAACTCCGCCTACTTCGAGCACACGCTGCTCGCTCGCCTCATGGGCGTCGAGCTCGTGGAGGGCCGCGACCTGTTCTGCTCCGGCGGGCGGGTGTGGATGCGCACGACCGCCGGCCCCACGCGCGTCGACGTGATCTACCGCCGCGTCGACGACGAGTTCCTCGACCCGCTGCAGTTCCGCGCGGACTCCATGCTCGGCAGCCCCGGGCTCATGCTCGCGGCGCGCCTCGGCAACGTCACGATCGCCAACGCCGTGGGCAACGGCGTCGCCGACGACAAGCTCGTCTACACCTACCTGCCCGAGCTCACGAAGTACTACCTGGGCGAAGAGCCGATCCTGCCCAACGTGCAGACGTGGCGCCTCGAGGATCCGGGCGCGCTCGAGGAGGTGCTCGACCGCCTCGACGAGCTCGTGGTGAAGCCCGTCGACGGCTCCGGCGGCAAGGGCCTCGTCATCGGCCCCGCCGCCTCGAAGCAGGAGCTCGAGGAGCTGCGGCAGCGCCTCCTCCGCGACCCGCGCGGGTGGATCGCGCAGCCGGTCGTGCAGCTCTCCACGATCCCCACGCTCGTGGATGACGGCATGCGCCCGCGCCACGCCGACCTCAGGCCGTTCGCGGTCAACGACGGCTCCGACGTGTGGGTGCTGCCGGGCGGTCTCACGCGCGTCGCGCTCCCGGAGGGCGAGCTCGTCGTCAACAGCTCCCAGGGCGGCGGGTCGAAGGACACGTGGGTCGTGGGCCAAGACCCGCTGCAGGTCTCCCGCCACAGCATCCAGGGCCTCGTCGCGGGCCAGGCCGCGGCCACCGAGTCGATCTCGATCATCACGCCCGAGATGCTCAAGTCGGCCCAGCAGGACCACGCCCCGAGCGACCGGCCGCTCGGCCACGGGCAGCAGGAGCAGCAGCAACAGGGCAAGGAGGCGCCATGCTGAGCCGCATCGCCGAGAGCCTGTTCTGGATCGGCCGCTACATCGAGCGCTCCGACGGCACCGCGCGCATCCTCGACGTGCACCTCCAGCTGCTGCTCGAAGACCCGTGGATCGAGGAGGACCTCGCGTGCCGCTCGCTCCTGAGCGTCATGGGCGCCGAGGCCCCGGACGACGCCGAGCTCAGCCGGCAGGACATCCTCTCGATCCTCGCCGTCGACCGCTCCGAGCCGGCGTCGATCGCCTACTCGCTCGGCGCCGCGCGCGAGAACGCCCGCCGCGCCCGCGAGATCGTCAGCACCGAGCTGTGGGAGTGCCTCAACACGACGCGCGCGCGGATGCCCCGAAAGGTGTCGAGCGACAAGGTGCACGAGTTCTTCGGCTGGGTGCGCGAGCGCAGCGCCCTCGCGGTCGGCATCATCGAGTCGGCGACGAGCCGCGACGAGGCCTGGCAGTTCTTCACCCTCGGCCGCTCCATCGAGCGCGCGGACATGACCGCCCGGCTCCTCGCGACCCGCAGCCTCACCGAGGCGTCGGGCCCATCGTGGACGACCATCCTGCGCTCGTGCGGCGCGTACGAGGCCTACCTGCGCACCTACCGCGGTGTGCCGAGCGCGAAGAACGCCGCGGAGTTCCTGCTGCTCGACCGGCTGTTCCCGCGCAGCATCCTGTTCTCCGTGTCGCGTGCCGAGGCGTGCATGCGCGAGATCGAGCCGAGCACCGGGCGCGTGGGCGTCTCCGACCTGTCGCAGCGGCTGCTCGGGCAGATCCGCAGCGAGCTCGAGTACCGGCCGATCGCCGACATCCTCGAAGACCTGCCGCTGCACATGGACAACGTGCAGCTCGCGACGAGCGCCGCGTCGGAGGCCATCCGCCAGCGCTACTTCCCGACGAACGCGGCGCCGAGCTGGGTGGGGGAGACGAGTTGAACCGCCTGCGCATCAAGCACATGACGGGCTTCCACTACGGCGGCGACGTCACGGCCTCCTACAACGAGGCGAGGATGCTGCCGGTCTCGAGCGACGGCCAGCTCGTGCTGTTCTCCAACCTCGAGATCCTGCCCATGTCGAGCCACCACGGATATGTCGACTACTGGGGCTCGCGCGTCTCGTCGTTCGAGATCCTCACGCCGCACAAGGAGCTCTCGCTCACGGCCACGAGCCTCGTCGAGGTGCGGCCGCGCCCGCACGTGGAGGAGAGCCTCAGCTGGCTCGAGCTCGAGCTCGCGGTGGAGCGCTCGACGGAGACCGTCGAGCACCTCAAGCAGACCCGTCGCACGAACCCGCCCGTCGAGGTCGAGTCGATAGCGCGCGACGTCAAGGCGAAGACCGACAACGTCTGCGACGCCGCCTACGAGATCTGCAGGGCGATCGGCGAGGCCGTCGAGTACATGCAGGGTGTCACGGGCGTGCACTCGACCGCGGCCGAGGCGTGGGCCCAGCGCAAGGGGGTGTGCCAGGACATCGCGCACCTCGCGCTCGGAGCGCTGCGCTCGGTGGGCATCCCCGCCCGGTACGTCTCCGGCTACCTGCACCCCAAGCCCAACGCGGCGATCGGCGAGACCGTCGCGGGCGAGTCGCACGCGTGGGTCGAGTGGTTCTGCGGCGGGGAGTGGCGCGGCTACGACCCCACCAACCTCATCGAGATCGGCGACCGCCACGTGCTCGTGGGGCGCGGGCGCGACTACAACGACGTGCCGCCCCTGCGCGGCGTGTACGCGGGGCCGTTCGGCTCGACCCTGTTCGTGAAGGTCGAGATCACGCGCGAGGCGTAAGACATCTGTCTTACACTTGCGGCATGACGGTCGTGAACTTCCGCACGGATGCCGAGGCACAGCGTGCCCTCGACGAGCTCACGGCCGACGGCACCTCGGTGTCGGCGGCCATCCGCCAGGCCCTCCTCGACTCGGTGGTCCTGCGCAAGCGCGAGCGCATGCGGCGCGAGTCCCTCGAGGTTGTGGACGACCCGGCCGACCTCGCCGAGAGCCGGGCGATACTGGCGCACATGGAGGAGCTGCGTGAGGGGTGATGTCCACGCCCTCCGCGCTCCCCGGGGAACCCGCGGCAACGAGCAGGCAGGGCAGCGCTACGCCGTGGTGCTGCAGTCGGACGACCTCATCCTCTCGACGCTCCTCATCGCCCCGACGTCGCGATCGGCGGTGCCCCGCAGCTTCCGCCCGACGATCACCGTGCTCGGCGTTGCCACGCAGGTGCTCGTGGAGCAGACCACCGCGGTCGCGCCCGAACGCCTCGGCGAGCTCGTCGGCCACGTGAGCCGACGCGAGCTCGAGCGCATCGATGAGGCTCTCCGGCTCGTGCTCGAGCTGCACTAGCTCGTGCGCGTCGCCGTCGCACCGACGATGGCGATCTCCTGCGTCGCGAGCTCGACTGTATCGCGCGGCAGCTCGATCGACGAGGTCGCCGTCGACACGTCGCGACGTGCGCGCGCGAGCCACACCACGGCGATGACCGCGGCGAGGATGCCCGAGGCCGCCCCGATCCCGAGCGACCACCGAGGCCCCCACACGTTCGCGACGAAGCCCACGATGGGTGCCCCGAGCGGGGTGCCGCCCGCGAAGATCGCCATGTACAGCGCCATGACGCGCCCGCGCATCTGCGGCTCGGTCGTGGTCTGCACGTAGGCGTTGGCGGTGTTCATCATCGTGAGCGAGCACACGCCGATGAGCACGAGCACGACCGCGAAGAACAGGTAGGTGGGCGACAGCGCGGCGATGATGCACGCGAGCCCGAAGGCGCCCGACGCGACGACGACGATCACGAACCGCACGCGCTCGCGCCGGGCCGCGAGGAGCGAGCCCGCGACGGCGCCCGCGGCCATGACCGACGACAGCAGGCCGAACTCCGCGGAGCCCTTGCCGAACTCCACGGTCGACATCGTCGAGATGAAGATCGGGAAGTTGAAGCCGAACGTGCCCACGAGGAACACCATGACGAGCACGACGAGGATGTCCTTGCGCCCGCGCACGTAGTGCAGCCCGTCACGGATCTGCCCCTTGGCCTTCGCGAGCCGCGGCGACGGCACGAGCTGCGCCCGGCGGATGAGGGCGAGCGAGAGGATCACGCCCACGAACGAGAACCCGTTGACGATGAACACGGGGCCCGAGCCGATCCACGCGATGAGCACGCCCGCCACCGCCGGGCCGATGAGCCGCGCGCTCTGGAACGACGTGGAGTTGAGGGCCACCGCGTTGGAGATGTCCTTCTCCGTCACGAGCTCGGAGACGAATGCCTGCCGCGCGGGGGTGTCGATGGCCGTGCAGATGCCGAGCAGCAGCGCGAACACGTAGACGTGCCACAGCTGCACATGCCCCGAGATGACGAGGATGCCCAGGCCGAACGCGAGCGCGCACATCACGCCCTGCGTCCACATGAGCAGCCGGCGCCGGTCGAACCTGTCGGCCATGAGCCCGGCCACGGGCATGAGCAGCAGGAGCGGGCCGAACTGCAGCGCCATCGTGATGCCGAGCGCCGTCGCATCCTTGTCGGTCAGCTCGGTGAGCACGATCCAGTCCTGCGCCGTGCGCTGCATCCACGCCCCGGTGTTCGAGACGAGCGCACCGGCGAACCAGAGGCGGTAGTTGAAGACGCGAAGGCTGCGGAACATGGCACTCACGAGTCAGCGAGCTCCCTGAGGATCGGGGCGGCGACATCGAGCGCGGCGCGCTGGGCGGGGGTGAGGCCGTCGAGCTGCCGGGCGAACCAGGCGACGCGGCGCCGCTTGGTCTCGTTGACGATCTCGACGCCGGAGGGGGTGAGGGCGAGAAGCACCTTGCGGCCGTCGTCGGGCGAGCTGTCGCGCGTGACGAACCCGGCCTCGACGAGGGCGTTGACCGTGCGGTTCATCGAGGGCGGGGTGACGCGCTCGTGCTCGGCGAGGGAGCCGAGGGTCTGCGCGCCCTCCTTGAAGAGGACGATGAGCACGGAGAGCTGGCCGTCGGTGACGTCCTCGTCCGCGCGCTCGGCGCGCATGCGGCGGCTCAGGCGCATGATGGCGAGCCGGAGGTCGTCATCCTGTTGCTCGCTCATAATCATTAGCCTAGCAAATTAGCAATGCTAATGAAACTCGCGTCGGTACGATGATGCTGAGCGAGGAGGCTCCCATGGCCACAGTCACGCGCACCGCGAGCACGTTCGTCGACGCCGAGGGCGTCACGATCCACTACTACAGCTGGAAGGCCGCGAAGCCCAAGGCCGTGCTCCAGCTCACCCACGGCCTCGGCGACCATGCGCTGCGCTACGAGCAGGTGGCGCAGGACCTCGTCGCCGCCGGCTACACCGTCTACGCGGACGACCACCGCGGCCACGGCGCCACGGGCGTCGGGCAGTACGGCGGCGACTCCTCCAAGATGGGCAGGCTCGGGCCCGGCGGCCTGCGCGCGACGGTCGAAGGGGTGCGGCAGTTCACCCGCATCATCCGCGAGGAGAACCCCGGGCTGAAGCTCGCCCTGCTCGGGCACTCGTGGGGCTCGCTCATGGTGCAGATGATCCTCAACGAGCACGCCGACGACTACGACGTCGCCGTGCTCACGGGCACCGCCTACCGCACGCTCACCGACATGAACGGCGGCAACCTCAACGCGAAGCACAAGCACCTCGGCACCACGGGCAACGAGTGGCTGAGCCGGGATCCGGCCGTGGCGCAGCAGTTCGCGGACGACCCGCTCACGTTCTACGCCGCCGCCATCCAGCTCTTCGGCATCGCCGACGGGCTGCGCCTGCTCGGCAAGCCGACGCGCAACATCGCCAAGGACATCCCCCTGCTCATCATGATCGGCAGCGAGGACACCCTGGGCGGCGAGAAGAGCATCGCGAAGCTCGCGGAGGCGTACATCACGCGCTCGCGCCTGAGCGACGTGCAGGCCATCGTCTACCCGGAGGCGCGCCACGAGATCTTCAACGAGACCAACCGTGACGAGGTCATCGCCGACCTCGTGTCCTGGCTCGACGCCCGCCTCTGACCCCTCTCTCCCGCGTGTCTCGCAGATCGGCAGGAGTCGCGCAGATGTGCGAGACACCTGCGAAACTGCGAGACACGGGCGGGGAGTTAGGCTTGCCTAATGCACGGTGAGTTCAAGGTTCCGGGCGGCAAGCTCGTGGTCGTCGACCTCGACGTCGTCGACGGACGCATCTCGGGTTTCCGTCTCGCGGGCGACTTCTTCCTCGAGCCCGACGACGCCCTCGAGGCGATCAACGCCGCGGTCAACGGCCTGCCCGCGGACGCCGAGCACGCCGTCATCGCCAAGGCCGTGCGCGAGGCGCTCCCCGAGGGCGCGCTGCTGCTCGGCTTCGCCCCCGAGTCGGTCGCGACGACGGTGCGCCGCGCGCTGCAGAAGGCCACGGCGTTCACGGACTACGAGTGGCAGCTCATCCAGGGCCCCGCAGTCGACCCCGTGCTGCAGATGGCGCTCGACCAGGTGCTGAGCGAGGAGGTCGGCGAAGGGCGCCGCAAGCCCACGCTGCGCATCTGGGAGTGGGAGAAGCCCGCTGTCGTCATCGGCAGCTTCCAGTCGGTCAAGAACGAGGTCGACCTCGAGAACGCCCAGAAGTACGGCTTCGACATCGTGCGCCGCATCTCCGGCGGCGGGGCGATGTTCATGGAGGCCGGCTCCGTCATCACCTACTCGATCTACGCGCCGAGCGAGCTCGTGCAGGGCATGAGCTTCGCCGACTCCTACGCCTTCCTCGACGACTGGGTGATCGTCGCGCTCAAGTCGCTCGGCATCGAGGCGAGCTACGTGCCCCTCAACGACATCACGAGCCCCACGGGCAAGATCGGCGGGGCCGCGCAGAAGCGCCTCGGCTCCGGCGCCGTGCTGCACCACGTCACCATGAGCTACGACATGGACGGCGACAAGATGGTCGAGGTGCTCCGCATCGGCCGCGAGAAGATGAGCGACAAGGGCACGAAGAGCGCCAACAAGCGCGTCGACCCGCTCCGCAGCCAGACAGGCCTGCCGCGCGCCGAGATCATCGAGAAGATGGTGGGCACCTTCAAGGGCCTCTACGGGCTCACCCCCAGCGAGATCACCCCCGAGGAGTTCGCGAAGGCCGAGCAGCTCGTCGCCGAGAAGTTCGGCACGGACGAGTGGCTGCACAGGGTTCCGTGAGCCGGGCGCGCCGGGCGGTCATCCTCTCCGCCGCGCTCGCCGTGCTGCTCGTCGGGGGCGTCATCGCGTCCGCGGTCGTCGGACAGCTCGCCGTCACCCCGGCGGAGGTCGTCGGGTCGGTGCTGCGCGCGGCGGGCATCCAGAACCCCTGGGCCCCGGATGACACGGTCGTCGAGTCCACGCTGTGGCTCATCCGCTTCCCCCGCATCGCCATGGGGCTCGCCGTGGGGGCGGCGCTCGCCGTCGCGGGAGCCGTCATGCAGGCGATCTTCGGCAACCCGCTCGCGGAGCCGGGCGTCGTCGGCGTCTCGTCGGGCGGCGCCTTCGGGGCCTCCGTCGCGATCGTGCTCGGCCTCACCGCCCTCGGCACGGGCACCGTCGCCGTCTTCGCCTTCGCGGGCGGCCTGCTCGCCACCCTGCTGGTCTACCTCGTCTCGCGGGCCAACGGGCGCACCGAGGTCGTGACGCTCCTGCTCACGGGAATCGCCGTCAACGCCTTCGCGGGTGCGGGGCTCGCCTTCCTGCTCTTCGTCGCGGACTCCGGCAGCCGCGAGCAGATCGTGTTCTGGCAGCTGGGCTCGCTCAACGGCTCCCGCTGGCAGGAGGTCGTCATCGTCGTGGTCGTCGCCGTGCTCGGCTCGATCACCGCGATCGTGCTCGGCCGCCGCTTCGACCTCCTCGCGCTCGGCGAGCGGAACGCGCGCCATCTGGGCGTCAACGTCGAGGCCCTGCGCATCGGGTCGATCGTGCTCGTCGCCCTCCTCACGGGCGCCGCGGTGGCCTTCTGCGGCATCATCGCGTTCGTGGGCCTCGTCGTGCCGCATGTCGTGCGCATGGCGATCGGGCCGGCGCACCGCCCGCTCATCGTCGCGAGCGCGTTCGGCGGTGCCGCGCTGCTCGTGCTCGCCGACCTGCTCGCGCGCTCGGTGGTCGTGGGCGCCGACCTGCCCATCGGCCTGCTCACGTCGCTCATCGGGGGCCCGTTCTTCTTCTTCCTGCTGTTCCGGCAGCGCCGTCGGAGCGGGGGATGGGCGTGATCTCGGCACACGGCGTCGGCGTCGACCTCGACGGACGCACCATCCTCGACGACGTGACCCTCGATGTCGTGCCGGGCGAGGTGCTCGTGCTCGTGGGGCCCAACGGAGCGGGCAAGTCCACGCTGCTCGGGGTGTTGAGCGGGGAGCGCGCGCCCAGCCGCGGCACCGTGACCCTCGACGGGCGGCCGCTCTCGGGCATCCGCCACCAGGAGCTCGCACGCCTGCGCAGCGTGCTCACGCAGGAGAACACCGTGAGCTTCCCGTTCCTCGTCTCCGAGGTCGTGGCCATGGGCCGCAGCCCGTGGGCCCGCACGGTGCAGGGCCGGGACGACATCACCGTCGCGAGCGAGGCGATGGCGGCCGCCGACATCGTGCACCTCGCGCGCCGGCGGTACACGCAGCTCTCCGGCGGCGAGAAGGCGCGCGTCTCGCTCGCGCGCGTGCTCGCGCAGGACACCCTCGTCGTCTTCCTCGACGAGCCGACCGCGTCGCTCGACCTGCGGCACCAGGAGGACGTCATGCGCGTGGGAAGGCGGCTCGCGGACGACGGCAGGGCCGTCGTCGTCGTGCTGCACGACCTCTCTCTCGCGGCGGCCTACGCCGACCGGCTCGCGCTCGTCTCCGGCGGCACCCTCGAGGCGCTCGGCGCCCCGGCCGACGTGCTCACCGCCGAGCGGGTCGAGCGCGTGTACGGCCTGCCGGTCGACGTGCACCTCGTTGAGGGACGCCCCGTCGTCATCCCGAGGCGTGCTTAGACTGAGCTGTGCAGCCGTGGGTCGTCATCCTGATCGTCGTCGGGATCATCGCGCTCGGCTGGGTCGCCAACCACTTCGGCTGGATCGACCTGAGCAACAAGAGCCGCACCTCGGGCAGCGGCGGCATCGCGGGCATCGGCGACGAGGTGTTCCACCCCACGCGGCATGAGGCGCAGGTCGAGCTCGACCGGCAGACGATCCTCCCGGCGCCCGCTCCGCTACCCGGCGACGACGACTTCGGCATGGGGGCGATCCGCGGGGTGGCCGCGCGCGACGACCTCGACAACAAGAACTACGACGGCCAGGTGCGCATCGACCTGTCCGACAAGCAGCAGCCGCCGCGCGGCAAGCACTCGGCGGACGACTCCTGAGTCGCCCTGCTTATGCGCGCCCGCTCCTGCACTGCGCGGTCGCTCGGAACGGGCGCGCATCGCGCTAGCGACGGCGCAACGGACGACTAGCGGGTCAGCAGGTCCTGGTACTCGGGATGCTTGTCGATCCACGGCCCCGCGAACGGGCAGCTCGGCACCACGCGGTAGTCGGTCTCCGCGCGGATGAGGTTGAGCGCGCCCCGCACGAGCTCGCCGCCGAGGCCCGAGCCCTGGTGGGAGGGGTCGATCTCGGTGTGGGTGAGCACTATCGTGTTGTCGCGGATCTGGTAGTCCAGCTCACCGGCGCTCTGGCCGTCGACGAGCAGCTCGAAGCGGTTCATCGACGCGTCCTGGATAACTTCGGTCGCCATGCCGACAACACTACGCGCCGTCAGAGCGTGCGGCCCGAGATAATGCGCGCGTACGCCCGTGCGGAGTCTTTCGGGGAGCGCTCGAGCGTGTCGTAGTCGACGCGCACGATCCCGAACCGCTTGTCGTAGCCCCACGCCCACTCGTAGTTGTCCATGAGCGACCAGTAGAAGTAGCCGTGCACGGGCACGCCGAGCTCGATCGCGTCGAGGATGGCGCTCAGGTGCAGCTCGAGGAACTCGGTGCGGTCGGCGTCGTGGACGAGACCGTCCTCGCCCACGACGTCGTCGTAGGCCGCGCCGTTCTCGGTCACGTAGAGCTTCACGCCCGCGGGATCGGTGTACTCGGAGTGCACGCGCTGCAGCAGGCGCGTGAGCCCCTCGGGCTGCACCTCCCAGTTCATCGCGGTGAGGGGCAGGTCGCGCAGGTGCCAGTGCACGCCGTCGGCGGCCGGGAACGGGGACCGCTTGGGCCGCGGCGACGGCGCGACGGTCGTCATGGGCTGCGCGGAGGGGTGCGCGCTCACGAGCTCCCCGTGGTAGTAGTTCACCCCGAGGGCGTCGATGGGAGCCGAGATGATGTCGAGGTCGCCCGGCTGCACCACCTCGTCGAAACCGAGGCCCGCGACATCCTCGAGCAGGTCTGCGGGGTAGGCGCCGCGGAAGATCGGGTCGAGGAAGAACCTGTTGAACTGGCCGTCGATGCGCCGCACGGCGTCGAGGTCTCCGGGGTCGTTGGCGTCCACCGGGTCGGCGACCGTGAGGTTGAGCGTGATTCCGAGGCCGAGGGATGCGTCGCGCTCGCGCAGCGACTGCACCGCGAGGCCGTGGCCGAGCAGCAGGTGGTGGCCCGCCGCGAGCCCCGCCGCGGGGTCCTGCCGGCCGGGAGCGTGCTCGCCGCCGATGTAGCTCAGGAACGACGAGCACCACGGCTCGTTGAGGGTCGTCCAGTTCTTCACGCGGTCGCCGAGGGCGTCGTGCACGCTGAGCGCGTAGTCGTTGAACAGGTAGGCGGTGTCGCGGTTGGTCCAGCCGCCCTTGTCCTCGAGCGCCTGCGGGAGGTCCCAGTGGTAGAGCGTGAGCCACGGCAGGATGTTCTTCTCGAGCAGCTCGTCGACGAGGCGCGAGTAGAAGTCGATGCCCTTGGCGTTCACGGGCCCGCCGTCGGGGCGCACGCGCGCCCACGAGGTGGAGAACCGGTAGGTCTGCAGGCCGAGGTCCTTCATGAGGGCCACGTCGTCGCGGTACCGGTGGTAGTGGTCGCACGCCACATCGCCGTTGTCGGCGTTGACGACGGCACCGGGCACGCGGCTGAAGACGTCCCAGATGGAGTCGGTGCGGCCGTCCTCGTGGGCGGCGCCCTCGATCTGGTACGCCGCGGTGGCGGCGCCGAACAGGAACGCCGGGGGGAAGGGTCGTGCAGTGGTCACGGAGGGGTGTCCTTCGGGTCAGACCGACGCGCGCTCGACGAGCGTGGTCGGGATCAGGGTCGTGCGCTCGACATCCTCGCCGCGCAGGCGGCGCACGAGCACCTCGGCGATCGTCGAGCCCTGCACCATCGAGGGCTGGTCGATCGTGGTGAGGGGAGGGGTCGCGTTCTGGGCGAACCAGTCGTTGTCGATCGTGATGATGGAGACGTCCTCGGGCACGCGCAGGCCGTGCTCGCGCAGCACGCCGAGGGCGCCGGAGGCCATCTGGGCGGAGGCCACGAACACGGCGTCGAAGGGGGCGCCGGCGGCGAGCATCCTGCGCATCGCGTCGGCGCCGCTCGTCGGCGTGAAGTCGCCGATCTCGAGCGGACCCGGCTCGAGCCCCGCCTCTGTGACGGCGACCCGCCAGCCCTCGACGCGGTCGATGCCGGCAGCCATGTTCTGCGGGCCCGTGATCGTCGCGATGCGTCGGCGGCCGTGCTCGATGAGGTGCCGCGTCGCGCGCGCCGCCGCATCGACGTTGTCGACGTCGACGATGTAGTTGTCGGTGCCCTCCTGGCTCATGGGCCGACCGCCGAAGACGACGGGCAGGCTCTTGGTGAGCTGCGTGAACGAGCGGTCGTCGCTGTGGTGCGACAGGATGAGCGCGCCGTCGACGTTGCCGCCCTGCAGGTAGCGGCGGGTCTTCTCCGGGTCGGTCTCCGACGCGATGAGCAGCGTGAGCGTGTAGTCGGTGTTCGCGAGGTACATCGCGACGCCCTGGATGACCGACGCGAAGTACGGGTCGGCGAAGAACTTGGCGGTGTTCTCGGGGATCACGAGCGCGATCGTGTTCGTGTGCCGGCTCGCGAGCGTGCGCGCGGCCCGGTTGGGCACGTAGGCGAGCTGCTCGATCGCCTCGTTCACGGCCGTGACCGCCTCCGGCGTGACGCGCGTCGAGCCGTTGACCACGCGCGACACCGTCGAGCGCGAGACTCCCGCGAGCGCGGCGACCGCCTCGAGCGTGGGAGCGGTCTCAGTGGTCACGATCGACAGTCTAGGCACCCAGTTCACACGTCATCCCTTTACGGCGCCCTGCATGATGCCCGCGATGAGCTGCTTGCCGGCGACGATGAAGAGCACGAGCAGGGGGATGACCGACACGACGGCCCCCGCGAGCACCATCGAGTGGTCGGGCGTGTGCCCGCCGGCGGCGCTCAGCGCCGCGAGCGCGGTCTGCACGCTCGGGTTGGTGGGGCCGAGCACGAGCAGGGGCCACAGGAAGTCGGTCCACGCGGCCATGAACGTGAACAGGCCGAGCACGGCCATCGCGGGACGCGCGGCGGGCAGGCCGACGTGCCAGAACGTGCCCCACATCGTCGCGCCGTCGACGCGCGCGGCCTCGATGAGCTCGTCGGGGATGACCTCGACGAGGTACTGGCGCATGAAGAAGACGCCGAAGGCGGTCACGAGGCCGGGCACGATGACGGCGCCGAGGGTGCCCGTCCAGTGCAGGTACTTCGACATGAGGATGAACAGGGGGATGATGCCGAGCTGGGTCGGGATCGCCATCGTCACGATGACCGCCACGAGCAGCCCGTTGCGGCCCCGGAACCGCAGCTTCGCGAACGCGTAGCCCGCGAGCGTCGAGAAGAACACCACGGAGACGGTGATCGTGCCCGAGATGATCGCGCTGTTGATGAGCGCCTGCGCGAAGTTGACGGTCTCGAACGCCTTCGCGACGTTGGTGAGGAAGTTCGGGCCGGGGATGAGCGCGATGGGCTGGGCGTTGATGTCGGAGGCCTGGCGGCTGCCGATGACGAACGACCACCAGAGCGGGAACGCGGCCCCCGCCACCACGGCGATGAGCAGCGCGTAGCTCAGGGGGCCCGGCCGGTCGAACGCGCGCCGCCGGCGCTTCGGTGCCGCGGACATTCCTTCGGTGCTGCGGATGAGGATGCTCATGAGGGGGTACCGCCCTTGCGTGCGCGGCGTGCGGGGCGGGCATCCTGCCCGGCGATCGTGCGCGAGATGAGGAAGTTGATGATCCCGAAGATCACGATGATGAGGAACAGGAGCCACGCGACGGCGGCGGCGTGGCCGAAGTCGCGCCGCGGGAAGGCGAGCTCGTACAGGTAGAGCACGAGCGTCTGGTACTGGCGGTTCGAGCCGCCGTAGACGTTGCCCGCGGAGCCCTGGTCGAAGAGCTTGGGCTCCGCGAAGATCTGCAGGCTGCCGATCGTCGACGTGATGATGACGAAGATCATCGTCGGACGGATCATGGGGATCGTGATCGACCAGAACCGGCGGATGCGGGAAGCCCCGTCGATGGCCGCCGACTCGTAGAGGTCGCGCGGCACCGACTGCATGGCGGCGAGCAGGATGAGGGCGTTGTAGCCGGTCCAGCGCCAGTTGACCATGCTCGCGACGGCGATGTGCGACGGGATGACGTCGAACGACCAGCGGATCGGGTCCACCCCGATCCACTCGAAGAAGCCGGCGATGGGGCCGTTGTACTGGCTGAAGATCTGCGTGAAGATGACCGCCACGGCGACGGGGGCCACGATGTAGGGCAGGAGCACGGACATCCGCCAGAAGGTGCTCAGGCGAAGGGCCTGGTCGAGCACGGCCGCGATGATCACGGCGAACACGAGCTGGGGCACCGCCGAGAACAGGAAGATGCTGATCGTGTTGCCGAACGCGTTCCAGAAGAGGGCGTCGCCGAGCACGTCGGCGTAGTTGCCGAGGCCGACGAACGCGCCCTGGCCCTTCAGGAGGTGCCACTGGTAGAGGGAGACGTTGAGCGTGTAGGCGATCGGGAAGAGGCCGATGAGCGCGAACAGCAGGAAGAAGGGGGAGACGTAGAGGTACGGGGAGACCTTCACGTCGAACCGCGAGGCCCGCTGGCGGAAGGTGAGGCCCGGGATGCGCGGGGTCTGCGTCGCGGTCATGGGGGGAGCCGATCTGGTGCGAGGGTGAGAGGCGGCCCCCGCTCGCGCGGGGGCCGCCCGGATAACTAGTTGCTCTCGGGAACGAGCTGGTGGAGCAGGTCCATGGCCTGCGCCCACGCGTCGTCACCGGTGGTGATCTCGCCCTGGCTGACCTTGTCGAGCACGGCGCCGAAGACGTTGTCCTGGATCACCGAGTCCTCCGAGCCCTTCACCTGGGCGACGACGCCCTGCGAACGGTTCGAGAAGATCTCGCCGACGGGCGCGTCGTTGAAGAAGGCGTTCGTCGAGTTGGCGACGAGCTCCTGTCCGGCCGACGAGCTCGGGAACGGTCCGGCAGCCTCGAAGGCGACCTTGTTCTGCTCGGGGGCGGCGAGCCAGAGCGCGAGCTCGGCGGCAGCCTCCTTGTGGGCCGACGACTCGGAGACGCCGAGGAACGATCCGCCCCAGTTGGCCGAACCGCCGGGCATGACGTCCGCGAAGTCCCAGCCGGAGTCGGTCGTGCCCGCGTCGTAGTAGCCGCTCACCACGCCGAGCATCCAGCTCGGGCAGATGTAGGTCGCGAAGAGGTCCTGCTTGGCCTGGTCGCCGACGCCCCAGGCGGGGAGGCCCGCGCCCTCCTTGGCGTTCGAGACGATGAGGTTGAGCTGGTCCTTCATGGCCTGGTTGTCCTCGATGTTGAGGGTCGTGCCATCCTTCTTGTAGTAGCCTTCGGCCTGCTGGTTCACCCACGCGTTCCACTGGAACGACGGGTTGTGGAAGAAGGGCTTGCCGGTCGCGGCCTGGTACTCGGCGCCGACCTTGTAGTAGTCCTCCCACGTGGCGTTGTCGCCGCCGAACAGGTCGCGCACCTCGTCGCGGTCGCTCGGCAGGCCCGCCGCGGCGAACAGGTCACCGCGGTAGCAGAGGCCCTCGGGGCCGATGTCGAGCGGGACGCCGAAGAGGCGGCCGTTCGCGTCGGTGCCCTGCGCGACCTTCCAGTCGAGGAAGCCGGCCGTGTCGGCGAGGTCGGAGAAGCCGTAGTCGTTGAGGTCGACGAAGGCGTCGGAGACGTCGCGGATGCTCGAGAGCCATCCCTCCTCGATGGCGACGATGTCGGAGAGGCCCGTGCCGGCCGCGATCTTGGCGTACGCGTCGTCGCGCGCCGATCCGCCGTCCGCGAGGTTGGTCGCCTCGATCGTGACGTTCGGGTGCTCCTTCATGTACGCGTCGTAGTTCGCGTCGATGCCCATCGTGCCGAACGTGGTGATGGTGAGGGTGATCTTCTCGTCATCGCCGCCGCCGGTCCCGGCTGCGGTGCAGCCGGTCGTGACGAGGGCGATGGCTGCTGCGCCGGCGAATGCCGCCGCGATAGTGCGTCGTGATGTTCTCACGGTCACTCCTTTGTGTGCGTGGTTGGGGGAGCCGTGGGAGCGCTCTCAAATGTGGTGTGGGAGCGCTCTCACGGATTGCTGGTCACACTAGACAGCGATTCGGAACCCTGTCAACCACTGGGAGAGAGCGCTCCCACGGCTGCAACCGCTTACGGCCAGTGATCACGCGGGAGCCGGGTGCGAAAAATTCATCGCCGATCGATGGGCTGCTCCGCATCCTGAGGGTCCGGGCCCGCGAACTGCGACGTCTGTCGCGAGCCGCGCGGAACGTTCCGCCCACCTCGGCGACCTGCCCGCAGGATGGGACTCGCCGAGGACGACGAAGGGGGCCGGATGCGACATCCGGCCCCCTCCGCGGTGGTGCTACTTCTTCGGCGAGCCGACCTCGACGACGGGCGTCGACGCGGTGTCGGGAGACACGAGCGCCCCCATCTCGGCGGCGGCGCGCTGGGCGGCCACGGCGGCGTCGTTGTCCGAGGCCTCCTGCAGGGCCGACTTGGCGCGCAGCGGCGGCGTCTTGAGGAAGAAGCTCAGCACGAACGCCACGAGCACGACTGCGAGCCCCACCCAGTAGACCGTGACCGTCGCGTCGTTGAACCCGTTCAGGAACGGCGCCGTGAGGTCGTGGTTCGCCCCGTTGAGGAACGAGGTGTCACCGTCGAGCGACGTGCTAAGGCCGCCGCCTGCGGTGCCCGAGTTGAGGGCGTCCTGCACGGCGGGAACCGCCTTGTCGACGACGGCCTCGCGCGTCGCGGCGTCGGAGAGGTCGACCCCCGCGGGCAGGTTCGCCGTGATGCCCTCGGTGATCTTGCTCCACACGGTGTTCATGACCCCGGCGTTCTCGGGCGCCTGGGCGATCGACGGCGTGAGGGCCGCGTCGAGGGCCTTGGTGAGGATCGCCGTCTTGCCGAGCTGGTCGGAGATGGCGTCGCCGATGCGCGTGAAGAGCACCGAGAACAGCACCGCGACGCCCAGCGTTCCACCGATCTGGCGGAAGAAGGTGCTCGAGGATGTCGCGACACCGATGTCCCGCGGGCCGACCGAGTTCTGCGACGCGAGCGTGAGCGTCTGCATCATCTGGCCGAGGCCCAGGCCGATGAGGAACATGCCGACCATGATCCAGATGACGGGCTTGTCGGCCGTGAGGAACGTGAGCCAGAAGAACCCGCCGGCCATGAGGAGCGTGCCGAGGCGCGGGAACAGGCCGTACTTGCCCGTGCGCGCGATGATCTGGCCGCTCGCGATCGAGGCGATCATGAGGCCCAGGATCATGGGGAGCATGAGGAAGCCGCTCTCGGTGGGCGTCGCGCCCTCGACGAGCTGCAGGTACAGCGGGATCGTCATCATGGCGCCGAACATGCCGAAGCCCACGAGCACGCCGAGCACCGTCGACATGGAGAACGTCGCGTTCTTGAAGAGCTTGAGCGGGATGAGCGCGTCATCGCCCATGAGCCGCTCGCTCACGATGAACGCCGCGATGCCCAGGCCGCCGATGATGTAGCACGCGAACGCGGCAGGGGAGTCCCAGCCCCACTCGCGGCCCTTCTCGGCGACGAGCAGGAGCGGGACGAGGGCGATGACGACGGTCGCCGCGCCCCACCAGTCGATGCGCACGGGCCGTCGGTTGTGCGGGATGTGCAGGAACCGCAGCACGATGGCGAGCGCGATGACGCCGATGGGCGCGTTGATCAGGAACACCCAGCGCCAGCCCGTGACGAACAGGATCTCGGGCGTGCCCGAGAGCAGGCCGCCGATGAGCGGGCCCACGACGCTCGAGATGCCGAAGACGGCGAGGAAGTAGCCCTGGTACTTGGCGCGCTCGCGCGGGGCGAGGATGTCGCCCATGATCGCGAGGGGCAGCGCCATGAGACCGCCGGCGCCGAGGCCCTGGAGGGCGCGGAACACCGCGAGCATGTACATCGAGTTCGCGAAGCCCGCGGCGACGGAGCCCACGAGGAAGATGACGATCGCGATGATGAACAGCGGGCGGCGGCCGAAGATGTCGCTGAGCTTGCCGTAGATGGGCGTCGCGATCGTCGAGGTGATCAGGTAGGCCGTGGTGACCCAGGCCTGCAGGCTGAGCCCGTCGAGGTCGTCGGCGATGGTGCGCATCGACGTTCCCACGATGGTCTGGTCGAGGGCGGACAGGAACATTCCCGCCATGAGCCCGAAGATGACGAACAGGATCTGGCGGTGGGTCATGACGCCGCCGGCATCGGCTATCGCCTGTGCCTGCTGCTTGCCCTTGGAGGTGGCGCTGGACATATCTTCCTTCGTGACAAGGTGAGGGCCATCGCGGAACGCGTCCGACGATGGCCCAGAAAACTTTGCGTGACGTGCAAAGTTACACCCGCCGCACGCAGCCGGGCAACCTTCCGCGTACTCCCGGGGGAGTGTTTCCGAACGTATGATCGTGGGGTGTCAGACCTGCGCCCGCGCCACCGACCCTCGCGCAAGGTCAGGCAGCGCCGCACGATCGTCATCTTCTCCGCCGTCGGCATCCTCGTGATCGGCGCCCTCGTGGCCGCGATCGTCGTCCTGAGCCCCCACGGCGAGCCCGAGGCCGCGCCCTCCAGCACGCCCAAGCCCACGCCGACGAAGACGCCGACCCCCACCCCGACGCCGACCCCCACACCCACGTTTAATAAGACCCTGTACTCGATCGACGACCCCAACAGCATCTGGGTCGTGGCTGACAAGCTCCGGCAGCTGAACCCCGCCGACTGGGAGCCGCCGGACCTCGTCGAGGTGCCCGTGACCTACGTGAACCAGCCGTTCATGCGCCAGGTCGCGTCGGATGCCGTCGTGCAGATGTTCGCCGCCTTCACCTCCGAGACCGGTCTCTCCATGGCGTCGCAGAGCGCGTACCGCAGCTACGGCAGCCAGCAGGACGTGTACGCGGGCTGGGTGGCGAGCCTCGGCCAGGAGGCCGCTGACCTCACGAGCGCGCGCCCCGGCTTCAGCGAGCACCAGACCGGGCTGTCGATCGACATCAGCGCGGATCCGGCCAACTGCTCCCTCGACCAGTGTTTCGCCGACACCCCTCAGGGCCAGTGGCTCGCCGCCAACGCGTGGCGCTTCGGGTTCGTGCTGCGCTACCCCAACGGCTACACGCAGATCACGGGCTACGAGTTCGAGCCGTGGCACTACCGCTACGTCGGCCCGGAGCTCGCGACCGAGCTGCACAACACGGGCGTCATGACGCTCGAGGAGTTCTTCGGCCTGCCGCCCGCTCCGACCTACGCGAACTAGAACCAGATCTTCTTCAGCGAGTCGACGAGCCCGTCGGGGTCGCCGTCGTCCCGGTTGCACGTCGCGACGACCTCCGCGTGCCGGTCGGCCGAGACGCTGAACTTCGACAGGAACGCGAGCCACGACCCCGTGTGCTCGAGCGTGCCGTCGCCCGCGAGCTCGACGCCCGCCGCGTAGCCCCAGCCGTCGGGGTCGACGAGCTGGGCGTCGAGCACGCCGAGCGATCCGGTGCGGTACTGGTCGAGCCACGGCACGAGGGCGGACGGGGTGCCGTGGATGCCCCCGTCGCCGTACTGCGCCCAGCTCGACAGCTCCGGGGTGAACTTCTCGTCGTGGCCGTCCTCGTCGTACGAGACCGCGAGCCCGGGCCCGTCGTAGGCGGGATCGTCCACGAGGTCGAGCCCGAGCGGCGTGAAGATGTTCTCGTCGAGCCACTGCGGCAGGGGCATCCCCGTCGCCGACTCGACGACCTCGGCGAGCAGCACGTAGTTGGAGTTCGAGTACTCGAAGTAGGTGCCCGGGTCGCCCCCGAGCTCCTGGTCGGCGAGCACGGCGTTGACGTCGGCGTTGGTCGTGGCCTCGTCGTCGCCCGCGTCGAGGATGTACACGTAGTCGGGGATGCCGCTCGTGTGGTGGATGAGGTTGCGCAGGGTCACGCGCGACGCCCATCCCGGCAGGTCGTGCACCCACGTGTCGAGGGTGTCGTCCTGGCTGAGCACGCCCTGCTTCTCGAGCATGAGGACGGCGGTCGCCGTGAACTGCTTCGAGATCGAGGCGAAGTCGACGACGGAGTCGGTGGTGAGCGGCTCCTCGGCGTCCAGGTCGGAGAGCCCGGCGGCCCCCGCCCACACGATCTCGCCGTCGAGGCCGACGGCCGCGGTGCAGCCCGGTTCGTCGGCGTCGAAGTCCGCGAACAGGGCGTCCGACTCGGCGGCCCGCGGGTCGGGTGCCGCGGGCGCCTCCGAGCAGCCCGCGAGCGCGACGACGAGCACGAGCGGGATCAGGGCCCTCACAGGGCCGCGTCGACGATCGTCTTCGCCTCCGCCTGCACCGCCTTCAGGTGCCCGGGGCCGCGGAACGACTCCGCGTAGATCTTGTAGACGTCCTCGGTGCCGCTCGGGCGCGCCGCGAACCACGCGTTCTCGGTGACGACCTTCACGCCGCCGATCGCGGCCCCGTTGCCCGGCGCCTCCGAGAGGCGCGCGACTATCGGCTCGCCCGCGAGCTCGGTGGCCGTGATCGCGTCACCGCTGACCTTGCCGAGGCGGGCCTTCTGCTCCTTGGATGCTGCCGCGTCGACGCGCTCGTACGCGGGGTCGCCGTACTCCGCGACGAGCTCGGCGTACAGCTGCGACGGGGTCTTGCCCGTGACGGCGAGGATCTCGCTCGCGAGCAGGGCGAGCAGGATGCCGTCCTTGTCGGTCGTCCACGCCGTGCCGTCCATGCGCAGGAAGCTCGCGCCCGCGCTCTCCTCGCCGCCGAAGCCCACGGATCCGTCGACGAGGCCGGGGACGAACCACTTGAACCCCACGGGTACCTCCCACAGGCGTCGGCCGAGGCCCGCGGCGACCCGGTCGATCATCGAGCTCGACACGAGGGTCTTGCCGACGGCCGCATCCTCGCGCCACTGCGGGCGGTGCGTGTAGAGGTACTGGATCGCGACCGCGAGGTAGTGGTTGGGGTTCATGAGGCCCGCGTCGGGGGTGACGATGCCGTGGCGGTCGGCGTCGGCGTCGTTGCCCGTGAGGATGTCGTAGTCGTGGCGCCGCGCGACGACGGAGGCCATGGCGCTCGCCGACGACGGGTCCATGCGGATCTTGCCGTCCCAGTCGAGCGTCATGAAGCCCCACGCGGGGTCGACGGACGGGTTCACGACCGTGAGGTCGAGGCCGTAGTGCTCGCCGATGAGCTTCCAGTAGTTGACGCTCGCGCCGCCGAGTGGGTCGGCCCCGATGCGGATGCCCGCTTTCTTGATGGCCTCGACGTCGATGATGTTCGCGAGGTCCTCGATGTAGTGCCTGCGGTAGTCGTAGGTGGCGACGGCGCTCGGCTCGGAGCGCTTGACGCCGCGGTTGCCGTCGGCGATGAGCTCGTTCGCGCGGTTAGCGATCCAGGTCGTCGCGTCGCTGTCGGCGGGTCCGCCGTGCGGGGGGTTGTACTTGAAGCCGCCGTCGCGGGGCGGGTTGTGGCTCGGCGTGATGACGATGCCGTCGGCCTGCGGCTCGCCCGGGTGCTCGACGTTGTACTTGATGATCGCGTGGCTCAGGGCGGGCGTCGGCACGTAGTCGTCGAACTCGTCGACGAGCGCCTCGACGCCGTTCGCCTCGAGCACCTCGAGCGCCGTCGTCTCGGCGGGACGCGAGAGGCCGTGGGTGTCCTTGCCGATGAAGAGGGGGCCGGTGATGCCCTGACCCGCGCGGTACTCGACAATCGCCTGCGTTATCGCCTCGATGTGGGTCTCGTTGAACGCCGTGTCGAGGGAGGAGCCGCGGTGCCCGCTCGTGCCGAACACGACCCGCTGCTCGGGCACCGACACGTCGGGCACGAGGTCGTAGTACGCGCGCACGAGCTCGTGCACATCGATGAGGTCTGAGGGCTGTGCGGGGGTGCCTGCGCGGTCGTTCATCTGCACAGTCTTGCACCACCATAAACTCGTGACCATGTACTCGTACCTCGGCCCCGCGGGCACCTTCACGGAGGCCGCGCTCAAGCAGGTGCCCGAGGCCGTGGGCCAGCCGTGGCGCCCCGTCAACAACGTCGGCGAGGCGCTCGACGACGTCGTCACGGGCCGCAGCGAGGCGGCGATGATCGCCATCGAGAACTCCGTCGAGGGCGGCGTGAGCGTGGCCCAGGACGCGCTCGCGAACATCCCCGGCCTGCGCATCGTGGGCGAGTACCTCGTGCCCGTGAACTTCGTGCTCGTGGCGCGCCCCGGCACGACCCTCGCCGACGTGAAGGTCATCAACGCGCATCCTGTCGCCTACGGCCAGACCCACCTGTGGCTGGATGCCCACCTCCCGTCGCACGGGCACATCCCCGCCACGTCGAACGTCGCGGCCGCCGCCGCCCTGCTGTCGTCGGACCTCGCCGACGCCGCGGTGGCCCCGCCGGGGATCACCGACCATCACGACCTCGTCGTGCTCGCCGAGGGCATCGGCGACAACCCCAACGCCGTCACGCGCTTCGTGCTCGTCTCGCGCATCGCGCCCCTGCCGGCGCCCACGGGCAGCGACAAGACGTCGATCATCGCCGAGCTGCCCGACGACACGGCGGGCCGCCTGCTCGAGATGCTCGAGCAGTTCGCGACGCGCGGGGTGAACATGAGCCTGCTCGAGTCCCGGCCCATCGGCGACGCCCTCGGCCGCTACCGCTTCGTGATCGACCTCGACGGCCACATCCTCGACGAGCGCGTCGCCGACGCCCTCCTCGGCCTCAAGCGCTTCAGCCCCAACGTCATCTTCCTCGGCAGCTACCCGCGCGCCGACAAGCTCGCGATCACGGTCATCCCCCGCTACGACAACGACGCGTTCGTGGATGCCCGCGACTGGCTGCGCGGCCTCATCGCGGGCGAGGGCTAGGACCCTACGCTCCCTTCTGCCGCGAGACCGCCTGATCGGCCCATCTTTCGGCGTCACATCGGCCGATTGGGCGGTCTCGAAGCCTCGAGGCGAGCCATCAGCAGCCGGATGCGCCCCACGAGCTCGTCCGAATCGTCCAGATCGTCGGCGTTGAGCTCCATCACGGTCCACCCCTGCGCCTCGAGGCGGGAGCGGCGGGTCATATCCTTCCTCCACTGCGCCTTCGTGCGGTGGTAGTACCCTTGGTACTCGAGGATGAGCATGACCGCCTTGAACCGGAAGTCGGGCCGCACCTCGCGCCCGGTCTCCGTGTCCACGATGACGTGGTTGATCGTCGGCTCGGGCAGTCCGCTGCGGAGGACGAGGAGGCGCACACGCGACTCCTGCGCTGACTCGGGCCGGTCGCTGAGAAGCGCTAGGGCGGCCCGGGCGCGGCGCATGCCGCGAGCCCCGGGCATCCTCTCGATCATGCTCCCGAGCTCGACCCGCGAGGTGAGCGGCGCGCGATGGTTGATGAGGTAGTCGCCCAGCACGATGAGGTCGTCGAGGTCGAGGATGCCCGCCATGTCGCACCACGTGCGGGCGGCGGAGGTGTGACGGAGCTGACCCGTGCACGTGACATCGCCGGGGGCGAGGGAGAGCCGGTGGCCGACGAGGCCGCGGGCGTGGGGAGCGCTCGCGGGGGCGGCAACCGCGACGTGGATGCGCGGGTCGCGCTCGAGCGCGAGGGGGAGCGGTGCTCTCAGGAGCAGGGCAGCGGTCGCATGGCTGAAGAGGATGTGCGCGGGCAGGCGTGCGGCGAAGAGCGTGCACCGATCACGCCAGGTGAGAGGCGCACGGGTGGCGAGGCGCGCGCCCCACACCTCGCTGTTGAGGTCGCGAGCCCGGAGGCGCTTCGCCGGAACGTCCGCGTCGCGCACGGCGAACGCCGCGTTCCGGAGCTCTCGCGGGAGCGGGATGAGGCGCACGAGGCAGTGTCGCAAAGTCCGCCGGCGGCCGGGCGGGGTATCCACACGACCGCGAGACTGCCGAATCCGCCCATGAGCGGCGTGAGGATGGGCCGAATCGGCGATCTCGCGAGGGCTACTCCGCCGCCGCGGGCATCTTCACGGTGAGCGCGCCCGGGTCCACCCACGTGTGCACGGAGCGGGCCTCGCCGAACTCGTCGCCGTCGAGCTGGAACTCCTCCGGACGGCCCTCGACCGTCATCCGCAGGTCTTTGCCGACGAGGTAGGTGACGTCGCGCACGTCCTTGGAGAGGTCGATGATCTTGCGCCCGAGGGCCGACTTGCGCAGCACGCCGTTCTCCCACGCGACCTTGCGCCACACCTTGGCCCAGCCGAGCGGTCCGCGCGGGCGCAGGGCGGCGATGTCGAGGCGTCCGTCGTCGGGCCTCGCCTCGGGCATGAGCAGGAGGCCGCCCGGCAGCATCCCGCAGTTGCCGACGATGATCGTGTGCACGCTCATGGCGCGCTCCGGGCCGCCGTTGAGCTTGTAGCGGATGCGCACGGGCTTGAGCTCGGGCACCGAGCGGGCGATGCCGTCGACGTAGGCGAGCCAGCCGACCGCCTTCTTGAGGGTGCTGTTGGTGTTCTTGATCATCTTGGCGTCGAGGCCCAGGCCCGCCATGACGAGGAACGCGTGCTCCTCGCTGTCGCCGTCGGCACGCACGATCTCGACCATGCCCAGGTCGATCTGCCGGTCGTCCCCGGTGAAGGCGATCTCCACGGCCTGCTCGAGGTTGGTGAGCGGCAGCTCGAGGTTGCGGGCGAGCAGGTTCCCCGTGCCCGACGGCAGCAGGGCGAGGGATACGCCGCTGCCGCGCAGGGCCTCCGCCACGGCGCGCACGGTGCCGTCGCCGCCCGCGGCGATCACGACGCTCGCGCCGCGCCGGATGGCGCTCGCGGTGACGCCCTGGCCGGCGTCCTCCTCCGTGGTCTCGAACCAGAGGGTCTCGGCCCAGCCGGCCTCCGATTCGGCGGCCGCGACGGCGCTCTTCACCTTCTCGACGTCGACCTTGATCGGGTTGTAGACGACTGCTGCACGCGGGGTGGCCACGCTGCTAACGGTACGCCATCGCTGGGTAGGCTGGAGCCGTGATCGATCCCCAGCTGCTGCGCGACAATCCCGACACCATCAGACGGTCGCAGGAGTCGCGGGGCGCGTCCGTGCAGCTCGTCGACGACGCCATCGCTGCCGACTCGGAGCGCCGCACGAGCATCCAGCAGTTCGAGGCCCTGAGGGCGCAGCAGAACGCGTTCAGCCGCACGGTCGCGACGGCGCCCGGCGACCAGAAGAAGGCGCTCGTGCTGCAGGCGCAGGCGCTCGCCGCGCAGGTGAAGGACGCCGGCCAGAAGGCCGCAGACGCCGAGGCCGAGTTCGGCCGCATCGTGGGCGCCATCGGCAACGTCACGGTCGACGGGGTGCCTGCGGGCGGGGAGGACGACTTCGTCACGCTGCGCGAGGTCGGCACCCGCCGGGAGTTCGACTTCGAGCCCAAGGACCACGCGGAGCTCGGCGAGATCCTCGGCGCCATCGACATCGCCCGCGGGGTCAAGGTCTCGGGCAGCCGCTTCTACTTCCTCAAGGGCGTGGGCGCGCGCCTCGAGCTCGGGCTCATGAGCCTCGCCCTCGACAAGGCGCTCGCCGAGGGGTTCACGCCCCTCATCACGCCCACCCTCGTGCGGCCCGAGATCATGGCGGGCACGGGATTCCTCGGGGAGCACTCCGACGAGATCTACTACCTCCCCGCCGACGACCTCTACCTCACGGGCACGTCGGAGGTGGCGCTCGCGGGCTTCCACTCCGACGAGATCCTCGACCTGTCGAACGGACCCCTGCGCTACGCGGGCTGGTCGACGTGCTACCGCCGGGAGGCCGGCTCCGCGGGCAAGGACAACCGGGGCATCCTGCGCGTGCACCAGTTCAACAAGCTCGAGATGTTCACCTACGTGCTGCCGGAGGACGCGGAGGCAGAGCACGAGCGCCTCGTCACGTGGCAGGAGTCGATGCTCGCCGCGTGCGAGCTCAGCTACCGCGTGATCGACGTGGCCGCGGGCGACCTCGGCTCGTCCGCGGCGCGCAAGTTCGACATCGAGGCGTGGGTGCCGACCCAGGGCACCTACCGCGAGCTCACGAGCACGAGCAACTGCACGACGTACCAGGCGCGCCGGCTCGACATCCGCTACCGCACGGAGTCGGGCAAGACCTCGCCCGTCGCCACGCTCAACGGCACGCTCGCGACCACACGGTGGCTCGTCGCCATCCTCGAGACGCACCAGCAGGCCGACGGCTCGGTGGTCGTGCCGGCGGCGCTGCGCCCCTACCTGGGAGGCCTCGAGGTCTTCGAGCCCGTCGCATGAGCGGCGACCGCTGGCTCATCGCCCTCGACATCGACGGCACCGTGCTCCGCGAGGACGGCGTCATGAACGACCCCGTCATCGCGGCGGTCGGCAAGGTGCGGGATGCGGGGCACGAGGTCATGCTCGCCACCGGCCGCTCCGTGGCGATGACGCTTCCGATCCTCGACCGCCTGGCCATCTCGCCCGAGTACGTCGTGTGCTCCAACGGCGCCATCACGCTCGTGCGCGACGCCGACGCCCCCCTGGGCTATCGCCGCGAGCACGTGGAGACGTTCGACCCCACCGAGGTGCTGACCACCATCCGCGAGAACCTCGAGGGCGCGAACTACGCGGTCGAGGATGAGGCCGGGCTCTACAAGTTCACGGGCTCGTTCCCCGACGGAACCCTCGGCGCGGTGAGCGAGAAGGTGCCGTTCGAGGAGCTGCTCGCGCAGCACGCCACACGCGTCGTCGTCATCTCGCCCGGCCACAAGATCGAGGACTTCCTCTCGGTGGTGGAGCGGATGGGCCTGCACAAGGTCAGCTACAACGTGGGCTGGACGGCCTGGCTCGACATCGCACCCGACGGCGTCAACAAGTCGACGGCGCTCGAGCGCGTGCGCGCCCTGCTCGACATCCCGCGCAGCAGGGTCATGGCCATCGGCGACGGACGCAACGACATCGACATGCTCGAGTGGGCGTCGGCCGAGGGCAGGGGCGTCGCGATGGGGCAGGCGCCCGACGAGGTGCGGGCCGCCGCGAACGAGTTCACGGGCACCGACCTCGACGACGGGGTGGCCACGGCGCTCGCCGGTTTCTAGGGGATCCTCAGGCTTCGCGGGCATACCGTCCGGTACACTCGGAGCTTGGTCACGCCGGGGAGGGCTGTCCGAGCGGCCGATGGAGCCAGTCTTGAAAACTGGTGGGCAGCAATGTCTCGTGGGTTCGAATCCCACGCCCTCCGCTCAGGTGATCAGAACCTGCCCCAGAACGAAGGACTGTCATGAGCGAGTTGACTCCCCGCTCCGAACTGCGCTCGCGGTCGGAGCTGAGGTCGCGCAACGGCGTGCCCAAGACCCAAGGCATCGCGCGCCACGGGCGCCTGCGCAGGAACAACCCCTGGCCCACCATCCTCAAGTTCCTCGCCGCGGCGCTCGCCGTCGTGCTCGTGAGCGGCGCCTCGGTGGGCGCTATCGCCTTCAACAGCCTCTACTCGAAGACCGCGACGGTCGAGCTCATCGGCGAGACCGAGGGCCCGCTGCCCGAGATCGGTGCGATCGAGGGCGGCTTCAACATCCTCATCGTCGGCAGCGACACCCGCGAGGGCCAGGACGGCATCGGCGGCGACGCCGAGGATGAGACGTCGGTGCTCAACGACGTCAACATGGTGCTGCACGTGTCGCAGGACCAGACGCACGCCGTCGCCATCAGCATCCCCCGCGACATGGTCGTGGGCATTCCGGAGTGCCCGTGGAACGACGGCTCCGGCGACGTGAAGGGCTACTCGACCGAGCCCATCAACACCGCGCTCTACTACGGCGGCCTCCCCTGCGTGGCCCTCACCGTGCAGGAGCTCACGGGCCTGCCGATCCAGTTCGCCGGCCTCATCACCTTCAAGGGCGTCATCGCGATGACCAACGCCATCGGCGGCGTGCCGGTGTGCGTCGACGGCCCGTTCTACGGCGACGGCGTCACGCTCGACCAGGCCGGCACCTACACTCTGAGCGGCTGGGACGCGCTCGCCTTCCTCCGCACCCGCTCGGGCGTCGGCGACGGCAGCGACCTCACCCGCATCAGCTCGCAGCAGGTGTACCTGTCGTCGCTCGTGCGCACGCTCAAGAGCTCCGACACCCTCGGCGACTTCAAGAAGGTCTACAACCTGGCCGACGCGGCGCTCAGCAACATGACCCTGTCGTCGAGCCTCGGCAACGTCCCCACCATGGTGTCGATCGCGCTCGCGCTCAAGAACATCCCCATGGAGAACGTGACCTTCGTGCAGTACCCGGGCACGACCGGCAACGTCGACCCGCCCTACGCGGGCAAGGTCAAGCCGAACACGGTGCTCGGCGACGAGATGATGTCGTACATCCTCGCCGACCAGCCGTTCAAGCTCGACGAGGCCGGCGACGGCGAGGGCTCGGCCCTCAACCCCAACGCGACGCCGCTGCCCACCGACACGGCCTCGGGCGCGCCCGTGGACACGTCGACCCTGCCCGTGCTGTCGGGCGTCCGAGGCCAGACGGCCGCGGACCAGACCTGCACGGTCACCAACGACGACGGTCCCAACTGGGGCTAGTCGCAACACCGTTCGGGCATCGTCAGGCCGTGTGGCATGATGGTGGACGAACAACTGGAGACGTCGCATAGTTCGGCCTAGTGCACCACCCTGCTAAGGTGGAGTACCCTTTATTGGGTACCGTGGGTTCAAATCCCACCGTCTCCGCACTTCAGAGAAGACCGCCCGAGTGGCGGTCTTTCTCCGTTTAACCGGGCTTCTCTGGAGTGCGGAGACGGTCGGACGCGAGGCCACTCGTGTGCCCCCGCTGAGCAGTCCGGGCTGTCGCGCCGGCCCTTCTGTTTCGCCTGCGCTCTGCTGCGCTACAGACCGGCGGCTCAGTAGGGGAGTCACATCCCACCGTCTCCGCACTCCGTCAGCGGGTCTTCCTGGAGTGCGGAGACGGCCGGCCGCGAAGCCGCTCCGTCTTGATCGTGATGCGGTCAGGAACGGCGGCCGGATGCCGCGGCCGCGACGCCCGCCGCGACGACGAGTGCGGCGGCACCCACGAACAGGGCCGAGAAGCCGCCCGCGAGAGCGGTGTCGGCAGCCGCCCCCGACGCGGACAGGGAGCCGGTCACGGCCGCGGCGACAGACGCGAGCACGGCGAGGCCCAGGGCGCCACCGATCTGCTGGCTGGTGTTGACGAGCCCGCCGGCGAGGCCCGACTCCTCGGCGGAGACCCCGTCGACGGCGAGCTGGGTCGCCGACACCATCGCGCCGCCGATACCGACGCCGATGAGCAGCGTGGGCCCGAGCAGTTGCACGGCGAACCCCGCGCCGACCGGCGACAGCGCGAGCCACACGAGACCCGCAGCCAGCACCGCCGTCGACACGACTACCGTCGCGCGTGCACCGATGCGGTTGACGAGCGCCGGCACGGTTCCCGCGACGACCACGAGCGCTCCGGCCAAGGGCAGCTGGCTGAGGCCGGCGGCGAGCGCGTCGTAGTGCAGCACGGACTGCAGGTAGACCGAGAGCGCGAAGAACAGGGCGACCATGGCCCCGCCGACGAGGAGCGCGACGATGTTGCCGCTCGCCAGGTTGCGGTTGCGGAAGATCGCGAACGGCAGCAACGGCTGCGCGCTCCGGCGCTCGATGCGCACGAAGGCCACGGTGAAGGCCACCGCGAGCACGCCGAGCACGAGCGTGATCGGGGCGAGCGGGCCGGCCTGCTCGATGGCCGAGAGGCCGCCGACGAGAGACACGAGCGCGGCGGTGATCGTCACGGCGCCGGGTACATCGAGCCGCGATGCCCGCGCCGCGGTGTCGCGCGTGATGAGGAGCGGGATGAAGACCAGCACGACCGCACCGACCGGCACGTTCACGAAGAACACCCACTGCCAGCCCAGCGTGGCGGTGAGGACCCCGCCGAGCAGCACTCCCGCCACCGAGCCGATGCCCGCGACGCCGCCCCAGATTCCGAGAGCGCGCGCTCGGTCCCGCGCCTCGGGGAAGAGGATCGTCAACAGCGCCAGCGCGGCGGGGGCGAGCACGGCCGCCGATGTGCCCTGCAGGGCTCGTGCCACGAGCAGCATGCCGCCGTTCGACGAGAATCCCGCGAGCGCGGACGCCGAGACGAAGCCGACGGCGCCGATGAGGAAGAGCATCCGGTGCCCGAAGCGGTCGGCGAGTCGGCCGCCGAGCAGCAGCAGCGCGCCGAAGGGCAGCACGTAGGCGGTGATGACCCAGGCGAGGGCGACGGTGTCGAGGCCGAGCTCACGGCCCACGACGGGGAGCGCGATGTTCACGATCGACGCGTCGAGCACGACGAGGAACTGCGCGAGCGCGAGCACGCCGAGGGCGGTCCACCGTCGCGTGCTGCGCGGCACGGCGGTAGGGGTGGTGGTGGTGATCATGGTTCCTTCTTTCGTAGAGTGATTGGTCACTCACTGTTGTGGTCGAACGACGACGAGGATGCCCTCGCCGCAGTTCAGGGGTGGCTGAAGCCCTTCGTGACGAGCGCGGCCCAGGGCGCCCTGACCCCCTCGAGGCCGGTGGTCACGATGAGGTGGCAAAGCTGCCCGTAGGCGAGGAAGTGCTGCACGGCGTCATCCTCTGCGCGCGAGCGCTCTTGGGCGAACCGGGTGACGCGCTCCAGACCCGCCCGCAGCGCCGCACCGATCTCGGGGATCTCGGCGACCGACTGCGCGTGCACCTGCAGCATGAGCAGGGCGCGGTTCGAGATCAACGCGGCGTAGGCGTCGCCCATGGATTCGAGGATGGCGTCGGAACTCTGGTCGACGCTCGCGTCGGCGCCCACGGCGAGGGCTGCAAGCACTTGGTCGAAGCACTCCTCGAGGGCGGCGACGAAGAGCTGGTCCTTGCTGCGGTAGAGCTTGGAGACGTACGAGGGCGAGATGCGCGCCTCCGCGGCGACGGCGGCGATGGTCGTGGCGTGGTAACCCCGCAGGCCGAAGGTCCTCACGGCGGCCGCCGCGACGAGCGGACGACGCGAGTCGGCGGTGGAGAGAGGGGCCATGTGAGTGAGTGTACAGTCACTCCCCGCTCGGTGCAACGCACGGCGTGCACTCGGGCGCCAGACGAGCTACCGGTCGAGGGCCTCTCGGAGAGACGCGAGGATCGGCTCGACGGGATAGACGGTGTCCAGACGGCTGCGGACGTACCCGAAGGCCACCCCGGTGGCCGGATCGGCGAAAGCTGCCTGGCCGCCTGCTCCCCCGTGGCCGAAAGTGGTGGGCGACAGGTGCGGTCCGTCCGGGGACGCCAGTTCGACGCCGGCACCCCACCGCAGGTACGGAGCGGGGACGTCGTAGACCCACGGCCCCTCGCTCCGCACGCCGGAGATGAAGCGAACCGTGGCGTCCTGGATCGTGCGGATGCCGTCGGTCGGGCGGATCGTCGACGACCAGATCTTCGCCAGCCCGGAGGCGGTGCCGATTCCGCCGGCCGCCGCGAAGCCCGCCGCCTGCGCACGCGGATCGTTGAAGCCGCCGTCCTCGGTCACCAGCGACGGGGGAAAGGCGCCGCCGAGAGTCAGTGCGCGCGAGGTCTCTGATTCTGCGGAGGAGTCGGCCAGCGCATCCCATTCCGGTGAGGTGACGAGATGGGCGACACGGTCGAGCGCGCCCGGACCGGCCTTGAGCGTCACATCGGCGCCGAGCGGCGCGGCGATGTTCTCGTGGAACAGCTCATGCAGCTCTCGGCCCGTGACGCGCAGGACGAGCTCCTGCACGATGGTCCCGATGGTCAGGGCGTGGTAGGCGTGGCCCTCCCCGGGAACCCATAGGGGTTCCTGCTCAGCTATCTGCGCCGCCCAGCGGCGCGTGTCGAGCGCGTCGTCGAACGACATGTCGTGGGCTGGTGCGCTGACGCCAGCGCGGTGGGCCATCACGTCGGCGATGGAGATCGCACCCTTCCCGTGCGCAGCGAACTCCGGCCATGAGTCGGCGATCGGGGAGTCGAGGTCGAGCACCCCAGCCTCGTGGAGCTGCGCCATGACCAGCGCGGAAAGGCCCTTGGAGCACGAGAAGATCACGCTCGTCGTGCTCGCCGTCCAGGGAGATCCCGTGCGGTAGTCGCTCACCCCGTGCCAGACGTTGATCAGCTCGACCCCGTCTCGCCACACGGAGAGCGAGGCACCCGACCTCTCGGGTTCCACGACGCCCGCACGGAAGGTTGTGACGACGTCCTCGAACCCCGGGGCCACGAACTCGCGTGATGTCATGTCGGTCAATCTATGTCCCCTTCGGGCGGGCAGATCGATCTCCACGGTGCGCACACGCGGGATGTCGCCGGTGCTGCGGCGCTGCCGCGATCGGTGTCCGGCAGCAGGAGACGTGGCTCTCCGGAGCGCTTGATCCGCAGAGTTACGCGGATGTGCCGTCGCGAACCCCGGGGGACCGGGTGGGATGTGCCCCTGCTGGCCGGCGGGTTCGGGCCGACGGGCACTTGTGCCATCGTGACACCGCGAGGAGGCGCATGTTGGACCCCTCCCACACCGCGTATGTGCCCGAGGTCGAGGTCCGCATCGGAGGATGGGATCATGGCCACTCTCAGGTTCCCGTCGTCCTTCGTCATCGGCTCCGCCACCGCGAGCTACCAGATCGAAGGGGGTGTGCACGAGGGCGGCCGCGGCCCCTCGATCTGGGACACGTTCAGCCACACCCCAGGGCGCGTGGAGAACGGTGACACGGGGGATGTCGCGGATGACCACTACCACCGCTGGCAGGACGACCTCGACCTGATGAGCGAGCTGGGCCTGCAGGCGTACCGCTTCTCGATCGCGTGGCCGCGCATCCAACCGACCGGCGCGGGGGCGCCCAACCAGACCGGGCTCGACTTCTACCGCGGGCTCGTCGACGGGCTGCTGGCCCGCGGGATCGCACCCGTCGCGACGCTCTACCACTGGGATCTCCCCCAGGCTCTCGAAGACGCCGGCGGTTGGCCGGAGCGGGACACCGCGCTCCGCTTCGCGGAGTACGCCGCCCACGTGGTCGAGGCGCTGGGTGACCGCGTGCACACCTGGACGACCTTCAACGAGCCGTGGTGCGCGGCCTTCCTGGGCTACGGCAACGGGATGCACGCCCCGGGTCGCGCGGACGGGGCTGCGGCGCTGGCCGCGGCCCACCACATGAACCTCGCGCACGGCCTCGCCGTGCCAGAGATCCGACGCCTCGCCGACCCGTCCGCGCAGGTGTCGATCACGCTCAACCTGCACCCGACCCGAGAGCTGCCCTCGACGCCCGCAGACGAGAGTGCCGAGGCGCGGCGACGGGTCTCGGCCGTGGGAGACCGGATCTTCCTCTCCCCGCTGCTCCGCGGGCACTACGACGCCGACCTGCTCGACGACACGTCGGGCGTGACCGACTGGTCGTTCCTGCACGCGGGCGACGAGCAGCTCATCCACCAGCCGATCGACTTCCTGGGAGTCAACTACTACTCGACGTCGGGGGTGCGCTTCGCTGCCGCGTCGGGCCCCGAACGGGTCGGCGCCTGGCCGGGAGACCCCGCGCTGGAGTTCGTGCGCCTGCCCGGCCCGTACACCGACATGGGGTGGAACATCGACCCGGGCGCGCTCGAGGAGTTGCTCGTGTCGCTGCACGATCAGTACCCGGATGTGCCGCTCATGATCACCGAGAACGGCGCGGCCTTCCCGGACGTGGTCGAGCGGGCGGACGGCGTCGCGCGCGTCGAGGACTCTGACCGGGTGGACTACCTGCGCGCCCACTTCGCCGCCGCGCACCGCGCGATCGAACGCGGCGTAGACCTGCGCGGCTACCTGGTCTGGTCGTTTCTCGACAACTTCGAGTGGTCGTTCGGGTTCAGCAAGCGGTTCGGCATCGTCCGGGTCGACTACGACTCCCAGGAGCGCATCGTCAAGGACAGCGGCCGCTTCGTGCAGCGCCTGATCGAGACGCGCACGCTCGACGTGGACTGACCGTCATCGCGGCTCGACCACGATGCGGTGGTGCCCGGGGCCCAACTCCCGGTCGCCGCGCCCCGGAACGCACAGCACGGCGGAGCTGTCGCGCGGGACCTCCAGGTCGACGGTCACGGACGCGCCCGCGCGCTCCCACCGGATGCTCGCGTCGCCGCTGGCCGTCACGACCCGTGCGGCCGCCCAGTCGAGCTGCTCGGCGAACACGGGGGCGAATCGGATCCGACGGTAGCCGGGCTCGGCGGCGGAGATGCCCGCCAGCGACTCGTGCATCCACGTCGCCACCGCACCGAGGGCGTAGTGGTTGAAGGACGTCATCTGGCCGGGGTTGACCGAGCCGTCGGGCAGGAGGCTGTCCCACCGTTCCCACACCGTGGTCGCGCCCATGCTCACGGGGTAGAGCCACGAGGGCCGTTCGCGCTGGAACAGGAGGCGTGCCGCCGTGTCGGCGTGCCCCGTGCTCGTCAACGCGTCGAGGATGAACGGCGTGCCGGCGAACCCCGTCGAGATGCGATAGCCGTTGTCGATGACGAGCTCGTCGAGCCGCGCCCCGGCGGCAGCGCGGTCGTCGTCGTCGAGCATGTCGAAGGCGATCGCGAGCGCGTACACGGTGGCGCAGTCGCTCTGGATCCGGAAGGGCATGCGGGAGAGGTACGCCTCATGGAAGGCCGCGAGCACCGAGCGGCCGAGGTCGGCCAGGTCGCGCGCCACCGCGTCCTCCCCGACGGCGTGCGCCATGTGCGACGCGAGCATGCTCGAACGGTAGAGGACGGCCGTGGAGACGACGTCGGGGTCGGCCTTCGCCTGACCCGGTCGATCGTCGGGGGCATCCGGGTCGAGCCAGTCGCCGAACTGCACTGTGCCCTCCCACACGCCGCGGTCGCCGATCTGGGCCTGCACGGCGCGCAGATGATCGACCATCGCGCCGAGGTTCTCGTCGATCACGGTGCGATCGCCGTGGGCCATCCACAGCGCCCAGGGAACCCAGATGATGGCGTCGCTCCAGATCGCCGTCGGCCCGGTGAGCTCGAGCGCACCGCGCACCGCGGGGTACTTGAGCACGTCGGGGACGACCCAGGGCACGACGCCGTCCTGGTCGGCCTGTTCGCACCTGACGTCGCGAAGCCAGTCCGACAGGAACTCCGAGGTGTCGAAGAGGTAGGCCGCCGTGGGTGCGAACACGGCGATGTCGCCCGTCCACCCCAGTCGTTCATCACGCTGGGGGCAATCCGTGGGCACCGACACGAAGTTTCCGCGCGTACTCCAGACGACGTTCTCGTGGAGGCGGTTGAGCTCATCGCTCGAGCTGTCGAACCAGCCCGACCGCGTGAGGTCCGATCCGACCACGACGGCGGCGATCGTCGAGATAGTCACGTCGGGAGTGCATCCGTCGATCGCGATGTACCGGAATCCGTGCAGCGTGAAGGTGGGTTCGAACTCGTCGCGGTCGCCGCTCAGCACGAACTCGTCGGTGGCGATCGCCGACCGCAACGGTCGTGTCGCGAGCGTCCCGCCCTCGAGCACCTCGGCGTGGCGAACGCTGATTCGCTGCCCGCGCGCACCCTCGATGGTCAGCCTCGTCCATCCGACCAGGTTCTGCCCGAAGTCGACCATCACGCTCCCCCCGTGGTTCCAGGTGCGAACCGGGGCGCGCACCTCGGTGCGCTTCACGGCGGGGACCCGTGAGCGCTCGAGCAGCTCGATGCCGGACGAGCTCTCGACGACCTCTGCCCACACCGTGTCTGCGGTGCGCAGCCGGGCGTCGATCGTCTCTCCGTCGTAGAGATCTGCCCGTACGACGTCCGACGGCGCGCACCGCCACGTCGAGTCCGTGCCGAGCACCTGGTAGCTGCCGTCCCCGTAGGCGACGGTGAGCTGCACGATGGCCTCGAGGCGATCGCCGTAGACGGCCCGGCCGCCCGCCCACGCGAGCCGCCCCCGGTACCACCCGTCTGCCACTCGGGCGACCAGCTCCACGTCGGCGCCCGCGATCAGGGAGGTGACGTCGACCTCCGAGTACCGCAGCCGCCACTCATAGCTCGACCACCCCGGAGCGAGCACCTCGTCGGAGACCGCGAGCCCGTTCAGCCGAACGTCGATGATGCCCTTCGCGGAGTAGCGGAGCACGGCCGACGTTATCTCGTCCGGATGGCGGTCCAGCCTGAGGCGGCCCCGGAAGGCCTGAACGCCCTGGGCGTCTGCCGTGGCGGGTGTGATGAACTTCGCCGTCCATTCCATAAGGCTCTCCCGTGAGCGATCGTGAGCGAAAACGCAAAAGTAACATGCTCGATCACGCTGGCCGCCCTAAGGTTCCCAAAGCTGCACATTCGATCATGGGAGGCTTGATGAGCCATCTGGGCGCCTTCTCCACCTTGGGCTGTCCGGAGTTGACGGCGGCGCAGCTGGTGGCGGCCGCGCACGACATGGGCGATCTCGGCATCGAGCTCCGCGTGGCGCCGTCGTCTCTGCTGGGCGAGCACACATCGGCCCAGGAGCTCTCCGCGCTCGCGGCCGTGCTCGATCGTCAGCGGCTGGTCAGCCTCGCGACCTACGTGCGGATCGGCGATCCGGATGCCCACGACCGCGAGGTCGTCGACAGGCTGCTCACGTGCCTGCACCTGGCCGCCTCCCTCGGAGCCCCCGCTATCCGCGTCTTCGCGGGCGGGGAGGGTGTCGAGCTGCTCGCCCGACGCGTGCGAGCGGCGCTACGGAGCGCTCCCGACGGCGTCGAGATCCTGCTGGAGACGCACGACTCACACTCGACCGGCCGTGCCGTGGCCGAGGTGCTCGAGGCGGTGGGCGATGCGCGGTTCGGAGCGATCTGGGACGTTGCGCATCCGTGGGCCGAGTCGGAGCGGCCCGAGCAGACCCTCGAGTCGCTCTGGCCGTGGCTTCGCTATGTGCAGCTCAAGGACGAGCCGTCGCCCGTCGACCGCAGGCCCGTGTTCCTCGGCGCCGGCGGCATCCCTCTCGGGCACATCCTCGATCTGCTCGCGGAGCGGGGGTACGCGGGGCTCTACTCGCTCGAATGGGAGCGGGCGTGGCATCCTGCCATCCCCCCGATCCAGGATGCGGTGCGGGCGGCACAGCGCTGGATGGACGCGTGGGCGGGTTCTCGCGTCTAGCCCGCGACGCCCGTCGATCGACGGATCCGCAACTCGGGATACACCGAGATCGTCTGCGGCGCGGCGCGATCGTCGTCGGCGAGGCACAGCTCCATGCAGCGCTTCACGGCCTGGAAGCCGACCTGCGTCTTCGGGGGAGCGACGGCGGTCAACGGCACCTCGCAGAAGGCCGACAGCTCGTCGTCGTAGGAGATGATCGCGAGGTCGTCGGGGATGCTGAGCCCGCGGGCGAGGCAGTCCTGCGCGACGTCGACGGCATCCTGCTCGGGGTGCACGACGATGGCGTCGCACCCCTGGTCGAGAAGCTCCTGCACGAGCTCCCACGGCAGCCGGGTGCGCGCGGGCGACCAGTGGTCGCTCTCCAGGAAGGGCAGCTGCGGCAGGCCGAGCTGCTCCGTCGCCGCCAGGTACCCGTCGCGCATCGCCGGTGTCGCGTAGAAGCCGGGGCTGAGCAGGGCGATACGGCCGTGGCCGTTGGCGTGCAGGTATCGCACCGCATCCTGCACCCCGTCGCCGTGGGATGTCCGCACCGAGTCCAGCCGCACGCCCTTGCCAAACAGCACGTTCGGGTCGCGCTCGAGCAGCACGACGGGGATGGGCAGACCGAGGATCAGGTCGCGGAAGGCGCCGTCCTCATACTGGCTGCCCGTCGTCGAGATGATGAGGCCGTCGATTCCGTTGTCGACCATGCGCTGCACCACGCTCAGCTCGCGCTCGAACGAGTCGTCGGAGACGGCGACCAGCAGCCGCGCGCCCAGTTCCCGAGCTGCACGGTTCGCTCCCCGGATGACGGGCCCGTAGTAGTACCCCGACCGCGGGAGCACCATCCCGACCGTCAAGGGCGCCCCCGAGGCGTTGCTCTGGTGCACAGGTGGGGTCCGGCTCGACAGCACTGCTCCGCCGTGCACCCGCCGGATGGTTCCGCGCTGCTCGAGGTCGGCCATGTCGCGGCGGATGGTCGCGAGCGAGACGCTCATCTCCTTGGCGAGGGCGACCGTCTCCACGCGGCCCCGTGATCGTACGAGCTTCGCGATCTCCTGAAGTCTCTCCTCTTTGAGGTCCATGCGGGAGAGCATAGCGTTATGCATGATCGGATGTGATCGTTTGATCGAACAGTCATTGACGCGATGGCGAGCGCGAGCGATTCTTACTCGATCAACCGCCCAAAGGGGCGCGGTTACGAATGGAGACAATCTCACATGGCAAAGAGGCACAAGCTTGTCACGGCTTTCGTCGGTGCCCTGGCCGCGACGTCACTTCTCGCGGCCTGCTCGACGAACGGGGCTGCCGGGCCCAGCGAGAACCCGGAGGACGTCACCGGCGAGGTGACGCTGTGGGTCTACCCCTACATCGACGAGGCCGCCTGGTGGGCGGACGAGGTGGACAAGTTCAACGAGGACTACCCCAACATCAAGCTCGACGTCGTCGTGCAGCCCTGGGCTGACCGCGACACCCAGATCACCACCGCGATCGCGGGCGGCCAGGCGCCCGACCTCGTCTACTTCATCCCCGACCAGATCGGCCAGTTCGCGTCGCAGGGCGTGCTCTCCGACGTCAGCGATGTCATCGACGACTGGTCGGTCTACACCAAGCCCGCCGTCGAGGGCGTCAGCTTCGACGGCACGATCTACGGCCTGCCCATCCTCCAGTCGGTCTCGTCGCGCCTGATCTACAAGCCGGCGTGGGAGGCCGCGGGCATCACCGAGTACCCGACGACGTGGCAGGAGGCGCTCGCGGATGCCCCCGCCCTCAAGGAGGCCGGCTACTACCTCACCGACTACTACGCCGACCAGGGCCCCAGCCTCAACCTCACGTTCTACCCGCTGCTGTGGCAGGCGGGCGGAGACGTGCTCAGCGAGGACGGCTCCGAGTGCACGCTCGACAGCAAGGAGGGCGTCGCGGCGATCGAGTTCCTGCAGACGATCTTCGACAACGGCTGGGCTGACTCGACGTACCTCACGACCGCGCCGGACCAGAACGCACCCGTCCAGCGCGGCCAGACGGCCATGGTGATGTCGACCGCGTCGGGCACCCTCGTGCAGAGCGGCGTCGTCCCCGGCGACGACTGGCTCTCGCTGCCCCCGCTCAAGGACGAGGAGACTGTGACCTACGGCGCCGTCGGCTCGCTCGGCCTCCTCGAGGGATCCGCCAACAAGGATGCCGCCAAGGTGTTCCTGCGCTGGTTCTCGCAGCCCGAGATCACGCGCGAGTACAACGTGGACCGCACCTACTTCTCGCCGATCGCCGCCGACACCGGGCTCTACGAGGAGGGCACCCTACAGGCGGGTGAGGAGAAGCAGCTCGACCTCGTGAAGACGGGTGTGAGCGCTCCGAACGCGCGCCAGATCATGGACCTCATCAAGCCGCAGATCCAGGCTGCCCTGCTCGGCCAGATCTCGCCCGAGGACGCCTTGGCCAAGGCGTGCACCGACGTCACGGGAATCCTCCAGCGCTAACGATCAGGTGCTGCGGCGGGACATGCCAGGTCCCGCCGCAGCACCGTCAGGATGAGACATGACTGCACTAATCACGAACACGCTCGACGTGCAACCACCTCGGCGGCGGCTCGGTCGACCCAGCAGGATCGCGTTCCTGTTCATCGCTCCCTACCTGTTCTTCTTCGTCATCTTCCGCATCGTGCCGGCTCTCGCCGCGATCGCGCTGTCGTTCGGCTCGTACTCGATCAGCGGCAAGGTCGACTTCGTGGGCATCGAGAACTACCAGCGCCTGTTCGCAGACCCGCTGTTCTGGAACGCGCTGGGCGTCACGGGCCTGTACACGGCGGTCGCCGTGCCGGGCAGCGTGGTCTTCTCGCTCTTCATGGCCCAGCTCGCCAACCGGTCGATCCGGGGGATGCGCGTGTACCGCACGCTGTTCTTCCTCCCCGTGGTCACGAGCCTCGTCGCGGCCGGCCTTGTGTGGCGCTGGATCCTGTCGGACAACGGACCGGCCAACTGGTTCGTCGGGCTCTTCGGGGTGCCGCCCATCCCCTGGCTCACCTCCGGCGACACCGTCGTGCAGTCACTGGCGATCGTCGGCATCTGGGGCGGGTTCGGGTACTTCATGCTCATCATCCTTGCGGGCCTCCTGGCCATCCCGGCCGAGTTCGACGAGGCCGCGAAGGTCGACGGCGCCAACGCGTGGCAGCGGTACTGGCATGTCACCCTGCCGCAGCTGCGGCCGACCCTGCTCGTCGTCGTGATCCTCTCGTTCATCGGTTCCTTCCAGGTGTTCGACCTCATCTACGTGATGACGTCGGGAGGGCCGGTGCGCTCGAGCTACTCGCTCGTGTTCTTCCTCTACGACCAGGGCTTCCACTACTTCGACTTCGGCTTCGCGAGCGCGGCCGGCGTCATCCTCTTCCTCATCACGTTCGGTGTGTCCGCCATCCAGCGGCGAGTGTTCGGAGATAACCAGAGTTGACCGTCTCGACTAGCCCCAGCAGGCGCTCCCGCCTCGTCCGATGGACCAGGCGTTCCGGCTGGGCCGCGCACATCCCGCTCATCCTGGTCGCCGCGGCGACCACCTTCCCCTTCTACGTCATGATCGTGACGTCGCTCTCGACGCCGGGGCCGTTCGACCTGCCCGGCTCGCTCATCCCGACGAAGATCGACATCACCCCGTACATCGAGGCCCTCGCCGGTGCGAACCTCGGGCGGTGGTTCCTCAACACCGTGCTGTTCGCGGGAATCGGTGTCGTGCTCACCCTCTTCCTGGCGTCGCTCGCGGGCTACGCGTTCGCGAAGAAGAACTTCCGGGGTCGCGACATCCTGTTCTGGATGTGCGTGGCGGTGCTCATGGTGCCCGGGCAGCTGTACCTCATCCCGCAGTTCATCCTCATCTCGCGCATCGGGCTCGTCGACACGCTCGCAGGGCTCCTGCTCCCGGGGATCGCGAGCGTGCAGGCACTCTTCCTGATGAGGCAGTTCATCCGCGGAATCCCGGATGAGCTGCTCGAGGCCGCGCGCATCGACGGCGCCGGCGACTTCCGGATCTTCTTCCAGATCGTGCTGCCCCTGTGCGGGCCGGTGCTCGCCACGCTCGGCATCTTCACCTTCCTGTGGCACTGGAACGAGTTCCTCTGGCCGCTCATCGTCACGCGCAGCCCGGAGAACTACACCCTCACGCTCGGGTTGAACTCCCTCAAGGCGCAGGAGCTCTCCTTCAACGCCGAGATGGCGGCGTCGGTCATCACCCTCGTGCCCGTCGTGCTCGTCTTCCTCATCTTCCAGCGTCATTTCGTCCGCGGCGTCATGACGAGTGGCATCAAGTAGTTTCAGGAGAAGCACCATGCAGTTCGACTTCCCGCTCGAGCAGTTGCGCGAGCACCGTCCCCCGCTGAACAAGCCGGAAGACTTCGACGAGTTCTGGGACGCCACCCTCGCCCAGGCTCGCACGCACGACATCGACGTGCGCATGGAGGAGGTCGATCTCGGATACTCGGGAGTGTCGACCTACGACTTCTCGTTCGCGGGATTCGGCGGCAACCGGATCAGCGGGTGGCTGCGTCTGCCTGCCGACGCCACGGGCCCGTTGCCCGCTTACGTGCAGTACGACGGGTACCACGGCGGTCGCGGATGGGCGCACGAGCCGCACGTCTGGCCGTTGGCCGGGTTCGCGCATCTCTCCGTCGACACCCGTGGCCAGGGGGGTGGCGGCTGGCACAGCGGCAACACCGCGGACCCCATCGGCGGCACGGGGCCCGAGTCGGCCGGGTGGCTCACGCGGGGCATCCTCTCGCCCGACGACGCCTACTACCGCCGCGTGTTCTGTGATGCCGCACGCGCGGTGGATGCCGCTCGCGCCCTGGAGATGGTGGACCCGACGAGGGTGTTCGTCGGCGGCGGCAGCCAGGGTGGCGGCATCGCGCTCGCGGCGGCCGGACTCAGCGAGGGGCTCGCGGGCGTGAATGCCGACGTGCCCTTCCTCTGCGACTACCCCGAGGCCGTCGCTCTCGCAGACGACACGAGCCTCGGTTACGGGGAGATCGTCCGCATGCTGCGTACCCGCAGCGACTGGGAGGAGACCGTCTTCCGCACCCTGTCCTACGTGGACGCGGCGAACCTCGCCACGCGCGCCACCGCCCCGTTGCTCATGTCGGTCGCTCTCATGGACGCGGTCTGTGCGCCCCGAACGGTCTTCGCGGCGTACAACGGCTACGGCTCGGACGACAAGGACATCGTGGTCTACCCGTACGCCGGTCACGAGGGCGGGGGCCAGCGCCAGGAGTGGAGGAAGCTCGAATGGGTGCGGTCACGTCTCGGCTGACCGCCGAACCCGCCCCGAGACGGCCCACCGTCGCCCTGAGCATGTGGCCGGACGTCCTTGCGGACGTGTTCCCTGCACCGCTGCTCGACGACCTGCATCGTCGCGCGGAGGTGCTGTCGCCGCGGGCCATGGTCACGCTCGACGGGGAGGGGCTCGAGCTGCTCGCGCGCGCCGAGGTGCTCATCACCAGCTGGGGCGGCGTCACGATAGACACGGAGGCGCTGCGGCACGCGCCGCGGTTGAAGGCGATCATCCATGCGGCGGGCTCGGTGAAGGGCCACCTCACGAGCGAGGTCTGGGATGCCGGCGTTCTCGTCAGCTCGGCGGTGGAGATCGGGGCCGTCCCCGTGGTCGAGTACGCGCGAGCGATGATCTTCCTCGCCTCCCATCGGGTGATCTCGCTCGCGGGCTCCTATCGGTCGGGCACCTTCGTGCCGGTCGGAGGGCGGCAGGGCAAGGTCGGGCTGCGGGTCGGGATCGTGGGCGCGTCGAGGATTGGCGCGGCGGTCATCCGAAGCCTCGTGGCGGAGGGATGGCACGTCAGCGCGTTCGACCCCGTCGTGGGGGATGAGGGACTGCGCGAGCTCGGGGCCCACCCCCTGCCGCTCGACGAGCTCTGCCGCACGAGCGACATCCTGAGCCTGCACGCTCCGTCGATCCCCGAGACCGACCGGATGATCGATGCCCGACGCCTGGCGTTGTTGCCCGACGGTGCCACCGTCATCAACACGGCACGCGGTTCGCTCATCGACCACGCGGCCCTCGAGGCCGAGTGCCGGACGGGAAGGCTCGACGCGATCCTCGATGTCACCGAGCCCGAGCCCCTGCCCGCGGGCAGCGGTCTGCTCCAGCTGCCGAACGTCTTCGTCTCACCTCATGCCGCCGGCATCCAGGGCAGCGAGCGCGCCCTGATGGGCGCGTTCGCCCTCGACGAGCTGCAGCGCTACGTCGACGGCGAAGCGCTGCACGGGCTCGTGCGGCGGGAGGTCCTCAGCACGATCGCCTAGCGCATCCGCACGATCGCACGTCCGGCGATGGCACCCCTGCCCAGGTCGTCGAACGCGGCGGCCACCTCGTCGAGGTCGTAGGAGCGGCTCACGGTGTCGGCCAGTGAGAGCCGTCCCTCGAGCGACAGGCGGATGACCTCCGGCAGGTCGGTGCGGGTCCGCGCCCCGAACGACCCCACGATGCTCTGGGCTCGCCGCACGAGCGGTGTGATCGGGATGCTCACCGCGGCGTCCCCCGCGGCGATCCCGACCGCGACCGCCCGGCCGCCTTCGGCGAGCATCGCGACTGCCTGCGCGAGCGTCGCGGGCGTGCCGATAGCCTCGAAGGCCACATCGACACCCCCGGGCACGAGTGCTCGTACCGCGGCGACCGGATCCGACTCGGCCCGGGCGTTGATCGTGTGCGTCGCACCGAGGTCGGCAGCCATCCGGAGCTTCGCGTCGTCGAGATCGACGGCGACGACCGTCGACGCCCCCGCGGCCCGGGCGAGCTGGACGATGGAGAGGCCGATCCCGCCCACCGCGATGACGGCCACGGCATCCCCCTCGGTGATTCCCGACGCCCGATGCACGGCTCCGAACGCGGTGAGGCCGGCGCACCCCAGCACCGCCGACTCGAACTCCGGCAGGTCGTGCGGGAGCGCGGCGAGCGCGGTCAGCGGAATGACGCAGTACTCGGCCAGGCCCGCCATCGAGTACATCGCCAGGCTCGAACCGTCGGCGCGTTCCAGTCGGCTCGTGCCGTCATAGAGCACACCCCGCAGACGGTTCAGCTCGAAGAACCGCTCGCACAGGTCGTCGCGGCCCGATTCGCAGCGCCGGCACGTTCCGCACGGCATGATGAACGCGCCGACGACCCGGTCGCCCAGCTCGATGCCCGCGGGAATCTGCTCCGGCCGTGTTCCCAGGCCGATCTCCACCACCCGTCCTGAGATCTCGTGGCCGAGCACGGCGGGGGAGGGGAACCGCACCTCGCCCTTCATGACGTGCAGGTCGGTGTGGCACACGCCGCACGCGGACACCTGCACGAGCGCCTCCCCGGCCCGCGGCACGGGGATGGGGATCGTCTCGACCCGCAGGGGGGACCCGGCCTCCCACACGGCGGCCCGCATCGTGCCGGTCATCGTGATGCTCGCATCACGTGCCGCATCGATCCGATGGTCTCGATGGTGGTCTGGACGACTTGGCCGTCGCGCAGGTACACGGGTGGCGTCTGGCCCAGGCCCACGCCCTCCGGGGTTCCCGTGAAGATGAGGTCACCGGGCAGCAGGGTGACGATGCTCGAGAGATAGGAGACGAGGTACGGGACGCTGAAGACCAGGTCGGAGCTGCGCGAGTCCTGCTTGACCTCGGAGTCGACCGTCGTCGTCACCCGCAGGTCGTCGGGATCGGCGAACTCGTCGACCGACACCAGATACGGGCCGATGGGCGCGAATCCCGGAAACGACTTGCCGAGGCTGAACTGGGGTGGGGAGCCTGCCGACTGCACCTCCCGGTCGGAGAAGTCCTGGCCGGCGGTCAGCCCCGCCACGTAGCCCCAGGCATCCGCCGCCGCGACGTGACGCCCTTCCCTTCCGACCACGACGACGAGCTCGACCTCCCAGTCCACGCTCGCGCTCGGGAGGTGCACCTCGCCGAACGGGCCGGTGAGAGCGCTGGCGAACTTGGTGAACACGAGGGGTCGTTCGGGCAGCGGCAGACCGGACTCGGCCGCGTGGCGCACATAGTTGAGCCCGACAGCGAAGATCTGGCGCGGGGAGGGCACGGGCGGTCCGAGGCGCGAGGGGTCGAGCGCGGCCGCGGTGCCGGACTGGGTCTCTGCCCACGCGCGGAACGCGGCCCAGTCGTCGAACGCCGACATCGGGGCCGGGCCGAAGCGTCCCCCGCTCGCCCTCTCGACATCGATGGCCCCGTCGGCGGTGACGATGACGAGGCGCCCCTCGTGGTTAGCGACTCGCACTGTCGCTCCCTTCCTCCAGCTGATCATGAGCGAGGTCCGCGACCAGGTCGTAGAGCCGCACGCCGTCGACCGCGACGGCGCCCACCGCCTCGAGCTCGTCGACGATGCCGTGGAGCCAGGCCGGCTCGTCCGTCGAGGGCACCTCGAGCACCAACAGCGCCGGACCCAGGCTCTCGGTGCCCGCCTGGCCCTCCTCGGTGGCGGCCTTCGCGGCGGTCGTCGCGGTGTCGGGCTCGAAGAACATCGCGGAGAGCACGTGCCTGCGGCGCCGGGCTCCTGCGAGGATGCCCGATCCGAGTCGCTCCGCGACACCCCGAGTGGTCTCGGGGTCGAACTCGACCACCGCCACCCGACCCGACGTGGCCTCGCCCTCGCGCGCGGTGATGCGACTCGCCGCCCGGCGGAAGGTCGTGAACCGCGCCACGACGTCGCGGGTGAGGCCGGTCGGGTTGTCGAGCCGCGACAGGTACGCCGTCGAGGACAGCACCGCGAGATCCTCGGTCGTGTAGATGGTGAGGTACTGCCCAGGGGCACGGCGGTCCACCGCGCGGAATCGCCGGCCGCGGATGAACCCCGGCACGCCCACCCGTTCCTCGAGATGTTCGCCCTGGTACCACGTCTCGAAGAGCGCCGTGTCGGCGTCGTCGATGTCGATCCAGTTGATCAACGCTCCGCGCGCGAGCGGCATCAGAACGCGCCATCCCGAATCTGGAACTTGGTCGGCTTGCCGATGGTGGGACCGGATTCCTCCACCCATTCGGCCACCCGGCCGATCATCTCCTGAAGCGTCGTCGTGGGGAAGCCGAACTCCGACTGCAGGTCGCTTCCGTCGAGCACGTAGGCCGTGCCGGATTCGGTCCCCTCGAACACGGGCTCCACGCCGAATCGCTCGGCGAAGCGGTGGGCGAGCCACCTCACCGACACGATCTCGGGACCGGTGATGTTGAGCGCTCGCGGTGGCGTCGCGGCCAGGCGCAGGCTTCGCAGGGCGTACCCCGCGACATCCCGCTGCCAGATGACGCTCACGTGCCCCATCTCGAGGGGGATGGCCACGCCGTCCTTCACCGCGCGGGCGATCTCGAGCAGCACCCCGTACCGGGTCTCGATCGCGTAGGCGAGGCGGAACAGCAGCACGGGTGTGCCGTTGACCCGGGAGAAGTGCTCGAAGACACGCTCGCGCCCGAGGCACGACGCCGCGTACTCGCCGATCGGGCCCTGCGCATCCGACTCGCGGGAGCCCCCGAGGCCCGCGTCGGCGAGCGGGTAGGTGACGAGCGTCGAGAACGCGACGATCCGAGACTGCCTGTAGCGATCGGCGACCCGGCCGGGGAGGTAGGAGTTCATCATCCACGTCGTGTGCTCCTCCCCGACGGTGCCGAACTTCTTGCCCGCCATGTAGATCACGTTGGGAGCGTCGGGCAGCGACGCGAGCTGGCGGTCGTCCGTCAGGTCGGCCTGGACCGGGATGACGCCGTGGCGCTCGAGCGAGCTCTTGGCACGTTCGTCGCTGAAACGCGCGACGCCGAACACGCGCTTGTCGAGACCGGCCGACTCGATCGCACGCTGGGCCATGATCGCGACGCTCGGACCCACCTTGCCGCCCACGCCGAGCACGACGATGTCGCCGTCGAGGCTCGCGAGGTCGTCGGCGACCCCGGGCGTCGGCTCCGAGAGCTCCTCCTCGATGAGGTCCAGGGCATTCATGATCACGTCGTCCTTCCTTGCCTGCACCGGCGCCTTCGCCGATAGACAAAGCCTGACGTGCGTACTACACAATGTCGATGGCAGAAGAATCCTGACATCGCCTATCCTGTTGTGATGGTTTCACAGCACGGTGCGGAATATCGGCCAGAGGTCACCGAACTCACCGCTCGCGCCTTCGACCTCATGTGGCGGGTCTACGAGGGGTACTCGTCCCAGTTCTTCGACGAGGAGGAGCTCCGGGCCTCGGTGCGGGTGAACATCACGCTCGCCGTCGACGTCATCGGCCGGGGCGTCATCCCACCGACGGCGTTACAGGACGCAGGCTCTCTCGGCAGGCGGCGGGCCACCCAGCTCGTGCCTCTCGAATCCGTGATCCAGGCCTACCGCTCGACCGAGCGAGTCGTGATGCTCGACCTGCTCGCGGCCTCGGAGTCGTGGCCGCACCGGGTCGTCGAGCGCAGCGTCGAGCTGCTGCTCACGACCTTCGACGTGCTGACCGACCGGATGATCGCCGCCTATCGGGAGACGGCCACGGCGATGGATGCCACGCGGCGGCGCGCGGAACTGGAGGTCGTCAGGATGGTCGTGGACGCCGACCATGCTGACGAGGGGCGACTGGTCGAGGGTGCGCGCGCGCTCGGCCTGCCGTTCAAGGGCCACTGGTTCGCGATCGCGTTCGCCATCGACGGCTCTCTCGACAACGGCGAGCCGCGCGACCCCGACTACGACCGCTTCGAGGTGGAGAGGTTCCGACGCAGGCTGGCCGCTTCTCTGCACGCGACGGCGAACGTCGTGCTCACGGGCGAGGGGCTCGGGCTCCAGATAGGACTCGTCAACGCGCGGGACGACCGCGAGTCGGCGGTGCGCGCCATCCGCCAGTGCGTCGACGCCTTCGAGGGCAGTTCGAGGATCCGGCTCGGCGTGGGTGAGCTGACAGACGATCTCGCCCGACTCGCCACCTCGTGCCACCAGGCCGCGGGAGCCGCTCGTGCGGGGGCACGTGCCCGGGATGCCCGCGTCGTGGTGCATCACCAGGATGCGCTCGTCGACATCCTCCTCGACGGGCGCCCGTCGACCTCCGCCGCGCGCGTGCAGTCGCGGCTCGAACCGCTCGAGGCCCACCCCTATCTCGTCGACACGGTGCGATCCCTGCTCGAGCACGACCTATCGCAGTCGCGCGCGGCGCGGGCACTGTTCGTGCACGTCAACACCATCGCGCACCGCATCCGCAAGATCGAGGAGCTCACCGGGTACTCGCCCGTGCGACATCAGGACGCCGTGGAGTTCGCACTCGCGCTGCGCTGGGCCGACGGGGCCTAGGCCAGAACAGGACGGCGAACGAGCCCGCGATCTAGGCGGGAGTCGTGACCGCGCCCTTGGCGAGAGGATGCTCTGTCGGGTTGCCGATGAGCTGGCCCAGCGGGAGTTCGGCCGCCCCGATGGACAGGATGTCGGCGCCGAGCGCGTCAAGCCGGATCTCGCAGCCTTCCGCGAGCTGGGCGAGGGCGTCGCGTCGGACCGACTGCATCACACGGTCGCGTCTGACTTCGAAGATGATCCTGAGGTACCCGGTCAGGACTATGGCCTCCGGATTGAACATGTTGATGAACATGCCCAGGGCCCTGCCGAGATAGTCGGCTTGGTGCTCGAGAAGGGCGCTGAGCTCTGGTTCGTGCGCTCGGCGGCGCACTGCCGCAGCCAGGGTCTCGTCGTCTGCGCGCGCCAGTCCGAGGGCGTTGATCAGCTCGAGTCGATTCACCATCGAGTCGAGGCTTCCCGGTATGCCGGCGTAGCTGGACCGTTCGTCGTCCGAGATGGGGGCGTGGCCGAGCTCGCCCGCGAAGCCGTCGCGTCCGCGCACGAGGTTGCCGTCGACGATGATGCCGCCGCCGATGCCTCCGACGGCGCCGAGCAGGAGGATGAGGTTCGAAAGACCCTTGCCGGCGCCGAACCGGTACTCGGCGAGGCTCGCGAGCGAGCCGTCGTTGGCGAGCCAGGTGGGTAGCGCCGTCGCCTCCGACAGCATCTGTGCGAGCGGCACGTCGTTCCAGGCCAGGGAGTAGGCGTTGCGGACGACGCCCTCATCCATGCGCACGTGGCCGGGGATCGCCACGCCGATTCCGGCGATGAGGGCGTTGGGGTCCAGCTGGAGGGTCTGCTCGGCGATCAGCTCGGCGGCCGCCCTCGTGAACTCCTGGGGGGTGGGGAGTTCCTGGAGGATGCGCGTGTCACGCCGGACGACCTTCCCGGCGAAGGTGACGGTGGCGACCACGATCGAGTCGTAGAGCGGCGCGACGGTGAAGACCACGATGTTCTCGCTCGGGCGGACGAGCGTGCTCGGTCGGCCGATCTCGCCAGTCGCCAGTCCGGTGACCTGCTCGACGAGGCCACGGTCCTCGAGCTCGGCGACGAGACCCAATACTGAGGAGCGCGTGATGTTGGCCTCTTCGGCGAGCTGGCTGCGCGAGAGCTCGCCGTGGAAGTGGATGAGCCTCAGCAGTTCGGTGAGGTTGGCGCGCTTCAGGCGCGTGAGTCCGTTCATCGCACGGGGCTGATTCATGGGGGCACCTGGTCAGGGTTTGTTATTGCTTTGAACAAGACTACAGGGCAAAGTAATAGTTCAAACTTTGGACAAACTAGGTTATGCTCGATCCACGTTCATCGACGAACAGCTTGAGGAGACAATGATGTTGCCAGTCCGTTCCGCCGCCATCGCAATCGCGGCCGCCGCCGCCCTGGTCTTGAGCGGCTGCACCGGCGCCGCTCCGGGCGGTGGATCCGACGCGCTCACGTTCTGGGCGTACGAGCCGAACTCCAAGGCGCAGAAGGAGGCCCTCGACGGCCTGATCGCCGAGTTCGAGACCGAGCACGACGTAGACGTCAAGGTGACCTACGTTCCCAAGGACGGCTTCAACACGAAGATCAACTCCTCGATCGCCGCCGGCCGCAACCCGGACGTCTCCTACCTCGACCAGCCGCTCATCGCGAAGTTCGCCGAGGACGGCCTGCTGCTGGACGTCACCGAGAAGCTCGACGCCGGCCTCGGTGCCGACAGCTTCTACGAGGGCGCCATGGCCACGAACATCGTCGACGGCAAGGTGTACGGCCTGCCGCTGTCGATGACCACGGCCGCGCTCTTCTACAACAAGGCCCTCGTGCCGACTCCTCCGTCGGACTGGGACGCCTGGCTCCAGTCCGCCGCCGACGTGTACGCCCCCGGCAGCATCGCGGCCTTCGAAGGCATCGGCTCCGGGGGATACGGTGCGTGGCTGTTCCCCGCCCTCGTGCAGAGCGCGGGCGGCACGATGGTCAACGCAGATCAGACAGAGGCGACCTTCGGGGGTGAGGCGGGCATCGCCGCCGCCAACCTGCTGGTCGGACTGCAGAGCTACTCGGACCAGGCCGTGCGCGAGAGCCAGAACGCCTTCGGCAACGGCCTCATCGCCTACAAGCTCTCCGGGCCGTGGGACATCGAGGCTCTGCGCACGAACTTCCCCGACCTCGACTTCGGCGTCGCCCCGATCCCGGCCGAGCCCGGCCACGAGTCCATCTCGAACATCGGCGGTGAGGACCTGGTCGTGTACTCGAACTCGTCCAAGGCAGACCTCGCCTACGAGTTCGTGGAGTACCTGACCAACGCCAAGGGCAACGCCGTCATGGCGGGGGTCACGGGCAACTTCGCGGCCAACCTCGAGGCCGCGCAGTCGCTCGGCTACACCGCCGACCCCTACCTCGCGGCGTTCGCCACCCAGCTCGAGACCGCAGTGTCGCGACCGACCCTGACCGACTGGCTGAAGGTGAACGACGAGGTGATCGGTTCCGCGCTCGACTCGATCCTCGTCTCGGGCGCCGACCCGGCCGTGGTGCTGCCCGAAGCGCAGAAGACCGCAGATTCGATCCTCTTCCGATGAGCACGAGCACGACCGGTACGGCCGCCATCCGGCGGTCGTACCGGATCAGGGACAACATCACGGGCTACGCCTTCATCTCGCCGTTCCTCGTCTACTTCCTGGTCTTCCTCCTGCTCCCGATGCTGATGTCGTTCGTCATCAGCTTCACCGACTGGAACCTGCGGTCGGCTCCGGAGTTCGTGGGGTTGGACAACTACGTCAACCTGCTCACCGACGGCACGCGCTATCCCGACTTCTGGCCGTCGCTCGGGGTGACGCTCAAGTACGTCGTCATGAGTGTCCCGTTCGGGCTCGTGATCGCGCTGCTCGTCGCGTCGCTCCTGAATGCGAATGTGAAGGGCGAGGGGTTCTTCAAGACCGCCTACTACATCCCGAATGTGACAGCGATCGTCGCCGTCGCGGCGATGTGGATCTTCATGCTCGACCCGCAGTTCGGCGTCATCAACAAACTGCTCGGCACCAACGTCAGCTTCCTCGGAGACCCCAGCACCGCGCTCGGATCCCTGGCCGTCATGGCGATCTGGGGTGGTCTCGGGTACAACGTGCTCATCCTCGTGTCGGCGATGAAGTCGATCGACGAGGCGCTCTACGAAGCCGCCACCCTCGACGGAGCCAACGCGTTCCAGCGGTTCCGGGTGGTGACGCTGCCGGCGATCCAGCCGGTGCTGTTCTTCCTGCTCATCACCGCGGTCATCGGCGGCTTCCAGGCATTCGACCAGATGTACCTCATGACCGGCGGCGGACCGGACGGCACGACCATGACCTACCTGCTGAGCCTCTACAACCACGCCTTCCGGTACTTCGAGATGGGCACGGCATCCGCCATGTCCTACATCCTGCTGGCCATCATCCTCGTCGTGACGTGGATCGGCTTCAAGCTCGTCCCCCAGCAGTTCGAGTAGGGGCGGTCATGGCTCATCGACGACGTCCCGTCCGCCCCGAGCGCGCGGTCATCTACGTCATCCTCGGCATCCTCGTCGTGCTGCTCGTCGGCCCGTTCGTCTGGCTCGCCCTCTCGTCCTTCAAGACGGGCAGCCAGATCTTCTCGCCGAACCTCACTCTGCTGCCCCTCAACGCCGACGGCGGCATCGAGTTCCACATCGACAACTACACCTACGCCTTCGACTACCTGCAGGTGGGAGTGCTGTTCACCAACACGCTTCTGGTGTCGTCGATCGCGACCGTGATCAACCTGTTCTTCAACAGCCTTGCCGGTTACGCCTTCGCGCGCATCCGTTTCAAGGGCCGCGAGGTGCTGTTCCGGGCCACGCTCACCTCGCTCATGGTCCCGGGCACCGTGATGCTCGTGCCGAACATGATCATCATCACGAGGCTCGGGCTGTACGACAGCCTCGCGGCTCTGGTGATCCCGTTCGCGATGAGCGTCTACAACATCTTCCTCATGCGCCAGACCTTCCTCGGCTTCCCCCGCGAGTTGGAGGAGGCGGCCGCCATCGACGGCGCGAGCGCGTTCCGGATCTACTGGACGATCGCGCTGCCGCTGGCGCGGCCCATGCTCGTCGTGCTGGGGATCCTCACGTTCATGTGGAACTACAACAGCTTCCTGTGGCCGCTCGTGGTCATCCAATCCCCCGAGAACGACACACTCGCCAAGGGGCTCGGCTCGCTCGTCTCGGCCAGTGCGACGAACGCCGAGCTCTACCCCGTGATGCTCGCGGGAGCCGTGATCGTCGCGGTGCCCCTCATCCTCATCTTCCTGGTCTTCCAGCGCTTCATCGTCAAGGGCATCGCCGCTGGCGCTGTCAAGGGCTGACCGGATCCCTCCCGAACACCGAAGGAACACAATGACCCTCTCCACGACGACCGCACCGCTGCAGACCGGGCTGGGGCGCCTCGACGCCGTGACCACCACCTTCCCAGGAGGGGTGCGTTCCATGGAGGAGCACGCCACCACCTTCACGCCCGACCAGGGCGTCGAGTTCGCGGCGATCAACCTGCACCCCGAGCTGAAGTACCAGGAGATCAGGGGGTGGGGCGGCGCGATCACCGAGGCGGCGGGCTACGCGTTCTCGCAGATGAGCCCCGAACGCCAGGAGCAGATCCTCGATGCCTACTTCGGGCCGACGGGCAACAACTACTCGGTCGTCAGGATGCACCTCGACAGCTCCGACTTCTCGCTGGGCACCTATGAGGCCGTGCCCGAAGACGACCCGACGCTCGAGTCGTTCTCGCTCGCCCGTGACGAGCAGTACGTGCTGCCGTTGCTGCGGCGCGCGCAGGCCCGCAGCAGTGCTCCGCTCGAGGTCTTGCTGTCGCCGTGGTCGCCGCCGGCCTACATGAAGACCAACGGTTCGAGGGTCGTCGGCGGCTCGCTCAAGCCTGAGTACCGGGCCACCTGGGCGCGCTACATCGCCCGGTATGTCGCCGAGTACCGGGCGCTCGGGATCGCGGTCAACCGCATCACCATCCAGAACGAGCCCGAAGCCACGCAGACGTGGGACAGCTGCCTCTTCACCGCAGAAGAGGAGAAGGTGTTCCTGCGTGACTTCCTGCACCCCGCGCTGGTCGACGCCGGGCTTCACGACGTGGGCATCCACATCTGGGACCACAACAAGGAGCGGATGTACGAGCGCGTCTCGGGCGTCATCGACGCGGAGACCGAACCGCTGGTGGCAGGCGTGGCGTTCCACTGGTACACGGGCGATCACTTTGACGCCCTCCGGCTAGTGCGCGAGCAGCATCCCCAGCTCGACCTCGTCTTCACCGAGGGATGCGTCGAGTACAGCAAGCTCGGCGCCGATCAGCTGACCAACGCCCAGATGTACGCGCACGACATCATCGGCAACCTTCGAGCGGGCATGAACCTGTTCCTCGACTGGAACATCCTGCTCGACGCCCAGGGCGGCCCGAACCACGTCAGCAACTTCTGCGACGCACCGATCATGTGCAACCCCGAAGACGACAGCCTCGACGTCAAGCTGTCCCACAGCTACATCGGCCACTTCAGCCGGTTCATCGCGCCTGGCGCGCGGAGGATCGCGAGCTCCACGTTCACATCGAAGATCGAGCTCGTCGCCGTGCAGAACCCCGACGCCTCGATCGTCGTCGTCGCCATGAACCCGACCGGTGCGGATATCGAAGCCCACGTGCGCGTGGCGGGGACCGTTGCCCCCCTCGCGCTGCCGGCGGGATCCATCACGACAGCGGTCGTTACCACTCCGTAATATCCTCCCCCTTCCGACACGTGATAACGTCCCCCTCAGGGTTCGTTAAAACTTTGGACAAATCAGATCAACGGAGATCGAACAGTCTCATGAGAACAGCAAGGCCCGCCATCGCCGCTCTCGGCGTCGCGATGGTGCTCACCCTGAGCGCGTGCGCACCCGCTCCGACCTCCGTCGAGGTGTACTCGACCACCGGGTCGAAGTCATCGCTGCTCGCTCGCGGGAGCGACCTCCCCGTGGTGTCCGGCTCGGGCTCGGGCAACGTCGACATCGTGGTCGATCGCGGTACGCAGCTGCAGAGCGTCGACGGCTTCGGCGCGGCTATGACCCACTCGTCCGCGACGGTCCTCCTCGAGCAGACCGACGAGATCCGTGCCGCGATCCTCGACCAGCTGTTCTCGCCGACCGACGGCGCCGGATTCTCGATGGTGCGCCTTCCGATCGGCACGTCCGACTATGCGGGCCTTGTCGACGGCGAGCCCGTGCACTACACCTACGACGACATGCCCGAGGGGCAGACCGACGAGGGTCTCGAGCACTTCAGCGTCGCGCTGGACGAGAAGACGGTCATCCCCATCATGCAGGAGGCGCTCGCCGTCAACCCGAATCTCACCATCATCGGCAGCCCCTGGAGCGCACCGGCGTGGATGAAGACGACCCAGAGCCTCTACTCGGGAAGCCTCATCGAGGGCTACGAGGATGTCTACGCCGACTACCTCGTGAAGTACGTCGAGGCCTACCACGACCACGGCATCGAGATCTCGTACCTCACGATCCAGAACGAGCCGCTCGTCGGCGCCCGCACGTATCCGGTGATGGAGATGGGCGAGTACCAGGAGCTCTCGATCATCCAGAAGCTCGGCCCGAAGCTCGCGTCGGCCGGGTTCCCCGACGTCAAGGTGCTTGCCTGGGACCTCAACTTCGGGGAGTCGAGCTCCAGCATCGCCACGAGCTACATCGACACGGTGCTGGGGGACCCCGAGGCGGCCAAGTACACGGCAGGCGTCGCGTTCCACGGCTATGAGACCGAAGGCATCGACGTCTTCGGGCAGGGCTTCCAGTACGTGAAGGACACCTACCCGGGAAAGATGTCCATGGTCACGGAGATCACCGAGGGCACCTGGAGTCGCGACTTCGCCTCGAACCTCAGCTACGCGCTGACCAACATCGTCCTCGGGCCGCTCAACTACTCGTCTGCCGGCGCCCTCTACTGGAACTCCGTGCTCTACGACGACGGCACCCCGAACAAGGGCGGTGCGGGCACGAGCCTCGGTGTCATCTCCGTCTCCCACGACGGCACCTACACGAAGAGCTCCGCCTACTACGCGATGGCGCAGATCTCGCGGTTCCTCGGCACCGAGAACGGCGGGCAGGCGAAGGTCGTCGCAAGCGAGTCCTCGTCGCCCGAGATCCTCGCCGTCGCCATCCAGCGCCCGGACGGACGTCTCGCCGTCGTCGTCCTCAACACCGGCACGTCCTTCCCCGAGACCGTCAACGTCGTTGTCGGCGGATCCTCCTTCACAGCAGAGATCGCCGCGCAGAGCGTCTCGACCTTCATCTACTAGGAGCCCGAGTTGAACCGGAAGATCCTCGCCATCGGCGCCGCCGCCGCGGGCGGAGCCGCACTCGTCGCCGGCACGATCGTCGTCGTGACGACCGCCATCTCCGCCTCGACCTCGAGCGAGAACCTGTACCAGGCATCGAACATCCACGACCTGTGGGTGGTGCAGGAAGGCGCGTCGAGCTACGACATCAGCTTCGCCGTCCCCGAGGACCTCACCGACCAGACCGACGAGCTCGAGCTGCAGTTCACGCCGAACCCGGACTACCAGGCTGACCTCGCCACCGACATCGCGCATGTGGTCGAGGCGGGCCGCATCGAGCTGCCGACGACCGACCTCGCGCCCGGCGACCACTTCCTCTGGTTGACCGCCGGTGACGAGCGGATCGCCGCCACGATCACGATCCCCGACATGTCCCCGCGGATCTGGGTGGACAACCGCACGCCCACGATCGAGTTCGACCAGTCCGGCGATTCGTCGTGGAGCTCCTACGTGGACCCCGAGGGGAAGAACGTCTACGAGAGCGCGAGCACGGCGTTCGACGACTCCGCCGTGCCGATCGCTGAGAACCTGGCGATCACCGAGACGAGCTTCCGGGTCGACCATCCCAAACCCAACCAGCCCTACTACTACCTCCTCCTCTCCGGCAGGGGAGGGGACGCGACCTTCGTCACCGCGCCGCTCTTCGCGAAGGCCACCCAGGGCGACCTGACGGTGGACATCCGTGAGGTCGAGGGCGTGCCGACGTACGTCATCGACGGTTCGCTCGCATCCCGCCAGGGTTCCGACGTCGAGCGCACCATGACCCTGCGGGTGGGCAACTTCGTCGCCGGCAATCCCAAGTCGACGTTCTTCGTGCAGAACACCGCCACGGGGGGCGATTCGAGTCGCTTCCACTTCGAGGTGCCCGCCGAGCAGCTGGCGCAGGGATACAACGACCTCGTGGTCTTCCTCACCGAGGACGGCCAGACACTCGAGTGGTCCCTCGACGCGACCAAGACCGACGTCTCCCGTGCCTTCGTGTCCGGGCAGAGCGTCTTCGGCTTCCGCCGCCCGGAGGCGCTCCAGCTCACCCGCGTCGATCTCGTCTACGACCAGATCGCCGTCTCCCTGGTGCCCGACGGCGACTCTGCGGACCTGCGCGTCTCGGGCTCGTTCATCGAGTCGGCCGCCAGCGTGGGATACCAGCTCGTCCTGAAGGACAACACGGGTGAGAAGCACGTCGCCTCGGACGCGTCGTCGTCGCCCCGCCTCTTCAGCTACTCGATCGACCTCGCCCAGCTCGACCAGCCCGCCGTCTGGTACGACGTCGAGTTCCTCGACCCGAAGACGGGCAAGTCCGTGCCGATCTCCACGCTGTCCGTGGGCGACATGCGCCAGTGGGTCGCCACCGACAACCGCACCTACGCATTCGCCGAGTACGACGGCCTGTTGAAGGTCTTCTTCGACACGAAGCCCTTCGTGAACTCCCACGTCGAGCTCGCGACGGTCAACGGAGTTCCCTCCCTCGTCGCGACAGGCGAGCTCGTGGGCATCGGCAACTCGAGCGCATCGCTTCGCATCCGCACCGGTGATGAGGTCATCGCCAGCGTCGCCAACTCGAGCTCGGTAGGCGGACAGTTCCGCTTCGTCTTCCCGCTGAACTCCATCCCGCGACCGAGCAGCTGGTTCGACGTCGCCTTCCGCGACGCCACGACGGGCACGGTCCACGACTTCCCGGCCAGCGCTGCCACCCTCAGCCAGACACTCGTGTCCGGCCAGAAATCCTTCGGATTCCGCGAGTTCAACGGCCAGTTGAAGGTGACCTACGACGTCATCCCCGGCACGGTGAACTTCACGACCGTGTCCCTCGTGGACGACGGGGGAGCGCCGATCCTCCGCCTCGACGGCACCCTCGCGGGCCTCTCCGCCAGCGATGCCTTCGTCCGGATCAGGACCGGGGCAGAGAGCTACGAATTCCCCAACATCTCCACCACGCCCGGCCAGGCGAGGTTCGACGTCATGGTGAGCGCACTCACGACCTCGGGCACCTGGTACGACGTGCTCGTAGGATCGCGGTCCGCACACACGCTCGTCGACGTGCCGTCGGCGGGAGTCGACCTCTCGCAGGCTCTGACACTCCACGGCCACGCCTACGGGCTGCACACCTTCAACGGACAGCTCAAGGTGTCCTTCGACGACGTGAGCACCGGGGTCACCGCCGTGCACGCCGAGGTCGTCGATGTCTCAGGCACGCCCACCCTCAGGGTGACCGGATCGGTGACGGGCACGAGCAACAGCGACGTGTTCCTCCGCATTCGCTCCGGTGCTCAGACCATCACCGTGCCCAACACCGCGGCAGCGGCTGGCGACGCACTCTTCGAGTACGACCTCTCGGGCCTCACCCAAGCCGGCACCTGGTACGACCTGCTGACCGGGACGACCTCGACCGGCGTGCTCGCCGACCTCGACCAGGCATCGGCGACTCTGACCCAGAGCGTCGCCCTGGGCGGCCGCACCTACGGCTTCCACGAGTACGGCGGAAACCTCAAGGTCTCGTTCGACAACACCCCCGTCACCGTGAGCGTGAGCACCGCAGAACTCGTCGACCTCTCGGGCGTGCCGACGCTGCGTGTCACCGCGTCCTACTCGGGCACCACCTCCACCGACGTCTTCCTGCGCGTTCGGACGTCCGCCCAGACCGTGGATGTCGTCAACACCTCGACGACGGCGGGTCAGGCCGTCTTCGACTATGACCTCTCCGGCCTGACCCAGGCTGGCAGCTGGTACGACCTGCTCGTCGGCGTGACCTCGAGCGGCCAGCTCGTCGACCTCACCGACAGCGTCGCCTCGATGTCGCAGACGATCCAAGTCGGTGCTCGCGACTACGCGTTCCGGGAGTACAACCACGACCTGAAGGTGACCTTCAGCGCCGTCGCGACGGCCTTCACGATCGACGGCGCAGAGATCGTCGACGCCTCGGGCGGCGCGGTGCTGCGCGTCACGGGCACGACCGTCGGCCTCGCCACCACGGACGTCTTCCTCAGGATCCGCAGCGGCGGTGAGTCGTTCTCCATCCCGAACGCGTCGACGACTGCCGGGATCGCCGAGTTCTCGGTCGATCTGTCCGACCTCACCCAGCCGGGTGCGTGGTACGACGTGCTTGCGGGCGTCACGCCGTCGGGATCGCTCACCGATATCAGCGAGAGCGTCGCCGACCTTGCGCAGACAGTCGACCTCGACGGTCGCCACTACGCCTTCCACGGCTACAACGGCATGCTCAAGGTGTCCTACGACGATGTCTCCGTGGCCCTCACGGTGAACTCTGCCCAGTTCGCCGTCGAGAGCGGACGCCCCGTGCTCAAGGTCACCGGCACCGTCAGCGGAACCGGCTCCGCCGATGCGTTCGTGCGGATCAGCACGGGTGCCCAGTCCATCGATGTGCCGAACTCGGCTACGACCGCCGGTCAGGGGTTGTTCGTCTACGACCTCTCGGGCATCACCGAGCTGGACACCCCCTACGACCTGAGCGCCGGCATCACCTCGACCGGGTCTCTGCAGGCGATCCCCTCGACCTCGGCCAACGTCACCCAGACCCTCTCCCTCGGCGGCCGTCTGCACTCGTTCCGTGACAGCAGCGGATCGTTGCGCGTCTACGTCGAGACTGCGCCGTCGGCCGTAGACGTGAACGCGGTCGAGATCATCTCCGTCGGGGGCATCCCCACGCTGCGGGTGAGCGGCCCCGTCACGGGGCTCGGTGGAGACGCCGACGTGTTCCTGCGCATCTCGGGCGGCTCGACGTCGGATGACATCGCCAACTCCTCGACGGTGCCCGGTTCCGCCGTCTTCGAGTACCCGCTGGGAAGCCTCGCGACCGGTGCCTACGACCTGCGGGTCGGGGAGACCTCGACCGGCGGGTTCGCCTCGATCGACTCGGCCGTCGGGGACCTTTCGCAGGTCGTCGGCGACTCGGGTCACTCCTACGGGCTCTCGGACGGGTCGGGCAAGCTGCGCGTACGGGTCAGCGACGCGCCCGTGGCTGTGTCCGCCTCCCAGGCCCAGATCGTGACCGTCTCGGGGGTGCCGACCCTGCGGGTCACCGGCACGATCTCGGGCACCGGCAACGCGGACGCCTTCCTGCGCATCCGCACGGGCGCCCAGACCGTCACCGTGCCGAACACGGCCACCGTGAACGGTCTGGCCCTCTTCGAGTACGACCTCCGCGGTCTCACCCAGCTCAGCACCTGGTACGACGTGCTCGTGGGCATCACGTCCACCAGCACCCTCACCGACCTGACGTCCGCTACCGCGAACATGAGCCAGACGGCCGCGGCGAACGCCCGCATCTACGGATTCCGCGAATGGTCCGGCGCGCTGAAGGTGACGGCCGAGCAGGCGACCGTGGGAGTCTCGGCCACGCAGGCGGAGATCGTCGACGTTGCCGGAGTGCCGACGCTGCGCGTGACGGGCACCTTCACCAACACGAACAACGCCGACATGTTCCTGCGCATCCGCACGTCCGACCAGACAGTGGACGTCCCGAACACGGCGACGACGGCCGGGCAGTTCCGGTTCGCCTACGACCTCGCGGGGCTCACCAAGCCCGGCACGTGGTACGACCTCCTGGTCGGCGCGACGTCCACGGGCGCGCTCACCAACCTCACGCCGGCGATCGCGAACATGTCTCAGACGATCACCATCTCCGACCGCGCGTACTCGTTCAAGCAGTACAACAGCCAGCTCAAGGTCAACTACGACGATGTGTCGGTCGCGGTGGCCGTGTCCTCGGCGCAGCTGATCGACGTCTCGGGAACTCCCACGCTGCGCGTCACCGGCTCGATCACGAACACGGCGAACTCCGACGTGTACCTGCGCATCAGGACCGGGTCGACGGTCGTGGACGTGTCGAACTCGTCCTCGACGCCCGGCCAGTTCTCCGCCGACTACGCGGTCGCGGGCCTGAACCAGCCCGGCGTCTGGTACGACGTGCTAATCGGCATCCTGTCGCGGTCGTCCCTCACCGACGTCCCGTCGTCGTCGGCGACGCTCAGCCAGACCCTCGCGAAGGACGGTCGCACCTACGGCTTCCAGCAGTTCAACGGAGACCTCAAGGCGACCTACTCCGAGACCCGTCTCGGCTCCGGCCAGTCCGTGCGGATCGACTTCGGTCCCAACGACACCACGAACGGCAACGCGACGGTGAGCCCCGATGCCAACGGCAAGTACTGGAACAACGTCTCCTCGCCGAACGTGGTCACCCAGAACCTGTCCGTGTCCGGCCTGCGGACGACGACCAACGTCGTCACCACCACCAAGGTCACCATGACGGGCACGAACTGGCTCACGAACGGCATCGCCACCGGGGGACTGCTCGCGCCGAGCTCCGCCAATCTCGGTGACTTCGCCGTCGCGACCGCGACCCAGGACTACTTCTTCGTCCAGAGCTCCGGCACCGCGTCGATGACCCTCAGCGGCCTCAACCCGTACCAGCAGTACGACCTGCGCTTCTTCGGAACGCGTCAGGCGACGGATGCGCGGAACACGACGTACTCGGCGCTCGGGGTGAACGGCACCAAGTCGGTGGTCTTGCAGACCACGGGCACCGGAATCGGGGCTGGCGGCTACAACGGGAACAACAACAAGATCGTCGACCTGCAGGACGTCCAGCCGCAGGCTGACGGAACCCTCGTCATCCAGGTGAAGGCGACAGCGCCCGGAACGTTCGGCTACCTCGGAATCCTCGAGATCACCGGTGACCAGGCCCTGACTCCGCCCGTGCAGACCCCCGCCGAGGTGTCGCGCTGGGTCGCGCAGGACGCCGCAGACGCGCTGCCGGGCAACTCTGTGCTCTTCGTCGGCAGCTCGAGCGTGCGCCGCTGGGAGTCGCTGACCCGCGACTTCTCGGACTACAACATCATTCAGCGGGGCTGGGGTGGAGCACACCTCTCCGGCGTGAACGACTACGCGCCGTGGGTTGTGCAGCCGTACCACCCGTCCGCGATCGTGATGTGGGCCGGCACGAACGACATCCGCGCGGGCAAGACGCCGCAGACGGTGCTCGCCGACTTCCGGACCTTCGTCGCGAACGTCAAGTCCAGCAGTCCCGCGACCGAGATCTTCTGGATCTCGATCACTCCGACGCCGGGCACCGCGTCGTGGGACTCGATCCGCCAACAGACCAACGCCCTCATCCAGGCGGAGACGATGACGGATCCGAAGCTGCACTACATCGACATCGCGACGACGTTCGAGGGCATCCGCGCGAACGATCCGACCCTGTTCCACGACCTGTACGTGGACGACCTGCACCTCAGCCGGGACGGCTACGCCCGCTGGCTGCAGATCGTTCGCCCGGCCCTCGAAGCCGTCGTGCCACCGAACAAGTCCGCCGACACGTCGAACGGCCTCCAGGTCGGCGAGAAGCTGCTCTTCGACTTCGGGCCGAGCAACAGCCTCGACGGAGATGTGAGCGGCACGGATGCCGCGGGCAACCGGTGGAACAACTGGTACCCGACCACGGGCGGGGGTCTCGTGAACGTCGGCGAGCACGTCGGAGGCCTGGTCACGACGACAGGGCGATCCACCCACATCGGCATGACCATCACCGGAGGGTTCCTGACCAACGGGAAGCGCCACGGCGGACTGCTCGCGCCGAGCACCACGCTCCTGGGCGATCTCGGCGCCGCGACGGCAACCGAGGACTACTTCTTCTCGAGCGCCGACAACAAGTGGGGCGGAGGGGATGACGACGTGCCGGGCGGGTTCATGCTGACGGGCCTCGATCCGAGCCTCGAGTACGAGTTCCGATTCTTCGGCTCGCGGGAGTCGAGCGAGACCCGCATCACCGAGTACGCCGTCTACGGCACCGACCGTCGCGCTGTGAACCTGCAGACCAGCGGTGCCGGTATCGGCAGCAACGGGACCTACAACGGCAATGACGACGAGGTGGCGGCCGTCACGGGCGTCCACCCCGACGCCTACGGACAGGTCTGGATCGACGTCACCCTGGTCCAGGGCTCCTACGCGCACCTCAACGCCATGGAGGTCATCGCGACGCCGCCCGTCGCGGCGGCGATGCGGACGATGACGCTGTGCTCCCCCGCGGACGAGATGGTCGCAGACCCGGGCGACGCCATCGCGGGGGACACGGCTGCCGCTCCGACTGACACGGAGCAGACGGACGCAGAGCAGTCGGACGCGGAGCAGACGGGCGCGGAGCAGTCCGACGCGGAACAGCCCGCCGCGGGCGACGGCTCATCCCCGTCCGACTCTGAGGCCGTAGCCGAGCCCTGCTCCCCGGAAGCCGGTGGGGAGCCGGCGGCAGCTGAGAGCTCGGACGGGGCGGTCGCCGACGCCGCGACCGAGCCGTCCGCGAGCCCCGAGCCGACTCCGAGCCCGGAGCCGACTCACGCGCCCGACCCTGAGCCCGCGCCTACGCCAACTGAGCCCGCGGTCGTACCGAGTCCGCAGTCGACGGCGCCCGCAGGCCGACGTCGACCGTCGACTGCGTGACTCGCAGGTCCCGAGCGGAGTCGTGCGTGTTCTGACCGAGGGCGAGGCGGTCAGAACTCGTCGAGGATCTTCTGCAGGTCGCTCGCGATGTCGGCCTCGTTCTTGGCGTCGATGGCATCGCGCAGGTTCTGCTGCAGCTCTTCGTCGTGGGCCGCGTCGGCACTCTCCTGGTCGTCCGACTGGTCCCGCTTCTCGGGCGTCTCGGTCATAGCACGATCGTAGTGAGGGGCAGATCAGGCGTGGGAGAGCCAGCTGTCGAACGCGAGCTCGCCCTCGTCGAGGCTGGCGAAATCCCCGATCACCGCTCCTGTGCACGCCGTGACCCTGAACCCGGTCGCCGGCCGCATCTCGATGATGCCGAGCGGCCGGTCGTGGTCGCGCCCCACGTAGACCACGGGCTGCACGCCGCTCACGGGCGTCCAGTCGATCGTGGGGCCCTGTTTCGTCATGGACATGTCTGTCTCCTCGTTGTCGTCGCTGACATCGGGCATATCCGCTGGCACCATCATCGATCCCGGCCCGGCCGGGCAAAAGGGGTTGCGGAGGCGCTCGGCCTGCGCAAGGGGTGGACCCGCATCCGGGGCGGGCGCACGCTGGAGCGATGACAGACGCCGCCGTACGCCGCACCCACCTCGAGCGCACGGCGGTCATCCTCTTCGTCGGCTACGTCGTCGTGTACGCGATCGTGTGCGGTGCGGTGATCGTGTCCGGGTGGTTCGCGGGGGTGATGGAGGATCACGCCGAGCGCGTGTTCTGGGGCGGGGCGGTGCTCTCGTTCGTGACGCTCGCGGTGCTCGCGCTCGCCGCCGCGCCGGGGTGGCGCGACGACGCGCGCGAGGCCCGGCGCATCGCGTGGACCGTGCGGCTGGGGCTCGTCCTGCTCCTCCTGTCGCCCGCCCTGTGCATCGGCGCGCTCATCGCCGACTTCTACGGATGACCCGCAGCGCGCAACCCCCTTACCGGCCCGATCGCGCCCGTGTGACGGTGGAGGCATGACGAACTTCGGATACACCCTCATGACGGAGCAGAGCGGACCCGCGGCCCTGGTCCGCTACGCGGTGGCCGCGGAGGAGGCCGGTTTCGACTTCGAGGTGTCGAGCGACCACTTCTCGCCGTGGCTCGTCGAACAGGGGCACGCCCCCAACGCGTGGGCGCTCCTCGGCGCTGTCGCGCACGCCACATCGCGCGTCGAGCTCGCCACCTATGTGACGTGCCCGACTATGCGGTACCACCCCGCGGTGGTCGCCCAGCAGGCGGCGACGGTGCAGCTGCTGAGCGAGGGGCGGTTCATCCTGGGGCTGGGCTCCGGCGAGAACCTCAACGAGCACGTCGTCGGCGAGGGCTGGCCGTCGGTCGAGGTGCGGCAGACCATGCTCGAGGAGGCGATCACCGTCATCCGGGAGCTGCACACGGGCGACCTCGTCACGTGGGAGGGCGAGTACTTCCGCGTCGACTCCGCGCGCATCTGGGATGCCGCGCCCGTGCCGATCGGCGTCGCCGTCTCGGGCGATGACGGCATCGCGCGCTTCGCACCGCTCGCCGACCACCTCATCGCCGTCTCCCCGGAGAAGGAGCTCATCGACGGCTGGGACTCGGCGCACGGGGGTGGATCACGCAAGATCGGGCAGGTCCCCATCTCGTGGGGTCCGGACAAGGACGCCGCGATCGCCTACGCGCACGAGCAGTTCCGCTGGTCCGCGGGCGGCTGGGGCGTCAACGCCGACCTACCGACCCCCGCCGGTTTCGAGGCGGCCAGCCGGTACGTGCGGCCCGAGGATGTCGCGGACATGATCGCGTGCGGCCCCGACCTCGACGAGCTCGCCGAGAGCGTGCGGCCGTACCTCGATGCGGGATTCACGGATGTGGCGCTCGTGCAGGTCGGCGACAAGCACCAGGACGAGTTTCTCGCCCAGGCGGCGCAGCCCCTCCTGGAGAAGCTGCGCGCGCTCTGACCCGGGCCGCTACTCGACGGGGAGCGAGGGGATGGCGCCGGTGGTCGCCGACCAGTCCTCGAACGCCTCGAGCGCGTCCTCCGGAGTGCCGTAGGGCTGGAGGAGCGCCTCGACGTCCCCGAGCAGGTAGACGGTGTATCCCGCATCCGACCGGATGATCTGACCCACGGCCTCGCCCCCGTCGCCGACGATGTCGTAGTCGTTCGTGCGCGGCTTGCTCTTGAGCGAGTAGTCCATGGTGGACCTCCGGTCCTGTCGATCCTCTGACGTTACGGCGCGGCCGGGGTGATGAGGGGGGACTTGACTCGGGCTTCCGCGGTGTCATCACCCGCGAGGATGATGGACGCCATGGCCGAGCATGTGATCAAGCCCCTCACGCCGGAGACGTTCCCCGCGTGGCTCGCGCTCGCCGAGAAGCACAACGGGGTGTGGGGCGGGTGCTACTGCAGCTACTTCCACGGCGATACCGACAGCACGGTGAAGAAGGACTACGACGGTCCCACCTTCAAGCGCCGGCTCGTCGACGAGGGCGTCGCGCACGCGGCGCTCGTGTTCGACGGCGACCAGGCGATCGCGTGGTGCGAGTACGGCAGCCCCCTCGAGCTGCCGGGCATCTACCACCGCAAGGAGTACGACGCGGGCGAGGCGAACCCCGCGCCCTGGCGCATCACGTGCTTCTTCGTCGACCGCGACCATCGGCGGCAGGGCGTCGCGCTCGAGGCCCTGCAGGGCGCCCTCGAGCTCATCGCGCAGGCGGGCGGCGGCGAGGTCGTGTCGTTCCCGAACGTCGTCGAGCCGGGCACGAGGGTGTCGTCATCCTTCCTCCACAACGTCACGCGGGGCATGTTCGAAGAGGCGGGGTTCACCTTCGAGCGGCGCATCGGCAAGAACAAGACGGTGATGCGCAAGGTCGTGCAGCGGGCCTAGAAGTCGCGCCGGATCGAAAACCCCGGGATTCTTTAACGCGCCCACCACGGCAAACCCCCGCCCAGCCTCCACAATCATTGATGTCGGCCGTCATCGACGCGGCCGTGCGACGAAGGAGTGGCATGAGCACGATCGGCGTGGTCCGCGAGGGTCCGGGAGAGGCGCGTGTCGCGTCCAGCCCGCAGACGGTGCGGAAGGTCGTGGCCCTCGGCTACGAGGTGCTCGTCGAGGCGGGGGCGGGCGCCGCGGCATCCTTCCCCGACCCGGAGTACGTCGAGGCGGGCGCGCGTGTCGTCGACAGGGATGCCGCGTGGTCGGCCGGCATCGTGCTCAAGGTCGCACCCCCGAGCCTGGACGAGATCGGCCTGCTCGCCGACGGCGCCACCCTCATCGCGAGCCTGCAGCCCGCGCTGCGCCCCGACCTCCTCGAGGCGCTGTCCGGCCGCGGGATCACGGCGATCGCCCTCGACGCCGTGCCGCGCATCTCGCGCGCGCAGTCGATGGACGTGCTGAGCTCGATGGCGAACATCGCCGGCTACCGCGCCGTGGTCGAGGCGGCGCACGAGTTCGGCCGGTTCTTCACCGGGCAGGTCACCGCGGCCGGCAAGGTGCCGCCCGCGAAGGTGCTCGTCGCGGGCGCCGGCGTCGCGGGGCTCGCGGCGATCGGCGCGGCCTCGAGCCTCGGCGCGATCGTGCGTGCCACGGATCCTCGGCCCGAGGTCGCCGACCAGGTCAAGTCGATCGGCGGGCAGTACCTGCCGGTCGAGGTCGCCGAGCAGATGCAGTCGACGGACGGCTACGCGAAGGCGACGAGCGAGGCCTACGACCGGCGCGCCGCCGAGATCTACTCCGAGCAGGCGCGCGATGTCGACATCGTCATCACGACGGCGCTCATCCCCGGCCGACCGGCGCCCGTGCTCCTCACCGCCGCGGACGTCGCGAGCATGCGCCCCGGCAGCGTCGTCGTCGACATGGCCGCGGCGCAGGGAGGCAACGTGCAGGGGTCGGTCGCGGGGGAGCGCGTCGTGACCGCCAACGGCGTCGTCATCCTCGGCTACACCGACCTGCCGAGCCGCCTGCCCGCGCAGGCGTCGCAGCTCTACGGAACCAACCTCGTCAACCTGCTCGCCCTGCTCACCCCGGGCAGAGACGGCCGCCTCGTGATCGACTTCGACGATGTCGTGCAGCGCTCGGTGACCGTCGTGCGCGACGGTCAGACCACCTGGCCGCCGCCGCCCGTGCAGGTGTCCGCGGCGCCGCCCGCGCCCGTCGTGGCGGCGGAGGTGAAGCCCGCGGCGAAGGCGTCGCCCGTGCGCACCGCGATCCTCGTGGCCGTCGGTCTGCTCGCGCTCTTCGTCGTCAACGCCGTCGCCCCCGATCCGCTGCCCCGGCACTTCACGGTGCTCGTGCTCTCGACGGTCATCGGGTTCTACGTGATCGGCAAGGTGGCCCACGCCCTGCACACGCCGCTCATGAGCGTCACCAACGCCATCTCGGGGATCATCGTGGTCGGCGCCATCCTGCAGATCACGACACCCGACCCCGTTGTGCAGGTGCTCGCCGCGGTCGCGGTGCTCGTCGCCTCCATCAACATCTTCGGCGGCTTCGCGGTCACGCGCCGCATGCTCGCGATGTTCTCCAAGGGGGTCCAGCGTTGAGCGACCTCCTCACCTCGGCCGCGGGTTCGGCGTACCTCGTCGCGGCCGTGCTGTTCATCCTCACGCTCGCCGGGCTCAGCAAGCAGGAGACCTCCCGGCGCGGCATCGTCTTCGGCGTCACGGGCATGGCCGTCGCGCTCGCGGCGACGATCTCGCTCGCCGTGCGCGACGCGTGGGGGCAGCCCGGCTGGGCGCTCGGCCTCGGCCTCATGGTCGTCGCGGTGATCGTGGGCGCGTCGATCGGCCTCTGGCGCGCACGCGTGGTGCAGATGACCGGGATGCCCGAGCTCATCGCCCTGCTCCACAGCTTCGTCGGCCTCGCCGCCGTGCTCGTCGGCTGGAACGGCCACCTCACGCACCCGGAGCTGCCGGGTGCGCTCGAGGGTGTGCACAGCGCCGAGGTGTTCATCGGGGTCTTCATCGGCGCCGTGACATTCACGGGCTCCATCGTGGCGTTCCTCAAGCTCTCGGCCCGCATCTCGTCGAAGCCGCTCGCGCTGCCGGGCAAGAACGTGCTCAACGTGCTCGCGCTCGTCGCGTTCGTCGCGCTCACGGTCTGGTACGTGGTCACGCCGACGCTCGGGCTGCTCATCGCCGTGACGATCCTCGCGCTCGCGCTCGGCCTGCACCTCGTGGCCTCGATCGGCGGCGGCGACATGCCCGTCGTCGTCTCGATGCTCAACAGCTACTCCGGCTGGGCGGCGGCGGCCGCGGGCTTCCTCCTCAACAACGACCTGCTGATCGTGACGGGCGCCCTCGTGGGGTCGTCGGGCGCCTACCTCTCGTACATCATGTGCAAGGCGATGAACCGCTCGTTCCTCTCCGTGATCGCGGGCGGCTTCGGCATCGAGGCCCCGCGCGCGTCGGGCGAGGAGGAGCAGGGCGAGCACACCGAGATCACGGCGGAGCAGACCGCCGAGCTGCTCTCCGGGGCATCCTCGGTCGTCATCACCCCGGGCTACGGCATGGCCGTCGCGCAGGCGCAGTACCCGGTGGCCGACCTCGTGCAGCGCCTGCGCGCGCAGGGCGTGACCGTGCGGTTCGGCATCCATCCCGTCGCGGGCCGCCTGCCCGGCCACATGAACGTGCTGCTCGCCGAGGCGCGCGTGCCCTACGACATCGTGCTCGAGATGGACGAGATCAACGACGAGCTCGCCGACACCGACGTCGTGCTCGTGATCGGCGCCAACGACACCGTCAACCCCGCGGCGGCGGAGGACCCGGCGAGCCCCATCGCGGGGATGCCCGTGCTACGGGTCTGGGAGGCCCGCAACGTCGTCGTCTTCAAGCGCTCCATGGCGTCGGGCTATGCGGGCGTGCAGAACCCGCTGTTCTTCCGCGACAACGCGAGGATGCTGTTCGGGGACGCCCGCCAGGCGGTCGACGACATCCTCAGGTTCCTGTGACCGCGGCGAGCTAGCCCGCGCCGCGCTCCCCGAGCGCCGCCGCCATCTGCGCGATCGCGGTCTCGAGGATGGGCCGCGGCGTCGCGAAGATCAGGCGCACGAAGCCGCGGCCGGGCTCGCCGCACGCGATGCCGTCGGTGAGGCTCACGCCCGCCCGCTCCCGGAAGAAGTCGGCGGGGCTGTCACCGAGGCCGAGGCCGCGCATGTCGATCCACGCGATGTAGGTTCCCTCCGGCGCGTGGTACCTCGCCTGCGGCAGGTGCTCGGCGAGCAGGGCGCCCAGCACCCTGCGGTTCTCGTCGATGTAGCCGACCACCTCGTCGAGCCACGCGCGCCCGGACGTGTACGCCACGGTGTTCGCGATCACCCCGAGGTTGCTCGCGCCGTGCGAGGCGAACGGGCCGATGACCTCCCAGAGGGCGCGGTCGGCGTCGTTGCTCACGATGAACTGCGCGCACTTGAGGCCGGGGAGGTTCCACGCCTTCGACGCGGAGGTCGCCGTGACGGTGTGCGCGGCTGCCTCGGGCGTGATCGACGCGTAGGGGATGTGCCGTGCCGGCGCGAACACCATGGGCGCGTGGATCTCGTCCGAGAACACCCGCCCGCCGTTGCGCGCGACCACCTCGCTCACGGCGCGCAGCTCGTCGGCGGAGAACACGCGCCCGACGGGGTTGTAGGGGTTGCAGAGGATGAGCAGCCCGCCGCCGTCCTTGAAGGCGGCGTCGATGCCGTCGAGGTCGAGCGTGTACCGCCCGTCCTCCTCGAGCATCGGCACCTCGATGATCTCGCGGCCCGCCGCGCGGGGCACCTCGAGGAACGGCATGTACGCGGGCGTCGGCAGGATGACCTTCGACCCCGGCGCCGAGAAGTGCTCCATCGCGAACTCGAGACCCCGCACCACGTCGGCGATGGGGTGCACGTCGGAGGCGGCGACGTGCCATCCGTACGTCTCCGCGCTGAACGCGGCGAAGGCCTCCGACATGGCGTGGGAGAGCGCGTCGGGCAGGTAGCCGAAGGCGCTGCGGTCGATCGCGGTGTGCAGCGCCTCGGTGATGACGGGGGCCGTGCCGAAGTCCATCTCGGCGACGAACGCGCCGATCGTGCCCGGGAACATCGACCACTTGACGCTGCCGAGGTCGCGCAGGTGGTCCATCCCGATGGAGTCGAAGTCGACGGGAGAGCTCATGCCCCCATCCTCCCAGCCGCTAGCCTGTTCGCGTGCGCGCCCTCGCCCTCGTCGCCCTCCTGCTCCTCGCCGGGTGCACGCCCTCGGCGACGGCGGCGCACAGCGAGGCGGTCACGGTGCAGCGCGACGACGTGACCCTGCGCGGCACGCTCCAGGTGCCCGACCTCGCGCCGGGGGAGCGGGTGCCCGTCATGATCCTGATGCACGGCTACGCGAGCTGGAGCGACGAACCGCACCTCGTCCGCACGGCTGAGCAGCTCGCGGCCGCGGGTGTCGCCTCGCTGCGCGTCGACTTCACCGGCCAGGGGCAGAGCGACGGCGACCTCGGCGAGTTCGGGGATGCGGCCGTGACCCAGCTCGACGACGCCGACGCCGTGCTCGCCTACGCGCAGGCGCTGCCGTTCGCCGGCGACATCAGCGTGCTCGGCTACTCCCTCGGCGGACTCGTCGCCGCGAGCCTCGCGGGCTCGCACCCCGACGACATCGCGTCGCTCGTGCTGCTCGCGCCGGCCTCCCCGTACGGCGTGTACGCGCCCATCCTGCGCACGGCGCAGCAGTACCGCGGGCCCGTGCTCATCCTGCAGGGCGACTCCGACCGGCTCGTGCCCGTGCGCGTCGCCGAGCAGTACGCGGCGGCCTTCGAGGATGCCGAGCTGCGCATCCTGCCGCACGAGAACCACGACTTCAGCTACGGCACAGACGTCGAGGGGATGACCGTGCGGTTCGTCACGCGGGGTGGGTGAACCGGTCCCGACCCGCGAGCAGTGAGGTGAGGATCTGGAGCACGGCGACCACGGCCACCGCCACCACCGCGGACTGCCACGCGCCCGTGAGCTCGAGCAGCACTCCGGCGCCGATGGGGCCGAGCGTCGCGAGCAGGTAGCCGACGCTCTGCACCATGCCCGAGAGGCGCCCCGCGTCGGCGGTGCTGCGGGCCCGCTGCGCGATGAAGGTGAGGGCGATGACGAGGGTGGCGCCGGAGCTGGCTCCCGCGACGGCGACCCAGAGCAGGGGGACCGCCGGCGCGAGCAGCAGTCCGAGCATCGCCGCGAGCATGAGGGCCGTGCATCCTGCCGCCACCGCCCGCAGGTCGCCGCGCTCGCGCATGAGCAGAGGTACAGCGAGTCCCGCGAGGATGCCGACGACCTGGAAGAGGAAAAGGTGCAGCCCCGCCACGAGCGGCGCGACGCCCATACCCACCTCGATCGTGGGCAGCCAGTTGACGAGCAGGTAGAACGTCGTGGACTGAGTGCCCATGAAGAGGGCGACGTGCCACGCGGTCGCCGAGGTCCACATGGAGCGGCCGGCCGTGGAGGGCTGGGGCTCGGGCAGGGTCGTCGCGCGGAGCGCCCGCGGCGCCCAGATGATCGCGCCGACGAGGGCCAGGAGCGCCCAGCATCCCACGGCGATGCGCCAGCCGAAGGCCTCGCCGATGGGGAGCGCGACGCCCGACGCGATGGCGGCGAACGCGCTCAGCACTGCGGAGTAGATGCCCGTCGTGCGGGCCGTGCGGCCGGGGAAGTCGCGCTTCACGAGCGACGGCAGCAGCACGTTGCCGACGGCGATGGCCGCGCCGATGATCGCCGTGCCGACCCACAGCCAGCCGTCCCAGCCGGCGACCGAGCGCAGCACCGTCGCGCCCGTGAGCACGACGAGGGCGACGAGCACGGTGCGCTCCGGGCCGAAGCGCTGGGAGACGACGTGCACGAGCGGCGAGACGACGGCGAACGCGATGAGCGGCAGCGCGCCCAGCAGGCCGAGCTGGCTCTCGCCGAGGCCGGTGTCGGCGCTCAGCAGCCCGAGCACGGGGCCGACCGACGTGATGGAGGCGCGCAGTGTCGCCGCGACGACGAGCACGGTGAGGAGCAGGAGGGCGGCGGGCATCGCCCTGCTCGGCGCTGAGGATGTGGAGCTCATGTGGTACCGGGGACAGCCTAGGCGGTGCGCGTCCACCCCCGCACGAACTCCACCTCGAAGCGCTTGGGGTACTGCCCGCCCGGTTCGAACTCATAGACGTCGAGCATGAGCTGCATCGGGTAGTCGGGCGCCTGCTCCGACTGCTTCACGAGCAGGTCGTCGAGGTACCAGCGCGTGCGGCCGGGCATCCACTCGACCGAGTAGGTGTGCGCCTCGGTGGCGTCGCCCGTCAGGGTGATCTTCTCGAAGTCGTCGACGAGGTCGGGGTCGTGCCACGGGTGGATGCCCATGCCGACGCTCGCGCGGCCCGCCTCGACCTCGTTGCCGAAGATCTCCATGAGGCAGATCTCGCCGGACTCGTGCGGCGACTCCTCGAACCCGATGAGCCAGAGCGCGACCATGCAGTTGGGCTGCGCGATCGCCTTCGACCGCACCTCCACGAGCCCCTGCGTCGGGGTGTAGAGCGCCTCGGTCGTCTGCTCCTCGCTCACGACCACCTCGGGCTTGAAGCGCAGCTGCCCGTCGTGGCTGCCGAGCGGCCCCGACCGCACGCCCGTCTGCAGGTTGGTGACCCGCAGCGGCCCGTCGTACTGGGGAGCCCACGGCTGCTGGTCCTCCTCGATGAGGAGCGTGAGCCCCGGACCGGTCTCGTACCGCGCGCGGGTGGCCTCGCGGCTCGCCCACTGGGGCAGGTAGAAGGGCAGCCAGCGGCGCTCGTCGAGGGCGGCGAACCGATCCTCGAAGTCGAGGGTGTAGCCCGACCGGTCGAGCGCTGTCATGCTTCCGCCAGGAACTTCGCGGCGAGCCGCTTCGGGGCGCGGCACAGCCACGCGTCGGTGACGACCTCGCGCAGCTGCTCCTCGTCGATCTTCTCGAGCAGCACGAGCACCGCCGGCCACTCGGCGTAGTGCGGGATGGTGAAGAACACCTCGGGGTTGCTGCCGATGAGCCCGCGCTTGTCGTCGAGGTCGGCCACCCGCAGCCCGAGGATCTCGCCCGTGGGCGCCGCGTCGCCCAGCTCGGCCAGATCGCGCTTGCGCAGGGGCCGCTCGTAGGCGAAGTACTTCTTGTGCACCTCCCACTTGAGGCCGTTCGTGTCGCTGCCCGCGACCACGTCGGGGAGCTCGCGCGCGAGGCGGTCGACGTCGTCCCAGGTGGCCATGCCGACAGGGTACAAGCGGCCCCCGACGCACTGGTATAGTTGTCAGGTTGGTTTCGATCAACAGGACTGCGCCCGTAGCTCAGCGGATAGAGCAATTGACTACGGATCAATAGGCCGGGGGTTCAAATCCCTCCGGGCGCACCAATCAATCAGGGCGTCGCATACGTGTGACGCCCTGATTCGTTAAACCCACGCTCTGATTGATTGGTGCGCCCGGGTGGACGCGAAGCCGCTCGTGGGCCCCGACCCGCGCAGTCCGGACCATTGCGCCCTGCGATGAGGATGCACCCGCGTGAGGCCGCGCGATGGGCCGGCGGCTCGGGTTGGGAGTCAAATCCCTCCGGGCGCACCACTCAAAACAGGACCTGCATTTTCTTGAAGGATGCAGGCTGGCCTGTTTTTTCTTTGCCCACATTTTGCCCACATTTCATTTCTGAAGGGACCTTCTCGGCCTTGTGATTGCTGGGAAGTTGGGGCTCGTTCGTGCCCACCCTTCATTTGGCTGCCGCCGTCAGAGTCGGAGGTGAGCGGGATCATTGGCCATGCCTTCTCCTGCCGCGCGCGATCGATTGCCCTCGCAGGAGGACCTTCTCAAGTTCATCCTTCGGTACGTGCAAGAACCGCGAGTGCGCGATCGGTACCTGCCTGCAGACGGCATGGACGACGACTTCCTCCTCCTGTTCGGGGTTGCTCATCGAGTGCGCCGGCTGGCGCAGTCCTACTTGAGATTGCGGAAGGCAGGGTTCAACAATGAGGGTCAGATCCTTGTCCGGTCGGCGCTCGAGCACGCAGTCACGGCTCAATGGGCCCACTTAGTCGAGGGAGGACTCCATCGGTTCCGCGTTTCACGGACGTGGGACCAGTTCACCCTCGCGCAGGTTCTCTATGAAGAGAGCTCCGACCCGGATGCCGCCGATCATGTCGCCGAGTACAAGGCTCACGTGCTCCAAGGCGCGAAGCTCCCGAAGGTCACGGAGATGTTCAAGTCCTTGGATAACAACGCCTTCCTGCGCACGACCTACAAGGTCATGTCGCAAGTGACGCACGTCACGCACCAGGCCGCCCTCGATGCGATTGACTCGAATGACGACGGCGAGATGTTCCTAAAGCTGAAGCCAGAGAGCGACGGCGATCACGAAGTCCTCTACGCCCTTGCCTCGTGCTGCATGCTGTCGGCCTGGGTCATCGCCCACATCGAGGGCTCGACCGACGAGATGTCACGCTTGCAGCAGTTCAGCACCAAGCTGAGCATGCCGTTTCGCTTGGATGCCGTGCTGCCGCTCGAGCAACGCCGATTCAAAGACGAGATCGCATATGAGCCGTTGCTCTAGTCGATCATCGCCAACAGCGCTGCCACGCGTTTCCATTGGAGACCGAGGGAAGCGAGCGCTAGCCTCTGATCTCAGCGAGTTCGGGCCGGAGCTACCGACCGCAAACCGTCGCCTCGACGAAGCGGAGGCGTCTATTCCGAGGGTGTGATCGCCTCGAGCCTCTGGCTGAGTTCCTCCAGCGTTTCGGCGAAGGCAGCGCGCTTCTTGCCGCTCTCGATCCTCCATGGCTCCGGAGAACCAAACTTCTGAAAGTCTGCTGCCCAGCCACGGGCCGGCCTCTGGTGTGGCACTGGACTCTCGAAGAGGAACTCGCCCGACGCAGCGAGCCCGATCAGATGTGGCTCCTTGAACAGGGACGTGGCAAGCGCGAACCGGTACTCCGCTTTGTATACGAGGCTGCGCGCGTCCTGGGGGCCATTAGCGAGTCCGTCCAGCAGAGGAACCATCGTCTCAACGAGAAAGTGACTTGCCGGGAACTGCCAAGCGCCCTGGACCGCGTTCAGCGGGTCCTTTTGAAGGACTCGAGTTTCTTTGAGCACGTAGTACGCGGGTTGCGGCTCAGTGGGCCGAAACGGGTCTGTCCATCGCGGTCGTCGGAGCAGTGCGGCGGCAACGTCGTCGTGGCCCGCGGCGACCGCGGCCGCTACGCCGCCGGTGAGGAGGAGCAGCGCTGGCAGGTGTTGGAGGTCGTCCCAACTCCGGTTGTATGCGGCTTCGGGTGAGACACGCGCCCGCATCCCTTCTTGAATAATGTCGACCCAAAGCCCGGTGTGTTCGCGATTGCGATCCAGGTGAACGCCGGCGACGAGAAGTTTGACGAGCGTGGTGCTCCGTGCCACAACTTCTGTATAGCCCGATTCCCAAGTTTCGCGACTGTTGTCGGCTGGGGCAGTTGGCCGGGAGCGAAAGTAGTTGCGGAGCTGGTCGAGTTGCCGGTCAAAAAGGTCCCGTACTTCGATGTGTCGAACGGGATCGGGCAAGGCTCTCTTGAGCTGACTCAGCAGAAGGTTGAATGACGCGGGAGCATTTGTCATCGACTCCAGCGCTTCGACTCTGCTTAGTAGATCGGGAAAGAAGTCGTCGGCGCTGACGTTCTCGATCACGTGAGCTCCCGACCGTGTCGTCAAGGACTGAGCGACCTCGCCGAGCGACGATCGCGACGTCCAGTACAGCGGGTATCGTCGATTTGCGGATTGCTGGAGAGCTCCGACCAGAGCAGGATCCCACTCTCCTGACCAGCCGCTCACGATGAGGCCGTACTCGTCTAGAACTCGACTCAGGAGACGACGGGTGCGCGTTGGATAGCTCGCTAGCTCGTCAATGGTGTTGCGCTGACTAAGTCCCGCATAGTCACCGTGCAGCTTGATGATCGTGCACTGCATGTGCTGCATCGGCTCCATGCCCTGGATCATCGCGTCCGAAGTGATGATCTGCGGACTGATGCCCTGCGCCTCGATGGCGCGTTCGAGCAGACGGTCGAAGTTGGTTGTCACAATTACCCTCACTAGCCCTTTTTGGACGAGCGAGGCGATTGCCTCGTGCGACGGGCCGGGGACCTTGAGCCCGATCTCTCGTTCCTCATCGGAAGGAACGAAGAACGGGGCGAGGAGCGCTCTCCTCGCGGCCGGTGTGCTGCCCAGCACCCCCAGCAGGCTTGAGTACCCGAGTGGCAGAGAGCTGCCTTGGCTTTCCCACCACCCCGAAGGATCGAAACCCTCATCTACCGTTGAACCCGCAGCCACTGCGGCCCGTCGGGCTAAGGCATCCACGACCTCCCAACCAGTTGGAATGCCCGCGCCCGTCGAGACGCCCGACCCAATCAGCAATGCGTACACGCCGGGCTGGCCGACAAGGGCCGTGGCGAGACTTGGGCGTGGGTCGAAGAAGGTCACCATCAAACGGTATAGGGAGGAAGGGCAGAGCGGACTGAAGTGTCGTTACCCAGGGCGCACACTACCCAGTCAAAGGGACGCCCTTTGGGTCGCACGTCGGTGGCACACTCTGAACATGGCTCTAGGCATGGACGATCAGTTTGATTCGGCAATCGCCACCGGAATTCAGAACCGCGAGATCATGCAGCTATGCCATGACCACTGCCAGCACATGGAGTTCTTCGAGGCCGGGGGTCGCGGCATGCTCGAAGCGCAGACCGGGCTCCCTATCAATATGCGCCGTGTCCGATGCCCGAAGGCTATCGGGAGCATGGGTGGGATGGACCTCGGCTTCGTGGCCGGTTCGTTCTACGAAGAGCACTGCATCGGTTGCGACCTCCGAAAGCCGACGGGACGACTGCCGACTTTTGCGACCGTGATGGAGGCCCAGGCTCACGCAAACGCCGAAGCAGAAGCGCGCGCCGCCGCTGAGGCAGATGCGATTCGCGCGGAGTGGGTTCAGCGGTCGAAAGCTCGGTTGGCGGGCAACGCTTCATCCAACCCCTCGCGAGTCTCAATCATGAGTGCGTTGGACATACTGGATCCAGACCCATCAACGTCTCCGAGTCGCGATGAGGAAGAGGCGGCGCGCGCTCGCCTTGTTGCGCTCGCCGAGAGAGCGCCAGACGCATTTGATGAATCCGTCGTCGGTGTGCTCCTGAACCTGGTTGCGACGCAGAAACTGTACAAGTTGCTTGAACCGCTCCGGATCGTTGCCGTTTCCAGACCTTCGCTTCGGGAGACACTCGTCGCGCTTTCGCTCGTCGTGCTCGGGCGTGGACGGAGCGTTGAGGCAGCTCAGGTCCTCGTTCAATTCCCCGACCTGTCTAGTGAAGCCCACTTTTCCGACAGCGTCACGCGGTCGATGTTGAAGGTCGCGTTTGCGCCGAGCTACGAGTCGGTCGGACATCTGGTACCGAGCAGGTCGACCAATGCTCCGGCCCTTCACTTGCTAGCGGGTAGGGCGCCCGCACGCCTACAGATCGTTCTGGAATCGATGCTTCCAGGGCCGAAGGTGGGGGCGAGCCTAATCCTGCCTCCCGGCTCAGGCGCTTCAAAACCCGAACGTCAGTTGGCGGAGTTCGATCGTGCGACGGCTGGCGCGGCCATCGCGGAGCTCCTGCGCTCGCACCCAAAGCTGGCCGAGAAGATGCTCCCCGCTCTAGTCCGAAACGTGTTGGTTGCCGGCGACATGTACGACCGTTATCCGTCTAGTCAGGTCTCGGGAACTTTGGGTCTCGCGATCGCTTTGAAGGTCGGCGACGTGCCGGCCCTTCTCGACGCGACGGGTGCTTGGTGCTCCAACGAGCAGCGAGAAGCCTTGTTCAACATCTGGCGTGAACTCGACCGGATCGTTGCCGACAAGGGGCGCTGGTTCAACTCCAAGGATTTGAAGGTGTCAGTTGAGACCGCAATCGCCCTGAAAGATCAGATGCTACAAGTCGCGATGAGCATGACAGCAGGACGGTGGGGTGCGGAGGTTGCGGCGGACGCTGGGCAACTCATCGAAGATCTCGCAAAAGAGGACGCCAAGTGGGCATTCGAACACCGCGATGCGTTCCTAGGCGGCGTCCTGGCCGCCCTTAATGCGATGTCCGTGAAGAAGATCAGCCCCCTCATCACGAAGGACTCCACAGCACCGAGCGTGCTCACTGGACTCGAGGACATGTCGCGCGTGCAGGCGTTCGGAGTTGTCGTGCGGTGCCTCCTCACCGCGGTTGAACAGGCAGCTGCTGAAGATCCGGTGGTCGTCTTGGCATCGTTGAGAGCCCTGATCGACGACTACCGAAACAACGACGCCGACAAGTCGAGGGACAACCTCGCGTGGTACATCGTTCCCCTTTTCGGCCGAATCGGTGCGAGCCACGGCGCTCGTCCAGGGGTATTGCGCACGATCGTCCCTCAGTTGCACACATACCTGGTGAGCGAAGACGTTTCCACCACGGCTCGGGCGATCGAAGCATGGTCAGAGATTCACGCGAAGCACCCGCTCCCGTCGACACTAGAAGACTTGCTTCCTGCGTTGCTCGCTGACGCACACCTTGTCGTCATCAAGGCGATGTTGAAAGCGGCCGTGTCGATGAACTGGACTGAAGATGGTCGTCGCCGACTATTCGTATACTCGCTTCGGCTGTGTGCCAGTCTTCCTGCGACCGGGGACGAAGGCGAACTCCTTCTCCCCGCCATCCGAGCAACGTTCCGGTTGGCGAAAAAGCTCGGGGATACGCTAAAGACGTCCGAGGGAATTGCGCTCGTGCGTGCCGGGGATCTCGATGGCTACGACCTTCGTGACGTCCTGCGATTTCCTTGGTCCGAAGAACTTGCGCAGTCACGTCAGATGGCGGCCCTGCGACTCCGGCAGTTCGAGGATCCCAGCATTAACGACCGCTTCAACAATCACGACGATCGTGAGGCGGTCGATCTACTAAAAGTCGGACCTGGGCTTGTCGACCTGGAGCTGTCGCAGCTCAGCGCCGCCGCAGCATCCTTCGAACTCGAGGCTGCATGGTCGAGTCTCGAAGTGGTCGAAGTAGCCTGGCGTGCGGGGCGCAGCGCGGACGCTCTCGAGCTCGTCAATGGGCTGACGGCTCGGCTGCCTGATCATGAAGCGATTGACCTTCAACGAAAAGCCTTCGCTCTCGTCGCCAGTGCGATTCGGCACGAACTCAACCTTCCGGGCGATCCGCCCGAAGCTCCTCCGACTCACCAAGTGAAGTATCTCGCGGACCTCTACAATCAGACTGTCGTCCGCAGGCAGATCCGGGAAACGCTTCAGGGCGTATCCAGCGATGGTGCTGCAGACATTCCTGACCGTATCGACATGCGGTCGTCGGCCCTCGCGCGGCTGGGCAAGACACTCGCTTCCGCCTCGCAGCGACGAACGCCGACGTCGGCATATCTCAGAGCCATCGCCAGCCTCGCTATCGCCGGTGGTCATCTCCTCAAGATGGACGCTGCAGAGCACCGCGGCGACGCAGACTCTGCTGACACCGCTCGACGCGCGGCTCGTCGTACGGCGCAGTCGCTGTCAAAAGAGCTCCTCGCCCAATTGCCGGAGAACGACCCGATTGGCAAACTCGTGCTCGAAGCTTCCAAGGCCGTGCAGGCCTTGGAAGACGGTTCAGGCGTTGATGCCCTATTGGAGTCTTGGACGGGGCTCCCCGTGCCGCTTCAGATCATCGCGGGCAGTCCTTTCGAGCGACGGTCCGATAGACGCGCTAACGCGTCGACCCCTGCGGAGGTTCCGGACGTCGGTGTGGTGTTCGTCTCGGTGAACAACCAACAGATCACTGGTCCGATGGTCCTGAAGCCAAATACCGTCTACTCGCTCGGCACTGAGGTGCTTCCTGGCGAGTGGCCACTTTGGGCGAGTTCGTTGGAGCTCGAGTTCATAAGTCAGTTCGACGACGACGCCATCTCCATGCCCCGATACTCCTGGACCAAGCGCGACTTGGATGATTCCACCAGATTGAAGGGAACGGCGACGATATTGCTGAACTTCCGCCTTCCGAGCGGGCAGTCGGCTCCGCCCTTCCTCGTGGCCCTCTGGTGGACAGGGTCCATCAACGGGGAGCCAGTACGGCGGCGCTTGAACGTCGCTGGACACGCTCAGATCCGGATTCGACCGTTCGATTCCAGTCGAGACGCTCTTACTGCGTATCCCGTTTTCGACGAGCGCCTTCTCGAGCTCTACGGCCGCCTACCCGATGCTGGGTTCGACGACGAGGATATCCAGAGCTTTTGCCGCCTATTCACCGCTATCTGCAGGATCGGACTGCGAATGACATGGGACAAGGATTACAAGCGCGGGCAGAAGGTTCGCGAGTCTAAATTTCAGGCTGACCTCTTCAAGGGCCTCATGGCCGACCCCGCCTTGCAGGGGCGAGTCGTGCAGGGGACGCCACTTGGACTCGGCTTCCTTGATATTCGGCACGATCGCATCACTGCGGAGCTCAAAGTAGAGCGGTACGTCGCGGTCTCCAAAGAGACGGCCCCCAAATACATGGGGCAAGCGACTCAATACGCAGCTGCAGACGGTAGCCGGCTCGCCATCCTCGCCATCTTGGATATGAGCGCGAAAGAGCTTCCGGTCGGGACCCCGGAGAACTACATCTTCGAGCTCTACCCCGAGCAACACGGAATGCGTAACCCGGAAGCGCCGTCCCTGGTCGCGACAATCGTTGTGAATGGGAACATGCCGTCGCCGAGCTCCTGGTCACGGAAGCGAAGGCCCAAAGTCTCCTAGGGGGAATGCCTAGCTCGCCACGCCTTGAAATACTCGGGAACATTCGACTCCCACAATAGGTCGAGAGCGGAATCGTCCGCCCACATCCCGTTCCCGTCAAGCATTTCCCGAGTCGCATTCTGAAGGTCGTCATCCAAGACGCCCGCATAAGCCATTCGTGCGATCTCCTGACCGACTCCCGCGAGCACGTCTGCCACTTGCACCCGAGCATCGTGCCTGGAGTCAATAGATCGAATGTCTCGAAGGTTGCTCCTCGGGAGCGCCTCCCCGCGAAGATTGAGCGGCTCGGACACCGCTTGTTTGATCATGGTGATCGTTGTCGCGTCGAGGGTGCTGTACTCGTCGACGAGAAACTCCATGGGAACGTCCCCGACCCGAACGGTCCAGGTCATCGCAATCGACGTGAGAGTGCCGAACATCGGATCGAACTCTCGAAATCGGGAGCGTTGGTCTGTGTCGGAGTAGTTAGAGACGTGGTCCCGGAACTGCCAAATCCATTCGAGAATCTCGCCAACCACTCTGTCATCGCATCGTCCGCGGGCGGACCGCAAGTGGTCGAGGAACACGTGTGGCGCGGGTGGAGAGTCACCCTTCCTCGCGTGCAGACGGATGAGGTCGTTGAAGGACTCGAGAAGCGCTCGCCATGATTCATCACCGAGCGCTTGAGGCGCTCTCTCGTGGAGCATGGACGCGAATTGCCGACCTTGTCCAGCGCCCGCCACGTCCATTCCCAGTTCGGCGGCTGGTTCGGCGATGAGAGTGTTGACGAGCTTCGCTGCCATGAAGAATTGTTTCTCAAGCAAATAGATGTTCCCGCTAGAGCCAACGGCAGCGAGCATTCTCAGAAGTGCCGGTCGGTTCGCAGCACGAAGTGCCGTTTTGGATTTGATCTCGGGCGCCTGTGACCGGGTACTCGCCCGGAAGTCAGCGAGCAGCTCCTCAGCGAAATCGAGACCGACGCTTGTGCTCGCGTGGACAAATAGTGGATCGCGAGATCCCATGATGTTTTCGCCTTCGCTCCCGGATTCGTCGCATGCGATCGTCAGGAGGGACGCCGACAGACGCTCTGGCTCTTCAGCGTTGGCGGCGGCTTCCACCCGACGAACTTTACTCAGGCGAATCCGTCGATTCCCACCACCGAACTGGTGAGACAAACACTCACCTCGTCAGTCGGCGCTGTTACATTGACCCCAATGGATGAGGCAGCCGTGATTGAACTCAGCAACCGTGCTGTCGCTGCGTTCCGCACGTGGGACGGCCCCGTCGGATATGCGATTGTCGATTGGCCTCACGGCTCATGTGACTTCGCCTCGTACGTGATCGCCGGGACGTTGCTCGAGCGGGGCTTCGGCGAGTGGGACATCACATGGAACTCAAGTCGATCGAGCGGAGCAACACACACGTGGGTTGAGCTTGTCGAGGAAGGTCGACTTCAGTATGTGATCGATCGCACCGCTCATCAATTTCCATCTGTGACAGCCGCTCCCTACTTCGGACCCGGTCCTAATCCTCTGAGAGCGGTGTTCGATAACGAGCTTGGAAGGTCGCCGATCACCTCGCTCTATTGGGGGAGAGGCATCTACGCAGACGCGTTGTCCTACGTAAGCGAAGTTATGGGTCGTGAGACCCAATGAACCTAGACCTCGAGCAGCTTGGTCCGGTCGGATTCCAAGAGCTGGCTGGCGGCCTAGCGATTGCGGCTTTCGGACCGGCCGTGCAACTCATGGGCGCCGGACCAGACGGAGGACGCGACCTTTACGTAGATGGCACGCTCCGCTGGAAGGCTGTCGAGGGAGATGCCTCAACGGAATCCTGGGACGGGCGAACTGTCTTCCAGGTAAAGCGGAAAGACCGCATTTCGCCACGGCCTGATGATGATGCTGGTTGGCTGTGGGCCGAGATAAAGAAGGAGCTCGACGCGTGGGCAGACCCTCAGAGTCGTCGAAAGGTTCCGGACTACCTGGTCGTGGTGACCAACGTTCCACTCACGCCGTTCCCTGAGTCAGGTGGGCACGATCGAATACGCTCAAACATCGCTCGCTACATCGACAAGCTCACGGACAGCTCCCGGGACATTGGCGAGGGCGCTAGGAGCGACAGGCTCAACCGTCTCACCCGCGTACAACGAATCAAGGGTTGGAAGATCTGGGATAGGAACCAGATCAATGCGCTGCTCCTGGCTTACGACGGTGTGCGGTCCGGATTCAAAGCCTTCTTCACCCCGCAGGACCTATTGGCCCACGTCGCTCAGTTCACAGAAAACCTTCCCGCGGAGGAGCTCCAGTCCGCGCTGAGGGCTCATGCTCGAGCGCAACTGGCGACGGGCGATGGCCTGGTGTACTTCGACGACGCGGGAGGTGACACCCGCGGCATGCCGGTCCATGAGGTAGTCATCGATCTGCCGATCGTCTCCGAGGAATCGACAGCTTCCGCGTTCACGTATCTCCTCAACCACGCCCAGCGGGTGCTTCGCCCGGGCTTCACGCCTGATGAAGGGCCGCGGCATCTAGTCGTCGCCGGGGCTCCGGGAAACGGCAAGACGACGCTCTCGAAGTTCCTCGTCCATACGTTCCGAGCGGCGATGTTGCAGGGTGCGGAGGACTTGAGCAAAGAGCACCAACGGGTCGTTGACGGAACCCGCAAGGCGCTTCGTGGGATGCACGTGGAGCCTCCGCGAAACCTTCGATGGCCGATCCGACTCGATCTTGCGGAATACGCCCACGAGAGTGCCATCAACGGGGACTCCCTAATTCGCTGGGCGGCGGCGAAAATCTCGAAGAGTTGGAATGAGCGAACTCTCACAGCGCAGACGCTCAACTCTTGGATGCGTCAGTGGCCTTGTCTCGTCCTTCTGGACGGACTAGATGAGGTCACCGATCCCGAAGTGCGCAAGACAGTTCTTGAGCAAATCGTTCTGCTGGCGAATGAAGCCGAGGCCGAGCGGGCCGACTTGCTGATCGTCGTCACCACGCGTCCGATGGGTTACGACGATATCGCCCCTCACATGTTCCGGCGGATCGATCTCGGGTACCTGTCTAGTCGTCATGCGCTCGAGTACGCGGAGCGGGTCGTGCGAATGCGCCACGGCGCTGACGCTGAGCGCATCCAAAGGGTGGTCAGTAGGCTGCACGATGCTGCTTCGGACGAGAGCCTCAAGGACCTTCTCCGGACACCCCTACAAGTCTTGATGCTCACGTTCATCATCGACCAGACGGGTCGATTGCCTCCGGACAGACATGGACTCTTCTTCGGTTACTACGACGCCGTGTTCCGACGCGAACGCAGCAAGCCAGGCACGCTTGCCCGGATCCTTCAGGACTACGAACCGCATATCCAACGGCTTCATGAAGTTGTGGGCTTCGAGCTACAATGCCGGAGCGAGATTCTCGGACAAGCTGACGCGTCGCTAGGAATCGAAGACCTTCGTGGGCTCACCGCGCGCGTACTTGCTGAAGCCGATTTCAAACCTGACGGCAAGGACCGTCGTCTTCTCGAGGACATCGTCACCGCGGCCACACACCGCTTGGTCCTGATCGCGTCCCGTCCCGACGACAGCGGCATGGGCTTTGATGTGCGATCTATTCAAGAGCTCATGGCGGGGCGACTACTTATCTCAGGCGAGCCCGAGCTGGTTGATCAGAACCTTCGAGTCATCGCGCCCAGCCCTCATTGGCGGAACACTTGGATCTTTGCTGCAGGCGGGATTTTCAGCTCGTTCCAAGAGCACCGGCGAGCGTCCCTTTTGAAGCTGATTGAGGAGGTCGACGACAACGCGCCAGAACGCCTTGGTCGCATCGTGCCGATCGCGCCACGACTCGCTCTCGATCTCATCGAGGACGGGATGTCGAACAGCTACCCCAAATACGCCCGTCGACTAGGGGTCATTGGCATGCGCGTTCTGCTGGAGCCCGCCACTACCGAATTGCCCTGGGTTGCGCGAACGATGTTGCGATACGCCGCTCTCGGCGACGAACAGCACAACGTCGTCGCGGGAGGTTTAAGGGACGCTCTGGTGGAATCGACCACGTCTCTAGCCACGTTCACAGCAGCAATACGTGAGTTCCAGAAGCTATTTGACGAGCTTTCCGCTGACCTGAGCGTCCGCGCCCTTGCCACGGTGAAGCCCCGACCCGGGGACCAACTGCTTGGAAGCTCGGTGCCATCATGGGACGGCTTTGACGCAGAGATGGCGACATCGCCAATCGGAGACCCGGGGACACTTAGATCCGTCGCGGATGCCCTCAAACTACTCTCAGGCCCCCATGGCTTAGCACCGGTGTCCTCATCAGTGCTCACAGAGAACTTGTCCGACGCGGAGATAGCTTGGGTTACAGAAATGGCGCTCTCGGCGCTTAGGCCGATGCCCGAAGAACTCCAACGGTGGCTTCGAGACCATTTCTCGCTTATGAGCCGCGTACCGGTGGCGGAGCGACTAACCGTTTGATCTGGGGTGCATGCGACCGCCGCGGCGCTACGTGTGACGCCCTGATTCGTTTAACCCACGCCCTGATTGATTGGTGTGCCCGGGCGAACGCGAAGCCCCTCCCGGCCTCCCGATACCCTGTCCTCATGCGATGGTTCCGCAGAGCGCCCGTGCTGCACGTCGCCGTCGATGAGGGTTCGGGCCCGCCGGTCGTGCTGCTGCACGGCATCGCCTCCTCGTACGTCACCTTCGCCAACGTCATCCCGCTGATCTCCGACGACCACCGGGTCATCGCGCTCGATCTGCTGGGCTTCGGAAGTTCGCCCAGCCCCGACGGCGCGACGTACTCGCTGGAGGAGCACGCGGCGGCGGTACTGCGCACCCTCCGACGACTCAAGGTGAGACATCCCGTGGTGCTCGTCGGTCATTCGATGGGCGCGCTGATCGCCATTCGGATCGCGGCGACCAGGCCGCGCCGGGTCAGCAAGCTCGTCGTGGTCAGCCCTCCGGTCTACGTCACCCCCGACGCGGTCGGCGACTGGCGTGATCGGGCGGCCCTGGGCGCCTACCTGCGCGTGTACGACTACCTGCGCTCCAACAAGCAGTTCACGATGCGGGCGGCCGCCGGCCTCGCCCGGCTCTCGCCCATCAAGAACCTGCTGGAGGTGTCGGAACGGAACTGGACGCCCTTCGTGCTCTCGCTCGAGCATGCGATCGAGTCCCAGACCACGGTCTCCGACCTGGCGCGCGTGCGGGCGCCGATCGATCTCGTCTACGGGTCGATCGACCCCTTCCTGGCGCCCGCAGGCATCAAGCTCGCGGAGTCGATGCGTCGCGTGACGGCCCATCGGGTCGAGGGCGGCGACCACGTGATCCGCAAGCGGATGGCGCGGGTCGTCGCGGCCGCGATCGGCTAGTCGGTCTCGACCGACGTCTCCCTGACCACCAGGGATGCCACGGCCTCCGGCCGCTCGACCGCGGAAGCCGACGGCTCGGCGGCGCTGAGCGCGAGGGCCGCGAGGTACCGCCCGAGCCCGACGGTGTCGATGCGGATGCTCGTGATGCCGGGCACGAACAGCTCGGCGAGGGGTGCGTCGTCGTGTCCGACCACCGCGAGCTGCGCCGGCACGTCCACGCCTGCCCGCAGCGCGGCTCCCAGGACGAGGGCGGCGACGTCGTCGTTGTACGCGACGACGCCGTCCACTCCCGCATCCACCCAACCCCGCACGACGTCCGCGACCGAGGCCCTGTCCACATTCGCCGTCGACATGAGCCGGTGCACGGCGTCCGCGGAGCGCCTTCGCATCTCCACGAGGTCGGCGAGGCGGGGGTCGGTGGAGCCCGCGTAGGCGAGCCGGCGTCGACCGTTGGCGAGCAGGTGCTCGACCTGGAGGCGGGGTCCGTCGGCGAACCCCAGGTGCTGTTCGTCGACCTCGTGCTCGACGGGGTCGGGCGAGATGAGGTGCTTCACGCCGCTGTCCCTGATGCGGGACACCTCGTCCTCGGTCAGCGGGGCCATCGCCAGGACGACGTCGGGAGCGAGCGTCTCCCAGAGGGGCTGCGCGTGGCTCCCGGCTCTCTGGGTCATGGTCACGAGCGAGTAGCCGGCATCGTCGAGCGCGGCGCCCGCCTGGTCGAGGTGGCTCTGCAGGCTGTGGTCGCGGGGCCAGTCTGGCAGGACGAGGAGCACGATGCGGCTGCGACCGCTGGCGAGCGCCCGGGCTGCAGCGTGGGGACGGTACCCGAGGCGCTTGGCCTCCTCGAGCACACGCTGGCTCGTGGTCTCGGAGATCGTCTGACCGGGGGTGTTGTTGAGCACGTAGCCCACGGTGGCGCGGGAGATCCCCAGCGATCGCGCGATATCGGCCGCGGTCACCTGCCCCTTCGCCATGCCCCGCCCTTCGTCCGATCTCACGATACCTTGCGCGCGCAAGCGAAATTACTTGCGCGCGCAAGTTGAATCGTTCTACTATCCATCACGCGCGGTTGTGCGCATCCTCGTTCTCGACAATGGAGTCACCATGACCAACACGTCCGATTCGCCCGAGGGCGTCGCACCCGCCACCCTGCCGGTGCCGCCGGAGGGACTTGCCACGGCCGACGGGAAGGTCGAGCTGCCCAAGGTCAACGCCCGCTACATCTGGTTCATGGTGTTGGCGCAGTTCGGCGTCTTCATGGCCTTCATCACCCCGATCGCGATATCCCTCGCGATCCGCGTTGCCGAGCTGGCCCCCGGCCACGAGGAGTACCTGGGTTACATCACCGGCGCCGGTGCCCTGTTCGTGATGCTGACCTCCCCGTTCATGGGCATCTGGAGCGACCGGACCCGAACCCGCTTCGGGCGCCGTCGCCCGTTCATGGTCGGCGGCATGGTCGTCGGCGTCGTCTCCCTGCTCGTGATGGCCCTCGCTCCGTCCATCGTCGTGCTCGGGCTCGGATGGGTGCTCGCGCAGTGGGGCTGGGGGACGGTGCTCAGCAACCTCCAGATCTCGACCGCGGACCGCCTGCCCGAATCACAGCGCGGCAAGGTCGCGGGGCTCACCGGCTTCGCCACGCAGGTCGCCCCGGTGTTCGGCGTCATCGCCACCTTCGGGGTGACCGGCAACGCGGTTCTGCTGTTCCTGATCCCGGGCGCGGTGGGAGTGATCCTCGTGAGCCTGTTCGTGCTGCTCGTGCACGAGGCCGACGCCCGAGCACTGCCCCGTGAGGCGATCGGTGTCGCGGGCGTGCTCCGCAAGTACCTCTACAACCCCGCCAAATACCCGGACTTCTCGCTCAACTGGCTGGGCCGGTTCCTGTTCTACGGCGGGCTGACGCTCAACACCACCTTCACCGCCTTCTTCTTCGCCTCGCGGCTCGGAGTCACCGTCGCCGAGGTCGCGGGCATCATCGCCGCGCTCGGCGGCGCGGGCGTCCTCGCCACGACCGCGGGAGCCCTCGGGGGCGGGTTCCTCTCCGACCGGCTCAAGCGGCGCCGCATCTTCGTCCTCGCCGGCGGCGCCCTCATGGCGCTCGGCATGATGATCATGGTCCTGGGTCCGGGCATTCCCGCGATCATCACCGGGTCGCTCATCGTCTCCGCGGGCATCGGGATGTTCGCCGCGGTCGACCAGGCGCTGCTGCTCGACGTGCTGCCCGAGCGCGAGACCGACGCCGGCCGCTTCATGGGGATCACCGGCTTCGCCACCTCGATCCCGCAGGCGCTCGGGCCGCTCGCGGCCTCCGGCGTGCTGCTGATCGGCGCGAACGGTGACCAGAAGAACTACACCCTGCTCTACATCGTCGCTGCAGCCCTCGTGCTCGCGGGCGGCCTCGTCGTGCAGCGCATCCGCTCGGTCCGATAGGGCGCACCCGTGAAACCCCAGCCAGAAGCCCCTGTGACCGCCGCCGAGCTCACGGCGGAGGAGAAGGTGCTGCTGCTCGAGGGAGTCGACGCCTGGCAGACCAACCCGGCACCCGGCGTGCGGTCGCTCTTCATCACCGACGGACCGCACGGCGTGAGGAAGGTGCGTGAGGCAGCAGGCGGCTTTGCGATCGGGGAGAACGAGGTCTCGACCGCGTTCCCGCCGGCGGTGACCCTCGCGAGCACGTGGAACGACGATGTCGCACGCCGCGTCGGGGCGGCGATCGCGAGGGAGGCACGGGCCCTCGGGGTGGATGTGGTGCTGGGGCCGGGCATCAACATCAAGCGCAGTCCGCTGTGCGGGCGCAACTTCGAGTACTTCTCCGAGGATCCCCTCGTGGCCGGCGCCCTCGGATCCGCGTTCGTGCAGGGGCTGCAGGCGGAGGGTGTGGGCGCCTCCGTGAAGCACTTCGCGGCGAACTCGAACGAGAACTACCGCTTCGTCGGCGACAGCGTCGTCGACGAGCGGGCACTGCGGGAGATCTATCTGCGCGCCTTCGAGCGCGTGGTCAAGGATGCACGACCGGAGACGCTCATGTGCTCGTACAACCGGCTCAACGGGGTGTTCGCGTCTGAGAGCCACGACCTCCTCACGCGAATCCTGCGCGATGAGTGGGGATTCGACGGGCTCGTCATGACCGACTGGGGCGCGACCGACGACCGGGTGGCGGGTCTGCGGGCCGGCACCGACCTCGACATGCCGGGCGGGGTCGCGCACAACCGGGAGGCGATCATCGACGCCCTCGCCGACGGCACCCTGTCCGCGGCGGTCGTGGATACCTCCGTGCAGCGCGTGCTGGACCTCGTCGCCCGGCACCCTGCCGCGACGGGTCCGCAGACCTACGACGCCGGCGCGCACGCCGACCTGTCGGAGGAGGTCGCCCGGCAGGGGGCCGTGCTGCTCACGAACGACGGCACCCTCCCCCTCGACCGCGCTGACACCGACCTCGTGGTGGTCGGGGAGTTCTTCGAGGCCATGCGGTTCCAGGGCGCCGGGTCGTCGCTCATCACCCCTCCGACGGTCGTGTCCCCGCGCGCCGCCTTCGACCGCCGCGGAATCCGGTACCGGTACGAGCCCGGGTACCGCGCCCTCGACGGAACCACCACGCCCGAGCTTCGTGCGGCAGCTGTCGATGCGGCCCGCACGGGAGCGACGGTCCTCTTCTTCGGCGGGCTCACCGACTTCGAAGAGAGCGAGGGCTTCGACCGCGAGCATCTGCGGCTCGGCGAGCGGCAGGTCGAGCTGCTCGACGCGATCCTCGACACGGGTGCCAAGGTCGTGCTCGTCCTGTTCGCCGGGTCCGTCGTCGAACTGCCCATGGTCGATCGCCTCGCGGCCGTGCTCACCATGAACCTCCCCGGTATGAACGGCGGCAACGCGACTGCCGACCTGCTGTTCGGCGACGTGAGCCCCTCCGGCAAGCTCGCTGAGACATGGGTTCGCCGCATCGAGGACTCCAGTGCGTTCGACGACTTCAACCGCGCCGCGCTCGCCCGCTACTACGAGTCGGTCTACGTGGGCTACCGCTTCCACGATGCCGCCGGCACGGACGTCGCCTTCCCCTTCGGGCACGGCCTGACCTACACGACCTTCACCTACTCCGACCTCGAGGTCGCGGTGGAGAACGGCACCGTGGTCGTCAGCCTGACCGTCGCCAACTCGGGCGATGTCGATGCCGCGGAGATCGTGCAGGTGTACGTCGCGAATCCCGACAGCGCGGTCTTCATGCCGGCGAAGGAGCTGCGGGGGTTCACACGTCTGGAGATTCGGGCGGGTGCCACCGCGCGGGCTCGCATCGCGTTCCCCGTCGCCAACCTGTCGTACTGGGACGCCACGGCCCACGACTGGGTGCTGGAGCGTGGACGCTACGACGTGCACGTCGCCGCGTCGGCAGCCGACATCCGGCTCACCGCCTCGCTCGCCATCGCGGAGGGCGCGGCCTCGAGGTCGCCCTACCCCGCGCAGGTGGACGTCGACTACGCGCGACCGCCGAGAACGGTGCCGCGATCGTTCGAGCAGCTCGTCGGCCGGCCGGTCGTGGACACCTACGATGCGCGACGACTGCGGATGAACACGCGCCTGGCCGACGCCAGGGCCACCTTGCTGGGCCGGCTCGTCGGCGGTGGGATCATCCGTGCCGTCAGGAAGGACTACCGCGCGGCGCTCGCGCTACCCCCGTCACTCGACCGGGACGCACGCGTGAAGAACACCTACTTCGTGCTGCGCATGATGCCCAACTCGTCACCCCGATCCCTTGCGATGTCGTCGGGCGGCACCTTCCCCTACGACGTCGCTCGAGCGCTCGAGCTCCTCGCGACGGGTCATCCCCTCATGGCGCTGCGCGCTCTGACCACCACAAGGAAACGATGAAGATCTCCTCCCTGCGCATCGACAACCTCGAGCACGGCGCCGTCGTCGACGAGCGGCCCACCATCGCATTCACCCTCACGTCGGATGAGCCGGGCGAGGCGCTCGCCCACGCCACGGTCTCGTCCGGCGACTGGTCGATCGAGACCACCGACCAGGTCGGCATCGTCTACGGCGGGCCTCTCGAGCCCTTCACCACCTACGCCGTCGTCGTCCGCGCCACCGGCACGAGCGGCGCCACCGCCACGGCGACGGTCTCGTTCGCCACCGGCCGCCTGGCCACGCCGTGGGCCGGCGAGTGGATCACCGACCGCTCGTACCGCGTCGGCAAGACCGGCTCCCCGACGCCGCTGCAGTTCCGCACCACCTTCGTGCCGCGCAGCGAGGTGCGGCGGGCGTGGCTCGAAGCCACCGCGCTCGGGATCTACGAGCTCGACCTCAACGGCAGGAAGGTCGGCGACGCCTACTTCGCGCCCGGGCTCACCTCCTACCGCCACCACATCCAGTACCAGACGCATGACATCACCGAGGGGCTCGAGCAGGAGGGGAACACGCTCGTCGCGACGGTCGCCGGCGGATGGGCCGTCGGCTCGTTCAACTACAAGCGCAAGAACAAGATCAGCGCCGACCGGCAGGCGTTCCTCTGCGAGGTCCACATCGAGTACACCGACGGCACCGTCGAGACCATCGCCACCGGGCCTTCGTGGGCGGTATCCACCGACGGGCCCTTCACCGCCGCCGAGTGGTACGACGGCGAGACCTACGACGCCACCGTCGACGAATCCGCGCGGACGTGGAAGCGGGCCGACACCACCCGACCTCGCGGCAACCCTCGGCTGCTCGCCGACTACGGAGCGCCCGTGCGTGCCCAGCAGGTCATGCATCCTGTCGCAGTCACCACCTCGCCGAGCGGCGAGGCCGTGTACGACTTCGGCCAGAATTTCGCCGGAGTCATCCACGCGCGCATCTCCGGCCGACGCGGCGACATCGCCACCTTCCGCCACGCCGAGGTGCTCGTCGACGGCGAGCTGTTCACCACGTCGCTGCGCACCGCGAAGGCGACAGCCACCTACATCTGCGCCGACGGAGTGCAGGAGTACTCGCCGCGACTGACCTACATGGGATTCCGGTACGTCGGTCTCACCGGCATCGACCCCGACGACGTCGAGCTCACCGCCCTCGTGCTGCACTCCGACATCCCCAGCACCGGCACGTTCACCTCCTCGAACGCGCTGCTCAACAAGCTCAACGAGAACATCCGGTGGGGTGGGCGGTCCAACTTCGTAGACATCCCCACCGACTGCCCGCAACGGGACGAGCGCCAGGGATGGACCGGAGACCTGACGGTGTTCGCCTCGACCGCCAGCTACAACTTCGACATGAGCCGCTTCCTGGACAAGTGGCTGCGCGACGTCACCGCCGAGCAGGGACGGGGCGGCGGGATACCCATGGTCGTGCCCCGGGCCGGTGACAGCTGGCCCGTCATGGCCACCTCGTGCTGGGGGGACTCCTGCATCCTCGTCCCCTGGGCCGAGTACCTCGCCCGCGGAGACCTCGGCCTCCTGCGCCGGCAGTACGCGACCATGAAGCGGTTCCTCTCCGCCGCCCAGTGGTGGGCGGGGCTCTTCTCCCTCAGGCCCACCCGACGGCTGATCTGGAAGTATCCCTTCCAGTTCGGAGACTGGGCTGCCCCGACGGGCGGCGCCCGCGACTGGATCGCCCTCGGCAGGTGGATAGCCACCCCCTACCTCGCCAACTCTGCCGGAGTCGTCGCCGCCATCGCCGACCTCCTCGGCGAGACGAAGGACGCCGAGAGGTATCGCGACCTGCGCCAGCGCGTCATGGCGGCCTACCGCAAGGAGCTCACCGACGGGAACGGGACCATCACGAAGGAGTTCCAGACCGCCTACGTGCTGCCGCTGCACTTCGGGATGACGACGGGCGCCGAGACCGAGGCGATGGCCTCTCACCTGGTGCGGCTCATCGACAAGGCGGACGGGCATCTCGCCACGGGGTTCCCGGGAACCCCCTACATCCTCTTCGCGCTCTCGGATAACGGCCGCGTGGACGACGCCTACGACCTGCTGCTGCAGACCGACAGCCCCTCCTGGCTCTACGAGGTCGTCGCCGGCGGTACCACCATCTGGGAGCGGTGGGACGCCCTGCGACCCGACGGCACGGTGAACACCTCCGACGTCAGCGGCAAGGGCGGAGACGACTCCTCCAACGGTGGCATGGTCTCGTTCAACCACTACGCGGCTGGAGCCGTCGGCGACTGGTTCTACCGTCGCATCGCCGGCATCGAAGCCACCACCGGAGGCTATCGGCAGTTCACGATCAAGCCTGTTCTCGGTGGCGGTCTCACGTCGGCCGAAGGCACGGTGCTCACCCCCTACGGCACGGTCGGTTCCGCCTGGCGGCGCGATGGCGGGCAGTTCGCGCTCACGGCCACCGTGCCGGTCTCGACGTCGTGCACGGTCACCATGCCGGATGGGAGCGTCCACGTGCTGACGAGCGGAGTCCACGAACTCGCGTGCAGCCTGCCCTGACCGCTCTCACGTGAGCGGGTCGCTCACCCGCGGGCGCTCGTCATGGTCAGATCGCCGCCCAGCCGCCGTCGCTCGCGAGCACTGCTCCCGAGACGTTCGAGGAGTCGTCGCTGAGCAGCCAGGTGATCGCGGCCGCGAGCTCTTCGGCGCTGGCGATCGGCGGGACGTTGACCTGCATGAACGGCCCGAGCCGCTCGCCGGCGAACTGCGACCTGAAGGGAGCCTCGATGTTCGTGGCGACCCCGCCCGGCGCGACCGCGTTGCAGCGGATGCCGTTGGGCGTGTAGAAGAAGGCGGTGCTCTTCGTGAACCCGATCACCGCGTGCTTGGAGGTCGTGTAGGCGGCCCCCGCGGCCGAGCCGCGCAGAGCGGCCTCGGATGCCACGTTCACGATCGAGCCGTGCCCGGCGCGGACCATCCCGGGGAGCACGGCGCGGGTCATCCGCATGAGCGCGGTGACGTTCACGTCCATCACCCGCTGCCACGTGGCGTCGTCGATCTCGGCGGGCGGCAGGAAGCCGTCCATGATCCCGGCGACGTTGGCGAGGGCATCCACATGGCCCTTCGCTGCGTCGAGGACGGCGTCGACGGTGGCCTGCGCGCTGACATCCCCGGTGACCGTCACGATGTCCAGGCCCTCCGAGTGGTCCATCAGGTCTTTGAGGCGCTCGGCACTCACATGGGTGGCGATGACGCGAGCGCCCTCCTTCGCCAGCCGCGTCGCGGTCGCCCGTCCGATGCCCGAGCCGGCTCCCGTGACCACGGCGGTCTTGTCGATGAAACGCCCGGATATGGCTTCCATGGCCATGTGATTCTCCTTCTAGTGCTTTCGGTTGAAGAGCCGACCGGTGACCTCGGTCGGTCGGATGCGGACGAACACGTCCTTGGGCTCGGGCGCCCATGTCCACAGCGGGAAGTGGCGCGCGGCCGCCACCGCGGTGCCGTCCATCCGCTCGGCGGTGCCCTTGACGACGACGCTCCACGCGCGTTCGGATGTGGAGTCGTCCACCTCGAAGGCCACGCGAGGGTTGGTGTCGATGCGGTGGAGCTTGGTGCCCTCCTCGGTGCGGATGACGATGCCGGCGGGGGTCGCCAGGAAGTTGACAGGGTAGATCTCGGGCTGCCCCTCGATGCTGACGGCGAGGCGGCCGAAGCTCTTGCTGCGAAGGTGCGCCCACGCCTCGTCGGTCTCGAGGTGCATGGTGTACTCGGGCATGAGGACTCCTAGAGGTCGAGGCCGGATTCGGCCCGGTCGGGGAGGTGGGGCATGCTGCGCCGGGTGAGGAAGGGCCAGCCCGTCACGTCCGGGCTGTCCTCGCCGTGCTCGTAGGCGAACGCGCGAAGCCTGGTCCGCTCGTCGGCGAGGTGCTCGACGAGACCGCCGTGTCGTTGTTCGAGCCCCGGCACGCGGCGGATCACGTCCATCGCGACGCGGTACCGGTCGAGGTCGTTGAGCATGAGCATGTCGAAGGGCGTGGTCGTCGTGCCCTTCTCGCGAAACCCGAGCACGTGGAAGTTGGCGTGGTTCGTGTGCCGGTAGGCGAGCTGGTGGATGAGCGCGGGGTAGCCGTGGAAGGCGAAGACGACCGGTTTGTCGGTGGTGAAGATCGCGTCGAAGTCGGTGGCGGGCATCCCGTGCGGGTGCTGGTCGGCGGCTTGCAGGCGCATGAGGTCGACGACGTTCACGAAGCGGATGCGGAGGTCGGGGATGCTCGTGTGCAGCAGGTCGACGGCGGCCAGGGCCTCGAGCGTGGGCACGTCCCCGGCGCAGGCCACCACGACATCGGGCTCCCAGCCCGGCCGCTCGGTGCCCGCCCAGTCCCAGATGCTGATGCCTCGCGCGCCGTGGGTGCGGGCTTCCTCGAGGCTGAGCAGCACGGGTGCGGGCTGCTTCCCCGCCACGATGACGTTGATGTAGTCGCGGCTGGCGAGGCAGTGCTCCGCGGTGACCAGCAGGCTGTTCGCGTCGACGGGGAGGTAGACGCGCACGATGTCGGGGCTCTTGGTCACGACGTGGTTGAGGAAGCCCGGGTCTTGGTGTGAGAAGCCGTTGTGGTCCTGCCGCCACACATGCGAGCTGAGCAGATAGGTCAGGGAGGCGACGGGTCGGCGCCACGGGATCTCCGCGGAGGACTCCAGCCACTTGGCGTGCTGGTTCACCATGGAGTCGACGACGTGGATGAAGGCCTCGTAGGAGTTCATCAGCCCGTGTCGCCCGGTGAGCAGGTAGCCCTCCAGCAGACCCTCCGTGAGGTTCTCGCTCAAGACCTCGATCACCCGCCCCGAGCGTGCGAGGTGCTCGTCCGTCGCCTCGAGTGCGCCGTACCACTGCTTGTTCGTCGCCTCATAGACGGCGTCGAGGCGGTTGGAGGCCGTCTCGTCGGGACCGAAGATGCGGAACGTGCGGGGGTTGAGACGGATGACGTCGGCCAGCCAGCGTCCGAGCACCCGAGTCGCCTCAGCCGTGTTGCCGCGGCTGCCGGCTCGGTCGACCGCGTGGCCGTGGAGGCCCGGAAGCACCAGATCGGTGAGCACGCGGCCGCCGTTGGACGCGGGCAGATCGCTCATGCGGTGCGCGCCGCGGGGGAGGATGGTCGAGAGCTCCGGCGCGGGGAACCCCTCGTCGTCGAACAACTCCTCGGGCCGGTAGCTGCGAAGCCACCGCTCGAGCTGGGCGAGGTGCGCCGGGTTCTCGCGGACCTCGGCGAGCGGAACCTGGTGGGCGCGCCAGGTTCCTTCCACCGGCAGGTCGTCGACCTCGCGGGGGCCCGTCCATCCTTTGGGAGTGCGCAGGATGATCATGGGCCAAGCCGCACGAGGGGCGGGCTTGGGGCTCCGCGCGGCGCGTCGGATGGACTCGATCTCGTCCAGGCAGCGCTCCAGCGCGACGGCCAGGGCTCCGTGCACGACCATGGGGTCCTCACCGTCGAAACCCCCGGAGACGATGATCGGGGCATACCCGTACCCCCGGAACAGGTCGAGCAGCTCGGCCTCCGGGATTCGTGCGAGCACCGACGGGTTCGCGATCTTGTAGCCGTTCAGGTTCAGGATCGGCAGCACGGCGCCGTCCGTCGCGGGGTTCATGAACTTGTTGAGGTGCCAGCTCGCCGCGAGCGTCCCGGTCTCCGCCTCGCCGTCGCCCACCACGCAGGCGACGACCAGCTGCGGGTTGTCGAGGGCGGCGCCGAACGCGTGCACGAGGGAGTAGCCGAGCTCTCCGCCCTCGTGGATCGATCCGGGGGTGTCGGGCGATGCATGCGACGGGATCCCGCCCGGCGCCGAGAACTGGCGGAACAGCGAGCGCATGCCCGCGGCATCCTGGGTCACCCGCGGGTAGAGCTCCGAGTAGGTGTGATCGAGCCACGTGTTGGCCACCATGGCGGGACCCCCGTGGCCCGGGCCGGCGATGTACAGCACCTCGCACCCGCGGTGCACGATGAGCCGGTTGAGGTGTGCGTAGACGAGGTTGAGCGCTGGGGATGTGCCCCAGTGCCCGAGCAGCCGGGGCTTGATGTCGGTGGCCTGAAGCGGGCGCCGGAGTAGGGCGTTGTCGCGGAGGTAGATCTGCCCCACGGTGAGGTAGTTCGCGGCCCGCCACCAGGCGTCGACGATGTGCAGCGGAAAGGCGCCGCGCACGGCGAGGGTCTGGGATGCGGTGTCGCTCATGATCCCGACGGTAGGCGGCCCGCTCCCGATGCCACAGGGCCGAAGGTCCCGGCGTCGCCGTGATCCGCTAGCGCGTCACCATCACGGGAGAGCTGAGGTTCAGGAGCACCTCGAGCATCACGTCGCCCGGTACGCCGGGCTGCTCGGCGTCGGTGCGGGCAGCCCCCACCACCAGCAGGTTCGCCGATCGGCTCGCGTCGAGCAGCGCGTCGGCGGCGCGCCGGTGCGACAGCCGGCGCCGAACCGTGAGGGCGGGGGCCGTGAGCGAGGCGAGGTTCACGGCTGCGGCGAGAAGCGCCCTTCCCGCCTCGGACCCCTGAGGGCTGTCGGGTGCAGCGTGCACCAGGTGCAGCTCCTCCCGGCGCCGCTGGGCCTCGACGGCCCCCTCGATGATCGCCGCGTGGCATTCGGGGTCGGACGAGACACCGACGACCACCCCGTGCCGGTGTCCGAGGGTGTCGTCCGGCACCACCGCCACGGCACAGCGTGCCAATGAGGCTACGAGAACGCTCTTGGTGCCCGTGACACGTCCGCGGAGGTATCCGGTCTTGTGGCTGCCGACCACGAGGAGGTCGCCTCTTCGTGCGTCGCGCACGAGCATGCGAGCGGCATCTCCGCGCGAGGTGCGCACGTGCACGCCCCGCGGAAGCTCGCCGGCGAGGTCCACTGCCTTCTCCAGCGCTCGTTCGCCCGCCGGGTCATCCTCCAGCGCCTTGACGTGGTGGAGGAACACGCCCGCGTGGTCGAGCTCGGCCTCCTTGAGCGCCCAGCGCAGCGCTGCGACGCTCGGGCTCGAACCGTCGATGCCGACGATGATGCGGTTCACCAACGCTCGTCTCCTTCTACCGGTTGTGCCAGACTGTCAATGCTTTCCGCCGGTCTGAAGGGTCGAAGGTCCCGTCGGCGCCTGACCCGCATCGTGAAGCGTGGAGACCGTGATGACAGATCCGGACGCACATCTCGCGTTCCCCGACGTGCCCAAGGGGCGGCTCGACCAGATCATCGGAGAGCTGGTCGGCTCGGCGCAGGCGGTTCTCGCAACCGAGAGCAGGCTGCGCAGCCTGCTCCAGGCGAGTCGCCTCGTCACGAGCGAGCTCGAGCTGCCGAGCGTCCTTCGACAGATCGTGGTCGCGGCGTTGGAGCTCGTCGGCGCCCGGTACGGTGCCGTCGGCGTCATCGCCCCCGACGGCTCACTGGCCCAGTTCATCCATGTGGGCATGCCCGACGAGACGGCGCACGAGATCGGCCACCTCCCGGAGGGCCACGGACTTCTCGGCGCGCTCATCGAGGAGCAGCAGCCGATCCGGCTCGAGAACCTTCAGGAGGATCCCCGCTCCAGCGGCTTCCCCGTCCACCACCCCGCCATGCGGAGCTTCCTGGGCGTCCCTATCCGCGTGCGCGGCGAGGTCTACGGCAACCTCTATCTCGCCGAGCGCACGGGCGGTCCGTTCACGGCGGAGGACGAGGAGCTCCTGGTGGCCCTGGCGGGGACAGCGGGGGCGGCCATCGACCATGCCCGGCTCTTCGACGAGAGCCAGCGTCGGCAGCGCTGGTCCGCCGCCTCTGCGGAGGTCACCTCAGCCCTGCTCTCCGAGAACGCGGACGACTCCCTCGCGATCATCGTCGATCGGGTGTGCCGCCTCGCGGACGCCGATCTCGCCTGCATCGCGCTGCCCGCGGAGGGTCCGTTCATGACCGTCGTGGAGGCCCACGGCGACCTCGCGGCGCAGCTCGACGGGGTGACGTTCGATGCGACGGGAACGCTGGCCGCGCAGGCCCACGAGAGCGGGCAGCCCGTGCTCTCGGACACCGATGCCGCCAGCCGAATCAGTCCGGACATCTCGTGGGGACCGACCTTGGCCATTCCCTTCTCATCGGCCGACTCCCCGGCGGGCGTGCTCACCGTCGCGCGCCTACCCGGTCGAATGGCCTTCACCACCAGCGACCTGGAGATGGCCTCGGACTTCGCGGGCCAGGTGAGCGTGGCGCTGCGTCTCGCAGCGAGCCGCTCCGACCGTGCCCGACTCGCCGTGCTCGAGGATCGGGGCCGCATCGCCCGCGACCTGCACGACCACGTGATCCAGCGACTGTTCGGGGCGGGACTGAGCCTCCAGGCCATCGCGGGACTGGTGGGCGACGAGGCGACGCGCGCCCGCATCGCCGAGCAGGTCGATGCCCTGGACGCGGCCATCGCCGAGATCCGAACGGCGATCTTCACCTTGAACACCCCCTCGGATGCCGAGTCTCCGATGTTGCGCCATCGCGTCGTCGACGTGCTGGGCGAGATGTCCTCCCTGTTCCGCGACTCACCCCGAGTGACCTTCTCGGGCCCGGTCGACCTGCTCCTCGATCAGGCCCTCGCGGACGATGTCGTGGCCGTGGTGCGCGAGGGCCTCACGAACGTGGTCCGGCACGCCGGTGCCACCCAGACCTCGGTGACCGTCGCGGTCGCCGCCGACCGGGCGCTCGTGCGCATCGAGGACGACGGACGAGGCATCCAGTCGACGTCCCGGGCGAGCGGTACCGCAAACCTGGAGCAGCGTGCGAGGGCTCGAAACGGCACACTGGCACTGGAGCCGCGCCCGGGCGGAGGAACCGTTCTGACCTGGGATGTACCCCTCGGAGAGAGCAAGGAGCCCTGATGATCCGTGTATTCCTCGTCGACGACCACGAGATCGTGCGCCGTGGTGTCGCGGACGTGATCAACGCGGAGTCGGACCTCGACGTCGTGGGCGAGGCATCCACCGTCAGGCAGGCGCTCGGGCGGATCGCGGCGACGACGCCGGACGTGGCGGTGCTCGATGTGCGGCTGCCCGACGGCAGCGGGATAGACCTCTGCCGCGAGATCCGATCGGCCCATCCGGATGTCCGTTGCCTCATGCTCACGGCGTACGACGACGACGAGGCCAGTCGCACGGCGGTGCTCGCCGGTGCCTCGGGATACGTGCTGAAGGACATCAGAGGGCAGGGATTGCTCGACAGCATCCGCAAGGTGGCCTCGGGCAAGCACCTCATCGCCCCCGCCGTGACGCAACGCGTCGTCGAGTCCGCCTCGGCCGCAGGCGGGCCGGCTGTCGCGCTGAGCCTGCGTGAGCGGCAGGTGCTCGACCTGATCGCGCGGGGCCTCACCAACCGCCAGATCGGCGAGCAGCTCGAGCTGGCCGAGAAGACCGTGAAGAACTATGTCTCCGGGCTCCTGGCCAAGCTCGGCATGGAGCGGCGCACCCAGGCGGCCGTCTACGGCGCGCAGCACCACGGCGGCTAGCCGCGGGACCAAGGGCCCTACCGGCGCTCACGCCGCGCGGGCGATCATTCCTGTGTGAGAACCAGCAGCGCGCGCCGCCTACCCGACCTGACCTGGCACGAGGATCACACCGTCCGTCTCACGCGCGGCGAGCGTGCGGCCGATCACATGCGCAACGTCATGGGCAGCTGGCCGTTCGTCGGCGGGTTCGTTCTGTTCATGGCGCTCTGGGCCGTCGTCAACACGGTCCTGCCCGGGTGGGACGTCTACCCGTTCATCCTCCTCAACCTCTTTCTCAGCATGCTCGCCGGCTTGCAGGGCGCGATCCTGCTCATCGCGGCGAAGCGCCAGGATGCGGTCGCAGCGGCCCTCGCGCGACACGACTATGAGACCAACATCGCCGCGAAGACCGATATCGAGACGCTTCTCGAGATCAACCGCGATCAGATGCAGCTCATCGGCGAGCTGCACGCGCTGCTGATCCGGCGCGAAGAGGCCGCCCCGCACGCAGTCCGTTGAGGATCGCGATGACGTCCACGACTTCCTGAAGAGCGGCGCCCACGATCGCGGGAAGCACGCCGAACGACGCGGTGACCATCAGGAGCACGCTCAGTCCGATGCCTATGCCGATGCTCTGGTAGGCGATGCGGATCGTCCGCCGGGCGATGAGGAGCGCATCGAGCACGCGACCGAGATCGTCGACGAGCACCACGACGTCGGCCGATTCGCTCGCCGCTGTCGCGCCGCGGGCACCCATGGCCACTCCGACGTCGGCCGAGGCGAGCACGGGCGCGTCGTTGACGCCGTCGCCGACCATCATCGCCGGCCGCGGGGCGAGCTCGCGCACCGCGGCCACCTTGTCCGCCGGCAGCAGACCGGCTCGCACATCGTCGAGCCCGACAAGGGAGCCCACCTGGACCGCGGTGTCGACGGCATCCCCGGTCAGCATGACGAGGTGGTCGACTCCGAGCTCCTTCAGCCGGGCGATGGTCGTCGCCGACTCGTCGCGCACCGCGTCGGCGAGGACGATCCGCCCCATGAGCCGGCCGTCCCGCGAGACGTGAACCGCAGTCTCGCCCGCTGCCAGGGCGCTCCACTCGGGATGGGCTTCGGCCGCGACGAATGCGAGCTTGCCTGCTCGGACGGGAACGCCGTCGACGATGCCCGACACCCCTTGGGCGACCTGCTCGGAGATCTCGGTGGCATGGGGGACGACCACCGATCGCTGCGCAGCCTCGTCGACCACGGCGCGAGCGAGCACGTGTGCGGAGGAGGCCTCAAGGGCTGCCGCCACCCCGAGGACGCCACCGACGTCGTCGAGAAGTGCTTCCACCCGCACGACGATCGGCACCCCGCGCGTGATCGTGCCGGTCTTGTCGAAGGCGGCGCTGCGGATCCGGGCCAGCTGCTCGAGGGCGGCGCCGCCCTTGATGATGACGCCGCGGGCCGCGGCCCTGCTCATGCCCGCGATGAAGGCCACGGGCGTGGCGATCAGAAGAGGACAGGGCGTCGCCACTACCAGCACCTCCGCAAGTCGCGCGGGATCCCCGGAGATCAACCACGCCGAGACGCCCAGCACGAAGGCGCCGACGGTGAACGGGATGGCCACCCGGTCGGCGAGGCGGACGAACGGGGCCTTGCTGTCCGCGGCTGCGCGCACAAGGTCGATGATCGCCTGGTACTCGCTGTCGGCGGCCGTCGCCGTCGCGCGCATGGCCACGACCGTGTCGGTGGTCACGGCCCCGCTCATGACCGATGATCCGGCCGCACGCCATACGGGCAGGCTCTCTCCCGTGACGGAGGCCTCATCGAGCGACGCGGCTGTGAGCAGCACGCCATCGACAGGGATGACCTCTCCGGGCCTGACCGCGAGGCGATCTCCCGCCACGACGTCGTCCACGTCGACATCGGCGACCTCGCCGTCCCGCTCCACGTGCGCCACTCGGGGTGCCCGCTCGAGCAGCGCGCTCACCTCGCTGCGCGCACGGCGAGCCGCGAAGTCCTCCAGCGCCTCGCCGCTCGTGAGCATGAGCACGACCACGAGGGCGGCCCAGTAGTCGCCGAGCACTACGGTCGAGACGATGGCCGCGACGGCGAGCACGTCCAAGCCCCACGAGCCGGATCGGAGCGAGCGGAGCATCGAGAGCCCGCTCCGCGCGGCGACCGCGAGCGCGTATCCGCCCGCGATCCACGGCGCCAGCCACGACAGGGGAGTGAGGAGCAGGAGCCCCACGATTCCGGCCAGCGCGACCGTCGACCAGACGAGGAGGTATCGCCTCAGGATCACCGTCTGTCCTGTCACACGTCGTCGTCGACGAGGTCGGGGTAGACGTCCACCGGCTCCTCCTTGCGGGGCACGACGGCGACGGGTGCCGGCATGTTGAGGAGCAGGTCGTGACTTACCGACCCGAGCAGGAGGCCGGCGATCGCGCCCCTGCCCCGCGACCCGACCACGACCAGCGCCGCGCCGGCCGCGGCCTGCACGATCGCGACGGCGGCCGGCCCTGCCTGGGTGCGCTGCGCGATGGTCAGCGACGGATGCGCGAGCCGCACCCGTTGGGTCGCACCCGAGAGCAGCTGGGTGCTGGCGGCGATGATCTGCTCCACGAGCAACGCCGACCCGGCGCTGTCCATGGGGGAGAGCGGCGGCACGGTCCAAGTGCTCACCACGCACAGCGTCGCGTCGCGACGAGCTGCCTCATCCGCCGCAAAGTCGAGGGCGTCCTCGGCAGTCGGATCGTCGACCCAGCCGGCGACGACCGCCCCCTCCGACGGTTCCCAGTCGAAGGGCACCACCACGGTGATGCACTCCGAGCGGCCGGCGACCTTGAGCGGCAGCGTGCCGTGCACGATGCCCGCCACGGGCGAGGTCTTGTTGGTGCCGATCACGAGCAGGTCGCAGTGCAGGGAGGCTCTGATGAGCGCCTCGTGCGGGACGCCGTGGCGGAGCTTGGTCGTGACGGCGACGTGTGGTGCTTCGGCGCGGACCGCTGCGCGCGCCTCCTCCAGTGCGTCCTCGAGCGGCGTCCGGTACGCGGACTCGTCTCCGCCCGGCAGGTCGGCGTCCAAGCCGACTACCGCCGTGATCTCCAGATACAGCTTCACGGTCCTGGCCCGATGGATCGCCCATGCCAGCGCTGCTCGGCTCGCGGGGCCCCCGTCGACGGCTACCGTCACGCGTTCGACCATCGTGTCCTCCTTGTCTATGGCTGCCGCCATCGTGCGCGCGGCTCGAACCGGCATGTAGTGCCGAAGGTCCCACCGGCCCCGCGGGACCTTCGGCCCTGCCATCCGGGTCGGGGTGGCAGAACGATGGACGCATCGAACCAGGAAGGTGCATCCATGAAGATCGTGGTGGGGATCGACGAGCTCGACGGCGAGCACCCGGCGCTGCGGTGGGCGACCGAGTACGGCGCCCGCCGGGAGGCCGACATCGAACTGGTCCACGTCGTCGACACCACCGCGCGCCGCGCTACGGATGAGTTTCTCGAGGGTCCGCTTCTCTCCGCCGAGGGGAAGCTCCGCGACGTCGCGCGCGCAGCGCAGGAGAGCACTCCTCTCATCACCGTCGAGGCCCACGTGCGCGTAGGCTCGCCGGTCAATGAGCTCGTGACGGCAGCGGACACCGCGGATCTCCTCGTCATCGGCGCCCATCCGGGGGAGCGCTACGACGGTGCGAGCCGCCGAGCGGTGCGCATCGCACGTCTCGCGCCCTGCTCGGTGGTGGTCGCGCCGTCGGCTGTGGTGCCCGTCGGCACGGGTGTCGTGGTCGGCATCGACGGGTCGGAGCAATCCCAGGTGGCACTGCGGTTCGCCGCCGAGTTCGCCGACCGGCACGGCGAGAAGCTCACCGTGCTCCTCGCGTGGGGCCAGCCGGAGCCGTGGACCATCGCTCAGCCCGACCTCGTCGTGACCGAGCCCGCAGCGGAGGACGGCCTCATCGTCGCCGAGGCGATAGCCGGACTCGCTGGCGACTACCCCGACCTCGTCATCCAGAGCGAGATCAGCGCGGCCCGACCCGAGCGCGGGCTCTACGCCGCCTCGGTCGACGCACGGCTGCTCGTCGTCGGCAGCCACGGCCGCACCATGCTCGCGAGGGCGCTGCTCGGGTCGACCAGTGAGGAACTCGTCGCGGACCTGCCCTGCGCCGTGGCCGTCATCCGTGGGACCGGAACGACCTCATAACCGCGCCGAGGACGCACGACCGGAGCGAAAAGAACATGAGTACTGCAAGGACCGCCGACTAGGGGGTCACGACCCCTCCGCCGCGCCGGCGCCCCATTGCGCGAGTGCCCGAATCGCACCCTCGAGCGCACGTCCGCGATCGGTCAGCTGGTAGGCGCGCGTGTTGTGCTTGAGCGGCAGGCGGGTGATGACGCCGGCGGCCTCGAGCTCGCGCAGTCGCACGGCGAGCATGTTGCTGCCCATGCCGAACTCGCGCTGGAGGTCGCCGTAGCGCTGTGGCCCGTCGAGCAGGCGTTCCACGATGAGCAGCGCCCACCGTGGTCCGACGATGTCGAGAGCTGCGGCGAGGTCGCTCACCCCGCGGGTGCGGTGTCCGGCTTCATCCAGAACGGCGAGTAGTGGTAGCCGTCGGGGTCGTCGAACTGGCGCTGGTACATAAAGTCGTAGTCGTCTGTGTCGCCGATGCGTCCACCCGCGGCGCCCGCGCGCTCGGTCAGCTCGTCGACGGCCTCCCGGCTGGCCAGGTCGAATGACACGGTGACCTTCGAGGGCGTGTCGGGCCCGCCGACCATCTCCTCGGTGGCACCCACGCTCGCGTACATCTCGCGGCTGCCGAGCATGACGTACTGCTCGGGCGCGATCTGGAAGCACGACACGTTGTGGTCGGACATCTCGGCGTTGAGGGTCCAGCCGAGGGCGGTGTAGAAGGTCGTGGAGCGTTCGACGCTCTCGACGGGGCAGGTGATGAAGAGGCTCATGGCCAGATACTTCCAAAATGGAAGTGTCGTGTCAAGGCTCGGATGCGGCCCGCTCCCTGCTCGTTTCCCTTTTATGTCTAAAAGGACAGTATTAGTGATATTGTCCTATAGGACGGTTTCCAGACGGGAACCCGCGCACGAGATGCCTCGTGCGACACGAGGAAGGGAGATCACAATGGAGAAGAAGCTCGACAGCAACGAACTGCCTGCGGCGGTCCACGGGTTCGTGGACGGCTGGCAGGGGCGCGATGCGGACAGGGTTGAAGCGCTCTTCACCGAGGACGCCGTCGTCACCGACGAAGGCCACACCCATCGGGGGCGCAAGGAGATCCGCGGTTGGATCGACGGCTCCATCAACCTCTTCTCGACCACCCTGACGTTCCTGCGGGCGCGCGAGGTCGACGGGATGACCGGGGCCTCGTACCGCCTTGAAGGGGACTTCCCCGGCGGAACCGTCGACCTCGAGTACCAGTTCCGTCTCGATGACGACGGCAAGGTGGTGCAGCTCGACTTCGAACTCGCCTAGCTCGAGAGGCGGCCGCGCCTGACCCGCTACGGCACCGTCGGGCGCAGGCCGCGCTCGAGCATCTCGTCGGCGGCGCTGATCGCGTCGCTGACGAACCGCCTGGTGAGCGCCGTGTAGAGATCGACGTCTTCGGGCGCCCAACCCTCGAGAACCTCGTTGATCATGCGATCTCCCAGTTCATACACGCCTCGCGCAGCCTTCTCGCCCTCTTCGGTCAGGCTGATGAGCGTCGCGCGCCCGTCGCTGGGGTCGGTCGAGCGCACGACGAGGCCGGCCGCCTCGAGGCGACCGACGATCTTGCTGACGTGGGAGGCGCCGGTTCCGAGCACGTCCGACATGGCCGTAGGTCGCATGGCTCCCCATGCGGCGAGGTGCCGTAGCGCCGAGTGTGCCTGCTGATCGATCTCCTCGCCGGTCTTCGCCAGTATCTGGCCCTGCACCGCAGGCGAGTCCCAGAGCAGGATGAGCGCGCTGAGGTTGGCCAGCAGCTCGGAGCGGTACGGGAAGTCCGCCGGGATGCGCCGTTCTCCGCCAGGAGCGTGGTCGGTACTCATGTGCGACATCCTAACCCTGTCGTTATGGACACAAAATGTGACAGTCCCCTCTTGGCCGCGGGCGGGAGAATGAGGAGCGAGACGACACGGCGCGTAACCGCGCCCTCACCGTGGGAGCAGATGTGAACGGACTGGCGCGAGCCGCTGTGGGACTTGCGATGGGCCTGGCGGTGGGGTGGGGGGCCTTGCAGTCACCGGCTTCGTCGGCGAGGTGGTGATCGGTGGGCTCGCGCGAGGAGAGGCGGTCGATGCAGGGGCTACTGCCGGCTACGGGATCGCGTTGATCCTGCTGAGCGCGGTTCTCATCGCGGCGAGCGCCGTGAGCCGCGCCTCACGGTCGCGGGTGTTCGGGTACGTCGTCATCGGCGCATCGGTCGTGGGCATCGCCATCTCCCTCGCGGTGGGCTTGCTCGGCGTCGGATTCTGGGCCGCGGCACAGCCTGCCGGAGCGCCGCCGACCTCAGCCCTCCTCCAGTTCGTCGTCATCGCGGGCGTCGCCGCCCCGTCAGCGGTCGGTGCGGCCGTCGGGTTCCTCATGTTGCGCCTCGCGCGGGTTCCCTAGACGCCGGGCACACTGCAGCTAAGTATTTCGTCGGCGTCTGCTTTTGCCGGAACGCCGCCGCAACGCTGCAGGAGATGGGCTTGGGTTATGCCCACATCCCCATCGCGGTCGCGCTACCGCGCCGCCGCGCTCCTGCTCGTCCTCGCCGCCCTCACCGGGTGCGCGCCCGCCCCAGGATCCACGGGCCCGTCGGCCCCGCTGGGCCCCGACGACGGGTTCATCGAGTCGGGCGAGCACGTCTCTCCGTTCGCCGACGACCTGCCCGCGATCGCCAACCTCGACCCCGCGCTGCGCGAGGCCATGCAGCGGGCGGCGCAGGATGCGATCGCCGACGGCTTCGACTTCGTCGTGACGAGCGGCTGGCGCAGCGAGAGGTACCAGCAGTCGCTCTTCGACGACGCCGTGCGCGACTACGGGAGCGTCGAGGAGGCGCGGCGGTGGGTGGCACCCGCCGACGTCTCGTCGCACGTCACGGGAAACGCCGTCGACATCGGGTTCACCGACGCGGACAGCTGGCTCAGCCAGCACGGGGCCGACTACGGGCTGTGCCAGACCTACGCGAACGAGATGTGGCATTTCGAGCTCGCCACGACCCCGGGCGGGGAGTGCCCGGCCCAGCGCAACGATCCGAGCTGATCCGCCCGATACGCCGCCGATATGTCGGCCGAACTACGGTTGCAGGATGCGAGTGTTGATCGTCGAGGACGAGCCGTTCCTTGCGGAGGCGCTGCGCGACGGCCTTCGCCTCGAAGCCATCGCTGCCGACATCGCGGGCGACGGCGACCTGGCCCTCGAGCTTCTCTCCCTCAACGAGTACGACGTCGTGATCCTCGATCGCGACATCCCCGGTCCCGACGGCGACGAGATCGCCCGGACGCTCGCCCGCAACCCCGCGGGCCCTCGCGTGCTCATGCTGACGGCGGCAAGCCGCCTCGACGACAAGGCCGTGGGGTTCGAGAGCGGCGCCGACGACTACCTGACCAAGCCGTTCGAGCTGCGCGAGGTCGTGATGCGGCTTCGCGCCCTCGATCGACGGACGTCGCGCGCGACCCCTCCCCAGATCGAGATAGCAGGGCTCCGGATCGATCCCTTCCGGCGCGAGGTCTACCGCGACGACCGCTACGTCGCGCTCACACGCAAGCAGTTCGCCGTGCTGCAGGTGCTCGCCGAGGCGCGGGGCGGCGTCGTGAGCGCGGAGCAGCTCTTGGAGCGCGCGTGGGACGAGAACGCGGATCCCTTCACGAACGCCGTGCGGATCACCATCTCCGGGCTACGGAAGAGGCTGGGTGAGCCATGGCTCATCGAGACGGTGAACGGAGTCGGATATCGAGTGGGTGGGGCGGATGCCTGAGCGGCAGCGCGGCCCCTCCGTGCGAGTGCAGCTCACCCTCAGCTACGCGGCGCTGCTCGTGCTCGTCGGAGTCGCCTTCGTCGGCGTCGGGCTCCTGGTGCTGCGCTTCATCCCCGAAGGCAACCTGATCGTGGTGGGCGGGGCTTTCGCCCCCGGTCGCGGTGACCTGATCGAGGTCTTCGTGCGCTACTCGGTCGTGGCGCTCCTCGCCCTGACCGCGATCGGGCTCGGCGGCGGCTGGCTGCTCGCCGGCAGGATGCTCCGGCCGCTCGACCGCATCACCGAGGCCGCGAAGCGCGCCCGCGATGGGTCGCTCGAGCATCGCATCCGCATGCCGGGCCGCCAGAACGAGCTGGCCGAGCTGGCCGACACATTCGACGCCATGCTGGCCCGGCTGCAGCACTCCGTCGACGAGCAGCGCCGCTTCGCCGCCAACGCGTCGCACGAGCTGCGGACCCCGCACGCGATAGTGCGCACCATGCTCGAGGTGGCGCGCGCCGATCCCGACGGCCGCGACACCGACGAGCTGCTGCGTCGACTGGACGAGACCAACGAGCGATCGATAGCCCTCATCGAGGCGCTTCTCTCCCTCGCGGCCATCGACCACTACGAGCCGCCCTCCGAGCCCGTGGACCTGGACGGGCTCGTCGCCGATGTCGTGGGGGAGGCCCACGCGGTCGCCTCCGCCTCGCGCGTGACGATCGAGACCACTCTCGCCGGTGCCTCGGTCATCGGCGATGCGACCCTGCTGCGCCAGCTGGTCTCCAACCTCGTGCAGAACGCCGTCACCCACAACCACGAGGCAGGGGCCGTGAGGATCGCGACACTGCACAGCCTCGACCGTGTCGTGCTCGTGGTGGAGAGCACGGGCGACGTGCTCGACCCGGAGCTCGTCGGCACCCTCACCGAGCCGTTCGTGCGCGCCCACGGCCGTACCCGACGACCGGGCGAGAACGGGACCGGCCTCGGTCTGGCCATCGTGTCGTCGATCGTGCGCGCCCACCGCGGCACCCTCGAGCTCGACGGTCCCGCAACGGGCGGCCTGGTCGTACGGGTCGCGCTGCCGGCGCAGGTATCGCCGATGTATCCGGATTCCCGAACGGAGCCGCAACAGCCCGTCGGCTGAACTTGGGCCATGACGCCGCACCGCGCGGCGCTGACCCAAGGAGCAACCTGATGCGCACCATCCCACGCCGCGCGATCGTCTTCGCGCCGGCCTTGGCCGCACTACTTCTTCTCGCGGGCTGCAGCGGCACGCCCACCACACCCGACTCGTCCGGCGCGGGCGTTCCGTCGGGGAACGCCGGTTTCCAGGCCGCACGCGACGCCTACGACCTCAAGCTCGCCCAGTGCCTTCGCGACGCGGGATTCGACGTGAAGGATCCCGCGCCGGGCCAGGGCATCACGGAGGACATTCCCGGCCTGAACGATGCGGCAGGGCCGTGCATGGCCGAGCTGGGCGACCCGCCCCGACCCGACGCGCAGGTCGACGAGACCGAGTTCTTCACCACCATGCTCGGCTGGGCGGACTGCCTGCGGGGTCGCGGGCTCGAGGTCGTGGATCCCCAGCTCGGCGAGGCCTTCGTGCTGCCCGCCGAGGCGACGGACGAGGATGTGGCCGCGTGCATCCCGCCCGTGTGAACCGCCGCACCGCTCTCGTGATCGCGGCCTGCGCGACGACCCTCGCCGTGGGCGGCGTGCTGCTCGTGCCAGCCCTGACTGCCGATCGGCCCGCCCCGGCTGCCGCCAGCACCCCGGTGTCGACGGCGCCGGTCACCGCGGGCGACATGGTCTCGGAGACGAAGGCGCCGGGGGCGATCGCCTACGCGGTCACGACGCCGGTCGCGGCGGGGCTGGGGGGAGTGCTCACCGAGCTGCCCGATCCTGGCGCCTCGCTCTCCCCGGGCAGCGTGCTCTACCGCGTCGACACGAGACCGGTCATCCTGCTGTCGGGCACCGTGCCGGCCTGGCGTGACTTCGCGTCGGGCATGGACGACGGCACCGACGTGCAGCAGCTCGAGCAGAACCTCGCGGCCTTCGGCTTCTTCACGGACGAACCCGATGCCGAGTTCGACTGGGACACCGCCGTCGCCATCCGCGATTGGCAGTCCTCTCTCGGGCTCGAGCGGACGGGAACCCTCGAGCGCGGTTCCGTGCTGTTCTGGAACGGCAGCCTGCGGGTCGACGCGATCACCGCGAGGGTGGGGCAGGACGTCGCACCCGGTTCCGCGCTGTACCAGACGACGAGCACGGAGAAGGTCGTGGATGTCGCGGTGAAGTCGTCCGACCGCGCCCTCGCCGTCGTCGGGCAGGCGGTCAGCGTGACCCTGCCCGACGGGTCGAGCGTCGACGGGATCATCCAGATGGTCGGTGCCCCGCTCAGCAAGTCCGACTCCGACGGTGGCCCCTCCTCGATCGTCATACCCGTGCGGATAGGGATCACCGACCAGGCCGTCATCGCGGACCTCGCCCTCGCCAACGTCACCGTGAGCTTCTCGAGCGCCCTGCGCAGCGACGTGCTCACGGTGCCTGTCGACGCGCTCGTGCCGCTCGACGACTCGCACTACGCGGTCGAGCTGCCGCCGACCGCGGGGTCGACCGGGCGCGAGTTGGTCCCGGTCACGACGGGGGCCGTCGCGTCCGGACGCGTGGAGATCTCGGGAGACCGTATCGTCGCGGGCCTGCTCGTCGTGGTGCCCGCACGATGACGCCGTTGCTCGAGCTCGCGGATGTCGTGCGCGTGTACGGCTCGCCCCCGGTCACGGCGCTCGCGGGGGTGAACCTGTCGGTCGCGGAGGGCGAGTTCGTCGCGGTCGTCGGCGCGAGCGGATCGGGCAAGTCGACGCTGCTCAACATCATCGGCACTCTCGACAGGCCCACGTCCGGGACGCTCTCGATCGACGGCGTCGACACGGGCGGGCTCAGCGACGCCGACCTGTCGGCCCTGCGCGCCCGTCGCCTCGGGTTCGTCTTCCAGCAGTTCCACCTCCGTGAGGGGACGACAGCCCGCGACAACGTCGCCGACGGCCTCCTCTACACCGGTATGCCGCGGCGGGAGAGGCTCGCCCGCGCGCTCCGCGCCCTCGAGCGCGTGGGCCTCGGGCACCGCGTCACCCACCTGCCCCACCAGCTGTCCGGCGGGGAGCGGCAGCGCGTCGCGATCGCGAGGGCGGTGGTCGGGGACCCTCCCCTGCTGCTCGCCGACGAGCCGACCGGCAACCTCGACTCCCGCTCGGGAGAGGGCGTCGTGCAGCTCCTGCACGACCTGAACGCCGCGGGCACGACGATCATCGTCATCACCCACGATGCCGGGCTCGCTGCGCGACTGCCTCGACGGGTCGCCATCAGCGACGGCTGCGTCGTCTCCGACTCCTCCCTGGAAGGCACCTCATGACGCGACCCGCCACCACCGTCCGAACCCCCCGGTCGCGACTGCGACCCACCGACCTCCTCGGCCTCGGATCGGCAGGGCTCGTCGCCAAGCCGGCGCGCGCCATCCTCTCGGCGCTGGGCGTCGCGATAGGTGTCGCGGCGATGGTCGCCGTCCTCGGCATCTCGTCGTCGAGCCAGGCGAAGCTCGACGCCCAGCTCGATGCGCTCGGCACCAACCTGTTCAGCGCGACGTCCGCACCTCCCGTGAGCGGGGACCCCGTGCCCCTGCCCGGGAACGCCTCGGCGCGCGCGGCCCGCCTGCCGGGCGTCGAGGAGTCGGCGTCCGTCGGGGATCTCGCGGGCGTGGGCGTCTACCGCAACGGCCTCGTCGAGCCGGGCCGCACCGGCGGGCTCACCGTCACCGCCGCCGATCTCGACCTCCTCCGCGTCGTCGGGGCCACCGTGCGCGCGGGCAGCTGGTTCACCTCCGCGACGGCGACCTTCCCCAGCACCGTCCTCGGCGCCGCCGCCGCCGAACGGCTCGGCGTCGGCGAGCCCGGCCGGCTCGTCTGGATCGGCGACGGGAACGTGCTCGTGATCGGCATCCTCGACCCCGTCCCGCTGGCGCCCGAGCTCGACTATGCCGCCCTCGTCGGCATGCCCGTCGCGCAGAGCAGCTACGGGTTCGCCGGAAGCCCCACGAGGCTCTACCTGCGGATCGACGAGGCGAGCATCCGCGAGGTGCGCCCGCTCATCGCCCCGGCCGTGCAGCCGGGGGCGCCGGCGAGCGTCGCCGTGACGCGCCCCTCCGACGCGCTGGCGGCGGTCGACGCCGTGGACGACACCCTCACCGGCATGCTCGTGGGTCTCGGCTCGGTCGCTCTGCTCGTCGGTGCGATCGGGGTCGCGAACACCATGATCATCTCCGTGATCGAACGGCGTCGCGAGATCGGGCTTCGCAGGGCGCTGGGTGCCACCCGTCAGCACATCAGGCTGCAGTTCCTCATCGAGGCGCTCGTGCTCTCGGCCCTCGGCGGCGCGGCCGGCGCCGCGATCGGGTCGATCGCCACGGCATCGGTCGCGATCGTGAGCGGATGGCCCATCGTGGTCCCCGTGCTCGTCGTGGTGGCCGGTATCGCCTCGACCCTCGTCGTCGGCGCCGTCGCGGGGCTCTACCCGGCCGTGCGGGCGGCGCGCACGCCGCCGAACACCGCTCTCAGCAGCTAGGGGCGGAGTTCAGCGCACGTGGCGACTACGCTCGGCGGCTGAACGCGCGCTGCTCGGGGAACGTCAAGTTGAAGACGACGGCGGCCAGCCGGACACCGGCCGTCGTCGCCGCGGAGATAACGCCCGCCATCGGCACGGGTACGCCGAACCGCACGAGCACGATGAGCGTGGCGACTCCCACACCCGCGGCGACGGCGTTGAGGGCGCCGACCTGCAGCACCGAGATCGGGCGGCCGAGGATGACGTCGCGCAGCAGTCCGCCGCCGATGCCGCCGATCACGCCCACGACGAGGGCGCCGACGCTCCCGACGCCGAGCGAGAGCGCCTTGGACGCGGCGATGGCGCCGAACAGCCCCATCACGACGGCGTCCAGCACCGTGATCGTCCACACCGCGCGGGCGAGCAGGGGCTGCACGAGCATCCCCACCAGCGCGGAGGCCCCCGCGACGAGCAGGTACCAGTTGACCCAGACCACCACGGGCGGCTGGTTGAGTACGACGTCCCTGAGCAGGCTGCCGCCGAGCGACACGGTCAGGCCGATCACGACCACGCCGAGCACGTCGATGCGGTGGGCGCGCTGGGTCGCCGCGAACAGGGCGCCCTGGATGCCTCCGAGGGCGGCGGCGACGAGCTCGATCCAGAGGGCGAGCTGGAACTGGGCGATGGCCATGGTGTCTCCTGGGGTGCGGAACGGGCCAGCCCCCGACCGGGGCCGGCCCGTTTCCCGAAGGGTCAGGACGCGCTGACGAGAGCGTTCTCGGCGGCCTCGGCGATCACGTCGGACACGACTCCGGACTGCGTGAGGTACACGGCGTGGCTGCCGGGGGTCGTCGTGATCCGTGCGCCTGCGCGCTGCGCCATGTGCTGCAGCATCGCCTGGTCGAACGCGTTGTCCTCGGTGGCGATGACCGCCCAGCTCGGCTTGGTGTGCCACGCGGCCGTGGTGACGGCCTCGCCGAACACCGCCATGTTCACGGGCACCTGCGCGGCCTCGAGGAAGGCCGCGTCGGCGTCGCTCGCGTCCGCTGCGAAGCCCTTCGCGAACGTCCCGCGCCGCAGGGCGCCGAAGCCGTCGTCGGCGATGTCGATGACGAACTCGGGGGTGGCCGCGAAGCCCTCGTACTGCTGGCCCGAGGTCTGCCCCGAGTCGGGGATGAGCGCGGCGATGTAGACGAGTCCCGCGACCTTGTCGTGGTTGCCCGCCTCGGTGATAACCGTGCCGCCCCACGAGTGGCCGACGAGGATGCTCGGGCCGTCCTGCGCGTCGAGCACACGCTTGGTCGCGGCGAGGTCGTCCGCGAAGGAGGTGAGCGGGTTCTGCACCACGCTCACGCGGTAGCCGCGGCCCGTGAGGTTCTCGTAGACGTTGCGCCAGCCGGATCCGTCGGCGAACGCGCCGTGGACGAGAACGACGTTCTTGATTCCTTCGATGGTGCTCATGGGGCTTCCTCTCTCATCGGCCGGGGCCAGGGTTGTGGCGACGTCTTTCGCCGTCAATGTGCAACATATTGCATGCAGTACGTAATGGCAAGGATGACTTCCAGATTTGCCATGGGGTGGATTCTGTGCGCAACATATTGCATGCCCATTCCCACAGGTTCCGGCGGCGTCGACCGATCACTGCTGCGCGACGACGTCTTCCGGCGTCTGCGCGACGCGATAGTCGACGGCACTTTCGCGCCGGGCGAGCAGCTGAAGGACGGCGAGCTCGCCGAGTGGCTGGGCGTCAGCCGCACGCCCATCCGCGAGGCACTGCTGCGTCTGGGCACGAGCGGGCTCGTCGTCGCGGTGCCCGGGCGCTCCACGACCGTCACCGCCATCGACGCGAAGGCCGCGAGCGACGCGCGCGACGTCATCGCCGCCATGCACGCGATGGTGGTGCGGCAGGTCGCGGGCCTCATGTCCGACGACGATCTCGAGCGCATGCGCGACGCCAACCGCCGCTTCGCGAAGGCCGTGCGCAAGGGCGACGTGAAGCTCGCGCTCGACATCGACGAGGAGCTCCACCGCATCCCCGTCGCCATCCTCGGCAACCACGCGGTCGAGTCGGTGCTCGACCACTTCGACCCCCTGGTGCGCCGGGCGGAGCGGCAGCGCTTCAGCGGCGATGACGACTCGTCGTTCGACGTGCACGAGCAGCTCATCGACCTCTTGGCGCGCGGCGAGGCCGATCAGGCCTCGATCGTGGCCTTCGACATCTGGCACACGCTCACCGTCGACGAGTAGGCCGCACCCGCGCCGCACGCCCCTGGCAGGCGCGCGGCGCGGAGGGGGTCGACCGCGCTCAGCCCCGCAGCGCCTCGCGGAGCGCGTCGACGATGCGGGTGGCGCGGAGGTCGTCGATGGCCTCCATCTGGTTGGTGATGAAGGCGAAGCCGATGCCCGACTCGGGGTCCGCGAACGCGCACTGCCCGCCGGCGCCGTCGTGCCCGAAGCCCGTGGGGCCGAGGTAGCGGCGGGCCTCGCTGTCGAGCTGGAAGCCCATGCCCCAGCGCGGCCAGGGCCCGGGGACATCCCACACGGGCGGGCCCTCGGTCTGCACCTCGGTGGCACGCGCGAGGGTCGCATCCTCGAGCAGACGGACACCGTGGGTCTCGACGACGGTCGCCGACCAGATGGCCGCAAGCGCGCTGGCCGTCGCGATGCCGCCCGCGCCAGGGATCTCGGCGGCCTGCACATCGGCGCTGTTGAAGCCGCCGCGGTCGGAGACGAGCTCCGGCGGGAAGGCGCCGCCCAGCGTCATCGCCTCGTTCGACCAGTCGATCCGTCCCGGTACGCGGGTCGAAGCCTGCTGCGCCGTGAGCTGGGCGAGGGTGCTGCCGACCTGCATATGCGCGACCCGCGGGTGCTCGCCGGGCGGGAGCCCGATCCACGCCTCCGCGTGCAGGGGTTCGGTGATGAGCTGCCGGAAGTACCCGCCGACGGTGAGCCCCGTGATGCGGCGGACGACCTCTCCCGCGAGCCACCCGTGCGTGAGCGCGTGGTACGCGTAGCCCGCGCCGGGCTTCCAGAGCGGCTCCTGCGCCGCGAGACGGCCCACGACGAGGTCCCAGTCGAGAACGTCGTCGGGGGTCAGCGCCACCCGCGGCGCGGACACCCCCGAACGGTGCGCGAGCAGGTCGGAGACGCGGACGTCCGCCTTGCCCGCGGCGCCGAACTCCGGCCAGTAGTCGGTGACCCGCGCGTCGTAGTCGAGGCGCCCCTCCTCGACGAGCCTCGCGGCGAGGATGGAGACGAGACCCTTCGTGCACGAGAACACGACGCCGGGCGTGTCGTGGAGCCACGGCTGCCGGTCACGCTCGTCCTTGATGCCGCCCCAGAGGTCGACGACCTGCCGTCCGTGCTGGAACACGGCGACCGCGCCGCCCATGTCCGGCTTGCCGTCGAACGCCGCCTCGAAGGCGTCGCGCACCCGGTCGAACCCCGGCGATGTCGTGCCGTGGACAAGAGTGGTCACGCCGGTTCCTCCAAGCGGTCGAGCACGATGAGGGTGGGCGCGTCGGCATCCCACCTGACCCGGATCGGGTCGGAGAGCGAGCCGACGAAGTGCCCGTCGTTCGTGGAGTTCTCGAAGGCGAGCAGGACGAGCTCGCCGCTCCTGTCGACGATCATGCGCCCGCTGTAGAGGCGCTCGTCGACGACGAGGCCCGCGTCGGTAGTCGCGAACGGGCCCGTGGGGGAGTCCGCGGGGACCGCCCAGATCCCGCCCGTACCGCCGGCCCGCGCGCCCGCGAGTGCGGGGCCGTCGCAGGAGAAGAGCAGCACGGTGCGGCCGTCCGACTCGACGACCTGCGGCACCTCGAGGTGCTTGAACCCCGCCCCGACCTCGCTCAGGGGTGGCCGCACCTCCCACGTCGCCAGGTCGGACGACGTCGCGTGGGCGATGACGCCGCGGTCGAGCTCGTCTCCCGAGTTCGCCCGTGCGGTGACGAGCATGTGCCATCCGTCGCCGTCGGGGTCGGCGTAGACCCACGGGTCGCGCCAGGCCTCCTCGGGCCAGCCGGAGTCGCCCAGCTTCTCGTACCAGCGCGGGTCGGCCTCGGCGACGGGCCCGGGTGCCTTCGTCCACGTGTGGAGGTCTCCGGAGGTGGCGACCCCGACGGTCTCGATGTTGGCGTTGGTGTCGGGGGAGAGGAACCGCGACCCGGTGTAGAACATGCGCCACAGGCCGTCGGGCCCCTTCAGCACGCTGCCGGTCCACGTCGCGGTCTCGTCGAAGCTCCCGTGGGCGCCCGGGCCGAGCACGGGCCCGAGGTCGCTCCACTCGACGAGGTCGGCGGAGGTCGCATGGCCCACGCGCGCGTTGCGGTGGCGGAGGTGCTGGTCGCCGAGGGACTTGGGCGCGTGGAGGTAGTACATGTGGAAGAGGTCGCCGTCGTCGGCCAGCCAGAAGTCCCACACCCAGTGGGTGTCCAGTGTGAACGTCATCGGTCAGCCCTTGACCGCGCCCTGCAGCAGCGCTGCGATGAACTGGCGCTGGAAGATCACGAACACGAGGATCGTCGGCACGATGATGATGAGCGCGCCCGCGTTGAGCAGCGGGATGCTCGAGTAGTACTGCCCCTGGAAGAAGGTGAGCGCGCCGGCGACCGTGCGGTTGAGCGGGTCTGAGATGAGCACGACCGGGAGCAGGAACTGGTTCCACGTCCAGAGGAAGAGCAGGATCGCGAGGGCCGAGAGCGCGGGGCGGGCGAGGGGCAGCTGGATGCGCCGGAACTCCTGCAGCATCCCGGCCCCGTCGACCCGGGCGGCCTCCGACAGCTCCTGCGGCACGCCGAGGAAGTGCGCGCGCATCCACACGACGCTGAACGGCATGTACAGGCCGATGAGCGGCAGGATGACCGCCCACTGGGTGTTGAGGAGGCCCATGGCCTGGATCTCGTAGTACAGCGGGATGATGAGCGCCTCGAACGGGATGGTCAGCCCGAGGATGAGGAAGAGGAACACGAAGCGCCCGCCGCGCATGCGCAGGTTGCCGAGGGCATAGCCCGCGAGCGTCGCGAAGAGCAGGCTTATCGGCACCACGAAGACGACGATGAAGAGGCTCGACCCCATGAGCCGCCAGACGTTGCCGGTGGTGAAGGCGGTGACGAAGTTGCCCCACTGCGGGTCGGCCGGGAAGGTCAGGCCCGTCGGGTTCGTGTCGGCGGGCTGCAGAGCGGCGGAGAGCATGTTGACGAGCGGGATGAGGGTGAGGATGAGCACCACGACGAGCACGATGCGCCCGATCACGTACTCGGACTTGTTGACGATCATCGCTCGCTCGCTCTCGCCAGTCGCTGGATGGGGAGGACGCACGCCAGCACGAGCGCCATGAGCACGATGCCGAACGCGGACGCGAGGCCGACCTCGCTCTGGGTGAACCCGATGCGGTAGATGGAGATGCCGGGCACGAGGGTCGCGCGGCCGGGGCCGCCGAGCGTCGTCGTGTAGATGATGTCGAAGCTGCTCAGGGCCGCGATGACGGTGATGGTCACGAGCACGGCGATCTCCTGGCGGAGCCCGGGGATCGTGATCGTGAAGAACTCGCGCCACCAGCTCGCGCCGTCGAGGCGCACGGCCTCGTAGAGCGACTGGTCGATCTTGCCGATGCCCGTGAGGAAGAGCACGGTGCACAGTCCCGTCAGGACCCAGGAGCCGATGAGCCCCACCGCGGGCAGTGCAGTCTGGAAGTCGCCGAGCCAGGGCCGGGCGAGGAAGCCGAGGCCCACCGCGTTCAGCACCTGGTTGACGGCGCCCGTCTGCGCGTACATCCACGACCACGCGATGCCGGCGGCGGCGAGCGGGATGATCTGGGGCAGGAACAGCACGGTCTGCGAGAAGCTCGAGAACGGCCCGGGCTTGAGGGAGCGGATGAGCGTCGCGAGCACGAGCCCCGCCGCCACGGGGATGATGGTGAAGAAGCCGATGAGCACGAACGCGTTGCCGATCGAGCCGAGGAGCGTGGCATCCGTGAAGACCCGCAGGTAGTTGGCGAGGCCCACCCACTCGGAGGGGCCGACGCCGTTCCACTTGTAGAAGGAGTACTGGATGCCCAGCGCGAGCGGGTAGATCACGAACGCGCAGTAGGCGATGAGGGCGGGGGCCGCGAAGAGCCAGCCCAGGAGGATTCCCCGCCGGGCCGCTGAACGAGCAGCGGCCCGGCGAGGCGCAATCGAAGTCGTCACGCCGGCAGTCCTTCACCACGCCAGGCACGTGACTCCGTGCGGCTGACGCCTCGAGTTCGATTACGGTCTTTCATCGATCAGCCGGCGAGTTCGTCTGCGTAGAACTTCTGGACGGCGGTGACGAAGTCCTGCCCGCTGATCTTCCCGGTCACCAGCAGCTGGGACTCGGGGATGATGGCGCCCGCGTAGATGCCGGCGGTCGCGTTGGCCATGAAGTCGACCTGTCCGTTCTCGGCGGCGATCTGCGCGGACATGGCGAGGGCGTCCTCGATGAGCGATCCCGCGGCGACCGTGGGCTGCGTCTGCGACGGGTCGCCGCCGGGAGCCGCGCCCGTCACGTCGGTGACGATCTGGCGGGCCTTGTCGTTCGTGTGGATCCAGTTGAGGAAGAACACGATCTCGTTGAGGTGCTTGGAGCCCGCCGCGACGGAGAACGAGTTCGCCGCGCCCATGGCGACGTGGTTGCCGCCCTCTTCGACCGGCGGCACGAGGAAGAACGCGACGTCGTCGCCCATCTTGGCCTGCGTGTCTGCGGCCGCCCAGTTGCCGTTGAAGGTGAAGAGGCCCTCGCCCGCCTGGAAGCGGCTCACGAAGGTCGCGTAGTCGATCGAGTTGATGTCGCTCGGGAAGTAGCCGGCGTCCGCCCACTTCCGGATGAGCTCGGCGCCCTGGACGTTGCCGGGGGTGTCGTAGGTCGCACCCTCGACGTTGAGGATCCAGTCCATGAGCTCCTTCGGGTCCGCGTACTGGTTGATCGCGGCCTGCACGACGAAGTTCACGACGCCGTCCTTGTCGCCCTCCATCATCGGGAGCACGCCGCCGGCCTTCGCGATGGCGAAGTCCTCCTCGAGCTCGGCGAGCGTCGAGGGCGTCTCGGTGATGCCGAGCTGGTCGGCGAGCTTCGTGTTCATGTAGATGCCCGTGATGCTGTAGCCGAGGCCGAGCTGGTAGAGCGATCCCGCACCGCGGACGCCGTCCTCGCCCATGCGCAGCGGGGCGAGCTGTGCCTCGGACCACTTGTCCCAGCCGTACGCGTCAAACCACGGATCGAGGTTGGCGAGCAGGCCGTCCTTGACCGTGTCGCCGATCGTGGGGAGGCGGATGAGGTCGGGGGGCGTGTCGCTCGCGAGGAGCTTCGGCGCGTTGGCCGTCAGGTTGGCGAAGGTGTCGCGCGTGATGTTGAACGTCACGTTCGGGTACTGCTTCGTGAACTCGGCGGCCAGGTCGTCGGTGAGGGGGAAGCCCGTCTCGTCCGCGATCGTGAGGACCACGGGCTCGGTCGTCAGCTCGGTGCTGACCTCGACGGAGTTGGTCGGCGCGGGGCCGGAACCGCCGGGCGCGCAGCCGGCGAGGGCGAGGGCGGCGGTAGCGGCGACTGCCACGACTGCCACAGGTCCACGCCCGAAGCGGGCGCGAGGTCGGGAGAATGCCATCTCGTATGACTCCTTTGTCTTCTGTGATTGATGCAGACCGTCGGCCTTCCATCAACACCCGAGGTGGGTGCATCCGGGCCTGGGATTCGGGCCGGTGCCGGGCATTCAGCTCGGCTGGTGCGTGCTAAATGGGTTTAGCATGACTTATAGTGAGCGCACGCGATAGCGATGTCAAGTCGCAAAATCGTCGGCTGCGGCGATCGCTACGATGCGGGAATGGGAAAGGACGGCTCGATGTCGAGCAAGCGGGCAACGCTCGCCGACGTGGCGCGCCTCGCCGGGCTCTCCCCCACCTCGGCCTCGATGATCCTCAACGGCCGCCCCGACACGCGCCTGTCGCAGGATGCCCACGACCGCGTCAACGCCGCAGCCCAAGCCCTCGGCTACCGGCCGAACGTCGCGGCCCGGGGGCTCCGCACCGACAAGACGCTCACCATCGGTTTCATCTCCGACCTCGTCGCCACCACGCGATTCGCGAGCGGACTCATCAAGGGCGCGCTCGAGGCCGCAGAGGCTGCGGGGCACGTCGTGCTCGTGCTCGAGACGGGCGGCGATCCGGCCCGCGAGGCCGAGGCGATCGGCGCCGTGCTCGACCGCCAGGTCGACGGCATCATCTTCGCGACCATGCGCGCGCGCGAGCTCTTCGTGCCCGAGCTCCCTGCGGCGACCTCGGTCGTGATGCTCAACGCGACGAACCCGCGCTACTCGACATCCGTGCTCCCCGATGAGCTGGCGGGCGGGGAGCAGGCCGTGCGCCTGCTCGTCGACAACGGCCACACCTCGGGCATCGTGCTGCTGGGGCAGAACGACGAGGTGGAACGGGACACCTTCCGCTCGGCGACCGTCGCGCGGCGGGTCGCGGGCATCCGCAAGGGCATGGCCGACGCGGGGCTGCAGTTCGTCGCCGAGGAGTCGATCTGGCTGTGGGAGCCCGACGAGGGCTACCGCACCACGAAGGAGCTCCTCGAGCGGCGGTCGGACGTGAAGGCCCTCCTGTGCATGAACGACCGGATCGCCTTCGGCGCGTACCAGGCGCTCAGCGAGGCAGGGCTCTCGGTGCCCGGCGACGTGTCGATCGTCTCGTTCGACAACGACGAGCTCGCCGCCTACCTCCGGCCCGGGCTCACGACGATCGGCCTGCCCCACGAGGCGATGGGGCGCCGCGCGGTCGAGCTGCTCCTCGCCGGCACGGACGAGGGCGAGGTGCTCATCCCCATGCCCGTCGTGCACCGGGCGTCGGTGGGCAGGCCCTGAGCGCCTAGTACGAGTGGAACCCGCGCCCCGACTTGCGCCCGAGCATCCCCGACTCCACCATGCGCAGCAGCAGGGGCGGGGGTGAGTACAGGGGCTCGCCGAACTCGCGGTGCAGGGATTCCGCCGCGGCCGCGACGGTGTCGAGCCCCGCGAGGTCCGCGAGCTCGAGCGGTCCCATGGGGTGGCCGCAGCCGAGGCGCATCGCCGTGTCGATGTCGTCGGCCGACGCGCGGCCGGTGTCGAGCATCCTGATGCCCGCGAGCAGGTACGGCACGAGCAGCGCGTTGACGATGAAGCCCGCGCGGTCCGGTGCCGCGACCGCCGTCTTGCCCAGGGCGCGCACGAAGTCCTCCGCGCGCTGCCGGGTGCTCTCGGCAGTCCGCAGCCCCGCGATGACCTCGACGAGGGCCATGACGGGCGCGGGGTTGAAGAAGTGCAGGCCGATGACCCGCTCGGGGCGCGCCGTCGCGGCCGCGAGCCTGCTGATGGGGATGGCGGAGGTGTTCGAGGCGAGGATCGCGTCGGGGCCGACGATGCCGTCCAGCCGCCGGAACAGCCCGACCTTGATCGCCTCGTCCTCGCTCGCGGCCTCGATGACGAGGTCGCGGTCGCCGAGGGCGCCGATCTCGGTACCGGCGGCGATGCGCGCGAGGGCCGCCTCCGACTCGGCGACCGGGAGCTTGCCGCGCTCCACGGCGCGCGCGAGGGACCCGCGCACGCGGTCGAGGCCCGCCGCGACGGCATCCTCGTCGATGTCGACGGCGCGCACGTCGAACCCGGCGCGCGCGCAGACCTCGGCGATGCCGCTGCCCATGAGCCCGAGTCCGATGACGCCCACGCGCAGGTCGGCGGCGGTCATGGCAGGATCTCGAACAGCCCGGCCGCGCCCATGCCCCCGCCGACGCACATCGTGACGACGGCGTAGCGGATGCCCCGCCTGCGGCCCTCGAGCAGCGCGTGCCCGACCATGCGGGCACCGGACATGCCGTACGGGTGGCCGATGGAGATGCCTCCGCCGTCGACGTTGTAGAGGTCGGGGTCGATCCCGAGCTCGTCGCGGCAGTACACGGCCTGGGAGGCGAAGGCCTCGTTGAGCTCCCACAGCCCGATGTCGGCGACCGTGAGACCCGCGTGGGCGAGGAGCTTGGGCACCGCGAGCACGGGGCCGATGCCCATCTCGTCGGGCTCGACCCCCGCCACGGCCATGCCGCGGTAGACACCGAGGGCGTCGCCGAGGCCCGCTGCCGTGCCGGCGTCGGCGAGCACGACCGCCGCCGCGCCGTCCGAGAGCTGCGACGCGTTGCCCGCCGTGACCGTCGACCGTGCGGTGACCCGCCCGTCCGGGAGTACGGGCGAGAGCCCCGCGAGCGCCTCGAGCGTCGTCCCCGGGCGGTTGCCCTCGTCGCGAGAGAAGAGCACGCCGCCCACGTCGATGGGTGCGATCTCGGCGTCGAAGCGGCCGGCATCCTGTGCCGCGGCCGTGCGCCGCTGCGACTCGAGGGCGTACGCGTCCTGCAGCTCGCGCGAGACGCCGTAGCGCTCGGCGACGATCTCGGCGGTCTCGAGCATGGGCAGGTAGATGTCCGGGCGCTCGGCCTGCAGCCACGGGTCGTGGGCCCGGAACCGGATGGCGTGCTCGTTCTGCACGAGCGAGATCGACTCGACGCCGCCCGCGACGACCACGCGCATGCCGTCGTGGACGATCTGCTTCGCGCCCGTCGCGATCGCCATGAGGCCCGAGGCGCACTGGCGGTCGACGGTCATGCCGGGGGTCGAGGCGGGGAGCCCGGCGCGCAGCGCGGCCTGGCGGGCGACGTTGAACCCCTGCGCGCCCTCGGGCATGGCGCAGCCGAGGATCACGTCGTCGACGGAGCCCGGGTCGACGCCCGCCCGCTCGACGGCGTGGGAGATGGCGTGTCCTGCGAGCTCCTGCGGGGAGGTGTCCGCGAGCGTCCCCCGGTAGGCGCGACCGATGGGGGTGCGGGCGACGGCGACGACGACGGCTTCTCTCACGGGGTCCTCACGCGCTCGTCAGGCCGCCTGCGACCACGAGGGTCTGGCCCGTCACGAAACCGGCGTCGTCGCCGACGAAGTACTCGACGGCGGCGGCGATGTCGTCGGGGCGACCCATGCGGCGCACGGGCACGCCCTCCGCGATGCGGGCCACGAACTGGTCGTACGGCTCGCCCACGCGCTCCGCCGTCTGCCGGATCATGTCGGTCTCGATGTAGCCGGGCGCGATCGCGTTCGCGGTGACGCCGAAGGGTCCGAGCTCGAGGGCGAGCGTGCGGGTCATCCCCTCGAGCCCCGCTTTCGCCGCGGAGTAGTTGGCCTGGCCGTGGTTGCCCTGCGCCGAGATGCTCGACACCGACACGATGCGGCCCCAGCGCTCCTGCACCATGAACGCCTGGCATGCGCGGGTCATGAGGAACGCGCCGCGCAGGTGCACGCCCATGACGGCGTCCCAGTCGCCCGTGCTCATGCGGAAGAGGAGGTTGTCGCGGATGATCCCCGCGTTGTTCACGAGCACGGTCGGCGGCCCGAGCTCGTCGGCGCAGCGCGCGACTGCCGCGGCGACGGCATCCTCATCGGACACGTCCGCGCCGAGCGAGAGGGCTCGCACGCCCGCGTCGCGCAGCTCCGAGACCACGGGCTCACCCGCCTCCGCGTCGAGGTCGAGCACGGCGACCTGCAGCCCGGCGGCACCGAGCCGGCGCGCCAAGGCGGCGCCGATCCCGCGAGCAGCACCGGTGACGACAGCGGTCCGGGGCGTAGTTGGTTCGTCCATCGGGGCCTCACGCTAGTTGGCGTCCGCGCACGACACATCGGCCCCGATCCACCAAGAGCGGCCCCCGTTTCGTCCCGCCCGGACAAGTACGCGGCGCGCGCGCCTCGCTACCCTGAGAGCACTCCGCAGAGCCGCGGGGAGATCTGGAGGAGCGCTCCGCATGGAGATCACGCGCATCGTGACCGGGAACCGGCCGGACGGCACGTCCGACTTCGTCGAGAACGGCCCCGCCCGGCCCGTCGAGGCCGAAGCCCTCGGCGGGTTCACCTTCTACCCGCTGTGGGCCACCGAGGATCACGCCTCGCTGCCCGACGGCGAGGTGCGCCCCTACTTCCCCGGCCCCGACGGCACACGCCTCGTGGGCGTGACGTGGGCGCCCGCCAGCGCGGCGGCGCACGGCTCGGGAGGGGACCCCGCGGAGGCCGAGGCGCTCCTTCCCGGCCTGCTCGGCGTGTTCGAGGACGGCACCCCGTTCCACACGACCGACTCCATCGACTACGGCATCTGCCTGAGCGGCGAGATGTGGCTCATCCTCGACGACGGTCGCGAGGCGCGGATCACGCCCGGCACGGTCGTCGTGCAGCGGGGCACCCGCCACGCGTGGGAGAACCGCGGGAGCGAGCCCGCGACGATGGTGTTCGCCCAGGTCGGCGGCGACCCGGTGAGGTACTGACATGCGGCGCGAGGTGGTCTTCGACGGGCTCCGGTTCCCCGAGGGGTGCCGCTGGCACGACGGACGGCTCTGGTTCAGCGACATGCACACGGGCACCCTGTACTCGGCCGACCCCGAGACCGCCGACCTGCGGATCGAGTTCTCGGTGGATGCCCGGCTCTCGGGCATCGACTGGCTCCCCGACGGCACCCTCGTCGTGAGCTCGATGCTCGACCGCACGGTGCTGCGCCGCCGCCCGGGCGGCGACGTGGAGCTGCACGCCGACCTCTCGTCTGTCACCCCGTTCCCCACCAACGACCTCGTCGTCGACCGGTCGGGCCGCATCATCGTGGGCGGCTTCGGCTACGACCTCTACGGCGGCGGCGAGCAGGCGCCTGGCCCCCTCATCGGCATCGACCCCGACGGCTCGGTGCACGTGCTCGCCGACGACCTCGTGTTCCCCAACGGCATGGTGCTGCTGGGCGACGGCACGCTCGTCGTGGCGGAGACGTGGGGCGCGAGGCTGCGCGCGTACGACATCGGGCCGTCGGGTGCGCTCGAGAACGACCGGATCTGGGCGACGCTGCCCGAGGGCTCGACACCGGACGGCATCTGCCGCGACGCGACCGACGCCGTGTGGGTGTCGTCGATCGTCGACGGCAGGTTCCTGCGCGTGCGCGAGGGCGGAGAGGTGCTCGACACCGTCGAGCTCGGCGACCGCCTGGCCGTCGACTGCATCCTGGACGGTGACGGGCGGAACCTGCTCCTGTCCACGGCGAACAGCTTCCAACCCGACGAGACCGAGGTGAGGGAGGGCCGCATCGAGCGCCTCCGCCTGACCGCCTGACCCCCATCCTCGAAGCGGCCGGTCCCCGAGGGGCCGGCCGCTTCGTCGTGCTCGGGCACGGGGGCTAAATTCGTCCCAAAAGGACGTAAAACGTCCAGAAAGTTGGTGCGAAGAGCCGATGTGTGGGCAGTTCAAGACAAATAGCGTGACCTGCAATCCGAACAAGAAGGACGAGGAAGTCCGGTGAGCGATGCAGACGTGCAGTCCCGCGCTCCCTGGGGAGACCTTCCTCCCGAGACCGCGGCCGTGCTCAGCACCGTCGCCGAAGGACTGAGACCCGATGTCGACCAGATCGCCGATCGCATGATCGCGGCACAGCGCGCGGAGGTGAACGGCTACTACGAGCTGTTCGACCAGTCGCTGCTCGCCGACGCGCGGTCGGTGTCGGTCGCCGTCGTCGGCATGTGGCTCGACGTGCTCGCGAGCGGCGGCAGGCTCAGCGACGACGCCATCGCCCCCGTCATCGAGGGAGCGCGCCGACGCGCGACGCAGGGGATCGGGCTCGAGCCCCTGCTGCGCGCCTACCGCGTCGGCATCCGCGTCATGTGGACCGAGCTCATCGCGTCGGCGCTGTGGAAGTCGAGCTCCCTCGATTCCGCGATGGGACCGCTCTCCACGGGGGCGCTCGCCTTCGCCGACCGTGTCACGACGGCGGTCGCCGCCGCCTACCTCGACGAGGTCGCCCACCTGACCCGCGAGCGCGAGCACCGGCGGTCGAGCCTGCTCAACGTCATCCTCGCCGGCCCCACCTCCGAGCAGCACCGCGCGCTCGCCGACCTCGCCGAGCCGCACTGCGTCATCGTCGCGCAGGTCGAGGACGGCGCTCCGCTCGCGAAGCTCGAGTCGGTCGGCGCGCTGCTCGAACGGCACGCGGGTGCCCGGCTGTGGACCGTGCGCCACTCGAGCCTCGTCGCCGTGATCTTCGGATCGCAAGCGCGCTCGATCCTGCGCGAGCGGCTCGCGAGCCTCCCGGACGACGGCAAGGTCATCGCCTTCGGCCTCGGCAACCGTGCGACGTCGACAGCCGAGACGCGCGTGAGCTACGCGGAGGCGGCCGAGGCCGCCAACGCGGGCCCGGCGCTCAACATCACGTCAGGCCGCGTCTACGACTACAGCGCGCTCGCACCCGTGCTCGCCCTGCTGCGCGATCGGGATGCGGCGCAGCGGTTCGCCGCGACGGCGCTCGAGCCGTTCGCCGAGGTCCTCTCCCGCCGTTGGGCGCTGTCGACGCTCGACGCGTACCTCAGCCGCGGCGGGCGCACCGGCCAGATGGCCGACGCCCTCGGCGTGCACGCCAACACGGTCAAGTACCGCATGAGCGAGCTGAGCCCCTATCTCCCGCCGGACGCCCTCGAGGGCGATCAGGCGGCGACCCTCCTGCTCGCCATCCGCGTGCACCAATACCTACGGGAGCGAACATGATCGGCCGGATGCAGGATCGTCCGCTCAGCCTCGCGCACATCTTCCACCGCGCGGAGCAGATGTTCGGCGACACCCGGATCATCACCGCGGAGCGCGACGGCGACCGGATCACGGCCGTGCGCGACTGGGCGGTGCGCGTGCGGCGCCTCGCCGCAGCCCTGGACGCGTTCGGCGTGGCCCCGGATGCCCGGGTCGGCACGCTCGCGATGAACACCCAGGCGCACCTCGAGGCGTACTACGCCGCACCGCTCACCGGCCGGGTGCTGCACACGATCAACATGCGCCTCACGGCGGAGCACCTCGCCTTCGTCATCACCCACGCCGCCGACGAGGTGCTCATCGTGGACAGGAGCCTCGTCCCTCTGCTCGCCGAGATCGCCGACCGCCTGCCGACGGTCAGGCACTGGATCCTCGTCGAGGACGGGTCGGGCGCCGACATCCCCGCGGGGCCGGCCTTCGTCGACTACGAGGAGCTGCTGGCCTCGACGCCGCCGCGCGACGGGCTGTTCGAGATCCAGGACGAGAACCGCGCATCCGGCCTCTGCTACACGTCGGGGACGACGGGCGACCCCAAGGGCGTCGTCTACACGCACCGCTCGACGATGCTGCACTCGCTGGGCCAGCTCGGCGTCGACAGCCTGGGCATCCGCGAGGCCGACGTCGTCATGCCCATCGTGCCGATGTTCCACGTCAACGCGTGGGGGCTGCCCTACGCCGCGCTCCTGGCGGGCGCCGACCTCGTCCTGCCCGCGCGTTCGACCCAGCCCGTCGAGCTGCTCGCGCTCATGCAGCGCCACCGCGTGACCATGGCGGCCGCCGCGACGACGGTGTGGAACTTCGCGGCCCCGCACCTCGACGACTTCGACCTCTCCAGCCTTCGGATGGTGATGAGCGGTGGATCCGCGACCCCTTCATCGCTGTCCGAGCTGTGGCGCGAGCGGGCGGGCATCCCCATCACGCACTCGTGGGGCATGACGGAGATCTCGCCTGTCGCGGTCATCGGGGGAGTCAGCGCCGCCGAGGCCGGGGCGTCCGAGGAGCGCAAGGTCGAGCTGCGCGCGCTTCAGGGCCGTCCCGTGCCGCTCGTGCAGCTGCGCCTCGTCGACGACGACGGCCTCGAGCTGCCGTGGGACGGATCCTCGGTCGGCGAGGTCCAGGTCGCGGGGCCGTGGGTCGCGTCCGGCTACTACCAGCGCGAGAGCGAGGGCATGACGGCCGACGGCTGGCTGCGCTCGGGCGACCTGGGGACGATCGACGGGGTCGGGTACCTCCGCATCGTCGACCGCGTGAAGGACATCATCAAGTCCGGCGGCGAGTGGATCTCGTCGGTGGACCTCGAGAACGCGATCATGAGCCACCCCGACGTCGAGGAGGCTGCGGTCATCGGCCGCGCCGACCCGAAGTGGGCCGAGCGGCCCGTCGCGTACGTCGTGCGCCGCGGCGAGGCGGCCCTCACCCCCGACATGGTGCGCGAGCACCTGCGGACCCTCGTAGCCAAGTGGTGGCTGCCCGAGGACATCATCTTCCTGCCCGAGCTGCCCAAGACCGGCTCCGGCAAGTTCTCCAAGACGGCCCTCCGCCGTCTCTTGGAGGGGTCGGACGCCACCCCCTGACCGACCCGCCCATCCACCAAGTCACGTTTTCAAAGGAGAGACACATGGCACGCACACTCCCACGCCGCACGCTCGCCGTGCTGGCGGCGGGCGCCTCGCTCGCGCTGCTCGCAGCCTGTTCGACCGGCCCCGCGGCCGAAGGACCCACCGGAGGCGACGGAAGCGCCGAGGGCAAGACCATCGCGTTCGTCGGATACGGCGACGTGAACCCGTGGGGCGCCGCCTTCAACGCGATCTACCGCCCCGCGCTCGAGGCCGAGGGGGTGACGATCAACGACATGTCCACGATGGACGCCGGTGCCCAGGTGCAGAGCTTCAACCAGGCCATCGCCGACCAGCCCGACGCCATCGTCGTCTCGCTCCTCGACACCGCGGCGATGGTCGCGCCCATGCAGAAGGCGATCCAGGCGGGCATCCCCGTCATCGTCTACGACGGACCGCCGGACCCCGCCGTCGCCGACGACCCCGGCATCCGCCAGGTGCTGTCCGACAGCGCCGCGCTCGGCGAGTTCGCGGCCGAGAACATCATCGAGGGGCTCGAGGCGCAGGGCAAGACCGAGGGCAAGATCATCGTGATCAAGGGCACCGCGTCAATGCTCGTGACGCAGGACCGCCTCACGGCCTTCTACGACAAGCTCAAGGGCACGGGCTTCGAGGTCATCGCCGAGGAGGACGGCAACTGGGATCCGACGCTCTCGGGCACCATCGCGACGTCGCTCTTCGCGAAGTTCGGCGCTGACGGCGTCGACGCCGCCTACGGCATGGCCGACTACATGGCCATCCCGATCATCGAGGCTGCCAAGCAGGCCGGCATCTCCGTCGGCTCGAGCGGGCTCATCGTCACGGGCAGCAACTGCTTCGCCTCGGGAATCGAGTCGATCAAGGCGGGCGAGCTGTACGGCACGGCCACCGAGGACCCCATCACCCTCGCGAACCAGATGGTCGACTACACGCTCTCGTTCCTCAAGGGCGAGAACCCCGAGCGCGTTGTGACGGCCAGGAGGACCGCGTGACCGCGAAGAACGTCGCCGACTTCGCGGAGCAGTGCACGTTCAGTTGAGCGGACGCAACACGGAACCGGTGGTCCGGATCGGCAACCCGCTGATCCGGATCACCGGCCTGCGCAAATCCTTCGCGGGCACCCAAGCGGTCAAGGATGTGAGCCTCGAGCTGCAGCCCGGCGAGATCCGCGCCCTGTGCGGCCACAACGGCGCAGGCAAGAGCACGGTCATCAAGATGATCTCGGGCCAGCTCCAGCCGGACGCGGGCGAGATCCAGATCGACGGCGAGCCCGTGCGACTGCGCTCGCGCCGCCAGGCGCAGCGGGCGGGCATCGCCCTCGTCGACCAGGAGCTGAGCGTCGTGCCCGACCTCACGATCGCCGAGAACCTCGCGCTCGGCGACGTCGGCGCGAGCGTGGTCGTGCGCCCGCGCGCCCAGCGCCGCCGCAGCCGCGAGCTGCTCGACACGGTCGGCCTCGGGCGCCTCGACCCCGACGACCTCCTGTCGTCGCTGAGCATCGGGGAGCGTCAGCTCGTCGAGATCGCCCGCGCGCTGGGCCAAGGCCCGCGCCTCGTCGTCCTCGACGAGCCCACGGCCACACTCAACGACTCCGAGAGCGAGCTCGTCTACGAGGGCGTACGGCGCATCGCCGCGACGGGCTGCGCCGTCGTGTTCGTCTCCCACCGCCTGCGCGAGGTGCTGCAACTGTGCGGCACCGTCACCGTGCTGCGCGACGGCGCCCTCGTGGCCACGACCCCCGCGGCCGAGCTGACCGTCGACACCCTCATCGAGCAGATGCTCGGCGAGCAGGTCACAGTGCCCCAGGCGGCGGAGACCTTCGACGGCAGCATCGACCACGCCCTCGTCGTCCGCGCGCTGAGCGTGCCTGGCTCAGTCTCGGGCTTCGAGCTCGAGGCGTTCCCCGGACGGGTCTACGGCCTCGCCGGACAGGTCGGCTCGGGCACGTCTGACGTGCTGCGGGCCCTCGCCGGACTGCACCCCGCCGCCGTCGGGGAGGTGCTGCTCCGCGGCCGCCGCGCCCCGCTTGGCCGCCCGCGGTCGTCGGCCCGCGCGGGCATCGCCTTCGTCTCGAACGACCGCAAGGAGGAGGGCCTCTTCCTCGGGATGCCCGTCTGGCTCAACCTCGTCGCGACCCGGCTGCGCGACCTCGATGTCGCGGGGTTCCGCGCGGTCGGCCGCGAGCGCGCTGCGGCGTCCCGCCTGCGCACCGCGGCGGGAGTCGTCGCCGGCGCGGGCGCCCGCGTGCGCGAGCTGAGCGGCGGCAACCAGCAGAAGGTGTTCGTCGGCCGCACCCTCGAGCGCCCCGGCACCCACGTGCTGCTCGTCGACGAGCCCACGCGCGGCGTCGACATCGGCGGCCGCGCCGCCATCCACGACCTCATCAGGTCCGCTGCCGCCGACGGGCTCGTCGTCGTCTTCACGTCCACGGAGACGGAGGAGCTGCGCGAGCTCGCCGACGTCATCGTGACCATGCGCGACGGCGCGCGGGTGGGCTACCACGCGTCGCCGCCCACCACCTCGGTCATCCTGCGGGAGACGACCCACGATGAAGGAGCACTGTCATGAGCCGCGTGGTCAGGATCACCGCGCTCGCCGTCATCGTCGTCCTCGTGGTGATCGCGGCGGCGACAACCGACCGGTTCCTCACGTGGGAGAACGTGCGCGCCATCCTGAGCGCGTCGACGGGGATCGGCATCGTCGCGATCGGCGCGGGCTACATCACGATCGTGGGCTCGATCGGCTCCCTCGCGACGTCGCAGTCGGTGTCGCTGCTCGCGATGGTCTTCGTCGCGAGCCAGCTGTGGGGGCTGCCCGCCGCCGTCCTCGTCGCCGTGCTCGCGGGCGCGGCCCTCGGGGCCGTGCAGGGCTACGCGGTGGGCGCGTGGTCCGCGAACCCCATAGTGCTCACCGTCGCCGTGAGCTTCGCGCTCGTGGGCCTGTCGACGTGGCTCACCGGCGGGCGCATCGTCGCGCCGAGCGGCACGGGCTTCGACGCGCTCAACGCGACCCCGCTCGGCATCCCCGTCGCCGTGTACGTGCTCGTCGCCCTGGGCATCCTCAACGAGCTCGTCATGCGCTTCACGACGATCGGCCGCCAGGTTCCCCTCGTGGGCGAGAACCCGCGCGCCGCGAGGGTGGCGGGCCTGCCCGTGACGGCGGTCACGGTCTTCGCCTGGACCATGTTCGGCGTCATGTCGGGCATCGGCGCCGCGTTCCTCGGCGCGTTCAACCGGCAGGCGAACATCTCGCTCGCGGGCAACCTCACGTTCGACGTCATCGCGGCCGTGCTCGTCGGCGGCATTGCGATCGCGGGCGGGCGCGGCTCGGCGATCGGGGCGATGCTGGGGGCCGTCGCGATCTCGGCGATCACCAACCTCCTGCTGCTCAGGGGCTTCGACACGGGTGCCCAGCTGCTCGTGAAGGGACTGCTCGTGGTGCTCATCGTGGTCGTGCTGCAGCTGAGGAACCGAGAGAGGACCCGATGATGCCCCGCACCTTCCGCCGCCCCGACCGGCTCGTGCCCGCGCTGTCGATCGCGGTCGTCGTGCTCGCGTTCGTGGTGCTGCCGCAGCTGTCGGGCCGCGGCATCCGGATCTTCGACGTCTACAACGGCCTGCAGGGCGCCGCGCAGTTCGGCTTCATCGCGCTCGCGCTCGGCATCACGATGATCGCGGGCGAGTTCGACCTCTCCGTGACGGGCGTGCACGTGCTCGGCGGCGTGCTCGCCGTGTCGTTCGGCGCCGAGAACGCCCTGGTGGGCTTCGCCGTGGGCGTGGGGGCCGGCCTCCTCATCGGCATCACGCAGGGGATCGTGATCGCGGCGACCCGCGCCCCCTCGCTCGCCGTGACCCTCGGTACCCTCATCGCCACGCTCGGCCTCGCGAGCATGATCACGGGCGGCCTGAGCCTCACGTACACGAACACCGCAGTGACCCTGCTCGTGGACGAGACCCTGCTCGGGGTGTTCTCGCCGCGCAGCCTCATCCTCATCGGGGTGTTCCTGTTCGCCGCGGGCATCCTGACCGCGACCCGGCTGGGGCGCGAGCTGCGCGCGATCGGCAGCGACCGTCGAGCTGCGCGCGTCGCTGGCGTGCCTGTGGCACGGCTGCTCGTGGGCGCCTTCGGGGCCTCGGGTGCGCTCGCCGCGCTGGGCGGGGTGCTCCTCGCCTACAGCTACTCCTCGGCGAACCCCGACCCGGGGCCGCAGCTGCTCATCCTCGGTGTCGTCGCGTCGCTCCTGGGCGGGCTGTCGCTCTCGGGCGGGCGCGGGCATCCTCTCGGAATCGTGCTCGGCGTGCTCTCCGTCGCCTTCGTGGGGCAGCTCACGACCATGCTGGGCCTGCCGGGCTACGTGACGCAGATCGCGTTCGCCGTCTTCCTCATCGCGATCGCGATAGTCGACGCTCCGGGCCTCCACGCCACGGTCACGCGCCTGCGCGCGTGGCGCGAGGGCGGCTCGGCCCTCAAGGACGGGCCGCTCAGATCCCCGTGACCAGATACCCGCCGTCGACCGGCAGCACGGCCCCCGTGATGAACGACGCCGCGGGTGAGGCGAGGAAGGCCACGGCCGCGCCGATCTCGGCGGTGTCCCCGTAGCGTGCGAGAGGCGTGCGCGAGAGGATGCGCGGGCCGACCTCGGGGTCGGTGCGCAGCGGCGTGAGCAGCGGGGTGTCGATCCATCCCGGTGCTATCGAGTTCACGCGGATGCCCTCGCCCGCGTACACCTCGGCGAGGGACTTCGTGAGCTGCACGACCCCGCCTTTCGAGGCCGAGTACGCCGCGATGCCGCCCCCGCCGAAGAACGCGTACATCGACGCGATGGTGACGACCGAGCCGCCGCGCACGGCGAGCAGCGGTCGCGCGAGCTCGATCGTGCGGTACACGCCCAGCAGCTGCACGGAGACGACGCGGGTGAACGCGTCCCACTCGAGCTCGCGCTCGCCGAGGCTGATGCCCGCGGCGGGCACGAGGATGTCGAGCCGGTCGAGCTCGGCGTAGAGCGCCTCGAGCTGGGTGCCGTCTGTCACGTCGAGCTCGCGCACCTCGATGCCGAGCCCGGGCGGGAACGAGGCGTGCTCCGCGCCGAGCCCCACGGCGTAGACGCGCGCGCCGAGCTCGGCGAGGTAGCGGGCGGTGCCCGCTCCGAGCCCGGACGTGCCGCCCGTCACCACGGCCACGGAGCCGGCGAACAGGTCTGGCTGGAAAGTCGTCATGCACGACGGTCCCACCCCGCGGCCGCCCGGTGGTGGTGCGCTGCGCTGCGGGGCAAGATCCCTGCCCGCGCAGTCACGTCAGCGGCCGAACCGCCTCCAGCTCGCGTGCTCGAGGGCGAGCCGGCGCAGCGCGGAGATCGCCACCTCGTACGAGATCGTGCCGATGACGGAGGCCTCCATCTGGGCCTCGCGCCCCTCGGCGGGGATGCCGCCGAGCTCGGCCACAGCCTGGGCGACGACCGCGGGCATCCTCTCGTCGAAGGCGGCGAGGTCGAGCTCCCATCCGCCGGACCGCATGGCGACGAGGGCGTCCGCGAGCATGCCGCGCACCTGGGCGTCGGGACGCACGCGGAGCTTGTGACGGGTGACGAAGGCGTCGACATCCTCGAACGCCCGCCGGTAGGCGTCGTCGGAGCGGTCGCGCGGCGGGACCATCGCGTCCTGCGCGACCCCGAACGCGTCGTGCAGGGGCACCGACTCGTCGTCGACGGCCGCGACGACGCGCTTGATGTCGGCGAGCTGCAGGTTGCCGAGCTCCATGAGCGCGCGCACGAGCCGCGCGCGCCGCACGTGGCCGTCGCCGTAGGAGGCCTGGTTGACCGCGGTGGCGGTGCCGGCGTTGAGCAGCCCCTCGCGCAGGTAGTACTTCAGCGTCGCGACGGGCAGGCCCGTCGCAGTGCTCAGCTCGGACATGCGCATCAGGGTCTTGACTCCACGGATAGATAGTGACACTCTCCGTAATAGAGAGTCAAACTATCCATTACGTCGGGAGGCGGCGATGAAGGTCCATCCGGGGCGGTACACAGCGAGGATCGAGGGCGACTTCGTCGTCTTCGTCATCGGGATGCGCATCAACAAGCTCTGGAAGGTGCACAGGTGGGCGCCCGTCGCGGCGGCCATGGGACCCATGCTGCGCGAGCTCTTCACCCACCCGGAGAAGGGACTCCTGGCCGTGCAGTACGGCTGGTCGGGGCGCACTATCACCCTCATCCAGCACTGGCGCAGCTTCGACCAGCTCGAGAAGTTCGCGCGCGACCGCGACGACCCGCACCTCGAGGCGTGGCGCGCGTTCAACCGCAAGGTCGGCACGAGCGGCGACGTCGGCGTCTTCCACGAGACATACCGCGTGCGGCCCGGCGACTACGAGGCGGTCTACAGCAACATGCCCGTCATGGGCCTCGCGGTCGCGGGGGAGCACATCCCCGTCGGCCAGCGCGGTGAGTCGGCGCGGGAGCGGATCAGCTCGCGCTAGGCCGAGAACGAGCTGTGCACGGGCCGCACCTCGACGCCGCCCGTGCCGCGCACCTCGGGGTTGGTCGCCGCGATCGCGATCGCGGCGTCGAGGTCGGGCGCCTCGAGCACGTACACGCCGGCCACGGCCTGCGGGGCGTCGAGGAACGCGCCCTCCGTGACGCCGGTCGCGCGGATGCTGCGCGCGAACGCCCGCGGATGGAACGCGTACGCCGCCACCATCGACCCCGTGGCGGCGACCTCGTCGCCGTGGGCGTTCGGCTCGGCGAGATCCTCGTCGGTCGCGTCGGGTGCGTGCAGCGAGTCGCCGGAGTAGATGAGGACTGCGAAGAGGGCCATCGTCAGCTCCACGGCTCGGCGGTGTGCGAGAGCCACACCTGCCGCGGGTTCATCGCCACGATCATCCGCTGCCCCTCGGTCTCGGGCTCGTCGAGCTCGCCGAACCACACGGCGGTGTCGCCCGCGATCACGACCGGGCGATCGCCGTCGATGACGACGATCTGGCTTCCGGCGGTGTGGCCGGGCGCGGGCACGAGGCGCACGCCGGGCAGCAGCTCGAGCTCCCCGTCGACGGGCACGTACTCCACCCCGGGCGGGTCGACCCACTCGGGGATCGTGTACTCGGCCTGGGTGCGCGCATCCTCGAGCTCGCGGCGCTGCACGTACACGGGCGTGCCCGCGTAGCGGTGGTTGCCGCCCACGTGGTCGAAGTGCAGGTGGGTGTTGACGACGTAGTCGACGGCGGGCGGCTCCCACGCGACGAGGCTCGGGTTCATGTCTTCGACGGCCGGGTGCAGCTCGGTGAAGCCCGTGTCGACGAGGATGCGGCCCTCCGGATGCTCGAGCAGGTGCACGTACACCGGCATCACCTCCCCCTCGATGAGGAAGTCGGCGACGTGGATCGGGGTGACGGTGGTCATCCCCCCACTATGGACGAGAGGGCGGACATGATGTCGAATGGGAGCGATGAGAGCACTCCGCAAGACGACCGCCGGTCCGGGCCTCGAGCTCGTCGACGTGCCGGAGCCCGAGCCGGGTCCGGGCGAGGTGAAGGTGCGCGTGCTGCGCACGGGCATCTGCGGCACCGACCTGCACATCGACTCGTGGGACGCGTGGGCGGCGGCGACGATCGTCGCGCCGCTCATCCCCGGGCACGAGTTCAGCGGCATCGTCGACACGCTCGGCGACGGGGTGACGTCGGTCGCGGTGGGAGACCTGGTCTCTGGCGAGGGGCACATCGTGTGCGGCAAGTGCCGCAACTGCCGGGCCGGCCGCCGCCACCTGTGCGTGCGCACGTCGAGCCTGGGCGTCAACCGCGACGGCGCCTTCGCCGACTACGTCGTCATGCCCGAGGGCAACCTGTGGGTGCACGAGGCCGGCATGGCGCCCGAGCTCGCGGCGATCTTCGACCCGCTCGGCAACGCCGTGCACACCGCGCTGCAGTTCTCGGTGGTGGGCGAGGACGTGCTCATCACGGGGGCCGGACCCATCGGCCTCATGGCGGCCAAGGTCGCGCGGCACGTGGGGGCGCGCTACGTCGTCGTGACCGACGTCAACGAGCAGCGCCTCGAGATCGCGCGGTCCATGGGTGTCGACCTCGCCGTCGACGTGCGCACCGAGCGCATCGAGGATGCCCAGCGCAGGCTCGGCATGCGCGAGGGCTTCGACGTGGGCCTCGAGATCAGCGGGCAGGCGAGCGCCCTCACCGAGATGCTCTCCAACATGAACCACGGCGGACGCGTCGCCGTGCTGGGCCTCCCGACCGAGCCGATCGCGGTGGACTGGGTGCGCGTGGTCACCCACATGCTCACGATCCAGGGCGTGTACGGGCGGCAGATGTACGAGACGTGGTACGAGATGTCGGCGATGCTGGCGTCGGGCCTCGACGTCTCGGGGGTGATCTCCGACACGCTCCCGGCCGCCGGGTGGGAGTCGGCGTTCGCACGTGCCCGATCGGGCGACGCCGGCAAGGTGATCATCGACTGGAGTGATGCGTAGTGCTGAGAGACGACGTGCGTGCCGCGATGGAGGCGACCCTCGCCGAGATCGCGGAGTCGGGCCTGCTCAAGACCGAGCAGCAGATCGTGACGCCGCAGGGTGCGCTCATCGGCACGGCCGCGGGCGAGCTCATCAACCTGTGCGCCAACAACTACCTGGGCCTGGCCAACGACCCCGCGGTCGTGTCGGCTGCGGCCCGCACGCTCCACGAGCGCGGCTTCGGTATGGCGAGCGTGCGCTTCATCGCGGGCACGCAGGACATCCACCGCGAGCTCGAGGAGGCCATCTCGGCGCTCCTGCGCACGGACGACACGATCCTGTTCCCCTCGTGCTTCGACGCCAACGGCGCCGTGTTCGAGACGCTCCTCGGGCCCGATGACGCCGTCGTCTCCGACGAGCTCAACCACGCGTCGATCATCGACGGCATCAGGCTGTCGAAGGCCCGGCGGTTCCGCTACCGCAACCGCGACATGGGCGACCTGCGCGAGCAGCTCGCGGCCGCGGCGGCGGGGGGCGGCCGCATCCTCGTCGTCACCGACGGCGTGTTCTCGATGGACGGCTACCTCGCGCCCCTGCGGGAGATCTGCGACCTCGCGGAGGAGTTCGGAGCCATGGTCATGGTCGACGACTCGCACGCCGTGGGGTTCGTCGGCGAGTCGGGCGCGGGCACGCCCGAGCTCTTCGGCGTCGTCGACCGCGTCGACGTCGTCACGGGCACGCTCGGCAAGGCCCTCGGCGGCGGCTCGGGCGGATATGTGAGCGCGAGCTCGCCCGTCGTCGCCCTGCTGCGCCAGCGCGGCCGACCGTACCTCTTCTCCAATGCGGTGCCGCCGGCGATCGTGGGCGGCTCGCTCGAGGCGCTCGCACAGGTGCGCTCCGGCAAGGATGCCCGCGAGCGCCTGCGCCGCAACGCCGACCTGTTCCGCTCGCTCATGGCCGAGGCGGGCTTCGACCTGCTCGAGGGGGAGCACCCGATCATCCCCGTCATGATCCCCGACGCCCGCGACGCGGTCGCCATGGCCGACGCCCTGCGCCGTCGGGGGGTGTACGTCACGGCGTTCTCGTACCCCGTGGTGCCGCTCGGCCGCTCGCGCCTGCGCGTGCAGATCTCGGCGGCGCACACGGAGGAGGAGCTTCGGCGCGCCGCGGAGCAGTTCGTCGCGGCGCGCGAGGAGCTCGCCTAGCGGGTCGTCGACTCCCGCACGACGAGCTCGGGCCGGACGACCTGGGAGCGGACGGGCTCGTCCGAGTCCGCCATGCGCCTGGTGAGGAAGGCGACGGCCGTCGCCGCGATCTCGGCGGTGGGCTGGCGCACGGTCGTGAGGGCGGGGTCGAAGACCTCCGAGAGGGTCGTGCCGTCGAATCCTGTCACGAGCACGTCCTCCGGCACGCGCACACCGCCCTGGCGCAGGGCCGAGATGATGCCGAAAGCGTTGAGGTCGGATCCCGCGACAACCGCGTCGGGGAGCGCGCCCGCCGCGAGCAGGGCCCGGCCCGCCTCCTGCCCGGAACCGAGGGAGAACGCGCCGAGGAGGTGCGGGAGCGCCGTGAGGCCGAACTCCGCGACGGCGGCCTCGAACGCGGCTCGGCGGCCCCGACCCGCGGCGTTCTCGTCGTCGGCGGACGCGAGCACCGCCGTGCGCACGCCCACCGCCGCGAGGTGCTCGACCGCGGATCGGATGCCGCGCTCGTTGTCGATGCCCACGAAGTCGGTGTCGAGCTGCTCGACCCGCCGGTCGATCTGCACGATGGGCACGTGGCTCATGGCCGCGAGGATGCCCGCCGCCGAGAGCTGCTCGTGGTGCGGCACGATGAAGATGCCGTCGACGCGGCGCGAGACGAGGGTCTGCAGCCGCCGGCGCTCCTGCTCGAGATCGCCGTGGGAGTCGGCGAGCACGAGCTCGAGGCCCGCGAGGTGCAGCTCGGCCTCGATGGCGTCGATGAGCTCCGCGAAGAACGGGTTGCCGATCACGGGCACGATCATCCCCACGGTGCGCGTCGACCCCTCACGAAGCGCCCGCGCGATGGGGTTGACCCGGTAGTCGAGCTTCCGGGCGACCGCGAGCACATGCTCCACGGTCTCCGGCGAGACGCGCGGCTTGCCTGCGAGCGCGCGGGACGCCGTGGCGATGGACACGCCCGCTGCCGCCGCGACGTCGTGCAGGGTCACCGGCTGGGGCATACGGGAACACTACATTCGCGCGGGGGCGCGAGGAGCACCGCGAGCTAGCGGTAGTCCGCGATCCTCTCCAGACCGCGGGTGGTCTCCGACTCCCAGCCGCCCACGACGACGACGTCGGCGCCCGCGGCGAGGCCCGCGAGGATGCCCGCCTCGGCGTCCTCGAAGACGACGCAGTCCACGATCGGCACGCCGAGGCGCTGCGCCGCGAGCAGGTAGCCCTCGGGGGACGGCTTGCCCTGGGTGACGTCGACAGCGGTGATGAGCACCTCGGGCAGGGGGATCCCCGCCGCCGCGAGCCGCGCATGGGCGAGCGCCGGTGCTGCAGACGTGACGATGGCGTAGGGGATGTCCAGGGCGCGGAGGTAGTCGATCGCGCCGGGGACCTCGACGACGCCGTCCATCATGCCGAGCTCGCGCTCCTCGAGGAGCGCGACGGCCCCCGCCACCTCGTCCTGGGGCACGAACCTGCGCATGGTGTCGATGGCGCGCACGCCGTGGGCGACGGAGAGGATCTCGGCGGCATCGAGGCCATAGCGGTCGGCGAGCTCCGTCCACACCACCTCGACGGCGGCGGTGGAGTCGACGAGCGTCCCGTCCATGTCGAACAGGGCGGCGCGGTGGGTCACGGTGCAAGACTAGAGGCACTCAAGCCGAAGGAGACTCGATGCCGTACGCCGTCACCAACCCCGCCACCGGTGAGACCGGGGCGACCTACCCGACATTCGACGCCGCCCAGGTCGAGAAGGCCGTGGCCGCCGCCGACCGCGCCCACCGCGAGTGGGGGACCAAGACGACCGTGCAGGAGCGCGCCGACCTGCTCCGCAAGGCCGCGCAGCTGCACCGAGACCGCCGCGAGGAGCTCGCGGACATCATCGTCGAGGAGATGGGCAAGATCCGCGAGGGCGCGCTCGGCGAGGTGGACTTCGCCGCGGACATCCTCGAGTACTACGCGGACAGCGCGGAGGACATCATGCGCGACCAGCCGCTCGCCATCCAGGGCGACGGCACCGCGGTGATCCGGCGCGGCTCGCTCGGCGCGCTGCTCGGCATCATGCCGTGGAACTTCCCGTACTACCAGGTCGCGCGCTTCGCGGGCCCGAACCTCATCATCGGCAACACGATCCTGCTCAAGCACGCCTCGCAGTGCCCGGCGTCCGCGGCCGCGCTCGAGAGGATCTTCCTCGACGCGGGCTTCCCCGAGGGTGCCTACGTCAACCTCTACATCTCGAGCGGGCAGGCGGCCGACATCATCGCCGACCCGCGCGTGCAGGGCGTCTCGCTCACGGGCTCCGAGGCCGCGGGCGCGTCGGTGGCCGAGGTTGCGGGCCGCAACCTCAAGAAGGTCGTGCTCGAGCTGGGCGGCTCCGACCCGTTCATCGTGCTCTCGACCGACGACCTCGACGCGACCGTGCAGGCCGCCGTCGACGCCCGCCTCGACAACAGCGGGCAGTCGTGCAACGGCGCCAAGCGGTTCATCGTCGCCGACGAGCTGCACGACGCCTTCCTCGAGAAGTTCGTCGCGGGCCTCGGCGCCGTGAAGGCCGTCGACCCCACGGACCCCGACGCCGTGCTCGGCCCGCTCTCGTCGCTCTCCGCTGCTGAGGGCCTCGAGGAGCAGGTCACGCGCGCGGTGGCGCAGGGCGCGACGATCGCGACGGGGGGACGCCGCGACGGCGCGTTCTTCGAGCCGACCGTGCTCACGGGCGTGACCGCCGACATGGACGCCTACCGCGAGGAGTTCTTCGGCCCCGTCGCCGTCGTCTACAAGGCCAAGGACGAGGATGAGGCCGTGACGATCGCGAACGGCACGAGCTTCGGCCTCGGCTCCTACCTGTTCACGACCGACGCGGAGCAGGCCGACCGGGTCGCCGACCGCATCGAGGCGGGCATGGTCTACGTCAACCTCGTGCTCGCCGACAGCCCCGAGCTGCCCTTCGGCGGGGTCAAGCGCAGCGGCATCGGCCGTGAGCTCGGCTACCTCGGTGCCGACGAGTTCGTCAACAAGAAGCTCATCCGCAGCGCCTAGCCCGGGCGACCGGGTACCGCCCGCGCGATCTCGGTCGCGCGGGCGGGCCGTCGACCGGCTAGATCGCGACCTCCACGCCCGGGCTGCCCACGAGGGCCTCGACCTCCGCGCGCAGCGACTCGTCGAGCAGCCCCGCGCGCGAGAGAAGCGTGAGCGCGACGGATGCGGCGGGGCGGCGCGACCCGTCGAGCACCTTGACGGCGACGGTCGCGACATCGGGCACCGAGACGGCGATGACGCCCTCGGCGCCCGTCTTCACGAAGAACCCCGTGCGCTCGATGATGGTCGTGTCGATGGCACCGGGACCCTCGATGGTCCACGGCGCCGCGACGACGGCCTGCCGCACGGGGGATGCCGAGCCCGTGGCGGAGCCGAAGGCGCGTGCGAACCCGCGCAGCGAGAGCGCGGGCGTGGGCGCGAGGCATCCGTCGACGCCCCAGTGCGCGACGCGCTCGTGCGCGTGATCCTCGACGACGGCGGCGACGCGGCGCTGCACAGGATGCCCGGCCTCGAGGTAGTCGGCGGTCGTGGCCCCCGAGCTCACCGACGCGGTGAGGAACCCCGCGTGCTTGCCCGAGCACACCATCGTGATGCGGCGCGGACCCTCAGCCGCGGCGCGCGCCGTGGGGTCGGCGGGCCACGCGCGGGGACACCCGAGGTCGTGCTCGGTGAGCCCCGCCGCGGCGAGCATGCCCTCGACGACCGCCACATGGGCCGCCGTGCCGTCGTGGCTCGCGGTCGCGAGGCCGAGGGCGTCGCCCTCGAGGGGCGCGCCCGCCTCGAGCATCGCGAGCGCCTGCAGCGGCTTGAGCGCGGAGCGCGGGAAGACGATCGCGCCCGTCTCGCCGTGCGACTCGAGCACCGCGCCGTCGGCCGCGACGAGCACGGCGACGCCCAGGTGCCGCGACTCGGGGATGCCCGACCGGAGCACGGTCGCGAGCTCGACGGAGCCGTCGGCGGTGAGGGGGTTCGTGGTCACCGCACCAGCCTAGGGATATCGTCTGACCATGTTCACCGGACTCGGCGCCTTCCCCCTGACCCCCCTCCACGACGACCGCGTCGACGAGTCGGCCTACGCGGGCATCGTCGAGCGTCTCGCCGTCTCGGGAGTCGACTCGATAACCGCGCTCGGCTCCACGGGCTCGTACGCCTACCTCGACCACGACGAGCGCCGGCGCGTGCTGCGCCTGGCACTCGCGCATGCGGGCACGGTCCCCGTGCTCGCGGGCGTCGGCGCGACGCGCACGGGCCATGTGATCTCCCTCGCGCAGGATGCCCGTGACGCGGGCGCCGCGGGCATCCTCGTCGCCCCCGTGTCGTACCAGGCGCTGCGCGACGACGACGTGCTCGGACTGTTCGAGGATCTGGCCGCCGCCGTCGACCTCCCGGTCATCGTCTACGACAACCCCGGCACCACGCACTTCACCTTCAGCCTCGACCTGTACGCGCGCATCGCGCAGCTGCCGAACGTCGCCTCGATCAAGATCCCCGGGGTTCCCGCGGATGCGGCGGCGCACGTCGCCAAGATCCGCGCCGTCATCCCGTCCCGCGTGACCATCGGCGTCTCGGGGGACGCGTCCGCGGCGGCGGGCCTCAACGCCGGGTGCGACGCGTGGTACTCGGTCATCGCGGGGACCATCCCCGCGGCGGCGCTCGCGATCTCGCGCCCCGCCCTCGCCGGCGACGCCGCCGCAGCGACCGAGGAGTCCGCCCGCCTCCAGCCGCTGTGGGACCTGTTCGCCGAGTTCGGCGGAAGCTTCCGCGTGGTCGCGACGATCGCCGAGGTGCTCGGCCTCGTGAAGCCCGACAGCATGCCGCGGCCCCTGCTCCCGCTGCGCGCGGCCGCCCGCGACCGGGTGGCGCGGGTCGTCGCCGAGCTCGGGCTCAGCTGAGGAAACGCTCCACCGCGGCGACCCACACGAGGCGCGTGTCCGCGCTCGCCGCCGGCGACGGCAGGCCGCCGTGCTGCACGACGAGGGTCGCGGTCCCGCTGGGCTTGGGCTCGCTGATCACCGTGATGACGGTGTCGTCCGCGCCCTTGGCCCGCCAGGCGATCCGCCGCTCGGTGCCGCTCACGCGCGGCTCGGCGGCGAGCAGCGCGAGCACCTCGGGGTCGGTCGCGGCGAACGCGGTCCACGCTGACATGAGGTCGGGCATCCTCATCGCCGTGGCCTTGCTCACGCTCAGGCGGAACGTGCCGTCGGGCTGCTGGCCCGGCACCCTCCGGCCGATGTGCTGCTCGTAGGCGACCGCGGTCATCTGCGCGTACCAGCCGAGGTTGTCGACCATGCCCTCGAGCTCGGTGAGCAGCGCCGTCGCTATCGCGTGGTGATCGAGCCCGGCCGCGCCGATGCCGTCGAGCCACGCCACCCAGTCGGCCCACGACCGCCCGGTAGCGCGCTCGATGCCCTCGATCCGCGAGTTGGCCGCCATGATGGCTACAAGTGTTCCGCGATCTCCTTGATCGCCGCAAGGCGCGCCTCCCACTGCCGGCCGACCGCGTCGAGCTGCCGTGCCGTCTCCGCCAGGTGCGACCCGAGCACGCGGAAGCGCACCTCGCGGCCGACCCGCACGGGTTCCACGAGCCCCACCTCCTCGAGCACGGCGAGGTGCTTCGCGATGGCCTGGCGGGTGACGGGTAGGCGGGCGGCGAGGGCGGACGCCGACGCGTCGCCGTCGCCGAGGGCGGCGAGGATGCTCCAGCGCGTCTCATCCCCGAGCGCGGCGAACACGGGGACGAGGGCGGTCGTCACGCCGCCGCCCCGAACAGGGCGACGAGCTTGTCGAGCTCGTCGTTCCAGCCCTGGCGGTGGAACTCGAGGTTCTTGAGCGGGTCGGACGTGCTCTCGAAGCCCGTCTCGACCACGGTGAGGAGGGTCCCCTCGGGCACGGCCTCGAGCGTGAACGTGAAGACCGTCGAGCGCAGGGGGTCGACCTCGGCGGGCGGGTCGCCCTGCGCGTCGTCGTTGGTCCAGCGGTACGAGACGGAGCGCGGAGCGTCGACCGACTCGACCCGCAGGGGCACGCGGTAGCCCCCCGGCCAGGTCATGCTCCCGACGCCGGACTCATCGATCACGGTGCGGCCGAACCAGCCGGAGATGTGCTCCGGCTCGGTGATCGCCGCCCACACCTTCTCGACGGGCGCGGCGATGCGGATGCTCCTGCTGACGCTGAACGCCGCCTCGTCGACGACGGATGCCGGGTTGTCCATGAGGTCCTCCTTATGTGCAACCTTATAGTTGCACATCGCGAGTCGGAGTTGCAACTATTCGATTGCAGTAGGCTCGAGAGGTGCTCACCCCCGACGGACTCGACTTCGTGACCGAGCGGCACCTCGCGACCCTCACCACCCTCGGTCCCGACGGGCGGTTCCACGTCGTGCCCGTGGGCTTCACGTACCGCGACGGGCTCGTGCGCATCATCACGTCCGGGCCGTCGCAGAAGGTCGCGAACCTGCGGCGGGATGCCCGCGCCACGGTCTCGCAGGTCGACGGCGGACGGTGGCTCACGCTCGCGGGGAGCGCGCGCATCCTCGACGACCCCGACTCGGTCGCCCTCGCGGTCGGGCTCTACGCGCAGCGGTACCGGCAGCCGCGCGTCAACCCGCTGCGCGTCGCGATCGAGGTCACTGTCGAGACCGCCCTCGGCTCGGCGGGCCTGCTCGCGCGCTAGGCCCACGCGCCGGTTCGCACGGATCGCGCTGCTTCGGCACGGCGCGACGCGTGCGAACCGGCGCGGCTGCCGAGACCGCCGCGATCCCGAGCGCCGCTAGGCCGCGGCCGCGCGCGGCCCGCCCAGGCGGTAGAACAGGAACGGCACTATCGAGACGAGGCAGCTGATCGCGGGCACGAGCGTGATCGACGTGAAGACCGTGGCCTGCATCTCGTCAGTCACGGTGATGCCGTTCTCGTAGCCCGCGGCGACGATGAAGACGCCGAAGACGAGCAGCGCGACCGCGTTCATGATCTTCGAGACGAAGGTGAGGGTCGCGAACGAGATGCCGTCGTTGCGCACGCCGAGGCGCTGCTCGACGTCGTCGACGGCGTCGGCGATCATCGTCGCCTGGGCGACGAGGAAGACGCCGAGGGTGAGGCCCGTGAGGAAGATGAACACGAGCATGACGACGAGGTTCTGGAACCCCGCGACGTATAGCCCGAGGTAGAGCACGACGGCCACGAGCGTGCTCACGATGATGAGCGTGCGCCCCGACCAACGGCGCAGCAGCGCGGGCGTCGCGAACGACGAGATCACGAGGCCGCCGATGATCGAGGCCCCCACGAGCGTGAACGTGCCCTCGTCGCCGTACGCGATGACCACGAAGACTGCGCCGCCGGCCTGCACGATGAACCTGCCGAAGCCGAGAAGCGAGCCGAGGATGACCATGAGCAGGGGCGTGTTGCGCGCGAGGGTCGTGAACAGCTGCCGGAACGTGAGGCCCGTCGCCTTGGCAGTCGTCTGCCGTTCGCGGACGTTCACGAACGCGAGCAGGAACACGCCCATGCCGAGCACCGAGGTGAGGAACACGGCTATCGACCAGCCGGACGCGGTGGTGTCAGGGCTTCCGAAGCTCAGGGCCTTGGCAACCCACGGCATGCCGAGGGTCGAGAGCCCGAGCGCGATGGCGCCGAAGGCGCGAACGAACCCGATGACGCGCGTGCGCGCGCCCGGGTCGACGAACGCGGAGCCGATGAGGCCCCAGAACGGCACGTCGCACACGGTGTAGGCGAGGCCCCACAGCAGGTACGTGATCGCGAAGTACACGAGCTTGAGGGGCTCGTCGACATCCGGGACCGTGAAGATGAGGCCCGAGAGGGCGGCGACGGGCAGCGCGGAGAACAGGATGTACGGCCGCAGCTTGCCCCAGCGCGTGCGGGTCATGTCGATGATGCTGCCCATGACGGGGTCGAGCACGGCGTCGACGACCTTCGCGACGGTGATGATCGCCGTGACGACGGCGATGCCCGCGACGCTGATGTCGGCGTACTGCACGAGGTAGAGCAGCAGGAAGGTCGAGACGGTCGTGAGCACGAAGTTCTGGCCGAACCCCGCCGTGACGATCGAGACGGCCTGCCGGCGCAGGGTGAGTTCGGCCATCAGCCCTCCAGGAGGATCGTCTTGACCTCGAACGGGGTGAAGGCGAGCGCGGCGAGGTCGGCCACCCCCGTCGGCCGCTCGAGCAGGTCGGTCTCGCGCGCCGTCGCGTGCGCCAGGCGCGTGCGCAGCGCCGTGGTCGTTTCGCGCCCGAGGCTCTCGTAGAGGCGCAGCACAGTCCCGCCGTTCTCGCCCACCTTGATCGTCTCGAGCACGATGCCCGGGTCGTCGACCGTGGCGAGGGGCTCGAGCGAGACCTCCGCGAGGGCGAGGGGGTTGTTGAGACGGTAGCCCTCCCGCACCGCCTTGGCGAGGTCGCCGGGCGCGAACGGCGTGAACGCATAGCTGAACGAGTGGTGGCCGCGGTCCGCGGTCCTGTCCGGATAGGTGGGCGCGCGCAGCAGGTTGATCGAGAGCAGGCCGTTCTTGGCCCGGTGCCCGTACTTGGCGTTGTTGAGCAGGGCGAAGCCGCCCGCGGCATCCTCGACGGCCAGCCACTTGTGCGCGCACACCTCGAACTGCGCCTTCTCGACGGAGTCGTTCTCGGTCGTCACGCGCTCGATGTGGCCGAACTGGATCTCGCACCGCACGGTGTCGGAGTAGCGCGCGGGCCGGAACTCGGCCCGCAGCATCCTGTGCTTCGCGTGCCAGTCGACCTCGGTGTCGAAGCGCACGACGTCGCTGCCGGCCTCGAGCACGATGCGCTGCGTGAGGGTCACGGCCGCCGAGCGGTGCGTCTGGGTGCGGATGACCGTGGGCCCGTCGACCGTCGTCGACTCGTGCGCCATGCGCAGCGTGCGCGGCGCGCGCTTCGTGTAGTCGACGGCGATGTCCCACGCGTTGAACGGCCACACGTACGGGTCTTTGTGGAGGGTCATGCGGTTGAGGCCGTCTGCGGCGTGCTCGGTGCCGGAGGCGTCGACGCACGACACGATCTCGCCCGAGGGGCCGAAGCGGAGGGTGAGGATCCCGTTGCTGATGGAGTCGGGCGTGGAGGAGAGCTCGGGGTGCGCGGGCTCCGCGGCGAGAGCCGCCGACGAGTAGGGCGCGACGGACGCCCGGAACCAGGCATCCCCGACCTTGACCGCCTCGTCGCGCGGGAAGGCCGTGAGGTTGAGGGCCGAGGCGCCCGACCGCGGCAGCCGTGCGAGCAGCTCCTGGCGGTACTCCTCGAGCGCCACCTCGATGCGCTCGTAGGTCTCCACGGCCTCGCGGTTGACGCGCGCGATCGACGACCCCGGGATGATGTCGTGGAACTGGTTGAGCAGCACCTCGCGCCAGTGCTCCTCGAGCACGGGACGGCTGTCGTCGCCCACGGCGACCGCGAGCGCCTCGACCTCGTGCAGGAGCCGCTCGACCAACCGGTTGTGCCGCTTGATCTGCGCCTGCGTCGTGTACGTGCCCTGGTGCGTCTCGAGGTAGAGCTCGCCGTGGTGGGTGTGGGCGATGTCGCGCTTCTCGAGGGCGCGGAAGAAGTCGGAGGCCGTCGAGTACTCGACGCGGGGGAGGCCGCGCAGCGAGCGCTCGCGCGTCGTGACCTCGTGGTGGATCTCGGTGGGGCCGCCGCCGCCGTCGCCGGAGCCGTAGACGAGCAGGGCCGTGTTGAGCTGCTTCTCGGGGTAGCGCTTGAGGCCCAGCAGGAGGTTGTCGGCCGCGCCGCGGCTGTTGTAGTCGCCCTCGGGCGGCATGTGCACGAGCACGCTCGACCCGTCGATGCCCGCCCAGTGGAAGGTGCGGTTGGGGAAGTCGTTGACCTTGTTCCACGAGAGCTTCGTGGTCTGGAACCAGTCCATGCCGCTCTTGCGCAGCAGCTGCGGGAGGTTGCCGCTGTAGCCGAAGGTGTCGGGCAGCCAGCACAGCCGCAGCTGGTCGTCGGTGAGCCCGAACTCCTGCTGCTGGAACCGGCGGCCGACGACCGCCTGCCGCACGAGGGACTCGCCCGACGGCAGGTTCGTGTCGGGCTCCACCCAGAACGAGCCCTGGATCTCGAGCTGGCCCCTCGTGACCGCGGCCTTCAGCCGGTCGAAGAGCGCGGGGTGGCGCTGCTTCATCCACGCCATCTGCTGCGGCTGGCTCGTGCCGTAGACGTAGTCGGGGCGCGCGTCCATGGCGTTGACGGCGCGGATGTACGTGCGCGCCGCCTTGCGCCGCGTCTCGCGCAGCGGCCACAGCCACGCCATGTCGAGGTGTCCGTGGCCCACGGCGCTGTAGAGGAACTCGCTCGTCGAGGGCTGGGAGAGCTGCTCGGCGAGGATGCCCCGCGCCGCGGCGACGTCGGCGCGGGCGGCGTAGGCACGCCGCAGGGATGCCCTCAGCTCGGCCTCGAGCGCCGCATCCTCGGTGGCGCCCGCGAGCACGAGCAGCGTGAGGTAGTCGTAGAAGAGGGCGTACGCCTCCTCGTCCTTCGTCGCGAGGTAGGCGCCGTGGTACACGGGCCTGCCCACCTGGTAGAGGATCCAGCCGTTCCACGTGACGTCCGCGAAGAACTCGACCCTCAGCCCCGACGTGTCGACGTGCGGCACGGGCCGGTAGCGGCCGCCGCCGCTCTGGGGCAGGTCGCCCTGCTGGAACGCCGTGCTCACCGAGTCGAGCAGCTCGCCCTCGGGGGAGTGCACGAGCCCCTCGCCGCGCACGCCGAGCATGACCACCGCGCCCTCGACGCCCCGGGGCACCTCGCCCGTGATCCGCAGCCACGCGCAGTCGAAGATGCCGCCCCAGCGCGCCCCGGGGCGCACGGGCCGGAACGCGCCGCGGTCGAGCTCGTCGAACGGGATGGGCTCGGGCGACGTCACGATCTCGGCCGAGAGGGGCGCGACCTTCGTGTAGATGCCGCGCCGGATACGCATGAGCCGCCGGTATTCGAGCGGCTGCTGGACCTTGAGCCCGAAGAGGAAGGCTGCGAACCCACCCATGGACATCCCCCTTCGTGCGCGCGCCAAGTCTATTCTGGGGAGGTGAAGTTGTTTTCCCGGTTCGTGGAGGTCTCCGGCGGCTCGTCCGCCGGCGGCAGATAGCCCCGCCCCCGGGCTCCCCCGCGGAGCCCGGCGCTGAGTCGTACCCACTTACCGAACACTTCAGGAGACCTTCCATGCTTCCCCTCGATGACGCCGTCATCCGCGCGTCCTTCGTCAACGCCACCCGCAAGGAGCTCGCCGAGCTCGCCCTCCCCGACCTCGCGGACATCGCGTGGGCCAACCTCGACTACTTCGGCTGGCGCGACCCCAAGTTCGCCAAGCGCGCCTGGATAGTCGTCCCCGTCGCCGACGAGCTCGTGGGCGTCGTGCTCAAGCAGGCCGACGCCGACCCGCGGCGGCGCGCGCAGTGCTCGTGGTGCCAGGACGTCACGCTGCCCAACGACGTCGTGCTCTACGGCGCGCGCCGGGCCGGCCACGGCGGCCGCAACGGCAACACCCTCGGAACCCTCGTGTGCGAGAGCTTCCAGTGCTCCAAGAACGTCAGGATGCTGCCGCCCTCCGCCTACCTCGGCTTCGACCGGGAGGCGGCGCGCCAGGAGCGCATCCTCATGCTGCGCGAGCGCTCGGCATCCTTCGCGCTCTCGGTCGCCGAGGAGGCCTAGGCGAGCAGCGCCCCGAGGGCCGCCACGAACGTGTCGACGTCGCTCTCGGTGGTGTCGAACGAGCACACCCAGCGCACCTCGTGGGTGAACTCGTTCCACTCGTCGAAGTAGGCGACCTGGCTGAGCTTCTCGAAGATGCCGGGCGGCAGGGTGGCGAACACCGCGTTGCCCTCGACGCGCTGCGTGATCTCGACCCCGGGCATCCCGCGCACACCGTCGGCGAGGCGGGAGGCCATGGCGTTCGCGTGCGAGGCCGAGCGCAGCCACAGGTCGCCCTCGAGCAGGGCGATGAGCTGGGCGGAGATGAAGCGCATCTTGCTCGCGAGCTGCATGTCGGCCTTGCGCAGGTGCGAGAAGCCGTGCAGCGAGCCGGGGGTGAGCGACACGATCGCCTCGCCGAACAGCAGGCCGTTCTTGGTGCCGCCGAACGAGACGGTGTCGGCGCCCACGTCCATCGTGAGCTGCTTGAGCGTGAGGCCGAGGCTCGCCGCGGCGTTGGAGAGGCGCGCGCCGTCGATGTGCAGCCCCATGCCGTGGGAGTGCGCGTAGTCGGCGACCGCCGCGATCTCGTCGGCCGTGTATGCGGTGCCGAGCTCGGTGGTCTGCGTGATGGTGATGGCGAGCGGCTCTCCGCGGTGCACGGAGCCCCAGCGCCACGACTGGGCGTGGATGAGCTCGGGGCTGAGCTTGCCGTCGTCGGTCGCGACCGGCAGGAGCTTGATGCCGGCGACGCTCTCGACGGCGCCGTTCTCGTCGGTGTTGACGTGCGCGGTCGACGCGCACAGCACGGCCCCCCAGCGCGGGATCATCGACTGGAGCGCGATGACGTTGCCGCCCGTGCCCGTGAGCACGGGGAACGCCTCGGCGCCCTCGCCGAAGCGCTCGGCGATGACGTGCTGCAGCCGGGCCGTGTAGGGGTCGTCGCCGTAGGCCCCGACGTGCCCGCCGTTGGCCCGGGCGATGGCCTCGAGGATCTCAGGATGCACGCCCGACTGGTTGTCGGAGCCGAATCCGCGGCGCTGCGGATCGTGGAGCTGGATCGGTGGAACCATACGTCGAAGGTACAGTGGATCGGTGTCCACGCCCTTCCAGCTCTCCGACGAGGTCGCCGCCGCGCTAGCCGCTGGCGACCCGGTCGTCGCCCTCGAGTCCACCATCATCTCCCACGGCCTCCCGCGCCCGCGCAACCACGAGGCGGCGGTCGAGTTCGAGACCATCCTGCGGGATGCGGGCGTCACGCCCGCCACGATCGCGGTGCTCGACGGGGTGCCCCAGATCGGCCTCGACGCCGAGGGCGTGCGCCGCATCGCGGAGGAGGAGCTCGCCAAGGCCTCCGTGCGCGACCTGCCCATCATCGCCGCGGCGGGAACCTCGGCCGCCACCACCGTCGCCGCCACCTCGCACCTCGCGGCCCTCGCGGGCATCCGCGTCTTCGCCACGGGCGGCCTCGGCGGCGTGCACCGCGGCGCGAACGAGACGTTCGACGAGTCTGCAGACCTCTCGACCCTCGCCGTCACCAACATCACCGTCGTCTCGGCGGGCGTGAAGTCGGTGCTCGACATCGCTGCGACGCTCGAGCGCCTGGAGACCCTCTCGGTGCCCGTCGTGGGCTTCGGCACGAACGTCTTCCCGAGCTTCTGGCTGCGCGAGTCGCCCTACACGCTCGACTGGGCCGTCGAGAACGCCGCGCAGGTCGCCGCGATCATGCGCGCGCAGGACGACCTCGGCCACGGCCAGGGCATCGTGCTCGCCAACCCCATCCCGCTCGAGCAGCAGTGGGATCCGGCCGAGCACGACCGCATTCTCACGCAGGCCCTCGCGCTCGCCGACGAGGCCGGCGTCTCGGGCAAGGCGGTCACGCCGTTCCTGCTGCTCAAGATCGTGGAGCTCTCCGGCGGCCGCAGCCTCGAGGTGAACCTCGACCTCGCGCGCAACAACGTGCGGGTCGCCGCCCAGGTGGCCTCCGCCTGGTCGGCTCTCAACCGTGACTGAGCGCACGCGCATCCTCACCTACGGCGACGTCATCGACGACGTCGTCGCGATCCCGGACGGCCCGATCCGCGACGACACCGACACCCCGTCGTCGATCCACTCACGGCCCGGCGGCTCGGCGGCCAACACCGCCGCGTGGCTCGGGTCGCTCGGCTCCGACGCGGTCTTCGTGGGCAGCGTCTCGACGTGGGACCTCGCGCGCCACGCGCAGCTGCTCTCGGCCGTGGGCGCGAGGTCGGAGCTGCACGGCTCGCCCGAGCTGCCCACGGGCACGATCGTCGTCATCGTCGAGGGCCAGCGCCGCGCGATGCTCACGGAGCGCGGCGCGAACACCCTGCTCGACCCCGCGTGGGTGACCGACGAGCTGCTCGCCGACGCGGCGGTGCTGCACATCACGGGGCACGCCCTCCTCAACGAGGCGGGGGCCGACGGCATCGCCTCGCTCATCGCGCGGGCGCGGGCCGCCGGGGTGACGGTCTCCGTCGCGCCGGGGTCTGCGGGGTTCATCGCCGACTACGGGCCCGAGCGGTTCCTCGCGGCGATGGCCGGCGCCGACATCCTCTTCCCCTCGCTCGACGAGGGGAGGCTGCTCACGGGCCGCGACTCGGCCGACGAGATCGGCCCCGCGCTCGGGTTCGACACCGTCGTGCTCACGCAGGGCGCGGCGGGGCTCACGGTGTTCCACGACGGCGACGCGACGCACGTCGACGCCGTGACCGTGCCCGTCGTCGACCCGACGGGCGCGGGCGACGCGTTCTGCGCGGGCTACCTCGACGAGTTCGTGCACACGGGCGACGTGGTCGCCGCGGCCCGCGCGGGTGCGCGCGTCGCATCCCGTGCGGTGGGGGTCATCGGGGGCCGTCCGCGGCCTTGACCGCCTCGTAGGCCTCGAGCGCCTGCTTGCGGGTCTCGGCCAGGTCGACGATCGGGTCGGGGTACGCGGGCGTGCCCGCCTCGGGGACCCAGCGGTTGACGTACCGCCCGGCCTTGTCGAACTTGTCGCGCTGCAGCTCGGGGTTGAAGACACGGAAGTAGGGCGCCGCATCGGCGCCCGAGCCCGCGACCCACTGCCAGTTGCCCGGGTTGCTCGCCTCGTCGGCGTCGACGAGCGTGTCCCAGAACCACTTCTCGCCCACGCGCCAGTCGATGAGCAGGTTCTTGATGAGGAAGCTCGCGACGACCATGCGCACGCGGTTGTGCATGACGCCCGTGCGCCACAGCTCGCGCATCCCCGCGTCGACGAGGGGGATGCCCGTGCGCCCCTCCTTCCAGGCCGCGAGCTCCTCGGGGTCGGGCTCCGACCAGGGGAACGCGTCGTACGCGGGGCGGTAGTTCTTCTCCGCGAGCTCGGTGTTGTGGAACAGGATGCTCCAGTTGAACTCGCGCCACCCGACCTCGCTGAGGAACTTGGGCACGTTCTTGCGCGCCGCGGGCGACATGTGGTCGTGCATCCTGTGCCAGACCTGGAACGGGCTGATCTCGCCGAACCGCAGGTGCGGGCTCAGGCGGCTCGTCGCGTCGACGGCGGGCTCGTCGCGGCGGTGGTAGTCCTCGAGGCGCTCGTCGACGAACCCCTCGAGCTGGTCGTGCGCGCCCCGCTCGCCCGGGGTCCAGCTCTCGCGCAGCCCCCCGGCCCAGTCTGGGCGGGTCGGCAGCAGGTTCCAGGAGGGCAGCGAGTCGCCCTGCGCCGCACCCCAGCGCACCTCGGGCACGGGCAACGGCTCCCTGAACCGCAGCTCGCGGGCGGCCTTCCAGAACGGCGTGAACACGCGGTAGGGGCCGCCGCCCCCGGTCGTCAGGGTCCACGGCTCCACGAGCAGGTTGGCCTGGAAGCTCTGCACGTCGAGGCCGTCGTCGCGCAGGCGCGCCTTGAGCCGCGCGTCGATCTCCCGCGCGGCGCCGTACCGCCGGTTCCAGTAGACGGCGCCCGCGCCCGTCTCCGCGACGAGTGCAGGGATGACCTCCTCCGCCCGCCCCCGGCGCAGCACGAGGTGCTCGCCGAGCGACGCGAGGGAGTGGTGCAGCCACCAGCGGCTCGCCGCCCCCAGCGGACGGATCTCGGGGCTCTCCTCGTCCAGCACGTACACGAGCACGACGGGCTCGCCGCGCTCTGCCGCGGCGGTGAGGGCGGGGTTGTCGGCGAGGCGCAGGTCGTCCCGCAGCCACACGATGCTCGGGGAGCCCATGATCACTCCCCCGTGTTGAGGCGCAGCTTGTCGGTGAGGCGCTCGAGCTCACGCAGCTCGTCGTTGCTCAGGGCGCTCCCGACCCGGCGGTGGATGGAGTCGGCGTGCACGACGGCCACGCGCCGGAACAGGTCGAAGCCCGCCTCGGTGAGGCACACGATGGTGCCGCGGCCGTCGCCCGGGTCGGACTCCTTGCGCACGAGCCCGCGCGCCACGAGCCTGTCGACGAGGCGGCTGACGCTCGGCTGGGTCAGGAGGAGATGCCGGTTGAGGTCGCGGATGCGCAGGGCCCGGTCATCCTGCCGCGACAGGTTGAACAGCACGTCGTACTCGGTGAACGAGAGCTGGTCGGTCGGGAACTCGGTGTTGAGCTGCCGCAGCACGCTCACCTGCGCGCGGAAGAGGGCCTCCCAGGCCGAGACGGATGCGGACTTGTCGCTCACCCGTCAACTCTATGCAGACGCACGGACATGCGTCGGCGGATGGAACCTGTCGAGATCCCGCGTGCGCCTTAACTGGCTGAGGGTCGGTTCCAGAGGCTAGGAACCGACCCTCTCCCTTGCACCAAGAGTGTCCTGCAATCACATTCCGCTTCAGCTGCCACAGCAAACAACTTCTGCTCTATGAATGTATAACGGAACGGTAACGGGTGTCTAGTTACCGAAACGTTATTTTTCTGGGAGTTTGCCGAACGACCTGTCTACCCCGCCCGGAGAAGTTTTCGGGCGAGTTGTCGATTGTGCGTCGCGCCGTTCGACCTGTGGATGAGAAGGTCGACAGGCGGCCTTCCGATTCACAAGGAGAAACCCATGCCCAAGTACATGCTCATCATGCGCGCGACCGACGAGTCGTGGGCCAACTTCGCCGACGCGGACTTCGGGGAGGTGCTCGACGCCGTGGGCAAGTTCAACGACGAGCTCATCCGCGCGGGCGTGCTGCTCGCGGCCGAGGGCCTCGACGACGCGGCGAACGGCGTCGTCGTCGACTTCACGGGTGAGACCCCCGTCGTGACCGACGGCCCCTACGGCGAGACGCGCGAGCTCTTCAACGGCTACTACATCCTCGACGTCGCCTCCATCCAGGAGGCGGTCGAGTGGGCCAAGCGCGCGCCCATGACCGCGGGCTCGAAGACGGAGATCCGCCGGGTGCCGAGCATCGACGAGTTCCCGCAGGACAACGAGTGGGTCAAGAAGGAGCGCGCCTGGCGCGAGCAGACCGGGCAGCTCTGACCCGTGGGAGGCAGTGAGGCGAGGAGCGCCGTCGAGGCGGTGTGGCGCATGGAGTCCGCGCGCATCGTCGGCGCCCTCGCCCGCTACACGGGCGACTTCGCGCTCGCCGAGGATGTCGCGCAGGATGCCCTCGCCGAGGCCCTCGTCTCGTGGGCCGTCGACGGCGTGCCGCGCGAGCCCGCGGGCTGGCTGCTCACGACAGGGCGGCGGCGGGCCATCGACGCGTTCCGGCGGCGTGCCGCGCGGGACGAGCGGTACGCGCTCCTCGCCCGCGACCTCGAGCACGACGTGCCCGGGGCGGACAGCCTGTTCGCCCCCGGTGCGATCGACGACGACGTGCTCGCGCTCCTCTTCGTGGCGTGCCATCCCGTGCTCTCGAAGGAGGCCCGTCTCGCGCTGACCCTGCGCGTCGTGGGCGGTCTGACGACCGACGAGATCGCCCGGGCCTTCCTCGTGCCGGTCGCGACGATCCAGGCCCGCATAACGCGGGCGAAGAAGACGCTCGCGGCGGCGCAGGTGCCGTTCTCGGTGCCGGAGCCCGCCGACCGGCCCGCCCGTCTCGGCTCGGTGCTGCAGGTCATCTACCTCGTCTTCACGGAGGGCTCGTTCGCGACGGGCGGCACCGAGTGGATGCGCGTCGACCTCGCGGGGGAGGCGCTGCGGCTCGCGCGCCAGCTCGTGCGCCTCTCGCCCGAGCCGGAGGTGTTCGGGCTGCTCGCGCTCCTCGAGCTGGGTGCCGCGCGGTTCCCGGCCCGCGTCGGCGCTGACGGCAGGCCCGTGCTGCTCGAAGATCAGGACCGACGGCTGTGGGACCGCGCGGCGATCCGCCGCGGACGCGCAGCCCTCGAGCGGGCGGGACGCCCCGGCCTCGGGTTCTACGGGCTTCAGGCCGCGATCGCGGAGTGCCACGCGGTCGCGGGCTCGGTGGCCGAGACGGACTGGGACCGCATCGTCATCCTCTACGAGGCGCTCGCACAGCTCGCGCCCTCACCCGTGATCGACCTCAACCGCGCGGTCGCGGTCGCCATGGCCTCCGGCCCCGCCGCGGGCCTCGCCCTCGTCGACGCGATCGACCTGCCGGGCCACCTCGTGCCGTCGGTGCGCGGCGAGCTGCTGCTGCGGCTCGGGCGCACCGAGGAGGCGCACGCCGCGCTGCGCGAGGCGATCGCGCTGTGCACCAACCCCGTCGAGCGAGAGGCGCTCGAGCGCAAGCTCAGCCTGTGACGAGCCGTCCGTTCGTCATGCGCGCGGGCACGACGCGCTCCACCGCGGCCACGGGGATCGGCCCGTACACGTGCGGGAACCCGCCCTCCTCGCGCACGTCGAGCCCAGCCTCGTCGATGTCGAGCACGACGAGCGGCCCGGTCTCTTCGGCGTAGAAGCGCTCGGCCGTTCCGGCGAGCTGCTGCGCGTACGACGCGTGGATGAACCCCACCTCGTCGAGGGTGAGCCCGAGGGTCGACGTGCGGTACTCGCCATCCTCGACGGCCCGTGTCCAGTCGTGCAGCCGGGCGAGGTGGTGGATGGTCACGTGAGGCAGGATAGGCCCATGTTCACGATCGAGGACGCCATGACGGCGTGCGCGGCGTTCCCCGCCACCGAGCTCTCGTACCCGTTCGGCGAGGACACCCCCGTGTTCAAGGTCGTCGGCAAGGTGTTCGCGGTGCTCGACGCCGAGCAGGGCCCCGGCAGGATCACGCTCAAGGCTGACCCCGAGGATGCCAAGGCGCTCGTCTCGACGTTCGCCGAGGTCATCCCCGGCTACCACATGAACAAGAAGCACTGGATCACGGTCGCCCTCCCGAGCGCGACGGTGCCGGCGGAGGACCTCATCCGCGACTCGTGGGAGCTCGTCGTCGCGGGGCTGCCCCGCCATCAGCGGCCTCAGGGCTGAGCGGGCTCCGACACCTCGGGTGCTACCGCACGCGCCGCCGCCATCGCCGCACGACCCGACGGCACGAGCATCGCGATGCCCATGACGACGGCCATGACGACGCCCGCGATCACGAGGATCGCGCGCACGCTGATGATGTCGGCGAGCGGGCCGAAGACGACCATGCCCACGGGGGTCGCGAGCGCCATGACGATGCCCACGTAGCTGAACACGCGCCCGTGCATCTCGGCCGGGACGGTCTCCTGCACGAGGGTCATGAACGGCGTCGAGAACAGCGGCACGAACAGGCCGAGGGTGAACATGAACGCGTAGAACAGCACGAGGTTGAGGCTCAGGCCCATGCCGATCGACGACACCGCGAACGAGAACGTCGAGATGAGGATGAGCGCCAGGCGGTTGCGCTTCGCGAGCAGCGTCGAGACGAGCACGCCGCCGAGCAGCATGCCCACGCTGAACGCGATCTCGAGCAGGGTGACGAGCGTGACGTCGTTGCCGTGCTCGCGGGCGATGAGAAGCGGCGTGACGAACGACGGTGCGACGATGAGCAGGAAGATGATCGCGAAGACGAGCAGCAGCCAGCGCACTATCGCGTGGTGCCAGATGTAGCGCAGCCCCTCCACGAGGTCGGCCTTGTAGCTCGTGGCCTTCTCGGCGATGGAGGCGAGAGTCGGAACCGCGACGAAGAACATGATGCCGATGCCGATGACCGCCGTGACGACGTCGATGAAGAACACCGGCACGATGCCGAAGATGCCGAACACGGCGCCGGCCGCGGCGGGCGCGAGCAGGGCCATCGCCGACTGGATGGTGCCGAAGATTCCGTTGACGCGCATGAGCTGGTCGCCGGGCACGATCTGGGGGAGCAGGGCCGAGACCGCGGGCGTCTGCACCCCCGCGCCTATCGACCGCGCGGCGACGGCGAGGAGGATGATCCACAGGTCGGTGATGCCGTTGGCCATGAGGAGGGCGAGCACGAGCGTCACCGCGGCGATGATGCCGTCCGACAGCATGACGAGCACGCGCCGGTTCATCCTGTCGGCGAGCACGCCGCCGAAGATCGAGATGATGCCCTGGGGCAGGAACGCCGCGACCGCGTAGAGGGCGACGGCGATGCCCGACCCCGTCTGGAACGTCACGTACCACATGACCGCGTACTGCACGATCATCGAGCCGAACAGGGAGACGGTCTGGCCGACGAGGAACAGAGACGTGTTGCGCTTCCAGTGCGCGGGGGCGGCTGTGGTGTCGCTCATGTGAACAATGTACACATGGGGCGCCGACAATCGCGACGAAGCCTGCGCTTCTGGAACACCATCGCTCTCCTAGAGCACGGCGCTCCTAGAAGAAGTCGGGGCTCGGGGTCGTCGCCTGGCGGATCTGCACGTCGGCGTGGCGGTCGAAGCGATAGCCGACGCCGCGCACGGTGCGCACGATGTCCTCGTAGTCGCCGAGCTTGGCGCGCAGGCGGCGCACGTGCACGTCGATGGTGCGCTCGTTGGGGATCTCGTCATCCGCCGCCGACCACAGCGACGAGATGAGCTCCGCGCGGTCGATCGTGCGGCCCTCGCGCAGCACGAGGTACTGCAGCAGCTCGAACTCCTTGTAGGTGAGCGGGGCGGTGTCGCCGTCGAGGGCGACGCGCTTGCGCGAGATGTCGATGACGACGCCCGTGCGCACCTTCTCGGGCTCCTCGGGAGCCTGGCGGTGGCGGGCGAGCGCGGCCGGGTCCTGCAGCGCGAGGCGCACGACCTCGAGGTCGCGGCCGCCGGCGCCGACAGGGGCGAGGGCCACGGCCGCGTAGCTCTCCGCGGACGGGACGAGCTGGGTGAGGAGGCTCTTGAGCTGCTCGACGACGGCGCTGAGGTCGGTGCCGGAGTCGAGGGCCTTGAACTCGTCGAGGCCGACGTAGAGGGCGAAGCCGCGGGCCTCCGTGCCGGTGGGCACGGCCTGCAGGCGGCGTGGGGTCGGGGTCGCGGTGGCGGCCGGAGCCGGGGCGACGGGCGAGAGGGGAGCGCGGTCGAGAGAGGCGATGGACATGGTCCTGGGAATCCTTAGTTGTGGGGTGAAGGGCCTCTGATGATGAGGTTGTGATCCTTCGGGTACTGCGGTCATGCGAAGCGGTAGCCAGCCGTTATGAGGACTGGGGCCCGGGAGTTCCGCCCTAAGGCGAACGGAACCCGACGAAACGAGCGCCTGCTAGGCACACATTCGACAACACATGACCATGCTCTCGCGCACCTCGAAGGAGGTCGGGGCGATCGCACGAACAGTCATGCCTGCAACTATCTTGCATCTGCGCAAGAAACGCAAGCTGCGTTACACGGTGCCGTAGAGGCGGTCGCCCGCGTCGCCGAGGCCCGGCACGATGTAGCCGACCTCGTTGAGGCGCTCGTCGAGAGCGCCGAGCACGACGGTGACCTCGCGGCCCTCCGTGGCCTTCTCGACGGCAGCCACGCCCTCGGGGGCTCCGATGAGGCAGACGGCCGTGACATCCTTCGCGCCGCGCTCGAAGAGGAACTCGATGGCGCCGATGAGCGAGCCGCCCGTGGCGAGCATGGGGTCGAGGATGAAGCACTGGCGGTCGGAGAGGTCCTCCGGCAGTCGCTGCGCGTACGTCGTCGGCTGCAGGGTCTCCTCGTCGCGCACCATGCCGAGGAAGCCGACCTCGGCCGTGGGGATGAGCTTGACCATGCCCTCGAGCATGCCGAGCCCGGCGCGCAGGATGGGCACGACGAGCGGCCGCGGGTCGCTGATCGCGAGCCCCTTGGTCGTCGTGACGGGAGTCTCGATCTCGACCTCGCGCGTGCGCACGTTGCGGGTCGCCTCGTAGGCGAGGAGCGTCATGAGCTCCTCGGCGAGGGCGCGGAACGTGGGAGACGGCGTGTTCTTGTCCCGCAGCACGGTGAGCTTGTGCGTGATGAGCGGGTGGTCGGCAACGTGTACTCGCATAGGCTCAATCTACTGTGACCGGATACGACGTGTGGATGTCCGAGGCCCTCGCCGAGGCGCGGCTCGCCCTCGCGACGGGCGACGTGCCCGTGGCCGCGATGGTGCTGGATGCCGACGGCACGCGCCTCTCCGTGGGCCGCAACGAGCGCGAGCTCAGCCACGATCCGACCGCCCACGCCGAGGTGCTCGCCATCCGCGCCGCCGCCGAGGCGCGCGGGACGTGGCACCTCGAGGACACGACGCTCGTGGTCACCCTCGAGCCGTGCACGATGTGCGCGGGGGCGATCCTGCAGGCACGCATCCCGCGCGTCGTCTTCGGGGCGTGGGACGAGAAGGCGGGCGCCGTCGGGAGCGTGCTCGACGTGCTGCGCGACCGCAGGCTGCCGCACCGCGTCGAGGTCGTCGCGGGGGTCGCCGCCGAGGAGTCGGCGGCGCTGCTGCGGGAGTTCTTCGAGTCCCGCCGCTGATCAGTCCGACGACTTGATGACGATCGCGTCGGTCGTCGGGTGCGCGCTCTTGGGCATGTAGACGTCGGGCTCGAGGTAGATGACGCGCGCGATCGGCACGGCCTCGCGGATCGCGGCCTCGACGGCATTGATCGACGACGCGACGTCCGCGAGCTTCTTCGACTTCGCGAACGCGAGCTTGGCGGCCACGAGCAGCTCGTCCGGCCCCAGGTAGAGCGTCTTCATGTGGATGAGCGCCTCGACGTCGGCGTGCCCGTTGATCGCCGCGCGGATCTTGTCGACGTCCGAGGCGGTCGCGCCCTCGCCCACGAGCAGGCTCTTCGTCTCGATGCCGAGGATGACGGCGACCGCGACGAGCAGCAGGCCGATGAGCAGGGTGCCGATCGCGTCGAAGATGCCGTTGTGGGTGAGGGTCGTGAGGCCCACGCCCGCGAAGGCGAAGACGAGGCCGGTGAGGGCCGCGACATCCTCGAGCAGGACGACGGGGAGCTCGGGGGCCTTGGCGTGACGGATGAACGAGATCCAGCCCTGCTTGCCGCGCACGTGGTTCGACTCGCGGATGGCGGTGCGCAGCGAGAAGCTCTCGAGCCCGATCGCGACGACGAGGATGACGAGCGGCACTATCGGGTTCTCGAGCGCGTGGTCGTTCGCGTGCTGGATCTTCTCGATGCCCTCGTAGATCGAGAACACGCCGCCGACCGAGAACAGGATGATCGACACGACGAACGCGTAGACGTAGCGCTCGCGGCCGTAGCCGAACGGGTGGGAGTCGTCCGCGCGCTTGCGCGACTTGCGGCCGCCCAGCAGCAGGAGCCCCTGGTTGCCGGTGTCGGCGAGGGAGTGCACGCTCTCGGCGAGCATCGACGTGGAACCGGAGACGAGGAAGCCCACGAACTTGGCCACCGCGATCCCGAGGTTCGCGAGAAGTGCCGCGATGATTGCCCTGCCGCCACCCGATGCGCTCATGCGCTCAATCCTAGGATGATGCCGTGAGCACACTTCCCTCGATAGCGATCATCGGCGCCGGCTCCATGGGCGGGGCGATCCTGAGCGGGCTGCTCTCACCCGCGGTGACCGTGGACGGGGGCATCCGGGTCACCAACCGCACGGCCGCGAAGGCCGCGCTCGTCGCCGCGGACGGCGTGGAGTCGATAGCGCTGGAGGAGGAGCCCGACGGCAACCGGCGAGCCGTGCGCGGGGCGGGCATCGTGCTGCTCGGCGTGAAGCCCGCGATGATCGTGGACACCCTGCGGAGCCTCGAGCTCGACCCTGGCACCCTCGTCATCAGCGTCGCGGCGGGCATCACGACCGCGGCGATGGAGGCGGTCGTGCCCAACCCCGTGCTGCGCGCCATGCCCAACACCCCTGCGATCGTCGGCAAGGCCGTCACGGGCGTCGCCGCGGGCTCGCGCGCGACTGCCGAGCAGGTGGCCCTCGGCGTCGCGCTCTTCGAGACGGTCGGCACGGTCGTCGAGGTGCCCGAGTCGCAGATCGACGCCCTCAGCACGATCTCCGGCTCGGGCCCCGCCTACGTCTTCTACCTGGTGGAGGAGCTCACGCGCACCGCGGTGAACCTGGGCTTCACGCCCGAGCAGGCGAAGACGCTCGTGCAGGGCACCTTCGCGGGCTCCGTCGACCTCCTGCTCGCGTCGGGCAAGGAGCCCGAGGTGCTGCGCGCCCAGGTCACGAGCCCCAAGGGCACCACCGAGCGCGCCATCGGGGTCATGCAGGAGGCCGACCTGAGCGGCATGTTCGACCGGGCGACGGCCGCGGCCCTCGCCCGCGCACGCGAGATGGCCGCGGGCGCCTGAGCGATCTCAGGGCGTGCTCATAGCCGTCCGATAGGTCGGGCGCGCACGCTGGGCGCATGCCCACCAAGAAGATCGACACCGTCGAGGAGCCCGCGGCGCAGCCCGCTCCCGTCGTAGCCCCCGTCGCGGTCGCCGAGCGGCCGCGCACCAGCCCCCTCGCCATCGCGGGCGTCGCGCTCGCATCAGCGGCGATCGCAGCCCTGCTGTTCGGCGGCGGGGTCGTCGTCGGCACGCTGCTCCCGGCGGGCCAGGCCCAGTCGCAGTTCGGCCCCGGCCAGGGCGGCTTCCCCGGCGGACCCGGACCGGGCCAGGGCGGACCGGGGCAGGACGACAGCCAGCCCTAGCTGTTGAGCGCCGCGAACCTCTCGATGTCCGTCGAGTTGCCGCTCACGATCACGAGGTCGTGGTTCGACACGACGGTCTCCGGGGTCGCATAGGTGAAGTCCTTGCCCGGCGACTTCACGCCCACGACGGTGATGCCGTACTTGCGGCGCACCTGCGACTCGGAGAGCGGGAGCCCCCGGATGGGCTTGGGCGGGTACATCTTCACGATCGCGAAGTCGTCGTCGAACTCGATGAAGTCGATCATGCGGCCCGACACGAGGTGCGCGACGCGCTCGCCGGCCTCCGCCTCGGGGTAGATGACGTGGTTCGCGCCGATTCGCGCGAGGATCTTGCCGTGCGACTGGCTTATCGCCTTCGCCCAGATCTGCGGGATCTTGAGGTCGACGAGGTTCGCCGTGATGAGCACGGAGGCCTCGATCGACGAGCCGACGGCGACGACCGCGATGGAGAAGTCCTGCGCGCCGATCTGGCGCAGCGCGTCGATCTGGCGGGCGTCGGCCTGCACGGCGTGCGTCACGCGCTCCGACCACTTCTGCACGAGCCCGGCATCCTCGTCGACCGCGAGCACCTCGCGGTCGAGGCGCTGCAGCTGGCCCGCGGTCGCGGCGCCGAAGCGCCCGAGGCCGATGACGAGCACCGGTGCATCATGCGGGATCTTGTCAACCAACGATGGGCCTCTCTTCCGGTCGCCTGAACAGCTGTCGGCGCTGGCTCGCGGCGAGTGCCGCCGCAAGGGTCACGGTACCAATGCGCCCGAGGAACATGGTCGCCGCGAGCACGTACTGCGCCCCGTCGGACGCGTTCTGCGTGAACCCCGTGCTCAGGCCGCACGTGGCGAAGGCGCTGATGACGTCGAACAGCACGTAGTCCAGCGGCTCGTCGGTGATGAGCAGCAGGATGATCGAGGCTGCGGCGACCGTCGTCGCCCCCCACAGCACGACGCTCACTCCCAGGCGCAGCACGTCCGGCGGGATGCGGCGCTCGTACGCCTCCATCTCGTCGTTGCCCCGCGCCTCGGCGAACGCCGCGAGGAACAGCACCGCGAGGGTCGTGACCTTGATGCCGCCCGCGGTCGAGGCGGAACCGCCGCCGATGAACATGAGCATGTCGGTGACGAGCAGGCTCGAGCCATCCAGGTGCGAGATGTCGATGGTCGAGAAGCCGCCCGATCTCGCCATCGACGACAGGAAGAAGCTCTGCAGGATGCGCTGCCCCGCGTCCAAGTCGGCGAACGTCCGGGGATTGTTGGCCTCGAGCACGAGGTAGGCGAGCGCGCCGAGCACGAGCAGCAGGCCGAAGGTGAGGATGGTCATCTTCACGTGCAGCGACCACCGGCGCGGGTGGCGCAGGTTGCGCGCGAGCACGTAGATGACGGGGAAGCCGATGGCGCCCGCGATGACGCCGATCATGATCGCGCCCAGGAACCACACGTCTCCCGTGTACGGGTCGAGGCCCTCCGAGGTCGGCAGGAAGCCCGTGTTCGTGAACGCCATGGCCGAGATGTAGATCGACTGCCACGCGGCGTTGAACGGGTCCACCCCCTCGAGCAGCATGCGCGGGAACAGCAGGATCGCCACGCCGATCTCGATCACGAGGGCGCTGATCGCGACGGTCAGGAGCAGGCTTCCGGTCTCGCCGAGGCGCACGGCCTGGCCCTCGGCGATGGGCCCTTTGCGGATGCGCAGCGGGTTGGCGTCGCCCGCGGCGAGAAGCTTCTGGCGCAGGCCGAGCTTGCGGCTGATCACGAGCCCGAGGATCGAGGCGAGCGTGAGCACGCCGATGCCGCCGATCTCGACGCCGATGAAGACGAACGCGTGGCCCAGGGGCGACCAGTACGTCGCCATGTCGACGGTCGAGAGGCCCGTGACGCAGATGACCGAGACGGCCGTGAACAGCGCGTCGACGAAGGGCGCCTGCCTGCCCGACGTCGTCGAGAGCGGCAGGGAGAACAGCGCGGTGAAGACGAGGATGAGGCCCGCGAAGATGATGATCGCGAAGCGCGCGGGCGTCGCCGCGATGAACGCGTCGACCCCGTCCCTGATCCGGGCGAACGGCGTATCGCGCGAGATCGGTTTGCCGCGCATTCCAACCCCTCTGATCTGTCTGTCGATACTCTAGGCGCATGGCTGACATCTTCGACGTCGTGTCCGATCCGACGAGGCGAGAGGTCATGGCGGCCCTGCTCGAACGGGCAGTCGCACGCGATGCCGCGGCCGGCGAGATCAGCGTCGGCGACCTGGTCGAGCGGCTCGGGCTCAGCCAGCCCACGGTCTCGAAGCACCTGCGCGTGCTGCGCGACCACGGGCTCGTGACCGTGCGCGAGGACGGGCAGCACCGCTACTACCGCCTCGACCCCGCACCGCTCGAAGACCTCGAGGACTGGATCCGGCCCTACCTCGAGCCCTCGCTCGACGAGGAGGACGTGCCCCTCGACGACGGCCGCTCGGCCGTGTTCGCGGCATGGTCGGGAGCCGACGTGGGCGAGACCATCGGACGCCGGGCCGCGGAGAGCGCGCACCGGGTGGCTCGGACGCTGCCGAGGACGTTCCGCCGCAGGCTCTTCGGACGGCCCCGCTAGCACCCCTGCGGCCGCCCCGAACGGGGGTGGACACCGTTCAACTTCACCCCCTAGTGTTGCCGTTTAGCACTCCAGTCACACTGGTGCGCGACGATGACACCGAGGAGCTGTTCCCGAAATGCCGAGTGACCTGTCCGATGTGCGCTTCCTCACGGTCGCCGAGGTGGCCGAGATGATGCGCGTCTCGAACATGACCGTCTACCGCCTCGTGCACTCGGGCGACCTGCCGGCCGTGCGTTTCGGCCGCTCGTTCCGCATCCCCGAGTCGGCAGTCGTCGCCGCCATCGAGACACCCATCTCCGACGTCGGGTAGGGCTGTCTAGCGCAGTGCGCTAGACTCGGTGAGTTCATTCTTCCGCGGTTCTGATTTCGAGCCGATCGGTTCGTTCACACACACTGCGAGGTACCCCATGGGTTCTGTTATCAAGAAGCGCCGCAAGCGGATGGCGAAGAAGAAGCACCGCAAGCTGCTGCGCAAGACGCGTCACCAGCGTCGCAACAAGAAGTAGTCGTCCCGGAGGGCGGGGTGGGCCGAGGCTCACTCCGCCTTTCGTCGTTTAACGGCGCGGGCATCCTTCTTCACGCGGCGCTGCGCCTCCCTGATGCTCGCGCGCTTGAGCGGCAGCACCTCCCAGTCGTGCGAGCGCGCGTGGCTGAGCAGCTTCGCGTCGGGGTTCACGACTATGCGGTTGCCCACGAGCGTGAGCAGCGGGATGTCGTTGCTCGAGTCGGAGTAGGCCCAGCACTCCGCGAGGTCGGCCTGACGGTCGCTCGCGAAGCGCAGCGCGACCGCGGCCTTCTCGTCGCCGTGGATGACGTGGCCGTCGAGCGCGCCCGTGAAGACACCGTCGAGCGCCTGCACGCGCGTGCCGATGGCGCCCGTGAGCCCCAGCCGGTCGGCGATGACCTGGGCGACGAGCTGCGGCGTCGCCGTGATGAGCCACACCTCGTGGCCCTTCTCGAGGTGGGCCTGGGTGAGGGCCACGGTCTCGGGCCACAGCTTGGGCGCGAAATCCCTCTCGTACATCTCGTTGGCCATGTCGACGAGCGCGACCTCGGTGTGGCCGCTCACGAGGCCGAGGGCGCGGTCTTTGGCCGTCGCGAGGTGCTCGCGGTTCTCACCGACGGCGAGGAAGCGGAACTGGTGCCAGGCGAAGAGGGCGATGTCGCGCCAGGAGATGAGCCCGCGCCGGAAGGCCTCGCGGCCGACGTAGTAGACGCTCGCGCCGCGCATGAGGGTGTTGTCGACATCGAAGAACGCGATGATCGGACGATCACTCGGCGGGGGCGACTCTGCTGGGGGCATCGCGTTTAGTCTATGGTCGTGCCCACCACGAGACTCACCCTCATCGGCAAGCCCGACTGCCACCTGTGCGACGACGCGCGCGCGGTCGTGGGCGCGGTGATCGAGGGGCGCGAGGATGTCACGCTCGAGGAGCTCTCGATCCACGACGATGCCGAGCTCAACGCGAAGTACTGGGACGAGATCCCCGTGCTCATGATCGACGGGCGCGTGCACGCGATCTGGCGCGTGGACGCGGAGCGGTTGGCGTCGGCCCTGGGCTAGCCCTGCACGGGGATGGGCCCCGTGAGGCCCTCCTTGATCGCATCGCGCTCCGCGGCGAGCGACTGGAGCGTGCCCTGGTCGAGACCGGGGTGCACCATGTCGTCGAACGGGTTGCCCATGCCGCTCTTGGCGTGGACGATCTCCGCGTATGCGGTGGCGGCGGCAGCGACCTTCGCGCTGGCCCGCTGGGCCTTCTTGAGGGATACCGCGCTGCCGCCGACCACCTCGGCGTGCTTGGTGAGGGCCTTCGTGAGTTCCTTGAGCGCTGCGTCGATCTTCTTGGACATGGGGTCATACTGCCCCATGAAGGTTAACGGGCGCTCGGGGTGGCCCTCGCGGGGGCTAGGACTCGTCGACGACCGTGGCGTCGGCGGCGTTCTTGCGCACCGACTCGATGCCGTTGAGGGCGCTCGCCTTGGCGGCGTAGCCCTCCGACTGGGCGATGATCTCGCCGTTGCCTGCCTTGAGGACGAAGCGGAACTCGCCCTTCTTGTCCTTCGTGATCACGAACTTGCCAGCCATAGCCTTCAACTTCCTCTGTGGATAGTTCTCGCCGAGTAGCGATGGCTCATGCTAGCGCCCGCGGGTTTACGGCAGCAGGCGCGTCGGCCCGCGGAACAGGTACGTGGTCTCACGGATGTTCGTGAGGTGCAGCATGAGCATGAGCACGCGGCTCAGGCCCATGCCGAACCCGCCGTGCGGCGGCACGCCGTAGCGGAAGAAGTCGAGGTAGAAGTCGAGCTCCTCGGGGTCGAGCCCCTTGTCCTTCGCCTGCTCCACGAGCACGTCGACGCGGTGCTCGCGCTGGGCCCCCGTCGAGATCTCCACCCCGTTGAAGATGAGGTCGTAACTGTTCGTGAGCGACGGGTCATCCTCGTGGCGCATGTGGTAGAACGGCCGGATGCTCGACGCGTAGTCGGTGAGGAAGACGAACTCGTGGCCGAACGTCTCCTTGACGTAGGCGGCGATCTGGCGCTCGCCCTCCGGGTCCATGTCGTCGTCGTGGCGGGGCACCTCGTAGCCGCGCTCGGCGACGATGCGCTTCGCCTCAGCGAGCGGGATGCGCGGGAACGGCGTCGTGGGGACGACGACCTCGATGCCGAACGCGGCCTCGATCTCGGCGCCGTGCTTGTCCTTCACGGCCTGGAAGCCCGCGACGAGCAGCTCCTCGTGCAGCTTCATGACGTCCTCGTGCGAGTCGATCCAGCTGATCTCGCTGTCGACGCTCGTGAACTCGGTGGCGTGGCGCGAGGTGAACGACGGGTCGGCGCGGAAGGCGGGGCCGACCTCGAAGATCTTGCCGAAGCCCGCGGGCTGGGCCATCTGCTTGAAGAACTGCGGGCTCTGCGAGAGGTACGCCTTGCCCTCGAAGTAGTCGACCTCGAAGAGCTCGGCCTTCGACTCGCTCGCGCTCGCCATGAGCTTGGGCGTGTGCAGCTCGACGAAGTCGTTCTCGACCCAGTACGTGCGCCAGGCGTGCTCGAGCGTCGTCTGGATGCGGAAGATGAGGTTGTTCTTCGGCTGGCGCAGGTCGAGGAAGCGCCAGTCCATGCGCTTGTCGACGCCGGTGTCGTCGGCGATGGGCGTCTCGGGGTTCGCGGCGCCCGCGACCACGAGGCCGTCGAGCTTGATCTCCACGCCGCCGAGCTTCACGCGCTCGTCGTGCTTGAGCTCGCCCGTCGCGGTGAGGAACGTGCCCTGCGCGAGGCCGGAGATCGCGTCGCTGAGCTCGGAGGGGATGACGTTGCCCTCGTCGTCGGACGGGCGCGGGTTGACGAGCTGCACGGCGCCCGACTCGTCGCGCAGCACGACGAACTGCACCTTCTTCTGGTCGCGCACCGTATCGACCCAGCCGGAGACGGAGACGGGTCCGTCGGTGGCAGCGGCAAGGTTCTTGATGAGGGTGCGTTCGGTCACCTTGCGAGTTTAGTGCGCCCTGTTCCAGCGCTCCCCCCAGTGCGCGAGCGGCTGCATGGCCTCGAGCAGGTCGCGCCCGCTCGCCGTGAGCGTGTACCGCACCTGCACGGGAGTCGTCGCGATCACCTCGCGGTGCACGAGGCCGGCCTGCTCGAGCTCCTTGGCGCGCTGGGCGAGCAGCCGGTCGGAGAGCCCCGTGACCGCCGCGGTGATCTCGCTGAAGCGCGTCGCGCCGGTGCCGATCGCGAGCAGGATGCCCGAGCTCCAGCGCTTGCCGACGAGCTCGACCGACGTGGCGAGGTAGCGGCGGCACAGGTCGTCGTCGATGTGGTGGATCTGCGTCATGGTCACTTACCTAGTGTAAGCGACTAACGCGGCGTTTGGACCCTGCGCGCGGTGGCGCGAGGCTGGGTGCATGCCTGATTACGGTCATCCCCTCGTCTTCGGAACGTTCATCACGCCCGTGAACTCTCCCGCGCACGCCGCTGTGCAGCGCGCCCGGCTGAGCGAGCAGCTCGGCTACGACCTCGTGACCTTCCAGGACCACCCGTACCAGCCGTCGTTCCACGACACGTGGACGCTCCTCTCGTGGGTGGCCGCGAGCACCGAGCGCATCCATGTCGCGGCCAACGTGCACAACCTGCCGCTGCGCCAGCCGGCCGTGCTCGCGCGCTCGGCGGCGAGCCTCGACCTGCTCTCCGGCGGGCGCGTCGACCTGGGCCTGGGCGCCGGCGGGTTCTGGGACGCCATCGAGGCCATGGGCGGGCGCCGCCTCACGCCGGGCCAGGGCGTGCAGGCGCTCGGCGAGGCGATCGACATCATGCGCGGCATCTGGGATGCGGCCGAGCGCTCGCCGCTGCGCGTCGCGGGCGAGTTCTACGCGGTCGAAGGCGCCAAGCGCGGTCCGGCGCCGGCGCACGACATCCCGATCTGGCTGGGGGCGTACAAGCCGAGGATGCTCGCGCTCACGGGTGCGAAGGCCGACGGCTGGCTGCCGTCGCTCGGCTACATGAAGCCCGGCGACCTGGCGCGCGGCAACGCGGCCATCGACTCGGCCGCCGTGGACGCCGGACGCGACCCCCGCGAGATCCGGCGCCTGCTCAACATCGGCGAGCTGCCCGCGGCGCAGCTCGTCGACCTCGCGCTCGAGGAGGGCATCGGCACGTTCATCCTCGCGTCCGACGATCCCACGACGCTGCAGCGCTTCGCGGAGGACGTCATGCCCGAGGTGCGGTCGCTCGTGGCCGCCGAACGCGCGGCGCGCGGCACGGGCACGGCGCGCGCGCGCGGTGCCGCGGCGCTCGCCCGTCGCAGGGACGGGATCGACTACGACTCCGTGCCCGAATCCCTCGCGGCGCGCGCCGTCGAGCCCGGCGACGCGCAGTTCTCGCGCGTGCGGTCGAACTACCTCCGCGGCGGCAACCCGGGGATCGTGCTGCGACCCGGCAGCGTCGAGGAGGTCGTGGACGCCGTGGCGTTCGCGCGCGCGCACCCCGGCGTCGCACTCGGCGTGCGCAGCGGCGGGCACGGCATCAGCGGAAGGTCGACGAACGACGGCGGCATCGTCATCGACCTGGGTGCGCTCGACTCCATCGAGGTCGTCGACGAGGTCGCCCGCCGCGTGCGGGTCGGCGCGGGCGCGCGCTGGGTCGACGTCGCCGCCGCGCTCGCGCCGTACGGCTGGGCGCTCAGCTCGGGGGACTATGGCGGGGTGGGCGTGGGCGGCCTCGCGACGGCGGGCGGCGTCGGATGGCTCGCGCGCGAGCACGGCCTCACGATCGACCACGTGCGCTCGGTGCAGGTGGTGCTCGCCGACGGCTCCGTCGTCACCGCCGATGCGGACACCGACCCCGACCTGTTCTGGGCGATGCGCGGCGCGGGCGGCAACATGGGCATCGCGACGAGCTTCGAGTTCGAGGTCGACGAGGTGGGCGAGGTCGGCTTCGCCCAGCTCGGGTTCGACGCGAGCGACACGGCCGACTTCCTCGTGGGGTGGGCCGCGGCGGTCGAGACGTCGCCGCGCGAGGTCACGAGCTTCCTCATGATGGGTCCGCGCACCCCCGGTCGCACCACGGTCGCGCAGGTCATGGCGGTCGTCGACTCGGCAGACCCCGACCGCATCATCGAGCTCCTGCAGCCGTTCGCCCAGGTCGCCCCCCTCGTGCAGCAGTCGGTGGAGCTCGCGCCGTACGCGCAGGTCATGGCCAACAACGTGCGGGACGAGCCGCACCACGGACAGGGCGAGCCCGTGGGGCGCTCGGCGCTCGTCGACCACATCACACCCGAGTTCGCGGCGGCCCTCACGGCGCTCGCCGACTCCGGCGAGGTCTACTTCCTCTCGATCCGGTCCGTGGGCGGCGCGGTCGCCGACGTGCCCTCAGACGCCACGGCCTACGCGGGCCGCTCGGCCAACTTCGCCGTGTCGGTGCTCGGCACGAGGCGCGCGGCGCTCGACACCCTGTGGGACGCGCTGAGCGAGCACTTCAGCGGGATGTACCTGAGCTTCGACACCGATCCGCGGCCCGAGCGCGTGGCGGACGCGTTCCCGCCCGCGACCCTCGCGCGCCTGCGGCAGATCAAGGAGCGGGTCGACCCGGGCAATCTGTTCCGCGACAACTTCAATGTGGTTCTACAGCCCGTAGAATAACCGGGTGCCAGCAGACCTCGTCCGCCTCGTCCGCCACGGAGAGGTCCACAACCCGGAGGGCATCCTCTACGGCCGCATCCCCGGGTACCACCTGAGCGAGCTCGGGCACGCCATGGCCGCGAGGGCGGCGGAGTCGCTGCAGGGGCATCCCGTGACCGCCCTGTATGCGAGCCCGCTGCAGCGCGCGCAGGAGTCGGCGAAGCCGTGGTCGGAGGCGTTCGGGCTTCCGATCGTCACCGAGGAGCGCATCATCGAGCCGCACAACTGGTTCGAGGGCACGTCGGTGCGGCGCGCGGTGCGGCACCCTAGGGCGTGGGTCCAGCTGCGCAACCCGCTCCGCCCCAGCTGGGGCGAGCCCTACCGCAGCGTCGAGGCGAGGATGCTCGCCGCCATCGACGACGCGTGGCGGGGGGCCGACGGGGGCGAGGTCGTCATGGTGAGCCACCAGATGCCGATCGTCATGGTCGCACGCTCGGTGAAGGACCTGCGCCTGCCGCACAACCCCTCAAACCGCCGCTGCACGCTCTCGAGCATCACGACGCTGCGCCGCGAGGGCGACCGGTTCGTCGAGGTCGACTATCAGGAACCTGCGAGAGAGTTGCTGGAATCCGCCATCGATACGGGAGCAGTGTGAACCGTCGTCTGGCCGCCGTGACCGCGGCGGCGATCGTCGTCGCGGCGCTCGCCGGGTGCACCACCGACCCGCTCGCCGAGCAGTACGCCGACGGCTCCGGCCAGGGCTATGTGTCGGGCGACGGCGCGTACACCGAGATCCCCGTCGCCGACCGCGGCGACGCCATCGACTTCTCCGGCACCACCGAGCACGGCGACGACGTCTCGAGCGCCGACTACGCCGGCTCCGTGCTCGTTCTCAACTTCTGGTACGCGGGCTGCCCGCCGTGCCGGCTCGAGGCCAAGGACCTCAAGGAGGCGAGCGAGGAGTACACCGACGTCGCGTTCCTGGGCGTCAACGTCTCCGACACCGCGGGCACGGCCACGACCTTCGCGACCGAGTTCGGCATCGGCTACCCGTCGATCCTCGACGCCCAGACCAACTCCGTGCAGCTCGCGTTCGCGGGCCAGGGCGCCGTGGCCCCCAACGCCGTGCCGACCACGCTCATCATCGACAGGGAGGGCCGCGTCGCGGGCCGCATCAGCGGCCTCATCCGCGACAAGAGCATCCTCACCGCGATGATCGACAGGGTCGTCGGCGAGGAGGGCTAGGTGAACCCCGGCGACCTCGTCGGCGGGGGCGCCCTCGGCCTCGCCCTGCCCGTCGCCTTCGCGGCGGGCCTGCTCGCGTTCCTCTCCCCGTGCGTGCTGCCGCTCGTGCCCGGCTACCTCGGCTACGTGACGGGGGTGACGGATGCCCGTGAGCTGCGCCGCGGCCGCACCGCCCTCGGCGCCGGCCTCTTCGTGCTCGGGTTCAGCGTCGTCTTCCTCGGGATCGTCGTGCTGAGCTCGACCGTCGGACTGTTCTTCCTCCGCTATGAGGACGTGCTGCAGCGCATCGGCGGGGTCATCATCATCGTGCTCGGCTTCGTCTTCATCGGACAGGTCACGTTCCTCCAGCAGCAGCTCAAGCCCTCGTGGCGACCGCGCGCGGGCCTCGCGGGCGCGCCGCTGCTCGGCGCCGTGTTCGCCATCGGCTGGACGCCGTGCATCGGCCCCACGCTCGGGGCCGTCATCGCGCTCGCGAGCTACGAGGGCGACGCGGGTCGCGCCGCTATCCTCGGGGTCGCGTACTGCCTCGGGCTGGGCATCCCGTTCCTGCTCGTCGCGCTCGGCTTCGGCTGGGTGGGCGGCTCGGTGCGGTGGGTGCGCAGGCACATCCGCGCCTTCAACATCGTGGGCGGCGTGCTGCTCATCGTCATGGGGGTGCTCATGGTCTCCGGGCTGTGGGGCGCCATCCTCTCGAGCTTCCTAGGGGTGGTGAATGGCTTCGCACCAGCCCTCTGACCGGCCGGCCGACCACATCGACTCGGCTCCCGCCGACCCGGTGCAGCAGCCGCGCCTCGGCGTCGTCGGCTACCTGAGGTTCTTCTGGCGGCAGCTCACGAGCATGCGCACGGCGCTGTTCCTGCTGCTGCTGCTCGCGATCGCGGCGATCCCCGGGTCGCTCGTGCCCCAGGTGAGCTCCGACCCCAACGGCGTCGTGCAGTACAAGGCGGCGAACCCCGAGTTCGCCGACATCCTCGACAAGCTCGGGGTGTTCTCGACCTACTCGTCCGTGTGGTTCTCGGCGATCTACCTGCTGCTGTTCGTGTCGCTCATCGGGTGCGTCATCCCGCGCACGAAGCACCACTTCGACGCCCTGCGCGCCCGCCCGCCCAAGACCCCCGTGCGCCTCGAGCGCCTCGAGGGCTTCACCACCCGCACGGCGCAGACCGACGCGGCGACCGCCGTCGAGGCCGCGCGCACCCTGCTCACGCGGCAGGGCTACCGGGTGGAGCAGTACGACGACTCGATCTCGGCCGAGCGCGGCTACCTGCGCGAGACCGGCAACCTCGTCTTCCACACGGCGCTCATCGGGGTGCTCGTCGCCGTGGGCGTGGGCGGCGGCTTCGGATACACGGGCCAGCGCGTCGTCGTCGAGGGCTACGCCATGACCAACACCCTCGCGAGCTACGACTCGTTCAACCCCGGCCGGTTCTTCACGGATGCGGCCCTCGAGCCCTACTCGATAGCCCTCGACTCGTTCGTGCCGACCTACGAGGTCGACAACGTGAAGGCCCTCGGCCAGGCCGTCGACTTCGTGGCGAACGTCACGACCACCGTGCGCGGGGGAGAGCCGCAGAAGGCGACGATCAAGGTCAACGAGCCGCTCGAGATCGGCGGCACCCAGGTCTACCTGCTGGGCAACGGCTACGCGCCCGTGCTCACCATCAAGGATCCCGACGGCACGGTCATCTTCTCCCAGCCGACCCCGTGCCTGCCGCAGGACGCCAACCTCACGAGCAACTGCATAGTCAAGCTGCCCGACGGCCTCGCCGAGCAAGTCGGCATGATCGGCTTCTTCTACCCGACGGCCGTGGATGTGGGCGACGGAACGCTCACCTCGACCTACCCCGACACCGTCAACCCGGTCATCAGCCTCTTCATGTACACGGGCGACCTCGGGCTCGACAACGGCGTCGGGTCGAACGCCTACGCGCTGTCGCTCGACAACCTCACGCAGATCGCCGGCAACGACTCCGCCGTGCCCGCCATCAAGCTCAGCCCGGGGGACAGCGCCGAGCTGCCGAACGGCCTCGGCTCCATCGAGTTCACGTCGGTGCCCCGCTTCGCCTCGCTCGACGTGCACCACGACGCCGCGCAGGGGTGGGTGCTGCTGTTCGCCGCGCTCGTCGTCGCGGGCCTCGTCACGAGCCTCTTCATCCCGCGCCGCCGCGTGTGGGTCAAGGTCGTCTCGGCGGAGGATGGCTCGGTGGAGCTCGAATACGCGGGACTCGCGCGCGGCGACGACCCCGCGCTCGCCGCCGCGATCACCGATCTGGCGGACCGCCACGTCGGACAACTCGGGATTAAGGTGTAACGGTGACCGATACCTTCGTGCAGTACTCCACGATCGCGGTGTACTCCGCCATGGTGATCTACGCTCTCGCGTTCATCATGTTCACGCTCGACCTCTCGCGTCGCGCCGTCGTGGCCGCACCTGCGGTCGCCGCGGCCCGCACCGTGGGCTCGGGCTCGACGGCCGTCCTCGTGGAGGAGGCCCCGGCGCCCGCCGCGACGAAGCCGCCGCGCTTCCTGCGCGTCGCCATGGCCCTCACGATCATCGCGTGGGTGCTGCATGTGGGGGCGGCTCTCTTCCGCGGCCTCGCCGCCGGACGTGTGCCGTGGGCCAACATGTTCGAGTTCACCCTCACGGCCACCGCGATCATCGTGGGTGTCTTCCTCGTCGTGCAGATCTGGCAGGACCTGCGCTTCATCGGCGCCTTCGTGTCGGGCTTCGTGCTCATCGCCCTCGGTGTCGCCACCGTCAACTTCTACGTCGACGTCGTGCCGCTGCCGCCGTCGCTGCAGTCGGCCTGGCTCGTCATCCACGTCTTCGTCGCCTCGCTCGGCACGGGCTTCTTCGCGCTCGGCGCCGCGCTCTCGGTCATGCAGCTGCTGCAGGCGCGCCGCGAGGCCGGGCGCCCGTCGCCGCGGTTCCTCGCGACGCTCCCCTCCGCGGAGCGCCTCGAGAACATGGCCTACCGCATGATCGTCGTGGGCTTCGTGTTCTGGACCTTCACCCTCATCGCGGGCGCCATCTGGGCGCAGCGCGCGTGGGGCCGCTACTGGGGCTGGGACACGAAGGAGGTCTGGACCTTCATCATCTGGACGATCTTCGCCGGCTACATCCACGCCCGCGCGACCCGGGGATGGCGCGGCTCGCGCTCGGCCTGGCTCGGCATCATCGGCTTCACGGCCGTCGTGTTCAACTTCACGATCGTGAACCTGTTCTTCAAGGGGCTGCACGCGTACAGCGGCATCCCCGGCGTGAGCTAGGCGGGTCTGCGGGGGCGCGCGTGCCGCGCTCTCGTTCCGCATGCCTGCTGTCGGGCTCGAGCTCCCGTCCGAGCCCCTCTGCCCCGCGCCCGCCCCTGTGCGCGGGCCCGTCCCTCACCGTCGCCCCGTGAATCGTTCCAGAGCGCACTTTTGACGAACGGCCGTGGGCCATACGTCAGAACTGGCTTGTGGAAGGTTTCACGGGGCGCGGGGGACGACGTCCGCGGGGCGAGGGCGGCGACCACAGCCCACCGGCCGATGCCTGCGCACGGACGCGACTGCGGCTGCAGAGGGTGCGTGCCCTCGGCCCTCTCGAGCACTCCACAGGGCACTTTTGGCGCACGCCCGCCGCCGATCCGCGAAAACTGCCCTCTGGAAGGATTCACCGGGCCTGGCTGAGGCCGGGGCGCGGGCGCTAGGCCGGCCGCTGGGCCGGGCCGGGCCGGGGCGGGCCGGGTCGGGGCGCGAGGTCGGAGGGCGACCGCGTGCCGCGGGTCGGGGCGCGAGGCCGGAGGCCCGGCTACGGCGCGGTGACCGCGATCGTGGCCGCGAGCTCGGCCGCCAGCGCCGCGTCGGCCTGCGCGGCGGTCCCTCCCGCGGCGCGCGTCGAGGCGGTGCCGCACGCGACGGCGTACGCGAGCTGCCGATCGGGCGCGTCCCCGCGCAGGCGTGCCGCGAGGTATCCGGCGGCGAGGCTGTCTCCGGCGCCCACCGTGTCCACGATGGCCGACGCGGGCGGCCTCGCGGAGAGCGAGCCCGCGCGGGTTACTGCCGAGGCCCCGTCCGCTCCGCGCTTGAAGACGACCGTCGCGCCGTCGGGCATGATCCCGAGCAGGTGCCCGATCGCGGCGTCGGGGTCGGCGATGCCCGTGATGCCGGCGACCTCCTGTTCGTTGCCGAAGAAGACGTCCACCTCGGCGAGCACGGCGAGGATTCCGCGGTCCCACTGCTCGGCAGGGTCGAAGTTGCCGTCGAGCGACGTGCTCAGGCCGCGCGCGCGGGCGCGCGCGAAGAGCGCCGCCGCGTCGGCCCACAGCGACTCCTGCAGGAAGTAGCTGCCGACGTGCAGGTGCGCGGAGCCGTCGAGCATCTCGTCGGTCACGTCGGCTGCCGTCACCGCGCCGATCGAGCCCATGGCGGTGAGGATGGCGCGGTCGCCGTCGGGACGGCTCAGGTGCGTCGACGAGCCCGTGGGGGTCGTGGCATCCACGCGGCCCGCCTCGACGACCCCGCGTCGCGAGAGCTCCTCGCCGAGGAAGCGCCCGAACACGTCGTCGCCGCGCACCGCGACGAGCGCCGTGGGGACGCCGAGGCGCGCGGCCCCGCACGCCGTGATGGCGGACGAGCTGCCCATCGTGAGCGTCGTCGAGGTCACGAGCTGCTCGTGCTGGCCGAAGCGCACGTCGCCGTCGAGCAGCACGATGAGGTCGACGCACAGCTCGCCGACGACGAGCAGGTTCAGGGCAGGATCCACGTGACCCATACTCCACCCAGGGCTACGCCCTCCGCCGCCGCCCAGTCGCGCACGGCCGCCTCGACGGCCGTACGCGCGGAGGCCATGGCGTCACCGCGGTCGGATCCGTGGATGCTCACGAGCGGCCACCACCGCGCGGGGGCGCCGCCGCTTGCGACGGGCGCGGAGGTCGCGATGTGCGACGCGATGACGTCGCCCTCCCCGAGGTCGAGCGAGCGCGCGAGGGCATCGGCGACCGCCCCGAGCAGCTCGGGGGAGTGCCGCGGCAGTGCGACGGTGACGACGGGCACGGCTCAGCCCGTCGCGAGGACCGAGCGGTTGAGGAAGGGCGGGGTGTCGGGGTTGCGCCCCGCGATGAGGGCGAGCGCGACGGCCAGGCGGTGGGCGGTCACGAGGCTCGCCTGCGCGTCGATCGTCGCGCCGTGCAGCACGGCGCCCGTGGAGAGCACGTCAGCCGCGACCGACTCGGGCACGTCGCCGAGCACCCACACGAGCGAGCCGGGGCCCGCGCACGAGATGGGGCCGTGCTGGTACTCCCACACGGGGTAGGCCTCGGTCCACGCGCCTGCGGACTCGCGCAGCTTGAGCGCTGCCTCGTGGGCGACGCCCACGCTCCAGCGGTGGCCGAGGAACACGACGTGCTTGACGTCGGCGGGGTCCATGGGCAGCTCCGCGGCGAGGGCCGCGCGGGCATCCTCGAGCAGGGAGTCGGGGATCGCCCCGATCGACGCGCGCAGCGTCGTGAGCACGGTCGTCGCGAAGCGCGTCTGGACTATCGACCTCTCGTCGGCGAAGCCGAGGTGCACGATGCGGTCGCACATCCTGCCCAGCGGGGTGTCGAGGTCTCCGAGGATGGCCGTGATGCGGTTGCTCGCCCCGAAGCGCTCGACGATCTCCACGACGTCGGCGGTCGTGCCCGACCGGGAGATCACGACGATGTGCTCGTCGGGGTCGACCCAGGTGAGCTCCGTGGGGATCGCCGCCCGCGTGCGGCCGAGCCCGGCGTCGTTGCGCAGGTAGGCGTAGGAGTCGCCCATGTAGTACGACGTGCCGCACCCGATGACCAGCACTTTCTCGCCCGTCGCGGGCAGCAGCGCGAGCGTCTCGGCGGGCAGGGCGAGTGCCTGCGCCCAGATCTCGGGCTGGCTGGTGAGCTCGGCGGTCGTGAGGGCGCCGGGCTGCGTGGCGGTGTCGGTCATGGTGGTTCCTGACGCTAGGTGCACGAATATGAGCAGATTCAATCAGAAATGAGCATGAAGTGGAAGTTCTTGACTGATTACGACTTTCTCGGCAGTATTGCCCGAAACCAAGGGTGCGACGCGGCCCCTCGCGATGTCCCCTCCCCCTGAAAGGAACGCAGCGTGAAACTCAGCAAGCGAAAGCTGCTCAGCGCCACCGGCATCGTGATGGCGAGCAGCTTGCTGCTCGCGGGATGTGCCGGCTTCGGCGGCGGCGGCAGCAGCGACAACGGCTCCGGATCTCAGACCCTCACGTTCACGACGTGGGCGAGCGAGACCGAGGAGGCCGCGTTCAAGGAGCTCATCAAGAAGTTCGAGGCCGAGAACGAGGGCAGCAAGATCAAGCTCAACGTCGTGCCCTACGACCAGATGTTCTCGAACATCGACGCGCAGCTCGCGTCGGGCGACGCTCCCGACCTGTTCCGGGTCGACTACGGCAACCTCGGCGTCTACTCGAGCCAGGACCAGCTGCTCGACCTCTCGTCGTACTTCACGCCCGAGGAGTCCGGCGCGTTCGTGCCGGCGATGTGGGAGGCCGTCTCGTTCGACGGCAAGCCCTACGGCGTGCCGCACCAGACGGACGTCTCGGCCCTGCTGCTCAACACGAAGCTGCTTGCCGACGCGGGCATCACCGACATCCCGACGACCCTCGAGGACGCGTGGACGTGGGACGAGTTCGCCGACGTGGCGACCAAGCTGCGGGCATCCCTGCCGGCCGAGCAGTACCCGTTCGTCTACAACTGGCAGCTGGGCGGCACGAGCCGCTGGCTGAGCTGGCTGTTCGAGGCCGACGGCAAGCTGCTCGAGGATGACGGCGTCACGCCGGCCATCGACTCGGAGGCGGGCAAGAAGGCGCTCGACTTCACGAAGAGCTTCTTCGACAACAACTGGGTGCCGCCGACGAGCTCGGTGAAGTCCTCCGGCTATGCCGACACGGTCTTCGCGGAGCAGACTGCTGCCATGGCCTTCGTCGGATCGTTCCTCGTTCCCGACATGGACTACTTCAACGAGTTCGAGTGGACGGCGACCTTCATGCCGACCGACAAGCGCGGCGCGACCGACCTCGGTGGCAACGCCCTCGTCGCGACGAAGGACACGGCCAACCCCGACCTCGCCGCGAAGTTCCTGAAGTTCATGGTGAGCGAGGACTCGATGGAGACCTTCTGCGCCCAGACGATGGAGCTGCCGACCCTGCTGTCGCTCGCCGACAAGGACATCGCGTACACGACGCGTCCCGACCTCATGCCGATCTTCGTGCAGCAGGCCACGACGATCGAGCCGAGCGACGTCAAGCAGCTCACCTCCCCCTACATGGCGGCCATCGCGACGGCCATGCAGGACCAGCTCGAGCTCGCCTTCGTGGGCGGCCAGTCGACAGAGGACACCCTCAAGAACCTGACCGCGGCCATCACGGAAGCCACGAAGTAGTGACCACCGCGTCCGCCTCCGCCCGGCAGGGGGCCTCCACGGCCCCCGGCCGGGCGGGGGCGGCGCGCCGTCTGGCGCGTCTCAAGGAGTCCCTGGTCGGCTACGGCTTCCTCGGTCCCAACCTCGTCCTGACGGCGATCTTCCTGTTCATCCCGATCGCGTGGGCGGTCGGCATCTCCTTCCAGGAGACCAAGGGCTTCGGCGACCCCGAGTGGGTCGGCCTCGCCAACTACGCCAGGCTCGTCGCCGACCCCGTGTTCTGGCAGAGCCTCGGCAACACCGTCGTGCTCACGGCCGTGACGGTGCCCATCGAGATGCTGGGCGGCCTCGCGCTCGCCGTGCTCCTCAACTCGGTGCTGCCGGGCCGCGGCATCTTCCGCACCATCCTCGTGCTCCCGATGGTCATCTCGGGCGTCGCCTCGGGCATGATCGCGGTCATCATCTTCTACCAGTCGAACGGCATCATCAACAAAACCCTCTCGGCCCTCGGGCTCTCGCCCATCAACTGGTCGTCGGGCGGCGTCGAGGCGATGATCTCGGTCATGATCGTGACGATCTGGCTGCGCCTCGGCTTCAACATGATCATCTACATCGCGGGGCTGCAGAACATCTCGCCCGAGCTGTACGAGGCGGCGCGCCTCGACGGCGCCACCAAGTTCCAGCAGTTCCGCTCGATCACGGTGCCGCTCGTGGGCCCGTCGACGTTCTTCCTGCTCATCATGAACGTCATCGCGACGTTCCAGGCCTTCGACCTCATCTTCGTGCTGACGGGCGGCGGCCCTGGCTACTCGACGTCGGTGCTCGGCACGTACGCCTACCGCAACGGCTTCCAGATCAGGGAGCAGGGCTACGGGGCCGCGATCGGCATCGTGCTGCTCATCCTGACCCTCATCTTCACGTACGTACAGTGGAAAACCAGCCGCACCCGGGACCTGGTGGAGTAGACGATGACCCTTACCGCCCCCCGCCGCCGGCGGCAGCTCAACGACAGCCGCGCCGGCAAGGCCGTGCGCATCGTCGTCGCGATAGTCGTGTCGGCCGTCGTCGCCTTCCCGCTCTACTGGATGCTCGTCGTGGCGTTCTCGCCGCGCGGCGAGATGTTCAAGCCCGGTCTGTGGTTCTTCCCGCCCGAGCTCACCCTCGACAACTTCGCGAAGGTGTTCACCAACTTCCCCGTCGCGGGCTGGTTCATGAACTCGGTGGTCATCGGCGTCTTCGTGACGGTGTTCACGCTCGTCGTGAACCTGCTCGCGGGCTACGCCTTCGCACACCTGAAGTTCCCCGGCCGCGACGCGATATTCCTGCTCGTGCTCGCGACGATGATGATCCCCGTGCAGGTCATCATGGTCGCCCAGTTCAAGCTCGTCACGGGGCTCGAGATCTACGGGACCTACTGGTCGGTCATCCTGCCGGCCGCCGCGAGCGCGTTCGGCATCTTCCTCGCGCGGCAGTTCATGATCGGCATCCCGGGAGAGCTCATCGAGGCCGCGCGCATCGACGGGGCCGGGCACATCCGGGTGTTCCTGCAGGTCGTGCTGCCGCTGTGCAAGCCGCTCATCGCCGTGCTCACCCTGCTCACGCTCATGGGCAGCTGGAACGACTTCGCCTGGCCGCTCATCGCCCTCAAGGAGAACGACTTCTTCACGCTCCCGGTGGGGCTCCTGTACCTCAAGGGCCAGACCACGCCCGACTACAACGCGATCATGGCGCTCGCGCTCGTGTCGGTGCTGCCCATGGTCATCCTGTTCCTCGCCTTCCAGCGGTACTTCGTCCAGGGCTTCGCGAGGAGCGGCATCCGCTAGTGACCTCCCTGACCTACCTCTGCACGCTGCCCCTGCCCGACGCGTGGTTCGACGAGCTGCGCCGCAGGATGCCCGACCTCGACATCCACCGCACGGTACCCGGCGACGTGCCCTCGCCCGAGCTCCTCGCCCGCGTCGACCTCCTGCACACGAGCGAGTGGTTCCCGGCGGCGCGCTCCGTGCCGGGCCTGCGCTGCGTGCAGCTCGACACCTCGGGCGTCGACCACGTGCGCACGACCGACCTGTGGGCGACGGACATCCCGATCGCGACCCTCGGCGGCATCGCCCCCGTGCCCATGGCGGAGTACGCCCTCATGTCGATCCTCGAGCTCGCCCACCGCATGCCGCTCATCGAGCGCACGCGCGCCGAGCGGCGCTGGCCGTCGAACGCCGAGCGGCTCGAGCGGTTCACCCCCGTGAACCTCTCCGGCGCGACCGTCGGCATCATCGGGTACGGCCGCATCGGGCGCGAGATCTCGCGGCTGGCGAGCGCGTTCGGCATGCACGTGCTCGGGCTGCGGCGCACGGCATCCTCGTCGCCCGGTGCCGAGAAGTTCGACACGGGCCGTCAGGTCGACGGCGGCGACCGGGCCGAGATCCTGCCCATGGAGGGACTCGGCGAGGTCCTGCGCCGCAGCGACGTGCTCGTGGTCGTCGTGCCGCTCACGGAGCTCACGCGCGGGCTCATCGGCGCCCCCGAGCTCGATCTGCTGCCGCCCGGCGCGCTCGTGGTCAACATCGCGCGCGGCGGGATCGTCGACGAGGCGGCCCTGCTCGAGCGCCTGCGCGACGGCCGTATCGGCGGTGCGGCGCTCGACGTGTTCGACGACGAGCCTCTCGCGCCCGACTCTCCGTGGTGGTCGGAGCCGGGCGTGCTGATCACTCCTCATGTCGCGGGGCTCGCCCCGCAGTACCATGCACAGACGCTCGACCTCGTCGTCGAGAACCTGAGCCGGCTCGCCGATGGGCGGCCCCTAGTGAACGAGGTGGACCGTGTCTCCGGCTACTGAACCCCTGCTCGGACCCAAGCGCCAGCGCGAGCTGCTCAACTTCGTGCGCGCCTACGGCACCGGATCGGTCAACGAGCTCGCCCGCCTGCTCGGCGTGAGCACGTCGACGGTGCGCCGCGACCTCAACGAGCTGCAGGAGCGCGGGCTCCTCGAGCGCGTGCACGGCGGCGCAGCCCCCGTGAGCGACGACGTCGAGCCCATCCGCCCGCTGCGCGAGGTCGCGTACGCCGACGAGAAGCGGCGCATCGGCCAGGCCGCCGCGGCCCACGTCGCCGACCACTCCACGATCCTCGTGCTCGGCGGCACGACAACGGAGGCCATGCTGCCGTTCCTGGGGACCATCCGCGGCCTCACCGTGCTCACCAACAGCCTCATGGTCGTCAACCGGCTGTCGCAGTATTCCGACATCGACCTCGTCGTGCTCGGCGGCCTGCTGCGCCGCCAGGAGATGTCGCTGCTCGGCCATCTCACCATCGCGGGCCTCGACGAGTTCGGCATCGACCAGGTGTTCTCGGGCGCGTTCGGCATCGACCCCGAGATCGGCGTGACGGGCACCAACCTGAGCGAGACACAGACCGACCGGTCGCTCGCCTCGAGCGCGAAGCTCGTGATGCTCGCCGACCGCAGCAAGTTCGCCCAGCGCGGGCCCGCGCGCCTCGTGCCCACGAGCGCGGTCGCGCACCTCATCACCGACCACGAGGCCGATGCCGCCGTGCTCGACCGGTTCCGCGCCGTGGGCGTCGACGTCGAGACATGCTGAGCGACGCCGCGACCCTCCTGCAGCACCCGGCGCGCGCCGTCGCCGCGTTCAACGTCATCACGCTCGAGTTCGCGGAGGGGATAGTCCGCGGCGCCGAGGCCGCGGGGCTGCCCGTGCTGCTCTCGGTGAGCCACAACGCCGTGCGGTTCCACGGGGCCCTCGCGCCCATCGCGGCAGGCTGCCGCGCGCTCGCGGAGGCGGCATCCGTGCCCGTGGGACTGCACCTCGACCACTGCGAGGATGCGGCGCTCGTGCTCGAGTCGGCGCGGCTCGGGTTCGGCTCGGCCATGTTCGACGCGTCGACGCTGCCCTACGACCAGAACGTCGCCGAGACCGCGCGCGTGACCGCCGCCGCCCACGAGCTGGGCCTGTGGGTCGAGGCCGAGCTCGGCGAGATCGGCGGCAAGGACGGCGCCCACGCGCCCGGCGTGCGCACCGACCCGGCCGAGGCCGCGGCCTTCGTCGCCGCCACGGGCGTCGACGGGCTCGCCGTGGCCGTGGGCACCTCCCACGCCATGACGGAGCGCACGACGGTGCCCGACACGGCGCTCATCGCCGCGCTCGCCGCCGCCGTGCCCGTGCCGCTCGTGCTGCACGGGTCGTCGGGGGTGGCCGACGATGCGATCCGCGCGGCGATCGCCGCGGGCATCCGCAAGGTCAACGTCGGCACGCAGGTGAGCGCCGCGTACTCGTCCGCCCTGGAGGCCGGGCTCGTCGCCCGCCGCGGTGCCGACCCCCGCGCGGCCCTCGCGGCCGCGCGCGACGACATAGCGTCCACAGTCGAGCGCCTGCTCGGCGTGATCTCGAGAGGAACACCATGACCGTCACCGGTCCCGCCTCGCACGAGGGCGAGCCGAGCGCGGCGGCGCTGCTCGCCGCGGGCGACATCACCGGGCTCATGCGGGCCTGCCACGACCGCAGGCTCGAGCGGGAGGGCATCCCCATGGTCCTCGGCCTCGCGGATGAGCGGCGCCCGCTCCCCGCCAACACCGACGCCGCGCAGCTCGCCGAGGGCGCGGCGTTCGCGGCCGTGCTCGACCGTTACGCGGAGGCGCTCGTGCCCTTCGCCCGCCGCGACGACGAGGGCGCCGTCATCACGGCCATGCAGGTGCTCGCCTACACGCACTTCGCGCCGAATGCGGAGCCGATCACCGAAGGAGCAGGCGCGTGACCAAGCCCGCGTTCGACACCACCCGCGAGCAGCTCACGGGCGGCCACTTCATCCGCGTCGTCAACTACCACTCCACGCCGCGCTCGGCCGAGGCGGAGCTTCGCGAGGAGCTCGGCCGCTACGCGCGCGACTACGCGCCCGTGACCCTCGCCGACCTCGACCTGCTGTACGAGACGGGCACGTGGCACAAGGAGAAGCCCGGGCTCATCCCCGTGTTCTACGAGGGCTACCGCAACAGCGCCACCGTCGCGGCCCCCCTCTGCGACGAGGTCGGGCTCACGGGCTGGTTCCCCATCGCGACGTCGTTCGTCGACTGCGACCCCGAGCACCAGGAGGCGTTCGCGCGGGCGCACTGGATCTCGCTCGTCGAGGAGGACACGAAGGGCGGCCGCATCGCCATGAGCTGGGACGAGGTGCGCGACCTCAGCACGCGCCACGTCGTCTACCCGCACACCGCCCACCACGAGGGCTTCGACACCGTGCTCTCCGCCGAGGACATCGAGCGCGAGGTCGTCGAGTCGAAGCGCATGCTCGAGGCCGTGACGGGCCAGGAGGCGCCGGCGTTCGTGTGGCTGCACGGCTCGTCGTACGGCCAGAGCCCCGCGCACGACCGCGCCGTCAAGGATGCGGGCTACCGCTACCAGTTCGCCAACACGATGATCCACCGCGTGAACTAGGCGCCCCCGCGGGCGTCCCCGCGCCGCGACGACCGTTCCCCCTGCGCGCCTTGCCCAACGCCATACATTTGTTCGGACTCCTGCTGAATGTATGGCGTTAGGCAAGGCGTTGGGGCGAAGGTGCCGCAGGCAGGCAGGCAGGCAGGCAGGCAGGCACGCACGGCAAGCGAGCGGGCGCGGGGAGACTGCGGGCGCGGGCGCGGCTCCGCGGGCTGACGGCGCGCGGACGTTCCGACTAGCGGAGGGGGACCGCGAGGTGGTGCAGGATGCCAGCGCCGTCGCGCCACGTGAGCTCGCGCGTGCCGCCGTCGCGCGTGGAGGTCGCGGCGCGCGCCGACCCCGGCGCCACGTCGGCCACGCCCGCGGCGGCGAGCTCGCGCTCGGCGGGCGTGCGGTCCGGCAGCGCGGCTGCCACGGGCGCCCACGTGCGCGCCGGGTGGGCGGCGGGCGAGGACGCGACGCCCGCTCCGGCCCCGAGCGCGACCGCGAGGGTGCCGTCGGCAGCCAGCATCGCGTGGAAGTCGGCGACGCCGGACGCGGCATCCTCGTCGCGCCGCTGGAAACCGGGGCCGGGCGACCAGAACCACGACTCGAGCACGCCGTCGGCGGTGAGCGCGAGCACCTCGAGGAAGTCGGGGCCGAGGGTGTCCTGCAGGATCTGGGCGGCCGTGTACCGGGTTCCGGCGGCGAAATGCAGCCCGCCGCTCCACGCGCCGGGAGCCACGTCTCCCACGGCCTCGGGGTCGGCGTTGAGCCAGTGGACCCACAGCCCGTCCGACGCGTCGGCGACGACGAGCTCGAGGTTGCCGCGGGTGCCGTAGGCACCCTGGACGAGCGATCCGGGGCCGGTGGAGGGGCGCGTGAATGAGTGCATCTGCTCATTCTTGCTCATGTCTGCTCGTTTATGACAGGATGACGATGTTCGAAGGAGAGCTATGAGAATCGCCCGCGCCCTGATCGACGGGGTCCCCCGCATCGTCGTCGACGACGCCGGAACTGGAAAGCTCGCGCCCGAGGGCGCCGACGTGCTCGCGGTCATCGCGGGCGGCGGCCAGGGCGAGCCCATCCCGCTCGACGGCCTCGAGCTGCTCGCTCCCGTCGCGACGGCGGGCAAGATCATCGCGGTCGGCCTGAACTATGCGGACCACACGAGCGAGACGGGCTTCACGCCGCCCGAGCGCCCGCTCACCTTCGCCAAGTACGCGAGCTCGATCACGGGCCCCGGCGCGGACGTGCCCGTGCCCGACCACCTCACGTCGCAGCTCGACTACGAGGCCGAGCTCGCCGTCGTCATCGGCCGCCGCTGCGGCGGCACGGCGCCCGCCACGCTCGACGACGTCGCGGCCTACACGGCGAGCAACGACCTCTCCGCGCGCGACGTGCAGTTCGGCGACACGCAGTGGACGCGCGCCAAGTCGTTCGACGGGTTCACCCCGCTCGGGCCGTGGCTCGTGACGCCCGACGAGTTCGACGTCACGCAGGGGCACCGCATCGGCACGCGCGTGGGCGACGAGGTGCTGCAGGACGACACGACGGCCTCGATGGTGTTCGACGTTCCGGCCCTCCTCGCCTTCATCGGCGACGGCACGACGCTCGAGCCGGGCGACATCATCCTCACGGGCACCCCGGCGGGCGCGGGAGGCTTCCGCACCCCGCCGCGCTTCCTGCAGCATGGGGAGACCGTGACCGTCAGCATCGAGGGCATCGGCGAGCTGTCGAACCGCCTCGTGTTCCGCTCGGAGGAGGGCAAGTGAGCCGCGTCCTGACCCTCATCGGCGCGGGGTCCGCGGTCTTCACGCGCGGCCTGCTCGCCGACCTCATCGGCGCCGACGACCTCGGCGACTGGCAGATCCGCCTCGTCGACGTCGACCCCGTCGCGCTCGACGTGGCGACGCGGCTCGCCAAGGCCATGGTCGAGGCGCGCGGCAGCTCGATCGACGTCATCTCGAGCACCGACCGCCGGCAGGTGCTGCCGGGCTCCGACTTCATCGTCACGTGCGTGGGCGTGGGGGGCCGCCCCGCGTGGCAGCTCGACCACGAGATCGTGCAGAAGCACGGCGTCTACCAGCCCGTGGGCGACTCGATCATGCCCGGCGGCATCTCGCGCCTGCTGCGCACGACGCCCGTGCTCGTCGAGATCGCGCACGACATCGCCGAGCTCGCGCCCGACGCGTTCTTCTTCAACTACTCCAACCCCATGACCGCCAACGTGCAGGCCATCCACCAGGAGACCGGCCTCGACGTCGTGGGCCTGTGCCACGGGATGCACCACATCCAGCGCGAGCTCGCGCAGCTCATCGACGCGCCCTTCGAGCGCACGTCGACGCTCTACGCGGGCATCAACCACCTCACGTTCATCTACGACTTCCGCCTCGACGGGCAGGACGCCTGGCCGCTCGTGCGCGAGCGCGTGCGCCGCGAGCTGGCCGAGGCGCCCGACCCCGCCGACATCGGCAACATCTTCTACGACACCCCGACCGCGTGGCACAACCCGTTCGGCTGGGAGCTGTTCGAGCGCTACGGCGCCTTCGCGGCGGCGGGCGACCGGCACATCACCGAGTTCTTCCCCGAGCGGTTCGCGAACGGCGACTACTACGGCAAGAAGCTCGGCATCGACGCGTTCTCGCTGCCCGAGATCCTCGAGTGGGGCGAGAACCGCTACCAGGGGATGCGCCGCCAGGCGCTCGGCGACGAGCCGCTCGACCAGTCGATCTTCGACCGCAGCGGAGGCGAGCAGGAGCAGCTCATCGCCATCATCCGCTCGATCACGTTCGACTCGCGCGAGATGTTCTCGTGCAACGTCATCAACAACGGACTCGTGCCGGGGCTGCCGAACGGCGCCGCTGTCGAGATCCCCGGGGTCGCGACGGCGCGGGGCATCCGCCCCATCTCCGTGCCCGACCTGGGGCGCCCGCTCACGGCCATCCTCGACCGCCGGCTCAGCTCGGTGTCGATAGCCGTCGAGGCCGCGCTGCGCGGCGATCGTGGCCTTGTGGTGGAGGCCATGATCGCCGACGGCGCGGTGACGGATGCCGACGCCGCAGCGGCCCTCGCCGACGACCTCATCGCCGCCCAGTCGCACCACCTCCCGAGGTTCGCATCATGACCATCAGCAACGGCAACGCCCACGAGTGGGGCGACGGGCTGCGCAGCCAGAAGTGGTTCGGCGCGGAGGGCAAGACGGGCTTCATGCACCGGTCGTGGCTGCGCTCGGAGGGGCTGCCGGACGACAGCTTCCGCGGGCGCCCCGTCATCGGCATCGCGAACAGCTGGTCTGAGCTCACGAGCTGCAACATCCACCTGCGCGAGGTCGCCGAGCACGTCAAGCGCGGCATCTGGCAGGCGGGCGGCGTGCCGTTCGAGTTCCCGACGACGTCGGCGGGCGAGCCGCTCGTGCGGCCCACGGCCATGCTGCTGCGCAACCTCATCGCGATGGACCTCGAGGAGACCCTGCGCATGAACCCGCTCGACGGGGTCGTGCTGCTCGCGGGCTGCGACAAGACCACGCCCGCGTACCTCATGGGCGCCGCGAGCGTCGACCTGCCGACCCTCCTCATCACGGGCGGACCCATGTTGAGCGGCAAGTACCGCGGCGGCGACATCGGCTCGGGCACCTCGGTGTGGAAGTTCACCGAGGCCTATCGCGCGGGCCAGATCGGCGCGGACGAGGTCACCGAGGCCGAGCAGGGGATGGCGCGCAGCCAGGGCCACTGCATGACGATGGGCACCGCGTCGACACTCGCGTGCATCTCGGAGGTCATGGGCATGCAGATCCCCGGCTCCGCGAGCCTGCCCGCGAACGACTCCCGGCGCGCGACGCTCTCGCACGTCGCCGGCCGCCGCATCGTCGAGATGGTCGAGGAGGACCTGCGGCCGTCCCGCATCCTCACGCGCGAGGCGTTCGAGAACGGCGTGCGCGCCAACGCGGCGCTCGGCGGGTCGACCAACGCGGTCATCCACCTGCTCGCCCTCGCGCGCCGCGTGGGGGTGGAGCTCACGCTCGACGACTTCGACACCCTCGTGCGCGACATCCCCACGATCGCCGACCTCATGCCGAGCGGCAGGTTCCTCATGGAGGACTTCGAGTACGCCGGCGGCACCCCCGCGTTCGTCGAGACCCTGGGGGACCTCCTGCACCGCGACGCGATCACGATCACGGGCAAGTCGCTCGGCGAGAACTACGCGGGTGCCGAGACGTGGAACCGCGAGGTCATCCGGCCCCTCGACAACCCCGTCAAGCCCGCGGGCAACGGCATCGCCGTGCTGCGGGGCAACCTCGCCCCGCGCGGCGCCGTCATCAAGCAGTCGGCGGCCCTGCCCGAGCTCATGCAGCACCGCGGCAAGGCGCTCGTGTGGGACTCGCTGCCCGAGTACCTCAAGGATGCCGACGACCCGGCGCTCGAGGTCGAACCGTCCGACGTGCTCATCGTGCGCAACGTCGGCCCCCGGGGCTACCCCGGCATGCCGGAGGTCGGTAACCTCCCCCTACCGAGGAAGCTCCTCGAGCAGGGGGTCGTCGACATGGTGCGCATCTCCGACGCCCGCATGAGCGGCACGTCGTACGGCACGGTCATCCTGCACGTCGTGCCCGAGGCCGCGGCGGGAGGGCCGCTTGCGGTCGTGCGCACGGGCGACATGATCTCGGTCGACGTCGCGAACCGCGCGCTCACCATGGAGGTCGACGACGCGGAGATCGAGCGGCGGCTCGCCGAGTGGCAGCCCCGCGTGGTGCCCGGCAGCGATCGCGGCTGGACCCGCCTCTACGTCGAGCACGTCACGCAGGCCGACGAGGGGCTCGACCTCGACTTCCTCGCCGGCAAGAGCGGCGCCGCCGTCGGACCGCAGGCGTTCTGACCGTGGCCCGGGTGCTCGTGGTGGGTGCGACGGGCATCCTCTGCCCCGCCGCGGCCTCGCTCGTGGCGCGCGGCGATGCCGTCACGGGGGTGTCGCGCACGAGCGACGGCGAGCCCGACGGCGTGCAGCCCCTGCTCGGCGACGCCCATGACGCGGGGCTGTTCGACGGCTCGTGGGACTCGGCCGTCGTCTACGCGCCCGCCGTCTCCGACGAGTCGCTCGCGGCCATCCGCTCGCGCGTCGACGGCCGCGTGGTGCTCGTGCGCGTGAGCGCCGCGGTCGACCCGGCCCTGGGCGACCCGCACGTGCCCGACGACGTGCTGCAGCTGGGCTGGTTCGACGAGGATGCCGGCGCCCGCTGGCACACGCCCACCGAGGTCTCCGCCGCCGCGCTCGCCGTGCTCGACGACGGCGTCGGGCGCACCCTCGGCAGCGTGCGCCCGTGGGACCGCCGCCCGTGATCCTGTTCCTCGCGCTCTCGCCGAGCGTCGACGTCACCTACGAGGTCGACGAGCTCGTCGTGGGGGGCATCACGCGCCCGCGCGCGATCACGCGCGTCGCGGGCGGCAAGACGCTCAACGCGGCCCGGGTCGCGCGGCAGCTCGGCGCGGACGTGCGCATCATCGCGGCCCTGGGCGGCTACCCCGGCGACTGGATCGAGGCGCAGGTGGCGCTCACGCGCATCCCGCTCGCCGCCGACACCCGCACGTGCTTCGCCATCTCGGACGGCGCGACGACGAGCACCGACCTCTACGAGCCGGCGACGCCGTTCACCGCCGCCGAGTGGGACGCGTTCGCCGCGGCTGCGCGCGCCGAGCGGCCCGACTGGGTCGCCGTCTCGGGCTCGATGCCGCCGGGCGTGGGCGACCTCGCGGGGGTGCTCGCCGACCTGCGCGCTGCGGGGGCCCGCGTCGCCCTCGACAGCTCGGGGGCCGGGCTCGCGTCGCTCATCGGCTCGGCCGACCTCGTGAAGGTCAACCGGCACGAGGCCTCCGAGCTCCTGGGGGCCGACGTGACCGCGGCGGAGGCGTGCGCCCTGCTGCGCGAGCGCCACGGCGTCGACGCGGTCGTGACCGACGGCACGGCCGGAGGGGCTGCGCTCGTGGGCGGGGTGAGCGCGGTCATCCCGCCGCCCGCTCGGCGCGGGGCGTTCCCCGCAGGCAGCGGCGACGCGTTCCTCGGCGCGCTGCTCACGGCCGTGGACGGCCCGCTCGGCGAGGCGCTCGCCGTGGCCTCGGACGCGGCGGTGCGCAATGCGCTCGTGCCCGGTCAGGGCATCCTCTCCAGCAGGGCGTAGCAGCGCTCGAGCCGGTCGAGCCACCAGCGCTCGCGCTCGCCGTCGGCGGCGTGCAGACCCACGAGGTCGGCGTCGACGCGGCGCACGGGCAGCATTCCGTCGACGGGCAGGAGCGGCTCGCCCGTGACGTCGGCGGCGAGGAGCGACGCCGTCGCGAGCCCGCAGTCGAACTCGAGGCGCGGGATCGCCGCCGCGAGGTGCAGGCCCATCGAGATGCCCACGGACGTGTCGAGCGCGCTCGACACGACGACGGGCAGCCCCGCCTCCGTCACGATGCGCAGCGCCGCCGCGATGCCGCCGAGGGGCTGCGCCTTGATCACGAGCAGGTCGGCGGCGCCCGCGCGCGCGACGGCGAGGGGGTCGTCGGCCTTGCGCACGCTCTCGTCCGCCGCGATGGGGATGTCGAGGTAGGCGATGCGCTCGCGCAGCTCCGCGAGCTCGTCGACCGTGGCGCACGGCTGCTCGACGTACTCGAGGTCGAACGGCGCGAGGGCGTGCACGGCGCGCTCCGCCTCATCGACGTTCCAGCCGCCGTTCGCGTCCACGCGCACGCGCCCCTCCGGGCCGAGGTAGGCGCGCGCCGCGGCGACGCGCGCGACATCGTCCGCGAGCACCTGGCCGGGCTCCGCGACCTTGACCTTGACCGTGCGGCAGCCGGGGAACCGGTCGAGCACCCCGGGCACGGCGTCGGGCGCGACCGAGGGGAGCGTCGCGTTCACGCGCACCGAGTCCCGCACGAGCGGGGGCAGGATGCCCCACCCGAAGTCCACGGCGGCCGCGAGCCAGGCGGCGCTCTCCGCGTCCCCGTACTCCGTGAACGGCGAGAACTCGGTCCACCCGTTCGGGCCCTCGAGCAGGAGCGCCTCGCGCACGTCGACCCGGCGGAACCGCGACGCGAGGGGCAGGGCGACCACCCGGGCCGTCGCGAGCAGGTCGTCGAGGGGAGGGAGCATGGTCCCAGTGTGGCGTTAGGGTGATTCGGTGACCAGTCCGGACGACGCCAACGCCGAGGTGGAGCGCGTCCCGCTCAAGGTCGTCCCGATCTTCGTGACCGCGATCGAGGAGCCGGAGGCCGTCGAGCCCGAGGTCGTCGTCGAGCCCGAGCCGGAGGTCGCGCCCCGGCGACGCACCCCGTGGGTCGCGGTGGCCGCGGGCATCCTCGCGCTCGGCACCGTCGGCGTGCACGTCGCGGCGCTCGTCGTCGCGACCGACGGGCGGTTCGAGCTCGGCACGATCCTCGGCTACGTCGCCATCGGCCTCTCGGCGCTCGCCGTGCTCACGGGCATCGCGGCGGCGATCGTGGGCAGGTTCCGGGGATGGGCCGTCGCCGCGGCCGCGCTGGGGCTCGTCGCCAACCCGTACCTGCTGCTGCTCGTGCTGCGGTCGCTCTCGGGAGCGTCTGGCTAGGCTTGCCGCATGGCCTCCGACGTCTCCGAGCTGTTCGATCCGACGCTGTGGCGCGAGGTGGAGGGTTTCACCGACCTCACGGACATCACGTACCACCTCGACGTCGAGGGGCGCGTCGCGCGCATCGCGTTCGACAGGCCGGAGGTGCGCAACGCGTTCCGGCCGCACACGGTAGACGAGCTGTACCGCGCGCTCGACGACGCGCGCCAGAACCCGCGCGTCGGGGTCGTGCTGCTCACGGGCAACGGCCCCAGCCCCAAGGACGGCGGCTGGGCGTTCTGCTCGGGCGGCGACCAGCGGATCCGGGGGCGCGCGGGGTACGAGTACGCCGACGGCTCGGTCGGGGTCGGACGGCTGCACATCCTCGAGGTGCAGCGGCTGATCCGGTTCATGCCCAAGGTCGTCATCGCGGTCATCCCCGGCTGGGCGGCCGGCGGCGGGCACTCACTGCACGTCGTGTGCGACCTCTCGATCGCGTCCCGGGAGCACGGCAGGTTCAAGCAGACCGACGCCGACGTCGGCTCGTTCGACGCGGGCTACGGCAGCGCCTACTTCGCCCGCCAGGTGGGCCAGAAGTTCGCCCGCGAGGTGTTCTTCCTCGCGCGCGAGTACAGCGCAGAGCGCGCCCTCGAGACGGGCGCCGTCAACGCCGCCGTGCCGCACGCCGAGCTCGAGAGGGTCGCCTACGAGTGGGCCCAGGAGATCCTCACCAAGTCGCCCACCGCCATCCGCATGCTCAAGTTCGCCTTCAACGCCGTCGACGACGGGCTCGTGGGCCAGCAGGTCTTCGCGGGCGAGGCCACGCGCCTCGCGTACGGCACCGACGAGGCGGTCGAGGGCCGCGACGCCTTCCTCGAGAAGCGCGACCCCGACTGGGGACCGTACCCCTGGCAGTACTGATGCGCCGCCTGCGCGTCGTCGACTCGAACGACACGGTCGCCGTCACGCACGCCCTGCGCGAGGCCCTCACCAACGACGGGCCCGCGGTCTTCCCCTACGACGGCGTGCCCGAGGATGTCCCGGCCGAGGTCGAGCAGCGCGTCGCGGTCGTCGTGCAGACGAGCGGCTCGACCTCTCACCCCAAGCGGGTCGCCCTGGGTGCCGACGCCCTGCTCGCGAGCGCGGCGGCGGCGGAGTCGGCGCTCGGCGGCCCCGGCGACTGGGCGCTCGCGCTGCCGCTGCACTACATCGCGGGCATCAACGTCGTCGTGCGGGCCCTCGCCTCCGAGTCCGACGTGGTCGTCGACGAGCACGGCTTCGACGCCGCGCGGTTCGTCGCCGAGCTCGGGTCCGCCCGGTACACGTCCCTCGTGCCGGCCCAGCTCGCTCGCCTCGTGGACCTCGACGACATCGAGCCGCTCCGCCGGCTCGAGCGCATCCTCATCGGCGGGCAGGCCATGCCCACCTCGCTCGCGGCGCGCGCGCTCGAGCTCGGCCTCAACGTCACGCGCACGTACGGCTCGAGCGAGACGTCGGGCGGCTGCGTGTGGGACGGCGTGCCCCTCGGCAACACCGAGGTGCGCATCGTCGAGGGCCGCATCGAGCTCTCCGGCAGCGTGCTCGCCGTCGGCTACCTCGACGACCCCGTGCGCACGGCGGCCGCCTTCGTCGAGCACGACGGCAGGCGCTGGTACCGCACCGACGACACCGGCAGCATCGTCGACGGCGTGCTGAGCGTCACGGGCCGGATCGACGACGTCATCGTCTCCGGGGGCGTGAAGGTCTCGCTCGCCGAGGTGGAGGCCGCGGTGCGGGGGATGCCCGGGCTCGCCACCGCCGTCGTCGTCGCCGCCCCGCACCCGGAGTGGGGCGAGACCCCCGTCGTCGTCACCGAGGTCCCCGTGGCGCTCGACGACGTGCGGGACGCGGTGGGCAGCACCCTGGGCCGGGCGGCGGCGCCCTCGCGCGTGATCGTGCTGGCGGGCATCCCGACCCTCGCCTCTGGCAAGCCGGACAGGCTCGGCATCGCGGAGATCGCGCGCCGCTAGACTCTCGCCGTGGCAACTCCGAGGCAGCAGCGCATCGACCCCAAGAAGGTTCCCGCACCCCGCAAGGGGCAGGGGAAGAAGTCGGGCAGGCCCGGCGGGCGGCCGCCGGGGGCCGCGCCCATCCCCCGGGCCACGCTCGGCACCTGGATCGGTGCCGCGCGCCCCCAGACCCTCCCGCTCGCCATCGCGCCCGTCGCGCTCGGCGCCGCGACCGCGTACGTCAACTCCGCCCACCCCGAGGGCGATGTCTGGTGGCACTGGCTGCGCGCACTGCTGTGCCTCGCCGTCGCGCTCTTCCTGCAGATCGGCGTGAACTTCGCCAACGACTACTCCGACGGCGTGCGCGGCACCGACCGCCACCGCGTCGGCCCCGCGCGCCTCACGGCCTCGGGCGCGGTGAGGCCGCGCACGGTCATCGTCGTGGCGTTCGTGTTCTTCGCGCTCGCCGCGGCAGCGGGCCTCGTCATCGTGTTCCGCACGCAGCAGTGGTGGCTCATCGCCGTGGGCGCCGTCGCGATCGTCGCCGCCTACTTCTACACGGGCGGCAAGCGCCCCTACGGCTACTACGGCCTCGGCGAGGTCTTCGTCTTCGTGTTCTTCGGCCTCGTCGCGACGGTCGGCACCGAGTTCGCCCTCCTCGGCGACATCACGCCCGAGGCCTGGATCGCGGGCGTCGCGATCGGCCTCATCGCGTGTGCCGTGCTCATGGTCAACAACATCCGCGACCGCGAGCAGGACAAGCTCGCGGGCAAGCGCACGCTCGCGGTGCTGCTGGGCGACCTGCCCTCGCGCATCGTCTACGCGGTGCTGCTGCTCGCACCCTTCGGCATCCTCGTGTTCTTCACGCTCATCTTCCTGAACGCCTACCTCGTGTTCTTCGCGCTGCTCGCGGCGATCCCCGCCGTGGGCATCACGCTGAGCGCGAAGACGGCGCCCGAGCTCGTCGTGGCGCTGCGCCTCACGACGCTCACCGCCCTGCTCTACGGCCTCGGCCTCGGCTGGGCGATCGCCTTCTAGCGGCTACGCGTCCTCGGCCGCGCTGTCGGCGTCGCCCGCGGGCTTGGCCCGGCGCTCGGCGATGTCGAGCGCCACGGCGTCGCGCAGCTTGCCGAAGAAGATGTAGGCGACGCACAGGCCCACGACCGCGGCGATGACCGCGGACAGCCACCACGTGACGTTGAAGAGCATGAGCGCGGCGAACACGGCGGCGAAGACGCCCACGCGCACGAGGGAGTAGGCGATCCACGGTTTCACCCTGCAAGTGTAGGCACCCGGCCTGCGTGCAGGATGCGCGCCTAGACTTGGGTCATGGCACGGCTGCTCCCCATCCTGGCTCTCGTGGTCATCGGGCTGTACGTCTTCGCCTACGTCGACCTGGCCCTCACCGACCGCACGCGCGTCCGTGCGCTCCCGAAGCCCGTGTGGATCCTCGTCATCCTCCTGCCCGTCGTGGGCGCGCTGCTGTGGATCATCCTCGGCAAGCAGCGCGGCGGCTCGCGCGGAGGTGAGTCCCGCACGATCGCCCCCGACGACGACCCGTCGTTCCTCGCCAACCTGCGCCGCGACGAGGAGCAGGACGAGCGCATCCGCAGGCTCGAGCAGGAGCTCGCCGACCTCGACGATGACCCGCCCAAAGACTGAGTCGCCGGCCACCGACTTCTCGGTGGCCCTCCTGCAGCAGTTCGTCGCCTCCGGCGTGCGCGACGTCGTGCTGAGCCCCGGCTCGCGCTCCCAGGCCCTCGCCCTCGCCGCCGCCGAGCTCGAGCGCCTCGGACAGCTCAGGCTGCGGGTGCGCATCGACGAGCGGGTCGCGGGATTCCTCGCGCTCGGCCTCGCCGTCGAGACGCAGACCCCCGTGCTCGTCATCACGACCTCCGGCACCGCCGTCGCGAACCTGCACCCCGCCGTGCTCGAGGCCCACCACTCGGGCGTGCCCCTCATCGTGCTGAGCGGCGACCGCCCGGACGAGCTGCGCGGCATCGGCTCCAACCAGACCACGACGCAGCCGGGCATCTTCGGCGCCGCGGTGCAGCGCACCTGGGATGTCGGGGCGCCCACGGGCGAGCCCGGCGAGCAGGATGCGGCGCGCGAGCTCGCGCGCGACGCGGTCGCGGCCGCCGCCCGCGGGCCCGTGCACCTCAACCTCGCGTTCCGGGAGCCGTTGTCGGGGGCGATCGGCCCGGGCATCGGCAGCATCGACCCCGCCGAGCCGGTCGAGCGCGCCGGGATCTCACCGACGTCGATCGCCTCCGCGCCCGGCACCGTCGTCATCGCGGGCACCGGTGCGGGCGAGCGCGCCGAGGAGGTCGCGCGCGAGCTCGGCGTGCCGCTCCTCGCCGAGGTCTCGAGCGGCGCCCACTTCGGCCCGCAGCTCGTCGTGGCCTACCGCGAGATGCTCGCGGAGCCCGAGTTCGGGGGCGCCGTGCGCCGGGCCGTCGTGTTCGGGCATCCCACGCTCTCGCGCGAGGTGCCGGCGCTCCTGCAGCGCGACGACGTCGAAGTCGTGGTCGTGCGCGGCCCCGGCGCGGAGGACTACAACCCCGGGCACCGTGTCGCGGCCTTCGTCGACGCGGTGGCCGTCGAGGGCGACCCCGCCCCGCGCGAGTGGGCCGGACGCTGGGTCGCCGCATCCCGCTCCCTCGTCACGACGGACGACGTGGCCCCCGACAGCACGGCGGGCCCGCGCGAGCACGCGGAGGCCGAGCTCGCCGCGGTGCGCACGGCCGTGACGCGCAAGTCGCTCGCGGAGGCGGTGTGGCGCGCGACGTGGCCGCACGACCGGCTCGTGCTCGGGGCATCCCGGCTCATCCGCGAGGTCGACCGCACGGTGCCGGGCAAGAAGGTGCGCGTGCACGCCAACCGCGGCCTCGCGGGCATCGACGGCACGATCTCCACCGCGATCGGAATCGCCCTCGCCTCCGACCAGAAGGGCACGACGCGCGTGCTGCTCGGCGACCTCGCCCTGCTGCACGACGCGGGCGCGCTGCTGTTCGGCGTCGGCGAGCCGCGGCCGCGCATCCAGGTCATCGTCGGCAACGACAACGGCGGCACGATATTCGACGGCCTCGAGGTCGCGCGCAGCGCGGGGGAGGGGTTCGACCGCGTGATGCTCACGGCGCAGCAGGTCTCCGTGGAGTCCCTCGCCGCGGCCTACGGGTGGTCGTACGTGCGCGTCGACACCCGCGGCCAGCTCGACCAGGCGCTCACGGCATCCTCGGGCCCCACGATCGTGGAGGTGCCGCTCCCGCGTTAGCTCCCCTCGTGTCTCGCTAATGTGCACGTGGAGTGCACATTTGCGCGCCACAAGAGAATCAGCGAGACACGAGCGGGAGCGGGACGGCATGGATAGCGTGGGGGCATGAGAGTCGAAGACGGATTCCAGCTCGCCGAGGTCGACCCCGACTCGACGCCGGGCGCCCCCGACCGCAAGCACGCCGAGAACCAGCTCGAGAAGAACCTCGACGAGCTCGGGAGCCTGCAGGAGCGGCTCTTCGCGGAGAGCAAGTTCGGCGGCACCGAGAGCGTGCTGCTCGTGCTGCAGGCCATGGACACGGCGGGCAAGGGCGGCATCCTGCGCCACGTCGTCGGCGGCATCGACCCGCAGGGCGTTCACGTGCACGCCTTCAAGGCGCCGACCGACGAGGAGAAGGCGCACGACTTCCTGTGGCGCGTGCGCAAGGAGCTGCCGCAGCCCGGCATCATCGGCGTCTTCGACCGGTCGCACTACGAGGATGTCCTCATCCACCGTGTGCGCGCCTTCTCCACCCCCGAGGTCATCGAGGAGCGCTACGGCATCATCAACGAGTTCGAGGCCGAGCTCGTCGCGTCGGGGACGACGGTGATCAAGGTCATGCTGCACATCTCGTCGGACGAGCAGAAGCAGCGCCTGCAGGAGCGCCTCGACCGGCCCGACAAGCACTGGAAGTTCAACCCCGGCGACATCGACGAGCGCGAGCACTGGGCGGCGTACCAGGAGGCCTACCAGATCGCGCTCACGCGCACGTCGACGCGGGATGCGCCGTGGAACGTCGTCCCCGCGAACCACAAGTGGTACGCCCGGTGGGCCGTGCAGGGGCTGCTGCTCGACGCCCTGCGCGCCCTCGACCCGCAGTACCCCGCCGCCGACTTCGACGTGGAGGAGCAGAAGCGGCGCCTCGCGGCTACCTGAGCGCGTCCACGACGGGCCGCAGCTTGAGCGCCGTCTCGGCGAGCTCGCGCGCGGGGTCCGACCCCGCGACTATCCCGGCACCGGCATAGGCGGTTACGCGCTCTCCGTCGACCTGGGCGCAGCGCAGCGCGATGGCCCACTCGCCGTCGCCATGGGCGTCGACCCAGCCCACCGGCCCGGCATACCGGCCGCGGTCGAAGGGCTCCAGCGACGCGATGAGGTCGAGCGCCGCGGCCGTCGGCGCACCCGCGACGGCGGCAGTGGGGTGCAGGGCCGCGACGAGGTCGAGCGCGGAGGAGCCGCGCGTGAGCGTTCCCGTCACGTCGCTCGCGAGGTGCCACAGGTTGGGCAGCCGCAGCGGGTAGGCCCGGCTCGAGACGAGGTCCTCGCTCAGCGGCGCGAGCGCCGTGAGCACGCTGCGGATGGCGAACGAGTGCTCCTCGACGTCTTTGCGGGACGCCGCCAGGGTGGAGGCCGCGGTCGCGTCGGCCGTGGCATCCGCGCCCCGCGCGGCGCTGCCCGCGAGCACGCGCGCCGTCACGGTGCCGCGGTGCGCGCGCACGAGCGTCTCGGGGCTCGAGCCGATGAGGCCGTCGACCGCGAACGTGAACGTGTCGGGGTAGGCCTGGGCGAGGCGGGCGATCACGGGCCGCAGGTCGGCGTCCGCCGGGATGCCCGCGACGATGTCACGCGCGAGCACGACCTTGCGCGCCGCGCCGGCCCTGATGCCGTCCACCGCCGAGGCGACGGCCGCGCGGTACCCGTCGGCGGAGAGGGCTCCCTCCGCGAAGTCGGCGGCGAACGCCGGGCCCGCGGGGGCGGGGGGCGGCGCATCCCCGATCGTGGTCAACCAGCTGACGCCGTCGCGGCGGCCGAGGATGACGCTCGGCACGATGAGCACGCTCGTGGCGGCCGACGAGTCCGCGAAGGCGAAGGTGCCGAGGGCGACGAGGCCCGTGCCCGGGAGCTCCACGGCGTCGTGCACGCTCGAGGATGCCACCACGCGCTGCCAGGCGGCGGCCGCATCCTGCACGCGGGAGGGCCCGGAGAACTCGAGCCGCAGCGCCGCGCCGAGGCCCACGATGCCGTCGCCGTTGCGCAGGAACGCGAGGGGCGAGCGTGCGCCGAGGTGGTCGAGGAGCGAGCCGTGGTCGGCCGAGACTCGGGTGCTCACGTCCACCTGTCCAGCCTACCTCCGGCTCCGAACCCCCTCGGTGGATGAGAACCCTAGACTTGACCTGTGAGTAAGGCCGACCTGAACAAGCAGCCCGACCAGGTGTCCGGCATGTTCGACGACGTCGCCAAGCACTACGACCGCACGAACACCGTGCTCTCGGCGGGCAACGCCGTGCTGTGGCGCATGGCCATGGTGCGCGCCGTCGCCCCGCAGCAGGGCGAGCGCATCCTCGACGTCGCCGCCGGCACGGGCACGAGCTCCGCCGCCCTCGCGCGCTCGGGTGCCGAGGTGATCGCCCTCGACTTCTCGGCGGGAATGGTCGCCGAGGGGCGCCGCAAGCACAAGAAGATCGAGTTCATCGAGGGCGACGCCGAGAGGCTGCCGTTCCCCGACAACCAGTTCGACGCCGTGACCATCAGCTTCGGCCTGCGCAACGTCAACGACCCGAAGCAGGCGCTCGCCGAGATGTTCCGCGTGCTCAAGCCCGGCGGCCGGCTCGTGGTGTGCGAGTTCTCCAAGCCGCCCATCGCGATCTTCCGGGCGGGCTACTGGGCCTACCTGCAGTACGTCATGCCCACGGTCGTCGACCGCGTGAGCTCGAACCCGGCCGCCTACAGCTACCTCGCGGAGTCGATCAAGGCGTGGCCCGGCCAGGGCGAGCTGAGCCAGTGGATCCGAGGCGTGGGCTTCACGCGCGTCGCCTACCGCAACCTCACGGGCGGCATCGTCGCCCTGCACCGCGGCCACAAGCCCGCGGACGCGGCGGTGCTCGCGGCCGTCGCCAAGCGCAAGGGAGCCGCGACGCGCCCCATCAAGGTCGTCGGATCGTGACCCCGGGCGCGCGGCGCGGCAACACCCTCAGCTCCTCCCTCGGCCTCGGCGAACGGCTCTTCGCCTCGAGCGACGAGCGCCGCTTCGCAGCCGCCATCGAAGACGGGCTCGAGACCGTCGAGGCGGGCCTGCTCAGCCAGATGACCTACGCCGACGAGATCGCGGATGCCACGAGCCGCTACCTGCTCGACGCGGGCGGCAAGCGCGTGCGCCCCGTGCTCACGCTCCTCACGGCGCAGCTCGGCGACGGCAACAACGCCAACGTCATCACCGCCGCGCAGGCCGTGGAGATCACGCACCTCGCGTCGCTCTACCACGACGACGTCATGGACGAGGCGCAGATGCGCCGCGGCGTCCCCTCGGCGCAGACGGTGTGGGGCAACTCCGTCGCGATCCTCACGGGCGACCTGCTCTTCGCGCGCGCGAGCAAGCTCGTGGCCGCGCTCGGCGAGCGCGCCATCGCGCTGCAGGCCAACACCTTCGAGCGCCTGTGCCTCGGCCAGCTGCACGAGACGATCGGTCCGCGCAAGGACGAGGATCCGGTCGCCCACTACCTCCAGGTGCTCGCCGACAAGACCGGCTCCCTCATCGCGACGGCGGCCGAGGTCGGTGTCATCTTCTCCAACGCGCCCGAGGAGTACGTCATCCCCGTGCGCACCTTCGGCGAGAAGATCGGCGTCGCCTTCCAGCTCGTCGACGACATCATCGACCTCTCCGACAAGTCGGAGGTCACGGGCAAGACCGCCGGCACCGACCTGCGCGCCGGGGTCTCGACGCTGCCGCTGCTGTACCTGCGCGAGCTCGCCGCGACCGACTCCGACGCCGACGACCTGCTGCGCCGCATCGAGCGCGACGTCACGACGGCGTTCTACGGCGAGGCCGACGAGGCCGACCTCAGCGCGGCGATCGCCGAGCTGCGCGAGCACAGCGTGACCGCGCGCACGCTCGCCGAGGCGCACCGCTGGTCGAGCGAGGCCGTCGACGCCCTCGCACCCCTGCCCGACGGACCCGTCAAGAAAGCCCTGACCCGATTCGCCGACTCGATTGTGGAGCGCTCCAACTAGTGACTGAGAAACTTCGCCTGGCCGTCGTCGGCGCGGGCCCCGCGGGCATCTACGCCTCCGACATCCTGCTCAAGGCCGAGAAGCAGTTCGACGTCTCCATCGACCTGTTCGAGCAGCTGCCCGCGCCCTACGGCCTCGTGCGCTACGGCGTCGCGCCCGACCACCCGCGCATCAAGGGCATCATCACGGCCCTGCGCGAGGTGCTCGACGCGGGCGACATCCGCCTGTTCGGCAACGTCTACTTCGGCCGCGACATCACGCTCGACGACCTCAAGAAGCACTACAACGCCGTCATCTTCTCGACGGGCGCCATCAAGGATGCCCCCCTCGACATCCCCGGCATCGAGCTGCCCACGTCGTACGGCGCCGCCGACTTCGTGAGCTGGTACGACGGGCACCCCGACTTCCCGCGCACGTGGCCGCTCGAGGCGGAGTCCGTGGCCGTCATCGGCAACGGCAACGTCGCACTCGATGTCGCGCGCATCCTCGCCAAGCACGCGGACGACCTGCTGCCCACCGAGATCCCCGCGAACGTCTACGACGGCCTCGCCGCGAGCCCCGTGACCGACGTGCACGTGTTCGGCCGCCGCGGCCCCGCCCAGGTGAAGTTCTCACCGCTCGAGCTGCGCGAGCTCGGCGAGCTGCGCGACGTCGACATGATCGTCTACGACGAGGACTTCGACTACGACGAGGCCTCGAAGAAGGCCATCGAGACCAACAAGCAGGTGCTCGTGATCGACCGCGTGCTGCAGCAGTGGCGCACGCGCGAGACCGGGCAGGCCTCGCGCCGCCTGCACCTGCACTTCTACGCGAACCCCGTCTCGTACGACGGCTCCGTGTTCAGGTACGAGCGCACCGAGCCCGACGGCGAGGGCGGCGTGCGCGGCACGGGCGAGATCCGCGAGGTCGCCGTGCAGGCGCTCTACCGCGCCGTCGGCTACTTCGGGTCGCCGCTCGACGGCATCCCGTTCGACGAGAGGCGCGGCGTCATCCCCAACCGCGAGGGGCAGGTGCTCGACGACAACGACGAGCAGGTGCACGGCGTCTACGCCACGGGCTGGATCAAGCGCGGCCCGGTCGGCCTCATCGGCCACACCAAGAGCGACGCCATGGAGACCATCAAGCACGTCGTGAACGACCAGGCGAGCTGGTGGACCCCCGAGCACCCGGAGGAGTCGGCGATCGTCGAGCTGCTCGAGAGCCGCGGCATCGAGTTCACCAACATCACCGGCTGGCACAACCTCGACGCCCACGAGATCGCGCTCGGGGCCCCCCAGGAGCGCGCGCGCATCAAGGTCGTCGACCGCGACGAGATGGTCCGCGTCTCCAACCAGTAGTCCTCCCGCCAACCTGCGGGCAGGTTGGCGAGGTGCGAGCAGATGTGCGCGCATCTCGCGATCACGGTCGCATCTCGGCGAGTTCCCAGCGCGACCTGTGCTCGGGCACAGGCTTGCGACGCATCCTGTACTCAGACGTCGACCGACCTAGCGGTCGAGTCGAGACGCGGAATAGAGGTTCGGTGCTCCTCCGCCACCCGGAGAGGGTGGGTCGATGCAAGGCGGCCCACCCTCCCGCCCCTCGCTCGCGCGTGTGCAGACTGGCGCTTCTGCCCACAGCAGAATCGCGCGGGATGCCCGCGGGCCCGGTCATACGATGAGGCATGGCCGACATCCTGGAGTTCCCGAAGCCCGAGCCCCTCTGGCGCGACGTGCTCGGCGAGAAGCTGCGCGCCGCCCGCACGGGCCGCGGCGAGACCCTCACCGAGACCGCGGAGCGGGCGGGCATCTCGCCGCAGTACCTCTCCGAGATCGAGCGCGGGCGCAAGGAGCCGTCGAGCGAGATGATCGCCGCAGTCGCGGGCGCGCTCGGCACGAGCCTCTCCGAGCTCGCGGGCGATGTGGCCCGCGAGCTCAGCGGGGCTACGCTCCTCGCCGCCTAGTCCTTTCGGCGCACCACCACCTGGTCGACCAGGCCGTAGTCCACGGCGCCCTGCGCCGTGAACACGCGGTCGCGGTCGGTGTCGTGCCGCAGCTTCTCGAGCGGCTGGCCCGTGTGCTTCTCGAGGATGACCTCGATGTCGCCGCGCACGCGCACGACCTCGTCGGCCTGCAGGATGAGGTCGGGGACAGTCCCCCGCCCCTGGGCGGCGGGCTGGTGCAGCACGACGCGCGTGTGCGGCAGCACCGCCCGGCGTCCCGCCGCGCCCGCGGCGAGCAGCACGGCGCCGGCCGCCACGGCCTGGCCCACGCACGTCGTCGCGACGGGCGACTGGATGTACTGCATGGTGTCGTAGACCGCGAGCATCGCCGTCATGTCGCCTCCCTCGCAGTTGATGTAGAGGTTGATCTCCTGCTCCGAGCCCTGCGCCTCGAGGTGCAGCAGCTGCGCGATGAGCACATTGGCCACCCCGGCGTCGATGGCCGTGCCGAGGTAGACGATGCGCTCCGCGAGCAGGTGCGAGTAGACGTCCATGACGCGGTCGCCGCGGGGGTGCTGTGCGACGACGTTCGGGATCGTGTAGCCGCTCACGCGCGCGACCCCAGGCCGATGGGCTGCCGCCTCGCGGGCACCACCTCGTCGAACGACCGCACGATGCCGTCGACGAACCCGTAGTCGACGGCCTCCGCCGCGGTGTACCAGCGGTCGTGCAGCGAGTCCTCGAAGATCCGGTCGAACGGCTGGCCCGTGTCGGCCGAGATGATGCCGAGCACGGTCTCGCGCATGTGCCGCAGGTCGCCGGCCTGCACCTCGACCTCGACGGCCGACCCGCCGATGCCGGCCGAGCCCTGGTGCATGAGGATGCGCGCATGCGGCAGCGCGAACCGCTTGCCCGGCGTGCCGGCGGAGAGCAGGAACTGCCCGGCGCTGCACGCGAGCCCGATGGCGAGCGTGCCGACGTCGCACGGCACGAGCCGCATGACGTCGCGCAGCGCGAGCATCGACGGCACGGAGCCGCCGGGGGAGTGGATCCACAGCCGGATGTCGGCGCGGGAGTCCTCCGCGGCGAGGAGCAGCAGCTGGCTCGCCAGGAGCATCCCGTTGTCGTCGTCGAGCGGTCCGTCGAGCACGAGCACGCGCTGCCGCAGCAGGCGCTCCCGGGCGTTGGCGTCGAACATCTTGAGGTCGGTCATGCCGCCAGCCTGCGGCACGGATGCCCGCGCCCGCGCGCATCCCCGCTCAGGGCAGAACTGCCGAGAGCAGCTACTGCACCGCCGCCGTGAGCCTGGCCACGTTGTCGAGGGTCGCGGAGAACGAGCTGCGGTTCGACCACTCGTCGAGGGTGAGCTCGCGGCTGTCCTTGCGGTACTTGTCCTCGATCTCGCGCAGCGAGCGCAGGAACGATCCGCCGCGCACCATGACCGACACCTCGAGGTCGAGCGTGAACGAGCGCATGTCCATGTTGCTCGAGCCGATCACCGAGACCTCGTCGTCGATGGTCATGTGCTTGGCGTGCAGGATGGTGGGCGCCTTGTAGAGGTAGATGATGACGCCCGCCTTGAGCAGCGCCTCGTAGTAGCTGCGCTGCGCGTGGTAGACGAAGAACTGGTCGCCGATCTCCGAGACGAAGAGCTCGACGTGGATGCCGCTCTGCGCCGCGGTCGTGATCGCGTAGAGCATCGAGTCGTCGGGCACGAAGTACGGGCTGACGAGGATGATCTTCTCCTGCGCCGAGTACACGAGCGAGTTGAACATGCGCAGGTTGTTCTCGCCCGAGAACCCCGGACCGCTCGGCACGACCTGGCAGTCGAGCATGCCCGAGCCCGTCTCGCGCACGGGCGCGGCCTCGCGCTCGAGCAGCTCGTCGGTCTCCGAGTACCAGTCCGTGACGAAGAGCGCGTCGATGCCCGCGACCACGGGGCCCTCGAACCGCGCCATGAAGTCCTTCCAGTGCAGGTGCCGCTTGTGGTTCTTCTTGCGCTGGTATCCGGTCTCGACGATGTTCTGCGAGCCCGTGTAGGCGACGGTGCCGTCGATGACGAGCAGCTTGCGGTGGTTGCGCAGGTCGGGGCGGCGGATGCGCCCGCGCAACGGCTGGAACGGCAGCATGAGGTGCCACTCGATCCCCATGCGGTCGAGGCGCCGCTTGGTGCGGCGGTAGCCGGGGTACTGGAAGTTGCCGAGGTGGTCGAGCAGCACGCGCACGACGACACCGCGCTTGTGGGCATCCTCGAGGGCGTCGAAGAACGGCTTCGTCACGTCGTCGAGCAGGAGGATGTAGAACTCCACGTGCACGGTCTTCTTGGCCTCGCGGATCGACTGCGTCATGGCGTCGAGGGCCGCCTGGTTGTCGTCGTAGAGCTTCGCGGAGTTGCCGCCCACGAGCGGCATCGACCCGAGCTTGCGGTTGAGCTCGACCACCGACTCGAGCCAGCTCGGCCACGGGGGGTCGCGCTCGACGCGGTCGAACCCCTCGGTCGTCTCGAGGATGTAGTCGTTGATCTGCCGCTGGCGCTGGCGCCGCTTGCGGGGCAGGCGCGCGCTGCCCACGAGCAGGAACAGCAGCACGCCGACGTACGGGATGAAGAAGATCGCGAGCAGCCACGCGAGCGCCGTCTGCGGGCGGCGGTTGCGCGGCACGTAGATGACGGCGAGCACGCGGATCGTGAAGTCGACCGCGAACAGCGCGATCGCGATGGCGACACTCAGCCAGCCGTCGTCGGTTGTCGCCGTCATGTCGGCAGTCTAGCGAGGGCGCCCCTCGAGGTGCGCGCCCCCGGTCGGGCCCCACGAGACCTGCAGGTCCTCGCCCGCGAGGCTCGTGCCGAAGGTGATGCCCTGCGCGAGGAACGCCGCACGGCTCGTGCACGACCCGCCGCCGCTCGTCTCCGACAGGAACGCCGACACGCACACGTTGCCGCCGCCGGTCTCGAAGGCGAACACGTTCCACGGGCCGAGGCCGCCGAGCCACCGCACGCCGTCGTCGGACATCGACCCCGGCCACTCCGGCACGCCGTGCTGCGTGCTCGCGAAGACGGCGAGCGAGGGCCTCGGCGCCGCGGCGATCCCGGTCGCCAGCACGGCGGCCCCGAGGCACGCGGCGGCGAGCAGCAGCATGCCCCTGCGCGGCGGGGATGGCACGGGCCGCAGCCGCGGGAGCTCGAGGTCGGGCATCCTCTCGCCGTCGGCCAACCGCCGCAGCTCGGCCTGCGCCGCACGCGCGTCCGCCGCGCTGCGCGGAGGGCCGTACGCCCGTCGCCGCAGCTCGTCGAGGCCGTCGCTCACGGGTTCTCGGCCGCGGGCGCCGTGCCCTCGTAGAACCGCGGACCGCCCTCGGGGCCCCACACGACGGAGATCCACGGGCCGTCTCCGCCCGTCGTGCCGTAGCCGAGGATGACGCCGCCCTCGGCGAACTCGCCGGGCGAGGCGCAGCTCACGCCCGCCCCCGCGCCCTGGATGAGCGTGAGGCACACCCACCCGTCGGGGGTCAGGTAGGCGTAGACCTGGGCGTCGTGGTAGTCGGTGAGCCAGCGGATGCTCGGCTCCTGCGCCCCGAACGGCGACTCCATGCCCGACCGGAACGCCCAGGCCGGCGCGGCGAGGTCGACGGGGTCCTGCGGCCTGTCGAACACGCTCAGCGAGTTGTGCGGCAGGGGCGCGGTCACCGCGCCCGCGACGCACAGCAGCGCGATCACGGCGATGGCCACGTGTGCGCGCGGGCTCGCGATCGTGACGGTCTGCAGCCGCACGGCGCCCGGTCGCGGTGCCTCCGGCTCCACCGGGATGACGACCTCGCCCGTCGCGAGGCGCGCGAGCAGCGCCTGCGCCTCCGCGGCGTCCGACTCGCTCGTCGGACGCGCGTACGCCCGCCGTTTCAGGTCGGCGAGCGGGTCGTCCATGGTGCTACCGGAAGTTCACGAACTGCAGAGCCACGTCGAGGTCCTTGCCCTTGAGCAGTGCCATCGTCGCCTGCAGGTCGTCCCTGCTCTTGGAGGAGACCCGGAGCTCGTCGCCCTGGATCTGCGACTTCACGCTCTTGGGACCCTCGTCACGGATGATCTTCGAGACCTTCTTGGCGTCCTCCGACGAGATGCCGTTCTTGAGGCCCACCTCGATGCGGTACTCCTTGCCGCTGGGGAACGGGTCGCCCGCGTCGAGGCTGCGCAGCGAGATGCCGCGCTTGATGAACTTGGCCTCGACGACCTCGAGCACGGCCTTCACGCGCTCCTCGGCGCTCGCCTTCAGGAGGAGCTTCTCCTTGCCGCTCCACTCGACCGAGGCGCCGACGCCCTTGAAGTCGTAGCGGGTCTCGATCTCCTTCGCAGCCTGGTTGACGGCGTTCTCCGCCTCCATCTGGTCTACCTTGCTGACGATGTCGAAAGTGGAATCTGCCATGCGTTCATGGTACTTCCGGCGGGGCGTGATGGGATGGGTCGCGTGAAAACCGCTCTCGCGCTGCTCGGTGTGCTCCTGCTGGCAGGATGCACGGCCGCGCCCGCGGCCCTCCCCTACGCCGAGCAGGCTCCGCCGCCGCCGACCGGGGGCACGGGGGAGGGCTACACGGGAATGGTGGACCCCGCGTGGGCGCAGCGGGTGGCGGAGGCCACGGGCATCCCGCGCCTCGCGGTGCTCGCCTACGCGGGCGCGGCCATCAGGGCGGCCGAGGTCTACCCCGACTGCGGGATCGGCTGGAACACGCTCGCGGGCATCGGCCTCGTGGAGAGCGACCACGGCTCGTTCGGCGGCTCGACCATCGGCGACGACTTCACGGTGACGCCGCCCATCTACGGGGTCGTGCTCGACGGCGGTGACACGGAGCACATCCCCGACAGCGACGGCGGGGCGTACGACGGCATCTCCGACTACGACCGCGCCATCGGGCCCATGCAGCTCATCCCGCAGACCTGGGAGAGCTGGCCGTCCGACGGCGACGGCGACGGCAACCCCGACCCGCAGAACATCGCCGACTCCGCGATCGCCGCGGCCAACCACATGTGCCGCGCGAGCGGCGGCATGACGACGCCCGACGGCTGGCGCGCGGGCATCGCCGCCTACAACTCGGGCGACGACTACCTCACGAAGGTCGCCGACGCGGCGCAGCGCTACGTCAGCTCGGCCGGGCAGTACTAGAGCGCACGATGAGCTCGAACGGCAGCGGGGTGTTGTCCGACGTGACGGCACGGTGCCCCGGGTGCAGCTGGTCCATGAGGATGTCGACGGCCATGCGGCCCTGCAGCGCGGGGAACTGCGCGATGGTCGAGAGCCCGAAGAAGTCGGAGAGCTCGTGGTCGTCGACCCCCACGACCGACACGTCGGCGGGCACGTTGAGACCGAGGTCGCGTGCGGCGAGGATCGTGCCGATGGCCATCTCGTCCGATGCGGCGAAGACGGCGGTGGGCCGCTTGCGCGGGTTGCCGAGCAGCTGCTTCGCCGCCGCGTAGCCGCCCTGGAGGGTGAAGTCCGCTGCCTGGTACAGCTCGGGGTCGGGGGTGATGCCCGCGTCGCGCAGCGCGGCCTCGTAGCCGCCGCGGCGGCGCGTGGGCACGTGGAAGTCCATCTCGGAGTCGACGTCGCCGCCGATGTGGGCGATCATCGTGTGCCCGAGCGAGAGCAGGTGCTCCGTCGCGAGCCGCGCGACTCCGGGGTCGTCGATGCTCAGGGTGCGCACGCCCTCGATGGTGCCGCCGACGCCCACGATGGGCTTGTTCATGTCGTGGAGGCGCCCGACCTCCGACTCGGTGAGCTCGAGCGCGATGGCGATGACGGCGTCGACGCGCTTGCGCAGCAGGAAGTGCTCGAACACGCTGCGGCGCTCATCCCCGCCGCCGCCGAGGTTGTAGAGCGTGAGGTCGTAGCCGTGGCCCAGCAGCGCGCTCTCGGCGCCCTCGAGCACGGCGCCGTAGTACCAGCGGTTGAGGAACGGGATGACCACGCCCACGTTCTTGGTGCGGCCGGTGGCGAGGCTCGACGCGTTCGAGGAGACGACGTACTCGAGCTGCAGGGCGGCCTCGTGCACGCGCTGCCGGGTGGCCTCCGACACGTGGCCGTTGCCGCTCAGGGCGCGGGACACGGTCGCCGTCGACACCCCTGCGAGTTGGGCGACTTCGTTGATTCCCGGCACGTCGGGCAGTCTAGGGCTTCGCGCGCACGCCCGCGGCGGGCAGGATGACCCGGTCGATGTTCTGGATGAGGAACTCGCGGTCGACCGGCAGCTGCAGCATGAGCGTGCGGTAGGTCGCGAGCGCCGGGCCGATGAGCGCGAGGTTCTCGATGTCGCTGTCGGCGGGGATCTCGCCGCGGTCGACGGCGCGCTGGAACAGGATGCGGTTCGCCGCGGCCCGCGGCTCGACGAGGGCCGCCCGCGCCGCCTGGGCGAGCTCGGGGTTGCGCGCGATCATCGACACGATGCCCGCCATGATGCGCAGCTTGCGGTCGGCATCCTGGATCGCCGGCGACTTGATCATGGCGACGAGGTCGCCGCGCAGGGTGCCCGTGTCGGGCAGGGTGTCGAGGGGCACGGCCTTGAGGCATGCGACGGCGTCGAGCACGAGGTCGGGCTTCGAGTCCCAGCGCCGGTAGACGGTGGCCTTCCCGGCCTTGGCGCGCGCGGCGACCATGTCGATGGTCATGCCGTCGTAGCCCGTCTCGGCGAGCACGTCGAGGGCCGCGTCGAGGATGTCCTGGTCTCGGCTGGAGTCGCGCTTGCGGCCGAGCCGTGGTTTGAGGTCGACCTGCGTCATCGCAGCGGCCCCCTTTCGTCACCTCCACGATACCAACAAGTTCCGAAACTGGCTATATCCGAAACTGCAAAGTTCCGTATATAGTTCTCGACATGTCTCAAACTCCTGCCGCCCCGCCGAGCTCCCGGCGCTGGGTCACACTCGTGGTCGTGGGCCTCGCCCAGCTCGTCGTCGTGCTCGACGCGACGGTCGTCAACATCGCCCTCCCCTCCGCCCAGGCCGACCTCGGATTCTCCGACGGCGACCGCCAGTGGATCATCACCGCCTACTCGCTCGCCTTCGCGAGCCTGCTGCTGCTCGGGGGCCGCCTCTCCGACCTCATCGGCCGCAAGCGCACCTTCGTCATCGGCCTCGCGGGCTTCGCCATCGCCTCGGCCCTCGGCGGCGCCGCGGACACGTTCGGTCTCCTCGTCGCGGCCCGCGCGCTCCAGGGCGTCTTCGCCGCCCTCCTCGCCCCCACGGCGCTCGCCGTGCTCACGACGACCTTCGTGATCCCGAAGGAGCGCGCCCGCGCCTTCGGCGTGTTCGGCGCGATCGCGGGCGCCGGCGGCGCCGTGGGACTGCTGCTCGGCGGCCTCCTCACCGAGGCGCTCGACTGGCGCTGGAACCTCTACATCAACATCCCCATCGCCGCGGTCGCGATCGTGGGCGCCTTCCTCTTCGTGCCCGCCGTCACGCGCACGGGCCCGCGGCCCAAGCTCGACGTGCCCGGCACGGTGCTCGTCTCGGCCGCGCTCTTCAGCCTCGTCTACGGCTTCTCGCACGCAGAGACCGACGGCTGGGATGCTCCCGTCACGTGGGGCATGCTCGCGGCCGCGGCCGTGCTGCTCATCGCGTTCGTGGCGTGGCAGCGCCGGGCGCAGCATCCTCTGCTCCCGCTCTCGATCGTGCTCGACCGCAACCGCGCCGCCGCCTACAGCTCCGTGCTCATCGCGGGCGCCGGCATGTTCGGCATCTTCCTGTTCGTCACGTACTACCTGCAGGCGACGCTCGGGTACTCGCCCATCCAGACCGGCCTCGCGTTCCTGCCGATGATCGGGATGCTCGTGGTCGCGGCGCAGCTCGGCACGAACTTCCTCGTGCCCCGACTGGGGCCGAAGATCATGGTGCCGTCGGGCATGGTGCTGGGAGTCGTCGCGATGATCTACCTCACGCACCTCGACGCCTCGAGCGTCTACGTGTCCGACGTCATGCCGCCGCTCATGATCATGGGCTTCGCGATGGGCACCATCATGCCCGCATCGATGCAGACCGCGACGCTCGGCGTCGACCGGCAGTTCGCCGGTGTCGCCTCGGCGATGGTCAACACGAGCCAGCAGGTGGGCGGGTCGATCGGCACGGCGCTCCTCAACACGCTCGCGGCGACCGCCGCCACCACCTACCTCGCCGACCACGCACCGGTCACGCCCGAGGTGGGGCTCGACGCCGCCCTCACGAGCTATGCCACCGCCTACTGGTGGGGTGCTGCGTTCTTCGGCTTCGGCGCCATCCTGTCGGTGCTCCTGTTCCGCCGGCGCAGCCAGGGGCTCTCCCTCTCGCACACGCCCGTCGCCGCGGAACCGGTGGCCGTGCACTGACGCTGATCCGGGGCCTCGCGTGGTACGCGCGGGGCCTCGGAGCTTGTATCCTTGTTCAGCGCGTTCGGTCAGGTGAGTACATGTGGTCGGAAGCGTCCTGGCAAGTTACCCAAGCGGCCAAAGGGATCTGACTGTAAATCAGACGTTTTCAACTTCGGGGGTTCGAATCCCTCACTTGCCACCAGACTAGAAAGACCCCCGCATGCTTTTCGCGGGGGTCTTTCTAGTCTGGTGACAGGTGGAGGACGAGGCCCCTCTCGTGGGCCCCCGCTGAGCAGTCCGGACTATCGCGCCGTCGCACCGGGCTCGCCGACGCCGAACCGCTCGATAGGCCGGCGGCTCAGTAGGGGAGTCGAATCCCCTCCCATCGCCTGCTGGTAGCTTTCACCCATGCTTAGTGGCGTGCATCCCCTCCTGACCGGCGAACTGCTCTTGAGGCTCGACCAGATGGGGCACTCCGACGCGGTGGTCGTGAGCGACGCGCACTTCCCGGCCCGCGCCGCCGGACAGCACGCACTCGTCCTGCCGGGGGTGGGGGCGCCGGAGCTCGTCGCGGCGATCAGGAGCGTGCTGCCTCTCGACTCCGGGATCGCTGTGGACCTCATGCGCACGCCCGACGGCCTGACCGCCCTGCAGCACGAGATGCTCATCGCCGCGGGCGTCGGTCCCGAGGGCGCGGCCGAGCTCGAGCGCGCCGAGTTCTATGCCCGGGCGGATGCCGCGTTCCTCGCCGTGCGCACGGGTGAGACGCGCCCGTTCGGCAACATCATCTTGCGAAAAGGCCTCGTCACCTACTGACCCGACCCGGTGGCCGGCGTCGCGCCCACGGAACTCTGCTGCCCTTTTGTCCGCCTGATCTGACAGATTCTTGTAATCGGTTTCTTCCAATGATTCATTGAAGTTTCAGGCCAATTTCATGCCCTCTCATGCCGTTCTTGACGGAATCGATTTCTTGATGTCTACTGGTGGCAGAAGTTCTTCGATGAGGAGGGAGCAGGGATGCGCGCAACCCGAGTGAGAGCGGCCGCGGCAGCAGTGCTGCTGGGCATCGCCGCACTCGCGGGCTGCACATCCACCGGTGCCGTCGTGACGAATCCCGCAGACTCCCCCTTCCTCCTGACCGGCGTGACCGGTGTCGAGCAGCTCGGCCAGGTCACGGGCGCGGACTCCTCCAGCAGGACCGACCAGTACGCCGTGTACGGCACGGACCTCGGCTCGATGTTCCAGTACGACGGCAAGACGTGGTTCGTGTTCGGCGACACGTTCGGTGAGCGCGACGCCGACCAGATCGGCGGGGGCGGGTCGTTCTGGCGGTCGAACACCCTCGGGTACACGACCGACACCGATCCGAGCGACGGGATCACGCTCGACGGCATGGTCGTGGACGACATCGGGCTCGCCACCGAGCTGCTGCCGTCGAAGAAGATCGACAACGACGAGATGACGGTCATCCCCACGCACGGGTTCGCGGCCAACGGCGCGATGTACCTGCACTGGATGTCGGTGCGCCACTGGGGCGTGCCGGGCGAGTGGGAGGTCAACGACGCCGGCCTCGCGAAGTCCACCGACTCCGGACAGACCTGGACCGTGCTCGACGAGCCGCGCTGGGGCGGCGAGAGCAACTTCGTGCAGGTGAGCCCGTTCCACGTCACCGAGGACGGTGTCGACTGGCTGTACTTCTGGGGAATCACCCACGGGCGGTTCTCGGGGGTCGCGCTCGCCAAGGTCGAGGCGTCGAAGGTCGAAGACCCCGCGGCGTGGAACTACTTCACCGAGACGGACGCCGAGGGCGAGCCGCAGTGGTCGTCATCGCCGGATGACGCGGCGCTCGTGCTTGACGACACGGTGGGCGAGCTCTCCGTGGTCTGGAACGACTACCTCGGCCGGTGGATCATGACCTACCTCCGCGACGGCGACGGTGCGGTCATCCGCGAGGGCATCAACCCGTGGGGTCCGTGGGGAGACCCGATCACGCTCGTAGGGGCAACTGACGTTCCGGGGCCGTACGCACCCTTCATGGCGCCGAACTACACGTCGGACGGCGGCAGGACGATCTACTTCGGCCTGTCCATCTGGGATCCGTACAACGTGTTCTGGTACAAGGCCGAGCTGTCCAAGGACTGATCGGCACACATACTCGGCTCGAGGACGAGCCGGATCACGAGAGGAAGCACCATGCACAAGAGGCGCAACAGGGTAGCGATGGTCGCTGCCGCGGTCGTGAGCACCGCCCTGGTACTCACGGGCTGCTCCACTGGCGGCGGCGGCGACGCCGCCAGCGGCACCACCACCGTCACGTTCTGGCAGCAGAAGTTCGAGGACTACCAGGGCGTCTGGTTCAAGAAGTACGTCGACGCGTTCAACAAGTCGCAGGACAAGGTGCACGTCGACTACCAGGTCATCCCCGCCGACACCTGGGCGCAGAAGCTCCAGGCCGCCCAGGCCGCGGGCAAGCAGCCCGACATCGCGACCACCAACTACGGCAACATCGCCGCGGGCGTCGTGAACGGGCAGTTCGCCGCCCTCGACGACTACATGCCCGCCGAGTCGTTCTCCGACATCAAGGAGAACGTCGCGAGCTTCGTGACCATCGACGGCAAGCACTACGCCTACCCGATGCTCGTCGAGCCCTCGACGGTGCTCTACTACAACACCGACCTCGTGAAGGCCGCCGGCCTCGACCCCGACTCGCCCCCCACGAGCTGGGCGGAGCTCGTCGACTGGTCGACCAAGCTCACGAGCGGCGACGTGAAGGGCATGACCATCGCCTCGACCGCGCCCGACCTGGGCTGGTCGAGCTGGGGCCTGCAGTACAACGCCTGCGGACACCTGCCGATCAACGACGACTGGTCGAAGGCCGACGCCACCGACCCGTGCTTCGACAAGCTGCTCGAGTTCTACAAGACGCTCTACCAGGGCAACCTCATCCCCCAGCAGCCGAAGGTCGGCTACGCGGACGGCTCACCCTACGGCGCGGGCGAGGTCGCGATGATGGCGGGCGGCTCGTGGGTCATCGGCCAGCTGAAGAACGACTTCCCCGACATGCTCGCCAAGACGATGGTCGCCCCGTTCCCGTCCATCGACGGCGACCAGACGAAGCCCACCGCCACTCTCGGCGGCTGGACTCTCACGCTCGACTCCAAGTCGAAGAACCCGCAGGCGGCCGCGGACTTCATCCAGTACCTGCTCGCGGGTGACCCGGCCATCATGTCCGACTTCTTCAAGGCTGCCGGATACTCGAAGTACACGGTGCGCACGTCGGTCGACGAGGCCCTCGCCTCCGACCCCGACGCCAGCGCCGACCCGTTCATGAAGATCATCTCGGACAAGGTCGTCGCCTACGGCAAGCAGGAGCCCGGCTACCCCTGGGATGTCGCGCTCGCCTTCGGCACGGCGATCGAGTCGGCGATGAAGGGCACGGATACGGTCGAGGGGTCGCTCGCGACAGCCGACGCCGCGATCAACGACGTGATCGCCAAGCAGGGCCTTGCCGGCACTGCGCCCAAGAAGTAGCTAGTCGACACCGGCGGTGCCCCGGGCCGAGCGCCCGGGGCACCGCCTCAACCGAGGGGATGGACCGTGTCTGCACTCACGCCCACCGAGACCATCACGGGCCAGGTCGCCGGTGTCAGCCCCGGCCTGAGACGGCGAAGGGGATCGACCCCTCGCGTGGCCAAGCACCTGCGGAACAACCGCACGGCGTACCTCATGATCGCGCCCATGGTGATCCTCTCGTCGATCTTCGTGATCTGGCCGCTCATCTACGCGATCTACCTGAGCTTCTTCAAGATCAGCTTCTACAAGGGGTCGGAGTTCGTCGGCCTCCAGTACTACATGTTCGTGCTCCAGGACCCGAAGTTCTGGAACTCCCTCGTCGTCGGGATCGAGTTCGCGGCGATGGTGGTGCCCGCCGGGATGATCATCTCCCTCCTGCTCGCGAGCTTCATCAAGGTGCTCAGCAAGCGCATGGCGAGCTTCATGAAGGTCACGGTCTACGTGCCCGCCGTCATCTCGACCGTGGTGGCGTCCGTGCTGTTCCTCTTCATGTACCAGGACCAGGGCGTGATCAACTGGTTCCTCTCGTTGCTCAACGCCGGACCGGTGGCGTGGCTCAACAACCCCGGCACCGCGCTGCCCGCCATAGCGGTGCCGGCGATCTGGCTCGGGCTGGGCATCACGACGCTCATCATGCTCGCGGGCCTGCTCGACATCCCCGACAGCTACTACGAGTCGGCTGAGCTCGACGGCGCGGGGTTCTTCAAGCGCACCTTCTACATCACCATCCCGCTGCTGAAGAACATCCTGCTGTACCTGTTCGTCACGGGCTTCACCGCCGCGATCCAGATGCTCGACCTGCCGCTCGTCATGACCAACGGCGGTCCCGTGAACGCGACGACGACGCCGAACCTCTTCATCTTCAACAACTTCCGCGGCGCGACGCCCTACGCGACGAGCTTCTCGCTCACGACCGCGCTGCTGCTGTTCGTGGTGCTCGGGCTCATCTCGGTGCTCGTGTTCCGGCTCATCAACTCAGACAAGGCGGTGGACGGCTGATGTCGACGACGACGACGCGGGGCTCGCTCCGGCGGGGCGATCGCAACCGACTCCTCAAGATCGTCGGGCTCGTGCTCATCACCGTGAGCCTCCTGTTCCCGCTCGCGTGGATGGTCATCGCCGGGTTCAAGGGCAAGACCGAGGTGCTGCGCTCGCCCTTCCAGTTCTTCCCCGACATGTGGGATCCCAAGAACTACGTGGCGATCGTGCAAGACCCGCAGTTCTCGCGCGCCATGATCATCACGTTCCTGGGGGCGGTGATCTTCACGGTGCTGAGCATCGCCGTCAACTCGATGGCGGCGTACGCGCTCGCGCGGCTCGACTTCGCCTTCAAGCGCTTCTGGTGGGTGTTCTGCATCTTGCCGATGTTCATCCCGGGCATGGCGATCCTGCTGACCTCGTTCATGGTCGTGTCGCAGCTGGGCATGCTCGACACGCTCGCGGTGCTCATCATCCCCGGAGTGGCATCGGCCGTGCAGATGTTCTTCCTGCGGCAGTTCTACCTCAACATGCCCGTCGCCGTGGAGGAGGCCGCGCTCATCGACGGCGCGAGCCGATGGCAGATCTTCACGAAGATCTTCGTGCCGCAGTCTGCGGCGGTCTTCGTGGTCGTCGGGATCGGGTCGTACATGGCCTATTGGAACGCGTACGTGTGGCCCATCCTCACGATCACGAACCCCGACCTCACGCAGATCATGCAGTTCCTCGGCAACTTCCGCTCCGACCGCGGCAACGAGTGGGGCCTGCTCATGGCGGGGTCGACCCTCGCGGCGCTGCCGACGATCATCCTCGTCCTGTTCTTCCAGCGCTACATCGTCAACGGCGTGCGCATCTCCGGCATCAAGTAGGTGCACCCCCTCCCCGAACCGCTCCCGGCCGGCGCGCCACCGCGCCGGCCCACGGCGTACCTCGGGTGGCTGGCGCGGCACCAGTGGGTGTCGATAGCGCTGGGCACGGCCCTCGACACCGTATGGCTGTGCACGCTCGCCTTCACGCCGTGGGCGATCGGCCGCACCATCGACGAGGGCGTGGCCACGGGCGACCTGGTGCGGCTGCTCATCTGGGCGGGCATCGTGCTCGCCTTCGAGGCGGTGCACTCGGTGGTCGAGGGACTGCGCGACCGTGGCGGCATCATCAACTGGATGCGCGCGACCTATCGATCGATAGGCCTCATCTCGAGGCATGCCGCGCGCGCGGGCTACGCGATCGGCAAGCGTGTCTCGACGGGCGAGATCGGTGCGACGGTCACCGGGGACGCCATGTCGATAGCCCACCTCGGCTACCTCGTGGGCGCCTTCATCGCCGCGCTCCTGTCCTACGGCATCGTCGGCGCGATCCTGCTCGGAAGCTCGGTGCCGCTCGGGCTGCTCGTGCTCGTCGGCGTGCCCCTCTCCTCGGCGCTGTTCTTCGTCGTGGTGCGGCCGCTGCGCACGCGTCAGGCGGATCAACGCGCGGCGTCGGGGCGGATGACGGCGCTCGCCGCCGACACCGTGGCGGGTCTCCGGGTGCTGCGGGGGGCCGGCGGTGAGGCCATGTTCGTCGACCGCTACCAGCGGGCCTCCGACGAGACGAAGGCCGCGGGCATCCGGCTCGCGACGCCCCTGGGGCTCATCGACGCGATCCAGGTGCTCATCCCCGGGTGCTTCATCGTCGCGCTCACGTGGGCGGGGGCGCTCCTCGTGCAGGCAGGTCACCTCACCCCCGGCCAGCTCGTCTCGTTCTACGGCTATGCGGGGTTCCTCGTCATACCCATCCGCCTCGCGGCCGAGGCCGTCTCGGCGTTCACGCGCGGGCAGGTGGGTGCGGGGCGCGTGCTCGGGGTGCTCGCCGTCGAACCCCTCACGTCGGCGGCGGGAGGCCGTCCCCCCGCCGACGGTGCGCTGCACGACGATGCGAGCGGCCTGCACCTCGAGCCCGGACGGTTCGTCGCCCTCGTGGGAGACGACGCGGCGTCGGTCTCCGCCCTCCTCGACCGGCTCGCCCGACTCGACGACACGGCGCCGGATGCCGGCGGGGTGCGCTGGGGTGCCGACCCGCTCTCGTCCATCGCGCTACCCGCGCTGCGCGCTCGCATCGTGCGGGCCGATGCCGACCCGTTCCTGTTCCGCGGCACCCTGCGCGACGCGGTCGACCCGCATGGGACATCGGGCGACGACGCCGTGTCGGCGGCAGTGCACGCTGCGGCGGCCGGGGACGTCGTGGAGTCGGTGCAGCACGGGCTCGCCGGCGCGATCGGCGAGCGCGGCAGGCTCGTCTCGGGCGGGCAGCGCCAGCGCATCGGGCTCGCCCGGGCTCTCGCGCTCGAGCCCGAGTGGCTGCTGCTCGAGAATCCCACGTCGGCCGTCGACAGCCACACCGAGGCGATCATCGCGGGTCGCCTGCGTCGCGCGCGGGAGGGCCGTTCGACCCTCGTCGCGACGACGAGCCCCATGCTGCTCGCCGAGGCTGACGAGGTCGTGCGGCTCACGGGCGGCGCGGTCTCGGCCGTCGGCACGCACCGCGAGCTCCTCGACACCGACCCCGAGTACCTCGCGCTCGTGCGTCGGGCGGAGGGCGACTGATGGCGAGCGGCGGGCAGCTCCCGATCGCCGACGGCAGGCGCGTGCGCACCGTCGTGCTCACGCTGCTCAGACGGCACCGCCTCGAGTACGCCGGGGTCACGGCGCTCGCCGCCCTCGCCGCGATCGCGGGCCTCGTGGGCCCGTTCGTCGTCGGGCGCCTTGTCGAGGGACTCACAGTGGGTACGGATGCCGGGGCCATCGCCGCGCTGGCCCTCACGATGCTCGTCGCGGTCGTGCTGCAGACCGTGTTCACGGGGTTGGGCACGCGGCTCGCGATGGTGCTGGGGGAGCGGATATTCGCGACGCTGCGCGACGGCTTCATGCGCGACGCCACGGCGGTGCCGATCTCGGTCGTGGAGAGCGCGGGCACGGGCGACCTGCTCACGCGCACGACCGCCGACATCGACTCCGTGGCGACGACCGTGCGCCAGGCCATCCCGCAGCTCGCGGTCTCGATCGTCGCGGTCGCCCTCACGTTCGTCGCCGCATTCGTGACGGCGCCCCTCGTCGCGCTCGCCCTGCTCGTGGGCGTTCCCGTCATCGTCGTGGTCGCGCGCTGGTACCTCGCGAGGGCGCCGCAGGCCTACCTCGACGTCAACGCGAGCTATTCCGACCTGTTCGGGTCGGTGTCGGAGACCATGGACGGCGCGCGCGTCGTGGACGCGCTGGCGCTCGGCGACGAGCGCATCGCGTCGACCGACGGCGCGCTCGCCGAGCTGTGGCACCGCCGCTACCGCATCGTGCGGCTCAAGCTCGTGCTGCTGCCGGTGAGCGGCCTCGCGTACACGGTGCCCATCCCCATCGCACTGCTCTGGGGCGGGTACCTCGTCGCCCACGGGCTCACGACCGTGGGCGCCGTGACGACCGTGACGCTCTACGCCGTGCAGCTCACGGTGCCGATCATCGCGATCGTGCGGTGGCTCGACAACCTGCAGCTCGGGCTCGCGTCGCTAGCGCGCATCCTCGGAGTGGGCGGGATCGGGCCCGACCGTGTCGAGGGGCGGGCCCGTCCCGCCGGGCCGCGCGTGCGGCTCGACGGCGTCCACTACAGCTATCCGAGCGGCCCCGAGGTGCTCCACGGCCTCGACCTCGAGCTCGAACCGGGGGAGCGCTTCGCGATAGTCGGGCCCTCGGGTGCCGGCAAGTCGACGATCGGGCGCATCATCGCGGGGATCGACGCTCCCACGCGGGGCTCGGCGACGGTCGGCGGGGTGCCGCTCACCGAGCTGCCGCTCGCGGTGCTGCGACGCGAGGTCGCGCTGGTCACGCAGGAGCACCACGTGTTCGTCGGCACCATCGCCGACAACGTGCGCATGGGGAGCGAGGGGTCCACCGACGACGACGTCCTGGGCGCCCTCGTCGTGGCGGGTGCGCGCGAGTGGGTGGACGGCCTGCCGGACGGAGTGCACACCATGGTCGGCTCGGGCGGGCATCCCGTCGGTGCCGCTCACGCGCAGCAGATCGCGCTCGCGCGCCTCGTGCTCATCGACCCGCACACGCTCGTGCTCGACGAGGCCACGTCGGTCATGGATGCCCGCGCGGCGCGTTCCGTCGAGCGCGCGCTGGGCGCGGTGCTCGCCGGCCGCACCGTCGTCTCGATCGCGCACCGCCTGCACACCGCCCACGACGCGGACCGCATCGCGGTGGTCGAGCAGGGCCGCGTCGTCGAGCTCGGCTCGCACGACGAGCTCCTCGCGCGCGGCGGCGCCTACGCCGCACTCTGGGACCGCTGGTCGACCGAGGTCTAGCTGCAGGCCCGGCGCGGAGATCAGTACGCGGGCACCGCGAGCAGGGCGCCGCCCCGCAGGGCGGACTCGTGCGCGACGATTCCGGGGGCCGTGATGGACGCCGCGACCCGCTCGTGCACCGCGGGCGCGCGCCCGGCGTGCACGGCTGAGACGAACTCGTGCACGAGGTGCGGGTGGGACCCGCCGTGCCAGGCCTCCACGCGGATCGGCTCACCGCCCTCGGGGCTCCAGGTGCCCGGGCGTGTGAAGGGCCGCAGCTCCTCGGGGAGCGCCTCGAGGTAGTCCGGGGCGTGCGCCTCGGTGCGGGCGATGGGCCGCCCGCGCCGCAGGCCGTCCTGCGGCCCCGCGACGTAGGTGACGGTCGCACCGCCCTCGACCGACGGCCACTCGAGCGCGCCGAGGTCGCCGTACACGTTGAAGCCCTCGGTGTAGCTGCGCGCGTTCTCGAAGAAGGACATCGTCACCTGGGCCGCCAGGCCGCCCCCGAGTCGGAACAACGCGGACTCGATGGGGAACGGGTTGCTGCCGTCGCCCGCGTGCGACGGCAGCAGGGTGCCCGAGCCGAGGCACGCCACCGACTCCGCGACGCTGCCGGCGAGCCCGAGCAGGGGCGCGACGATATGGGTCGCGTACTGCATGGGCGCGTAGCCCATCCAGTAGGGCGGGAATCCGTCGAGGTCCTGCATGTGGGCGCCGGACAGGTATCCGATCCGCCCGAGGGCGCCGGAGTCCCGCAGCGCGAGGGCGTGGAGGTATTCGCGCTGGTAAAGGGCGGTCTCCATCATCATGTAGGTGCCGGCGGCCGCGGCATCCATGACCCGCGCGATGCCGTCGAGGGTGGTCGCCATGGGCACGGCGCTCGCGCAGGCGCGTCCGCTCGCGAGCACCGCGAGGGTCTGCTCGACGTGCAGGTGCACGGGCGTCGCGATGTGCACGGCGTCCCACCTCCCGCTCGCGAGGGCGTCGTCGAGGGACTCGTAGGTCGCGTCGAGACCGTAGGCCGCCCCCAACGACGACACCGCATCCGCGCGCAGGTCGCACAGGCCGACCTCGCCGACGAGGGGATGCTCGCGGTAGAGGTGCAGGAACTCGTGGCCGAACCCCGCGCCGACGACGAGCACGTCGACGAGGTCACTGGCCAAGGTCGAGCCTCCTCAGGGTGAAGTCGTAGGCGGACATTCCCGCGGGCGCGCACGGGCACACGTTGCTCTGCAGCCACAGCGTGCGGCCGTCCGCGCTGATGAACTTCGAGGGGGCGGTGACGCCGTAGCCGCCGTGCGCGGCGTTCGTCCACGGGTAGGGGCCGAAATCGCGCGAGAGGAAGAGGTTCCACGGCCCCCACGGCTCGGGCGCCTCGTAGAACTCGAAGGTGAGCTCGGTCCACGACGTGTAGATGTAGCGGTCGAGGGGCTTGTCGTAGACGATGCCGCCCTGGGAGATGACGCTCAGGTCGTGGGCGCCGACGGTGCCGCCGCCGGAGGTGCCCGGGTAGAGGCGGCGGTCGTCGTGGAGCACGGCGACGCGGTCGTCGATGTCGGAGCTCCACGTGCCGGCGCCGGTCGAGAACTCCCAGGCGCCGCGGTCCTGCACCGAGCCCTTGGGCACGCGGGCGAGGTAGAGGTCCTCGGGGTCGGGCGCGGAGTCGTCGAACGAGTCGCGCCAGTTGCCGTCGAGTCCGTAGGCGTACACGTAGTCGTCCGGGGCGTCGGCGTAGTCCTTGCCGTAGTCGAGGAACATCACCGTCGTGAAGACTCCGTCGTCGAACATGGGCGCCGACGTGTCCCACGTCCACGTGCGGCCTCCGTCGTCGGAGCGCGAGATCGACGCCGCGGGTGCTTCGTTGAAGTCGGTGCGCAGGTCTTGCACGGCGAGGTAGAGGCTGCCGTCGACGCACGCGATACCGGTGGGCTTGCGGGTGAAGTTGCCGCCCGACCACACCTGGCCCACCTCGTCACCGAGCGCGGTGGTCTCGCCCTCTAATGCGTCGGGCGGGCCCGAGATCACGTCTGCCCCGATGTCGGCGAACTCGTTGCCGAAGCCCATGCCGTCGCCGTGGGCCGTGTAGATGTTGTCATCGGCTCCCCAGCAGTTCGGCCAGAGGTCGCCGTCGCCGAAGGCGTAGAACTGTGCGGCGTCGGCGACGGATGCCCCGGCGAACGTGCCACCGACGCCGGCCTCGGTCATCGGGGCATCCGGTGCGGTGAATTCGGGCGCGGCGGAGCACCCCGCTACGGCGAGGAGGGCCGCCGCGGTCATGAGGACTCGCGGGGTGCGCACGGCTAGTCCGTCGCGGGCCAGCGCTGGGGGCTCGCGCCCAGGTCGGGCACGGGTGCGCTACCTAGGTGGATCTCCAGGTCGTCGGCCGACGGAGTCTTCGGTCGACGGGCCGTGGGCCGGTCGAGGTAGAAGAGCGACGTCGACGCGATGTCGTCGCGCAGGGGCAGGTAGCGCCAGCCGCTGCGCCAGCCGAGCGCCTGGATGTCGACGCGCAGCCTCTCGGCGAAGTGGATCGGGTCGGCGAGGTGCCAACGGTACATGCCGAAGCGCTGCTGGCTCACGTAGAGCCCGTCGGGCCTGATGACCTGGGGCATGCCGAGGTAGGGCGTGGAGAACTCGGTGTAGCCCTTGCCCGGGATGTCGAAGTTCCACGCGCCGCCGAAGTAGTCCTCCGTGCCCGTGCCCGCGATGGTCGGGTACTCCTCGTCCGAGTCGAGGTAGAACTTGATCTCACCCTCGCCCCACCAGCCGTTGCTGTTGACGCCCCACGCGAGATAGGTCCCGACGTAGTGGCCCTCGCCCTCGACGCCCTCGACGAGCACGTGCGGCTGCGCGTACTCCGTGGGGTTGCTCCGGCGCCACTGCGCGTGCAGGTAGCCCTCGTTCGAGTAGTCGCCACCGATCTCGTAGGTGACCTGGTAGTAGATGCGCACGTCGACGGTCGAGGTGTTCTCGATGGTGAGCCTCGCGCCCGTCCGGAACGGCATGGGCCAGTATGAGTTGAAGCCGCCGTGCGGGTTCGCGGCGATGACCTGCGAGTTCACCTGGGTGAAGACCCCCCACCCGTTGCAGAAGAAGTCGCCGTAGGGGACCTCGATCGCAGGCTCGGCGGCGCCGTCCCAGTAGGCGCGGAACAGCAGGGTCCGCCAGTGGTCGGTGTGGGTGGTGATCCAGAAGTGCGTGATCTTGCCCGCGCCCTCGATCGTCGCGAGGTCGAAGGTCTCGCCGGGCTTGATGTCGATGCTCGGGCTGATCTTCCAACCGGGTCCGAGGTCGCGCGCGCACTCCGCGCCGGTGCCCTCGGTGGCGCGAGCGCCACCGCCCACGGCTCCGGTGAAGTTCTCGGGGCTGATGGACCTCGTCTGCACGGAGCGCAGTGCGGAGATTCCGCTCAATTCGGGGGATGTCATGCCAGATGGACCGCACTTCCTCGTGCGCGCCGGGGAGCCGTGGCGACCAGCGCTGGTTGGAATCGATTTCATAAATGTAGGCTTGCCTCCAGCGCGTGTCAACATGACCGGATGCGCCGCCCGCTAAAGTCGGTGGGGCACGCATTCAGGGTCCAGAGCGGGACGGAACGTATGGCAACGATCTACGAGGTCGCGGCACTCGCCGGCGTCTCGCCCGCGACGGTGAGCCGGGTGGTGAACGGCCAGCGGGTCTCCGAGGAGAAGGCGGCGCTCGTGCGGGCGGCCGCCGCAGAGCTCAACTTCACGCCCAACCGCACGGCGCGCACCCTGCGCCGCCAGAACTCCGAGGTCATCGCCCTCGTGCTGCCCGACATCGAGAACCCGTACTTCACGTCGATGGCGCGCGGGGTCGAGGATGTCGCGCGCGCCGCCGGCTACTCGGTGGTCCTGTGCAACACCGACGAGGATCCGGTCAAGGAGGCCAAGTACCTCGACATCGCGATCTCGGAGAACATGGCCGGGGTCATCCTCGCGCCCGCCTCCGACCACACCGACCTCCAGCACCTCGTCGACCGTGGGCGGCCGATCGTGGCCGTGGACCGCAGCACCAGGTTCGACATCGACGGCGTGATGATGAACAACCGGCAGGGCGGGCTCTCGGCCGCCCAGACACTGGTCGACGCGGGGTATCGGCGCATCGCGTGCATCACCGGCCCGCGCGACATCGAGACGGCCTTCGAGCGCAGCAACGGGTGGCGCGAGGTCGTGTCGGCAACGGGCATGTTCGAACGGCCCGACGACTACCTGCGCTACTCGACGTTCCGTGTGGACGGCGGTCGCAGCGCCATGCAGGACCTCCTCGCGATGGCCGACCCGCCCGACGCCGTGGTGGCGGGCAACAACCTCATGGGCGTCGGCGCTCTCCAGGTGCTCACCGAGTCGGGGCTCACCCCGCCCGCCTTCGGCGTCGCCGTGGTGGGCGACCTGCCGTTCACCACGCTTCCCCCCGCGTCGGTGTCGATAGTGCGGCTCCCCGTGCGGCACATGGGGGTGACGGCCGCACGCATGCTCCTCGAGCGCATCGACGGCGACACCCAGCCCGCGCGCACGGTCGTGCTGCGCAACGAGATAGTGCCCGCGACGAGCCTGGCCGCCCCGACCCTCTAGGCACGCGACGGCGTCGTCGCACGCCGCGAAGATACCGATTTCACGACTTGTGTATGAAATCGATTTCTGTAACGATGGTGCCGTAATCAAGGAGGATTCGTGATCGGCACACCGGACCCGGTATCGCATCCCGTCGGCAGGTGGCTGGGGGCGGACGCGAACGCCGCGGCGTTCCCGCTCGGCGGCATCGGCACGGGGAACGTGTCGATCGGCGCCCGCGGCGAGCTGCGCGACTGGGAGCTGCACAACGCCCCGGCCAAGGGGGCGCGGCTCCCGTTCAGCTTCTTCGCCATCGACGTGCGCGGAGAGGGCGTCGAGCCCGTCACGCGCGTGCTCCAGTCGCGGCTGCGCCCACCGCACGAGGCCGACCAGGGCTACTACGCGGGCGACCTCGCGGGCCTGCCGCGCTTCGAGAACTCGCGGATGCTCGGCGAGTACCCCTTCGTCCGTGTCGACTTCGACGATCCCGCCGTGCCGGTGCTCGTGCGCCTCGAGGCGTTCACGCCCTTCGTGCCGCTCGACGCGGAGGCCTCGGGCATCCCGGGCGCCGTGCTCAGGTACCGCGTGACGAACCCCACAGCCGCACCGCTCGACGTGTCCGTCGTCGGCTCCCTCGCCAACCCCGTGGGCGCCGGAGCCCCCGATGTCTTCCACTTCCCGCGCTTCGACGGGCACCCTCGCAACGCCTACCGCGAGGCCGACGGTGTGCGCGGCGTGGACTTCACCTCCGACCTCCCTGCCGACTCGCTCGCCTTCGGCAGTGCGAGCCTGACGACGACCGACACGAGCACGATGGCCAAGCCCACGTGGCTCTGGGGATTCTGGCAGGACGGCGCGCAGGTGTTCTGGGACGACCTGCGCGACGACGGACGCATCGCGCCCGAGCCGGTCGAGACCCTCGAGACAGGGGACCTGCCCGAGTGGATAACGCGCCTGCGGGTCGGCTCGCTCGGGATCCGGCACACGCTCGCGCCGGGCGAGTCGCAAGACTTCGAGTTCAGGCTCACCTGGTACTTCCCGAACCGCCCGAAGGCCTGGCTCGGCAACATCAACCTGCCGAACCCCCACGCCGACGAGGTCGTGCGCAACCACTACGCGACGAGGTTCGGCGACGCGTGGGACGTCGCCGTGCACCTGGGCCGCGAGCTCCCCGGCCTCGAGGCGGCGAGCCGCGCGTTCCACTCCGCCCTGCACGGCTCGTCGCTGCCCGCCGAGGTGGTCGATGCGGCTGCCTCCAACCTCGCGGTGATCCGGAGCACGACCTGCTTCAGGCTCGAGGACGGCACGTTCGCGGCGTGGGAGGGCAGCTTCGACGAGCACGGCAGCTGCGAGGGGACCTGCACCCACGTGTGGAACTACGCCCAGGGGCTCGCGTACCTCTTCCCGGAGCTGGAGCGCAGCGCGCGACGCACCGAGTTCCTCTTCGAGACCCGGGACGACGGCCGGATGAACTTCCGCGCGAACAGCATCTTCGACTCGCCGGCGTGGGACTTCCACCCCGCTGCCGACGGGCAGCTGGGCACGATAGTGCGGCTCTACCGCGAGTGGCGCTTCAGCGGCGACGACGACCTGCTGCGCGACGTGTGGCCGGCCGCCAAGCGCGCCCTCGAGTTCGCCTTCGCCGAATGGGACTCCGACGGCGACGACGTGCTCGACAGCAAGCAGCACAACACCTACGACATCGAGTTCTACGGGGAGAACTCGCTCAGCAACTCGGTGTTCTTCGCGGCCCTGCGGGCCGGCGCGATCCTCGCCGAGCAGATGGGCGAGGCGGAGACGGCGGTGCGCTGGCGCGCGGCCGCCGAGCGTGGCGCGGCGCGCATGGACGAGCTGCTGTTCAACGGCGAGTACTACGAGCAGAAGCTCGACGATGTCGATGCCGTGCGCTATCAGTACGGCACGGGCGTGCTGAGCGACCAGCTGTTCGGCCAGTACCTGGCGCACCTCACGGGACTCGGGCACGTGCTGCCCGCGGACCACGTGCGCTCGGCGATCGAGGCCGTGTTCCGGCACAACTTCCGCACCGATCTGAGCGAGCACCACAGCGTGCAGCGCACCTACGCCCTCGGCCACGAGGCCGGGCTCGTGCTCTGCTCGTGGCCGCGCGGCGGTCGGCCGCGCATCCCGTTCGTGTACTCGGACGAGGTGTGGACGGGCATCGAGTACCAGGTCGCCGCCCACCTCGTGTTCGAGGGGCTCGTCGACGAGGGCCTCACCCTCGTGCGTGCGGTGCGCGCCCGGCACGACGGCACCAACCGCAACCCGTGGAACGAGGTGGAGTGCGGCAACCACTACGCGCGCTCCCTCGCGAGCTGGGCGGTGCTCATCGCCCTCACGGGCGCCCAGTACGACGCGCGGGCTCGCTCGCTCTCGTTCTCGCCCGCTCAGGGCGGCACGCTCGACACGTTCTTCAGCACCGGCACCGGTTGGGGGCGCGCCTCGATCGACGACGCGGGGGTCACCCTCTCGCTCGACTTCGGCACTCTCACCCTCGACACCCTCACCGTGGGCGGCCGTCCGCTCACCACGAACTCCGGCAGCCTCATCGCCGGCGACAGCACGCGCTACACCTACGAAGGAGCATCGGAATGACCAGCTACACCCTCCCCGCCGAGCGCACCACGACGGCGGTCGCGCCGAACACCGCATGGCTCATCTCGAGCGGCGACCTGCGGCCCTCGGCGAACGAGGCCGGCTGGCCCACCCAGCAGCAGCTCGAGGCCGACGTGACCGCGGCGCTCGGCACCCTCGGGTGGTCGGTGGTGCGGGCGAACCCGGTCGACCCCGCCACCGGGCACGGGTTCATCAGCAGCCAGCGCATGGGCCTCGAGGTGTTCAAGGGCATTCCCGCGGATGCCCCGCTCATCGTCGCGGAGGCCGTGTGGCAGTACAGCCACCATGTGCTCGCGGGCCTGCGCACCCACCGCGGACCCATCCTCACGGTCGCCAACTTCGCCCCGGACTGGCCCGGCCTCGTGGGACTGCTCGGCCTCAACGCCGGCCTCACGAAGATGGGCAAGGAGTACTCCACCATCTGGAGCGTCGACTTCACCGACGAGTGGTTCATGGCGGGCCTGCGCGAGTGGGTCGAGACGCAGCACATCACGCACGACGCGTCGCACGTGCATCCCCTGCCCTCTCTCGGCGAGAGCGCCGAGAAGGCCCTCGGCGAGGCGCTCGCCGCCCAGCTGCTCGACGAGAAGGCGATCATCGGCGTCTTCGACGAGGGCTGCATGGGCATGTACAACGCGATCTTCGACGACGAGCTGCTCAACCCCATCGGCATCTACAAGGAGCGCCTGTCGCAGAGCGCGCTCTACGCCGAGATGCTGACGGTGAGCGACGCCGACGCTGCCGCGGTGGGCGAGTGGCTCACGTCCGCGGGGATGACGTTCCGCACGGGCACCGACGACGCGACGGAGCTCACCGAGGCCCAGCTCACGTGGCAGTACAAGATGTACATCGCCGCGCTGCGCATCGCGGACGACTTCGGTCTCGATGCGATCGGCATCCAGTACCAGCAGGGCCTCAAGGACCTCGTGCCGGCGAGCGACCTCGCGGAGGGCATCCTCAACACCACCGACCGACCGCCCGTGTTCAGCCGCGACGGCAAGCGCGAGCTGCACGCGGGACTCGCCATGCCGCACTTCAACGAGGCCGACGAGGGGGTGGCGGTCGACGCCCTCGTGACCGACCGCGTGTGGCGCGCGATGGGCCTCGTCCCCGACAACACGCTGCACGACGTGCGCTGGGGCGAGCAGGTCGGCGACGACTTCGTCTGGGTCTACGAGATCTCGGGCTCGGTGCCCGCCTCGCACCTGGGCGGCTGGCAGAACGCCGAGGGCTGGCGCCAGGGCCCCGTGTTCTTCCCCGCAGGGGGCAGCACGATCAACGGCGTCTCCAAGCCCGGCGAGATCGTGTGGTCGCGCGTGTACATCGCCGACGGCGTGCTCAACGTCGACCTCGGGCGCGCGAGCGTCGTCGAGCTGCCGGCCGAGGAGACGAAGCGGCGCAAGGATGCCACGAACCCCGAGTGGCCCATCGCGCACGTCGTGCTGCACGGCGTGACGCGCGACCAGTTCATGGCCCGCCACAAGGCGAACCACGCGCAGGTCGTCTATGCGCCGGACGCCGACACCGCCGACCGTGCGCTCACCGCGAAGGCCGCGATGTTCGCGAAGCTCGGCGTGCGGGTGCACCTCATCGGCGACACCCCGCTCGTCTAGTGGGCGTCTTCCTCGGAGTCGATGTCGGCACGTCGAGCACGAAGGGCGTGCTCGTCGACCTCGCGGGAACGGTGCTCGCGTCCACGGTGCGGGAGCACGAGGTGTCGCGTCCCCACCCCGGGTGGGTGGAGATGGACGCGGGAGTGTGGTGGGACGAGTTCGTGTCGATCTCACGCGAGCTCGTCGCCACCACCGACGAGCTCGTCGTCGCCGTCGGTGTCAGTGGCATGGGTCCGTGTGTCGCTCTCGCCGACGGTGACGGCGTTCCCCTGCGCCCCGCGATCCTCTACGGCGTCGACACCAGGGCGACCGAGCAGATCGCGCGCCTGACGCGCGAGCTCGGGTCGGACGAGATCCTGTCGCGCGGCGGTTCCGCCCTGTCCACGCAGGCGGCGGGTCCGAAGGTCGCCTGGGTCGCCGACCACGAGCCGGAGGTGTTCGAGAAGGCTCGGAAGCTCTTCATGCCGGCCTCCTGGCTCGCCTACCGCCTCACCGGCGCGTACGTGCTCGACCACCAGTCGGCGAGCCAGTGCTCGCCGCTCTACGACTCGATCGCGCAGGAGTGGTACGAGCCGTGGGCCCGTCCGATCCTGGGCGGCATCGAGCTTCCGGCGCTCGTCTGGGCCGATGCCGTCGTCGGCGGGGTGACGTCGGTCGCGGCGGCGGCGACGGGCCTGCCCGAGGGCACTCCCGTCGTCTCGGGCACTATCGACGCGTGGACCGAGGCCGTGAGCGTCGGCGCCCAGGAGGCGGGCGACCTCATGCTCATGTACGGCACGACCATGTTCCTCGTCAACACGATCGCCGAACGCATCACCATCCCCGAGCTCTGGGGCACAGTCGGTGCGTTCGAGGGCACGCGCAACCTCGCGGGCGGCATGGCGACATCCGGGGCCATCACCGGATGGCTGCGTGCGCTCGTCGGATCGCCCGACTACCCCTCGCTGCTCGCCGAGGCAGCGGCCTCCGGCGCGGGCGCGCACGGGCTCCTCATGCTCCCGTACTTCGCGGGCGAGAGGACCCCGGTCGCCGACCCGGACGCGCGCGGCATCATCGCGGGGCTCACCGTCGAGCACACCCGGGGCGATCTCTACCGCGCAGCGCTCGAGGCGACGGCGCTGGGCGTGCGGCACAACGTCGAGGCGATCCGCGCCGCGGGTGGCACCATCGAGCGCGTGGTGGCCGTCGGGGGCGGGACGCAGGGCGACCTCTGGCTCCAGGTCGTCTCGGATGTCACGGGACTCACCCAGGAGGTGCGCGCGGTCACCATCGGAGCGAGCTACGGAGCCGCGTTCCTCGCGGCGCGCGCCACCGGCACCGCGGACATCGACGCATGGAACCCCGTCGTCCGCAGGGTGGAGCCGGAGGCGTCGCTCGCCGCGGGCTATGACGAGCTCTACACGTTGTACCGCGAGCTCTACCCCGCGACGGCCGCCGTCGCCCATGCCCTGGCCGAGCGGCAGCGCGGCAGCGCCTGACCGCCCTTCCCCTTTCCGCTAGACCCTGACACACTTATGTCTGATTCAGTACAAAGGGGTAGGGAGCTGCGCTATGTCCACAACCGTCCGCTGGGGTGTCGTCGGCACGGGCGGCATCGCCCACCGGGCCGTGGGAGATCTGCAGCTCTGTGAGAACGCCGAGGTCGTGGCCGTGTGCTCGCGCGATGCCGCGAGTGCGGCATCCTTCGCGCAGCAGTACGACATCCCGATCGCCTCGGGCGACTTCGACGCGCTGTGCGCGAGCGACGACGTCGACGGCGTCTACATCGGCATCCCCCACGGCGTGCACTTCGACTACGCCGCGCGCGCACTCCGGGCGGGCAAGCACGTCATCTGCGAGAAACCCCTCACGATGACCTCGGCCGAGGCGGAGGAGCTGCAGAGGCTCTCGCGCGAGAACTCGGCCTTCATCCTCGAGGGCATGTGGATGAAGTTCACCCCCGCGTTCCACAAGCTGCGCGAGCTGCTCGCCGAGGGGGCGATCGGCGAGCCCGCGCTCGTGCAGGCGGGAGCCGGGTATCCCGTGCCCGTCGACGGACCGCGCCGGTTCTGGGTCGCGGAGCTCGGTGGCGGCGCGCTCTGCGACCTGGGCGTCTACACGATCGCCCTCGCGCACTCCGTGCTGGGCGACCCCGACGAGGTGGTCGTGCGGGGCACCGCGCGCACCGACGGCGTCGACCTCCAGGAGGCCTACACGCTGCGCTACGCGTCGGGCGCGCTCGCCCAGCTCGTCAACTCGATCACGACGTTCGTGCCGCCCGCGGGATGGCTCGGAGGATCGAAGGGCTGCATCGTCCTCGACGAGCCACTCTTCGCCCCGCGCTCCTTCCGCCTCGTGACCGGGACGCCGCCGGCCCGGCCCACGACCACCGAGTTCACGTTCGAGCAGGAGGGCGCGGGCTACGTGCCCATGTTCCGGGCGGCGGGGGAGGCCATCCTCGCGGGCAGGCTCGAGACCGAGGTGCACCCCATGTCCGACACGATCGCCGTGCTGCGGATCATGGAGCGCGTGCGCGACGCGCTCATGGCCGAGGGGGAGCTCGTCCCCGCGCCCTGACCGCGGATGCGGAGAGGGGCCCCGCCACGGGCGGGACCCCTCTCGTCCGACGGCTACGCCGGGTTGTTCACCGGGTACACCGGCTTCTCGCCGCGCACGATGCGCGCGACGTCCGCGAGCGCCTTCTGCTTGATCTCGGCGATCGACTCGGCGCTGAAGTGGGCCGAGTGCGGCGTCAGGATGACGTTCTCGAGCCCGCGCAGGGGGTGGTCGGGCGCGAGCGGCGCAGGCTCGCCCACGTAGGCGTCGATGCCCGCCCCCGCCAGGTGGCCGCTGCGGATCGCGGCCCCGAGCGCCGCCTCGTCGATCAGGCCTCCGCGCGAGACGTTCACGATGACCGAGCCGGGTCGCATGCGCGCGATGACGTCCGCGTCGATCATGTTGCGGTTGGCCTCGGTGTACGGCACGTGCAGCGACAGGATGTCGGAGTGCTCCACGACCTCGTCGAAGGTGAGCAGCTCGGCCCCGAGCTCGGCGGCGTCGGCCGCCGTGACCATGGGGTCGAAGACCACGACGCGGTAGCCCACGGCCTTCGCCATCGTCACGACCCGGCGGCCGATGCGGCCCATGCCGAGCAGGCCGAAGGTCTGCTCGTCGGGCCGTCGGGTCCCCTCCGCGAGCGCGAGCGTCGCCGTCCCCGTCTCCTGCATCGACTTGTCGATGACGGGGATGCGCCGGGCCACCGACAGGGCGAGGGTGATCGCGTGCACCGCCACCTCGCGGTAGTTGCCGTCGGGCACGTTGGTCACCCACAGCCCGTGCTCGGTCGCGGCGGGGACGTCGACGTTGTCGACGCCGATGCCGAACCGGGTGATGGAGCGCACCGAGCCCATGGTCTCGATGACCTCGCGCGTGTACGGCTCGGCGAGCGAGACCACGGCGTCCGCGCCGCGCACGGCCTCGATGAGCTCGGCGGGAGTGTTCGCCTGGACCATCACGAACTCGACGTCCATGCCGGCGAAGGCGGCCTCGGCCTCCTCCTGGAGGGGCAGGAACGTGCTGGTCACGACCACACGCGCCGTCATCGGACGCTGCTCCCGGCCGGCGCGGCGAGTGCGTCCTGAAGAGCGCCCCACTCCGCGGCCGCGCCCCGCGCGATCCACATCAGGTCGCCCGCGATGAACAGCACCTCGCCGCCGCGCGAGACGAAGCCCTCGAGGGCCCCGTCGCCGAACACGAACGCTCCCGGGGCCACCCCGTGGGCGCGTGCGGAGGCGAAGATGCGCTCGACCGCCGCCCAGAACTCGGGGGAGCCCATCGGCACCCTGAGGGACGACGACAGGTCGCCGGGTCCGATGATGACGGCGTCGATGCCCGGCACGGCGAGGATCTCGTCCGCCGCGTCCATCCCCGCGACCGACTCGATCTGCACGGTCACGAGCACACGGTCGTTGCTGTCGTCCGTGAACGTGGCCGAGAGGCCCGCGCCGTACACCGCGCCCCTCCCGGCGCCGATCCCGCGGCGCCCGATCGGCTCGTAGCGTGCGCGACGGACGACCTCCTCGGCTTGGGCGGCGGTCTCCACCTGCGGCACGATGATGCCCGCTGCCCCCGCGTCGAGGACGCGGGCGATGTCGGAACCGATCTCCGGCACCCGCACGATGACGGGCTTCCGGGAGACGTCGGCGGCCCTGATGAGCCCCTCGACGTCGGAGGCGCCGAGCGTGCTGTGCTCCATGTCGAGCACGAGCGCCGCGTAGGGGGATGCCCCCAGGGCCTCGATGATGACGGGCGATCCGGTGAGAACGCTCGTGGCGTGGATGGGGCCCTCCTTGAGGATGGCCCTGAGGTTGTAGTCGATCATGGTGTGTCTCCGTTCGGTGGTCAGTCGGCGAGCGGGGAGGGCCGGACGCCCTTGAGCGCCGTGATCTCCTCGATGTCCTCTGCCGAGACGATGGGACGTGCGAGCAGGATGCCGCCGAGCGTGAACACCTGCATGAGTGCGATGAAGATCGCGACGAGCCAGGGCTGGCCGCCGAGGGCGAGCGCGAGGGCGGCGGCGATGAGCGGCGCGGGTCCGGCGATGAGCCCGCCCTGGAGCTCACGCGACGACGTCATGCCCGAACCCCGGTACTCCGCCTTGAAGAGGTAGGGCAGCAGCACGACCTGGGACGACAGGCCCGCGGCCCAGCCGACTCCCCAGAGCAGCACGCTCGCGAGGATGATGAGCGCGAGGTTGCCGGTCTGCAGCAGGGCGAAGTAGACGAACGCGAGCGGGATGCCGGCGAAGATGCCGATGTACAGCACGCGCTTGGCGCCGATCCGGTCGCTCAGCCAGCCCCAGAACACGAGGAACAGCAGTCCCGTGCTCATCATGACGAGGGTCACGGTGAGGGTCTGGGTGACGGTGAGGCCGATCTGGGCGCTGAGATAGCTGGCGCCGAAGGCCTGGGCGACGAATCCGGTGACGTTCAGGCCCGAGGGCAGCAGGAAGCCGGCGATGAAGTTGCGCGGGCTCGCGCGGAACGCCCGCACCATGGCGGCGAACGGGTTGGCGCGCGCCTGCTCGATGCGGCCGGCGGCGCGCTCCTTCTTGACGCGCTCGAACTCGGGGGACTCCCCGAGCTTGCGGCGCAGCAGGAGGCCGATGACCGTCAGCACGGCGCCGAGGATGAACGGGATGCGCCAGCCGTACTCGACGAACGCCTCCTGCCCGAGCGTCGAGCTCAGGACGGTGAAGAGGATGACCGCGAGGATCGAGCCCAGCATCGAGCCGATGTTCATGAACGACGAGAACAGCCCCTTGCGCTGCTTGCGCGTGGACTCGTTCACGAAGATCATCGCCGCCGAGAGCTCCGCACCTGCGCCGAAGCCCTGCATGATGCGGAACAGCACGAGGAGCAGCGGTGCCCACACGCCGATCGCGGCGAACGGGGGCAGCACGCCGATGCCGGTCGTGGCGATGCCCATGAGGATGATCGAGAAGATGAGCACGGGCCGGCGGCCGAACCGGTCGCCCGCGGCCCCGAGCACGATGCCGCCGATGGGTCGCGCCACGAACCCGACGGCGAACGTGACGAAGGTCGCGAGCACCGCGAGCGGGCCGGCGTCCGCGAAGAACAACGGCGCGATCACCAGGCCGGCGACGAGGCCGTAGAGCCCGTACTCGTACCACTCGATGAAGGTGCCGGCGGAGGCGGCGGCTATCGCCCGCAGCGATTGGCGCTGGTTGGGCTCGGCCGGGAGGACGGGTGCGGTGTCCGGGAGGGACTGGGTCATGGGAGCTCCTTTGCTCGTAGAATCGACAGCATACTGACGATTGTCGACAGTTTCAATCGATCCGGCATTAGGCGGCGATGCGCACTACTTGCGGGCCTTCAGCGCCTCGATCGGCAGGATGACGTGGCGCTCCCACTCCCGCAGGGCGGGCTCGGGGTCTCCCGTCTCGACGGCGCGCTCGAGCGCCTCGTAGAGCGTGGCGTGGTTCTCCCAGAGCGTCGGCTGCGACATCGCGCCCCCGCGGTCGCTCGTCATGAGCATGAGCCGGATCTGGTCCGTGAGGCCGGCGTAGCGCGCCGAGAGCCGGGGGAGCCCGGCGAGCGCCACCACAGCGGTGTGGAAGGCCGTGTCCATCTCGGTGAGCTCGATGTACTCGGCATCGGGCTTCTGCAGCGCATCGAGATACGGACGCAGCGGCGTCAGGGGGATCTTCCGCTGCACGATGATGCGCACGGCCAACCCCTCGTCCGCGAGCCTCAGCAGCGCGAGCTCGTCGAGGTCGTCGACGGAGATGTCCGCGACCCGGTACGAGCGGTTGGTCGCCTTCTGCACGAGCCCCGTCTGCTCGAGGAGGCGCAGGGCCTCTCGCACGGGCGACCGGCTGATTCCCATCTTCTGGGCGAGCACGGAGTCCTTGAGCGCCTCGCCCGCGGGCAGCTCCCCGGAGAGGATCTGTGCCTTGATCTGCCGGTGGCTCTCGTCGACGAGCGAGACCGCCGCGATCGGCTCGAAACCGGTGGAGGACATGGACAAATGCTATCGACTGTCGACAGAACTTTTCCGAGCGCACCTGTCGAAACGCGCCGTGCCCGTTCGTAGCGTGGGTAACAGAGAGAGGACGGGCCATGAAGCTCACCATTCACATCCAGCTCACGCTCGACGGTGTCGCGCAGGCGAACGGCGGCAACAACGAGACCACGGATCCGGGGTTCACGCGCGGCGGCTGGGCGCTGCCGCTCGGCGACGAGGAGGGGGTCGGGTACATCCTCGACGCCTGGCGCCGGCCCGACGCGTTCCTGCTCGGACGGAAGACGGCCGACCTGTTCGCGCCCTACTGGGGCTCGCAGGTGGGCGACGGCGGGTTCGGCGACGCGATCACGCTCAAGCCCAAGTACATCGTCTCGAACACGCTCGTCGACCCGGAGTGGCAGAACTCGACGGTCGTCTCGGGCGACGTCGCGGCGGCCATCCGCGAGCTCAAGGCCCGCCCGGGCGGCGAGCTGCTCGTCGTCGGCAGCGCGTCGCTCGCGGCCTGGCTGCTGCAGGAGGGGCTCGCCGACGAGCTCGACCTCGTGCAGTTCCCCGTCATCGTGGGGGAGGGCAGGCGGTTCTTCCCCGAGCACGGTCCCGACTACGCCCTCGAGCTGCTGTCGCACCGCGTGTTCGCGACGGGTGTCGTCGCGCAGACGTTCCGGGTCGCCGGCCGCCCCGAGTACGCCTGAGACAGAGAGGATAAGAAGATGCAGTACTTGGTCAACGTCATCGACAGCCGCAGCGGGTCGGGCACCGCGGAGGAGATGGTCGCCATCGACGCCTTCAACCAGAAGCTCATCGACGGCGGCCACTGGGTCTTCGCCGCCGGCCTCGCCGACCCCACGACCTCGACCGTCGTCGACAACCGCGGCGACGCGCCCGTGATCACCGACGGCCCGTTCGTGGAGGCCAAGGAGTGGGCGGCCGGCCTCTGGATCATCGAGGCGCCCGACCTCGATGTCGCCCTCGCCCTCATGACCGAGGGCTCGAGGGCGTGCAACCGCCGCCTCGAGATCCGGCCGGTGCTCCAGGCTCCATGAGCCCGGTCGAGGATGCCCTGGCCCGCGCCCTCCGCGAGGAGTGGTCGCGGGTCGTGGCGACCCTCGCCAAGCGCTTCGGCACCCTCGACATCGCAGAGGATGCCGCGGCCGAGGCCTTCGCGACGGCCGCGGAGCGCTGGCCCGCCGACGGCGTCCCGCCCAACCCCGGCGCGTGGCTCAGCACCACGGCGACCCGCAAGGCCATCGACAGGATCCGCCGCGAGAGCGGCCGCGACGCGAAGCACAGGGAGGCGCAGCTCGTGTACGACTACGACCCCGAGCCCCTCGGCGCCATCGACGACGACCGGCTGCGCCTGATCTTCACGTGCTGCCATCCCGCGCTCGCGATGGAGGCCCGAGTCGCCCTCACGCTGCGCATGGTGGGCGGGCTCACGGTCGCGGAGATCGCGCGGGCGTTCCTCGTGCACGAGACCACGATGGGCGCCCGCATCACGCGCGCGAAGGGCAAGATCGCGGCGGCGGGCATCCCCTACCGCCTCCCCTCCGCAGACGATCTGCCAGGCCGCGTCTCGGGGGTGCTCGCCGTGCTGTTCCTCATCTTCAACGAGGGCTACCTCGCGTCGGCGCCCGACACCGCGCCCGTGCGCGAGGAGCTCACGGGCGAGGCGATCCGGCTCGCGCGCCTCGTGCACTCGCTGCTGCCCGACGACGGCGAGGCGGCCGGGATGCTCGCCCTCATGCTCCTCATCGATGCCCGCCGCTCCGCCCGGGTGTCGTCCGGGGGCGAGCTCGTCCCGCTCGGCGAGCAGGACCGGGGCGCGTGGGACGCCGCCCTCATCGCCGAGGGGCACGCCCTCGTGCGCGAGCGGCTCGCCTCGGGGGTCGCGCCCGGCCGCTACCAGCTGCTCGCCGCGATCAACGCCGTGCACACCGATGGCGACCGGCCGGACTGGGGGCAGGTCGTCGCCCTCTACGACCACCTGCTGCGGCTCGACCCCTCGCCCGTCGTGCGGCTCAACCGCGCGATCGCGGTGGGCGAGCTCGACGGGCCGGAGGCCGGGCTCGCGCTCCTCGACCCGCTCGAGCCGCAGCTCGTCGAGTACCACGCCTACTACGCGGCGCGCGCCGACCTCCTGCGCCGCTTCGGCCGCGCGGCGGGGGCCGCCGCGGCCTACGACGCCGCGATAGCCCTCGCGGGCAACACCGCGGAGGTGGCGTTCCTCGCACGGCGCCGCGACGCGCTCTAGGCGTCCGCCGGGAAGGCCACCCCGGTGAGGTCCTCCGACGCGGCCCAGATCCGGCGGGCATCCTCGGGGCTGCGCAGCCTGCTGTAGAGGGACTGCGCACCGGCGCCACCGCCCAGGTGTCCCGGTCCGGCGGGTCCGTAGAAGGACGCAGGATCGGGTGCCGTGGCGGCGAGCAGCGCGGGCAGGGCGGCGCTGTCGGCGGTGCCCACGAGGATGCCCCGGCGCGACAGCCACTCGATGAGGCGTCGTGCGCCCGTGTCGGCCGAGCGGCCGAGCTCGGGCCGCGCGGCGAGCAGGCTCGTCGGCGCGACACCCGGATGCGACAGCACGCTCGTGAGGCCCCATCCGCCCGCGTCGCTGCGCCGCTGGAGCTCCCGCGCGAACAGGCCGAACGCGATCTTCGACTGGCTGTAGGCGCGCATGCCGTCGTACGAGCGCTCCCAGTTCAGGTCGTGCCAGTTGATGGAGCCCTGGTTGGCAGCGATGCTCACCTGGGAGACCACGCGCGCGCGTCCGTCGCGCAGCAGGGGCAGGAGCTCGCCCACGAGGGCGACGTGTCCGAGGTGGTTCGTGCCGAACTGCAGCTCGAAGCCGTCCGCCGTCGACTGGCGCTCGGGGGGCGTCATGACGCCCGCGTTGTTGACGAGCAGGTGCAGCGGGCGGCCCTCGTCGCGCAGTGCAGCGGTGAGCGAGGCGATCGACGCGAGCGACGAGAGGTCGAGCGGGCGCAGCTCGACGGCGGCGCCCGGCGCCGCCGCCAGGATGGACGCGACGGCGGCCTCGCCCTTCGCGGTGCTGCGGACCGGGAGCACGAGCTCGGCCCCGGCGGCGGCGAGCCTCGTGGCGATGCGGAGGCCGATCCCGTCGCTGCCGCCGGTGATGAGGGCGCGCGCGCCGGTGAGGTCGGGGAGGGTCAGGTCGGGCGGGGTTCGTGTCATTGCACCACTGTCGCGCGGTCCGCGCGGCTTATTCAGGGACCGTCAGTCCGTGGTTGGCGCGACCCCCTCGCGGTAGGAATGACTCATGACGATCGATCGCGCGGGCCTCGCGCAGTTCCTGCGGCACCGGCGCGAGGCGCTGGGCCCCGCCGACGTGGGACTCCCGGCGGGCCAGCGTCGCCGCACTGCGGGACTCCGTCGGGAGGAGGTCGCCCTCCTCAGCCACATGTCGACCGACTACTACTCGCGCCTCGAGCAGGAGCGCGGGCCGCAGCCCTCGGAGCAGATGGTCGCGTCGATAGCCCAGGGGCTGCACCTCTCGCTCGCGGAACGCGATCACCTGTACCGTCTCGCGGGCCACACGCCACCGGCGCCGGGTGCGGGCGGCGAGCACATCACGCCCGGGATGCTGCGCATCTTCGACCGCCTCGGCGACACGCCAGCCGAGATCGTGACCGAGGTCGGCGAGACGCTGCGCCAGACCGACCTCGGGGTAGCGCTCACGGGCGACCTCGTCGGCCTGCGCGGCCCGCAGCGCAGCATCGGCTACCGCTGGTTCGCCGACCCCGCCGCCCGCAGGCTCTACCACCCGGACGACCACGACTTCCTCTCGAGGATGTTCGCCTCCGGGTTGCGCGGGCTCGTCGCCCTCCGCGGCCCCGGATCGCGGCCGGCGGAGCTCGCCGACCTGCTGCTCGCGACCAGCGCCGAGTTTCGCGCCGTGTGGGACCTGCACGAGGTGGGAGTCCGGCCCCGCGAGGTCAAGCGCTTCGTGCATCCCGAGCTCGGCGACCTCGAGCTGGCCTGCCAGACCCTCGTCGACCCGGCGAGCTCGCACTCGCTGCTCGTGTACACGGCGGTTCCGGGCAGCGAGAGCCACGACAAGCTGCGGCTGCTGTCGGTGATCGCCGCGCCTAGCGGCGCCTGAGCCCCGCGAGCAGCGCGTGCAGCAGCGGCAGCCCGGAGGCCGCCATGAGCACGGTGCCGAGCACGGCATCGTCGCGGCGCAGGATCACGCCCGCGACGAGCAGCCCGGCGAACAGCACGGCTGACACCACGCGCCCGACCGTGCGGTCGAGGCGCGCGAGGCGCCGGTCGAGCTGCGGGGTCTGCACGGCGACGCGGCCCTCGTCGATGCGGGTGGCGAGCTCGTCGACCCGCTGGGGGAGGCGGGCGAGCGTGCTCGCGAGCGAGAGGGCGCGGCTCGCGACATCCTTGACCGCGTTGCCGCCCTCGGCACGGATGAGCTGCGCCGAGTAGGGCTCGACGGCGTCCCAGATGTTGAACGCCGGGTCGAGCGAGCTGCACATGCCCGACGTGAGCGACATGGCGCGGATCGTGAGCAGGAAGTTCTCCGGCAGCTGGAACGGCAGCGAGCGCACGAGGTCGCCGAACTCCGTGGCGAAGGCGCGGAACTCGCGCGGGTCGACATCCTGCAGCTCGGCGAAGCCCATGCCGCCGAAGCGCGAGAACAGGGTCGTCATGGCGCGCTCGAGCTCCGTCGTGTCGGCGGAGGGCAGGAGCACGCCGATGTCCTGGATGCCCGTGACCATGCCCTTGCCGTCGCGCGCCGCCGCCGCGATGAGCACGCGGCGCAGACCGCGCCGCAGGCCGTCGGGCACCGCGCCCATCATGCCGAAGTCGATGAAGGTGAAATGCCACCCGCCCGCGTCGCCCACGGGCGTCACGAAGATGTTGCCCGGGTGCGGGTCGGCGTGGAAGAAGCCGTGCACGAAGAGCTGGTCGAACATGACAGCGGCGAACTCGTCGGCGACCTCGCGCGGGTCGATCCCGGCGGCACGCAGGGCGTCGACGTCGTTGATCTTGATGGCCGTGACATCCTGCAGCGTCAGCACGCGCCGGGTGCAGCGTTCCCACGCGAGCTCGGGCACCGCGACGCGCGCGTCGTCCGCGAAGTTCTGGGCGAAGCGCTCGGCGTTGGCGGCCTCGTGCAGGTAGTCGATCTCCTCGAGGCTCGTCGCCGCGAACTCCTCGACGAGCCGGTTCGCGTCGACGCGGTCGGAGACGAGGCGCACGCGCATGAGCCACCCGGCGACCTTGCGCAGCGCCCGCAGATCGACGTCGACGATGCGCTCGATGCCGGGCCGCTGCACCTTGATGACGACGTCGCGCAGGCCCGTGTCGGCGGCATCCGCGTCGGAGAGCACGGCCCGATGCGCCTGGCCCAGGGATGCCGCGGCGAGCGGCACCGGGTCGACGGACGAGAACGCCCGGTCGAGCGAGACGCCCAGCTCCGCCTCGGCCAGCGCCCGGATCTCGTCGAAGGGCACGGCGGGAACCTCGTCCTGCAGCCCCTCGAGCTCCTTCGTGATCTCGGGCGGCAGCACGTCGAGGCGCGACGACATGAACTGGCCGACCTTGATCATGAGCCCGCCGAGGTCGACGGCGAGCACGTGGAAGCGCTGCGCGAGATGCTGCAGCCGCCGCGGACGTCCGCGCGCGGCAAGCCGCGAGAGGCCGACGCGCGGCAGCACGAGCTCGAACCACCACGCCTGCGCGAGGAAGATCGACGCGAAGCGCAGGATCCTGCGATAGCGGGCGCGCAGGGCGTGCGAGTCGATCATGTGCTCCCGATCAGTGGGGCGCCTCAATCCTGGGCGAGGATCGAGTAGAGCTTACGTCGCGCCTCGTCGAGCACCGTCACGGCCCGGGCCACCTGCTCGGCGCTCCCGGAGCGCCCGACCTGGGCCGCCGCCTGCGCGAGCTCGAAGCCGGCCTTGGGCAGGGCGCCGTGGTTCCCGCGCTCCTTGGGTGCCTCCCAGGGCGCTGCGCCGGTCTGGGCCTCGCGGCCCGCGTCGGTGAGGGAGTACGTCTTGCGGCCGTTCGACTCCTCGGAGCTGATGAGCCCCTCGTCGGCGAGCAGCTGCAGGGTGGGGTAGACGGAGCCGGGGCTGGGCTTCCAGCTGCCGCCGCTGCGCTCCTCGATCTCGCGGATGATCTGGTACCCGTGCATGGGCCCCTCAGCGAGCAGCGCGAGCACTGCCGCGCGCACGTCGCCGCGGCCCATGCGCGGGCCGACCTTCTGCTCGAACTGGCCGCGCAGCTGGTTCATCGCCTCCCACATGCCCGCGCCGGGAAATCCTTCGCCGAATGTTCCGCTCATGATGACCTCCTCGTGCCGAGGCGGTCTGTCTCGGCGATACCCAACGATATATCGTTAAGCGCACATGTGGCCTGTGAATGCGTCGAGAGGGCGAATGTGGTTCGCGGCCGATCGTCGCGCGCCACTTCTGCCCTTTCGGCGCTGTTTCGGGGTCGAGCTCAGTGGCTCGAGCGCGGGCGCCCGCCCCGCAGCACCGCCACGAGCCCGATGCCCGAGACGATAGCCCACACGCCCTCGAGCAGCAGGAACCCCCACTGCTGGCCGACGAGGGCCTCGACGGCGAGGATGCCCGAGCCGACGGTGTTGAGCACGAGGTAGCGCCTCGACCTCACGTCGAGCACGCCGAACTGGGCGAGCGCGAAGCCGACGAGCACGAGGATCGAGCCGGCGATCTGGATGACGACGTCCATGGGGGACCTCCTGTGGAGGCACCCGTCGTGGTCGGCTACGGCTGCGGCTCGTCCGGGACTCCGCGAGGGCGGGTCCGGGTGCAAGCCTACGCGCAGAGGGCGAGCATGAGCACGAGTCCCGCGGCGGTGACCGCGGCCGACACGGTCGAGGCGCGCGGCGTGCGCAGGGCCAGCCGGGCGCGGACGGCGAGCCAGCCGGCGAGGATGAGGGCGGCGGCCCATCCCGTGTCCAGGGCGAGTGCGTGGTGGCCGCCCACGACCGACGCCCGCGGCACGAGGGCGAGCATGAGCAGCGCCATCGCCCACAGGTCGAGCACGTGCGCGCGCAGGAACGACCAGCGGCGCGAGGCAGCGGCGCACGGCACTGACACCACCACGAGCAGTGCCGCGCCCGCTATCGAAGCGATGGCGGCATGGGCCGCCATCGCCCCCACCATCACGCCCAGCATGAGGGCGTGAATCGGTGCCTCCCGACGGAGGTGGGCTGCTACGCCGTCCACACCGTCTTGGCGTTGACGAACTCGCGGATGCCGAACTTGCCGAGCTCGCGACCGTAGCCGGAGTCCTTCACGCCGCCGAAGGGGAGGCCGAAGAACGACGCGGTGTTGCCGTTGGCGAAGACCGCGCCGAACTCGAGGCCCAGCTGGAGGGCGTCGATCTCGGCCTTGTCCTGCGTCCAGACCGAGGCGGCCAGGCCGAACTCGGAGTCGTTGGACAGCGCGATGGCCTCCTCGACCGACGACACCTTGTAGACGCACGCGACGGGGCCGAAGCACTCCTCGCGGTAGATGCGCATCTCGGGCGTCACCTCGGTGAGCACGGTCGCGGGGTAGAAGAAGCCGGGGCCGTCTGGCAGCTCGCCGCCCGTGTGCACGGTCACGCCCTTCGCGACGGCGTCGACGACGAGCTCGTGGGCCTCGGCGCGCACCGAGGGCGTCGCCATGGGGCCGAAGGAGCTGTCGGCGGCGAACGGGTCGCCCGGCTTCATCGCGGTCATGCGCTCGACGAACGCGGCGAACCACTCGTCGTAGACGTCCTCGTGGATGTAGAAGCGCTTGGCGCAGATGCAGCTCTGGCCCGAGTTCTGCGTGCGCGAGTTGGCGCCGAACTCCGCGGAGCGGGCGATGTCGGCCGAGGGCATGACGACGAACACGTCGGTGCCGCCGAGCTCGAGCACGCTCTTCTTGATGTTGCGCCCGGCCGCCTCGGCGACCGCCGCGCCCGCACCCACGGACCCGGTCAGGGTGACGGCGCGGATGCGACGGTCGTCGATGAGCTTCGACGCGGCGGCGCCCTCGACGAGCAGGGTCTGGAACGCCCCCTTCGGAAAGCCCGCGCGCTCGAACAGCTCACCCAGGTAGAGGGCGACCTGCGGCACGCTCGAGGCGTGCTTGAGCAGGCCGGTGTTGCCGGCCATGAGGGCGGGGGCGGCGAAGCGGATGACCTGCCAGAACGGGTAGTTCCACGGCATGACGGCGAGCACGGTGCCGAGGGGCTGGAACACGACGCGCGCGGCGGAGGCGCCCACGGCGCCGGCGGCGACGGGCTCCTCGTCGGCGAGGTACTCCTCCGCGTGGTCGGCGTAGTGGCGCATCCCGTTGGCCGACTTCGTGACCTCGTACTTGGCCGTGCCGAGGGTCTTGCCCATCTCGGTCGACGCGAGGCCGGCGAGGAGGTCGAGGTCGGCGTCCATGAGGTCGGCGGCGCGGTGCATCCACTCGGCGCGCTGCGCGAAGGTCGTCGCACGCATGAGGGCGTTGGCCTTGTCGGCCGCGTCGAGGATGGCCTCCACCTGGGCCGCGGTGTGCGGCTCGAAGGTCTTCTCGACCTCGCCCGTGGTGGGGTTGACGGTTGCGATCGCCATGATCAGGACTCCTTCGTCGTGGTGGTTTCGTAGAGGTTCCGCGCGAGGGCGAGCGCCCCGACGACGGGTGGGTCGGTGAGCAGCACGACGTCGAGCTGCGGATGGGTCGCGGCGACGCCGCGCACGAGGCTGTCGTAGAGGCGCGGCTGGCCGACGATCACGCTGCCCGCGGCCACGACGGTCGAGCCGACGGCCCCGCGGCGGACGAGCTGGTCGACGAGCGACACGAGGTTGGCCCCCGCGGCCTCGATGACGGAGGCCGCGAGCGCGGAGCCCGCGTCGGCGGCGGCGAACACGGCAGGCGCGCGCGTGCCCCAGTTCTCCATGGTGGGCTCGTCGTTGACGGCGCGCGCGAGCCGTTCGGCACCGTCGACGCCGAACGCGGCGCACAGCGCCCCGAGCAGCCCGTCGTCGGGCTTGGACGAGTCGTGCGCCCAGAGCGCCGCCTTCGCCGCCTCGCGCACGATCCCGGCAGCGCCGGCCTCATCCCCGATGACCCAGCCCCAGCCGCCCGTGATGACGTAGCCGCCGTCGGCGTCGCGGCCGACCCCGATGGAGCCCGTGCCCGCGATGAGCCCGAGGCCCTCGTCGAGGCCCGCGGCGGCGGGCAGGAGGGCGGCGTCGTTGACCGCGACCGCGGGATACCTCACCGCGGCCGCGAACTCGCGGGAGATCTCGTCGCTGTCGAGGCCCTGCGCCCCGATGCCGACGGCGACGACCTCGTGCCCCTCGGGCACGACCGAGGCGATGCAGCGCTCGATCCAGGCGACCCCGTGCTCGATCGGCTCGGCGTCCCAGTCCTCCGAGGGCACGACCGTGTCGACGAGCTCGCGGCCAGTCACGGTCTCGACGATGACGGCAGTCTTCGTGCCGCCGACATCGAGCCCCACGAGGACGTCGGTCACTGCGGAGCCTCGACCGTCGCGGGGTCGACCTTGGTGTCCGCGTTGTGGAACACGAACTCCTCGATCTCGACGCCGTGGCGGTGGGCGACCTCGCCCACGAGGGTCTGCATGACGAGGGCCTCGAGGATGGCGCGCTGGGAGGGGGCGACCTGCGGAAGCTTGACCGTCTGCAGGTGGGGGCCCTCGGCCACGGTCTCGCCGGAGATCAGGATGACGCGGTGCCCGGCGCCGCTGAGCGTCGAGGCGACCTCGAGCTCGCGCCCGTCGCCGAACAGCACGTGCACCCCGTCGCCCGCGGACTCCATGGATCCGTGCAGGTACTGCCGCGTGCTCATGCCCGCGGCGTGGATGCGCGCGACCTCGCGGAAGAGCAGCGCGCCGGCCTCGGCCGAGCCGACGGACGGTCCCGCGCCCACGAAGTCCGCGGTCGAGACGCCGTCGAACGTGGCGGCGAGCTCGGCGGCGCGTGCGCCCACGGTCTCCTCTGTCCAGCGGAACAGCTCGTGCAGCTTCGCCCAGCCCGGGTCGACCTCGCCGCCGGCCCACACGTCGGCGATCATCCCGAGGCCCGCGACGGTGGCCGTGTAGCCGATGGTCGACGCGTAGCTGTCGGGGATGTTGCCGAGCGAGAGCACGTGGTCGCTCAGGTCTGACATGGGGGAGGGGTCGCTGTTGACGACGGCGTAGCGCAGGGCGGGGTCGACGGAGTCGAGCACGGCGATCGTCTCGGTGCTCTTGCCGCTCTGCGAGATGCCCACGATGGGGTGCACGTCGGCGGGGAACGGCAGCGGGAAGTCGCCCGATCCGAGGCGCCAGGAGTGGACCCCGCGGCTGCGCAGCGTCCACACGGGTGCGCACGCGGCGGCCAGGCTCGCGCCGATGCCGACGAAGATCGGACCCGGCCCGGCGAACGCGCCGTCGGCCTGCTGCCGGCGCACTTCGTCGCCGATCCTGGTGATCGCTGCCCCGAGGGAGTCGGCCTGCGTCGCCCTCGCGCTCGCGAAGGTGATGTAGCCCCGCATAGTTCCCACCCTATCTATTGGTCTGTTGATGTATCAAGAGGTATGTCTAATGTCCGCTGTGGTCGTGACCGTGATGGTCGGGAGCGCAGTGGTCGCCCGTCGACTCGGGGATGTCCATCGCGGGGTTCCGGCCGAAGAAGCCGTGGGGCTTGAGCACGAAGCCGCACGTGTCGACGGGCATGATCGGCCAGTCCTCGACGCGCGGGAAGTGCGTGAGTCCGAACGTGTGCCACAGCACGATGTCGGCGTCGTCGACGCCGCGGTCGGCCTTCGTCCACGCCGGAAGGCCCGCACCGCCCGGGTGCATGTTCACGAAGTCGCCCGCGGGGTAGAGCTCGTCCGGCTCGTAGGCCGTGACCCACAGGTGCTTGGTCGAGAACGTCGCGCGCGCGTGGATGTCGCTCTGCTCGTCGGCGATGAGCACGGGGCGGCCCTCCGGCAGGAGCACCCAGCCCACGTCGTTGCCGAGCCGGTTCTGCACCGACGGGTTGGTGACGAGCCACGCGCGGCCCTTCGCGTTGTCGGCGAGGCGCTGGGCATCCTGCTCGCTCCTCAGGCGCGTGACGAGCTGCGTGAACCCGCTGCCCGTGGGGTTCTCGGGCCCGCGCGGCACGAGGGCCGCCTCGAGCTCGTCGACCGAGTTGCCGAGGCCGTCGACCATCATGTCGAGGCGCGCGCTGAACAGGTGCTGGTGGTACGGGGCGCCGAGGCCCGGGGCGAGCTCCGAGGCGTACTTGTAGCCCGCGCCAGGGTAGGCCGAGGTGAACACGACGCCCGTCGCCTTGACCTCGAACTCGATGGTGCCGTCGAGCGAGAAGTACCAGTAGAAGCCGTAGTCGTAGTTGCCGACCGTCACGAAGAAGCTCACGACGAGGCGGCGGTTGCGGCGCGAGACCGACGAGCCGTTCCAGTTGTCGAAGTGCTTCCAGAGGATGCCCGTGTCCTCCTCGTGGATGCAGATCGCCTGGGGGATGACGCGCGCGTTGCCGTCGTTGCCCGCGACGACGGCGTCGAGGTAGGTGATGTCTCCGACGCAGTCGCAGCCGAGCTCGAGGGAGTTCGCGTAGCCGCCGAGCAGGTACTCGCCGCAGTCGAAGAAGTTCTGGAACCAGCGCTGGGGGCTGGGGTCGCCGTACGGCACCATCATCTCGGCGATGGATGCCCGGTAGATGACCGGTCGCGCGGTGCCGTCGTCGTCGATCGTGATGTTGTGGAACACGAGGCCCTCGCGCTGGTCGAAGCCGACCTGCAGGTTCCAGCCGAGCCACGAGAGGGTGCCGTCGTCGGCGAGCGTGAAGCTCGGGCCCTGCGGCTGCGTGATCTCGATCGGCTTGACGCCCTCCCGGTCCGGCCCGCGCCACGACTCGAGGTGGAAGTTGCCGTCCTCCTGCGGAACGGGCAGCTGCACGTGGTCGACGACCTCGATGACCTCCTTGGTCACGACGTCGAACATGACGGTCACGCCGTCGACGGGGTGCGCCCAGCCGAGGTCGTCGGGGGTGTTCATGACGAAGGTGAAGCAGCGCTGGATGCGGCGGCCCGTCTCCTCCTCGCTCAGCACTCCCGCGGAGAGCGGGTTGATGACGAGCTTCGAGAAGTCGGTGAGCCCGCGCCTGTGCATGGCGGCCTGCCACTCGGGGTTCTCCTTGATGACCTCGACGACGTGGAACTCGTCGATCACGACGGGCACCTGCCCGTCGACGGCGTGGTCGAGCTTGCGCGACGAGACGACGGCGTTGTCGGCGATCGAGGTGACGACGTCCCACGAGTCGTTCGTGGCCATGTCGACGAGCATGCTGCGCACGCGGCGGTCGGCCGAGCCCTGCGCGAGGAGCACGCGCTTGTCGGGCTCGACGAGGCCGACGTACGAGAAGTGCACGTCGGATCCCGCGAGGCCCGCTGCCTCGAGGATGGCGCGGTTCGCCGCGATCTCGTCGGAGGTGAGCGTCGCGAGGGATGCCGGGATCGTCATGGGGGCTCCTTGGTTCTAGGCGGTGCGGGAGAAGACGGTGCGGAGCCGGTAGCGGTCGCCCGCGTACCGGATGTCCGATGAGAGGAAGGGGCGGTCGGCGCCGTCGACGACGACCTGGTGCATGACGAGGGCTGGGGTCCCCACCTCGATGTGCAGGTGGGCGGCGAGGTGCCCGTCCGCGGGCTTGGCCTCGATGGTCGACTCCGCGCGCGTGAGGTCGAACCCCGCGCGCGTGAGCGACTCGTAGAGGGATGCCCGCGTGAAGTCGAGCGTGTCGAACCCCGGCACGAGCGCCGCCGGCACCCGGGACGCATCGAGGGCGATGGGCACCTGGCTGAGCATCCTCACGCGCTCCAGGTGGAAGAGCGGGGTGCCTGGGGCGATCGCGAGCTCCTCGGCCTCGTCGATCGTGGCGGGCGCGATCTCGGCCCGCAGGATGCGCGAGGATGCCACGAGCCCCATGCGCTCGGCGGTCTCGCTGAACGACTCGAGGCTGTTGGGCCAGTCCTTCTGCTGGGCGGACGCCACGAACCACCCGCGGCCGTGCGACGACCGCAGCAGCCCGTCGTCGACGAGCTTCGCGAGCGCGCGCCGCAGCGTCACGCGGCTGATCGCGAGCTCTGCGCACAGCTCGCGCTCCGGCGGCAGCCGCGTGCCCGCGGCGAGGCGCCCGTCGACGATCTCGCGGGTGAGGGTGTCGACGGCCTGGAGCCAGAGCGGATCCGGGCTGTTGACCTGGACGGTGATGGTCATCAGGTGAGCACCGGCTCCCACACGCCCGACGCCATGGAGCGGTAGCACGCGTCGAGGACGCAGTTGACGATGTAGCCGTCCTCGAACGTCTCGTCGGGCTGCTCGCCCTTCTCGAACGCGGTGACGAAGTGGCGGAACTGCTGGGAGAAGCCGTAGGCCCGGGCCTCCTCGGGCACGGGGTAGACCCAGCCCGTCTCGGCGTCGGACTTCTCGACGAGGTAGCCGACGGGGTTCTGGATGAAGCCCCACACGGGAGTCGCGGAGCTGTCGGTCACGAGCCGGCCCGCGCTGCCGACGAACTCGTGGCGCAGCTGCATGCCGCCCTTCTCGATCCACGACGACTCGACGGTGGCCATCTGGCCGCCCGCGAACTTGAGCATCGCGACGGCCGTGTCCTCGCCCGTGGTCTTGTCGCCGTGCACGAGGGTCGCGCCCCACGCCCACACCTCGGTGATGGGGTTGTCCTTGCCGAAGAAGTGGCGCGCGGACTCGACGGTGTGGCAGCCCATGTCGAGCAGGGCGCCGCCGCCCGCGGTCTCCGCGTCCCAGAAGTGCGGGGCGTGCGGGCCCGAGTGGCCCTCGCGCGCGCGCATCGTGAGCAGCTCGCCGATGCCCCCCGCCTTGACCATCTCGTAGGCCTTGACGACGTTGGGGGAGAAGACGGAGCACTCCGCGTAGGCGGCCCAGATGCCCGTCTCCTCCACGATGTCGAGGATCTGCCTCGCCTCTGCACCCGTGCGGGCGAGCGGCTTCGTGCAGATGACGCCCTTGCCGTGCTTGGCCGCGAGGCGCACGGCCTCGACGTGCACCTCGTTGGGCAGGGCGATGATCACGAGCTCGACGGCCGGGTCCGCGCACAGCGCCTCGATGTCGTCGTACTGGTTCGGGATGGGGCCCCACGGGCCCGACCACTTCGCGGCGAACTCGTCCGCGCGGGCCTTCGTGCGGGAGTAGTTGGCGACGAGGGTGGCGTTGCGCACATCCTGCAGGCCGTCGACGTACTGGTCGCTGATGAACCCCGACCCGAGTATCCCGATGCCTACCACTGTGGTGCCTCCCTGCTGTCCGTGCGACCGTCGCACGCAAACCACATGATAACTAGTGGCTCATGCTTGGTCTACCAATACCGAAATAATAGATACCTCTTGCTACCTCTTGTCTTCCGCCCCTATAGTCCTTAGCACCACCAAGTGTGTTGAGAGGAGACACCATGCGTTCCAAACTTGCACCGCTCGCAGCGATGACCGTCGCTGCTCTCGCGCTCGCCGGTTGTTCCGCCGGCAGCGGCGCCGGAGAAGGCGACGGCGACGTCACGACAATCACGTTCGGCAACTGGCGGGTCGAGGACCAGGCCCTGTGGGAGGAGAACGTCATCCCGGCGTTCGAGGCCGCCCACCCGGACATCAAGGTCGTGTACCAGCCCACCGGCACCGACGACTACAACGCGGCGATCCAGTCGCAGATCGAGAGCGGCACCGGGCCCGACGTCATCATGTGCCGTCCGTTCGACGTGAACCGCGCGTGGATCGCCGACGGCTACTTCGACAACCTGAAGGACCTCGACGGCATCGACGGCTTCACCGACACGGCCCTCGCGGCGTGGACGGGCGCCGACAACGACCCGTACTGCGTGCCGATCGCCTCGGTGCTCGCGGGCTTCTACTACAACAAGACGATCTTCGACGAGCTCGGCCTGAAGATCCCCACCACCATGGCGGAGTTCACCTCCGTGCTGCAGGCCATCAAGGACAACGGCAAGTACACGCCCATCGCCCTCGGCTCCGCGGACGGCTGGCAGCTCTCCTACAACGTGCTCGACAGCATCGGCCCGAACTACTGGGCCGGTGAGGATGGCCGCCTCGGCCTCATCGACGGCACCAAGAAGCTCACGGACCCCGACTTCGTCGCCGCGTTCCAGGCCGTCGCCGACCTGCAGCCGTTCATGCCGGACGGCTACCAGTCCCTTACCTACGAGGACCAGATGCAGCTCTTCACCCTCGGCAAGGCGGCGATCATGGCCGACGGGTCGTGGGATGTCACGGCCGCGACCGCGACGGGCCTCGACGTGGGCGTCTTCGGACCGCCCGCCGTCAACGCCGGCGACCAGCGCTACCTGCAGGAGATGCCCGACCAGGGTGTCGGCCTCAACGCCGACAGCAAGAACAAGGACGCCGCGAAGGTGTTCCTGTCCTGGCTCGCCTCGGCCGACTTCCAGAGCATCTACGTCGACAAGGTCCCCGGATTCTTCTCGATGGGCTCGACGCCGGTCGCCTACACGAACCCGCTCGCACAGGAGTTCGCCGACCTGAAGACCGACGCGCTGCTCACGCCGCGCCTCCAGCTCGACCGTCTGAGCGCCGGCACGCCGCCGCTCGACGACAACACCTGGGCGGTCCTCCAGACGGTCTTCAACGACGGGGTCTCCGCGAAGGATGCCACGGCGAAGCTGCAGACCGACCTCGACAGCTGGTACGTACCGGCGGGTTGATCCACCACGGCGGCCCGTGCCAGCATCATCGGCACGGGCCGCCCTGCCTTTTCCACCACCATCCTGGGAGCACCATGATCCGCACCGGCACCCGTTACCGCCTGCTGGCCCTCTTCGTGCTGCCGGCCCTGCTCGTCTACGTCGGGTTCTCCGTCTACCCGCTCCTGAGCTCCGTCGCCCTGAGCTTCTTCGACTCCGACCGCGACGGCTCCACGTTCGCGGGCCTGGGCAACTACATCTACCTCTTCACCGACCCGTACGTGAGCGAGCGCTTCTGGAACGCGCTGCGCAACAGCGTGCTGTTCTTCGGAATCCACCTCGTCGTCGAGCTGCCCATCGGCCTGCTCATGGCCGCGCTGCTGACCTCGAACTCGATCCGGCGTTCGCGCGGCGTCTACCGCACGCTGCTCTTCATCCCCGCGACCCTCTCGGTCGTCATCGTGGGCTTCCTGTGGCGCCTCATCATCAACCCGCTGTGGGGGCTCGTGAGCTTCCCGCTCCTCGGGGATGCCGCGACCGCGCTCCCCACGATCTCGCTCATGTCCGTCTGGCAGTACATCGGCATCCCGATGATCTTCCTGTTCACGGCGCTCATCGCGATCCCTAACGACATCCTCGAGGCGTCGCGCATCGACGGCGCTCGGGCGTGGGCCACGTTCTGGCAGATCAAGTTCCCGCTCATCCTGCCGCAGTTCGGGCTCATCACGATCCTCACCTACATCTGGACCTTCAACGGGTTCGACATCGTCTACGCCCTCAACGGCTCAGCACCCGGCCCCAACTACTCGACGGACATCCTCGGCACGATGTTCTACCGCACCTTCTTCGGATCGAGCGGGCAGGTCGCCGACACCGACCTCGGCGCGACCATCGCCTCCGTCGTGTTCTTCATCATCCTCGTGACCACCGCCGCCTACTTCGTGGTGCTGCAACGCCGCCTGAAGACCTACGAGCTCTAGGAGCGACCCGTGACCACCGTCCCGATCAAGCGCCCCCGGTTCCAGAAGGGCGAGGCGCGCTCCGCCGTCGCCGTGCACGGCCTGCTCATCGTCTTCGCGATCATCGCGATCCTGCCGATCCTCGTCGTCGTCATGAACTCGTTCAAGACGACGATGGGCATCTTCGGTGCGCCCTTCGCGCTGCCCGACGCCGAGACCTTCAACCTGGGCGGCTACCTCAACGTCTTCACGCGCGGCAACTTCGCGGTCAACTACCTCAACAGCATCACCGTGACCGTCGTCACGATCGCGCTCACGATCGTGCTCGCGACCGCAGCGGCGTGGGCCCTCGTCGAATACAAGGTGCGCATCACGCCCCTCGTCACGGGCCTCTTCATCATCGGCATCATGCTGCCTATCCGCCTCGGCACCGTGCCCATCATCAAGATGATGGTCGCGACGGGGCTCATCGACACCCTCGCGGCGCTCGTGCTCGTCTACACGGCCATGCAGCTGCCGCTCGCGATCGCGCTCATGATGACGTACTTCCGCTCCGTGCCGGGCGAGCTCAAGGAGGCGGCGAGGATGGACGGTGCCGGCGAGTTCCGCACCCTCGGCATCGCCCTGCCGCTCGTGCGCCCGGGCATCGCCGCGGTCGCCTCCATCACGATGCTGCCCGTGTGGAACGACCTGTGGTTCCCGCTCATCCTCGCGCCCTCGAAGGCCAACCAGACCGTCACGCTCGGCGTGCAGCAGTTCGTGGGCCAGTTCCAGAGCGACTACCCGGCGCTGCTCGCGGCGCTCACGCTCGGGGCGCTGCCGCTCATCATCCTGTTCACCGTGTTCTCGCGGCAGTTCATCCAGGGCCTCTCGGCGGGCTACGGCAAGTAGCCCTGCCCGCCATCCCGCTTCCCTCGGTTCCCGCCCCGCACTTGCGGAGGACGGCACGCCGCACGGACGCGCCCGTCGGCGCCGCCCGCGGCGCGGCATCCTCCGCACGCGGTCGAGGAGTCCGGCGGGTGCCGGCCCACGCCCCCACGTGAGTTGCGGAGGACGGCACGCCGCACGGACGCGTGCGGGAGAGTGCTCCGCGGCGCGGCATCCTCCGCAACTGCGCGGCGCAGGTCGCGCTGGGGTCGGGGAGGCGAGCTCGCGCGGGGCGGGGCGGGTCGCGGGTGCTAGCGGCGGCTGCCGCGCGCGAAGAAGGTGCGCAGGCGGTAGCGGTGGCCCGCGTACTGGATCTTCGAGGCGAAGAGCGGCCGGTCGGACGCGTCGACCACGAGCTGGTTCATGACGAGGAGCGGCTTGCCCACCTCGAGGTCGAGGTGCTTCGCGGCGTACGCGTCGGCCTCGCGCGCCTCGATCGTCGAGTCGGCGCGCACGGGCGCGAGGCCCGCGTCGAGCAGCGTCTCGTAGAGCGACGCCGTGCGGAAGTCCGTCGTGTCGAAGTCGGGCACGAGGTCGGCGGGCACGCGCGTGTAGTCGATCGCGATGGGCACGTCGCCCAGGTAGCGCACGCGGTCGAGCGAGAACAGGCGCGTGCCGGGCGCGATCGAGAACTCCTCCGCTTCGTCGATAGTCGCCTGGCGGGATGCCGACGCGAGCACGGTAGACCGTGACGTGAGCCCCATGCGTGCCGCCGTCTCCGTGAACGACTCGAGGCTGTTGGGCCACTCCTTGTTCGACCCCGCGGATGCGACGTACCAGCCCCGGCCGTGGGAGGCGTTGAGCAGGCCGTCCTGGACGAGCTGGTTGAGGGCCTTGCGGAGGGTCACGCGCGAGATGCTGAGCTGCTGGCACAGCTCGCGCTCGGGGGGAAGGCGCATGCCCGGCTTGAGGGCTCCGCTGTCGATCTCGGCGGTGATGAGGTTGACCGCCTGGATCCAGAGTGGTTCGGGGTAGTCGGGGCGGATCACGCCAGTGGATTCCAGTGCAGTCGACACGTGCCATGTATACCACCCATACCAGCGTCTTCCGCGGAGATCGGCGGTAGTATCGGCCCGCGGGAGGCAGATCGATGGCGGTGAATCCGACGCTCTACGACGTCGCCCGGGAGGCGGGCGTCTCGCTCGCGACCGCGTCGCGGGCCCTCAACGGCAGCACCCGCGTCGTGCGCGAGGACTACCGCGTGCGCGTGCTCGCCGCGGCCGAGCGGCTCGGCTACACCGCCAACCTCTCCGCCCAGGCCGTGGCGCGCGGCACGTCGTCGGTCGTCGCGCTGCTCGTGAGCGACATCGCCGACCCCTACTTCGCCGCGATCGCCGCGGGCGTCACGCGCGCCGCCGCCGCGGCCGGACTCACGGTGTCGATGGCCGTGACGGAGCGGGATGCGGCGCTCGAGATCTCGCACGTGCGCATGCTGCGGGGCCAGCGGCCGCGCGCCATCATCCTCGCGGGCAGCCGCTTCGCGGACGAGCGGGACCGCGAGACGCTCGTGGCCGAGCTCGAGAGCTACCGCGCGTCGGGCGGCAGCGTGGCCCTCATCAGCCAGCACGAGCTGCCGTTCGACTCCGTGTCGATCGACAACTCGGGGGGCTCCGCAGCGCTCGCCCGGGAGCTCGTGCGGCTCGGGTACCGGGGGTTCGGCATCCTCGCCGGCCCCGCGGAGCTGCTCACCGCGCGCGACCGCTCGGACGCGTTCGCCGCGGCCCTGCCGTCGCCGCCGCTCGCCGTCGTGCACGGCGCCTTCTCGCGCGACGCCGGGTATGCGGGGATGCTCGAGCTCCTCGACTCCGGAACGGCGGGTCTTGACGCCGTGTTCGCCGTGAACGACGTCATGGCGATCGGGGCGCTGGCCGCCCTGCGCGACCGGGGCGTCGCGCCCGGCACGATCGCGGTCGCGGGGTTCGACGACGTGTCCATCGCGGCGGACGTCACGCCGCCGCTCACGACCGTGCACGTCGACCTCGAGGCCGCCGGCGCCGCGGCCGTCGCCCTCGCGCTCGACGACGCGCCCTCGCCGACCGTCGTGGACGTGCCCGCGCACGTCGTCATCCGCGCGAGCACGCCGGGCCGCTAGCCGCTCTTGCGTCCGAGCCGGAAAGCTCTTACCATCTACGGGTAAGCGCTTTCCAACGGGGAGGGCGAGAGCGAGGAGCACCGTGGCCCAGCCCAGCATCGGCATCATCATGAACGGCGTCTCGGGGCGCATGGGCTACCGGCAGCACCTGCTGCGGTCGATCCTGGCGATCCGCGACGAGGGCGGCATCCTGCTCGCGAACGGCGACCGGGTGCAGCTCGTGCCCATGCTCGTGGGCCGCAGCATCCCCAAGCTCAAGGAGCTAGCCGACCGCCACGGCATCGAGCACTACACCGACGACCTCGACGAGGCGCTCGCCAACCCCGACTTCCCCATCTACTCCGACTTCCTCGTGACGACGAAGCGCGTCGAGGCCATCAAGCGCGCCATCGCGGCGGGAAAGCACATCTACACCGAGAAGCCCACGGCCGAGTCGTTCGACGATGCGCTCGAGCTCGCCCGCCTCGCGACCGCGGCGGGCGTCAAGAACGGCGTCGTGCACGACAAGCTCTACCTGCCCGGCTTCCGCAAGCTGCGCCGCCTCATCGACTCGGGCTTCTTCGGCCGCATCCTGAGCGTGCGGGGGGAGTTCGGCTACTGGGTGTTCGAGGGTGACTGGCAGCCCGCCCAGCGCCCCAGCTGGAACTACCGCACCGCCGACGGCGGCGGCATCGTCTCCGACATGTTCGCGCACTGGAACTACGTGATCGAGAACCTCTTCGGCCGCATCGAGAGCGTGTACGCGACTGCCGCGACGCACATCCCCGAGCGCTGGGACGAGCAGGGCGAGCGCTACGACGCGACCGCGGACGACGCGGCGTACGGCATCTTCCAGCTCGACAACGGCGCCGTCGTGCAGCTCAACTCGAGCTGGGCCGTGCGCGTGCACCGCAAGGAGCTCGTCGAGTTCCAGGTCGACGGCACGCTCGGCTCGGCCGTCGTGGGCCTCTTCGGCTGCGAGATCCAGCCGCGCAACGCGACGCCCAAGCCTGTCTGGAACCCCGACCTGCCCGAGACGCACGACTACTTCGACGACTGGATCGAGGTTCCCACGAACGACGTGTACGAGAACGGCTTCAAGGTGCAGTGGGAGCAGTTCCTGCGCCACGTGCTCGAGGACGCCCCCTACGAGTTCGACCTGCTCGCGGGCGCGCGCGGCGTGCGCCTGAGCGAGGAGGGCCTGCGCAGCTCGCGCGAGGGCCGTCGCATCGAGCTGCCCCCGGTGACCCTGTGAGGTACGAGGCGGGGGAGCGCCCCGACTTCGCGAGGCCCACGGCCCCGCTCACGAGCCGCGTCGCCTACGCCGCCGCGCACGTCGTGCCCCGCACGACCGCCGAGAACGTGCCCGGCGCCCCCGCCGACATCGACTGGGACGCGACCCTCGCGTTCCGCCACCACGTGTGGTCGTGGGGGCTCGGGGTCGCCGACGCCATGGACACCGCCCAGCGCAACATGGGCCTCGACTGGGCGGCGTGCACGGAGCTCATCCGGCGCAGTGCGGCCGAGGCATCCTCGGTGGGCGGCGCGCTCGTCGTGGGCGTCAACACCGACCATGTCGCCGACCCCGCCATAAGCCTCGACGAGGTCATCACGGCCTACCTCGAACAGCTCGAGGTGGCCGAGGATGCGGGAGCCGGCGTCGTGCTCATGGCGAGCCGACACCTCGCCCGCGCCGCGACGACGGCCGCCGACTACGAGCGCGTGTACCGCGCCGTGCTCGAGCGCGCGGGATCCCCCGTCGTGCTGCACTGGCTCGGCGAGGCGTTCGACGCCAACCTCGCCGGGTACTTCGGGCCGGGGGCGGACGACACGGTCATCCGCATCATCGAGGACAACGTCGAGAAGGTGCGCGGCATCAAGATGTCACTGCTCGACGCCGACGCGGAGATCGCGCTGCGCGCGCGCCTGCCGCACTCGGCGCGCATGTTCACGGGCGACGACTTCAACTTCGTCGGGCTCATCGAGAGCGGCTCCGACGCCCTGCTCGGCGCGTTCGCCGCGTTCGCACCGAACGCCTCGGCGGCGGTCCAGGCCCTCGACCGCGGTGACGTGGAGGGCTACCGCGCCATCCTCGGGCCGACCGAGGCCCTCGGCCGGCAGGTCTTCGCGGCGCCCACGCAGTACTACAAGACGGGCGTCGCCTTCCTCTCCTGGCTCAACGGCCACCAGCCGTCGTTCACCATGGTGGGCGGGCTGCACTCCGCGCGCAGCCTGCCGCACCTCGCGGAGATCGTGCGCCTCGCCGACGCCGCGCACGCGCTCGAGGATCCGGAGCTCGCCGCCCGGCGCTGGAACTCGCTCTTGGCGGTGAACGGCCTGTGAGCAGGTTCAGCCTCAACCAGGCGACCATCAAGTACGCCGACCTCGAGACCGCCGTGCGGGTCACGGCCGACGCGGGCATCGAGTCGATAGGCCTGTGGCGCGAGCCCGTGGCCGCGGCGGGTCTCGAGCACTCGGCCCGGGTCGTGCGCGACGCGGGGCTGCGCGTCTCGAGCCTGTGCCGCGCGGGCTTCTTCACGATGCCCGAGGGACCGGCCCGCCGGGCGGCCGTCGACGACAACCGCCGCGCGATCGAGGAGACGGCCGCGCTCGGCGCGCCCACCCTCGTGCTCGTCGCGGGCGGTCTGCCCGAGGGCTCCCGCGACCTCGTCGGCGCGCGGGCCCGCGTGGGCGAGGCGCTCGCCGAGCTCGAGCACGACGCCCTCGCGGCGGGCGTGCAGCTCGCCATCGAGGCGCTGCACCCCATGTACGTGACCGACCGTGCCGTCGTCTCGACGCTCGGCCAGGCCCTCGACCTCGCGGCGCCGTTCGACGCGCGCGCGGTCGGCGTGGTCGTCGACACGTTCCACATCTTCTGGGATCCGGATGTGCTCGGGCAGATCGCGCGCGCGGGCGTGGAGGGCCGCATCGCCTCGTACCAGGTGTGCGACTGGAACATGCCCATCGCCGCGGACCCGCTGCTCTCGCGCGGCTACCCGGGTGACGGTCTCATCGACTTCGCCTCGCTCACGCGCGCCGTCGTCGACGCGGGCTACGACGGCGACATCGAGTGCGAGATCTTCAACCAGGAGATCTGGGATGCCGAGCCCGCCCTCGTCGCCGCGCGCGCGAGGGCCGCGTACGAGAACCTGGTCGAGCCGCACCTGTGACGCCGCGCACGGTCGTCATCGCGCCCGACTCGTTCAAGGGGACGGTGTCGGCGTCCGACGCGGCGCGGGCCATCGCCGAGGGCTGGCTCGAGGTCTCGCCCGGCGACGACGTGCTCGTGCTCCCGCAGGCCGACGGCGGCGAGGGCACGCTCGACGCGATCCGCGCCTCGGTGACGGGCTCGTGCCTGCGCGGGGACTGGCTCGAGCTGCCGGACGGCTCCGCGGTGGTGGAGCTCGCGCGCGTGTGCGGCATCACCCTGCTCGACGAGCTCGATCCGCTCGGGGCGTCCACCCGCAGGCTCGGCGAGGCGATGCGCGATGCCGTGGAGTCGGGCGCGACGGCCCTCACGGTGGCGCTCGGCGGGTCCGCTTCGACGGACGGCGGCACGGGTGCGCTCTCGGCGCTCGGCATGCGGTTCTCCGGGTCGCGCGGCGAGGTGCTGCCGGACGGGGGCGGCGCGCTCATCCACCTCGAGTCCGTCGACCGGTCACGCATCATGGCGGTGCCGCCGCTGACCCTGCTCGTGGATGTCACGGCGCCCCTGCTCGGCCCGACGGGCGCCGCCGCCGTGTTCGGCCCGCAGAAGGGCGCGACCGTCGATCACGTCGCCCGCCTCGACGCGGGCCTCGCGCGCCTCGCGGCGCTCATGGGCGCCGATCCCTCCGAACCCGGGATGGGCGCGGCGGGCGGCACGGCCTACGGCCTCGCCGCCGCGTTCGGCGCGGACGCGACATCCGGGGCGGAGCACGTCGCCCGGCTCACGGGCCTCGACGCGGCGCTCACCCGCGCGGACGTCGTCATCACGGGCGAGGGCCGGTTCGACGCGCAGTCGCTCACGGGCAAGGTCGTGGGGGGCATCCTCGACCGCGCGCGGTCGGCGGGGGCGGTGCCGGCCGTGATCGCGGGCTCCGTCGACGTCGACCCGGGCGCGTGGTCGGCGTCCCTCGCGGAGCTCGCGGGTTCCGCGCGGGCGGCCATGGCCGACCCGCTGCCCTGGCTCGTCGAGGCGGGCCGGAGGGCGGCGCGCGACGCGGGCCGGCCCGCCCCGTAGCGGGACGGGGCCGGGCCAGCGCCTACGCTGGACCCGTGCCCCACGACGACCTGCTCTCCCTCGCCCGCCGCGTCGCGCTCGAGGCCGGTGCGCTCGCGAAGCGCCGCCGGGACGAGGGCGTCGAGGTCGCGGCATCCAAGTCGTCGCCCGTCGACATCGTCACCGAGGCCGACCGCGAGACCGAGCGGCTCATCAGGGATGCCCTCGCCGCAGCCCGCCCCCACGACGGCTTCTTCGGGGAGGAGAGCGGCGCCGATCAGGGCACCTCAGGCCTCACGTGGGTCGTCGACCCCATCGACGGGACCGTCAACTTCCTCTACGGCATCCCGCACTACGCCGTGAGCATCGCCGTCGTCGAGGGCGAGCCCGACCCGCTCACGTGGACGGCGCTCGCCGCCGCGGTCGTCAACCCCGCGAGCGGCGAGCTGTTCACCGCGACGGCCGGGGGCGGGGCCTTCCTGGGAGCGGAGCGCATCTCCGTGGCACGATCCGTGTCGCTCGACCAGGCACTCGTGGCCACGGGCTTCGCCTACGCGTCGGAGGAGCGGGCCCGGCAGGGCGCCGTCGTGGCGCAGCTGCTGCCGTCGGTGCGCGACATCCGCCGCATGGGAACCGCGTCACTCGACCTGTGCTTCGTCGCGTGCGGGCGTGTCGACGCCTACTACGAGCGCACGCTCAGCCCGTGGGATCACGCCGCCGGCGCCCTGGTCGCGCGCGAGGCAGGGGCCACGGTCAAGGGGCTCGGCGACGCGGCCCCGAGCCGCGACTTCATCCTCGCCGCTGAGCCCGACCTCGCCGTGCGCCTCGAACGCGAGCTGGTGCGTCTCGGGGTGTAGGCACAGGCTGGCCAACCGCGTGGCCACCCGTTACCCTTGTGTGACCCGTTGTATGCGCGCGCATGATTCCGCCGCGCATCGATGCCCGAAGACTCGACCCGCCCCACACGCGGGTGCTGGCTAGAGGAGACCGACTTGTCGCTGGGTGACCAGCCCGCGCTCACGCGCCGGGAGCTTCGCGAACGCGAGCAGCTCCGTCAGTCCCGACCCGCCGAGCTGCCCAAGCGCAGCGTCATCGCCCCGAAGGGCCGCGGCAGGATGTCGCGCTCCACCCGCCGCGCCGTCGCCAGCTCGCTCCGCCACGGCGCCCGCCGCCGCAGCATCGCGCGCTCGTTCGCGTCCGTCGCGGCGCTGCTCTTCGCGGGGCTCATCGTCGTCGCCGTCTCCGTGCCCTCGAACCTCTTCATCAGCAGCACCGCGAACGCGGTGCCCGACGCCGCCCCCGTGGCCTCCGTCGAGGGCCAGACGCTCAAGGTCTCGGCGGACGCGGTGGAGGGCGCCACCCAGCGCGACTCGTTCGACTCGATCTCGTACGCGCAGGCGCTCGCCCTCAAGTACGCGGGCGTCGACTACAGCTACAACGTCACCACGGGCGCCGTGCGCTGGCCCTTCCCCTATGCCGTGCCGATCACCGACGGCTTCGGGCCGCGCGACGGCGGCTTCCACAAGGGCGTCGACTTCGTGCCCGGCGCCGGCACCCCGATCTACGCGATAGCCGACGGCGTGGCCACGACGGCGACGTTCGACAACTCGGGCTACGGGCAGCACGTCGTGCTGCAGCACAACCTCGAGGGCGTCAACGTCGAGAGCCTCTACGGCCACATGATCGAGGGCTCGAGCCCCATCGTGGTCGGGCAGCAGGTCAAGGTCGGCGACTTCCTCGGGCTCGTGGGAGACACGGGCATCGCCTACGGCGCGCACCTGCACTTCGAGATCCACATCGACAAGGTGCCGGTGGATCCCTTCGCCTGGCTGCAGGCGAACGCCTCGAACTAGCGGCTAGGCGCGGATCCAGACCGTCACATCGGTCTCGAGCGCCCCGCCCACGATGGGCTGGCTCGAGAGCAGGATCTCGCCGACCGGCAGCTCGACAGCGACGGGCCCGAGGTTCGTGACGACGAGGATCCCGCCGTTCCGGAACGCGACCGCGTTCGCGCCGAACCCGTCCGCCCATACGAGGCTCCCGGTGCCGAGCCCGTGCTCGGCACGCAGCGCGAGCGCAGACTTGTAGAGCTCGAGCGTGCTGCCGGGAACGCCGTCCTGCGAGTCGCGGGCGTAGCTGTCCCAGTCCACGGGCTGCGGGAGCCAGCTCTTGCCCGACGTGTTGAAGCCGTAGGCGGGCTTGTCGGCCTCCCACGGGATGGGCACGCGGCATCCGTCGCGGCCGTACTTCTCGCCTCCGGTGCGGAACCACGTCGGGTCCTGCCGGGCGGCGTCGGGCAGCTCCATGTCCTCGGGGAGGCCGAGCTCCTCGCCCTGGTAGATGTACGAGCTGCCCGGCAGCGCGAGCATGAGTGAGGTCGCGGCGCGCGCCCGCTTGAGGCCGAGCTCGGGGTCGGGCTTGCCGAGCGACTTCGGGCCGATGCCCGCGCCCTGCGGGCTGTCGGCCGTGAGGGCGAGGCGCGAGGCGTGGCGCACGACGTCGTGGTTGGAGAGCACCCAGGTGCTCGGGGCGCCGACGCCCGAGAAGGCGTCGATGGACTCCTGGATGACGTCGCGCAGCGGCTCCGCCTCCCACTCGGTGAACATGTAGGCGAAGTTGAACGCCTGGCTCATCTCGTCGGGGCGCACCCAGAGCGCCATCTTGGTGAGCGGGTCGACCCACGCCTCGGCGCACAGCACGCGGTCGCCCTCGTACTCGGCGAGCACGTCGTGCCAGCCGCGCCAGATCTCGTGCACGCCGGGCTGGCCCCAGTACGGCGGGTCCGGCACGATCTCGGGGTCGGTGATGCCGGGGGCGAGGTCGGTCGCGGCCGCGGCGCCGCCCATGCTCGCGGCCTCCGCGGGCGGCGTGTAGTCGGGCAGGCCCGCCTCCTTGATCATGCCGTGGGCCACGTCGACGCGGAACCCGTCGACGCCGCGGTCGAGCCAGAAGCGCAGGATGCCGAAGAACTGCTCGCGCACCCACGGGTTCTCCCAGTTGAGGTCGGGCTGCGACTTGTCGAAGATGTGCAGGTACCACTGGCCGGGCGTGCCGTCCGGGTTGGTGACGCGCTCCCACATGGGGCCGCCGAAGACCGACTCCCAGTTGTTGGGCATGATGTCGCCGTTCGGGCCCTTGCCGTCGCGGAACATGTAGCGGTCGCGCTCGGGCGAGCCCTCGGGCGCCGCGAGGGCCGCCTGGAACCACTCGTGCTGGTCGGACGTGTGGTTCGGGACCATGTCGGCGATGACCCGGAGGCCCAGGCCGTGCGCCGTCTCGAGCAGCGCGTCGAAGTCGGCGAGCGTGCCGAAGAGGGGGTCGACGTCGCAGTAGTCGGAGACGTCGTAGCCGGCATCCTTCTGCGGGCTCCTGAAGAAGGGCGAGAGCCAGATGGCGTCGACGCCGAGCTGCTTGAGCGCGGGGAGGCGCTTCGTGATGCCCGGGAGGTCGCCCACGCCGTCGCCCGTGGAGTCGGCGAAGGAGCGCGGGTAGATCTGGTAGATGACGGCGCTGCGCCACCACTCGTCGCCCGTTGCGGTCACGACGGTCGCCGTCTCGGGCAGCTCGCTCTCAAGAGTCATGCGAAAGAGGATACGGCATTCCATGTAAGCGCTTGCACGGGTGAGGCTCGAAAGATGACAGGCAAGATCGGCAACATCACGTTCGACTGCGCCAACCCGCGCGAGCTGTCGCAGTTCTGGGCGGCCGTGCTCGAGTACGAATGGCAGGACTGGCCGCCGCCCCTCAAGGAGCAGCTCCTCGCCTCGGGCCTCACCGAGGCCGATCTCGAGGAGAAGAGCGTCGCCATGGATCCGACCGGGGTCGGGCAGCGGCTGTTCTTCCAGCGCGTGCCCGAGGGCAAGGTCGCGAAGAACCGCGTGCACCTCGACATCAACCCCCGCACCGACCGCAAGGCGACCCCCGACGAGATCGACGCGGAGAAGGACAGGATCGTCGCGCTGGGCGCCACGGTCGACCATCTGCACGACGCGGAGTGGGGCGGCCTGCGCGAGTACCACTACGTGATGCTCGACCCGGAGGGCAACGAGTTCTGCATTCATTGAGCAGCCCGCGCGGATGCTAGGCTTTCCCGGTGCCGTCGGGCGGTTCGTCCCTGATGCGCGCCCCCTTAGCTCATTGGTAGAGCACTTCCTTGGTAAGGAAGAGGTAGTGGGTCCGATTCCCACAGGGGGCTCCGAACTCCCCGGAGTTCATGGCTGAGTAGCTCAGTTGGTTAGAGCGCACGACTCATAATCGTGAGGTCGCGGGATCGTGCCCCGCCTCAGCTACCGAACGGGATCCACTCCCCCTCGGAGACCACTTCGGTCACGCCGTCCACGACGCTGATCGCCGTCTGCTCGTCGATCGCGTAGCCGGGGTTGTCGAGGGTCGCGGCCCAGCGCTCCGCGTGCTCGGGCTTGTTGGTGTCGAAGAAGTTGAGGTGGGGGAAGATCGAGAAGTCGACGACGCCCAGGGTGCGGTCATCCTTCGCCTCCGCCCACTCCACGAAGTAGTCGCCGATGCGCGGGGTCATCACCATGCTGCCGGCGCTCACGCCCACCCACACGGTGTCGGTGAGGGCGGGGAGGAGGTCGGCGAGGCCGGACTCGCGCATCCAGTGCGCGAGGTAGGTGGCGTCGCCGCCGTCGACGAGCAGCACGTCGGCGTCGCGCACCCACTGCTCCCAGCGCTCGCGCGGGATCGTGGGCAGGGCCGTGAGCTCGAGCAGGCCGAGCGACTTCCAGCCGAGGCCCGAGAAGCCCGCCCAGTCCGGCTCGGCGGCGACGAAGCCGCGCGCCGACTGCGGGCTGCACATCGGGTGCCCCCACTGCGCGGTCGGGATGAGCAGGGCGCTGCTTTCCGAGACGGGCTTGCCGAGCATGCCATCGAGCGCCGCGCGGATGCTCGGGTTGGTCACGCCGCCCGACGTGAGGAGAAGCTTCATTCCCCGGTGGTCCCTTCCGACTTCTCGCGACGGAGGGTGTCCTCGATCTCGTCGATCTCCTCCTGCATGCGCTCGGCGCTCCACGCGCCGACCGGCTCCGCCCAAGGGCTGTGTCCTGCCGTGTCGCTCATCTTCGTGACACTACAGGCCGAGGGCGATCCGCTCCGCCTCGAACATGGCCGAGTCGAAGGCTTCGTCGGGGTCGTCGATGATGCGCTCGGTCGCGATGGCGTGGATGCGCACCCGCGGATCGGGATGCGCGCGGGCATCCTCGAGCGCAGCGGCGGAGTCGACGCCGAGCGTCGCGAGCGCCCGGCTCAGGCTCTGCTGCACGGAACGGTCGCCGCGGCCCAGCTGCGTGGCGAGGTCCCTCGCGAGCGCGGGCCGCTCGGCGTCGGGCGCGAGCACCGCGGCCGCGCGCCAGGCGGTGCGGGCGACCGAGTCGTCGGGGTCGTGCAGCACGTCGGAGGTGATGGCGGTCCAGCCCGCGGGGTCGGCGATCTTGGAGAGGGTGTGGAGGGCCTGGCTGCGCCCCTGCGTGACGTCGCCCGCGACCTCGGCCACGAGGAGCGGCACGGTGAGCTCGGCGGGGTGCCGCACGAGCGCCCACGTGAGCATCTCGCGCACGGAGAAGTCGGGCTCGACGGCGCAGCGCTCGACGAGCGCCTCGACGAAGCCCGGGTTCGGGCGGATGCCGGCGTCGAGCGCCGCCTGCAGCCGGTCGGAGGCCGAGGGCGCGTCGAGCGCCTCACGGAGCCGGGTGTCGACAGTCATGCGTCCACGCTCGCACATCCGCGGCGGGCGGTCGAGGATGTGACGCGCGAGCGTCCAGTCCGCTCTCGCCCCGGTGCCGCCGCGCCCGCCCCGAAGTTGCGGAGGACGGCACGCCGCCCCGTCCCGCGGGCAGGCCCCGTCCGCGGCGTGCCGTCCTCCGCAACTGCGGGGGTGGGACCCGTGCTCGGCTGCCGCGCGGGAGTCCAGTCCCTGCGGCGTGGGTTCGACGGGCGTGTCGACGCGCTACCGGCCGATCAGCCGGTCCGCGGTCCGGGCGCCGATCCCCGGCAGGGCGAGCAGGTCGCGTCGCGTCCAGGTCGCGAGGTCCTCGAGCGCGCGGATGCCCGCGGCGGCGAGCGCGCGACGCGCGGGTGCGGCGACCCGGGGGAGGGGCGTGCGCACGCGCGCCGCGGCGAACTGCACGAACTCGTCGGCGGGCATGGGCATGCCGAGGAAGTAGCCCTGCGCGCGGTCGCAGCCCGCCGCGCGCACGCGCTCGTACTGCTCGAGGGTCTCGATGCCCTCCGCGACGATGCGCATGCCGCGGTGGCGGGCGAGCACCACGAGCGTGCCGACGCGGTTCCACGTCTCGTCGGTGTCATCGCGGATGAGCGACTGGTCCATCTTGAGCTCGGTGAACGGCAGCGACTCGAGCTGCTTGAACGACGAGTAGCCGGTGCCGAAGTCGTCGAGCGCGATGCCCGCGCCGCCGTCGCGCAGCCGCACGAGCTGCTCGACGGCTCCCGGGACGGCGTCGACGGGGTGCGACTCCGTGATCTCGACGGTGAGCTCGCCGAGGGGCACGCCGTGGCGCTCCGCGATCGCGGCGAAGCGGTCGGCGAACGTGGCGTCGGCGAGCTGCAGCGCCGACACGTTGATGGCGACCTGGATGCCCGAGCCCGCGATGCGCGCGGCGAACGCGCATCCCAGCTCCACCATCGCCTCCCCGACCTCGTCGATGAGGCCGGTCTGCTCGGCGACCGTGATGAAGTCGAGCGGCGGCACGAGACCCAGCCCGGGATGGTCCCAGCGCGCGAGGGCCTCGGCGCCCACGATCCTGTCCGTCTCCGGGTCGAGCTGCGGCTGGAAGTGGGCGAACAGCTCGCCCCGGGCGGCCGCGCCGGTCAGCGCGGTCGCGAGGTCGGTCATCGGACCAGTTGAGCGCCCCGGGGCATCGCGCGTCAAGGGCTAGTAGGGGCCCGCGGCGACGCGGTTCCCGCCCGCGGACTTGGCCTCGTACATCGCGTGGTCGGCGGCGCGCACGAGCAGGTCGAGGGTCACGGACGAGCCGTCTCCCGGCTGCGCCACGACGAGCCCGATGCTCGCGGTGACGGGCAGGCCCTCGGGCACTCCGGCGAAGGGCCGCTCGAGGGCGGCGTGGATGCGCTCCGCGAGCATCCTGCCCTCCGACTCGTCGTGCACGGCGGCGACGGCGATGAACTCGTCGCCGCCGAACCTGCCGATCGAGTCGCCCTCGCGCACGAGCGACTTGAGGCGCTGGCCGACCTGGCCGAGCAGGAGGTCCCCCGCGCTGTGCCCGAGCCGGTCGTTGACGGCCTTGAACCCGTCGAGGTCGATGAAGAGCACGCACACGGCCGGGGTGTCGCTCGCGAGCGAGTGCATGGCCTCATCCTCGAACAGGCGCCTGCTCGGCAGGCCCGTCGTCGCGTCGATCATGGAGTCGCGGCGCAGCGTGCTCTCGAGCCGCACGCGCGTGATCGCCTGAGCGGCCTGGTCGGCGAGGGCCTCCGCGAGCGGCACGGCCTCGTCGTCGAAGTCGCGCGGGTGGTCGAAGTAGCAGATGAACGAGCCGATGGGCCCGCCGTCGTAGGCGAGGGGCGCTGCGATGGCCGCGTGGATGCCGGCCCGGCGGAACACCTCGTCCATGGGTGCCTCCGGCACGAAGCGGCGCGCGTCGTCGGGCGTGTGCACGACGATGACCTCGCCGCCCACGAACGTGCGGTCGCCCGTGGGACGGTGCCCCGCCGGCCAGTGGTCGAGCAGCGGGTTCTCGCCCGCGACCCGCACGAGCTCGCCTTCGCGCCGCAGGTGCACGCTCACGTGCGAGGCGCGGTAGGCGCGCTTGGCGACGTCGGCGAGCAGCTCGGCCGCCGTGAGCTCGTCGTGCGCTCCCGCGAAGCCGACCGAGGCTCCGAGGAGGATCTGCAGGCGCTCCTGCCCGCGCGAGCCCCGCGCGGTCGCGGTGCTGAAGCCCCGCTCGAACGAGGTGGCGGGGCTCACGTCGAACACGGCGATGCTCAGCCCGTCGCCCGCCGCGGGCAGGGCCCCGATGACGACGGGATGCGTCGTGCCGGAGCGTGTGCGGAGCACGGCGTCCGCGGGCACCGTGTCGGAGCCCGTGAGCGGCATGCGGGTCTCGAGCAGCGACGAGAGCGGAGCGCCGACGAGCGCGTCCGCCGGCCTGTCCACGAGGGCGAGCACGTCGTCGCTCACCGACGAGATGAGGCCGTCGGGGGCGACCTCGATGAGGCCGCACGTGGGCGGGTGCGGCAGGGTCACAGTGAAAATCGTGCGGTCGCGCGGAGGCCGTGTCAACCCGGACCGTCTCAACGCCGATTTCGAAGAATCTTATGTCGAAAAACGACTTAATGCTGCTAGCGTGACGGCATGACCAACGATGTTCTGCAGGTCCTCATCCTCTCGGGGCACATGACCCGCGAGCACGACAACGAGGTGCGCGGCTTCCGCACGCACAACCAGTGGATCACCACGCTGCTCGAGGACACCGCCCGGTTCAGGGTGCGCGTCGTCGAGGACCCGCGCGGCCTCACCTCCGCCACCATCGACAAGTACGACGTCGTCATCGTCGTGTTCGAGGGCCGCGACGGCTACCACGACAAGGCCACCGGCTTCGGCCCCGAGACGGATGCCGCCCTGCTCAAGTTCGTGCACGACGACGGCAAGGGCATCGTGTGGTTCCACGGCTCCGCCGTGCAGGAGGACGACTGGGGCTACCCCGAGGAGTACAACGTCATGCGCGGCGCCAAGCTGAGCGTGCCCACGGGCATCCGCCCGCGACCGTGGGGCGAGGCGCTGCTCTCGATCGCCGACCCGGAGCACCCCATCACCGAGGGCATCGCCAAGCCGTGGACGGTCACGGGCGACGACATCCTCACGGGCGTGCAGCTCTACGACGGCGCGCACGTGCTGCTCACGACCTTCGACGACCTCGAGTCGTACGAGAAGGCGCCGATCTGGCCCATGAGCCACTACCCCGTCGCCATCCCCGAGGGGGGCATCGCCGACCTGCCCGGCATGAACACCGACCAGCCCATCGCGTGGATCAACGAGTACGGCCGGGGCCGGTCGTTCGTCATCACGATCGGCCACGACATCGACACGTTCCGCCGCATCGAGTTCATCAGGATGTTCCCGCGCGGCGTCGAGTGGGCCGCGACGGGCGAGGTGACGATCACGGGGCCCGACCGCCGCGGCGAGCGGCGCTTCCTGCCGTGGCCGTACTACAACCACGGCAGCTAGCATCGGGGGATGGCCGCCCTCCAGCACCTCGTCGTGATGGGCGTCTCGGGGTCGGGCAAGACGACAGTCGGGCTCGCGCTCGCCGCCGCCCTCGGGCGTGACTTCGCGGAGGGGGACGACTTCCACCCGCCCGCGAACGTGGCGAAGATGGCCGCGGGCACGCCCCTCGACGACGACGACCGCGGCCCGTGGCTCGACGCGATCGGGGGATGGCTCGCCGCGCGGTCCGAGCCCGCCGTGGTCAGCTGCTCGGCGCTCAAGCGCGCCTACCGGGATCGGCTGCGCGGGTTCGCCCCGGGCATCCTCTTCGTGCACCTCGTCGTCGACCCCGCGACGGTGCGCGCCCGCGTCGCCGGCCGGGAGGGGCACTTCATGCCCGCGTCGCTCGTGGGCTCGCAGTTCGAGGCGCTCGAGCCGCTCGGTGCCGACGAGCCGGGCATCGCCGTCGACGCGGCGCTGCCGGTCGGCGAGATCGTCGCGAGGGTTACGGCCGCGTCGTAGCGCCGTCGGCCGTGCGGCTCTTCTCCGACGTGACGTCGTAGTAGTCGCACGGCAGCGAGTGCTCGCACACCCCGCGCTCGCCCGCGACGAGGAGCGCGTCGCCCAGGAGGATGGCGCTGCAGTCCCAGGCGGGATGCGAGGCGCGCTTGTCGTACGCGAGGCCCGCGCCGCAGTCGCAGCGCGCCTTCGCCGAGAACACGAGCCGCTTGAGCAGCTTCTCGCGTCGGTTCCCCCAGTGCACGAGGTAGGAGTGTAGACGATTTTCCGCGCGGCACTTGCGAACTCGGTATTCAGCGTTACTATGTACCAGTAAGTAGTAACACTGAATACCAATGACACTGAGTAGTGGAGGCACCGTGCCCAAGCAGATCACCGAGATGCTCAAGGGGACGCTCGAGGGCGTCGTGCTCGCGATCCTCGCGGGCCGTGCGGCCTACGGGTACGAGATCACCGCGTGGCTGCGCGAGCAGGGGTTCACCGAGATCGCGGAGGGCACCGTCTACGCGCTCCTCGTCCGTGTGGAGCAGCGCGGGCTCGTCGACGTCGAGAAGGTCGCGTCGGAGAAGGGCCCGCCCCGCAAGGTCTACTCGCTCAACGCCGCCGGCCGCGAGTACCTCGACGACTTCTGGACCAACTGGGGCTTCCTGGCCGACCGCCTCGAGCAGCTCCGCACCGAAGGGAAATGACAATGGCAAAGAACATCCTCGAGCTCGTCATCGGCTCGATCGACGACAAGAAGCAGTGGCGCGCGTACAAGGCCCGCGTCAAGGCGCTCCCCGAGAACTACCGCACGGCGGTCGACGCGATCGAGCGCTACCTCATGCACTCGGGCGACACCCCCGCCGACTGGAGCCGCGCGGCCGTCATGTTCGACGACCTCGCCGACCTGTTCGAGCGCGCGGCGGCCGACGAGACGCCCATCCGCGACATCGTGGGCGACACCCCCGTCGAGTTCGTCGACGAGTTCGTGAAGACGTACTCCGACGGCGGCTGGATCGCCAAGGAGCGCGAGCGCCTCACGCGCTCCATCGACAAGGCGGCTGAGTCATGATCGAGGTCGCGGGGCTCACCAAGAGCTACAAGAAGCTCGAGGTGCTCAAGGGCGTCGACCTCTCCGTGGAGCGCGGCACCGTGCAGGCGCTGCTCGGCTCCAACGGCGCGGGCAAGACGACGCTCATCCGCATCCTCTCGACCCTGCTCGCCGCCGACGGCGGCACCGCGACCATCGACGGCATCGACGTCGCGGCCCGGCCGCAGGAGGTGCGCGAGGCGATCAGCCTCACGGGCCAGTTCGCGGCGGTGGATGAGCGGCTCACGGGCCGCGAGAACCTCGTGCTCGTCGCGCGCCTGCGGCACCTGCCGGAGGCCGGGGCGATCGCGGACCGGCTGCTCGAGCGCTTCTCCCTCACGGAGGCGGGCGGGCGCAAGGCCGCCACGTACTCGGGCGGCATGCGCCGCCGCCTCGACATCGCGATGAGCCTCATCGGCGAGCCCGCGGTCATCTTCCTCGACGAGCCCACGACGGGCCTCGACCCGGAGGCGCGGCAGGAGGTCTGGCGCACGGTGCGGCAGCTCGCCGACGGCGGCACCACCGTGCTGCTCACCACCCAGTACCTCGAGGAGGCCGAGCACCTCGCGGACCGCATCGCGATCCTGCACGAGGGCCGCATCATCGTCGACGGCACCCTGGCGGAGCTCAAGAAGCTCCTCCCCGCCGCGACGGTGGAGTACGTCGAGAAGCAGCCCACGCTCGAGGAGGTCTTCTTCGCGATCACGGGCGAGAACCAGGAGAAGGCGGCATGAGCACCCACGTCATCGGCGACACCGCGACCCTCACGGGCCGCTCCCTCACGCACATCGTGCGGAGCCCCGACACGATCATCACGACGGCGATCATGCCCGTCGCGTTCCTGCTGCTGTTCACGTTCGTGTTCGGCGGCGCGATCGACACGGGCTCGGGTCCGGGCGGCGGCAACTACGTGAACTACCTGCTGCCGGGCATCCTGCTCATCACCGTCGCGTCGGGCATCTCGTACACGGCCTACCGCCTGTTCCTCGACATGCAGGGCGGCATCGTCGAGCGGTTTCAGTCGATGCCCATCGCGCGCTCGTCGGTGCTGTGGGCGCACGTGCTCACCTCGGTCGTCGCGAACGTGGTCTCGCTCGCCCTCGTCGTGGGCGTCGCGTTCGCCCTGGGGTTCCGCACGGGCGCGGGGGTGCTCGAGTGGCTCGCGGTGGCGGGGATCCTCGTGCTGTTCACCCTCGCCCTCACGTGGCTCGCGGTCATCCCGGGCCTCACCGCCAAGTCGGTGGACGGCGCGAGCGCGTTCTCGTACCCGCTCATCTTCCTGCCGTTCATCAGCTCGGCGTTCGTGCCGACGGCGACCATGCCGGGGCCGGTCCGCTGGTTCGCCGAGAACCAGCCCGTCACGTCGATAGTGGACTCGATCCGCGCGCTGTTCGCGGGGGAGCACGTGGGCGGCGACCTGTGGATCGCGCTCGCGTGGTGCGTCGGCATCCTCGTCGTCACGTACGTCGTGGCGATGGTGACCTACCGTCGGAAGGTCAGCTGACCCTCCTCCCGCCGGAGCCTCCGGGGCCACCATCCGTGACCTCGGGGGCTCCGTGGCGTAGCGTGGGGGGCGTGACGGCGTACGTTTCGGCGTTCGAGCTGTTCTCCATCGGAGTGGGACCCTCGAGCTCGCACACCGTCGGCCCCATGCGGGCCGCACGGGACTTCGCCGACCGCCTGCGCGCGGGCGGCACCCTGGAGCGGGTCGCCCGCGTGAGCTGCGTGCTCTACGGCTCCCTCGGCGCCACGGGCATCGGCCACGGCACCCCGGACGCGATAGTCGCGGGACTCGCCGACCTCGCCCCCGAGACGGTCGACCCCGCGGCGGTGCGCGAGCGCTGGTCCGGCTGGCAGGACGGCGACACGCTCGAGCTGGCCGGCAGCCACCCCGTCATGTTCGTGCGCAAGGACATCACGTTCGAGCCCTTCACACGCCTGCCCGGGCATCCCAACGCCATGACGCTCTCGGCCCGCGACGCCGCGGGCGCGCTGCTCGCGAGCGACACCTACTACTCGATCGGCGGCGGCTTCATCCGGCGGGAGGGCGAGGATGCCCACGCCCACGACCACGTCTACCCGATCCAGTACCGCTCGGCCGACACGCTGCTCACGCTCGCGGGCGAGCTCGGGCTCTCGATAGCCGGCATCGCGCGCCTCAACGAGGAGTCGCGCCGCTCGCGCGCCGAGGTCGACGCGCAGCTCGACGCGATCTGGTCGGCCATGACCGGCTGCATCGATGCGGGCCTGCACGCGACCGGGCTGCTCCCGGGCCTGCTGCAGGTGCGCCGTCGCGCAGGCGCGATCCGCGAGCAGCTCGAGGGCGAGGCCGGCACGGGCACGGCGCTTCCGGGCGACTGGCTCGGCACGTTCGCCCTCGCGGTGAACGAGGAGAACGCCTCGGGGGGACGGGTCGTCACCGCTCCGACGAACGGGGCCGCGGGCATCCTGCCGGCCGTCGCGCGCTACTGGGCGGAGTTCGTGTGCGACGCGGACGACCCCCGCGAGGGCATGCGCGAGTTCCTGCTTACGGCGACGGCCCTCGGGTCGCTCTTCAAGGCCAACGCCTCGATCTCGGGCGCCGAGGGCGGCTGCCAGGCCGAGGTCGGCTCGGCGTGCGCCATGGCCGCGGGCGGCCTCACGGCGGTGATGGGCGGCACTCCCCAGCAGGTCGAGAACGCCGCAGAGATCGCGATGGAGCACCACCTGGGCCTCACGTGCGACCCCGTCGGCGGGCTCGTGCAGATCCCGTGCATCGAGCGCAACGCGATAGCCGCGTCCACGGCCGTCACCGCCGCGCGGCTCGCGCTGCGCGGCGACGGGTCGCACTACGTGTCGCTCGACACCGTCGTGGAGACCATGCGGCAGACGGGCATCGACATGTCGACCAAGTACAAGGAGACGAGCGAAGGCGGTCTCGCCGTCAACGTCGTGGAGTGCTAGCGTCCCACCACGCGAGCGCGCGGGTTCCGTAGAACGTGAGCCAGGGCGACGGCTCGCCCTCGGGCACGTCGTACTCGAACCACTGGGCGCCGGGATGCCGCGGCTGCTGCAGCCACGTGCCGTCGGGCTGGCGGTTGCGGCGCACGACGTCGACGGCGTCGGCGATGCGCGCGTCGGGCTCGACGCCGTCGTGCAGCGACGCCTCACGGAAGTAGTCGACGGCCGTGAGCGCCTTGTAGTAGGAGCGGAACGGGTAGGTGAACCGCGTGACGAAGTCGCCCACGAGCTCGCCCGTCGAGAGGCGGTAGAGCAGGCGCCGTGCGAGCAGGTACTCCTCGCCGCGGTGGCGCGCCTCGCGCAGCGACGTGTCGCCCGTGATCTGCTCGTAGTAGAGGATGGCCCGCAGCGCGTTGAGCGTCGAGTGGAACGAGCCCCGAACCGACCCCTCCTCCCACTCGCAGTTCCAGCCGCCGTCGTCCATCTGGTGCTCGGCGAACCAGCGGACCATCGTCGACACGTCGGCGCTCAGCCACGCGCCGCTCGAGAGCGTCCACGAGTTGATGCACACGTCGACCTCGCCCTCCCAGAAGGGGCCGTCGTTGTACTCCCACGTGCTGTTCGCGCCGACCTTCGCCGCGGTGTCACCCATCGCGGAGGCGTCGACGCCCCACAGGCGAAGGTCGTTGAGGGCCCACGTCGTGGCCGTCCACGGCTGGCCCGGCCCGCGCTGCTCGTCGGTGAGGTCGAAGAAGCCGGCCGGGAAGAACGCGCCGCCCGCCCATTGGCCGTCGGCATCCTGCCTGTCGAGCAGGGCGCGACCGAACCCCTCGAGGGGCACGCGCGCGCGAGTCGCCTGCCACACGGCCTCGGGCTCGTGGGCGAGGTCGCGCTGCACCTGCCAGCGCAGGGCCGGATCGGTGTCGAGCATCCAGTCGAGGAGGTCCATGACCCCCATGCTGCTACCTCATACTGACAATGTCGATGACGAAGCGGTACCGCACGTCGGAGGTCAGCACGCGCTCGTAGGCCTCGTTGATGTAGTCGGCGTCGATGACCTCGACCTCGGCGGCGATGCCGTGCTCCGCACAGAAGTCGAGCATCTCCTGCGTCTCGCGGATGCCGCCGATGCTCGAGCCCGCGAAGGTGCGGCGGTTGCCGAAGAGGGTGAACACCTTGATACCGAGGGCTTCGGGCGGGGCGCCCACGTTGACGAGCGTGCCGTTGAGGCGCAGCAGGCGCAGGTAGGCGTTGATGTCGAGCTCGGCGCTCACCGTGTTGATGATGATGTCGAACTCGTTCTTGAGCTCCGCGAAGGTCGACGGGTCGCTCGTCGCGTAGTAGTGGTCGGCGCCGAGGCGCAGCCCGTCGTCCTTCTTGCTGAGGGACTGCGAGAGCACGGTCACCTCGGCACCCATGGCGTGCGCGAACTTGACGGCCATGTGGCCGAGGCCGCCCATGCCCACGACGGCGACGCGCTTGCCGGGGCCGGCCTTCCAGTGCGCGAGCGGGGAGTAGGTCGTGATGCCGGCGCACAGGAGGGGCGCGGCAGCCTCGTAGGGGATCGACTCGGGGACGCGCAGCACGAAGTCCTCGTCGACGACGATGTGGGTCGAGTAGCCGCCCTGCGTGATCGTGCCGTCGCGGTCGACGGCGGTGTAGGTGCCCGTGTTGCCCTCGAGGCAGTAGTTCTCCTCGCCGGCGAGGCAGTTCTCGCACACGCGGCACGAGTTGACCATGCAGCCCACGCCGACGCGGTCGCCGACCTTGTGGCCCGTGACCTCGGAGCCGACCTCGGTGACGACGCCCACGATCTCGTGGCCGACGACCTGCGGGTAGGCGATGTCGCCCCACTCTCCGCGCACGGTGTGGATGTCGGAATGGCAGATGCCGGCGTAGCGGATCTCGATCAGCACATCCTTGGCGCCGACGTCGCGGCGCTCGATGGTGGTGGGGACGAGGGGCTCGGTGGCTGAGGGGGCGGCGTAGGCCTTGACGGTAAGCATTGCCCCCAGCTTAAAGGAGTGTCGGCCGGCGACCGGGGATCCGTGACCAGGCCGACGACCGACGCCTTAAGTTACCACGCGGTCAGGCCGTCTGGCCCGATCTTGGTCAACCGTTATATCGGTGCTGCTTATGTGCACGCGCAGCAAGGAGTTGATGCGGCTGCGCACCCTCTCGGGCAGGCCTCGTCCGTCGGCGCTGTAGAACCCGCGGAGGGCCAGCCCGTCCCACAGGGCGATCAGGGCCCATGCCTCGCCCTCGGCATCCAGGTCGTCTCGGGCGAGCCCCTGCTCGCCCAGCACGACCAGGACCCGGGCGAGTGCGGCGTGGAAGCGGAGGTACCGCTGGGCGAAGTAGTCGTGGGCGGGGTGGCGCGTGTCGGTCGCCTCGCTCGCGAGCGTCGAGTAGAGGCGCGAGAGGCCCGGTTCCGTGACGTTGTGCAGGGCCTGGAGGTACATCCCGTTGAGGTAGTCGAGCGGTCCGTCACCGATCGACCAGGGGAGGCTCTCGTCGCGGTCCCGCTCGTCGAGCACGGCCTCGAGCAGGCTCTCCTTGCTGGGGAAGTGGTACAGCAGGGCGGTGTGCGAGAGGCCGAGCTCCGACGCGATGTCGCGCAGGCTCGTGGACCGGTAGCCGGCACGTGAGAAGGCTCTCGTCGCGGCCGCCACTATCTGCGCACGTCGCGTGACGGGGGTCGCCGCGGCCCCGTGCTTGAGCGGTGCGATGATGGTCGCGGCCGGCGCTCCGGCGGGGGGCGCCGCCGCGTCCGCATGTCGCATGCCGATGGTGACAGGGTCGATCGACGGCACGTAGCGATGGATGAGCTGCAGCCCGTTCCACACGGCGAGGAGGTCTACTCCGTCGGTGCCCATCGTGAGGCCGAGCTCGAACTCGACGAGCTCCAGCCGATCTCGGACGAACCCGTGCGCGGGGTGCGTCGCATCGGTGGCCTCGCCGAGCAGCACCATGCGCAGGTTGAGGGCCGCCTTCTGGTTCGCCGTGTGCTCGAGCAGCAGGCGGAGCAGCTCGTCACGCGGCAGGGCGGGCGCGGCCATGAGCGCGAACACGTCGCTGCCGGGCTCGAGCTTCTGCAGCACGGCGAGCAGCAGATCGCCTTTCGAGGCGAAGTGGCGCATCACGCCCGCGTGGCTCATCCCGATGGCGGCGGCGATGCCGCGCAGGGAGGTCGACGTGAACCCGCTCTCGCCGAACAGGCGCTCAGCCGCCTCGAGGATGGCCGTGCGGGAGGCGACCGTGCGACGACGCCGTCCGTCCGCTGCGGTGCTCACGTCGTGACCCTAGCAGGACTATGTGACCACGCGGTCAGATGGCAGCGGCGTCGCGCTCGCCCCGCGTGAGGACGAGCGCGACGCCTGGGGCCGCTAGAAGAGCGGCAGCGCCGGGACCGCCGCGGCGATGACGACCGCGGCGACGAAGATCACGACGCCGATGCCGCCCATGATGACCTTCACCCGGAACGCGGACACGACTGCCGCGATGCCGAGGAGGAACAGGGAGACCGCCATGATGACCGTGGCGAGCGTGAGCCGGTCGCCGAACGCGTTGGCCTGGTCGCCCGCGGCGATCTTCGCGTCGGCCTGCTCCTTCTCGTCGGCGTAGGTGCCGAACAGGGCGTTCTGGTAGTCCTCGTCGTTGCTCGGGTCGACGTAGAAGTCGGGGTTGGCCTCGTTCTCGGCGTCGGCGCGCTGGATGGCGCCGTCGAAGTCCTCGGACACCGACTGGAAGTAGATCGTGTCGTACTTGATCTGCGCGGCGTCGGCGATGGCGGGGTCGGGGTTGGCGATGTCGAGGCGCAGCTCGCTCAGGGTCTGCCAGAGCTGGGCATCCTGGACGTACTGCTGGTTGGCCTCGAGGTAGAGGGACTCGGCCGACGTGCGCTGGTTGGTGCCGTTGGTGTAGTTCTGCGCCTGCACGCCGCCGTAGAGCGAGCTCTGGAACGAGACGTACGCGGTGGCGATCGACACGATGCCCAGGAGGATCGCGATGATCACCTCCATGTTGGTGCGCAGGAAGGTGAGTCCGCCCTTCGGGGCGTCGGTGGTCGCGTCTGCTGTGGACACTGGTGCTCCGGTCTTTCGGGATGAGAGCGCCAGTCTAGGGCGGAATCGCGACCGCTATCTCGGGGTGAAGCTCGCCTTCGCGGCCTCGATGCTGGGGAACATACCGAGCTCCTTGCCGAGCCGCGTGGTCGCCGCGAACCCGGTGCCCCGGCGGGCCTCGATCATGCCCGCGAACTCGCCGTCGAGCTTGCCGACCCAGAGGCCGGACTGCACGGCCGTCCACTGGATCGTGGAGCGGGTGTGGGGGGTGGTGATGGTCATGTGGTGCTCCTCACTTTCGTCAGTGAAAGCTGTGGTACCGATGAGTAAACGCCTCCCGCCGAACGTTGTCGAGGGGGGTGCGGCGAACTCGCAGGAAGCGCACTCGTTAGGCTTGCTGCGTGCCAGTGAATCCAGATCTCGTGGGCCGGGAGTTCGCCCCCACCGCCCCCTACCTCGTGGGCCGGGAGAAGGTGCGGGAGTTCGCCCGCGCGGTCTTCGCGACGAGCCCGCTCAACTTCGACGACGCCGCCGCGCGCGACGCCGGGTACGACGATGTCGTCGCGCCGCCCACGTTCCCGGTGGTCGTGCAGGAGGCCACCCTGGCCCAGCTCCTCGCCGAGCCTGACGGGGGCATCGACTTCTCGCGCGTCGTGCACGGCGAGCAGTCGTTCTCGTACACGCGCCCGATCGTCGCGGGCGACGAGCTCGTCGCGACCCTCGCGGTCACGAGCATCAAGTCGCTCGGCGGCAACGACATGGTCACCGCTGAGTCGACGATCGTCGACGCGAACGGCTCGCACGTCGTGACCGCGACGTCGACGCTCGTCGTGAGGGGGGACGCCTGATGGACGTCGGAGACATCGTCGCCGAGCGCACGTTCGAGCTCACGCGCGACTCGCTCGTGCGCTACGCCGGGGCCTCCGGCGACTTCAACCCCATCCACTACCGCGACGATGTCGCGGCCTCCGTCGGCCTGCCGGGCGTCCTCGCCCACGGCATGCTCACGATGGGCCTCGCCGTGCAGCCCGTCGTCGACTGGCTCGACAACCGCGGCGTGGTGCTCGGCTACGGGGTGCGCTTCACGCGTCCCGTGGTCGTCGACCCCGAGTCCGGCGCGACGGTCACCGTCGTGGCGAAGGTCGGCGCCGTCGACGAGAACGAGACCCGCATCGACCTCACGGTCACGTTCGCCGACCAGACGGTGCTCGGCAAGGCCCAGGTGAGGGTCAGCCTCACGTGATGCTCTCCGAGCTCACGACCCTGCGCGTGGGCGGTGCGGCGGACTCCGTCGTGACCGCCTCCACGCGCGAGGAGCTGCGGGATGCCGCACTCGAGGCGTGGGGCTCGGGCGAGTGGCTCGTGCTGGGCGGCGGCAGCAACGTCGTGGTCTCCGACGCGGGATTCCCGGGCACGGTCATCCTCGCCGCGTCCCGGGGCGTGGAGCGGCTCGACGGCGAGGGCGTGCTGCTGCGCGTCGAGGCCGGGGAGTCGTGGGACGGCCTCGTCGCCCATGCGGTGGCGCAGGGCTGGTCGGGGATCGAGGCGCTCAGCGGCATCCCCGGATCGGTCGGCGCGGCTCCCATCCAGAACATCGGCGCGTACGGGCAGGAGCTCTCCGACGTGCTCGTGGCCGTCGAGTTCCTCGACTACGTGACGGGCGAGCAGGAGCGCATCCCCGCCGCCGAGCTCGGGCTCGGCTACCGCATGTCCGACATCAAGGCCGGGCGGCAGGGCGTCGTGCTCGCCGTCGAGCTGCGCCTCGAGGAGCGCGCGGAGGGCGTCATCCGCTACTCCCAGCTCGCGTCGGCCCTCGGCGTGGAGTCGGCGCCCGTCGCCGCGATCCGGGACGGCGTGCTCGCGCTGCGCGCCTCGAAGGGCATGGTGCTCGACCCCGCCGACCCGGATTCGGTGAGCTGCGGATCGTTCTTCACCAACCCCATCGTGAGCGAGAACTTCGCGCGCGGCCTGCCGCCCGAGACCCCGCAGTGGCTCGTCGACGACGTCGTCGTGAAGCTCAGCGCGGCGTGGCTCATCGAGAAGGCGGGCATCGGCAAGGGCTTCAGCCTGCCCGGCTCGCGCATCGCGATCTCGTCGAAGCACACCCTCGCGTTCACGAACCGCGGCGGCGGCACCGCAGAGCAGGTCGGCGAGCTCGCGCGGTACATCCGTGCCATGGTGCTCGCGCGCTTCGGCGTCGACCTGCAGCCCGAGCCCGTGGCGGTAGGCGTCGAGCTCTAACGCGCGGCTGCCGCTGCTCGCCCGCGGCGGCGGCACTCCCCGTCGCGCGCCTTGCCCAACGCCCTACATTTGTTCGGGCCCCTTCCGAATGTATGGCGTTGGGCAAGCCTCCGGCGGGGAACAGTGGCAGCTGGGGGAAAGGGCGGCGCTAGAGCAGCCCCAGCTCCATCGCCCGCGTCACCGCGCGCGTGCGGTCGCCCACGCCGAGCTTCTCGAACACGTGCAGCAGGTGCGTCTTGACGGTCGCCTCGCTCAGGAAGAGCTGCCGCGCGATCTCGGGGTTGCTCGAGCCCTGCGCGACGAGGGAGAGCACCTCGGTCTCGCGCGGGCTGAGGGTCACCGCGGGCCGGGCGACGCGCTGCACGAGCTTCGCGGCGATCGACGGCGCGAGCGCGACCTCGCCGCGCGCCACCGAGCGAACGCCCGCGAGGATCTCCTCCTGCGGCGCGGCCTTGAGCAGGTAGCCGCTCGCGCCCGCCTCGATGGCGGTGAGGATGCTCGCATCCGACTCGTACGTCGTGAGGATCACGATGCGTGCCGACGGTGTCGCGGCGAGGATGCGGGCCGTGGCCTCGTCGCCGTCGATGCCGGGCATCCTCAGGTCCATGAGCACGACGTCGGGCGTGTGCTCAGCCGCGAGCCGCACGGCCTCGAGCCCGTCGGACGCCTCGCCGACCACGGTCATGTCGTCGGCGGCGGAGAGCAGGGCGACGATGCCGCCCCTCACGATGGGATGGTCGTCGGCGACGAGCACGCGGATCATGCCGTAACCCCCAGAGGCAGTGTCGCGGTGAGGAGGGTTCCGGCGGGCGAGCTCGTGACCTCGAGCGCGCCGCCCACGAGGGCGAGGCGCTCGCGCATGCCCGAGAGGCCGAAGCCGTCCGCGGCCGCCGCGGGGTCGAAGCCCGTGCCGTCGTCGGACACGCGCAGGCCCACGGAGCCGTCGCCCGCGAACGCGTCGAGCTCGACGTTCGAGGCCCCGGAGTGCTTGCGCACGTTGGCGAGCGCCTCCTGGGCGCAGCGCAGCAGCACGACCTCGGTGTCGCGGTCGAGGGCCGGCACGTCGGCGCGCACGGCGACGGTCATCCCCGTCTCCCGCTCGAAGCGCGCGGCGAGCCGGTGCAGGGCGTCGGCGATTCCGCCGCTCTCGAGCGCGACGGGGGCGCTGGATGCCACGAGCGCGCGTGTCTCGGCGAGGGCGGTCCTCGCGCTCTCCTCGAGCAGCCCGAGCGTCTCGGCGGCGCCCCCGCCCGTGGCCAGCTCGCGCTGAGCGCGCTGGGAGAGCATGACGATGCCCGTGAGGTCCTGCGCGATGGTGTCGTGGATCTCGCGCGCGAGCCGCTCGCGCTCGCTCGTGATGCCCGTCTGCCGGTCGAGCGCGCTCAGGCGCTCCTGGGCGGAGCGCAGCTCGTCGAGCAGGCGCTTCCGCTCGTGGCTCTGGTCGGCGATGCTCGTGATCCACAGCCCGAGGCCGATGCTCAGCGCGAGGGAGATGCCCTGCACGGCGAGGGCCTGCACGACCGAGCCCGTGCTCCACCACGTGCCGAACCCCACGCTCGCCGAGAGGATGATGCTGCCGACGATCCCCTGCGCCCGGCCCTCGGTGCTCGTCCACAGCAGCGGATAGGCCACGCACTGCACGGTCGCGAAGCTCGGGTCGAAGGCGGTGCCCACGCCGCTCGCGACGATGAGCACGACCAGGAAGACCGTGCGCGGCACGCGGGCGGGGAACTGTCCGGCCGCGAACCACGCGACGAGGATGACGACGGCCGCCCCCACCGCCACGGGCTCCCCGTTCACGAGGGCGAGCACGGTGAGCAGCGCCGCGATCCCGACGACCGCGACGTGCCACCAGCGGCGTTCCGTCACCTAGCTATCCTTGCGGATCCAGCGGAACGTGAGGCGCGTGACGATGAGTCCCGCGACGAACCAGATGCCCGTGACGACGGCCACGCCCACGAGGTTCCAGTCCCCGCCCGGCTCGACCGACTCGAACGACCCGGGGAGGAAGACCGCGCGCATCCCCTGCGCCATCCACTTGAGCGGGAACACGCTCGCGACGTGCTGCAGCCACTCGGGCAGCTGGGAGAAGCCGAGGTAGACGCCCGAGATGAACTGCAGCACGAGCACGATCGGGATGATGACCGCGGTCGCGCTCTTGCCGCTGCGGGGCAGCCCACTGAGCGCGATGCCGAGGATTGCGGCGGTCGTGACGCCGAGCACGAACACCCACGCGAACGTGAGCCAGGCCTCGGGCTCCGTCGGCAGCTCGACCTGGAAGACGAACCGCGCCACGAGCAGGAGCAGGGCGGCCTGCAGGATGCCCGTGACGAACACCTGCCCGATCTTGCCGATGAAGTAGCTCAGCACCGGCAGCGGGGTGCCGCCCAGGCGCTTGAGCGTGCCGTCGCCCTTCTCGCCCGCGATGTCGATGGCCATGTTCTGCAGGCCGCTCAGGAGCAGGCCCGCCGCGAGCATGCCGGGCAGGTAGAAGGCGGCTGCGCTGATCTCGGCGCCGGGAGGGCCGAAGCTCTGCTCGCTGAACGCGACCGAGAAGATCGTGAGCATGACGAGGGGGAACAGGAAGGTGAAGAACACCGAGTCCCCCTGGCGGAAGTAGGTGGTCACCTCGTAGCGGATGCGGCTCGCGCCGAGTGCGATCGTGTTCATGACTGTGCTCCTACGAGGTCGAGGTAGATGTCTTCGAGCGAGGGCCGGATCACTTCCAGCGCGTCGGGCTCCCCGAGCCGTGCGACGACCGCGCCCGGGGTGGTGGTGCGCTCCTCGTGGAGCACGCCCCCGTCTCGCCAGCGGACCACCGGGATGCGGGCATCCTGCCCGCCGATCTCGTCGATGGCGCCGATGTCGATGAGCCGGCCGCCCGCGATGACGCCCGCGCGGTCGCTCAGCTGGGCGGCCTCGTCGAGGTAGTGGGTGGTGAGGAGGATCGTCGTGCCCTCCGCCTTGAGGGTGAGGATGAGGTCCCAGAACTGCCGGCGGGCCTCGGGGTCGAAGCCCGTCGTGGGCTCGTCGAGGAACAGCAGCTCGGGCCGGCCGATGATGCCGAGCGCGACGTCGACGCGGCGGCGCTGCCCGCCCGAGAGGCGGCGGATGAGGGTCTTCGCCTTGTCCTGCAGGCCGACGGCGGCGATGACCTCGTCGACGTCGCGCGAGTGCGGGTAGAAGCCCGCGAAGTGCGCGAGCTGCTCGCGCACGGTCACGTTGCCGCTCTCGCCGGACGACTGCAGCACGATGCCGAGCCTTGCCTTCCAGTCGAGGCCGCCCTTGCCGGGATCGGTGCCGAGCACGCTCGCCTCGCCGCCCGTGCGGTCGCGGTAGCCCTCGAGGATCTCGATGGTCGTCGACTTGCCCGCGCCGTTGGGGCCGAGCAGCGCGAACGTCTCACCTCGTCCGATGTCGAAGCTCACGCCGTCGAGGGCGGTGAAGGCTCCGTAGCTCTTGCGGAGGTCGCGCACCCGCACGACCGGTTCGGTTGATGTCATGGCTCCATGCTGGCCCGGAGCGCGCCCCGGCGGCAGCCGTGCACCGGATGAACCCGGCATCCACCGACCGGTTGATGCCTAGTGCGGCAGCACGAGCGAGACGGCGAGCGCGATCATCACGACGGCGATGACGGCGTCGAGGATGCGCCACGCGAGCGGCCGCGCGAACACGGGCGCGAGGAACCGCGCGCCGAAGCCGAGGAGCGTGAACCACAGCACGCTCGCGATCGCCGCACCGACGCCGAACGCCCAGCGGTCGTCGCCGTGCGTGCTGCCCACGGAGCCGAGGAGCACGAGCGTGTCGAGGTACACGTGCGGGTTGAGCCACGTGAGGGCGAGCACCGTGCCCGCGACGGCGAGCGTCGACGCCCCCGACGAGGACGCCGCGGCGGTGAGGGCCTTGGGGCGCCAGGCGCGCCGCGCCGCGAGCAGCCCGTACACGAGCAGGAACGCGGCGCCCGCGTACCGCACGACCTCTACGAGCCACGGCACCGCCGTGAACACCGCGCCCGCGCCGGCGATGCCGAGCCCGATGAGCACGATGTCGGACAGTGCACAGATCGCGACGACCACGAGCACGTGCTCGCGCAGCAGCCCCTGACGCAGCACGAACGCGTTCTGGGCGCCGATCGCGACGATGAGTGAGAAGCCGAGCCCGAGGCCCGCGAGTGCAGCGGTGATCACCAGCCGAATCTAGGATGCCGAGGAACACAACTCCAGCTAATAGTTCTGCGGCACCATTAGAGTCGTTAATGATGAAGCCGCAGCGCGACCAGCTCGAGACGCTCGCCGCCGTCGTCGACGCCGGGACCTTCGACGCCGCCGCGGCGCGGCTCGGCGTCACGCCGTCGGCGGTGAGCCAGCGCATCAAGGCCCTCGAGCACGAGCTCGGCCGCGTGCTCGTCGTTCGGGGCAAGCCCATCCGCGCCACCGGGTCGGGCGAGCCGCTCGTGCGCCTCGCGCGGCAGCTCGCCCTGCTCGAGCACGACGCGGCCGGGCAGCTCGGGCTCGAGAGCGCGACATCCTTCACCGTGCCCATCGCCGTCAACGCCGACTCGATGGCGACGTGGCTGCTGCCCGCGCTCGCCGCGGTGTGCGCCGAGCACGCCATCACGGTCGACCTGCACCGCGACGACCAGGAGCACACGGCAGACCTGCTCGCGTCGGGCGTGGTGATGGCCGCGGTCACCTCGCGCGCGGCGCCCGTGCCGGGATGCACGTCGACGCCGCTCGGCAGCATGACGTACCGGCCCGTCGCGACGCCCGCGTTCGCCGCGCGCTGGTTCCCCGCGGGCGTGGACGCGGGGTCCCTCGCCGTCGCGCCGTTCGTCGAGTTCGACCGCAAGGACGACCTGCAGCGCCGCTACGTGCGCTCCGTCGCGGGCGAGGCGAGCCCGCCCCGGCACTACGTGCCGGCGTCCGCCGACTTCGCGCAGGCCGTCATGCTCGGCCTCGGCTGGGGGATGCTGCCGGACGCCCAGTCCGACGCGGCACGCGCCGACGGCCGCATCGTCGACCTCGACCGGCGCGCGGCGGTCACGGTCGACCTGCACTGGCAGCAGTGGAACCTGCGCTCAGACCTGCTCGACGCCGTCGCGGCGTCGGTGCTCGCCGCGGCGCGCGCGCACCTCGCCTGACTAGGCGAAGAGCTGCTGCAGGCGCCGCACGCCCTCGAGCAGGGGCTCGTCGCCGAGCGCGTACGAGAGGCGCAGGTAGCCGCTCGGGCCGAACGCCTCCCCGGGCACGACCGCGACCTCGGCCTGGTCGAGGATGAGGTCGGCGAGCTCGAGCGTCGTGGTGGGCGTGACGCCGCCCCACGTGCGGTTCAGGAGGCCCGTGACATCCGGGTACACGTAGAAGGCGCCCTCGGGGTTCGGGCACACGACGCCGTCGATCTTGTTCAGCTCGGCGACGATGATGTTGCGCCGGCGCTCGAACGACTGGCGCATGACCTCGACCTGGTCCTGCGGGCCCGTGAGCGCCTCGATCGCGGCACGCTGCGAGATGTTCGAGACGTTGCTCGACAGGTGCGACTGCAGGTTGCCGGCCGCCTTGATGACGTCGGCGGGGCCGACCATCCAGCCGAGCCGCCAGCCCGTCATGGCGTAGCTCTTGGCGACGCCGTTGACGAGGATCGTGCGGTCGGTGAGCGCGGGCACGGCCTCGACGATCGACACCGCGCGCACGCCGTCGTAGACGAGGTTCTGGTAGATCTCGTCGGCGATCACCCAGATGCCGTGCTCGAGTGCCCACTCGCCGATGGCCTTCGTCTGCGCGGGGGAGTACACGGCGCCCGTCGGGTTCGACGGCGACACGAACAGCAGCACCTTCGTCTTCTCGGTGCGCGCGGCCTCGAGCTGCTCGACGGTCACGAGGTAGTCCTGGTCGGCCCCCGCGAACACGTCGACGGGCACGCCGCCCGCGAGCTTCACGGCCTCGGGATAGGTGGTCCAGTACGGCGTCGGGAGCAGCACCTCGTCGCCCGCGTCGACGATCGTCGCGAACGACTGGTAGACGGCCTGCTTGCCGCCGTTGGTGACGATGACCTGCGACGCGGGCACGGCCCATCCGCTGTCGCGCGCGGTCTTGGCGGCGATCGCCTCGCGCAGCTCGGGCAGGCCGGCCGCGGGCGTGTAGCGGTAGTTCTTGGGGTCGAGCACCGCGCGGGATGCGGCGTCGACGATGTTCTGCGGGGTCGGGAAGTCGGGCTCCCCGGCCGCGTAGCTGATGACCGGACGGCCCTCGGCCTGGAGCGCCTTCGCCTTGGCGTCGACCTTGAGGGTCGCGGACTCGGCGATGGCGGCGATGCGGCGGGAGATGCGCTGTTCGGTCACGGTCCAAGCCTAGTTAACGATGAAGGGCCGGCGCCCGCTCCTCCCCCGAGGAGCAGGGCGCCGGCCCTGGGGAAGTGGCCGGGAAGTCGGGTCCTGGGGGACCGACCGACCTCCCGGCCACTGTGGCTACCGACTAGTCCGAGGTGAGGGACTTAGGGTGATTGCGCCGGTAGCCTTCTCGCGCCAGGTAGGCACCCGCTGCCAACAGGGCGAGAATGATGGCGATCAGTGTGGCGATGCCGACGCCCGTGTAGGCGAGGCGGTCACTGGCCGTCGAGGATCCGCAGTTCGTGAAGCACGGGTCCGGGGAGCAGTTCGCACCGGTGCACGGCGTGCAGTTGCCGTTCGTGCAGTCCGGCGGGACCACCACGGTGGCGTTCGGTCCGACCGAGCTCTGCGCCAGGTTCACGCGGGCCGCGCTGGCCGAGGAGTTCTCGCCCGGCAGGACCGTCAGGCGCAGGGCCGTCTCGGTGAACATGTTGCCGCCGCCCGCGGCCGGGGTCAGCTCCTGCACGTTGGCCTTGAGCGAGACGAGGTCGTTGAGGACCGTCGAGACGCTGTCGCCGTCGCCCAGGAGGCCGTCGACCGCCGGGTTGACGAGGCCGGTGTTGAGGCTGTCCACGAGGGTCTGGACGCTGCCGTCCTCACCGAACAGGCCGCTCTCGAGGCCGTCGCCCAGGCCGGGCAGGAACGCCTTCGCGTCCAGGTTGACCGGGATGGTGCCGTCGAGGAGCGAGACCGCGAGGTTCGCCTTGACCGCCGTGCCGTCGATCAGGTCGTCGACGGTGCCCTCGATGTCGAGCGCGACCGTGCTGTGCAGGTCGGGCAGGACGTTCTGGACGACCTCGCACAGGGTCGGCTTCGCGAGCGTGTGAGCCGGGAGCGTGCGTCCGAGGAGGCCCTTGAGCCCGCCGCCCAGCCCGCTGCCCACGTTCTGCAGGAGCTGCGTGAGCTGGGTGAGGTTCGAGGCCCCGTCGAGCTGGGTCAGGTCGGTGACGCCGAGCGCCTGGGTGAGCTCCGTGACCTGCGACGCGCTGAGCACGTTCGTGAGGTCGCTGAGCTGGTTCACGCCGGGCAGGTCGAGCAGGTCGCCCACGCCGCCGAGGTCGCCCCCGAGCACGTCGCCGAGGATGTCGCCCACGACGGGCAGGTCGACCACGTGGCAGACCGTGCTGCTGCTGCTGCTGCCGCCGCTCTGGGGCGAGAGCAGGTCGAGGTCGGCGTGCACGGTGACCTTCGCGTCGTGGAGGGCGTCGCGCACCTTGTCGACGATGTTGTCGGCGAGGGTCGCGACGGTGTCGGTGACACCCTCGAGCACCTTGTTGATGACCGGCCCGGAGAGGATCTCCGTGTTGGGCGCGAGGGCGTTGATGTCTCCGCCCAGGAGGGTCTGCAGGTCGACGCGGACCTCGCCCGTCTGCAGGTCGAACGACACAGCGCCGTTGCCGTACTTGCTCCGGAGGAGCTTGTTGACGACGTCCTGGAGGTCGGCGTTGATGTCGACCGTGACGTTCGCGGACGATCCCACCGCGCCCAGCACGGGGTCGAGGACCTTGTCGATGGCGTTGCCGAGCTCGCCGTCATCGCTTCCGATGGCGATGAGGTGGTCGTCGACGCTCTGGAGCGCGGCGGCGACCTTCTCCGTGAGGTCCGCCACGGCGGGGCTCGTGAAGGTGAGGTTGGCGTCCGCGATCGTGTAGGCGCCCGACGCCTGGTCGAGCTGCGCGACGGCCTGGGACGAGACGCCGTCGAGGTCGAGCTTGAGGTCGGTCAGGACGCTCGCGAAGGTCTGGTCGAGCAGCATCGTCAGGTTGAGGTCGAGGTCGCCGGCGGCACCGCGGTCCGTCGGACCGACGCCGACACCGCCGTCGTCGCCCGCGGCGCCCGCCGCGGCCATCGACGTGCCGTCCTTCGACGCCTGCGCGTACTGGCTCACGACTCCCGAGTCGAGCCAGTCGCCGAGGCTGAGCTGGATGCCGTTCGCCGTGTTGACCGGGATCGTGCTGAGCAGCTCCGCCTTGAGCGGGTCATCCTGCCACTGCATGTCCTGGTTGCCGTTGTTGGCGGCCTCCGCGGGCTTGAGCTGGACGATGCTGTCGAGGTTCATGCCGAGCACGCTGCCGGAGAGGAACTTCGCCTGCGCCCAGGAGGCGAGGGGGTTGGCCGCCGATGCGGCGGGGGCGCCTGCGAGCGCGAGCCCCGTGGTGAGCGCGATGGCTCCGACTGATGCGCCGACGCGGGTGAAAACGGAGTGGGACTTCCCAACTGGGTTTCCAGTGCGCGGGATGTGTTTTGTGAACACGACTGGTACCTTCCTGATCCTTTTCGGGGATGAGGAAGCTGGGTCGGAAGATCTACATCGATCTCAAGGTTCTGAGGTTGACGAATACTGCCTGATCCAGCTTCGTGATGCCCGTTGCCTGTACTGCGGTTGTCGTTCGACGGGAGTGGTTGGCTTCCGCCGGCGGGGATGGTTGGTCCCTGCTTGTACAAAGAGACGGGGGAGGGTGCCGACTATGACGCCGGAGTACGAAGATTCTTCGGATGCCCGTTTTCCGGGGTGCGCCGCGCATGACGTACACTGGTCGAGGTAGTTGAAATCTGCCAAGCTTTTGCGCGCCCAGAGGGTGTTTCTCAAGCAAAGGGCGGTGGCTCAATTGGTAGAGCAGCGGTCTCCAAAACCGCAGGTTGCAGGTTCGAGTCCTGTCCGCCCTGCAGGCCCATCCTCGCGACAGCGGGGGTCGGGACGTGCTAGCCGAAGTTTCGGAAGGTAGTGAGAGTGGCCAGAAAAGTTATCGACGAGCCCAGCGAGGACGTCGTAGCGAACGCCAAGAAGGATCGCGCCCAGCGGCGCGGCCCCTTTGCGCGCGTCGCGCTCTTCCTGCGCCAGGTCGTGGGCGAGCTCCGCAAGGTGGTCACCCCCACCCGCAAGGAGCTCCTGAGCTACACGGGCGTCGTGCTCGTGTTCGTCGTCATCATGATGCTGCTCGTGTCGGGGCTCGACTTCGGGTTCAGCGCTCTCGTCAACTTCCTGTTCGGCGATCCCACGATCACGGGCTGATCGCCCACGTTTCCGCGGCGCGAGCCGCCAGCAAGCAACGAAAAGAGAATTACGTGTCTGAGAACCCCCGCGACGATTTCGAGATCGCGACGGCCGCCGAGCAGTCCGCTGAGGACGACGAGGCGCAGACGGGTAACACCCTCGCCGCTGCCGACAAGTCCGAGGACGCCGCCGAGCACGTCGCCATGCACGTCGTCGACGACGACGATGACGAGGAGGAGGGCGACCTCGCCGGCCTCCTCGAGGCGCTCGACGCCGCCATCGACCCCGAGGCCGACGCGATAGTCGACGACGCCCTCGACATCGACTCCGTCGACGAGGCCGACGCCTCGGTCGCGGCGACCGACGACGAGGCCGACATCGAGGCCGAGGAGGAGGCCAAGGAGGCCCCCGAGGTGAGCGACTACGTCGGCCCCGACCCGGGCGACGAGCTCGACGCGCTCGAGGCGGACCCCTACGAGGAGTTCAAGACCGAGCTGCGCGGCAAGCCGGGCAAGTGGTACGTCATCCACTCCTACGCGGGCTTCGAGAAGCGCGTGAAGCAGAACATCGAGAACCGCAAGGTGTCGATGGCGATGGAGGACTACGTCTTCCAGGTCGAGGTCCCCATGGAGGACGTCGTCGAGATCAAGAACGGCCAGCGCAAGCTCGTCAACCGCGTGCGCATCCCCGGCTACGTGCTCGTGCGCATGGACCTCAACGAGGACAGCTGGTCGGTCGTGCGCCACACCCCCGGTGTCACGGGCTTCGTGGGCAACTCGCACAACCCGCGCCCGCTGCGCTTCGACGAGGCGTTCAACATGCTCAAGAGCCTCGTCCAGATCGTCGAGGCCCCCGCCGCCAAGGGCTCCGCCACCAAGGGCAAGAGCGCCGCGCGCGTCATCCCGGCCGAGATCGACTTCGAGGTCGGCGAGACCATCACGATCAAGGAGGGCTCGTTCGCGGGCCTGCCCGGCTCGATCAGCGAGATCAAGGCGGAGAGCGGCAAGCTCATCGTGCTCGTCTCGCTCTTCGAGCGCGAGACGCCGGTCGAGCTCTCGTTCGACCAGGTCACCAAGCTCTAGGCAGCTGCTTGTAGCCTGTGGCGGTGCCGACCGACTCTCACCCGCACGAGAAGCTGGTCAGGTCGCGCCAGCGCGTCTCCGACCACGGTGAGGTGTTCACACCGGCCTGGCTGGTCGACGACATGCTCGACCTCGTCAGGGACGAGACCGAGCGCATCGACTCGCGGTTCCTCGAGCCGGCGTGCGGTTCGGGCAACTTCCTCGTGCGCGTGCTCGAGCGAAAGCTCGCCGTCGTGCGCGCACGCCACGGCTCGAGCGAGCCGGAGGCGCGCCACGACGCGCTGCTCGCCCTCCTCGGCCTCTACGGCATCGAGCTGCTGCCCGACAACGCGGCGGAGTGCCGCGAGCGCCTGCTCGGCGTGTTCGGGGCGTTCGTGGGGGCTGATGCGGCCTGGGTCGGCGCCGCGCGCCGCGTGCTCGACCTCAGCATCGTGCAGGGCGACGCGCTCGCGATGACCGATGCGTCCGGCGAGCACATCACCTTCCCCGAGTGGGCGTACGGCACGGACGGCCCGTACCCGCGCCGGCACGTCCGGTTGGACGACCTCACCGGGCGATCGCCGGCCGACCCCGGTGCGGAGGTCGGGGCGGGCCTGCAGTTCGACGTCATCGTCGGCAACCCGCCGTACCAGCTGAGCACCGGGGGGAGCGGCGTCCAGGCGAAGCCGATCTACAACCTCTTCGTCGAGCAGGCGAAGAAGCTCGAGCCGCGGTTCCTCGTCATGGTCACGCCCTCCCGGTGGTTCTCGGGCGGGATGGGACTCGACAGGTTCCGGCGGTCGATGCTCGCCGACCGGCGGCTGCGCGTGCTCGAGGACTTCCCCGACTCGAACGACGTGTTCCCCGGCACGCAGATCAAGGGCGGCATCTCCTACTGGCTCTGGAACAGGGAGAGCCCGGGCGATGTGCGCGTCGCGACGCACGACCGGGGCACGGTCATCTCGGTGGCCACCCGTCCCCTGGTCGAGACCGGGGCCGACGTGTTCATCCGCTACAACGAGGGCGTCTCCATCCTGAGGAAGGTCGCGGCCGTCGAGTCGGCAGACCCCGGCGGCTCCGTGGCCCTGCCGGCGGAGAAGCAGTTCATGGGGCTCGTGAGCTCGATCGGGGCCTTCGGGCTCGACACGACCTTCCGCGGCTCGTCGTCACGAGGGGCCGACGACCTCACGGTCTACCGCAACGGGGGCGTCGGCTATCTGCCGCGCGCCGAGCTCCGGCGGGAGCTGCATGCCGTCGACGCGTGGAAGGTCTTCATCCCCCGCGCGGGCAGCGGCAGCGACTCGTTCCCGCACTCCATCCTCGGCAGGCCGTTCGCGGGCGAGCCGGGGTCGATCTCGTCGTGGACCTACATGTACATCGGGCCGTTCCGCTCCGAGGACGAGGTCGACAATGTGATCTCGTACATCCGCACGCGGCTCTTCCGCTTCCTCGTGCTCCTGCACAAGCCCTCGCAGGACGCGACCCCCCGCGTCTACACGTTCGTCCCCACGCAGGACTTCTCCCGCCCCTGGACGGATGCCGACCTGTACGCGAGGTACGGGATCACCCCCGACGAGGTCGCCGTCATCGAGAGCCTCGTGCGGCCCATGGGCGTGGTGGGAATCGACTTCACCGGCTAAGCTAGTCAAGTTGTGCCGGCGCACTCGCGCGCCCGCAACTGTCCACCGCACCCGACCCGGGTGACGGGAGCGCCTCCCCGTGGGGCACGAAGAGAAGAGAAACTATGGCACCGAAGAAGAAGGTTACGGGTCTGATCAAGCTTCAGATCCAGGCCGGCGCCGCCAACCCCGCACCGCCCATCGGGCCTGCGCTGGGCCAGCACGGCGTGAACATCATGGAATTCTGCAAGGCGTACAACGCCGCGACCGAGTCGCAGCGCGGCAACGTCATCCCCGTGGAGATCACCGTCTACGAGGACCGCTCCTTCACGTTCATCCTCAAGACCCCGCCCGCCGCGGAGCTCATCAAGAAGGCCGCGGGCGTCGGCAAGGGCTCGTCCACCCCGCACACCGTCAAGGTGGCGAAGCTCACCAAGGAGCAGGTCCGCTCCATCGCCGAGCAGAAGATGGTCGACCTCAACGCGAACGACATCGAGGGCGCGGAGAAGATCATCGCGGGCACTGCCCGCTCCATGGGAATCACGGTGGAGGCGTAATCATGGCTACGAAGTCGAAGGCATACCGCGCCGCCGCGGAGAAGATCGAAGACGGCAAGTTCTACACGGCCTCCGAGGCCGTCGCCGTCGCGAAGGAGACCGGGTCGAAGAAGTTCGACAGCACGGTCGAGGTCGCGCTCAAGCTGGGTGTCGACCCGCGCAAGGCGGACCAGATGGTCCGCGGCACGGTCATCCTCCCCCACGGCACGGGCAAGACCGCCCGCGTCATCGTGTTCGCGACCGGCCCCGCGGCCGAGGCGGCCCTCGCCGCCGGCGCCGACGAGGTCGGTGGCGCCGAGCTCATCGAGAAGGTGGCGGGCGGCTACACGGCGTTCGACGCCGCCGTCTCGACCCCCGAGCTCATGGGCCAGGTCGGCCGTCTCGGAAAGGTGCTCGGCCCCCGCGGCCTCATGCCCAACCCGAAGACCGGCACCGTGACGCAGGACACCGGCAAGGCCGTGTCCGACATCAAGGGCGGAAAGATCGAGTTCCGCGTCGACAAGCACGCCAACGTCCACTTCGTGGTCGGCAAGGCGGGCTTCTCGGCCGACCAGCTCAGCGAGAACATCAAGGCGGCGATCGACGAGGTCGTCCGCTCGAAGCCGAGCTCGTCGAAGGGCCGCTACATCACCAAGGGCACGGTCTCCACGACCTTCGGCCCCGGCATCCCGCTCGACGTCAACTCGCTCGTCTAGCACCAGCAGTCCAGTGAGAGGGGTCGACTTCGGTCGGCCCCTTTCCTGCATCCCGGAGGAACTCCCATGATCAGACGCGCAGTCGCCGAGGATGCCCGCGCTCTCGCCGAGGTGGCGGCCGAGACCTTCCCGCTCGCGTGCCCGCCGCACACGCTGCCCGAGTCGATCGCCGCCTTCATCGCCGCCCATCTCTCGGTGGACTCCTTCACGGCCTACCTCGCCGACCCCGCGCGCGTGCTCTTCGTCGCCGAGGACGAGGGCGTCGCCGTCGGCTACACGATGCTCGTGCTCGCCGAGCCCTCCGACGAGGATGTCGCGGCCGCGGTGACCGTGCGTCCCACCGCCGAGCTCAGCAAGGTCTACGTGCGCGAGGGCTTCCACGGGGGCGGCCTCGCGTCGCGCCTCGTCGAGGCCTCCGTCGACGCCGCGCGCGCGGGCGGTGCCGCGAGCGTGTGGCTCGGCGTCAACCAGGAGAACGCGCGCGCCAACCGGTTCTACGAGAAGCAGGGCTTCGAGCGCGTCGGCACCAAGCGGTTCCTCGTGGGCGAGCGCTACGAGGACGACTTCGTTAGGCTCCTGGCGCTGTAGCCCCGCAGCTGAGGGGGAGTGGTGGCGAGCCCCACCTCCACGAGCGACTGCGTGCCGAGGTCGAGGTAGCCGAACGAGACCATGTGGTTCTCGTAGAGGCGCGTGCGCACGTCGGCATCCTCGTACTTGGTCCAGGCAGGCGAGGCCGGGTCGTCGTTCCACGGCGAGTGCACGATCGGCACGTGGCCCGTGACGGCGAGCAGGCCCGCGTCGGTGTCGCCGTCGACGGGGAGGGTGAGGGCGCCGAAGTCCGCCCCCGCCGGGTCCGCGCGGTCGACGCGGCCCCAGCGTGCCTGCAGGTCTTGCGCCGCCTCGCCCGTGAAGACGAGCTGGGCGGCGAGGTCGGCGGTGCTGCGCACCGACGTGTCGACGCCGGCCGGGCCGAGCATGACGAACGACCGGATGCCGAGGTCGGCCCGCAGCGTCTTGGCGGCGGTCGTGGCCCCGTAGGAGTGGGCGACGATGTTGATCGTCGGCTGGTAGCCGCCCGCGCGCGACTCGCGCAGGCCGCGGATGTCGCGCTCGAGCAGCTCGGCGCCGCGGTCGGCGTACGCGTCGCGCGTGGCCTCCACGCCCACGGGCGGCGTGCGGTAGCCGATCCAGGCGACGACGGCCTGGCGGGATGCCCCGGCCGCGCTCTGCGCCTCGTAGATGTTCCTGGCGGCGCGCGTCCACAGTTGCATGTCCGTCGTGAAGGTGCCCATGCCGGGCACGGCGAACGTGACCATGCTCGCCGTGTCGAGATCTCCGATGGAGATGGCCGCGAGCGGCAGCTGGTCGTCGGTGAGCTCGACGAGGTAGCGGGGCACCGACGTGAAGTTGAGCGCGCGGTCGATCGCCTGCAGGGCCGCGTAGCGCTGGGCCATGGTCCCGCCGAGCGCGTGGTACGTGGCGAGCTGCTCCATGTCGGCGAGCTGCGCCGCGAGCATCAGACGGTTGGAGCGGTCGCGCGACGCGTAGTCCACCCCGGCGAGGTTGCCGATGACGTCGGGCATCTGGCCGGGCATCCTCAGCCGGTCGCGCTCGGGCAGCGAGCGCCACCACTCGGCGACGACCGCGGGGTCGCGGTCGAGGGCCTCGGCCGCGAGGCCCTGGTGGCGGGCGACGAAGGCGTCGACCTGGTTCCACGCGACCTGCTCCGCGAGGATCGCCGAGTCGGTGATGCGCGAGCCCGCGGGCGGGGGAGCGAGGGCGGTGAGCGAGAGCACCGTCGCCGTCGCGAGGGTGAGCTGGAGGACACGGCGAAGAGGAAGCATGCTGGTTCCTCTCGTGCGGTGAATCTCGGGTCCGGCAAGCATGCGTCATCCGGCCCCGTTATGCAACTGTTATATTTCGCGAGCCGCTAGTCTTCCTAGGTGCCCGCCGAGAACCCGCCCACGAGCAACCCGCGGGTGCGCGTCACCGACGTGAAGCTCCTGAGCGACAACTGGTACCGCCTGCACTCCACGACGTTCGACTACCGCGGCGACGACGGCATGTGGACGAGCCAGTCGCGCGAGACCTACGACCGCGGCAACGGCGCCACGATCCTGCTCTACGACGCAGACCGGCGCACGGTTCTGCTCACGTCGCAGTTCCGCTACCCGGTGTATGTCAACGGGCACCCCGACGGCATGCTGCTCGAGACCGCGGCAGGCCTGCTCGACGACGACGACCCCGAGACGGCGATCCGGCGCGAGGCCGTCGAGGAGACCGGGCACGAGGTCGGCGAGGTCACCCACGTCTTCGACGCGTTCATGAGCCCGGGCTCCGTCACCGAGCGCCTGCACTTCTACGCTGCGCCCTACAGCGCCGCCACCTACCGCACCGCGGGCGGCGGCCTCGCCGACGAGGGCGAGCACATCACGGTCGTCGAGCTGGGCATCGACGAGGCCCTCGCCATGGTCGACGACGGGCGCATCGCCGACGCCAAGACGATCATGCTGCTGCAGTGGTCGGTGCTGCGAGGTCCCTTTGCGCAGGGCTGAGCTCGTGGCATCCGTCGCGGGCTGCCTGCTCGTCGTCGCGGCGCTCGTCATCATCTGGGCCGCCCGCCTGTCGATCCCGCGCGCCCTGTACGTGAGCGAGCTGGGGGCCGAGGGGATGCCGACGGCGCGCTGGTTCCAGGCGGCGCTCCTGCTCATCGTGGCGGGCGGCGCGGCCATCGCCTGGGCGGGCCGCCGCGTGCGCTCGCGGGCCCGCCTGCTGCGCGCGTGGACGCCGGCCGTCTCGCTGTGGATCGCGTGCGCCCTGTTCCTCTTCGCCTCCCAGGTGACGTGCACCGCCGGGTGCCCGCTGCCCTACGGCGACACCTTCAACCTGCAGGACTTCCTGCACACCCTCGCCGCCGTGCTCGCCTTCGCGGCGGCGTGCTGGGCGATGCTGCAGTCGTCGTTCGCGCAGAACCACCGCGTGCTCGCGATCTTCTCGCGCGCCACGGGCATCGCCGTGGCGGCCATCGCGGGCACGGGCGGCCTGTTCTCGCTCTTCCGCTTCCAGGTGGCGTTCGGCAGCCAGCTCGAGTTCGTCGCGACGACCCTCGCGATCGCGTGGCTCGTCGTGTTCGGCTCGGTGCTAGCGGCGCGCCTCGCCCTTCATGAGCCGCAGGAGGCGGTCGGCTAGCCCCACGAGCATGTGGATCTCGTTGTCGTCGCGCTCGACCCAGCGCACGTTGGGCTCGGCCGCGACGGGCACGAAGCCTTCGTGCTGCTCCCACACCACGAGCGTGCGCTCGGCGCCGAGCACGTACTGCTGCCACCAGACCTGGCGGAGGTAGGAGCGCGGGATGCTCCGCCACGCGTGCCCGGTGGTCTTGATCTCGCAGAGCACGACGACGCCGTCGTGCACGGCGACGCCGTCGGGCGTCGCGAGGTGCAGCGGCTCGCCGTGGGCGTGGAACAGGGTCGAGCTCGGCTCGATGCGGTGGTTGGCGCGCACCCAGCGTGCGATCTCGGGCTCGCGGGCCCGGCCGTGGTCGGTGAACGCGTTGCCGCCGAAGCCCGAGCCCAGCAGTTTGTCCTGCAGCACCGACTGGAGGGCCCGCTCGCTCGAGAGCCGCGCGACGTCGGTGGCCGTGACGCCCCGGCTGCGCGCCCTGATCCACGCGACCCTGTCCTCCGAGCGGGCGACGACCCTCTCCCGGTGCGTCGTGGGAGGGACCTCCCATAGGTCGAGCTCGGGCTGGTGGAGGGTCACCATGCCATTGTGACCCCGACCGACGACGGCCGGGGTCACAACGCGCGCCCTACTTCTTCTCGGTGACCTTCCCCTGTTTGATGTGCAGGCGCCGCTCGGCGCGCTTCGCGACGGCCGAGTCGTGGGTCACGATGACGAGCGTGAGGCCGCGGTCGCGCCAGATCCCCTCGAGGAGGTCCATGAGCTCGTCGCGCGTCTGCTCGTCGAGGCTGCCGGTCGGCTCGTCGGCGAGCAGCACGTCCGGCTCCTTCACGAGGGCCCGCGCGATGGCGACGCGCTGCTGCTGCCCGCCCGACAGCTCGCCGGGACGGTGGCTGCCGCGGTCGCCCAGGCCCACGCTCGCGAGGGCCTCGGCGGCGCGGGCGCGCCGCTCTGCCGCGGGGATGCCGAGGGGCGCGAGGGCCGTCTCGACGTTCTCCTGCGCCGTGAGCGTCGGGATGAGGTTGAACCCCTGGAACACGAAGCCGATCTCTTTGGCGCGGATGCCCGACAGCCGCGAGTCGGGCATCGACGAGAGCTCGTCCGCACCGAGGTGCACACTGCCCTTTGTCGGCCGCTCGAGCGCGCCGAGCATCTGCAGCAGTGTGGACTTCCCGCCGCCCGTCGGGCCCTGGATGGCGACCATCTGCCCGTCGGGGATGCTCAGGGTCACGCCGTCGAGCGCCGTGACCCTTCGCTTCGACTGCTCGTAGGTCTTGGTGACGTCCTTCAGCTCGTACATGTCGTCTCTCTCCTGTCTAGGCCACGCTGCGGAGGGCCTCGGCGGGGCGCAGGCGCGAGGCCCGCCATCCGCCGATCGCGCCCGCGAGGATCCCGCCGAGGACGGCGAGTCCCACTGCGATGAGGATGATGGTTGCCGTGACGGGCGCCTGCAGCGTCACGTCCGTCGTGGCCGCGGCGGCCTGCGCCTGGCCGAAGCCGCCACCCCCGCCCAGTGGTCCGCCGCCCGGGCCTCCTGGTCCGAAGGCCTGCGTCGTCGTCGCCGACGCGCTGAGGGTGGGGGCGAACAGGTTGATCACGAGGATTCCCGCGAGTCCGAGCACCACGCCGGCCGCACCCCCGATGACGCCCTGCACGAGGCTCTCGCCCGCGACCTGCCCGACGATGCGGCTGTTGCTCCAGCCGATCGCCTTGAGGGTGCCGAACTCGCGCGTGCGCCGCGTGACGCCGGAGATCGTGAACAGGATGGCGATGAGGAACGCCGCCGCGAGCACGAGCACCGAGAGCCACGTGCCGAGGCTGCTGAGCAGCGACGACGCCGTGGAGAGCGAGCCGGAGACGCTCGACGCGAGGTCGGCCTGCGTGTTAACCGTCGCGTCGGGGAGTGCGGCCTCGATGTCGGACTGCACCTGCGCGATGTCGTTCGACGACGCGGCCTGCACGTAGATCGAGCTCACCTGGCCGTCGAGGCCCGAGAGGGTCTGGGCGACATCGAGGGGGATGTACGTGTTCGACGCCGTGGCCGCGTCCGCGGATACCGACGACACGAGGCCGACGACCTCGAAGTCGGTGCCGCCGATCGACACGGTGTCGCCCACGGCGAGGTCGGCGCTCGTCGCGTACGAGGAGTCGAGCACGACGACATGCTGGCCCGCGTCGCCGGCGGTGAAGGTGCGGCCGTCGGAGAGGGTCGCCGCCGTGAGGGGCCCCACGGGCTCTCCTGCGACGTCGATACCCTCGACCGTGAACGAGCTCACGTCGAACGAGCTGCCGCCCGCGCCGTCGGGGCCGCCCGCGGGCGGGCCGGTCTGGCCCGAGGCATCCTGCCCCTGCTGGATCTGGGAGAAGTCGGGGATCTCGCCGCTGAAGCTCGTGTTCTGCAGCGAGAGGGTCGCGGTGGCCGCGGCGACGTTGTCGACGCCCAGCACGGAGTCGAGCGCGTTCGCGTCGAAGGTCTCGGTGCCGCGGGCGGCGTCCAGCCGCTCCTGCGCGAGGCTCGTCGAGCCGTCGGCGGTCTGGCCGTCGCCCGCGCCGAACTGGAAGGCGGGCGGCCCGCCGCCCGGCATCCCCTCGCCGCCCTGCGTGGGGGCGGTGGGGGTCTGGCTCACGGTGATGTCCGTGCCCACGCCGTAGACCGAGGCGAGCACGCTCGACTGCGCGTCGCGCACCCCCGCGGAGATGGCGTTGACGATGATGACGAGCGCGATGGCCAAGGCCATGCCGATGGCGATGATCGCCGTCTGCTTGCGCCGGTTGGTCAGCTCTCGCACGAGATAGGTGCCGAACATGGGTCTCCTCGGGAGGGGTCGATGATGGCAGCGAAGCTAGGGGCGCACCCTGTGGCCGGTGTATGGCGAAGCTGTGCATTGCATATGTTTGCGTGATCCACAGCCGGTTCATAGGATCCGGAGAATACTGGAGACATGACCGATATCGCACCAGCCAAGATCCTGCGCGCCGACGGGAGTCCCATCCGCGCGGTCGTCGTCGACGACGAGGACTCGCTGAGCGACCTGCTCTCGATGGCGCTGCGCTACGAGGGCTGGGATGTGCGGCTCGCGTCAGACGGGCAGCGGGCGCTGAGCGTCATCCGGGAGTTCCGGCCGGACGTCGTCGTGCTCGACATCATGCTCCCCGACATCGACGGGCTCACGGTGCTCTCGCGGCTGCGCGCCGACGGGCTGCAGGTGCCCATCCTCTTCCTCACCGCCAAGGACTCCGTCGACGACCGCGTCGCCGGCCTCACGGTGGGCGGCGACGACTACGTGACCAAGCCGTTCAGCCTCGAGGAGCTCGTGGCGCGCCTGCGCGCACTCATCCGCCGCTCGACGATCACCTCGTCGACGCAGGAGGACTCGATGATCGAGGTGGGCGACCTGACGCTCGACGAGGAGAGCTACGAGGTGCGCCGCGGCGGCGTGCTCGTCGAGCTCACCGCGACCGAGTTCGAGCTGCTGCGCTTCCTCATGCGCAACCCGCGCCGCGTGCTGAGCAAGGCGCAGATCCTCGACAGGGTGTGGAGCTACGACTTCGGCGGGCGCTCGAGCGTCGTCGAGATCTACATCTCCTACCTGCGCAAGAAGATCGACACGCTCGGGCCGGCGATGATCCACACCGTCCGTGGCTTCGGCTACGTGATCAAGCCGGCGGAATGACCCGGCGCTCGCGGCTCTCGCTCCGCAGGCGGCTCGTCCTCGGCACGGTCGCCCTGCTCGCCGCCGCCACCGTCGTCATCGGCGTCCTGAGCGTCATCGCCCTGCGGTCGTTCCTCGTGGGCCGTCTCGACACGCAGCTGGTGTCGGCGACGAACCGCTCGCAGGGCGCGTTCGACGACATCCACATGGGTGGGTTCGACAAGCCGCGCCCGCCGGCCCTCGACTTCCTCGCCCTCTCCGGACAGCCCGAGGGCACCCTCGGTGCCATCGTCAGCGACGACGCGATATTCAACTCGGCGGTGCTCGACGCCGACGGCAGGCCCGTGCCGCTGTCGGACGAGGACCTCACAGCCCTCCTCGCCATCGTGCCCGGGGCCAGTCCCGTCACGGTCGACCTCGGGCCGCACCTCGGCACCTTCCGCGTCATCGCGCGCGAGACGCGCGACAGCACGAACTCCGACTTCCTCGTCATCGGCCTGCCGCTCGACGACGTCAACGCGACCACCCTGCAGCTCGGCCTCCTCGTCGCGGGCATCGGCCTCGTCGGCGTGATCGGCGCGGCCGCGGTGGCGGTCATCGTCGTGCGCGCGGCGCTGCGGCCCCTCGAGCGTGTCGCCGCGACGGCGACCCGGGTGGCCGAGCTGCCGCTCGACCGGGGCGAGGTGGCCCTCGCCGTGCGCGTGCCCGAGGCCGACGCAGACCCGAGCACGGAGGTGGGGGCCGTGGGCTCGGCGCTCAACCACATGCTCGGGCACGTGGCATCCGCGCTCGAGGCCCGCCAGACGAGCGAGAACAAGGTGCGCACCTTCGTCGCCGACGCGAGCCACGAGCTGCGCACGCCGCTCGCCTCCATCCGCGGGTACGCCGAGCTCACGCGTCGGGGCAACCACGACCTCCCCGACGACGTCGCCCACGCGATCAGCCGCGTCGAGTCGGAGTCGGTGAGGATGACCGCGCTCGTCGAAGACCTGCTGCTGCTCGCCCGGCTCGACGAGCACCACCCGCTCGAGAGCCTCGAGGTCGACCTCGGGCGCCTCCTCGTCGACACCGTGAGCGACGCGCGCGCGGCCGGCCCCGAGCACACGTGGTCGCTCGACCTCCCCGACGAGCCCGTGCTCGTCGACGGGGACGCGTCCAAGCTCCACCAGGTCGTCGCCAACCTCCTCACGAACGCGCGCACCCACACGCCCCCGGGCACGCTCGTCACGACCACCCTGTCGACGACCGACTCCCACGCCGTCATCGAGGTCGTCGACAGCGGGCCCGGCATCGACGCGGGCCTCGTGCCCACGATCTTCGAGCGCTTCGTGCGCGGCGACGGCTCGCGGTCTCGCGCCTCGGGCAGCACGGGCCTCGGCCTCGCGATAGTCTCCGCCGTCGTCGAGGCGCACGGCGGTCGGGCAGAGGTCGAGAGCGAGCCGGGCCGCACGGTCTTCCGCGTCGTGCTCGCGCGCAGCGCGCACTGATCCTGCGCGACGGGCGGCCCGCCCGGTGGCACACTTGTCGGGTGCGCGTGAGGATGGCAGCGGTGGCCCTGGTGGCGATCGGCGCGCTGCTCCCCGCCCCGGCCGCATCCGCCACCGAGGGGTCGGTGCCCGTCGAGGTCGCGGCGTTCGTCGTCGCGCCCGACGGCCTCGTCGCGGGGCTCTCCGACTTCTTCGGCCCCGGCGCGGACGGCGGCGGCATCGACTTCGACGAGACGACGGCCTTCGGCACCGTCGACCGCGTGTTCACCTTCACCCCGGCCTGGCTCTCGGGCGCCGCGACCGACGCGCCCGTGGGGCTCGCGAACGAGTGGGCGGTGCCCGTGTCGGTGTCCGACAAGGCCATCGGCGTCGCGCTCGTGTGGATCAACCCCGGCACCGTGCGCCCCCAGCTCGCCGACTTCGTGCCCGACCCCGCGTTCGCGACGGCGCTCGCCGACGTGGCCGACACCTCCTACCTCGTGCGGGACGAGCCCCGCTCCGCGTGGTTCTCCCTCGACGGCACCGCGCTCACGACGCTCGTCGCGGGTGCCTCCGGCGTGAGCGGCGACACCGCGCTCGCCCCGTACCAGCGCCTCGTGACGGCGTCAGAGGATGCGGCGCCGCCCGCCGACGAGGGCGCGACATTCGGGTCCGTGCTCTCCATCGGCATCATCGCCGCGGTGTCGCTCGTCGTCATCCTCGTGCTCCTGGTGCCCGTCGCGTGGCGCAGGAGGAGGGCCCGGCCGGCGCCCGAGGATGACGCCGACGGGGAGTGAGGTTGCGGTGCATCCCGCGATCGCCTAGTCTTGCCGAGGCCAAAGACCGCCGGTTCCGCAAGGACTAAGGACTTCTCGAAGTCGCCAGCGCAGGTATGAAGTTAGTTTTCGCAGCCAGACTGCGTCTCCAGCTCCGTGCTTAGGCCGGGGCTTTTTTCATTGCTCCGGGTTGTCGATGGTCGAGAGATTCCAACCATTAGAGGAGCACCATGGCGAACAAGGAAGCATCGGTCGCCGAGCTTACGGACCTGTTCCGCAACTCGACCGCCGTCCTGCTCACCGAGTACCGCGGTCTCACGGTCGCGCAGCTGAAGACGCTGCGCAAGTCGATCAGTGAGAACGCTACGTACGCCGTGGTGAAGAACACGCTGACCAAGATCGCGGCCAACGCCGCGGGCATCTCGTCGTTCGACGAGGAGCTCGTGGGTCCGTCCGCGATCGCGTTCGTGCACGGTGACCCTGTCACCGTCGCGAAGGGCCTTCGTGACTTTGCCAAGGCAAACCCTCTGCTCGTGGTGAAGGGCGGTTACTTCGACGGTAACCCGCTCACCGCGGCGGAGGTCACCAAGCTGGCCGACCTCGAGACCCGGGAGGTGCTGCTCGCGAAGTTCGCGGGCGCCGCCAAGGCCTCGCTGTTCGGTGCCGCCTACCTGTTCAACGCACCGCTCGCCCAGGCCGTTCGCACGGTCGACGCGCTGCGCGAGAAGCAGTCCGCGTAGCACGCGCGGTAAGAACCAACAGAAACCACAAGGAGATACATCATGGCCAAGCTGACCAGTGACCAGCTGATCGAGGCGTTCAAGGAGCTCACGCTCATCGAGCTGAGCGAGTTCGTCAAGAAGTTCGAGGAGACCTTCGAGGTCACCGCCGCCGCCCCCGTGGCCGTTGCCGGACCGGCTGCTGCCGGCGGTGGCGCCGCTGCCGAAGAGGTCGAGGAGAAGGACTCGTTCGACGTCGTCCTCGAGGCCGCCGGCGACAAGAAGATCCAGGTCATCAAGGAGGTGCGCACCCTCACGAGCCTCGGTCTCGGCGAGGCGAAGGCTCTCGTTGACGGCGCTCCCGGTGTCGTGCTCGAGGGCGCGAACAAGGAGACCGCCGAGAAGGCCAAGGCCGTCCTCGAGGAGGCTGGCGCGACGGTTACCCTCAAGTAACTCTCGTCACCATCGGAACGCCCCCGCCGTCTTCGGACGCGGGGGCGTTCTGCGTGGGCGTTCTGCGGGGGCTTCTGCGTCGGCGTTCTGCGTCGGCGGGCGGCGCTCGCGGTCACGGCGTGGCCGCGTGCGGGCGCGATCCCAGCATCCCGCGCGGCGCTGCATCCCGCGGGCCGCTCCATCCGCCGCGCCCTCGCGGCGCGGCCTACCGGGCCCTCGCAGCCGGCCTGTGGGCCCTCCGCCGTGCTGCGCCCCGCACCCTGCCGTCCGGCCCCTGCACCCTTCACCCGCACCCCGCGCCCGCCTTCGCCCCCCACATCCCCGCCATCGCCCCCTGCCTGCGGGCCCCCGCGCCCTGCATTCCGGCCCTCGCGCCCTGCCTCCGGTCCCCGCATCTTGCCGGCGCGCCCACGCCTGGGCGGCGCGCCCCCTGAAACGATCCAAAGCGCACTTTCTGCTCGTCGTCCGCCGTCGCGCGTAAAAACTGCCCTCTGGATCGTTTTAAGGGAGCCGCAGGGCGGGCGCCGTCGCGGGAGTCGCAGGGCGGGAGTCGCATGCCGGGAGCCGTGGGAGGGAGCCGCGGGGCGGGAGCCCCAGGGGCGGCAGCAGGGAGAGGCCCACAGGAAGGGAGCCTTAGGTGTCCCAGCGGAGCCGACGTGCACCACGGTCGAGCTCCATACGCTCCGCCGCAGGGGCGGCGGCGGAGCCGGACAAGCACAGCGCCGGGGCAAAAAACAGTGGCACCCGGTAACCAATCGGGTGCCACTGCTGTGTTCCGCCTCGGCAGCCCGGGATCAGGTCCGGACCACCGTAAAAGGGACAGCTCGGCGGTGCTGCTGCCCACGGGGGAGGTATGTCGGAGGTAAGGCTAGCGAGTCCCCCCAAATGTGGACTGGGAAAACCGGGTGAATGGCGGGTGATCGAGGGGTGATTAGAGCTGGTGCCCGAGCTCTCTCGCGCGTTTGACCGCAGCCTGCCGCGAGCTCACGCCGAGCTTGCGGTACACGCTCTTCACGTGCGACTTGACGGTGTTGACCGAGATGTAGAGCTCGTCGGCGATCTGCCCCACCGTGCTGCCGCGCACGAGGGCGCGCACGATGTCGCGCTCGCGGTCGCTGAGCTGCACGCCGTCGTCGCTGCTGTGGGTGGTGCCCCAGTCGTCGATGTCGGTGAACAGGTCGCGCACGGCATCGGGCTGCGGGCGTTCCGTGGCGCGCTCGAGCATCGTGCGCATGGTCTCCTGCGGCACGAGCCGGAACGGGATGCGCATGCCGTTGTGCGACGCGAGCAGGAGCGCCCGGTCGAAGGAGAGGTCGGCCACCGCGGGCTCGCCCAGCCGGTAGCGGGCGGCGGCGAGCAGCAGGTGCACGTCGACGAGCGTGCGGCTCGAGTGCGCGTCGCCGAGCGCCACGCAGTCGGCGAGGGCGGCGAGGGTTCCGGCGGAATCCCCGGTGATGAACCTGAGGTGCGCGATGAACCGGCCGGGGCAGTTGGCGTGGTGCTGCGTCGGCACGAGCGCGCCGAGGATGTCCCATGCCGTGTCGGTCTGGCCGAGGCGGAGGAGCAGTGTGGCGCGCAGCCCCTCGGAGACGGTGACGATCGAGCCGGGAGGGGTCCACTGCCGGTAGGACTGCAGCCCTCTGCGCAGCAGGTCGAGCCCCTCGACGTAGGTCTCGCTGATGATGGAGACGGCCGCGCGCGAGTAGTAGGCGAGCGGCTCCCAGTCGCTGCGCTCGGCCGCGACGCCCACGGGCTCGGTGAGTGCGAGCGCGCCGTCGAGCTCGTTGCGCTCCACGCACATGAGCAGCTCGGCGACGAGCGCCGCGGCGCCGAACCGCGTCTCGAGCAGGCCCGTGCCGTCGGCAGCGTCGCGCGTGCGCGCCGCGTACCCCGATGCGGAGGCGAACTCGCCCAAGGAGTACTCGAGCATCGCGAGGGCGGAGAAGCACTCCACGCGCTCCTCGAGCAGCATGTGCGACTCCGCGAGCCCCGCGGCGCGGCGCAGGTCGGTCTCGGCGGAGTCGTAGTCACCCAGGTGGTACAGCGTGATGCCGCGCTGCAGGGCGGCCTTCGCGCCGAAGCGGATGCGCCACGCGAGCGGCATCGTCGTGTCCGGCGCGACGAGGTCGGCCGCGCGGTCGGCGGCGGCGAGGGCATCCGCGAGCCTTCCGAGCGACCTGAGGCACGCCGAGTAGTGCAGCTCGACCCCGATGCGCGCGGCGAGCGGCGTCGCATCCGACATCGCGCTGAATGCAGCGTCGAAGTAGGGCAGTGCGGCAGACCGGCTCGTCGAGCCCACCGAGCGCCAGCTCGCCGCGTACGCGCCGATGAGCCAGGGGTCCGCGTCCCACAGCGCGGGGTCGAGCCCGTCGATGATCGCGCGCAGCTGCGAGCCGTGCCGGCCGACGAGCGTGGTCCAGGAGATCCGGAGGGCGCGGACGAGGATCGCCGTATCGCCATCGGCCGCGGCGAGGGCGACGAGGTCGTCGATCGACGACTCCTCGCCCGCGGTATACATCTCGCGGATCTCGAGACCCCTTCCCACGTGCACGTGACTCTACGTGGTTCGGAGTCGGCACGGGGGGACGTTGGGGAAACAATTTGTCCCCCGTTTCGCGGACCCTTCTTGTTGCGCGAGGGCGAACGCGGCCCCCATAATGGGGACTGCTCGCGCATCCCCCGAACGCGCGGACTTACCCGATCAGCTCCCCGCCGGACCGACGTGCCCCCAAACCGCCGACGTCCGCAGGTGGCGAGGAGTTGCTTACCCGAAAGCGGCATACCCGATGCAGCGTCTACTCACCCGACTCCGTTCACTGCGCCGTGAGCGCTTCGACAGCTCGACCGGTCGTCGTCGACGCGGCGGCGTCGCCGTGGCCGCGGGCATCGCCATCGCCCTCTTCGCGGGCTCCGGCATCGCGGTCGCCGCGGTGTCCTCCGCCTCCGCGCACACCCCCGCGATCAACTCGGACTGCACGGGCGTGCACGTCCAGGCCTGGGACTACAACGACACGGTCGTCAACACCGTCTCCGTGACGATCACGGGCGGCAACCCCGACGGCAGCGACCGCGTCGAGAACCGCACGTTCGGCGCGACCTTCGACGAGTGGTTCTACTTCGCCGACCCGAGCATCGCCTGGTCGTTCTCCGCCCAGATCGACGCTCCCGACGGCACGAACGGCACCGAGTGGGACTACGGATGGTCCGACACGACCAAGGGATGCTCGACGCCCGACATCGGCGTCACGGCCACCCAGTGCATGCACAAGGGCGACCTCGCGACCGTGACGGCGACCATCTCGCCGCTCGACCCGTCGCACGCCTACACCGTGCGCCTCACGGGCACCAACGGCTACGACAGCGGCGACCAGCCCGTGCAGACCACGAGCTACGCCTGGCCCGACCTCGATCCGGGCTTCGAGTACACGGCGACGCTCACCGACACCACGAGCGGCCTGAGCGACTCCGACACGGTGCTGGCGATCGGCTGCCCCGAGGATCCGGTGTTCGACATCACCCTCACGCAGTGCACGCTGGACGGCCCCGCAGAGGGCTTCGTCAACGTGACGGCCTCCGGCCTCGTGCCCGGACGCAACTATGTGCTGTCGCTGATCAGCGCGGCCGGCGGCGCTCCGACCGACACTCCGTTCGTGGCAGCGGGCCCGAGCTACTCCACCTCGTTCTCGGCCAACCCGGGCGGCACGTACACCGTGAGCATCCTGGACGTGTCCGACAACACCTCGAAGCTGAGCAACCCGGTCACACTCCTCCCGTGTCCGGTCCGGTTCTCCGTCGACGTGACGGGGGTGTCGTGCACCTCGACGAACGGAGTTCCGAACGGCTCCATCTCGTGGAACACCACGACGCTCGTCCCCGGTCGCTCCTACACCCTGACCGTCGTCCAGAACGCGACGGCGCCCGGTGACCCCACGCCGACCGTGTACACGACGGCGCTCACTCCGGCGACGTCCTCCACGTGGTCGGACACGCTGACGGCCTTCCCGGCGGGCTCGTACACGGTGGCCATCACCGACACGACAACCCCCGGCGGACCGCAGTCGAGCACCATCGTGCAGCTCCTCGGCTGCCCGACGCAGGTCGAGGTCTCGATCGATCCCGCCCAGTGCTCGGTGCCCGGTGGCTCGGCCTCGATCACGGCGAGCGTGACGGGCATCACCCCCTACCGCCAGTACGTGATCACGCTCCTCGAGAACGGTGTGGTCGCCCCGGTCGCGGACAACCCCCAGCCCCCGCAGGGTCGTGTCGACAGCAACCCCATCGTCGTGACGTGGAACAACCTGAAGCCGGGAGTCTCCTATCGGGTGCTCGTCGTGGACCAGGCCCTGCCCGACATCAAGGCGGCCGCCGACATCACGCTCAAGGACTGCCCCGGCAACCCCGGCGTGTTCCTCACGCAGCCGCAGTGCACGGTGCTCACGGTCTCGACGATCACGGTGGGTGTGAACAAGCTCATCGTGGGTGAGACCTACACGGTGACGGTCACGAAGACGTCCGACGGCTCCCCGGTCACCGGGGTGCCCGCCCAGACGATCACGGCGACCCAGCCGAGCGCCTCCCTCCAGTTCACCGACCTCCCGGTCGGCACCAACTACACGATCACCGTGGCCAACGCGACCAAGACGCTGACCGCCTCGGGGACCATCCAGCTCATCCTGTGCGACCTCCCCACGCTCGCATACACAGGCGCAAGCACAATGACGCCGACGATGGCGGGACTCGGGTTCCTGCAGTTCGGTCTCGTGCTTGTGGGGATCAGCCTCGTCCGGCGCCGTTCGGGGGCGCGCGAGGTGTGACCCCAGAGGACCCGGCCGGCGACTTTTTCGGACCGCCGGCCGGGTTCTCGAATACCCACCAGCAGGGTGGGTAGGCACTACGCGGTCAGTGGGGCCGTCGTGCTCGACCGCACCTCGAGCCGCACGGGGTAGGGCGTCCAGGCCCTGACGGCCGCGCTCTCGCCGTCGAGCTCGGCCATGACCTGCTCGACCGCCGAGGCGCCCTGGGCGCCCGGATCCTGCGCGAGCGTCGTGAGGCCGAACATGGGCGCGAGCTCGTGCCCGTCGATGCCCACCACCGAGAGCTGCGCGGGCACGTGGATGCCCAGCTGGCGGGCGGCGACTATCGTGCCGATCGCGACCTCGTCCGAGCCGGCGACGATGGCCGTGGGCCGGGTCCGCGGGTCGGCGAGCACCGAGAGGGCGAGCTCGTAGCCGCCCGGCATCGAGAGCTCGGTGGCGCGGAACGTGTCGTCCCCCGACGCGAGGCCGGCCGCATCCATCGCCTGCCGGAACCCCGCCAGGCGCTGGGAGTGCACGCGGAAGTCCATCTCGCTCTGCTGGTCGCCGCCGAAGTGCATGATGCTCGTGTGGCCGAGGCTGATGAGGTGCTCGGTCACGAGGGCCGCGGCCGCGACGTCGTCGATGCTCAGGGTGGGGATGCCCTGGATGGGCCCGCCGATGCCGACGATCGGCTTCGCGAGCCCGCCGAGCAGGCCCACCTCGTGCGGCGTGAGCTCGATGCCCACGGCGATGACGGCGTCGACGCGCTTGCGCACGAGGAAGTACTCGAAGACGCGCCGGCGCTCGGCCGCGTCGGAGCTCAGCCGGTAGAGGGTCAGGTCGTAGCCGGCGGCGATGAGCGCCGACTCGATGCCCTCGAGCACGTCGCCGAAGTACCAGCGGTTGATGTGGGGGATGACCACCCCGACGTTGCGCGTGCGGCCGGTGACGAGGCTCGAGGCGTTGGACGAGACGACGTACCCGATGGTCGCCGCGGCGGCCACGACTCGGTCCCTCGTCTCGGCGGAGACGTAGCCGTTGCCGCTCAGGGCGCGGGATGCCGTGGCCTTCGACACCTGGGCGATGCGGGCGACGTCGCTGAGCGCGCTCATGCATCTCCCTTCGCCGATGAGTGGACGGAGCACAGCATAGTGCGATTGTGGAACCGGTTCCAGAGTTGACGAGTCCCCTAGTGTGCGGACTTCGTGGGAGCGCTCCCAGCAATTCCGGTAACAACTCGGACTCGCTAGGCAACCAGTCATGCCAAGCGCTTGCATTGACCGTTGCGTTGCCCTAGCTTGTGACGTGGAACCGGTTCCCGAAACGGTGCGGTATCCACCTTGCAATCACCAACCTCAACGAGGAGGAAGTATGAGTTTCACTGTGCACCGCCGCTTCGCAGCACCGCTCGCCGTTCTCGCTGTCGCCGGACTCGCTCTCGCGGGCTGCTCGGCTGATGGTGGAGACACCGGCAGCGGCCCCGGAGACGCCGGCGAGGCCGACGGCGTCGTCACCGTCTACGGCACCATCCAGGACACCGAGGCCGACCTGCTCGAGCAGTCGTGGGCCGACTGGGAGAAGGCCAACAACATCGACATCCAGTACGAGGGGTCGAAGGAGTTCGAGGCTCAGATCGGTACGCGCGCGCAGGGCGGCACCGCCCCCGACCTCGCGATCTTCCCGCAGCCCGGCCTCCTGGCCGACCTCGCGTCGCGCGGCTACGTGCAGCCCGCCCCCGAGGGTGTCTCGAAGAACGTCGCCGACAACTGGTCCACGGACTGGGCCGGCTACGCGACCGTCGACGGCACGCTCTACGGCGCGCCCCTCATGGCGAGCGTCAAGGGCTTCGTCTGGTACTCGCCCTCGCAGTTCAAGGAGTGGGGTGTCGAGGTTCCCACCACGTGGCAGGAGCTTCTCGACCTGACCAAGACGATCCAGTCCAAGACCGGCACGGCCCCGTGGTGCGCCGGCTTCGGCTCTGACGCGGCGACCGGCTGGCCCGGAACCGACTGGGTGGAGGACCTCGTCCTGCGCCAGGCCGGCCCCGACGTCTACGACCAGTGGGTCAAGCACGAGATCCCGTTCAACGACCCGGCCATCAAGTCGGCGTTCGACTCGGTGGGCGAGATCCTGCTGAACCCGGACTACGTGAACGCGGGCTTCGGCGACGTCAAGTCGATCAACACGACCCCGTTCGGTGACCCGGCCCGCGCCCTCGGCGACGGCTCGTGCGCCCTGCACCACCAGGCGTCGTTCTACGACGGCTTCATCCAGGACCCGGCCAACGGCAACGCCACGGTCGGACCGGACGCCGACATCTGGGCCTTCATCCTCCCGGGTGAGACCGCCGGTGCCCCCGCCGTGACGGGTGGTGGCGAGATCGTCGCCGCCTTCTCGAACGACGCCGACACCATCAAGGTGCAGGAGTACCTCTCGAGCGCCGACTGGGCCAACAGCCGCGTCGCACTCGGTGGCGTCATCTCCGCCAACAAGGGCCTCGACGCGTCCAACGCCTCGAGCCCCATCCTCCAGGAGGCCATCAAGATCCTCCAGGACCCGAACACGACCTTCCGCTTCGACGCATCTGACCTGATGCCGGGCGTGGTCGGTGCGGGCACCTTCTGGACCGGCATGGTCGACTGGGTGAACGGCAAGTCCACGGACGAGGTGCTCAGCAACATCGAAGCATCGTGGCCGTCTGAGTAACCAGTAGTACCCGAGGGCCGGCGGAAGACACCTTCCGTCGGCCCTCCTCTTCCCCCTAGTCTCGAAAACGCACCGAGTCCACCGTCGTACTCGAAAGGATGTCCATGTCAGGGTTCCTGAAATGGCTGGCCACACTTCCCCCGTTCGCGCAGATCCCGCTCATCCTGGCCGCGTTCGTCGCGGTCGCCGGGATCGTGATCTTCTTCATCGAGATCGCGCCGCGCACGGGTCGCCAGTACACCGTTATCCGCCTGCTGGTCTGCGTCCTGGCGCCGCTCGGCATCTTCTTCGCCCTCGGCTCGATCTGGTGGGCGGCCGCCGGTGCGGCCGTGCTGGGCGCGCTGTTCTTCCTCCTCGACTACCGGTCGAAGCAGGGTGCTGGCTACCTGTTCCAGCTCGTCGGCTTCCTGAGCCCCGCGGTCTTCCTGCTCGCCATCGGACTCGTCTACCCGACGGTCGCCACCTTCTTCAAGGCGTTCATGAACTCCCGAGGCACGAGCTTCGTGGGGTTCCAGAACTTCGCCTACGTGTTCGGCCAGGAGTCGAACCGCGTCGCGATCATCAACACGATCATCTGGGTGCTCGTCGTGCCCGCCTTCTCGACGATCGCGGGCCTCGCCTACGCGGTGTTCGTCGACAAGGCGCGCGGTGAGAAGTTCCTCAAGGCGCTCGTGTTCATGCCCATGGCCATCTCGTTCGTCGGTGCCTCCATCATCTGGAAGTTCGTCTACGACGCCAACGCCCCGGGCACCCCGCAGATCGGCCTCCTGAACGGCATCATCACGTTCTTCGGCGGGCAGCCCGTCGACTTCATCAACATCGCGCCGTGGAACAACCTGTTCCTCATGGTCATCCTCATCTGGGTGCAGACAGGATTCGCGATGGTGGTGCTCTCGGCGGCCATCAAGGGTGTTCCCGCCGAGCAGATGGAGGCCGCGCAGCTCGACGGCACCAACGCCTGGCAGCGGTTCACCAACGTCACGGTCCCGGGCATCCGCAGCTCGCTCATCGTCGTGCTCACGACGATCTCGATCGCCTCCCTCAAGGTCTTCGACATCGTGCAGACGATGACCGGCGGCGCCAACGGCACGAACGTCCTCGCGAACGCCGTCTACGCGCAGAAGCTCGAGGAGGGACGCGCGTCGGCCTTCGCCGTCATCCTGTTCATCCTCGTGCTGCCGATCATCATCTACAACGTCCGCCAGATGCGCCTCCAGAAGGAGATCCGATGAGTGCCGTAGCCCCGGTCGAGCGACTCCCGCTCGACAAGAAGACCGAAGCCCAGCTCAAGCGCGGCGAGAAGCTCGACGAGCGCCCCACCCTCCGCCGCTCGAAGGAGCGCCTCACGAGCCGTGGCGCCACGATCGCCGCGATCGTCATCGCCGTGCTGTGGACGACGCCCACGCTCGGCCTGCTCATCACGTCGTTCCGCCCTCCGGAGCTCATCAACACGAGCGGGTGGTGGTCGATCTTCGTCAACCCCGGCTTCACGGTGAGCAACTACGAGGCCGTGCTGAGCGGAACCGCGACCACGGTCACGCTCGGGCAGTCGTTCATCAACTCGATCGCGATCACGATCCCCGCGTCGATCTTCCCGCTCGTGATCGCGGCGCTCGCCGCGTACGCGTTCGCGTGGATCCCGTTCCGCGGCCGCAACATCCTCTTCATCGGGGTGTTCGCGCTGCAGGTCGTGCCGATCCAGATGGCGCTCGTGCCGCTCCTGAGCCTCTTCGCGCGCGGCCTCAAGATCGGCGGCGTCGAGGTGTTCGAGGGGCTGGGCGCCGGTGGCAACTCCTACGGTCAGATCTGGATCGCGCACACGATCTTCGCCCTGCCGCTCGCGATCTTCCTGCTGCACAACTTCATCTCGGAGATCCCGCACGAGCTCATCGAGGCCGCGCGCGTCGACGGTGCCGGCCACGGGCAGACGTTCTTCCGCATCGTCCTGCCGCTCGCCATGCCGGCGATCGCGTCGTTCGCGATCTTCCAGTTCCTGTGGGTGTGGAACGACCTCCTGGTCGCCCTCGTCTTCGCGGACGGGGCGGTCGGGCCGATCACCAAGGTGCTGCGCGAGATCACGGGCAACCGCGGGCAGGACTGGTACCTGCTCACGGCCGGCGCGTTCGTCGCGATGATCGTGCCGCTCATCGTGTTCTTCGCCCTGCAGCGCTTCTTCGTGCGCGGCCTCCTCGCGGGGTCGACGAAGGGCTGATCGCGCTCCTTCCCCCCTCGTGTCTCGCTAATCTCCACAAGTCGCGCGCATGTGCGCTACTTCTGACAATCTGCGAGACACGAGGGGGGCCGCACGCCACCGGCGAACACCGCGACGGGCCGTCGGAGCCGCGTCGTAAGGTGAACGCATGAGCGGAATGCGCGGCGGGGGTGGCGGCCGCGGGGGCCGCGTGAGCGGCGGCGACGTCGAGGCGCAGCGCGCCGCGAACGCCGCGGCCCCGAAGATCCCCGACCTGTTCCGGCGCATCACGGGCCTGTTCGCCCCGCACCGCACGGCCCTCATCGTGACGATCACGCTCGTGCTCGTGAGCGCCGGGCTCGGGGTGCTGCCCCCGCTGCTCACGAAGCAGCTGTTCGACGTGGGCCTGTTCCCCCCGACGGGCGGGCCGAACGTGCCCGTGCTGCTCGAGCTCGTGGGCGCCATGGTCGCGCTGCTCGTGCTCTCCGCCGCGATGGGCGTGTGGCAGACCTGGCTCACGGCCAACGTGGGCAACAAGGTCATGGGTGCGCTGCGCATCCGGCTGTTCGGCCACCTGCAGGCCATGGAGCTCGCGTTCTTCACGCGCACCAAGACGGGAGTCATCCAGTCGCGCCTGCAGAACGACGTGGGCGGCGTCGCCGGGGTGCTGAGCAACACGATCTCGAGCGTCATCGGCAACACGGTGACCGTCATCGCCGCGTTCGTGAGCATGCTCGTGCTGAGCTGGCAGCTCACCGTCGTGGCGGTCATCCTGCTGCCCGTGCTCGTCATCGCGCAGCGCAGGGTCGGCCAGGTGCGCGCGCGCATCGCGACCAAGACGCAGGAGTCGCTGAGCGACATGACCGCGATCACGCAGGAGGCGCTGAGCGTGAGCGGCATCCTGCTCGCGAAGAGCTTCAACCAGCAGCAGGCCGAGACGGGCCGCTACGAGAAGGAGAACCTCAACCAGATCGACCTGCAGGTGCGCCAGCAGATGAGCGGCCAGTGGTTCTTCGCGATGGTCAACATCTTCCTGTCGATCATCCCCGCGGTCATCTACATCGTGGCCGCGTACCTCATCACGGGCGGCGTCGACGTGACGGCGGGCACGATCGTGGCGTTCACCACGGTGCAGGCGCGGCTCATGTTCCCGCTGCTCGGGCTGCTGCGCGTGGCCCTCGACCTGCAGACGTCGTCTGCCCTGTTCGCCCGCATCTTCGAGTACCTCGACCTCGTGCCCGCGATCACCGATCGGCCCGACGCGCACCCCGTGCGCCCCGACGAGCTCGGTGCCGTCGAGTTCGACGACGTCGTCTTCCGCTACCCGGATGCCCCCGCCGACACCCCCGCGACCCTCAAGGGCGTCTCGTTCCGCATCGAGCCTGGGCAGTCGGCCGCGTTCGTCGGACCGTCCGGCGCCGGCAAGACCACGATCGGCTACCTCGTGCCGCGCCTGCACGACGTGACGTCGGGCCGCGTGCTCTTCGCGGGCGACGACGTGCGCGAGCTCGAGAGCGACTCCCTCGTGCGCAACATCGGCATCGTGAGCCAGGAGACGTACCTGTTCCACGCGACGATCGCTGAGAACCTGCGCTACGCGAAGCCCGGCGCCACGGACGACGAGCTCGAGGCCGCGGCCCGGGCCGCGAACATCCACGAGACCATCGCCTCGTTCCCCGACGGCTACGACACCGTCGTGGGGGAGCGCGGCTACCGCCTCTCGGGCGGCGAGAAGCAGCGCATCGCCATCGCGCGCGTGCTGCTCAAAGATCCGGCCGTGCTCATCCTCGACGAGGCGACGAGCGCGCTCGACACCCTCTCCGAGCGCGTGGTGCAGCAGGCGCTCGACGCCGCGTCGCGCGGCCGCACGACCATCGCGGTCGCGCACCGCCTCTCGACGGTCGTGGATGCCGACGTGATCTTCGTCATCGCGGGCGGCAGGCTCGTCGAGCAGGGCACCCACGACGACCTGATCGCCGCGGGCGGCATGTACTCCGACCTCTACGCGCAGCAGGCGTAGCCCGTTCCGGGCACGCAGCGAGGCCGTCTTCGGGTCTAAAGTGAGCGCGTGTCCACGACGACTCCGCCGCCCGCACCGGGCACCCTCGTGCTCCCGAGCGCGAGCGCGAAGGGCGGGCTGAGCATCCGGTCGCTGCTGCTCATCATGCTCCTGCTCGTGAGCATCGCGTCGAGCGTCGTCGTGGGGTTCATCGGCTACGTCAACGGCAGGGACTCGCTGCGCGACGCGGCCTTCGACCGGCTCGTGGAGGTGCGCGACTCCCGTGCGCGCGAGCTCACCAACCTCTTCGACTCGATCGAGAGCACCCTCCTGCTCGCGGCGCACGGCGACAGCGTCAAGGAGGCCGTGCAGGCGTTCACCGCCGGGTTCGACGAGCTCGAGTCATCCGAGCTGAGCGATGAGGACCGCGCGGCCCTCGAGGCGTACTACACCGACGACTTCGCCGCCCGGCTCGCCGCCGCGACGGGCGAGACCGTCGACACCTCCACGTTCGTGCCGACCGACCCGGCAGAGGCCTACCTCCAGCTGCACTACACGGTGCCGTACTCGAACTTCACCGACGCGCTCGCCAACGACGACGCGGGCGACGGCTCGGCCTGGTCGGCTGCGCACGCCGAGTACCACGACTTCTTCCGCAGGATGACCGAGCTCTTCGCCTACGAGGACGTCATGCTGCTCGACACCGACGGCGACGTCGTGTACTCCGCGTACAAGGGCGTGGCGCTCGGTGCCAACCTCGACACGGGACCGCTGCACCGCACCAACCTCGCCGCCGCGTACTCCGCGGCCCTCTCGAGCAATCTGGGCGACTCCGTCGAGTTCACCGACTTCGGCGTGTACCCGCCGTCGCTGGGCATCCCCGCCGCCTGGGCGGTCGCGCCCGTCGTCGTCGATGGCACCGTCGTGGGGGCGATAGCTGTCGAGATGCCCATCGCCGCCATCGACGACGTCATGACGGGCGGCGGCGACTGGGCCGCGTCGGGCCTCGGCACGACGGGCGAGACCTACATCGTGGGCGCGCAGGACAACCTCATGCGCTCGCTCTCGCGCGACCTCATCGAAGACCCGGAGGGCTACGAGAAGGCCGCGATCGCCGCGGGCACCCCGCCCGAGGTCGCACGCCAGGCCGTCGAGACGCAGACGACCCTGCTCGTGCAGCCCGTGCGCACCGACGCGGTGCAGACCGCCGCGGAGGGCGAGACGGGCACGACGCTCGCCGTCGGCTACCTGGGCAGCGAGACGATCGCGGCCTACGCGCCGCTGCAGCTCGACGGGCTCGACTGGGTGATCGTCGCCGAGATCGACAGCGCAGAGGCGTTCGCCCCCGTAGACGACTTCACGCGCAACCTCGTGCTGTCGTCGGCGGTCATCGTGCTGCTCGTGTCGCTGCTCTCGCTCATCATCGCGGGCGTCATCGTGCGGCCCCTGCGCCGCCTGCGCGACGCCGCGCGCCGCATCGCCGCGGGGGAGCAGGGGGTGCAGGTCGACGCGGGCACGAGCGACGAGCTCGCCGACGTGGGCGCCGCGTTCAACGACATGAGCCGGAGCCTGCAGGTGAAGGCGGCGCTGCTGGAGGACCAGCAGGCCGAGAACGAGCGCCTCCTGCTCTCGCTCATGCCCGAGCCCCTCGTGAAAAAGTACAAGGAGGGTGCGCAGACGATCGTGCTCGACCACCAGGAGGTGTCGGTGCTGTGGGCCGACATCGTCGGGTTCGAGTCGTACAGCCGTGGGATGCCCTCCGCCGAGGCCCTCGAGAAGCTCAACGAGATCATCCGCGCCTTTGACGAGGCCGCCGACCGCTTCGGCGTGGAGCGCGTGCGCACGACGCGCGCGGGCTACCTCGCGAGCTGCGGCCTCACCGTGCCGCGCGTGGACAACGCCCGTCGCATCGTCGAGTTCGCCATGGAGCTCGAGCGCATAGCGGAGCGGTTCGGCGGCAAGCACGGCGTGCGCCTGAGCATCCGCGCGGGAATCGACACGGGCACCGTCACGAGCGGCCTCGTCGGCCAGTCGCACATCGCGTACGACCTGTGGGGCGACGCCGTGACCCTCGCGTTCCAGCTTCAGGGCTCGAACCGCGAGTCGGGCATCTTCCTCACGCAGCAGGTCGTCGACAGGATGCCCGACACCGTGCACGTGCGCGACTGGGGCAACGTCTCCACCCCGACGGGCCCGCAGCGCGTGTGGCGCGTCGACCCCGACGACGTGCACGCGGGAGCCGGGGCGTGACCGAGTTCTGGCTGCAGCCCTGGTTCTGGCCGGCCGTCGGCGTCGTGATCGGGCTGCCGGTCATGCTGCTCATCCTCACCGAGGTGCACAGCACGCTCGAGCGCCGGGGCAGCCGCGCGGCACGCATCGTCATGCTGCTGCGCAACTACGTCGCACCCGTGGGCGCCCTGCTGCTGCTCATGAGCCAGGCGCACTACGTCGACCTCGAGCCCACGTGGGTGCAGGTCGTCGCGACCGTGTTCGGGTTCCTGCTCATCCTCGTGCTGCTCAACACGATCAACTTCGCGCTCTTCGTCACGGCGAAGGAGGGCACGTGGCGCAGCCGGACGCCCTCGATCTTCGTCGACATCGTGCGGATCATCCTCATCCTCATCGCGCTGGGCGTGCTGTTCTCCGTCGTGTGGGGAACGGACATCGGCGGGCTGTTCGCCGCCCTCGGCGTGGGATCGATCGTCATCGGCCTCTCGCTGCAGACCGCCGTCGGCTCAGTCGTCTCCGGCCTGTTCCTGCTGTTCGAGCAGCCCTTCCAGCTCGGGGACTGGCTGCAGGTCGACGGCACGCGCGGGCGCATCATCGAGGTCAACTGGCGCGCGGTGCACATCAAGACCTCCACGGGCGTGCTCATCCTGCCCAACTCGCACCTCGCGAGCGGCTCGTTCGTCAACCTCAGCCGCAAGCCCACGCCGTTCGAGTTCGACATCGTCGTCAAGTTCTCGACCGACGACGCCCCTCAGGACGTCATCGACGTGTGCCAGCGGGTCGCCGCCGACCTCCCGGCGGCCGTGCCGGGCGAGGTCGCGACGATCACGCCCCTGCCGAAGGCGAAGTACGAGGTCGAGGTGGCGATCAACAGCCCCGCGGACAACGCGACCTCCATCGGCATCTTCCGCACGAGGCTCTGGTATGCCGCCCGTCGGGCCGACCTGCACCTCGACGGCGACCTCACTGACAACTTCAACACCCCGGAGAACACGGAGGCCGCGGTGCGCCGCAGCGCCCCCGCCCTGTACCTCACCCCGGAGGACGTGCTCGTGGTAGCCCCGCAGTGCCGTCTCGAGCGGTGGGGCGAGGGCGAGGTGGTGCAGCACCCCCTCACGGTCCCCGACGGCATGCGCTACATCGTGAGCGGCACCGCCCAGCTCGCGACGCCCCTCGAGGCCGGGGCCGAGGTGCGCTTCGCGACGCTCGACCGCGACGACGTCATCGGCCTCACGGCCCTCACGCGGCAGGGGGTGTCCGCGCGCATCACGGCCACGAGCGACCTCGCCGTGCTGTTCGTGCCCGTGGGCGTGCTCGACGGGCTCGTCAAGACCCGCCCGCGCCTCGCGCGCGACATCGGCCAGGAGATCGACAACCGCCGCACCCTCGCCTACACGGCCCTCGAGGCCGCGGGCGTCGACGTGCCCCCGGGCACCCGCCTCATCGCCTGACGGCGGCGGGGGCATCCTGATCGCCCTGCCGCCGCGAGGTGCGACCACAGCGGCGAGCGGCGCGGAACGTTGCGCGCATCTCGCCGACCTGCGCGCAGGATGCGGCTGAGCGCTAGGGGAGGGGGCCGCCGCGCTTCGCGAGCATGTCCTGCATGAGCGAGATCTCGGAGGTCTGCGCCTGCACCATGCTCGTGGCGAGGTCGACCACGACGCGGTAGTCGCTGCGCGCGAGCACGGCCTCCGACATCTCCACGCCGCCCTGGTGGTGGGCGATCATCAGGGTGAGGAAGATCCGCTCCGCGTCGACGCCCGTCGCGGCCTTGAGCCGCGCGAGCTGCTCGGCCGTGGCGTAGCCGGGCATGGTCGAGGGCACGTCGCCCGTCGACTCCATGTGGTGGCCGCCCGTGCTCCCGTCGATCGTGGGCAGGGCCATCCACGCCATCTCGGGCTGCGAGGATGCCTGCGACAGCCCCCACTCGGCGAGCCAGCCGAACATCTGGCCGGACTGCTGGGACTGCGACGTCGCGATGTCGTACGCGAGCAGCCGCACCTCGGGGTCGTCGGTGAGGTCGCGCACGATCATCGACATCTCGACGGCCTGCTGGTGGTGCGTCTGCATGTCGCGCGCGAAGCCCGCCTCGGCGCTGCCGTCGAGCGGCGCGGTGTCGCCGGGCGCGCTCAGGCGGCCGATGACGAGCGATGCCCCGACGAGCAGCAGCGCCGTGATGACCGCGGCGATCGCGAGCCGGGCCGTGCGGCCGGGCTCGGCGCCGGCCGGCTCAGGAGAGCTTGCCGGGGCCATCCAGCGCTCCCGTGCACGCGGCGCCGGGCTCGGGGGCGCTCGCCGACTTCCAGTACTTCTGCACGAACTGCTCGAGGCGCGGGTCGTCGACGCCGTCGAGCTGCACCTGGGCCGACCACGCGGAGATGACGACGGGGGCGGGCAGGCCCGGGTACGGCGAGACGATCGCGTACGTCTTGGGCGCCTCGCCGCGCAGCGTCGCGACCTCGGAGTCGGTCAGGGCGTCGGGGTCGTAGGTGATCCACACGGCGCCGTGCTCGAGCGCGTGCACGGCGTTCTCGTTCTGCTGCGGCTGGTCGTACACGCCGCAGTTGAGCCACACGGCGTTGTGGTTGCCGCCCGCGGGCGGGTCCATGCCGTAGTCCGCCTGGTAGTCGACGGCGCCGTCGACGTGCGTGGCCGTGAGGGTGCCGAAGGTCTTGAGGCCCTCGATCTTGATGTCGGCGGGGTTGACCTTGGGCGTCGCACCGACGACGACGAACGTCACGACGAGGGCGAGCACGAGCACGCCGCCCGTGATCCCGGCGATGAGCCCGATGCGCTGGTTGCGCTTCTGGCGCGCGAGCTGCTTCTGCATCGCGGCGACCTTCTCGGCCCTGCGGGCATCGCGCTGCTGCTTGACGGTGGGCTTGGAGGGATCGGGCACGGCAGTCCTGTCGGCTCGGGGAAAGTTGTCGCTTCAATAATGGCGGCTGGATGCTCTGAAACACCCGTGAGACCCGCTGGTAGATTTGGCGGACCATGAAGTACGCCAACACCGTGATCGACCTGGTCGGCAACACGCCCCTCGTCCGCCTCAACAAGGTGACAGAGGGCATCGCCGCGACGGTGCTCGTCAAAGTCGAGTACCTGAACCCCGGCGGGTCCTCCAAGGACCGCATCGCCACCCGCATCATCGACGACGCCGAGCGCCAGGGGCTGTTGAAGCCCGGGGGCACGATCGTCGAGCCCACGAGCGGCAACACGGGCATCGGCCTCGCCCTCGTCGCCCAGCAGCGCGGCTACCGGTGCGTCTTCGTGCTCCCCGACAAGGTGGGGGAGGACAAGCGGAACGTGCTCCTGGCCTACGGCGCCGAGATCGTCGTGACCCCCACGGCCGTCGAGCCGTCGAGCCCCGAGTCGTACTACTCGGTGTCCGACCGGCTCGCGCGCGACATCCCCGGGGCGTTCAAGCCCAACCAGTACTCCAACCCCAACGGCCCGCTCAGCCACTACGAGACCACGGGTCCCGAGATCTGGGCCGACACCGAGGGCAAGGTCACGCACTTCGTGGCGGGCGTCGGCACGGGCGGCACGATCAGCGGCGTCGGCAAGTACCTCAAGGAGGTCTCCGACGGCAGGGTCGTCATCATCGGCGCCGACCCCGAGGGCTCGGTGTACTCCGGCGGCACGGGACGCCCCTACCTCGTCGAGGGCGTGGGCGAGGACTTCTGGCCGACCGCGTACGACCCCTCCGTCGTCGACGAGATCATCGCGTCGAGCGACGCGGAGTCGTTCGACTTCACGCGCCGCCTCGCGCGCGAGGAGGGACTGCTCGTGGGCGGGTCGAGCGGCCTCGCCATCGCGTCGGGCCTCAAGGCCGCGCGCGACCTCCCGGCCGACGCCGTCATGGTCATCCTGCTGCCGGACGGCGGCCGCGGCTACCTCGGCAAGGTCTTCAACGACAAGTGGATGCGCAGCTACGGCTTCCTGCCCGCGAGCGACGACCGCACCGTCGCCGACATGGTCGGCACCAAGCAGGCCACCCTCGAGGGCCTCGTGCACGTGCACCCGAGCGACACCGTGCGCCACACGATCGACAAGATGCGCCAGTTCGACATCTCGCAGATGCCCGTGCTGAGCGCCGAGCCGCCCGTCGTCATGGGCGAGGTGGTCGGATCCATCGACGAGAAGTCGCTCATCGACGCCGTCTTCAGCGGCCGCGCCCAGCTCACCGACGCCCTCGCGGAATTCGTGCGCCCCCCGCTCGGTTTGATCGGCATGCAGGATTCCGTGGAGGCGGCGCGCGAGGCGCTCACCTCGTCGGACGCCTTGCTGGTGACCGCCGAGGGCAAGCCCGCGGCCGTCATCACGCGACACGACCTGCTCGCCTTCCTGAGCGCCTAGCAGCACCGACGAGAGCCGACATGACCCACTCCTTCGCCACCCGCGCCATCCACGCCGGGCAGGACTTCGACCCGACCACGGGCGCCGTCGTGCCGCCCGTCTACTTCACCTCCACGTTCGTGCAGGACGGGGTGGGCGGCTTCCGCAACGGCTACGAGTACAACCGCGGCGGCAACCCCACGCGCGACTCGCTGCAAGACCTCCTGGCCTCGCTCGAGGGCGGCCTCAAGGCCTACAGCTTCGCGTCGGGCCTCGCCGCGGAGGACACCCTCCTGCGCGCCGTGCTGCAGCCGGGCGACCACGTCGTCATGGGCAACGACGTCTACGGCGGCACCCACCGCCTCGTGAGCCGCGTGTTCATCCCGTGGGGCGTCTCGCTCTCGACCGTGAACATGAGCGACCTCGACGCGGTGCGCGCGGCGATCCGCCCCGACGCCACGAAGGTGCTGTGGATCGAGACGCCGAGCAACCCCCTCATGAAGATCAGCGACATCGCGGCGCTCGTCGAGATCGCGAAGGCGGCGGGCATCCTCGTCGTCGTCGACAACACGTTCGCGTCGCCGGCGCTGCAGCAGCCCCTCTCGCTGGGCGCGGATGTGGTCGTGCACTCGACCACGAAGTACCTGGGCGGCCACTCCGACGTGCTCGGCGGCGCCCTCGTCGTCAACAGCGAGGAGCTCGCCGAGAAGGTCGGCTTCCTCCAGTTCGGCGTCGGTGCCGTCTCGGGCGCCATGGACGCGTGGCTCACCGTGCGGGGCATCAAGACGCTCGACGTGCGCGTCGCGCGCCACTCGGCCAACGCGCAGTCGATAGCCGAGAAGCTCGTCGGCCACCCCAAGCTCGAGGCCGTCTACTACCCGGGCCTGCCCTACCACCCCGGCCACGACATCGCGGCGCGGCAGATGAGCGCGTTCGGCGGAATGATCTCGGTCGCGGTCAAGGGCGGCGCCGACACGGCCAAGCGCTTCGCCGAGTCGATGGAGCTCTTCCAGCTCGCCGAGTCCCTCGGCGGCGTCGAGTCGCTCGTGTGCTACCCGTCGGAGATGACCCACGCGTCCGTGCGCGGCACCGACCTCGAGGTGCCCGAGAACGTCGTGCGCCTCTCGGTGGGCATCGAGGATGTCGCCGACCTCACGTCCGACGTGCTCGAAGGCCTCGACAAGCTCTGACACAGCCAACTCACAGCGCGGTCGCGGCGCGGGTCCAGACGACGGGTCCACAGTCAGCGGGGTGAACACTTCCGAGCGCCCCAGCCTCGACGTCGTCGTCCCCGTCTACAACGAGCAGGAGTCGCTCGAGAGCAGCGTGCGCGTGCTGCACGCCACGCTCGCCGAGCAGTTCCGCGACGAGTCGTGGCGCATCACGATCGCCGACAACGCGAGCACCGACGCGACGGCGGTCATCGCCGAGCGGCTCGCGGCAGAGCTGCCCGAGGTGCGGCTCCTGCACCTCGACGAGAAGGGCCGCGGCCGCGCCCTCAAGCGCGCGTGGCTGGGCTCCGACGCGGAGGTCGTCGCGTACGTCGACGTCGACCTCTCGACCGACCTGCGGGCCCTGCCGCCGCTCGTCGCACCCCTGCTCTCCGGCCACTCCGACATCGCGATCGGCACGCGCCTCGGCCACGGCTCGCGCGTCGTGCGCGGCGCCAAGCGCGAGTTCGTGTCGCGCAGCTACAACCTCATCCTGCGGCGCGCCATGGGCGTGACGTTCAGCGACGCCCAGTGCGGCTTCAAGGCCATGCGCCGGGACGTCGCGCAGCGCGTGCTCCCGCTCGTGGAGGACACCGGCTGGTTCTTCGACACCGAGCTGCTCATCATCGGCGAGCGTGCGGGACTGCGCATCCACGAGGTGCCCGTCGACTGGATCGACGACGAGAACTCGAGCGTCGACATCGTCGCGACGGCGACCGCCGACCTCAAGGGGCTCGTGCGCGTGTGGCGGTCGATCCTCTCGGGGCGCATCCCGCTCGAGGAGGTGTACGCGGAGCTCGGCAGGCAGCCCTTCGCCCCCGCCCGCCCGCCGAGCTTCTTCGGCCAGGTGCTGCGGTTCGGCATCATCGGCGGCTTCTCGACGATCGCCTACGCGGCCCTGTACTACGCGCTGCAGTTCGCGGTGCCCGAGCAGCTCGCCAACTTCCTCGCGCTGCTCGTCACCGCCATCGCGAACACGTGGGCCAACCGCCGCTTCACGTTCCGGGTGCGCGGGCCGCAGGGGGCCCTCAAGCACCACGTGCAGGGCCTCGTGGTGTTCGGCGTCGCGTGGGGGATGACCGCGGGCGCGCTCGCCGTGCTGCACAGCTGGTTCCCGACGGCCGGGCCCCACCACGAGCTCGCCATCCTCACCGCCGCGAACCTGTGCGCGACGGTGCTGCGCTTCCTCGCGCTACGCCTGTGGGTGTTCCGCGGCCGCGCGTCGCACGAGGCGCTGGTCGAGCCGCGCCGCGTGATCACGTCGCGCGACCGCGTGCTGAGCTCGTGACGGTGCTCGCCCTCGCGCGGCCCTGGACCAGGGCACGCGCGATCGGATGGGAGCGCCCTGCGTTCGCCCTCCTGCTCGTCGCCACGGGCGCGCTCTACCTCGTCGACCTGTCGGTGAGCGGCTGGGCCAACGCCTTCTACTCGGCGGCCGTGCAGGCCGGGGCCTCCGACTGGACGGCCTTCTTCTACGGCTCGTCGGACGCGGCGAACTCGATAACCGTCGACAAGCCGCCCGCGAGCCTGTGGCTCATGGCGCTCTCCGTGCGCCTGCTCGGCCTCACGCCGTTCGCGATCTTGCTGCCCGAGGTGCTGCTGGGCGTCGCGAGCGTCGCGGTGCTGTACCTCACGGTGCGCCGCCGCTTCCCCGCCCGCACGGCGCTGCTCGCGGGGGCCGCCCTCGCGCTCACCCCCGTCGCCGCGCTCATGTTCCGCTACAACAACCCCGACGCGCTGCTCGTGCTGCTCATCACCCTCGCGGGGTACTTCACGCTGCGCGGCATCGAGGACGGCCGCATCCGCTGGGTGCTCTGGGCGGGCGCGATGGTCGGGCTGGGGTTCCTCACGAAGCAGCTGCAGGCGTTCCTCGTGCTGCCCGTGCTCGCGGGCGTGTACCTCTACGCGTCGCCGCGCACCCTGCGCGTGCGCTTCGGCCACCTGTTCGCGGCGCTCGGCTCCGTCGTCGTCGCCGCCGGGTGGTGGGTCGCCGTCGTCGAGCTCGTGCCCGCGGGCCAGCGCCCGTACATCGGCGGCTCGCAGGTCAACGACTTCCTCGAGCTCACGTTCGGCTACAACGGCCTCGGCCGCCTCACGGGCCAGGAGACGGGCAGCGTCACGAGCGCGGCGCAGGGCCAGCACTGGGGCTACACGGGCATCGACAGGCTCTTCAGCGGCGACTTCGGCGCTCAGGCCACGTGGCTCATGTTCGCGGCCCTCGCGGCCCTCGCCGTCGGGCTGTGGATGATGCGGCGCCTGCCGCGCACGTCGGCCGCGCGCGCGACCCTCCTTCTGCTCGGCGGAACCCTCGTCGTCACGGCCCTCGCCTTCAGCTTCATGGCCGGGATCTTCCACGCGTACTACATGGTCGCGTTCGCCCCGGCGCTCGCCGGCACGTTCGCGATCGGGGCGGGGATGCTCTGGAGCCGCCGCCGCGCGCGGTGGGCGCGCATCGTCATGGCCGTGGCCGTCGCCGGCACGGCCGCCTGGGCGTGGGAGCTGCTGTTCCGCTCGCCCACGTGGCTGCCGTGGCTCAAGTGGGTGGTCGTCGGGCTCGGGGCGGCGGCAGCCGTGCTGCTCGTCGTGCGCGCGGGGCGCGCCGCGGCATCCCTCGCCCTCGCGGCCGTGCTCCTGGGGCCTGCGGCGTTCAGCCTCGCGACCCTCACGGTGCCGCACACGGGCTCCATCCCCCTCGCGGGCCCGGGCACGTCCGCCGGCGCGGCCCTGCCCCTCGCCTCGCCCGCCTCCGTGCTGCAGAAGCCGGGGGCCACGGGCGGCGGGCTGCTCGACTCCGCGCGCATCAGCCCCGCCCTCGCCGCGCGGCTCTCCGTGGGCGGCGACGGGTACACGTGGCTCGCCGCGGCCATGGGCTCGAACCAGGCGGCGGGCTACCAGCTCGCGACGGGCCTGCCCGTGATGCCCATCGGCGGGTTCAACGGCAGCGACCCGTCTCCCACGCTCACCCAGTTCCAGCAGGACGTCGCGGCGGGCCGCATCCACTGGTACATCGGAGGCAGGCTCGGCCACGCGAACGGCGGGTCGAACTCGTCGTCGCTCATCTCGGGCTGGGTGGTCGGGCACTACACGGAGGTGACCATCGACGGCGTGCGGTTCTACGACCTCACGAAGCCGCTGGCGTGATGTCGTAGCGCGCTGTCCGTTTCTCGCGCGACCACGGTCGTGGGTTGCCGCCATGATGGACCGGTGACCGCCGACGCTCCCTCCCACTCGCCGCGCCTCGGGCTCGGGCAGGCGTCGGCCCTCTACATCGCGGCGGTGCTCGGCACGGGCATCCTCGCGCTCCCCGGCCTCGCGGCGGATGCGGCCGGCCCCGCGTCGATCCTCGCGGTGGTCGCCGTGCTCATCGCCTCCATCCCGCTCGCGGGCACGTTCGCGGCGCTCGCCGCGCGCTACCCGGACGCGGGAGGGGTCGCGACCTTCGTGCGCCTCGCCCTCGGCCCCACCGCCGCGCGCATGAGCGGCTACTGGTTCTTCTTCGGCGTGAGCTTCGGCGCCCCCGTGCTCGCGACCGTGGGCGGCGAGTACGTGAGCGCCGCGCTCGGCGCACCCCGCGCGGCGGTGCCGTGGGTGGGCCTCGCGTTCCTCGTGGTCGCGCTCGTCGTCAACTTCGTGGGGCTGCGCCTCACCGGCCGCATCCAGCTGCTGCTCACGGGCCTGCTCGTGGTCGTGGTCGTGGGCGTCGTCGCGGTGTCGGCGCCCGTCGTGCGCGCCGAGAACTTCGAGCCGTTCCTGCCCAACGGCTGGGCGGGCGTGGGCCTCGCGATCAGCCTCTTCGTGTGGGCGTTCGCGGGCTGGGAGGCGGTGACCCACATCGCCGCCGAGTTCCGCAACCCGCGGCGGACCATCCCGCTCGCCACCGGCATCGCCGTGGTCGTCGTGGGCCTCGCCTACCTCGCGCTGCAGGTCGTGACCGTGGGCGTGCTCGGCACGGGCCACCCGCACGGCCAGGTGCCGCTCATCGACCTCGTGGCCGTCACGGTGCCGGTCGTGGGCCCCGCGATCGTCGCCCTCATCTCGGCCGTCGTGTGCATCGGGGTGCTCAACGCCTACATCCCCGCCTTCGCCAACCTCGGCGCCTCGCTCGGGCGCGACGGGCACCTGCCCGCGTGGCTCGCGAAGGGCGCGGAGCCGGGCGCCGTGCCCCGCCGCGCGATGGCGGCGTGGGCGGTCATCGCCCTCGTCTACTACGCGGCGATGGTCGCGACGGGGCTGCACCTCGAGCCGTTCATCCTCATCCACACGAGCTCGATGGTCGCGGTCTACGCGCTCGGCATGGTCGCGGCCGTGCGCCTGCTCGCGCGGTGGAGCCTCGGCTGGTGGATGGCCGTGGTGTCGGTCGTGCTCGTCGCGGGGCTGCTCGTGCTCGCGGGCGTGCACCTGCTCGTGCCCGCCGCCCTCGCGGTGGTCGCCGTCGCCGTCACCGCGGTGAAGCGCATCCGGCATACTTGACCCTCATGGAGCCTGACCGGGTCCGCGCCCCCAACATCCGTGACGTCGCGCGCCTCGCGGGCGTCTCGTACCAGACGGTGTCGCGCGTGCTCAACGAGAGCCCGAGCATCAAGGACTCCACGAAGCAGCGCGTGCTCGACGTCATCGAGCAGATCGGCTACCGCCCCAACCAGGCGGCGCGCGCGCTCGTCACGAGCCGGTCGCGCACGATCGGCGTGCTGTCGCAGCAGACGGCGCACTATGGGCCGACGACGAGCATCCAGGAGATCGAGCGGGCCGCCAAGGAGGCCGGCTACCGCCTGAGCATCACCAACATCTCGTCGAGCGACTACATCGCCATCAAGACGGGGCTCGACTACCTCCTGAGCCAGTCGGTAGAGGCGCTCGTCGTCATCGCGCCGCAGCTGCGCGTGTTCGACGTGCTCAAGGAGCTCTCGATCACCGTGCCGTTCGTGACCCTCCAGACCACCGACCTCGGCGGCACGCACTCGATGTCGATCGACCAGGTCGCGGGCGCGCGGCTCGCGACGCGCCACCTCATCGAGCTCGGGCACACCGAGATCATGCACATCTCGGGGCCCCAGGACTGGATCGAGGCCGAGGCCCGCCACCAGGGCTACGTCGAGGAGATGACCGCCGCGGAGCTGCCCACGCGCGCGCCCATCATCGGCGACTGGAGCGCGCACTTCGGCTACTACGCCGGCCTCGAGCTGCTGCGCTACCGCGACTTCACCGCGGTGTTCGCGAGCAACGACCAGATGGCGCTCGGCTTCATGCACGCGTGCCGGGACCTCGACATCGACATCCCGGGGGATATCAGCGTCGTGGGCTTCGACGACATCCCCGAGGCGGCGCACTTCTTCCCGCCCCTCACGACCGTGCGCCAGAGCTTCACCGAGATCGGCCGTCGCGCCATCTCGCTCCTGCTCGCGGAGCTGCGCGGCGACACCCGGCTCGAGCACGGCCAGATCATGCCCGAGCTCGTCGTGCGCGACTCCGCGGGCCCGCGCTAGCGCCTGTCAAGGCCCCCCGCCCCCGCGGCCCCCGCTCGTAGCGTGGGAGGGTGCCCAGACTCCGCCGCTCCGACTCCTCCGGCACGGGCATCCGCAGGGTTCGCCGGGGCAAGGGCTTCAGCTACGTGGATGCCGACGGCGCGCGCGTCACCGACCCCGACCTGCTCGGGCGCATCCGCCACCTCGCGATCCCGCCGGCCTGGACCGACGTGTGGATAGCGCCCTACGCCAACGGCCACATCCAGGCCACGGGCACGGATGCGGCCGGCCGCACGCAGTACCTCTACCACCCGCAGTGGCGCGAGCAGAAGGACAGGCTCAAGTTCGACAGGGCGCTCGCGCTCGCGGAGTCGCTGCCCGCCGCCCGGCGCCGCGTGACGGCGGACCTGCGGTCGGAGGGCCCCACACGCGAGCGCGCCCTCGCCGCCGCGTTCCGGCTGCTCGACACCGGATCGCTGCGCGTGGGCTCCGAGCGCTACGCGGAGCAGCACGGCAGCCACGGGCTCTCGACGCTGCTCGTCTCGCACGTGACGATCTCGGGGGAGTCGATAACCCTCGCCTTCCCCGGCAAGAGCGGGCAGGAGTGGGAGTCCACCCTCGTCGACGGCGAGCTCGCGGGCGTGCTGCGGGGGCTGCGGCGCCGCGGTGCGGGCGCGCGGCTGCTCGCGTGGAAGGACGCGGGGACGTGGCATCCCCTCGCCGCCGACGACATCAACGCCTACGTGCGGGAGCGCACGGGCGGGGAGTTCACGGCCAAGGACTTCCGCACCCTGCACGGCACCGTCACCGCCGCGATCGCGCTCGCGAAGGCCGGGCCGCGCCCCACGCCGACGGCGCGCAAGAAGGTCGTCGCCGCGGTCATGCGCGACGTGGCCGAGGTGCTCGGCAACACCCCGGCCGTCGCGCGCGCGAGCTACGTCGACCCCCGCATCGTCGACCTCTACGACCGCGGGACCACCATCGACGGGCACCGCACGGGCTCCGCCGAGTCGCAGCTGCGGGCCCTGCTGTTCGGCTGACGCAGCGCGACACGCCCAACGCGACACGCCCGGGTTGCAGCAAATGCCGGGCTGTGGCAAACTCGTCTGGTTCAACATTTCCCGCTTTCGTGGCGCGGAATCACTTCCAGGCAGTGCATAACCCAGGTCCGAGATCTGAAGAGTTAGGCCGCGGGAAGCAGAACGAAGATCAACCACCCTCCTTTGGTCATGCACTCGTGCGTGCCTGCTTCCCAGAAGCGCCGGGGTGGTGGTGACAGCAGTAATTGACACATAAACAGTGGTGCGAAAGCAGAAGTGCTCCAGCATGCAGTGTGTTCGCAAAACACAGGAAGTGAGCCAACCATGGCGGGACAGAAGATCCGCATCCGACTCAAGTCGTACGACCACGAGGTCATCGACTCGTCGGCGCGCAAGATCGTCGACACGGTGACCCGTGCCGGAGCAACGGTTGTCGGCCCCGTGCCGCTGCCCACCGAGAAGAACGTGATCGCCGTGATCCGCTCCCCTCACAAGTACAAGGACAGCCGCGAGCACTTCGAGATGCGCACCCACAAGCGCCTGATCGACATCGTGGACCCGACGCCCAAGGCCGTCGACTCGCTCATGCGTCTCGACCTTCCGGCCGACGTCAACATCGAGATCAAGCTCTAGGAAACCGCCATGACCAAGAACACCAAGGGTCTGCTGGGCAAGAAGCTCGGCATGACGCAGGTCTGGGATGCGAACAACAAGCTCGTGCCCGTGACCGTCGTCGAGATCGCACCCAACGTCGTGACCCAGCTGCGCACCCCCGAGGTCGACGGCTACAGCGCCGTGCAGATCGCCTACGGGCAGATCGACCCGCGCAAGGTCACCAAGCCGCTCACCGGCCACTTCGAGAAGGCGGGCGTCACGCCCCGCCGCCACCTCACCGAGCTGCGCACCGACGACACCTCCGAGTACTCGCTCGGCCAGGAGCTCACGGTCGACATCTTCGAGGCCGGCAAGAAGGTCGACGTCGTCGGCACCAGCAAGGGCAAGGGCTTCGCCGGTGTCATGAAGCGCCACAACTTCAAGGGTGTCTCGTCGAGCCACGGTTCGCACCGCAACCACCGCAAGCCCGGCTCGATCGGCGCCTCCTCGACCCCCAGCCGTGTCTTCAAGGGCATGCGCATGGCGGGCCGCATGGGTGGCGACCGCACCACCGTGCTCAACCTGACCGTCCACGCGGTCGACCTCGAGAAGGGCCTCCTCCTCGTCAAGGGTGCCGTCCCCGGCGCCCGTGGTCGCATCGTCTTCGTCCGCAACGCAGTGAAGGGAGCGTAAGGCCATGGCTGCCACCAACGCTTCGCTCGACGTCTTCGACACCGCCGGAAAGAAGACCGGCACGGTCGACCTTCCCGCGTCGATCTTCGACGTCCAGACCAACGTGCCGCTCATCCACCAGGTCGTCGTCGCGCAGCTCGCTGCCGCGCGCCAGGGCACGCACAAGACCAAGAACCGCGGCGAGGTGTCCGGTGCCGGTCGCAAGCCGTTCAAGCAGAAGGGAACGGGTCGCAGCCGTCAGGGCTCGATCCGCGCACCTGAGCACCGCGGCGGTGGAACCGTCCACGGCCCCCAGCCCCGCGACTACTCGCAGCGCACCCCCAAGAAGATGATCGCCGCAGCCCTGCTCGGCGCCATCTCCGACCGCGTGCGCGGCGAGCGTGTCACCGTGATCGACTCCTTCGGCAAGGGCGATGTCCCGTCGACGAAGGGTGCGGCCGCCGTGCTCGCGTCGCTCACGGGCAAGAACATCCTGGTCGTGCTCGAGCGCGGTGACGAGGTCAACTACAAGAGCGTGCGCAACCTCAAGGCCGTGCACGTGCTGTTCTCCGACCAGCTCAACGCGTACGACGTCGTGAACAGCGACGACATCGTCTTCACCAAGGCCGCCTTCGACTCGTTCGTCGAGTCCAAGGGCACCAAGAGCAAGGAAGAGGTCAGCGCATGACCCTCACGTACAAGGACCCGCGCGACATCATCGTCGCCCCTGTCGTCTCGGAGAAGAGCTACAGCCTCATCGACGACGGCAAGTACACCTTCGAGGTGGACCCCCGCGCCAACAAGACCGAGATCAAGCTCGCGATCGAGAAGATCTTCAACGTCAAGGTGGCATCGGTGAACACGCTGAACCGTCCGGGCAAGACCCGCCGTACGCGTTTCGGCATCGGCAAGCGCAAGGACACCAAGCGTGCGATCGTCACGCTCAAGTCCGGTTCCATCGACATCTTCACGGCTGTCGGCTAGGGACTGAGGAGAGACAACAATGGCTATTCGCAAGTACAAGCCCACGACCCCCGGTCGTCGCGGTTCCTCGGTCGCTGACTTCGCCGAGATCACCCGCTCGACCCCGGAGAAGTCGCTGCTGCGCCCGCTGCCGAAGACCGGTGGCCGCAACAACGCCGGCCGCATCACGACGCGTCACATCGGTGGTGGCCACAAGCGCCAGTACCGCGTGATCGACTTCAAGCGCAACGACAAGGACGGCATCAACGCCCGCGTCGCCGAGATCGAGTACGACCCGAACCGCACGGCGCGCATCGCGCTCCTGCACTTCGTGGACGGCACCAAGCGCTACATCATCGCCCCCAACAAGCTCAACCAGGGCGACATCGTCGAGTCGGGCCCCTCGGCCGACATCAAGCCGGGCAACAACCTCCCGCTGCGCAACATCCCCGTCGGCACGGTCATCCACATGATCGAGCTGCGCCCGGGTGGCGGCGCGAAGATGGCCCGCTCGGCCGGCGCCTCGGTGCGCCTCGTCGCCAAGGACGGCCCCTACGCGCAGCTCCGCCTGCCGTCGGGCGAGATCCGCAACGTCGACGTGCGCTGCCGCGCCACGATCGGCGAGGTCGGCAACGCCGAGCAGTCGAACATCAACTGGGGCAAGGCCGGCCGCATGCGCTGGAAGGGCGTCCGCCCGACCGTGCGTGGTGTCGCCATGAACCCGGTCGACCACCCGCACGGTGGTGGTGAGGGCAAGACGTCCGGTGGACGTCACCCCGTCAGCCCCTGGGGCCAGGCGGAGGGCCGTACGCGCAAGCGCAACCTCCCCAGCGACCAGCTCATCGTCCGCCGCCGCAACGTCGGCAAGAAGCGCAAGTAGGAGTCAAGAAGATGCCACGCAGTCTGAAGAAGGGCCCCTTCGTCGACGACCACCTGCTGCAGAAGGTCGTGAAGGCGAATGAGGCCAACAGCAAGAACGTGATCAAGACCTGGTCGCGCCGCTCGATGATCATCCCGGCGATGCTGGGCCACACCATCGCGGTGCACGACGGTCGCAAGCACATCCCGGTGTTCGTCACCGAGACCATGGTGGGCCACAAGCTCGGCGAGTTCTCGCCCACCCGCACCTTCCGTGGACACGAGAAGGACGACAAGAAGGGACGTCGCCGCTAATGGTCGAGTCAATCGCCCGCGTGAAGCACATCCGCGTCACGCCCACCAAGGCCCGTCGCGTCGTCAACCTGATCCGCGGCAAGCAGGCGCTCGAGGCTCTCGCGATCCTCAAGTTCGCCCCCCAGGGTGCGAGCGAGCCCGTCTACAAGCTCGTCGCGTCCGCCATGGCGAACGCGAAGGTCAAGGCAGACGCCTCCAACGAGTACCTCGACGAGCAGGACCTGTTCGTCTCCGAGGCGTTCGTCGACGAGGGCACCACGCTCAAGCGCTTCCAGCCCCGTGCACAGGGACGCGCGTTCCAGATCCTCAAGCGCACGAGCCACATCACGATCAAGCTCGCGACGCCCGCGGACGTCAAGGCAGGGAAGAAGTAATGGGACAGAAGGTAAACCCCTACGGTTTCCGTCTGGGAATCACCACCGACCACGTGTCGCGCTGGTTCTCCGACAGCACCAAGAGCGGCCAGAAGTACAGCGACTACGTCGCTGAGGATGTCAAGATCCGCAACCTGCTCAAGACCTCCCTCGACCGTGCCGGCGTGGCCCGCATCGAGATCGAGCGCACCCGTGACCGTGTCCGCGTGGACATCCACACGGCGCGCCCCGGCATCGTCATCGGTCGCCGTGGCGCCGAGGCCGAGCGCATCCGCGCCGACCTCGAGAAGCTCTCGGGCAAGCAGATCCAGCTCAACATCCTCGAGGTGAAGAACCCCGAGGCCGAGGCCCAGCTCGTCGCGCAGGGCATCGCCGAGCAGCTGTCCGCCCGTGTGGCCTTCCGCCGCGCGATGCGCAAGGGCCTGCAGGGCGCCCAGCGCGCCGGCGCCAAGGGTGTCCGCATCCAGGTCTCCGGCCGCCTCGGCGGCGCTGAGATGAGCCGCTCCGAGTTCTACCGCGAGGGTCGCGTGCCGCTGCACACGCTGCGCGCCAACATCGACTACGGCTTCTACGAGGCCAAGACGACGTTCGGCCGCATCGGTGTGAAGGTCTGGATCTACAAGGGCGACATCACCAACAAGGAGCTCGCCCGCGAGCAGGCCAACCAGAAGTCCACCCGTCCGGAGCGTCGTGACGACCGTGGCGGCGACCGCCGCGACCGCGCACCTCGCTCGTCGGCCCCCAAGGCCGACGCACCGGTCGCAGCAGGAGTTGAGGCGTAACCATGCTTATCCCCCGTAAGGTCAAGCACCGCAAGCAGCACCACCCCGGCCGTTCCGGCCAGGCGACCGGTGGCACCGTCGTGTCGTTCGGCGAGTTCGGCATCCAGGCGCTCACGCCCGCGTATGTCACGAACCGCCAGATCGAGGCGGCCCGTATCGCGATGACCCGCCATATCAAGCGTGGCGGCAAGGTGTGGATCAACGTCTACCCCGACCGTCCGCTCACCAAGAAGCCCGCCGAGACCCGCATGGGTTCCGGTAAGGGTTCGCCGGAGTGGTGGATCGCGAACATCAAGCCGGGACGCGTCCTCTTCGAGGTCGCGGGCGTCAACGAGCAGCTCGCTCGTGAGGCCATGACCCGTGCAATCCACAAGCTGCCCCTCAAGGCACGCATCATCAAGCGCGAGGAGGGCGACGCGTAATGGCGATCGGCACCAAGGAGCTCGCCACCGCGGAGCTCGACACCTTTGAAGACGAGCGTCTCGTCGACGAACTGAAGAAGGCGAAGGAAGAACTCTTCAACCTCCGCTTCCAGTCGGCGACGGGCCAGCTCGAGAGCCACGGACGCATCCGCGCTGTCAAGCGCGACATCGCCCGCATCTACACGGTCATCCGTGAGCGCGAGCTGGGCATCCGGGCGACCCCCGCGGTAGTCGAGGCCCCGGCCAAGGCTCCCAAGAAGGCAACTGCGAAGAAGACCGAGGCCGTCGAGGCCGAGGTCACCGATGAGACGAAGGAGGCGTAACCATGGCCAAGGTAGAAGCTAAGAAGGTCGAGGAGACCGCCGAGCTCGCCCGCGGTTACCGCAAGACCCGTCGCGGCTACGTGACCAGCGACAAGATGGAGAAGACCATCGTCGTCGAGGTCGAGGACCGCGTTAAGCACCCCCTGTACGGCAAGGTCATCCGCCGCACCTCCAAGGTGAAGGCGCACGATGAGGCCAACTCGGCCGGCATCGGCGACCTCGTCGTCATCAGCGAGACCCGTCCGCTCAGCGCCTCCAAGCGCTGGCGCCTGGTCGAGATCCTCGAGAAGGCGAAGTAGCTCATGCTTCAGCAGGAATCCCGAGTCAAGGTCGCCGACAACACCGGCGCCAAGGAGCTCCTCACGATCCGCGTGCTCGGCGGCTCCGGCCGTCGTTACGCGGGCCTCGGCGACGTCATCGTCGCCACGGTCAAGGACGCGATCCCCGGCGGAAACGTCAAGAAGGGCGATGTGGTCAAGGCCGTCATCGTGCGCGTCGTCAAGCAGACCCGTCGTCCCGACGGTTCGTACATCAAGTTCGACGAGAACGCTGCCGTCATCCTGAAGGGCGACGGGGACCCCCGCGGTACCCGCATCTTCGGGCCGGTCGGCCGCGAGCTTCGTGACAAGAAGTTCATGAAGATCATCTCGCTGGCACCGGAGGTGCTGTAACCCATGGCAAACATTCGCAAGGACGACCTCGTCCAGGTCATCACGGGGCCCTCGCAGGCCCGCGGTGGCGACCGTGGCAAGCAGGGTCGCGTCATCGGCGTCCAGGGCGACCGCGTGATCGTGGAGGGTGTCAACTTCGTCACCAAGCACATCAAGGTCGGCCAGACCCAGCGCGGCACCAAGACCGGCGGCATCGAGACGCACGAGGCACCCATCCACGTGTCGAACGTGGCGCTCGTCGACCCCGACACCAAGCAGCCGGCACGCGTGGGCTTCCGCGTCGAGACGGACGACCGTGGCAAGACCACGCGCGTGCGTTTCTTCAAGAAGTCGCGTCGCGCCGAGGGCAAGAAGGCCGTCAAGGCCACGACCAAGAAGGCGGCTGAGAAGCCCGCCGCAGAGGACGCCGAGTAATGACTGACACCGCTACCGCTGCCGCGCCGGCTGGCAAGACCCAGCCGCGCCTCAAGCAGAAGTACCGCAACGAGATCGTCGCGCAGCTCACCAAGGACTTCGGCTTCACGAACCCGCACCAGGTGCCGGGCCTCGTGAAGGTCGTCGTCAACACCGGTGTCGGCGAGGCGGCCCGTGACGGCAAGATCATCGACGGCGCGGTCAAGGACCTCACGGCCATCACCGGCCAGAAGCCGCAGGTGACGAACGCCCGCAAGTCCATCGCCCAGTTCAAGCTGCGTGAGGGCCAGCCCATCGGCGCCCACGTCACGCTGCGCGGCGACCGCGCGTGGGAGTTCCTCGACCGTCTCGTGACGCTCGCGCTTCCCCGCATCCGCGACTTCCGCGGCCTGTCCGACCGCCAGTTCGACGGTCACGGCAACTACACGTTCGGCCTCACGGAGCAGTCGATGTTCCACGAGATCGACCAGGACAAGATCGACCGCGTGCGTGGTTTCGACATCACCGTCGTGACCACCGCGAAGACGGACGACGAGGGCCGCGCGCTGCTCAAGGCGCTGGGCTTCCCGTTCCGCACGGCCGAGAACACCGCCAACTAAGCACCACCTAGCGTCCAGGTCGGCCCCGGTGTACCGGGAGTCGAAACCAGACGAGAAAAGACACACATCATGACAATGACCGACCCGGTCGCGGACCTGCTCACGCGGCTCCGCAACGCCAACTCGGCGTACCACGACAGCGTCTCGCTGCCGAACAGCAAGCTCAAGGCGCACATCGCCGAGATCCTCAAGACCGAGGGCTACATCTCCGCGTGGAAGGTCGAGGACGCCCGCGTGGGCCAGACCCTGACCATCGACCTCAAGTACGGCCCGAACCGCGAGCGCTCCTTCGTGGGCATCAAGCGCGTGTCGAAGCCCGGCCTGCGCGTCTACGCGAAGTCCACCGAGATCCCCAAGGTCCTCGGCGGGCTCGGCGTCGCCATCCTGTCCACCTCCTCCGGTCTGCTGACCGACAAAGAGGCGACCTCGAAGGGCGTGGGTGGGGAAGTCCTCGCCTACGTGTGGTAACCCGTCATGTCACGAATCGGAAGACTCCCCATCGACGTCCCCAGCGGCGTCGAGGTGAAGATCGACGGCCAGTCCGTCGCCGTCAAGGGCCCGAAGGGCGAGCTGACGCTCGTCGTCCGCACGCCCATCGCGGTCGCCCTCGAGGACGGCCAGGTGCTCGTCACCCGTCCCGACGACGAGCGCGAGTCGCGCTCGCTCCACGGCCTCACGCGTACCCTCATCGCCAACCAGATCGTCGGCGTCACCGAGGGCTACTCGAAGGGCCTAGAGGTGGTCGGCACCGGCTACCGCGTCGCCGCCAAGGGCGCCTCCATCGAGTTCGCGCTCGGATACTCGCACCCCATCACGGTTGACCCGCCCCAGGGCATCAGCTTCACGGTGGAGGGCAACAACAAGCTGACCGTCAGCGGCATCGACAAGCAGGCCGTCGGCGAGGTCGCGGCCAACATTCGCAAGCTGCGCAAGCCCGAGCCCTACAAGGGCAAGGGCGTGCGGTACGCCGGCGAGGTAGTCCGCCGCAAGGCCGGAAAGAGTGGTAAGTAATCATGGGTCTCGGAACCAGAGGTAAGAGCAAGTCGGCCGCAAAGGGCCGCAGGCACGCCCGCCTTCGCAAGAAGGTCATCGGCACCGAGGCGCGTCCGCGCCTGGTCGTCACCCGCTCGGCCCGTCACGTCTTCGTGCAGGTCGTGGATGACTCCAAGGGACACACCCTCGCGAGCGCGTCGACCCTCGAGGCCGACATGCGCACCTTCGACGGTGACAAGACGGCCAAGGCGCGCAAGGTCGGCGAGCTCGTCGCCGAGCGTGCCAAGAAGGCAGGCGTCGAGGCTGTCGTGTTCGACCGTGGCGGCAACCGCTACGCCGGACGCGTCGCTGCGATCGCCGACGGAGCGCGCGAGGCAGGTCTGGACCTGTGACCGACGCAACTACGAACGAGGAGCAGACCGTGGCTGAGACCACTGAGGCCGTCACCACCGACGCCCCCGCCACCGACGTCACGAACGAGCCCCGCGAGGCCCGCCGTGGCGGTCGCGAGCGCAACCCGAACCGTGACCGCGGCAACGCCCGCGACGCGGAGAAGAGCCAGTTCCTGGAGCGCGTCGTGACCATCAACCGCGTGTCGAAGGTCGTGAAGGGTGGTCGTCGCTTCAGCTTCACCGCCCTCGTGGTCGTCGGTGACGGCAACGGGCTCGTCGGCGTCGGCTACGGCAAGGCGCGCGAGGTTCCCACCGCCATCTCGAAGGGTGTCGAGGAGGCGAAGAAGAACTTCTTCCGCGTCCCCCGCGTCGCCCAGTCGATCCCGCACCCGGTGCAGGGCGAGGCCGCTGCCGGCGTCGTGCTGCTGCGCCCCGCGTCCGCCGGTACCGGTGTTATCGCCGGTGGCCCGGTCCGCGCCGTGCTCGAGTGCGCGGGCATCCACGACGTCCTGAGCAAGTCGCTCGGGTCGTCGAACACGATCAACATCGTGCACGCGACGGTCGCTGCCCTCAAGCAGCTCGAGGAGCCCCGTGCGGTCGCCGCGCGCCGCGGCCTCGACGTCGAGCACGTCGTCCCGGCTCGTCTGCTGCGTGCAGAGGCCGAAGCGAAGGCAGGTGTCTGATGGCCGCGCGCCTGAAGGTGACCCAGATCAAGTCCAAGATCAGTGAGAAGCAGAACATGCGCGACACCCTGCGCAGCCTCGGCCTGCACCGCATCGGTGACGTCACTGTTCGTGAGGACAACAAGCAGAACCGTGGCTACGTGCGCACGGTCGCCCACCTCGTCAAGGTCGAGGAGATTGACTAATGGCTGACGAAACCACTCCCAAGAAGGCTGCTGCCCCCAAGGCCGCCGCCAAGCCCGCTGCGGAGAAGGCTCCGGCGAAGGCTGCCGCCCCCAAGGCTGCAGCTGCCGCGAAGGCCGCCGCTGCGAAGCCGGCCGCCGAGAAGGCTCCGGCCGCCAAGGCTCCGGCCAAGGCCGCTGCCGCCAAGTCCGACGACACCGCTGCTGCCAAGGCGCCCGCCGCCAAGGCCGCTCCGGCGAAGAAGGCCCCGCAGGCCGACTCCGTGTCGCGCCCGCAGGTGCTCAAGGTCCACCACCTCCGCCCGGCTCCCGGCGCGAAGAAGGACAAGACCCGTGTCGGCCGCGGTGAGGGCTCCAAGGGCAAGACCGCCGGTCGCGGTACCAAGGGAACCAAGGCGCGCTACCAGGTCCGTCCCGGCTTCGAGGGCGGCAACCTGAACTTCGTGATGCGCCAGCCCAAGCTGCGCGGGTTCAAGAACCCGTTCCGCGTCGAGTACCAGGTCGTCAACCTCGAGAAGCTCGCCGAGCTCTACCCGAAGGGCGGGGACGTCAGCGTCGCCGACCTCGTGGCCAAGGGTGCCGTGCGCAAGAACGAGAAGGTCAAGGTTCTCGGCGACGGTGACATTGCGGTTAAGCTGAACGTTGCGGTCGACAAGGTCTCCGGCTCTGCTGAGCAGAAGATCGTCGCGGCCGGCGGTTCGGTCAAGTAAGTAACCCCCTCAAACCGGGGTTTCGAGCGGGGCTGGTCACCAGCCCCGCTCGACTGCATTACCTAAGCTGTATTTCTAAAGAGCCGGAGGCCCTTGTGTTCAGAGCTGTCGCGCGGATCTTCCGCACGCCTGACCTTCGCAGGAAGATCGGGTTCACGCTCGGCATCGTCGCGCTCTTCCGGCTCGGGTCGTTCATCCCCGCGCCCTTCGTCGACTTCGGCAACGTCCAGGCCTGCCTCGCGCCGGGTGCTGACGGTTCGGGCTCCGGCACCGCGGGCCTCTACGACCTCGTCAACCTCTTCAGCGGCGGGGCGCTCCTGCAGCTCTCGATCTTCGCGCTCGGCATCATGCCGTACATCACGGCGTCGATCATCGTGCAGCTGCTGCGCGTGGTCATCCCGCACTTCGAGACCCTCTACAAGGAGGGCCAGGCCGGCCAGTCCCGCCTGACGCAGTACACCCGCTACCTCACGATCGCGCTGGGCGTGCTCCAGTCGACGACACTCATCACGGTCGCGCGCAGCGGCGCGCTCTTCCCGAGCAACAGCCGGGCCGAGTGCAGCCAGCTCATCACCGACGACTCGTGGTACGCCGTGATGCTCATGGTCATCACGATGACCGCCGGCACGGGCCTCATCATGTGGATGGGCGAGCTCATCACCGAGCGCGGCATCGGCAACGGCATGTCGCTGCTCATCTTCACGTCGATCTCGGCCCGCTTCCCGGGCTCGCTCTGGAGCATCCAGGAGTCGAACGGCCTCGAGGTCTTCATCGCGGTCATCCTCATCGGGGTGCTCATCGTCGGCGCCGTCGTGTTCGTCGAGCAGTCGCAGCGGCGCATCCCCGTGCAGTACGCGAAGCGCATGGTCGGCAGGCGCACCTACGGCGGCAACAACACGTACATCCCCATCAAGGTCAACATGGCCGGCGTCGTGCCCGTCATCTTCGCCTCGTCGCTGCTCTACCTGCCCGCCCTCATCGCGCAGTTCAACCAGCCCGCCACGGGCCAGGCGCCCGCCGAGTGGGTCACCTGGATCCAGACGTACCTCACCAAGGGCGACCACCCGCTCTACATGCTGCTGTACTTCCTGCTCATCGTGGGCTTCACCTACTTCTACGTCGCGATCACCTTCAACCCGGAGGAAGTCGCCGATAACATGAAGAAGTACGGAGGCTTCATCCCGGGCATCCGTGCAGGCCGTCCCACGGCCGAGTATCTCGACTACGTGCTCACGCGCGTGACCCTTCCTGGCTCGCTGTACCTGGGGCTCATCGCCCTGATCCCGCTCATCGCCCTCGTACTCGTGGGTGCCAACACCAACTTCCCGTTCGGTGGGGCGAGCATCCTCATCATCGTCGGAGTTGGGTTGGAGACCGTGAAGCAGATCGATTCCCAGTTGCAGCAGCGCCATTACGAGGGTCTTCTCCGTTGACCCGGCTCCTGCTCATCGGACCGCCGGGCGCAGGAAAGGGAACGCAGGCAGTACGCCTCGCCGAGCTGTTCTCGATTCCCGCGATCTCGACGGGCGACATCTTCCGCAGCAACGTCAAGAACGAGACCGAGCTGGGCAAGAAGGCCAAGGCGTTCATGGACGCCGGTGACAACGTGCCCGACTCCCTGACGAACGCGCTCATCCGCGACAGGCTCGAGGAGGCCGACTGCGCCTCCGGGTTCCTGCTCGACGGCTACCCGCGCACGCAGGACCAGGTGCGCGAGCTCGACGAGTTTCTCGCCGGCCACGGCGCGGCCCTCGACGCGGTCGTCGAGCTCGTCGCCGACCCCGACATCGTCGTGGAGCGCCTGCGCCTGCGCGCCGCAGAGCAGGGCCGCAGCGACGACGACGAGGCCGTGGTGCGCCACCGCCTCGAGGTCTACCGCCAGCAGACCGAGCCGCTCATCGACGTCTACGACGGTCGCGGGATGCTCGTGGCGATCGACGCCATCGGCGCGATCGACGAGGTCACGGGCCGCATCACCTCGGCCCTCGCCGCGCGCGGCATCGCCGCACCGGACGCCGCGACCCGCTGACCGTGGGCTTCGGCGGCGCGCGCATCTACAAGACGCCCGACGAGCTGCGCCTCATGGTGCGGCCGGGCGTCGTGACGGCGGCGTCGCTCGCCGCGGTGCGCGCCGCGATCCGCGCGGGCGTGACGACGCTCGAGCTCGACGCGATAGCCGAGCGGACCATCCGCGGGGCCGGCGGCGTGCCGAACTTCATGAAGGAGCCCGGCTACCGCCACACGCTGTGCGTGTCGGTCAACGACGAGATCGTGCACGGCGTGCCCGGCGACCGCGTGCTGCAGCCCGGCGACATCGTGTCCGTCGACAGCGGTGCCGAGGTCGACGGCTGGAACGGCGACGCGGCGATCACGGTCGTCGTGCCCGACCCGTCCCGTCCCGAGCTCGTGGCCGAGCGGCAGGCGCTCGCGGATGCGACGGAGCACGCCCTGTGGGCGGGCATCGCGAGCCTCGCGACCGCGCGCCGGCTCAACGACATCGGCGGCGCCATCGAGGACGCGGTCGACTCCCGCGGCGAGTACGGCATCATCGAGGACTACGTGGGCCACGGCATCGGCAGGTCGATGCACGAGGATCCGCCGGTGTACAACTTCCGCGTGCGGCCCTCCGGGCCCCACGTGCGGCCTGGCCTCGTCGTCGCGATCGAGCCGATGGTCACGGGCGGGGGAGTCGACAGCCACATCCTCGCCGACGACTGGACGGTCGCGACCGACGACGGCTCCGACGCCGCGCACTGGGAGCACTCGGTGGCCGTGCACGCGGGCGGCGTGTGGGTGCTCACGGCGGAGGACGGCGGGGCCGCAGGGCTCGCGCCGTTCGGCGTCGTGCCCGTACCGATCGCCTAGGCCCCGATCGCCCACGGCGTATACACCCTGGGTGGCGAAACGCCCGGGAATGACCTAAGCTTGATCTTTGGTGTTTCAGGCCGACTTTTGTCATGCCTGAGCCCATCCCGCAGACCAGCGAACCCACTCTATTAGCGACGAAGAGGCTATGGCCAAAAAAGACGGTGTCATCGAGATCGAGGGCGCAGTTGTCGAGGCTCTGCCCAACGCGATGTTTCGCGTTGAGCTGACCAACGGACACAAAGTGCTCGCCCACATCTCGGGCAAGATGCGACAGAACTACATCAGGATCCTCCCGGAGGACCGTGTGGTCGTCGAGTTGAGCCCGTACGACCTGACCCGCGGCCGGATCACTTACCGCTACAAGTAGGAACGCGCTGGAAAGTAACGAACCGCGGCATCCCGCGGATTCGAAGACAGCGAGTGCAAGGAAAACACAATGAAGGTCAACCCGAGCGTCAAGCCCATCTGCGACCACTGCCGCGTCATCCGCCGCAACGGGAACGTCATGGTCATCTGCAAGAGCAACCCGCGTCACAAGCAGCGCCAGGGCTAACAACTCAACAGAAGAAAGAACAGCACCAGGAAGCCGCGCGAGCGGTGGACACCCAGGGTTGGAGGCCTTGGCACCGGTGCTGTCCATAACCTCCACTCACTCACAGGAGAAGCCACAATGGCACGTCTGGCCGGAGTCGACATCCCGCGCGACAAGCGCGTCGAGGTCGCACTGACCTACATCTACGGTGTTGGCCGTACGAGGGCCCTCAAGACCCTCGCCGACACCGGGATCAGCGGGGAGATCCGCGTCAAGGATCTGACCGATGACCAGCTCATCGCACTGCGCGACTACATCGAGGTCAACTTCAAGGTGGAAGGTGACCTCCGCCGCGAGGTCGCCGCCGACATCCGCCGCAAGGTTGAGATCGGTTCGTACCAGGGAATCCGCCACCGTCGCGGCCTCCCCGTGCACGGACAGCGCACCAAGACCAACGCTCGTACCCGCAAGGGCCCGAAGCGCACTGTTGCCGGTAAGAAGAAGGCGGGACGCAAGTAATGGCTGCACCCAAGGCCGCTGCGCGCAAGCCGCGCCGCAAGGAGAAGAAGAACGTCGCGCTGGGCCAGGCCCACATCAAGTCGACGTTCAACAACACGATCGTCTCGATCACCGACCCCTCGGGCGCCGTCATCAGCTGGGCCTCGTCCGGCGCTGTCGGCTTCAAGGGCTCGCGCAAGTCGACGCCCTTCGCCGCCCAGCTCGCCGCGGAGTCCGCTGCGCGCCAGGCGCAGGAGCACGGCATGAAGAAGGTCGACGTCTTCGTGAAGGGCCCGGGTTCGGGCCGCGAGACCGCGATCCGCTCGCTCCAGGCCGCAGGCCTGGAGGTCGGCAGCATCAACGACGTGACGCCGCAGGCGCACAACGGATGCCGCCCGCCCAAGCGCCGCCGCGTCTAGCCAGTTCGGGCACTGAGGCTCTCGAAGCGCCCCTTCGAGAGCCTCAGGGTCTGATTCCGCACGTCCTTTTCATAACTCAACAGAACGACGGGCCAGCCACTCGTCGCATCCAGGTGTCAAATAGCGGACACCTCGCCGAAAGGAATCACCAGTGCTCATCGCACAGCGCCCCACTCTTGCCGAAGAGAACATCTCAGAGTTCCGCTCGCGCTTCGTCATCGAGCCCCTCGAGCCCGGTTTCGGTTACACCCTCGGAAACTCCCTGCGCCGCACCCTGCTCTCGTCGATCCCGGGTGCCGCGGTCACGAGCATCCGCATCGACGGCGTGCTCCACGAGTTCAGCACCGTCCCCGGTGTCAAGGAGGACGTCACCGAGGTCATCCTGAACATCAAGAACCTGGTCGTCTCGAGCGAGCACGACGAGCCCATCACGGCCTACCTGCGCAAGCAGGGCGCCGGCGAGGTCACCGCCGCCGACATCTCGGCTCCCGCGGGCGTGGAGATCCACAACCCCGAGCTCGTCATCGCGACCCTCAACGACAAGGCGAAGTTCGAGCTCGAGCTCACCATCGAGCGCGGCCGCGGCTACGTGTCGGCGACCCAGAACCGCAGCGAGTTCAGCGAGGCGGGCCAGATCCCGATCGACTCGATCTACTCGCCCGTGCTCAAGGTCACCTACCGCGTCGAGGCCACCCGCGCCGGCGAGCGCACCGACTTCGACCGCCTCGTGGTCGACGTCGAGACCAAGTCCGCGATCACGCCCCGTGACGCCGTGGCCTCCGCCGGTCGCACCCTGACCGAGCTCTTCGGCCTCGCGCGCGAGCTCAACAACGCGGCAGAGGGCATCGAGATCGGCCCCGCGCCGGTCGACGCCGTGCTGTCGAGCGAGCTGAGCATGCCCATCGAGGACCTCGACCTCAGCGTGCGCAGCTACAACTGCCTCAAGCGCGAGGGCATCAACACGGTCAGCGAGCTCGTGGCGCTGAGCGAGACGCAGCTCATGAACATCCGCAACTTCGGCCAGAAGTCGGTCGACGAGGTCAAGGACAAGCTCGTCGAGATGGGCCTCTCCCTCAAGGACAGCGTTCCCGGATTCGACGGCGCCCACTTCTACGGCGGCTACGACGACGACGACACGAACGCCTAAGCGCCGCACCGACCTTCTGATACTGGAGAACTAGAACAATGCCTACACCTACCAAGGGACCCCGCCTCGGCGGAGGGCCGGCCCACGAGCGCCTCCTGCTCGCGAACCTCGCCGCAGCCCTGTTCACCCACAAGAGCATCAAGACGACCGAGACGAAGGCCAAGCGCCTGCGTCCCGTCGCCGAGCGCCTCATCACGTTCGCGAAGCGCGGCGACCTGCACGCGCGCCGTCGCGTGCTCGCGGTCATCGGCGACAAGAGCGTCGTGCACGAGCTGTTCACCGAGATCGCTCCGCTCGTCGAGCTGCGCGAGGGCGGCTACACCCGCATCACGAAGCTCGGCTTCCGCAAGGGCGACAACGCCTCCATGGTGCAGATCGAGCTCGTGCTCGAGCCCGTGAACCCGAAGCCCAAGTCGGCGAAGAAGGCCGCTGCGGCCGAGAAGCCCGCTCCCAAGGCCGCCAAGGCCGAGGAGACCGAGGCTCCCGCCGAGGACGTCGCCACTGTCGAGGAGGAGGCCGCCGAGTCGACCGAGTCCGTCGAGAACGAGACCGTCGCGGCCGAGGCCGCTGACGCCGAGGTCGAGGCTTCCGACGAGGCCGCCGAGTCCAAGTAGTCCCTGTCAGAAGCGCCCCGCCTCGTGCGGGGCGCTTCTGCGTTAAGGGCGAGGATGCGGGCTGCCGGGCGCCGCGCATCCCGCGCCGCCGTGCATCCCGCGCCGCCGCGCGTACCCGCGCGGCCGGCGTCGTCCCGTGCGGCCCGCCTCCGCGCGCGGCCCTGCCCGGGCCGCCCCCTCCGCGCCGGCCTGGCCGCGCCGCCCGGCTCCGCGCGGCCCCTTCGCTGCCCCGTGAAACCTTCCAAAGGCCACTTTTTACCTAGCGGTCGGTCCGGCACGTAAAAACTGGCCTTTGGAAGGTTTCACGGGGCGGAGCGCGGAGCGCGGGGCGGAGCGCGGGGCCGGGCGGGGCCGGGCGGGGCCGGGCGGGGGCGGAGCGCGGGGCGGGAGGGCCAGCGCCGGGCGGGCCGGCGCGCCGCGGGACCGGGCGGCACGGCGCATCCTGCGCCCCTAGACCGGCAGGTTCGCCAGCCCGTAGTCGTTGCTGCCGAGGAGCGGCGGGATCTCCGAGAGTCGCTGCAGGGCGTCGGCGAGGGCGCTGCAGTAGATGAGCCCGCCCGTCGGGCCCGGGTGCACCTCGTCGTCCGCGAGCACGTCGATCTGGGGCTGGATCGCGGAGTACCAGTTCGAGAGCTCGACGTCGCGCTCCTTGCGTGCGAAGCCGTCGAGGATCGAGTTGACGTCGGGACCCCACTCGCGCGGAACCTGCACGTTGACGACGATCATGCGCGTGCCGCGCGGCAGCATGGCGTGCACCTCGTCGAGCGTCTCCTCGTCGATCCACCCGTTGGTGCCGAGGCCGAGCACGAGGATGGGCCGCATGGCGCCCGCGTCCACGGCGGCCTGCACGATGTCGGTGGCCTCGAACATCTGGCGCGACACGACGGCGTCGATCGCGATGCCCGGGAACCGCTCCTGCAGCTCGGGCGCCGCCGCGAGCATCACGGAATCGCCGATCGCGTAGATCTGGTCGCCCGAGGGCAGGGGCTGCGGGCGCCGGGGCGCCATCGCGAAGCCCGGCAGGGCGAGCAGCCGCTCGCCGGCCTCGATGGAGGACTGGGCCTCGCCGCGCGGCGGCGCGCTCGCGACCGCCACCCCGGTGAGGCCGACGGTGCCCAGGAGTGCGGCCACCGCGACGGCGGCGGTGGCGCGGATGACGACGGACTCCCGTGCGACGTGCACGAGCGCGCCGCGCATCCCGCGCCGCCGGATCGGGGTCTCGACGAACGCGTACGACAGGGCCGAGGCACCGACCGTGATCACGAGGGCGGCGGACGGCGCGATCCACCACGCGGTGCCCACGGGCAGGGCGGCGACGATCAGCACGAGCACGGGCCAGTGCCACAGGTAGAGGCCGTAGGAGCGCTCGCCGATCCAGCGCAGCGGCTGCACGTCGAGGGCGCTGCCGAGCCACGAGCCGGGGGTCGTCGCCCCGGCGATCGCGACGGCGGTGAGCGCGGCGACCGCGGCGAGCCCGCCGTGGGTGGTGAGCCAGTCCCCGTCGTGGAGGAGGCCCGCGGCGGCGATGAGGGCAAGCACGGCGAGCCCGCCGACGATCGGCAGGGCGACCCGGGCGGCACGGGGGAGGCTCGCGCGGGCATCCGTGAACCGGCCCTCGACGAGGAAGGCGAGGCTCGCGCCCAGGGCGAGCCCGAAGCTGTGGGTGTCTGTGCCGTAGTAGACGCGCGTCGCGTCGTCGGTCACGAGCAGCGCCATGGCGGCGGCGGAGCCGACGGCGATGGCGAGCGCGATCGCCGAGCGCGCGAAGCGGCTGCGCACGAGCAGCAGCAGGAGCAGAGCGAGCGGCCACAGCACGTAGAACTGCTCCTCCACGGCGAGCGACCACAGGTTGCGGAACAGCTCGGGCGTCGTGTCGTCGAAGTAGCTGTGGCCCTGCACGATGGCGAGCCAGTTGCTGCTGAAGGTTGCGGCGCCGAGCACCTGCGAGCCGAGGCCCACGAGCACGTCGCCCCCGATGAGCAGCGCGGCCGTCGAGCACACCGCGACGACGAGGACGAGGGCCGGGATGAGCCGGCGCGCGCGACGCGCCCAGAAGCCGCGCAGCGAGATGCGGCCGACGGCCGCGCGCTCGCGCACGAGCAGGCCCGTGATGAGGAAGCCGGAGATGACGAAGAAGATGTCGACGCCGATGTAACCACCCTTGAGGGTGTCCGGAAGGAGGTGGAACGCCATGACGGCCAGCACGGCCATCGCGCGCAGTCCGTCCAGTCCCGCCAGCCGGGGGCTGGCGCCGGTCATCGTGGGTGGGGTCATAGGGGATCCGCCATCCAGCCTAAACTCTCAGGATGCCGACCCGTCTGCGACTGGACATCTCCTACGACGGTACCGACTTCGCGGGCTGGGCCCGCCAGCCCCGGCTGCGCACCGTCCAGGGTGAGCTCGAGGCCGCCCTCGCGACGGTCTTCCGCGAGCCCGTGCTGCTCACCGTGGCGGGCCGCACCGACGCGGGCGTGCACGCCACGGGGCAGGTCGCGCACCTCGACCTCACCGACGAGCAGCTCGCCCTGCTCACCAAGCCGCACGGGCGCGGCGCCCTCGATCCCGGTTGGGCCCTGCGCAAGCGGCTCAACGGCATCGCGGGGCTGCGCAGCGACGTGCACGTGCGCGCCGCATCCCTCGCCCCTGAGGGGTTCGACGCGAGGTTCTCGCCGGTCTTCCGCCGGTACGAGTACCGCATCGCGGATGCCCGTGCCGAGCGCAACCCGCTGCTGCGCCGCCACACGGTCTGGTACCCCGCCGAGCTCGACGACGCCGCCATGGCGTCGGCCGCCGACGAGCTGCTCGGGCTGCACGACTGGGCCGCCTACTGCCGGCCGCGCGAGGGCGCGACGACGATCCGAGAGCTGCAGGAGTACTCGTGGCGGCGCGACGAGTCCGGCGTGCTCACCGCGACGCTGCGCGCGGACGCCTTCTGCCACAGCATGGTGAGGGCGCTCGTCGGGGCCGTCGTCTCGGTGGGCGAGGCGAAGCTCGCGGGCGACAGGCTGCTGGGCATCCGTGCCGAGGAGCAGCGCACGAGCGAGTTCAAGGTCATGCCCGCGCACGGCCTCACGCTCGTCGAGGTGGGCTATCCCGACGACCTCGCGGCCCGGGCGGCCCAGACGCGAGCTAGACGCGACGCCTGAGATCGCCTAAGGTAGACCCTTGGTGCCACGCACCCGATCATGAGCCCTCCACCGGGAGGTTCGCCGACATCGTCGGAGAACGTCCCACCGGAGCGGGATTCACGAGCCACTCATCCGATCACAAGAAAGCAGTACTACTGTGACGCGTACATTTTCGCCCAAGCCCGAGGACGTCCAGCGCGACTGGGTCATCATCGACGCCACCGACGTCGTCCTCGGCCGTCTCGCCAGCCACGCAGCGACCCTCCTGCGCGGCAAGCACAAGCCGACGTTCGCCCCCCACATGGACATGGGCGACTTCGTCATCATCGTCAACGCTGAGAAGGTCGCCCTCACGGGCTCCAAGCTCGCGCAGAAGAAGGCCTACCGCCACTCGGGCTACCCGGGCGGCCTCACGGCGACGACCTACTCCGAGATGCTCGAGAAGCACCCGACCCGCGCCGTCGAGAAGGCGATCCGCGGCATGCTCCCCAAGAACTCGATCGGTCGCGCCCAGCTCACCAAGCTGAAGGTCTACGCGGGCGCCGAGCACCCGCACGCCGCGCAGCAGCCCAAGCCGTACACCCTCTCCCAGGTCGCTCAGTAGAGCCCCCTCAGATACTTAAGGACTACTAATGGCCAACATCGAAGACGCCGTCGAGACTGACGAGACCCCCACGAGCTACAGCACCGAGTCGGCCCCCGAGGCCGCGCCCAAGGCCCCCCGCGCCGTGCTCAACGTCCCCGGCGCAGCCGTGGGTCGCCGCAAGGAGGCGATCGCCCGCGTGCGCATCGTCCCCGGCACGGGCAAGGCCACGGTCAACGGCCGCGAGCTCGCCGAGTACTTCCCCAACAAGCTGCACCAGCAGCTGATCAACGACCCGTTCAAGGTCCTCGACCTGCTCGGCTCGTACGACGTCGTCGCACGCATCACCGGTGGCGGCCCCTCGGGCCAGGCCGGCGCACTGCGTCTCGCGATCGCCCGCTCGCTCAACGAGATCGACCGCGAGAACAACCGCCCCACCCTCAAGAAGGCCGGCTTCCTCACCCGTGACGCGCGCGTCATCGAGCGCAAGAAGGCCGGTCTCAAGAAGGCCCGCAAGGCGTCGCAGTTCTCGAAGCGCTAACCCGCGCCAGGTAGAGACCAGCAGCGATGCCTCGGCTCTTCGGCACGGACGGTGTCCGTGGGCTCGCCAACGGCGAGCTCACGGTCGACCTCGCACTCGGCCTCGCCCAGGCGGCAGCAGTCGTCCTGGGCAAGGGCCGCGTCGCCGACGGTCGGCGCGCCTCGGGGCGGCGCCCCGTCGCGGTCATCGGCCGCGACCCGCGCGTCTCCGGCGAGTTCCTCGCCGCGGCGGTCGCCGCCGGCCTCGCGAGCTCGGGCGTCGACGTCTACGACGCCGGCGTCATCCCCACCCCGGGCCTCGCCTTCCTCGTCGCCGACTTCAAGGCCGACCTCGGCGTGATGATCTCGGCCTCGCACAACCCCGCGCCCGACAACGGCATCAAGTTCTTCGCGAGCGGCGGCACGAAGCTCCCCGACGAGGTCGAGGACCGCATCGAGCAGGCGCTCACCGGCCAGCACCTCGCCCCCACCGGCGGGGACGTGGGCCGCATCCGACGGTTCTCCGACGCCGAGGACAGGTACATCGTCCACCTCCTCTCGACGCTGCCGAACCGCCTCGAGGGACTGCACGTCGTGCTCGACTGCGCACACGGCGCGGCGGCGGGCATCTCGCCCCAGGTCTTCACGGATGCCGGCGCCAAGGTCACCGTCATCGGGGCCGACCCCGACGGCATCAACATCAACGACGGCGTGGGGTCCACCCACCTGGAGCCCCTCGCGGCCGCCGTCGTCGCGCACGGCGCGCACCTCGGCATCGCCCATGACGGCGACGCCGACCGGTGCCTCGCGGTGGATGCGCAGGGCAACGTCATCGACGGCGACCAGATCATGGCCATCCTCGCCGTCTCGATGGCGGAGCGCGGGGTGCTCACCGACCGCACCCTCGTGGCGACGGTCATGAGCAACCTCGGCCTCAAGCGCGCCATGGCCGAGCACAACATCGCCATGATCGACACGGCGGTCGGCGACCGCTACGTGCTCGAGGCGCTCAACGCCAAGGGGCTCTCCCTGGGCGGCGAGCAGTCGGGCCACGTGATCATGACCAAGTACGCGACCACGGGCGACGGCATCCTCACGGGCCTGCACCTCGTCGCCGAGCTCGCGCGCACGGGCAAGTCGCTCGCGGAGCTCGCGTCGGTCATGACGGTCTACCCGCAGGTGCTCGTCAACGTGCGGGGGGTCGACCACCACTCCCTCGGCTCCGACGACGTCATCGCCTCGGCGGTGGCGGACGCCCAGGCGGGCCTCGGCGAGACCGGCCGCGTGCTGCTGCGACCCTCGGGCACGGAGCCCATGGTGCGCGTCATGGTCGAGGCCGAGCACCAGGATGAGGCCGACCGCGTGGCCCACGCGCTCGCCGACACGGTGCGCGAGCGCCTCGCCGTCTGAGCCGTTCCGGGCGGAACTGAGCAATGATTGCTCAGGTGACGCCGCCCGCGTGCTGCGATCCTCGGGCAATGGGAAGGACAGCGCAGTGACGATCTACGACAAGATCGGCGGACAGCCGGTGATCAAGACGGCCACGACCGTCTTCTACGACCGTGTGACGGGCGACGACGCCCTCGCGCAGTGGTTCGCCGGCCGCGACCTGTCGCGCCTGCGCGCCCACCAGCGCGCCTTCCTCGCCGCCGCCCTCGACGGCCCGCAGCTGTTCACCGGGCTCGACCTCGGCGAGGCCCACACGGGCATGGCGATCACCGACGACGCCTACACGCGCGTCGTCGGGCACCTCATCGTCACCCTCGACGATCTGGGTGTGGAGGAGGAGCTGCTCACCGAGGTCGAGCGCAGGCTCGAGGTGCTGCGCCCGCAGGTGGTCGGGGCCTAGCGGCCCGTCAGCTCGCTGCGGCTGCGGATGCCGAGCTTCGCATAGCTCGACTGCAGGTGGTTGTCGACCGTGCGCGGCGACAGGAAGAGCCGCTCGGCGATCTCCACGCTGCTGAGGCCCTGCGCGGCGAGGCCGCTCACCTCGCGCTCGCGCTTCGTGAGCTGCTGGGCGGTGTCGAGGAACTGGAGCAGCGGGCTCGCCGCGCCCTCGCAGTTCGAGGCGAGCGCATCCGCGCGCTTCTGGAGGCCCGCTGCCTCGCGCCCGCGCTCCTGCTTGCGCGCGATGCCCGCGGCCGAGGCCATGGCCTCCGCGGCGAAGAGCAGCTGGCCGAGGGCCTCCCAGCGCTCGGAGATCGTCACGAGCGCCTCGACGCTCGGCTGTGCCTCCGCGCGCACGTGGGCGGACTGCAGGTCGATGAGGGGCGACTCGCCCTCGTTGCCGAGGGTGACGAGGGCGGGCATCGCGAGATCGGCGCCGCCCAGGCGCGCCGCGCCGTGCAGCAGGGACGACGCGAGCACGCGATGCCCTCGCTGCGCGGCCGCCCGTGCGCGCTCGACGATCGCGGGGATCGCGGCGCGGTCGCCCTGGATGGCGGCCACCCACTGCACGGCGAGGAACGCGACGGAGCTGTTCGCGACGTACTCGGGCGCGAGGGAGTCGGTGACCGCGGTGGCCTCCGCGGTGCGCCCCTGCCACGCTAGGGCGAGGGCGAGCCAGGCCGATCCCTGGTCGCGGTAGGCGAGGGGCCCGCGCGCCTTCGCGCCGCTCACGACGTCGCGGAACCAGCGCGCCGCGGTGTCGAGCCGGCCGAGCGCGAGCGCGCAGCGGCCGAGCAGCAGCTCGTCGTAGCGGATCGCGAGCTCGTCGTCGTGGTCCATGCCGTCGTGCAGTGAGGCGAGCGCGAGGGCGCGGCACTCCTCGACCTGGCCGGTCTGGATGAGCGTGGTCGCGAGCACCATCTGCGCGCGCCGCACGGGGAACACGGGCAGCGTCTCGGCCGTCGCGTACGCGACGGCCTCGCGCGCCGCGGTGATCGCGGCGTCGGCGCGGCCCAGGGCGGCGAGCGGCAGCGCCGTCGACATCGCGAGGATGGCGTCGCGCGCGGCGGGCGAATCGTGGTTGGGACGCGCGGTGACGAGCTGCTCGGCCGCGAGGCCGGCCTCCTCGAGGTTGAGCAGGAGCACCGCGCGCGAGAGGGCGAGCGAGCTCGCGAGGCCCGGGTGCTTCGACTGAACGTCGTCGAGGAGCTCGAGGCCCTTGCGGTTGCCGCCGACCTCGCCCGCGTAGGTGCTCGCGCGCGCGGTCGCGATGAGCCCCGTGAGGCGCTCGGCGGTCGGGTCGCCCTCGTCGGCGGCGGCCGCGCGGTCGAGGAGCTCGAGGGCTACGGAGTTGCGCCCCATGGTCCACTGCGCCTCGCCCTGCAGGAACAGCATCTCGGCGGCGGGCGCCCCCGCGAGCAGCGCCGCGCTCGCGAGACGCGACACCGCCTCGTGGTCCTGGGCGAGCAGCGCGAGGTACGCGGCGCGCGACAGCAGGCCCGGGTCGCTCGGCTCGCCCGCGTCGAGGCGCCACACGGCCACGCGCAGCTCGTCCTCGGGGGTCATCGTGCGGGCGGAGAGCACCTCGGCCTGCTCGAGCAGGTTGTCGAGCACCTCGAGGCGCGAGAGCGATGCGCGCACGGCCGCGACGTACTGCGGGTGCGCGAGCGACACGTCGAGCCGGTCGCCCACGACCTCGACGAGCCCCGCCTGCTCGAGGGCGATGACGCGCTTGCGAGCGCCGTCGAAGCGGAGGTCGGCAAGGGCGAGCGGCTGGCACACGGCGAGGCGCTCGACTATCGCGCGGTCGACGGCGTCGAGGTGCTGCATGCGCGAGCGGATGAGGTCGTGCAGGGCCGGGGTGCCGATGGGCTCGCCCACGAGCTGCCACACCCCCTCGGCCTGCACGAGCTGGCCCTCCGCGAGGGCGCCCAGCACGAGCTCGCGCAGGAACAACGGGTTGCCGCCGGACATGGCGTGCAGGTCGACGGCGGTGCGGTGGGCGATGCGGCCCGTCAGCACCTGCGCGAGCACATCCTCGTAGCCCGCGATGTCGAGCGGCGGCACGTCGATGCGCAGCGCGGTGCTGCTCGTCCACATCGACAGGATCGCGTCGGGCAGGGGGTCGCCGTTGCGCACGGTGGCGATGAGCCGCGCGGCACCCGCGGCGAGCAGCTGGGTCACGACGGCGAGCGAGAGCGAGTCGAGCAGCGAGAGGTCGTCGATGAGGATGACGACGCGCCGACCCTCTGCCCGGCCCTCGACGGCCCGGCGCACCTGCTCGAACAGCACGACCGAGTCACGGGACGCGGCCTGCAGGTCGATGGGCTCGCGCGCGAGGGCGGGTGCGAGGGCGCCGAGCGGGATCGCGGACATCGTCTCGCTCGCGGTCACGGGGATGACGAGCCAGCCGTCGGCCTCGAGGGTCGCGGCAGCCTCCGACGCGAGCCGCGTCTTGCCGACGCCCGACGGGCCGCACAGCACGACGACGGATGCCGCAGGGGAGCGCAGCGCTGCGGTGATGCGCTCGAGCAGGCCATCCCTGCCGACGAGCGGCCACACAGCCGAGAGCTCCATAGGTGAAGGAGTCTAGCGTTCCGCGGCACCTAGGTAGTGGTTCTGATTAGTTGAGTAATCGCTGCCCATCCCGCGGGAGCGAGGTTGGCCGAGTCTGTAGTCACGCCGAAAGACGGCACCACTTACACAGACAAGGGAACCATCATGAACAGCACCTGCAAGCTCGCCAGCGCCGGCATCATGACCGTCGGCCTCACCGCGTTCGGCCTCCTCGGGGCCACCGCTGCCAACGCCTCGGGCGTCCAGCCCGTCGGCGCTGACGACTACTACACGATCAACCAGGGCGAGACGCTCACCGTCGCCGCCCCCGGTGTCCTCGCCAACGACGTCGACCCCGAGGGCGACCCGATCTACGTGGGCAACTCGTTCGCGTACAACGGTGCCGACACGGTCACCGTGAACGGCGACGGCTCGTTCACCTTCACGCCCACCGCGGGCTTCTACGGCGAGGCGAGCTTCCAGTACTACTCGAGCGACGCTACCAACCTCGGGAGCGCCGTCACCGTGCACATCACTGTGAAACCCCTCGTCGCACCCGTGCCGCTGCACGCAGAGGACGACAGCTACTCGACGCCGAAGGACACGGTCCTCGCCGTCCCGGCGGGGTCCGGCCTCCTCGTCAACGACAGCGGCCCCGGCTTCCTGTGGGTGGCGAACGGCAGCCCCGTCGCAAACAACGAGGTCATCGCGAACTCTGACGGCAGCTTCACGTACACGCCGCCCGTCGGCTTCGAGGGGACTGCGGTCTTCTACTACCGCACGTCGGACGGGATCACCCAGAGCAACGACGCCGCCGTCACGATCACGGTCGGCACCCCGCCCGTCATGGTGCCGCCCGCCCCGCTCGTGGTCGGCGACGACTTCTACTCGATGGACCAGGACACCGTGCTCACGGTGCCCGCGGGCATGGGCATCCTCGCCAACGACTCCGGAGCGGTCACGGTCGCCAACGTCAACGGCGGCGGCGGCAACCTGCAGGTGCAGCAGTCCGACGGAAGCTTCGTCTACACGCCGCCGGCCGGTTTCGTCGGCACCATGACGTGGCAGTACCGCACCACCGACGGCACCCAATACAGCAGCTTCGCGACCCTCACCATCGTCGTGAACCCCGTCGCGGTGCCCCCGGTCGTCGGAGGCGGCGCGCCCGGTGGCGGCCTCGTGCCGCAGATCCCGGTCGTCCCGCAGACGCCCGGCGACCTCCCCACGCTCGCCTACACGGGCGGCACCGACGACGTCTCGACCTGGCTCGCGGCTCCCGCGGCGGCCCTCATCGGGCTCGGGGGCCTCGGCCTCTGGTACTCGCGTCGTCGCGCGCAGAACTCCTGATCGCCCCTACCCAACCCTCACCAAAGAAAGAACGACATGAACCTCCTCAAATCCCTCAAGGACATGAACGCCATGGTCACCGCGGCGCCCGACCTGATCGCCTCCGCCAACCGCCTCGCGGACAACGCGAAGCTGCAGCAGGCCCAAGCCATGGCACCGGCCCCGGTCGCGGAGCCCTCCGCGGAGGCCCTCACCCCGATCGCCGGCGTCGACCTGACGGTCTACGTGCGGGTGTCGAAGGGCATCGCGGCCTACGGCTACGACGCTGCCAAGCTGCCCCTCGTCGCGTCGGCCTACGGCGTCTCCGAGTCGAACTGGGCGCTCGCCCAGGCCGGCTGGGCCGCCCGCATCCAGAACGACGCCGCGGTCGGCGCGAAGTTCAACCAGCTCTACGCGGGCGCCTGATCATGGGCTTCCTCGACAGCTACTTCAGGCTCACGTCGATGACCGACGAGATGGCCGAGAAGAGCGATGTGGGCGCGAGCCTCTCGAGCATGCAGACCAAGCTCGACGCCCTCAACGCGACCATGGCGCCGCCAGTCGCCGCCGACCCGGCGAAGCGCGTGGATGCCACTGCCACCGTGTCCGCCGCGCGCCCCACGGGCGCCCAGGTCAACGGCGCCCAGGTGATCGAGCTCGACCTGATCGTGATGCTCCCCGCGGGCATCCCGATGCCGGTCACGGCCACGACGCTCGTGCCGCTCACCGAGATCGGCCGGGTGGGCGCGGGCTCCCGCCTCGCCGTGAGCCTCGACCCTGCGGCCCCCGTGACCCTCGTGGTGGAGTGGTCTCGCGCCGTCTGATCCTCGCCCACGAAGGCCGGTCGTCCCCCAGGGGATGACCGGCCCTCGTCATTCCCGGGTACCCGCCCACCGACTAAGTAATGCCCCCACGGAGTTGAGCAACGGCTCCCCATCTGCTGCCGCCCCCGCTGCGGGAGTCTGGCCACACACCAACAGGACAGGACACCTCATGACCACGTTCCACCGCCTCGCCGCCACCGGCGCAGCCCTCTTCGTCATCGCCGGCTCGGCGCTCGCCGCGGTTCCCGCCAACGCCGTCGACGCCACCTTCCCGCCCACCGCGGTCAACGACCAGTACGTCGCCGGCCAGGACAACGACCTCGTCGTCGGCGCCGACATCGGCCTCCTCGCGAACGACAGCGACGGCGGCAACGCCGGCCTGGCGGTCAACTTCGTTGGCCTCAGCCCGGACGGCGCGCTCAACTACAACCTCGACGGCGGCTTCCGCTACATCCCCACCCCCGGCTTCAGCGGGGTGGCGACGTTCACCTACAACATCACGGCCGGCAACATGACGAGCAACGACGCCACGATCACCATCACGGTGCTCCCCACCCCGCCGCACAAGCTCATGGGCACGCCAGACTTCTACACGACGCCCATGGACACCACCTTCAGCACGGACGCCGGCGTCGACGACGTCATCCTCAACGACGCCGACCCGACGTACGTAGGCGGCATCGATGACGTCTCCGGCGAGGTCACCGTGAACATCTACGGCCAGATGACGTACACGCCGGCCCCCGGCTTCGTCGGCACGAAGACGTTCTCGTACTACCTGTCCGACGGCAAGAACATCGACAGCGACTGGATCCTCGTGACCATCGATGTCTCCGCGCCGGCCATCACGATCATCCCGAGCAACCCCATCGTGCCCGGCAACCCCGGGGGCACGCAGGACGGCGACCTGCCGACCCTCGCCTACACGGGCATCGACGACGTGACCACGTGGCTCATCGCCCCGGCAGTCGCCCTCGTCGCCGCAGGTGCCTTCGCGTTGTGGTTCGCCCGCCGCCGCACGGCACTCCGATGAGCGGATGGGTCGAGGCGGAGGGCATCGTGCTCTCCGCCCGGCTCACCGCCCGCGTGATCGAGGGCGTGGCCGTCGAGCTCTGGCTCGCGGTCACGCTGCCGTCAGGGGCGAGGATGCCCGTGGCCCTCAGCTCCGTGATCGCCCGCCCCGACCGGGCCAGGGTGCGCCCCGGCGCGGCTCTCCCGGTCGCGCTCGACCCCGACCGCCCGTCCTCGCTGCGGATCGACTGGACCCGCGCCGCCTGAACCCGCGTCAGACCTTGCGCAGCAGCACGCTCGACACGGCGTGGTCCGCGCCCTTGCGCAGCACGAGGTCGGCGCGCGGCCGCGTCGGCACGATGTTCTGCACGAGGTTGGGCTCGTTGATCGACGCCCAGATCTCGCGGGCGCGCGCGCGGGCGCCCTCCTCGGTGAGCGACGCGAAGCGGTGGAAGAACGAGGCGGGGTTCGTGAACGCCCCGCGCTGCAGCCGCAGGAACCGCTCCTCGTACCAGCGGGCGATGTCGGCGGTGCGGGCGTCCACGTATATCGAGAAGTCGAAGAGGTCGCTCACCGCGAGGCTGCGCCCCGGTGCGGCGGGCTGCAGCACGTTGAGGCCCTCGACGATGAGCACGTCGGGCGCGTTCACGACGATCTCGGCATCGGGGACGATGTCGTAGGCGAGGTGCGAGTAGAAGGGTGCGCGCACCTCGCGCACGCCGCTCTTGACCTGGCTCACGAACCGCAGCAGCGCGCGCCGGTCGTACGACTCGGGGAACCCCTTGCGCTGCATGAGGCCCCGGCGCTCGAGCTCGGCGTTAGGGAACAGGAAGCCGTCCGTCGTCACGAGCTCGACGCGCGGTGTGCCCTCCCAGCGCCCGAGCAGCTCCCGCAGCAGGCGCGCGACAGTCGACTTGCCCACGGCCACCGAGCCCGCGACGCCGATGACGAAGGGCGTGCGGGGCGAGCGCTCGCCCAGGAACGAGGATGTCGCGGCGTGCAGGTTCTGGGCGCCCTCGGCGTACAGCGACAGGAGCCGGCTCAGGGGCAGGTACACGGCCGCGACCTCGTCGAGGTCGAGCTCGTCGCCCAGACCGCGCAGCTCGATGACCTCGGTGGCGGTGAGCGGGGAGGCCACGGTGGGCGCCAAAGCGGCCCAATCGTCACGATCCAGCTCGATGAACGGGGTCTCGTGACCGTGGGCGGAACCGGGGTCGGACATCTCCCACAGCTTACTGGCCCTAAAATCGAGTCCATGTGTGGAATCGTGGGTTACGTCGGTGACAACAAGAGCCTCGAGGTGCTCCTCGGTGGACTCAAGCGGCTGGAGTACCGCGGCTACGATTCCGCGGGAGTCGCGGTCATCGGTGCCGACGGCACGATGGACACGCGCAAGCGCGCGGGCAAGCTCCAGGTGCTCGTCGACGACCTCGACATGCGCCCCATGGCCAACGGGGCGACGGGCATCGGCCACACCCGCTGGGCCACCCACGGCGGTCCCACCGACCGCAACGCCCACCCGCACCTGGGCGACGACGGCAAGCTCGCCCTCATCCACAACGGCATCATCGAGAACTTCTCCGAGCTCAAGAACGAGCTCGTCGAGAGCGGCGCGACGTTCACGAGCGAGACCGACACCGAGGTCGCCGCCATCCTCGTCGGCCGCGAGTACGCCGCGACGGGCGACCTCACCGAGGCGCTGCGCCGCGTCGTGCAGCGCCTCGAGGGCGCGTTCACGCTCCTCGTCATGCACGTCGACCAACCCGGCGTCGTCGTCGGCGCCCGCCGCAACTCCCCGCTCGTGATCGGGCTGGGCGACGGCGAGAACTTCCTCGGCTCCGATGTCGCCGCCTTCGTGGAGTTCACGCGCCGCGCCGTCGCGATCGGCCAGGACCAGATCGTCACCATCCGTCCCGACTCCGTGGTCGTCACCGACTTCGACGGCAACTCCGTCGAGACCGACGAGTTCGAGATCGCGTGGGACGCCTCCGCCTCCGAGAAGGGCGGCTGGTCGTCGTTCATGGCGAAGGAGATCAGCGAGGAGCCCGAGGCCGTCGCCAAGACCATCCTCGGCCGCGTGCACGACGGGCTCGTCGACCTCAAGGAGCTCGAGCCGCTCGGCCCCGACGCCCTCACCGACATCGACCGCATCGTCGTGATCGCGTGCGGCACGGCCGCCTACGCCGGCATGCTCGGCAAGTACGCGATCGAGCAGTGGTCGCGCATCCCCGTCGACGTGGAGCTCAGCCACGAGTTCCGCTACCGCAACCCCATCCTCACCCCGCGCACGCTCGTCATCTCGATCAGCCAGTCGGGCGAGACCATGGACACGCTCATGGCCGTCAAGTTCGCCAAGGAGTCGGGCGCGAAGGTGCTCTCGGTGTGCAACACCCAGGGCGCGACGATCCCGCGCGAGTCCGACGCCGTGGTCTACACCCACGCAGGCCCCGAGGTCGCCGTCGCGTCGACGAAGGCGTTCGTCGCCCAGGTCACCGCGCTGTACCTCATCGGCCTCGAGCTCGGCAAGGTGCGCGGCACCCTCTCCGACGACGAGATCCGCCACAACGTGGCCGAGCTGCAGGCCGTGCCCGACAAGATCTCGGAGATCCTCACGGTCTCGCAGGCGGAGATCGGGCAGCTGGCCCACTGGATGACCGACACCCAGTCCGTGCTGTTCCTCGGCCGCAACGTGGGCTACCCGGTGGCGCTCGAGGGCGCGCTCAAGCTCAAGGAGCTCGCGTACATCCACGCGGAGGGCTTCGCCGCGGGCGAGCTCAAGCACGGCCCCATCGCGCTCATCGAGCCCGGTCAGGTCGTCTTCGTGATCGTGCCGAGCCCGCGCGACCCCGACTCGCTGCACCCCAAGGTCGTCTCGAACATCCAGGAGATCCGCGCGCGCGGCGCCCGGGTCATCGCCATCGCCGAGAAGGGGGATGCCTCGGTGCTCCCGTTCGCCGACGAGGTCATCCCGATCCCGCTCGCCGGCTCGCTCTTCGAGCCGTTCCTCGCCGTGGTGCCCCTGCACATCTTCGGCATGGAGCTCTCGGCCGCCAAGGGCCTCGACGTCGACCAGCCGCGCAACCTGGCCAAGTCCGTCACGGTGGAGTGATGATCGTCGGCATCGGGGTCGACGTCGTCGACCTCGCGCGGTTCGAGCGTGGGCTCATCCGCACGCCGGCGCTCAAGGACCGCCTGTTCGCCCCCAGCGAACAGGTTCGTGACGGTGCGCCCATGCCGCTGCGCTCCCTCGCGGGGCGGTTCGCCGCCAAGGAGGCCCTCATCAAGGCGCTCGGCGACTCGTCGGGCGTCACGTGGCACGACATGCGCGTCGTCTCGGACGAGCTCGGCAACCCGGGGTTCGAGCTGCACGACTCGACGAAGGCGATAGCCGAGGCCCGGGGCATCACGGCGATCCACCTGTCGATGAGCCACGACGCGGGCTTCGCCGTGGCCTACGTGGTGGCCGAGTCATGAGCATGCGCGAGGCGCGCGTCGACCTGGGGGCGATCGCGGGCAACGTCCAGCTGCTGCGCGGGCTCGCGGGGGTCGATGCCATGGCCGTCGTCAAGGCCAACGGCTACGGCCACGGCGCGGTGCCCGCCGCGCGCGCGGCGCTCGAGGGCGGAGCGGCGTGGCTCGGCGTGGCCGACCTCGCCGAGGCGCACGAGCTGCGCGCCGCGGGCATCACGGCACCCGTGCTCGCGTGGATCCACGACCCCGCTGCCGACTTCGCCGAGGCGGTCGCCGCGGGCATCGACGTGGGCGTGAGCTCGGCCGCACAGCTCGAGGCGCTCGCCGCGCTGCCTGGCCGCGCGGAGGTGCAGCTCAAGTTCGACAGCGGCCTCGGCCGCAACGGCGCCACCGCCGCCGACTGGCCGGCCCTCGTCGAGGCCGCGGCCGGCCACGAGCGCGCCGGCCGCGTGCACGTGCGCGGCGTGTGGAGCCACCTCTCCAACACGGGCGACGACGAGGATGCGGCCCAGGCCGACGCCTTCGCGCAGGCCCTCGACGCCGCCCGGGCCGCGGGCCTCGCCCCCGACCTCGTGCACCTCGCGGCGACCGCGGGCGCCCTCCACCTGCCCGCCACACGGTTCGGCATGGTGCGGTTCGGGGTCGGCATCTACGGCCTCGCCCCCGACGACCGTCCCGTCGCGGGGCTGCGTCCCGCCATGGAGCTCTCCGCGAGCGTGGTCGCGACGAAGCGCGTGCCCGCGGGCCACGGCGTCTCGTACGGCTACGACCACGTCACGTCGGCGGAGACGACCCTCGCGCTCATCCCGCTCGGCTATGCCGACGGCATCCCGCGCAGCGCCTCCGGCCGCGCCGAGGTGTCGATCGACGGCGTGCGGCACCGCATCGCGGGCCGCGTCGCCATGGACCAGTTCGTCGTCGACGTGGGCGACAGCCCCGTCGCCGTCGGCGACCGTGCCGTGCTGTTCGGCGCGGACGGTCCCTCGGCGGAGGAGTGGGCGGCGTGGGCGGCCACCATCAACTACGAGATCGTCACGCGCATCGGCGGCCGCGTGGCGCGGGTGTACGTGCCGTGATCGTCGAATCCCCCGAGGCCATGGGCGCGCTGGGCGCGCTCGTCGCGCGTCAGCTCCGCGCCGGCGACCTCGTCATGCTCAACGGGGAGCTCGGAGCGGGCAAGACGACGTTCACGCGCGGCCTCGGCGAGCAGCTCGGGGTGCGCGGGGCCGTCACGAGCCCGACGTTCGTGCTCGCCCGCACCCACCCGGCCGAGCCGGCGCCGCTCGTGCACGTCGACGCCTACCGGCTCGGCAGCGCGATGGAGCTCGACGACCTCGACATCGACTACGCGGGCTCGATAGTCGTCGTCGAGTGGGGCGCGGGCCTCCTCGACGGCGTCGCGGAGTCGTGGCTCGAGCTCGACATCGACAGGCCGCACGGCGGCGACCCCGAGGCCGAGGTCGAGCCGCGCACGGTGACGATCACGGGGCACGGCCCGCGCTGGGCGGAGATGGGGTGGCTCGATGCTGCTGGCAGTTGACACATCCGCGGGCACGAGCGTCGCCGTCGTCGACAGGGAGGCGGGCATCCTCGCCGAGCACTCGTCCGACGACACGCGCCGCCATGCCGAGGTCGTCGGTGACCTCATCGTCGCGTGCCTCGCCGACGCGGGCATCGCGGTCTCCGAGCTCTCCGGCGTCGTCGCGGGCATGGGCCCCGGCCCCTTCACGGGCCTGCGCGTGGGCATCGCCGCCGCGCGCGCCTTCGCCGTGGGCGCGGGGAAGATCGTCGTCCCGGTCGTGAGCCACGACGCCGTCGCCTTCGGGCAGGACGGGCTGTTCGTCGTCGCGACGGATGCCCGCCGCGGCGAGGTCTACTGGTCGGCGTACGACGGACCGGACGCCGTGCGCACGCGCGGGCCGGAGCTCGTGAAGGCCGGGGAGCTCGAGCTCGCGGTGCCCGCGGGGCACCGCATCATCCGCGCGGCCACGGTCTCGGCCGGGTCGCTGGGCATGCTCGCCGAGACCCTCTACGCGACGGGCCGCCCGTTCGCCGCGGACGAGCCCCTCTACCTGCGCTCGCCCGATGTGACCCTCTCGGCCGGCCCCAAGCGGGTGACCTCATGACGTGGCAGCTGCGCACCGCGACCGAGGCCGACCTCGATGCGATCATGGCCATCGAGACGCGCGTCTTCCCCGACGACGCGTGGTCGGCGGCGACCATGCGCGCCGAGCTGCGCGACGGCAACGGGGTCTACCTCGTCGCGTCGCCCGTCGACGACCCCGCGCGCGTCGACGCGTACGGCGGCGTGCGCGCACCGCGCCGCCAGCCGCAGGCCGACATCCAGACCATCGCGGTCGTCGAGGATGCCCGCCGCCACGGCCTGGGCCGCGTGCTCATGCTGCGCATGCTCGACATCGCGCGCGAGCGCGGGGCCGAGGAGCTGTTCCTCGAGGTGCGCGCGGACAACCCCGGTGCGCAGTCCCTCTACCGCTCGCTCGGGTTCGAGCAGATCGCGGTGCGCCCGCGCTACTACAACGGAACGGTGGACGCCCTCATCATGCGGCTCACGATCCCCGAGCCGACGGCGGCGCTGGCATGAGCGCGCCCCTGGTGCTCGGCATCGAGACGAGCTGCGACGAGACGGGCGTGGGCATCGTGCGCGGCACGGAGCTGCTCGCGAACGTCATCGCGTCGTCGATGGAGGAGCACGCGCGCTACGGCGGCGTCGTGCCCGAGGTCGCGGCGCGCGCCCACCTCGAGGCGCTCGTGCCGACGATCCAACAGGCCCTCGCCGAGGCGGGCGTCGAGCTCGCCGACCTCGACGCGATCGCCGTGACGAGCGGGCCCGGCCTCTCCGGCGCGCTCATGGTCGGCGTGGGCGCCGCGAAGGCGCTCGCCGTCTCGCTCGGGAAGCCGCTCTACGCCGTCAACCACCTCGTCGGCCATGTGGGTGCCGACGTGCTCGACCACGACCCCCTCGAGTACCCGACGATCGCCCTGCTCGTCTCCGGCGGGCACACCTCGCTGCTGCACGTGCGCGACCTCGTCTCCGACGTCGAGCTGCTCGGCGAGACCATCGACGACGCCGCGGGGGAGGCGTTCGACAAGGTCGCGCGCCTCCTCGGGCTGCCCTACCCGGGCGGCCCGCAGATCGACAGGGCCGCCGAGGGCGGCGACCCCAGGGCCATCCGGTTCCCGCGCGGGCTGAGCCTGCCCAAGGACATGGACAAGCACCGCTACGACTTCTCGTTCTCCGGTCTCAAGACGGCCGTCGCCCGCTGGGTCGAGCGGGAGCGCGACGAGGGCCGCGAGGTGCCCATCGCCGACGTCGCGGCGAGCTTCCGCGAGGCCGTCGTCGACGTGCTGCTCACGAAGGCCGTGGCGGCGTGCGTCGACCTCGGGGTGCCGCGGCTCCTGCTGGGCGGCGGGGTCGTCGCCAACGCGCGCGTGCGCGAGCTCGCGGCCGAGCGCTGCGCCGAGGCGGGAATCCTGCTGCGGATTCCGCCGCTGTCGCTGTGCACCGACAACGGCGCGATGATCGCGGCGCTCGGGGCGCAGCTCGTCTCGGCCGGCCACGCGCCCTCCGGGCTGGGGTTCGGGGCGGACTCGACACTGCCCGTGACCCTCATACAGCAGCCGTGACATCCGCCGCGCCGCGTTGACAGGGCCGGGGTCGGCTGAAAATATGAGGCTATGACTGATCAGACTCCTGCCCCCACCCCTGCCGAGCAGCCCGCCGCCCCTGCGGCGCCCGCCTACGCTGCGGCACCCGGCTACGCCGCGGCCCCCGCGAAGCCCTGGAACGTCCTCTCGATCATCTCCCTCGTGACCTCGATCCTCTGGATCAGCCTCGTCGGCATCATCACGGGCCACATCGCCCTCTCGCAGATCAAGCGCACGGGCGAGCAGGGCCGCGGCCTCGCGATCGCCGGCCTCATCATCGGCTACGTCGGCATCGTCGGCGCGATCATCTTCGCGATCGTCTGGATCGGCATCGCCATCGCGGCCGCCAGCTACGGCGTCTACACCAACTAGTGACCGCAGGCACGGGGATCGCGAGGCGCACGAGCACCCTCGCGATCCTCTCGCTTGTGGCGTCCGTCGTGGCGTCCCTGGTCGGCATCGTCCTGGGCGTCATCGCCCTCGTGCAGATCCGGCGCACGGGAGAGGGCGGCCGCTGGCTCGCGATCGCGGCGATCGTGGTCGGCACGCTCGTCACGGCCTACTTCGTGCTCGCGCTCGGCCTGCCGTACCTGCTCAACGCGATAGCCGCGGCCAACGAGGGCTGACCCCGCGGGCGAGCATTGCTAGTGTTTCGGCTATGGCCGACACGAACGACATCCCGCCTATCCCGCTCCCGCCGCAGGGTTCGGCCGTGCCGCCCGTAGAGCCGCCGCCCGCCACGCCCCCCGCTGCTCCCGCACCTCCCGCGCCGCCCGTCGCGCCCGCGCAGCCCGTGGCCCCGCAGCCGCTCCCGCCCGCCCCCGGCGGCTACGCGGCACCCGCCAGCCCCTACGCGGCGCCGCAGCCGTACGGCGCGGCGCCCCAGCAGCACGCCCCGCAGCCCTACGGCGCTCCGGGTGCCTACGCCGTCGCGCCCGCGGGCCCGGCGCAGGGGCTGAGCGTCGCATCGATGGTCACGGGCATCGCGTCGGTGGTGCTGAGCTTCGTGTGGCTCGGCTTCCTCCCGGCCGTCGCCGCGGTCATCCTCGGCCACATCGCCCAGCGCCGCCAGCCGTACGCGCGGGCGTTCTGGCTCACGGGCCTCATCACGGGCTACATCGGCCTCGGGATCGCCGTGCTCGGATTCTTCTTCCTCGTGATCATCGGCATCTCGGGCGCCCTCAACGACTACTAGACCCGCTCGACGAGCAGCGCCCGGCGCCGCTCGCCCATCCTCGTGAGGATGAGCGTGCCGCTGCCGGAGCCCTTGGGCGCGAGCGCCGTGCGGAACGCCGCCGGGTCGATGTCGACGCCGCGCTTCTTGATCTCGAGGGTGCCGATGCCGCGCGCCGCGACCTCCTTCTTGAGCACCTTCTTGTCGAGCGGGAAGTCCTCGAGCACGCGGAAGCACGACGCGAAGGGCGTCGCCGCGGCGGCGTCTGCGGTCACGTACGCGATGGTCGGGTCGAGCATGCGGCCGCCGAGCGACCGGGCGAGGTCGCCGATGAGTCGCGCGCGGATGACCGCGCCGTCGGGCTCGTACAGGAACTCGCCGAGGCTGCCGGCCGGCTCGTCGTCGCTGTCCGCCGCGGCGACGAGCTCCGCGGTGCCGTGCTCGCCCACCACGAGGGCCGAGCGCCGCACGCCCGGCCGCGCGAGCGCCCCGAACCACACGCCGAGCTCGACGACCTCGCGGTCGACGGACACCCACTGCGCCTCGGCGTCGACGGGGATGAGGTCGCGGTCGATCCCCGGGCCGAGCTTGACCCCCGTGGGCAGGCGCTCGGCGAGGCCGAAGGCGAAGTCGAGCGAGGGCGACCAGTCGGCCGGGTCCGCGAGGCGCCGCGCGCCGTCGCGGCGTGCGGGGTCGAGGTAGACGCCGCCCACCCCCGAGATGTCGAACGTCTCCGCGTCGCCGTGCTCCACGCGCGCGTTCGACCACGAGGCGAGGTTGTAGGCGGCGATGGCCGCGGTGACCTCGTCGCGCTCCACCGCGGTCACCTCGATGTCGAGCGCGGCGAGGGCGAGGGCATCCGCGCCGATGCCGCAGCCAAGGTCGGCGACCCAGCCGACTCCCGCGCGCTGGAACCGTCCCGCGTGCAGGGCGGCGACGCTCAGGCGCGTCGCCTGCTCGAGGCCCGCCTCGGTGAAGAGCATCGTCGCGGCGAACGGCCCGAACTTCGAGGATGCCCGTGCGCGCAGCCGCGCCTGGCCCATGACCGCCGCGACCAGCCCGGGGGAGTGCCCGGCCTTGCGCAGCGCTGCGACCGTGCGCACAACGTCGGACGACGACTCCCACGCGGGCAGTGAGTCGAGCAGCGCGAGCCCCTCGGGGGTGAGCAGCTCCCTGAGCTCCGCCTGGTCCATGTCTCAACCGTAGTCATTGGCACTCGCGTTGATCGAGTGCCAACGAAGGCCTATAGTTGTTCTGGCACTCTCAGAGGGAGTGTGCCAAGGATTTGAGAAAGAGGTCAACCGTGTCGGTGTCCATCAAGCCGCTCGAGGATCGCATTGTCATCAAGCAGGTCGAGGCGGAGACCACGACCGCGTCGGGTCTCGTCATCCCCGACACTGCCAAGGAGAAGCCCCAGGAGGGCGAGGTCGTGGCCGTCGGCCCCGGCCGCATCGACGACAACGGCAACCGCATCCCGCTCGACATCGCGGTGGGTGACAAGGTCATCTACTCCAAGTACGGCGGCACCGAGGTCAAGTACGGCGGCGAGGACCTGCTCGTGCTGTCGGCCCGCGACGTGCTCGCGGTAGTCGTCCGCTGATTGCTGCCAGAGGTCCCGGTGATTTCGGTCATCGGGGCCTCTGCCGTTTAACCCGGGCCTAGGCTTGGGCGTGTGAGCAAGCCCGACGACAGAGTCTCGGGCAGCGGCATAGCCTTCGCCGTGGCGGCGTACGTGCTGTGGGGCTTCCTGCCCGTCCTCTTCTTCGCGCTGCGCGAGTCGGGCCCGCTCGAGATCGTCTCGTGGCGCATCGTGCTCTCGCTCGTGTTCTGCGCGCTCCTCATCACGGTCACGCGCGGGTGGCCGAAGCTCGTGGCCGTCGTGCGCGACCGCCGCACGATGCTCGCGCTCTCGCTCGCGGCCGTCTTCATCGTCGTCAACTGGGTCGTGTACGTCTTCGCGAGCGTCTCGGGCCACGTCGTCGAGGCGTCGCTCGGATACTTCACGAACCCCATCGTCACGGTGCTCCTCGGCGTCATCGTGCTGCGCGAGCGCCTGCGGCCGCTGCAGTGGGTCGCCGTCGCGACGAGCGCCGTCGCCGTGCTCGTGATCGCGGTCGGCTACGGCTCGTTCCCCTGGATCGCGATCGTGCTCGCCCTGAGCTTCGGCCTCTACGGGCTCGTCAAGAAGCGCGTGGGGCCCACGGCCGACGCCGTGAGCGGCCTCACCGTCGAGACGGCCGTGCTCGCGCCGGCGGCGGGGGCGACGCTCGTCGTCATCGGCCTCACGTCGGGGCTCACCTTCGGCACCCTCGGCGGCGCGCACACGGCGCTCATGCTCTCGCTCGGGGTCGCGACCGCGGTGCCGCTCATCCTGTTCGCCGCCGCGGCCCGGCGCCTGCCGCTCATCTACATGGGGCTCGCCCAGTACCTCGCCCCCGTGCTGCAGCTCGTCATCGGCGTCGTGCTCCTGCACGAGGACATGCCGCTCGAGCGCTGGGTCGGCTTCGGCATCGTGTGGGTGGCGCTCGCCATCCTCACGCTCGACATGTTCCTCCACGCCCGCCGCCAGCGCGGCACCGCCCTGCCCGAGGCCCCGGGCGCGCCCTGAGCGTTCCCCCAGCGGGGCCCGGGTAGCCTGTTCGGCGTGCGCGTGCCCCTCCTGATCGTCGCCGTCGCGACGGCGGCCCTGCTGGCGGGATGCACGGCACCCACCCCGACGCCGGAGCCCTCGTCGAGCGGCTCGCCGGCCCCCAAGCCCGGTGACGGCGTGCTGCGCATCGGCACCCTGTTCCCCGCGACGGGAGCCGCCGCCTACATCGGCCCCGCACAGGCCGCGGGCGCGGCGCTCGCCGTCGCCGATGTCAACGCCGCGGGCGGCGTGCTCGGGGCGCCCGTCGAGCTCGTCGCGCGCGACTCGGGCGAGGCGTCCGGGTCCACCCTCGAGACGTCGTTCGCCGACCTCGTCGCCGCCGATGTCGACGTGGTCGTCGGCCCCTCGTCGTCGCTCCTCGCCGCGCGCGCGATCCCCCTCGCCGCCAAGGCCGGAATCACCGTGATCTCGCCCGCGGCCACGTTCCCGAGCCTCACGCAGGCCGAGGACGACGGGTACTTCTTCCGGACCATCCCGGCCTACGGCCACCAGGGGCTCGCCCTCGGCCAGGTGCTCTCGGAGTCCGGCCCCGCGAAGGTCGCGCTGCTCTACATCGACGACGAGTTCGGCCGCGCGCTCGCCCCCACGCTGCTCGAGGGGCTCGAGGCGAAGGGGAGCAGCCTCGTGCTGTCGCAGCCGATCCCGGCGGGGACGACCGACCTCTCGCTCGTCATCGACGCCCTCAAGCAGTCCGCGCCCGACGCCGTCGTGCTCGGGTCGACCTACGCGTCGGTGGACACCACGAAGGCCCTCATCACCGCGGTGATCGGCGCGGGCTACGGCGGTTCGAAGCTGTGGCTCACGACCCAGAACACGGGGGACTACTCCCAGGCGCTGCCCGCTGGCACCCTCAAGGACGTCAACGGCATCATCGAGGGCTACCCCGCCGACGACGCGTTCATCGCGCGGCTCAAGACCGTCGACGCGGGCCTCACGGCCTTCCGCTACGCCGCCGAGGCCTATGACGCGGTCATCCTCGCGGCCCTCGCGGCGCAGCAGGGCGGCGACCGCGGCAGCGCGGTGGCGCAGAACCTCGTGGACGTCTCGGTGGGCGGGCTCAAGTGCGGCAGCTACGAGGAATGCCTCGCACCCCTGCTCGCCGGAGAGGACATCGACTACGATGGAGTGTCCGGTCCGCTGAACTTCACCCCCCAGGGCGACATCTCGCCCGCCTACTACGGCCTCTACACGTACGACGGTGAGAACCGGTTCGTGTTCGGCCGCGGGGTGCTCGCCGGCTAGAAGCGAGAGCCGCAGCGCGGCCTCGAACTCAGGAGGAATCCCGATGTCCCGAATCGTCATCCCCGGCACCGCCGCCGCGGTCGCAGCCCTTCTCGTCCTCGCCGGCTGCACGCCGTCGTCCGACGGCACGACGCAGCCCGCCGCCGAGGACCGCGCCCCGCTCACCCTCTCGATCGGTACCCTCCTTCCCGAGACGGGCGCGCTCGCCGCGTTCGGCCCGGCGACGGAGGCCGCGGCCGAGCTCGCGGCGGGAGATATCAACAACGCCAAGGCCGGCATCACCGTCACAATCGCGAAGGCCGACTCCGCCGACGCGTCGACGGACACCTCCATCACGTCGGCGACGACGCTCGTCGACGACGACAAGGTGTCGGTCATCGTGGGCGCGATCTCCGACAACGTGTCGCGCAAGGTGCTCGACCAGATCGTCAAGGCCGGGGTCGTGCAGATCTCGCCCGGGAACGTGTCGACCGACTTCACGCGGGCCGCGGACGACGGCCTCTACTTCCGCACCTCGCCCTCGTGCGTGCTCGAGGGCGACGCGATGGGTCGCCAGATCGCCGCGGACGGCGCTTCGACCCTGGGGATCGTCTACGAGACGGGCTACTGCGAGCCCGGCCTCCCCGAGGCGCTCTCGGCGGCGTTCGAGCGCGCGGGCGGCAAGACCGTGGCCAAGGAGGCCTACAGCGCCGGCGCCACCGACCTCTCCGCCCAGGTCACCGCTGTCGCCGCCGCGAAGGCCGACGCGGTCGTCGTGGTCGGCGGCAGCGGGGTGGCCTCGGTCCCCGCGCTCGCCGCTGCGAAGTACGCGGGCCCCGACATCTACTTCGTCGGGCTGCCCATCACCGACCACAGCACCGACATCGCGGCGGGCGCCATCACGGGCTCCATCGCGAGCATGCCGGGCCTCGACATCAGCAAGCTCGACAGCTTCACCGACCGCCTGCTCGACATCACGCCCACGCTCACCGACTTCAGCTACGCGGCCGAGACCTACGACGCCGTCGTGCTCGCGGCGCTCGCCGCGCTCTCCGCCCAGTCGACCAAGGGCGCCGACATCGCCGCCGCGCTCCAGGAGGTGTCCGGCGGCTCGGGCAAGGGCGAGGTCGCCGGCGACTTCGCGGCGGCGGCCAAGGTCATCCTCGCGGGCGGTGTCGTCGACTACGACGGTGTCTCGGGCCCCATCACATTCGACGCGAAGGGCGACCCGCAGGGAGCCGCCATCGGGCTCTACCGCTACGGCAAGGACAACGTCTTCACGCGCATCGACTGAGCCCGCAAGCGCTTGTAGCGGCTGCCGGGTAACGATCTCGGCATGTTACGCGGCTGTAACACGAACGTATTGTGAAAGACGCGACCTGCCCGTACTTTGTCAGGACGGCAGTGCGTTGCACCGCCGCGTCCCCACACATTCAATGCAAGGAGCAACATGAGCGTTTTCGTGAAGGCCACAGCCTCGCGCTCGCGGTCCGTCAAGTCAGTGCTGGGAGGTGTCGCCCTCGTCGGTGCAAGCGCTCTCGTTCTCACCGGCTGCGCCGCACCCGCAGCTGAAGGCGAGTCCGGCGGCACCCCCGGCGAGACCCTCGAGCTGAACATCGGCACCGTTCTGCCGGAGACCGGTTCGCTCGCGTTCCTCGGCCCGCCCGAGGAGGCCGGTGTCGCGCTCGCCGTCAAGGAGATCAACGACGCCGACCTCGGCATCAAGGTCAACGTCACCTACGGCGACTCCGGTGACGCCGACAACAAGGCGTACGCCACGACGGTCCCGAAGCTGCTCGACAGCGGCGTCTCGGCCATCATCGGCGCCGCGTCGTCCGGTGTCTCGTTCAAGTTCATCGACGACGTCGTCGACGCGGGCGTCATCCAGTTCTCGCCGGCCAACACCTCGCCCGACTTCACCACGTACGACGACAAGGGCCTGTACTTCCGTACGGCTCCGTCGGACCTGCTCCAGGGTGAGGTGCTCGGCAACCTGATCGCCGAGGACGGCAACGAGACCCTCGGCATCATCTACCAGAACGACGCCTACGGCACCGGTCTGGAGAAGGTCGTCAACGAGGTCTTCACCGCCGCAGGCGGCAAGGTCGTCGCGAGCGAGTCGTACAACGACGGCGACGTCACGTTCGACGCGCAGATCAGCACGGTCACGGCGGCCAACCCCGACGCGATCATCCTGATCACCTTCAACCAGATCTACACGATCGCTCCCGCGCTGGCCGCTGTCGGCTTCCCGAGCGACAAGCTGTACCTGGTCGACGGCAACCTGAAGCAGTTCGGCACCGAGGCTGACGCCACGGCCGGTACCCCCGCGATGCCTGCCGGTGTCGTGACGGGCGCCAAGGGCACCACGCCCGGCCCGGTTCTCGCGGACGACTTCAAGGCCCGCCTGAACGACAACTGGGTTGCCGAGGGCAACGCGGAGCTCACCGACTACAGCTACGCGGCTGAGTCGTACGACGCCGTCGTCCTGCTCGCGCTCGCGGCTCTCGCCGCGCAGTCGACCGAGGGCGCCGACATCGCTGCCAAGCTGCAGGAGGTCTCCGGTGGTTCGGGCGACGGCAAGAAGGCCACGTCCTTCGCCGACGCTGCCAAGATCATCAACGCGGGCGAGGTCGTCGACTACGACGGCTACTCCGGTGGTGTGAAGTTCGACGACGCGGGTGACCCCACCGAGGCGAGCATCGGCATCTTCCAGTACGACGACACCAACCACTTCACGCGCATCAACGACTAGTCACTAGTCGCCTGAGTGAAGGAAGGGCCCCGGCTTCGGCCGGGGCCCTTTGCCGTGCCCGGCGTCGTGCGCCCTGCCGCGGCCGCCCGCCGTCGTGCGCCGTGCCGCGGCTGCCCGCCGAGCGGGCAGTTCTGCCGCACGAACCTCGCCCGCCGACCACTTTCGCCCTTTCGACGTCGTTCTGAGGCGCCCGGCGCCCGGTGCGGTCGCGTGCGGCCCCAGGATGTCCCGGGCGGGCCGGTCCCCGTTCCGCGCGTGAAACCGCTCCCACGGCCGCCTGAGGCCCCGCGCAGCGCCGTGTGACCGGTCACGCGACCCCGTGGCGCCCGGCGGAGCGCTCGCGGCGGCGGCGCGCCGGGCGCCGCGTCCGCCCCGCGCACCCGTCGAGAAGCCACTTCCTGCGCACCCCCCACCGCCGCGCGCAATAACTGGCTTCTCGACGCCCTCGCGCGCCGAGCCCCGGCCCGCCCCGCGCACCCGCCGCCGCCGCGCACAGCACGCGGCCCCGCCCGACCCGGGCGGAAAACACGGATGCCCCGGCCGCGTGGCCGGGGCATCCTGATGCGTGGCGGCTAGTCGCCGAGCGTGCCGAGGTAGAGCGAGATGACCTTCGGGTCTTTGAGCAGCTCGCGGCCCGTGCCCGTGTAGGCGTCGCGGCCCTGGTCGAGCACGTATCCGCGGTCGCAGATCTGGAGGCAGCGGCGCGCGTTCTGCTCGACCATGATGGTCGTGACGCCGGCCTTGTTGATCTCCGAGACGCGGATGAACGCCTCATCCTGCCGCACGGGCGAGAGGCCCGCCGAGGGCTCGTCGAGCAGCAGCACGCTCGGGTCCATCATGAGCGCGCGCGACATGGCGACCATCTGGCGCTCACCGCCGGAGAGCGAGCCCGCGCGCTGCTTGAGGCGCTTGCCCAGCTCGGCGAAGATGCCCGTCACGAACTCGAGGCGCTCCGCGTAGGCCTTGGGTCGCTGGAACAGCCCCATCTGCAGGTTCTCCTCGATGGTGAGGCTCTGGAACACGTTGTTCGTCTGCGGCACGAAACCGACGCCGCGGCTCACGAGCTTGTCGGCCTTGAGGCCCACGATGCTCTCGCCGTTGACGGTGATCTCGCCGCCGCGCACCTTCACCTGGCCGAAGATCGCCTTGAGCAGGGTCGACTTGCCGGCGCCGTTCGGGCCGATGATGCCGACGAGCTCGCCCTTGGCGGCCGTGAGGTTGGCGGCGTTGAGGATGTTGACGCCCGGCAGGTATCCGGCCGTGAGGTCCTTGACCTCGACGACGTTCTCGACTGCCGCGGGCTTCGCGGACGCGGTGGTTGCGGTGTCGGTCATTTCGCCTCGTCCTCGTGTTCCTTGCGCTCTGCCGCGGCCACGGCGACGGCGTCGATGGCCTCGACCTCGGCGAGGAGGTCTTCGGCACCCGCCGGGATCTCGCCCTCGATGCGGCCCGTGACGACCCCGAGGTCGACATCCTGGTGGCTGCCCAGGTAGGCGTCGATGACGGCGGGGTTCTTCATGACGTCCTCGGGCGGGCCCTCGGCGACGACCTTGCCCTCGGCCATGACGACCACCCAGTCCGCGATGTGGCGGACCATGTGCATGTCGTGCTCGACGAAGAGCACGGTCATGCCGTAGCCCTTCAGGTCGAGGATGTGGTCGAGGAGCGACTGGGTGAGCGCCGGGTTGACGCCGGCCATGGGCTCGTCGAGCATGACGAGGGTCGGGTCGCTCATGAGGGCGCGCGCCATCTCGAGCAGCTTGCGCTGCCCGCCGGAGAGGCTCGCGGCGAAGTCCTCGCTCTTGGCGTCGAGCTTGAAGCGCGTGAGCAGCTCCATGGCCTTCTCCTCGATCGCGGTCTCCTGCTTGCGCCACAGGAACGGCAGGAGGCCCGCCCACATGCTCTCGCCGCGCTGGCCCTTGGCGCCGAGCTTCATGTTCTCGAGCACCGTGAGCAGGCCGAGGGCCTTGGTCAGCTGGAACGTGCGCACCTGGCCCATGCGCGACACCTTGAACGCGGGGATGCCGTTGAGCTTCTTGCCGTCGAACGTCCACGAGCCCGTGTCGGGCTTGTCGAAGCCCGTGAGCAGGTTGAACAGGGTGGTCTTCCCGGCGCCGTTCGGGCCGATGAGGGCCGTGATGGCGTTGCGCGGGATCTCGAGGTGCTCGACGTCGACGGCCTTCAGGCCGCCGAACGACCGGGAGACGTTGTCCACGACGATGATGGGGTCGACCTTGGCCACACCCGGGGCGATCTCGCCCGTGTGCAGACCGGTCGTCTTGACGGGCGCCGCCGTCTTCGGCTCGCTACTTGACAAAGGTCAGCTCCTTCTTGTTGCCGAAGATGCCCTGGGGTCGGAAGATCACGATGAGCATGAGCGCGACGCCGACCAGGATGTAGCGGAACACCGCGGCCTGGATGTTGGTGAAGGGCAGGATGTGGTCGTTCGCGAGCTGGGGCAGCACGTTGTCGAGGAACGCCATGAGCACCCAGAAGATGACGGCGCCGACGACGGGCCCGAAGAGGGTCGCGGCACCGCCGAGCAGCAGGATCGTCCACAGGAAGAACGTGAGGCTCGTGACGAAGTCGCTCGGCACGACTGCCGTGGGCAGCGCGTACACGACTCCGCCGAGGGCTCCGAACGCACCGCCGAGCATGAGCGCCTGCATCTTGTACTGGAACACGTTCTTGCCGAGCGCGCGCACGGCATCCTCGTCCTCGCGGATGCCCTTGAGCACGCGGCCCCACGGGCTGCGCATGAGCAGGAAGACGACGACGATGACGACGGCGAGCAGCAGGAAGCCGAACACCCGCACCCACAGCTGGGTGTTCGTGTAGGTCCACGGGCCGAATCCGTACGTGCCCTCGGGGAACGGGTTGGCCGCGCGGAAGTCGGCGTGGTAGCCGTTGAGGCCGTCAGCCGAGTTCGTGTACTCGTCGAACACCTGCGTCGTGAAGAGCAGCCGCAGGATCTCGGCCGCCGCGATCGTCACGATGGCGAGGTAGTCCGCCCGCAGCCGCAGGGTCGGTATGCCGAGGATGAGCGCGAACACGATCGACGCGAGCACGCCGATGATGATGCCGACCCACCAGGGCAGGTGGAACGAGAGCACCGAGATCGCGTAGCCGTAGGCGCCGAGGGCCATGAAGCCCGCCATGCCGAAGTTCAGCAGGCCGCCGTAGCCGAAGTGCACCGAGAGTCCGACAGCCGCCAGCGCGTACGCGATGGTGGTCGGCTGGAACAGCCATGTGGCCGTGTTCGAGAAGATCGCTCCCCAGTCCATGACGCGCCTAACCTATTCTCTCTTTGCGACCGAGGATGCCCTGCGGTCGAAGCAGCAGTACGAGGATCAGTACGCCGAGTGCCCCGAGGTACTTGAGGTCGGAGGGGATCCACAGCGTCGACACCTCGACGAGGATCCCGACGATGAGCGAGCCCACGAGGGCGCCGAAGGCGGTGCCGAGGCCGCCGAGCGTGATCGAGGCGAACACGAGCAGCAGCATCTGCGCACCCATGTCCCACTTGACGCCCGGGATGAAGAAGGCCCACAGCACGCCGGCGAGGGCCGCGAGGGCTCCCGAGATCACCCACACGACACGCACGACGTTGTCGACGTTGATGCCGGACGCGGCGGCGAGGCTCGGGTTGTCCGACACGGCGCGCGTCGCCTTGCCGATGCGCGTGTTGAGCAGCCACCACGCGACGGCGACGAGCACCACGATGCTCACGCCCATGCTGATCATGTCGATGACCGAGAGCGACACCGAGCCGAAGAGCTTGATCTTCTCGGCGCTCGAGCCCGGCAGCTGGAAGACGCTGCCGCCGAAGAAGAACTGGTAGCCGTAGCGCAGGGCGAGCGAGAGTCCGATGCTCACGATGAGCAGCTGCGTCGTGCCCAACCCCTTTCTTCGCAGGGGTCTCCAGATGCCCGCATCGAGGACGAAGCCGAACACCGCACCCATGATGACGGCGATGATGATCGCCGGGATGAGCGGGAGCTTGAGGAAGACGCCGAACGTGAGCGCCATCACGGCGCCGAACGTCACCATCTCGCCGTGGGCGAAGTTGCTCAGGCCCGTCGTGCCGAACACGAGCGAGGCGCCGATGGCCGCGAGGGCGAGCATGAGTCCGAAGTTGAGGCCGTTGACGATGCGCTCGATGAGCTGGTCGAAGAAGCTCGTCGTGGTGCGCACGCCCTCACCGAGGAAGAAGTTGACGGCCTTCGTGCTCGTGAGGCCGAACTCGGCCTTGACGCTCGCCTGACCCTCGACCACGATGACACCCTGGGGGAGGGTCGACTCGTCGAGGGTGACCGTGTACTCGCCCTTCTCGGGCACGCCGATCTTCCACTTGCCGTCCTCGCCGGTCTTGACCTCGGCGTCGTAGCCGTTGCCGCTCACCTTGATGAGCACACCGTCGAGCGGCTCGCTGTTGTACTTCACGTTCCCGGTGAAGACGAAGTCGTACTCCTGGCCGATCTCGTCGGCGCGGGCGCTGTTCGCACCGGCGAAGAGACTGAGCGCGCCGAGTACGACGACGAACATGAGGGCGACGATCCGCCACCGGCGGGCATCGGTCAACCTGCTGACTTTCACGGAACCTCCAAGACGGGGACCAGCCGGAATCTTGCGTCCTGCGGGTTCTGGCGCACCGTCGGCGTTGACGATACTTGCGGTTTGTATCCGCCATGTTTCGGGTCGGACACAAATCTGATCTGGCCATTATGCGCGTGGAATAGCTCGCGGTCTAACCCGTTAATATTGGTTACCGGCATCCAGCGCTGCATCCGGGTCATTTCAGCTCCTCGACACAGGGATTTTCATGGACCAGCCTGACCCCTTCGGATTCATCGGACTCACCTACGACGACGTCATGCTTCTGCCCGGGCACACGGATGTCATCCCGAGCGAGGCGGACACGTCCTCGCGGCTCACGCGCCGCATCCGCGTCAACTCCCCCCTGCTGTCGGCGGCCATGGACAGCGTCACCGAGTCGCGCATGGCCATCGCGATGGCGCGCAACGGCGGCATCGGCATCCTGCACCGCAACCTGTCGATCGAAGACCAGGCCGCGCACGTCGACAAGGTCAAGCGCAGCGAGTCGGGCATGATCACCAACCCGGTGACCACGACGCCGGATGCGACCGTCGCCGAGGTCGACGCCCTCTGCGGCCAGTTCCGTGTCTCGGGCCTGCCGGTCGTCGAGGGCGACGGCACCCTCGTGGGCATCATCACCAACCGCGACATGAAGTTCGTGTCGCCCTTCGAGAAGTCGACGACGCTCGTGCGCGACGTCATGACGAAGACCCCGCTCATCACGGCGCGCGAGGGCATCGACCCCGACGCCGCCGTCGCGATCTTCCACCAGCACAAGATCGAGAAGCTGCCCCTCGTCGACGAGGCCGGCCGCCTCACGGGCCTCATCACGGTCAAGGACTTCGACAAGAGCGAGAAGTACCCCAACGCCACGAAGGACTCCGAGGGCCGCCTGCGCGTGGGCGCCGCGATCGGCTTCTTCGGCGACGCGTGGGAGCGTGCCGAGGCGCTGCGCGACGCGGGCGTCGACATCATCGTCGTCGACACCGCCAACGGCGACTCCGCGGGCGTGCTCGACATCATCCGCCGCCTCAAGGCCGACAGCTCGTTCGACGCGATCGACGTCATCGGCGGCAACGTCGCCACGCGCTCGGGCGCGCAGGCGCTCATCGACGCGGGTGCCGACGCGGTCAAGGTCGGTGTCGGACCGGGCTCCATCTGCACCACGCGCGTCGTCGCGGGGGTCGGCGTGCCGCAGGTCACCGCGGTGTACGAGGCGTCGCTCGCCGCGCGCGAGGCGGGCATCCCCGTCATCGCCGACGGAGGCCTGCAGTACTCGGGCGACATCGCCAAGGCGCTCGTCGCGGGCGCCGAGACCGTCATGCTCGGCTCGCTCCTCGCCGGCACCGACGAGAGCCCCGGCGACCTCATCTTCGTCAACGGCAAGCAGTTCAAGAGCTACCGCGGCATGGGGTCGCTCGGCGCCATGCAGACGCGCGGCAAGAAGACCTCGTACTCGCGCGACCGCTACTTCCAGGCCGACGTGCCGTCGGACGAGCAGCTCATCGCCGAGGGCATCGAAGGCCAGGTGCCCTACCGCGGGCCCGTCTCGTCGGTCGTGTACCAGCTGCTCGGCGGCCTGCGCCAGTCGATGTTCTACACCGGCGCGCGCACCATCGACGAGCTGCGCATGAAGGGCAAGTTCGTGCGCATCACGGCCGCCGGCCTCAAGGAGTCGCACCCCCACGACATCCAGATGGTCGTCGAGGCGCCCAACTACCGCAGCTAGCGCACGGGTGCTCTAGGGCGCCACCAGCTGTTCACCTGCCGTTCATCTTGACGATGGACGCGGCGCGCTACCCTACAGGCGAGCAACGACGCTCGAATGCACCTCACCCCCTAGATTGAGGAGCCCGCTGTGAACCCGAACACAACACCTGAAGCTGTAGACGGCAAGGCCCGGCGGCGCTCGTTCGTCGCGAAGGCCGCCTTGGCGGTGATGCTCGCGCTGGGCATGACCCTCAGCACCGCCGGCATCGCCAACGCCGCGACCTACTCGATCTCGCGCTACATCTGCTACGACGTGAAGCCGATCCAGCCGACGCTCTACAACAGCTTCGGCAACGGCGTGAACTTCACCCTCGCCTCGCACCCGAACACGACGGTCCTGCTGGCCACGAAGTACAGCTGGGGATACAAGACGGGCCTGCGCGGCAACGTCACGGGCGTCATCTACAACCACTACCACGTGCGGTTCCTCGACGCGTCGGGCCGCGTGCTGTGGACCGAGAACAACTCCATCCCGAACGGCAGCAAGCGCCTGTACTACGTCGGCTCGAACGTGAAGACCATCCAGGTCATCACGGACTCCGGCAACTGGGCGTTCGCCCCCGCGGTCGGCATCACGCTGAACTAGCGGCGGAGCTCATCCGGCGGGCAAGGGCGGCGACGCCTTCGGCGAGCTCGGGCGGCCCCACGACCTCGACGTCCGCGTCGAACCTGCCGAGCGAGGCCGCGAGGCCGATCCACGACCAGGATCCGAGGATGACGCGGCACCTGCCGTCGTCGAGCGCCTCGACCGTGCCGTCGCCGATGTACGGCAGCACGTCGCGCGCCGGCACGGAGAGGATGGCCTCGCCGACGCACGGCCAGGCGTCGGCATCCTGCGAGCCCTTGAAGCGCGCGGCGACGAAGGCCGCGGCGTCGCCGCCCGGGATCTCGCGCTCGCGGAAGCGCGGACCGTGCGGCACGCGCGGCAGCAGGCGGTCGACTCGGAACGTGCGCCAGTCGTCGCGGTCGAGGTCCCACGTGAGCAGGTAGGTGCGGCCGCCGCGCGCGACGAGGCGGTGCGGCTCGGCCCGGCGGGGCGATCCGCCGTAGTCGAAGCGGAGCGTGACGCCGTCGCGGATGGCGCCGCCCAGGGTCGCGAGCACCTCGGCGTCCACGGGCGCCCCGCCCTGCCGGATCGCCGCCACCCGCACGGCGTCGACGCGGTGCCGCAGGCGGGAGGGCATGAGCTGCCGCACGGTCGCGAGGGCCCGGCCCGCCGCATCCTCGAGCCCCGATCCGCCGACCTCGAGCGACTGCAGCGCGAGCGCGAGCACGACGGCCTGCTCGTCGTCGAACAGGAGGGGCGGCAGCTCCGAGCCGGCTTCGAGGCGGTAGCCGCCGTCGGGACCCATGACGGCGTGGATGCGGTAGCCGAGCTCGCGCAGCCGGTCGATATCGCGGCGCACCGTGCGCTCGCTGACCTCGAGCCGCGCGGCGAGCCGCTGCGCGGGCCAGTCGCGGCGCGCCTGCAGCAGCGACAGCAGCGTGAGCATGCGCGACGACGTGGCCATGCGTCGATTCTCTCCCGAATAGCGGACAGAAACTGACCGGCACCGCTGCGAGTCTGGGGTCTCACCTACCCCAAGGAGTCATCATGTTCCTCGTCCAGCTCAACTGGCTCGCCGTGCTCGTCGCCTTCGTCATCTCGTCGGCGCTCGGCGGCCTGTACTTCGGCGTCATCATCGCCAAGCCCTACCTCGCCGCCCTGGGTCGCACCGACCGCGGCCCGTCGGGTCTCGCGCGCAACCTCGGGCCCGTCGTGTGCGGACTGCTCGTGACCCTCACGAGCGCCGTGCTGCTGCGCGCCCTCGATGTCACGTCGATCGGCGACGCCCTCGTGTTCGGCGCGATCGTGGGGGTGGGCTACCTCTCGGCGATGACGTTCCAGATCGCGCTCAACCCGAACTTCCCGCGGCCGCTGTACTACGGCGTGCTCAACGCGCCGTACTTCGTCGTGTCGAGCCTCGCGGTGAGCGCGGCGCTCGTGCTCTGGCGCTGACGTCCTCCCCAGGGCGTGCGGCGGCGGGTCGTGTACCGACCCGCCGCCGTCGCGCGCGGGTCGCCCCCTCTCCGACGAGACTCGTCGTGCTCGGGCCGAGACGGGAGCTGTCATGAAGGTGCTGAAGGCTCGGCTGCGGTCCGAGCGCGGGGCGGCGACCGCGGAGTACGCGGTCGCGACGCTCGCCGCTGTCGGGCGGTTACGGCACAATTGGGGATATGACGCCGAAGACACCGAAATTGCTGCGCGCAGCCATCTACGCGCGCCAATCCGTCGCCGAACCCGAGGGTATCAAGCGTCAGATTGAGGCATGCGTGGAGCTCGCAGCCTCCCGCGACTACACAGTCGTTGAGACGTACGAGGACGACAACGTCAGCGGCTACAAGGCGCGCGGCGAAGGCACGGCCTTCGACCGCATGCTCGCCGACGCACGAGCCGGGAAGTTCGACGTGCTCATCGTGCGCAAGCTCGACAGGCTGGGCAGATCGCTCTCTGCGCTCGAAGCGCTGACGGCGGCGAAGGTACCCACGGTCACGACGGACGGCGCGCTCGACCTGACATCCCCGGCCGGGCGACTCATCGCCAACGTGCTGACTGCGGTGTCGCGCAATGAGAGCGAGGTCAAAGCAGAGCGTCGCGTCTTCGCCAACGCCGATCGACGAACCAAGGGCGTGCCGACCTCGGGCAGGGCGCCATACGGCCTGACCTGGATACCGACGAAGGAGCGCGCCGAGCGCGGCACCACCCAGGCGTATGCGCTCGACGGCGAGCGCGCCGACGACGTGCGAATGATCTTCGAGCAGTTCCTCGCCGGGGTTGCGCTCGGCAGCATCGCCCGCGAGCTCAACGAGCGCGGGCGTCGCACCCTGCCGCACAAGGGCCACGACGAGGGCGTGCCGTTCCGACCGACGACCCTGCGTCGCATGCTGATGAACCCCTACTATGCAGGGCTGCTCCCTCTCCCGCCCGAAGGTGGCTGGCCCGCACACTACGACCAACGAAGCATCACCCGCGCAATGTGCGTCGCGGGCGACTGGCCCGCCATCGTCACGCCCGAGCAGTGGGAGGCAGCCGCCGCGCGCCTCGCCCATCCCGACCGCAAGACATCACCCGGGCCGTCACGCAAGTGGCTGCTGTCGGGCATCGCAGTCTGCGGCGGGCACGGCGCGCGAGACGGCGACGCCATCGCTGCGCGTGCAGCCGAGCGTGGCATCACCGAGGGCGAGGCGGCGCTCGAGGTCGCCGCCGAGAGGTGTGGCGAGGGCATCCGCGCGGGAGGTGGCGAGGCAGGCATCCACTCGTACCGTTGCCGCTCGATGGCTCACTTCATGCGTCGCGGCGGGCCCCTCGACGACTTCGTCGAGCGCCGGGTCGTGCAGACCATTGCGTCGCTCGGCGCCGACTTGCTCGTGAGCCGTGAGCGGCCCGACGTGCCGGCCATCACCGCCGAGCTCGCGCGGCTCGAGGCGACCGTGCGCCAGGCGGGCGACGATGAGCAGGACGGGCTCATCGACCGTGCCGAGCGGGTGCGCCTGACCAAGCGAGCCAACGCTCGAGTCACCGAGCTGCGCGCACGCCTCGCCGAGGGCGTCGACACCACCGCGCTCGCCGACATCGTGGGCGCGACGGACGTCGCAGCGACGTGGCGCAGCCTCTCGCTCGGCGTTCGCCGCGCCATCCTCGAGCAGCTTTACGCCGTCATCGTGTACAGCGTGGGTCAGGGCAACCGCCGGAACATGTCCGACGCGGCGATGGCCCTGACCGTCGACCTAGTGCCTCGCTGGGGCTAGACGGCGTCCGTCAGCGACATGTCGCCCGTATTGCTGTTGCACTTCGGGTTCTGGCATATCCGCTTCACGTCGTAGTCAATCCCGCCACCTACGGTGCGGCCGCGCGACTGCACGAGCTTTTCGCGCACTTGCCCACCACAGATGCCGCAGGGTGCCGGGCCTTCCTTCGCTTGGTCCATCGTCTACTTCTCGACGACCGACGAGCCGGGCTGCGTGCCGCCCGCGACGTAGCGGTAGGCAAGCGCCAGGTGCTGGAGCGATGAGGCGCGCTGCAACACGTTGACCGCGGTGTTGTCGAGCAGGTCCTGGGTCGTCGCCGCAATCGCCGCGAAGAGTGCTTCCTTCGTCTCGTGCTGAGCCATGAGTAATCCTTTCGGGTTGTTTAGGAGTTCACGCTACTCCCCGACGCCGACACGGGATACGCCGCAAGCGCTACAGCGCCCGCCGTTGTGCACAAGGCGTACCCGGGCGGGCGACTTATCCACCGCGAGCAGTCGGGTGATGGCTGTGACGGATGTGATGGGAACTGACGTAAGCGCGCGTGATGGCTGTGCCTTACGGGTAGATGGGAGGTGTGGTGTAGAGGTAAGAAAGCGCCCCTCCCGCGCCCGCTTGGCGTTCCCCATCACACCCATCACAGGCATCACGCGGCCCCTCGAATCGTGACGCCTGGCTCTCTCCACGCCCGGGGCTACGGTGCATCGGCCGCCACGTATGACACAGCACGCGGTGTGTCGACGAGCGCCACCAACTCGCTCAGGTTCCGCCTATTTGCTGGGCTCGGAGCGTTAGAACGTACATCAGACTGAGTGGCCAGTCGACAAGTCGAAACGGTCTGTCGGAACGTTGACAGGTGACGGAGCACAGGTTAATCTCTCCCCAAGAGCCCTTGCTCCAACCCTCTTCTGAGGCACGGAATCGCGTTGAACGCGGTGACGGATACCAAACACTGACGCACCCGGCGTGCGCGGTTTTCTGATTGGTTCCGCATTTGTCGGCTCTTACTACTTCTCCCGATCCCCTCCTCGGCGACCCCGACGGCGTGCATGCCGCCGCCATCGCCGCGCTGCCGCCCATCCCGCTCGAGCAGCGCGCCCGTATCCGCGCCCTGGCCCGCGCCGCCGACCCCTTCGTCAACAGCATCAGCAGCCTGCTGCGAGGCGCACGGTGAGCGCCGAGGACAGGCGCGTCGAGCGGTTGCGCAAAGTCGGGGCACTCGGTGGCCTCTCGAGGGCTGCACGCATGACGCCCGAAGAGCGCGTCGAGTCGGCGCGAAAAGCCGGGCTCGCGTCGGCGGCGGCTCGCAAGGCGACCCGCGACGCTGCCCGCGCACGCGGCGAGGACGTGCGCGAGCCTAAGCCGCGCCCGTCGACCGGCCCGACGATCGACGAGCTCAGCCCCTACCTCGAGCAGATCGACGCCGAGCGCCGGCCGCTGACTTACGAGCAGCGCATCCGCGAGGCCCGTCTGCGCCTTCGTCGCGATGTCGCGCGCCAGACGCTCGGCGCCTTCGACGCTGACCGCGCATGACCAAGCACGACAACACTCTTATCGCTCTGGCGCTCGCCAAGGCGGGCGTCGCGGTGTTCCCGGTCAAGATGCCTGACAAGCGGCCGCTCGTGAAGTGGGGCGAGGAGGCCACTACCGACAAGGAGCGGATCGCCACGTGGTGGCTCATCGACCACCCGGGCGCCGCCATCGGCATGCACATGGGCAAGAGCGGGCTCGTCGGCGTCGACCTAGACGTCGACAAGGGCAGCGGCTCGGGCGTCGACAACCTCAAGGCGGCGAGGATCACGTTGCCCGAGACGTGGACCTACCGCACGCCGAGCGGCGGGCGTCACCACGTCTACGCAGCACCCGAGGGTAAGGCGCTCACCATCGCCCAGGGGGTGCCGGTGCCCGGTGTCGACATCCGCGCCGGGGTCGGCTTCTTGATCTACTACGGCAAGCTGCCCGGCGACGACTTCCGCGACCGCATCGCGCCAGCGCCGAAGTGGTCGCGCGTGCCGGCCAAGGCGAAGAGCTCGAAAGCTGCCGAGGTTGGCGTCGCGGAATGGCTCAAGGCGCAGCGCAAGGGCGAGCCGAGCAGGGAAGCCCGCCGGGCGGCCAAGCGCATCACCCGCCACGACACCGACCACGACACCCTGCTCGAGGCCGTCGGCCAGCTCGTCGGACTCGGTACGCGCGGCGACCGCGGTATCGCGACCCTGCTGCGCAAAGCGCGGGCTCGCTACGTTGAGCACTACCCCGAGAGCGGCCGCCACTTCGACAACGCTCTTGCAGGCTCGGTGCGTCATCACGGCATGCCGCCCAAGACGTTCAAGCTTCCGAAGGCCGAGCGCGTGAAGGTGAACCCCACCGCGGGCGCCACGGTGCTCGACGAGGTGCGCGCGCAACTCGAGCGGTTCGTCGCCTTCCCGAGCGACGAGGCGGCCGTCACCGCGACGCTCTGGGCCGCGCACACGCACCTCATCAACCGGTTCGACTCGTCGCCCAGGCTCGCGGTGCTGAGCCCCGAGCCTGGCAGCGGCAAGACCCGCGCCCTCGAGGTGCTGGGGCGACTCGTCGCCAACCCCATCGAGACGGTCAACGTTTCGGCCGCCTACCTCGCTCGCCGCACTGCTGACGGCGACGTGACGATCTTGTACGACGAGGTCGACGCGCTCTTCGGCACGCGGGCGCGCGACGCCGCGGCGGAAGAGCTGCGCGGCATTCTCAACAGCGGGCACCGACGCGGGGCGATGTACAGCCGGGCGTCGGTACGTGGGAAGGAAGTCGTGCTCGAGGAGTTCCCCACCTTTGCGCCGGTCGCCATGGCAGGGCTCGGAGAGCTTCCCGACACGATCATGACCCGGTCCACGGTCATCAAGATGCGGCGGCGCTCGCCGAGCGAGAAGGTCGAGCCGTACCGCGAGCGCGTCAACGGCGCCGAGCTCGAGCACACGCGTGACAGGCTCGCCGCGTGGTCACGCACCGCACGCAAGCGAATCGGCGACCCGTGGCCCACGATGCCCGACGGCATCGCCGACAGAGACGCCGACGTATGGGAGCCGTTGCTCGCGGTCGCCTCCGCTGCGGGAGGGCATTGGCCCGAGACCGCGCAGGCCGCTGCGGTCGCGATGGTCACCGACGCCCGCGACCGGCCCGCCACGTTGGGCGTGCGCCTGCTAGCCGACACACGGCGCATCATCGACGGCCGCAAGCGCATCGGCAAAGACGAGCTCCTGCACAAGCTCATCGCTCTTGACGACGCGCCGTGGGGCGACCTTGGCGGGCGCGGGCCGATCGACGGGCGTTACCTCACCAAGATGTTCGGCCCGTACAACATTCCGCTCGCGCACACCATCCGGTTCGACCCCTCGGCCGGCGGCACAGCGCGCGGCTGGGATGCTCGCGACTTTGCCGATGCTTGGTCGCGATACCTCCCAGAATCCCCGCGCTCGACCGGCACGCCCATCGCCTGACCACCAGAAAAGGAAACCAAAAATGATCGACTACATGACATCCGCACGACACGAGCGCTACGCCGTCAGCCTCTCGGAGGCGAGTCTCGCACCTGTCCCGTCCGTGCTCGAGGCTGCTCTGGAAAGCCAGCGGGCAGCGGCGACCATGAAGGAGCGACGCCGTGAGCTCGACTCTGCCATCAAGGCTGTCGACGAGGCCAAGAGGCTCGTGTCACAGCGGGCGGCCGAGCTCGCGATCAGGAAGAAGGATCTCCCCAAGGACATCCGCAAGAGCATCAGGATCGCCCAAGAAGCCACCGAGGACGCGGCGCTCGCGCACGAGGCGAGCATCGCGGCCTTCGAGCACAGCTACGCAGCGCTCGTTGCGGAGGTCAACGCGAACCGGGCCACCCTGGAGGCCGCGGCGCTGACCGGCGCCGAGCAGGCGCTCGAGCGCATGGCTCTGGCACGCAAGGCCTTCGAGAACGCCACGAGCGAGGCCGACGCGACGTTCGGCCTCCTGGGCATGTTCTTCGAGAACGACCGGCAGGGCCGCATGCTGCTCAAGTACCGCGACCCGCAGGGCTCGAAGCGGCCCTTCTACGTGGGTACCGCGCTCGAGGAGATGGGGGCCGCCGTTGGCCACACGAGCCTTCAGCTCACTGCACACCGCCGAGGCACGGCACCGACCAAGCGCGAGCTCGACGAGGCCACCGATGGCGAGGACTAAAGAGCTCGAGCGCCTCGACTCGCAGCAGCGCGTAGAGCTCGCGGTGCGCGCGGTCATGCTGCGCCGCGAGGGCCACGACTACGACGACATCGCGGTGCGCATCGGCGTGAGCGCGACCGAGGCCGCAGAGCTCACGCGCGTCGGCTACGGGCGCCTCGCGGCCCAGACCGCCGACGAACTGCGCACCGAAGTCGAGGACAGGCTCAACGGCCTGCTGCGCTCGGCGCACGTCGACCTCAAGCTCGCTGACAGCCAGGGCGAGCGCACCGCGCTCTATCGCACCATCCTCGCGATAGAGGGTCGCCGGGCCCAGTTACTCGGGCTCGACCTGCCTAAGGCGACGCCCGGTGAGTGAGCGGCGGCCGCGGCGCCGCGACTTCGACAGCACAGCGCGCTACTACACCGTGGTGCTCGGCTGGCTCGAGTACCGGTACGACGACCAGGTCGACCGCGCCCGCAAGTTCCACAAGATCACGCAGAAGGAGGACGGCATGCCCGTCAAGCGACCCGAGAAGACCCGCGTGGAGACGCGCGAGGAGCGGCTGGCGCGGGCGGACATGGAGGACATGCTCGACCTCGCAGGCGTCGGACCGAACGCGCTCGCCGCGGAACAGGCGCGCATCCACAAGCTCGTGCGGCAGGAAGTGAAGGGCGAGCTGACGCCGAAGGGGCACGCCGAGCTCGACCGTCTCGTCCTCACCCAGACGCGGCGGAACCTGCTTTCTGAAAAGCTCGCGGCGACCGTCGCCGCGAGACAGGCCAAGCACCCCGAGGAGTCCAAGGACCAGGCGCTCCTCGCGGTCGCACTCAGGAGGGCTCGCGAGCACGAGCGCCGCACCGCGAGGAAGGAGAGGCGGAAGAGGAAAGCCGAGCGTGCAGCGCGCGCGGAACCGACCCAGCGACGTCTCAGTGCGCTCGCGGAGGTGCAAACGACCACGCTCGTTGTGCCGCCCGCCCCCAGACCTCGGCGTCGCCCCTCGAAGCCGCGCATCCAAATCGTCCCCATCAACCAGTAGGAGAAGACATGACCGACAACCGCACGCGCCTCGAGCGCCGACAGGCCGCCGTCCAGCGAGAACTCGACCGGCGCGAGAACCCGAGCACGACTGAGCGTCAGGTACGCGCCGCGCAGGGCAGAGACACGTCCCACGACGACGAGGAGCACGACCGCAGCAAATGGTCGACGACCGACCACCAAGTTTTCGCTGCCAACGGTCGCAAGCCCACGCTCATCGAGAGCCGCGGCAACTCAGCGACCGCGCGCCAGGCAAGAGGCCGGCGCCGGGACGAGTAGCCCCAGACCACCGCGGACCCCTTCCCGCGGAACCCCGGCCGCCCGTTCCTATGCGGTCGGCGAAAGCCCCGCCGATGCGTGGAACCTCGGCGGGGCTTTTGGCCGCTCAGGACGCGTCTTCGCTGTGGGAACCGAGCGACCAGGCGCTGATGTCATCGATTGCCACGCGGAACAGCGGGTAGTCGGTGTATTGGCTCGTGTGCACCCGAGCGTCGCGAAAGTGAATGTAGTGAACGGGGGGCACATCGAGATCCTGCTCGGCTCGCCGGTCACGCATCGCTTCGTAGTCGGCGAACCCCTTGCCGACAATCGTGTCAACCGCGTTCGCCAACGGCACCGTGTTGCCATCCTTGCCTGCGTCTTTGATCTGAGCGACAAGCAACTCGAGCCATTTCTTGCGGTGGATGGCGATTCCACTGATAAGCATCCCGCTGCTGACTACAGACATGCCGATGGCGTTGTCTACGGACAAGTCGACGGTCAAGCCGAGCAAAACCTCGAGCGCGAAATCGCGCGGAGGGAAGTCCTCTTTTGTCAGACCGTCGGGATCCTTTTTTCGCTTGGCGACCTTGCTCGGCGTAGCTTCACGGCCCTCAACACTGGACGCGTCCTGAAGAGCATCGACCTCATTCTCGGGCAATGTCGTGACCGTCATCCAGCTCGACGAACGCGAGCTGAGGTGTCCCTCGCTCGCAGCCATTCGGCTCGCTGATTCGTCCGTTGGCTCGAGCGGGCGAACGTAGCCGAACGCGTGCTTACCTCGCGGCGGCCGCGCTCAAGCTCGGCGGCAGCGCGAGCAATCGCTGCCTCATCGAGATTGTCAGTTGCCATCGGTTGCCCCGTTCGTTTCATTTGACACATTAACGCTAACTACCGGCACTGGCGAAGTAAGCATCGAAGTCATGGTGCGTGGGCCGTGCTGCATGGCGAGAACTAGCGCCATCGAGCGAGCCATGCCCAGGACGATCGCGCGCTGTGATTCGCCGATCGAACCGACAGTGGAGTTGTTCACGCTTAACATTCCGAACTGCACGTCGTTGGCCTTAACGGGTACCGACAAGAACGTCTTGTACTTCTTGTCTTCCCATTTGATCCCATGCACCTCGGTGGGCGCGCTGATAACTTCGGGCTCTTCATCCGGCCCGTCCATCAACCGCCAGATCGGATGCGTCGGGTCTTCGGCTTCGATGAAGGGTCGTCGCGGCTTGTCCGAGCGCCCATATTCGGTCGTGTGCTGTGGCGAGCCCAGGGTGCGCATCCCGTTCTTGTCTTTCGTCAACTCGTAGTACGTTGCTCTGCTGCCCGGGCCGATGCTCTTGGCTGCCGTCATCGTCAAAATCTGTACTAGCGTGTGCGTGCTTTTCTTCTGTGCCGCGCCCTCGACGAAGGAGATTTCGAGCGCCTGTACGAGGAAGGTATTGAGGTCGCTCGCTGCGTTGGCCGCCGAGTCCTCACTACCGCGAAGGCTTTGCGAGGCGGCACGCTTGTCGTAGGCGTCAGCGATCTTGTCGAGCACGACGGAAACGGCGACCACAATTCCGAACGTGACGACCCAGGGAACGGTACCCGGCAGCGGTGCGCCAGTCTCTTCGTCGATAGCGAGGCGTGGAACGAGGATGGCGGCAACGGTACTCACCAGGGTGACGACCGTGAGCGTCCAGGAGTGCTTGAGCACCTGCGCCAGAGGGCCGAGCAGGTCGACGACGTCCCGCCTCTTGGGCCGTTCGGACTTCGGAGTGCTCACAAAGGAATGGTGGCAGATAAAAGTGAGTTCGTCCCGCATTTTAATGTGCGCTTTATTGATTCAACACTTGCGGCCGTGGGGTTCGCGGGCCTGCTGGTCGTCATCCTGCGATCGGAGGAGGTGCGCGGCATGCTCACCGACATCGTGCGCCAGGCGCTCTCCCTGCCGGGATGAGCGACGACCGGGGGAGCGCGACCGCGGAGCTCGCGGTCGGGCTCCCCGCCGTCGTCCTCGTGCTCGCGTGCTGCCTGTCGGGCATGGCGGTCGCGGGCCAGCAGCTGCGGCTCACGGATGCCGCGGCGCTCGCCGCGCGCACCCTCGCGCGCGGCGGCGACCCGCAGGTCCTCGTCGACCGCCTCGTGCCGGGCGCCGCCGTCGCCCGCGAATCGGAGAGCGACCTCGTGTGCGTCACGCTCACGCTGCCCGCGCGGCTCACGGGGCTGCTGCCGATCGCGCTCACCGCGCGGTCGTGCGCCCTCGGGGGCGGCCGTTGAGCGCCGAGCGCGGCGCGGGCACCGTCGTGACGCTCGGCCTCGGGCTGGGCATCCTCGCGGTGCTGCTCGTCGCGCTGCCGCTCTCCGCAGCGCTCGCGGCGAGGCACGCCGTCACCGGTTCCGCGGATGCCTCGGCGCTCGCCGCGGCCGACGTCCTGAGCGGCCTCGTGCCGGGTGTCCCGTGCGAGACGGCGGCCCGCGTGGCCGCCGCGGGCGGGGCATCCCTCGAGCGCTGCGACCTCGACGGGCCCGTCGCGACGGTCACCGTGGCGAGGGCCGTGCTGGGCTTCGTGCTGCGCGAGAGCGCGACGGCGGGCCCGGCAGGTCAGGGGCACGATTAGGCGCAGTCGCGGTTCTGGTGTGTATGGTGTCGCTGTCGGAGGTAACCCTTGCTCCGTTCCTCTACTTAGGAGTGCTGTGCCCGTGAAGCTCGTCATCGTCGAGTCGCCCACCAAGGCCAAGACGATCGGCCAGTACCTCGGCGAGGGCTACGAGGTCCAGTCGTCCGTGGGCCACATCCGCGACCTCATCGAGCCCAAGAACCTGCCGCCCGAGCTCAAGAAGGGCTCGCTCGGCAAGTTCTCGGTCGACGTCGAGAACGGCTTCGAGCCGTACTACGTGGTCTCCGACGCGAAGAAGAAGACGGTCGCCGACCTCAAGCGCGCGCTCAAGGATGCCGACGAGCTCTTCCTCGCGACTGATGAGGACCGCGAGGGCGAGGCCATCGCGTGGCACCTCCTGCAGGAGCTCAAGCCCAAGGTGCCGGTCAAGCGCATGGTGTTCCACGAGATCACGAAGGACGCGATCCAGCACGCCATCGAGAACCCCCGGGAGCTCGACACGGCCCTCGTCGACGCACAGGAGACGCGCCGCATCCTCGACCGGCTCTACGGCTACGAGGTCTCGCCCGTGCTGTGGCGCAAGGTCGGCCCCGGGCTCTCCGCGGGCCGGGTGCAGTCCGCCGCGACCCGCCTCGTCGTCGACCGTGAGCGCGAGCGACTCGCGTTCATCCCCGCCGGCTACTGGGACCTCATCGCCCAGCTCGCGCCGCAGGGCGAGACGCAGGAGTTCGAGTCGCGCCTCGTGCGCCTCGACGGCAAGCGCATCGCCGCGGGCCGCGACTTCGACGACCGCGGCAAGCTCAAGGGCGACGCCGTCGTGGTCGACGAGGCCGCCGCCCAGGCGCTCGCCGCGGGGCTCCGCGACCCGCAGGTCGCCATCACGGTCGCGGGCGTCGAGTCCAAGCCGTACACGCGCCGTCCGGCAGCGCCGTTCACGACGTCGACGCTGCAGCAGGAGGCCGGCCGCAAGCTGCGCTTCTCCGCGCGCCAGACCATGAGCGTGGCCCAGTCGCTCTACGAGAACGGCTACATCACCTATATGCGCACCGACTCGTCGTCGCTGTCGCAGCAGGCGATCGACGCGGCCCGCGCTCAGGCCCGCAAGCTCTACGGCGCCGAGACGGTGCCCGACCAGCCGCGCCTCTACTCGAGCAAGAGCAAGAACGCCCAGGAGGCGCACGAGGCGATCCGCCCGTCGGGCGACACGTTCCGCACGCCGAGCGAGCTGCAGTCGGTGCTGCGCGGGAACGACTGGAAGCTCTACGACCTCATCTGGAAGCGCACGGTCGCCTCCCAGATGGCGGACGCCAAGGGCTCGACGGCATCCATCACCATCTCGGCCGGCCCCACGGCCGCGGGCTCGATCGCCGAGTTCGTGGCCACGGGCACGATCATCACGTTCCGCGGCTTCATGTCGGCCTACGAGGAATCGCAGGACGAGGAGCGCAACGCCGAGTCGGCGGAGCCCAAGGAGGCCAAGCTGCCCCCGCTCGCCGAGGGCCAGAAGCTCACGCTCGTCGACGTCGAGGCCAAGGGCCACGAGACCTCGGCGCCCCCGCGCTACACCGAGGCGAGCCTCGTGAAGACGCTCGAGGAGCTCGGCATCGGGCGCCCCTCGACGTACGCGAGCATCATCTCCACGATCATCGACCGCGGCTATGTGACGCCGCGCGGCCAGGCCCTCGTGCCCAACTGGATCGCGTTCTCCGTGGTGCGCCTCCTCGAGGAGTACTTCGCCGACCTCGTCGAGTACGGCTTCACCGCCGGCATGGAGGACGACCTCGACCGCATCGCCGGGGGTGAGGAAGACCGGGTCGAGTGGCTCACGGGCTTCTACTTCGGCAGCACCGACCACCGCGGCCTGCGCACCGTCATCGACAACCTCGGCGAGATCGACGCGCGCGAGATCAACTCGATCCGCATCGCCGACGACGTCACGCTGCGCATCGGCAAGTACGGCCCCTACCTCGAGGCGCCCGGTGACGACCCGGAGACCCCCCGCCGCGTCAACATCCCGCAGGATCTGGCCCCCGACGAGCTCACCGCCGAGAAGGCCCGCGAGCTCATCGAGGCGCCCGTGGTGGGCGACCGTGTCATCGGCGTGAACCCCGAGAACGGCAAGGAGGTCGTCGCGAAAGACGGGCGCTTCGGCCCGTACGTGACCGAGCTCGAGCCGGGGCCCGCACCCGTCGAGCCCGAGTACGTGCTCGACAAGAAGACGGGCGAGCTCAAGGAGAAGAAGGCCAAGAAGGTCGTCGTGCCCAAGGCGCGCACCGCCTCGATCTTCAAGTCCATGGACCTCGCGACCATCGACATCGAGACGGCCCTCGCGCTGCTCTCGCTTCCCCGAGTCGTGGGTGTCGACCCCGAGTCGGGCACCGAGATCCTCGCGCAGAACGGCCGCTACGGCGCCTACCTCAAGCGCGGCACCGACACGCGCTCGCTCGCGAGCGAGGACGACATCTTCAGCATCGACCTCGCGGGGGCCCTCGAGCTCTACGCGCAGCCCAAGTACGGCAACCGCGCCGCGTCGAGCGCCCTCGCCGAGTTCCCGGAAGACCCGGTGAGCGGCAAGCCCATCAAGATCAAGGACGGCCGGTTCGGCCCGTACGTGACCGACGGCACGACGAACGCGACCATCCCGCGCGGCGAGGATGTCGAGGACATCGACTACGACCGCGCTGTGCAGCTGCTCGCCGACAAGCGCGCGAAGGGACCGGCCAAGCCCAAGGCGAAGGCGGCGCCCAAGCGCAAGGCGCCCGCGAAGAAGGCCCCGGCCAAGAAATAATGCCTGGGCTGTTCATCACCCTCGAGGGCGGCGACGGCTCGGGCAAGTCGACGCAGTCGGCGCTGCTCACCGAGTGGCTCACCGCGGCCGGTCGCACCGTGCTCGTCACACGCGAGCCCGGCGGCACGGACGTGGGCGTCGAGCTGCGCAACATCGTGCTGCACTGGCGCGGCGACATCGCCCCGCGCGCCGAGGCGCTCATCTACGCGGCCGACCGTGCTCACCACGTCGCGACGACCGTGCGCCCCGCGCTCGAGCGCGGCGAGGTCGTCGTGCAGGACCGCTACATCGACTCGTCGGTCGCCTACCAGGGCGCCGGCCGGGTGCTCGGCGGCGAGGAGATCCGCGACCTCTCCCTCTGGGCGACAGAGGGTCTCGTGCCCGACCTCACGGTGCTCCTCGACCTGCACGAGGACGAGGGGCGCGACCGCATGGCCGAGCGCACGACGTTCGACAGGCTCGAGGCCGAGCAGGCCGAGTTCCACGCGCGCGTGCGCGCCGCCTACCTCGAGCTCGCCGAGGCGGAGCCGCAGCGCTTCCTCGTGCTCGACGCGCGCGAGCCCCGCGAGACGATCGCGGCGGCCATCCGCGAGCGCGTCAGCGCCCTGCTTTAGGCTGGGCACATGGCGGCGGTCTGGGATGAGCTCACGGGTCAGGCCGACGCCATCGCGATAGTGGAGGCGGCCGCGGCGTCCACGTCCGACGGCGACTCCTCGTCGATGACCCACTCGTGGCTCATCACGGGGCCGCCCGGTTCCGGCCGGTCGAACCTCGCCTATGCGTTCGCGACGGCGCTCCTGAGCCCCGGCGACCCCGAGGGAGATGCGGCGACGGCCCGCCAGGTCGCCGCGCGCACCCATCCCGACCTCGGCGTGCTCGCGACCGAGCGCGTCATCATCCCCATCGACGAGGTGCGCGACCTCGTCGCGTCGTCGCAGTTCTCGCCGTCGGTGGGCAGGTTCCGCGTCATGATCATCGAGGATGCCGACCGCATGGTCGAGCGCACCTCCAACGTGCTCCTCAAGGCGCTCGAGGAGCCGCCCCCGCGCACGGTGTGGATCCTGTGCGCCCCCAGCGAGGCCGACCTCATCCCGACGATCCGCTCGCGCGTGCGCACGGTGAGGCTGCGGGTTCCCGACGTCGCCGAGGTCGCCGCGCTGCTCGAGCGCCGCGACGGTGTCGAGCCCGAGATCGCGCTCCGCGCCGCGCGCGAGGCGCAGTCGCACATCGGCATGGCCCACCGGCTCGCCACGAACGCCGAGGCGCGCGAGCGGCGCGAGCGCACGCTCGACCTCGCGCTGGGCATCCGCTCGGTCTCGTCCGCGGTGCTCGCGGCGGCATCGCTGCACGAGCTCGCGAAGGCCGACGCCGACGCGATAACGCAGGAGAAGGACGGGCAGGAGCGCGATGCGGCCCTCCGCTCGCTCGGCATCGAGCCGGGCGGCACGATCCCGCCGGCGCTCCGCTCCCAGCTCAAGGCCCTCGACGAGGACCAGAAGCGCCGTGCCACGCGCAGCCTCCGCGACGGCATCGACCGCATCCTCGTCGACCTGCTCTCGCTCTACCGCGACATCCTGCTGCTGCAGCTCGGCGCGCCGGGGGAGCCCGTCAACGTCCGCATCCTCGACAGGCTCGAGCCGGCGGCGGCGGCGAGCACGCCCGCCGAGACGCTCGCGACGATGGACGCCATCGGGGTCGCGCGCGACCGCATCGAGAGCAACGTGTCGCCCGTGCTCGCCCTCGAGGCGATGCTCGTGACCGCCATCAGGAACGGGGGAGCGCGATGAGGCGCCCTGTCATCGTCACCGCGATCGCCCTCGCCGTGGTGCTCCCGCTCAGCGGCTGCGTCTCGTGGTTCCAGCCGCCGACCGCGACGGCGACATCGACTCCCACGGGCGAGGACGTGGCGGCCGACCTCGCCCCGTTCTACGGCCAGGTGCTCACGTGGAAGAGCTGCCAGGGCGGCATGCAGTGCACGACGGCGACGGCGCCGCTCGACTGGTCCGACCCGTCGAAGGGCACCATCGACCTCGCGCTCATCCGCAAGCCCGCGAGCGGCACGCGCCTCGGCTCGCTCCTCGTCAACCCGGGCGGGCCCGGCGGCTCCGGCTACGACTTCATCAAAGACAGCGTCGACTACGCGACGGATGCCCGGCTCCAGTCGAGCTTCGACATCGTGGGCTTCGACCCTCGCGGCGTCAACCGCTCCACCCCCGTCACGTGCTACGACGACCCCGCGGAGCTCGACGCCTACCTCTACGACATCTACCCGGGCACCCCCGGCAGCGACGAGTGGCTCGCCGCCGCGAACGCGACGATGAAGGCGTTCGGCGAACGCTGCCTCGAGCTCACGGGCCCGCTGCTCGGCACCGTCGACACCCCGAGCGCGGCCCGCGACCTCGACATGCTGCGCGCGGCCCTGGGCGACGAGAAGCTCAACTACCTCGGCTATTCGTACGGCACGCTGCTCGGGCAGGTCTACGCGGAGCTGTTCCCCGGCAAGACCGGCCGCCTCGTGCTCGACGGCGCCGTCGACCCCGCGGCGAGCGACTTCGAGGGCACGGCGACGCAGGCGAAGGGCTTCGAGAGCGCGCTCAAGGCCTTCCTCGAGGACTGCTCCGGCCAGAGCGACTGCCCGTTCTCCGGGTCGGTGTCCGACTCGCTCCTGCAGATCCGCGCGCTGCTCGACAGCCTCGACGCGAGCCCGCTGCGCAACTCCGACGGGCGGGAGCTCGGCAGCAGCGCGATGTTCACCGCGATCATCCTGCCGCTCTACAACGCCGACAACTGGATGTACCTGCGCCAGCTGTTCGCCGAGGTGAAGAAGGGCGACCCCGCCTACGCCTTCCAGCTCGCCGACAGCTACAACGGCCGCAACCCCGACGGAACCTACGCCGACAACCAGACCGAGGCGTTCATCGCCATCAACTGCCTCGACGCGCACGGCGACGGCGATGTCGCGCAGATGCGCGAGGAGGCCGCCGAGCTCAAGAAGATCGCGCCCGTCTTCGGCCCGCAGATGTCGTGGGGCGGCACGGGATGCCCCAACTGGCCGGTCCCCGCGAAGCGCGACAGGGTGCCGATCGTGGCCCCCGGCTCGGCGGACATCCTCGTGATCGGCACGACGAACGACCCGGCGACGCCGTACTCCTGGGCGCAGAAGGTCGCGGCGACGCTCGAGAACGGCCACCTCATCACCTACACGGGCGAGGGCCACACCGCGTACAACAAGTCGAACTCGTGCGTGAACGACGCCGTGGACGACTACTTCGTCAACGGCACGGTGCCCCCGGACGACCCGCGCTGCTAGTGCCCGGCGAGGATGCTCCCCGCTAGGCTCGCCTCGTGACCAAGCTTCTCTCGCGTTCCGCCCTCGTCGCCAGCGCCACCGCCGTCGCCCTGCTGCTCTCCGGCTGCTTCTTCGGAGGCGGAACCCAGCAGGATGCCGGACCCGACGTCGACGGGGTGTCCGCCGAGCTCCTGCCGTACTACTCGCAGAAGGTCACGTGGACGGACTGCGACAACGGCGCCCAGTGCGCGACGGTCATCGCCCCCATGGACTGGGCGAACCCCTCGCCCGAGACCGACATCACCCTCGCCCTCGCCAAGCACGAGGCCAAGGGGACCAAGCTCGGCTCGCTCTTCGTCAACCCGGGCGGCCCCGGCGCCTCCGGGTACGACCTCGTGCACGACGACGTCGACTTCGCCGTTGACGCGGCCCTCCAGCGCAGCTTCGACGTCATCGGCTGGGACCCCCGCGGCGTCGGCCGCTCCACGCCCGTCACGTGCTACGACGACGCGCAGCTCGACCAGTACCTCTTCGGCCTCCCGGTGAACCCCGTCGGCAGCGACGCCTGGCTCGACGAGGTCACGAAGTCCGCCGTCGACTTCGGCCAGGCCTGCCTCGAGAACACGGGCCCCGTGCTGCAGTTCATCGACACCCAGAGCACCGTGCACGACCTCGACATGCTGCGCGCCATCGTGGGCGACAAGAAGCTCAACTACCTCGGCTACTCGTACGGCAGCGACATCGGCTCGTACTACATCGAGAACTTCCCCTCCAAGGTCGGCCGCATCGTGCTCGACGGCGCCACCGACTCGTCGATCTCGGTCTTCGAGGTCGGACTCGTGCAGACCAAGGGCTTCCAGCTCGCCCTCGAGAACTACCTCACGGCGTGCCCCGACATGTTCGGTGCCGACTGCCCCTTCCAGGACGGCAAGGATGCGGCGCTCGCCACCATCCGCGGCCTCTACGACCGGTACGACGCCACCCCCGTCGCGGGCGCCGACGGCCGTCTCATGGATGCGGGCGTGCTCGACACCGCCATGAGCATGGCCCTCTACTCGCAGGACTCGTGGAGCTACCTCAACGACCTCTTCCCCGAGGCCGAGCAGGGCGTCACCGACACGGCGTTCTTCCTCGCCGACTACTACTACGGCCGCGACTCCGACGGCACGTACTCCGACAACTCGCTCGAGGCGTTCATCGCCATCTACTGCGTGGACTACCCGGTGGAGACCGACCCGGCGGTGCTCGCCGAGCAGAACGTCGAGCTGCAGGCCGCATCCCCGACCACCTACCGCGACTACCCGCCCGTCGGCGACCTCACGTGCAAGAACTGGCCGTACCAGTACATCGGCCCCGACATCACCGCGCTCACGGGCAAGGGGGCACCGGACGTGCTCATCGTGTCGACCACGGGCGACCCCGCGACCCCCTACGAGTGGGGAGTCGCCCTCGCGAAGCAGCTCGAGAGCGCGCACCTCATCACCTACAACGGCGAGGGCCACACGGCGTACAACAAGTCGAACGGCTGTGTCGACCGCGCGGTCGACGAGTACTTCACGAAGGGCACGGTCCCCGCGACCGATCCCAACTGCTGATTTTGCAGGCTGTGCAAGAATAGTTCCGTGACGACAGAGACCGCCGAACCCGGACTGCGCGAGCGCAAACGCCGGGCCACGCGGCGTGCGATCCAGGTCGCCGTTCTCGAGCTGCTCGCCGAGCGCGGGCTCGACGGTGTGACGGTCGACGAGATCAGCAGGGTCGCCGACGTCTCGCCGCGCACATTCTTCAACTACTTCGCCTCCAAGGAGGAGGCCATGCTCGGCGATTCGCCCGAGCTGCCCTCCCGCCAGCACATCGACGACTTCCTGCACGGCGACGGAACGGTGCTCGAGGATCTGGCCCTGCTCCTGCGCCACGCCGGCGACAAGTCCGCGAACGACGTCGAGATGCTGCACCTGAGGCACGGCCTGCTCAAGCAGTTCCCCCAGCTGTTCGCCATGCGGATGGCCTCCATGCGCGCGTTCGAGGAGTCCGTGGGCGAGGTGGTCGCCGAGCGCCTCGCCCTCGACGATCCCGACCTCGACGCAGACACCCGCGCGAGCCGCGCCCGCCTCACCACGCTCGTGGCGTTCGCCGCCATGCGGCACGCGTGGCAGGCGTGGGCCCACGGCGAACCGCATCGGGAGCTCACCGACCAGCTCGCTGCATCCTTCGACGAACTCAAGTCGCTGCTTGCGTCGGAGCACGCCTGAACATCGGCTAAGCTTTCATGCTGTGCCTCGGGAAACCGGGCCCGCCGCCTTAGCTCAGTCGGTAGAGCATCTCACTCGTAATGAGAAGGTCAAGAGTTCGATTCTCTTAGGCGGCTCTGTATTTATGGCGCCAAGCAGCGCACGCGCTGCTTGATCGCGTATGATCACCGCTCTCCGGTGCCGTCGGGCGCTGCTTGATCGCGTACGACCACACGTACTGCGCTCCCGTGCGCGTTGCGCGGCCGCTCCTGCAGGGGGCGCCCGCTCGGAGCGACCGCGCGACGCGGGAACGACCGCGCGACGTCTGCTTTCGCCCGTCGCATCGGTCGAGGGTGCGGAAAACGTCGTCGTGCGGCGCACTGGGGGACGTTTTCGGCGCTTCGGGCGCGATCGGGCGCAGGATGTCGCCGGCGCGCGCTCGGATCGTGCGTAGTCGAGCGCTTGACGACGAATACGCGTCCTCCATAGTGAGGACACGGGGGCCATCGGGGTACAGGATTCGCCCCCAGTGCGCGGGTAAACGTGCCCGTTTGTGCCCCGGGCCGCTTGCCGGGTGCCCCGCACGGTCATACGTTGGTCCCGGAAGCTCGAGCACGGGGGTACTGATGAAGCGAATCGCGTTCCTCGCGACGCTCTTCACAGCCGTGCTCGTCATCGTCCTTCCCTTCGTGGGAGGAGGCGGACCGGGGCTCACGCCCCAGGCCGTCGCCGATTCGGGTTCGGCGACTCCGCTCCTCGCATCGATGACCGCTCCGGTGGCCGCGCCGGTGGTTGAGACGCCTCGGGTGGCGCTCGCAACCACCGTGCGCGTCACGGACGAGTACGCGGCCGCGCAGGCCGCAGCGCAGGCCGCGGCCCTCACGCAGGACTGGGAGCACATCGCCCAGAAGCCCGTGCCCAAGCCCGTCGTCGTCGTCAACGACGACGGCTTCGTCGACCAGCGCACGCTGCGCGAGTCCCAGGGCCTCTCGTGCCCGAGCGACCCGGGCGGCGGCACCAACGGCGCCCCCGGCATCTCCTCCCCGCTCGGTGTTCCCGGCACGACCTCCGACGACCTCGCGTCGTTCGCCTACACGTTCAACGCGATCCGGATCGAGAACTGCCTCGACCCCATCCCGTACTCGAACTTCTACTACGACTCCTGCATGGAGGACCGCCTCTTCTGGATGGCCGAGTCCCCGAGCCCCGATCCCCTCGACGCGTGGGGCCACATGGGCTCGACGCGCGCCGACGGCGTTCCCAGCCGCGGCTGCGACGGCAACCTCGCGGGCGGCTCCGGCAACTCGGGCGCGACGGTCGCGAGCAAGTGGTGGTACTCGCTCGCGCACCGGGCGTCCCTGTACCGGCCGGGCGACGACGTCTCCGGTGCGTGCATCGCGTTCGCGATGACCCACGGCGGCATCGACGAGCCGTACGACTTCACCCGCGCCGCAGCGCGCTGGGTGTGGTGCTAGCGCCTCCCGGTATCATTGCCGGGTGACGGATTCGCCCGACCAGCCGACCGAGGTCTTCAGCCGCCGCGCGGCGCGCGAGGGGACCGCGAAGGCGTCGGCCCCGAAGGGCGGCATCCGCGCGATCATCGCGAAGCACCCCCGCGTGTGGCTGTTCTCGGCCATCGGCGTCGTGTTCCTGCTGCTCGCGAGCGGCTCGCTGTTCGCCGGGATCGCTGCGGGTTCCAGCAAGGTCGAGGCGGTGCCGCTGCCGACCGAGAGCGCCCCTCCGCCCCGCACGCAGCCGACGGCCGTGCCCGCGGGCACGCACCTGCGCACGTGCTCGATCAGCTCGGCGGCCGCGCAGGCCGACCTGGGCACGCTCGTCGGAACCGTCATCAACAGCACGACGGGCGAGGTGCTGTTCGACCGCAGCGGCACGACCGCGAACACCCCCGCCAACGTCAACCAGCTGCTCGCCGCCGCGAACGCCATCAAGCTCCTGGGTGCGTCCACCCAGCTCTCCACGAAGGTCGTCGACGGCTCGTCGCCCGGCACCATCGTGCTCGTCGGAGGGGGCGATCCCACGCTCTCGACCTCGTCCGACACGGTCTACGACGGCGCACCCCGCATGTCCGACCTCGCGACCGCCGCGATGTCGGCGTACAAGCTCAAGCACCCCACCGATCCCATCACGACGATCGTGCTCGACACGAGCCTGTGGAGCGTCTCCGACAACTGGGATGACACGTGGCCCAGCTCCGAGCGCGCGAACGGCTACATGCCGTACATCGTGCCGCTCATGGTCGACGGCGACCGCGACGACCCCTCCGACCAGGAGAGCGCGCGCGGCGAGGACCCGGTCATGCGGGCGGCGCAGGCCTTCGTCTCGGCCGCGGGCCTGAGCGGTGTGACGTTCACGACCGGGTCCGCCACCTCGGCGACGGTGCTCGCCGAGGTCAAGTCGCAGCCGATCAGCACGCTCGTGGGCCAGATGCTCACCAACGGCGACAACGCCCTCGCCGAGATGCTCACGCGCGTCGCCTCCAAGGTCACGGGGCTGGGCGGCTCGTCGGCATCCATCGCCCAGATGATCCCGCTCACCCTCAAGGGCCTCGGTCTCGACACGACGGGCCTCGTCTCGCGCGACGGCTCGGGCGAGAGCTCGGCGAACCTCGTGCCGCCCCGCCTCGTCGCGCAGCTGATGCAGAAGGTGCGCGCCAACGAGTCCGACCTGGGTGCCATCTACGCGGGGATGCCCGTGGCCGGCCAGACCGGCGACCTGTACGACCGGTTCACGGGCGACAACGCCGTCGCGGCGGGCAAGGTCGTGGCCGTCGTGGGGTGGATCACCAACGAGCGCTCCCTCGGCGGAGTCATCAACGCGGCCGACGGCACCCCGCTCGCGTTCGCGTTCTACGCCCTCGGCGACGTGATCTCGTCGGACACCAAGCAGGCGCTCGACACGCTCGCGACCGCGGCCTACACGTGCGGCGACAACCTGTCCAACAACTGAGAGGCGAGGCGATGACGTCTGCCCTGTTCATCATCGACGTGCAGAACGACTTCACCGAGGGCGGCGCCCTGGGCGTGGAGGGCGGCGCCGCGGTCGCGGCGCGGATCTCCGCGATGCTCGCGGCGCATCCCGACCGCTACGACTACGTGTTCGCCTCGCGCGACTGGCACGACGGCGACAACGACAACGGCGGCCACTTCGACGCCGAGCCGGACTTCGTGGACTCGTGGCCCGTGCACTGCGTCGCCGGCACGACGGGCGCCGAGTACCACCCCGCGCTCGACACCGACGTGATCGACGTGCACGTGCGCAAGGGGCAGGGCAAGCCCGCGTACTCGATATTCGAGGGAGTGACCGACGGGGGCGAGACGGTGCCGGCCGCTCTCGACCGGCTCGGCATCGCCTCGGTGGATGTCGCGGGCATCGCCACCGACTACTGCGTGCTCGCGTCCGCGCTCGACGCGCTCGAGTCGGGCCGCACGGTGCGGGTGCTCACCGACCTCGTCGCGGGGGTGGCTCCCGAGTCGAGCGCCGCGGCGATCGAGCGCCTCGACGCCGCGGGCGCGACGATCGTCTGACCCGCGCGCGCCCCGGCGCGCATGTCATACCGGTGTGCGCGGATCGTCAACGTTCGTAGAACAACCGACGCGACAATAGTCGCAGGTTGGTGGAAAGACCTGGGGCCGGTTCCGGCCCGTTCCCGGTGGACGTGATCCGTGTCGACCGGGAACGGTTCGGGGCGGCCCCGAACTCGTCCCAGGAGGTCGACATGAAGCCCGTGCCCTATGACCCGGAGATCGAGGAGGGCCTCGCGCGGTTCCTCGAGCTCGTCGAGTCCGTGCCCCTCACCGCCGACACGATCCAGCAGAACCGCGAGATCTTCGCGGCGCTCGTGCCCTCGATGGACGAGCTCGTCGCGGGTCGGCCCGTCCACTGGGAGGACGTGCGCGTGGGCGACCTGGTGCGCACGGTGGTCCGGCGCGCGGGGGAGCCGCCCGTGGCGGCGCCGGCGGTCTACCAGATCCACGGCGGCGGGATGATCCTGGGCACGAGGTTCTACGGCATCGAGGAGCTCATCGACCTGGCCCTGAGGTACGGCACGGTCGGGGTGTCGGTGGAGTACCGGCTCGCGCCCGAGCATCCCCACCCCGCCGCCGCCGAGGACTGCTACGCGGGCTTGCTGTGGCTCGCGGAGCACGCGGCCGGGCTCGGGGTCGACCCCGGCCGCATCCTCGTCTCGGGGTTCAGCGCGGGCGGCGGGCTCGCGGCCGCCGTCTCGCTCATGGCTCGCGACCGGGGCGGGCCCGCGCTCGTCGGCCAGCGCCTCGGGGCGCCCATGATCGACGACCGCAACACGACGGTCTCGAGCCGCCAGTACGACGGCTTCGGCGCGTGGGACCGCAACAACAACGACACGGCGTGGGATGCGCTGCTGGGAGCCGACCGCGGCACCGAGCGGGTCTCGCCCTACGCGGCGCCCTCGCGCGCCCTCGACGTCTCCGGGCTGCCGCCCGCGTACATCGAGGTCGGCGCCGCCGAGACGTTCCGCGACGAGGCCGTCGAGTATGCGGGCCGCATCTGGGCCGCGGGCGGGCAGGCCGAGCTGCACGTGTGGGGTGGCGCGTTCCACGGGTTCGCGGGCGCGGCGCCGCACGCCGAGGTCTCGCGATCGTCGATCGCCACCCTCGACTCCTGGCTGCGGCGGGTGCTCGGCCTCTAGGGCAGGCGCGGGTCGATGACGGCCTTCACCTGGCCGAGCCCGGCCATGGTGCGGATGCACTCGGTCGCCCCCGAGAGGCCCACGGGCGCCGAGAACAGGTCGTCCCACGGCATGCGCGACGCGAAGGCCTGGAAGAACTCGATGGCCCGCGCGTAGTCGCCGATGTCGCCGTTGAGCGACCCGACGACGGTGAGCTCCTTGCCCATGATGGCGCTCAGGGGCACCTCGTTGAGGCCCCATCCCGTGCTGCCGACTATCGCGAACGTGCCGCGCTGGGCCGCCATGCCGATGGCCTCGGCGCCCACGCTCTTCGCTCCCGCGAAGTCGAACACGTGGTCGGCGCCGTGGCCGCCCGTGAGCTCCATGACGCGCTCGACTATGGGCTCGGAGACGTGCACGGTCGCGTCGGCGCCGAAGCTCCGCGCCGTCTCGAGGCGGGTGTCGGGGGCGCCCACCGTGATGACCTGCCCGGCGCCCGAGATGCGCGCCACGGCGGTCGCGAAGATGCCGAGCGCCCCGGCGCCCTGGATGACGACGCGCGAGGCCGGGCGGATGCCGCCGACGCGCGAGAACGCGCGCAGCACGGTCTTGGCGGCGCAGCCGGCCATGGACGCCCACGTGTCTTTGACGTCGTCGGGCAGCAGGAGCTTGGCGGCACCCGGCGTCACGTAGCAGAGCTCGGAGAGCCCGCCGATGGCGTAGGGGAACACGTCGGCGCGCTGCGTGAAGCCGTAGCCGCGGTTGCTGCAGGCGACGGGCTCGCGCAGCACCGTGCAGCCGTAGCAGTGGCCGCACGTGCGCTCCGACCAGCCGATGCGAGCGCCGACGGCGACCGCGCGCCCGAGGGCGTCGACGGTGCCGGCGCCCACGGCGAGCACCTCGCCGACCATCTCGTGGCCGAGCACCATGGGCAGCATGCCGGGGAACGACATCGTGCCGTTCCAGATCTCGATGTCGGTGCCGCACAGCGTCGTGCACGTGAGGCGCACAAGCGCGGCGCCCGGCTCGAGCTCGCGCGGCAGGGGGAGCTGCTGGATCGTGAGGTCGGCCGAGTGCTCGGTGAGCACGGCCGCGGTCGTGTGGGTAGGCAACGTCATCGTCGCTCCTTGTCAGCGCGGGCTTTTCGGATATTCTACATACGTTGACCCAAATAACAGAGAGTCCCGAGTGCCGCTGATGTCACCCACACCCCTCCCCGCCGACCTCGTCCTGTCCGGCGGAACGGTCCTCACCCTCGACCCCGCGGGCAGCGAGGGCACGGCGATCGCCGTGCGCGGCGGCCGCATCGCCTACGTCGGGGATGACGACGGGGTGCTCGCCCACGTCGGCCCCGACACCCGGCGCATCGCGCTCGACGGGCGCGCGGTCATCCCCGGCATCAACGAGTCGCACCTGCACGCGACCTGGCTCGGCGCCATCTGGCCGGCCACGATCATGGACGGCCTCGCCGGGGGATCGGGGTTCGCCCAGTCCACGACCCTCGACTCCTCCGAGCAGCGCCGCGCGGCGATCCTGCGCGCGGGTGACATCGCCGCCTCGCTCGGCATCACGAGCTACACCGAGCCCGGCCTCGGCCCGGGCGAGGACGACGGCGCGACGGGTGCGTGCGGCTCCGACGTGCTCGAGCAGTACCGCGCGCTCGCCGCCGAGGGGCTCCTGCGCGCGCGGGTGACCGTGCTCATGCTCTTCGGCGAGCTCGACGGCCCGAGCGCGCTCGGCGACTTCCGGCGCGGCATGCTCGAGCTCGCCGACACCGACCTCGACTCGGAGTGGCTGCGCATCGGCGGCATCAAGGTGTTCGCCGACGGCATCCCGCCCATGAGGTCGGCGTGGATCCACGGCCACTACCCCGACGGCTCGCGCGGCGAGCTGCTCGTCGAGGGCGCCGACGACGTCGAGCGCGAGGCCGCCATGCGCACGATGATCACGATCGCCCACGACCTCGGCTACCAGGTGGGGGTGCACGCGACGGGCGACCGCTCGATCGACGCCGTCGTGGACGCGGTCGCCGACCTCGACAGGGCGGACCTGCGGCACTACATCATCCACGGCGACCTCGTGAGCCGCCCGGCCCTCGGCCGCCTCGCCGCCCTCGGCATGGGCTACAACACCCAGGCGGGCCTGGCCCCGGCCACGAGGGGGATGCTCGCCGCGACGCTCGGCGACGAGGCCGCCGCCTCCGCGTGGCCGGTCGCGGCGGCTCTCGCCGCGGGCATCCCCGTGTGCCTGAGCTCCGACGCGCCCGTGCTCAGCCCCGACTGGCGCGTGGGCATCGCGGCGGCGGCGGAGCTCGTGGGCGAGAGCCTCGGGGATGCGCGCGAGACCATGCTCGCGCTGCTGCGCGCGTACACCGTGAACCCCGCGTGGCAGGACCGTGCAGAGACCTGGAAGGGCACGCTCGCCGTCGGCAAGGCCGCAGACCTGTGCGTGCTCGCGCGCAACCCGCTCGAGGTCGCGCCCGCGCAGCTCCCCGGCGTCGACGTCGATCTGACGGTCGCCGGGGGCCGCGTGGTGTTCGAGCGCTAGCTAGGTCAGGAGCTGTCCGCCGTCGACCTGGATGCTCGCGCCCGTGATGTGGCGCGCCTCCGGGCTCGCGAGGAAGACCGCGGCGGGCGCGACATCCTCGACCTCGGCCATGCGGTCGAGCGGGATGCGCGCCTGCCATGCCGTGCGCGCGGGCGAGCCCTCGGGCATGGCCATGCGCAGCATCTCGGTGAGCACGGGACCTGGCGCCACGGAGTTCACGCGGATGCCGAACTGCGCGAACTCGAGCGCGGACGAGCGCGTGAGGGCCTCGACCGCGGCCTTGGTGGCCTCGTAGGCCCCGAGGGCCGTCGTGGGCTGGCGCGCGCCGATCGATGTGATGTTGACGATCGCGCCGCCCTCGCCGCGCGCGATCATCTGGCGCGCGACGGCCTGGGTCATGAGGAACGTGCCCCGGAAGTTGACGCGGACGACGCGGTCGAAGTCGTCGGGGGAGAGGTCGACGAGCAGCCCGCCGACCGCGATGAGGCCCGCGTTGTTGACGAGCACGTCGACCGGTCCGGCGCGGTGCACGGCGGTCGCGACCGAGGACGCGTCGGCGATGTCGACCTGCAGGTGGTCGCACCCGAGGTCGCGGGATGCCGCGGCCGCGGCATCCTCGTCAATATCGGCGATGACGACCCGGTCGCCGCGGGCGGCGAACGCCGTCGCGAGACCCCTGCCGATGCCGCTCGCGCCGCCCGTGACGAGGACAGTCCTAACCAATTCGTGCTCCTTTGCTCGATGCCGTTGCTGGGTTATTATACAAGCGTAGACAAAAACCCTAAGGAGCACGATGGTCAACGACGACACCGTCCGCCAACTCGGACCCACCGGTCCCGCAGTCTCGACCCTGGGCCTCGGCTCGTGGCACACGTGGGACCGCATGACGTTCGAGGAGGCCGTGGCCATCGTGCGCCGCGCCGTGGACGCGGGCGTGACGCTCTTCGACGTCGCGTACTACAACATGGGCCCGCATCCCGACGACTCCCCGACCGACCTCATCTGGGCGCGCGCCATGCGCGAGGCCGGCATCTCGCGCGACGAGTACGTCTTCAGCGGAAAGCTCTGGCTGTGGGACTACCCGAAGCAGGACTTCACGAGCCAGCTCGTCGAGTCGCTCGACCGGGTCGGCATCGAGAAGGCCGACACGGCGGTCATCGGCGACTACATGTCGATCGACGTCCCCGCCGTGGTCACGGATGTCGCGGAGCAGGTCGCCGCCGGACGCCTCGGCTCGTGGGGCACGAACAACTGGCCGATCGCCGACTTCCTCGCCGCGCGCGACTTCGCCTCGCGCGAGGGGATGCCGCTGCCGACCTTCGTGCAGCTCAAGTACGGCATCGCGCGCCGCGCCATGGCGGAGGGCTCGCACTACGGCCCCCTCTTCGCCTCGGGGGAGCTCGCGCTGCAGGCCTCCGACACCTTCGAGGGCGGCATCCTCGCCGGCAAGAAGGACACGGCGCGCCAGATCGGCGCCGACCCCGGCGGCATCCGCGAGCTCATCCGCGAGTCCGCGGACGAGGTCGCGCGCGTCGCCGCCGAGTTCGGCGCGACGTCCGCCCAGCTCGGCATCGCCTTCTGCCTCACCAACCCCGCGGTCGCCAACGTGCTCTTCGGTGTCAGCAGGATGGAGCAGCTCGAGTCCAACCTCGGCGGCGTCGAGCTCTACCGCAAGTACGGCGACGAGATCCGTGCCGCCGTCGAGCACCTGTGGATCGACCGCGACCGCGTCAACCCCGACGGCACCTGGACCTTCCCGGCGGCCTGATCACGCGAGCCCCCTCCGGACGGTGCCGCCCGCTTGCCAGGGCGGTCGGCACCGTTCCGGAGGGGGCTCGTGCGTCTCCCCAACCGCATTCTGCGGGCAGGATGTCGAGCTGCGCGAAACGTTCGTCGCAGCTCGCCGACCTGCCCGCAGAAAGGGGTGATGGGTCTAGGCGAGGAAGGCGAGCGCCGCCTCGCGGAACTCGGGCGAGCGCAGCGCGCCCACGTGGTCGCCGGGCACGCGCACGACGGGCCACGGGGCGTCGGCAGTCATGGGGTCCGCGTCGCCCGCGACGAAGAGCGTGGGCACGGCCGGCGGCGACGAGGGGTCGAACGGCTCGGCGGCGAGGCCCTGCATGACGAGGGCGAGAGCGCGGGCATCCTTGCCGGGCGCGCTGATCATGCCGCCGAGCATGCCCGTGAGCGGGTCGGCGGGCGGCTCGCCCGTGGCGAGGAAGGCCGCGAGCTGCGCGAAGTCGAGCGCCGCGAAGGGCTCGAACGGGCTCAGGCCGCCGAGCACGAGGCGGCGCACGGGGGCGACGCGCGGGAGGTCCCACGCGAGGCGCGCGCCGAGCGAGTAGCCGACGACGTCGAGCTCGCCGGGCACGATCGCCGCGATGGCCTCGAGGATGCGCGAGGTGCCCGCGTCGTCCGCTGAGGCGGGGGCGGGGCTCGTGCCGTGGCCGGGCAGGTCGACGAGGATGCTCGCACGCCCCGCCCGGGAGAGGGCGTCCGCCCACCCCGTGAAGTCCGACGAGTCGGTGGCGAATCCGTGGATGAGCAGCACGGGCGGACCCGAGACGTCGCGCGGACGGGACTCCTGGTAGACGAGGGCTGGCACGGTGACTCCTATCGGCGGAACGGGTTGCCGTGCGTGCGCAGGCGCTGCAGGGCCTTGAGCTGGCGCGCCTGCGGGTCGAAGACCGGGCGCAGGTTGGTGCCGAGCATGTTGACGAGGAAGACGGTCGTGGCGAGCGCGAGGCCCGGGAAGATCATGAGGTACGGCGCCGTCGACATGTAGGTGCGGCCCTCGGAGATCATGTTGCCCCAGCTGGGCGAGGGCGCCGCGATGCCGAGGCCGAGGAAGCTCAGCACGCCGTCGATGAGCATGGTCGCGGCGATGTACACGATCGTCTGCACGATGATGAGCGGCACGACGTTGGGCAGCACGTGCACGACGAGGATCTTCCACGGGCCCATGCCCGACACGCGCGCGGCCTCCACGAAGGTGCGGCTCGTGATCTCCATCGTGCGGCTGCGCAGCACGCGCGCCGAGAACGGGATGAAGATGATGCCGATCGAGAGCAGCTCGGTGAGCACGCCCGGCCCGAGGGTCACGCTGAAGACCATCGCGAGCACGATGGCGGGGAAGGCCATCCACGCGTCGGTCACGCGCATGATGACGTTGCCGGCCTTGGTGAAGAAGCCGCTCACGAGCCCGAGGAACGTGCCGACGGCGCCCGAGCACACCGTGATGAGCAGGGCCATGCCGAGGGATGCCCGCCCGCCCGTCACGAGCCGCGAAAGCACGTCGCGTCCGTAGGTGTCAGTGCCGAGCAGGTGCGCGGGGCTCGGCGGCTGCAGGCGGTTGACCGGGTCGGTGGCCGTGGGCGACGGCAGCAGGAACGGGCCGAGCACCGACACGAGCACGATGACGAGCAGGAGGGCCGCGGGCACGATGACCGCGGGGTTGCGCGCGAGGAACGTGCGCCAGCGCTGCGAGACGGGGGTGACGAGGACGGTCATGACACACGGACCTTCGGGTCGACGAGGGCGTAGGTGAGGTCGGTGATGAGGTTCACCACGACGAAGAGGAAGGCGACGAAGAGCGCCCCGCCCTGCAGCAGCAGGAAGTCGCGGCTGTTGATGGCGCCGAGCATCATCGACCCGAGGCCGGGGATGACGAAGATGTTCTCGAGGATGACGATGCCGCCCACGAGCCCCGCGAAGTTGAGCCCCACGATCGTGAGGATGGGCAGCAGCGCGTTCGGGAGGGCATGGCGCAGGGCTACCGAGAACTCGCTCAGGCCCTTCACTCGGGCGGTGCGCAGGTAGAGCTGCGACATCTGGCCGAGCATCCCCTCGCGCAGCACGATGACGTAGCTCGCGGCCTGGCCGATGACGAGCACGGCGATGGGCAGCACGAGGGTGCGCAGGGAGGCGACGGGGTCGACCCAGATGTCGGTGTAGCCGCTCGTGGGCAGCCAGCGCAGGTTGAGCGCGATGAGGTAGACGAGCAGCACGGCGAGCCAGAAGTCGGGAAGGGCGAGGCCGATCTGCGAGACCTGGTTGAGCGCGCGGGCGATCGGGTTGCGGGGGCTAGCGGAGTTCCAGACGGTGATGAGCACGGCGATGAGGAAGCTGAGCGCGGTGCTGATGATCGCGATCGTGAGGGTCGGCGCGATGTGGTCGGCGATGACCTGCAGCACGGGCTTGTCGTAGATGATCGACATCCCGAAGTCGCCCTGCAGCACGCGGCCGAACCAGCCGAGGTACTGCAGGTAGAGGGGGCCGCTCAGCCCCAGGTCCTGGCGGAGCGCCTCGAGCTCCTCCGGCTTCGCGGTCGAGCCGAGCAGCGCGACCGCGGGGTCGCCCGGGATGGCCCTGATGAGGAAGAACAGCAGGGTTCCGACGACGAACAGGATGATGACGAGGTTCACCAGCCTGCGGAGGATGATGCCGAGCACGGGGGAGTCCTTCTCTTCGGTGGGGGTGTGGGGCGGCCCGGTGCGGACCGCCCCACGGGGTCGGATCGTTACTCGGCGATCCAGGAGTTCCAGAACACGTACCAGTAGTTGTCGTAGCCCTTGAGCTTGGGGCTGTAGGCGGCGTACGGGCGGGTCATGCCGAGGATGATCGCGGGCTTGTCGCGCGCGACGATCTCGGTGATCGTGTCCATGATCTTGTGGGCGTCGTCGGCGTTGTCGACCTCGTTGTAGTCGGCGAGCGCCGCGAGGAGGTCCTGCGAACGGTCGTCCGCGATCTCCCCGTGCGTCTCGGTGGCCGGGGCCGCAGCGGACTGCAGCACGTTCATCTGGCCGGGAGACGGGAAGTCGCCGTTGAAGAAGATCGGCACGATGTCCCACTTGTCGGGGTAGCCCTGCCACTGCGCGAGCATGGTCACGAAGTCGTAGGCCTGGATCTCCGACTTGACGCCGATGCTCGACAGCTGGTCCTGCACGAGGGTCGCCCAGGCCTGGAATGCCGGGAACGCGTTGGTCGTGAGGATCTGGATGGGCTTGTCGTCGGAGTAGCCCGCCTTCGCGAACAGCTCCTTCGCCTTGTCCGGGTCGTGCTTGGCGTACTCGGCGTCACCCGCGGTGGAGTACATGATGGTGCTCGCCTCGGGGGTGAGCGCCGCGCTCTCCACGGTCAGGTCGGGGCTTCCGCCCGTCGCCGCCATGATGCCGGGCTTGTCGAGCACGAGGCTGAGCGCGTCGCGCGCCTCCGACTTCGAGAAGATCGACCCCTCGAACGCGTGGTTGAGCACGAGCAGGTTGAGGTTTCCGCCGCTCAGGGTGTTGACCACGAGGTCGGGGTTCGCCTTGAGCTCGGGGTACGAGTCCGGCGTGGGCGAGGCGTACAGCCACTGGCCCGTGAGCAGGCCGTTCTTGACCGCGTCGGGGTCGGCGACGATCTTGAACGTGATCGAGTCGAGGTAGGCGTGCTTCGCGCCGGCGTAGCCGCTCTCCTCGTCGGCGAGCGACGAGTACGCGTCGTTGCGCACGACCGTGAGCTGCTCGTTCGGGTCCCACGACTCGAGCTTGTAGGGGCCCGTGCCGATCGCCTGCTCCTGCGTGAAGCCCGTCGCGTCGAGGCCCTTGGCCACATCGGCCTCGAGGATGCCCGTGCCGACGCCCGTGAGCTCGACGATGAGCGGGTACCGGGGCTTCGTGAGCTTCAGGGTCACGGTCAGGTCGTCCGTGGCCTCGAGGCTCTCGACGTCGCCGGCCACGATCTTGCCCTGGCCGTTGACGCGCATCCAGTAGTTGAGCGACTCGACGACGTCCTCGGAGGTGAGGGGCTTGCCGTCGGAGAACGTCACCCCCTCGCGCAGGTGGAACGTGTAGGTCTTGCGGTCGTCGCTCAGGTCGTACGTGTCGACGAGCATGGGGTGCGGGGTGTTGCTCGCGTCGAGGGCGAAGAGCTTCTCGAAGATGAGCTCGGAGATGTTGACGGCCTCGATGGAGTACGACGCGTTCTGGTCCAGGCCGCCGGGGTCGCCGGAGATCTGGATCGTGAGGCTGCCGCCCTGGACGGGCGTGCCCTCGTCGTTCGGCGCCGTGGAGGGGTCGGACGGGGCGCAGCCGGAGAGCAGGAGCGCTCCGGCCGCCACGATAGCCATGGACGCCACGCTGAGGTGACGCCACCGCCGTGAGATGCGATTCATGTGGTCCTCGGTTCTCTTGGGTGTGCGGTTATGGGTTGGTGGTCTGGAAGGCGAGCAGGTCGGGGTTCGCCGCGAGGAGCTGCCGTGTGTAGGGATGGGTCGAGTTCTCGACGATGTCGGCGGGATGCCCCACCTCGACGAGCTCGCCCTTGCGCATGACGCCGACCCGGTCGGCGACGGAGAGCACGAGGCTCAGGTTGTGGGTGATGAAGAGGAAGCTCAGGTCGTGCTCGCGGCGCAGCTCGAGCAGGATGTTGATGACCTGCCCCTGCACCGAGACGTCGAGGGCCGACGTCGGCTCGTCGGCGACGATGAGCTTGGGCTCGGGGCCGATGGCGCGTGCGATAGCGACGCGCTGGCGCTGGCCGCCCGAGAGCTGCCACGGCAGCTTGTCCTTCGTCGCGGCGGGCAGGCCCACCTCGTCGATGAGGTGCGCGACGCGCCTGTCGAGCTCCGCGCCGCGCAGGTCGGTGAGCTCGCGCAGGGGCTCCGCGATGATGCGGCCGATGCTGTGCCGCGGGTCGAGGGAGCTCTGCGGGTCTTGGAAGATGAGCTGGATGGAGCGGCGGAACTCGCGGGCATCCCCGGTCACCCCCTTCGGGCCGTGCACGTGGTCGCCCACCGCGATGGTGCCGGAGCTCGGGTGCTCGAGGGCCGCGATCATCCTGCCGAGCGTCGTCTTGCCGGAGCCGGACTCGCCCACGAGCCCGAAGAACTCGCCGGGCGCGATCTCGAGCGAGACGCCGTCGACCGCGACGACCCCGCGCCGGCGGCCGAACACCTTGGTGACGTCGTCGACGACGAGTGTCGGGCGGTCCGTAGTCGACAGGCGCGGCGCATCCTCGTCCGACGCCGTCGAGGCGAGGGCGAGCGGCGTCGTCGCCGGGTGCCAGCACGCGAAGGCGGTGTCGCCGAGGGATGCCGCGAGCTCGGGCTCGACGGTCGTGCACTTCTCCGTCGCGGCGGGGCAGCGCGGCGCGTAGCGGCAGCCGGGCAGCACGTCGCGCGGGCTCGGCACCGAGCCGGGGATCGACGCGAGCCCCTCCGCGTGCCGCACGCCGAGCTGAGGGACGCACGCGAGGAGCGCACGCGTGTAGTGGTGGTGCGGGCGCGTGAGCACGTCGCGAGTCGTGCCGACCTCGACGAGCCGGCCGCCGTACATGACGGCGATGCGGTCGGAGATCTCGGCGGCGACGCCCATGTCGTGGGTGATGAAGACGCACGACATGCTGCGCTCGCGCTGCAGGCGCCGGAAGAGCTGGAGGATCTCGGCCTGCGTCGTCACGTCGAGGGCCGTCGTCGGCTCGTCGGCGAGCAGGAGCACGGGGTCGCTCATGAGCGCCATCGCGATCATGACGCGCTGCTGCATGCCGCCCGAGAGCTGGTGCGGGTAGAGGCGCATGATGCGGTCGGTGTCGGGCAGGCCGACCTCGGCGAGCAGGCTCTCGGCCTTGGCGCGCGCGGCCTGCTGGCCCTTCACGGTGCGCAGGGCGCCGGGCATCATGTCGAGCGGGTTGAACGCCTCGATGAGCTGCTTGCCGATGCGCTGGGTCGGGTTGAGGCTGTCGAGCGCCTCCTGGAAGACCATGCCGATGCGGCCCGTGCGGAACTCGCGCATCTCGTCGGGGCTGAGCGCCGTGAGGTCGACCTTGTCGAGCAGGATGCCCCCGCTCGTGCGCACCGGGGCGACGAACTCGAGCAGCCGGATCACCGACATCGCGGTCACGGTCTTGCCGCTGCCGGACTCGCCCACGATGCACAGCGTCTCGCCCGCGGCGACGCTCAGGCCGATCTCGTGCACGAGCTCGGTCTCGACATCGTCGGCGAGGACGGTGAGCGAGAAGTCGGCGAGCTCGAGCATCCGGCGGATCCTTTCGGGTGGTGCGGGATGAGCGGATACCCGGGTGTCCGGTGCGCCACAGCCCTGTGTGCGAGGTAATTCTACATTCGTTGACCTGAGTCGCGAGAGTCGTGCTGCGACCCTCCTGGGCCGATGGTTGCACATTGTGATTTTTTAGTCAACAACTGTAGAGTAACCGCCATTCCAGACCGACAGAAGGAGACAAGACAGTGACGTCCACGACCCCCGGGGCCTCGTCCCCGCGCCGCATCCTCGACATCGCCACCGGCTACATGGCGGCCAAGCAGCTCTTCGCGGCGAGCCGCATCGGCCTGTTCCCGGCGCTCGCCGCCGGCCCGCTCGACGCGGACGCCCTGGCCTCCCGCATCGGGATCACGCCGCGCATGACGCGCATCCTCGCCGACAGCCTCAACGGCCTCGGGCTGCTCGAGCGCGCAGAGGGCGCGTACTCGCTCGCCCCCGACGCGCGCGCGTGGCTCACGGGCGCGGAGTCGGAGCTCGACCTCGCGCCGTTCCTGGCCTTCCTGAGCGGCATCAGCTTCCCGCACTGGACCGAGTTCTTCGACGGCACCGTCGACACCACCGAGCCCGGCACGCTCGACTTCAGCGGCGACCGCATGGGCCTGTTCATGGGCGGCGTCATGACGTACAACGCGCTGCACGCGAAGATGCTCGCGAACGCCTTCGACTTCTCGGGCTACACCGACATGCTCGACCTGGGCGGCCTCAGCAGCGCGTTCGCCGTCGAGGCCATGCGCACCAACCCCCAGCTCCGCACGACGTTCGTGTTCGACCCCGAGATGCTCGGCTTCGTCACGGGCCACCTCGCGGAGAGCGGCTTCGACTCCCGCAGCACCGTCGTGGGCCTGCCCACGGCGACGGCGGCGCCCGAGGGCAGCCACGACCTCGTCATGGTCAACCACGTCATCCACCGCTTCACCGCCGAGGAGAACCTGCAGATCCTGAAGAACGCGCGCGGCGCGGCCGCCGACGGCGCGACCCTCCTGCTCCTCGACTTCTACCTCGACGACGACGAGCGCCAGCGCGCGATCGACGCCCTGCACGCGGGGGAGTACCTCGTGATCGACGGCACGGTCGTGTGGCCGCAGTCCGAGGTCGAGGGATGGCTCGCGGCATCCGGCTGGTCGCCCGTCGAGACCCTCGCCCTGGAGGGGAGCCCGCGCGTCATCGTCGCGCGCGCGGTCTAGCGCCTCTCGAGGCGCCCCAGGAAGTCGTCGAGGTGCCGTTCGACGAGCTCGAGGGTGGTGAACCTCCGGCCCACGAGGGTCATGATGTTCGCACCGGCTGTGAGGAGCACGAGCTCGTCGACGAGCACCTCGTCGGGCGTCGCGGTGACGATGTCGCCGTCGGCGCGCCCCTCCGCGAGGTAGCGCAGGATGAGGCCCCGCCAGTCGGCGAGGAAGGCCTCGTACCGGTCGCGCATCTCCTCGTTCGCGAGGGACATCTCCCAGTAGGCCATGAGCACGCGGCCCGCCGTCACCGCCGCCTCGTCGCGCGGGATCGCCGCGATGCTCAGGGCCCGCAGGCCGGCGAGGCCGCGGCCCTGCTCCGTGTTGAGGCCCGCGCCCACGATGCGCATGGCGCGGTCGAAGGTGCCCTCGACGATCTTCGCCTTGCTCGGGAAGTAGTGCTTGAGGGCGCCGTTGGCGAAGCCTGCCTTCGCCGCGATCTCGCGCATCGTCGCAGCCTCGATGCCGCCCTCGACGATGAGGGCCCACGTGACGTCGATGATGTGCTCGCGACGCTGGTCGTGGTCGATGAGCTTGGGCACAGGGGTCCTTCCGACCGGTGGGAGCGCAAGTGTCCACCAGTGTAGACCCACTGGTCAGCTCGGACGCGAGTACACCCGCTCGCCGGCGAACCAGGTCTCGGTGACGCGCACGCGCGCGAGCGCGTCGGGGGCCACCTCGAGCGGGTTCGCGTCGAGCACGACGAAGTCGGCCGACTTGCCCACCTCGAGCGAGCCCGCGATGTCGCCGAGCCCCATGGCGCGCGCGCCGTTGATCGTGAACACCTCGATGGCCTCGGCGACCGTGATCGCCTGCTCCGCCCACAGCGTGCCGGGATGCCGACCGCTCGGGTCGGCCCGCGTGACGAGCCCCTCGATGCCCTCCCACGCGTCCGGGGTCTCGCTCACGGGCCAGTCCGACCCGCCCGCGACGAGCGCCCCGGAGTCGAGCAGCGTGCGGTTGGGCTGCATGCGGCCCGCGCGGTCGCCAGGCACGGTCGTCGCTATCGCGTCGGGGATCACCCCCGGCACCCACAGGAACGGGGAGATGTCGGCGCTCACGCCGAGGCCCGCGAGGCGCGGGAGGTCGGCCTCGGAGATGAACTGCCCGTGCGCCACCTGGTACTGCAGGGTGTTGCCCTCGCCGCGCAGGGTCTCGACCGTGTCGAGCACCATGCGCACGGCGGCGTCGCCCGAGCAGTGGATCTTGGCTCCGAGCCCCGCCGCCGCCGCGTGCCGCAGCTTCGCGAGCAGCTCGTCGGCGGGCATCGTCGTCTCGCCGCAGAAGTGGTCGCCGTGCTCGGGGCTCGGCAGGTAGGGCTCGAGGAACGCGCCCGTGTGGGCGGGCGGCACCCCGTCGAGGAAGATCTTGATGAAGTCGGGCCGATGGTGACGGCTGCGGTACTTCTCGGCCTGCGCGACGAGCGGGTCGCCCGTGACGGGGAAGCCGAAGATCGGGTCGTTCACGAGCACCGACGTCACGACCCACGCCGTGAGCTCGCCCGCCTCGTCGAGCGACTGCAGGGCGCGCATGGCGTCGAGCGAGATCGCCGCGTCCTGGAACGCCGTGACGCCGAAGCTGTGCAGGATCTCGATGCCGCGCGCCGAGGCCCGCCGCGACTGCCCGTCGGTGAGCGGGTGCGCCGTGGCGCGCACGCGCTCCACGAGCAGCCCCGCGTGCTCGAGCATGACGCCCGTGGCGCGGCCGTGGGCGTCGCGCAGGATGCGGCCGCCCTCCGGGTCGGGAGTGGAGTCCGTCACGCCCGCGAGCTCGAGCGCCCGTGAGCTGACCCAGCGGTTGTGGCGGCTGTCGTCGGTGAGCACGACGGGACGCCCGCCCGCCGCCTCGTCGAGGCGGGGGAGGGCGGTCGCGAGCTCGTCGAACAGCGTGGAGCCCCAGCTGCCGCCCACGATCCACTCGTCGGGGCCGAGCCCCGCGGCGTACGCCGCTATCGCGTCGAGGGCCTCGGCGAGCGGGGTGTTGGGCGAGAAGGTGAGCTCGAACAGGTCGGAGAGGCCCGCGAGCGCGTGGTGGTTGTGCACGTCGACGAGCCCGGGCATGACCGTCGCGCCGCCGAGGTCGAGGGTGCGCGCGGCGTCGAGGGCTGTCGCATCCTCGTCCAACGCGACGATCTCGCCGTCGCGCACCGCGAAGGCCGTCGCCCACGGGCGCGCGCGGTCGACCGTGTAGACGCGCGCGTTCGTGACGAGGAGGTCAGTGGTGGTGGTCATGGCCCGCTCCGGGTGCACAGTGGTCGGCGGTGTTCGACGGCAGGTCGAGCGCGGGGTTCCTGTCGAGGAACCCGTAGGGCTTGAGGCTGAAGCCCGAGTAGTCCACGGGCATGACGGGCCAGTCCTCGGGGCGCGGGATGTGGGTGGGCCCGAAGACGTGCCACAGCACGATGTCGGCATCCTCGATGCTGCGGTCGGCGGCCGTCCACGACGGCAGCCCGCCGCCCCCCGCGTGGCCGTTCGGGTAGTCGCCGGCGGGGAAGCGCTCGGCGGGCGAGAACGGCGTGGCCCACAGGTGCTGGGTCGCGAACGTCGCGCGGCCGTGCACCGACGAGTCGGGCTGGGCCATGAGCGTCGCGCCCGCGCGCGGCACGAGGTGGTACGCCGTCGGCCTGCCCACGGCGTTGCGGCGCGAGCTGCTCGTGATCTCCCACACGCGCGCGGCCGACGGGTCGGCGACGCGCTTCGCGGCCTGCTCGGTCGGCAGGGGCGTGGTGCGCCACGTGAAGGCGTTGCCGTAGGGGTTCGACGGGCCCGTCGGCATCCTCACGACATCGACCTCGGCGAGCGAGTTGCGCTCGCCGTCGACGGCCACGTCGAGGCGCGCGCAGAACAGGTGCTGGTGCACGGGTGCGAAGAGGCCCGGCGCGATCTCGGTCGCGTGCGGGTTCTCGCTGCCGGGGATGCCCGCGCCCGCGAACACGACGCCCGTGGCCTTGGCCTCGAAGTCGATGGAGCCGTCGAGGTAGAGGTACCAGAAGAAGCCGTAGTCGTAGTTGCCGATCGTGGAGAAGTACGAGACCACGAGCCGGCGCGAGCGGCGCACGTCTGCCGAGCCGTCGAGCTGGGTGTGCTTCCAGAGGATGCCGTAGTCCTCCTCGTGCATGCACACGGCCTGCGGGATCGTGACGCCGTGCCCGTTTCCGTCGGCCACGACGCCGTCGAAGTAGTGGATGACCCCGAGGCAGTCGCACCCGAGGGTGAGCGGGTTGGCGTTGAGGCCGAGCAGGTACTCGCCCGCGTCGAAGTAGCTGATCCAGTGGCGCGTAGGAGTCGTGTCGCCGTAGGGCACGACCATCTCGGGCACTGACGCGCGGTAGAGCACGGGCCGCCCGTCGAACGCGACCTGGTTCAGCACGAGCCCCTCTCGCGCATTGAACCCGACGCGGAACGACCAGTTCTCCCACGTGACCGCAGAGCCGTCGACGTGGTAGCTCGGCCCCTCGGGCTGCGTGATCTCGATGGGCTTGAGGCTCGTGCGCTCCTGCAGCTTGGCCGGTGCGCCGAAGCGCCCGTCGATCGTGGGCGGGGCGATGTCGCCCTCGTCCTCGACGCGGAGCACGCGGCGCTCCGTGAGGTCGATGTGCACGATGAGCCCCTCGACGGGGTGCGACCACGGGCTGTCGTCTGCATCCTCGCGCAGGAAGGTGAGGGAGCGGATGACGCGGTGGCCGGCCTCGTCGTCGCGGCCGAAGAAGCCGGGGGCGAGCGGGGCGCAGAACGCGAACTCGGTGGACAGGCCGCGGCGGGCCATGGCCGCCTGCCACTGCGGGTCGTCGCGCGCGATCTGCTCGGTGAGCTCGTACTCCTCGATGAGGTACGGCGGCTGGCCGTAGGGGGCGACATCGGTCGCGAGCTCAGTCCACGACTCGAGCGTGCCGCCCGTGACCTCGACGACGGCCTCGGCGCTGCGGCCGGTCGCGGTCTCGAGGGCGACGAAGAGGATGCGGCGCTCGACGGCGTCGCCCGGCGCGAAGGCGGCCACCGCCTCCTTCGTGGGCTCGACGGGGAGCACAGCGGGGAACCGGGTGGTCGCGGTGATGCGTCCCTCCCGGTCGAGCACGGCGCGGCCGGCCTCGATCTCGGCGGTGGTGAGGGGGTCAAGGGGGTGCTGCATGTCCCCAGTCTCATGCCGTTCGGGCGCGTGCGCACCGTCTCTGCCGCGCGCGACAACTTCCCTTCCTCCACGCACAACACGAGCCATCCGGGCGCGGCGAGGCTGGGGGGATGCAGCTCGACCTCGCGGGTGTCCCCGTCGTCATCACGGGCGCCGCGTCGGGCATCGGCCGCGCGTGCGCGCTCGCCTTCGCCGCCGAGGGCGCCCGCGTGGGCGTCATCGACAGGAGCCCCGTCGACCTGCCCGGCATCGTCTCGGCCGTCGCGGATGTGACGGACGAGCCCGCGCTCGCCGCGGCCGTCGACATCCTCGCGGGCGAGCTCGGCGGCATCGCGATCCTCGTCGCGTGCGCGGGCACCTCGGGGCCGTTCGGCCAGGACGTCGCGGACATCTCGCTCGACGACTGGAACCGCGTGCTCGCCGTCAACGTCACGGGCCAGTTCCTGCTCGTCAAGCACGCCCTCCCGCACCTGCGCCGTGCCGCCTCCGCGGCGATCGTGCTCATGGGCTCCGACTCGGGGTTCGTCGCGGCCCCGGGCATGGTCCCGTACAACGCGTCGAAGGGCGCCGTCGTGCAGCTCACGCGCGCCCTCTCCGTCGACCTCGCGCCCATCCGGGTCACGTGCGTGTGCCCCTCGATAGTCGACACGCCCCTCGCGCGCGCCGACCTCGGCCTCGCCTCCTTCGACGGTGTCGACTACCCGGTGCAGACGGCAGAGGATGTCGCGCGCTCGGTGCTCTACCTCGCCTCGCCGGCCACGCGCGCCGTCAACGGCACGACCCTCGTCTCCGACTTCGGGTATCTCGCCCGGTCGTCCTTCCCCGCCTAGCACCTGAGGAACACCCCATGACATTCACCGGATCCACTGTCGACGGCAAGGTGGTCGTCATCTCCGGCGGCGGCACCGGCATCGGCGCCGCCACGGCACGCCGCTACGCGTCCGAGGGCGCGCGCGTCGCCATCCTCGGCCGCCGGCCCGGCCCGCTCGAGGAGGTCGCGACGTCGATCGGCGCGCTCGCCGTCGTCGCCGACGCCTCCGACTCGCAGAGCTGCGCGGCCGCGATCGCGACGGTCGTCGCCCAGTTCGGCGGCATCGACGTCGTCGTCGCGAACGCGGGGGGCCACGGCCTCTCGCCCGTGGGCGAGACCGACGACGAGGAGTGGGCGACCGCCCTCACCACCAACGTCACCACCGCGTTCGTGCTCGCGCGCGCCGCGCTGCCGCACCTCATCGAGTCGAAGGGGCAGATCGTCATCGTCTCGTCGCTCGCGGGCCTCTTCGCAGGTCCCTCGGTCGCGGGCTACACCGTGGGCAAGCACGCGCTCATCGGCCTCACGCGCTCGCTCGCGCGCGACTACGGCCGGCAGGGCGTGCGCGTCAACGCCGTGTGCCCGGGCTGGGTGCGCACGCCCATGGCCGACGCCGAGATGGACGAGCTCGGCCGGCTCGCGGGCTTCGCCGACCGCGCGGAGGGCTACGGGCTCGTGACGCTCGACGTGCCCCTGGGTCGCCCGGCGGAACCCGAGGAGATCGCGTCCATCATCCGCTTCCTCGGCTCGGGCGAGTCGTCGATCATGACGGGGGCCGTCATCCTGGCGGACGGCGGCGCGCACATCGTCGACGTGCCGACCCTCGCGTTCGACCACGCTGCCTCGTAGGCGTCGCGCCGGTTCGCACGCGCCGCGCCGCTCCGGCGCGGCGCATCGGGTGCGAACCGGCGCGCGGCCTCACGTCGCGGCGGCGGCCCCGCCCAGGTAGGCGGCGTGCAGCAACTCGGGCGACGCCGAGAGCTCGGCCGCGGTGCCCTGGAACGTCACGCGCCCGCTCGAGAACACGAGCGCGTCGCCCGCGATCGAGAGCGCCAGGTTGGTGAACTGCTCCACGAGCAGCACGCCCACGCCGTCCTCCGCGAACTTCTGCACCATGGGCAGCAGGCGCATGAACACGACGGGCGCGAGCCCGAGCGACATCTCGTCGATGAGCAGGAACTTCGGCTGGGCGGCGAACGCGCGCGCGAGCACGACCATCTGCTGCTCGCCGCCGGAGAGCAGGCCCGCGGCGGAGTCCCGGCGCTTCTCGAGCTCGGGGAAGAGGGCTATCGCCTCCTCCGCGCGCGCCGCCGTGCCCGACGCGAGCCGCACGTTCTCGACGACCGTGAGCGACGGGAACACCGCCCGCCCCTGCTCGATGTGCACGATTCCCCGCCGGGAACGGCGCACGCGCGAGAGCTTGCCGAGGGGGGCGCCGTCGATGGCGATGGTTCCGGAGCTCGCCTCGACGACCCCCGAGATCGCCTCCAGGAGGCTCGTCTTGCCGGCGCCATTGGGGCCCACGAGGGCGGTGATGGTGCCGGGCGTGACGGTGAGCGAGACATCCCGGATCACCGGCCCCGCGCCGCGGCTCACGGTCACATCGGTCAGGGTGAGGTCGCTCACAGCAGCTCCGTTTCGCCCATGTAGGCCTTGATGACGGCAGGATTCGCGAGCACCTCGTCTTGCGGGCCGCTCGCGAGCACGCTTCCGAAGTCGAGCACCATGATGCTGTCGCACGTGGAGCGCACGAGGTCGAGGTCGTGCTCGATGAGGATGATCGAGGTGCCGAAGCGCGCGGGCACCTGGGTGAGGCGCCGGCCCAGGTCGACGTGCTCCTTGTGGGAGAGGCCGGCCGCGGGCTCGTCGAGCAGGAGCACGCGCGGACGCGCGAGCACGTTCGCGGCGACCTCGACGAGACGGCGGGTGCCGACGTCGACGGTCGTGAGCCGCGTCGCGGCGGGCGGGCAGCCGAAGAACTCGAGCACCTCGGCGATCTCCACGTTCGTGAGCCGCCGGCGGGCGGCGAACCGCACGTACGCGTCGATCGTGAGGCTCGGGGGCACGCGGTCCTGCTGGAACGTGCGGCGCAGGCCGAGCCGTGCGCGGCGCGTGGGCGAGAGCCTGTCGAGGGCGCGGCCGTCGAGCTCGACGCTGCCGGTGTGCTGCGGCAGGAACCCCGTGAGGGCGTCGACGAGGGTGGACTTGCCGGCGCCGTTGGGGCCGATGAGGCCCAGCACGGTGCCCTCGGCGAGCTCGAAGCTCACCTTCTTGAGGGCCTCGACCTTGCCGAACGTGACCGACAGGTCCTTCACGACGAGGATGGGCTCGCCGCTGAACGTGCGCTCCGGCACGGGCGTGGCCGCGGCCTCGGACGTGAGCGAGTTCGTCGTCGTGGCCCTGCGTCGCCTCCACCACAGGCTGCGGATCCCCGTGCCGAGGTTCGAGCCGCTCGTGAGCGCCTGCACCCCCAGCACGCCGAACACGACGAAGCCCCAGTCCTGCGGGATGCCCCAGCGCTTGAGCAGCTCGGGCACGACTATCCAGACGATGCCGCCGAAGATCGCCATGTCGATGAGGTGGGCGCCCGACATGATCGCGAGCACGTAGAGCGCGAGCGACTGGATGGGGCTGAAGCTGCTCGCGAAGGCGAGGCCGACCTGGCCGGCGATGAGCCCGCCGCTGATGCCGCCGAGCGTCGCGCTCACGGCGAAGGCCGTGAGCTTGGCGCCCGGGACGCTCTGGCCGAGCGAGGCGGTGCCGCGCTCGGAGAACGCGACGGCCTTCCACGAGCTGCCCCAGCGCCCGCGCTGCAGGTAGTAGACGACGAGGCCGCACGCGACGAGCACGAGGATGCCCAGGAAGAAGAACTCGCGGTCGGTGCCGAACGCGTCCGGCCGCACGATGGACGTGCCCGTGACCGAGCCCGGGAACTGGATCTGCACGAGGGTCACGTCGGCGGCCGCGGCGAAGCCGAGCGTCACGACCGCGAGGTTGACCCCGCGCAGGCGCAGGGCGGGCAGGCCGACGAGGATGCCCACGACGCCCGCCGCGAGACCGCCGAGCACGAGCCACACGATGAAGCCGCCGGGCGCCCCGATGACGTTGAGCCCCGCGACCACCCACGCGCCGACGGCGGCGAAGGTGAGCTGGCACAGCGCGATCATGCCGGCGCTGCCGGTGACGATGCCGAGGCCGAGGATCGCGATGGCCGCGACGATGGCGCTGGTCCCGAGGAACACGAAGTACCCGGGGAGGGCCGCGCTCAGGGCGAGGCCGACGAGGATGCCGCCGCCCGCCACGAGGAGCGGGACGAGGAGCCGGAGCACGCGGGAGGCGTCAGCGCGCTGCATCCCACACCGCCTTTCGCTGGTTCCAGAGCAGGAGGCCCACGATGAAGAGGAAGGGGAGGAAGTAGCGCACGAACGACACGGCGTCGATCTGCGCGACGAGCCCCTGGATGACGCCGAGCACGAGCCCGCCCACGACCGCGAGGTCGAGACGGCGGAAGCCGCCCAGGAGGGCCGCGGCCGCGCCCGGCACGATGAGCATCGAGAGCGCGGTCGCGTCGTTCGACTGCGAGGGCGCGACGATGATGATGACGATGGTGCTGATGACGCCCGTGATCGCCCACACGGCGACGCCGAGCGGCTTGGCGGGGATGCCGATGAGCTCCGCGGTCGTGGGGCGCTCCGAGAGCGCGCGCAGCTGGGTGCCGACGGCGGTGCGCGCGAGCACGAGCTTCGAGGCGAGCGCCACGGCTATCGCGAGCACGACCATGGCCACGGTGACCTGGCTGATGACGACGCCGCTCACCGTGAACGCGGGGCCCGCGAGGAGGGGCTCGAACGGCTGCGGCTTGTTGCCGAAGAGGATGAACGACAGCGAGATGAGCAGCAGGAGCGGCCCGACGGTCACGGCGGAGCGCGTCGTCGTGTCGGCCTCCGAGAGCCACGTCGCGATGATCCAGCCGATGAGGGCGCTGAGGATGCCGCCGACCAGCACGCCCACGATGGTCGCGGGGATGATCGGGACGCCGGCCTTGCTGACCATCCACACGGCGACGTAGCCGCCGAACATGCCGGTCGCGGCCTGGGAGAAGTTGACTACCCGCACGAGGCGGGACATGAGGGTGAGGCAGACGGCGATGATCGCGTAGACCCCACCGGCCGCGAGGCCGGAAAGAGCGCCCTGAAGCACTGGTGACTCCGATTCGGTGGAATGACGGGGGAGGGGACTGCGGCGGTGCGGGTGCTCGCCCGCACCGCCGCAGGATCGTGCTGGCTACTCCGGGATGGTCAGCCAGTCGTCGGCCGCGAGCTCCCAGGCGTTGGTGCCCGACAGCAGCTTCACCGGGAATCCGGCGGTGTTGCTGTTGTGCGTGTCACCGGTGCCGAAGATGTACGGCGTGCCGACCATGGGGTTGTCGATCGGGTCCATCTCGTGGAGGGCCTTGGTGACCGACTCGCGGGTGATGTCGCCCTTGATGCCCTTGACGACCTGCACGAAGTACGTCGCCGCGAGGAAGCCGCCCTGGCTGAACGACGTCAGCGGGATGTTGTTGGCCTCCATGAGCGTGCGCCAGTCCTTCGTCTGCGAGCTCTCGGCGTCGGTGAAGGGGTAGAACTCGGCGGGCACGTAGATGCCCTGGCCGGCGTCCGAGATCGCCTTCGCGTAGTTCTCGCTGTAGACGCTCGTGAGCAGCAGCCACGTGACGTCGGTGAGGCCCTGGGCCTGGGCGGCCTTGAGCTGGCCGATCGAGTCGGGCTCGACCGGGTTCACGGTGACGGCCTGGCAGCCCTTCTCCTTGAGCGCGACGATGTACGGCGTGTAGTCCGCGGCTCCGTAGGGAACCGTGGCGTCGACGTAGATGAGCTTCTTGCCCGTGATCTCCGTCCACTTGTCGATCGCGGCCTGGTACGCGGGCAGCGTGCTGCCGGCGATCTCGAGCATCGCGCAGATGTTGTCGAGGCCGAGCACCTCCGAGCCGTAGAGCAGCGACAGGGTCATGTCGAGGAACGGGCCCGTGTTGGCGGGGGAGATGTTCTTGTTGTTGAAGCACACCGGGTCGACGCCCACGCCGGGGATCGACAGGATGTCCTGCTGCACGTAGTAGTCGCCGTTGATCTCGCACTCGAGCAGGCTCGCGGAGCCGACGAGCGCCACGGCGTTGTCGGAGCTCACGACCTCGCGGGCTGCGGCTGCTGCGGCGGCCGGGTCGCCCTTGTCGTCGAGGATCTTGTACTCGATGGGGTGGCCGTTGATGCCGCCCTCGGCGTTGACCGCGTCGAACACCGCCTTGGCCGCCTGGGACGCCTCGGGGAAGGCCGCGGCGCCGCTGAGGGCGTTGACCGAGCCGACCACGATCGGGCTGGCGTCGCCGCCGCCGTCACCGGACGCGCCGGTACATCCGGAGAGCACGAGGGCGGTCGCGGCGCCGATCGCTGCGACTCCCCACAGGTATTTCTTCATTGAGTCCTGCCTCCTGTCAGTGCCATGACTGCTGTGTCCGACACTCCTGCCGTCGCAAGGACGGATGGACCCGACGGTCCATGAGTTGAGGCTAGGAGCGGCGATTCGGGGCAGGTTGTCGGTGTGAGCACGCCAGTTGTCGATCTCGGCGGGTCTCCCCGGAAGGCGGTTACCGGCCGAACCAGAACCCGTGCGCGGCGTGCCGGACGCCCTCGACGCCGACCCGCTCGAGGAAGGCGAAGGTGCCGACCGCCTCGTCCACGTGCTCCCTCGTCGCGGCGTGCACGAGCACGCTGCTGACCTGGGGATGGCACAGCGGGATGGCGAGGGCGAGCTGTGCGGCGGTGCCGCCGAGGCCCGCGGCGACCTCGTCGAGCAGCTCCGCCGAGGCGGCGACGGTGTCGTCGACATCCTCGTCCTCGATGATGCTCGCGGCCTGGCCGCCGAGCAGCAGGCCGTCGTCGTGGGTGTCGCAGCCCTGCAGGGTGAGGCCGATGGCCGAGCCCAGGGAGCGCAGGTAGTCGCTCTCGGCGACCGTGCGGCGGGAGGGGCCGTAGCGGATGCGCGCGAAGTCGGGCCCGGGCAGGCCGCGGGCGCGCGCGGCGCCCGCGGCGGTGTGGATGTCCTCCGCGGGCCACAGCGCCACGGCCCACTGCAGCACGAGGCCCGAGGCGAGCACGGCCGCGAGCGGCTCGGCGACGTCGACGTCGTGCAGGGCGGGCCCCAGCACGAGCAAGTCGAGGCGCTCGGCGCCGTCGAGCACGCCGTCCACCGCGCGGACGAGGTCGGGCGCGTCGACGGTCACCGCGAGGCGGTACTCGTCGCGGGCGACGCCGGCCCGGTGCATCCCGTCGATGAAGGGCGCGACGTCGTCGACCTCGAACAGGGTGATACCCGCGTCGACTGCCGCGCGCAGCAGGTCGGGCTTCGCGGTGCGCGGCGCGACGGCGATCGCCGAGACGGGGGTGCCCGACGGACCGCTCGGGCGCAGCGGCACGCCCACTAGAACGAGTGCGTGGCCCTGGCGACGAGCAGCGTGTCGGTGAACTGCTCGAACGCGACGACCTTGCCGCCCGCGAGGCGCCACACGTGCGCGACGCGGGCGCTGAAGCTCTCGCCCGTCGCGCGGTGCGTGCCCGCGTACGTGCCGAGGCCGATGATGACGTCGCCGCCGTCGACGAGCTCGGTGATCGTCGCCGTGTAGGTCGTCCACTCCGCGGCGATGCGCGCGAACACGTTCTCGCGCACGGCGTCGGGGCCCACGTAGGTGCCCGCGCACGGGAAGCCCTCCATCTCGGTCCAGCGCGCGTCGTCGGCGAGCGGGGCGAGCATGCCCTCGAGGTCGCCGGCGTCGCTCGCCGCGTAGTGGGCGCGGATGATGTCGAGGTTGGTGCTCATGGTTCTCTCCTGGAGGTCAGACGGGCTGGGCGTCGGGATACGACACGGAGCCGAGGGGGTAGATGTGGCCGCCTCCGCGCGAGTGCTCGGAGTCGCCGTCGCCGTTGAGGCCGAGGAAGACGCCCGTCGTCATGAGCTGGTAGCCGAGGTCGTGCAGCCACACGCTCGCGACGGCGATGCGGAACTCGCGGAAGCAGAAGAGGTAGAGGCCGTCGTCGAACTTCCACACCGTGGAGAGGTCCATGTCGCCGTGGCCGCGCTGCACGCCTTCGAGGCACTGCCACGCGTAGCGCTCCGACGAGACGTAGACGTGCTCGTAGAGGTGCTCGGGGCTGTAGCGGTAGAGGTTCCGCTTGCCGATGAGGTCGCGGGACGGGCCGGGCTCGACGCCCGACACGGGCCCCTCGGTCGTGCCGGACCAGAACTGCTGGCGCACGCGGGGGGTGCCCTCGACATCCTCGTCGCCGATGACGGAGTGCACGACCGCCGCGCGGTGCGTCTCGGTCGAGTGCACGAGGGTGAGCGCCTCGCGCTCGCGGCTCGCGAACGGGATGTTCACGAACACGACCCCGTCGCGCACGCGCACGGCGTCATACGGGTCGCGCACGGGCGCCGCGGTCGCGAGGACGCCCGTGGCCGTCCACTCCACCGAGTCGTGCCCGAAGGCGAGCGACAGCACCGACCCGTCGGAGAGGGTCACCTCGAGCGAGGTCTCGGCGAGGTCGACGCTCGGCAGGCGGAACGTGTCGATGCCCGCGGCGAACTGGTCGTACGTGCGCCACTCGTCGGGGTCGGGACGGTCGTCGGTCATGGTGTTTCCTCTCAACGTGTTGACTCTGAGCTCGGGTCGAGCACGGCCTTGACGACGTCCTCCGTGCGCGACCGGATGAGGTCGTAGGCGAGGGCGACGTCGTCGAGGGCGAAGCTGTGCGTGACGAGCTGCTCGTACGGGAAGTCATGGCGCTCGAGCATCGCGACCGCGGGCTCGAAGCCGCCGGCCGAGAGGAACGAGGGCAGGATGTCGATCTCGCGCGTGAGCAGGTCCTCGTCTGCGAGGAAAGACACGACGGCGTGCGCGCCGCACGCGCCCGCGAGCACGACGCGCCCGCCCCGGCGCACGAGCGACACGGCCTGCTGCTGCGCAGCGGGGACGCCCGCGACCTCGACGACGACATCCGCGAGCTGTCCACCGAGCAGCTCGCGGACGCCGACGACGGGGTCGCGGTCGCGGGAGTTGAGGGTCGCGTCGGCGCCGAACGCGCGCGAGAGGGCCAGCCGCGAGTCGCGCGTGCCCACGACGACGACCTTCGCGGCCCCCGCGGCACGGGCGGCGGCCGCGGTGAGGATGCCGACGGGGCCCGGTCCGATCACGACGACGGTGTCGCCCGGGGCGACCCGACCGCGCGCGACGGCGCGGCCCGCGACGGCGAGCGGCTCGACGAGCACGGCGCGCGTCCAGGGCATCGACGCGGGGAGCCGGTGGGTCACGGCCTCGGCGGGCACGTGCAGGAACTCGGAGTACCCGCCCCAGAGGCCGGGCTCGACGGTGCGCGGGATGTTGACGCCGTACTGGCGCCCGCGCGGCAGGCCGAGCGCCATGTCGTCGGCCTCGCACAGGTTGTACCTGCCCTCGCGGCAGCGCGCGCACGACCGGCAGGGCAGCAGCATCTCGACGGCCACGTGGTCGCCCACCGCGAGGCCCCTGGCGGCGGCGGCCTCGGCGCCGATCGCCGCGATCTCGCCCACGAACTCGTGACCGGGCACGAGCGGGAACGGGTCGCCGATGTGGCCGGCGAGGAGGTGGAGGTCGGTGGCGCAGATGCCCACGAGGGCGACGCGCACGAGGGCGTCGTGCGGACCCGGCTCCGGGATGGCGGTCACCGTCTGCTCGATGACGTCGGGGGCGGAGAACAGCACCTGCCGGCTGGAGGTGGGCAGCGCGGCGGAGGGCATGGGCCCATCGTTCGCGACGGGCATCCCCGGCTCAAGGATGCCGGTGGCTTCGTTCGCCCTCCGTCAACCGATGTTCGGGGAACGTCAACTCGCCCGGCGCGACCTCAGCTCGCTCGGGGAGATTCCGTAGGCGGCGCGGAAGACGCGGCTGAAGTGCGCGGCGTCGACGAAACCCCAGCGCGCGGCGATCGCGGCGACGGGGCGGTCGGCGAGCAGCACGTCGAGCAGGTCGCGGCGGCAGCGCTCGAGACGGCGCTCGCGGATCCACGACGAGACGGTCGTGCCCTGCTCGTGGAAGACGCTGTGCAGGTGCCGCGTCGAGATGAAGTGCGCGGCCGCGATCTGCGTGGGGCCGAGGTCGACCGACGCGAGGTTGGTGTCGATGTACTGGCGGATGCGCTGGGCGAGGGCGCGGTGGCCGCTGCCCGTGCCGTGGTCGAGGTCGAGCTGGTGCGCGAGCACGGTCGTCACGAGGTCGACGGCGCTGCGCGTGAGGCGCACGCCCGCGGCGCCGGAGACGTGGTCGAGGTTGTTGCCCATCTGCGCGAGGAACGGCACGATCATGCCCGTGAGGCCCTCCTCCTTGCCGGAGAGGCGCACGGCGGTGAGCTGCGCTATCGCGTCGACGGGGAGGTCGACCATGTGCTGCGGGAACATGATGACGAGGTTGCGGAAGTCGTCGTCGAAGACGAGCGAGTACGGGCGGTTCGTGTCGTAGATGGCGAGGTCGCCGGGCTGGAGCACCGCCTCGCGGTTGTCCTGCACGAGCAGGCCGTTGCCCGCGAGCATGAGGCTGAGCTTGAAGTACTTGCGGTCGCCGCGAGCGATGAGCTCGGGCGTGCGCTCGACGGTGTGCCGGCTCGCGCTCACCTCGGTGACGTGCACCTCGTCGGCGGTGGCCGAGCGGATGCGGCCGAAGAACGGCTGCGGGCGGTCGCTCGTCACCTGCAACGGCACGAAGGACTCGGAGACCGCGGTGCGGAACTGGCTGAAATTCTGCGCTATGGACAGGGAACCGGCGCTCACGGACAACACCTCCTTGTGATGATTTGGGATCATAGCAGGAGCCTCTGTGGGAGTATCCACGGGCGTTGACCCACAGCACAAGGAGACAGGCATGTCCACGTCCACCGAAACCGACCTTCTCGCGCGCGTCAACGGCGGCCTGTTCATCGCGGGGGAGTGGGTGAAGTCCGAGTCCGGCCGGACGTTCGACGTGCTCGACCCCGCCACGGGCAAGGTCATCAAGTCGATAGCCGACGCGACGGCGGCCGATGCGCGTGCCGCCATGGACGCGGCGGCCGCCGCCCAGGACTCGTGGGCCGCGACCGCCCCGCGCGTGCGCGGCGAGATCCTGCGCCGCACGTTCGACCTGCTGCAGGAGCGCGCGGACGAGTTCGCCCTGCTCATGACGCTCGAGATGGGCAAGCCCCTCGCCGAGGCGCGGGGCGAGGTCACCTACGGCGGCGAGTTCCTGCGCTGGTTCAGCGAGGAGGCGGTGCGCATCTCCGGCCGGTACGGCACCAACCCCGAGGGCACGGGCAGGATGATCGTGACCCAGCGCCCCGTCGGCCCGTGCTACCTCGTCACGCCGTGGAACTTCCCGCTCGCGATGGCCACGCGCAAGATCGCCCCCGCGCTCGCCGCGGGATGCACGGTCATCATCAAGCCCGCGGCCCTCACGCCGCTCACGACCCTCCACCTCGTCGCCCTGCTCGAGGAGGCCGGGCTGCCCAAGGGCGTCGTCAACGTGCTCACGAGCACGTCGTCCGCACAGGTGTCTGAGCCCATCCTCACCGACGACCGTCTGCGCAAGCTCAGCTTCACGGGCTCGACGCCCGTGGGCGTCGCGCTGCTCAAGCAGGCCGCCGACGGCGTGCTGCGCACGTCGATGGAGCTCGGCGGCAACGCGCCCTTCGTCGTCTTCGACGACGCCGACCTCGACAAGGCGGTCGACGGGGCCATGATCGCCAAGTTCCGCAACATCGGCCAGGCCTGCACGGCGGCCAACCGCTTCATCGTGCACGAGTCGGTGGCCGACGAGTTCGCGTCGCGCGTCGCCGACCGCGTGCGCGCCATGAAGGTCGGGCGCGGCACCGAGGAGGGCGTGACCATCGGCCCGCTCATCGACGACAAGGCGGTCGCGAAGGTCGGCGAGCTCGTGGCCGACGCGGTCTCCCGCGGGGCGACCGTGCTCACGGGCGGCCAGGCCATCGAGGGCGAGGGCTCCTTCTACGCGCCGACCGTCATCTCGGGCGTGCCTGCGGGCAGCGACATCCTCGTCGAGGAGATCTTCGGGCCCGTGCTCAGCATCGTCACGTTCTCGGGGGAGAATGAGGCTGTGCGCCTCGCGAACTCCACCGAGTACGGCCTCGTCGGCTACGTGTTCACGCGCGACCTCGCCCGCGCGCACCGGATGATCGACGCCATCGACACCGGCATGATGGGCATCAACGTGGGGGTCGTCTCGAACGCCGCCGCGCCCTTCGGCGGCCTCAAGCAGTCGGGCCTCGGCCGCGAGGGCGGCGCCGAGGGCATCCACGAGTACCTGTCGACCAAGTACACCCTCATCCCGGACCCGAGCCTGTGAGCGTCGAGCAGCTGGGGGAGCCCGTAGAGGTCGCGCAGACGCGCACCCGCGGGCAGCTCCCCCGGCTGCTCCTCTCGCTTCTCGGCATCGGTGTCGTGATCGGGCTTCTCGTGGGCCTCGGCAGCCTGTTCCTCGGCTCGTTCTCGCAGACCGAGGCCGGCCTGTGCCGGCTCACATGGGCGCCCTGCGCGGAGCTCTCGCTCGCGAGCGTCGAGCAGCTCTCGGGCGTCGACCTCCCCGACGGCACCGAGGTCGTCTCCGGCTACGCGCAGGAGCTCGGCACGCTGCACGAGTTCCGCGCCGAGGTCGTGCTGCCCGCGGGCGCCGTCGCCGACCTCTCCTCCGCGTACGAGCCGCAGGGCTCCGACGGCCACTGGGTGCGCCCCGTGCGCGACCCCGACGGCCACGACACGGCGGTCGAGAGCACGCGCCCCGACGGCCGCACCGTCATCGTGTTCGACGAGCGACAGGTTCCCGCGGCGACGTGATCATCCCCGTCACCGAGCTGTCGGACCCGCGCCTCTCCGACTACTCGCACCAGACCGACGTCGCGCTCAAGAAGGCCCAGGGCACCGAGCACGGCATCTACCTCGCCGAGTCCGCGCTCGTGCTGTCGCGCGCCCTCGCGGCGGGCCACGTGCCGCGCTCGGTGCTCGCGCTCGGCGGCACGGCGGCGGAGGCCGAGGCGCTCGTCGGGCCCGACATCCCCGTGTTCTCCGGGCCGGGCGAGCTGCTCGCCGAGCTCACCGGCTACGAGCTGCACCGCGGGCTCATCGGCTCGATGAACCGCCCGCCCCTGCCCGCGGTGCGCGACCTCGTGCAGGATGCCCGCCGCATCGTCATCCTCGAGAACGTCGTCGACCCCACCAACGTCGGCGCGATATTCCGCTCCGTCGCCGCGATCGGCGCGGACGCCGTGCTCGTGACGGAGCGCTGCTCCGACCCGTTCTACCGGCGGGCCATCCGGGTCTCGATGGGCACCGTGCTGCAGGTGCCGTGGACCCGCCTCGGCTCGTGGGATGCCGCGCGCGACGACCTCGCGGGCTTCCACCTCGCGGCCCTCGCGCTCGCCGACGGCGCCGTTTCGCTGCGCGCCTTCGCCGCGGACGCGCCGGACCGGGTGGCCCTCGTGCTCGGCACCGAGGGGGAGGGGCTCACGCCCGAGGCGATCGCCGCCGCCGACACGGTCGTGACGATCCCGATGGCGCACGGCATCGACTCGCTCAACGTCGCCGCCACGGCGGCCGTGGCGATGTACGCGCTCGTCTAGATCGCGCGGACGCTGTTGTTGCGGGCGTCGTGGGTGAGCTCGACGACGCCGAGCTTCTCGAGCAGCGGCGGTAGGTACATCCCGAACCGCCCGCGGTAGCCCTTGCGCAGGCCGTACCAGCCGCCCACGGGGTTGGACTCGCTGCGCCCCCACGCCTCGACCGTGCCGTCGGCCGCGGGCTTGTTCTCGTCGGCGGCGCCCAGCGGCACCCAGTCGCCCTGCTCGCGCAGCCACGCGGCGAGATCCTCGATCGCGCGCACCTGGTACTTGAGGGTCGTGGACCCGACCTGGCACACGAGCTCGTCGCCGTCGCGGTACATCGTGTAGTTCGAGCTGCCCGGTGCGGTCACGAGCTCCCAGGGGTCGTCCTTGGTTCCGGCTTCCATGCGCTCACCGTACCGCCGCGCGGTCATGTCGCGGCAGCCCCCATCCTTCGGCGGCCCGCCCCGCCATGGACCTCGTCTGTGGCGCGCGACGTTGTGTGTACAGCGTCATCCGCAACAAACGGCGTCCGCGCGGGGCGCCACCGGGAGGGCCCGGTCAGACGAGCAGCTGGTGCTTCGCGAGGTCGCGGTAGAGCGGCGTCGACTTCACGAGCTCGGAGTGCGTGCCCGTGCCGATCACGCGGCCGTGCTCGAGCACGACGATGGTGTCGGAGTCGACGACCGTAGAGAGGCGGTGCGCGATGACGATGAGCGTGCGGTTCTCGGCCACGGCGTCGATGGCCTCCCGCAGCATCTGCTCGTTGAGCCCGTCGAGCGACGACGTCGACTCGTCGAGCAGCAGGATGGGGGGTGCCGCGAGCAGCGTGCGTGCGATCGCGAGGCGCTGGCGCTCGCCGCCGGAGAGCATCACGCCGTCCTCGCCCACGGGCGCGTCGAGGTCGGCGCCGCTGCGCTCGAGCACCTCGGTGAGGTTGACGGCCGCGAGCACGGCGCGGCACTCCTCGTCTGTCGCGTCGGGGGCCCCGAGCAGCAGGTTCTGGCGGATCGAGCCCGCGAGCACGGGCGCATCCTGCTCGACGTAGCCGATCTGGGCGCGCAGCTCGGTGCGGTCGAGCCCGCGGATGTCGACGCCGCCGAGCCGCACGACCCCTGCCGTCGGGTCGTAGAACCGCTCGATGAGCGCGAGGATCGTGCTCTTGCCCGCACCGGACGGGCCGACGAGGGCCGTGCGCTTGCCGCGCTCGGCGGAGAACGAGACGCCGCGGAGCACCGTGAGGTCGTGCGGCTCGTCGTCGCCGTCGTGCACCGCGACGGCCTCCGACGGGTAGGTGAACCGCACGTCCTCGAACGTGATGGCGTCGTCGGTCTCGACCGCCGCGACGGGCATGATGTCGGCGTCGCGCTCGGTCTCGCTCTTGAGCCCGATGATCTCCTGGATGCGCCCGAGCGCGCCGAGCGCCTGGTTCACGGAGTTGAGGGCGCCGAACGCCTGGCCGAGCGGCATGATCATCATGAAGAGGAACAGGATGAACGACACGAGGCTCGCGATCGTGATCGCGCCGCTCGCCACCCGGTAGCCGCCGACGCCCAGCACGACGAGCAGGGAGACCTGCAGCGCGATGCCCGCGATCGGCACGACGAGCGCCGAGATCTTCGCGACGGCGATGCCCTGGGTCCACGCACCCTCCGCATCCTTCTCGACGAGGGCGATCTCGCGGTCGGTCGCGTTCGAGGCGCGCACGGTGCGGATGGCGCTCAGCGAGCGCTCGACCGCGGCGGCGAGGTCGCCGACCTTCTCCTGCTGCTTGCGGCTCGCGACGCGGATGCGGCCGGAGAGCGAGACGACCGTGATGACCGAGATCGCGATGACCGCGACGGTGAGCCCGAGGAGGACGGGGTCGATCACGAGCATGGCGATGAGCGCGCCGACGAAGACGAGGGCTCCGCCGATCGCGTCGACGAGGCCCTGGGTGATGACGGCGTAGAGCAGCGTCGTGTCTGAGCCGACCCGCGACACGAGGTCGCCGGTACGGCGCGTGTCGAACTCGCTGATGGGGAGGCGGAGCATCCTGCGCACCAGCTGGCGGCGCGCGGAGAGCACGACGCTCGTGCCCGTGCGCTGCAGCAGATAGTGCTGGAAGCCGCTGATGAGCGCCGACGCGACGACGAGGGCGACGAGCGCCCACACGATCCAGCCGAGGGGGTCGCCCGCCTGCACGACGCTGATGACCTGGCTCACGAGCAGCGGCTGGGCGAGGGATGCGCCGGCGCCGACGATGCTCAGGGCGATGACGACCCCGAGCACGCCGCGGTGCTCCGCGAGGTAGGGCAGCAGCTGGCGGAAGGTGGCGCGCGGGCCGTCGTCCTTCGTGGGCCGGCTGAAGGGGCCGCGGCGCTCTGGCGTTGTGGTGCTCATGGTTCCTTAGTCTTTCGTGGCGCGCTGTCGCGCGCGTACTGCGGGAGGGGTATGTGTCAGCCGCGGCCGTACTTCTTGTGCACGGCCTGGCGAGAGACGCCGAGGGCGGCGGCGATGAGCTGCCACGGCGCGCCGGCGTTGCGGGCGCGGCGCACGGTGACGGCCTCGACCCGGTCGAGCTCGCGGTGCAGCTCGGCTATCGCGTTGAGCGCGACGATCGGGTCGTCCGAGCCCGCCGAGGCGGCGAGGGTGTGGATGGTCCCGGAGTCCATGCTGTCAACCGTAGTTGACAGCTGTGGTCGATGTCAACTTGGGTTGACAGTCGAGTGGACAGTGTGAACATGTCGCCGGTTCTTGTTAGGGTCGTCGGGTGCCAACTCCCGTGATCACAGCGAACGCGCTCACCAAGACGTACAACGACTTCACCGCCGTCGGCGGCATCAGCTTCGAGGTCGCCCCCGGCGAGTCGTTCGGCCTGCTCGGCCCCAACGGCGCCGGCAAGTCCACGACCATGCGCATGGTGGGCGCGGTCTCGACGCGCACGAGCGGCGACCTGTCGATCCTGGGCATGGACCCGAACGAGCACGGCCCCGAGATCCGCTCGCAGCTGGGCGTCGTGCCCCAGGCCGACAACCTCGACACCGAGCTGCGCGTGCGCGACAACCTGCTCGTCTACGGGCGCTACTTCGGCCTGCCGCGCGCGACGATCGCCAGGCGGGCCGACGAGCTGCTCGAGTTCGCGCAGCTCGCCGACCGCGCCAAGGCGAAGGTCGACGACCTCTCCGGGGGCATGAAGCGGCGCCTCACGATCGCCCGCGCGCTCATCAACGAGCCGCGCATCCTGCTGCTCGACGAGCCCACGACGGGCCTCGACCCGCAGGCGCGGCACATCCTGTGGGACAGGCTCTTCCGCCTCAAGGAGCAGGGCACGACGCTCGTGCTCACCACGCACTACATGGACGAGGCCGAGCAGCTGTGCGACAGGCTCGTCGTCGTCGACAAGGGCGAGATCATGGCGGAGGGGTCGCCCGCGGCGCTCATCCGCGAGCACTCCAGCCGCGAGGTGCTCGAGGTGCGGTTCGGCTCCGACAAGAACGAGGGCGCCGCGAAGAAGCTCGAGGGCGTCGGCGACCGCCTCGAGGTGCTGCCCGACCGCATCCTCGTCTACGCGACGAGCGGCGAGGAGGCGCTCGTCGAGGTGACCAGGCGCGGGCTCGAGCCCATCACGAGCCTCGTGCGCCGGTCGTCGCTCGAAGACGTCTTCCTGCGCCTCACCGGGCGGAGCCTCATCGAATGACGTCCCCTACCCCGCTCGCGCGCACCGGCAGGGCCTGGTACGTCACCGAGCACAAGATCCGCGAGATGCGCGGCTACGCCGGCACGTTCGTGGCGACGGCGCTCGGCACGCCGTTCCTCTACCTCTTCGCGTTCGGCGTCGGCCTCGCGACCCTCATCACGCAGAACGTCGGCCCGAACCCGGATGTCACGTACCTCCAGTTCGTCGCGCCGGCCCTGCTCGCGTCCGCAGCCCTGCTCGTCGCGCAGGAGGAGTACACGTTCGGCATCCTCATGGGCTTCAAGTGGAACCCCATATTCGTCGCGATGAACGCCGCGCCCCTCTCGCCGCGGCAGATCATCAACGGGGTGTTCCTGTTCGTCGTCATCCGCATGGTGCTCACGACCGTCATCTACTTCGGCTTCATGGTCGCGTTCGGCGCCGTGACCGGCCCGTGGGGCGCCATGACGATCGTCGCGGGCATCCTCGGGGGCTTCGCCTTCGCGCCCGTCGCGGCCTACGCGGCGACGATCCAGGAGGACCGCGGCCAGTTCGCGATCCTGCAGCGCACGATCATCCTGCCCCTCACGCTCTTCAGCGGCACGATCTTCCCGCTCACGCAGCTGCCCCTCTACCTCCAGTGGATCGGATGGCTCTCGCCCCTGTGGCACGCGAGCGAGCTCGGCAGGCAGTTCTCGTACGGGCCGACCGAGCCGATCTGGCTCACGGCCGTCCACGTCGTCTACCTCGTGGGGCTCGGAGTGCTCGGCTGGCAGCTGTGCGTGCGCATCTCGGCGAGGAGGCTCAACAAGTGACCACGACCGCCACCAGGCCCGCGAGCGGGGGCGTGCGCGCCCTCTACTCGGGCAACGCGCGCGCCGTCGTCGGCCGCGGCCTGCTCGCGACGCGCAGCACCAACTGGATCATCGTGCTCTCGGGCGTCTTCGAGCCCGTGTTCTACCTGCTCGCGCTTGGCATCGGCCTCGGCGGCTACATCGGCGGGGTGCAGAACGCCCAGGGCGACACGATCCCGTACGCGGCCTACATCGCGCCGGCCCTGCTCGCCGTCTCCGCGATGAACGGCGCGGTCTACGACTCGACGTGGAACGTCTTCTTCAAGATGCACTTCGGCAAGCTCTACCAGGGCATGCTCGCGACGCGCCTCGGCCCCCTCGACGTCGCGCTCGGCGAGATCTCCCTCGCGCTGCTGCGCGGCGCCGCCTACGGCATCACGTTCCTGCTCGTCATGCAGGCGCTCGGGCTCAACCTCGCGTGGAGCGCCGTGCTCGCGCTGCCGGCCATCCTGCTCATCGCCTTCGGGTTCGCGAGCCTCGGCATGGGCATCACGAGCTACCTGAAGACGTTCCAGCAGATGGAGTGGATCCAGTTCGTCATGCTGCCGATGTTCCTGTTCTCGGCGACGTTCTACCCGCTCACCGTGTACCCGGAGCCGATCCAGTGGTTCATCCAGGCCCTGCCGCTCTGGCACGGCGTCGAGCTCGTGCGCGGACTCACGACGGGCGCGCTCGCGCCGGTCATGCTCGTGCACGTGCTCTACTTCGTCGTGATGATCGCCCTCGGGCTCGTCTTCACGACGCGCAGGCTGCGCGCGCTGTTCCTCGACTGACCCCCGTGTCTCGCTAAGTGGCAGGAGTTCCGCACATCTTCGCTACACGCGCAACTTAGCGAGACACGGGCGGCTACTTCACGCTCTTGACGCGGATGACCGTGAGCCCGCCGAGCGCGGCGAACACGGCCGACGCGATGAACAGCCCCGTGAAGCCGCCGAGCAGGGCCACGACGACCGAGCCGAGCAGCGGGGCGACCGCCTGGGGCACGGCCGTCGCGATGTTCATGATGCCGAGGTCTTTGCCGCGCGTGTGCGAGCTCGGCAGCACCTGGGTCGCGAGCGCCTGGTCGACGGCCATGAAGCAGCCGTAGCCGAGGCCGAGCAGGCCGGCGCCGACCATCGCTATCGAGATGTCGGGCACGAACGCGAGCAGCAGGGCCGCGAGCCCCTGCAGGTACGCGGCCGCGTACACGAACGGCTTGCGCCTGCGCATCACGTCGCTCAGCCTGCCGAACCCGAGCGCGGCGATGATGAACGTGATGAGGTAGACGATCGTCAGGTTGAACAGGTCGTCGAGCGCGGTGTCGGGGCGGTCGAGCCCGAACATGATGAAGTACAGCAGCAGGGTCGTGCCGAGCGCGTTGCCCAGGTTGACGAGGATGCGGCTGAGCAGCGTCCACCCGAAGTCCGGATGTGCGACGGGGTTGATCCAGAAGCCCTTGATGAGCGCGCCGACGGTGAACGGCGCCCGCAGCACCTTGGGGAGCACCTCGTCGGGGATCACGAACACGAACGGCAGCACGAGCAGGAGCATCGCGACCGCGACCACCGCGTAGGCGGCGAGCCGGCCGAGCTGAAGCTGCTCGACGGCGAGGAGGCCGACCACGATGCCGAGCGCCTGCGGGGCCGAGACGAAGCCCGACACGAGGCCGCGCTGCAGCACGGGGACCTGGTCGGAGATCGTCGCCGTGATCGCCGCCGACACGATGCAGAACCCGATGATGGCGAGCGACCAGAAGATGCCGACGCCCACGATCGTGTCCTGCACGCCCAGCAGGATGAGCGACACGGCGAAGAGCACGGCGCCGATCACGATCCACGGGCGGCGCCGGCCGAACCGCGAGGTGGTGCGGTCGGACAGCGCGCCCGTGAGCGGGTACGTGATGAGGGCGAAGACGCCCGCGATGCCGGAGACGATGCCGAAGGCGACGACGCTCTCGGTCCAGTCGGTGGGGTTGACGATGTCGTCGACCTGCGTGGGCAGCAGCAGCTGCACGGGCGTGAGCTGTGCCATCCAGATGCCGAACCACGCCGTGGCGAAGAGGGCTATCCACGGCGCCCGCACCTTGCGGGTGGGCTCGGCGAACGGGGTGAAGGCCTTGGGGAGCGAGGGTGACGTCACCCGGTCAGGCTACTAGCCGCGCAGGTTGCGCAGCACTATCGCCGTGGCAAGTGCCGCCTCCGCGGCCTCGGCGCCCTTGTCCTCCTTCGAGCCCGGCAGGCCGGCGCGGTCGAGGCCCTGCTGCTCGTCGTCGAGGGTGAGCACGCCGAACCCCACAGGCTTGCCCGTGTCGAGCGCGACGCGCGTGAGCCCGTCGGTCGCCGCGGCGCTCACGTACTCGAAGTGCGGGGTGCCGCCGCGCACGATGACGCCGAGGGCGACGACCGCGTCGGCGCCGGCATCCAGCGCCGCCTTGCTCACGAGCGGGAGCTCGAAGCTGCCGGGCACCTGCACGACCGAGACCTCGGCGCCCGAGGCGTCGAGCACGCGGCGCGCGCCCGCGATGAGTCCGTCGGCGATGGCGTGGTGCCACAGGCCGGAGACGATCGTGACCTTCAGGCCGGTGCCGTCGGTGTCGAGTACGGGGTGGCCTTCGCCGCTCATGAGTGTGCCTTCGCTTCTAGTGCTTCGTGGGAGGGGAGTGCGTGGCCCATGCGGTCACGCTTGGTGTCGAGGTAGCCCTCGTTGTTCGCGCCGACCCCGACGACGAGCGGGACGAGCTCGCTCACGACGACGCCGCGCTCCTCGAGCTGGCGCTTCTTCTCGGGGTTGTTGCTCAGCAGCCGCACGGTCGTGAGGCCGACATCCTTGAGGATCGCGTACGCGGCCCCGTAGTCGCGCGCGTCGGCGGGGAGGCCGAGCGCGAGGTTGGCGTCGAGGGTGTCGAGGCCGTCCTCCTGCAGACGGTATGCCCGCAGCTTGTTGATGAGGCCGATGCCGCGGCCCTCGTGGCCGCGCAGGTAGACGACGACGCCGCCCTCGCGCTGCACGGTGTCGAGGGCGGCCTGCAGCTGCGGCCCGCACTCGCACTTGAGCGAGCCGAACGCCTCGCCCGTGAGGCACTCCGAGTGCACGCGCACGAGCGCGTTCTCCGTGAGGGGCCCCTTGATGAAGGCGACGTGGTCGGCGCCGGTGGAGCGGTCGCGGTAGGCGCGCACCGTGAACGGCCCGTGCTCGGTGGGCACCGTGGTCTCGACCTCGAACGAGACGCGCGAGGTCTCGAGCACGGGCTCGATGTCGTCGGGGATCCCGTCGCAGTGGTTCGCGTCGAGCCACAGCACGAGGTCGGCGATGGTGATGACGGGCACGCCCTCGCGCACGCCGAGCTCCAGCAGGCCGGGCAGCCGCATCATCTCGCCGTCGTCGGCGACGATCTCCGAGATCGCCGCGACCGGGCGCAGGCCCGCGAGCTTCATGAGGTCGACGGCGGCCTCGGTGTGGCCGTCGCGCTCCTTCACCCCGCCGTCGACGGCGCGCAGCGGCAGGATGTGGCCGGGCCGGTGCAGCGCGGAGGGCGTCGAGCCCGGGTTCGCGAGCACGCGCAGGGTGTGGGCGCGGTCGGCGGCGCTGATGCCCGTGCTCAGCCGGTCGGCCGCGTCGACGGAGACCGTGTACGCGGTGCCGCGCGGATCCTCGTTGACGGCGACCATGGGCGGCAGGTCGAGGGCGTCCGCGATCTCGTTGGTCATGGGCGCGCAGATGAAGCCCGACGAGTGCTTGACCATCCAGGCGATCCACTCCTGGCTCGCGAGCTCGGCGGCGATGATGACGTCGCCCTCGTTCTCGCGGCCCTCGTCGTCGGCGACGATGATGGGGCGCCCGTCACGCAGGGCCTCGACGGCCTCGGGGATGGTGGAGAGGCTCATTCGAACTCCTTGAATCGTGCGGCGTGGCGGGCGAGGATGTCCGTCTCGATGTTGACGCGGTCGCCCGGCGCGAGCGCGCCGAGGGTGGTGGCGGCGAGGGTCTCCGGGATGAGCGAGACCTCGAACCAGTCGCGGCCGACGTCGCTCACCGTGAGCGAGACGCCGTCCACGGCGATGGAGCCCTTGCGGGCGACGAGGGGCGCGACATCCTCGCCCAGGCTGAAGCGGAGCACGCGCCACGCGCTGCCGGGGGTCACCTCGAGCAGGGTCGAGGTGCCGTCGATGTGGCCCTGCACGATGTGCCCGCCGAGGCGGTCGCCCACCTGCGCGGCGCGCTCGATGTTGACCGTGCGGTCCGCGGTCAGGCCGTCGAACCAGCTCATGGCGATGGTCTCGGCCATGACGTCGGCGGTGAACCAGTCGGGCCCCTGCTCGACGACGGTGAGGCACACGCCGCTCACCGAGATGGAGTCGCCGTGCTTCGCGTCGGAGACGGCGAGGGGCGCGCGCACCGTGATGCGCGCGGCGCCCGCGTGCGGCGCCCAGTCGGTCACGGTTCCGAGTTCTTCGATGATTCCGGTGAACATCACTTGCTCCTAGCGGTTATGAGAAGGTCGTCGCCGAGCGGTTCGACGGAGCGGATGCGCAGCTCGCGCGCCGCGCCGATGCTCGAGATGCCGAGGTCCCCGAGCGCGAGCTTGTCGCCGCCGAGCAGCTTGGGCGCGAGGTAGACGAGGTACTCGTCGACGAGTCCCGCGGCGATGAACGAGCTCGCGAGCGTCGGACCGCCCTCGACGTACACCCGGCGGATGCCCTGCTCGAACAGCCACGCGAGCACCTCGTCGAGGTTCCGCGTGCCCGACTCCACGACGCCGCGCGGGTGGTCCCACAGCTTCGCGTCACCGGGGATGTGCCGTTCGCCGACCACGACCGGAAGGGGCTGGTCGGGCATGAGCTCGCCGGCGTCTCCGCGCGCGGTGAGGGTGGGGTCGTCGGCGAACACCGTGCCCGTGCCGACGAGGATGGCGTCGCTCGCGGCGCGCTGCTCGTGCACGCGCTGGCGGGCGGCGGTGCCCGTGATCCACTGGCTCGAGCCGTCCGAGGCCGCGGCGCGCCCGTCGAGCGTGGACGCCCACTTCACGGTCACGTACGGCCGGCCGTTGCGCGCCGCCGTGAGCCACACGTGCTGGAACTCCTCGGCCTCCTCCGCGAGCACGCCGCCCTCCACGGAGACGCCCGCGTCGCGGAGGGTCTGCGCTCCGCCCGCGCTCGCCTGGCCGGGGTCGGAGACTGCGTACACGACCTTGGCCACGCCCGCCGCGATGAGGGCGAGCGAGCACGGGCCGGTGCGGCCGGTGTGGTTGCACGGCTCGAGGGTCACGACCGCGGTGAGGCCCGTCGCATCCTCGACCTTCGACAGGGCGTCGACCTCGGCGTGCGGGGTGCCGGCGCCGCGGTGCCAGCCCTCGGCCACGATCGTGCCGTCGGCGTCGAGGAGCACGCAGCCCACCTGGGGGTTCGCGCCGAGCGCGGGTCCGTTCGCCGCGAGGGTGAGCGCGTGGCGCATCGCCTTCTCGTAGGTCATCCGGTCGTCCTGTCTCTGGGACTCCGGGGAGGAGCGGATGGCATCGCCAAACGCCCCGTGCTTCCTCTCATCCGGACTGAGGGCTGTTGCCAACCCATTACCGTCGGTGCCGGAATTCCACCGGCTCAACCTCGTCTGTCGACTCGGGTCGCGGACTATCACCGCCGGTTCGGACTTTCACCGACCCCGGAGCACGTTCTTACTGCTGTCGAGTGTAACGCTGCGACGCTGTGGGTATTCCCGGAGGTCGGCCGCGTGCTCCGACGGTGAAGAACTCAGGCAGGAGTCCGCGCCACGGACGCCACAGGGTGCTCCTCGTCCCGAAAGCCGGCTTCTGCCTGAGTTCTTCACCGATCGGGCCGACGAGACGCGCCCGTTCTGCCGGCAGCGCACGCTTGCCGCATGCAGATCGCGACGCGGGCAGAGCTCCGGGGGCTCGGGCTCACCGACCGTCGGCTCGCCGCGGCGGTAGCCTCCGGGGCGCTGCTCCGCGTCCGCAAAGGCATCTACGCGAGTCCCGACCTCGACGCCCGGGCCGTCCGCGCAGTCCGCGTCGGCGGTCGGCTCGCGTGCGTCTCGGCGCTGCGGCTTCTCGGCGTCTACGGGTTCGACGACCACCTCCACGTGCACCTCGACCACTCGTCCTCCCGCCTGCGCTCGCCGGGAGGCGGTGCGCTGCGCCGCCAGCGCGGTCTCGTGCTGCACTGGAGCCCGCTCATCGCAGCGGAGACCGCGTCGCCGTACGTCGTGGATGTCGTCGATGCCCTCGCGCAGGCGGTCCGGTGCCAGCCCCCGCGTCACGCAGTCGCATCCCTCGACAGCGCGCTCCACCAGGGCCTGCTGACCGAGGTCGGGCTGTCTGACCTGTTCGCGACGCTTCCCCGGCGGCTCGTCCCGCTGCGGGCCCGGGTGGACGGGCGCTCCGAGTCCGGCCAGGAGTCCGTACTGCGGTGTGCCCTTGAGGACGCCGGCCTGTCTGTCGAGGTGCAGGTCACCTTTCGCGGCATCGGCCGGGTCGACTTCGTCGTCGAGGGGTGCCTCGTCATCGAAGCCGACAGCCGCGAGGCCCACGACGGCTGGGAGCTCCACGTGCGTGACCGCGATCGCGATATCGACCTCGCTCGGCGCGGCTACATGAGCCTGAGGCCCGCCTACAACCGGATCATGTACTCGACCGAGGAGGTCGTCGAGGCCGCCCTCGCCCTCGTGCAACTGGTCCGACGGTGAAGAACTCAGGCAGAACTCGTCGGCCTCGGGCGGATCCACGGTGCGTCGGCACGATCCGACGAGTTCTGCCTGAGTTCTTCACGCGGCGTCGGCCTAGGCGCCGAGGATGCCCGGCAGGGCGTCGAGCGACCGCACGACGTGCACGCCCGAGGCCGCCGCGGCCTCCCCGGCCGTGGGCTCCCGGTCGCGCAGCAGCCACACGCCCGTGAGCCCCGCGGAGGCCGCACCCACGGCGTCGGTCTGCAGCCGGTCGCCGACGTAGGCGGCCTCCGACGGCTCGACGCCGAACAGGCCGCACGTGTGCAGGAAGATGGCGGGGTCGGGCTTGGGCGCACCGAACTCACCGCTCGTGACGACGTGCTCGAAGTGGGCCGCCAGCGACAGCGTGTCGAGCTTGGGCTGCTGGAAGCTCGGGATGCCGTTCGTGATCATCCCCACGCGGTACCCGGATGCCGCGAGCCGGGCGAGGCACGGCAGCGCGTCGTCGAACAGGGTCCACGCGCGCACGTACTCGCGCAGGTACACCTCGAACCACTCCTCGGCCGCCGCGTCGTCGGCGAAGGAGTGGCCGAACCCCGCCATGAAGTCGCGGGCGCGCGCGCGGCGCTGGCCGAGGTAGTCGAGCTCGCCGGTGAGGTAGCGGTGGTAGTGCAGCTCCTCGAGCTCGTCCCAGCGGTCGGCGTGCGGGCGGGCATCCACGCCGGGAAGCGTCGCCGCTACGTGCGCGGTGATCCCGTCGCGCACGGCCTGGCGGTGGTGGAACAGCGTGTCGTCGAGGTCGAACAGCACGACGCGGATCATCGCGGCCATCCCGGCTTCTCGGCGCGGTCGGCGGCCGTGAGCGTGCCGTGCCACGCCGTCGCGGTGCCGCCGTCGCGCGAGGTGAGCGCCGACGGCCCCTCGCCCGCGAAGGCGAAGCCGAGCTTGCGGGCGACCGAGGCCGACGCGGTGTTGCCGGGGATGCACTCCCACGCGATCTCCGACCGGCCCTGCTCGAACAGCCAGTCGACGACCGCGGTCGCCGCCTCGGTCATGATCCCGGCGCCGCGGTGCGGGGCGCCGAGCCAGTACCCGATGTCGCGCGTCTCCTCGCGGTAGCCGACGACGCCCACGAACTCGCCGTCGGCGCGGATCGCCCACGTGAACTCCCGGTCGTCCTCCCAGCCGATGGGCACGTACGACTCGACGAAGTGCAGCGCGTGCTTGCGCTCGTACGGCCAGGGCGTGTTCATGTACTGCTCGAACAGCGGGTCGGAGCAGTACTTCGCGATGAGCTCGACGTCGGCGAGGGTCGGCTGGTCGAGCACGAGCCGCGGCGTCGTGAGCGTCACGGGGATCATGCGCGGGGGAGGAACCCGATCCGGTCGTACGCGCGCGCGAGCGTCGCATCCGCGATCTCGGCGGCCCGGTCGGCGTTGCCGGCGAGGATGCGGTCGAGCTCGGCCCGGTCGTCGAGAAGCTCGAGGGCGCGCGCACGGATCGGCCCGAAGGTCTCGACGACGACCTCCGCGAGCCCCGCCTTGAAGTCGCCGTAGCCGCGGCCCGCGTACTCGTCCTCGAGCGACGGGATCGACTGCCCCGAGAGCACCGAGTAGATCGTGAGCAGGTTCGAGATGCCGGGCTTCTCCGCGACGTCGTAGCGCACGCTGCCCTCGCTGTCCGTCGTGGCCGACTTGATCTTCTTGGCGCTTGCAGCGGGGTCGTCGAGCAGCCACACGACGCCCTTCTCGCTCGACGCGGACTTGCTCATCTTGTTGGCGGGCTCCTGCAGGTCGTAGACCTTGGCGGTCTCCTTCTGGATGCTCGCCTCCGGGATCACGAAGGTGTCGCCGAAGCGCTGGTTGAAACGCACGGCGAGGTCGCGCGTGAGCTCGATGTGCTGGCGCTGGTCCTCGCCCACGGGCACGACGGTCGTGTCGTAGAGCAGGATGTCCGCCGCCTGGAGGATGGGGTAGGCGAAGAGGGCGACGTTCGTGCTGTCAGCGCCCTGCTTCGCCGACTTCTCCTTGAACTGGATCATCCTGCTCGCCTCGCCGTAGCCGGTGATGCTGTTGAGCACCCACGCGAGCTGGGCGTGCGCGGCGACGTGCGACTGCACGAAGAGGATGGAGCGGGCCGGGTCGATGCCCGCGGCGATGTACTGCGCGGCGGTGCGGCGGGTGGCCTCGCGCAGCTGGGCCGGATCCTGCGGCGCCGTGATCGCGTGCTGGTCGACGACGCAGAAGACGGCGTCGTGCGTCTCCTGCATCTGCTTCCACTGCAGCAGCGCCCCGATGTAGTTGCCGATCTGGAGTGATGCGGCGGAGGGCTGCATGCCGGAGAAGAGACGGGGCTTACTCATCCCCCCAGCTTAAAGGCTGTAGTCGACCACGACCGGCGAGTGGTCGCTCCACCGCTTGTCGTACGCCTCTGCCCTGTCGACCGCGTAGTTGGTGACCGTCGCCGCGAGCTCGGGCGAGGCCATGTGGTAGTCGATGCGCCAGCCCGTGTCGTTGTCGAAGGCCTGGCCGCGCTGCGACCACCACGTGTACGGCCCGTCGACCTCGCCCGCCCAGCGGCGCCCCACGTCGACCCAGCCGAGGCCCGGCCCCACGGTGCCGTCGACGGCCTCGAACGGCTCGGCGGGACCGAAGAACCTGTCGAAGTACGCGCGCTCGCGCGGGAGGAACCCGGAGTTCTTGCGGTTGCCCCGCCAGTTGCGGATGTCGAGCTCGCGGTGGCCCACGTTGAGGTCGCCCACGATGAGGGCGAGGGGGCTGTGGGCGACGAGCTCGGGCATCCTCGCCTCCATGGCGTCGAGGAACTTCCACTTCTCGTCCTGCTTGGGGGTGTCGACCTCGCCCGTGTGCACGTAGGTGCTCACGACCGTGACGACCCTGCCGCCCACCTCGTAGTCGGCCTCGAGCCAGCGGCCGGCGCTGTCGAAGTCGTCGGCGCCGAACGTGACGCGGTGGATGGACGCCTTGCTGCGCGAGGCGAGGGCGACCCCCGCGCGGCCCTTGGCGGTGGCGGCGTCGTGCAGGATGTCCCACTCCGGCCCGAGGAGCTGCTCGAGGTCTTCCGTGGAGGCGCGCACCTCCTGCATGGCGAGGATGTCGACGTCGCGCGCGGCGAGCCACTCGCCCATGCCCTTGCGGAACGAGGCGCGCACGCCGTTGGTGTTGACGGTTGCGATACGGACCATGCCACCGAGCCTAGAGCGCGGCACCGACGCCCGAGGGGCGTCCCTTCTTGGTGCGGCGGCCCTGCAGGTCGACGCCCGCGTCGTCGGAGCTCACGGCGATCCACGTGGCCCCGAGCAGGGTGACCTGGCACACGAGGTTGAACCAGATGAGCAGTCCGATGATGACCGCGAACGACGCGAGCAGGGGGTTCCTCGTGGCCCCGCCGAGCAGCGTGCTGCCGAGCGCCTGCAGCACTCCGAGGGCCAGGCCCGCGAGCAGCACGCCCTGCGCGAGCTGGCGGAAGGGGATGGTGATGCCCGAGACCACGCGGTAGAAGACACCGAGCACGACCGCGTCGAGGAGCAGCACGATGACGAGGCCGAGCCCGCGCACGGCGAGCGTCGCGGCCATGGACCCGCGGTCGACCCCGAGCCAGTCGAACACCTCGCCGAGCGCCGCCGTGCTGAAGACCGAGAGCGCGGCGGAGAGCACCATCGCCGCCCCGAAGCCGAGCGCGAGCCCGAGGTCTTTGAGCTTGAGCAGCAGGAAGTTGGTGGGCGCGGTCGGCAGCCCGAACAGGATGCGCACGGCGTCGCGCCCCGAGGCGAGCCAGCCGAGCGCGGTGAAGAGGAGGCCGACGGCGGCGATCGCACCGGTCCACGAGAGCACGCCCGTCGAGAGGAGGGCCTTGGCGTCGATGGCGCCGCCGTCGCCGCTGTCGATGAGGCCGGGCACGTTGGTCGCGAGCAGCCGGAGGAAGGCCGACTCGAGCTCGGGGTTGGCGCTGATCGCGAACCCGGCTATCGAGAACCCGACCCAGATCGCCGCGAACACGGCGAAGAGCGCCTGGTAGCTGAGGCCGGCGGCCAGGAGCGGCCCGCCCTTCGCGTTGTACTGCAGGAACACGCGCACCGGTTTGAGGGCCGTGACCCAGGCGGTCACGGCGGCGATCCGCTGCTTCAGCGTCATCCCCCCACCATAGCTAGGCTGGCCGTGGGCAACTTCGACGGAGAGGACCACTGGATGGAACTGCACGGTGTTGGCGTTGGCCGCGGAATAGCGGTCGGCCCGATCCTGAGGATGCCCGACCCCCTGCCCGAGCCCGACGCCGCGAGCCACTCCGGCGACGCCGCGGCCGAGTTCGCGCGTGTGGAGGAGTCGCTGTCCGCGGTCTCCGCCGAGCTCGCCGCGAAGGGGGCGAAGGCCGGCGGTGACGCGCAGGCCGTGCTCGAGGCCGCGTCGATGATGGCGCAGGACCCGACGCTCACCGACGACGTGAGGGCGCGCATCGACTCCGGCACGACGGGCGAGCGCGCGGTGTTCGAGGCGTTCTCCGCGTTCCAGGAGATCCTCATCGGCATGGGCGGCTACATGGCCGAGCGCGCGACGGATCTCGGGGATGTCGCGCAGCGCATCATCGCGCACCTGCGGGGCGTGCCCGCACCGGGCGTCCCCACGAGCGACACCCCGTTCATCCTCGTCGCCCCCGACCTGGCCCCCGCCGACACGGCCCTCCTCGACCTCGACAAGGTGCTCGGCCTCATCACCCGCGACGGCGGGCCCACGAGCCACACCGCCATCCTCGCGCGCGCGAAGTCGATCCCCGCCATCGTGGGCGTCACGGGAGCGCTCGACCTCGCCGACGGCACGGTCGTCGTGCTCGACGCGCCCGCGGGCCTCGTGACCGCCGACCCCGCCGACGCGCTCGTCGCCGACGCGAACTCGCGCGTCGCGGCACGCGCCGCGGCGTCGACGATCCCCATCGTCGACGGCGCGCTCGCCGACGGCACGAAGGTGCCGCTCCTCGCCAACGTGGGCTCGCCCAAGGACGGCCCGGGCGCGGTCGAGCTCGGCGCCGAGGGCGTGGGACTGTTCCGCACGGAGTTCCTGTTCCTCGACTCGAAGACGGCCCCGACCGTCGCGGAGCAGCAGGCCAAGTACACCGAGCTGCTCTCCTACTTCCCCGGCAAGAAGGTCGTCGTGCGCGCGCTCGACGCGGGGGCCGACAAGCCCCTCGCCTTCCTCAACTCCGCGCACGAGGAGAACCCGGCCCTCGGCCTGCGCGGCCTGCGGGCCCTGCGGGCGAGCGAGCAGATCCTGCTCGACCAGCTCACGGCCCTCAAGGGCGCGCAGGATGCCACGGAGGCCGACCTCTGGGTCATGGCGCCCATGGTCGCCGACGCCGAGGAGACCAAGTACTTCGTGAAGCTCGGCAAGACGCTCGGCCTCAAGACCGTGGGGGTCATGGCGGAGGTGCCGTCCCTCGCGGTCATGGCCGACCAGGTGCTCGCGGCCGCGGACTTCGTGTCCATCGGCACGAACGACCTCACGCAGTACACGCTCGCCGCCGACCGGATGCTCGGCTCGGTCGCGAGCTACCAGGACCCGTGGCATCCCGCGGTCCTCAGGCTCGTCAAGCTGCTGGGCGACGCGGGTGCCGCCGCGGGCAAGGGAGTGGGCATCTGCGGAGAGGCCGCCGCCGACCCGCAGCTCGCGGTAGTGCTCGTCGGCCTCGGCGCGACGACGCTCTCGATGACGCCCGCGGCGCTCGCCGACGTGCGTGCGGAGCTCGCCGAGGTGACCCTCGAGCAGGCCCGCGCGAAGGCCGCGGCGGCCCTTGCCGCATCGGACGCCGCGAGCGCAAGGAGGGCTGCCGCAAGCGCCTGAGGTGTTAGCGTGGCCCCCCGAAAGGGGGGTCAACGACAATGGTGAAGCTGCGTCATAACCCACCACAACTGGGGTCTCTCCCTATGAAGGAAGTACTAGTGCAACCTTCATCCCACAGGGGACAATCAAAGAGGACCCGGGAATGGATCAGGGGGATGAACGGAAATGAGAGTCCGGAGCCAACCACTTCGGACGAGGCGCTCGTCGAGCGCACGCGATCGGGGGATCAGCGCGCGTTCGCAGAGCTGTGGCGCCGTCATTACCGTTCGGGGGCACGAGTCGCCCGCCAGTTCACGTCGTCCATAGATGCAGATGACCTCGTCTCCGAGGCCTACACCCGTATCTATCAGCGTGTTCTGGCGGGCGGCGGCCCGACCGGGGCATTCCGGCCGTACCTCTATACGACAATCCGCAATCTCGCATCGACCTGGGGCGCCAAATCAAGGGACGTCCAGGTGGATGACATCGCCGACTTCGAGGATCCGGACACGCTCGACGATCCCGCAGCCCTCGCCCTCGACCGCACGCTGACGGCGCGCGCGTTCCGCAGCCTGCCCGACCGCTGGCAGTCCGTGCTCTGGTACACCGAGGTGGAGAGCATGGACCCCCACGAGGTCGCGCCCATCCTCGGCATGACCGCCAACGGCGTCGCCGCGCTCTCGCACCGCGCCCGTGAGGGGCTGCGCAAGGCGTGGCTGCAGGCCCACATCAACGACGCCTCGGCCTCGGGCGAGTGCCAGTGGGCCATCTCGCGCATGGGCGACCACGCGCGCGACAGCCTCGGCTCGCGCGACACGGAGCGCATGGCGTTCCACCTCGCGACGTGCTCGAAGTGCCAGATCATCAACGAGGAGGTCGACGAGGTCGGCTCGCGCCTCGCCCTCGTCATGCTGCCCATCCTGCTCGGAGGGGTCGCGGGCGGCGCCATGCTCGCGACGTTCGGCCACGCCGGGTCGGCGATGGCCGCGGCGGCCGACGCGATCCCCGCGCTCCCGGAGGCCATCGGCGCCGGCGCGGCGGCGGTCACGAGCGCCGCGGGCGGCCTCGGCATCTTCGGCACGGTCGCGGCCCCGGCCGCCCTCGTCGGCAGCCTCGCGATCGTGGCCGCGATCGGCGGCGGCATCGCCGCGACGGCCCCTCCCGCCACCGACGACACGACGGCATCCTCTGACACCAGGCAGTCGGATGCGACGGGCCCGAGCACCGCGACGACCGACGGCACCGCGCCGGCCGCGGGTGCGCCCACCTCGTCGCCCGTGGACCCGTCGAACGTCGACGGGGTCGTGGGCGGGGTCGGCACGGTCGTCGGATCGGTCGTGGACACCATCACCGACGACGGCCAGCTCGCCACGATCTCGCTGAGCCTCACGGGCACCGGCACCCCCGGCGCGCACCTCTCGCTGCAGGCCCTCGGCCAGGTGTACGCGACGACGACGGTCGACGCGGACGGCAACTACGCGATCAGCGCCTCGGCGATCCCGGGCGGGCTCGCCTCGCTCGACCTCGTGCAGACCGTCGACCGCCAGTACCTCAAGGGGCTGCTGGGTGCGGGCGGGCTGCTGGGCGGGGTGCTCGGCACCGTCGACCAGCTCATCGACGCGCTCATCCGCCCGCTCGGACTCGCCGGAAGCTCGGGTGGCATCGCGATCAACCTCGTCGGCTGACCCGCGTCATAGTTCGACGGTTCCCGCGTCTCTTAGGTAGGACTACCCGTCCCGCCTCCACGACGTCACTCGGGAGGCAGCGGCCCCGCCGAGCGCCCCCAGAACGCGCGGCGGGGCTGGTTCCCGTTAACGCACTCTGCGGGCATCCTGCCGAGCCGCGACGAACGTTCGTCGCACCTCGGCAAGCTGCCCGCAGAAAGCGGTGGAGGACGGGGCTAGGGCTTGCCGCGCAGGATGGCCTGCTTGACCTCGGCGATCGCCTGCGTCACCTGGATGCCGCGGGGGCACGCGTCGGTGCAGTTGAAGGTCGTGCGGCAGCGCCACACTCCCTCTTTGTCGTTGAGGATGTCGAGGCGCACCTGCGCGTTGTCGTCGCGGGAGTCGAAGATGAAGCGGTGCGCGTTGACGATCGCCGCCGGGCCGAAGTACTGGCCGTCGGTCCAGAACACGGGGCAGCTCGACGTGCACGCGGCGCACAGGATGCACTTGGTCGTGTCGTCGAAGCGGGCGCGCTCCACGGGGCTCTGGGTGCGCTCCTTGCCGCTCTTGGGCGCGGAGTCGGCCATGAGGAACGGGTTCACCGACTTGAAGGAGTCGAAGAACGGTTCCATGTCGACGACGAGGTCCTTCTCGAGGGGCAGGCCCTTGATCGCCTCGACGTAGATCGGCTGCGTGATGTCGAGATCCTTGATGAGGGTCTTGCACGCGAGCCGGTTGCGGCCGTTGATGCGCATGGCGTCCGAGCCGCACACGCCGTGGGCGCACGAGCGGCGGAACGTGAGCGAGCCGTCCTGCTCCCACTTGATCTTGTGGAGCGCGTCGAGCACGCGGTCGGTGCCGTGCAGCTCGACGTCGAAGTCCTGCCAGCGCGGCTCGGAGTCAACGTCCGGGTCGAAGCGGCGGATGATGAGCGTCGCGGTGAAGGTCGGAATCTCCTCCGGCACGCTCGGCTTGGACTCCATGACTGCGTTGGACATCAGTACTTTCTCTCCATCGGCGGGTAGTTCGTGATCACGACGGGCTTCCAGTCGAGGCGGATGTGCTCGCCCGCGTCCGCCGACTCGGGGTCGCCCACGAGGTAGGCCATCGTGTGCACGAGGAAGTTCTCGTCGTCGCGCTTCGGGTAGTCCTCGCGCATGTGTCCACCACGGGACTCCTTGCGCGCGCGGGCCGAGTAGACGAGCACCTCGGCCAGGTCGAGCAGGAAGCCCAGCTCGACCGCCTCGAGGAGGTCGGTGTTGAAGCGCTTGCCCTTGTCCATGACCTGGATGTTCTTGTAGCGGGCGCGGAGCTTCTCGATGACCTCGGTGACCTCGCCGAGCGTCTCATCCGTGCGGAAGATCTGCGCGTTGCGGTCCATGGAGTCCTGCAGCTCCTTGCGGATCGCGGCGATCCGCTCGGAGCCGTCGCCGGAGCGCACGCCGTCGAGCAGGGCCTGCACGCCCGCGGCAGGGTTCTCCGGAAGAGGGGTGAACTCCGCGGTCTGGGCGTATGCGACCGCGTTGCGGCCGGCGCGCTTGCCGAACACGTTGATGTCGAGCAGCGAGTTGGTGCCGAGGCGGTTGGAGCCGTGCACCGAGACGCACGCGCACTCGCCGGCGGCGAAGAGGCCCGGCACGACCGTCGTGTTGTCGCGCAGCACCTGGGCGTCGTTGTTCGTCGGGATGCCGCCCATCGCGTAGTGCGCGGTGGGGAGCACGGGCACGGGCTCGGTGTAGGGCTCGACGCCGAGGTAGGTGCGGGCGAACTCCGTGATGTCCGGCAGCTTCTCGTCGATCACCGCGGGCTCGAGGTGCGTGATGTCGAGGTAGACGTAGTCCTTGTTCGGTCCGGCGCCGCGGCCCTCGCGGATCTCGAGGGCCATCGAGCGGGCGACGATGTCGCGCGGCGCGAGGTCCTTGAGGGTCGGCGTGTAGCGCTCCATGAAGCGCTCGCCCGACGCGTTGCGCAGGATCGCGCCCTCGCCTCGGGCGGCCTCGGAGAGCAGGATGCCCAGGCCCGCGAGCCCGGTCGGGTGGAACTGGAAGAACTCCATGTCCTCGAGGGGCAGGCCCTTGCGCCAGATGATGCCGACGCCGTCGCCCGTGAGGGTGTGCGCGTTCGACGTCGTCTTGAAGATCTTGCCGAAGCCGCCCGTCGCGTAGACGATCGCCTTCGCCTGGAAGACGTGCAGGTCGCCCGTCGCGAGCTCGTAGGCGACGACGCCGCTGGGCTGCTCGACGCCGTCGACCTCGGTCATGACCATGTCGAGCACGTAGAACTCGTTGAAGAAGTTGATGCCCAGCTTGACGCAGTTCTGGTACAGCGTCTGCAGGATCATGTGGCCCGTGCGGTCGGCGGCGTAGCAGGCGCGGCGCACGGGCGCCTTGCCGTGCTCGCGCGTGTGCCCGCCGAAGCGGCGCTGGTCGATCTTGCCGTCGGGCGTGCGGTTGAACGGCAGGCCCATGTTCTCGAGGTCGATGACCGCGTCGATGGCCTCCTTGGCGAGGATCTCGGCCGCGTCCTGGTCGACGAGGTAGTCACCGCCCTTGACGGTGTCGTAGGTGTGCCACTCCCAGTTGTCCTCCTCGACGTTCGCGAGGGCCGCGGCCATGCCGCCCTGCGCCGCGCCCGTGTGGGAGCGCGTCGGGTAGAGCTTGGAGATCACCGCGGTGCGGGCGTGGGGTCCTGCCTCGATCGCCGCGCGCATGCCGGCGCCGCCGGCGCCCACGATGACGACGTCGAACTGGTGGTAGTGGACGCCGTCGACGACCGACCCGTCCTCATACTGGCCGGCCACTAGGGCACCGGGCAGAAGCTGGGGAGGAGGTCGGCGGGAGAGCCGGCGGGGCAGGGGTCGAACGTGTAGATCACAAGGGTTCCCAGGATGAGCAGGACGGCCGTGGAGACCGCGACGGCGCCGAGCAGGATGCGGCGCACGACGGGCTGGTTGGCGTAGTCGTTGATGATGGTGCGGATGCCGTTGGCGCCGTGGATGAGGGCGAGCCACAGCAGCAGCGTGTCCCACACGACCCAGAACGGGTCGGCGAGCTTGCCCGCGACGAACGCGAAGTCGATGGCCTTGACGCCCTCGCCCGCGACGAGGTTGACGAACAGGTGGCCGAAGATGAGCACGACGAGCACGACGCCGCTCGCGCGCATGTAGATCCAGCCCCACTTCTCCCAGTTGATGCCGCGCTTCGTTCGGCGCTGGATGCCGGGGGAACGGGGTGCTTCGATGAGGCTCATCAGTGGGCTCCGAAGATGTGCATGAGCTGGCGCGGCACGAAGCCCGCGAGGAGGACCAGCCACAGGGCGATGACGATCCAGAACATGAGGCGCTGGTGCTTGGTGCCGACGCTCCAGAAGTCGATGAGGATGATGCGCAGGCCGTTGAGCGCGTGCAGGCCGATCGCCGCGACGAGGGCGATCTCACCGAGGCCCATGAGGGGCGTCTTGTAGGTGTTGATCACCGCGTTGTACGCCTCGGGGCTCACGCGCACGAGCGCGGTGTCGAGGATGTGCACGAGCAGGAAGAAGTAGATCGCCACACCGGTGATGCGGTGCAGCACCCACGACCACATGCCCTCCCGGCCGCGGTACAACGTACCCGCGGGCCTTCTCGGCATGCTGATCTTGGGCGCGGCGGCCTTGTCGGCCGCCAGGGTACCCGCCGTCTTCTCTGGCACGAGCAACCCCTCCTTGCGGAATGAGGGCCGCGGCTACTGCCGTGCGGCCGGGTTTAGTCCGGAAAGCGGACGCTTCCAGTGTATTCGGACGGATGGGCCATCGCCGCTTAGGACGACCTAAATAGCTCGACCTCAAGATACTTTCGGCAAGAAGCCGGATTCTTTACAGTGCGACCGGCGTCGCGCGCCGCACGACGGCGGCCTCGTAGTGCGCCACGAGCTCGTCGCACACCGAGCTCCACGACTTGCCGAGCACCGTGCGCCGCCCGGCCTCGCCCATGCGGGCGCGCAGCTCGCCGTCGAGCACGAGGGCCTCGACGTACGCCCGCAGCTGGCCGTCGTCGTCGGGGGAGAAGAGGTAGCCGTTCACGCCGTGGTCGACGAGGTCGATGGGTCCGCCCGCGTGCGGCGCGACGACGGGGATGCCCGTGGCGTGCGCCTCCTGCACGGTCTGCCCGAACGTCTCCTCGGTGCCCGTGTGCAGGAACACGTCGAAGCTCGCGTACGCCGCCGCCAGCTCGGCTCCGCCGAGGGCCCCGAGGTAGGTCACGGGCATCCCGTCGAGCTCGCGCCGCACCGAGGGCAGCGACGGCCCGTCGCCCACGATGACGAGGCGGATGCCGTCGAGCCCGCGCAGCGCGGCCATGCGCTCGACCTGCTTCTCGGGGGCCAGGCGGCCGACGTAGCCCACGAGCACCTCGCCGCGGGGGGCGAGGCGCTCGCGCAGGCGGCGGACGGCCGCATCCTGCCGGTTGCGCGGGTGGTAGGTGGTGAGGTCGACGCCGCGTCCCCAGCGGGCGAGGCGGTGGATGCCCGCGGCCTCGAGGTCGGCCATCGACGAGCTCGAGGGCACGAGCGTGAGGTCGGCGCCCTCGTGGATCCAGCGGACTATGCGCCAGGCGACGCGCGTGAGGGCGCCGAGGTGGTTGCGGCGCGCGTAGCCCGCGACGTCGGTCTGGAAGATGGCGACCGACGGGATGCCCAGCCGGTTGCCGGCCGCGATCGCCTGCGCCCCCAGCAGGAAGGGGGATGCGGCGTGGATGACGTCGGGCCGGAAGTCGGCGATGAGCCGCTGCACGAGCGGGTTGGGCAGGCCCATGGGGAACTGCCGGTAGGCGAGGGCGGGGACCTCGTGCACGGGGAACCCCGCGTAGTGGGTGGGGGCGCCGGCCGCGGGCACGATGACCATGGCATCGTGGCCGTTCGCGGCGAGGTGGTCGAGCACCTTCTTGACGCTGTTGGTGACTCCGTTGATCGTGGGCAGGAAGCTTTCGCTGACGACGACTACTCGCATGCTCCCGACGGTATTAACCGCCCGTGGACGCAGGCCTCCGACGCCATGGATGCCCGGTGAACTCCTCCTTAAAGTCTATGTTTGTCGCTATGACCAGTGCGAAGGCGTTCGACGACTTCTACAGCGTGATCCCCGCGGGCGGGATCGGATCACGCCTGTGGCCGCTCTCGCGCGCCGACGCGCCCAAGTTCCTGCACGACCTCACGGGATCCGGCCAGACCCTCCTGCGCGACACGTGGGACAGGCTCGCGCCGCTCTCCGGCCCCGACCGCATCATGGTCGTCACGGGCCGCGCCCACCGCGCGGCGGTCGAGGAGCAGCTGCCCGAGCTCTCCGACCCCAACGTCGTGCTCGAGAGCGAGCCGAAGGAGTCGTCGGCCGCCATCGGACTCGCGGCGGCCATCCTGCACCGCCGCGACCCCGACGTCATCATGGGGTCGTTCGCGGCCGACCACGTCATCCGCGACCAGCGCGGGTTCCGCCGCGCCGTCGGCGAGGGGGTCGCCGCCGCGCGTGCGGGCTACATCGCCACGATCGGCATCACCCCCACCGAGCCGGCGGTCGGCTTCGGGTACATCCACTGCGGAGCACCGGTCGCGATCGACGGGGCGCCCAACGCCGTGCTCGCCGAGTCGTTCGTCGAGAAGCCCAACCTCGCCACCGCCGAGCGCTACCTCGCCGACGGCAACCACCTGTGGAACGGCGGCATGTTCATCGCCCGCGCGGAGGTGCTGCTCGCCCAGCTCGGCGAGTCCCAGCCGAAGCTGCTCGAGGGGCTCACGGAGCTCGCGGAGGCGTGGGACACGCCGCGCCGGGGCGCCGTCGTCGACAAGGTGTGGCCGCGCCTCACCAAGATCGCGATCGACTACTCCGTGGCCGAGCCCGCCGCCGCACAGGGGCGGCTCGTCGTCATCCCCGGCGACTTCGACTGGGACGACGTGGGCGACTTCGCCTCCATCGCGAAGCTGCACTCGGGCGGCCGCAAGTCGGATCTCGCCATCCTCGGGGTCAACGCGCGCGTGCTCGCCGACTCGTCGACGGGGGTCGTCGTGAGCCAGAGCGACAGGCTCATCTCGCTCATCGGCGTGACCGACATCGTGGTCGTCGACACCCCCGACGCCCTGCTCGTCACGACCACGGCGCACGCGCAGCGGGTCAAGGCCGTGGTCGACGCGCTCAAGGTCTCCGGCTCGAACGACGTGCTGTAGGGCGATACCGGTAACGAACGTGTAACGAAGGGTTTCCGCGGGAGACGACGCCCGTTCACGTACTGCCCGAGATGGCTAGCGTCGATTCCAGTCCACCGCCGACCAGGCGGTTCAGTCACAAGGAGACCGACACCATGTCGAAGTCAATTGCTTTCCGCGCGAGCGCCGTGCTCGGTGCTGCAGCGCTCCTGCTCGCAGGATGCGCCCCCGCCCCCGAGAAGCCCGGTGAGAACGGTTCCGGCGAGCAGTTCTGCGCCCGCATGGTCACGAACTCGGGCGGCCTCGACGACCGCTCGTTCAACGACGCGAGCTGGAAGGGCCTGCAGAAGGCCGCCACCGACTACGGCATCGGGGTCGACGTGCTCGTCTCGAACTCGGAGACCGACCTCGCGCCCAACGTGCAGCAGGCCGTCGACACGGGCTGCGGCTTCGTGCTCACCGTCGGCTACGAGCTCGCCCCCGCGACCGCCGACCAGGCCGCCAAGAACCCCGACACCGACTTCGCGATCGTGGACGAGGTCGTGGACGCGCCCAACGTCAAGCCCATCGTGTTCGACACGGCCCAGGCCGCGTTCCTCGCGGGCTACCTCGCCGCGGGTGTGAGCAAGACCGGCAAGGTCGCGACCTTCGGCGGCGGCAACCAGCCGCCCGTCACGCTCTTCATGGACGGCTTCGTCGACGGCGTCGCGAAGTACAACGAGGTGCACGGCACCTCGGTCGTCGCGCTCGGCTGGGACAAGGCGGCGCAGGACGGCGTCTTCACGGGCGACTTCGAGGACATCAACAAGGGCCTCGTGACCACGCAGGGCTTCATCGACCAGGGCGCCGACGTCATCCTGCCCGTCGCGGGCCAGGTCGGCGAGGGCTCCGCCCAGGCCGCGCTCGACTCGAACGGCACCGTCTCGGTCATCTGGGTCGACTCGGACGGCTACGACGTGCTCGACCCGCAGTACCGCCCGGTGCTGCTGACCTCGGTGCTCAAGAACACCGGCGACGCCGTCGTCGAGATCGTGAAGTCGAGCATCGACGGCACGTTCGACAACAAGCAGTTCGTCGGCACCCTCGAGAACGGCGGGGTCGACATCGCCCCGTTCCACGACCTCGCGAGCAAGGTGAGCCCCGAGCTGGGCGCCGAGATCGACCAGCTGCGGGCCGACATCATCAGCGGCGCGCTCACGGTCACGAGCCCGAACACCCCCAAGTAGCACACGCGGTGCGGGCCTTTCGGGGCCCGCACTGTGTCAGGCGTATTTCGGGGCCGTCGCGAGTTTGTAACCATTAGGCGACGGCCTCGAATTGTCTGTTCCGGGCGACGTAACTGTATGTAATCTTTTACGCACCATGACCCGGCCCACCTCGTCGGGCATCACCTTGGAGGACACCTTGAGAATCACCTCTCGCGGCCGCGTACTCGGCGGTATCGCACTGATCGGATCGAGCGCACTCGTGCTCGCCGGTTGCGCAGCAGCACCCGAAGCTCCGGAGGAGGGCGGCGACGCCGCTGTCGACTTCACCCCCTGCATGGTCTCCGACCTCGGCGGTTTCGACGACAAGTCGTTCAACCAGCTCGGGTACGAGGGCATCAACGACGCGGCCAAGTCGCTCGGCACCGAGGCCATCACCGTCCAGTCGGACGCTGAGACCGACTACGCCCCGAACATCCAGAACCTCGTCGACCAGGGCTGCAACCTGATCGTCACGGTCGGCTTCGCCCTCTCGGCCGCCACGGTCGAGGCCGCGCTCGCCAACCCCGACGTCGAGTTCGCCATCATCGACGACGCGGCGGACAACGACTTCGACGGCAAGGTCGACGCGCCCAACATCAAGCCCATCGTGTTCAACACGGCCCAGGCGGCGTTCCTCGTCGGCTACGCCGCGGCGAGCTACTCCAAGGCCGGCATCATCGCGACCTGGGGCGGCATGAACTTCCCGACCGTCGCGATCTTCTCCGACGGCTTCGCGCAGGGCATCGCCTACTACAACGAGCAGAAGGGCACCTCTGTCCAGCTCCTCGGCTACGACCCGGCCAACCCCGACGCCTACACCCTGACCGGTGGCTTCGAGGCCAACGACGTCGCGAAGTCGACGGCGCAGAACTTCATCGACCAGGGCGCCGACGTGCTGCTCCCGGTCGGTGGACCGATCTACCAGAGCGCCGTCGCGGCGATCGCCGACTCGGGCAAGGACATCGCCCTCGTCGGTGTCGACGCCGACCTGTTCGTCACCGACCCGACCACGGATGACATCATCCTCACGTCGATCCTCAAGGGCATCAAGCAGGCCACGACCGACGTCGTGACCGCTGCCGCGAACGGTGACTTCTCGAGCGACGCCTACATCGGCACGCTCGAGAACGACGGAGTCGGCGTCGCCGACTTCCACAACTTCGCCTCGAAGGTCTCGCCCGACCTCCAGGGCGAGCTCGACAAGATCAAGGCCTCGATCATCGACGGTTCGATCACCGTCAAGTCGTACCTCGGCTAGTCACTCGTAGTACCGGTCGGGGAGGCCAGCTTGCGCTGGCCTCCCCGACCTCGTTAACTTGCCCCTACGCGGCCGACGAAGTCCGCAGATTAGATTGGTTCACATGAAGCTAGAACTTCGCGGAATCACCAAGAGGTTCGGTTCGCTGGTCGCCAACGACCACATCGACCTCACGGTCGAGCCGGGCGAGATCCACTGCCTCCTGGGCGAGAACGGGGCGGGCAAGTCCACCCTGATGAACGTGCTCTACGGCCTCTACCAGGCCGACGAGGGCGAGATCCTGCTGGACGACGTCGTCCAGCACTTCGCGGGACCGGGCGACGCCATGAACGCCGGCATCGGCATGGTGCACCAGCACTTCATGCTCATCCCCGTGTTCACGGTCGCGGAGAACGTCATGCTCGGCCACGAGCAGACCCGCGGACCCGGCCTGCTCGACCTGAGCGCCGCGCGCGACAAGGTGCGCGAGATCTCGGCGAGGTTCGGCTTCGACGTCGACCCCGACGCGCTCGTCGACGACCTGCCCGTCGGCGTGCAGCAGCGCGTCGAGATCATCAAGGCGCTCTCGCGCGACGCCAAGGTGCTCGTCTTCGACGAGCCGACGGCCGTGCTCACGCCGCAGGAGACCGACGAGCTCATGGTCATCATGCGCCAGCTCAAGGAGTCGGGCACCTCCATCGTCTTCATCACCCACAAGCTCCGCGAGGTGCGCGAGGTCGCCGACCGCATCACGGTCATCCGCCTCGGCAAGGTCGTCGGCGAGGCCGAGCCGACCGCGACGAACGCCGAGCTCGCCTCGCTCATGGTCGGCCGCGCGGTCGACCTGACCGTCGACAAGGGTCCGGCCAAGCCGGGTGCGGCGGGCCTCGTCGTCGAGAACCTCAGCGTCATCGACGTGCGCAACCAGATCGTCGTCAACAACGTGAGCTTCGAGGTGCGCGAGGGCGAGATCCTCGCGATCGCCGGCGTGCAGGGCAACGGCCAGACCGAGCTCACCGAGGCGATCATCGGCCTGCAGAAGAAGGTCACCGGCACGATCACCCTCGACGGCGCCTCGCTGCGCGGCAAGTCGGTGCGGCACGTGCTCGACGCGGGAGTCGGGTTCGTGCCCGAGGACCGCAAGGAGGACGGCCTCGTCGCCGAGTTCACGATCGCCGAGAACCTCATGCTCGACAGGTCGGACAAGCCGCCGTTCGTCAAGGCGGGCACCCTCCAGCTCAAGGACCTCGCGGCCTTCGCCGAGGAGAAGGTCACGGAGTTCGACATCCGCGCCCAGGGCATCACGACCCACGTCGGCCGCCTCTCGGGCGGCAACCAGCAGAAGGTCGTGCTCGCGCGCGAGCTCAGCCGCAACCTCAGGCTCTTCGTCGCGGCCCAGCCCACGCGCGGCCTCGACGTCGGCTCGATCGAGTTCGTGCACACGCGCATCGTCGAGACGAGGGATGCGGGCGTGCCCGTCATCGTCGTCTCCACCGAGCTCGACGAGGTCGTCGCGCTCGCCGACCGCATCGCGGTCATGTACCGCGGCGGCATCGTCGGCATCGTGCCGGGGGACACCCCGCGCGAGGTACTCGGTCTCATGATGGCGGGCGAGGTCCCGGCGTCAATCGCATCCAGCACGAAGGAGCCGGCGGCATGACCGACCAGATCCCCGCCAAGGGGCAGGTGCCCACCGACCCCGAGCCCGGGCAGGCAGGCACCGTCGCCGCGCCGCCCTCGCGCTCGCAGCAGGTGCTGCGCGAGATCATGGGCGGCAGCGCGATGATCTCCGTGCTCGCGGTGCTGCTCGCGCTGCTCGTCGGCGCGATCCTCATCGCCCTGACCGACAAGAGCGTGCAGGCCGCGTCCGGCTACTTCTTCTCGCGTCCCGGCGACACCTTCAAGGCGATCTGGGACGCGGCGTCGGGTGCCTACTCGGCGCTGTTCCAGGGGTCGGTGTACAACTTCAAGCGGCCCGGGTTCGCCGCGGGCATCCGCCCCCTGACCGAGACCCTGACGTTCGCGACGCCGCTCATCGCGGCGGGCCTGGGTGTCGCCGTCTCGTTCCGGGTGGGCCTGTTCAACATCGGTGGTCGCGGGCAGATGCTCGTCGCCGCGGGTGCCGCCGGGTATGTGGGGTTCGCGTGGCCGCTGCCCTTCGGCATCCACCTCATCGTCGCCGTGGTCGCCGGTATCGTCGCCGGCGCGATCTGGGGCGGACTCGTGGGCCTGCTCAAGGCCACCACGGGCGCGCACGAGGTGATCGTGACGATCATGCTCAACTACATCGGCTTCTACCTCATCGGCTACATGCTGCGCACCCAGGGCCTCCTGCAGGCGCCCGGGTCGACGAACCCGAAGTCGGCGCCGATGCTCGAGACCGCGGTCTTCCCCGACCTCTTCGGCCCGCAGTACAACCTGCACTGGGGGTTCGTGGTCGTGATCGCCGCGACCGCCTACGTCTGGTACCTCATCAACCGCTCGAGCATGGGCTTCCAGTTCCGCGCCGTGGGCGAGAACCCCAACGCGGCCAGGGTCGCGGGCATCCACGTCAAGAAGATCTACGTGTACGCCATGCTCATCTCCGGCGGCCTCGTCGGCCTGGCCGGGGTGAACCAGGTGCTCGGCACGGTCACCACCGGATTCTCCGCGGGCATCGACGCGGGCATCGGCTTCGACGCGATCACGGTGGCGCTGCTCGGACGCTCGCGTCCGATCGGGGTGTTCTTCGCGGGCATCCTGTTCGGCGCCCTGAAGGCCGGCGGATACTCCATGCAGGCCGCCCAGGGCATCCCCATCGACATCGTCCTCGTCGTCCAGTCCCTCATCGTGCTCTTCATCGCAGCACCCCCGCTCGTGCGCGCCATCTTCCGACTGCCGGTCCCCGGTGTCGTCAAGGCAGTGCGCACGCCCGTCACCGCAGCACGGAAGGCCGAGGTCAGCAAGTGAGCGCCGTCGACACCACCCATATCCCGTCCGCGGCGCCCATCGTGCTCGAGAAGGCCGCCGTGCGCAGCTGGAAGGCCCCCATCGGCCTGGGCATCTTCGCGATCATCGCCGTGCTCATCTTCGTGGTGGGCGCACGCGCGGGGATCACGACGTTCCCGCTGTCGACGACCACCGACCTCATCCAGCTGCCGGCGCTCCAGGCCGACGTGACGGTCGTCACGACCGTCGTGATCGTGCTGCTGTTCCTGGCCGCGATCTTCTCGGCCTACCTCTCCTACCGCGCGCGGAAGACGCCGCTGTGGGTGCTCGGCGTGTACGCGCTGCTGTTCCTCGTGGCCTTCCTCACGTGGGCGGGCTCGGGCGCCACGATCCCCGTTCCCGGACTGCTCATCGGAACCGTCGGGCTCAGCGTGCCGCTCATCTTCGGCTCGCTCGGCGGCGTGATCTCCGAGCGCGTGGGCGTCGTCAACGTCGCGATCGAGGGCCAGCTGCTCGCCGGCGCGTTCGCGTCGGCGGTCGTCGCGTCGGTCACGCAGCAGCCCGTCGCGGGCCTCGTGGCGGCGACGGTCGCGGGCGTGCTCGTCTCGTTCGTGCTCGCCGCGTTCTCGATCAAGTACATCGTCGACCAGGTCATCGTCGGCGTCGTGCTCAACGTGCTCGTCACGGGCCTCACGAGCTTCCTGTTCTCCAAGGTGCTCGCGCCCAACGCGCAGCTGCTCAACAGCCCGCCGCGCTTCCCGCGCATCCCCATCCCGCTGCTGAGCGAGATCCCCATCCTCGGGCCGGTGCTGTTCCGCCAGACGATCATCGTGTACATCATGTACATCGCGGTCGCCGCCGTGTGGTTCGCGCTGTTCAAGACGAAGTGGGGCCTTCGCCTGCGCTCGGTCGGCGAGCACCCGCAGGCCGCCGACACCGTGGGCATCAACGTGAACCGCACCCGGTTCTGGAACGTGTCGCTCGCGGGCGCGATCGCGGGCTTCGGCGGTGCCTACTTCACGCTGGGGTCGGTGGGCGCCTTCAACAAGGAGATGACCGCGGGTGCCGGCTTCATCGCCCTCGCGGCGGTGATCTTCGGCCGGTGGGATCCGATCAGGGCGACATTCGCGGCGCTGCTGTTCGGGTTCGCGTCGAACCTGCAGAACGTGCTCTCGATCATCGGATCCCCGGTGCCGTCCGAGTTCATGCTCATGCTCCCGTACCTCGTCACGATCTTCGCCGTCGCCGGCCTCGTCGGACAGGTCCGCGGACCAGCCGCCTCCGGAAAGCCGTACATAAAATCATGACCGCCGAGATCGACTGGGACGCCCTCAGGGCCGTCGCCACAGACGCGCTCCAGCACGCCTACGTGCCGTACTCCCACTTCCCGGTCGGGGTCGCGGCGATCGTCGACGACGGCCGCATCCTCTCGGGTGCGAACGTCGAGAACGCGTCGTACGGCCTCACGCTGTGCGCGGAGTGCTCCCTCGTCTCAGCGCTCCACATGACGGGCGGCGGCAAGCTCGTCGCGTTCACGTGCGTCGACGGGCACGGCAACGCGCTCATGCCCTGCGGCCGCTGCCGCCAGCTGCTCTTCGAGCACTCGGCCGAGGGCATGCTCCTCGAGACGGTGTCGGGCATCAAGACCATCGACGAGGTGATCCCCGACGCGTTCGGCCCTCGCACGCTAGAGGAGTACAAGAAGTAATGGTTGAAGCATTCGACGTCGTCGACCTCATCCGGGCGAAGCGCGACAAGGGCACGCTCAGCACGGCGCAGATCGACTGGCTCATCGACGCCTACACGCGCGGCTACGTCGCCGACGAGCAGATGTCGGCGATGACCATGGCCATCTTCCTCAACGGCATGGAGCGCGAGGAGATCCGCGACCTCACACTCGCGATGATCGCGTCCGGCGAGACGCTCAACTTCGACGGCCTCGACAAGCCCACGACCGACAAGCACTCCACGGGCGGGGTGGGCGACAAGATCACCCTGCCGCTCGCGCCCCTCGTGGCATCCTTCGGCGTCGCCGTGCCGCAGCTCTCGGGCCGCGGCCTGGGCCACACGGGCGGCACGCTCGACAAGCTCGAGAGCATCCCCGGCTGGCGCGCGAACCTCAGCAACGAGGAGTTCCACCAGCAGCTCAAGGATGTCGGCGCCGTGGTGTGCGCGGCCGGCTCCGGCCTCGCGCCCGCCGACGGCAAGCTCTACGCCCTGCGCGACATCACGGGCACAGTGGAGGCGATCCCGCTCATCGCCTCGTCGATCATGAGCAAGAAGATCGCCGAGGGCACCGCGGCCCTCGTGCTCGACGTGAAGTTCGGCTCCGGCGCGTTCATGCAGGACCCGGCGCGAAGCCGCGAGCTCGCCGAGACCATGGTGCGCATCGGCAAGGATGCCGGCGTCAAGACCGTCGCCCTGCTGAGCAACATGAACGTGCCGCTCGGCCTCGCCATCGGCAACGCCAACGAGGTGCGCGAGTCGGTGGAGGTGCTCGCCGGCGGCGGCCCCAAGGATGTCGTCGAGCTCACGGTCGCCCTCGCGCGCGAGATGCTCGCCCTCGCCGGACAGCCCGACGCCGACGTCGAGGCCGCCCTCGCCGACGGCCGCGCCATGGACACGTGGCGCGCCATGATCTCGGCCCAGGGCGGGGAGCCCGACGCGCCCCTGCCCGTCGCGAAGGAGTCGCACGTCGTGCTCGCCGAGCGCGACGGCGTGCTCACGACCCAGCACGCCCTCCCGTTCGGCATCTCCGCCTGGCGCCTGGGTGCCGGGCGTGCGCGCAAGGAGGACCCCGTGGACCACGCGGCGGGCATCGACCTGCACGCCAAGCCCGGGGACACCGTGACCAAGGGCCAGCCGCTCTTCACCATGCACACGTCGGACGCGGCGCGGTTCGACCGCGCCCTCGAGGCGCTCGAGGGCGCGTACGTCGTGGGCGACGCCGGTTCCGCCATCGAGGACGGCGGGCCGCTCATCGCGGGTCGCGTCGACTGACACCGCGGCAGCCGTCCTAGGATTGCCCAGAGGTCGGGAGGGTGATGTCTGCGCAGGAGCGAGCTGAGGAGCCGGACTCCGGCCTGCCGGAACGCGAGCGCAGCATCCTCGACTTCGAGCGCCAGTGGTGGCGCCACGCGGGCGCCAAGGAGGAGGCGATCCGCTCCCAGTTTTCGCTTCCGGCCGCGCGCTATTATCAACTCCTGAATGCGGTGATCGACACCCCGGAGGCACTCCGGCACGATCCCATGCTGGTCCGCCGGCTGCTGCGCGCACGGGATGCTCGCACGAGCGCCCGGGCCGCACGGACATTCACACCCCACGACCACGGCGGCACCAACGCCCATGACGAATCGAGCGACTGAGCCATGGCCGGATACCCGAAGGACAGGTTCGACACCCTTCCCGACGACCTCAAGCGCATCGGCGCGCACCGCGGCCCCCGCAAGAAGGGCGGCGGCTGGACGATCGTGCTGGTCTCGCTCCTCGCGACGGTCGTCCTGATCTTCTGCGGGCTCTGGGGCCTGAGCAAGTTCGTCGGCGTCAACGTGGGCCTGCCGATCTTCGACGGCGCGCCCACGCCCACCCCCACGCCGACGCCGACCCCGACCGCCGACCCGGTGCTCGACCCGACGACGATCGACGCGGCCCGCAACATCAGCGTCACGGTGCTCAACGGCACCCCGACGGTCGACCTCGAGGACACCGTGGGTGACGCGCTCGCCTCCGTCGGCTGGGTGGTCAACGGCCGCGCCGCCGCCGCCACGCGCGACATCGAGACGACCACCGTCTACTACAGCGACCCGGCCAACGAGGATGTCGCGCGCGGCGTCGTCGTCTCCCTCGGAGTCGGCGAGATCCGCCTCGTGGCGCCCGACGTGTTCCCCGCCTCGCCCCTCACCCTCGTGCTCGGATCCGACTACCCCGGGGGCACTCCGGCCCCGTAATCGCGCCCCGGGTTCCGATCGTGTTACCGGCGTGTTTAATCAGCCGGTGAGCCCTTCTGTGCCCGTTTTGCCCCCGCTAGCATCTGGGATTGGCTGCCCTCTTGGCGCCGTCAGAAACACAGCAGGGAGTAACACATGGCGAACGGAACCGTGAAGTGGTTCAACGCTGAGAAGGGCTACGGCTTCATCACCGTCGACGGCGAGGGGCAGGACGTGTTCGTCCACTACTCGGCGATCGACATGAGCGGCTACAAGGTGCTCGAGGAGGGCCAGCACGTCGTCTTCGAGGTCGGCTCAGGGGCCAAGGGCCCGCAGGCGGAAGCGGTGCGCCTGGCCTAGCCCGAACTCCTCCCGCCCCTCCCGGGCTTTCTTGCACTCACCACGGGCGAGTGCTAATTTATCCCTTGGCACTCGCACGTTTCGAGTGCCAACGAATTCGCTTGTACGACGTCCGGGAGGGACGAGAAACACACATGGCAAAGATCATTGCTTTCAACGAGGAGGCCCGTCGCGGCCTCGAGCGTGGCCTGAACATCCTGGCCGACGCGGTCAAGGTGACCCTCGGCCCGCGCGGCCGGAACGTCGTGCTCGAGAAGAAGTGGGGCGCCCCCACGATCACGAACGACGGTGTGTCGATCGCCAAGGAGATCGAGCTCGACGACCCGTACGAGAAGATCGGCGCGGAGCTCGTCAAGGAGGTCGCCAAGAAGACCGACGACGTCGCGGGTGACGGAACCACGACCTCGGTCGTGCTCGCCCAGGCGCTCGTGCGCGAGGGCCTGCGCAACGTCGCGGCCGGCGCCGACCCGATCAGCCTCAAGAAGGGCATCGAGAAGGCCACCGCGGCCGTCATCGAGTCGCTCATCGCGAGCTCGAAGGAGATCGAGACCAAGGAGGAGATCGCCGCCACCGCGTCCATCTCCGCCGGCGACACCGAGATCGGTGCGCTCATCGCCGAGGCGATCGACAAGGTCGGAAAGGAGGGCGTCGTCACCGTCGAGGAGTCGAACACCTTCGGCACCGAGCTCGAGCTCACCGAGGGCATGCGCTTCGACAAGGGCTTCCTCTCCGCGTACTTCGTCACGGACCAGGAGCGCCAGGAGGCGGTCTTCGAAGACCCGTACATCCTCATCGCGAACAGCAAGATCTCGAACATCAAGGACCTGCTGCCCATCGTCGACAAGGTGATCCAGAGCGGCAAGCAGCTGCTCATCATCGCCGAGGACGTCGACGGCGAGGCGCTCGCGACCCTCGTCGTGAACAAGATCCGCGGCATCTTCAAGTCGGTCGCCGTCAAGGCTCCCGGCTTCGGCGACCGCCGTAAGGCCCAGCTGCAGGACATCGCCATCCTCACGGGCGGCCAGGTCATCTCCGAGGAGGTCGGCCTCAAGCTCGAGAACGCGACGCTCGACCTGCTCGGCCGCGCCCGCAAGGTGGTCATCACCAAGGACGAGACCACGATCATCGAGGGCTCGGGCGACCAGGAGCAGATCGCGGGCCGCGTGAAGCAGATCCGTGCCGAGATCGAGAACACCGACAGCGACTACGACCGCGAGAAGCTCCAGGAGCGCCTCGCGAAGCTCGCCGGCGGCGTGGCGGTCATCAAGGCCGGTGCCGCGACCGAGGTCGAGCTCAAGGAGCGCAAGCACCGCATCGAGGATGCAGTGCGCAACGCCAAGGCCGCCGTCGAGGAGGGCATCGTCGCCGGTGGTGGCGTCGCGCTCATCCAGGCCGGCAAGGTCGCCTTCGAGAGCGCGGCCCTCACGGGCCTCACGGGTGACGAGGCGACGGGTGCGAACATCGTCCGCGTCGCGATCGACGCCCCGCTCAAGCAGATCGCCCTCAACGCGGGCCTCGAGCCCGGCGTCGTGGTCGACAAGGTGCGCAACCTCCCGGTCGGCCAGGGCCTCAACGCCGCGACCGGCGAGTACGTCGACATGCTCGCCGCGGGCATCAACGACCCGGTGAAGGTCACGCGCTCCGCGCTGCTCAACGCCGCGTCGATCGCCGGCCTGTTCCTGACGACCGAGGCGGTCGTCGCGGACAAGCCCGAGAAGTCGCCGGCCCCCATGGGCGACCCGTCGGGCGGCATGGACTTCTAGTCCCGGCTGTCACACGCCACGAAGGGCGGTCCTCCTCACGGAGGGCCGCCCTTCTGCGTTTCGGCGCCCGCGCGCGAGCGCGCTGCCCGACCCGCCTAGACGGCGAACAGCCGCGCGTTCGCGGCCTCGATCTCGGCGTACTGCTGGCCGGCGCGCGTGAGCGCCTGGTTGATGGCGGCGAGGTTCTCCTCGACGCGCTGCTGGGTAGCGCGCCAGTCGGCGACGACGCCCGAGAAGGCGGTCGCCGCCTCGCCCGTCCATGACGACTGGAGCTGGGTGAGCTGGCCGTGCAGCCCGCCCACCTCCGACTGGATGCGGCCGATCGAGGAGCGCACGGCCCCGGTCGCCGAGAGTACTGCTTCGCTGTCCACCTGGTATCGCGTCATGGGGGAGACGGTACGACCGCCTCCGCCGCGGATGCCCGCGCTCAGCCCTTGCTGGGGGCGGCGGCCGGCGCTGCGACCTCCGGGAGGAGGGGAAGCTTGACGCGGAAGGTGGCACCGCCGCCGGGGGTCTCGACCACCTCGATCTCGCCGTGGTGGGCGGACACGATGGCGGCGACTATCGCGAGCCCGAGCCCGCTGCCGCCGGTCGCGCGCTGGCGCGAGCTGTCGGCACGCCAGAAGCGCTGGAAGATCTTCTCGCGGATCTGCGGCGGGATGCCCTCGCCGTGGTCGATGACCGAGACGATTGCCTGGCGGGTGACCCGGTCGACGCCCACGCCGATCTCGATGGGGGAGCCGTCGGGCGTGAACCGCAGGGCGTTGCCCATGAGGTTGGCGATGACCTGCCGGATCTTGTTCTCCTCCGCGAGCACGACGGCGCGCAGCTCGGGCGGGGCCTCGGCCATCGTCACGGGCACGTCGCCCGCCGAGCGGTTCGCGCGCGCTCGGCGCGCGGTGAGGCGCGCGAGGGTCGCACCCGCGAAGGCGATGGGGCCGGTCGTGGCGGTCTCGGCGCGCGGCGCGGGGCCGGTGGGCGGCACCACGTCGAGCACGAGCGTCTCGGTGGGGGGCTCGGCCGTCTCATCCGTGGGGACGACCGTCACGACGCGGTCGGGGGCCGAGGCCATGGCGTCGAGGGCCGCGTCCTGCGCGAGCGGCACGAGGTCGAGCTCGGCGAGCTGCAGCGGCTTGGCCTCGTCGATGCGCGCGAGCTCGAGGAGGTCCTCGACGAGCTCGCCCATGCGGATCGCCTCCTTCTCGATGCGCTCCATGGCCTGGGCCACGTCCTCGGGCTTGGTGAGGGCGCCCATGCGGTACAGCTCGGCGTAGCCGCGCACCGACACGAGGGGCGTGCGCAGCTCGTGCGACGCGTCGCCCACGAAGCGCCGCATCTGGTCGATGGTCTTCGCGCGGTCGGCGAACGCCCTGTCGATGCGGCCGAGCATGGCGTTGAGGGAGCGGTTGAGCCGCCCGACCTCGGTGTTGGGCGTCGCGCCCGCGAGGCGCTGGTTGAAGTCGCCCTCCGCGAAGCGCGCCGCCGTCGCCTCCACCTCGCGCAGCGGCGTGAACGTCGACGTCACGAGCAGGCGTGTGAGGGCGCCGCCGAGGATGACGACGGTGAGGCCGAAGAAGAGGAAGATCGCCGCGTACCGCGACACGATGGCGTTCGTGGTGCGCAGGTCGAGCCCGATGACGATCGTGAAGTAGTCGGTTCCGGTGCTGCTCAGCACGGGATAGGCGAGCACGCGCCACTGGTCGCCCGGCTCCGTGCTCGGCAGCGTGAAGGCGCCCGTCGTGCTCGCCACGGTCTGCAGGGTCAGCGTGCTCACGTCGGGCTTGGCCGCATCCTGCACCCGGTTGTTGCAGAGCACGTCGCCGTCGTAGTCGAGCACGGCGAGGTAGTAGTCGTTGGGGAACGTCGGGAGGCTGCACTCCGGGTTGTCGGAGGTGCCGCTCAGACCGATGGTGCTGCCCTGGAGCTTGTCACCGGCGGAGCTGATGCTCGCGTCGACCTCGTCGAGGAGGTAGTTGCGCAGCACGGCCATGGTGCCCGTGCCCGCGACGATGAGCCCCGCCGTGAGCAGGAGCACCGTGACGCCGGTGATCTTCGTGCGCAGCGAGATCCGGTTCCACAGGTCCGAGAGCTTGTGCATCAGGCCCCAAGCCTACGGCGCGCTGACACGTCAGACCCGGGCGGCCTTGAGCATGTAGCCGAAGCCGCGCTTGGTCTGGATGACGGGCTCGTCGGAGAACTGGTCGAGCTTGCGGCGCAGGTAGGAGATGTAGCTCTCCACGATGCCCGCGTCGCCGTTGAAGTCGTACTCCCACACGTGGTCGAGGATCTGCGCCTTCGAGAGCACGCGGTTGGGGTTGAGCATGAGGTAGCGCAGGAGCTTGAACTCGGTGGGGCTCAGCTCGATCTGCTCGGAGCCGATGGTCACCTCGTGCGTGTCCTGGTCCATGGTGAGCTCGCCGGCGCGGATCACGGCCTCCTCGTCGTCGTGCATCGTGCGGCGCAGGATCGCCTTGATGCGCGCGACGATCTCGTCGAGGCTGAACGGCTTGGTGACGTAGTCGTCGCCGCCGACCGTGAGGCCCGTGATCTTGTCCTCGGTGTCGTCCTTCGCGGTGAGGAAGAGGATGGGGGCGGTGTAGCCCGAGGCGCGCAGGCGCTTGGTGACGCCGAACCCGTTCATGTCGGGCAGCATGACGTCGAGGATGATGAGGTCCGGCTCCTCCTCGAGCACCGCGGAGATCGCCTGTGCCCCGTTGCCGACCGCGCGCACGGCGAAGCCGGCGAAGCGCAGGGAGGTCGTGAGGAGGTCGCGGATGTTGGGTTCGTCGTCGACGATCAGAATCTTGGGTCCATCAGCCATGCAGAAAGTATCTGCGTGTTGTCTGGATGTTATCTGGGAGTCGGTTGCACCCGGGACGCCAGCTCCCTGAACGCCCGGCGCAGCGCCACGGTCAGGCGGCCTCGAGCGTCTCCGCGTCGAGGATCGTGTACGAGTAGCCCTGCTCCGCGAGGAACCGCTGGCGATTCTGCGCGAAGTCCTGGTCGACCGTGTCGCGCGCGACGAGCGTGTAGAAGTTCGCGGGCAGGCCGCTCTCCTTGGGCCGCAGCAGGCGACCGAGCCGCTGCGCCTCCTCCTGGCGGGAGCCGAAGCTGCCCGACACCTGGATCGCCACCGTCGCCTCGGGGAGGTCGACGGAGAAGTTCGCGACCTTCGAGACGACGAGCACCTTGAGCTCCCCCGAGCGGAACGCCTCGAACAGCCGCTCGCGCTCGTCGACGGGAGTCGACCCCGTGAGCTTGGGCGCGTGCAGCGCGTCGGCGAGCTCGTCGATCTGGTCGAGGTACTGGCCGATGACGAGGATGCGCTCGCCCTCGTGCTTCGCGACGAGGTCGCGCACCACCCGGAGCTTCGCGGGCGCGGTCGCCGCGAGCCGGTACCGCTCGTCGTCCGCCGAGGCGGCGTACTCGAGCCGTTCCTGCTCGGGCAGGTCGATGCGCACCTCGTAGCAGGATGCGGGCGAGATGAAGCCCTGCGCCTCGATCTCCTTCCACGGGGCGTCGAACCGCTTGGGGCCGATGAGCGAGAACACGTCGCCCTCGCGGCCGTCCTCGCGCACGAGCGTCGCCGTGAGGCCGAGGCGCCGCCGCGCCTGCAGCTCGGCGGTGAGCTTGAAGACGGGTGCGGGCAGCAGGTGCACCTCGTCGTAGATGACGAGCCCCCAGTCGAGCGCGTCGAGCAGCGCGAGGTGGGCGTACTCGCCCTTCCGGCGCGCGGTGAGGATCTGGTACGTGGCGATCGTCACGGGCCGCACCTGCTTGACCTGGCCCGAGTACTCGCCCACCTCGTCCTCGGTGAGCGTCGTGCGCTTGAGGATCTCCGCGCGCCACTGGCGGGCTGACACGGTGTTCGTCACGAGGATGAGCGTCGTCGTCTTCCCCGCGGCCATCGCGCCGAGCCCCACGAGGGTCTTGCCGGCGCCGCAGGGCAGCACCACGACCCCCGATCCGTGGGCGGAGAAGTTGTCCACGGCCTGGTCCTGGTAGGGCCGCAGGTGCCACCCGTTGTCGGCGAGGGCGATCTCGTGCGGGGTGCCCGGCGTGTAGCCGGCCAGATCCTCGGCGGGCCAGCCGAGCTTGAGCAGCTCCTGCTTGAGCTGGCCGCGCGCCCACGCCTGCACGACATAGGTGCTGTCGCCGCGCTTCTCGAAGAGGAGCGCCGCGATCTTGCGGGCGCGGGTGATCTCGCCGAGCACGGCCGTGTCCTTGGCGGTGAGGGTGAGGGCGCCGTCGTCGGCGCGCTCGATCACGAGCCGGCCGTAGCGGCCCACGGTCTCGGTGAGGTCGACGACCACCGACTGCGGCACCGGGAAGCGCGAGTAGCGGTCGAGGGTCGCGAGCATGTCCTCGGCGGTGTGGCCAGCGGCGCGCGCGTTCCACAGGCCGAGACGGGTGATGCGGTAGGTGTGCACGTGCTCGGGCGCGCGCTCGAGCTCGGCGAAGACGGCGAGGTCGTGCCGGGCATCCTCGGCCTGCGGGTGGGCTACTTCGAGGAGCACTGTCCGGTCGGACTGGACGATGAGGGGGCCGTCGGGCATCCGTCCAGCTTAAGGCGCTGATACTGTGCGTCGCATGAAGAGTGCCCGTCGCCCGGTCATCGCGGTCGTGGCCGCCCTCGTGCTGCTCGCCCTCGGTGCGGGCGTCGCCTACGGCCTGGGCGACGCGCTCGGCATCCGCAGCGAGGATTCCGACATCCCCGTCGAGACCCTCGAGGCCGCCCCCGAGACGCCGCTCGTCGTGCCGCGCGACATCACCCTCATCACCCCCACGAGCGGCGCGCGCCTCGAGCTCGCGCGCGACGAGCTGCGCGACGCCGTGGCATCCCGCGCGACCGAGGGCGCTGCGACGCTCACCCTCGAGGTGTCGGGCGACTCGGCCGACGAGACCTACGCGCTGCAGGGGACCGAGGATGCCCTCACCCTCGTCGCCGCGGGCGAGGCCGGTGCGGCCCGCGGCATCTACGACATCGCCGCGGCGGTGCGCGACGGCCGAGCCCTCACGATGGGCACCGTCACCTCGGCCCTGCCCTTCCGCATGGTCGACCTCGGTGCCGTGGGCGTCGCCGTCGACGAGGATGCGTGGCGCGCGGGCGACGACTACTCGCACAACTCGAAGGCGTTCCAGGACGTCATGCTGCCCGACGCTCCGTACGTGGACTCCACGAAGCTCGCCGTCGCGTCCGACGAGTTCACCGCCTACGTGCGGCACGTGCTCGCGGAGGGCTACACGGCGATCGCGGTGCCGGGGCTCGTCGAGTACCTGACGTTCGACTCCGTGGGCGTCTACGACGACGGAGATGCCCACGTCGCGCGCGCCCTCGCCCTGCAGCAGGCGTTCGGGCCCCTCTGGCAGTTCGCGCACGACGCGGGGCTGCAGGTGTTCTTCCGCACCGACATGCTCACCCTCACGACGCCCCTGCAGCACTACCTCGAGACACGGTTCGGCTCGCTCGACACCGAGAACCCCGAGCTGTGGCGCGTCTACTCCGCGGGCCTCGACGAGCTCTACCAGTCGATGCCGTACGTCGACGGCGTGCTCATCCGCATCGGCGAGGCCGGCAGCGTCTACGACATCCCGGGCTGGGACTACTACTCCGCGCTCGCCGTCACGACCGTGCCCGCGGTGCGGGCCATGCTCACGGCGTTCACCGCCGAGGCCGAGGATGCCGACCGCACGGTCATCTTCCGCAGCTGGAGCGTGGGCGTGGGGGCCGTCGGCGACATGCACACCGACGCGGCGTCGTACGCGGAGGTGCTCGACGGCATCGACTCCCCGAACCTCATCGTCTCGACCAAGTACACGCTCGGCGACTTCTACAGCCACCTGCCCTTCAACACGACGCTCGAGCAGGGCGACCAGCGGCGCATCGTCGAGTTCCAGAGCAGGCGGGAGTTCGAGGACTTCGGCGCGTTCCCCAACGACCTGGGCTCGCTCTACAGCCAGGCGATCACGCGGTTCGTCGCGGCGAACCCCCACGTCGAGGGGATCTGGGCGTGGACGCAGGACGGGGGCCCGTGGCGCGCCGGCCCGCTCACCCTCGAGCTGAAGCGCGGGTTCTGGCAGCTGTACGAGCTCAACACCGAGCTCGCCGTGCGGCTCGCGCGCGACCCGTCCCTCGACCCCGCGACGATCACGGCCGACTGGGCGCGGCGCTGGTTCTCCGACGACCCCGCGACCGTGCGCGCCATCGGCGAGGCCATGGCGCAGTCGCGCGGGGCGATCACCGACGGCCTCTACATCGGGCCCTACGCCGACCGACGGGTGTTCGCGATCGGCCTCGAGCCCCCGCCCATGATGTGGATTTTCGAGTGGGACATCCTCACGGGCGACAGCGCGGTGCTCGACGTCATCTACGACGTGAGCAAGCACGACCTCGACGGCGCGATAGACGGTGGACAGCGCGCGCTGGACGCCGTCCAGTCCATGCGGGCATCCCTCGAGGCGACGGAGGCCGCGAGCTGGAAGTCCCCCGAGCTGCACGACGCGTTCCTCGGCGCGCTCGACTACGAGACGAGCACCCTCACGATGCTCGCGGACTACCGCGAGATGGTGCTGCGCCAGGCCCAGTGGCACGACACGGGGTCCGGCGCTGCGTACAACTCGTGGCGGGCCGCGACGGCCCGGTTCGAGTCCAGCGCCGCGGCGCACCTCGCCGCGTACCAGGGCGACCTCGACCACCCCGCGTACAACCTCACGGCGGCGCAGCTCGGCATCGACCGTGGCGACCGCGACCTCGCCATGGCGTGGGCGGCGCGCATCCTGCTCGCCCTCGTCGTGCTGTGGCTCGCGTACGGCATCGCCGCGACGAGCACCCGCGTGCGCAGGATGCCCGGCGCCACTGCCGCGCGCGCGATGGTGCTGGGTGCCGTGATGCCGTGGCGCGCCGAGCCGGAGCCCGTGTCGCGCGCGGCCCTCGTGGCCGTGCCGGCGGTGGCCGTCATCGCCAGCCGCGGGATCTCGACGTGGTTCGAGGCCCCGGCGCACATGCTCACCATGCTCGCGGGGTGGGCGCTGTTCACCGCCGTGCTGCTGCTCGCCGCCCGCCGTACGCGCGTGTGGAACGTCGTGGCGGTCCTGGGCGGCGTGGCCCTGCGCGTCGCGCTCCAGCTCGCCGTGCTCGCGCCGACCGGCCCCGGCGGCTACTGGTTCCACTTCTGGACCGACCCGGCCGGCCGCTCCGTCTACGTCACCCTCGCGTTCGCGCTGTTCCTGTGGTTCGTGGTCGCGGGCGGCTGGGCGCTCGCCGCCCTGCTGGGCGTCCGTCGCGCGTGGGGCTTCGCGCTCGCGGGCGTGGGGCTCGTGCTCGCCGCGATCGGCGCGTTCGTCGGCGCCGTCGGCCTCGAGCGCGCGCTCACGGTGTGGAACGACCAGCTCGGGCTGCTGCCGTGGGGGCTCGCGCGCATCCTCGGCATCACCGTCTACCTCGACATCCCCGCGAGCAGTGCGTGGTACGCGGCGGCGCTCGGTGCCGTGCTGCTGGTCGGGGGAGCGGCGCTCGCCCTAGTTCGGCGGCCCCACCGACACGATGCTCGAGAGGGGTAGCGTCCGCTCGATGTCGGCCTTGCGGTCGCGCGCGCGCAGGCGCCCGCCGCCCACGCTCGCGGGCTCCAGCTGGTAGTCGACGTCGGTGCCGTCGGGCATGCGGATCGTCACGGTGAGCGCGAGCTTGCCCTTGATGGCGACGTCGAGCTGGCGCGAGAGCCACGCCGCATCGGTGTCGCCGGTCTCGGCGGCGCTGCCCAGTCGCAGCCGCTCGATGAGCGAGGCCGTCGAGTCCGACGAGGCGGCGGCCGACCGCACGGCGCGCGGCCGCTCGAGCACGACGATCTCGCGCTCGGCGTCCTCCGCGGCGACGGGGTAGCGCGCCTCGGCGAGCGACCAGAACACGAGGTCGCGGTCGAAGCGGCTCACGAGCCGGTCGCCCGCGCGCGTGAGCCCGAGCGACGCGAGCCGCACGTCGACGACGAGCGTGCGCAGCAGGGTGTCGTCGGTCGAGCGCACGTACGAGCGGTCGCCCTCGAGCGCGCCCACGCGCACGAGCCCGTAGCGCGCTGCGGCCTCGGTGAGCAGGTACGAGAGCGGCTGCGGGATGCCCGTGAGCGAGATCTCCGCGAGGAACGCCCGCACCGACTCCTCGGTCTCGCCCGCCGCCATCGCCCGGTTCACACTCGCCGTCGACACCCGGTAGGTGGACGCGATGCCGCGCGCCTCCACGTCGGCGATGCCGCGCAGGCGGGAGTCGAGGGCGGGGCGCAGGGGGCCCGGCGACACTATCGACAGGTCGGGCTGCACGTAGACCTTGTCGATCTCGGCCGGGAAGACGGCGCCCATGGCCGCCGCGGCGGCGGACGGTCCGCTCGTGAGCAGGGCGACCCCGGCGGTGCTCGGCACCTGGTGGGCCGTGATGCCGAGCAGCTCGGCGTCGCGCGAGTACGTGAGCACGCGGTCGCGCATCCACGAGCCGCCCGCCGGGTAGAGCCACGTGACGAACTCGTCGAGGCGCTCGCCCCATGTCGCGTGCGCGCTGCGGCCGAGGATCGCGCGGATGTCGTGGGGCAGGCGCTCGAGCCACGCACCCGCGAGCACCGCCCAGCGGTCCCCCCAGCCGTCGCGAAGCCAGGCGCCGCTCGTGGCGGTCGTCATCCAGCGGCCGGAGTCGAGGGCGACGAGGCCCGCGCGCGAGGCGATCTCGAAGTGCACGGGCACGTCGTCGTTGTCCACGCCCATGGCCGCGGCGAGGCGCTTGCTGTCGGGCAGGGCGATCCCGCCGCGCGCGAGCTGGCGCGCCGACTCGTGCTGCAGCTCGGCGACGAGCTCGACGACGGCGGTCGTGGTGCCGAAGGCGCGCTCGGCGGCGACGGTGTCGGTGAAGCGCGCGTCGACGACGCTCACGGGTGCGAGCGGGGTGGGGGCGGGCTCGTCCGCGAGCTCGGCGGGGGAGGGGAGGCCGAGCGACGGCCACGACTCGAGCTGCCGCGTCACGGCCGCCGGGACGCCGTCGGGGGTGGCGAGCCCGACGTGCACGGCGGCGGGCGTGCCGTCGCCCGCGGCGAGGGCCGCGAGCGTGGGGCGGTCGAGGCGCGAGAGTGCGGCCTGCACCGACGCGGGATCGAGAAGGGCGTCGGCGAGGTCGAAGAAGTCCTTGATCCCGGCCTCGCGCAGCTCGCGCGCGGCGAGCAGCTCGACGAGGTCGGCGTCGGGGAGCGACCGGAGGTGCCCCGCGTAGGCGAGGACCGAGTCGTTAGTTGCGGGCATCCTTCGCTTCACGACCCCGGCGGATGCTGCTGACGACCAGCAGGGCGAGCAGGAGGAGCACCCCGATCGGAAGTCCGATGAGCGGGAGCACGCGGATGACGGGCCACACGCCGTCCATGCTCTGGCCGCCGATGATCGACGCGAGCATGGCGATGATCGACAGCCCCAGGGCCGAGGCGAGCATGTACGCGAGGATGCGCTCGGCGCGTCGGGAGGTCACAGTGTCGTCATTTGCCACACCGACAAGGATACGGGGTGTGCCGCGTCCTCTAGTCTTGGAGGCAACAGCAATAAGGAGTACCGCGATGCCCACCGGCAAGGTCAAGTTCTACGACGACGAGAAAGGCTTCGGCTTCATCAGCTCTGATGACGGCCAGGAGGTCTTCCTGCACGCGTCCGCCCTGCCTGCAGGCACCACCGGCGTGAAGCCGGGCACCAAGCTCGAGTTCGGCATCGCCGACGGCAAGAAGGGCGCCCAGGCGCTCTCGGTGCGCGTGCTGGATGCGCCGCCCTCGCTCGCCAAGCTCAACCGCAAGCCGGCCGACGACATGGCGATCATCATCGAGGATCTCGTCAAGCTCATGGACGGCATCGGCACGAACCTCAAGCGCGGCCGCTACCCCGACCGCGCGCACGGCCAGAAGATCGCCGCGATGCTGCGTCGGGTCGCGGACGAGCTGGATGCCTGAGTTCGAAGACCTGGCCCGCGCCGCGCTGCGCGAGATCACGCCGGCCTCGACGGTCGGCGACTACATCGAGACCGTGGACGAGGGCGACGGCGTCGTCTCCCTGCTGTTCGCGTCCGCGCAGCCCGGCTACCCCGACTGGCGCTGGACGGTCTCCGTCGCGCGCGTCGAGGGCGAGGAGCCGACGGTGCTCGAGGCCGAGCTCATGCCCGCCGAGGGCGCGCTGCTCGCGCCCGACTGGGTGCCGTGGAGCGAGCGCCTCGCCGACTACAAGGCTGCGCAGGAGGCCGCGGCGGAGTCGGAGGACGACGAGTCTGACGATGACGACGACGAGCCCGACGAGGATGACGACGACGACCTGGGCAGCGACACGCTGCACGGCGGCGACCTCGACGGCGTCGACATCGACTCGCACGACGAGGAGTCGGACGACGACGACCTCCTCGACGACGAGGATGACGACGACGACTTCGACGAGGATGACGACGAGTCCGAGCGCTCCTACTGAGCCCGGTGCCGCCAGATCGACCACGCCAGGCCGATCGCGCCGATGACGAGGCCGGCGACGCACGTCCAGATGAGGGCGCCCGGCGCGACGACCAGCACGACCACGAGGGCGACGAGCCACAGCACCGTCCCCGCGAGGAACGCCTTGCGGTCGTCGGTGTTCACGGGAGCAGGGTTGGGCCGCCGTTCGGCGGCGGGGACCCAGAGGCGCATGCACCTAGGCTAGCGGCATGTTCTCGCGCCGCACCCCGTGGGCGCTCGTCGTCGTCTTCGTCGTGTGGTTCGCGGTGCGCCCGCTCATCGGGGGTCTGCTGGTCTCCGTCGGCTTCCCCGAGTGGAGCTCGTGGGCGGTGTTCCTTCTCGGCTTCGCCGCGATCGTCGCGGCGCACGTGCTCGTCGAGCGCCGCCGGGCCGCGCCGCTGAGGGCGAGCCTCGATGCGGCGAGCGCCGCGCATCCCGGAGCCGACGTGCACCTCGTGCTGCTCGATCCGGAGTGGAACACGACCCTGACGCAGGATGCCGCGTGGCTCATCGTCTCGCCGGACGGCGTGCTGCTCGTGCACGACGGGGACGAACTGCTGCGGACGGTGCCGGGCGACGGCACATCCTCGCGCACCGAGGTCGTCGCCGTGCGGCGCCTGGCCCTCGTGATCGAGGCATCGGCGACGACGTTCACCCTCGCGCCCGTCGACGCGAGGAACGGCAGCTACGCGGGCCGCGCCGCGGTCGTCGACCTCGAGCGCGCCGTCGCCGCCGTGCTCTAGAGGTTCTCGACCACGTACTCGATCGACGCGATGAGCTGGCGCACGTCCGACGGCTCGATCGCGACGAACGTCGCGACGCGCAGCTGGTTGCGGCCGAGCTTGCGGTACGGGTCGGTGTCGACGATGCCGTTGGCGCGCAGCTCCTTGGCGACGGCCGCGGCATCCACCGACTCGTCGAAGTCGATCGTGACGACGACCTGCGAGCGGTGCGCCTCGTCGTTGACGAACGGCGTCGCGTACGAGACGCGGTCGGCCCACTCGTAGAGCGCGCCCGACGACTCCTTCGTGCGGGCGTCTGCCCATGCGAGGCCGCCGTTGCCGTTGATCCAGTCGACCTGGTTCTCGAGCAGCAGGAGGGTCGCGAGCGCGGGGGTGTTGAGGGTCTGGTTGAGCCGCGAGTTGTCGATGGCGTTCTTGATCGACAGGAACTCGGGGATGTACCGCCCGCTGCCCGCGATGCGCTCGACGCGCTCGACGGCGGCGGGGGAGAAGAGGGCGAACCACAGCCCGCCGTCGGCGGCGAAGTTCTTCTGCGGCGCGAAGTAGTAGACGTCGGACTGCGACGCGTCGAAGTCGATGCCGCCCGCGGCGCTCGTCGCGTCGATGACGGTGAGGGCGCCGTCGGCGGCCACGCGCGTGACGGGCGCCATGACACCGGTGGATGTCTCGTTCTGCGGCCACGCGTACACGTCGACGCCGTCGACGAGCTCGACCTCCGCGCGCGATCCGGCGGGGGCGTTGACCACGTGGGGTGCCTCGAGGTGCGGGGCGCTCGCGGCCTGCGCGAACTTGCTGCCGAACTCCCCGAACGTCAGGTTCTCGCTGCGCCTCTCGATGAGGGAGTAGGCGGCCGCGTCCCAGAACGCCGTGGATCCGCCGTTGCCGATGACGACCTCGTAGCCCTCGGGCAGGCGGAAGAGCTCGCCCAGGCCGGAGCGCACGCGGCCCACGAGATCCTTGACGGGAGCCTGCCGGTGGGACGTGCCCATGAGTGCCGCACCCGCGCTCGCGACGTAGTCGAGCTGCTCCTGGCGCACCTTGGACGGCCCGCATCCGAACCGGCCGTCGGCGGGCAGCAGGGAAGGAGGAATAGTCAGGGGCATGTGTCCCATGCTATCGGCGGCGTCCCGATAGTCTGGGACTATGACGGACCTCGTCGACACCACAGAGATGTACCTGCGCACGATCCTCGACCTCGAGGAGGAGCACATCGTGCCCCTGCGCGCCCGGATCTCGGAGCGGCTGGGCCACTCCGGCCCCACGGTGTCGCAGACCATCGGCCGCATGGAGCGCGACGGCCTCGTCAACGTGGAGGGCGACCGCCACCTCGAGCTCACGCCTGAGGGCCGCACGCGTGCCGTGCACGTCATGCGCAAGCACCGCCTCGCCGAGCGCCTCCTCGCCGACGTCATCGGGCTCGACTGGGCCTACGTGCACGACGAGGCATGCCGCTGGGAGCATGTGATGAGCGAGCAGGTCGAGCGCCGCCTCCTCGACATGCTCGGCCACCCGACTGAGTCGCCGTACGGCAACCCGATCCCCGGACTCGAGGAGCTCGGCGATGCCCCCGCGCCCGCGTTCATGGACGGCGTCATCAACATCGTCGAGCTCGTGAGCACCGCCAGCGAGCCCGTGAGCGCGGTCATCCGCCGGCTCGGCGAGCCCGTGCAGTTCGAGCCGGAGCTGCTCCAGCAGCTGCAGGCGGCGGGAGTGCTGCCCGGCGCGACGGCCACCTTCTCGGCGGCCGGCTCCTACGTGTTCGTGCAGGTCGAGGGCTTCGGCGAGGGGCTCGAGCTGCCCAACGAGGTCGCCGTCCACATCTTCGCCGCTCGCTGAGCTTTCCCCCTCAGGTTCCTGACAGACCGATCTGTCTGTATGACGGGTCAACAATGACCTTCCTATAGTCGCTAGGTCTTCCGCGACCCGATTCCCCGCGGACGACCTTTCCTCTGGAGGTCCCCTCTTGTCACTGTCAGACAACCACGTCCACGTCGCGCCCGAGCTCGTCCGGGCGGTGCCGCAGGCCTTCGTGCGGCGGCGGCGCGTGAACGCCGTGAGCGCGGTCGCGGCGGCGCTCGTCGTGCCCGCGCTGCTCGCCACCGTGTCGGTGCCCGCCTACGCCGAGCAGGTGCCCAGCGCCGAGTCGCAGGCCAGCGAGCGGCTGCAGAAGGTCACCGTCGACGACGCCCAGAGCATCGCCGTGAGCGAGGATGCCGCACTCGCGCCCGCCGTGCGCGACACGTTCACCGCCACCACGCCCGAGCAGCTCGTCGCCGCGTCGGCGACGTCGGCCCCCGCCTACCTGACCGACCCGCCCCTGCCGTCGGGCTTCAGCCTCGGCGACGTCGTCGCGACGGCCCTGCAGTACCAGGGCGTGCCCTACGTGTTCGGCGGCGCCGACCCGTCGGGCTTCGACTGCTCCGGCTTCGTCATGTACGTCTACGCGCAGTTCGGCGTCTCCCTGCCGCACGGCAGCTCGAGCCAGGGTGCGGCCGGCACCGTCATCGATCCGGCGGCGGCCCTGCCCGGCGACGTGGTGGTGATGGACGGGCACGACGGGTTCTACATGGGCGACGGCATGATCCTCGACGCACCGCAGGAGGGCGGGGTCGTGAGCGTGCGCCCGCTCTGGACCGACGACTACTACATCGTCAGGTTCGGCATCTGACCGAGTGTCGCCGGGGCGCCTGCACGGGCGCCCCGGCGATTCTGGGTTACCCTGAAATCCTTGGGATCCATTAGTGAACCGGAGAGTCTGATGTCGATCGGGTGCAGTGTCCAAACCAGGGACATGCGCGCGCGCTTCTACATACGACAGGGCAGCTTGTAGCGCCGAGGCACCGTCTTGCGACGGTGCCTTTTTGTTTACCTGCAGCTTCAGTTCATGCGTGAGTCTCGGGGAGGTCGAACGCCTGCAAGCCGTGCAGGCTCTTTCGAGAGGAACACAGTTGCGCACCCTTGTTTTGAACGCGGGCTACGAGCCCCTCGCCGTGGTGTCCTTCAAGCGGGCGCTCGTGCTCGTCATGAACCAGAAGGCCACGATCGTGGCCGCCGACGCGGAGCATCCGGTCTGGGGTTCGACGGGCGCGTGGGACCGCCCGTCCGTCATCATCCTGCGCACCTACGTGCGCATCCCCAGCGGCCGTCACGTGCCCGTGTCGCGCCGCGGCGTGCTGCGCCGCGACAACCACCGCTGCGGCTACTGCGGCGGCTCGGCCAACACGATCGACCACGTGCTTCCGCGCTCGCGCGGCGGCAAGGACAGCTGGGAGAACCTCGTCGCGTGCTGCCTCAGGTGCAACAACATCAAGGGTGACAGGACGCCCGCCGAGATGTCGTGGAAGCTGCGGATGACCCCCCGCCCGCCCCACGGGAGCACATGGCTCGTGCGGGGCGTCGAGCGCTCGATGCCCGACTGGGAGGAGTACCTGGCCCCCGCCGCGTAGCGCGCCGACTTGCCGTGGGGGGCCATGAGACGTACCGTGGTTGAGGTCCCAGCACCACCGAGGGGGATACGAAACGTGGATGGAAGCAATACCGACCGCCTTGCGGTAGCGGCGAAGAGCCAGCGCAAGGCAGCGCGCAAGAGCCCGGCGAGCGTGTTGCTCACGATGGCCGCGGTGAGCGGGATGTTCGCCTGCGTCGCCCTCCCGGCCTACGCGACGACGACCGTCGAGACCCCGGCCACCGGCCCTCTCGCCTCGTCGATAGGCGCCCAGTCGGTGCAGGTCGCGGCCGACGCCGTCGCCAGTTCCGCCTCGCGCGACGCCTTCACGGCGACCACCCCCGAGGAGCTCGCGGCCGCCAACGCCGCCGCCGCGCTCGCCTCCTCCTACGTCTACCGCGACCCGGGTCCGCGCCAGGCTGGCGACGACTACCCGTGGGCGGGCATGGAGGGGCTGTCGCCCCTGCGCTACTACTACGGCGAGTGCGTCGACTTCGTGGCGTGGCGGCTCAACCGCGACGCCGGGTACACCGGCGCGCCCTTCCGCTGGGACTGGAGCAACCTCGCCAGCGGCAGCGCCGACTCGTGGACCGACGCGTGGTACTCGCACGGCTGGCCCGTGAGCAGCACGCCCATCGCGGGCGCTGTCGCGGTGACCGGCTACCAGCACGTCGCCTACGTCAAAGAGGTCTACGGCGACGGCTCGGTGCTCGTCGAGGAGTACAACTACGGCAACTACCACGCCTACGGCCAGCGCGTGATCTCGGCCGGCTCTGCCACATACCTCTACCCGCCCGGCTGATCCGGGGGCGCTGAACGCGCCACGCCGGGGGACAGAACTGGCGAACCTGTTATCTTCCTGTGACAATGGGAGCTCCCCCCGATATATCCCGTAGCCTCGTCAGGTCCGTCTCTCCGCCCGAAGGGAACCACCCGCTTTTGGCTGACAACACGCCATCCGACATGGATGACCTGTTCGGTCTCGGCAGTCCCGAGTCCCGGCCGATGAGCGACCCCTTCCGCTTCGTGGATGCCACGGCCCCCGCTCCCGCCGCCCCCCAGTTCAGCTCCCGCCGCGAGGCGCGCGCGAGCTCCGGCAGGGTCGAGCGTCCGGTCTCGCGCAAGCAGGAGCGTTCCGCATCCCGCCGCGCCGAGCTCTCGCGCCCGTCGACGGACCGCCGCGCGGTAGCCCGTGCATCCCACGACCTCGCGCACGAGCCCGCCAGCCGCAAGCTGCGCCGCGCCGAGATCGCCCTGCTGCACAAGTCGGCCCCCAAGCCCGAGCGCCGCAACCCGCTCCGCGCCCTCGCCACCTTCGCCGTCGTCGGCGGCATCTTCGCCACGGCAGGCCTGCCCGCCTACGCGATGACGACGACCGACTCCGCCACGCCGCTCGCGGATGCCACGACCGCCGCCAGCAGCCAGTCGATAGTCGTGAGCGCCGACGCGGTGCTCACGAGCGCCTCGCGCGACGGGTACCACGCGACATCCTCGGCCGAGCTCGCGGAGGCGTCGCGCGACGAGATCCGCGCGCAGAACAATGCCGAGTACATGCTCTCGGGCGCGCGCGAGCTGGGCGACGACTACCCGTGGTACTACGAGCTGTCGGAGTACCAGGGCGCGAGCCTCTCGCCCCTCAACTACTACTACCGCCAGTGCACCGACTTCGTCGCGTGGCGCCTCAACCGCGACGCCGGCGTCTACCAGGCGCCGTTCAAGTGGGTCTGGTCGACCCTCACGCCCACGGGCGGCAACGCCTCGCAGTGGGAGTACGCCTGGGAGCAGCACGGCTGGACCGTCTCGACCACCCCGATCGTCGGCTCCGTCGCCTGGTTCGGCTGGTCGAACCACGTGGCCTACGTGAAGTCGGTCAACGCCGACGGCACCGTCACTCTCGAGGAGTACAACTACGTGCCCAACGTCTACGGGCAGCGCACCATCCCGGCCTCGTCGGTGGAGTCGTTCCTCTACCCGCCGTCCTAACCTCGGGTAGGCTCGTCTCCGCCAAGCCTCTGTAGCTCAATGGAAGAGCAGTTCCGTCCTAAGGAAAGGGTTGGGGGTTCGAGTCCCTCCAGGGGCACCCTCGATCCATGTCTTACTTCCCAGTAATAGGCGGAAGTTGGCCTCTCAGATCTCTCGATCCGAAGCTTTTGACTGCATTATGACTGCGATTGACGCACGTCGTGCGTCATCGAGCGCTACTGCGACGGCATCGAGATCATCGTCGAAGAGGTCAGCGTAGGTGTCGAGAGTCATCGCCGCGGAGGCATGGCCGAGCATCCGTTGTACAGCTTTGACGTTCGCTCCGGCCGAGATCGCCAAGCTCGCGGCGGTGTGACGAAGGTCGTGGAGAGTGAGCGTGAGCGGGAAGCTCGGGTCCGCTTCGTGGGCTCGATTGCGTGCGCCGGCGAACCAGCCGTCACCGTGGGTGGGCGTCGGGAGGTGTGTGACGCCGTCACCGAACACCAGTGCGTCGATCGCTTTGCCTTCGCACTGCTCGAGCAGCTGCTGGGTGAGGAAGTCGGGGAAGGGGACGCTCCGAGACTCGTGGCTCTTCGGCGTACCCGGGATGATCTTGCCGGCGACGTTAACCGCGTTCTCTCGCACGAGCACGCGGCGCCTCCTCAAATCGAGACTGTTCGCGCGAAGTCCGACCGCTTCGCCCCATCGGATGCCGGTGTGTAGGCGAGCGTCAACACGAGGGTCCCGTGTGTGCCCGCCTGATGCGCCAGGTCCTGAACTTGGTTGTGGCTGAGGTAGCTGCGGGGCTTCTTGCCCTTCCGTGGGAGATTGACACCGCGGGCGACGTTGAGCGGGAGCCGTCGATCCTTGACGGCTCGGTCGATGATCCCGGCGAGGACGCCGAAAGCGCGGATGACGACCGTCGCGCCCTTGCGGGACGAAAGCCGACTCACCCAGTCCTGCACCTCGCTGTGTTGGATCTCGCCGACTCGGCGGGGGCCCCAGACAGGTTGGACGTGGATGCGCCATGCGGTGTCGAGCACGTGGAAGGAGGATGGTTTGAGATGCGTCTGGGCCCGGAGCCAGGCGTCGCCGAGTTCGTCGATTGAGATGCGTGCGGCGGACGCATCGATCCACTCGCCGGTGGCCTTGCGCACTTCGGTCGAGGCGAGGAACAGCTCGGCCTCACGCTTCGTGCGGAAACCGCGCTTACTCGTCGACGTCCGGTCCGGTTTCCGAAACTGGACCACGTAGCGCCGCCCCTTGGCCGTCTCGTACGGCCTGATACTCCCCATAGCTAACCCCCGCTCGACTGGGATCTCCCTTTGACATTACGACGGAGGTCCGACGCCAGGGTCCTCGTTTGGGTCCTCACTCCTTGCGAGGGACCAAACGAGGGGTTCGCGTGGGTGGTCGTTTGGGTGGTCACCCATCGCGACCACCCAAACGAACAATTTCGGCCCGATTTTCCCTGTCCCACCGCCACTCCCTGGCGGAGCCAGCTTCCCAACCTCCCGCACCCCACAAGTTGTCCACGGGAGGTTGGGAAGTAAAGAAGTGGCGGTGGGACAGGGAAAGACAAGGCATAGGAAGGCCGTGGAGGGCGGTAGCGAGGTGAACTGGTTTGGTGCAAATCGAGCGGGATCGGTATTGCTCCGGCGTTCGGGGTCCGATCCACTCGTCGCAATATGCTGACAACTGTCTCTGTCTCGTCATCAAGGAGTTAACAGCACCGATGGATGAAAACGACGGCTCGTGCAGGAACCGCAATGTCACGGATCGCCGCCGTGGCTGACTTCGGGCCATTCTCCGTAGATCCTGCACAGGTCGCCGGACTCACCGGTGCGGACTTCGCAACTTTTGTCGTTCAGCTTCTCGATGCTGAGCGTGCGCGAGCGGGAATCGAGGGCGCCCTCCTCACCGCAACCCACAGGACAAATGCCGCCGATGGAGGAGTGGATGCCCATCTGCGCCGCAGTACAAACACGACATGGATTCCAGAGAATGACTCAGCTTGGCAGTTCAAAGCGGGGGACAGCGGTCCGGAAACCGCTGCTGCCGAGTTGCGCGGCGCAAGTGCCGCGCTCGCCGTGCTCGCCGGCGGTGGCTCGTATCGACTGGTCTTGGGGAAGTCGCTCACCCCCGAACAGATGACGGATCGGCGGGAGGCGCTGGAAGCCGTAATACGGGATCTAGGTATCCCTGATCGCCCGGGCCAGGTAGAGGTGCTGAACGGAGACTCGCTGGCTCGTTGGGCTGAGGAATTCCCTGCTCTTGCAAGTAGCCCTGTTATCCGTGGCGTCAACGTTATTGGCCAGACTTTCGACGAGTGGTCGAATTCGGCAATGCACCGCGCGGGTTGGATTGGATCGGGCGTCAGAGATCAGGAGATTCTGGATCTCCGAGGTGAGATTGAAGCCGGCGACGACCTTGGGGTGAGGGTTGAGGGAGGTAGTGGGTTCGGTAAGACTCGGCTAGTTATGGAGGCCCTGCGCGGGCACATAGCGGAAGTATTGGTCGTCTACGTTCCCAGCGAGGATCAGTTCGACCCGGCAATACTCAGTCGCCTTCATCGTCAGGGTCGAGCCGCCGTTGTCGTTATCGATGAATGCGACGCGAGGCGCCACGACACCTTCGCCGGGATGCTACAAGCGGGCACCAGGATTCGCCTGATTACTATCGGCGAGCGATCAGGTCATACATCGCGAGCTCCCATGATCGAAATTGCACCGATCGAGGAGCAGCCTCTGACGCAGCTGTTGTTGACGAGTGAGCCGGGGCTTTGGCACGAAGCCGCGCGGGTCATAGTTGAGATGGTGGATGGCGATATTGACTACGCGCTCAAATGCGCGAAGGCAGTCGTTGCCCACAGGTGGATAAGCGCTCGGGAGCTCATCACACCGGACGACGTTCGTCGCTTCGTTGCTGACAAGCTGCCCCGCGGGGCACTTTTTTTAGCGTCATGCGCCCTCGCCCTATTCAGTCGGATCGGCTTTGATGCGGATCTTTCGGAGGAACTGACTACGGTAGCTCGCGGGCTCGAACTGCCGCTAAGCGATCTAATGGCCGCCGCTGCGGAGCTCAGCGAATCGGGACTACTTGGGCGACAGGGACGGTATCGGAGTGTCGGGCCGAGTGCCGTCGCTGTCTATCTAGCGGCTCAAGGTTGGACATCGTTCGGTACGCGAATTGTCACCGACTTGCTTCCGCTTCTTGACGACGAGCAGGTGGAACGCTTGTTCTCTCGCGCATCACAAATTGGAGATCGATCACTTACGCGCGACGTCGCAAACCACATCCTTGGGACGGGGGGATTGCTCTCATCCCTCGAGTCCGTGGCTCGGGATCGGCGAGGTCGAATGCTGGACAACTTGGCCATTCTGGCTCCGGAGCGAGTTATGAGCCGGATCGTTGAGTTGCTAGCCCGGTCTTCGGACGAGGAACTTCTGCAAGCTAGCGGTGCTCGTCGTCCTCTGGTTTGGGCTCTTCAGAAACTGGTTTGGAACACCTCGACTTTCGAAGACGCTGCGGATGCGTTGCTGCGTCTTGCGGTCCTCGAGAACGAAAACATCTCAAACAACTCATCCGGGGAGTGGGTGGGGTTGTTCGGCACAATGCTGCCCAGTACCGCAGCTGCCCCAGCGATGCGGTTGGACTATCTCCGAAACAAGAGCTCGTCGAGTGATCCGAAAGTCCGGCTTCTTGTTGTTCAAGCCGCCGAACGTGCGCTGGACTCGCACGAATGGTCCATGGTCGCAGGGGAGGTTCAAGGCGGAGTCGTCGTCGAGCGCCGAGGCCGCCCGGCGACTTGGGGTGAAGCGTGGGAGTACCAGCGCGCGATGTACGACCTCCTTCGAGGGCTGGCGGGCGACTCAAACCGGGAAATTTCGACCGCTGCAAGTAAGGCGCTGGTGGACTCGATGCAGGCTTTTCTGGATCAGCCCGAGATACGGGATCACGCTGCGCAGTTGCTCTCCACGATGACGCCAGATGGTCTTCGTCAGGTGCGGGCGAAGCTGTCGGAACTCGCCGCGCTATACGAAGCCGCCGACACCGACAACGAGGAGGAGAGAGATCAAAGCAGTCGGATGGTAGCGGGGGTACGGGCGATCGAGAACGCCCTACCGGTGGAGTCGCCACAAGACCGCCTCTGGGCTACCTTGCACGAGCGAGCTTGGCGCAGGTCGAGCACGGAGACAGAGGGCTTGATCTCTGCGGCGATCGCCGAAATCCAGGACATCGATCCGACCGTCGTTCTCCTCGAGGCGCTACTGGAGCCTATTCCTGCGGACTACAGCGTCGGCCGCATTTTGGCGGAAACACAGTCGGCCGCAGTCGAAGTTGCGCTGCTTCAGCAAGTTTCTGGACCTAACTCTCGCGCCCTGTTGGGCTACCTCCTTCGTCGCGAAGAGGAAGACGATGGCTTTTTTGATCGCTTCGTTGATGCGGCCGACCTTTCGGACGAGCAGAAACTGAGCCTGACTACTCAAGGTCCCCGTACCGACCGCGCGACTGAAAGGGTCCACGAGATTCTTCCGCGAATAACAGTTTCGGCCGGAGCTCGTGGAGTGTTCTTCTGGTCCAGGGATATTGACATCGAAGAAGCCTTAACGGGCTATGTCACTAGCTGGATAGAGCGATTGGAATCGCAAGAGGACTACAACGCTTTGGTCGACTACGTGGCTCTCCAGCTCTACCAACGAGATGTTCAATCTCAGGTGATCGAGGGTTTGATACTTCGGGTGGTTAACTTGCGAGCCGCCTTCCCGCAAGTGGGGCAACAGAGCTACGACTGGGATCAACTAGTACTCCGAGTGTTGCCGCGTCACCCTGAACAACTTGTTGAACTCTTCGTTGAACTCATCGAAGACGACTCGATGCGTATTTTCGCGGACAGGCGCGAAGGGAACCTTTTTAGAAGCGCCGTTGAGTTGGCCGGGCCCGACGCTTGGCGGTCCTTGCTGGATCGAATTCTGTTGGGCGACTCCTTTCGACTTGGTTTCCGAGCGCGTGGCTGGCTCGCGGGCGCCACCTCACCTGAGATTGCATCCGAATGGGTTGGTGATTCGGTAGATCGAGCTCGAGCGCTCGCGTCAGTGACTTCGGTCGATGGCCCCGAACTGAGCGGGATAGTGAAGTTCCTCATTAACAATTTCGGCCAGGACGATAGGGTCCGATCCTCACTTATCGGCGACTTCCTTTCTGGATCCTGGACCGGGAACGAGTCTGATCGTATTGAGCGACAGATAGCTCAAGTCAGAAACTGGTTGCGGGATTCTTCCGCCACCGACGCCGAAAAGACCTTCTGTCGGCGGTTGATCGAGGGCCTAGAAAACAGTCTGGGTCGAGTTGTCCAGGAGGAACAAGAGGGGGATTGGTGATACCTCCTGCATAGCTCGTTCGACTGTCCGTTTGCACATTCCAGTACTCACTGGGGTGCCTATCGCTTAGTTGGCGGCCGTCCCGCTTTCAGGAATTCGTCGAGCGATATGCGCTTTGGTATGTCGAGGAGGGCGAGTGCGGTGTCCAGAACGCATTCGATGCCTCGAAATTCGTGTAGCCCGATCGTCATCTCTAACCAGGGCGCGGGGCTCTCTATGTGAAAGGTCTCGCCCGTGGGCCAGCTTAGGTCGGTCGAATAGTGGAACGATCGCGGGTCGCCTCCTGTGGGTTCAACGGTGAACCCTGCCTCTTGCAGCGCTGCCTCGACGTGTCCTGCGTTGAGGTAGCCCACGATCACTAGCTGGTGCTTCAGAACTTCTCTCATCGCCCGCTGCGGAAGTTTGTAGAGCCAGAAGGGCTTCACTTTGATTGCATGATCGCGATCTTCGTACATGGGAGAGATCGAAGGCGGCACCTGCGCCCGTTGCCAAGAAGGCAGCGGATGCGCCCATCCTCCACGGGACGTCCCAGCTGAGGCGGAGCAGCGAAAGCACCTGCGGCCAGACGTTCACGAGTCGTCAGTGACTCGCCGTCGTGTGGAACCTATCAGTGAGTCCGCGAGCGAACGAACCGCGAGACGCGCCGGCGAGATACCCGTCGGTCTCCCACCCAAGCGCGCTCGTTGCGAGCAGTGTCAGAAGTGAGGGACTGGATCGCCGCGGTCAGGGCCGTCGGATCGGGGTACGAAAGGTGAGCTTCAGTCCGCGTTAAGGCCTACAGACAGGTCTGTGCATTTTCAATACTCTCTCAGCATCTGGTCACCTAATTCTGGGGAGTTTTTAAGGTGTCTGAATCGCCGTGGGCCAACGCGCCTCACCTTCTTGCCGCAATCGTCAGCCCCCGATGGAGGGCGGTGCGCAATTTGGTCGCCTCCCTGGTCGCGTTCGCGCTCGTGGCGACGCTCGTTGGTGTGCCGCTCGAGGCCGACCAGGCGAGCGCCGTTGCGTCGAGGGCCGGCACTCCGACTACAGTCAGCGAGACGTCCTACGAGCCGAACGGTTTTGGCAGTACCGCGTACCTCCACGATGGATCAACCGTCGCCTCGATCACTACCGCGAACTCACACACCGGCAACTGGTCGTATGCTCTCGAGAGCCAGGTGACCGGCTACTGGGTCGGTATGTCCGAGACTCTCACCGGATTGACCATTGGCCGCTCGTACACGCTCTCGGCCTGGGTCGACGCGTCAGGGACATCCGGCCTCACAGACATCGGCATCGGGGCAGACGGACTCGGTTCGACTCTCGCCACCACTTCGGGCTGGCAGGAGTTAGATTTCACCTTCACGGCTGTCTCAACAACCCAAGACTGGGCTTTTGGCCATGGGGATGCTTCGCCGACTAGTGGCGCGGTCTATTGGGACGATCTGCAACTTACGCAGGACGGATATCTCGACGGCAGCGGCTGGCACTCGCCCGAGGTGCTTCATAGCCAGGGCTACGAGATGGGCGGCTTCGCCACCGAGGCCTACCTCAACGACGGCTCGACGATCGCGTCCCTCACCACGGCAAACTCGCGAACGGGGGATTGGTCCTTTGGTCTCCGTAGTCAGCTGACCGGGTACTGGGTGGGAATGTCTGACACCCTGACGGGGCTCGTCGATGGCCACGAATACACGCTCCGCGCCTGGGTGAACATTTCAGGGACCACCGGACTGAGCGACATCTCTTTGGATGTCCATGGCATTGGGAAGGACTCCGCCACGGTCGGCGGATGGCAGGAACTCTCGTACACGTTCACGGCCGATGGCACCACCCAAGACTGGTCCTTGGGCCACAACGACGCTTCGCCAACGAGCGGAACGGTCTATTGGGACGACGTGTCGCTCGAGTCTGCGGCTGACGAAAGCGCCCCGACCTGGCCGGCGGTGGAGGTGACGGCGGATCCGTCCTACATGAGCTCCAAAGGAATCACGCTTCTCAATGAGGAGCCTCTCCTTCAACTGGTCGCCTATGACGACGACGCGGAAGACCCGCTCCCCGACATGGATTTCGAGGTTCGGATCGAAGACGAGTCGGAGCAGTTGGTTATTTCCGATCTCATTGCCGGAACTCATGTGTACGGCCTCCAATATGTCGACTGGTCGCTGCCAACAGCCACTCTCAGCGAGGGAGAAACCTACTCGCTCCTCATTCGCCTGCACTCTGCGACCGAGGACGGACCGTGGTCCGAAGGGACTCGTTTGCATGTCGGTTCCCCGATCGATCAGCCGACTCTGATCGCTCCGATTGACAATGCGGTTGTGCTTCCGGGCGTCGCGCTGCAGGCAGATGTCGGCGATGAGGAAGGCGCCGACGTGGCATTCCGGGTCGAGGCCAGCTGGGGATTTGGCTTCCCGGTCGAGGTGGCTTCGGGCACCGCGCAGACAGACGTCGACGGCATTGCCACCTTCTCACCTGAACTGACATTGAACCCCTACCAGGAAGTTGACCTTCGCTGGCAAGCGCTCGTCCAGGGCGACGGCTATTCCGAGTGGTCAGATTTCGCAGAGTTCAGCGTCAGCTCCTTGCCGCCCGCCGTGTCGAGCCTGAACGCCATTCAGAATCGCAACTCGATCCACGTGACATGGGGGAGCGGTGGGTACTTCCTCGACGACGCACCGATCACGGGTTACACCGTCACGTTGAGCCCGGACGATGTCACGATCGAGGTTCCCGACTATCCCAGACTGGCTGACTTCACCGGCCTGGCCATAGGCGAGTACGAGGTCTCTGTCACCCCGCACAATGCACTCGGCGATGGCCCTATGACGACCGTCCCGGTTGAGATCGGCACTTACTCGCCGAGCGAGCCTCTGAACGTTCAGGCGTCGGCGGTTCTCACCGACGCGACCGTAACTTGGGATCCTCCCGCTGATCTCGGTGGAGGTGTTCTGGACCACTACAACGTCGATCTCTACACTCCCTTCTGCGAGGACTCGCAGTCGTTCACGACCGTCGATGACCACATCGACCTGACGGGCCTCGAAGAGGGCTGCCTGTACTACGTCAACGTCTCTGCCGAAACGGCTGATGGAGCTGGCTCGACCGGATTCGCGGAGTTCTACGCATACGGACTGCCCGGCGCACCGACCGATCCCGAGCTCCGCGCCGGCGATGGATGGGTGGATGTCTATTGGACTGCGGCGTACGACAACGGCAGCCCCATCACCTCGTACACCGTCACAACCAACCCGGGAGCAATCGAACTGACGGTGCCTGTGTCGGGCACTTGGCCGCGTGTGGCCGCTCGAGTAGAGGGCCTCACCAACTTGAGCACCTATACCTTCAGCATCACGGCCACGAATGCAGCGGGCGAGGGCGTCTCTCTATCGGCCGGTTCGATCGCGCCGGATGAGAACATCTCGGATCAGGACCTCGATGGACTGGTCGACGCCGCCGAGGCGATTGTCGGAACGAATCCGCTCTTGGCCGATACTGACGGCGACGGTCTCAATGACTTCGCAGAGGTTCGCTACCTGAGTGGGGCAACCGATCCTCTCGTCGCTGACACAGACGATGACGCCGTCGACGACGGTGCTGCCGACGCCGATTCAGATGGAATCTCGAACCTGGACGAGATTGGCGCAGGCACCGATCCCCTTAAGGGAGATACGGATGGTGACGGCCTCAGCGACTCGGATGAAGCGCTTTACGGCACTGATCCGTTGGTGCTGGACACCGACGAAGACAGCCTCTCGGACGGCTACGAATTCGCGAACGGTACCGATCCCACGAACGCCGACTCGGACAACGATTCTGAGAGCGACGCCGAGGAGGTCGTCGATCGGGACGTTCTGAGCAACCCCGACTACGCACCGGACGGAGTGAGTCCTGCGACAGCGGCGCTTACTGGGCCCGAGGGCTCCCTCGCGGGCGTTTCCGTCGAGCAGGGCTCAGTCGTGGACTTCCCCGGGGCCGTCACTTTCTCCGCGATGGTGAACGAGGCGCCAGCCCCGGACGAGTCCGGTTTTGCGCGCGGCACGTTTGGGCTTGACCCTCCGACTGTTCGGAGTCTCAAGATCCACTACGCGACGCCCGTGAGCCTTGTCACGAACTTGCGGCCAATCAAATGGAATACGACGCTTCAGCGTTGGGAGTTCGTCAGCAACGACGTCTCCGTCTCGACTGCGGAAAACACCATCACGATCGATTCGCCGGACCTCGGTGTGCGATACGCGGTCGTGAACCTGGATGAGTGGCGCAACAACGCGAATCAGTGCTACCTCGCCGAGATCGGCAAGCCCAGGCTCGACGTCGAGGTAATCCTCGATGCGACCTCAAGCATGGAGTACAACGACCCCACTGGTGAACGATTCGACGCTATGCGCACGGTCATCGGGGCGCTTCGTCCCGGCGACCGTGTCAGCGTCCGTCAGTTTGGCATCGTCGGTGTCGGCGCACGTGGTGGTGCGGGTGGTAGCGGCAACTTCTACCTTCCCGACACATGGCTCGAGAGCTGGTGGACGTCACCGAACGGAGTCACGCTGACCCCCGCGGAAGCCCTCGCTCTCGTGGACTTGATGGAGGTCAACGCAGCGACCGACTCGACTATCGATGAATGGGACTCGTCCCTTATCTCGTGGGGGCTCATCGAGCAGGCGATTGGAGGGATCAGAGGACAGGGAGAGTGGCTGCGCGGAGGTGAGTTCCAGACAGACCCAGCTGCATGTCGACTTCACACCCTGCTGCTAGTGACCGACGGAAGTGCTAAGCCAACCGGTCTACCTTCGGGGATGAACGTCCCTGGCTATGTTGACTTCAGGGATCGTACCGATCCGGTGCACGTGCTGGACGTCGGCGTCGGCAGCCCGACGACCGCCCTGTGGCTTGAGCAACTCGCCTCTGACACCGGAGGAACGTACTCGTATGTACCGACCGAGACGGACCTGAATTCATGGATTGAGGACGTCCTCCCTTACAACTGGTCTCTGCCGATCTCGGACACCCTGGACTCGGACAACGACGGCGTACCAGACAAGATCGAGATCAAGGGCGTTGTCGACACTGCGAGCCGTAAAGATGCGGGAATGCCGGCTCGGTACACGAGCGACCCGTACAACGCGGACACGGACGACGACGGAATGCCCGACGGCATGGAGATCGGCTCGCGAGCCTCGTCCTCTCAGCTAGGGCTTCCCAGCTCGACAGGTTCCGTGGCCTTCTACGTGAACTCGGACCCGTCGTCGGTGGACGGCGACGGGGACTACGTTCCCGACCTCGATGAGGTCGAGACTGGTGGTCGTCCGCTGATCGCTGACATCGACAACGACGGCGCCGATGACGGAACTGAGCTGGCTTGGGGGACCGACCCGAACAAGGCCGATACCGACGGGGACGGAAAGCTCGACGGCGAAGAGATCAACAACCGGTTCAGCGGTGATGACCCACTCGAGGTCCCAGTGGTCACCACACCTGCAGACCTGGTCAGGGAACTCTACGTCGGGTTCTACCTCGGCGAAATCATGTACATTCCGGACTCGATCCCGTGGCTCATTGGAAACATTGCGAGCGGATTCATCCCGGTCGCCGGTGTGATCGCCGATCTTCGAGACGCTGTCGGCCAGCTGGCCCGAGTCGAGGTACTTGGGGCGATCCTTTCCCTGATCGGCGCAATACCTATTCTGGGCGACGGTATTCGTGCAGTTGCCGTGCTCGCCAAGGCAGCGGTACGCGCTACGAAGAGCTACTTCAGGGCGTTCGTAGTGTCCCTCGCGGATCGCGAGGGAATACTCGACGATGTGGTCGAGCGGGCCATCGGAGACATCGACCTCAACCTGCAACTCAAGTTGGACTATCTCGACGTCGACAATGCTGCTCGAAACTTTGCGCTCGAGTTCATGAGCCCTGCGCAGCTCAAGCTTCTTGTTGACTATCCGTACATAAGCACCGCCTATCGCCCCATGGGCCTTGCAACGCCCGTGATTCGGACCAATGACTGGCGGCTGACCGGCAAGCTCGGGGGAGAGCATTTCCTTGATCAGATGGGCTACCCGGGCTACAAGGAAGTCATCAACGACCCAGGTAGCGGCATCGTTCGAAAGTACGATCTCGTCATCAACGGCCTGTACCCGCAGTATCGAGAGTTCAAGACCGGCTTTGTTCGCTGGAGCAACGTCAAGGATGAAGTCGCGAAAGATGCGGCGTGGGTGGCATCGGGTCACACCGTGATCTGGTCACTTCTCGCGAGTGGGGCAACGGGCATTGGCGCGGATGCGCGCACTCTTAGGGAGCTCGAGGATGCCGGTATCATTCTTGAGATTCACTGGCCGGATGAGGGGTTCTAATTAACTTCAACGAAGTCGATGAACAATCGGCGCTTGCCTATCTTTGGCACGTCAAGTCTCGTGGACCCATCCGTCTACAGGACTTGGCCGTGCAAATGGCGGAGACCGGCGGGCCCATCGAAGAAATGGACGGGACTCTCGATAGCCTGATTCCTCTCTGGGACTGGTACCAAGCGAGGGTCGGTGCAGGGCTCCCCGAGATCCCTAAAGGCGCCATGCCATCGACGGCAACCTTCTTCGGCTGGCCCGCCTCTGACACGATCGAAGGTCGGGCTAGCTACGCCTTCGAACCGTTTGCCCACTATCTGCTCGAGATTCTTCGCAAGTACGACGGTGACGCTCATTGGGTCCTGTCGCCTTCAAAGACTTCTCGCTACATCGATTTCAGGTCCACAGTTGTATCGACACCACTCCAGCCCAAGGTGCCGGCGGAAGATGTCGCTCAGAACTTGGCTATGAACCTACTCACTGGGCGGCCGAACGTCGCCCATGCGAGAGGCATGCTCGACCGCGTGCTTCTGGTGACGACACTCGGAGATCGCGCGAGCGTCATCGAGCGCGGAAGCTCACTATTGGCGCCATTGCTTGCAGCGCCGAGAGTGGGCCAGCAATCCGCAATGCGGGTCTCCCCGCGTGCGCAGCGCGAATCGGAACACGTTGGCCGCGACGGGCGAGTCTCTAGCGGGGACTTTCTTCTTGCGATGCCTCACGCGGGTCCGGACTTCTTAGGTCCCGCCATACCGCCTTATAGAGAGTTAGCAATCGGCCTCGCAGAAATGGGGATCTGGGTCGATGGCCGTCCGGTCGCCGTGGACGACCTGTTGCTAGACGGGCGACAGATGTTCTTCGGCGATCTTGCGGTATCGATTCATCCGTACATTGTCGGTGGTCAGTTGACGGCCCTCTCCGTGCAGCCAATCGGAATTGAGGAAGCTGAATGGTTGGCTTTCTGCGACGCTCTCGAGAATCTCGCTAAGCGGTTGGGCCTTCTGTTCGGCGCGCCTGAGCACTTCGGTTGATCCTGGGTGCCATCGCACCTGAACCAATTTCATCGAACGATGCCACGCCTTCGGAGTTCCTTCGCAACGGTCTTCGGGTCACGCCCTACCTGAGCTGCGATCTCGTTTTCGGTCACGCCGATAGGGTGTTTCGCGAGGCTGAAACGCTTGCGTAGCTCCTGAACTCGCCATTCTGAAATGCCAAAATCACGAGCTAGGTCTACTGGGCGAGCCCCTGCCTGCTAGCGCTGCGCAATTTCAGTCTTCTTCGCGGAAGAGAGCTTCACAACGGAAACCCGTTTCGGTGCGGGGAAGCGCGTGACTCTTTCGGTTCGGGCGCGCTTGCGGAGGTCGCGAAGCCTTCTGGCCTCTGTTTCTGCCAACACCGACTGCACCGCGCATGCGTGCCCATTGCCGAGGACAACATGCCCTGGCTCAATGACCTTGCTGACAACTTGAATGCAGCGCTTGCCGCAGCTGCAGCTTCGGCCGATCCCGTGAGCGGTCCCGACGTCTTCTTTGTCGATCCGCAGCCCTATTTCTCAGGGCATAATCTGTGCACATCGTCGTCCGGCATCAATACCCCGATCCTCGTCGCGACTCCAGGCGAAGACGCGATGTTCATGATCAACGATCTTGGCCTTCTTGTGAATGGGACGTACGCTTCGCAAGAGTCTGTACATCCGAACGACTGCGGTACGCAGCTCTACGCCGACGCTTTGGAGGATGCCCTTGCTCTCCATCCGTAGCGGGCTGCTCTTGGTGGTTGCCCTGATTGCAACTCTCGGCATGAGCGGGTGCTCGCTCGACAACCTGCCCTCGACAGCAAAAGAGAACAGTCTCGCTGCGTTGCGGTCAGCGCTCTCAGACGTGGATGCCTGTCTGGCCGATGCATTTGCCAAGGCGCCGGCAGACGAGTCGAATGCAGAATTCCTGGAGAACTTGAACCCGTGCGCGAACTCGTATCTAGTGGGTTTGACGTCCGACGAGATCGAGGGATTCAGGCCGAGCGGTACCGGAACGTATGTTACGTCGATTGAAAGCGTGTCGGGCCAGACGCTCTTGAGCTTGGTGACTGTTGGAACCGGTGTCGCACGGGCGGGCGCGTGGTCCGATCACTTCACGTCCATCGTGTGCTGGAGCGCGCGCGCGACGTTCGGCGAGTTGAAGGTCGCGCCATCTGATGCGGAGTGTGACCGGCGGGTGACAGTCGCATGGGGGGAATCACAGGGCGTTCTCGCATTGAGCGACTTCTGAGCGCTGACACCTCGCCGCACTAGGTTTGACGGTGCAGCCCCGACCGCCCCAGGAGGCATCATGACGCTCGTCCCCCCGTCGGCAGAGGAGCAGTTCCGCGCCAAGTACCAGGAGCAGGCGGAGAAGATCGGCCGCTTCAACCTCGCGATCTTCGGCAAGACAGGGGTCGGCAAATCCACGCTCATCAACGCCTTCTTCGGCGAGGATGTCGCGCCCACGGGCATCGGGCAGCCCGTGACCACCGACTTCCACCTCTACCTCCACCAGTCCGCGTTCTTCGGCCTCCTCGACACGCAGGGCCTCGAGATCGGCAAAGACACGAAGAAGCTCATCCACGAGATGAGCGACTACATCACCAAGACGCGCAAGAAGCCCGAGTCGGAGCAGATCCACGTCGCGTGGTACTGCGTGCGGGCGTCGGACCGCCGGTTCGAGGAGACCGAGGCCGACTTCATCCGCAGCCTCCACGACCTGGGGCTCCCGGTCGTCGTCGTGCTCACGCAGGTCGCGACGCGCAACGGCGAGATGCACCCGGATGCCGTCGCGCTCGCCGACCACATCGCGAGCCTCGGGCTGCCGATCGAGGGCGGCCGGCCCATCCCGGTGATGGCGTCGGGCGACTCGTGGGGCCAGGAGCAGCACGGCCTGCAGGAGCTTCTGGATGCCACCTTTCGCGCTGCTCCGGACGGCGTCGCGAGCGCCCTCGCCGCAGCCCAGAAGGTCGATCTGGAGCGGAAGAGGAAAGAGGCGGCGACCGCCATCGGCCTAGCCTCCGCCGCGGCCGCCGGCATCGGCGCCGTGCCCATCCCCGTCGCGGACGCGGGGCTCATCGTGCCGGTGCAGCTGGGTCTCATGGGCAAGATCGCGGCGATCTACGGCGTCAAGCTCGAGACAGCCTCCGTCGCCGCCACGGTCGCGACCGCGGTGGCGACCGCCGCCGGCCGGGGCACGGTCATCGGGCTGCTCAAGCTCGTGCCGGGCGCGGGGAGCCTCGTGGGCGGTGCGATCAGCGCGGCGACGGCCGGCGCGTTCACGGCGGCCATGGGCTACGCGTGGGCGACGGTGTGCGCGCAGCTCAGCCAGGGCAAGCTCAAGGGCATGGACGGCCTCGTCGACGCCAAGGCGGTGCAGGAGCTGTTCCTCTCCGAGCTCACGAAGTGGCTCAAGAAGAAGCCGAGCGCAGAGTGATGCGCCACCGAGACCTGGCCGTCGTCGGCGCCGCTCTCCTCGTCGCCCTGACCGCGTGTTCCAGCCCGGCGGCGCCGCCGGAGTCGACCCCCGTCGCCAGCGCGCCCGTGGCATCGTCGGAAGAGGGCGACGTCGGCATGTGCCATTCGCTGTCGATCGAGCTCATGACCGTCTACGCCATCGCGAGCGGCTACGCGGACGGCAGCCTCGACCGCCCGTCGTTCAACTACATGGCCACGAGCATCGCCGAGGGATTCCCACTCCTGGGCATCCTCCACCCCGATGCGACGCTTCGCGCCGAAGTAGAGAATCTGAGGTCGGCGATCGCTGCTCTCGCAACAGACTCGGAACCCGCCACCGGTGATGCGTCTGCGCTGGGTCAGTCGAGGTCGGCTCTCGCGGCTGCCTGCGACTCAGCGGGAGCCCCCCTCAGCATCTACCAGTAGGCGTAACGTCGAACCATGATCACCGTCGGCTCCGTCGTCATCCGGGTCACCGACCTCGCGCTGCAGGAGCGGTTCTGGTCCGCGGCGCTCGACTACGTTCCGCGCGAGCATGACGAGGATGCCGACTTCGTGCTGCTGCGGCCGCGCAGCGGTTCGGGCCCGAACGTGAGCCTGGACCAGGTGCCGTCGCGGTACGAGCTTCCCCCGCGCATCCACCTCGACCTGTACGCAGACGACCAGGCGGCCGAGGTCGCGCGCCTGACGGGGCTCGGCGCGACGGGGGTCGTGTGGGACAAGCGGCCCGCCGACGCCGACTACGTGATCATGGCCGACCCTGAGGGCAACCGGTTCTGCGTGGTGCAGGCCTAGGCGGTCGCGGCCGTTGCGTCGAGGGGCCGGCATGCCGACCGCATCGGACGCAGGGGGCGCTCGCCGCGCGTGGGCCACGGCACGGGGTCGGGCAGCAGCGCCTCGAAGGTCTGCTCGTAGCCCTCGGCGGTGAAGCTCGCCGCGGCCGCGAGGATGCGGTCGGGGGTGGTGAAGAGTCTGCCGTCCATACCCAAGAGACTGCAGGAATGCTCCACTATGACGCGATGGACGGCGTTCGTGTGAATCCCCTCCGTATGCGGTCGCGCGGGTTGTACCCCGGCGGAGCCTTTGCAAGCGTGGAAGTACGACAGCTGAAAAAGGAAAGGAAAAGCATCATGCTCACCCTCACGGAATCAGCCACGACCGCCGTCAAGGCGATCATCGACGGAACCCCGGATGTCGCGGGCGGAGGCCTGCGCATCGGCCAGGGTTCCGATGACAACCCGGGCTTCGCGGTCTCGGTCGTCGCGCGACCGGAGCCGGGCGACTCCACCGTGGAGTCCGACGGCGCCAAGGTGTTCCTCGAGCCGGCCGCCTCGGCGGTGCTCGACGACAAGACGCTCGACGCGCAGATGACCGACGGCTCGGTGACCTTCGCGCTCGTGCCGCAGGTCGCGTAGCACGATCTTCCGGAAGGCCGTCGCCCGCGGGCGGCGGCCTTTCGCCTAGCCTGAGGAGATGCGCACGATCTTCCTCGACAAGGCGTTCCCCGACGCGTACTCGGCCCTCAAGGGTGTGGCGAAGCAGGCCGACGAGGCGGCCCTCGCGTCGGGCCTCCAGCCCCTGCTCATCGAGCTCGTCAAGCTGCGGGCATCCCAGATCAACGGCTGTGCGTACTGTCTGAGGGTCCACACGCGCGACGCGCTCGCGAAGGGCGAGACCACCGACCGGCTCGCGGTGCTCTCGAGCTGGCGCGACACCGACTACTTCACGGAGGCGGAGTGCGCGGCCCTCGCGATAACCGAGGAGATCACGCTCATCGCGGATGTCACGTCCGGGCGTCGCGCGGCCGACGTCGACCATCCCGAGCTCTCAGACGCGCAGGTCGCGGCGGTGCGGTGGATCGGCATCTCGATCAACGCCTTCAACCGGCTGTCGATCACGAGCCATCACCCGGTCGACCCGGACTGAGGCCGCCACCGGTTCTCGGTGACGGCCCCAGCGGCCGCGGTCATCGGACCGCGAGCCGGTAGCTGCGCTCCCAGCGGCGCTCGCGCTCGAGGCGGGCGAGGCGCTGCTCGAAGCGGTTCGCACGACGCTCGCGCGACTCGACCAGGCGGGGTCGGCGACCCCACTTGATGAGGGCGACGCCCACGTGCAGGGCGATGCGGTCGAGCGTGCCCACGCGGCGCGGGGCGTGCTCGAGCGACGGTTGGGGCGGGTGGTCGTGGCGACCGGGAGCGGTCGTCAACGTTGCGTTCATGATGGGTGGTTCCTTCACTGCTGGCGCGCGCGTGCGCTGCCGGAAGCCGCTTCGTGAGCGGCGGGAGAGGTCGACCGTGTCGGATGCGACCGGTCGTCGACGGGGCGTCGGCCCATACGGGGCCGAGGGCTTCGAGAGCGCCGCCACCGTTAGCCGGTGGCGTGATACGTCAGCGACTAGGCGGTGAAGACGCCGGCGAAGCCGGCGGTGAGGGAGATTCCCTTGGTCTTGATAAACATGCTCGGCCTCCTTTCACAGGCGTGGAGTTGACACGCTAGCGGGGCCACGCCGGTTGTCGCAACCGGCGTGACCCCTTTGTTATCGGAACTGCTACTTGGTGCTGGCGAACAGCATGCGGGCGAGCACGAGGAAGAACACGACGAAGCTCGCGACGACGGCGAGCCACGACCACACGAACCCGACGGTGATGCTCAGCACGATGAATGCTGCGGCGCCGAGCACCATGATCACGACCGTGTAGAGCCCGAACCTGGCGGCGGCGGCCGGATCCTGCGAGAAGCGGTCGTGTGCGGCGTATGCGCGGTTCTGCTCGAGCACCCACGGCTTGAGGCGGTTGGTCTGCGTGACCCCGAACCACGTGAAGCTCGCGATGGCCGCCACGACGAGCACGATCCCGGCGACGAGGATGCCCGGGCTCATCTCCCCGACGAACGCGCCCCCGAACCCGAGCCCGAGCGCCATCGCGAGGGCGCTCAGCCCGTATCCGGCCGCGCGCCCGCTCGGCATGCGGTAGTGCTGGCTTGTCTCCTGGCGCAGGCTGTAGTCGACGAGCGCGCCGACCGCGATCGCGAGCACGACGGGGGAGGTCCACCACGGGATGTCCACGATGTGGACGGCGACGACCGCGACGCCGGCCGCGGACGCGGCCGCGAGCAGCGAGAGGATCACCGCGACGACGACGAACGCCGGCCGGGGCCGCACGCGGTTGATCTGCGCGGCGGGCACGGGGTCGAGCGACGCGATGAGCGCGCGGATGTCGCCGAGCTCGGCTACCGCCGTGGAGGCCGCGGTCGCGGCATCCGCACCGCCGGCCTCGAGCTCGTCGGCGCGCGCGGAGAGGCTGCCGCGCAGCTCCTCCTTGAGGTCTTGGATGTCGGGGTTCAGCTCGATGCCGGCGAACGCCTCGTCGAGGTACCTGTGGATGTTGCCGGTCATGCGCCTGTCTCCTTCAGGAGGGTGTTGATGATGGCCTGCGTGGCCGTCCAGTCCTTCACGTTCTGGACGTACACGGCCCGGCCGGAGTCGGTGATGCGGTAGTACTTGCGGCGTCCGCCCTGGGTCTCGTCGCCCCAGTACGCCTCGACGAGGCCGTCTTTAACGAGACGGCGGAAGGTCGCGTAGAGCGTCGCCTCCTTGATCTCGTACTCGCCGCCCGTCGCGTCGCGGATCGTCTTGTAGATCTCGAAGCCGTAGCGGTCAGCCGTGCGGAGGGTGCCGAGCACGATGGTGTCGGTGTGCCCCCGCAGGAGGTCTGACGCGAAGGCGTCATTGTTCGGTGCCATGTCAGGTACTGTATCTGACACAGTACCTGTGCACAACCACGACTCAGATCCAGTCGAGCAGCGCCTCCAGCGGCGGCGGGGGAGTGCCGAGCGCCTCCGCGAGGGCCCGCGCGTACAGCGCCTTGCGACCGCTCGTCGTACCCATGAACCTGCGCAGCTGGTCTTCCGCGGGGCGCTCCCGCTGGAACGGCTGGTTCTGGAACACGCGCAGGTCGTGCAGCTGCCCGAGCCCCTCGACCACCGCCTCGACGCCCTCGATGCCGAGCGCGCGGATGAACTCGCCCTCGAGGTCGGGGTCGCACACGAACACGGTCTCGAGCACGCGGTCGAAGTAGCGGCGCTCGCCGACGTCGCACAGGCCCGCGACGCGGAGCATCCTCGTGTCGACCAGGGCCAGGAAGTTCGCGGCGTTCGTCACGCCGCCGAGCGCCACGACGGCGACGCGGCCGAGGTCGACGCCCCGCCCACGGGCGAGCGTCTCCACGGCGACCTTGTCGCTCGTGCCCTCGACGAGCACGGCGGTGCGGATGCCCTGGCCGACGTCGAACTCCACCATGTGCCCAGTCTCGACCCCTGCGGCGCCCGGCGCACCGGGGAGGCGCGACCCCCGCCGCCTCCGGTACCCTGATGCCATGGAGATCCTGTTCTGGAGCATCATCGGCGTCCTGTCCCTGGTGACCGGGATCACGGCCGTCGCCGCCGTCATCGCGATGGCCGGCTCGAAGTACCGCGGCTAGTCCGACCCTTACGAGGCACCGAGGCGGCGCGACAGCGCGTGGGCCTCGTCGAGCAGCATGCGTCCGAGCGCGGGGCGGCGGGCATCCGCGAACCGTGGTTCGATGCCCGTGATGCTGAGCGCGTACGCGGGCCTGCTCGACGCGTCGAACACGGCGGCGCCCATGCCCCAGCTGCCCTCGACGATGAGCCCGGGGTTGACGGCGAAGCCGCGCGACCGGGTCTCGAGCACGCGCGAGCGGATGCCCTCCGCCGCGTGGCTCGCCCCCCACTCGTCCACGAGGCCGGGTGAGCGGCGCAGGTACGCCTCCACCTCGGCGTCGGGCAGGAACGACAGGATCGCGAGGCCGGCGGATGCCACGCCCAGCGGGAACCGCACCCCCTCGTAGAGCACGAACGACCGCACCGGGAAGCTGCCCTCCTCGCGCAGGAGGCACACGGTCTCGTCGCCGCGGCGCACGGAGAGGAAGGCGCTCTCGCCCGTGACCGCCGCGAGCCGTTGCACGAAGGGCGCCGCGGTCGCGGTGACGTCGTAGCGCCCCGCGGCGATCGTGCCCATGACGAAGAGCTCGGGGCCGAGCAGCCAGCGGGACGTCGACGGATCGAGGTCGACGAAGCCCTCGGCGGCGAGGCTGCGCAGCAGGCGGTAGGCGGTCGGCCGGGTCAGGCCCACGGCGGTCGCGAGCTCGCTCGTGCGCATGCCGTCCGGCCCGCTCGTGCCGAGCTCGCGCAGGATGCTCGCGATGCGCGAGACCACCTGGCCGCCCTGAACCTTGTCCACAATGTGGTCAGGATAGTGCAGTTCGACCACATGCTGCTCAGTGTGCGGCGGCGTGCGAGCGGAGGTGGAACGCTGTGCCCATGACGAAGCTCTGGCCCAGCGCGCGGGAGGCCCTCGACGGCCTGCTCGCCGACGGAATGACCCTCGCGGTCGGGGGCTTCGGCCTCAGCGGCATCCCCGCAGACCTCATCGACGCCGTGCGCGACATCGGCGTGCGCGACCTCGTCGTCGTGTCCAACAACATGGGGGTGGACGGCAAGGGCCTCGGCGTGCTGCTTGAGAACGGGCAGGTGCGGCGCGTGATCTCGTCGTACGTGGGCGAGAACAAGGGGTTCGCCGCGGCGTTCCTCGCGGGCACGCTCGAGGTCGAGTTCGCCCCGCAGGGCACCCTGGCCGAGCGCCTCCGGGCCGGCGGTGCGGGCATCCCGGGCTTCTACACGAAGACGGGCGTCGGCACCCCGATCGCCGAGGGCAAGCCCACCATGGAGTTCGACGGGCAGGAGTACCTGCTCGAGCGGGGCATCGTGGCCGACGTCGCGCTCGTGCACGCGCACCGCGGCGACCTCGAGGGCAACCTCGTCTACCGGCACACGGCGCGCAACTTCAACCCGCTCGCCGCGACGGCCGGCAGGGTGACGGTCGCCGAGGTCGAGCACCTCGAGCAGGACGGCTACCTCGACCCGGACCACGTCGTGACCCCGGGGGTGTTCGTGCAGCGCGTCGTCACGACGAGCCGCGAGAAGGACATCGAGCAGCGCACCACGAGACCGAGGGGGAACTGACATGGCCTGGACCCGTGACGAGATGGCGGCGATCGCCGCGCGCGGCCTCAAGGACGGCGCCTACGTGAACCTCGGCATCGGCATCCCTACGCTCGTGGCCAACCACATCCCCGAGGGTGTGCGCGTGACGCTGCAGAGCGAGAACGGCCTGCTCGGCATCGGCCCGTTCCCCTTCGAGGGCGAAGAGGATGCCGACCTCATCAACGCGGGCAAGCAGACGGTCACGGCCAACCCGGGCGCGAGCTTCTTCGACTCCGCGACCTCGTTCGGCATGATCCGCGGCGGACACATCGACGCCGCCGTGCTCGGCGCCCTGCAGGTCTCCGGCCGCGGCGACCTCGCCAACTGGATGGTGCCGGGCGCCATGGTCAAGGGCATGGGCGGGGCGATGGACCTCGTCGCGGGCACCCCGCACGTGACGGTCATCACCGACCACGTCGCCAAGGACGGCACCCCCAAGATCGTCGAGGAGTGCACGCTCCCCCTCACGGGCCGCGCGTGCGTCGACGAGATCATCACCGACCTCGCGGTGTTCGACGTCACGCCCGACGGGCTCGTGCTGCGCGAGCTCGCGCCCGGTGTCACGATCGACGAGGTACGACAGAAGACAGGAGCATCGTTCGCATGAGCACCCTCATCGCCGGGTACGCCCGCACGCCCTTCGTGAAGTTCAACGGTCAGTTCAAGGATGTGCCGGCGCCCGTGCTGGGCGCGCATGCCATCCGCGCCGCGCTCTCCGCCGCCGGCATCGCGCCGGACGCCGTGCAGCACGTCGTGGCCGGCCAGGTGCTGCAGGCGGGGGTCGGGCAGAACCCCGCGCGCCAGTCGGCGGTGGGCGCGGGCATCCCGCTCACCGTGCCGGCCATCACAGTCAACGCCGTCTGCCTCTCGGGCATGGAGGCCGTGGTCGCCGGGCACCGGCTCATCGCGGCGGGGGAGGCCGACGTCGTCGTCGCCGTCGGCCAGGAGTCGATGACGCTCGCGCCGCACGCCCTCGTCGGCTCGCGCGCGGGCACCAAGTACGGCCCCGCGACCCTCGTCGACACGCTCGAGCACGACGGCCTCACCGACGCCTTCGAGAAGCGCAGCATGGGCCTCTCGACCGACGAGGTGAACGGCGGGCTGAAGCTCACGCGCGAGGAGCAGGACGTCTTCGCCGCGTCGTCGCACGCGCGCCTCGCCGCCGCCGACCTCTCGGGCGAGATCGCCCCCTTCACCGTCGAGGGCCGCACGCCCGTGACCGTCACCGAGGATGACGGGCTGCGCGCCGACACCACCGCGGAGTCGCTCGGGAAGCTGCGCGCCGCGTTCCGCGAGGGCGGGACCATCACCGCGGGCAACTCCTCCCAGATCACCGACGGTGCCGCCGCGATCGTGCTCGTGAGCTCGGACTACGCGCGGGAGCACGGCATCGCCGGCCTCGCGCGCGTCGTCTCGCACGCGCTCGTCGCGGGGCCGGACGTGTCGCTGCACTCCCAGCCGTCGAACGCCATCCGCGCGGCGCTGGCCCGCACCGGCCGCGGCACGGCCGACCTCGTGGCCGTCGAGATCAACGAGGCGTTCGCCGCGGTCGGTGTGCAGTCCACGAAGGATCTGGCCGTCGACCCCGCGATCGTCAACGCCAACGGCGGGGCCATCGCGCTCGGGCATCCCATCGGCGCCTCGGGCACGCGCATCGTCGGGCACCTCGCCCGGCGGCTCGCGGCGGAGGGCCCGGGCTCGCTCGGCGCGGCCGGCATCTGCGGCGGCGGCGGGCAGGGCTCGGCGGTCATCCTCGAGGCGGTCTAGCCTGTCGGCATGGAGCCGGTAGAGCAGTACATCGCGCAGTTCCCCGACGAGGTGCAGGGCATCCTGCGCCAGGTGCGCGCCGCGATCCTCGCCGAGGCGCCCGGTGCCGAGGAGAGGGTGCGGTACGGGATGCCCGCCGTCATGCTCGGCGGCCGGTACGCCCTGCACTACGCGGCGTGGAAGAAGCACGTCGGCATCTACCCGGTCGCGACGGCGCCCGAGCCCCTCGAGTCGGAGCTCGCGCCGTTCCGCGCGGCCAAGGACTCGATCAACTTCCCCTACTCCACGCCGATCCCGTACGACCTCGTGGGCCGCATCGCGGCCTTCGTGCGCGAGCGCGCCGCGTCCTGACCCCCCGCCCCCTCGTGTCTCGCTAAGTTGCAGGAGTCGCTCACATCTGCACTCCTCCTGCAACTTAGCGAGACACGAGCGGCGGGGGTCAGTAGCGGGCGAGGGCGTCCGCGTCGCGCGCGTGCGTGACCGCGCGGCGGATGGTGTCGAGCGCCTCGACGGGGTCGGTCGCGGCCTGCGCGAGCTCGTACTGCCGCTCCGCCTCCGCGAGGCGCGTGCGCGCCCCGACTCCCGCGCCGTGCGACCCGATGTACTCGCGCACGGCGGCGATCTGGCTCGTCGCGCTCACGAGGGTGCCCTCGTACGCCGCCTTGGCGTGGGCGAGGCGGGATGCCTGGTTCCGGGCGCTCGCGAGCGCGATGTCGAGGTGCGCGACGGCGTCGCCGATGCGGTCGAGGGCCGCGACGGGATCCGCCGAGTCGCCCGCGAGGGAGGCGTCGACCGCGGCCATGGCGTCGATGATGCCCTGCGTCGTCTGGGGGTCGGGCGCCTTGTCGCGCTCGGCGGCGGCCTCGGCCAGATCCTTCCTCGTGCGCTCGCGCAGGGCGGAGAGGGCCTCGGCCGCGGCGGCGAGGTCGCGCGCGGTGCGGTCGACGGCGTCGAGCAGCTGGTCGGCGCGGTGCGCGGCCTGGCTCGCGGCATCGAGGGACGCCGTCACGTCGTTGACCCCGGACGCCGAGATGGAGGGGGCGGCAGCATCCGCGCCGGCCGTCGCCTCGCCGAGCGCGCGCTCCGCCTCGTCGACGTTGCCGGCGACCGCCGCGAACGTCGGGGCCGCGAACGACGTGGCGAGGGCGGCGAGCGTCGCGCGCGCGGGGGCGAGGCGCGCGGTGCCGTCCGCGATGCGGGAGCGGATGTCGGCGAGGGTGCCCGCGGCGTTGACCTCGAGCTTGCGGAGCTCGGCGAAGCGGGCATCCTGCTCGCCGAGCGATGTCTGGGCCTGCTCGCACAGCGCGATGATCTGCAGGGTCCACTCGCGGCGCTCGCGGTCGGTGTCGGGCACGGCGTCGTCGAGGGCCTGCCGCAGGCGGAACGCCTCGGCGACCTTGCCGCGCGCCGTCGCGAGCGCCTCGCCGTAGCCGCGCGCCCGGTCGGCACCGAACTGGGCTATCGCGTAGCCGAGCTCCTCGTCGGCCTCGCGCACGGCGTCGTCCATGCGCACGAGCAGGCTCGACGCGCGCGTGCCCAGCGCCTCGATGGTGGTGGGGCCCGACGACGTGATGCCGCGGTCGCCGCGGCGGCGGAACAGGAGCACGAAACCGCCGATGACGAGTGCCCCGACGAGCACGACCGCGGTGATGACGGCGGTGGCGATGCCCGTGACCACGTCCATGAGGCCTCAGTGTACGGCGGCCGGGTTCCGCGAAACTCGGCAGTACCTGCGGGGTTTCGCCGGAATGCCGCCTTATGGTGGCGATGTGCGGCGCGCGGACAGACACTCGGACGACTTCACTGTCGAACCAGAACTCGTCGAGCCTGAAATCCCGGAGGCACATGCCCACGTGCAGGTGACGGCGCCGCACGCCCTGAGCCTCGCCGAGCCGGGTCTCGTGCCCGGGAACGTCGCCGAGCCCGTGTGGGCGCAGTGGCGCGCCGAGCTCGAGTCGGTCGGCGGACGCTCGCCGATGCTGCACTTCGTCGACTCCCCGCGCACGCGCATCGAGCTCTCGACCACGCACCCCGGCGGGCTCGCGCAGTTCATCACGGGCAAGACGACTCTGCTCTCCAACCTCATCCGCGACGACGTCGCCCTGCGCGCCGCCAAGATCGCCGCCGGCGCCATCGCCGCGAAGGGCCTCGAGCTGCAGAGCGCACGCGGCATCGACGCCATCCACCTCGGCATCGGCATGGCCGAGTGGCGGCACGGCATCGGCGAGTTCCGCGCCCCGATCCTGCTGCGCCCGCTCGCCATCCGCCGCCACGGCCGCGACTTCGAGGTCAAGCTGCGCGGCGCCGCGTTCCTGAACCCCGCGCTCGCCGCGGCCCTCGACGAGCAGTTCCAGCTGCGCCTCGACGCCGAGGCGTTCGTCGCCCTCACCGACGACGACGGCACCTTCAAGCCCAACCCCGTCATCGACCGGCTCAGAGGGCTGACGAGCCACCTCGACGCCTTCAGCGTGAGCCCGCGCCTGGTCGTCTCGTCGTTCGCGGATGTCGCCGCCGGCCTCGTCGCCGACGCCGTAGCGCTCGAGCACCCCGTGCTCGACGCCGTGGCGGGCAACACCGCCGCCAAGTGGACCGTGGAGGAGGGCTACGCGCCCGTCCAGTCCGTGCCGTCGGACGAGCGCCCGCCCCAGACCGACTCGCTGCTGCTCGACGCCGACGCCGAGCAGGAGAACGTGATCGCGCAGATCACCGCGGGCAACTCCCTCGTGGTGAAGACGCTCCCCGGCACGGGCGGCACGCAGACGATCGTCAACGCCATCGGCACCCTCGTCGCCCAGAACAAGCGGGTGCTCGTGGCCTCGGCCCGCCGGGCATCCCTGCAGTCGATATCAGACCGCCTCGGCGACATCGGCCTCCCGGGCCTCGCCGTCGCCCCGCGCACGCTGCGCCGCGACATCATCCGCTCGATCTCCCGCAGCGAGAAGGCCAAGCAGCCGCTCGTGGGCGAGGTCGACGAGGCCCTCCTGCGCCTGCGCAAGGTGCTGCTCGACTACCGGTCGGGCCTCGGCAAGAAGGATGCGGCGCTCGGCGTCTCCGTGCTCGACTGCGTGACCGAGCTCAGCCGCCTGGCCCTCATGCCCAACCCGCCGTCGACGACCGCGCGCCTCTCGCGCGGGACCATCGAGCGCCTCGCCGACGACCGCTCGCGCGCCGCCGAGGTCATGGTGGCCGCCGCCCAGCTGGGGGAGTTCAAGTACGGGCCCGGCGACTCGCCCTGGTACGGCGCGCAGTTCGCGAACGGCGAGGAGGCGCTGCGCTCCCACGAGATCGCCAAGCGCCTCTCCGAGAGCCTGCCGAAGCTCGTGGAGGCGGGCATGCAGCTCATCGCGGGCACGCACATGCGCCCGTTCCAGAACATCGCGGAGCTCGGCACCTACCTGCGCCTGCTCGTCGACCTGCGCGACACCCTCGACCGGTTCCTGCCGATGGTGTTCGACAGGTCGATCACCGAGCTCATCGCCGCGACCGCGCCCCGCCGCGACTTCCCCGACATGACGAGCGGCAACCGCCGCCGCCTCAAGAAGCTCGCCCTCGAGTATGTGCGCCCGGGAGTGCGGGTGGGCGACCTCAACGCGGCGCTCGTGCGCATCCAGCAGCAGCGGGTGCTGTGGCACCGCTTCGTCGCCGAGGGCGCGACCCCCGAGGTGCCCGTGGGCATCGGCGAGGTGCAGCAGGCGTACACGCAGGTCGCGCAGGATCTGGGCGCGCTCGACGGCCCGCTCGGCCTCGACTCGCGCGAGACCCACCTGGCCGGCATGCCCGTGCCCTTCCTCATCGAGAAGATCGCGGGCCTCGCCGCCGAGTCCGACGTGCTGCACAACCTGCAGGAGCGCACGGCGCTCATGTCGAACCTCCGGGAGCTCGACCTCGACCCGCTCATCGACGACCTCGCGCGTCGGCACATCCCCGAGTCGGAGGTCGCCGCCGAGCTCGAGCTGTCGTGGTGGAAGTCCGCGCTCGAGGGCATGCTGGAGTCGGACCGCGCCCTGCTCAACGCCAACACGAGCGTGCTCGACCGCCTCGAGGCCGACTTCAAGCTCGTCGACGAGGCCCATGCCGCGGGCAACGCCCAGCTGCTGAGTTGGCAGCTCGCGGAGAACTGGAAGATCGGGCTCGTCGACTGGCCGGACGAGGCGGCACTGCTCAAGAAGCTCCTCGCCCGCGAGGGCATCACGGCATACGACCTCCAGGTGACGGCACCGCACCTCTCCCGCACGGTCGCGCCCGTGTGGCTCACCACCCCCTACGAGATCGACCAGATCGTCGACACGATGCCGTTCGACACGGTCATCCTCGTCGACGCCGGTGCGACGACGATCGCCGAGAACGCGGGGGCGATCCGCCGCGCCAAGCAGGTCGTCGCGTTCGGCGACCCCGTGACGCAGACGCCCGCGCCGTTCGAGATCGCGGTGGGCGACCCCACCCTGGGAACGCCGGCGAGCGAGGATGCCCCGCGCGACGAGCTGCACGCGAACTCCGCGCTCGCGCGCCTCGGCGAGCTGCTGCCGACCCTCACCCTCACGCGCAGCTACCGGCCCGGCGGCGAGGACCTCGCCGAGCTCGTCAACCGCCGCTTCTACGGCGGACGCATCGACTCCCTGCCGTGGGCGGGCTCGTTCCTCGGGCACCCGAGCCTCGCGCTCGACTACGTCGCCGACGGCCACGGCATGCCCGACCCCGACTCGGGAGCTGTCGAGAGCCCGGCCGCCGAGGTCGAGCGCGTCGTCGACCTCGTGCTCGACCACGCCACGAAGAAGCCGCACGAGTCGCTCATGGTCATCACGGCCTCCGACCGGCACGCCGTCGACGTCATGCAGGCCGTGCTCGACCTCGCCGCGACCCAGCCCGAGCTGCTCGACTTCGTCACGAGCGACCGCCCGGAGCCCTTCACGGTCATGACCATCGAGCAGGCGGTCGCGCAGAGCCGCGACCGCGTCATCTTCTCGATCGGCTACGGCCGCACGCCGCACGGCCGCGTGCTCTCCGACTTCGGCTCGCTCGGCGAGCCCGGCGGGGAGCGCCTGCTCGCCGTCGCCATGACCCGCGCCCGCCGCTCCATGATCATCGTGTCGTCGTTCGAGCCGTCGGACCTCGACGACGGGCGCATGCAGCACGGCGCCGTCGCGCTCGCCGAGATCCTGAGCGAGGTCGGGGCGCGCCAGGCCGAGGTCCCCGTGCCCGACGACAGCGAGCCCATGCTCGTCGACCTCGCACAGCGGTTGCAGGCCCGCGGCCTGAACGTGGCCCTCGGGCATCGCGGCAAGCTCGGGCTCGTCGCATCCCGCGGCGGCATGTGCATCGCCATCGAGACCGACTCGATGCTGCACCGCGCCTCGCTGCGGGAGTCGATCCGCCTGCGTCCGGAGCTGCTGCGGCGGCTGGGATGGCACTACCTCCGCGTTCACGCCTTCGAGCTGTTCAGCGACCCCGACGCCGTCGCCGCCAAGGTCGCGGTCATGCTCGGAGCCGACCCCGCACCCGTCACGGAGCCGATCTCGGTCGTGCCGATGGCCGACGCGCAGACCGGTGCCTGAGCGCTACACCCCCTCCGGCGCACATCGGGCGGATGTGCCCGACGACGTGCCCCCGGGCCGCGGACGTCACCGCCGCGTCACGACCGAAGCCCCCGAGGGCTCCGACCCGAACCCCTCGCCCGAGCCCGCGCGCCACGCGGCGACGGAGAACGACGACCGCCTCAAGGCCGACAAGCCGCCGCACTGGGGGTAGGGGCGTCGCCGCTTCCGGCGGTGCGCGCCCGCGGCTACCGGCACCCGCCCCGGCACGCCGCCCGTGCGCGTGAAACGATCCAGAAGCCAGTTGTGGCGCGGCGCGGAAGGGCGCGCGTCAGAAGTGGCTTCTGGACCGTTTCACCGGGGGTCTGCGGCGGGATCCGACGCGCGAGAGACCGCCCCGGCGGCAGGCGCGCGGCCGGCGCTAGCTGCCCGAGCCCTCGCGCTTCGCGAGCAGGTCGCGGATGTCGGCGAGCAGCTCGAGCTCGGTCGGGGGAGCGGGCTTGTCGTCGACGACGCCCGCCTCCTTCTTCTTGAACGAGAGCTTCGACAGGTAGTTGATCGGCACGATGATCGCGAAGTAGACGACGAGCGCGACGAGCAGGAACTGGATGACCGCGCCGATGACGGCGCCGAAGTACATCGTGGCCTCGCCGCCGGACGTCGTGGGGATTGTGACGGGGAGCGCCTCGTTGAGCGACTCCGCGTTGAACAGGGCGCCGAGGGCCGGGTTGAAGACGCTGTTCACGAGCGCGTTGACGACGTTGGTGAACGCCGCGCCGATGACGACGGCGACCGCCAGGTCGATGACGTTGCCGCGGAGGATGAACTGCTTGAAGCCCTTGAGCATGGGCGCTCTCCTAACTGTCGGACGAGGAGCTGGTGGAGGTGGTCGCCGCGGGCGCGGGGGCGGGCGACGAGGATGCGGCCGGCCGCGAGTCCGTGCGGTAGAACCCCGACCCGTTGAACGTCACGCCCACCGTGTTGAACAGCTTGCGCAGCGGGCCGCCGCACGTGGGGCACACCGTGAGGGTGTCGTCCGTGAACGCCTGCACGATGTCGAAGGCGTTGGAGCACTCGGTGCAGCGATAGGAGTAGGTGGGCACGGGAATCCTCGGAGATCTAGAAGGCGATGATGCCGGACGGGGTGACAACCCCGTCGACTCGCTGGTCGTGACGTTCGCTCGGCACACTGTCGACGAGCTCGTGGTCGAAGATGACAGCATAGACCGGCGGGCAGTTCTCCATCGATCCGAGCGTCTTGTCGAAGTAGCCGCGGCCCCAGCCCATGCGCATGCCTGTGCGGTCGACGGATGCGGCCGGCACGATGATGAGGTCGACGCTGTTGATGGCGATGGGGCCGAGCAGCTCGGAGGTGGGCGCCGGCATGCCGAGCGGGTCGAGCTCCTCGCCGCTGCCGTCGTACGGCGCCCAGTCGAGCAGGCCGTCGATGCGCGAGACGGGCAGCAGCACGCGGATGCCCTCGCCGCACGCCCACGACACGAACTCGCGCGTGCCGGGCTCCTCGGGCAGCGACAGGTAGGCCGCGACGGACCGCGACCCGAGCTCGCTCGTGAGGGTGATGAGGTTCTGCGTGATGAGGGCGTCGGCGGCGTCGCGCTCCTTCGAGGTCGTGATGCGCCTGCGCTCGCGGAGCTCGGCCCGTAGTGCGCGCTTCTCGTGTGCGACCTCGTCCGCCATGCCTCCGATTCTAGAGCGGTGGGGCAAGTAGCCTGTCCCTATGGCATTTCGCATAACGAAAGCGGTTATCCCTGCGGCCGGGCTCGGGACGAGGTTCCTTCCCGCCACCAAGGCGATGCCCAAGGAGATGCTGCCTGTCGTGGACAAGCCCGCCATCCAGTACGTCGTGGAGGAGGCCGTCGCCGCCGGCCTCACCGACGTGCTCATGATCACGGGCCGCAACAAGAACGCCCTCGAGAACCACTTCGACCGCGTCACCGAGCTCGAGGCGACCCTCGAGGAGAAGGGCGACGTCGACCGTCTCGCCAAGGTCGAGTACTCCAACGACCTCGCCGACATGCACTACGTGCGCCAGGGCGATCCGCGCGGGCTGGGCCATGCCGTCATGCGCGCGAGGATGCACGTGGGCCGCGAGCCGTTCGCCGTGCTCCTGGGCGACGACCTCATCGACGAGCGCGACGTGCTGCTCTCGCGCATGATCGAGGAGCAGAACAACCGCAACGCGACGATCATCGCCCTCATGGAGGTCGACCCCTCCATGACCCACATGTACGGCATCGCGACCGTCGAGATGACCGGCACCCCCGACGTCGTGAAGGTCACGGGGCTCGTCGAGAAGCCCTCGGCCGGCACATCCCCCTCGAACTACGCCATCATCGGCCGCTACGTGCTGCAGCCCGACGTGTTCGACGTGCTCGAGCACACCGAGCCGGGCAAGGGCGGCGAGATCCAGCTCACCGACGCGCTGCAGTCGATGGCGGCGAACAACATCGCCGGCGGCGTCTACGGCGTCGTGTTCCGCGGCCGCCGCTACGACACGGGCGACCGCCTCGACTACATCAAGGCGATCGTGCAGCTCGCGGTCGAGCGCCCGGACCTCGGCCCGGACCTCAAGCCCTGGCTCAAGCAGTTCTCGGCAGACCTGGACTAGCTCGTGGCCTCGACCATCCCGACGCTCAGCGAGGGCAAGGTGACGATCCGGCCGATCCGGCTGCGTGACGCGCGCGCCCTCGAGCGGGAGCTCGCCGAGAACCGGGGATGGCTGCGCAAGTGGGAGGCCACGAACCCGCACGGTCCGCTGTCGTTCGACGTGCGCGCGAGCATCCGCTCGCTGCAGCAGAACGCCCGCGCGGGGCTCGGCCTGCCGTTCGTCATCGAGTACGACGGCCAGGTCGCCGGCCAGCTCAACGTGTCGTCGATCGCGTACGGCTCGCTCTCGTCGGCGACGATCGGCTACTGGGTGTCGGAGCGCTTCGCGGGCAAGGGCGCCACCCCCACCGCCGTCGCGCTCGCGACCGACCACTGTTTCTTCGGCATCGGCCTGCACCGCATGGAGATCTGCATCCGGCCCGAGAACGACCCGTCGCTGCGCGTCGTCGAGAAGCTCGGCTTCCGCTACGAGGGGCTGCGGCGGCGCTACATCCACATCAACGGCGACTGGCGGGACCACTTCTGCTTCGCCCTCACCGTCGAGGAGCTGCCGCAGGGCGTGCTCCGCCGCTGGCTCGACGGCAAGGTGCCGCGCGACGCGGCCCAGGTGTCCGAGTCGGACCGCGCGAAGGCCGCCCGACCGCTCCTGCCGTAACTGCGCTTTTCAGAAACTGCCGCCGCGTCGATCCGGCGTTCGGGCCCCTCCGGCTCGTATCTTTTAGCCATGGAACTCACGGGGCTCGGCGGCGGGATCATGCTCGCCATCGCCGCGGCCCTCTGGCTCGTCTACCTCGTGCCGAACTGGTTCAAACGACGCGAGTACCTCGCCACCGAGAGGAATGCCGTGCGGCTCCAGCAGACCATCCGCGTGCTCGCCGAGACCGCGGAGGTGCCCGCCGCCGTGCGCGCCGAGGCCGCGGCCCGCCAGCTCGCCCTCCAGCAGCGCGCCGAGTACCGCCAGGGCCCCGTCTCCGTGGGCCGCCCCGTGCAGCGCGCCCAGCCGAGCGCCGCGCAGGTCGCCGCGGCGGGCCGCAGGATGCGCCGCACGCGCGCCGCGACGACGCTCGTGCTCATCGCCTCGTCGGTCACGGCGATCGTGCAGGTCGTCGCCCAGTCGTGGGTGACCCTCGCCATCTCGGGTGCCGCCGTGGTCGGCAGCCTCGCGCTCCTCGCCCGCATCGCCGAGGTCTCTCGCGCGCGCACCGCCCCCGCGGTCGCCCGCCCCGCACGCCGCACCTCCCTCGGCCCCGCCGAGGCGCGCGTCGTCGCCCAGCGCGAGGCGGAGTGGACCCCCGTGCCGGTCCCCAAGCCCATGTACCTGTCGCGCTCGACCGTCGAGGCGGCCGCGGCCGTCGAGGATCCGGCGTTCGAGCTCAAGCTCGCGGCGGTCGCCGCGGAGCGGGCGCTCCGGAACGCCGAGCGCGAGGCGACGCCGCTGCGGGTCGCCGCGGCATCCTCGTCGCCGTTCGCCACCATGGGGATCGTGGGCGACGAGGCGCCCTCGACGCCCGACCTCGATGCCGTGCTCGCGCGTCGCCGCGCCTGACACATCTGGTATCGTTGACGCTTGTCTGAGTCGCTTCGGCGGCGCAGGGGCCCTTGGCGCAGTTGGTAGCGCGCCTCGTTCGCATCGAGGAGGTCAGGAGTTCAAATCTCCTAGGGTCCACCACAGTGAGAACGCCGCTCGATCGAGCGGCGTTCTTCGTTTAACCGGCGCTCCGACCGCCGCGGCGCCTCGTGAATCGGTCCAGAGGGCACTTTTCGCGGAGTTGCCCCGGCCGCTCGCCGAAAGTGCCCTGTCGGCCGCTTCACGGGGCGGGGGCTAGTCCCGGTTGTCCGACGCACCGCCTACCGTGAGGTCAGGAGGTAGCGAGATGGACGTTTCGGAGTTCCATGCGTCGACCGGAGTCGGCGACTGGCGCGTGCTGGGCAACGGGCTGCATGCGCGCTACCGCACGGACGACCTGGCCGGGGGCGCCGCCCTCGCCTCGGACATCGCCGCCGCATCCGCGCGCGGGGGCATCGCGAGCGACCCGCAGGTCGACCTACGGCGGTCGTCGGTGACGGTGCGGCTGCCTTCGCACGAGAGCATGTTCCTCGACGCCGACGATCTGGCCGCCGCACAGTGGATCCAGGCGCGCGCGGGCGAGCTGGGGCTCAAGCCCGAGCCGGGCTCGCTGCGGCAGGTGCAGCTCGCGGTGGCGCACGCGCCGGGGGTCGAGGTGCGCGACTTCTGGCAGGCCGTGCTCGGCTACGTGCCGCTCGGCGACGAGGATGCCCGTGACCCCGAGGAGCGCAACCCGCGCATGTGGTTCCACGAGATCCGGGAAGGGCACGCGGGACGCGGTCGTTCCCACCTCGACGTGTACGTGCCGGTCGACCAGGCCGAGGCGATCATCGAGGCTGCGGTCGCGGCGGGCGGACGCATCGCCGACAGCTCCAACCCGCCGCACTGGTGGACGCTCGCCTCGCCCGACAACCACGGCGTCGACATCGCGCCCTGGCCGGATCGGGGCTGAGCACCTGCGCCGCGATCTGCCGCTAGGACAGCTCGCGCGGCAGCAGGGAGTAAGTGCGCTCGTGCGCCACTCGGGCGTGCTTGGCCATGTAGCCCACGAGGAGTGCGGGGGCGGTGACGACCGTGGACTCCGTGACCGTCGCGCCCGAGCCGTCGGCCACCGCGGTCGTCGAGGTCACGAGGGTGCAGCCGGGGGCGGCGGTGACGTCGCCGCGGAGCGTCGTGGGCGAGGTGCGGGTCATCCTCGCGGGGAAGCGGATCGTGTAGCGGAGGGGCCCGAGGGCCGGACGCTCCACGACGAGCCAGTCGTGCCATCCCTCGCCGCTCGCGACGATGCGCGCCTCGACGAGGTAGGGGTGCATGCCTCGGTGCGCGGCGAGGTCGGCGAGGAAGTCGATAGCGGTCTCGGGCGCGACGGGCACGCGCGTCGTGAGCTCGAAGGTGCGGGTCGCCATGCCGACCAGTATCCACCCGGGCGTCCTAGGCTGGCCCCATGCCTGACTACGCCTACGGCGGCCCCGCCGACATCGACCGTGCCATCGGATTCCTCGTCGCGCTCGACAACGAGCAGCGCAACGCGCTCGCCGTGCTCGAGATCGACGACGCCATCGACGAGCTTCAGCGCGAGTTCGAGAAGTCGTCGGCGGATGCGGCCTACCGCCCGTCGAACGACTTCATCGCGCGCCTGAGCGGCTACCTCGAGATGGCGGACGACGCCGCGCGGCCCTAGCGCTTCTGCGTCAGAGCCCCACCACGTGGTCGTCGCCGTCGCGCAGGGGCAGGTGCGCGTCGCCGCGCTCGACAAGCGCCGCGACCGCCTCCTCCGCTGCCGGGGCCTCCCGGTGGTCGGATCGCCAGTGCGGCACGATCCGCTCGGGGATGAGCCCCAACCCGGGTGGCAGGCCGTCGTAGTCGGCCTCGGACGGGTCGTCCATGGCGGTGATCCCCGTGAGGTCGGGGCCGGCGACGCACGCACCCGCGGAGTAGCCGGCATAGATCAGACCGGAGCCCGCGGCCCAGGATGAGCGGAGCGCATCCCTGAGTCCGGCCCTCTCCGCGGCCGCCGCGAGCACGAACGCGTTGCCGCCCACAACCCACAGCAGGTCGACGCCCGCGAGCTCGACCGGCCCCGCGCGAAGATCGAGCTCGGCCGGCTCGTAGCCGAGACCGACGAGATCGTCGGCCTCTCTGTCGTAGCTGTGGAGCCGGCCTTCGCCGTAGACATCGAGGGCGTTGAGCACGATGCGTGCGCGGCCCGTGCCGGGTCCGGCATGCCTGAGGAGCTCGGCGCGGCGGCCGAGGCGGTACGAGCTGAGGTAGAGCCTCATGGGCCGATGCTAGTGCCCGGGGCGATCAGCCCCGCGAGGGCGGCCCAGCCGGGCGCGCCCCTACTCGCGACCTGCATCGGCGCACCCGAACGACAAATCATGGATACGCCTATCGAACATAGATTCGAATGTTGCTAGGGTGAAATGCATGAGCATCGCGTTCCAGACCTCACTCTTCGACGACATCACGTCCGAGCCCGAGCTGCGCCCCCTGGGTGTCATGGTCGAGCGCATCCCCCTCGACCACGGCGCGTGGATCGACATCAGGCCCGGGTGGCTGTCCAACTCCGACGCCCTCTTCGAGCGGCTGGCCGTGGATGTGCCGTGGAGGGCGGACACCCGCGAGATGTACGACAGGGTCGTCGCGGTGCCGCGGCTCGTGGCCTCCTTCGGACCGGCCGACCAGCTGCCCGACCCCGTGCTCGTCGACGCGAAGCACGCGCTCAACGACCACTACGGCCGCCCGATCGGACAGGTGTTCGAGACTGCCGGCCTGTGCTTCTACCGCACGGGCGACGACAGCGTCGCCTGGCATGGCGACCGCGTGGGCCGCACGATCGACCGCGACACGATGGTCGCGATCCTCTCGGTGGGTGCCGAGCGCTCGCTCTCCGTGCGGCCCAAGGGCGGCGGCGAGACGCGGCGCTTCGCGGTCGGCCACGGCGACCTCATCGTCATGGGCGGCTCATGCCAGCGCACCTACGAGCACGCCATCCTCAAGACCAAGCAGGCCGTCGGCCCGCGCATCTCGATCCAGTTCAGGCCTGTCTGGCGCTAGCGACGAGCTCCTCCGCAACGAGCTCGAACGGCACTGCTCGGTTCGGCGGACCGCTCATAGGCAACCCATAGTCCCCACCGAGACGGGTCGAATGCGGCGCCGGTGGACTTGCCGCCATGAACCAGCTCATCGCCGCACGCATCGCCCGCCGGGTCGCCGTCGTCACAAGCCTCGCCCTCGTGGGCGGCGGTCTCACGGCCTGCACGGCGGCCGCACCGACGGCCCCGGTCGAGACGCCGACGGCGACGGTCGTGGATGCCTCGGACAGCACGTTCTGGGACACGGGCGCCGTGCACGAGATCGCCATCACCGACGCCGACTACCAGGCCCTCATCGACGCCTACCTCGCGACGGGCGAGAAGGAGTGGGGCACCGCCACCGTCACGATCGACGGCACGACGCTGCACGACGTGGGCATCAAGCTCAAGGGCAACTCGACGCTGCGTGTCGTCACCTCGACGTCCGACCCGTCGACGCTGCCGTGGCTCATCGACCTCGACAAGTACGTCGACGACCAGCACTACCTCGACGCGACCGAGCTCGTCGTGCGCGGCAGTTCCACCGAGACGGCCCTCAACGAGGCGCTCGCGCTCGAGATGCTCGACGCCGCGGGCCTCGCGAGCGAGCAGGCGGTGTCGTCGCGCATCAGCTTCGACGGCGGCGACCAGAAGCTGCGGCTCGTCATCCAGAACCCCGACGGAACGTGGGACGAGCAGCAGTTCGGCGACGAGGGCCTCGTCTACAAGGCCGAGGCCGGCGGCGACTACAGCTACCGCGGCGACGACCCGGAGTCGTACGCCGACGTCTTCGACCAGGAGGCCGGGGATGACGACCTCACCCCGCTCATCGCGTTCCTCAAGTTCATCAACGAGTCGGACGACGCGACCTTCGCCTCAGGCCTCGGGACGTACCTCGACGTCGACTCCTTCGCGACCTACCTCGCGTTCCAGGACCTCGTCGACAACTTCGACGACATCAACGGACCGGGCAACAACTCCTACCTGCGGTACGACGAGGAGACCGGCATCATGACGGTCGTGAGCTGGGACCTCAACCTCGCGTTCGGCACGTCGAACGTCGACGGCGGGGGAGGGGCCGGCGCCGGAGGCCCGCGGCCGGGAGGCGGCAACCCGCCCCAGGGCGGCGGGGGCAACGGCGGCCCGCAGGGCGGCATGGGCCGCGAGCAGGCGAACGTGCTCGTGGACCGGTTCCTCGCGGATGCGGACTTCGCGGCGCTCTACGCGCAGGCGAAGGTCGACTTGCAGGAGGAGCTCATCACGAGCGGCGCCGCGCAGGGCATCCTCGACGACTGGGTGGCCGTGCTCAGGGCCCAGGCGTCCGACCTCGTGCCGGCGGCGACCGTCGACTCCGAGGCCGCGGCGCTCGAGGAGTACCTGGGCTAGGCCGCCGCGTCGACGGCCATGAGCCGCGTCGCGGTCTGCTCGTCGACGACGAGGTGCGTGATGACGCCCGCGCGCAGGGCGGCGAGCAGCGGGATGACCTTGCTGTCGCCCGCGACGGCGCACACCCTCCGGGGCACGCGGCGCAGCTCGCCGGGGGTCGGCCCGGTTGCACGTTCGTTCAGGGCGAGATCCTCGTACGTGCCGTCGGCACGCAGGAACACCGTGCACACGTCGCCCACGACGCCCTCCGACTCGAGGGACGCGATGTCCTCCGACTCGAGGTAGCCGGCCGAGTACACGTGGCTCGGCACCTCGCCCGCGACGGCGCCGATCGAGAACAGGGCGATGTCGGCGCGGCGCTGCACGTCGAGCACGCGCGCGACCGAGCGCTCGCGCCACATCGCGCGCCGCGTCTCGGCGTAGTCGAAGAACGCGGGCACGGGGAAGAGGTTCACCGTGGCGTCGAACGCGTCGCCGAACCGCGACATGAGGTTGCCCACGTACTCCACGCCCGAGGTGCGGTTGTTGGCGGCGCCGTTGAGCTGCACGATCGCGCTGCCGCGCGTGGGCTTGCGGCCGAGATGGCGTGCGATCGCGCCGAGGGTCGTGCCCCAGGCGACGCCGAGGATCATGTCGGAGTCGAACCACCCCGTGACCATGCGGGCCGTGGTGAGGGCGACCTGCTCGAGGCGCTCGGCGACGTCCGCGGAGTCGGCGACGGGCACGACGTAGACCTCGACGCCGAACTGGCTCGCGAGGTACTGGCTCACCCCGGGGGCGCGCGTGGGGGTGGGCCGGAGGGTGATCTCGACGAGGCCGCTCGTGCGCGCCTGCTTGAGCAGGCGCGAGACGCTCGAGCGCGACATGTGCAGCCGGCTCGCGATGGTCTCCATCTTGAGGTCCTGTAGGTAGTACATCGACGACGCGGCGAGCAGCGTCTCTTCCTTGTCCATGGTCTCCATTCTGCACATATGTGCAGGTTGTCTGCTCAATTTGCCAAAGGCCCCCCACGCGGCAATACGCTGCACACGGCGCCACTGGTTAAGCGCCAAACAAGACGAAACACAGGATCCGATGACCGACTCCCGCCTCACCCCCGAGACCCGCACCCGTGCCCTCGAGCGCCTCGCGGCCAGCACCACGCCCGGCGAAGAGCTCGACATCCTCGTCATCGGCGGGGGAGTCACGGGCGCCGGGATCGCCCTCGACGCCGCGAGCCGCGGGCTCTCCACGGCCGTGGTCGAGGCCCAGGACTGGGCGGCCGGCACATCGAGCCGCTCGAGCAAGCTCGTGCACGGCGGCCTGCGCTACCTGCAGATGCTCGACTTCAAGCTCGTGCTCGAGGCGCTCAAGGAGCGCGACCTGCTGCTCACCGAGATCGCCCCGCACCTCGTGCGACCCCTGCCCTTCCTGTACCCGCTGCGGCACCGCGTCTTCGAGCGCGCGTTCGTGGGTGCGGGCATCCTGCTGTACGACCTGCTCGCGAGCGTGCGGCGGGGCCGTCGCGCGCTGCCGTTCCACCGCCACCTGTCGCGCGCGGGCCTCACGAAGGCGTTCCCCGACTTCGCGAAGAGCGCGGCGGTCGGCGCGATCGAGTACTGGGACGCGAACGTCGACGACGCGCGGCTCGTGCTCACGGTGCTGCGCACCGCCGCCTCGTACGGCGCCCACGCGGCCTCGCGCACGCAGATCGTCGAGCTCACGAAGAACGCGGCGGGTGCCGTCGACGGCGCCGTGGTCATGGACCTCGAGACCGGCACGACCTTCCCCGTGCGGGCCAAGACCGTGATCAGCTCCACGGGCGTCTGGACCGAGGAGTCGCAGGCGCTCGCCGACGACGAGGGCGGCCTGCGCGTGCTCGCGTCGAAGGGCATCCACATCGTCGTGCCGCGCGAGCGCATCCAGGGCACGCCGGGGCTCATCCTGCAGACCTCGAAGAGCGTGCTGTTCGTCATCCCGTGGTCGCGCTACTGGGTGATCGGCACGACCGACACCCCGTGGCACGAGGAGCTCATGAACCCCGTCGCCACGGCCGCCGACATCGACTACGTGATCGCCGAGGCGAACAAGGTCCTCGCGCACCCCATCTCGCGCGACGATGTCATCGGCACCTGGGCCGGCCTGCGCCCGCTTCTCCAGCCGGGCACCAAGGAGGGCACGCAGTCGGCCAAGGTCTCGCGCGAGCACACCGTCGCGTCGCCCGTGCCGGGCCTCGTCTCCATCGCGGGCGGCAAGTTCACGACCTACCGCGTCATGGCGAAGGATGCCGTCGACTTCGCGCTCGGCGCGGCCGCGAAGCACCAGCCGTGCGTCACGGCGCGGATCCCCCTCGAGGGCGCGCGCGGCTTCCTCACCGCCGAGCGCGAGCTCGCGTCGGTCATCGAGTCGCTCGGATGGGACAAGGCGCTCACCGACCACCTCTTCCACCGCTACGGGGCGAACATCCGCGACATCGCCGACATCGCGCACGCCGATGCGACCGCCGCGGCGCGACTCGAGCACGCCCCCGCCTACCTGCGCGCCGAGCTCGTCTACGCCATGACCCACGAGGGTGCGCTGCACCTCGACGACCTCATGATGCGCCGCACGCGCATGGTCTACGAGTACGCCGACGAGGCGCAGGACGCCCTCCCCGAGGTCGCGGCGCTCGCCGAGGCCGTGCTGGGCTGGAGCCCGGAGCAGACCGCACGCGAGGTCGACCTCTACCGTCGCCGCGCAGCGGCGGACGCGCGCGCCGCCGAGCAGCCGGACGACGCGAGCGCGGCCCGCGAGCGCCTCACGGCGGAGGAGGTCGTCCCCATGGTCGACCTCGCCGCCCGCACCACCCACTAGACCCGACCCACCCATCTCAACGGAGAGAGCCCAGATGCCCGAGCACGTCCTGTCGATCGACCAGGGGACGACGAGTTCCCGCGCGATCGTCTTCGACCGGTCCGCGCGCGTGGTGGCGAGCGGCCAGCTCGAGCACGAGCAGATCTTCCCGCGAGCGGGGTGGGTCGAGCACGACCCCGTGCAGGTGTGGGACAACGTGCGCGAGGTCGTCGGGATCGCCCTCACGCGCGCCAACCTCACGTCCGAGGACATCGCGGCCGTGGGCATCACGAACCAGCGCGAGACGACCGTCGTGTGGAACAGGCGCACGGGCATCCCCGTCACGAACGCCATCGTCTGGCAGGACACGCGCACGCAGAAGCTCGTCGACGACCTCGGCGGCTCCGAGGGCCCCGACCGCTACAAGGACATCGTGGGACTGCCGCTCGCGACCTACTTCGCGGGGCCGAAGGTGCGCTGGATCCTCGACAACGTCGACGGGGCGCGCGAGGCCGCCGACAGCGGCGAGCTGCTCTTCGGCACCATGGACACGTGGCTCGTGTGGAACCTCACGGGCGGTGTCGACGGCGGCGTGCACGTGACCGACGTCACGAACGCCTCGCGCACGATGCTCATGGACCTCGACACGCTCCAGTGGCGCGACGACATCGCCGCCGACATGGGCATCCCGCTGTCGATGCTCCCCGAGATCCGCTCGTCGTCGGAGGTCTACGGCACCGGGCGCGCGCACGGCATGCTCACGGGGGTGCCGATCGCGGGCATCCTCGGCGACCAGCAGGCCGCGACCTTCGGCCAGGCGTGCTTCGCCGAGGGCATGGCGAAGAACACCTACGGCACGGGCAACTTCCTGCTGCTCAACACCGGCACCAAGCGCGTCACGAGCAAGAACGGCCTGCTGACGACCGTCTGCTACAAGATCGGCGACGCGCCGGCGGTGTACGCGCTCGAGGGGTCGATCGCCGTCACGGGCTCGCTCGTGCAGTGGCTGCGCGACAACCTCGGCATGTTCACCGACGCCCCCGACATCGAGAAGCTCGCGCGCCAGGTCGACGACAACGGCGGCGCCTACTTCGTCCCCGCGTTCTCGGGCCTGTTCGCCCCCTACTGGCGCCCGGATGCGCGCGGCGCGCTCCTGGGCCTGACCCGGTACGTCACCAAGAACCACATAGCCAGGGCCGCCCTCGAGGCGACGGCGTTCCAGACCCGCGAGGTCATGGACGCCATGAACGCCGACGCCGGGGTCGACCTCGCCGAACTGCGCGTCGACGGCGGCATGGTCGCCAACGAGCTGCTCATGCAGTTCCAGGCCGACCAGCTGGGCGTCGACGTCATCCGCCCGAAGGTCACGGAGACGACGGCGCTCGGAGCGGCGTTCGCCGCCGGTATCGCCGTGGGCTTCTGGAGCGGGGAGCAGGACGTCGTCGACAACTGGTCGGAGGACAAGCGCTGGTCGCCGTCGATGCCCGCGCTCGAGCGCGACCAGCTGTACCGCAACTGGAAGAAGGCCGTCACCAAGACCATGGGCTGGGTCGACGGCGATGTGGAGATCTGAAATGACCAACCAAACGCAACACACACAAGGGAGTGAAATGAAGGAAAGACTGGTGAGACGGAACAGCTTCTGGCTGGCTCTGTCGCTGGTGCTCATGGTCGTGTCGTCCGTCGTGGCCTCGGCCGTGCAGACGTCCGGCTACACCGTCACGGTGAAGGACATGAGCTGGGAGACGTCGAACGGCGAGTCGATGAGCGCGCTGCTCTTCAAGCCCAACGGCGTCTCGGCAGACAACAAGGCTCCGGCCATCGTCGTCTCGCACGGCTGGTGGAACAACAAGGAGATGCAGGACGCGAACTACGTGGAGCTCGCGCGCCGCGGCTACGTCGTGCTGTCGATCGACATGTACGGCCACGGCGACTCCGACTACCTCAAGTACTCGGACCTCGCGGCCAACGGCACGGGCATGTACGACGCGGTGAAGCTCCTCGCAGACCTTCCCTACGTCGACACCGCCAAGATCGGCGTCTCGGGCCACTCGAACGGCGCCCGCGCGGCCAACTTCTCGGTCGCGATCGACAACGCCGCCGACAAGCAGCTCATCGCCGCCGTGTTCCTCGTCGACAACGACCCGGTCTACACCGACGCCGCGAACGACAACGCGTACTTCAACATGTACGGGGACCGTGACACGGGCCTCGTCGCCGACCAGTACGACGAGTTCTTCTTCCGCAGCTACAGCGCCGAGGGAGTGCGCCTGACGTCGCCGCGCGACTACATCACGACGCCCAACGCGCAGTCGTTCCTCAACTACGGCGAGGACCCGTCGAAGATCACCGAGACCCGCGAGGCGAACACGATCTACGACGACGGCGGCTCGATCCGCGTGGTCTACACGCCCGCGCAGACCCACCCGTGGGGCACGATCTCCGCGCAGACGGTCTCCGACCAGCTCGCGTTCTGGCAGGAGGCGTTCGGCGCCCCCACCGCCATCGACTCGGGCTCGCAGGTCTGGCAGTGGAAGGAGCTGTTCACGACCCTCGGTCTCATCGGCTTCATGATCTTCCTCCTCGCCTTCGCCCGCGCGCTGCTCACGACCCGGGCCTTCGCGGGCCTCAAGGTCGACCAGCCCGCCGCCGTCGCCAACACGCGCGCCGGACTCGGCTGGTTCTGGGGCGCCATGGTCGTCTCCGCGCTGTTCTCGGGCGTGAGCTACGTGCTCCTGAGCCAGGCGCCGTGGATCCAGGGCATCGCGTTCAACGTCGTGCCCACGATCTTCACGCAGGGAGCGGTGTTCTTCATCGCGTTCTGGGCCGCGATCAACGGCGTCGCGTCGATCGCGATCATGGCGATCTCGTACTTCCTGTTCGGCCGTCGCAACGGCCTGAAGGTGCGCGAGCTCGGCCTGCTCCCCGGCTGGACGAAGTTCTTCCAGGGCATCGGCCTGGGCGTCGTGACCGTCGCGGCGGCCTACGGCATCGTGTTCTTCTTCCAGTGGCTGCTCAACACCGACTTCCGCTGGTGGGTCGTCGCCGTGAAGGACTTCGGCGCCGACAAGCTCTGGATCGCGCTGCTCTACGTGCCGTTCTTCCTGCTGTACTTCCTCGCGAACTCGGTGGCGATCAACGTCTTCAACCGCTTCACCCTCCGGGGCAAGGAGTGGCTGAACACGGCGGTGCTCGCGCTCGTCAACGCGCTCGCGCCCATCGTGCTGGTGGTCGCGCAGTACGTGACGTTCTTCATCACGGGCGAGCCCATCCCGGGCTTCGGGGGCATCTTCAGCATCTGGCTGTTCCCGGTGATCCTGATCCTCGCGGCAACCGCTGTGCTCTCGCGCAAGCTCTACCGCGTGACGGGCAACCCCTACATCGGCGGCTTCATCAGCGCCGCGGTGGTGACCCTCGTGGCCGTGACCAACACGCTCACGGTCATCTACTAGCCACAGGATGACGCGGAGCCCCGGGCCTCACGGCCCGGGGCTTCGTCGCGCGCGGGAATGCGCGGCGCATCCGCCGCGTTGACCCGGTCGATGCGAACGCATCGAAGAGAGGGAGACATGGCAGGCGTGGAATTCGGGCTCGACACCTTCGGCGACGTGACGGTCACCCCGGACGGCGGCGAGGTGAGCCAGGCGCAGGTCATCCGCAACGTCGTCGCGGAGGCCGTGCTCGCCGACGAGCTCGGCATCGACTTCATCGGCGTGGGGGAGCACCACCGCGTCGACTTCGCCGTCTCCGCCCCCGAGGTCGTGCTCGCGGGCATCGCGACGGCGACCAAGAACATCCACCTGGGCTCGGCGGTCACGGTCCTGAGCTCGGACGACCCCATCCGCGTCTTCCAGCGCTTCGCGACCATCGACGCCCTGAGCAACGGCCGGGCCGAGGTCATCCTCGGCCGCGGATCGTTCACGGAGTCGTTCCCGCTATTCGGCTTCGACCTCTCGATGTACGAGCAGCTCTTCGAGGAGAAGCTCGACCTCTTCTCCGAGGTGCTCAAGGAGAAGCCCGTGACGTGGGCCGGCGAGCTGCGCCCGCCGCTCAAGGACAAGGACATCTACCCGCGCACCGAGGGCGGCCACCTCCCGGCGTGGGTCGGCGTGGGCGGCAGCCCCGAGTCCGTCGTGCGCGCCGCGCGCTACGGCCTCCCGCTCGTGCTGGCCATCATCGGCGGGGATCCGGCGCGCTTCGCCCCCTACGTCGACCTCTTCCACCGCGCGCTCGCGCAGATGGAGAAGCCCGACCTCCCCATCGCCGTGCACTCGCCCGGATACATCGCCGACACCGACGAGCTCGCCGCCGAGCAGTACTACTCGCACCACAAGGCGATGCGCGACCGCATCGGCGCCGAGCGCGGCTGGGGCGAGTCGACGCCCGCCGAGTTCCGCCAGGAGGTCGAGCACGGATCGCTCTACCTCGGCTCGCCCGAGACCGTCGCCCGCAAGATCGCGAAGACCGTGCAGACCCTCGGCATCCAGCGCTTCGACATGAAGTACAGCGCGGGCACACTGCCCCACGAGCACATGATGCGCTCGATCGAGCTCTACGGCTCGACGGTGCTGCCGATGGTCAAGGACATCCTCGCGTCCTAGTCACTCCTGCGGCGCGGCATCCTTCCGCCTGCGGTTCCACCGCACGATGAGGATGACCGCCGCCGTGATGATCCCGGCGAACACGAGCCACGGCAGCAGCACCCCGAGGGCCACGAGCAGCCCGGCGAAGAACGCGACGAACGCGTTCCAGCCGGCGACGAGGCCGGAGAGGAAGGTGTCGGGCTCGGCGACGGGCGCGTCGTACTCCGACACGAGGTTGAGCGTGACCGTCGAGAGCGAGACCTGGTCGGCGTAGTAGCGCTGCTGCGACTCGAGGCTCTCGAGCTCCGCCTGGCGGTCGGAGATGGCGGTCTCGAGCTGGATGAGCGCGTCGATGTCCGTCGCGTTCGACTGCAGCACGAGCATCCTCTCGATCGACGCCTTCAGCGCCGTGATGCGCGCGTCGAGGTCCTGCGTGACCGTGGTGACGTCGTTGCTGTTGAGCGACACCTCCTGCACGGTGCCGAGCGCGCGGAGCTTCTCGAGGGTCGCGGTGAGCGCGTCGGAGGGGATGCGCAGGGTGAGCGTGGCGCTGCCCTTGCTGGTCTCGTCCTGCGGCGCGTACTCGCTGCGGCCGTCGACGCGCCCGCCGGACTGCTCGGCGATGCGCACGGCGTCGTCCGCGGACGCCAGCGGGTCGTCGACCGTGATGGTGACGTAGCCGGTCGTGATCACCTGCCGGTCGGCGGGCAGCACGTCGGGCGTGGAGTAGGAGGAGTCGCCCTCGCCGGCGATCTCGGGGGCCGGCTGCCCGACCGTGGGAGCCATACCGCCTCCTGAGGAGGAGTCGTACGACATGCCCGCCGCGGAGCACCCCGTGAGGGAGAGCGCGGCGAGGACGAGTGCTGCGGGAACGATGATGATGCGCCTCATGGCTTTCACGCTACTGAGGGCGCCTCACGGGCGGTACCCAACGTTTGTCACGATTCGATCGTCACCGCAAGGCCCTCCCCGATCCGCCGCCGCGTGCCTACCGTGGAAGGACCAACGACCAAGGAGGACGACATGGGACTCATCGACGACGCTAAGGATGCCGCCGAGGCCACCGGCAAGAAGATCGGCGAGGCCGTCGACGACGCCAAGGAGCGCCTGAGCGACAGGGTGGACGAGGCCAAGGCCGAGGCCGACGTCAAGCGCGCGGAGGCCGAGCGCGACGCGACGAAGGCCAAGAACGACTACAAGGAGAGCCTGCGCGACTGACGCGGCGCCACTATCCTCGGTCCGTCGGCACTTGCCGCATTCACTCTCGAAGGGATGCACATGGGATTCGTTGATGACGCCAAGGAGAACCTCGCGGAGGGCCTCGACAAGGCGAAGGACGCCGCCGCCGATGCTGGCGAGTTCGTGAAGGACAAGGCCGAGGACGCGGCCGAGTTCGCGAAGGACAAGGCCGGCGAGGTGAGCGACTTCGTGAAGGAGAAGCTCCACCACGACGACGAGCCGACTCCCGCCTAGGCACCCGCACCACCACCGAGGGCCGCACCCGACAGGGTGCGGCCCTCGTCGTGTCCGACGCGGTGTCTAGGCTGGGAGGATGACGACGAGGCCGGAACCCCTGGGGAGGGCGTTCGCCAACATCTTCACCGCCAACCTCGCCTCGAGCCTCGGCGACGGCATCGTGCGCACGGCCATGCCGCTGCTCGCCGCGCGCCTCACGGACGACCCCCTCCTCATCTCGATGATCGGGGCCCTCGCGCTGCTGCCGTGGCTGTTCTTCGCGATCCCCGCGGGCATCCTCATCGACCGCATCGACCGACGTCGGGCGCTCGCCCTTGCGCAGGCCGTGCGCACCGCGCTCGCCGCGCTCACGTTCGTGCTCGTCTTCACGGGAACCCTCACGATCTGGTGGCTCTACCTCGTCGTCTTCGTGTACGGGGCGTTCGAGACGGTGTACGACGGGGCGATCCGCGCCGTCGTGCCGAGCATCGTGGGCAAGGCCAACCTGCCGCGCGCCAACTCCCGCGTCGAGGCGGGCGAGCTCGTCGTGCAGAACTTCCTCTCCGGCCCGCTCACCTCGGCGCTCTTCGCCGTGTCGGTGCTCATCCCCGTGGGCATCAACGGCCTCGTCTTCGCGCTCGCGGGCGCGCTCGCCCTCGCGCTGCCCAGGGCCGCGTCCGGCCGTCAGTTCGCCGCGACCGCCGAGAGCGACGAGCCGCGCGTGGCCTGGTACCGGCAGTTCGTCGACGGCTTCCGCTTCATCGCGGGCAACCGCCAGCTCGTGACGCTGTGGTTGTTCAGCACCTTCTGCGGCATCGTGAGCTCGGCTGCCCTCGCGTCGTTCGTGCTCTTCGTGCTCGACACCCTGGCCGTGCCCGAACCGCTCTTCGGCGTGTTCCTGCTCTCCGGCGCGGTGGGCGGGCTCGCGGGGGCGCTCTTCGCGAACCGCCTCAAGGGGTGGCTCGGCACGGGGCTCGCGATGGCCATCGCCACGACGGTGTCGGGGCTCTTCATCCTCACGACCGGGCTGCTGCCGGTCGTGTGGGCCGCAGCCGTGAGCTTCGCGCTGAGCTCGGGCGCGATCACGGTGTGGAACATCCTCGTCATGTCGCTGCGGCAGAGCATCATCCCCGGCCGCCTGCTCGGCCGCGTGCACGGCACGTGGCGCACGCTCCTGTGGGGCGCGATGCCGCTCGGGTCGCTCATCGGCGGGCTCGTCGCCCGCGTCGACCTCGCCCTGCCGTTCATCATCTTCGGCGCGCTCGAGGTCGTCGCGAGCCTCGTCTTCTTCCGCTTCCTCATGACGCTGCCGAACCCCGAGGATGTCGACAACGGCGACCCGCTACTGCCGGGCCCCGGCCCCACCGACCCGACGCTCCAGGAATGACCGCAGCGCGGCGAGCGTCTCGGCCGGCCGGTCGCGGTGCGGGGAGTGCCCGGCACCCTCGATGACGACGTACTCGGCGGGCAGCTCGCGCGCGAGCCCGGGGTCGAGCATCGTGTAGACCCCGGGGTCGCCCGAGAGGATGAGCGTGGGCACCGTGAGCGCGCGCGCCTCCGCCGTCACGTCCCAGCGCCCCGTGTCGGTGAACGTGCGCACGACGGCGTGCGGGTCGACGCGCTGCACGCCCGTGAGCTTGGCCTCGCGGTCGAGCTCGTGCCAGTGCGGCTTGTCGCGCGCGAGGGACTCGGCCGTGAACGAGAGCTCGGCGACCTGGTCGGCCATGATCGCCCCCTGATCTTCCTCGCGCACCTCGAGGACGGGGTCGATGAGCACGAGGCTGCGCGTGAAGTTCGGCCGCTGCGCGGCGAGCACCGCGGCCGCGCCGCCGAGGGAGTGGCCGACCACGAGGTCCCACCCGTCATCGAGGTCGCGCGCATACTCGCGCAGGCTGTAGCTCTCAGCCCGGGCGGCGAGGCCGTGGCCGCGCAGGTCGACGGTGATGACGTCCCAGCCCATCTCCTCGAGCGCGGGCGCGACGCGCCACCACGACTCGGAGTCGGAGCTGAGGCCGTGCACGAGGAGGGCGATTCCGGTCATCCCGTCACGCTACCGGTCGCGGTCGGGAAGCTCCCAGCAGTGCCGGTGGTTGACTTGCCACATGAGACTCATGATCGTCATCGGCAGTGTCCGCCCCGGCCGTGCAGGCCTCCCCGTGGGGGAGTGGGTGCGCTCGCGCGTCGAGGCCGACGGCCGCTTCGAGCTCGACTGGGCCGATCTCGCCGAGATCGCCCTGCCGTTCCTCGACGAGCCGCACCACCCCTCGAAGCGCCAGTACACGAAGCCCCACACGATCGCATGGAGCGAGCGCGTGGATGCGGCCGACGCCATCATCTTCGTGACTCCCGAGTACAACCACAGCTACGCGCCCGCGCTCAAGAACGCCTTCGACTTCCTGAACCAGGAGTGGTGGCGCAAGCCGATCTCGTTCGTGAGCTACGGCGGGGTGTCCGGCGGGTCGCGCGGCGTCGCGGCCTTCGACCCCGTGTACACGACCCTCGGCGCGATCAAGACGACGGCGAACGTCGAGATCAACTTCGTGTCGACCCTCATCAAGGACGGCGTGTTCCATCCGGGAGACAAGGAGACGGCCATCCTCGGCAAGGTGCTCGACGAGCTCGCCGAGCTCGCCCCCGCGCTCAAGGCGCTGCGCCCCTAGCCCGCCCCCGGCCCGCCCCCCGGCCCGTGCCCCTGGCCCGTGTGTCTCGCTAAGTTGCACGAGTCGCGCAGATCTGCGCCACTTCTGCAACTTAGCGAGACACGACCGGCAGGAAGGCTAGCTGGGCTGCGTGGGCACCGGCTCGGTGTCGGCGAGCGGGCTCGCGTCCTTGCCGCGCAGGTCGGGGTGCCAGCGCCGCAGCACAGTGGGTGCGAGGAACCCGAGGAGCGCGAGCGAGCCCGCGGCCCAGAACGCGCCGACCGCGCCGTTCGCGTCGATGAGGAATCCGGCGGCCGCGGAGCCGAGCGCCGCCCCGATGAGCTGGCCCGTGCCCACCCAGCCGTACGCCTCGGCAGTATCGCTGAACTTCACGCTCGACGACACGATCGCGAAGATGACGGCGAGGGCGGGTGCGATGCCGATGCCCGCGATGAGGAGTGTGACGGCGAGCCACCAGAACTCCAGGCCGAAGCCCTGCACGAGCGTGTAGCCGAGCGCGAGCGCGAGCCCGACGAACACCGCGAACATGCGGCGCGCGAGAGCCCACGGCCCGATGGGCACGTGGCCGAGCGAGAGGCCGCCCACGATCGAGCCGATAGCCCAGATCGCGAGGACGATGCCGGCCTGCGGGCCGCCCTCGCCGAACACGGCGACGACGCCGGCCTCCACCGCGGCGCACGAGCCGACGAGCAGGAAGCCCGTGATGGTGCCGAGCAGCACGGCGGGGCGGCGCAGCACGACGCCGAAGCGGCGCTTGCTGCGCGGGATGCGCACGCGCCCGACCTCGGGGCTGGAGATGAACCAGATGCCGCCGCCCACGAGGAAGGCCCCGGCTATGCAGATCGCGAGCACGCTCGAGATCTGCACGGCGACGAACGTCGTGATGACCGGACCGGCGATCCAGATGATCTCCTGTGCCGAGGCGTCGAGGGAGAACAGCGGGGTCAGCTGGCGGGAGTTGACCATCTTCGGGTAGATCGTGCGCACGGCGGGCTGCACGGGCGGGGTGCTGAGCCCTCCGATGAAGCCGACGATCATGTAGAGGGGGAGGGTGAGGGGCGCGAGCGCGATCGTGTAGATCGCGGCGGCGCACACGATGAGCGTGAGGGTGAGCACGCGGCGCATGCCCCACACGCCCATCCACCGGCTCGTGAGCGGGCCCGCGAGCGCCTGGCCGAGGCTCGTGGCGCCCAGGACGAGGCCGGCGGCGCCGTAGGAGTGCAGCGTGTGCTCGATGTGGATGAGGAACGCGAGCGAGAGCATCCCGCTCGGGAATCGGGCCGTCAGCTGCGCCGCGATGATGCGCCCCACTCCGGGCGTCTTCAGGAGGTCGATGTAGCTCTTCACGGCTGTGCCAGCTTAGCCGCGCCGCGACACGCCGCACGGCCTCCGGCGTGTCGGAATCCATGCACAGGGTGGTGGGGGAAATCCCGTGGAAAACAGGCTATTTCTGTGCACATCCTGTGCACTTCCCTGTGGGTAAATTACATCGGTGCAACACACCATATGGGTGTGCAAGAAATGTCGGCCCCTATATGTAGTATCTAAGAACCGCAGCGAACGGCCTTGGAGAGATCCCGACCGGTCGGGGGTTGAAACCGCTATTCGGATGGAAAAAAGGGGTAAAGACTATGGCCATCACCGTCTACACGAAGCCGTCGTGCGTGCAGTGCACCGCCACCTACCGTGCACTCGACAGCAAGGGCATCGAGTACGAGATCTTCGATCTCACCGTCGACGAGAAGGCCTACGAAGCGGTCAAGACGCTCGGCTACCTGCAGGCTCCCGTCGTCGTCACCGACGACGACAGCTGGTCGGGCTTCCGCCCCGACAAGATCGAGCAGCTCGCCGCGAGCGTCGCCTGATCTGGATCGCGCAGAGCTGAGGCGGGTGGCAGCAGCATGAGCCGGCTCGTCTACTTCTCCAGCGTCTCCGGCAACACCCAGCGCTTCGTCGACTCGCTGGGCCGGGACGCCCTCCGGATCCCCCTCATGTCGAGGGACTCCATCCGGGCGACCGAGCCCTTCGTGCTCGTGCTCCCCACCTACGGCGGGGGCAACGGACACGGGGCGGTCCCCAAGCAGGTGATCTCCTTCCTGAACGACGAGCACAACCGCTCGCTGCTCAGGGGGGTCATCGCCGGCGGCAACACGAATTTTGGAACCGCGTACGGACTGGCGGGCGATGTCATCGCCGCCAAGTGCGCAGTTCCCCTCCTTTATCGCTTCGAAGTCTTCGGGACACCCGATGACGTAGCCAGAGTCAACTCAGGATTGGACAAGTTTTGGACACTGCAGTCGCAGACGACCTCGATGTAACGGCGGTCCCCGTCTCCGTGCAGGGGATGGACTACCACTCGCTCAACGCGATGCTCAACCTCTATGACACGCAGGGCCGCATCCAGTTCGACCGCGACCGCGAGGCGGCGCGCGAGTACTTCCTCCAGCACGTCAACCAGAACACGGTGTTCTTCCACAACCTGAAGGAGCGCCTCGACTACCTGGTCGAGAACGAGTACTACGAGCAGGCAGTGCTCGACCAGTACCCCTTCGAGTTCATCCAGAAGCTCAACGACGACGTCTACGCCCGCAAGTTCCGCTTCCAGAGCTTCCTCGGCGCGTTCAAGTTCTACACGTCGTACACGCTCAAGACGTTCGACGGCAAGCGCTACCTCGAGCGCTACGAGGACCGCGTCGTCATGGTCGCGCTCGCCCTCGCCCAGGGCGACCAGAAGCTCGCGAGCGAGCTCGCGGAGGAGATGATCTCCGGCCGCTTCCAGCCCGCGACCCCCACCTTCCTCAACTCGGGCAAGCGCCAGCGCGGCGAGCTCGTGTCGTGCTTCCTGCTGCGCATCGAGGACAACATGGAGTCCATCGCGCGCGGCATCAACTCCGCGCTGCAGCTCTCCAAGCGCGGCGGCGGCGTCGCCCTCCTGCTCTCGAACATCCGCGAGTCGGGCGCCCCGATCAAGCAGATCGAGAACCAGTCGAGCGGCATCATCCCCGTCATGAAGCTGCTGGAAGACTCCTTCAGCTACGCCAACCAGCTCGGCGCGCGCCAGGGCGCCGGGGCCGTGTACCTGCAGGCGCACCACCCCGACATCCTGCGCTTCCTCGACACCAAGCGCGAGAACGCGGACGAGAAGATCCGCATCAAGACGCTGTCGCTGGGCGTCGTCATCCCCGACATCACCTTCGAGCTCGCCAAGAAGGGCGAGGACATGTACCTGTTCTCGCCGTACGACGTCGAGAAGGTCTACGGCGTGCCGTTCGCCGACATCTCGATCACCGAGAAGTACTACGAGATGGTCGACGATGCGCGCATCAAGAAGACCAAGATCAACGCTCGCGACTTCTTCCAGACGATCGCCGAGATCCAGTTCGAGTCCGGATACCCGTACATCATGTTCGAGGACACGGTGAACCGCGCCAACCCGATCAAGGGGCGCATCAACATGTCGAACCTGTGCTCGGAGATCCTGCAGGTCAACTCCCCGACGACCTACAACGAAGACCTGAGCTACAACGTCATCGGCAAGGACATCTCCTGCAACCTTGGCTCGCTCAACATCGCGCTCACGATGGACTCGCCCGACTTCGGCCGCACGATCGAGACCGCGGTGCGCGGCCTCAGCTCGGTGTCGGACCAGAGCCACATCTCGTCAGTGCGCTCCGTCGAGGACGGCAACGACAAGTCGCACGCCATCGGCCTCGGCCAGATGAACCTGCACGGCTACCTCGCCCGCGAGCGCGTGCACTACGGCTCGGAGGAGGGGATCGACTTCACGAACATCTACTTCTACTCCGTGCTGTTCCACGCGCTGCGCGCGTCGAACGCGATCGCCATCGAGCGCTCGAGCAAGTTCGAGGGCTTCGAGGACTCGACGTACGCGAGCGGTGAGTTCTTCGACAAGTACACCGACCAGGCGTGGGTGCCGGCGACGGCCCGCGTGCAGGAGCTGTTCGACACGGCCGGGATCCACATCCCGACCCAGGACGACTGGCGCCAGCTCAAGGCCAGCGTGCAGGAGCACGGCATCTACAACCAGAACCTGCAGGCGGTGCCCCCGACCGGGTCGATCTCGTACATCAACAACTCGACGTCGAGCATCCACCCGATCGCCTCGAAGATCGAGATCCGCAAGGAGGGCAAGATCGGCCGCGTGTACTACCCGGCGCCGTTCATGACGAACGACAACCTCGAGTACTACGCCGACGCCTACGAGATCGGCCCCGAGAAGATCATCGACACCTACGCCGCGGCGACGCAGCACGTTGACCAGGGCCTCTCGCTCACGCTGTTCTTCAAGGACACGGCCACCACCCGTGACATCAACAAGGCGCAGATCTACGCCTGGAAGAAGAACATCAAGACCATCTACTACATCCGCCTGCGCCAGCTCGCTCTCGAGGGAACCGAGATCGACGGCTGCGTCAGCTGCATGCTCTAGGCGACAGGGATACCGAACACATGAACGTGAAGCTCGTCAGCCACGTCAACGCGATCAACTGGAACCGCATCCAGGACGACAAGGACTCGGAGGTGTGGGACCGCCTCGTCGGCAACTTCTGGCTGCCTGAGAAGGTGCCGCTGTCCAACGACGTCCAGTCGTGGAACACCCTCACGCCGCGCGAGCAGGAGGTGACGATGCGGGTGTTCACCGGCCTGACCCTGCTCGACACCATCCAGGGCACCGTCGGCGCGATCAGCCTCATCCCCGACGCGCTCACCCCGCACGAGGAGGCGGTGTACACCAACATCGCGTTCATGGAGTCGGTGCACGCCAAGAGCTACTCCTCGATCTTCTCGACGCTCAGCTCGACGAAGGAGATCGACGAGGCGTTCCGGTGGTCGACGGAGAACGAGAACCTCCAGAAGAAGGCCCGCATCGTCATGGAGTACTACCGTGGCGACGACCCGCTCAAGCGCAAGGTCGCCTCGACCCTGCTCGAGTCGTTCCTCTTCTACTCCGGGTTCTACCTGCCCATGTACTGGTCGAGCCGCGCCAAGCTCACCAACACGGCCGACCTCATTCGCCTGATCATCAGGGATGAGGCCGTGCACGGCTACTACATCGGCTACAAGTTCCAGCGCGGGCTCGAGCTCGTTACCCAGGAGCGCCGGGATGAGATCAAGGACTACACCTTCAGCCTCATGTACGAGCTCTACGAGAACGAGGTGCAGTACTCGCAGGACCTGTACGACGAGATCGGGCTGACCGAGGACGTCAAGAAGTTCCTGCACTACAACGCGAACAAGGCCCTCATGAACCTCGGCTACGAGCCGATGTTCCCGAAGACGGTCACCGACGTGAGCCCGGCGATCCTGTCCGCGCTCTCGCCGAACGCCGACGAGAACCACGACTTCTTCTCGGGGTCGGGCTCGTCGTACGTCATCGGCAAGGCGGTCTCGACCGAGGATGACGACTGGGACTTCTAGTCACACGTTGGCGAAGGCCCCTGGAGCGATCCGGGGGCCTTCGTCGTATGTAACGGGTCAAGCTGGGGGCGTTCGCTGAATATGATGAGCGTGGATCAGCAACGTTCCCGCGCAAGTGAGGAGGATGACATCTACCTCGGTGATGATGGCATTAGGCGACGAGCAGACGAGATCAATTTCGTGGCTCGACTGCCCAAACACCCGTTCGAACCGGATGTCCAGATTCGGTTGTGCTCTGTCGACTTGCGCGTCGACACGATTTTCTGGCGGGCGCGGCGTCGCCCGGGGTTTTTCGGGCGGGACCGGTCAGAATTCGACCTCCGCAAGCCTGGCCTCAATGAAGTCAGCCCGAACTTTCCGTGGGAGCGAATTCAACTCGCTCCAGGCGAAAGCTATGTACTTCAACCAGGTGAGCTGCTCCTAGGTCGAACCTATGAAGAGTTCAGCATTCCAAAGGGATTCGCCGGCAAGATGTCTGGGCGGAGTTCTTATTCTCGGATCGGTTTGATGGTGCACTGCGGCGCAGACTTTATGAATCCTGGGTGGCGCGGTCATCAGCCACTCCAGCTGGTCAACCTGTCACCCCGTCCCATCCGAATAATGCCCCTCCTCCCCGTCGTGCAGCTTTCCTTCGTCCACGTCGCCGAGCACTCCGGCAAGCTCTACGGTTCAAACGAAACCGAAGACTGGTACATGGATGACGATGGTGGTCCCTCGTTCTGGTGGCGAGATCCCACCGTCCGCCACTTGGTATCCACGTATGGTGAGAACAACCTGCCCTTGCCGACCCAGAGGCGGCTTCGCGGATTACTTCAGAACGGCGATCTAGACCCAGGCATGGTCTACCGCCTCAACGAGTACGTCAACTCCCTGCAGGCGGGGACGATTGCGTCAGCGGACCAATTGCTGTCCGACTTCAGTAGGAGGGAATCCAAGGTCGAGCGTCGTTGGACGGTATGGAGGAACGCGGCGCTAATCATCGAGGGTGCGGTGGTTGGCACCGCCTTGGGTGCCATCTTCGTTGTTCCCTTCACGCCGCTCCACTTTGCGATTTGGGCCGCTGCATTCCTCCTAGCTGTGCCCTCCATCTGGCTGGTGGCACGACGTAGAACGACCTACTTCAGTTCGGCTCGGTGGGAGGCGATGCATGACAAGCTCAGCCGTCTTGATCCGCCGGTGAATTCGTCAGTGTGAACCTCTGGGCCAGTTCTCCCGACGGAGCCTCGACGATCCCCGCAAACATCTCGATCGGCCGGACGAACAGTTCACCGTCTGAGGACTCATACACGACCAGTTGTTCCGAGGACTCAGTGTGGGTGGCCACACCAATCACGCGGTACAGACCGCCACGGTAATGTCGGTACCAACCGACTTCCATCTCCTTAGAGCGCCTCAACGTCGTACATGTGACCGAGGCGGGCCACCTTTGTCGCGAGGTAGCGCCGGTTGAGGTCGTTGACGTGCGGCGGAAGCGGGATGACGTTTCGAACGACGATGCCACGGTTCGTGAGGTCGTCGATCTTCGCCGGATTGTTTGTGATCAGGTCGATCTCCGATACGCCCAGCAAACCCAGGAGACGTGCTGCGTCGGAATACTCCCGCTCGTCGACACCACGACCTATCTCTATGTTGGCGTCCACAGTGTCGAAGCCCGCCATCTGCCGTGAATACGCGCGCATCTTGTCGGCCAAGCCAATGCCGCGCCCCTCCTGCCACAAGTGGATCAGTACACCCGCGCCCCGCTCGACAATGATGTCCAGCGAATCGTTCTTCTGGCCCGAGCAATCGCAGGTTAGCGAGTCGAACACGTGTCCGGTCAGGCATTCGGACTGGATGCGCACCGCGACGGGACCTCTAGATATGTCGCCGTGCACCAAAGCAACGCTGGGACGCTCGTCGCCAGTGCTCTTCTCCGCGAAACCCACCACCGTGAAATCGCCCTTCGGCGTTCGAAGTGGAGCGTCAATTCTCTCGGTCACCGCGCCTCCTTACGTCCTGACCAATCTACTGACGTTTACTCAATCCGGGAAGGTGCCTAGCTCAACGAGAAATCCGCGACTCTCTACCGCGGCGCCATCCTGATCGCCCCGTCGAGGCGGATCGTCTCGCCGTTGAGCATGGGGTTCTCGACGATGTGCTGCACGAGGGCCGCGTACTCGGACGGGCGGCCGAGGCGCGCCGGGTGGGGCACCTGCTTGCCGAGGGAGTCCTGCGCCTCCTGCGGCAGGCCCGCCATCATGGGCGTCTCGAAGATGCCGGGCGCGATCGTCATGACGCGGATGAGCTGGGGTGCGAACTCGCGCGCGAGTGGCAGGCCCATCGCGGCGACGCCGCCCTTCGAGGCGGAGTACGCCGCCTGTCCGACCTGACCGTCGAACGCCGCGACCGATGCGGTGTTGACGATGACGCCGCGCTCCTCGCCGACCGGGTCGAGCTCCATCATCCTCGCCGCCGCGAGGCGGACGACGTTGAACGTGCCCACGAGGTTGATGGCCACGACGCGCTCGAAGTCCTCGAGGGCCAGGGGCCCGTCTCGGCCGACGGTGCGCTGCGCCGTCGCGACCCCCGCGCAGTTGACGACGATGCGCGCGTCGCCGGCGAGGTCGACGGCGGCCTGCACGTCGGCGGCCGAGCGCACGTCGCACGGGGCGAAGGCGAAGTCGAGGTCGGCTCCGCGCGAGGTGGGGAGGTCGGCGATGACGACGCGCGCGCCCGCGGCGGCGAGGGCGGTGGCCGTCGCGAGTCCGAGGCCGGAGGCGCCTCCCGTGACGAGTGCCGTGACATCCTCGATCTTCATGTTCAGAGCCTTTCGATGATCGTCGCGTTGGCCATGCCCGCGCCCTCGCACATGACCTGCAGGCCGTAGCGGCCGCCCGTGCGCTCGAGCTGGTTGACCATGGTGGTGAGCAGGCGCGTTCCCGAGGAGCCGAGCGCGTGCCCGAGGGCTATCGCGCCGCCGCGCGGGTTGACGAGGTCGGGGTCGGCGCCGAACTCGTGCTGCCAGGCGAGCGGCACCGACGCGAAGGCCTCGTTGATCTCGACGGAGTCGAAGTCGTCGATGCCCAGGCCCGACCTGTCGAGGATCTTGCGGGTGGCCGGCAGGATGCCCGTGAGCATCTCGATGGGGTCAGAGCCGACCACGGCCGACGACACGAAGCGCGCGCGGGGCGTGAGCCCGAGCTCGAGCGCGCGCTCCTCGCTCATGATGAGGACCGCCGAGGCGCCGTCGGTGTACGGCGACGAGTTGCCGGCCGTGATCTTCCAGTGGATCTCGGGGAACCGCTCGGCGAGGGCGTCGTCGTGGAAGGCGGGCTTGAGCTCGCCGAGTGCCGCGACGGTCGTGCCGGGGCGTATGGTCTCGTCGGTCGTGAGGTCGCCGAAGGGGAGGATCTCCGACGTGAAGTCGGACGCGCCCGCGAGCCGGTGCGAGCGTTCCGCGAAGGTGTCGAGGGCCTCGCGCGAGAGCTTCCAGCGCGAGGCGATGAGCTCCGCCGAGATGCCCTGGCCCACGAGGCCCTCCGGGTAGCGGGAGCGCACGAGGGGCCCCCACTGGTCTTGCCCGAGCGTCGCGACGTTGATGGGGCTCTTGCTCATGAGCTCGACGCCGCACGCGATGACGATGTCGTAGGCTCCCGCGGCGACCCCCTGCGCGGCGAATGCCGCGGCCTGCTGGCTCGACCCGCACTGGCGGTCGACGGTCGTGCCGGGCACGGTCACCGGGAAGCCAGCGGCGAGCACGGCGTTGCGCGTGATGTTGACGGCCTGCTCGCCCACCTGCGAGAGGCACCCGCCGATGACGTCGTCGATGAGGGCGGGGTCGAGGTCGTTGCGCGCGACGAGCTCGCGCAGCACCGTGCCGAGCAGGTCGACGGGATGCCAGTGCGCGAGCGCACCGCCCGCCTTGCCCTTGCCGGAGGGGGTCCTGAGTGCGTCGACGATGACTGCGGTAGGCATACCTCCAGACTAGGCGCGCAGCTCCTCGAACGTCTCGGCGATCCAGTCGGCGATGTAGCCCGCGACGTAGGGCATGTTGTCGATCGAGATGTGCTCGGTGCCGCCCTCCGGCTCGTCGAAGATGCGCAGCTCGTTCTTGGGCGAGTTGACCGCCTGGTCGTGGCTCTGGTGCGCGTAGTCGACGGAGATCTGCCGGTCGTTCGCGCCGTGCGTGATGAGGAACGGCACCCTGATCTTGTCGACGACCCCGTTCAGGTGCATGTCCTTGGTCTTCTCGAGGAACTCCTCCATGGTGGAGACACCCCACACCCACATGACGTGGTCCCAGTAGTGCGGCACGGGGTTCTCGCCCTCGCGCTGGATGCGCTTGTGCTGCACCTCCGCCCAGTTGTGGTTCGCACCCCACGCCACGGCGAGCTTGAGCCTCTTCTCGAACGCCGCGGCGCGGGGAGCGTAGTAGCCGCCGAGCGACCAGCCGACGATGCCGACCTGCGTGGCATCCACGTCGTCGCGCGTCTCGAGGTAGTCGATGCACGCGGCGGCCCACGCCTCGGTGTCGTAGCGGGCGGTGAGGCCGCGCAGGCGCAGGGCCTCGCCCGACCCGGGGGTGTCGACCATGAGGGTCGCGATGCCGCGGCGCGCGAGCATCTGCGGGAACCCGGAGTAGAACATCATCTCCTTCGTCGAATCGAGCCCGTTGAACTGGATGATGACGGGCGCGCCCGGCCCCGCGGGGTGGAAGTAGCCCGGAAGTGACGCGCCCTCGTAGGGGATCTCGACCTGCGTGACGGGGCTGCCCGACAGCGCGACGTGCTTGAGCAGCAGGTCGATCGACTTCTGGTACGCGGCGTTGCGGCCCTCCCACTTGGGCGACTGCAGGCGCTCCGCCTGCGACGTGTAGAGGGATGCCCGGTAGAACTTGTCCCCGGCGCCGATGGTGCGCCCGACCGACTCGTCGGCCTCCGCCGCGGCGACGAGGCGGTCGGCTACCGCCGCCCACGAGCGGTAGAGGTCCTCCGTGCCCACGTCGTCGCCGTTCTTCGACGCCTCGAGCACGGGCTTGCAGGCGCGGTCGACCTCGTCGATGAAGCCGCCGTTGTTGAGCGCGGCGACTGCGGCCATGCTCCAGACGTAGTTGGTGGGGAAGTACATGAACATGCGGTCATCCGTTCTTGATCTGGTCTGAGAGGTACTTCACGCCGCCCGAGGAGCTGAAGCCGCCGTCGACGGGGATCTCGGCCCCCGTGACGTAGCTCGCGAGGTCGCTCACGAGGAAGGCGACGACGGAAGCGACCTCCTCGGGCTGGGCCGTGCGGCCGAGCGGCGTGAGGGCGATCTGGGCGTCCGTCATGATGGCGGGCGCGGCGGCCATCATGGGGGTCTCGACATAGCCCGGGTGCACGATGTTGGCGCGGATGCCCCGGCCGCCCAACTCCGTCGCGGCGACGTGCGTGAGGCCGCGCAGCCCCCACTTGCTCGCCGTGTACGCGACGGTGTGGTGGGCGTTGAGCGCGGCGAGCGAGCCGACGTTGACGATCGACGAGCCCGCGGGCATGAGCGGCGCGAGTGCCTGGATCCCGAGCATCGCGCCCGTGAGGTTGACGCGCAGCACGCGGTCCCAGTCGTCGAGCGCGATATCGCCGAGCCGCGCCCGGAACGGGACTCCCGCGTTGTTGACGAGGCCGTGCACGACGTCGAGCGTCGCGGCGAGGGCGGCCCAGTCCGCCACAGAGCCGACGTCGAGCCGGTGGTACTCCGCGGCGACGAGCGCGGGGGAGGGTGCGTCCGCGAGGTCGGTCGCGACGACGCGCGCGCCCGAGGCGGAGAGGATCGCGCACTCGGCGAGGCCCTGGCCGCCGAGCGCTCCCGTGACGACGACGGTCTTGCCGGCGAGGCCGGGCAGCGCGGACGCGTCAGCCATCGGATCCTCCCGTCGTCGCGATCGGTTCCACGCTAGGGCGGGGGCCGGAGGGCGGGAAGGCGGTATCGCTGATGCGGGCATCCCCGTCGCTGATAGGCCTACCCGGGCAGCACCGCCGACCAGCCGCCGTCGATCACGAGGTTGGCGCCCGTGATGTAGGAGGCCTCGTCGCTCGCGAGGAAGAGGGCGGCGCGCACCACCTCGACGGGCTCGCCGATGCGCCCGAGCGGGATCGCCGACGCGATCGCGCGCATGGGGTGGTCGTCGGCGAGGAGGTCGCCCTCGGTCGCGGGCGTGCGGATCATCCCGGGGCTCACACAGTTGGCGCGGATGCCCCGGCCCGCACCCTCCGCGGCGAGCTGCTTGGTCATCGCCACGACGCCGCCCTTCGTCGCGGTGTGGGCGATGCGGCGGTTGGTGCGCGATCCAGTGATGCCCGCCGTGGACCCGACGAGCACGATGCTGCCGCCCTCCCGCAGGTGCGGCCACGCGTGGTGCACGGGCAGGAACACGATGTCGAGCTCGTGCCGAAGCACCCAGGACCATTCGTCGAACGTCGTGTCCGCGACGCTGTTGAACCGGGTCGCGCCCGCGTTGGCGTAGAGGATGTCGATGGGACCGATGGAGTCGATCCACCGCTTCACGGCCGCGTCGTCCGTCAGGTCGACGACCGCTCCCGTCATGGCGACGAGGCGCTCCGTCTCGGCCTGGCCGGCGGCGTCGACATCCGCGCCGAAGACCGTGGCGCCCTCCGCGGCGAAGAGCTGCGCGGCGACGCGGCCCTGGCCGCTCCCGGTGCCCGTGATGACGGCGATCTTGCCGTCGAGTCGTCCTGCCATGCGTCCGAGCCTAGGGTCGGCCCGCGCGGGTGCGGCATCGGGATCGAGGATGCGGGGTTCCGTCTGGCTGATGCTCGGGCGCGCGCCGCCCGGCCGGACCTCGCGCTTGTTCCGCCCGGCCGGCGGTCGCCCGGCCCGCGTCCTGCCGTTCGGCCTCGCTTGCCCGCCTCCGCCCTGCCCGCCCGCCCTCACCCGCCTCGCTCGCCCCCACCCCGCCGCGCTTCGGCCTGCCCCCGCCCCGCCCCGCTTCGGCACGTTCGGCCCTCCCGCGCCGGTCCGCCTCCGCCCCGTGAAACGATCCAAAGGGCGGTTTTGACGTAGACCCGCAGGCGGATCGTAAAAACTGCGCTTTGGATCGATTCACGGGGCACGGGTGGGCCGGGGTGAACGTTGCACGCCGGCTTGGCGGGCCGGCG
>MEFY01000001.1 GCA_001725325.1 Leifsonia sp. SCN 70-46 | reverse complement strand
GGGCCGGGCCGCGCGGGACCGGGCGGCGCGGGCGCGCGCGGCCAGAGGGGGCGGCACCTGGCGGGCCGGGGCCCTCGCGCCGACGCGCGCAGGCCCGGGAGCGCGCAGGCCCGGGAGGACGCGGGCCCGGGCGGGCGCGCGCCCCGCTACGGGCGGAGGCCGAGCCGCCGGTAGTGCCGCGTGCGGGCGGCGCGTCGCTCGAGATCGGTGTGGCGCTGCAGCACGTCGAGCTGGCGCACTATCGCGTCGCCCACGCGGCGGCAGAATTCGGCGGGCTCGGCGTCGGCAGTCGGGAGCTCCTCGACGATCTCGTGCACGATGCCGTCGTCGAGCAGGTCCTGCGAGCGCACGCGCTGCGCGACGGTCATCTCGGCTGCGTGGTCGGTGTCGCCGTGCATGATGACGCTCGCACCCTCGGGCGGCAGCGGTGCGAGCCAGCCGTGCCGCGCGGCGATGACGCGGTCGGCGGGCATGAGGGCGAGCGCGCCGCCCCCCGTGCCCTCGCCGAGGATGACCGCGACCGTCGGCACCGGCAGGTCGAGGAGGTCGGCGAGGCAGCGCGCGATCTCGCCGCCGAGGCCGCCCTCCTCCGCCTCGCGCGAGAGCGCGGCGCCGGGGGTGTCGATGACGGTGATGAGCGGCAGGCCGAGGTCGGCCGCGAGGGCCATGCCGCGGCGGGCCTGGCGGAGGGCATCCGGGCCGAGGTCGGCCTCGCCGTTGACGCGGCGGTCGAGGCCGACGACGACGGTGCCGCGCCCGCCGATCGTCGCGAGCGAGACGACCGACGACTTGGTGGTCTCGCCCTGACCCGTGCCGCTCAGGGCGACCGTGGCGCTCGCTGCATGGCGCAGGAGCGACCGCAGGCCGGGGCGGCCGCTGCGCCGCGAGATGCCGATGGAGGTCCACGCGTCGGGGACGTCGGTGATCGCGGGCTCGGGTTCGCGCACACCCGCCCCGCCGCGCGCCGCGATGATCGCGAGGGCCTCGCCCGCGACGTGCCGCAGCCGCTCGGCGTCGAGCACGGCGTCGACGATGCCGTGCGCGAAGAGGTTCTCGGCGGTCTGCACGCCGGGCGGGAAGTCGGTGCCGCGCAGCGCGCGGTACACCTTGGGGCCGAGGAATCCCACGAGCGCGCCCGTCTGCGCGACGGTGATGTGGCCGAGCGAGCCCCACGACGCGAACACCCCGCCCGTCGTGGGGTGGCGCAGGTACACGAGGTAGGGCAGGCGCGCTGCCTTGTGCGCGACCACCGCCTCGGTGATCTTGACCATCTGCAGGAACGCGCGCGTGCCCTCCTGCATGCGCGTGCCGCCCGACACGGGGGCGGCGAGCACGGGGATGCCCTCCGCGGTCGCCCGCTCGAGGGCCGCGACGATGCGCTCCGCCGCGTTGACGCCGATGGAGCCGCCGAGGAAGCGGAACTCGCCCACGACGACGGCCACGCGGGAGCCGCCCAGCGTGCCCTCGCCCGTCACGACCGACTCGTCCTCGCCCGTCGCGGCGCGGGCCGCCTCGAGCTCGGCGCGGTAGGGCTCCTCGAGGGGGAGCGCGGGCAGCGGGACATCCCAGCTCGCGAAGCTCCCGGGGTCGAGCGTCATGGCGATGAGCTCGCGCGCTCCCGGACGCTCGGTCATCCCTCGAGCCATTCCCGCACGGAGGCGTTGTGCTGGCCGAGGGTGGGCGGAGCGATGTGCTCCGTGCGCGTGAGCTCATCGCCGTCGCCCGTGAAGAAGCGCAGGGGAGGGCCGGGGATCTTCAGCGCGCCGAGCGTCGCGTGGTCGACGTCGACGACGAGGCCCTGCGAGAGCGTCTGGTCCCACTCGTACACCTGCTGCAGGTCGCGCACGCGGCCGGCCGGGATGCCCGCGTCGTCGAGCGCGGCGAGCAGGGCGTCCGTGTCCCACGACGAGAACACGCCCTCGATCGCGGCGATGAGCGACTCGCGGTTCTCGACCCGCAGCCGGTTCGACGCCCAGCGCTCGTCGTCGACGGCGAGGCCGGTCATCGTGCACAGGCGCGCCCACAGCCCCTCCGAGCCCACGGCGATCTGCACGGCGCCGTCGCGCGAGCGGAACAGCCCGTACGGCGCTATCGACGGGTGGTGGTTGCCTCCCGCGCGCCCGACCTGGCCAGCGACCGTCCACCTCGTGCCCTGGAACGCGTGCACCCCCACGACCGCGGCGAGCAGCGACGTGCGCACGACCTGGCCCCTGCCCGTGCGCTCGCGCTCGAGCAGCGCCGCGAGCACGCCGTAGGCGCCGTACATGCCCGCGAGCAGGTCGCCGATGGGGACGCCCACGCGCTGCGGGTCGTCGGCGGTGGCGCCCGTGAGCGACATGAGCCCGGCCTCGCCCTGGGCGATCTGGTCGTAGCCCGCGCGGCCGCCCTCGGGGCCGTCGTGTCCGAAGCCGCTGATCGAGAGCGTGACGAGCCGCGGGTTGAGCTGCTCGAGGCGCGACGGAGGGAAGCCGAGTTTGTCGAGGGTGCCCGGCCGGAAGTTCTCGAGCAGCACGTCTGCGCGCTCGACGAGCCGTGCGAGCACGGCGGAGTCGTCGGCATCCTTGAGGTCGAGGGTCACCGACTCCTTGTTGCGGTTCGCCGAGAGGAAGTACGTGGACTCCTTCGCGCCCTCGTCGCCGACGAAGGGCGGGCCCCATCCTCGCGTGTCGTCGCCGGCGCCGGGCGCCTCGACCTTGATGACGCGCGCGCCCAGGTCGCCGAGCATCATGCCCGCGTGCGGTCCCGCGAGCGCGCGCGTGAGGTCGACGACGAGGTATCCCGAGAGCGGTCCCTGTGCTGCCATGCGCTACTCCCCGTGCCGGGCGACGGCCGCGGCCGCCGCGTCGAGGTCGCCGTCGACTATCGCGCGCACGAGCTCGTCGTGCACGGCGACGCGACCGTGCCAGTAGCCCGCGTCGGTGTCCGCGCCGTCGGCGTGCGCGGAGAGCCCCGCGATGACCCCCGTCATCGACGTGTAGATCGCGCCGAGCATGAGGTTGGAGCCGATGCGCGCGATGCGGTCGTGCAGCGCCCAGTTGGCGCGCATGAAGGCATCGGTGTCGCCGACCGCCGCGGTGAGGCTCGCGAGGGCAGCGCGGAGGTCGTCGATGTCGGCTGCCGTGCGGTGGCGCGCCGCGTCGGCGACGACGAGCGGCTCGAGGGCCTCGCGGATCGCGATCGCGTCCGCGACCGTCGAGGGCTCGCCGTGCACGGTGAGGAGCGTGTGGCGCAGGCGCACGACGGGGTGCGGCGACGCGACGAAGATGCCGCCGCCGCGACCCGGGCGGATCTCGGCGACACCGCGGTCGATCATGAGCCGCACGGCCTCGCTCACGGTCGAGCGGGCGAAGCCCGTCTGGTCGCGCCAGCTGTCGATGGTTCCGAGCGGGTCTCCCTCGCGCAGCCCCTGCCGCTCGATGGAGAGCTCGATGTCGTGCGCGAGCACCTGTGCCCGCGTCTTCGGCGACTCCGTCATCACGCGACGGAATCTAGCACGCGCGGGCTAAAACATGCGAACCTTTAGGCGGTTTTGGATCCCGCGCGCACGGAGATCGCCGCGCCCACCACCATCGCGCCGAAGATGATCGCCCAGATGCCCACCGACCACACGAGGCCGAGCACGGTCGCCTCGGGCGACAGCCACAGCACTATCGCGAGGATGACGCCGAACACGACGCTCACGACGCCCGCGACGATGCCGAGCGTGCGGCCCCGGCCCGCGGCCGCGCCCGCGGCGGAGCGCAGGCCCATGATGCCCGTGATGACGGTCCAGAACACGATCGTCCACAGCACGAAGAGCCCGCCGAAGACGCCCGCGAACCCGGGGAGCACGAGGGCCGCGAGACCCGCGAGGGCCGTGACGGCACCGCTCGCGAGCAGCCACCCCCAGCGCGGGTTGGTCGAGCGCAGCTGCAGCGCGTGCACGATGGCGGCGATGCCGTCCACCACCGCGTACGCGCCGTAGACGATGGCGATGCCCACGAGCGCCGCACCGGGCGCGAGCAGGGCGATCACGCCGAAGATGATGGCGAGGATGCCGCGGAGCAGGAGCATCCACCACACCCCCTTGGCGAGCGAGGCGAGCGGCGAGGTGGCGGTCCCGGTGTCGGTCATGCGGCAACGCTAGCGGCTGTAGCGTGGGGAGCACAGGCCCATCGCGAAGGGATGCCCGTGCCCGACCAGTCCCGTCCCCGGCTGTGGGTGCTCATCCTCATCGGCGTCATCGGCGGCGTGTTCAGCGGCGCCTTCGGCGGCGGGGGAGGCATCGTCATCGTGCCCCTCCTCGTCACGTTCGCGGGGTTCGACCAGCGCAGGGCCGCGGCCACCTCGCTGCTCGCCATCCTGCCGTCGACGCTCTCGGGCGCCATCACCTACCTCCCGCACGGCGAGGTGGACCTCGTGGCCGCGGGCATCGTCTCCGTCGGGGCCGTGGGCGGCTCGTTCCTCGGCGCCCTCCTGCTGCGCCGGCTGCCGCTGCCCGCGCTGCGCTGGGCCTTCATCGTGCTGCTCGTGCTCGTCGCCGTGCGCATGGCGCTGCTCGAGCCCGAGCGCGGCGAGCCGCTCGCCCTCTCGCCCTGGCTCGTGGCCGCCTACCTGGGCGTCGGCCTCGCGATGGGCATCACGTCCGGCATGTTCGGCGTGGGCGGTGCCGTCATCGGCGTGCCCGCGCTCGTCGCGCTCCTGGGCGTGAGCGACCTCGTCGCCAAGGGCACGACCCTCGTGGTCATGGTCGTCACGAGCGCGACGGGCTCGCTCGCGAACCGCCGGTCCGGGCTCGTGGACGTGCGCAGCGCCGTCGTCGTGGGTCTCGTGGCCGCCGGGGCCGCGGTCGGGGGAGCGTATCTGGGGCTCGCCATGCCGCCGCGCGTGTCGGGCATCCTCTTCGCCGTGCTGCTGGGGCTCGTCGCCGTTCAGCTCACGGTGCGCGCGATCAGGCGCGGCCGGGGCTGACCTGGCGCAGCGCCTCGTCGATGAGCGCCGCGGTGCGCAGCAGGGCCGGGCGGAACTCGTCGGCGATGCGCTCGAGGGTCGCGGACGACGTGGTGCTCGAGACGTTGATCGCGGCGACGACGTCCCCGGCGGCGGAGTGCAGCGGGGCCGCGATCGACCGGATGCCGTGCTCGAGCTCCTGGTCGACGAGGGCCCAGCCCTGCTCGCGCACCTGCGCGAGGGCGGGGCGGAGCGACTCCGGCCAGCGGTCGTCGGGCTCGGCGGCCAGCAGGACGCGGCCCATCGAGGTCACGTCGGCGGGGAAGCGCGTGCCGATCGTGATCGCGACGTTCATGATGCGGCGCGTGGGCACGCGCGCGACGTAGACGATCGCGTCGCCGTCGAGCACGCTCGCCGAGGTGGACTCGTCGAGCTCGCGCGAGAGCGCCTCGAGGTGCGGCTGCGCGATCTCGGGGAGGGTGAGGCCGGAGAGGTACGAGAAGCCCAGCTCGAGCACGCGCGGGGTGAGCTCGAAGAGCTTGCCGTCGGTCGACACGTAGCCGAGGCCCGCGAGCGTGAGCAGGAAGCGGCGGGCCGTCGCGCGCGTGAGGTCCGTGCGGGCCGCGAGCTCGCTCAGGGTCATGCGCGGGTGCTCGGCGTCGAAGGCGCGGATGACCGCGAGGCCCCGCGCGAGCGACTGCACGTGCTCCACTAGCGCTCCAGCACGACCGCGAGGCCCTGGCCCATGCCGATGCAGATGGCTGCGACGCCGATGCCGCCGCCGCGCCGCTTCAGCTCGTGCGCGAGGTGGCCGATGATGCGGCCGCCCGAGGCGCCGAGGGGATGCCCGAGCGCGATGGCCCCGCCGTGCACGTTGACGCGCTCGGGGTCGAGCTCCGGCCACAGCGCCAGGCACGCGAGGGACTGCGACGCGAACGCCTCGTTGAGCTCGACGAGGTCGACGTCGGCCCACGAGCGCCCCGCCCGCGCGAGCGCACGGTTGGCGGCCTCGACGGGCGCGACCCCGAACACGTCCGGATCGTTGCCGAAGGCGGCTCGCGCCGTGATGCGCGCGAGGGGCTCGGCGTCGAGGGCGTCCTCGCCGCCGATGAAGAGCATCGAGGCGCCGTCGCTCAGGGGGGAGGAGTTGCCCGCGGTCACGGAGCCGCCCGCGGCGAAGGCGGGCGTGAGCCCCGCGAGGGCCTCGAGCGTCGTGTCGGCGCGGATGCCCTCGTCGCGCACGAGGTCGGTGCCCGGCACGGGGACGACCTCGGCGTAGAGGCCCGCGTCCCACGCGGCGGCGGCGTTGCGGTGGCTGCGCACGGCGAAGGCGTCCTGCTGCTCGCGCGAGATCGAGTAGCGCTCGGCGAGCAGCTCGGCGCTCTCGCCGTTGGAGAGGCGCCAGCCGTCGCGCAGGCGCGGGTTGGCCATGCGCAGGCCGATGGTCGTCGAGTGCATCGTCTCGGATCCGGCCGGGTACGCCCGGCCGGGCTTGAGCATGACCCACGGGGCGCGGCTCATCGACTCGACGCCGCCCGCGAGCACGAGGGCGGCGTCGCCGGCCTCGACGGCGCGGCTGGCCTGGATGACGCTCTCGACGCTCGACCCGCACAGGCGGTTGACCGTCACGCCCGTGACGGTGGTCGGGAGCCCGGCGAGGAGGGCCGCGAAGCGCGCGACATCCCGGTTGTCCTCGCCGGCCTGGTTGGCGTCGCCGAGGATGACGTCGTCGATGCGGGCGGGATCGAGGTCGGGGTGGCGCGCGAGGAGGGCCTCGATCGTGTGCGCGGCGAGGTCGTCGGGGCGCACCGCCGCGAGCCCCTTGCCGTGCCTGCCGAAGGGCGTCCTGATGGCGTCGAAGACGTAGCTCGCGGTCATTGTTCCGTCCCACTGAGTTGGCTGCATCGGTTGTGCGCTATGCGAACAGCTGTTCTAATCGTGAGCGTAGCATCGGAGCCTCCGGAGGAACAATGACGACCCCCCTGACCACGCGCGTGGGAATCATCGGCGGCGGCCCCGCCGGACTGCTGCTCTCGCACCTCCTGCACCGCTCGGGGATCGACAACGTCGTGCTCGAGCTGCGCGACCGCGACTACACCGTGCAGCGCGTGCGCGCCGGTGTCCTCGAGCACGACGCCGTCGAGCTCCTCGTCGAGAACGGGCTCGGGGACCGCCTGCAGCGCGAGGGGCTGCGGCACGACGGCATCCACCTGCAGTTCGCGGGGGAGCGCCATCACATCGACTTCGCGGAGCTCGTCGGCCGGCACGTGTGGATCTACGGCCAGCAGGAGGTCGTGAAAGACCTCATCGCCGCGCACGACGCCAACGGCACGCCCGCGCGCTACGAGGTCTCGCACGCGCGGCCCGTCGACATCGACACCGAGAGCCCGCGCATCCTCTTCACACAGGACGGCGAGGAGTTCGAGCTCAGCTGCGACTTCGTGATCGGCACCGACGGCTTCCACGGCGTCTCGCGCCTCGCCATCCCCGAGTCGGAGCGCACGACGTACGAGCGCGAGTACGACTTCGGATGGCTGGGCATCCTCGCCCACGCGAGGCCGTCGTCCGACGAGCTCGTCTACGCGCTGCACGAGCGCGGCTTCGCGCTGCTCTCGATGCGCTCGCCCGAGATCAGCCGCCTCTACCTGCAGGTGCCGCCCGACGAGAGCATCGACGACTGGAGCGACGAGCGCATCTGGGACGAGCTCGACATCCGCCTCGGCCTGCCGGGCTGGACGCTGGAGCGCGGCGAGATCTTCGACAAGTCGGTCACGCCCATGCGCAGCTTCGTGAGCGCCCCGATGCGCCACGGCCGCCTCTTCCTCGCGGGCGACGCCGCCCACATCGTGCCGCCGACCGGGGCGAAGGGCCTCAACTCGGCGATCGCGGACGTCGCGCTGCTGCGCAAGGGCCTCGTCGAGCACTACGCGGGGTCGGATGCGACGCTCGACTCCTACTCGGAGACGCAGCTCTCCCGCTCGTGGCAGACGCAGTACTTCTCCACCTGGATGACGCGCATGCTGCACACCTTCAGCGGACCGGACGCCGAGTTCGACCACAACGTGCAGCTCGGCCAGCTCGCCCAGCTCGTCTCGAGCGACCACGCCAAGGCGCACCTCGCCGAGTTCTACACCGGCCTGCCGATCACCCGCTAGGAGCAGCATGGACAAGACGTACGCGAGCGCGGCCGAGGCCGTCGCCGACATCCCGCACGGGTCCACCCTCGCCGTCGGCGGGTTCGGGCTCGTGGGCGTGCCGATCTCGCTCATCCGCGCCCTGCTCGAGCAGGGCGCCGGCGAGCTCGAGGTCGTCTCCAATAACTGCGGCGTCGACGGCTGGGGCCTCGGCGTGCTGCTCTCGCAGGGCCGCATCCGCCGCATCATCGCGAGCTACATCGGCGAGAACAAGGAGTTCGCGCGGCAGTACCTCGGCGGCGACGTCGAGGTCGAGCTCACGCCGCAGGGCACCCTCGCCGAGCGGCTGCGCGCCGGCGGCGTCGGCATCCCCGCGTTCTTCACCGCGACGGGTGTCGGCACGGTCGTGTCGGAGGGCGGGATGCCCTGGCGCTACGCCCCCGACGGCTCGGTGCTCGTGGCGAGCCCCGCCAAGCAGACGCAGGTCTTCGGCGGCACCGAGTACGTGCTCGAGGAGGCCATCCGCGCGGACTACGGCCTCGTGCGCGCGGCCGTCGGCGACACCCACGGCAACCTCGTGTTCGAGAAGTCGGCGCGCAACTTCAACCCGCTCGCGGGGATGTCGGGGCGCATCACGATCGCCGAGGTCGACGAGATCGTGCCTGCGGGGTCCCTCGACCCCGACAGCATCCACCTGCCGGGCATCTACGTGGACCGCATCGTGCAGCTCTCAGCCGAGGAGGCCGCCGACCTGCCCATCGAGAAGACGACAGTTCGTTCGAAGGATGCCCGCTGATGCCGCTCACCCGTGACCAGATGGCCGCGCGCGCAGCCCTCGAGCTCGTCGACGGCTCGTACGTGAACCTCGGCATCGGGCTGCCCACGCTCATCCCCAACTACCTGCCCGAGGGGATGACCGTCGTGCTGCACTCGGAGAACGGCGTGCTGGGGGTGGGCCCCTACCCGTGGGAGGGCGAGGCGGACCCCAAGCTCATCAACGCCGGCAAGGAGACCGTCACGGTGCTCCCCGGTGCCTCGTACTTCGACTCGGCCGCGTCGTTCGGCATGATCCGCGGCGGCCGCATCGCGACGGCCGTGCTCGGCGCCATGCAGGTCTCGGCCGCGGGCGACATCGCCAACTGGGCGGTGCCCGGCAAGCTCATCAAGGGCATGGGCGGCGCGATGGACCTCGTGACGGGCGCCGACCGCGTCATCGTCGTCCATGGAGCACGTCGCGAAGGACGGGTCGGCCAAGGTCGTCACCGAGTGCACCCTGCCGCTCACGGGCCGCGCGTGCGTCGACCGCATCATCACCGACCTCGCGGTCATCGACGTGACGCCGGAGGGGCTCGTGCTCGAGGCCCGTGTCGAACGTCTCGAGCTCGGCGAGCCGGGCATCCTGCGCCTCGACGAGGTCGGCGATGCGGTTGAGGATGCGCGAGCGCTGGCGGGGGAGCATGCGCGGCCACGGGCCGTTCTCGAACGCCGCCGTCGCCGCGGCGACGGCGCGGTCGATGTCCTCCTTCTGCCCGGCCGCGGCCGTCGTATAGACGGTGTTGCCGGCGGGCTCGAGCACGTCGAACGTCGCGCCGGAGATGCTGTCGACGAACTCGCCGTCGATGTAGTGCTGGATCTTCGAGGGCAGCCCCTCGGGCGTGTGCGTCATCGCGTGAACCCTTCCGTGCTCGTGAGCCACTGCTCGCCCTCGGCGAGGAGCGCCCTGATCTTGGTGAGGCCGGCGTCCGTCGGCGTGATGAGCGGCGGGCGCACGAAGCCGGAGGTGACGAGCCCGCGCTGCTCGAGCACCCACTTGCCGGGTGCGGGGTTGGTCTCGACGAACAGCAGGTCGACGAGCGGGTGGAGGCCGTAGTGGATCTCGCGGGCGCGCTCGATGTCGCCCGACGCCCACGCCTCGTAGAGGTCGGCGTGCGCGCGCGGCGCGATGTTGGACGTCGCGCTGATGAAGCCGATGCCGCCGAGGGCGAGCAGGGGCAGGCACAGCAGCTCGATGCCGCTCCACACGAGGAGGTCCTTGCCACACAGCTGCAGCACTCGGGAGAAGTGCTCGAAGTCCTTCGTGGTCTCCTTGACGCCGACGAAGTTGTCCACGTCGCGGTAGAGGCGCGCGACGGTCTCGGGGGCGATGTCGACCGCCGTGCGGCTCGGCACGTTGTACGCGACGATCGGCAGGTCGGGGAACTCGCGCGCGACGGTCGTGTACCACGTGTACAGCGCCTCCTGCGTGGGGCGGGCGTAGTACGGCGTGATGATGAGCACGGCGTCGGCTCCGGCATCCTGTGCCGCGGCCGTCAGCTCGAGCGTCTCCTCGAGCTTCTCGGTGCCCGTGCCCGGCATGAACGGCACGCGGTCGTCGATCGTCTTCGCGACCGTGCGGATCGCGTCCGCGCGCTCCTGGACCGACTGCGAGCTGGGCTCGCCCGTCGAGCCGCCGAGCGAGATGCCGTGCGTGCCGTTGGCGAGCTGCCAGTTCACGAGGTTCGCGAGGCTGTCGTGGTCGACCTCGCCCGTGGCGAGGAACGGGGTCATGAGGGGTGCTATCGAGCCCTTGATCTGGCTCGGATCAGTGCGGAACTTCACTGCGGTCCTGCTTTCGTGTGGGTCTTGTAGGCGAGGAAGGCGTCGAGCGTCCCGGTGCGGTGGGCCCGCGCCGCCATCTCGATCTCGAGGTCGTCCGCACCTGTTTCGATGAGGCGCAGGAGCGCCTCGTGTTCGTCGACTGACTCGCGAGCACGGCCCGGGACGAAGCTGAATGTCGAGTCGCGCAGCACCTTCATGCGGTTCCAGCCGCGGTGCACGAGATCGAGGATGTGGGGGTTGGGGCAGTTCTCGAACAGCACCGAGTGGAAGTCGAGGTTGAGCTGCGTGAAGCGCGGGGGGTCGAAGTGCTCGAGGCACTCGCGCATCTCGGCGTTGATCGCGCGGGCGCGCACGATGTCGGCGGCGGTGATGAAGGGTGCGGAGAGCGAGGTCGCGACACCCTCCACGACCGCGAGGGTCTGCATGGTGTGCAGGTACTCGGTCTCCTTGATGAGTGCGACCTGCGCCCCCACATTGCGCTCGAACGTCACGAGGCCCTCGGCCTCGAGCATCCTGATCGCCTCGCGCACCGGCACGGCGCTCACGTCGAGCTCCTTGGCGATCTGGCCGAGCACGAGCCGGTAGCCGGGCACGAAGGTGCCGTCGTCGATGCGCTGCCTGATCCAGTCGTACGACAGCTGGGCCTTGGAGAGTGTCACAGCCATGCCTCGTAACGCTCCTTCCACGCGCCCGTGAGCGGGTAGAGGCCGTCGACGCTCTCGCCCGCGGCGACCATCTCGAGGATGAAGCGCTCCTGGCGCTCCTGCTCGATGGCGCCCTCGACGACCTTCTCGATGAGGGACGGCGGGATGACGAGCACGCCGTCGGCGTCGCCCACGATGATGTCGCCCGGCTGCACTGCGGCGCCGCCGCACGCGATCGTGAGGTCGGTGTCCCACGGCACGTGGCGGCGGCCGAGCACCGCGGGATGCGCGTTGGCGAAGTAGGTGGGGATGTCGAGCGCGGCGACCGCGGCGACGTCGCGCACGCCGCCGTCGGTGACGATGCCCGCCGCGCCGCGGAGCTGTGCGCGCAGGGCGAGGATGTCGCCCACGGTGCCCGTGCCCGTCTCGCCGCGCGCCTCGATCACGAGCACGTCGTCGGGGTTGAGGGTGTCGAACGCGCGCTTCTGGGCGTTGAACCCGCCGCCGTGCGACTCGAAGAGGTCCTCGCGGTTGGGGATGAAGCGCAGCGTTCGTGCGAGGCCGAGGAGCCGCGCGTCCGGCCGCGTGGAGTGCAGGCCGTCGATCGAGACGTTGTTGTACCCGAGCTTGCGCAGCTGGGCGCTCAGGGTCGCCGTGCCCACCGAGTTGATGCGGGCCTTGAGCTCGTCGGTGAGGATGCCCGCCTTCGGCGCCAGGCCCGCGGCCTCCGGCGAGCCCCACGCCTCGGCACGCTGGAGGTCGTCCACGCGGGGGGTCGCGCCGAAGTCGGCGAGCGGGGTCGTGCCCTCCACGACGGGAGTCACGAGACGACCCGACGTCGGGGCGCCGGGGGCCGTGGGGGCGTCCACCTCGACCTCGACGGTGTCGCCGGGCACCACGACGGACGACCCGGCGGGAGTGCCCGTGAGGATGACGTCTCCGGGTTCGAGCGTCATGAGCTGGGAGAGGTCGGCCACGAGCCGGCCGAAGCCGAAGACGAGGCCCTCCGTCGTGTCCTCCTGCACGAGCTCGCCGTTGACCCAGGTGCGCACGCGCAGGGCCGCGGGGTCGACGGTGCGGGCGTCAATGAGGTCGGGGCCGAGCGGCGTGAAGCCGTCCCCGCCCTTGGACTTGAGGTTGGAGCCCTTGTCGGCGTACCGCAGGTCGTACACGCCGAAGTCGTCGGCGGCGGTCACGTGCGAGACGTGGGCCCAGCCCTCGTCGGGCGAGACGCGGCGCGCGGTCGTGCCGATGACGAGTGCGACCTCGCCCTCGAACGCGAGGAGCTCGGTGCCCGCGGGGCGCTCGAGGGGGGTGCCCGACTCGCTCACCGACGTGCCGGGCTTGATGAAGTACGACGGCTGCTCGGGCGTGCGCCCGCGCTGCGCGATGCGCGAGGGGTAGTTCAGGTGCAGTGCGATGACCTTGCCGGGCCGGGTGATAGCCATGACGTCCTCGTCTCGAATCCGATATCCGAAATCATATACGATCCGCTCTCGCCGTCAACCCCTTCCCCTCGTGTCTCGCAGAGTGGCACGAGACGCGGAGATGTGCGCGACTCGTGCCGATTAGCGAGACACGAGGGTGCCGTGGCCGCGGAACTCCGCGAGCAGCTCGTCGCCCTGCGTGACCCGCACGTCGACGATCGTCGTGCGGCCCGCTTCGGTGCGGGCCTCGGCTCTCGCCACGAGCTCGCTGCCCGCGCGGCCCGGCGCGAGGAACGCGATGTCGGCGGTGCGGGTGACCGACGGCCTCCCCAGCGAGACGCAGGAGTAGGCGAACGCCGTGTCCGCGAGCAGGAACAGGTAGCCGCCGTGCACGAGGCCGTGGCCGTTCGCCATGGCGTCGGCTACGGGCATCCTGAGCGCGACGCGCCCCGCCTCGACCGAGTCGATCGAGATGCCGAGGGATGCCGAGACCGCGTCGGAGTCGTGGAGCGCCTGGACCAGGTCGCGTGCTGTGCTCATGGCACGATTGAACCATGACCACGCTCGACTACGACGCGACCTTCGAGGCCGTCGACGGCTCCACGACCACGCTCGCCGACCACCGGGGCGAGGCGCTGCTCGTCGTCAACGTCGCCTCGCGCTGCGGCCTGACCCCGCAGTTCGAGCAGCTCGAGCAGCTGCAGAAGCAGTACGCCGAGCGCGGGCTCACGGTCATCGGCTTCCCGTGCAACCAGTTCGCCGGCCAGTCGCCCGAGGGCAACCAGGAGATGGCGGACTTCTGCTCCGCGACCTACGGCACGACGTTCCCGATCCTCGGCAAGATCGAGGTCAACGGCGAGGGCCGCCACCCTGTCTACGAGGCGCTCGTCGAGACGCCGGACGCGCAGGGCGAGGCGGGCGACATCCAGTGGAACTTCGAGAAGTTCCTCGTCGCGCCCGACGGCGAGGTCGTGGGCCGCTTCCGCCCCAAGACGCTGCCCGACGCCCCCGAGGTGATCGCGGCGATCGAGGCCGTGCTGCCCCGCTGAGCTACTCGGCCCAGACGTCCTTCGCGATCGCGAAGGCGTGGTTCGCCGCGGGCACGCCCGCGTAGACCGCCGACTGCAGCAGCACCTCGACGATCTCGTCGCGCGTGAGCCCGTTGGTCTTCGCGGCGCGCAGGTGCATGGGCAGCTCGTCCCAGTGCCCGAGCGCGATGAGCGAGCTCAGCACTGCGATGCTGCGGTCGCGGCGCGCGAGGCCCGGGCGGGTCCAGATCTCGCCCCACGCGTACGTCGTGATGAGCTCCTGGAACTCGCGCGTCTCGTCGGTGATCCCCGCGTTCGCACGGTCGACGTGCGCGTCGCCGAGCACCTCGCGCCGCACCGCCATGCCTTCGTCGTAGGTCATGCTGTTCCTCCGAAATGTGCGATCAGCGAGGATGCGACGGCCTCCGGCTGCTCGACGGGCGCGAGGTGGGCGGCCCCGCGCACGGGCGCGGACGTCCCGTGCTGCACGCCCTCCGCGATCTCCTCCGACTGCCGCTCACCCACGACCTGGTCGTGCTCGCCCCACAGCGCGAGCACGGGCACGGGGATGTTGCCGAGCAGCGCCCGCACGTCGTAGATCGCGAGCGCCTCCGCGCACAGCGCGTAGCTCTCGTCGTCCGCGTCGCGCAGGGAGTGCAGCAGCCGGCCCGTGCCGTCCGGGTGGCGCTCGATGGACCCGGGGGCGAACCAGCGGCTCGCCGACGGCACGACGAGCGACGCCGTGCCCTGGCTGCGCACGTGCAGCGCGCGCTCGACCCATCCCTCGGTCGTGCCGATCTTGGCCCCGGAGCACAGGATGGCCGCGGAGCGCACGCGCTCGGGCGCGTGCAGCAGCAGCTCGAGGCCCGTGGCGCCGCCGAGCGAGACGCCCGCGTACAGGAACGTCCCCGCGCCGAGCGCGTCGACGGCGTCGAGCACCCCGAGGGCTATCTCGCCCACGGTGAAGGGGTCCGTCGCGGCGGGGGAGGCGCCGTGGCCGGGGAGGTCCCACGCGGCGACGCGGTAGTGCCGGCGCAGGAGCGCGGCCGTCGACTCCCACAGCACGGTGGACGTGCCGAGCGACGGGCCGAGCACGAGCAGCTCGTCGCCCTCGCCCGCGGGCTCCTGGATGGCTATGCGCGGGATCATGCGCGGGCCCTCCGGATGGCGGCGTCGACGAAGTGGTCGGATAGGCCGGTGTACGGGCCACCCTCGCCGCCCAGCGAGCGCTGCTCGGCGCGCAGGTCGTCGAGGGCGAGGTTGCGCGCGACGGCGTCGAGGTCGACGGTGAGCCCGCCGAGCAGCTCCTCGAGCAGGGCGGATCCGCCGAGCCCGAGCCGCAGCAGCTCCCGCAGGGTGGGCCACTCGGCGTGCCAGGCGCCGTCCGGCCGCTCGTCGACGAACGACGCGGCGGAGACGTGCAGCGTGGACGCGAGGCCCGGCGCCCGCAGCGACACCGAGCGCAGCAGGACGCTCAGCACGGGGTTGTGCTTCTGCGGCATCGCCGACGATCCGCCGCGGCCCTCGGCGGCGGGCTCGGCCAGCTCGCCGATCTCGGTGCGCGAGAGCGTCGCGACGTTCGCCCCGATCGTGCCGCACGCGTCGGTGACGCGCGTGAGCGCGTCCCCGAGCCGGGTCACGGGGGCGCGGGAGACGTGCCAGGGTGCGGACTCGGCGAGGCCGAGCTCGCGCGCGAGCGCCGCCGGTGCGTCCGGGTGCCCGAGCTGCACGAGCGAGGCGAGGGTGCCGGCGGCGCCGCCCAGCTGCACGGGCAGCACGACGGCGCGCAGGTCGTCGCGCGCGTCGAGCAGGCTCGTGAGCCACGTCGCGAACCGCAGGCCGTAGGTCGTGGGCACGGCGTGCTGCGTGATGGTGCGGGCCGCGGCCACGGTCCCACGGTGGTCGTCGGCGAGGTGCGCGAGCGACGTGATCGCGGCGTCGAGGCGCACGAGCATGGTCGCGCGGGCGCGCGACGCGAGCAGCATGAGCGCGCTGTCGAGGATGTCCTGGCTCGTCGCCCCCGTGTGCACGAGGGCACCGGGGCCCGCCGCGGCCCGCAGCTCGGCGATGAGCGGGATCACGGGGTTGCCGCCGCCGCGCGCGCGGAGCGCCACCGACTCGAGGTCGGGCGCGCCCGGCGACGCCTCGCCGCCGAGCGCCCGCGAGTAGGCGGCCTCGACGTCGACGAGCGCCTGCAGCACGGCGTCGTCGGAGACGGCGTCGTCGGCCCCGACCGTGCCGGGCGACAGCAGGCCCACGTCACGGAAAGGCAAGGAACACCGTCTCCCGCTCGCCCTGCAGGCGGATGTCGTGGCGCAGCCCGCCGGCCGTCGGCACCGCCACGAGGGTCGCGCGCTCCTCCGGTTCGAGCGACTCGAGGAACGCGTCGCTGCGGCCGGGCAGGTAGATGCGCGAGTGCAGCCGGTCGAGCAGTCCGCGCGCGAACACGACGACCGAGATGAAGTCGGCCTCCGGCAGCACGGTGCTGAACGAGTACTCGCCGTAGTCCGTGGAGTGGCAGCGCCCCCAGCCCGTGAACGTCTCGCCGTCGCGGTGGAACGAGCCCTCGGCGTGGGGGATGAGGCCGGCGGCATCCTGCTGCCAGATCTCGACGAGGGCGTCGGGGATGGGGTCTCCCGCGCCGTCGGTCACGCGGCCGGAGAGGATGATCGCGCCGGGGTGGTCCGCGGGCACGAGGGCCTCGCCGCCCTCGAACTCGAGGCCGTACCGGAAGAAGGGCCCGACGGTCTGGCCGGGGGTGCCGGGAAGGGTCATGCGTCGCTCCCCTCGGGCTCGATCCAGGTCGCTTTGGGCCCGGTCAGGACGATGTCCCAACGGTACCCCAGCGACCACTCCGGGCTGGAGAGGTCGTGGTCGTACGTCGCGACGAGGCGGTCGCGCGCGGCCTGATCCGGGATCGACTGGTAGATCGGGTCGAGGGGGAAGAGCGGGTCGCCCGGGAAGTACATCTGCGTCACGAGCCGCTGCGTGAAGTCGGTGCCGAAGAGCGAGAAGTGGATGTGCGCGGGCCGCCACGCGTTCACGTGGTTCTTCCACGGGTAGGCGCCGGGCTTGATCGTGACGAACCGGTACCAGCCGTCGTCGTCGGTGATGCACCGGCCGGCCCCCGTGAAGTTCGGGTCGAGCGGTGCGGGGTGCTGGTCGCGCTGGTGGATGTACCGCCCCGACGCGTTGGCCTGCCAGACCTCCACGAGCTGGTGCCGCACGGGCCGGCCGTCGCCGTCGAGCACGCGGCCCGTGACGACCATGCGCTCGCCGAGCGGCTCGCCCGAGTGCTGCACGGTGAGGTCGGCCTCGACCGCCGCGACGTCCCGGTGCCCGAAGGCGGGGGACGCGAGCTCTATCGACTCCGGGTCGACGAGCTTGGGGTTCTTCGTCGGGTGCCGCAGCACGCTCGAGCGGTACGGGGCGAAGTCGACCTGCGCGGAGTCGAGCGCGGGCATCCCCGCCGCCCGCCTCGCATCGTAGGCCGCGTGCAGCTCGGCGATCTCGGCGCTGATGTCGCCCTGGGTCAGTTCGGTCACGCGGCAAGCCTCGCGGCGGGTATGCCCGGGGTCCAGCGACCGGTCCCACTCAGTGAGCGTGCGCGTCGCCCGCGCCCGCGCGCGCCCGCGCTCCGTGGTGCCTCCCGCGGGCCCGCGCCCGCCGCCCGTGCGTGCCTCTCGCGGGCCCGCGTCCGCCCCCCGTGCGTGCCTATCGCGGCTGCCCCGTGAAACGATCCAAAGGCCACTTTTGACGGGAGTGCCCGCATCCTTCGTAAGAACTGGCCTTTGGATCGTTTCAGGGGGCGGGGTCGACGAGCGGGAGCGGGGCCGGGAGCCGGAGCGGGCGCGCGAGCGGACCGGGTGTCGAGCCCGAGAGCGACCCACCGGCTCAGCCCAGGTCGCGCCCGATCTCCGCGGCGGTGCGCAGGATGAGCGGCGCGAGCCTGCCCTCGTCGGCGCGGCCCAGGTGGGTCACGACGCCCACGGCGGCGGGCGGCAGCCCCGCGAGGGGCGGGAGCGCCGCGGCGATCGACACGTTGCCGAGCGTCATCTCCTGCCGCGTCGTCGCGTAGCCGGTCTCGCGCGTGTGCGCGATCTCCGCCCGCAGCGCGGCCTCGTCGGTCACGGAGTGGATGGTCTCGCGCTCGCGCGGCAGCGCGAAGTAGTCGTCGAGCCACGCGGCATCCCTCGTCGCGAGCAGCGCCTTGCCGACGCCCGTCGTGTGCAGCGGGAGGCGACCGCCCATGCGGCTGAGCGTCGGCACGGATCCAGGGCCGGTGAGCCGCGCGACGTAGAGCGCCTCGGTGCCCGCGAGCAGGGCGAGGTGCACGTTCTCCCCGGTGGCCGCGTAGAGCTCGAGCAGGTGCGGCAGGGCGCCCTCGCGCAGCCGCAGGCTCACGGGCGAGAGCTCGCCGATCTCCCACAGGCCCGTGCCGACGGCGAAGCCGCCGGACGTGCGGTCGAGCAGGCCGAGGGTCGCGAGCTCCGTCGCGATGCGGTGCACCGTCGAGCGCGGCAGCCCCGAGCGGGCCGCGAGCGCGGCGAGGTCGAGCTCGGGCTCATCCTCGCTGAAGGCGCGCAGCAGCAGGGATGCCCGCACGAGCACGGACTCGCCGGGGGTGGTGATGCGGCCTGCCATGCCGCAAGTCTGGCATCCGCTGGGGCCCTCGCCGCGTGAAGAACTCAGGCTGGATGGCGCGCGGGGACGCGGTCAAGCGCTTCGGCGGGCATCCGTGACCGCGCAGCCTGAATTGTGCGCAGCCGTCGAGGATCTCTGCCGGCTAGGCCGGCTCGACCCCGAACGCGCGCGCGAGCTTGTCGATCTTCTGGGCGCGGCCGAGGCGCGGCAGGTCGGACCCGTCGCGGATGACGCGGCCTCGTGCCTCGAAGTCTTCGAGGAAGTCACGCGCCCACGCAACGTCGGAGCGGGTCGGCGAGATGACCTCGTTGATGATCGGCAGCTGCTCGACGTCGAGGCACAGCTTGCCGGTCATGCCGAGCGCGACGGCGTGGGCGCCCTGCTCGCGCAGCACGGGGTGGTTCGATCCGACGGTCGGGCCGTCGATGGGGCCGGGCAGGTTGCCGACGCGCGACGCGACGACGAGGCGCGAGCGCGGGTAGGCCATGGCCATGTCGTCGGCGGCGGTGCCGGTGTCGCGGCGGTAGTCGCCGCTGCCGAACGCGAGGCGGTAGGCGCCGCGCGCGCGGGCGATGTTGGCGGCCTCCTCGATGCCGAGGGCCGACTCCACGAGCGCGATGACGGGGGTCTGCCCGTGCAGGCGGTCGTAGGTCTCGGTGACGTGGGCGGGCGACTCGGCCTTGGCGAGCATGACTCCGAGCAGTCCGGGCAGTCCGACGAGCGCGTCGACATCCCCCGACCAGAAGTCGCTCGTGCGGTCGTTGATGCGCACCCAGCCGCTGCCGCCGCTGGCTAGCCACGAGGCGACGTCGTCGCGCGCGCCCGGCTTGAGCGCGGGGTCGACCGCGTCCTCGATGTCGAGGATGATCTGGTCGGCGCGCGAGGCCTCGGCGGCGTCGAAGGTCTCGGGCTTGGTCGCGGCGACCAGCAGCCAGGAGCGTGCGATCTCGGCGGACACTGTGCGGGGAGCGTGCGGCACTGCAGGGCCTCTCTCGGGATGGGCGCGGCTGTGCGCCCATAACAGGCTAGTCCGACTGGCGGCGCGGTCCCGTCCCCGAATGACTGATGCCGCGCATCAGGCTGACAGAACCTTCACGATCCGCTGCACGCTCACGGGCTCGGCGGTCGGCAGGTGCTGGGCGAAGAGGCTGAGCCGCAGCTCCTCGAGCATCCAGCGGGCGCGGATGATGCGCGGCTCCGCCCCCGCGGCGAGCGGCAGCTCCCCGCCCGCGTCCCGGTAGCGGGCCGTGGCGAGCTCGACCTCCGACATCCACACCCTGTCCCTGCCCGGGTTCTCGGCGAGCCGGCTCACGCGGTGCACGATCCCGTCGAGGTAGAGGGGGAGGCGGCGCAGCCGGTCGAGGCCCGTGCGGCCCACGAATCCGTCGAAGACGAGGGCGTCGAGCTGCGCACGGGCGTCGCCGAGGGGCGCGATGAGGGCGATGCTCGTCGCATCCTTGATCGCCTTGTCTGTGGCGCGCGAGGCGGCGACGATGCGCGAGACGAGCGCCACGGTCTGGAACAGCGAGTCGACGATCGTCGCTGACACCTCGTCGCGCGCGGCCTCGAACTCGGCGCGCGTCCAGATCTCGCGGCCGCCCACGACGGCGTCGACGCACGCGGCCATGCAGTCGGCGAACAGGGCCGCGTTGCCGCGGTAGGGCGACTGCGCGAGCACGAGCTTCTCGTTCGTCGTGAGGTGCTCCTGCACGTAGCCGAGCGGCGACGGGATCGCGAGCAGCAGGAGCCTGCGCACACCGGCGCCGTGCGCCGCGGCCTGGTCGTGCGCCGTGCTCATGAGGCGGATCGCGACCGAGGCGCCCTCGTCGACGAGGGCGGGATAGGCGCGGATCGTGTTGCCGCCGTGCTTGACGTCGCGCGTGCGGTCGAGGGAGTCGAAGTCCCACGCCGTGATGCCCGAGCGCTCGACGGTGTTGCGGGGCGTCTCGACGACCTTCGCGACGCTCGCGCGCGCGGCGGGCTTGAGGCTCGCCTGCAGCGCGCTCAGCGTCTTGCCCGCGGCGAGCCGCCGGCCGCGCTCGTCGACGACGGCGAACGTCACGCGCAGGTGCGGGGGCACGCGCTCCCAGTCGAAGTCCTTCTCCGTGACCGCCGTGTAGGTCTGCGCGGCGATTTCACGCGCGAGGTAGGTCGTGAGCGGCACCGACACGTCCGCGTCGACGAGCAGCTTGCGCGCCCAGTCGCCCGCGGGCACGACGTTCTTGCGGATGTGCTTCGGGAGGGCCTTGATGAGCGCCGTCACGAGCTCCTCGCGGAAGCCCGGCACCTGCCAGTCGAACCCGTCCGCGCGCAGGCCCGCGAGCAGCGGCAGCGGCACCGTGACCGTCACGCCGTCGTCGGCCGCGCCCGGCTCGAAGCGGTACGCGAGCCTGAGCGTCTGGTCGCCCTGGCGCCACTCGCTCGGCAGCCCGGTGTCGGCGGGTTCGTCGTCATCCTCGCCCAGCAGGTCGGCGCGCGTCATCGTGAGCAGGTCGGGCGTCTCGGTGCGGGCCTTCTTCCACCAGCCCTCGAAGTCGCGCGTGCTCGCGACCTCGTGCGGGATGCGGCGGTTGTAGAACTCGAATATCGCCTCGTCGTCGAAGAGGATGTCGCGCCGGCGCGTGCGCTCCTCGATCTCCGCGAGCTCCTTGCGCAGCGCGCGGTTGGCGGCGTCGAAGGGGAGCCGGGCATCCCACTCGCCCTCGACGAGCGCGTGCCGGATGAAGAGCTCGCGCGCGTACGGCAGGTCGATGCGCGAGAACTGGATGCGCCGTTTCACGATGATGGGCACGCCGTAGAGCGTCGCGCGCTCGTAGGCGACGACGGAGCCCTGCTTCTTCTCCCAGTGCGGCTCGGAGTAGGTGCGCTTCACGAGGTCGCCCGCGATGTGCTCGGCCCACGCGGGGTCGATGGCGGCGTTCATCCTCGCGAAGAGCCGGCTGGTCTCGACGAGCTCGGCGCTCATGACGGCTGCGGGCTGCTTCTTGGCGAGCGCGGAGCCGGGGAAGATCACGAACCGCGTGCCGCGGGCACCCGCGTAGTCCTTCTTGGCGAGGTCGCGCAGGCCGATCTGGCTGAGCAGTCCCGCGAGCAGGGAGCGGTGGATGCCGTCGGGGTTGATGTGCGGGTCGCCCACGTGCAGCCCGAGCGGGCGTGCCATGCGCGCGAGCTGGCGGTAGACGTCCTGCCACTCGCGCACGCGCAGGTAGTTGAGGTACTCGCCCTTGATCTGGCGGCGGAACTGGTTGCCCGAGAGCTCCTTCTGCTTCTCCTCGAGGTAGTTCCAGAGGTTGAGCAGGGTGAGGAAGTCGCTCGTCGGGTCGACGAAGCGCGCGTGCTGCTGGTCGGCCTGCGGGCGCTTCTCGAGGGGGCGCTCGCGCGGGTCCTGGATGCTCAGGCCCGCGACGATCGCCATGACCTCGCGCGTCGTGCCCTGCCGCTTCGACTCCACGACCATGCGCGCGAGGCGCGGGTCGATGGGCAGCTGGCTGAGCTGCTTGCCGACCGTGGTGATGCGGTTGTCGGCGGTGACGGCGTGCAGCTCCTTGAGCAGGTCGAGGCCGTCTTTGATGCCGCGCGAGTCGGGCGGCTGCAGGAACGGGAAGCTCGCGATGTCGCCGAGCCCGAGCGAGATCATCTGCAGGATGACCGCGGCGAGGTTCGTGCGCAGGATCTCGGGCTCGGTGAACTCGGGCCGCCGCAGGAAGTCCTCCTCCGAGTACAGCCTGATCGCGATGCCGTCGCTCGTGCGCCCGGACCGCCCGGACCGCTGGTTCGCGGACGCCTGGCTGATCGCCTCGATGGGCAGCCGCTGGATCTTGGCGCGCACGCTGTACCGCGAGATGCGCGCGGTGCCGGCGTCGATGACGTACCGGATGCCCGGCACGGTCAGGCTCGTCTCCGCGACGTTCGTCGCCAGCACGATGCGGCGGCGGGTCCCCGCGGTCGCCGACGGCTGGAACACCTTGTGCTGGTCGGCCGCGCTCAGCCGGCCGTAGAGCGGGAGCACCTCGGTGCCGGGCAGGTTGCGCCCGCGGATCGCGTCCTCCGCGTCGCGGATCTCGTTCTCGCCGGAGAGGAACACGAGCACGTCGCCGTCGCCCTCCCGGCCGAGCTCGTCGAGCGCGTCGTTGATGCCCTGTAGGTAGTCGCGGTCGTCGGAGGGGTCTCCCTCCTCGTCCTCGGCTATCTCGGCGACGAGCGGCCTGTACCGGATCTCGACCGGGTAGGTCCGGCCGGAGACCTCGATGATGGGAGCGTTGTCGAAGTGCCTGCTGAAGCTCTCGGGGTCGATCGTGGCCGACGTGATGACGACCTTGAGATCGGGGCGGCGGGGGAGCAGCTGCTTGAGGTAGCCGAGCAGGAAGTCGACGGTGAGGCTGCGCTCGTGCGCCTCGTCGATGATGATCGCGTCGTACTTCTTCAGGTCGCGGTCGCGGTGGATCTCGTTGAGCAGGATGCCGTCGGTCATGAGCTTGATGCGCGCGGCGGGGCCGAGCGTGTCGGTGAACCGCACCTTGTAGCCCACGAGCTCGGGGGCGCCGAGCTCCTCGGCGATGCGCTCCGCGATGGTGCGCGCGGCGATGCGCCGCGGCTGCGTGTGGCCGATGCTCTCGTAGCCGAGCTCGAGCAGCATCTTCGGCAGCTGGGTCGTCTTGCCCGAGCCCGTCGCGCCCGCCACGATGAGCACCTGGTTGTCACGGATCGCGGCCTGGATGTCGTCGCGTCGCTGCGATACCGGGAGCGACTCCGGGTAGGCGATCGTGAGGGCGGCTTCGGGATTCATGAGCCTTACATCGTAAGCCGTGCCGACCAATAGTCTGTTCCGCGAGGGAAAGGGCAACGATGCCACGGATCGCCATCGTCGGCGCGGGCCCGTCGGGGCTCGCCGCGGCACGGGCGCTGCAGAGGCGCGGACTGGAGTTCACGGTCTTCGAGGCCTCGCGCGACGTGGGCGGCCTGTGGGACATCGACAACCCCCGCAGCACGATGTACGAGTCCGCGCACCTCATCTCGTCGCGCACGACCACCGAGTTCGCCGAGTTCCCCATGGCGACCACCGTCGACTACCCGGGCCACCGTGTGCTCAAGCAGTACTTCTCCGACTTCGCCGACCACTTCGGCCTGCGCGAGCACATCCGGTTCGGCGCGCGGGTCGAGTCGGTGACGAGGGATGCCCGCGGCTGGTCCGTCGACGGCGAGCACTTCGACGCCGTCATCCTCGCCAACGGCACGCTCGCGGAGCCGAGCATCCCGGCCTTCCCCGGCACGTTCTCGGGAGAGCTCCTGCACTCGAGCGGGTACCGCGACGCGAGCCTGTTCGACGGCAGGCGCGTGCTCATCGTGGGCGCGGGCAACAGCGGGTGCGACATCGCCGTCGACGCCGTGCACCACGCGGCATCCGTCGACCTCGCCGTGCGCCGGGGGTACTACTTCGTGCCGCGCTACCTGTTCGGCAGGCCGAGCGACACGCTCAACCAGGGCCGCCCGCTCCCCGCGCGGATCAAGCAGTTCATCGACACGCGCGTGCTGCGCGCCTTCACGGGCGACCCCGTGCGCTTCGGGTTCCCGAAGCCCGACTACCGCATCTACGAGTCGCATCCCATCGTGAACACTCTCGTGCTGAACCACCTCGGCCAGGGCGACCTGAGGATCGTCCCCGGCATCGAGCGCTTCGACGGCAGCACCGTGCACTTCACCGACGGCACGAGCGCGGACTACGACGTCGTGCTGCTCGCCACCGGCTACACGCTCGACTACCCCATGGTCGACCGGGCCGAGCTCAACTGGACGGGAGCGGCGCCGAGCCTCTACCTCAACATCGTGCCGCCGTCGTTCTCAGGTCTCTTCGTGCTCGGGATGATCGAGGCATCCGGCATCGGCTGGCAGGGACGCGCCGAGCAGGCCGACCTCGTCGCCGCCTACCTCGCAGCGCGCCCGGAACGGCAGGCGGCGTTCCGCGCGGAGGCGGCCCGGCCGTGGCCCGACCTCACGGGCGGCTACCGCTACCTCGAGCTCGAGCGCATGTCGTACTACGTGAACAAGGACGCGTACCGGCGCGCGGTCCGCAAGGCCATCACCCGATTGGAGAAGACGTGAACATCGACGACGCCGTCCTCAACTTCAGCCCGTTCTCGCTCGTGCTGCTGAGCATCGTGCTGGGCTTCATCATGTTCGGCATCGCCCTCGACACGTCGCTGCAGGACTTCCGCGCCGTGCTCAAGGCCCCGCGCGCGATCATCATCGCCCTCATCGCGCAGATCGTGCTCCTGCCCGCGGTGACGTTCGGCCTCACGCTCCTGCTGCAGGTGCAGGCGTCGATCGCGCTCGGCATGATCCTCGTGGCGTGCTGCCCGCCCGGCAACATCTCGCAGGTGCTCACCTACCGGTCGAAGGGCAACGTCGCCCTCTCGGTGAGCATGACCGCGGTGACGAACGTCGTCTACATCGTCGTGCTGCCCCTCAACCTCGCGCTGTGGGGCGGGCTGCACCCGACGGCGCGCGACATCCTCGTGCAGGTGAGCCTCAACCCGTGGCAGATGCTCCTCGAGATCGTGCTCGTCATCGGGGTGCCGTTCGCGCTCGGCCTGCTCATCAAGGAGCGCTGGGGGCGGTTCGCCGGCCGTGTGCAGCCGTTCGTGAAGTGGTTCAGCCTTCTCGCGCTGCTCGCCTTCATCGCGCTCGCCCTCATCGGCAACTTCGCCTTCTTCATCGCCTTCATCGGCGTCGTGCTGCTCGCGGTGTTCCTCCACGACGCCGTCGCCCTCCTGCTCGGCTACGCGAGCGCGCGCCTCGGGGGCCTCAAGCTCTACGACGCGAAGGCGGTCACGTTCGAGGTGGGCATCCGCAACGCCGGGCTCGGGCTCGGTCTCGTCTTCGCGTTCTTCCACGGCCTCGGCGGCATGGCCGTCGTCGCCGGCTGGTGGGGCATCTGGGACATCATCGCGGGCCTCGGCCTCGCGTCGTTCTGGGCGTGGCGCACGCGCGCGACGGCGACGGCATGATCTACGTCACGGGCGGCTCCGGGTTCCTCGGATCGGCTGTCGTCGCGGCCCTCGCGGGACGGGTCGTGAGCGGCGACGTGCGCGAGCCGGCCGCGCCGGTCGAGGGCGTCCGCTACGAGATCGCGGATGTCACCGACCGCGCAGCGCTCGTCGAGCAGTTCCGCCGCCACGGCATCACCACCGTCGTGCACCTCGCGTCGATCGTGAACCCCGGGGTCGCCCCCGAGGAGCTCGAGCACCGCGTCGACGTCGAGGGCTCCCGCGCGGTGCTCGAGGCGTGCCTCGAGGCGGGCGTGCGGCGGCTCGTCGTCTCGTCGAGCGGGGCGGCGTACGGGTACCACGCGGACAGCCCCGAGTGGCTCACGGAGGACGACCCGGTGCGCGGCAACGACGAGTTCTCGTACAGCAGGCACAAGCGGCTCGTGGAGGAGATGCTCGCGCGGGCCCGTTCCGCGCATCCCGAGCTCGAGCAGGTCGTGTTCCGCATCGGCACGATCCTCGGCCCGACGGTGGACAACCAGATCACGCGGCTGTGGGAGGGGCGGCGCATCCTGCGGATCGCGGGCTCCGAGAGCCCCTTCGTGTTCGTGTGGGTCGACGACGTCGTGGGCGCGATGGTGCGCGCCGCCACCGACGGCCCGCCCGGCATCTACAACGTCGCGGGCGACGGCCGGGTCACCGTGCGCGAGATCGCGGCCGCCCTGGGCAAGCGCACGCTCGTGCTGCCGGCCTGGGCGCTCACGGCGGCGCTCGCGGTGGGCCACGCGCTGCGGCTCACGGTGCACGGACCGAACCGGGTCGGGTTCCTGCGCTACCGGCCGGTGCTCTCGAACGAGCGGCTCACGACGGTGTTCGGCTACGTCCCGCGCTACACGAGCCGCGAGGCGTTCGACCAGTTCTGCATACACAGGGGCATCAGCTAGCGGTTCTGGCGCACACCTGACTATTCTGTGTATACAGAGGAGGCAGGATGCGCGCGAGCGAGCAGGCGTACCAGACGCTGCGCGACGACATCCTCGACTGGCGCCTCGCGCCCGGCACCGTGCTCGCCGAGGTCGAGCAGTCCGAACGGCTGGGCATCTCGCGCACGCCGCTGCGGGAGGCTCTCGGGCGGCTCTCGGCCGACGGCCTCGTCGCGGCCCAGGGCGGCCGCGGCCTCGTCGTGACGGCCGTCTCGACCCAGAACATCCGAGAGCTCTTCGAGCTGCGCGAGGTGCTCGAGCAGAAGGCCGCGCGCCTCGCCGCCGAGCGCCGCGACCCGCGGGTGTTCGAGGCGCTCCGCGAGGAGTTCCGCTCGCCGCCCGGCGTCGTGGGCGACCACGCGTCGTACTACGACCTCGTCTCGCGGTTCGACTCCGCCGTCGACGACGCGACGGGCAACCCCTACCTCGTGGGCGCGCTGCGCAGCCTGCGCCCCCACCTCGTCCGCATCCGCCGCGTCTCGCAGGACAACCCCGAGCGGCTGCGCGCCGCGGCGGGGGAGCACCTGCTCATCGTCGGCGCGATCGCCGACGGAGACGCCGACCTCGCGGCCTCCGCCACCCACGTCCACCTCCACCAGAGCCTCGCCAACGTGCTGGCCTCCGCCGAAAGGAACCCCCAGTGAGAATCCACCCCGTGCGCGTCTACAAGAGCGACGAGAACCTCGCCCGCGAGGACCAGCTCGCCTGGAAGATCGCGGAGGTCGCCGCCGACCCCGTCGCCGTGACCGACGAGGTCGCCGAGATGGTCATCAACCGCATCATCGACAACGCGGCGGTCGCCGCGGCCAGCATCGTGCGCGGCCCCGGCATCGCGGCCCGCAGCCAGGCCGAGGCGCATCCCGCGACCCCGGGGAGCACGGTCTTCGGCATCACGGAGCGGGTCAGCCCCGAGTGGGCGGCGTGGGCGAACGGAGTCGCCGTGCGCGAGCTCGACTTCCACGACACGTTCCTCGCGGCGGAGTACTCGCACCCGGGCGACAACATCCCGCCCATCCTCGCCGTCGCGCAGCATGCCGGGAAGTCGGGCGCCGAGCTCATCCGCGGCATCGCGACGGGCTACGAGATCCAGGTGGACCTCGTGAAGGCGATAAGCCTGCACAAGCACAAGATCGACCACGTCGCCCACCTCGGCCCCTCCGCGGCCGCGGGCATCGGCACGCTGCTCGGCCTGCCGGTCGAGACGATCTTCCAGGCCGTCAACCAGGCGCTGCACACCACCACCGCCACCCGGCAGTCGCGCAAGGGGCTCATCTCCACGTGGAAGGCGCACGCCCCCGCGTTCGCGGGCAAGATGGCCGTCGAGGCCGTGGACCGCGCGATGCGCGGGCAGACCAGTCCGGAGCCGATCTACGAGGGCGAGGACGGCGTCATCGCGTGGCTGCTCGACGGCCCGACGGCCGCGTACGAGGTGCCCCTGCCGGAGAAGGGGGAGGCGAAGCGCGCCATCCTCGACACCTACACGAAGGAGCACTCCGCCGAGTACCAGGCCCAGGCCTGGATCGACCTCGCGCGCAAGCTGCACAACGAGTACCCCGACCTCACGGCCGACCGCATCGAGCGCGTCATCATCCGCACGAGCCACCACACCCACTACGTGATCGGCTCGGGCGCCAACGACCCGCAGAAGTACGACCCGACCGCGAGCCGCGAGACGCTCGACCACTCGATCCCGTACATCTTCACGGTCGCCCTGCAGGACGGCGAGTGGGACCACGAGAAGTCCTACGCCCCCTCGCGCGCGCAGCGTCCCGACACCGTCGCCCTGTGGAACAAGGTCGTCACGGAGGAGGACGCGGAGTGGACGCGCCGCTACCACTCCAACGACCCGCAGGAGAAGGCGTTCGGCGGCAGCGTGGCGATAACCCTCACCGACGGCTCGACGATCGTCGACGAGATCGCCGTCGCCGACGCGCACCCGCTCGGCGCCCGGCCGTTCGCGCGTGCGGACTACATCGCCAAGTTCCGCGCCCTCGCCGCGCCCGTGCTCGACGAGGCCGAGATCGAGCGGTTCCTCGACACGGTGCAGCGCCTGCCCGAGCTCACCGACCTCACGGGCCTCAACTTCGTGGCGAAGCCCGGCATCCTCACCGCAGGACCGAAGGGACTCTTCTGATGCTGTACTCGAAGACCACGGCGGCGCAGAAGCGCGCCGACTTCCGCGCGGCGCTCGCGACGGGCGAGCTGCTGCGCTTCCCGGGGGCGTTCAACCCCGTGAGCGCCAAGCTCATCGAGGACAAGGGCTTCGAGGGCGTCTACATCTCGGGCGCGGTGCTCGCTGCAGACCTCGGCCTGCCTGACATCGGCCTCACGACGCTCAGCGAGGTGGCGGGCCGCGGCCAGCAGATCGCGAGGATGACCGACCTCCCGGCCCTCATCGACGCCGACACGGGCTTCGGCGAGCCCATGAACGTCGCCCGCACCGTGCAGGCGCTCGAGGACGCGGGCGTGGCGGGCCTGCACATCGAGGACCAGGTCAACCCCAAGCGCTGCGGCCACCTCGACGGCAAGGCCGTGGTCGACCTCGAGACCTCGACCAAGCGGATCAGGGCGGCCGTCGACGCGCGCCGGGACCCCAACCTGCTCATCATGGCGCGCACCGACATCCGCGCCGTCGACGGCCTGCAGGCCGCGATCGACCGCGCGAAGGCGCTCGTCGACGCGGGGGCCGACGCGATCTTCCCCGAGGCCATGGCCGACCTGGCCGAGTTCGAGGCCGTGCGCCAGGCGGTCGACGTGCCGATCCTCGCCAACATGACCGAGTTCGGCAAGAGCGAGCTGTTCAGCACCCGGCAGCTCGCCGACATCGGCGTGAACATCGTGATCTATCCCGTGTCGCTGCTGCGCATCGCGATGGGCGCGGCGGAGCGTGGTCTCGACGCACTCGTCGCCGAGGGCTCCCTCAACTCGCAGGTGCCCACGATGCAGACTCGCGCAAGACTGTACGAGCTGCTCGACTACGAGGCGTACAACGCCTTCGACACGTCGGTGTTCAACTTCAAGGTTCCGGAGGGCAAGTGATGACAGAGGTCGAGATCAAGAAGGGGCTGGCGGGCGTCGTCGTCGACACCACCGCCATCTCCAAGGTGAACCCCGAGACCAACTCCCTGCTCTACCGGGGCTACCCGGTGCAGGAGCTCGCGGCGAGCTGCACGTTCGAGGAGGTCGCGTACCTGCTGTGGCACGGCGAGCTGCCCGACGACGAGCAGCTCGCGGAGTTCGAGACGCGCGAGCGGTCGCTGCGGCGCCTCGACGAGCGCGTGAAGCGCGTCATCGACGAGCTGCCCGTGTCGGCGCATCCCATGGACGTCGTGCGCACGGCCGTGAGCGTCATCGGTGCGAGCGACCCGGATGCCGCCGACTCGAGCCCCGAGTCGAACCTCGACAAGTCCGTGCGCCTGTTCGCCCAGCTGCCGTCGATCGTCGCGTACGACCAGCGCCGCCGCCGCGGGCAGCATCTCGTGGAGCCGCGCGACGACCTCGGCTACTCCGCGAACTTCCTGTTCATGACGTTCGACGAGCTGCCCGACGAGGTCGTGGTGAGCGCGTTCGACGTGTCGATGATCCTGTACGCGGAGCACTCGTTCAACGCGTCGACGTTCACGGCGCGCGTCATCACGTCGACGCTCTCCGACCTCTACTCGGCGGTCGTGGGCGGCATCGGTGCGCTCAAGGGCGCGCTGCACGGCGGCGCCAACGAGGCCGTCATGCACATCTTCGACGAGATCGGCACCGCCGACAGGGCCGTCGCGTGGCTCGACACGGCGCTCGCCGAGAAGCGCAAGATCATGGGATTCGGCCACCGCGTCTACAAGAACGGCGACTCGCGCGTGCCCACCATGAAGGCGGCGCTCGACACCCTCATCGCGGAGTACGACCGCCCCGACCTCGCCGAGCTGTACGACACGCTCGAGACCGCGATGAACGAGCGGAAGAACATCAAGCCCAACCTCGACTACCCGTCGGGACCTGCCTACAACCTCATCGGCTTCGACACCGAGATGTTCACCCCGCTCTTCGTGGCCGCGCGCATCACGGGCTGGACGGCGCACATCATGGAGCAGCTGCAGGCCAACGCGCTCATCCGCCCGCTCTCGCAGTACGTCGGGGTCGACGAGCGCCACCTGCCCTGATGCGGGCGCTCGACGCCCGGCAGCTCGCCGCCTACGAGGGCGGCGGGCTGCCCGAGCCGCTCGCGATCGGCGAGGGCACGTGGGCGCTCTCGCTCCCGCTGCCGGTAGGCCCGCCCGCCTACACGCTCGTCTACGCGTTCGAGGATGCCCGGGGCGACGTCCACCTGCTCGACACCGGGTGGGAGCTCCCCGGAAGCCTCGAGAGGCTCTCCGCCGGGCTCGCGTCGGTCGGGCTCGCGCTCGACCGCGTGGAGTCCGTCACCGCCACCCACCTCCACTCCGACCACCTCGGGCTCGCCCCCGCGATCCGCGCCGCCTCGGGCGCGCGCGTGCAGGTGCACGAGGCGGAGCAGCGCGGCCTCGACGAGTTCGCGGTGCGCGGCGTGACCGTGCCCGACCTCGGCGCGTGGGGCGTCCCGCCCGGGCTGCACGAGGGCATCGCGGCGATCGTGGGCCGCACGCGGCCCGAGCAGGTCACGGCCGACGTGCTGCTCGTGCACGACCAGCTGCTCGACATCCCCGGGCGGTCGATCCGCGTGCTGCACACACCCGGCCACACGCCCGGCAGCCTCTCGCTCGTCGACGGGGACACCGTCTTCACGGGCGACCTCGTGCTCCCGACGATCTTCCCGGGCGTGGGGCTGGGCGGCGAGTCCGACGATCCGCTCGCCGACTACCTGCGCTCGCTCGACCTCGTGGAGTCCCTCGGCGACCCGCTCGTCGCGCCGGGCCACGGGTACGTGTTCCGCGGCCTCGGGGAGCGCGTGGGGGCGTCGCGGGACCACCAGGTCGGGCGCACGCGCGAGGTGCGCGACATCCTCGCCGCCGACCCGGGCGCGACCGTGTGGGAGGTCGCCTCGCGCGTGACGTGGACGGGCGGGTGGGAGAACCTGCGCGGCTTCCACCAGGCTTCCGCCCTCTCGCAGACGGCCATGCGGATGCGGTACATTGACGGGACCGAGACCGGGAGGAGGACAGCATGACCACCATCGCCGTGGCTTCCCCTGCCCACATCCCCTTCCGGGTCTCCTAGCCGTTCGCGTCGGAGACCCCGTCTCCGAAAGCTGAACCCTTGGCATTCTTCGCCTCTGATCTACCCCTCCCCGAGACAGACCTCTCCTTCACGCAGCTCGAGCCCGGCCACGACCAGCGCTGGACGACATGGCCGTCGGTCATCCCGACCCTGCGCGGGCCCGAGCCCCGCCCCGCGTGGGTCGTGACCTCGGCGGGCGCCTTCGACACCGAGCTCGGCATCGTCAAGACCGGCAAGGAGGCCGACGTGTTCCTCGTCGAGCGCGCCGAGCCGGGCAGGGCCGGCGCCGTCATGGCCGCCAAGCGCTACCGCGGTGCGGAGCAGCGCGACTTCCACCGCTCGTCGATGTACGAGGAGGGCCGCCGCACGCGCAGCACGCGCGACTCGCGCGCCATCGCCAACAAGTCGTCGTACGGCAGGTCGGTCGCGGCCGAGCACTGGTCGGTCGCCGAGTTCGAGGCGATGAGCCGGCTGTACGAGCTCGGCGCCCCCGTGCCCTACCCCGTGCAGGTCAACGGCACCGAGCTGCTCATGGAGTTCATCGGCACGGGACGGACCGCGGCCCCGCGGCTCGCGCAGGTGCATCCCGGCCGCGACCATCTCGACCAGGTCGTCGCGCTCATGCACACCATCGCGAGGGCGGGGTTCGTGCACGGCGACCTCTCGCCCTACAACCTGCTCGTGCACGAGGGCCGCGTCGTCGTCATCGACCTTCCGCAGATCGTCGACGCCGTCTCGAACCCGAACGGGCTCGACCTGCTGCACCGCGACTGCGTCAACGTCGCGACGTGGTTCACGCGCCAGCGCGTGCCGGTCGACGCCGAGGACCTGTTCGCCGAGCTGCTCGCGGAGGTGTTCTAGGTTGGAGGGTATGACTGTCCCCACGATTGCCCTCAACGACGGCAACACCATCCCCCAGCTCGGCTTCGGCGTCTTCAAGGTCGACCCGGACGAGACCGAGCGCATCGTGACCGACGCGCTCGAGGTCGGCTACCGCCACATCGACACCGCCGCGATCTACGGCAACGAGGTCGGCGTCGGCCGCGCCATCGAGAAGTCGGGCATCCCGCGCGACGAGCTCTTCATCACGACCAAGCTGTGGAACAGCGACCAGGGCACCCAGTCGGCGTTCGACGCGATCGACCTCTCGCTCGAGAAGCTCGGCCTCGAGTCGGTGAACCTGTACCTCATCCACTGGCCGCGCCCCGACCTCGACAGGTACCTCGAGACGTGGCTCGCCCTCGAGCAGATCAAGGAGTCGGGCAAGGCCGCCTCGATCGGCGTCTCGAACTTCCACGTCGAGCACCTCAGGAAGGTCATCGAGGGAAGCAGCACCGTGCCCGCCGTCGACCAGATCGAGCTGCACCCCGCGTTCGCGCAGCACGAGATCCGCGACTTCGCGGCCTCGAAGGGCATCCACGTCGAGGCGTGGGGGCCGCTCGGCCAGGGCAAGTACGACCTGTTCGGCATGGCGCCCGTCGCGGCAGCCGCGGCCGCGCACGGCGTCTCGCCCGCGCAGGTCGTCATCCGCTGGCACCTGCAGAACGGCATCATCGTGTTCCCGAAGTCGAACTCGCGCGAGCGCATGGCCCAGAACTTCGACGTGTTCGGCTTCGAGCTCACCGCCGACGAGGTCGCCGCGATCGACGGCCTCGACCAGGGCCTGCGCGTCGGGTCCGACCCGACGACGGCGACGTTCTAACCGCCGAGAAGCCAGTTGTGACGCGCGGCCCCGGCCGCGCCGTCACAACTGGCTTTTCGCTGCCCCGAGACCACGACGAAAGGGCACTTCTGGTCGGGATCGAGGATGCGGCGACCCATTTCGCCCTCTCGATGGCAACTCAGGGCTAGAGCGCGACCGTCACCCCGCGCGGCGTCTCGACGAGCAGCCCGCCGTCGGCGAACGCCGCCTCGAGCTGGGCGCGCGACTCGGAGAAGTGCTCCCAGTCCTCGGTGTGGATGCCGACGACCTTCCGCGCCCCGAGCATGATCGCCGCGCGTGCCGCGTCGGGCGACGTCAGGGTGAGCGCGGCGTCGATCTCCGGCACGCGCGCGGCCCCCGCGAAGAGGATCGCGATCTCGATCATGGGGAAGCGCCCCGCGATCTGCTCGACGAGCGGGATCGAGGCGTTGTCGCCGCTCACGTAGACGGTGGGCTCGTGCTCCGCCTCGAGCACGAATCCCGTGACCTCGCCCACGAGGCGCTCGATGCCGGGCGGTCCGTGCAGGGCGGGCACCGCCGTGATCGTGACGTCGCCCAGCTGGTAGGTCTCCCAGGAGTCGAGGCCGACCACCGATCCGCCGAAGAGGTCGCTCGCCGCATCCGGGGTGCTGAGGGTGGGGATGCCCGTGGCGATGAGCTCGAGGCCCTCCCAGTCGAGGTTGTCCTTGTGCTCGTGGTGGCTCAGGAGCACCGCGTCGATGGTGCCGAGGTCGCTGCGCGGGATGCCCGGGCCCGCAGTCTTGACGAGCGTCGTCTCGCCGGCCTCGGGGTAGGAGCCGGGCGCATCGAACGTCGGATCCGTGATGAAGCGCTTGCCCGCATACTCGAGGACTGCGGTGGGGCCACCGATGTACGTGATGGTCGTCGTCGACATACGACGACACTAGCCGCCCCGCTCGCCAGTTTTCTGCGATTGCGCCGTGGCCGACCACGGCAGACTGGGAGCATGCCCAACCGTCTCGGCGCCGCCGCGAGCCCGTACCTCCGCTCCCACGCGGGCAACCCCGTCGACTGGTGGGACTGGGGCGCCGACGCCTTCGCCGAGGCCGCCGCGCGCGACGTCCCCGTGCTCGTGTCGATCGGCTACTCGACGTGCCACTGGTGCCATGTCATGGCGCGCGAGAGCTTCAGCGACCCGGCCGTCGCGGCGTACCTGAACGAGAACCTCGTCGCGATCAAGGTCGACCGCGAGGAGCACGCGGAGGTCGACTCCACCTACCTGGCGGCCGCGGCGGCCTTCACGGGCAACCTCGGCTGGCCGCTCAACGTGTTCGTCACGCCGCAGGGGCGGGCCTTCTTCGCGGGCACGTACTGGCCGCCCGAGCCGGTCGCCGGGCATCCCTCGTTCCGCCAGGTGCTCGACGCCGTGCTCGACGCCTGGACGAACCGCCGCGACGAGGTCGAGCGCAACGGCGCGGCGATAGTCGACGTGCTGGGTCGGCAGCAGGCGGTGTCGAGCCCGCTGCCCACCGACTTCGGGCCGGTCGTCGCGACCCTCGAGGGCCTCGAGGATGCGACGCACGGAGGTTTCGGCACGGCGCCCAAGTTCCCGGTCTCGCCCGTGCTCTCGTTCCTCGTCGCGCGCCGCGCACCCCTCGGCACCCGCACCCTGGACGCCATGGCCGCCTCGCCCCTGCGCGACGCCGTCGACGGCGGCTTCTTCCGCTATGCGACGAGGCAGGACTGGAGCGATCCGCACTACGAGCGCATGCTCTACGACAACGCGCAGCTCGTGGCGCTGTACGCGCTCGCGGGTCGCGCCGAGATCGCGGAGGGCATCGCGCACTGGCTGGGGACGATGCAGCTGCCGGGGGGCGGGTTCGCCTCCGCGCAGGACAGCGAGAGCACTGTCGACGGCCGCCGGGTCGAGGGCTTCTACTACTCGCTCGACGCCGCGAGCCGGGAGCGCGTCGAGAGGCCGCCCGTCGACGAGAAGGTGCTCACGGGCTGGAACGGGCTCGCGATCGAGGGCCTCTCCGTCGCGGGCTCAGTGCTCGGCAGGCCGGAGTGGGTCGCGATGGCGCGCCGCTCGGCCGACTTCCTGCTCGAGCACCACGTGGGCGGGCGGCTCGTGCGCGCGTCGATCGGCGGCGTGCTGTCGCCCGCCCACGCGACGCTCGAGGACTCGGGGATGCTCGCCTCCGGCCTCCTGCAGCTCGCCCTCGCGACGGGGGAGGTGCGCTACGCCGAGGCCGCGCGCCGGCTCGTCGACGCCGCCATCGCGGCGGGCGATCCGTTCGGCGTGCCCGACGGCGCCGACCCCGTGCTCGCGGCGCAGGGCCTCGCCGTGGAGCCCGACCCGGGCGACGGGGCGCACCCGTCCGGCCTGAGCGCGATGGCGTCCGCGGCGCGCACCCTCTTCACGCTCACGGCGCACGAGCCGTACCGCGCCGCGGCGCGCGCGGCGATGGAGCGCGTGGCGGCGCCGGCGCAGCGGCATCCCGTCTCCCTCGGCGCGGCGCTCACGGTCATGTCCGCGCTCGCCGAGCCCGTGCGGCAGCTCGTGGTCGTCGGCGGCGACCCGGAGCTCGGCCGCATCGCCCGCGAGCACCGGGGCGTCGTCGTGTCCGCCGACCAGTCGCGCGCGTGGGCTGCGGCCGGGTTCGAGCTGTTCGAGGGGCGGACCGCGGAGGCGGCCTACGTGTGCGAGGACTTCGTGTGCAGGCTGCCCGTCACGACGCCGCAGGAGCTGCTCAGCCTGCTGTGACGAGCTCGCGACCCTCGCCGGCCCACTCGTTGAGCGATCCGTCGTAGAGGGCGACGTCGGTGTGGCCCGCGAGCACGAGCGCGAGGGCGTCCGCCGCCGCGGCGATGCCGCCGTTGCAGTAGGTGACGACGCGGCCCTCTGCGGGGAAGAGCGAGCGCAGCCGGTCGACGGGCAGGAGGGTGTTGGTCTCGCGGTCGACGAGGCGTGCGGCGGGCACGCTCAGGCTGCCGGCGATGTGGCCGCGGCCGGCCTCCCCCGAGAACTCCTTGGGGGCCGTCCCGCACACGAGGGCGCCGGGCGCCTCGCCGCGCAGGATCGCGTCGATGCCGTCGGCGTCCACCCACAGCTCGGGCCGCTCCGTCGCGGTGAAGGTCGCCGCCGCGGGCTCGACGTGGCCGACGTCGGTCTCGCGGCCCTCGGCAGTCCACGCCGTGAGGCCGCCGTCGAGCACGGCGACGCGGTCGTAGCCGAACGCGCGGAACAGCCACCACGTGCGCGCGGCCCACTGCCCGATGACGGCGTCGTACACGACGACCGTCGTCTCGTTGTCGATGCCGAGGGCGCCCGCGGCGGCCTCGAACTGCTCGCGCGACGGGCGCGTGAAGGGGAAGCGCCCCGAGGTGTCGGAGAGCTCCTCGATGACGTCGGCGAACACCGCGCCCGGCAGGTGGCCGTTGATGACGTAGCTCTCGTGGCCGCTCAGGAAGCCGGGCTTGCCGCTCGGCTGCGTGAAGGGGAGCACGGTCGCGTCCAGCACGACGAGCTTGTCGGCGCCGAGGTGGTCGGCGAGCCACTGGGTCGAGACGACGGGGGAGTCGAGCAGCGGTCCGGTCATGCCACTACGGTACGCACGGGCATCCCGCGGGCCACTGGGCCGACGTCACACGAGGTAACTAGCGGACGGTCTTGCGCGAGGTGATGACGCCCGTGTCGAAGCCGAGCAGGTGCAGGCCGCCGTGGAAGCGCGCGTGCTCGATCTTGATGCAGCGGTCCATGACGATCGTGAGGCCCTTCGACTCGCCGTAGATCGCGGCGTCCTGGTTCCAGATGCCGAGCTGCACCCACACGGTCTTGGCGCCGATGGCGATCGCCTCGTCGATGACGGCGGGGATGTCGCTGCCCTTGCGGAACACGTCGACGATGTCGGGCACCTCGGGCAGGTCGGCGAGCGACTTGTACGACTTCTGCCCGAGGATCTCGTCGACCATGGGGTTCACGAAGTACACGGTGTAGTCGCTCGACTGCAGCAGGTAGGTGGCCACGAAGTAGCTCGAGCGCGTCGAGTTGGGCGAGGCGCCCACGATCGCGACCGACTTCGCCTTGCGGAGGATGGCGAGCCTCTCCTTGGCGGAGGGGCCGACCCACGTGCGTTGCGACTTGAGCAGCTTCGCGAGCGGGGAGTCGGCGGGGATGTCGCACGTCAGGCCGTTGGCCAGCTGGACCGTGTCGGTAGCAGTGCTCACTTGGTCGCCTCCGTAAGTGCCTGGTCGAGGTCGTCAACGATGTCCTCGGGGTCTTCTATTCCCACGCTGATGCGCACGACGCCCGGCAGCACGCCCGCGTCGAGCAGCTGCTGCTCGGTGAGCTGCGCGTGCGTGGTCGAGGCCGGGTGGATGACGAGCGTCTTCGCGTCGCCGATGTTGGCGAGGTGGCTCGCGAGGTTCACCGACTCGATGAACTTCTGGCCGACCTCGCGGCCGCCCTTGACGACGAAGGAGAAGACGGAGCCGGGACCCTTGGGCAGGTACTTCTTGGCACGCTCGAAGTGCGGGTGCTCGGGCAGGCCCGCCCAGAACACGCGCTCGATGCGCGGGTCGGCGTCGAGCCACTCGGCGACGATGCGCGCGTTGTCGACGTGGGCCTGCATGCGGAAGGGCAGCGTCTCGACGCCGGTCGCGAGCAGCCACGCGGAGTGCGGCGAGAGGGCGGGGCCGATGTCGCGCAGCTGCTCGGCACGCAGGCGCGTGAGGAACGCGTACTCGCCGAAGTTGCCGTGCCAGTTGAGCCCGCCGTAGGAGGGGACGGGCTGGTCGAAGAGGGGGAAGTGCTCGTTCGCCCAGTGGAAGCGGCCCGACTCGACGACGATGCCGCCGAGGGTGGTGCCCGCCCCGCCGAGGAACTTGGTCGCCGAGTGCGTGACGACGTCGGCGCCCCACTCGATGGGGCGGTTGAGGTACGGGGTCGCGACCGTCGAGTCGATGATGAGCGGGATGTGGTGCGCGTGCGCGACATCCGCGAGGCCCTCGATGTCGGCGACCTCGCCGGAGGGGTTGGCGATGGTCTCCGCGAAGATGAGCTTGGTCTTGTCGGTGATGGCCGCCGCGTAGTCGGCGGGGTCGCTCGAGCGCACGAACGTCGTGTCGACGCCGAAGCGGCGCAGCGTGACATCCAGCTGCGTGATGGAGCCGCCGTAGAGGTTCGCCGAGGCGACGACGTGGTCGCCCGCGCCGACGAGCGAGGCGAAGGTGATGAACTGCGCGCCGAGGCCGCTCGACGTCGCGACGGCACCGAGGCCGCCCTCGAGGGAGGCGACGCGCTCCTCGAAGCTCGCGACGGTGGGGTTGGCGAGGCGGGAGTAGATGTTGCCGTACTTCTGCAGCGCGAAGCGGGCGGCCGCGTCGGCGGTGTCGTCGAAGACGAACGCGCTCGTCTGGTAGATCGGCAGCGCTCGCGAGCCGGTCACGGCGTCGGGGATGTTGCCTGCGTGGATTGCCCGGGTGCGGAACCCGTACTCGCGATCTGCCATGGCTTCAGGCTACAGAACTCCGGATGCCCGCCCTCGTGTGTGACGTCGGGAGACTCACGCGTCGACCTTCGCCTTCGGCGTGCTCGACACCCTCGACGCGATGCGCCGCAGCACCACGGTGGCCCCCAGGGTCAGCGCCGCGAAGCCGATGAGCACCGCCACCCACGACGCGACGTCGCCGATCTCCTGGCCGGCCACCGCGCTGGGCAGCACGAGCAGCGCGAACGCGGTCGCGACGAACACGAAGGTGATCGCCCACAGCTTCTTGTTGTGCTGGAAGATGGCGCGGCCGTCGAGGAAGCCGAGGGGGAGTATCGCGACCATCGCCGCGGTGAGGCCCTCCGACGTCACGGCGACGAGCGCGTCTTGGAACAGCCCGTCCGCGAAGTTCGCGACTCCTCCGCCCTGAACCGCGATCCACACCGAGTAGCCGATCCAGGCCGTGAGCGCGAAGGCGACGATGACCCCGTATTTCACGATCGAGGTGCGCACGCGCTGGCGGTCGGTGGTCTCTTCTGCAAGCTCGAGCCCGATGATGAGCCCCACGAGGAAACCGGGGGAGAAGTCGAGCAGGCGGGCGACGATCACCCCGACCACCGCGAAGACCAGCGCGGTCGGCTGCATGCCGATCGACCACGTGAGCGACCAGCGCTTCTGCACGATGCGGCCCGTGACCACGGAGGCGACGTAGGTGACGATGAAGAGCGCGAGCGTGAGCGAGAGCACGAGGCGCAGCGACGTGAGGTCGATGCCGAACCCGGGATCGACGAAGCCGAAGATCGTGCTCGTCGTCAGCAGCAGGATCGCGGTAGCGACGAGCGGCGTGCGCGTGGCGGCGATGAACCACTCCGTCGCCCGGTCGACGGCCGACTGGATCGCGGCGAAGACGCCTCCGAACCTGCCCGTGTTCGACTCGATGGTCGCGTTGAGGACTTCGGTGGGCAGCGCCACGAGCAGGAGTATGACGAGCGCCAGCCCCACCGCGAGGCCGATGGTCGCGGGGCTGGTGAGCACGTCGAGCAGGGTGGGGATCGCGCTCGTGATGGCGCTCGGCCAGGTGTCGAGGTTTCGCGGATCCCCCTCGTACCCGGCGGGGACGGCGGGGAGGCCGCCCTCATCGCCGGGCGCGCCGAGGACGGTGATCTTCGCAGGCTGGACCACCGTCGAGTCGGTGCCGTTGAGAGGCGTGATCGTGACCACGAACTTGTGCGTGCCGGCCGGGGTGTCGGCGGGGATCGAGACGTTCAGGATGAACGTGCCGTTCTGGCGCGCGATGGTGGTGCCGAGGTACGCCGGCGTCGAGTGGATCTCCGCCCTGACGAGGGCCGCCGGCGGCAGCCCGGCTCCGCTCAGGGTGACGGGGTCGCCGGGGTGGTAGCCGTCGGCGTCGGCCGAGAACGTCCAGACGAAGGTCTCGGGGTTCCAGACCGGGGTCGCGGTCGACGTGGGGCGGGGCGTGGGCGTCGGTGACGGGGTCGCCGTCGGAGAGGGGGTCGTCGGCGGCACGGAGGGTGTGGCGGGAGCCGGGGGGAGCGTCGACAGCTGCGCGGCGTTCGAGCGCGCGCCCGTGCCGGGCTGCACGAGGAACGCGCGCACGGGTGTCGAGATCGTGCTCGCGCGCCCGGTGTACACGCACGACCACGTTCCGCCCGTGCCCACGGTGGTCGAGCACAGCGTGGCGCCGGAGGAGTCGACGACGCGCGCCGTGGAACCCGGGGTGCCGTCGCCCGTGAACGTCACGGTCGAGGTCTGGCTCGTGGCGGCGAAGGTCTTGGGTGACGGGTAGACGGTGAAGAAGTAGTCGTAGTACGCGTTGCCCTCGGTCGACGGGTAGTACAGGTCGTAGGTGCCCTCGGAGAGGGTGATGGCGCACGACCCGTCGGCGACATCGCCGAGGTATGGGGCGCCCGGATCGTCGTCCTCCGTCGCGTCGCAGTACCCGACGTAGGTGTACCCGATCGGGTCGGTGATCTGCTCGCTCGGTCCCGAGCACGTGCCGGGAAGCTCGGGGCTGCCGCCGCCCTCCGTGCTCGTGACGCGGTAGAACTCGACGCGCGTGGGGCTGCCCGACACCGTGAGCCCGCCCGGCGTGAAGCTGCAGTCGAGGGTCGGCTCGGTCGCGGTGCTCTGGTCCAGATAGACGTAGCCGGGGTAGCCGGCGTCGTGCGACGTCGCCCCCCACAGGCTCTGCGTCACGTAGAGCTCGTAGTCGACCTCGTCGCTCAGGCTGCCGAGGTCGCAGCTCCAGATCCCGTCGGACACGACCGTGTCGCACGTGATGTCGGGCTCGGGGTACAGGGACAGGACGATGTGGATGCTCGCCCCCTCCGCGCCGGTGCCCGTGATGACCGCCGGGTCGAGGTAGGAGGGCACGGTGTAGTAGCCGGGGCTGTCCTGCTCGTACATCTTGTCGACGGTCGGGGGGAGCAGCACCGACATCGTCGCGGAGGCGATGGCGCCGCCCGTCGGGCTGTCGCTGGCGTCGACCGTGTAGGTCTGCGTCGTCGCGGACGGGGTCACGGCGCACGACCACTCGCCGTCGACCACGGCGCTCGAGCACGTGTCGCCCAGGCTGTCGGTCACGTAGACGTCGGTCACGCCCACCGCGGCGGTGCCGAACACCTCGACGTCGTCTCCGAGCTGCACGCTGCCCGCGAGGGACCCGTCGATCTGGATGCTCGGCTCGGCGTAGACCGTGAAGGTGATGACCGGGCCGACGGCCCCGTCGACGACGGCGTAGGCCGAGTGGTCGCCCAGCGCGAGCGCGAGGACGCCCGAGCACGACCATCCTCCGTCGGCCGCCATCGACGGGTAGCCGCAGTACTCCTCATCGTCGACGTAGACATAGGCCGACGTGGTCGCTATCGCGTCGGTGGCCGTGAACGTGAGGGGATCGGTCGTGTAGAGCACCTGCTCGCCGTCGGCGGGCGAGATGATCTCCGGCGACCCGGGCGCGGCCTGCGAGGCCAGCGCGCCACCCAGGAGCGAGGCGACGACGAGCGCGACAACGGCACCAGCGGCCGCCAGACGTCTGCGGGCACTCGTACCGTCAATCATGGAATCCTCGTGGGGTCATCGAGGTGGAGCACCGGGAGCTTCGGGTTCGACCGGCACGTGAATAGTAGCGATATACAGGTTTCGGGCGCATTAACTATTCTGTTGATGCGTCAACGCCACGTCGGCAGCCACCAGTGCGCCGCGATGAACCAGTAGTCGGCCATGGTCCCCGACCACAGCGGCCAGAAGAACACGCTCACGATCACGGCGACGCCCACGAAGATCGCGACGATGCGCAGCCCGCTCACGCGCCGCCAGCTCGGATCCTCCGCGGTGCCGAGCAGGATGCCCGCCACGGCCACGAGGGCGAGCACGAGGTAGGGCTCGAACGCGATCGTGTAGAACTGGAACACCGTGCGGCCCGTGTACAGCAGCCACGGCAGGTAGCCGGCCGCGAGGCCTGTGAGGATGAGGCCGACGCGCCACTCCCGGTAGCGCACGAGGCGGTACACGAGGTACACCGCCGCCGCGGTCGCCGCCCACCAGATGATGGGGTTGGCGATTCCGGTGATCGACTCGCCGCACAGCGACGTGCAGCCGCTCTGCCCCTGCGGGATGGAGAGGTAGTACATGCTCGTGGGCCTGATGAGCAGCAGCCACGTGAGCGGGTTCGCCTGATAGGGATGCGGCCGGCTCTCGCCCACGTTGTAGGCGTACACCGCGCTCTCGAAGTGCCAGAAGCTCTGCAGCGAGTGCGGCACCCACGCGAGAGGGCCGGTCCAGGCGTTGCCGGGCTGGTCGGCCCAGTCGCGGTTGTAGCCGCCGTCGGTGACGAACCAGCCCGTCCACGCCGCGAGGTAGACGGCGACGGCGATCGGCACCATGAGCAGGAAGGTCGTGGGCGCCTGTTTGAAGAGCGTGCCCGTGAACCAGAACGGCAGGCCCGCGCGGCGTCGCGCGACCGCGTCGACGACGAGCGTGTAGACCGCGAACACGGCGAGGAAGTAGAGGCCGTTCCACTTGACGGCGCTCGCCGCTCCGAAGGCGATCCCCGCGGCGATGAGCCACGGCCGCCAGAGGAGGGCCGGGCCCCAGTCGGTCACGCGCCCGAGCTCCTCCCGCCGCGCGATCCACGTCGCCAGCCGCACGGCCGACCACTGCCGGTCGAGCAGCACCGCCCCGAACCCCAGGAGGGCGAAGAGCATGACGAAGTTGTCGAGCAGCGAGACGCGGCTCATCACTATCGCGTTGCCGTCGATCGCGAAGAGCAGGCCTGCGAGCACGGCGAGCGTCGTGGAGCGGAACAGCTTCCGCGCCACGAGCATGATGAGCACGACGGCGAGGATGCCCGCGACCGCGGTGGCGATGCGCCAGCCCACGGGGTTGTCGGGCCCGAGCAGGCTCATCCCGAGCCCGATCAGCCACTTGCCGAGGGGCGGGTGGACCACGAACGACGGCGCCGCCGTGAAGACGTCTGTGAGGCCCGCGTTGAACATGGCGTCGGCCTCGGCGGGCCACGAGCCCTCGTAGCCGAGGTTGGTGAGCGTCCAGGCATCCTTCACATAGAAGGTCTCGTCGAAGACGAGGCTCGCGGGATGCCCGAGCCCCCACAGCCGAGTGAGGGCGGCGACGCCCACGACCGCCGCGGGGGCTCCCCACCGCACCGCGCGGTGCACGCGGGGCGAGCGCGACTGCCACCACGTGTCGAGGCGGGAGCCCGTGGGCTCCGGCTCCTCGTCGACCTCCACGACGAGCACGTCGTCGAAGTCGTCCTGCGCCCGGGTCACGTCTGTAATGCTAGCTAGCGTGATCATCCTCGCCGCGACGCCCATCGGGAACCTCGGCGACGCGTCGAGGCGGCTCGTCGAGGCGCTCGGCAACGCGGAGGTCATCGCGAGCGAGGACACGCGCACGACCATCCACCTCATGAGGGCGCTGGGTGTCGAGAACCGCCCGCGCCTCATCCCGCTGCACGAGCACAACGAGACCGACAAGGCCGCCGAGATCGTCGAGCTCGCGCGCGACGTCGACGTGCTCGTGCTGACGGACGCGGGAATGCCCGCCATCAGCGATCCCGGCTTCCCTCTCGTCGCGGCCGCCGCCGCCGCGGGCGTGACGGTCACCGCCCTGCCCGGACCGAGCGCCGTGCTCACCGCCCTCGCCCTCTCGGGCCTGCCCACCGACCGGTTCACGTTCGAGGGGTTCGTGCCGCGCAAGGGCCGTGCGCAGTACTTCACAGCGCTCGCGCGCGAGGAGCGCACGATGGTGTTCTTCGAGTCGCCCCACCGGCTCGCCGAGTGCCTGCGCGACCTCGCGTCGGTCGTGCCCGGCCGCCGCTCCGTCGTCTGCCGCGAGCTCACGAAGCTGCACGAGGAGGTCGCGCGCGGCACGGCGGCCGAGCTCGCGGAGCGGTTCGCCGAGGGCGCCCGCGGCGAGATCTGCCTCGTCGTCGAGGGCGCGGTGCCCGCGACCGTCGACCTCGCCTCGGGTATCGCGCAGGTCGCGGCGCTCGTGGAGCAGGGGTTCCGGCTCAAGGAGGCCGCGGCCGAGGTCGCCGAGGCCACGGGCCTCTCGAAGCGCGAGCTCTACGAGGGATCGCTGCGCAGGTAACACGGCTCCGGTGGTCCGTAGACTGGAAGTTATGGCCGCCGGCGACTCCTTCTACATCACGACGCCCATCTTCTACGTCAACGATGTCCCGCACATCGGTCACGCGTACACGGAGGTGGCGTCCGACGTGCTCGCCCGCTGGCACCGCCAGCGCGGCGACGACACCTGGTTCCTCACGGGGACCGACGAGCACGGCCAGAAGATCCTGCGCACCGCCGTCGCCAACGACACCTCGCCGCAGGCCTGGGCCGACGCGCTCGTCGAGAGCGCGTGGAAGCCGCTGCTCGAGACCATCGACATCAGCAACGACGACTTCATCCGCACCACGGAGGAGCGCCACGAGAAGGCGGTCTCGCTCTTCCTGCAGCGCCTCTACGACGACGGCCACATCTACTCCGGCGAGTACGAGGGCTACTACTGCGTGGGGTGCGAGGAGTACAAGCAGCTCGACGACCTCGTCGAGAGCGCGGACGGCGACTACGCCGGGCAGCTCGTGTGCAAGATCCACAGCAGGCCCGTCGAGATCCTCAAGGAGAAGAACTACTTCTTCCGCATGAGCGCGTTCGAGCAGCGCCTGCTCGACCTCTACGAGAACACCCCCGACTTCGTGCAGCCCGCGAGCGTGCGCAACGAGATCGTGCAGTTCGTCAAGCAGGGGCTCGCCGACCTCTCCATCTCGCGGTCGAGCTTCGACTGGGGCATCAAGGTGCCGTGGGACGACTCGCACGTGGTCTACGTGTGGTTCGACGCGCTGCTCAACTACGTCACCGCCGTCGGCTACGGCCGCGACGACGAGCAGTTCGAGCGCCGCTGGCCCGCCGTGCACATCGTGGGCAAGGACATCGCGCGCTTCCACGCCGTCATCTGGCCGGCCATGCTCATGGCCGCGGGGCTCGAGGTGCCGCGCGCGGTGTTCGGCCACGGCTGGCTGCTCGTCGGCGGCGAGAAGATGTCGAAGTCGAAGCTCACGGGCATCGCGCCCCACGAGATCACCGACACCTTCGGGTCCGACGCGTTCCGCTACTACTTCCTCTCCGCGATCACCTTCGGCCAGGACGGCTCGTTCAGCTGGGAGGACCTGAGCGCGCGCTACCAGGCCGAGCTGGCGAACGGCTTCGGCAACCTCGCCTCGCGCGTGCTCGCCATGGTCACGAAGTACTTCGACGGCGCGATCCCCGAGGCCGCCTCCGACTCCGCCATCCTCGACATCGAGAAGCGCGTGACGGATGCGGCGGGCGCGGCCATCGACGTCTTCGCGATCGACAAGGCGCTCGCCGTCATCTGGGAGCTCGTCGACGCGCTCAACCTCTACATCACCGAGCAGCAGCCGTGGGTCCTCGCCAAGGACGAGGCCGACCGGGAGCGCCTCGCACAGGTGCTCGCGACCGCGCTGCACGGCGTCGGGACGCTCGCGATCCTGCTCGCCCCCGTGCTGCCCCGGGCGACCGCGAAGCTGTGGAGCGCCCTCGGCGCGACGGGCCAGGTCGACGCACAGCCCATCGACAGGGCGTGGGAGTGGACGGCCACGGGCTCGGTGACGCCGCTCGAGAGCCCGCTGTTCCCCAGGATCGAACAGGGTGAGTGACGACAGCTACCCTCCGCTGCCGGAGGCGCTCACGGTGGGGGTGTACGACAACCACACCCACCTGGAGCCGTTCGGCAACGAGCTGAAGGGCCAGCTCGACTACCGCGAGCACCTCGACCGCGCCTCGAGCGTGGGCGTGCGCGGGGTCGTGCAGGTCGGCGGCGACCTCGTGTCGTCCCGCTGGTCGGCCGAGGTCGCCGCGCGCGAGCCCCGCGTGCTCGCCGCGGTCGCGCTCCATCCGAACGAGGCGCCGCGGTATGCGGCGGCCGGCGAGCTCCACGACGCGCTCGCCGAGATCGACGAGCTCGCCTCCCGGCCGCGCGTGCGCGCCGTGGGGGAGACGGGCCTCGACTACTTCCGCACCGAGGGCGACGACCTGCGCTTCCAGCACGAGTCGTTCGAGGCGCACATCGACATCGCCAAGAAGCACGGCATCGCGCTGCAGATCCACGACCGCGACGCCCACGACGACGTCATCGAGACGCTCCTGCGCGTGGGGGCCCCGGAGCATACGGTGTTCCACTGCTTCTCGGGCGATGCGGCGATGGCGCGCGTCGCCGCCGACCACGGCTGGTACCTCTCCTTCGCGGGAACCGTCACGTTCAAGAACGCGGGCTACCTCCGGGAGGCCCTCGAGGTCATCCCGCGCAGCCGCATCCTCGTCGAGACGGATGCCCCGTACCTCACGCCGCACCCGCTGCGCGGGCGGCCCAACGCCCCGTACCTCATCCCCGTGACGCTGCGGGCGATGGCGGCCCACCTCGAGACGGATGTGACGATGCTCGCCGCCCAGGTGACGTCGAACACCGAGGAGGTCTACGGCACGTGGGACTCCGAGCCGGTGGTCGTCGATGACTAGGCTCCTGGGCCCGGCGGAGGTGCGCGACCTCGCCGACCTGCTGGGCATCCAGCCGACCAAGAAGCTCGGGCAGAACTTCGTCATCGACGCCAACACGGTGCGCCGCATCGTCAAGGCCGCGGGCGTGACCGAGGGCGAGGCCGTCGTCGAGGTGGGTCCCGGCCTGGGATCGCTCACCCTCGCGCTGCTCGAGGCCGGCGCATCAGTGACGGCCGTGGAGATCGATGCGCGGCTCGCCGCCCAGCTGCCGACGACCGTCGCCGAGCTCTCGCCGGGGGCCGCGCTCACGGTCATCACCGAGGATGCGCTGCGCATCGCCGAGCTGCCGGGCGACCCGACCGTGTTCGTCGCGAACCTCCCGTACAACGTCTCGGTGCCCGTGCTCCTGCACTTCCTCGAGCGGTTCCCGAGCATCCAGCGCGGCCTCGTGATGGTGCAGGCCGAGGTGGGCGAGCGCGTCGCCGCGGGACCCGGCTCGAAGGTCTACGGCGCCCCCTCGGTGAAGTCCGCCTGGTACGGGACGTTCTCGACCGCGGGCAAGGTGTCGCGGCAGGTCTTCTGGCCCGTGCCGAACGTCGACTCGATCCTCGTGCGCTTCGAACGGCACGAGCAGCCGGGCACCGAGGATGAGCGGCTGGCGACGTTCGCCCTCGTCGACGCGGCGTTCCAGCAGCGCCGCAAGATGCTGCGGCAGGCGCTCGTGCCCGTGCTCGGCGACTCGGCCGTCGCGCGGCTCGAGGGCGCGGGCATCGCCCCCACGGCGCGCGGCGAGGAGCTCACGGTCGACCAGTTCCTGGCTATCGCGCGCAGCTAGCACGGCTCGACGCCCGGCCGCTCCGCGATAGGTTGGGAGCATGACAGCGGAGCCGGGCACGACGATGGTTCATGCGCGGGCGCCGGGGAAGATCAACGTCTTCCTCAAGGTCGGGGCGCTGCTCGACGACGGCTACCACGACGTCGCCATCGCGTACCAGGCGGTGTCGCTGTACGAGGATGTGCGGGCGTACCACGCCGACGACTTCTCCGTCGAGGTCAACGGCACCGTCGAGCTGAGCCGCGTGCCGACCGACGGCTCCAACATCGCCATCAAGGCGGCACGCCTCCTCGCCCGCAAGACGGGCTACCGCGGCGGCGCCCGCCTGCAGATCGACAAGCACGTGCCCGTCACGGGCGGCATGGGCGGCGGCTCCGCGGACGCCGCGGCGACGCTGCTGGCGTGCGACGCCCTGTGGGGCACGGGTCTCCCGCGCGAGGACATGCTCGAGCTCGCGGCCCAGCTCGGCGCCGACGTGCCGTTCGCGTTCACGGGCGGCACGGCCATCGGCACCGGCCGCGGCGACCAGCTGAGCCCCGCGCTCGCCAAGGGCACGTTCCAGTGGGTGCTCGCGCTCGCCGACTTCGGGCTGTCCACGCCCGAGGTGTACAGCGAGCTCGACCGGCACCGCGACCGCCACGCGCAGGACATCTTCCCGGCACCCGTCGCCCCCTCCGTCGAAGCGAACGTGCTGCAGGCGCTGCGCGCGGGGGATCCCGACATGCTCGCCGAGTGCCTCTACAACGACCTCCAGGCGCCGGCAATCCACCTCGAGCCGTCCCTCGCCGACGTGCTCGAGCTCGGCGAGCAGAACGGAGCCCTCGCCGGCATCGTCTCCGGCTCCGGGCCGACCGTCGCCTTCCTCGCCGCCGACCTCGATTCGGCCCTCGAACTCCAGATCGCCCTGAGCGCCGCGCGCCTGACGGTCGTGCGCGCGACGGGGCCCGTGCACGGCGCCCGCATCGTCGGCGACTAACCTAGGTCTCCATGGCCATCCCGTTCTCGCTGCCCCTCATCGATGACGATGTCATCGCCGAGGTCAACGACGCGCTGACCAACACGGGCTGGCTCACGACCGGCCCGAAGGTGCGCCAGCTGGAGGCCGAGATCTCCGCGATCACCGGGACTCCCGTGCTGTGCGTCAACTCGTGGACCTCCGGCGCCATGCTCATGCTGCGCTGGCTGGGGGTGGGCCCGGGCGACGAGGTCATCATCCCCGCCTACACCTACAGCGCCACGGCCCTGTGCGCCATGAACCTCGGCGCGACCGTCGTCATGGTCGACGTGCTCGACGACTTCACTATCGACCCCGCGAAGGTCGCCGCCGCGATCACGCCGCGCACCAAGGCGGTCATCCCCGTCGACATGGGCGGGTGGCCCGCGGACTACGACTCCCTGCACGCCGTGCTCGAGGCGCCCGACGTGACGGCGCTGTACGAGGGGGCGACACCGCGGCAGCAGAAACTCGGCCGCATCCTCGTCATCACCGACGCCGCGCACTCGATCGGATCGACCTACAAGGGCCGGCCCAACGGCCAGTTCACCGACGCGACGGTGTTCTCGCTGCACTCGGTCAAGAACGTGACGACGGGCGAGGGCGGCGCCATCGCGCTCAACCTGCCGGCCCCGTTCGACAACGAGGAGGAGTACACCTTCCTCAAGGCGCTCGCCCTCAACGGGCAGAACAAGAGCGCGTTCGAGAAGAACGTGCCGGGCGCATGGCGGTACGACATCATCGACCAGGGCCTCAAGATCAACATGCCCGACCTCAACGCCGCGGTGGGGCTGGCGCAGATCCGCAAGTACGAGTCGCAGCTGCTGCCCGACCGCAAGCGCAAGTTCGAGCTCTACCTCGACGGCTTCGCCCAGTACGATTGGGCGATCCTCCCTCCGTACCGTGACGCGGAGCGCGAGTCGTCGGCCCACCTCTTCCTGCTGCGCGTCAGGGATGCCGACGAGGCCCGCCGCGACCGCATCATCACGGCCATCTCCGAGGCCGGCGTCGGGGTGAACGTGCACTACATCCCCATGGCCATGCTCACGCTCTTCCGGGAGCGCGGCTACGACATCGCGGACTACCCGAAGACGTACGAACTGTACGCGAACGAGATCACCCTGCCGCTGTACAACACGCTCACCGAGGATCAGGTCGCCGAGGTCATCCACGCGGTCGCGACCGCGGTGGAGGCGACGGCGTGAACCTCGACGAGTTCATCGCCGACCACGTCGTCGGGCGGCGCGAGAGCCTCTTCGCGGCGGACCTGTCGGCCCACGAGGATGCGCTCCGCGCGGCCATCGAGGGCGCGTCCGTGCTCGTCATCGGCGGCGCCGGCACCATCGGCTCGTCGTTCATCCGCGCGCTGCTGCCCTACCGGCCCTCGCGCCTCGTCGTCGTCGACCTCAACGAGAACGGCCTCACGGAGCTCACGCGCGACCTGCGCAGCATCGACGGGCAGTACGTGCCCGACGACTACAAGACGTACCCGATCTCGTTCGGCGGGCCGGTGTTCGAGCGGATGTTCCGGGCCGAGGGCCCCTTCGACATCGTCGCCCACTTCGCCGCCCACAAGCACGTGCGCAGCGAGAAGGACCGCTACTCGATCGAGGCGATGCTCGAGAACAACGTCATGAGCACCGTCGCGCTGCTCGACCTCCTGCGCGAGCTGCCGCCGAAGCACTTCTTCTGCGTCTCGACCGACAAGGCGGCCAACCCCGCCAACGTCATGGGCGCCTCCAAGAAGCTCATGGAGGAGGCCGTGCTCGCCTACGCCGCCGAGCTCCCCGCCGTAACCGCGCGCTTCGCCAACGTGGCGTTCTCGAACGGCAGCCTTCCCGCGGGGTTCCTCGAGCGCATAGCCAAGAACCAGCCGCTCTCGGCGCCGAGCGACGTGCGCCGCTACTTCGTGAGCCCGCTGGAGAGCGGGCAGCTGTGCCTGCTCGCGTGCATCCTCGGCGCGCCCGGCGACATCTTCTTCCCCCAGCTCGACGAGCCGAGGATGCTCACGTTCTCCACCATCGCCGACGCGCTGCTGCGCGAGCTCGGGTACGAGCCCGACCGCTGCGCGACCGAGGACGAGGCCCGCGCCAAGGCCGCCGCGCGCACGCCCGACGACACCACGTGGCCCGTGTACTACTTCGAGTCGGAGACCTCCGGCGAGAAGTCGTTCGAGGAGTTCTACACGTCGTCCGAGGAGGTCGATCTCGGGGCGTTCGCCGCGCTCGGCATCGTGCGCGGACGCGCGTCGAACGACGTGGCGGGCATCCGCGCGACCCTCGACGACCTGCGCGCCCTGTTCGACCGCGCCGACCTGCCCAAGGAGGCCATCGTCGATGTCCTCGCGACTCTCGTCCCGACCTTCCACCACGTGGAGACGGGCAAGAGCCTCGACCAGAAGATGTGACCCCCGCGATGTACAGGTTCTTCAAGCGATTCTTCGACGTGCTCGTGTCGGGGGTCGCCGTCGTCATCCTCACGCCCCTGCTGCTGCCGGTCGTCGTGGCGCTGCGTCTCACGGGCGAGGGCGAGGTCTTCTACAAGCAGAACCGCATCGGCTACAAGAACACGACGTTCGGGATCTGGAAGTTCGCGACGATGCTCAAGGACAGCCCGAACCTCGGCACGGGCAGCCTCACCGTGCGCGGCGATCCGCGCGTGACGCCGGTCGGGCGCGGCCTGCGCGCGACGAAGATCAACGAGCTGCCGCAGCTGCTCAACGTGCTCTCGGGCGACATGAGCTTCGTGGGCCCGCGCCCGCAGGTGCAGGGCGACTTCGACGGCTACCCGCCGCACGTGCGCGAGCACATCTACGACGTGCGCCCGGGCGTGACGGGCATCGGCTCGATCGTGTTCCGCGACGAGGAGCGGCTCCTCTCCCGCCCCGGCATCGACCCCCGCGCGTTCTACCGCGACGAGATCGCGCCCTACAAGGGTGAGCTCGAGATGTGGTACCTGCGCCGCAAATCCCTGCTGCTCGATGCCCGGCTCATGCTGCTCACGGTGTGGGTCGTGCTGCGCTCGGAGTCTGACCTCGTCTACCGCACCTTCCCCGACCTCCCCGCCCGCCCGAGCTGGTTCCTGGACTAGAGCCCCCTCGCTCCTCTCGCTCCGTCGAGAGTGCAGAAATGGCCCTCGTCGAGCGGCCGTCGGCGCCCCTTCTGCACTTTCGCGGAGAGAGGACGGCACGGGGACGCCCCGCCGACCGACTACCGTTGACCAGTGGCACACCTCCTGGGCGCTGAGTCGCTCCACCTCGAATTCCCCACGCGCGTCATCTTCGACAAGGTCACCATCGGCCTCGACGAGGGCGACCGCATCGGCATCGTCGGTCGCAACGGCGACGGCAAGTCGACCCTGCTGAGGATGCTCGCGGGCAGGCTCGAGCCGGACTCCGGCCGCGTCACGCGCCGCGGCGGCGTGACCCTCGCGATGCTCGACCAGTCGGACGACGTCGACCCCGACCTCACCGTGCACCAGGCCGTCATCGGCGACATCGACGAGCACGTGTGGGCGGGGGATCCGAAGGTGCGCGACGTCATCGCGGGCCTCATCGCCGACCTGCCGTGGGAGTCGCGCGTGGGCGACCTGTCCGGCGGCCAGCGCCGCCGTGTCGCGCTCGCGGCGCTGCTCATCGGCGACCACGACATCGTGTTCCTCGACGAGCCCACCAACCACCTCGATGTGGAGGGCATCACGTGGCTCGCGGCGCACCTCAAGCGCCGCTGGTCGGCGAACTCGGGCGGGCTCGTGGTCGTGACCCACGACCGGTGGTTCCTCGACGAGATCTGCACGGCCACGTGGGAGGTGCACGACCGCCTCATCGAGCCGTTCGAGGGCGGCTACGCCGCGTACATCCTGCAGCGCGTCGAGCGCGACCAGATGGCCGCGACGATGGAGGCCAAGCGCCAGAACCTCATGAAGAAGGAGCTCGCGTGGCTGCGCCGCGGCGCGCCCGCGCGCACGGCGAAGCCCAAGTTCCGCATCGACGCCGCGAACGCGCTCATCGCCGACGAGCCGCCCGTGCGCGACAGCGTCGCGCTGTCGTCGATGGCCATGCAGCGCCTCGGCAAGGACGTCGTCGACCTCGAGAACGTGTCCGTCTCGTTCGGCGACCGCTCGGTGCTCGAGGATGTCACGTGGCGCATCGCCCCCGGCGAGCGCACGGGCATCCTCGGGGTCAACGGGGCCGGCAAGTCGACGCTGCTGAGCCTCGTGAGCGGAACCCTGCTGCCCACGACCGGACGCGTGAAGCGCGGCAAGACCATCAAGGTCGCGACGCTCACGCAGCAGCTCGCCGAGCTCGACGATGTGTGGGACGACCGCGTGAGCGACGTCATCGGCCGCCAGAAGTCGACGTACGTGGCGGGCGGCAAGGAGATGACCCCGGGCCAGATGCTCGAGCGCGTCGGCTTCCAGAGCGCGCAGCTCAGCACGCAGGTGAAGGACCTGTCGGGCGGCCAGAAGCGGCGGCTGCAGCTGCTGCTCATCCTGCTGAGCGAGCCCAACGTGCTCATCCTCGACGAGCCCACGAACGACCTCGACACCGACATGCTCGCCGCGATCGAGGATCTCCTCGACACCTTCCCGGGCACCCTGCTCGTCGTGAGCCACGACCGGTACCTGCTCGAGCGCGTGACCGACAACCAGTACGCGCTGCTCGGCGGCCACCTGCGGCACCTGCCGCGCGGCGTCGACCAGTACCTCGAGCTGAGGGCGTCGGGCGGGGCGGCCAAGCCGGCAGCCGCCGCGCCCCAGGCGACGGAGAAGCCCCGCCTCGGCGGCGCGGAGCTGCGCAACGCGCAGAAGGAGCACGCCGCCGCGGGCCGCAAGATCGAGAAGCTCACGGGCCAGATCGCGGCCGTGCACGAGAGGATGGCCGCGCACGACCAGTCCGACTACACGGGGCTCGGCGAGCTCGCGAAGGAGATCGCCGCCTTCCAGTCGCAGCTCGACGAGGTGGAGTCCCGCTGGCTGGAGCTCGAGGAGCTGCTCGCCTAGGGCCTAGCCCCCCAACGCCGCCTGCCAGTCGGCGGGCACCCTCGACGCCGGTCCCGGCACGGCCTGGTCGGCGGGGTGGCTGTCGGGCGCGGCGAGGTGCGGCCCGTCGAACGCCTCGCCCGTCGCGTAGTTCCAGAACCAGTCCTCGCCCGGTTCGAACGACTGCATGACGGGATGCCCGGTCTCGCGCCAGTGCGCCGTCGCGTGCTTGTTCAGGGAGTCGTCGCAGCAGCCCACGTGCCCGCACTCCGCGCAGCGGCGCAGGTGGATCCACCAGGAGCCCGTCGCGTCGCACTCGACGCACCCGGTTCCGCTCGGCGGGACGGTCGGATCGATGCCATCGGTCATCCCGCCAGTATGCTCGCCCTCGTGCCCACCGCCTCAGCCCGCATCGCCGCGATCGGGATCTACCTCCCTGAGCGCACCCGCACCACGAGGCAGACGGAGCGCGACCTGCGGTCGGCGAACCCACGGCTGAAGCTCGCGACGGGCCTCATCGCGCGGCTCACGGGCGTCGAGACCGTGCACGTGCGGCCCGAGGGCTGGCAGACGTCCGACCTCGCCGCGGAGGCGTCGCGCCGCGCGCTCGCCGAGTCGCCCGGCCCCGTCGACCTGCTGCTGTTCGCGAGCGCGAGCCAAGACCTCATCGAGCCCGCGACGAGCCACATCGTCGCCGCGAAGCTGGGCCTCGAGTGCCCCGTCATGGACGTCAAGAACGCGTGCAACAGCGTCATCAACGCCATGCAGGTGGCCGAGGCGCTCATCGCGGCGGGCCAGTACCGCCGCGTGCTCATCGCGAGCGGGGAGCAGCCGTCGCACGGCGTGCGGTGGGAGCTGCGCGACCACGAGCAGTTCATCCGGTCGTTCCCGGGCTACACGATGAGCGACGGGGGAGCCGCGGTCATCCTCGAGGCGACGGACGACCCGGCCACGGGCATCCTCTCGTCGTCGTTCGTCGCGGTCAGTCGGCACTGGGACATCGGCACTCTGCCGACGGGCGGGTCGATGAACCCGCGGGATATGGACAGCGCCTACTTCGACATGGACGGGCAGGGGCTGCAGCGCGCGTTCCTCGAGCTCGGGCCGCAGCCCGTGCTCGACCTGCTCGAGAGGAACTCCCTCACGTGGGACGACTTCGACCTCGTCGCGATCCACCAGGTCGCGCTGCCGTACCTGCCGCCCATCTTCGACAGGCTCGGCGTCGCGGGGGACAAGTCGGTCATCACGATCGCCGACCACGGCAACCTGGCCTCGGTGACGCTGCCGCTGCAGCTCGAGCTCGCGCGCGAGCGCGGGCTCGTCGGGCCGGGCAGCCTCGTGCTGCTCATCGGCCTCGCGGGCGGCATCAGCCTCGGGCTCATGGTGGTGCGGCTGTGAATCCAGCGGGTCACAGCCTCGCGGTCGTCGTCCCCGTCTACAACGAGGCCGTCGGCATCGGGCCCACGCTCGACGCGCTCGAGGCGCAGACCGACGGCGACTTCGACGTCTTCTTCGTCGACAACGGCTCGACGGACGGCTCGGCCGACGTCATCGCCGCGCGCGGCAACCCGCGCTGGCACATCATCACCGAGACCCAGAAGGGCACGGGCGCCGCCGCCGACACGGGGATGCGGGCCGCCATCGCCGCGGGAGCCACCCTGCTCGCCCGCACCGACGCCGACTGCCTGCCGCGCGCCGACTGGACGGCGTCCGTCCGCCGCTCGCTCGGGGAGCTGGAGCTCGTCGGCGGGGAGCTCGTGCCCCGGCACGACGAGGGCCTGGGGCTCGGCCGCCGCATCCTGCTGCGCGCCGCCGTCGAGCTCGCCGAGGCGTTCGGCCGCGTGCGGCCCGGCAACCGCTCGCCCGAGTACCGCGGGCCGTACATGATGGCGGCGGGATGCAACGTGGCCATCCGGTCCGACCTCTACGAGGCCGCCGGGGGCTTCCCGCGCACGGCAATCGAAGACCTGCACGAGGACCGCGCGCTCGTGAACGCCGTGCGCCGCCTCACGGGCAACTACGCCCGCCGGCGCGACGTCGTCGTGTTCGGCAGCTCGCGCCGCGTGACCGCGTGGGGCCTCAAGAACACCCTGCTCTGGTACAAGGACCACGCGTACCGTCCCGACCACGTGGACATCCGATGACGATCGAGCTCGCGCAGACCTGGGAGGAGCGCGTCATGCGCGCGGCCCATCCCGTCGTCTACCCGCTCCTGCAGACGGCGCGGCGGCCCGTGCTGCGCGTGCCCGGCCTGGGCGTGCTCGTGCGGGACGCCGCCCTGCTGCGCTCCACCCTCATGGACACGGCCACCTTCACCAAGACGGGCCCCGGCAGCCCGAGCGACCTGTGGACCCCCGTGCTCGGCCCCGCCGTGCTCCTCAACATGGAGGGCGCCGACCACCTCGCCCTGCGCCGCAAGCTCGGCCCGCTCTTCTCCCCGGCCTACGTCGAGCCGCTCGCGGCGGCATCCCTGCCGACCGCCGACCTCACCGCGCGCCTCGTCGCGGGGGAGTCCGTCGACGTCGTCGCCGAGGTCAAGCGCTACGCGAGCGCCATGATCGCCCAGCTCGTGGGGCTCCCGCCCGACAGCCTCGACGACGAGCTGTTCGACAGGGTCTCGTCGATCACGCGCTTCGTGCGCCTCGCCCGGCCCCGGCTCACCCCGGCGCAGGTGGGCGTCGCGCGGGGCATCCTCGACGAGCTGACCGCCCACGCGCGCGCCGCCTACCGCGCGGGCGACGAGCAGACGGTCCCCGGCAGGATGCGCGCGCTCGGCCTCACCGAGGACGAGGCCATGGGTGCCGTCGGCGCCTTCGTGCTCACGGGCACGGAGACGCTCGTGTCGTACATCCCGCGGCTCGTCGCCGTGCTCGTGGACTCGGGGTGGCTGCCGCTCATCGCCGCGGACCGCTCCCTCGCGGAGCCGGCGATCGCGGAGGGCCTGCGCGTGACCACCCCGTCGCCCGTCATGCTGCGCAGCGTCGTCGCGCACGGGGCCATCGGACCGGTAGCCGTGCGGCCGGGCGACCGGATCATCCTGGCCACGTACGCCGCGAACCGCGCGCTCGGGCCCTTCGACCCGGGCACGAACGTCGCCGCCCAGCTCAAGCAGCTGTGGTTCGGGGCCGGGACGCACTTCTGCCTGGGGGCGCCGCTCGCGATGGCGCAGATCCGCCTCACGCTCGACGCCCTCCTGGATGCGGGACCGCTGCGCATCACGTCGCGCGAGGCCGCGCGCGGGGTGCTCATCCCGAGCTACCGGTCTCTGCGGGTGCGGCGTGCCTGACATCCTCGCCGCGCTGCTCGAGGCGTGCGAGCGCACGCCCGACGCCCCGGCGATGACGTTGCGGAGGACGACGCTGCGCTACCGCGACCTGCGCGACCGCATCCTCGGCGTGGCGTCCTCCCTCACAGCAGCCGGCCTGAGGCCGGGGGACCGCATGCTGTTCTCCGTGCGGCCGGGCCTCGACGGCATCTGCCTCGCCCTCGGGACGATAGCCGCGGGCGGAACCGTCGTGTTCGCGGACCCGGGGGCGGGCGAGGCGATGTTCCGCGCCCGCGCGGGGCTCGCGGCGCCGGGGTGGGTCGCGGCGGAGTCCCTGCTCTACGCCGTCTCGCGCGGACCCCTGCGCCGCGTCGCGCGGGCGCGCGGGCTCGAGCTGCCCGACTACCGGTCTGTCGTGCCCCGGGCGCGGCACATCTACGCGGGGCCGTGGCTGCCCGGGGTGCCGAAGGGCGCGATCCGGCTGTCGAGCCTGCCGCGCCACGGCAGCCCGATCTCGGCGGACCCCGCCACCGGCGAGGCGCTCATCATCTTCACGTCGGGCACCACCGCGCACCCCAAGGCCGTCGTGCACACGCGCACGTCGCTCGGCACGGGCCTCGCCGACTTCGCGGCGCACGTGGGATTCGTGTCCGGCGAGGTCGTGCTCACCGACCAGCTCATGGTCGGCATCCCCGCGCTCATCTCGGGCGCGCACTGGGTGCTGCCGCCCGCGGGGGCCGACCCCGGCGCGAAGCCCGACAGGTACCTGCCGCTGCTCGACCGTGCCGACGTGCTCTTCGCGGTGCCGGCGGCGCTCGACGCGCTGCTCACGTCAGGCGTGCGCGCCGACCTGCGCATGGTGCTCATCGGGGGCGCCCCCGTGCTGCGGCCTCTGCTCGAGCGCGTGCGCGCGCAGCTGCCGGGCACGGGCATCCGCGCGATCTACGGCATGACGGAGATCCTGCCCGTCGCGATCGCCGACGGCGACGAGAAGCTCGCCTTCGACGGCCCCGGCGACTACGTGGGCGAGCTCATGGGCTCCGTGGCGGCGCGTATCGACGACGGCGAGCTCGTCGTCGCGGGCGACGGGCTCGCGAGCTACCTCGGGGAGCCGCCGCTCGCCGAGCTCAGGACGGGCGACCTCGCGCGCCTCGAGGGCGGCAGGGTCATCCTCGGCGGGCGCAGCAAGGACATGTTCATCCGCGGCACCACCAACGTCTACCCGGGCCTGTACGAGCCCGTCATCGCGGGCATCCCGGGCGTGCGCGAGGCGGCCCTCGTGGGGGTGCCGAACGACATCGGCGACGACGAGCTCGTGCTCGCGATCGTGGGCGACACCTCGCGCGTGCGCGCGGCGCTGCCCGGCCTCATCGACGCGGCGGTCATGCCCGACCGCATCGTCGTGCTCGACGCCCTTCCGAAGAAGGGGCGGAGCCAGAAGCTCGACCGCGAGGCCCTGCGGAGGCTCGTGTGAGGGTCGCCGTCACGGGTGCCGCGGGCTTCGTCGGGGGTGCGGTCGTGCGCCGCCTGCGCGAGCACGGCCACGACGTCACGCCCCTCACCCGCCGCGAGTGGGACATCACGACCGGCCCCCGCGAGCTGCGCGCCGACGCCGTCGTGCACTGCGCCGCCCTCGCCTCCGACCGGGCGAGCCTCGGCGACGCCATGCTCGCCAACCGCATCGGCACGCGCAACGTCGTCGCGAGCGCGGGCGGCGCGCGCCTCGTGCACGTGAGCACGTCGAGCGTGTACGACGCGTTCACGCCGAGCGTGCGCGTGCGCGAGGATGCTCCGCCGCCCGCCCGGTTCCTGAGCACGTACTCCGAGTCGAAGGCCGCGGCCGAGGCCGAGCTGCCCGCCGACGCCGTCGTGCTGCGGCCGCACGCCGTCTACGGCCCCGGGGACACGACGCTGCTGCCCCGCATCCTCGCGGGCATCCGCGGGCACCGCCTCGTGCTGCCCGAGGGCGCGGAGGTGCGCCACACCCTCACCCACATCGACAACCTCACGGCGGCCGTCGAGCTCGCGCTCACGGGACCCGCGGGGGTCTACAACGTCGGCGACGACACCGACGTGCTGCTCTCGGCGGTGCTGCGCGAGTTCCTGCAGCGGCGCGGTCGCGGGGATGTCTCGCTCGCCCGCATCCCGTACCGCGCGGCGTTCACGGCCGCCGCCGCCCTCGAGAGGCTGTCGAGACGTCCGCGCCTCACGCGCTACGCGGTCTCGCAGCTCGGACTCGAGCGCACGCTCGACCTCACCCGCGCGCGCGAGCTGCTGGGCTTCCGGCCGGGACCCACTTCGCTGTCGGGTGCGGAACAATGGTGACATGGCACACGACCACGATCACGACCACGCGTCGTCCGGCCGTGGCCGCATCGCGATAGCCCTCGGCATCACGGCGACGATCCTCGTCGCGGAGGTCGTGGGCGCCGTCATCACGGGGAGCCTCGCGCTGCTCGTCGACGCGGCGCACATGCTCACCGACGCGGGCGGGCTCGCGATAGCGCTGCTCGCGGCGACGCTCGTCAGGCGCCCCGCGACCTCACGGCGCACATGGGGCATGGCCCGTGCCGAGGTCCTGGGCGCGACGGCCCAGGCGGCCGTACTGCTCGCCGTGGGCATCTTCGTGCTCGTCGAGGCCGTGCAGCGCCTGTTCGACCCGCCGCAGATCCCGGGCCCGCAGCTCATCGTGTTCGGCATCATCGGCCTCGTCGGCAACGCCGCGTCGATCGCCGTGCTCGCGTCGAGCCGCGGCAAGAACCTCAACCTGCGGGCGGCGTTCCTCGAGGTGCTCAACGACGCGCTCGGCTCTGTCGCCGTCATCGCCGCGGCCCTCGTGATCACGTTCACGGGGTTCCAGCTCGCCGACGCGATCGCCGCCATCCTCATCGGCGCGCTCATCCTGCCGCGCGCCGTGCTGCTGCTGCGCGACACCACGAACGTGCTGCTGGAGTCGACGCCCAAGGGTCTCGACCTCGACGCCGTGCGCGACCACCTGCTCGACCTGCCGCACGTGCAGGCCGTGCACGACCTGCACGTCACGCAGATCGCCACGGGGCTGCCCGTGCTCACGGCCCACGTCGTCGTCGACGACTCGTGCTTCTACGACGGCCACAACGCGCAGATGCTCGACGACCTGCAGCACTGCGTCGCGGAGCACTTCGCGGTGCAGATCGAGCACTCGACGTTCCAGCTCGAGCCTGCCGGCCACGGGGCGCACGAGCACCCCACCCACGACTAGCCCCTTCCCCTCGTGTCTCGCTAAGTTCCCCGAGTCGAGCACATCTCCGGGACTTGTGGAACTTAGCGAGACACGGGGGAGGTGACCTTCCGCACGACGAGGCTCTCGTAGGCGGGGATGAGCACACCCTTGCCGTAGCGGCGCGACACGACCCGGAAGGGCTGCCCGTCGCCCACGAGCAGCTGCACGATCATCGAGAGCTCGGCGCGCGCGAGCGGCCCGCCGAGGCACAGGTGGCGGCCCGCGCCGAACCACAGCTGCCGGTTCTGCGGGATGTAGTCGCGGTCGACCCGGTACGCGCCCGCGAGGTTGTTCGCGGTCCACGTGAGCACGACGATGCGCTCGCCGGCCCGCAGCGTGTGCCTGCCGATCGTGAGGTCGGCGAGCACCGAGCGTCCGATGATGGGCGCGGGGGACGTGACGCGCAGCGCCTCGCGCACCGCGTTCTCGAGCAGTGACGGCTTCGCGATGAGCGCGTGCTGCTCTCCCGTGTCGAAGAGCAGCGCCGCGGTGCGCGCCATGGCGGAGGCCGCGGTCTCGGTGCCCGCGACCATGAGCAGCGTCGAGAGGCCCTTCGTCTCCTGCAGCGTGAGGCCGAGGTCGCGGCAGCGGCCGATGATCGTGTCTCCCGACGCCGTCGGGAACACCGCGTCGATGTGGCCCGTGAGCTTCTCGACGATGACCTTGGCCGCGGCGATCTTCTCGGGCGGCAGCACGGTGTCGGCGGTGGTGCCGAGCGCCGTGGCCGCGAGCTCCTCGCCCGTGCGGAAGATCTCGCGGTAGGCCTCGTCCGAGTCCTCGGCGGGCATGCCGAGCAGGGTCACGACCATCTGCCCGACCAGGATGCGGCTGAGGTCGGCGAGGTCGACGTCCTCGCCCGCCTCGAACGCGCGCCGGGCATCCTCGATGCGACCGCCCCAGGCCCGCTCGACGAACGCCGCCGAGGTCTTCTCGGTGAAGAGCTCGCGGCTGCGCGTGCGCAGGTCGTGGTGGCCGGGCCCGTCGAAGAGGTCGTAGACCCAGTCGCCGAGGATCTGGGCCCACAGGTGCCCCACGCCGCCCTCGCTCAGGAGCGTGAAGTGGTCGGGGTCGGTGAGCACGGCGCGCGCCGTGAGCGGGTCGGCGGTGATCCAGCCGAGCCCCGGCACCTTGATGAGCGGCTTCGCGAACATGCCGAGCCAGTTGAGGAACGGCAGGGCCGGGCGGGCGGCGGAGAGCAGCCGGTGCTCGTGCGCGCGGGCGCTCGATCCGAGCCCGTCGGTGAGCGGGTTGAGCGTGCGCTCGCGGACGGGGGCTTCGAGATCCTCTGCTACTGGCACAGGGTCAATCTAGCTAGATTGTGAGCATGTCGACCCTCCGCGCCCGGTACGCCTCGATCTTCGGGCACGGCAGGATGACCGAGCGCGTGGTGTTCTTCAGCGACGCGGTGTTCGCCATCGCGCTGACCCTGCTCGTCGTCGACCTGCGCGTGCCGGAGGTCGACAACGGCGAGACCTCGGGCGACGTCATCGTGAGCCTGCTGCCGGGGTTCATGGCGTACGCCATCTCGTTCGCCGTCATCGCGCTCAACTGGAACGGCCACCACCGCAAGTTCCGGGTCATCAACGGGTTCGACTCTCGCCTCATCCAGCTCAACTTCGTTCTGCTGTTCCTCGTGGCGTTCACGCCGTTCCCCACGAGCCTCATGAGCGAGTATCCGGGCGAGGTGCCGTCGGTCGTGCTGTACGCCGTGGTCGTCGCGATGCTGAGCGTCGTGCAGCTCGCGATGTGGGCCTACGCGTGGCGGCGCGGCCTCGTCGACGCGATCGTCGAGCCGGACATGTACCGGTACGTGCGGCGCAACCTGCTCGTGGTGCCCATCGTGTTCGGCATCTCGATCCTCATCGCGCTGTTCTGGGATGCCACGATCGCCATGTACTCCTGGCTCGTGCTCATCCCGCTCACGATCATCGTCGCCCGCGTGGGCACGCGGAAGCCGTCACAGCCTGCCGACTAGCGCGGCGATCTCGTCGTCGATCGTGGTCGGCCACGGCAGGTCGGGCTTGTGGATGCGCAGCGACACGATGCCGTGCAGCACGGTCCACAGCCGGATGGCGAGCACCGTGCCCTCCTCCGGGCTGAGGGAGCGCTCGTGGGCGAGCCTCGCGGCGAGGCCCTCGACCATGTCCCATCCGGGGGTGCCGGGGCCGCCGCGGTGTGCGAGCCGGTCGGCGCTCTCGAACAGGAGCACGTAGGAGCCGCGGTTGGCGAGCCCCCATGCGGCGTAGCGCCTGCCGAGCTCCTCGATGGAACCCTCGCCGAGTGCGGCGCGCAGGCTGTCGTTCTGGTCGGCGATGACGGCCTCGACGAGCTCCTCGGCGGAGGCGAAGTGCCGGTAGACGGCGGCGGGGGAGACCCCCACCGCCTTCGCGACGGAGCGCAGGGAGAACGGCGCCTGGTCGTCGGGGATGACGAGCAGCTCTCGGGCCGCCGTCACGAGGTCGTCGCGCAGGCGGGCGCCCTCGCCGCGCGGGCTGCGTTCGCGCATCCTTCGCTCCTCGCTTGACAGGTCTAGGTGTACACCTGTAAACCTATCTTAGTTCACACCTGTTCACCTAAGGAGACACGATGTTCACGCCGAAACGATCCCTCATCACGGGAGCCTCCGCCGGCCTCGGCGTGGAGTTCGCCCGCCAGCTCGCCGCGCGCGGCTCCGACCTCGTGCTCGCCGCGCGCCGCACCGACCGGCTCGAGGCCCTCGCCGCCTCGCTCGACGTCGACGTGCAGGTCGTGACGATCGACCTCGCGCTGCCCGAGGCGGGCAGTCGGCTCTTCGACGCTGCCGGCCCCGTCGACCTGCTCGTCAACAACGCCGGATTCGGCACGCACGGCGCGCTCGTCGACGAGGCGCCCGAGCGTCTCGCGCAGGAGGTCGCGCTCAACGTCGCCGCCGTGGTCGACGCCACGCGCGCCTTCCTCCCCCCGATGATCGCCGCGGGCTCGGGCGGGATCGTCAACGTCGCGAGCACCGCGGCGTTCCAGCCCATCCCGGGCATGGCCGTCTACGGCGCGTCGAAGTCGTTCGTGCTGAGCTTCAGCGAGGCGATGTGGGCCGAGGCGCGCAAGCACGGCGTGAAGATCACGGCGCTCGCGCCCGGCGCGACGGCGACCGAGTTCTTCGACGTGGTGGGGACCGACCAGGCGGCGGTGGGCCGCCAGCAGACCGCGCAGCAGGTCGTCGCCACGGCCCTGCGCGCGCTCGACCGCCGGTCGACGCCGCCGCACGTGGTCTCGGGTGCCGCCAACGCCGTCGCCGCGTGGGGCACGCGGCTCGTGCCCAAGCGCCTGCTCGCCCCCATGGCCGGCCGGCTCATCGGCTTCGAGGGTTAGAGGCTGCGCGGGCTCACGAGGAACGCCGAGAGGCTCTCGAGCGCGCCCGGCACGAGCGCGTAGTAGGCCCATGTCGCGCGCTTCGAGCGCGTGAGGAACCCCGCCTCGACGAGCACCTTGAGGTGGTGCGACACCGTGGGCTGGCTGAGCCCGAGCGGCTCGGTCAGGTCGCACACGCACGCCTCGGCATCCTCGTGCGCCGCGACCATGGAGAGGATGCGCAGCCGCGCCGGGTCCGCTATCGCCTTGAGCGACCGGGCGAGGCCCTCGGCCTCCTGCCGCCCGAGCACCTCCTTCGTGAGCGGCGCGCAGCACGCCGTCGCCTGGATCACGGGGAGGAGCTCGAGGGTCGGCATGCATAGATGATAGCAAATATTGACAGCCGTCGATTTTTAAAGGGAGACTCGTCTCCACGCGCCCCGAGAAGAGAGGGGAGGGTGCCATGAACGACGACTGCTGCGGCTGCATCTGCTGCTGATCACGACGGCTGGATAGCAGGGCCCGCTATTCAGCCCAGTGCGGGCACCCCCGCGGCGGTGGCGAGCCACACCGCTCCGAGCGACATCGTCGCGATCGCGAACCACGAGAGCCCCGCCACCGCGAGCGGACGCCCGCCCGTACGCACGAGCCTCCCGACGCGGATGGCGGCGCCGAGCCCGAACAGGGCCATGCCGAGCAGGAGCAGCTGCACGTCCTCCGTCGCCGCGACGAACTCGTCGGGCAGCGGGAGCACGGTGCGCGCGACGACCGCGGCGAGGAAGCCCACGAGGAAGAGCGGCACGACGGCAGGGCGCTCGCCCTCGCGCCGCAGCACGGCGCCCGTTATCGCCACGAGGGGCGCGAGCAGCGCGACGCGCGTGAGCTTGACGACGACGGCGATCGCGAGCGCGGACGCCCCCGCGACCTGGGCCGTCGCGACGACCTGGCCCACGTCGTGCACGCTCGCCCCCGTCCACATCCCGAACTGCTCGGCATCGAGGCCGAGCACGGGCTGGAGCGCGGGCAGGAGCGCGATGGCGAGGGTGCCGCACAGGGTCACGAGCGCTACCGGTGTCGCCTGCTCGGCATCCTTCGACCTCGTCACGCCCGCCATGGCGCCGATCGCCGAGGCGCCGCAGATCGAGAAGCCGGCCGCGATGAGCAGCGGCTGGTCGCCCGGCAGCCGGAACGCCCGGCCCAGCCCGTAGGTGAGGAAGAACGTCGCGACGACGATCACGACGATGAGCCCGAGCACGAGCCAGCCGAGGCCCGCGATGTCGGTGAGGCTCAGGCGGAACCCGAGCAGCACGATGCCGAGGCGCAGCAGCCGGCGGGCGGCGACGGCGAGCCCGGGGCGTGCGACGTCGGTGGGCCACGGGATCGCCGTGAACACGATGCCGAGCACGACGCACGCCGTGAGCGTCGGCACCGCGGGCACGAGCCAGTGCACGAGGCTCGCGAGCACGAAGCCGAGCAGTGCGAGGCCGAGGCCTGGCAGCTGCTTAGTCAAAGTCGAGGCTCAGCTTGCGCAGCAGCGCGCTCAGGCGCTCCTGGTCCGCGCGCGGCAGGCGGTCGAGCAGCTCCGACTCGGCGTCGAGCAGCGTCGAGATCGCGGAGTCGACGCGCTCGCGGCCCTGCTCCGTCATGACGACGAGGATGCCCCGGCCGTCGTTCGGGTCGGTGCGCCGCTCGACGAGCGAGCGTGCCACGAGCCTGTCGATGCGGTTGGTCATGGTGCCGCTCGAGACGAGCGTCTGCTGCAGGAGGGCCTTGGGGCTCAGCTGGTAGGGGGCCCCCGCGCGGCGCAGCGCGGAGAGCACGTCGAATTCCCACAGCTCGAGGTCGGAGGCGGCGAACGCCGTGCGGCGGGCGCGCTCGAGGTGGCGCGCGAGGCGGCCGACGCGGCTGAGCACCTGCAGGGGCGAGAAGTCGAGGTCCTCGCGCTCGCGCGACCATGCGTCGACTATGCGGTCGACTTCGTCGCTGGCGGGCATCCGTCAATTATCGCGCCTCGTCGCGCGACCGTTCACAATTCAGGCTGGATCGGCCCCGACCGGCCGGTCACGCGCTTGACCTGGCGCCCGCGGCCGATCCAGCCTGAGTTCTTCACGCGGGGGCGCGACGATACAGCCTCTGGCAGACTTGTGGGCGCGCCCTCAGGGCGTGGTCCGCCTTGGTGTAATGGCAGCACGACAGCCTTTGGAGCTGTTAGGTCTAGGTTCGAATCCTGGAGGCGGAGCGTGGATACCGAGATCTTCGACACCGTCGCGCGCGCGTTCGAGTTCGTCGGTGTCGGCGCGATGGCGGTGGGGATCGTCGTGGCGGTCGTCCTCGCCGTGCGGTCGTGGGTGCGCACGCGCGACGGCGCACGTGCGTTCAAGACCCTGCGGGACTCGATCGGCATGGTCATCCTGCTCGGCCTCGAGGTGCTCGTCGCGGCCGACCTCGTGCGCACGGTCACGAGCACGCCGTCGCTCACCGACGCGCTCGTGCTCGCCATCATCGTGCTCATCCGCACCGTGCTCAGCTTCTCGCTGCAGATCGAGATCGAGGGGGTGGCGCCGTGGAAGCGCGCCCTCCTCACCAGCCCCCAGCTCATGGCGAAGGCCGCGGCTGCCCGGAAGAAGGATCCCGAATGACCGACACCAACCTCGCCGTGATCGTGCTGGCCGCCGGCCAGGGCACGCGCATGAAGTCGTCGCGCCCCAAGGTGCTGCACTCGATAGCGGGGCGCACGCTCGTGGGCCACGTGCTCTCCACCGCGCGCGACCTCGCGCCGAGCCACGTCGTCGCCGTCGTGCGGCACGAGCGCGACGCCGTCGTCGCGACGATCTCGGAGCTCATGCCCGACATCCTCTTCGTCGACCAGGACGACGTGCCCGGAACGGGCCGCGCCGTCGAGGTGGGCATCGGCGCCCTGCCGGCCGACTTCGAGGGCGACGTCGTCGTCGTGAGCGGCGACGTGCCGCTGCTCGACGCCGCGACCCTCGCCTCGCTCATCGCCGAGCATCGCGCGGCGAAGGCATCGGCGACGCTGCTGAGCGCCATCCTCGACGACGCGACGGGCTACGGCCGCGTCGTGCGCGACGCCTCGGGCCTGCTCGACCGCATAGTCGAGCAGAAGGATGCGACGCCCGACGAGCTCGCGATCACCGAGATCAACTCCGGCACCTACGTCTTCAGCGTCTCTGCGCTGCGCGAGCAGCTGCCCCTCGTGACGCTCGCCAACGCGCAGGGCGAGAAGTACCTCACCGACGTCGTGGGGCTGCTGCGCGCCGCGGGGTCCACGGTGTCGGCCCTGCCCGTGCGCGACGGCTGGATGGTCGCGGGCGTCAACGACCGGGTGCAGCTCGCCGAGGCGTCCCGCCGCATGAACGAGCTCATCGTGCGCCGGTGGCAGCTCGAGGGCGTCACGATCACCGACCCCGCGACGACGTGGATCGACGCAGACGTCGTGCTCGCCGAGGACGTCGAGATCCTGCCCGGCACGCAGCTCAAGGGCGCGACGCTCGTGCAGCGCGGCGCGACCGTCGGCCCCGACACGACCCTCGTGGACTGCGAGATCGGCGAGAACACCACGGTCAAGCGCACCGACGGCACGCTCGCGGTCATCGGCGCGGGCGCGACCGTCGGCCCGTTCGCCTACCTGCGCCCGGGCACCTACCTCGGCGCGGACGGCAAGATCGGCACGTTCGTCGAGACGAAGAACGCGAACATCGGCCCGGGCAGCAAGGTGCCGCACCTCTCGTACATCGGCGACACGACCGTGGGCGAGAAGTCGAACATCGGCGCGGGCACGATCACGGCCAACTACGACGGCGTGAACAAGTCGGCGACCGTCGTCGGCTCGCACGTGCGCACGGGCTCGCACAACGTCTTCGTCGCCCCCGTCACGATCGGCGACGGCGCGTACACGGGCGCGGGCACGGTCGTCCGCAAGGATGTGCCGGCCGGCGCCCTCGCCATCAACGTCGCCCCGCAGCGCAACATGGAGGGCTGGGTGGCCGCCAACCGTGCGGGCACCGCGGCGGCGCAGGCGGCGGAGGACGCGAAGTAGACTCGACACACAGCGTCGTCTGAGCAGAGAGCGGGGACAGTGTCCGAGATCAAGATCACCGGACAGAAGCGGCTCGTCGTCGTGACGGGACGCGCACACCCCCAGCTGGCGATCGACGTCGCCGAGGAGCTCGGCGCGGAGCTCGTGCACACCGACGCCCGCACCTTCGCGAACGGCGAGATCTACGCCCGCTACGACGAGAGCGTGCGAGGATGCGACGCGTTCGTCATCCAGTCGCACACGAACCCGATCAACGAGTGGCTCATGGAGCAGCTCATCATGGTCGACGCGCTCAAGCGCGCCTCCGCCAAGCGCATCACGGTCGTGAGCCCGTTCTACCCGTACGCGCGGCAGGACAAGAAGGGCCGCGGCCGCGAGCCCATCTCGGCCAAGCTGGTCGCCGACCTCTACAAGGCCGCGGGCGCCGACCGCATCATGAGCGTCGACCTGCACGCCGCCCAGATCCAGGGCTTCTTCGACGGCCCCGTCGACCACCTCTTCGCGATGCCGGTGCTGCTCGAGCACTTCCAGAAGCAGCTCGACCCCGAGACCCTCACGGTCGTGAGCCCCGACATGGGCCGCGTGCGCGTCGCCGACATCTGGAGCGACAAGCTCGGCGCGCCCCTCGCGATCATCCACAAGCGCCGCGACCCGCTCGTGCCCAACCAGGTGAGCGTGCACGAGATCATCGGCCCGGTCGACGGCCGTGTGTGCCTCATCGTCGACGACCTCATCGACACGGGCCGCACGATCGTCAAGGCCGCCGAGGCGCTCAAGGCGCACGGCGCGACGAAGGTCGTGGTCGCGGCGACCCACGCCGTGTTCTCGCCGCCCGCGCACGACCTGCTGCAGAGCGACTTCATCGACTCCGTGGTCGTCACCGACACCCTGCCGATCCCGGAGGAGAAGCGCTGGGACCGCCTCACGATCCTCCCCATCGCGCCGCTGCTCGCGCGCGCCATCCACGAAGTCTTCGACGACGGGTCGGTCACCTCCATGTTCGACGGAGCGGCATGACCATCTCCACCCCGCGCCCCTGGCTCTCCTCGTACGCCGAGGGCGTGCCCGAGGAGCTCGACCTCCCGCAGGGCTCGCTGTACGACCTCGTGCACGGCGCGATCCGGGAGTTCCCCAAGGCCGTCGCGCTCGAGTTCTTCGGCGAGGAGACCACGTACGCCGAGATGGGCGAGCAGATCGACCGCGCGGCCGAGGGCCTGCGCCTCCTGGGCGTGCAGAAGGGCGACACCGTCGCGCTCGTGCTGCCCAACTGCCCGCAGCACATCGTCGCGTTCTACGCGGTGCTGCGCCTCGGCGGCATCGTCGTCGAGCACAACCCGCTCTACACGCCGCGCGAACTGCGCCACCAGTTCGAAGACCACGGCGCCAAGACCGTCATCGCGTGGAACAACGTCGTCGCGACGATCCAGGCGTTCCCCGAGGATGTCGCGGTGCAGAACCTCATCTCGGTCGACGTGACCCGCGCCATGCCGTTCGGCACCCGCGCCCTCCTGCGTCTGCCGATCTCGAAAGCCAAGGAGTCGCGCGCCGCCCTCACGACGAGCGTGCACAACACGATTCCCTGGGAGGAGCTGCAGAAGTCAGCCCCCATCGACCCGAAGATCTTCATGCCCGACGCCGACGACGTCGCCCTCATCCAGTACACGAGCGGCACGACGGGCCTGCCGAAGGGCGCGACCCTCACGCACCTCAACCTCACGACGAACGCCGCCCAGGCGCGCGCGTGGGTGCCCACGGTCAGGCGCGGCGAGGGCTGCGTCGTCTACGCGGTGCTGCCGATGTTCCACGCCTACGGCCTCACGCTGTGCCTCACCTTCGCGATGAGCATGGGCGCGCGGCTCGTGCTGTTCCCCAAGTTCGACCCCGACCTCGTCCTCAAGGTCGTCAAGAAGCGCCCGGCCACGTTCCTGCCCGCGGTGCCGCCCATCTACGAGCGGCTCACGACCGCGGCGAAGGAGCAGGGCGTCTCGCTCAAGGGCATCCAGATCGCGATCTCGGGAGCCATGCCCCTCTCGGCCTCGGTCGTCGAGCCGTGGGAGGCGCTCACGGGCGGCACCCTCGTCGAGGGCTACGGCCTGAGCGAGACGAGTCCCGTGCTCATGGCCAACCCGGTCGGACCCTCGCGCGTCGCGGGCACCGTGGGACTGCCGCTGCCCAACACCGAGATCCGCGTCGTCGACCCGGAGAACCCCACGACCGACCGCAAGCCCGGCGAGGAGGGCGAGCTCATCGTGCGCGGCCCCCAGGTCATGAGCGGCTACTGGAAGAAGCCCGAGGAGACGGCCGCCGTCTTCGTGCCCTCGAGCGACGACGGGGCCGACTGGTTCCGCACGGGCGACATCGTCACGGTCGACGACAAGGGCTTCGTGCGCATCGTCGACCGCATCAAGGAGCTCATCATCACGGGCGGCTTCAACGTCGCGCCGAGCGAGGTGGAGGACGCGCTGCGCCGGCACCCCGACATCGCCGACGTCGCGGTCGTGGGCCTTCCGAGCGCGCACAGCGGCGAGGATGTCACGGCAGCCGTCGTGCTCGCGGCGGGTGCCACGCTCGACGAGGAGAAGATCCGCCAGTACGCGCGCGACAACCTCACCGCCTACAAGGTGCCCAAGCACGTGTACGCGGTGGAGGAGCTCCCCAAGTCGCTCATCGGCAAGGTGCTGCGCAAGAAGGTGCGCGACTCGCTCGTCGAGCAGCACCCCGCCTAGCCCATCCGCTTTCTGCGCGCAGGTCGGCGAGGTGCGCGGCACGTTCCCCGCATCTCGGAAACCTGCCCGCAGAAAGGGAAGAGGAGCTAGGAGTTCTCGGTGGGGACGATCCTCACGGCGCCCGGGATGATGCCGAGCGAGCGCACGAGCAGCTCCTCGCCGCCGTACAGGCGCGCGTAGCAGTTCCACCCCGCGCCGGCGGGGCTCACGAGCTCGAACCGCGCCGAGTACCCGACTGCCTCGGGCGCGACGTACGCCGTGTACACGGAGCACGCGCCGTTGGCGGTGCGCGCGGCGGTCGCGGCGGTCACGAGGATGCCCGGCAGGATGAGCCCCACGAGGCCGATGACCACGACCACGCGCATGACGGTGCGCAGGTGCGGGCTGCGCAGGGGACGCTCGTGGGGCTCGTACCCCGCGAGCTCCGGCTCGTCGTCGTGCTCGTAGGCGGTCATCCCCGCCATTGTCGCACCCTGCGCGCTGAGGCGTCAGTGCGTGTCGACCGCCTCGATCTCGGTGCGGTCGCCCGACCACAGCGTGTGGAAGGTGCCGTCCTTGTCGGTGCGCTTGTAGGTGTGCGCGCCGAAGAAGTCGCGCTGGCCCTGCACGAGGGCCGCCGGCAGGCGGTCGGCGCGCAGCCCGTCGTAGTAGGCGAGCGAGCTCGAGAACGCGGGGGCCGGGATGCCGGCCTTGGCTGCGTCCGAGACCACCGAGCGCCAGGCATCCTGCGCCCGGGCCATGACGTCGACGAAGAACGGGGCCGTCACGAGGGCGACGAGGCCCGGGTTCTCGGCGTATGCCTCCGTGATGCGGTTGAGGAAGCGCGCGCGGATGATGCAGCCGCCGCGCCAGATCTTGGCGATCTCGCCCTTCTTGATGTCCCAGCCGTACTGCTCGGCGCCCGCGACGATGGCGTCGAAGCCCTGGCTGTAGGCGATGACCTTGGAGGCGTAGAGCGCGAGGCGCACGTTCTCGATGAAGGCGTCGGGGTCGGCCACCGAGATCGTCTCCGACGGGCCGGGCAGGCTCGACGCGGCGGCGCGCTGGGCGGGCTTCGACGACAGGGAGCGCGCGAACACGGCCTCGGCGATGCCCGACACGGGGATGCCCAGGTCGAGGGAGGTCTGCACGGTCCACACGCCCGTGCCCTTGCTGCCGGCCTGGTCGAGGATGACGTCGACGAGGGGCTTGCCCGTCTCGGCGTCGACCTGCTTGAGCACCTCGGCCGTGATCTCGATGAGGTAGCTCTCGAGCTCGCCCTCGTTCCACTCGGAGAAGATCGCGGAGATCTCGGCGGGCGTCTTGCCCGTGCCCCGGCGGATGAGGTCGTAGGCCTCGGCGATGAGCTGCATGTCGGCGTACTCGATGCCGTTGTGGATCATCTTGACGAAGTGGCCGGCGCCGTCGTGGCCGACGTGCGTCACGCACGGCTCGCCCTCGGCGACCGCGGCTATCGACTTGAGGATGGGCCCGAGGGTGACCCACGACTCGTCGGAGCCGCCGGGCATGATCGACGGGCCGTTGAGCGCGCCCTCCTCGCCGCCCGAGATGCCCGCGCCCACGAAGTTGATGCCCGTCTCGCGCACGGCCTTCTCGCGGCGGATCGTGTCGGTGAAGAGGGCGTTGCCGCCGTCGACGATGATGTCGCCCGGCTCGAAGACCTCGGTGAGCGCGTCGATGACGGCGTCCGTGCCCTTGCCCGCCTGCACCATGATGATCGCGGTGCGCGGCTTCGACAGGGATGCCGCGAACTCGGCGTAGTCCTTGGCGGCGACGAACTCGGCCTCGGGATGCGCGTCGAGCAGCGTCTGGGTCTTCTCGTAGGAGCGGTTGAAGATCGCCACCGTGTTGCCCTCGCGCGACGCGAGATTGCGGGCGAGGTTCGAGCCCATCACCGCGAGTCCGACAACACCGATATTCGCCTGAGTCATGGGTTCAAGGCTAGTGCGTGTAAACTCGGGCACTGAACTTCGGCGAGGGAACCATTCTCGGTTCCGTTATCGACGCGGTGGGTGTATTTCCCGTCGCGAAAACACATCCCACTGGAAGAAGCACTCTCATGGCTCAGACCACTGACAACCACCTCGTCACCGAGGCGCGCGACACCTTCGGCAAGGGCGTCGCCCGCAAGATCCGCGCCGCGGGCAAGATCCCGGCCGTCATCTACGGCCACGGCACCGACCCCGTGCACGTGACCCTCCCGGGCCACGAGACGGCGCTCATCCTGCGCAAGGCGAACCAGGTGCTCGAGCTCGACATCGCCGGCAAGGTGCAGCTCGCGCTCGTCAAGGACGTGCAGAAGGACCCGGTGCGCCAGATCATCGAGCACATCGACCTCATCGTCGTCCGCAAGGGCGAGAAGGTCACCATCGACGTCCCCGTGCACCTCGAGGGCGAGTCCGCCCCCGGCACCTCGGTCAACCAGGACGCCAACACGGTGTCGCTCGAGGCCGAGGCCACGCACATCCCCGAGAGCATCGTCGTCTCGATCGAGGGCCTCGAGCAGGGTGCGCACATCCTCGCGAGCGACCTCAAGCTCCCCGCGGGCGCGACGCTCATCACCGACCCCGAGACCCTCATCGTCGGCATCACGGGCGAGCAGGCCCAGGACCTCGGCGAGGAGACCGAGGCCGAGGAGTCCGCTGAGGGCGAGTCCGCCGACGAGGCTTCCGACGAGGCCCCCGCCGAGGACGCCGAGTAATCAGCCTCTTCCGCAAGGCCGTGGACGACCAATGGCTGGTAGTCGGGCTCGGTAACCCCGGGCCCGGCTACGCCGGCAATCGCCACAACGTGGGCCAGATGGCCCTCGCCGAGCTCGCGGACCGCGCGTCCGCGACGTTCAAGAACCACAAGGCGAACGCGAGCGTCGCCGAGGGCCGCAGCTACGCCGCAGGCCCCAAGCTCGTGTTCGCGAAGCCCAACACCTACATGAACCTGTCGGGCGGCCCCGTCGCGGCGCTGCTGAGGTTCTACAAGATCCCGCCCTCGCACCTCATCGTGCTGCACGACGAGCTCGACATCCCGTTCGACTCCGTGCGCCTCAAGACGGGCGGCGGGCACGGCGGCCACAACGGCATCCGCGACATCGCGTCGGCCATCGGCACGCCCGACTTCACGCGCGTGCGCATCGGCATCGGGCGCCCGCCCGGCCGCCAGCCCGCGGCGGACTTCGTGCTGCGCGACTTCACGTCGGACGAGCGCGCCGTGCTGCCCAACCTCCTCGTCGACGCCGCCGACGCCACGGAGCTCGTCGCCTCCGAGGGCCTCGGGGCGGCGCAGCTCAGGTTCCACAGCCCCCGCTGACCTTTCGGCGCGGTCCCGACCCGCCGCTCCTTCCCCGCTCGGACGGCCTGTGTCGCCGATGCCGCTGTACATACACCGTCCCGCGCGACAGACCCCGTCGGCTGGCCGGGCGCTCACGCCGACGGCGAACTCGCCGTGGGCCGTCAGCGCGAGCGCCTAAACTCGTCGGGTGATACTCGAAGGAATTATCGCGGCCCTGTCGCGCGCCAAAACGTTCGAGCAAGCACTCTCGTCGGCCACGCGCAGTGTCGACTTCTCCCTCGTCGACGGCCTCCGCGCCCCGCTCCTCGCGGGTCTGCTGACCCGTGAGCACGGCCCGAGGATGGCGCTCGCCGTCGTCGCGACGGGCCGCGAGTCGGAGGCGCTGCGCCGCTCGCTCGCGAGCTACCTGCCCGAGGCCGCGATCGTGGAGTTCCCCGCATGGGAGACGCTCCCGCACGAGCGCCTGAGCCCGAGCGCCGAGACCGTGGGCAAGCGCATCGCCGCGCTGCGGGCCCTCAAGAACTGGGACGGCAGGCAGCCCTTCATCCTCGTCGCCTCGGTGCGCGCCGCCCTGCAGCCTCTCGCCGACAACCTCACGAGCATCGAGCCGATCGCCCTCGTGAAGGGCGGTCGCGGGTACGACCTCGCCCAGCTCGGCCGGCAGCTCGTCGACCTCGCGTACTCGCGCGTCGACATGGTCACGCGCCGCGGCGAGTTCGCCGTGCGCGGCGGCATCCTCGACGTGTTCGCACCCACCGACGAGCACCCGCTGCGGCTGGAGTTCTTCGGCGACGAGCTCGAGACGGTGCGCGAGTTCTCCGTGGCCGACCAGCGCTCGCTCGCGACCGAGATCACGGAGGCCGAGCTCCCGCCGAGCCGCGAGCTGCTGCTCGGCGACGCCGTGCGCCAGCGGGCCCGCGAGATGCAGCACGAGTTCCCGAGCCTCTCGACCATGCTCGCGAAGATCGGCGAGGGCATCCCCGTCGACGGCATGGAGTCGCTCGCGCCCGCGCTCGTCGACCGCCTCGTGCCCCTGACCCACTACCTGCCGGAGGATGCCGCGATCGCGGTGATCGCGCCCGAGAAGGTCGCGACGCGCGCCGTCTCGCTCGCCGAGACGAACCGCGAGTTCCTCTCGGCGGCCTGGAACGCGGCCACGGCCGGCGCCGAGGCGCCCATCGACCTCGACGCGGGGGACTTCGTCACCCTCAACACGCTGCGCGAGTCGGCGGGCGACCGCCGGTGGTGGACGATGAGCGCGTTCGACTCCGGTGCTCCCGAGGAGCTCGAGGCCTCCGGCCTGCAGCCCTACGTGCGCGTCGACGGCACCGCGGTGCCGAGCTTCGCCGGCCAGGCGGAGGGCGCGGTGCAGCACGTCAAGGAGCTGCTGCGCGACGGCTGGACGGTCGCGGTGGTCGCGGAGGGGCCGGGGCTCGTCGAGCGCGCGGCCCAGGTGATGGGCGAGGCCGGGGCATCCGGGCGCGTGGTCGAGGCGTTCCCCGCCAAGGCCTCGCCGACGCAGCCCGGCCCCGAGGAGGGCGTCGCCTACCTGCTCAAGGCGAGCGTCGACCACGGCTTCGAGCTGCCCGAGATCAAGCTCGCGCTCGTGAGCGAGAGCGAGTTCTACGGCAGGGCCGTGGGCTACGACACCCGCCAGGTCAAGAAGCTCGCGAGCCGCCGCAAGAACGTCGTCGACCCGCTGCAGCTCAAGGCCGGCGACTTCGTCGTGCACAACACACACGGCATCGGCAAGTTCCTCGAGCTCGTGCAGCGCGAGGTGTCGACGGGCGGGCGCAACGCGATCAAGACGCAGCGCGAGTTCCTCGTGCTCGAGTACGCGCCCAACAAGCGCGGCTACCCGGGTGACAAGCTCTACGTGCCCACCGACCAGCTCGACCTCCTCAGCCGCTACGTGGGCGGCGAGGCGCCCACCCTCAGCAAGATGGGCGGCAGCGACTGGGCGGCGGCGAAGGGCAAGGCGCGCAAGGCCGTGCGCGACATCGCCGTCGAGCTCGTCAAGCTCTACAGCGCGCGCATGGCGAGCAAGGGCCACGCCTTCGGGCCCGACACCCCGTGGCAGCGCGAGCTCGAGGATGCGTTCGCGTACGCCGAGACCCCCGACCAGCTCACGACCATCGACGAGGTGAAGGCCGACATGGAGCGGCCCATCCCCATGGACCGTCTGCTCTCGGGCGACGTCGGCTACGGCAAGACGGAGGTCGCCGTGCGTGCGGCCTTCAAGGCCGTGCAGGGCGGCAAGCAGGTCGCCATGATCGTGCCCACGACCCTGCTCGTGCGCCAGCACATGGAGACGTTCGCCGAGCGATTCGCGGGCTTCCCCGTGCACCTGCGCGCGCTCAGCCGGTTCCAGACCGACAAGGAGTCGAAGGAGACCATCGCGGGCCTCGCCGACGGAACTGTCGACGTCGTCATCGGCACCCACCGGCTGCTCAGCCAGGGCATCGAGTTCAAAGACCTGGGCCTCGTGATCATCGACGAGGAGCAGCGATTCGGCGTCGAGCACAAGGATGCCCTCAAGAAGCTCAAGACCAACGTCGACATCCTCGCCATGACTGCCACGCCCATCCCCCGCACGTTGGAGATGGCGGTCACGGGCATCCGCGAGATGTCGACGCTCGCGACCCCGCCGGAGGACCGGCACCCCATCCTGTCGTTCGTGGGCCCGTACTCCGACCGCCAGGTCGCCGCCGCCATCCGGCGCGAGCTGCTGCGCGAGGGCCAGGTGTTCTACGTGCACAACCGCGTCTCGTCGATCCAGCGCACGGCGTCGCAGCTCGCCGAGCTCGTGCCCGAGGCGCGCGTCGCCGTCGCCCACGGCCAGATGAGCGAGGCCCTCCTCGAGCAGGTGATGGTCGACTTCTGGGAGCGCAAGTTCGACGTGCTCGTCTCGACGACCATCATCGAGACAGGCCTCGACATCGCGAACGCGAACACGCTCATCATCGACCGCGCCGACAAGTACGGCCTCTCGCAGCTGCACCAGCTGCGCGGCCGCGTCGGCCGTGGCCGCGAGCGCGCCTACGCCTACTTCCTGTACGACGAGCTCAAGCCCATGACCGAGACGGCGCACGAGCGGCTCGCGACGATCGCGGCGAACAACGAGCTCGGCGCCGGCATGCAGATCGCGCTCAAAGACCTCGAGATCCGCGGCGCGGGCAACCTCCTCGGCGGCGAGCAGTCCGGACACATCGCGGGGGTCGGATTCGACCTGTACCTGAGGATGATCGGGGAGGCGGTCTCGACGTTCCGCGGCGATGTCGCCGAGGGCCAGACGGAGCTGCGCCTCGAGCTGCCCGTCGACGCGCACATCCCCGAGGAGTATGTGGAGTCCGAGCGCCTGAGGCTCGAGGCCTACCAGAAGCTCTCGACGGCGTCGTCGCCCGCGGCGGGCGACGACTCGGTCGACCGCGTGCTCGAGGAGCTCACCGACCGCTACGGCGAGCCGCCCGAGCAGGTGCGCAACCTCATCGCCGTCTCGAAGCTGCGGCGCAAGGCGCAGAAGGCGGGCCTCGGCGAGGTCGTCGTCATGGGCGACAAGCTGCGGCTCGCGCCCGCCGACCTCGCGGACTCGATCCAGGTGCGCCTCGCACGCATGTACCCGGGCGCGCGCTACCACGCGGCGGCGGCCGCGGCCCTCGTGCCGCTGCCCGCGGAGCACACCGACGCGCAGCTCATCGCGTGGACAGACGACCTGCTGGGCGCGATCTTCCCGGCGCCCGTCCCCGCCGCGGAGGCGTAGTGCTGCCCGGGGCGAAGGCCGTCGCGCGGGCGCTCGCGGAGGTCGCGGTGCCCGACGACGCCCGCGAGCTCGCGCGCTACTTCAAGACGGGCAAGGGCGAGTACGGCGCGGGGGACAAGTTCGTCGGCGTGCGCGTGCCGGGAGTGCGAGCGATCGCGAAGCAGTTCGCCGACCTCTCGCCCGCCGACCTCAACGACCTGCTCGACAGCGAGTTCCACGAGCACCGGTTCGCCGCCCTCGCGATCCTCGTGCTGCAGTACAAGAGGGCCGAGCCCGACGAGCAGGAGCGGATCTACGACTTCTACCTGGCCGCCATGCGCCGGGGCCGCATCAACAACTGGGACCTCGTCGACGCGTCGGCGGAGTTCATCGTCGGGGAGCACCTGTACGGGCGAGAGCGCGACATCCTGTTCCGCCTGGCGCGCAGCGGCATCGTGTGGGAGCGCAGGATCGCGGTGCTCTCGACCTTCGCCTTCCTCAAGCACGGTGACGCCTCGACCACGCTCGAGCTCGCGGCGGCGCTGCTCGACGACAGGCACGACCTCATCCACAAGGCCGTCGGATGGATGCTGCGCGAGACGGGCAAGCGCGTCGACCGCGACCTGCTCGTGGGCTTCCTGCGTCAGCACGCAGCCGACATGCCGCGCGTCATGCTGAGCTACGCGACCGAGCACCTCACGCAGGCGGAACGGGTCTACTTCCGCTCACGCTAGGGGCTTCACGAGGCACACGACGTGCCCGTCGGGGTCGGTGAGCACGCTCTGGCGCTCGCCCCACGGCTGGTCGTCGGGCGGGTCGAGCACATCCGCGCCCGCGGCGACCGCAGCATCCGTCGCCGCGTCGACGTCGTCGACGGTGAAGCTCACGGCGACCGCCCGCTGGCTCGGGACGGTCTCCCGCTCGTGGAGCATGACCTCGAGGTCGCCGGAGCGGAGCCGCACGACGGCGTCGCCGCGCCACGTGACGCCGAAGCCCAGCACGCCCTCGTAGAAGGCCAGCGACCGGTCGAGATCCTCGACGGAGATGACGATGCGCGCTAACGAGACAGCCACGCAGTGAAGGCTACGCCTCGGACGACGGCGCCGGAACGGCGAGTTTGCGGATGATCGGCTGCTCGACGCCGTCGATGCGGTGCACGCGGTAGACGGCCGAGGGCAGCAGCACGAACGAGCGCAGGTCGAAGAGCGCGTGCAGCACGATGGGCACGACGATGCTGCCCGTCACGACGTAGAACAGCATCATGACGCCGCCCACGATCGTCGTGCCGACGATGCCCGCGACGCCCTGGTAGAGGTGCAGCGCCCCGAAGAAGAGCAGGCTGCCGACGACGGCGACGATCGAGCTGCCGCTCGCGCCGAAGAGCGCGGCGGGCAGCGCGAGCCGGAACACGAGCTCCTCCACGACCCCCGCGTTGACCGAGAGCAGGGCGCCCAGCCTCAGCTCCTGGCGGTTGCGCGGCAGCATGGCGCTGATGTCGCCGACCATCATGACCTCGTCGCCCTCCTTGCGCGCGGCGCGGATGCCGACGACCGTGAGCACCACGAGGCCCACGACGACCCCGATCACGAGCCCGATGAACACCCCGTTCGTGAGCACGGACCGCAGCCACGCGACGGGCTCCCACGCCTGCACATCGAGGAGCAGCGGAGCCACGAAGCGGCCCGCGAGCAGCAGGAGCACGACCGAGAGCCCGCCGAACGAGAGGAACGAGTCGAGCAGCCACCGGCGGTACATCGCCTGGCGCTTGGCCGTCGTGCGGTAGCGCTTGAAGCGCTGGTACTCCCTGCGGTCCTTGCGCACGGTGCGCACCACCAGCAGGGCGACGAGCGCCGCGAGGGCGATCCACAGGATCGGCCGCGTGAGCGCCCAGTCGGGGTCGAGCATGCTCCCATGCTGTCACGGGAATGCGCGGGAAGGGTTCAGACTTACTCCCATAATGACCACAGCTGTCGGCTTCCGCTCCGAGCGCGGACCCATCCTCATCTCCCTCATGGTCACGACGGGCCTCGTGGCCATCGACGCGACGGTGCTCGCGACGGCGGTGCCCACGATCGTGGCGGACCTCGGCGACTTCGCGCTCTTCCCGTGGCTGTTCTCCGTGTACCTGCTCGCGCAGGCCGTCACGGTGCCGATCTACGCCAAGCTCTCCGACACGTTCGGCCGCAAGCCGGTCATCCTCGTGGGCATCGGCCTGTTCCTGCTCGGGTCGATCCTGTGCGGCCTCGCGTGGAGCATGCCCGCGCTCATCCTCTTCCGCGCCGTGCAGGGGCTCGGCGCCGGCGCCGTGCAGCCCATGTCGATCACGATCGCGGGCGACATCTACACGATCGCGGAGCGCGCGAAGGTGCAGGGCTACCTCGCGAGCGTGTGGGCGATCTCCTCGGTGGTCGGCCCCACGCTCGGCGGGCTGTTCTCGCAGTTCGACATCTGGCGCGGCATCTTCTTCATCAACATCCCGCTGTGCCTGCTGTCGGGGTGGATGCTCATCCGCTCGTTCCACGAGAAGATCGAGAAGCGCGAGCACAAGATCGACTTCGTCGGCTCGGGGCTGCTCGCCGTGTCGATGACGCTCATCATCCTCGCGGTGCTGCAGGGCGGCGTCACGTGGGCGTGGGACTCGTGGCAGAGCATCGGCTCGTTCGCCGTGGGCGGCGTGCTCCTCGCGGCCTTCCTGTTCGTGCAGACGCGCGCCGCCGAGCCCGTGCTGCCGCTGTGGGTCTTCTCCCGCAGGCTGCTGCTCACGACGACCCTCGTCGCGCTCGGCATGGGCGCCATGCTCATCGGCCTCACGTCGTACGTGCCCACCTACCTCGAGGGCTCGCTCGACGTCCCGCCGCTCGCCGCGGGCCTCGCGCTCGCCGCGCTCACGATCGGGTGGCCGATCTCCGCGACCTTCGCGGGGCGCTTCTACCTGCGCATCGGCTTCAAGCGCACGGCGCTCATCGGCCTCGCGGGCGTGCTCGTGGGCACGATCGTGCTCGCCGCCACGGCCTCCGTACCGTCGATCGCGACCGTCGCGGTCGCGTGCTTCATCATCGGACTCGGCATGGGCCTCGTCGCGACCCCCACCCTCATCGCCGCCCAGTCGAGCGTCGAGTGGAACGAGCGCGGCGTCGTCACCGGCACCAACATGTTCGCCCGCTCGATCGGCAGCGCCGTGGGCGTCGCCATCTTCGGCGCGCTCGCGAACGCGATATTCGGGTCGGGGGATGAGTCGACCCTTGCGCCGTCCGTCATCGCCGCGGGCGCCGGGGCGGTGTTCGTCGCGGTCGCCGTCGTGGGTGTCGCGACCGCCGCCGCGGGGCTCGCCATGCCGCCGACGCCGGTGGCGAAGGCCCCGACGGGGCCGATCGAGGTGCCGGAGCCGGCCTAGCCGCGCACCGCGACAACGAACGGCAGCACGCCGCCCGCGCCGGCCTGGCGCAGCGCGCGTGCCGCGACCGTGAGGGTCCAGCGGCTGTCGGCGAGGTCGTCGACGAGGAGGACAGGGCCGTCGGGGAGCTCCATCGAGGCGGGGACGGCGAAGGCGCCCATGACCTGCGCGAGCCGGAAGGCGCTGTTGCCGCCGGGGCCGCCGCTCGGCGGGGCGATGTAGTCGAGCGCGCCCAGGTAGGGCAGCTTTCCCGCCCCCGCGAGTCCGCGCGCCACCGAGTCGACGAGCAGCGGCCGCGATCGCGACGGCAGCGACACCACCGCGGCGGGGCGCGTCTCCCAGCCCCACTCGGCGAGCACGCTCACGCAGGCCTTCAGCAGGGCCGGCGTCGCGGGCGCGTCGGGCGACGCGAAGAGCGTGCGCAGGGTGTTTCCCCAGCCGAGGTCGGTGAGACGGGCGAGGGCGCGGCCCTCGAGCGCGCGCTCCGCCGGGGCGATGGTGCCGCGCGCGAGGGGCGAGCCCACGGGCCACTGCGCGCGCGGGTCGACCGGCACGCCCACCCGCTCGAGCGACGAGGATGCGGCCGCCGAGGCATCCTCGCCCACGTCCGTCGGGAACCACGCCCCCGCGCAGGTGTCGCAGCGCCCGCACGGCGCCGCGGTCGGATCGTCGAGCGCCCGCTGCAGGTAGGCCATGCGGCACTCCGACGTCGTCTCGTAGTCGAGCATGTGCTGCTGCTCGGCCTCGCGCTCGGCGGCGATGCGCTCGTAGCGCTCGCGGTCGTAGGTCCACGGCTGCCCGGTCGCGATCCAGCCGCCCTGCACCTTGCGCACGGCGCCGTCGACGTCGAGCACCTTCAGCAGGAGCTCGAGCGGGGTGCGCCGGATGTCGACGCGCGCCTCGAGGGCGGGCGTCGACGTGGGCTCGTCGTCGAGCTCGCGGATCACGGCCTCCGCGCGCGCCTGCGACGGCATCGAGGCCGTCGCGAAGTAGTGCCAGATCGCCTCATCCTCGGGGCCGGGCAGGAGCAGCACGTCGGCGTTGTCGGTGGCGCGGCCCGCGCGGCCGACCTGCTGGTAGTACGCGACGGGGGAGCTCGGCGCGCCAAGGTGCAGCACGAAGCCGAGGTCGGGCTTGTCGAAGCCCATGCCGAGCGCGCTCGTGGCGATGAGCGCTTTGAGCCCGTTGTCTTTGAGGCGCTGCTCGAGCACCTCACGCTCGGCGGTGTCGGTCTGGCCCGTGTAGGCGTGCACGTCGTGCCCGGCCTCGCGCAGCAGACGGGCCGTGTTCTCGGCGGCCGAGACCGTGAGCGTGTAGATGATTCCGCTGCCCGGGAGGTCGCGCAGGTGGGTGAGGAGCCACGCGAGACGGGCCGCGGCGTCGGGGAGCCTGAGCACGCCGAGGCGCAGCGACTTGCGCGCGAGCGGGCCGCGGATCGTGAGGGCGCCGCCGAGCTGCTCGGCGACGTCGGCGACCACGCGCGAGTTCGCCGTCGCGGTGGTCGCGAGCACGGGGACCGTCGTGGGCAGCTCGGCGATGAGGTCGCGGAGGCGGCGGTAGTCGGGCCTGAAGTCGTGGCCCCAGTCGCTGATGCAGTGGGCCTCGTCGACCACGAGCATGCCCGTGCGGCGCACGAGCTCGGGCAGCTGCTGCTCGCGGAACGCGGGGTTGTTGAGGCGCTCGGGCGACACGAGCAGCACATCGACCTCGTCGGCGGCGATGGCCTGCTGGATGCCCGCCCACTCGTGCGGGTTCGTGGAGTTGATCGCGACGGCGCGCACGCCTGCCCGGGCCGCGGCGGCGATCTGGTCGCGCATGAGCGCGAGCAGGGGCGATACGAGGATGGTGGGCCCCGCGCCGCGCTGCCGCAGCAGCAGCGTCGCGACGAAGTACACGGCCGACTTGCCCCACCCGGTGCGCTGCACGACGAGCGCTCGCGCGTGGTCGTCGACGAGCGCCGAGATCGCCTCGAACTGGCCCTCGTGGAACTCGGCGTCGTCGCGGCCGACGAGCGTGCGGAGGATGGACAGGGCGTCGCTGTGGGTGGGCATCCCGTCCAGTGTGACAGGGGCGTCCGACGGGCTGTCCACAGGTCGTGCGATCGGGGGAGGGGCGGGCATCCTCGCGCGCCATGATCGGCGCATGACGACGATCATCCGCAAGGCGACCCCCGCCGACCTGCTTGCCGCGCTGCCCGAGCTCGTGGGTCGCGACCCGCGCGAGAGCGTGGCGCTCATCGCCTTCCGCGGCAAGCGCACGCACGCGGCGCTGCGGTTCGACATCCCGCGCTCGGGCATCGGCACGTTCGCCGCGACGGCGGTGGGCACGTTCTGCCGCATCGAGGGGGCAGACGACGTCGTGCCCATCGTCTGCTCGGAGGCCCCCGCCGACGCCCACGAGCAGTTGCTGGGCACGCTCGTGAGCGCGTTCCGCCGGGCGGGCTTCCCGGTGCGGGATGCCCTCGCGCTCGGCTCGGACGGCTGGAGCTCCCACCTCGATCCCGACCGGCGCGTCCACCCGCGCGCGGAGGTCGAGGCGGCGACGCGGGCCCTCGGGCTCGAACCGCCCGCCGAGGTCCCCGACCGCGTGCCCCGCGCCGACGAGCTCGCCTGCCGCCGCATGGCCGACCACCTCGCGCGGCTCGCGCAGCCCGAGGCCGACGACGAGCTCGAACCCCTCGACGACCTGCCCTTCTTCGCGGAGCGCGCGCTCTCGTGGACCGGCTCCGAGTTCGAGGATGCGGCCGCGCTCCTGCTCCTGGCCGTGCAGGCTCCGCCGGTGCGCGACGTCGTCATGCTCCAGTGGGCGTTCGGCCTCGACCTCGGCGACGCGCTCTGGACCGCCGACACGTGCGCGGCCCTCGAGGCGCGCAAGTCCTACCCCGACGTTGACGAGCTCGCCGCGGAGCTCATGCTCGGCCGGGGCCCCGCCCCCGACCGTGACCGCATCGAGACCGCCGTCGCGCTCCTCACCGCCGTCATCGCGCGGGCGGACGACTCGGCCCGACCCGCCCCGCTGTGCATGCTCGCGTGGCTCACGTGGGCGCTCGGTCGTGGCTCGGCGGCGGGCAAGCACGTCGACGAGGTCCGCGCGCTCGCGCCGGAGTACGGCATGGGGCAGCTGCTCGACACGATGCTCGGGTCGGGCGCGCTGCCCGACTGGATCTTCCAGAGGTTCTGAGCGGAGGGGGCGGCGTCGCCAGACGTCTCCCCCGTGCGCCGTGCTGCCTAGCAGGCGCCCCAGAGCCCGAGTCGGGCGTCGCGGGCGGCGTCCTGAGCGGCGTAGACCTCGTCGCGCAGCAGCACGTTGGGCTTGTACATCTCGACCTCGGCGGCCCCCTCCCGCAACAGCTCGAGGTTCACGTTGAGGCCGTCGGCGGTGTACACGAAGAGGAGGGAGCGGCCGTACTGGTCGAGCGGCTCGACGTCGTGCACGACCCACACCGGGGCGCCCTCGGGCAGGAGCGAGCGCAGCAGGTCGGTCGCCTCGGGACCGTAGCACTCGAGGTGCTCGCCGATCTCCGGGGTGTTGACACCGAGGAGGCGCACCTTGCGGCCGTCGTCGAGGAAGAGGGTGTCGCCGTCGTGCACGTACTCGACCACGGCCCCGGTGGCTCCGGCGGGGATCCCGTCGGCGGTAGAGGGTGCGGGGCGCGGCGCGGCCGCGGGCTGCTGCGACGCCACGCCGAAGTAGGCGACAGCCGCGAGCACGAGCACGATGAGCACCGCGCCGACGACCTTGCGCATCAGCCGCCCACGCCCGAGAGCCGCGCGACGATGATGCCCGCCGCGATCGCCGCGAGCGTGAGGAGCACGAGGATGAGGGGGCGCGGTCCGGAGTTCACACCCACGAGTCTGGCAGGCTGGGCGCATGACCGACGCGCCCCACCCGAAGCTCGACGAACTCATCGCGGTGCTCGAGCGGCTGCGCGCCCCGGGCGGGTGCGCGTGGGACCGTGAGCAGACCCACGGGTCGCTCGTCCAGTACCTCGTCGAGGAGACCTACGAGCTCATCGACGCCATCGAGTCCGGCGGCCGCGACGAGATGGTCGAGGAGCTCGGCGACGTGCTCTACCAGGTGGTGTTCCACTCCGACATCGCGGCGGAGGCCGGGCAGTTCACGCTCGAGGACGTCGCCGAGCACATGACGCGCAAGATGATCGGCCGGCATCCCCACGTGTTCGGCGAGGGCACCGCCGAGACCGCCGACGACGTCCGCGCCCTGTGGGACGAGGTGAAGAAGACGGAGAAGCCGAGCCGCACGAGCGTGCTCGACGGCATCCCGCAGGCGATGCCCGCGCTCGCCCTCGCCGACAAGCTCCTCGGCCGGGCGGAGAAGGTGGGCGTGGTCGTCGAGGCCGGCGACGCGCCCGCGTCGGAGGACGAGCTGGGTGACGCCCTGCTCGGCATGGTCGCCTCGGCGAAGGCTCGCGGTCTCGACTCGGAGCGCGCCCTGCGCACCGCGCTGCGACGTCTGCAGGACGACATCCGCGCGAGCGAGTCAATCGGTTAACGAGCGATGCCCCCTCCAACCCGAATGGAGGGGGCATCAAGGTTCGAGTGGAACCTGGGAACCGGAAGGATTACCCGACCGTCCGGTTCGTTAGGACGATTTAATCGCATCGGATCGACATAAGTGTCCCGTTCGGATTTCGACACGCGGAGAAAAGCAGAAGAAATCTCCCCCGAACGGGGGAGGGCCCGTGAGCACCGGGCGCGTGCGAGAGAATCGGTGCATGGCTTCTCCCGTCAACCCGCCCCGCGGCATGCGCGACTTCCTCCCGGCCGAGAAGGCCCAGCGCGAGCGCGTGCTGTCCGTCATCCGTTCGAGCTTCACCGGGCGCGGGTTCGACGAGATCGAGACGCCCGTCATGGAGGACAGCGACCGCCTCCACGCGGGGCTCGGCGGCGACAACGAGAAGCTCGCGTTCGGCGTGCTCAAGCGCGGCCTCACGGCCGACGACCTGCACGCGGCAACGGAGGCGCTCGACCTCGCCGACCTCGGCCTGCGCTTCGACCTCACCGTGCCGCTCGCGCGCTTCTACGCGTCGCACCGCGGCGAGCTGCCCACCGTGTTCCGGTCGATCCAGATGGCGCCCGTGTGGCGCGCGGAGCGCCCGCAGAAGGGCCGCTACCGCCAGTTCATCCAGTGCGACATCGACATCATCGGCGAGCCCGGCGGCATCGCCGAGATCGAGCTCATCACGGCGACGGTCGCCACCCTCGACGCGCTCGGGCTCGAGGGCTGCAGCATCCGCGTCAACGACCGCCGCCTGCTCACGAGCACGCTCACGATCCTCGGCTTCCCGCCCAAGGAGCACGAGCCCGTGTTCATCACCGTCGACAAGCTCGACAAGATCGGGCACGACGGCGTCATCACCGAGCTGCGCGACCGCGGTTTCCCGGCAGGCCCGGTCGACGCGCTCGACGCCTTCTTCCGCCGCCCCACGACCCTGGAGCACCTGCCCTTCGGCGAGGCGGCGATCCGCAAATTCCTGCCCGAGGGCGTCGACGAGACCGCCGTCGCGGAGCTCGCGGCGATCGGCGAGACGGTCAACGCGGTGGTCGGGCGCGACATCGTCACGTTCGACGCGTGGCTCGTGCGGGGTATGGGCTACTACACGGGCGCGATCTTCGAGGTCGCCCACCCGACCGAGAGCTACTCCCTCGGCGGCGGGGGGCGCTACGACGGCATGATCGGCCGCTTCCTGGGCCAGGATGTGCCGGCCGCGGGCTTCTCGCTGGGCTTCGAGCGCATCGTCGACCTCGTGGAGCTCGACGGCGACGCCGCCCGCGAGGCCGTCGCGCTCGTGCACGACGCGGACGTCGACCCCGCTGTCCTCCTGCGCGCCCAGGCGCTGCTCGTCGCCGAGGGCAAGCGCGTGCGCCTCGAGAAGCGCCCCAAGAACGTCAAGCCCCTGCTCGAGCAGCTCGAGGGGTCCGGGTTCTCGGCGTGGGCGCCCGTCGACGCCGACGGCGGCGTGGGGGAGTGGCGCGCGCTGGGTTGACGTGGGCGCCGGACCGGTTCAACCGGCTGCTGCGCGCGTGGCTAGGATTTGCAGGGGACCACCACCACTCTCGGTCCCACGAATTCTCTAGCAAGGAGACACTCCAGTGGCTTTGATCGAAGCAGTAGGCGCACGCGAGATCCTCGACTCCCGGGGCAACCCGACCGTCGAGGTCGAAGTCCTCCTCGACGACGGCGTCGTCGCGCGCGCGGCGGTGCCGTCCGGCGCGTCCACGGGCGCGTTCGAGGCCTACGAGCTGCGCGACGGCGACAAGGCCCGCTACGGCGGCAAGGGCGTGCTCAAGGCCGTCGACGCCGTGCTCGACGTGCTCGGCCCGGCCCTCGAGGGCTTCGACGCGACCGACCAGCGCCTCATCGACGCCGAGATGATCGCCCTCGACGGCACTGACAACAAGAAGAAGCTCGGCGCCAACGCGATCCTCGGCGTCTCGCTCGCCGTCGCGAAGGCCGCTGCCGACTCCTCCGACCTGCCGCTGTTCCGCTACCTCGGCGGACCCAACGCGCACACCCTGCCCGTGCCGATGATGAACATCATCAACGGCGGCGCGCACGCCGACACCGCGCTCGACATCCAGGAGTTCATGGTGCTGCCGCTCGGCGCCGAGACCTTCGCGGAGGGCCTGCGCTGGGGCACCGAGGTCTACCACGCGCTCAAGGCGGAGCTCAAGAAGGCCGGCCAGAACACGGCGCTCGGCGACGAGGGCGGCTTCGCCCCCGACCTGCCCGGCGCGCGCGCCGCCCTCGACTTCATCGTGAAGTCGATCGAGTCGGCGGGCTTCACGCCCGGCAAGGACTTCGCGCTCGGCCTCGACGTGGCCGCGACCGAGTTCTTCGCGAACGACGTCTACTCCTTCGAGAAGCAGACCCTCACGGGCGAGCAGCTCACCGCGTTCTGGGTGGGCCTCGTCAACGACTACCCGCTCGCCACGATCGAGGACCCGCTGGCCGAGGACGACTGGGCGGGCTACGCCCACCTCACCGCCGAGCTCGGCGACAAGGTGCAGATCGTCGGCGACGACCTGTTCGTGACCAACCCGACGCGCCTGCAGCGCGGCCTCGACGAGAAGGTCGCCAACGCGATCCTCGTCAAGGTCAACCAGATCGGCACCCTCACGGAGACGCTCGACGCCGTCGCGCTCGCGCAGCGCGCGGGCTACAAGGCGATCATCTCGCACCGTTCGGGCGAGACCGAGGACACGACGATCGCCGACATCGCGGTCGCCACCGATTCGGGCCAGATCAAGACGGGCGCCCCCGCGCGCTCCGACCGCGTCGCGAAGTACAACCAGCTGCTGCGCATCGAGGAGGAGCTCGGCGACGCCGCGGTGTACGCCGGCCGCAGCGCCTTCCCGCGCTTCAAGGGCTAGATCACCCCGGCGGATCGAGCCTGTCGAGATCTCGGCAGGCTCGATCCGCTTTAGGGTTAACCCATGGCCAGGCGACCGAGGACAGAGCGCATCCCCGTCCGCCTGCCCGAGGAGACGGCACCCGAGCACTGGCTGCGCACCATCCGGCTCTCCGGGTTCACGGTGCTCATGCTCGTCCTCGTCATCCTCGCGGTCATCGTGCTCGCACCCAACCTGCGCATCCTCATCGAGCAGCGCCAGCAGATCGCGGCCCTCCAGGCGGCCGTCGACGAGACCAAGAAGTCGATGGACGACCTCAACGAGGATGTCGCGCGCTGGAGCGACCCCGCCTACATCGAGGCGCAGGCGCGCGAGCGGCTGTTCTACGTGTTCCCCGGCGATGTGAGCTACCTCGTCGTGGGCGAGGCGGACGGCACGACGACCTCCGACGGGCAGCCGATCAGCACGCAGATCCAGACCACGCAGGTCGACTGGGTGCGCACGCTGCTGTCGTCCGTCTACACGGCGGGCCTCACGGATGCCACGCCCGACCAGCTCACGGGAGGCGCCCAGTGACCCGCCCGCCGTTCGAGGAGCCCACCGAGGCCGACGTGCGCACGGTCTCCCGCCAGCTCGGCCGCCCGGCCCGCGATGTCGTGGGGATCGCCGCGCGCTGCGTGTGCGGCGCCCCGACCGTCGTCTCGACGAGGCCGCGGCTGCACGACGGCACGCCGTTCCCCACGTTCTACTACCTCACGCATCCCGCGGCGACCGCCGCGGTCTCGACCCTCGAGGCCGAGGGCGACATGCCCGGCCTCGCCGCCCTGCTCGTCGACGACGTCGCCGCGCAGTACCGCGCAGCGCACGAGTCGTACCTCGCCGACCGCGCGACGTACGGCTCCGTCGACGAGATCGCCGGCATCTCGGCGGGCGGCATGCCCGACCGCGTCAAGTGCCTGCATGCGCTCGTCGGCCACGCCCTCGCGGCGGGCCCCGGCGTAAACCCCATCGGGGACCTCGCGCTCGAGCGCTCCGCATGGAGCCCGGCCGTGTGCGAGTGCGCCGAGTACGGGGACGCCCCGTGAGGCGCGGGCTCGTCGCGGGCATCCTCGTCGCCGCGTCCGTCGCGCTCGTCGCGTCGCCCGTGCATGCCGACCCCGTGCGCGACGCGGAGTACTGGCTCGACGGGTACGGCATCCGCACGGCCTGGAACACCACGCAGGGCGCGGGCGTGACGATCGCGGTCATCGACACGGGCGTCGACGGCACCGTGCCCGAGCTCAGGGGCGCCGTCATCTCCGGCGCAGACTTCTCGGGGCTCGGATCGCCCGACGGCCAGACGCCCGTGGGCCCGGCCCAGGACCGCGACCACGGCACCATGGTCGCCTCGCTCGCCGCGGGCCGCGGCTCGGGCGGCACCAACGGCGTCATCGGGGCGGCCCCCGCCGCGACCATCCTGCCGATCTCGATCGGCTTCGGCCAGGGCAGCGTCTCCGACGACGACCAGATCGCCGCGGCCGTGCGCTACGCCGTCGACGCGGGGGCGGACGTCATCAACATGTCGCTCACGCGCAACACCCTCGAGTGGCCCACGAGCTGGGACGACGCGTTCCTCTACGCCATGGACCACGACGTCGTCATCGTCGCCGCCGCGGGCAACCGGGGCAGCGGCACCACCCAGGTCGGCGCGCCCGCGACCATGCCCGGCGTGCTCACGGTCGCCGGGGTCGACGCCAACGGGCAGGCGAGCTTCGACGCATCCTCGCAGGGCATCACGATCGGGGTCGCGGCCCCGAGCGAGGACCTCGTCGGGGCGACCCCCGGCGGCGGGCACGTCATGTGGAACGGCACGAGCGGCGCCACCCCCATCGTCGCGGGCATCGTCGCGCTCGTGCGCGCGGCGCACCCCGAGCTCGACGCGGCGAACGTCATCCAGCGCGTCGTCGCGACGGCCAAGGATGCGGGAACTCCCGGCACCGACGCGATCTACGGCTTCGGGCTCGTGGACGCGGCAGCCGCGGTCACCGCCACCGTGCCGCGCGTGACCGAGAACCCCATGGGGTCGCTCGCGGAGTGGATCAAGGTCTACCGCAGGGCCGCCTCGACGCCCGTGCCCATCCCGACGGGCACGGCGACGGTGGCTCCCGACCCCGTCGTGGCGGGGCCCGTGAACCCGCTCGGCACGGTGCTGCCGACGGTGAACATGCTGCGCAACGTCGGCATCCCGCTCGGGGTCGTGCTCGCTTTCGGCGGTCTGCTCGCGGCGGTCATCGCCAGGGCGGTGCGACGTGCAAGGGCACCCCGCCGGACAGAGTAGATTAGTGGCTTACATCCCCTTCTAGGAGACCACCACTCGTGCCCAAGATTCTCATCGTCGGCGGCGGCTATGCCGGGTTCTACACTGCTCTCAAGCTGGAGAAGTGGCTCTCCCGCGGCGAGGCCGAGGTCACCATGGTCGACCCGCTGCCGTACATGACGTACCAGCCCTTCCTCCCCGAGGTCGCCGCGGGTTCCATCGAGCCGCGCCACGCGATCGTCGCGCACCGCGCCCACCTCAAGAAGACCCGCGTCGTCACCGCGAAGGTCACGCACGTCGACCACGCGTCCAAGACGGCGACCATCACGCCCGCCGTGGGCGAGCCGTGGACCGAGAGCTACGACGTGGTCGTCATGACCGCGGGTGCCGTGAGCCGCACGTTCCCCATCCCCGGTGTCGCCGACCAGGCCATCGGCATGAAGAACATCGAGGAGGCGGTCGCCGTGCGCGACCGCATCCTCACCAACTTCGACAAGGCGTCGAACCTGCCCGACGGCCCCGAGAAGAAGCGCCTGCTCACGTTCGTCGTGGTCGGCGGCGGCTTCGCGGGCATCGAGGCGTTCGCCGAGATGCGCAGCCTCGCGTCGTCGCTCGTGAAGCGCTACCCGACGATCACGTTCGAAGACACGCACTTCCACCTCATCGAGGCCATGGGGCGCATCATGCCCGAGGTCAAGGAGAAGACGGCCCTCTGGGTCATCAAGAGCCTCGCCCAGCGCGGTGCGCAGATCCACCTCAACACCCAGCTCGCCTCGGCGACCGACGGCGTCATCGAGCTGTCGACGGGCGAGAAGTTCGAGTCCGACACGATCGTGTGGACAGCGGGTGTCATGGCCAACCCGGTCATCCGCAACACCGACCTGCCGATCGAGGAGCGCGGCCGACTGCGCGCCAACGCCACCCTGCAGATCGTGGGCGACGACGGCGTGATCGCCGACGCGTGGACCGCGGGCGATGTCGCCGCGGTGCCCGACCTGTCGGGCGGCGGCGTGGGCGGCTTCTGCGTTCCCAACGCGCAGCACGCGGTGCGCCAGGCCAAGCTCCTCGCGAAGAACATCGTCGCCGACCTGCGCGGCGAGGCTCCCAAGGAGTACTTCCACAAGAACCAGGGCGCCGTCGCGGGCCTCGGCCTCTACAACGGCGTGTTCCAGTCGGGCAACATCGCCGTCAAGGGCCTCCTCGCGTGGTTTATGCACCGTGGCTACCACGGCCTCGCGATGCCCATGTGGGAGCGCAAGACGCGCGTCTTCGCCAACTGGATCGTCAACTTCCTCGTGGGCCGCGACATCGCCTCGTTCGAGACGCGCATCCACCCGCGCGCCGCGTTCGAGGAGTTCGCCTCCCGCCCGAAGGCGTAGCCAGCGAGTACCGTGGGGCTGCCGCCCCGGTAGCCCAATTGGCAGAGGCAAGCGACTTAAAATCGTTGTAGTCAGGGTTCGAGTCCCTGCCGGGGCACGACGCGGTGCGGGTCAACTTCCCATTGTTTGGGCGGAGGTTGGGTCAGTTTTAGCGTTATGGTCCAACGCGGCCCATGGTGAGGAATCGAACGTCTGGGTACATCTCAAGACGGCGTACCTGACGCGCCCAGAGTCGTGAGAGTGGCCGTCCAGAGAGCGGCGCCCGAGAGATTCCAGACGAGACACTTCAGGTAGCGCGCTCTGCCACAGAGCCACTCAGCCGGGCGAGGGTCACGCTCGTGAGCACGCCGGCGGCGAGGATGCAGGCGAGCACGACGACTTGGAATCTTCCGGCCTCGAGGGGCGAGGCCCCGGCGAAGATCGCGCCGACGAACGCGCCGGGCAGCACCACGATCCCCGTCGTCCGAGTCTGGTCGATCGACGGCAGGAGGGCGGTGTGGATGGCGCGGCGCCCGAGGTCGAGTGTCGACTGGCGCGGGGTGGCGCCGAGTGCGAGCCAGCCCTCGACCTCGTCCCAGTGGTCGAGTACCGAGGTGCGAAAGACGCGCTGCGTGAGGATCGCGATAGTCATCGTGTTGCCGATGACGATGCCACCGATCGCAAGCACGTATCGAGGGGAAAACTCGATGGCTCCCGTCAGGAAGACGATGGTCATGACCACGAGCGGGCCGATAAGCATGGATGCCGCCAACGGGAGCAGAGGGGATCGCGAGCGCCGCGCGGCCGTGCCGACAGCCGCGGCGAACATCACGCCGAGACCGATCCCGACCCAGACCGGGTCTTTCAGGATGCCCGTGAGTACCAGGCTCAGCGCACCTAGTTGCAGCACCGCTCGCAGTAGCGCGAACAGGGCAGCTCGCGGCTGAGCGATCCGGAAGCCACTGAGCCCGAGCGTGGCGATCGCCGCAAGCAGCATCAGAGCCACCGCCGTTCCGATCCACAGGCCCATACCGATGACCCTAGGTGAAGACCACGCGTACGAAGTGCGAAGGCTTTCAGGAAGGCTGTCGCCGCTGGGCGACGGCGATGACGACCGCGATGATTGCTAGGCCGACGACGCTCACCACGCCCGTGCCAGCGGCGAGCCCTCCGCGGGCGCCATCGACGGCGATCCAGTCGGCGAACGAGGCACCGAGCGGACGGGTGAGTGCGTAGGCGATCCAGAAGGTCGTGATCTCGGCGACGCGGAGACTGGTCAGTACGAGCGGTAGCGCGAACAGCACCGCGAAGATCAGGCCCGATGCGAGGTAGCCGAGCCCGAGGGTGACTGCGGTGAGATCGCCGAACGCCGTGCCGAGCGCGAAAGTCACGAGCACCGCTGACCAGTAGAAGATCTCGCGTCGCCGGGAAGTGACGTCATGGATCGAGACCGTGCGCTCGACGCGCCACCACACCACAAAGACAACCCCGAGGACGACGGCGAAGACGGTAGTGGACACGGCGTAGGGCACGTCGAGCGCGAGGTGCGTGACATCCGCCACCATGGTGCCGAACACGGCGACCATGAGCACGAAGAGCCAGTAACGCCACGGGGAGTACCGTGCGGCCGAGACCTTGAGGATGAACGTGACAACGAAGAGGGCCGCCGCACCGAGAACTACGGGGACCGGGTCAAAGGACTTCACAAGGAAGTCCGAGGCCGTCTCGCCGATTCCCGTGGTGAGGAGCTTGAGGATCCAGAACAGGGCGGTGACCTGAGGGACACGGTTGATGAGCACCGGCAGATCCTCGCAGGGTGGCACCCGTTTCATGCCGCCGGATCGGGGCACTTCCGTGAGAACACTTTCAGAAGCGGGATGCCCTGTGCCACCGATGCGCACAGTCGGCCTCCCTAGCGTCGGGGGATGATCGGATCCAGACCACCTGCGGCCTTCGTCGGTGCCCTCGGCATTTCGATCGTCATCGTGGCCGGACTCGTCATCGCGACCACGGGTGCTGACCTGCCGTTCGGACTCGATCAGCCCTGGCACGACTTCCTCGTGGCCCAGCACAACCCCGTGGCCGACGCGGTGGCCCGATTCCTCAACATTGCTGGAGGGACGCTCTCGATGACCATCGTCACGGTGGTGATCGTTGCAGGCCTCGCCGCGAGGCGCCACTTCGCCTCGGCGGTCTCGGTCGCGCTGACGGTCGCCGTGGCATCCGGAGTCGCGTCGCTCATCAAGACGGCGGTGGCGCGGCCGCGACCCACCGATGGGATAGTTCCGGCCGGTTCGACGTCGTTCCCTTCGGGTCACACCACGACAGCGGCGGCGATCACGGTCGCTTTGGCCATCGCGTTTCCGTATGTGTGGTCGCGGGTCCTCGCGGCCGTGTGGATCCCGCTCATGGCCGTCAGCCGCAACTACTTGTTGGTGCACTGGCTCTCCGACGTGCTCGCCGGCGCGGTGCTGGGGGCATCCGTTGCGCTTGTCGTTGCTGCGTCAGTGAGCGCCGGTAGGGCTCGCATTCTGAAAGAACCTTCACCGGACCGGGCCCCGATCACGGGCTGACCGTAAGCCAACCCCGGGATTGTGTGGGCATGACAAATTCCACTCTGCCTGAGCACGTACGCACCATCCTGTTCAACAGGGTGCCCGAGATCACCTTCGCCTTCTGGGTTATCAAGATCCTCTCAACCACCACGGGTGAGACCTTCGCCGACTACCTCAACGTCGACGTTGGGCTCGGTCTTCAAATCACGACCTACATCATGGGGGCGCTTCTCATTGCCGCGCTGATCGCGCAGTTCGTTACCAAGCGCTACACCTCGGGCGCCTACTGGACCGTCGTCGTTCTCATCAGCGTGGTGGGAACCCTCATCACCGACAACCTGACTGATGTCATCGGCCTCCCGCTGTGGGTGAGCACGATCATCTTCAGTGTGCTCCTCGCCGTCACGTTCGGTATCTGGTTCTACCGGGAGCGCACGCTCTCCATCCACACCATCTTCACGCGCCGCCGGGAGGCGTTCTATTGGGTGGCAATCCTGTTCACCTTCGCGCTGGGCACTGCGTCGGGTGACCTGATCACCGAGGGCCTCGGGCTCGGGTACCTGGTGGGAGTCATCCTGTTCGCCTCGCTCATCGGGGTGATCGTGATCGCTCGATTCGTCTTCCACGCGAACGTCGTTTTCTGCTTCTGGGCGGCGTACGTCCTCACCCGTCCGCTCGGCGCGTCCATCGGTGACCTGTTGTCACAGGCTCCCGCGGACGGCGGCCTCGGTATCGGGGCCACGGCAACGAGCGTTGTCTTCCTGGTCGTCATCGTCGCGGTCGCCACCTACCTCGGAATCAAGGTCGGGCGTCAGCGCCGAGCGGCCGCACTCGAGCCCGTAGCCGCCTAGTATCGCAACACAACGGAAGGTGGACCGCGTGGCCCTGCGCATTCTGGTAGTCGAGGACGAGCCCGAGATGGCAGCCCTCCTGGCCAGGGGGCTGCGCGGCGAGGGCTACGCGGTCGACCTCGCCGACAACGGTATCGACGGGATCACGCTCGCCGCCGAGGGACCCTACGACATCGCGGTGCTGGACGTGATGCTCCCCGGCATGTCCGGCTTCGAGCTTTGCCGGCGGCTGCGGGAGCAGACCAACGGCCTGGCAATCCTCCTGCTGACGGCACGGGATGCCGTCGACGATCGGGTGCGCGGGCTCGACGTCGGGGCGGACGACTACCTGACGAAGCCGTTCGAGTTCGCCGAACTCGCCGCTCGGTTGAGGGCGCTCCGTCGGCGTGACTCGATCGGCGCGTCCCGGCTCGATGTGGGCGGCTTGCAGATCGACCTGACCCGCCACGAGATCACCGCGGGCGGAAAAGAACTAAGACTTAGTCGCACCGAGTTCGACCTGCTGCGCCTGCTGGCCGAGAACGCCACGCGAGTCATGCCGCGCGCGGAGATCATCGACTCGATCTGGGGCTCGGTGTCGTACATCGACCCGAACATCGTCGACCAGTACGTCAGCTACGTCCGTAAGAAGCTCGACACCGTGCAGTCTCCCGTGAGTATCGTGACCGCGCGCGGCGTGGGATTCCAGCTGATCGCGACGACGAAGTGAACCTTTCCCGGTTCACCATCCGGGCACGGATCACGGGTGGCAGTCTCATCATCGCCGTCCTCATCTCGATAGTCGCGGGGATCGTCATCTTCACCCAGGTGCAGCGCATCGTCTACGACGGCCAAGTGAGGGTGCTCGAGAACGTCGAGGGTCCGTACCTGACGGCCCTGACAGCGGATGGCACTGAGGAAGTAGACCCGCCGGGTGCCGACCAGCTCGTAGCCGTCGTCAGCCCCGACGCTGTCACTCAGGTGAACACGCTCCCGGATGCGCTTACCGCTCAACTCGATGCCCTCACCGACGGGCCCGACGCGACCCGCAACGTCTCCACCGGATCCGTCACCTTCCTCGTTCGAGTCACGAGTGTCGAAACCGACAAGGGTGTCTGGAAGGTCATCACGGCCAACCGCGACGACGTCGAGACCTCCGTGCTCAACCAGGTCGCGTTCCTGCTCATCGCAAGCATCGCCGCGATCAACCTCGCTTTCGGTGCGGCGACATGGTTCATCGGAACCGCCGCCCTCCGCCCCGTCGATCGCCTGAGGCGCAGCGCTGCCACATTGGTCTCCGCACCGGGCGACGAGATGCTGCCGGTGGGCCCCGCCCGCGACGAGATCTCCGACCTCGCCATCACGCTCAACGAGCTCATCAGCCAACTACGCACTTCGGCCGAGCGAGAGCGGCAGATCGTCTCAGATGCGTCACACGAGTTCCGCACGCCTCTCGCGATCATCCAGACGCAGCTCGAGCTCGCCCAGCGGCAGGCCGACACCCTTCCCAAGATGCAAGCTGACGTGCAGGCGGCTCAGCGCACGCTTGCGCGGCTGTCGGCCCTAGCCACTTCGATGCTTGAACTCTCCCGCATCGACGCGCAAGCGACGCCCGGCTCCGCGACAATCCTCGAGCTCGCACGCGAGCTTTCCGATGCCGCTGATCGCGGGCGGCAGCGCGTGGGCGGCCGCGACATCCGCATCGAATATTCGACTGCTCTCGGTGACGACCGCACGGTCGCGGTGAGCGATGCCGACTTCGGCCGCGTATGCGACAACCTCGTGGGCAACGCCCTCGCCGCGATGGGGGAGACGGGGCTCATCGAGCTCTCACTCGCTGCGCGCGATACGCACGTGCTGCTTCGAGTCGCCGACACGGCCGGAGGCATGGACGAAGACTTCGTACCCCTCGCATTCGACAGGTTCTCACGGGCCGACTATGCGCGTACCGGCGGAGGCGCGGGCCTCGGCCTTTCGATCGTCGCCGGAATCGTGTCGGTGTCCGGTGGCGACATAGCCCTCGACAACCGGCCCGGTGACGGGCTCACGGTCGAGGTGTCCTTCCCGCTGGAATGACGAGGGCCGGCCGACGGATCGTCGACCGACCCCGCCTCTGCTCTAGCTAGTTGCCGGCGTCGTCGTTCGTCTCGCCGTCGTTGGTGCCGTCCTCGACACCCTGGTCGTCGGCCGTCTCGCCGTCGTTGATGCCATCTTCCACACCGTCGTCGTTGGTCTCGCCGTCGTTGGTGCCATCGTCGACACCGGTGATCTGGACGATAGCCTTCGTCGCGGCCTGAGCGGGCAGGGCCATGACCAGCCCGCCTCCCACCACCGAGAGCACGATGACAGCCGAGGTTGCCAGCGCGGTCTTGAGCTTGCTCATGTGTCTTCTCCCTGTTCCGGCGATCGAATACCGCCATGTCAACAACGCTAGAAAGCCCTTCGTGGGATCACCGTGAGAGCGGAAGCTCCACGGATGCCGTTGTGCCGACTCCCAGCTCAGACTCGAGTTCGACCCGCCCACCGTGCAGGCCGACGATCTCCTTCACGATGGAAAGACCGAGGCCCCGGCCCTCGCTCGAGCGGGAGTCGTCGCCCCGCCAGAACCTGTCGAATGCCCGATCCTGATCTTCGCGAGACATGCCAGTGCCGTGATCTTCGACGCTGATCCGCACCATGCCACCGTGCCTGGAGGCGCTTATCGACACCAGAGATCCGGCGGTGGAGTACCGCAGTGCGTTGGTGAGCAGGTTCACGATCGCGCGTGTGAGCATCGATGGCGCAGCTGAGATGCGAAGTTCCGGTGGATTCGGTTGAAGCACTCGCGCCGCATCGGCGGGAGCGAGCTGGTCGACGGCATCTGCGACGATCGAGCCAACCTCCGTCTCGCGCATCGCGACGTTGGCGTCATGCGCTCCGCGGGACAGCAGGAGGAGACCATCCAGAGTCTCGCTGAGCTGCGCGGTGGAGTGCAAGGAGTGTCCGAGGATCGTGCGGTACTCGGGTGTGGACCGTTGTCGGCTCAGTCCTAGTTCGAGCTGAGCTTGAAGCGCGGTCAGGGGTGTGCGGAACTCGTGGGACGCGTCGTCGATGAACCGCTGCTGTGCCTCGAAGCTCGCGAGGATCGGCCGCATCGCCAGTGATGCGAGCGCGTAGCTCGTCACGGGTATGAGCACCACGAGGGCCAGATAGGTGATGACGATCCCGTTTCGAAGGGTCGCGAATCCGGCCTCAGCGGTGGCGACGGCCGAGTCGCCCTCAGCGACGTCGTAGTCGAAGGCTGTTGTCACGTAGTAGTAGATGCCGAAACCGAAGGCCGCGAACAGAGCGAGCTGCACGGCTGCGTAGGAGAGCGCGAGGCGCAGCTTCGCCCGTCGAAAGATCATGAGTCGGCGTCGATCGAATAGCCGCTGCCGCGGAAGGTCGTGATCGGGTCGGGCTGCCCCTGGATCGTCAGCTTGCGACGCACGTAGCGGATGTAGGTCTGGACGACATTGCTGTATCCCTCGTAGTTGCTGTCCCAAGCGTGATCGATCAAATCCGAGGCGCTCACGATCGTGCCGGCATTGCGCATTAGGTAGTCGAGCACCGCGTACTCCTTGGCCGTTAACTCGATCCGGCGCCCGAGCCGTATGACCGACCTTGTGCTGGGCTCGAGTTGCATGGTCCCTACCGCGACCGTTTCCGCGCGTGCGCGTGGAGCTCGGCGCAGAAGCGCTCGAACTCGCGCGAGCAGCTCCTCAATGTGAAACGGTTTGGTCAGGTAATCATCGGCTCCCGCATCTAGGCCCAGCACTTTCGAGGCCGCCGAGTCGATCGCAGTCAGCATGAGGATCGGCACTTCCGGCGAAATCTCTCGGATGCGACGGCACAACTCAATGCCACCGCCGGGCATGCCCGGCAGGCGGACATCGAGTACCGCGACATCCACGGGCTCGATCATGAACGCACGAAGGCCATCCGCAGCATCTCCGGCGAGGTCGACCGCGTAGCCGGCCTCGCGCAGGGTCTGCGCTAGAGACCGTTGAATAGCGGGGTCGTCTTCCACGACGAGAACGCGCATGGACACCTCCTTCCACGACAGTGTGGAAGCCGCAGGTGGCGATCTCATGCAGACCACAGGGTATGACGGTGAGAGTCTTCTCAGCTTGTCCGCGGGTATGCTCCGGGCATGGATCCGAAGGACGCCGCAGTTCGACGGGTCGTGCTCATCGTCGCCCTCCTGAACTTCGGCTACTTCGTCATTGAATTTACTGTCGCCCGCCTCATCGGCTCAGTGTCGCTTTTCGCGGACAGTGTCGACTTTCTCGAGGACACCAGCGTCAACCTGCTGGTGTTCTTCGCGTTCGCGTGGTCGCGCCGAGCTCGCGCCACCATCGGCGGGGTACTTGCTTTCGTCATCCTTGTGCCAGCCATTGCCACGGTCTGGACTGCCGTGCAGAAGATCCTGCAGCCCACTCCGCCGGAGTTCACGGCGTTCTCCCTCGCAGCGACCGGTGCCCTTGTGGTGAATCTCGGTTGCGCCATCCTCCTGGCGAGACACAGGCAGCATCCGGGAAGCATGGTTCGAGCTGCATGGTTGTCCGCACGGAATGACTCTCTTGCGAACGTCGCGATGATCTTGGCGGCCGTCGTCGGGCTGATCTCGACATCAGGGTGGCCCGACATCGTTGTCGGGGTGCTTATCGGGTTCCTGAACGCCGATGCGGCTCGTGCGGTCTGGCGCACTGCTCGAGCGGAGCGTCTAGCTCTTGATGCCAGCGAGCCGTGATCCTGAACCAACTGTCGGCCTGGCGCCCAATGTGCGTAGGTAGCGCCTTCGGTATTTGCCTGAGACTTCTCTCATGGACGATCGCGCTCCGATCGACTTACGTAACCCTGTGCTTGCCAACTACCTCATCGGATTGCGCGAGGGGCTCGAAGCGGCCCTTGTCGTTACAATCCTCATCGCTTACGTCGTCAAGATCGACCGCCGGGACTCCCTCGCCAAGCTCTGGCTGGGCGTCGGCCTCGCGACAGCGCTCGCGCTGGGAATCGGTGCGCTCCTGACCTTCGGCACCTACGGACTCAGCTTCCAGGCGCAGGAGATCATCGGTGGCTCTCTCTCCATCATCGCCACCGGCTTCGTGACGTGGATGGTCTTCTGGATGCTCCGCACCGCACGCGATCTGAAGGGCCAGCTCCACGGCGACATCGACAAGCACCTCGACGGCGCAGCATGGGGGCTCGTCCTCGTCGCTTTCCTCGCGGTCGGCCGCGAGGGGATCGAGACGGCCCTCTTCCTCTGGACGGCGGTGCAGTCGACGGGCTCGACAACTGTTCCTCTCCTAGGTGCAGGTCTCGGGATTTTGTCCGCAGTAGTGCTCGGCTTCCTCATTTACCGGGGCCTTCTGCGTATCAACCTCTCGAAGTTCTTCACCTATTCGGGCGTGCTGCTCATCATCATTGCGGGCGGGGTGCTGGCATACGGTGTGCACGACTTGCAGGAGGCCGGCCTCATCCCGGGTCTGCAATCCCTCGCGTTCGACGTCACCGCGGTGATCCCGCCAACCAGTTGGTATGGCACCCTCCTGCGTGGCACGCTCAACTTCACGCCGGAGACAACGTGGGCACAGGCCATCGCCTGGGTGCTATACACGATCCCTGTCCTTGCGACGTTCCTCTGGAGATCGCGCACTCCGAGGGCAGCTCAATAAGGGGTCCGCGCCGCTAGGAAATTCTGCGGACGCCCCCTACCGCCCAGAAGTCAGTCGTCGGAGACGACGATGGTCACGTCGATATTGCCTCGCGTGGCGTTGGAGTAGGGGCAGAGCAGGTGGGGCGGCGTCCTCGAGCTCCTGCGCCGACTCGGGTGATTTGGTTGGGATGACGACCTCGAGGTTGGACGCGGGGGCGATCACCGTGATCATCGCCGCCGAGGGATGCGCTCCGATCACCGTGGCCCTTAGGGCCAAGTGGAGATGCGGCATGCTCGCGAAGGCAGGGCGTGCCAGTTCTCGCCGCACAGCGTGAATGGCGCAACTACGGCAATTTGCATGACTGGAGGGAGGGTCAAACTACTCTGACCAGACGTATTCAGTTCCGCCCTTGGACATCTTGAAGTCGATTAGTCCCAAGTTTTTTCTGCAGGATTCGATGGCCGTTCCAAAGATCCCACCCTGACCCGCCTTCCGCCATCTCCATGGATGCGCTTCGTCACCCCACGGCACCGACAGTTCGTGCTGGGTGAACAGGAGAGGCATGATTGGCAGCCTGCTTCCATTTCGTTCGACCGATCTTGTCGTTTGCTCGATCAGGGTTCGAAATAGATTCCGCTCATCCTCGTTGAATTCGAGCTTGAGGGTTGCGAACATAACGACGGAGAGGGTTTCCTTTTCCAGCAGCAGATCCTGAAGGTGGGCTAAATTTTCCACGTCATTCTGGTCGATCGGATGGTGACTTTTTACTTCGCCGAGAACCACAGTCCAATCGTCTTCGTGGAGGATGGCCGCAACATCAACTTCGACGGGGTTGCGATTCGGAATAGTCACCTCCAATCCCAACACGTGGCTCATGGGCGGCCCCTCAACCACGTGCATTGCTGACAGAACTGAAAGAGCGGCAACTGCGGGGAGCATCGCCCGAATCTTCTCGGACGGAAGGTGTGCCGCAAGTCGATAACGCCAAGTCGGTTTTGCCAACGCCAATGCGATTGCCAAGTTGAAGTCTTCGTTGCAGAACTCGCATCGAACAGAGGTGTTTAAGTCATTTGGATGAACCTTGCTGACAACCCGGCAAGAAGTGCACTGTAGGTCGAGCATGGGGATTAGGAGACCTGAATTGAGGAGCCTACGAGTTTCTGCTCGGTCGTAATCCGCTTGTGACAGGCGGCTTCGATAGATCCGATCGGGCCAGTCACCTCGCGCCTTCGCAAATACGTTCGTCAATTCGCTTAGTGTCACGCCTGCACCCTTATCAGCCACGCGCTCTATGGCTGCTCGTATGCCGGGTTGCGTTAGTGCGCCGCTCATCCCTCCCCCGAACATTTCGGCGACTCGGCTCTGGAACTTCCCGTCGTCGGATTGGCTCGTTCGCACTGGGGGATCGTCGAATAGAAGTCGCATGACATCGAGATTGCTGGCCAGAGGAACGGTTACCTCGTCGGCACCGGCTTGCACGCCAAGCACTGGTCCAACCGCGGACACCCGAACGTGATCCACGGCACTGCCGAGCGCGCCTTCAATAAGCTTCGCATGGCGTCGGTGCGGCGGAACGGCCGCGGTCAACCTCGGATCGAGGCCGCTAGCCTCGTGAAAATCAATCTCAGCTGCGACGATGCCCGGCAGGAACCCAAGATCCTTGAAGGGAAAGGCAGGAAGCTCGACGCTTATCCGGAGGGAATCTGGATCCGCTTCCTTGCGAAAGCTCCTTGATGCGACCTTCTCAAATCCGGGAAACCACGCCCCCGCCATTGCATGTTCTCGACCCAGACCTCGTACGGTCCCTCCTTGCCCGACGACCCAAGTGTCAATTTGCGACTTCTGATCCAAAGTCAGATCGTCCCACCCCCACACATCCAATCTCGGCGGGCCAGGGACATTCGGCGCGGGCGTAGGGCCGCTGGGGATTCCTTTGCTGTCCAACTCGCCGAACACCACGTCGTTTAGAACTGACTGGCCGACTTCCAACGGATAGCACTCGCCGCCCAGCGACCTGCAGGTCCAGAACCATGCCACGTCCGCAGCGGATTCTGGGCGAATTACAAATAGCCCTTGAGGGATCGGATCCACGTATGACAGTCGCGAGACAAGGCCGGCTCGGGTTAGTTCGATGGGACGAGATTCATGCTCAAGGTCCGCTCCCCATCCTGCGAAAGCGAGCCACGCCAGCGTCTTCTCGCGAGGTACACGTCGCGCCCGCCTTTCGATACTGGTATTGGCTATCGCGGTGACATCAAGTAGGCCTTTGCGAAATCCGGCCTCGTCGTCCGCGAACGGACCCCAGTCCCCGCGACCTCGCCACATGTACCCGGGGATCCGAAGCAGGTCTTCCAAGTCACCAGCCGGTGACTCTGCGAACAAACTGTCTAAATCGAGCATGCGGGCTGTTAAGCGAAGCTCCGAGAGTGGAGCATCAATGTCCAATATCGGTAGAAAAACGCCACCCCACACATTGGTGAGCGATCGAATGGCTTCTTCGACTTCCGTAGCCGATCGCACGTTCACGAGAGCGCCTACGCGCCACGGGCGGATCGAAACTCGACCTCTGAATAGCGCTCTATACGGACGTGCCAATTTCGCTCAATTCTGTCGGGACAAAGCTATCCGTCCGGCCCGACTATTCGTCAGGTGTCCACGAGCTGATGCTAAAGATAATTCGCGAAGGCGGTCCCAACCCGTGCCCACATTTTGCCCACATCCGTACGAAAAACCATGTGATGTGGGGTGATCACACCACCCCAAGACCGTTGATTTTCCGGGGTTCTTGTGAGTTCAATGCACCCCAAACAGTCGTAGATACGAGTTCGAGTCCCTGTCGGGGGCACGACGCGGTGCGGCCGGCCCGCCCGGTGCCCCCAGTGCACATCGGCCAGCGTCGCGCAAGGGCGACGGGTTTGGCCCGCGCGCTGGGAGGATTCGATCTAGGGAATCATGTCCGGATCGCGGCGGCCCTGCTTGACAGCAGTCGGTCGCCGAGTCCAGATCCGTGGCACGGCGGCCGCTGCTCCGCGCGGGGCACCCGTAGCTGCGGTTCCGCACGCTGAGAATGGTCGCGGCGAACGACCCGGCCAGAACACCCACCTTGACGCAGCCTCCCGGTTCGCGGCGTCGGACGTTCGGTGACGGGACCTTAGACCCTGCCCCAAGCTCGTGACGGAGAGCAGAGTGCCTCTGTGAGCCCACAAAGTGTGCGGGCCCATGGAAGGGCGTCGAATCATGAGAGCTGCAGTCGTATCGAGCTTCGATCTTCCTCTCGTCGTGGAGGACCGCGCCATGCCGGTCCCTGCCGCGGGCGAAGTGTTGGTGCGCATGGAGGCGAGCGGCCTGTGCCACACCGACATCCATGCCGCGCACGGCGACTGGCCGGTGAAGCCCGGCCTCCCGTTCGTCCCTGGCCATGAGGGTGTGGGAATCGTCGAAGCCGTCGGCGACGGCGTCACGTCGCGAGCAATCGGGGAGCGCGTGGCGATCGCGTGGCTCGGATACGCCTGCGGCGAGTGCCAGTACTGCATCGACGGGCGTGAGACTCTCTGCGAGTCGCAGCGCAACAGCGGCTACTCCGTCGACGGGGCGTTCGCGGAGTACGCGGTCGCGTCGGCCAAGTTCGTGGTGCCGGTCCCTGCCGGCGTCAGCGCCTTCGACGCCGCACCGCTGACGTGTGCCGGGGTCACCACCTACAAGGCCCTCAAGGTGGCGAATGTCCGTCCGATGGAGCGGGTAGCGGTGTTCGGCATCGGGGGCCTCGGCCATCTCGCCGTGCAGTACGCCCGGATCATGGGCGGCACGGTCGTCGCCGTGGACGTCGAGGCGGCGAAGCTCGAGCTCGCCCGGGAGCTTGGCGCCGCGCACACGGTCAACGCGAGCGAGACCGACCCGGCAACCGCCATCCAGGCACTCGGCGGCGCCGACGTCGCCGTCGTACTCGCCGCGAGCTCCTCCGTCTTCGAGCAGGCGTTCGCCTCACTCCGCCGCGGTGGCCGCCTCATCTGCGTGGCACTGCCGGCCGCCGGAGAGATGAACATCCCCATCTTCGAGACGGTGCTCAAGGGCATCTCCATCATCGGGTCGATCGTCGGGACCCGTCAGGACCTCGCGGAGGTCTTCGCCCTTCACGCGCTCGGCAGGACCCGCGTGATCGGCGAGAGCCGCCACATCGAGGACGTCAATGCGTCTATCGAGCAGGTGCTCTCCGGCAAGATCCCCGCGCGGCTGGTGTTCGAGTTCGAGCGCGCTCCGCTCGAGGGGGCCGCTGCGGCGACCCCCGCGTGACTGCAGTCGGTCGCCGAGTCCAGATCCGTGGCACGGCGGCCGCTGCTCCTCGCGACACCGAAGTGGGTGTGAAGCCTCAGGCGAGCCGACGGTAGCTTCGGTTCCGCACGCTGAGAATGGTCGCTCCGATCGTCGCGGCGATGAGCGACCCGGCCAGGACGCCCACCTTGACGTGGCCGTCCGATTCGCTTCCGGCACCGAACGAGAGCTCTCCCACCAGCAGCGACACGGTGAAACCGACCCCGGCGATGAAGGCCATCCCCACCATGTCGATCCATTTCAGCGCCGGGTCGAGTGCGAGTCCCGGCAGGCGCGTCACGAGGAACGTGGTTCCGGTGATGCCGACGACCTTGCCGATGACGAGGCCCCCGATGATCCCCAGGGCGATGGGGTCGCGGAACGACTCGCCCAGCCCCGCCAGCCCGCCGATCGCGACCCCCGCCGAGAAGAACGCGAAGACCGGCACGGCGACCGCGGTCGACACCGAGTTCCAGCGGTCGGCGAAGTGGGCGGCGAAGCCCTCGTAGATCGGTGCGCCCTCGGCATCGGCCCCCACCTTCACGCGTGCCCTCGTGGTCGCGACAACGGGCACCATGAAGCCGAGGACGACTCCCGCGACCGTGGCATGGATGCCGGACGCGTGCACGAGCCCCCACGTGATCACGCCGAGCGGGAAGAGGATCCAGAAGCTCCGGATGCCCCGGCGCACGGCGAGGGCGAACACGCCGATCGGCACGAGGGCGAGGGCGAGCGGCACCCATTGCAGGTCGTCCGTGTAGAAGATCGCGATGATGGAGATCGCCAAGAGGTCGTCGACCACGGCCAGGGTGAGGAGGAAGGTGCGCAGTGCGGGCGGCAGGTTGCGGCCCACCACTGCGAGCACGGCGACCGCGAAGGCGATGTCCGTCGCAGCGGGGATCGCCCACCCGCGCAGGGCACCCTCGCCGGACTGCAGGGTGACGAGCGTGTAGATGAGCGCGGGTACGGCGACACCTCCCACGGCTGCGGTGATCGGCAGGATGGCGGTGCGCGGGTTGCGCAGCTTGCCGACGACGAACTCCTCCTTCAGCTCGAGCCCCACGACGAAGAAGAAGATGGCCAGCAGCCCGTCGGCCGCCCACTGCCCGACCGAGAGGTCGAGGTGGAGCGCCTCGGGGCCGAACCTGGCGTCGCGCACACTCTCGTAGAACGCCGCAGCCGGCGAGTTCGCGAGGATGAGAGCCAGTACGGTCGCTGTCAGAAGGAGTGCACCCCCGACGGTGTCGTGTTGGAGGGTGTGGTGCACCCCGCGCCAGATCTCGTGGAGGGGCTGGGGCAAGCGGGACGGTGGGAGGCTCATGGGCTACCTTCCGAGCGTGAGGACTGCACGAGAGCAGTCACCCTGCCCGCCGACCAGACTTCCCGGCTCACCTCCCGCCAGCTTACCGAACCGGCGGGCGCGGCGAAGCCCGGCCACCCGTGCCCCTGCCCGCAGGCAGGTGCACAGGTGCCGGGCTCCGCTCCCGAGCGGCGGTCTATCCGAAGGTGAACGAATAGGCCTCGACGCCCGGGCTCACCGTGACCTCGAGCGTGCCCTGCGAGATCGTGTCGCCCTTGGGGATGATCGAGTACGAGTCCGGCGTGCCCGAGACCTTGATCACCTGGGTCTTGCCGTCGACCTTGACCGTCACGGTCCCCGTTCCGCCGAGGACCATGCGCACCTCGCTCGCCGTGTAGTTGAGCTTGATGCGGGCACCCTTGTCGGTCGGCGTCGCGTTCTGGAAGTCGAGCGTCCAGTTGCCGTCGAGCGCGAAGCTGTCGTCCGCGAGGGTCTTCGGGAACGAGTACTCGTTCGCCCCGGACGCGTACTTCTCGGTCCCGCCGAAGTTCTGCACCTTGCCGAGGCTCAGGTACGTCTCGGGCGTCGTGCTGCCCGACTCGGGGGTGTCGTCGGCGACCTCGGTGGCCGCGGGGAGCACGGCGTTCGGGTTCGCCTCGAGCAGCAGCTCGCGGATGAGCTTCTCGGTGTTCTGGTAGCCGCCCTCGCCGAACTTGATGTGGCGCACGGTGCCGTCAGCGTCGATGAGGTAGTGCGCGGGCCAGTAGCGGTTGCGGTAGTTGGTCCAGGTGCTGAGGTTGTTGTCGAGGGCCACGGGGTAGGTGATGCCGAAGTTCTTCGCACCCGCCATGACGTTGGCCGGGACCTTCTCGAAGGCGTACTCGGGCGAGTGGATGCCGATGACCTCGAGCCCCGCATCCTTGTACGCGTCGTACCAGGCCACGATGTGCGGGATGGAGCGCTGGCAGTTGATGCACGAGTATGCCCAGAAGTCGACGAGCACGACCTTGCCCTTGAGGTCGGCGAGGTCGACGGGCTGGTTGTCCTCCGTGTTGAACCACTGCTGGATGCCCGTGATGTCGGGCGCCGTGCCGCAGCTCTCGAGCTCGGCCGCACCGTTCGTGCACTTGTCGAGATCCTTGTTCTGGTCGTTCTCGAGGCCGCCGAGGTCGAGCTGCTCCGCGATCTGGTCGGAGTTGCTGAACTGGTCCTGCAACGCGCTCGTGTAGTCGGGGATGAGCCGCTGCAGCAGCTGCGGAACGTTGAAGACGAGGCCGATCGACAGCGCGATCATGAGGATGCCGCCCGTGAGGCGGATCGCCTTCTGGTGCTTGCGGAACGTCTTGACGCGCTCGGCGACGCGGCGGCCGGCGAGGGCGAAGATGAGCAGCGGCAGGGCGGCTCCGAGCGCGAACGTGACGGTGAGCACGATCGTCTCCGGGCCGATGCGGCCCGTCGAGCCGGCGACCGTGATAGCCGCGAGCACCGGTCCCGCGCACGGCACGTAGACGGCGCCGAGGGCGAGGCCGAGGATGAACCCGCCGCGCTCGGTGCCGACGTTCTTCTGCGGGATCCACGAGAACGGCTTCTCGAGGATGTGCTGGAACGCCGGGACGATGAGCCCGATGCCGATGAGCACCAGGACGACGATTCCGGCCCAGCGCAGGAAGTCCTGCGGCAGGTTGAGCAGCGCGAGGATGAGCGAGCCGATGAGCGTGAACACGCTGAAGGCGACGACTAGTCCCGCGATGACGAAATAGGGGCGCCACCGCGAGACGGTGGGTTCGGAGGCATCCCCGGAGCGGGCGCTCATGGCGCCGCCGGAGAGGAAGATCACGGGCAGCACGGGCAGGATGCACGGCGAGATACCGGTGATGAGGCCTCCTAGGAAGCCGATGAGAGCGAGGCTGAGCACGATTCCTCCGTTGGTCGAGTTACGCACCATTCGGAACCGAGCACCCGGGCGACGGGGTGAGATCTTTCACCCAAACCTTTGGGGCCGATGGTCCGAAGACCCCCTCGAAGGCAGGCAAGCGCCGGCCCACAACTCGTCACAAGGAGAAATCACATGCGACTCAAGACGCGCTCTACGTTCGCAGCACTGACGCTGGCGGCCGTGGCCACCTTCGGCCTCTCTGCCTGCACCATGGCGGCACCGTCCGCCGAGACCGACACCCCGGCGCCCGCTGCCAGCGAGCCCTCGATGGAGAACGACTTCACCGCCGACCTCGTCGGCTCGGGCTGCGCGGCCTACGCGGACGCCAACCCCAGCGGTGGCGGTTCCATCGTCGGCATGGCGCAGGACCCGGTGGCCGTCGCCGCCTCGAACAACCCGCTGCTCACGACGCTCGTCGCCGCGGTCTCGGGCAAGCTCAACCCCGACGTCAACCTCGTCGACACCCTCAACGGCTCTGAGTTCACGGTGTTCGCGCCCGTCGACGACGCGTTCGCCAAGCTCGACGCCGCGACCGTCGAGGCGCTCAAGGACCCGGCCAACGCCGCGCTCCTGACGAGCATCCTCACGTACCACGTGGTGCCCGGCCAGATCCTGCCGTCTGACATCGACGGCATGCACGTCACCGTCAACGGTGCGACCGTCACGGTCACCGGCAGCGGCGACAACATCATGGTCGACAACGCCAAGGTCATCTGCGGCGGCGTGCACACGGCCAACGCGACCGTGTACCTCATCGACACCGTGCTGACCCCTCCGGCCAGCTAGTCGACGCAACACCCTAGGAGGGGGACCCGCTGCGGCGGGTCCCCCTTCGGCGTACCCTGACCCCATGACCGTGCGCGCCGACCTCAACATCTCCCTCGACGGCTTCGGGACGACGACCGACGGAACCCCCGAGAACCCGTTCGGCACCGACTGGGGCCGGCTCGTCGACGCGTACACGTCGACGCGCACCTTCCGCGAGCGCGTGCTCGGCATCACCGACGGCAGCGGCACCACCGGGGTCGACGAGCGCTACGCGGCGAACTACTTCGTCGAGATCGGCGCGGAGGTCATGGGCTCGGGGATGTTCGGGCTCGGCCTCTACCGCGACGACCCCGACTGGCGGGGCTGGTGGGGCGAGAACCCGCCGTTCCACGTGCCCGTGTTCGTGCGCACGCACGACAGGCGCGAGTCGCTCGAGATGGAGGGCGGCACGACGTTCCACTTCGTGCAGGGCTCGGCCCGGGAGGTGCTCGCGCTCGCCGTGGAGGCGGCGGGCGGTCAGGACGTGCGCATCGGGGGAGGGCCCTCGACGGTGCGGGAGTACCTCGGCCTGGGCCTCATCGACGAGCTGCACGTGGCCGTCGTGCCGATCCTCCTCGGCGACGGGGTGCGGCTGTGGGACGACCTCCGGGGCCTCGAGAAGTCCTACTCGGTCTCGTCCGAGGCCGCCGAGTCGGGCGTCGTGCACATCACCTTCCGGAGGACGGCGTGAGCCGCCCCCGCACGTCGTTCCTCTCGATCGCGAGCCGCGGCTCGTTCCTGTCCATCGGCAGCGTCGGCTCGTTCCTCTCCGTCGGCTCGATCGGCTCGGCCTTCTCCGTGCTGTCGATCGGCTCGTTCGCGAGCGTGCTGAGCGTGCTCTCGTCGCTCTCGCTGTGGTCGGCCATGTCGCACCGCGAGCGCGGCGCCGTCATGCGGGCGGGGCGCCGCCGCTAGTCGCAGCGCGACGTGCCGTCCTCGAGCTGGATGAGCGCGACCGCGTACCCGCGGCCCCACCATTCGGTGCCGTCGCCCTCGCACGACACGCGCGCGACGACCATGCCTACACGCCGAGGTTCCACTGGTGGTACTCGTAGGGCCGATCGCTCGTCATCGACGCGCCCGTCACGAGGATGGCGTTCGCCGCCATCTCGTACCCGTCGGGGAACACGAGGGTGCGGCCCGCGAGGTCGCAGTCCGTGCGGTCCCGCCCGTCGTCGAGGTCGGCCACGCGCACGGGTCCGGTGCCGGGGCACGGGGCGAGTCCCTCCGTCTCCTGCGGGCGGAAGCTGCGCCGAGCCTGGGAGTCGAGCTCGATCACGGCGCCGTCCACGTCGGACGTGAACGTGCTGCCCGACTCGCGCAGGCGCACGGGCTCTCCCGCGCGCACCGGGGCGAGGGAGACGAGGATGTGCCCCTCCGCCGTGATGAGGTCCCACGTGCTCGCGCCGTCACGGTCGGTCATGAGCACGTAGCCGTTCTCGCCGAGCCACTCGCGGAGCGCCTCCTCCGCGTGCGCGCCCCCGACGATCGCCGAGTAGGTCGGCGGCCCGGAGAACAGCACGCCGCCGCGGTGCTGCTCCTGCGAGAGCGGCCCGACCTCGTCTAGGCCCAGATCGCGCACCGCCGTGTCGACGCGGTCGTACGTTCCCGGGAGCGCTACGCAGCCGCCGAGCAGGAGGCACGCGGCGAGGACGATCGCGGCGACCCGAGCCCGTCTCAGCATCACACCGCCAGACTAGCCCCGGTCCACCGCCGCGAGGATGGTGCGCCCCAGGTCGGCCGGGCGCGTGAGCTGCGGCCAGTGCCCCGTCGGCAGGTCGACGAGCTCGTAGTGCCTGATGGACGCGAGCTCCGCCACGTACGGGTGGCCGCCGTCGATCCACTGCCGCATCATGTCGCTCGTGATCTCGCACGCGATGACCGTGACCGGCACGTCGTAGCGGCGCTCGTCGGTGAGCACCTGCTTGTCGCTCGCGACGCGCGCGGGCTCGGGGATCGCGAGGGAGCGGAAGCGCTCGCGCAGCTCGTCGGTGAGGTCGACGAGGTCCTCCTCCTCGAACACGTCCCAGTCGGGCAGGGGGATCTCGCCGACCACGACCGGCAGCTCGTCGTTGATGACGCCGCCGTCGGCGAGAGGGCCGCTGTCGACGTACACGACGCGGGCCACGCGGTCGGGCCGCGCATCGACCACCGCGTGGGCGATGGCCCCGCCGCCCGAGTGGCCCACGAGCACGACCTCGCCCGGGAGGGAGTCGACGATGGCGATGACGGCGTCGACGTGGTCGCGCAGGCCGATGCCCGAGCGGTCGGCCGCTGCCGACTCCATGCCGGGGAGCGTGAGCGGGTGCACGGTGTGGCCCGCCGCGACGAGCGGAGGCGTGACTTCGCTCCACGTATCGCCCTGCAGCCAGAACCCGGGGATGAGCACGATGTCCATGCCGCTCAGGCTACGACTGGCCCCTGACAGGCACGTGCGGCTCGATGAGGTGCACGTACGCCCACGCTCCCACGCTCACGGCCGCGAACACGAGGGCGCCGCCGATGACCCACGGCACGGGGAATCCGCTGCCGCCCGCGATGACGACTCCCGCGACGGTCGCGGTCACGAGCGTCACGGCAACCCACGCCGTGCGCGACCAGGAGTAGATGAGGCGGCCGGGCATCCTGCTGACCGGCAGGAGCATGACCATCGCAGAGCCGAGCGCCGCGATCGTGAGGGCCGCGAGGGTCTCGCTCACGAGGGAGGGGAGGAAGCCGTCGACCGGGCCGAGGGCGCTCTGGCCGATCCAGGCGACGAACCCGAGCAGCACGATCGCGGCGACCTGCACGAGCGACACGATGCCGCGAGCGCGGGCCGCGACCTCCGGCGCGAAGCGCACGGCGAGCACGATGCCCACGACGATGGGCGGCTGGATCCCGGCGACGCGCGAGACGAGGGCGGTGACGGCGGCGACCGCGAGCAGCAGCGGGGCGAGGCGGATGCCCGTGGCCGTGCCGGCGGCGCCCATCAGCCCCGTGCGGGCCATGAGCTTCGCCGCGAGCACGGCGACGCCGTTGAGGGCGGTGAGGGCGAGGCCGATGGCGATCGCGAGCCGCAGGTAGCGGACCTCGGCCTGCACGCCCCCCGCGAGCGCGGCGAGCAGCACCGCGGCGGCGAGGAAGAGCACCGCGGTGACGCGCGGGCTCAGGAGCGCGGGCTCCTCGGGGCGCGGCTCGGCGACGGCATAGCCGCGCTTGCGCCGGAACGTGGAGACGAGCAGCCGCAGCGGCAGGGCGACGAGCACGGCGAAGCCGAGGCCGAGCGCGAGGCCGAGGAGCCACGACGTGGGGTTGGTGGCAGAGACGCTCGGGATCGCGGCGCCGTAGTCGGTGGGCAGCTCCCACGTCTCGAAGGGCGGCAGGCCGGAGGTGCCGCCCACGGGCGGTGGCAGGAACGGCGCGTTGGCGACGGGCGCCGACGTCGGCAGCGGGGTCGCCGGCACGGGCGCGGGGTTGGGGTTCGGGCGGCTCGGCGGCTCCGCGGGCGTGACGGGCGCGGGCCCCGCGGTGATGCTGTAGGCGGCGCTCGTGCCGCTCGAGTTGCCCGCGATGTCGTACTGGATGCCCTGCACGACACGGGTGCCGTCGGAGAGCGCGGCGCTGCACGACCACGACCCGCTCGACACAGGGGCGACGCACACGCGTACGGAGTCGACGTAGACCTCGACGCGCGCGCCCGTCTCGCCCGTGCCCGAGAACACCGTCGGCTGGCCGACGACGCGCGAGCCCGCGGCGGGTGCGAGGAATGCGGGGACGGCGGGCGGGATGGCGTCCACGACGACGGGCGTCGACGCCGTCGACCCGCCCCGCTCGGAGCTCACGTTGCCCCACGTCTGCGTCGCGACGAGGTGGTACGTGCCGCTGCCGACGCCGAGCGCGCAGCTCCACGCGCCGTTGGAGGGGACGACGCCGCACGACTTGGTGAAGTCGCCCGTGAGCTCGATGCCCGCGCCGGGGTAGCCCGTGCCGTTGAGCGTTCCCGCCGTCACGCCCGTCGTCGTGATGACGGGGGCCGTGAGCACGCGCACGGGAAGCGTCGTGGTCGTGGTGCCGTCGGTGATGTCGAGCGTGTAGCTGCCGCTCGTGAGCCCCGTGACGTCGCACGTCCACTTCTCGGGGTCGGCGTCGGCGCCCGTGCAGCCGGGCCCGCCGCCCTGCACGGAGACGGTGACGGTGGCCGCGGCATCCTTGGCGCCGCTCACGGTCACGGCGCCCGAGAAGAGCGTGCCGGGGGCGGTGGTGACGGCGAACGGCGCGGCCTGGGCGGCCTGCGGCGCGGATGCGAGGGCGAGCAGCAGCCCCGCGAGCAGCACGACGAGCACGGCGCCGCGACGGCGGACCGAGCTGTGCTGTGGGTCGGACAAGGTGCTCACCATCTCAATCCCAGCCCAAGCTCGGGTGCAGGTCAAACGTGTATGCGGTATTCGCAGGACCTTCACCGGTTGCGGACGGGACGCTCGTCTGGGACAGTTGACCCACTATGGCCCGCATCCCCTCATCCGAGCGCAGGGAGATGCTCGTGCAGGCGGCCCTCCGCGTCATCGCGCGGCACGGCGTCTCGGGGGCCACGACGCGCGCGATAGTCGCCGAGGCGGGCATGTCGCTCGCGAGCTTCCACTACGCGTTCCGCTCGCACTCCGAGATGATGCGCGAGCTCGTCTCCCACGTCGTCGACGCCGAGGTGGAGTCGGTGTTCTCGTCCCTGCGGCTCGGCAGCGACATCCGCCGCGCGCTGCGCGACGGGCTCGGCGCCTACCTCGAGTACGTCGTCGCCGACCCGGGCCACGAGCAGGTCATGCAGGAGCTCATGCACTACGCCCTGCGCACGCCCGGCCTCGAGCACCTCGCGGCCGAGCAGTACGACGCCTACCGCGCGGGCGTGACGCGCGTGCTCGTCGAGGGCGCCGCCGTCTCCAACGTCGAATGGGCGATGCCCGTCGAGGATGTCGCGCGGCTCGTCGTCACCGTCACCGACGGGGTGACCCTCGCCTGGCTCGCCGACCGCGACACCGCGGCCGCCGAACGGGTGCTCGACTTCGCGGCGGACTCCCTCGCCGCGCTCGCACGCGCAAGGGAGCGCACGACATGACCACTGCAGCACTCGCGGAACCCACCAAGGCCGTCACGGGCGGCTGGATAGCCGTCTTCGCGACGGCGTGGCTCGGCATCTGGATGGCCCAGCTCACTCCCGTGCAGCTGCTGCTGCCCGTGCAGGTCGAGGCACAGCTCACGACCGACGACTGGGTGCAGAAGGTGCTCGCCTTCGGCATCATCTCGGGCATCGCGGGCGTGTGCGCGCTCATCGCCTACCCGCTCACGGGGGCACTCTCCGACCGCACGACGAGCCGCTTCGGCCGCCGCCGCCCGTGGATCGCCGGGGGAGCCCTGCTGTTCGGCGCGTCGCTGGGCATCCTCGGCCTGCAGACCTCGCTCGTGGGCGTCGGCGTGTTCTGGTCGCTCGCCCTCACGGGCTTCTGCGTGCTCACGGCCGCGCTCACGGCGACGATCTCCGATCAGGTGCCCGTCAACCAGCGCGGGTTCGTCTCCGGGTGGATCTCGGCTCCGCAGGCGATCGGCACGATCCTCGGCCTCGTGCTCGTGACCGCCCTCATCGTCGACCAGGCGCTCGGCTACCTGGCCCTCGCGGTGCTGCTCGTGCTGCTCGTGGTGCCGTTCCTGTTGCTCGTGAAGGATCCGGTGCTGCCCGCCGCCGACCGCCTCACGTGGTCGAGCTTCCTCGAGGGCTTCTGGATCAGCCCGCGCCGCTACCCGGACTTCGGGTGGACGCTGCTCAGCCGCATCCTCGTCAACTTCGGCAACGCGTTCGGCACGGCGCTGCTGTACCAGTTCCTCGAGCACGGGCTCAAGGTCGACGATCCCGAGGGCACGCTCATCCTGCTCACCCTCGTCTACATGGTGTTCGTCATCCTCGCGTCCCTCGTGCTGGGCAAGCTCTCCGACCGCATCGGCCGCCGCCGACCGTTCGTCTTCGTCGCGGCCGCGCTGCAGGCGGTCGCGGCCCTCACCCTGGCCTTCGTGCCCGACGTGGGCGTCGCGTTCTTCGCCGCGGGCCTGCTCGGCCTCGGCTACGGCTGCTTCCTCTCGGTGGACCAGGCGCTCGCGACGCAAGTCCTTCCGGATCCGCACACGCGGGGCAAAGACTTGGGCATCATGAACATCGCGACAGCGGTTCCCCAGGCCGTGGCCCCGTTCTTCGGCGCGCTCATCGTCGCGGCCCTCGTGGGCTTCCCGGGGCTGTTCGTGCTGTCGGCCATCGCCGCGACCCTCGGCGCCCTCGCCGTGCTACCGATCAGGAGCGTCAAGTGAAGCTCGACAGCGCACCCTTCGCCTACGACCCGGCGACCTACTGGCCGGGCCTCTCGGCCGCGACCGCGGGGCTCGACACCCCGTTCGGCGCGGTGTCGGTGCCGGCCCTCGCGCACAACGCGCACGACATGCTGCGCAGGTCGGCCGGCACGACGATCCGGGTCGCCTCGAAGTCGATCCGCGTGCGCGGCGTCATCGAGTCGGTGCTCGCCCTGCCCGGGTACCGGGGCGTGCTCGCGTACACGCTGCCCGAGGCCCTGTGGCTCGCCGAGACCGTCGACGACGTCGTCGTGGGCTACCCGTCGGTCGATCGTGCGGCGATCGAGCGGCTCGGCAGCTCCGAGAAGCTCGCGAGCCGCGTCACGCTCATGGTCGACTCGACGGCCCAGCTCGACGCCGTCGACGCGGTGCTCGGCGCGAAGCGCGAGACCATCCGCGTCGCGCTCGAGCTGAACGCGTCGTGGCGCTCGCCGCTGCTCGGCTACCTCGGGGTCTACCGCTCGCCCGTGCAGGGCGTCGAGGATGCCCGTGCGCTCGCGCGCGCGATAGCGGCGCGCCCGGGCTTCCGCCTCGTCGGGATCATGGCCTACGAGGCGCAGATCGCGGGAGTGGTGAACCGCCCGCCCGGCAGGCCCGTCTACGGCCGCCTCGTCGACTACATGCAGCGCAGCTCGACCGCCGAGCTGCGCGAGCGGCGCGGCGCCGTCGTCGCGGCCGTGCGCGAGATCGCCGACCTCGAGTTCGTCAACGGTGGCGGCACGGGGTCGCTCGAGCGCACCGCGGCCGACCCGTCGGTCACCGAGATCGCCGCGGGCAGCGGCCTGTTCGGCCCGCACCTGTTCGACGGCTACAGCCACTTCACGCCCGCCCCCGCCGCGGCCTTCGCCCTGAGCGTCGTGCGCAAGCCCACGCCCGAGATGGCGACGCTCCTGGGCGGCGGCTGGATCGCGTCCGGCCCGCCGGCACCCGACCGGCTGCCGCAGCTCGTGTGGCCCGAGGGGCTGCGGTACGTCGCGCGCGAGGCCGCGGGCGAGGTGCAGTCGCCCCTGCGCGGGCCCGCCGCCGCATCCCTGCGGGTCGGCGACCGCGTGTGGCTGCGCCACACGAAGTCCGGGGAGATCAGCGAGCACCTCAACGAGTTCGCGATGGTCGACGGCGACCGTATCGTGGACACCATGCCGACGTACCGTGGTGAGGGGAAGGCGTTCCTGTGAGGGTGGAGCGGGGCGGCCGCTGGCGCAACTGGGGGCGGTCGCACGTGTCGCACCCGCAGCACCGCGTGCTCGCGTCGTCGCCCGACGACGTCGTCGAGGCCGTCGCGTTCGCGCGTGACAGGGGGCTGCCGATCAAGACCGTCGGTGCGGGCCACAGCTTCACCGACATCGCGGCGACCGACGGCGTGCAGCTCGACATCGGCGCGCTCGACGGCGTCCTCGCCGTCGACGGCGACCTCGTGACGCTCGGCGCGGGCACCAACCTCTTCCAGCTGCCGGCGCTCCTCGGCCCGCACGGCCTCGCCCTCGAGAACATGGGCGACATCGACAAGCAGACGATCGCGGGCGCGATCTCCACGGGCACCCACGGCACGGGCGCGCGCTTCGGCGGCATCGCGACCCAGGTGGAGGCCCTCACGCTCGTGACCGCCGACGGGTCGGTGGTGCACCTCGACGGCGGCTCCGAGCTCCTGCCCGCCGCGCGCGTGGGCCTCGGCGCGCTCGGGGTGCTCGTCGACGTGACGCTGCGGTGCGTCCCCGAGTTCGTCATGCGCGCCCAGGAGCGGCCGGAGCCGCTCGAGGACGTGCTCGACGGGTGGCTCGAGCGTGGCGCATCCGCCGACCACTTCGAGTTCTACTGGTTCCCGCACACGACGCACGCCCTGACCAAGACGAACACGCGCCTGCCCGCCGACACGCCGCGCGCACCGCAGTCCCCGGTCGCGGCGTGGATCGACGACGAGCTCATGCCCAACGGCGTCTACGTGCTCATGTGCCAGCTCGGGCGGCTCGCGCCCGGCGTCATCCCGCCGCTCAACCGCGCCGCGAACAAGCTCGTCGCGGAGCGCACGGTCACCGACGGGTGGCACGACGTGTTCACCTCGCCGCGCCGCGTGCGATTCCGCGAGATGGAGTACGCCATGCCCGTCGAGGCGATCCCCGACGCGCTGCGCGCCATCCGCGACGCCATCGACGCGCACGGGTGGCGCATCACGTTCCCCGTCGAGGTGCGCGTCGCGGCGGCCGACGACAACTGGCTCTCGACGGCGCACGGCCGGCAGACGGGCTACATCGCCGTGCACCGCTACTACCGCGAGGATCCGACCGAGTACTTCCGCGCCGTCGAGGCGATAGCGCGCGAGCACGGCGGCCGCCCGCACTGGGGCAAGATGCACTTCCGCACCGCGGACGACCTCCGCCCCGCGTATCCTCGGTTCGACGACTTCGTCGCGGCGCGCGACCGGCTCGACCCCGACCGCGTGTTCGGCAACGCCTACCTCGAGAGGGTGCTGGGATCGTGATCCCCCCGGGCTTCGACATCGGCGTCTCGACCGCCGCGTTCCAGATCGAGGGCGCCGTGCGGGCCGACGGCCGCGGGCCCTCCACGTGGGACGCGTTCATGGCCCAGCCGGGCCGCATCGCCGACGCCTCCGACGCGTCGGTCGCGGCCGACCACTACCACCGCCGCCCCGAGGATGTGCGGCTCATGGCCGAGCTCGGCGTCGACTCCTACCGCTTCTCCCTCGGCTGGCCGCGCATCCAGCCGGGCGGAACGGGGCCCGCCAACAAGGCCGGGCTCGCCTTCTACGACAAGCTCCTCGACGAGCTGCTCGCGGCGGGCATCAAGCCCATGGCCACGCTCTTCCACTGGGACATGCCCGAGCCCCTGCAGCACAAGGGCGGGTGGATGACGCGCGACACGGCCTACCGCTTCGCCGACTTCGCCCTCCTCGCGGGAGAGGCCTTCGGCGACCGGGTCGACAAGTGGGTCACGATCAACGAGCCCACGACGGTCACCCTCAACGGCTACGCGCTCGGCGTGCACGCCCCCGGCGCGACCCTCATGTTCGACGCGCTCCTCGCCGCCCACCACCAGCTGCTCGGCCACGGCCTCGCCGTGCAGGCGCTGCGCTCGGAGTCGGTCACGGGCGGCATCGGCATCACGAACGTGCACTCGCCCGTGCATCCTGCAAAGGACAACTTCGTCACGCGCCAGTACGCGCAGGTGTTCGACCTCGTGCACAACCGCATCTACGCCGACCCCGTGCTGCTCGGGCACTACCCCAAGGTGCCGTTCCTCGCGCGCAAGCAGTTCAAGGCCCTGCACGACGTCGACGACAACGACCTCAAGGTCATCTCGCAGCCGCTCGACTTCTACGGGCTCAACTACTACATGCCCACGCGCATCGGGGCCGGCGCCCCGGCCGACGCCGCGACGCCGGACGGCACGGACGCTGAGGGGATGCGCGACCTCCCGTTCCACCTTGCGGCCTGGCCCGAGTTCCCGAAGACCGCGTTCGGATGGCCGATCGCCCCCGAGTTCCTCACCGAGAGCCTCGCCGACTACGGGCAGCGCTACGCCGGCAAGCTGCCCCCGGTGTACATCACGGAGGGCGGCGCGAGCTTCGCCGACATCCCCGCCGCCGACGGGTCGATCCCCGACACCGACCGCATCGCGTACCTCGAGTCGCACATAGCGGCCGCGGTCGCGGGGGCCCCGGGCGTCGACGTGCGCGGGTACTACGTGTGGACGCTCATGGACAACTGGGAGTGGGCTGCGGGCTTCCGCGAGAAGTTCGGGCTCATCGCGGTCGACCCGCGCACGCAGGACCGCACGCCCAAGGCCTCGTACCGCTGGCTGCAGGGGGTACTGCGCTCTCGCAGCTAGCGACCGTATGATGTGGGCATGGAGATCCTCATCGTCGTCGGCGTCATCGTCCTGCTCGTCATCATCATCGGCGGCTACCTCTGGTCGACCTACAACGGCCTTGTCACGCTCAACGTGCGCGTCGACGAGGCGTGGAGCGACATCACGGTGCAGCTCAAGCGCCGTGCAGACCTGATCCCGAACCTCATCGAGGCGGTCAAGGGCTACGCCGCCCACGAGTCGCAGGTCTTCGAGAACGTGACCAAGGCGCGTGCCGAGACCCTCGCGGTCTCGAGCCCCGCCGACGCGGCGGTCGCCGAGAACCACATGCAGTCGGCCCTCAAGTCGATCTTCGCGGTGGCCGAGGCCTACCCGCAGCTGCAGGCGAGCCAGAACTTCCTCCAGCTCCAGGGCGAGCTCGTCGACACCGAGGACAAGATCCAGGCATCGCGCCGCTTCTACAACGGCGGCGTGCGCGAGCTGAACACGAAGATCAAGGTGTTCCCCAACACGCTCTTCGTGCGCGGCCTCGGCTTCACCGAGCGCGAGTTCTTCGAGGTCACCGACTCGGCGTCGATCGCCGAGCCGCCCCGCGTCCAGTTCTGATCCCTAGGGCTGCATGTATCGCAATATCGCGAAGAACAAGCGCAACACCGTCTTCATCATCGCGCTGTTCATCCTGATCATCGGGGGCCTCGGCCTGCTCGCGGCGTACATCTACCGCGACCCGTCGATCGTCGTGATCACGCTCGTGATCGCGACGGGCTACGCGGTGTTCCAGTACTTCGCGGCGAGCAGCCAGGCGCTCTCGCTGAGCGGGGCGCGGCAGATCAGCAAAGAGGACAACCCCCGGCTGTACCGCATCGTCGAGAACCTCTCCATCACGACGGGCACGCCCATGCCCAAGGTGTACATCATCAACGACCCGGCGCCGAACGCGTTCGCGACGGGTCGTGACCCGCAGCACGCGTCGGTCGCGGCGACCACGGGCATCCTCGAGCTGCTGGACGACTCCGAGCTCGAGGGCGTCATGGCCCACGAGATCGGGCACGTGCAGAACTACGACATCCGCGTCTCGATGATCGTGTTCGGCCTCGTCGTCGCGGTCGGGTTCATCTCCGACATCTTCCTGCGCTTCGCGTTCTTCGGCGGGCGCGGCAACAACAACAACGGCGGCGGTGGCGGCAACCCCGTCATCCTCATCCTCGGCCTCGTCGCCATGCTCATCGCGCCGCTCGTCGCCGCGGTCGTGCAGGCCGCGATCTCGCGCCAGCGCGAGTACCTCGCCGACGCGACGGGCGCGCTCACCACGCGACACCCGGACGCCCTCGCCTCCGCCCTCGAGAAGCTCGGCCAGTACGGGCGCCCCATGCAGAAGCAGAACTCCACGATGGCGCACATGTGGATAGCGGACCCCACCAAGCCCGGCCTCATGGACCGCCTGTTCTCCACGCACCCGCCCATCGCCGACCGCGTGAAGCGCCTCATCGAGAGCGGCCGCAGCTTCTAGCCCTCGACGTCGGGCTCCCGGGCGCGCTCGACGAGCGGAGCGCCGAGCTCCGCGGCGAGCGCGGGCGCGAGGTCGCCCCAGCGCTGCACGACGAGCGACTCGAGGCCCTGCCACGCCGCCGTCTCGCGCAGCAGCCGGGCGAGGCGCGGCACGTCGGGGGAGTGGCCCGGCTCGGTCCACGCCGACTGCACGCGCAGGGCGCGCGCCTGCCGGTCTGACTTGAGGTCGACGCGCCCGACGAGCGCCTCGTCCTGCAGCACGGGCAGGGTGTAGTACCCGAACACGCGCTGCGGGCCCGGTGTGTAGATCTCGATGCGGTAGCGGAAGCCGAACATGCGCTCGGTGCGCGCCCGCTCCCACACGACGGGGTCGAACGGCGACAGCAGGGCCATGGCCTCGATGCGGCGGGGGATGCGCGCGTCGCGGTGCAGGTACGCAGGCGCCCCCCAGCCCTCCACCCTCACGGGCACGAGCTCGCCGGCGTCGACGAGCTGGGCCACCGCGGTCTTCGTGTCAGCCTGGTAGAGGCGCCAGTAGTCGGCGAGGTCGCGGACCGTCGCGACGCCGAGCGCCCGCCCCGCCTGGCGCACGAGCTCGCGCAGCGCATCATCCTTGCCGACCGACGCGTCGAGCACGGGGGCGGGCAGCCGTCGCTCGGGGAGGTCGTAGTAGCGCTCGAAGTTCTTGCGGCCCGCGACGACGACGCGACCGTCGAAGAACATGGTCTCGAGGGCGGTCTTGACCTCCGACCAGCCCCACCACGGCCCCGAGCGCCTGTTGGCCTCGTGCTCGATCTTCGACGCCGGCAGCGGCCCCTTGGCCGTGAGCTCGCCGAGCACGAAGTCGGTCATGCGGCGGTCGGTGCGATCCCAGCTCTTGGTCTTGCCCGTGTCCGCGAGCTCGTTGTCGCGGTGCCACTGCCACAGGGGCCAGGTCTCGAGCGGGATGAACGCGGCCTGGTGCGCCCACGCCTCGACGTAGGGCGCCCGGCGCGCGAGCGTGAGCCTGTCGAGCTGCGCCTTGTCGTAGGCGCCGAGGCGCGCGAAGAGCGGGAGGTAGTGGCTGCGCTCGAAGACGTTGACCGAGTCGATCTGCAGCACCGCGAGCCGCTGCAGCGCGAGGTTGAGCTGGCGCGTGCCGACGGGCCCGGACGGCCGCCCGAGGCCCTGCGCCGCGAGGGCGATGCGCCGCGCCTGGGCAGCCGAGAGGTCCACGTACACGACCCTAGTGAACCGCTCCGACAGCAGGTGTTCTCCCGGCGTTCACCCGGCCGCTGCCGGGGCGGCCCCGGCGTTCCGTAGCGTTCCCGCGGGACATCCGGCCCCCTCAGTCCTCACAGCGCGGACGACCGGCTGCCCCAGAAGTGGACACACCACCTTGTTCAAGAAGCGCAACCTGGCCGCCCTGGCCATCGTCGCCGGTGCCGCCATCACGCTCAGCGCGTGCGCCGGTGGCAGCACGCCCGCCGCGTCCGACGTCGACGCCGCGACCGCCACCTCGGCCGAGGACTTCGGCGGCCTCGACGCCCTCGTCGCCGCCGCCCAGGCCGAGGGCCAGCTCAACGTCATCGCCCTCCCCGACAACTGGGCGAACTACGGCGCGATCAAGGCGCTGTTCGAGGAGAAGTACGGCATCACGGTCAACTCGGCCGACCCCGACATCTCGTCCGCCGAGGAGATCGCGGCCGCCGACAACCTCAAGGGCCAGGACACCGCCCCCGACGTCTTCGACCTCGGCACCGCGGTGACCCTCGACAGCCTCGACTACTTCGCGCCGTACCAGGTCGCGAACTGGTCGGAGATCCCCGACGCCAACAAGGAGGCGACCGGCCTCTGGGTCAACGACTACACGGGCTCGATGTCGATCGGCTACGACTCCAACTCGGTCCCGGCCCCGACGTCGCTCGACGACCTGCTCAAGTCGGAGTACAAGGGCGCCGTCGCGCTCAACGGCGACCCGACGCAGGCGGGCGCGGCGTTCGCCGCCGTCGGCCTCGCGACCGTCCAGTCGGGCGGCACGCTCGACGACTTCACCCCCGGCATCGAGTTCTTCCAGAAGCTCAACGCCGCGGGCAACTTCCTCCCCGTCGACGCGACCGCCGCGACGATCGCCTCGGGCGAGACCAAGGTCGTCTTCGACTGGAGCTACAACAACCTCGCGGTCGCCGCGACGGTCGACGGCTGGAAGGTCACCACCCTCCCGGGCACGGTGTACACGAGCTTCTACAACCAGGCCATCAGCAAGGACGCGCCGCACCCGGCCGCCGCCCGCCTCTGGCAGGAGTTCATCTACAGCGCCGAGGCGCAGAACCTGTTCATCGTCGGCGGCGCCTACCCCGTCACCATCCAGACGCTGCAGGACGCGGGCACGGTCGACACCAAGGCGCTCGAGGCCCTCGGCGAGCTCAAGGGCGACCTCGTGACGCCCACCGCCAAGCAGGCCGAGGACGCCGCGGCGACCCTCGCTGCGAAGTGGGCTGCGGCGATCGGCTGAGCATGACCACCCTCACTGACGCACCTGCGCCAGTGCACACGAGCGGCGCCGGGGTCACCCCCCGGCGCCGCCCCGTGCGGCTGGCGGGATACCTCGGGCTCACGCCCTTCGCCGTGTACGTCATCATCTTCCTCGGGATCCCGACGGCCCTCGCCGTCATCACGGGGTTCTTCACGGAGGACGGCGGCTTCACCCTCGACAACGTCATCGGTATCTTCGCCCCTGCCGTGCTCACCACCTTCGTGAGCTCCTTCTGGGTCTCCGCGGTCACGGCGGTCGTCGGCGCGATCCTCGGAGCCCTCGTCTGCTACGCCCTCCTCGGTACGCGCGCCGAGGGCGCCCTCCGCACCGTCATCGACTCGCTCTCGAGCGTGCTCGCCCAGTTCGGCGGCGTCATGCTCGCGTTCGCCTTCATCGCCACGATCGGCAACCAGGGCCTCATCACCGTGCTCCTCAAGGGCATCGGCATCGACCTGTTCGCCAACGGCCAGTGGCTCTACCAGGTGCCGGGCCTGCTCCCGGTGTACATCTACTTCCAGGTGCCCCTCATGATCATCACGTTCATGCCGGCCCTCCAGGGCCTCAAGACGCAGTGGGCGGAGGCCAACGCGACGCTCGGCGGCACGCGCCTCACCTACTGGACGCGCATCGCGATCCCCGTGCTCGCGCCGGCCTTCATCGGCAGCCTCCTGCTGCTCTTCGCCAACGCGTTCTCGTCGTACGCGACGGCCGCGGCGCTCATCAGCCAGGGCGCGCAGATCGTGCCGCTGCAGATCCGCTCGGCGCTCGTGAGCGAGACGGTGCTCGGCCGCGAGAACATGGCGGGCGCGCTCGCGCTCGGCATGATCGTGGTCATGGTCGTCGTGATGTGGGGATACTCGCTCCTGCAGAACCGCACGTCGAGGTGGCAGCGGTGAGGGCCACGAGCACGGGCGTCCGCCTCGGCACCGAGCCGAACCGCGTCACGCGCGGCATCATCCTCGGCGTCATCGGCCTCGTCTTCGCGATCCCGATCGTCGCGCTGTTCCTCTTCTCGTTCCGCGACGGCCTCGGCGGCGGCTACACCGGCAGCCACTGGACCGGCCTGTTCTCCGAGGATGCGGCGCGCACCTACCGCGGGCTCTTCCAGGGCATCGGCAACTCGCTCCTGCTCGCGGTCGTGACCGTCGCCATCGTGCTCCTCGTGCTGCTGCCGACGATGATCCTCGTGCACATCAGGTTCCCGAAGCTCAAGCGCGTGCTCGAGTTCGTGTGCATCATCCCCATCACGGTGCCCGCGATCGTGCTCGTCGTGGGGCTCGCGCCCGTGTACGGCGTCGTCGTGCACATCCTCGGCGGCAACGTCTGGACGCTCGCCTTCGCGTACGGCATCACGGTGCTGCCCTACGCCTACCGCGCCATCCAGTCGAACCTCGACGCCGTGCCCGTCATCACGCTCAGCGAGGCCGCGCGCTCCCTCGGGGCGGGCTGGCCTACGGTCGTCGGACGGGTCCTGCTGCCCAACCTGCGTCGCGGGGTGCTCGCCGCCGCGTTCATCTCCGTGGCCGTCGTGCTCGGCGAGTTCACGATCGCGAGCATCCTCAACCGGGTGAACCTGCAGACCGCCCTCCTGCAGGTCTCGAAGTCCGACCCGTGGGTCGCGGCGATCTTCGCCCTCCTCGCACTCGCGTTCGCGTTCGTGCTCCTCCTCCTCATCGGCCGCCTCGCACGGAACAGGAACAGCAACTCATGACCACCAGCGCCCAGGTCGACCTCGTGTCGGTCGTCAAGGACTACGGCTCGCACCGCGCCCTCAACGCCATCGACCTCTCGATCAAGCCCGGCGAGTTCGTCGCCCTGCTCGGCCCCTCGGGCTGCGGCAAGACGACGGCCCTGCGCGCCCTCTCGGGGCTCGAGCTCATCGACGGCGGCCAGATCCTCATCGACGGCGAGGATGTCGCGTCGGTGCCCACCAACAAGCGCGACATCGGCATGGTGTTCCAGTCGTACTCGCTCTTCCCGCACATGACGGTGCTCGAGAACGTGGAATTCGGCCTGCGCATGCGCAGGGTCGCCGCGGACGAGCGCCGCTCCCGTGCCGCCGAGGCCCTCGACATGGTCGGCCTCGGCACGATGTCGTCGCGCTTCGCGCACCAGCTCTCGGGCGGCCAGCAGCAGCGCGTGGCCCTCGCGCGCGCCCTCGTCACCCGCCCCCGTGTGCTCCTGCTCGACGAGCCGCTGAGCGCGCTCGACGCCAAGGTGCGCGTGCAGCTGCGCGACCAGATCCGCCGCATCCAGACCGACCTCGGCATCACCACGGTGTTCGTGACGCACGACCAGGAGGAGGCGCTCGCCGTCGCCGACCGTGTCGCCGTCATGAACAACGGGGTCATCGAGCAGATCGGCACTCCCGAGGAGCTCTACACGACGCCCGTCTCGCCCTTCGTCGCCGACTTCGTCGGCCTGAGCAACCGGGTGGCCGCGAGGCTCGTGGGCGGCAAGGTCGACGTGCACGGCACGGCGCTCGAGCTGCTGGGCGCGCAGCTGCCCGACGGGCCCGTCACGGCGTACGTGCGCCCCGAGGACATCGCCCTCGAGAAGACCAAGGCGAAGGGCATCCCGGCGACCGTCGTGTCGTCGAGCTTCCTCGGCTCGCTGCGCCGCACGCAGGTCGTGCTCGCCGACGGGGCGCTGCTCTCGGTGCAGCACGATGTCGACGTGCGCCCCGCCGCGGGCGAGGCCGTGTTCGTGCGCTTCAAGGGTGCTCCCGTGAGCGCCGTGCCCGCGTCGGCCGGCACGGGCGTGGGCGGGGTCGCCGTTCCGTAAGCTAGCGGAATGGCACTGAGACGCACGAAGCGCGAGACCCCCGTCACGGCTGAGCAGGTCGAGGCGACGGTCCCGCCGTCGCTGCGCGTCGCGGGGGCGTACTCGTGGCGCATCCTCCTCGTCGTGGGGGTCGTCGCGGTCGTGATCTTCGCGATCGCCCAGCTCAAAGACATCGTCGTGCCGTTCATGATCGCGATCCTGCTGTCGGCGCTGCTCGTGCCGCTCGTCAACTGGCTCGTGCGGCACCGCTGGCCGCGCGGCCTCGCGGTCGCGGTCGCCATGGTGAGCACGATCGCGGTGGTGAGCGGGCTCGTCTTCGTCATCGTGTCGCAGATCCGCAGCGGCTACCCCGACCTGCAGAAGCGGTCGATCACGGCGTACGAGCAGTTCAAGGACTTCCTCGCGACGTCGCCCCTGCAGCTCGACGACAAGCAGATCCAGGGCTACATCGACGGCGCCGTCGCGGCATTCCAGAAAGACGGGCAGGTGCTGCTCTCCGGCGCCCTCTCGGTGGGCTCGACCGCGGGCCACGTGCTCGCGGGCCTCCTGCTCGTGCTCTTCGCGACGCTCTTCATCCTCATCGACGGCAAGGGCATCTGGCGGTGGATCGTGCGGCTCTTCCCCCGCCGGTCGCGCCAGGCGCTCGACAGCTCCGGCCAGGCGGGCTGGATCACGCTCAAGACCTTCGTGAAGGTGCAGATCTTCGTCGCGGCGGTCGACGCCGTGGGCATCGGCCTCGGCGCGTGGATCCTCGGCCTCGTGTTCGGCGGCTTCCCGCTCGTCATCCCCATCGCCATCGCGGTGTTCCTCGCGTCGTTCATCCCCGTGGTGGGCGCCGTGCTCACTGGAGCCGTCGCCGTCTTCATCGCCCTCGTCTACCTCGGGCCGTTGCCCGCGCTCATCATGCTCGGCATCGTGCTGCTCGTGCAGCAGGTCGAGGGGCACATCCTGCAGCCGCTCGTCATGGGCTCCGCGGTCAAGGTCCACCCGCTCGCGGTCGTGTTCGCCGTCGCGGCGGGATCGTTCCTCGCGGGCATCCCGGGCGCCCTGTTCGCCGTGCCCGTCATCGCGGTGGGCAACGTCGTGGTGAAGTACATCGCGTCGGGGGAGTGGAAGACCACCCCGGTGCCGAGCGCGAAAGACGTGCTGCCCGATGCCTGAACCCGTCGTCGGCCCCAGCCTCTCCGACTTCCAGGAGGCGCGTGAGCGCCTGTCGTCCGTCGTGCACCTCACGCCCCTTGAGGGGTCGACGTACCTGAGCGGCGTGCTCGGCGCCCCCGTGTTCCTCAAGTGCGAGAGCCTGCAGCGCACGGGCTCGTACAAGATCCGCGGGGCATACAACCGCATCTCGCGGCTCACCGACGAGGAGAAGTCGCGCGGAGTCGTCGCGGCGTCCGCGGGCAACCACGCGCAGGGCGTCGCGTACGCGGCGCGCGAGCTGGGCATCCACGCCACGATCTTCATGCCGCTCGGCGTCGCCCTGCCCAAGCTGCAGGCGACCAAGGACTACGGCGCCGACGTCGTGCTGCGCGGCCACACCGTCACGGAGCCGCTGCGGGCGGCCGCCGAGTTCGCCCGCACGACGGGTGCCGTGCTCATCCCGCCCTTCGACCACGAGGATGTCGTCGCGGGCCAGGGCACCGTGGGCCTCGAGGTGCTCGACCAGCGGCCCGACGTCGACACCGTCGTCGTGCCGATCGGCGGCGGCGGCCTCATCTCGGGAGTCGCGAGCGCCCTCAAGCAGCGCGCGGCCCTCGACGGCCGCACGGTGCGCGTCATCGGCGTGCAGGCCGCGAACGCCGCGCCCTACCCCGCCTCGCTCGCGGCGGGCGAGCCCACCGAGATCACGATCACCCCGACGATCGCGGACGGCATCGCCGTCGCGCGGCCGGGGGAGCTCAACTTCTCGATAGTGAGCGCGTACGTCGACGAGGTCGTCACGGTCACCGACGACGACACGGCCCAGGCGCTGCTCGTGCTGCTCGAGCGCGCGAAGCTCGTCGTCGAGCCCGCGGGCGCCGTGGGCGTCGCCGCGATCCTCGCGGGGAAGGTGACCGCGACCGGCACGACCGTCGTCATCCTGAGCGGCGGCAACATCGACCCGCTCATGATGGAGCGGGTCATCTCGCACGGGCTCGCGACCTCCGAGCGCTACCTCAAGCTGCGCATCCCGCTGCCCGACCGGCCGGGCCAGCTCGCGCGCGTGTCGGGGATCGTCGCCGACGCGAACGCCAACGTCGTGGAGGTGCTGCACACACGGCACAACGGCGGCCTGCAGATCAGCCAGGTGGAGCTCGAGCTGCACATCGAGACGCGCGGCCCCGAGCACGCCGAGGATGTGCTCGCGCGCCTGCGCGACGAGGGCTTCGAACCGCGAGTCGACTTCTGATCATCTTCCGTCGCCCCCGGCTGGTAGCGTCTTCCGCGTGACCGAGTACCCGCCGACCCCGCCGGCGGCGCCGTTCCAGTTCGAGCCGCAGCTCTACACCCCGCCGCCGCTGCCGCCCGTGCAGCCCCGGCACCGCCGGCTCGCGCTCGTGCTCTCGCTCGCGATCGGCATCCCCGTGCTCCTGCTCGCGGGTGGGGCCGTGGTCGTCGTGCTCGCCCTGATGGGCACCTTCGCCCCGCCCGCGCCGCCGCAGCTGAGCGCGCTCGACGAGCAGCGCATCCAGGCCGAGGTCGTCGAGCGCTCCGACCTCCTCGCCCAGCTCGACACCGCGCGCTCGCAGTACCGCACCGACCTCGACAACTGGACGAACACCGCGACGTGGGCGGCCGACGACCTCGCGGGCACCGCGACCCCGTCGGCCTCGGTCGCCAACCCCGGCGGCGACGCCATGCCCGGCGACGACCCCCACGGTCGTGCCTTCCTCGACTCGATAGGCGCCACCGACGTGACTGTGCTCTTCGAGGCGGGCTCGGAGAACTGCGGCTACGCGGGCACGGGCGGCGAGGACGGCTACGTCTACGCGGGCGGCTGCTTCAACGGCGCCTACCCGAACACCCTCTTCATGGCGTGGGACCCGGGCGCGGAAGACCTCGTGTGGTCGATATTCGTGCACGAGGCCATGCACTGGTACCAGAACGAGAACTACCTGCAGGTCGAGTACCTCGCCGACATCGCCGGGATCGACCGCGGCTCGTACACCGAGCGCTGGGAGGCCGACGCGAGCTGCCGCGCCGTCTACGTCCACGGCATCCCCCTCGAGGAGTACGTGGGTTCGAGCTCGCCGTGCACGATCGACGGCTGGTACGAGGGGTTCATCGAGGACTATCTCGCGGGCCTCGGCGCGAAGGTCGCCGAGCCCGATCCCGCGGCCTACGAGGTCGCCGAAGCGAGCAGGCCGTGAGGCGGGCGCTCGCGGCCGGCGGTGTCGCGCTCGCGACGGCCATCCTGCTGGCGGGATGCTTCGGCCCCGACCCCGAGGTCGCGATAGACCAGGCTGCCGACGACTTCGGCGCCCTCGTCGCCGTGGCGTCGGCCGCCGACGAGGCCGTGCTGCACACGCTCGAGGTCGAAGACCCCGTGTCGGAGTCGTGCGACACGGAGTCCGACAGGCAGCACACCGTCTACATCGCCGCGGGCACCCTCGCCGTGCAGGCCGACGACACGGCGGCGGGCGAGCTCGTCGACGGCTTCTCGGGCTCGTTCGCCGACGAGCGCTGGTCGGTCGTGCCGAACCCGCCGGGCGACGTGCAGGAAGCGTGGGTCGACACCGCGGGCATCACGGCGACCGTCACCGTCGACGACGGACTGCTCGTGATCGCGGTGTTCTCGCCCTGCCGGTAGCTACGCGCTGTAGGTCTCGACCTTGAGGATCTTCACCGAGATGGTCTTGCCGTTGGGGGCCGTGTAGCTCGTCTCGTCGCCGACCTTCTTGCCGATGATCGCGGTGCCGAGCGGGCTGCCCTCGCTGTAGACGTCGAGGTCGCTGTCGCCGACGATCTCGCGGCTGCCGATGAGGAACGTCGACTCGTCTCCGAGGATCGTCGCGGTGATGACCGTGCCGGGCTCGACGACGCCCGTCGACTCGGGGGCCTCGCCGACCACCGCGTGGCGCAGCAGCTCGGTGAGCACGCGGATGCGCGCCTCGATCTTGCCCTGCTCCTCCTTGGCGGCGTGGTACCCGCCGTTCTCCTTGAGGTCGCCCTCCTCGCGAGCGGCCTCGATCTTCTTCGCGATCTCGAGGCGGCCCTCGCCGGAGAGCTGCTCGAGCTCCGCGGTGCGGCGGTCGAACGCTTCCTGGGTCAGCCAGGTGACCGAGTTGTCGTTAGCCATGAATGCCTCCTACACAAAGGGAAACCGGCCACCCCGGGCCGGAATAGCTCAGCCTAGGTCAGCCAGCAGCGGTAGATCAACCCGGTCACGGCGTGCTCGGTGGTGCGCACGCGCTCCGTGATGTCGCGCGCGCGGGCGTCGGACGCCGGGACGTCGACGATGCGCCACCCCACGACGGCGAACGACGAGTTCAGGGCCTGCACGGCGCAGCGGGCATCCGTGCCGGGCTCGACGGTGAAGCGCCACGTCACGTCGACGTTCGACTCGTCGACGACGCGGTGCCCCGTGTCCTCGGCCTGCAGCTGCGCGGGCGCGCCGAGCACCCCGGCCCACAGCAGCCAGGCGCCGAACACGACGGCGAAGGCGAGGGCCGTGACGATGACGACCACGCGCGTGCGCGCGCGCGACGAGGGCGTGCGTCCGTAGCGGGCGTCGAGATCGGTCACGGGGGTCTCCGTTAGGCTTGGTGCTTCAAGGCTAATCCCTAGGAGTCACGTGTCCCGGCGGCTGCTCGCAGTCCACGCCCACCCCGACGACGAGTCGAGCAAGGGCGCGGCGACGTACGCCTACTACGCGGCGTCGGGCGCGCGCGTGACGATCGTGAGCTGCACGGGCGGCGAGCGCGGCGACGTGCAGAACGAGGCGCTCGAGCGCCGAGCCATGGCCGAGCGCGACATGGCCGGCCTGCGCCGCCTCGAGATGGCCGAGGCGCAGCGCATCATGGGCGTCGAGCACCGCTGGCTCGGCTACGTCGACTCGGGCCTGCCCGACGACTACACGCGCGAGCGCTCCGACCTCCTGCCCGCGGGATGCTTCGCCCTCGTGCCGCTCGAGATCGCGGCCGAGCCGCTCGTGCGCGTCATCCGCGAGCTGCGCCCGCACGTGCTCGTCGCGTACGACGAGAACGGCGGCTACCCGCATCCCGACCACATCCGCGCCCACGAGCTCGCGATGTACGCGTGGCGCGCGGCCGCGGACGGCGCGCGCTACCCGCAGCAGGGGCCGGCGTGGCACATCCCCAAGGTCTACTTCGACCGCATCTTCAACCCGGCGAAGGTGGGCGCCGTGCACGACGCCCTCGTCACCGCGGGGCACGAGCGCGCCGCCGACATGGGCGAGCTGCGGGAGTGGATGCGCGACCGCCCGTTCGAGGCGACGACCCAGGTGCCCGTGGGGGAGTACTTCGAGACCCGCGACGCCGCGCTGCGCGCCCACGCCAGCCAGGTCGCGCCCGACGACAGGTTCTTCTTCTGGCCCAACGACGTGCAGCGCGAGGCGTGGCCGTACGAGGACTTCCAGCTCGTCGAGTCGTCCGTCGAGTCAGCCCTTCCGGAGAGCGACCTGTTCGCCGGCATCATCGATGAGGATTGAGCAATGACCCTTCCCGTGCTGGCCGGCTACCTGATCGTGTGGGCTGCCGACCCGACCCCCAGCCCCGTGCCCGAGTTCACGGGCGACGAGAACATGGTGACCCCCGGCGTCGTGGGCTTCATCGCGATCTTCCTCATCGCCGCCGTGACGGTGCTGCTCATCGTCGACATGACGCGCCGCGTGCGCCGCGTGCGCTACCGCGCCGAGGCGCGCGAGAAGATCGCCGCCGAGCAGGCCGGGCAGGCTGAAGGGGCTAGCCCAGCACGGGAGGATTGACCGCCACGAGCAGGATGCCCGTCCAGTGGCACAGGAACGCGAGCAGCGTCGCCGTGTGGAAGATCTCGTGGAACCCGAACACGCCGGGGATCGGGTTCGGCCGCTTGAGGCCGTAGAACACCGCGCCCGCCGTGTACAGCAGCCCGCCCACGAGGATGAGCGTCATCATGACGGCGTTCGCCTGGAAGAAGTCGACGATGAACGCGAGGGCCGCGTAGCCGAGCAGCACGTAGAGCGGCACGTAGAGCCAGCGCGGCGCCCCGATCCAGAACACGCGGAAGAGGATGCCCAGCCCCGCGCCGCCCCACACGAGCCACAGCAGCAGCGTCGCCTTCTCGGGCGGCAGGCACAGCACCGTGATCGGCGTGTACGAGCCCGCGATGAGCAGGAAGATGTTGGCGTGGTCGATGCGCTTGAACACCGCCTTGACCTTGGGGCTCCAGTTGATGCGGTGGTACAGCGCGCTCGTGCCGAACAGCAGCAGGGAGCACGCGAAGAAGATCGAGGTGCTGACCTTGGCGGCCACCCCGTCGGCGAGCACGACGAGGATGATGCCGAGCGCGATGGCCACGGGGAACGTGCCCGCGTGGATCCAGCCCCGCCACGTGGGCTTCACGTCGGCGGCCTTCGCGGGCCCGCCGTGCTCCAGCTCGTCCTCGAGGAGAGGCAGGTTCGGCACGTCGGGCAGCGTCATGGCGCCAGCGTACGCGAGTTGCATAACGGAAAGCTGGGCTAGCGTATCCCTGTGTCAGAGCGTCAGTTCCCCCTGGGCCGTGGATTCCTCTACGGCCTCTATCAGGGCAGGCTGCGGCGCGGGCTGACCGCCGAGAACCTCCCGCGGCACGTCGCCATGATCATCGACGGCAACCGCCGGTGGGCGCGCCTGCGCGAGCTCGAGACCGCCGCGCACGGACACCGCGCGGGAGCCGCCAAATACCGCGAGTTCCTCGTGTGGTGCGACGACCTGGGCGTCTCGGTCGCGACCCTCTACCTGCTCTCGACGGACAACCTCACGGGCCGCAACAAGGTCGAGCTCGAGAGCCTGTTCGAGATCATCGGCGACCTCGCCGAAGACCTCTCGCACTTCCGCGACTGGCGCGTGCAGCACGTGGGCAACGCCGAGGGACTGCCCGACGACCTGCGCAAGCGCCTCGCCGAGGCGGAGAAGCGCACGCAGGGCAACACGGGCCTGCACGTCAACCTCGCCATCGGCTACGGCGGGCGGCGCGAGATCGCCGACGCCATGCGCAGCATCGTGAAGGCGCACGGCAGCGAGGGCGGCACGCTCGACGCGCTCGCCGAGATCCTCACCCCCGAGCTCATCAGCGAGCACCTCTACACGGGCGGGCAGCCCGACCCCGACCTCGTCATCCGCACGTCGGGGGAGCAGCGCATCAGCGACTTCATGCTGTGGCAGAGCGCGCACAGCGAGTTCTACTTCGTGGAGGCCCTCGGGCCCGACCTGCGCGAGGTCGACTTCCTCCGCGCCCTCCGCGACTTCTCGCGGCGACAGAGGAGGTTCGGACAGTGACAACCCTCGACGACTACCTGCAGCGCTTCACCGACGAGCCGGGCTACCTCGACTTCGCGCGGCGCGCGCCCGTGGGCCGCACGGTGCGCGAGGAGGAGAGCGCGATGTCGAGCCTCCTCGGTCGCGGGCGCTTCGGCACCCTCGACAGCTTCGACGAGCAGGATGCCCGCGTGAGGGCCGCGGTCGCGGCCGTGACCGGGTTCCGCGCCGACCAGGTCGTGTTCCAGCCGAACACGAGCCAGGGGCTCATGCACACCATGTTCGGGCTCACGGGCGAGGTGCTGCTCTCACCCGCCGAGTTCCCGAGCAACACGTTCGCGGTCTCGCGCGCCGCGGACGCGCTCGGCGTGGTGAAGCCGCGCTGGCTCGAGACCGACCACGGGCGCGTCACGCCCGGCAACCTCAAGCGCCAGCTGCACAAGGCCACCGTGGCCGTCGAGGTGAGCCTCGTCGACTACCGCACGGGCTACCTCGCCGACCTCGAGGGCATCCGCGACGTCATCGGCGACCGGCTGCTCATCGTCGACGCCATCCAGGGCTTCGGCATCGTCGACGCGCCCTACCAGCTGGCCGACGTCGTCGTCGCGGGCGGGCAGAAGTGGGTGCGCGCCGGATGGGGAACGGGCTTCCTCGCGCTGAGCGACCGGGCGGCCGAATCCCTCGTGCCCGTGTTCTCGGGCTGGAACGCGTCGGACGCCGAGGGCACGCCCACCGAGGTGCTGCCACCCGCGCGCGGCGCGCGCGCGTTCGCCATCAGCAACCCCGACCCCGTGGCCGAGGCGCGCTTCGCCGCGGCGCTCGAGGAGTTCGCCGAGGTGGGCGTGCCCGTCATCGGCGGCCGGATCGCCGAGAACGTCTCGCGCATCATCGACCTCGCCGACGAGTTCGGCATCGAGGTCGTCTCGTCGCGCGCGGAGCAGGAGCGCGCGGGCATCGTCGTCATCGCCCCCGAGGCCGACCAGCTCACGCTCCTCACGGCGTCGCTGCACAACCACGGCCTCACGACCACGTCGCGCGAGGGCACCGTGCGCCTGAGCCCGCACGCGACCACCGACGACGAGACGTTCGCCATGCTGCGCGCCGCCTTCACGTCGTTCGCGAGCGCCGTCATCCTCTGACGCGAAGCGTTTACCTGCCCGACACAATTCGGGGCGTGTCGGTTACGGCGCCGCCGGATTCGAGGCCTAGCGTCAGAGGTATCAGGCACGGCGCCTGATCGAGACGGCCACGTAAGTTCGTCTGACAACGCACCACCGGCCGTCTTCGCAGACTGGATCCGGGTGCTCGGCACCCGGGGATGGAGTGCACGTGGCCGAGCTAGCCAACCCGAAGTCCCAGAGGAACGAGATAGGGGCGGGGGGTGGCGGAGCCCGGCAGCTCGAGCGCACCTACGTCCTCGACACCTCGGTGCTCCTCTCGGATCCGAAGGCGATGTTCCGTTTCGCCGAGCACCACGTCGTGCTGCCCGTGATCGTCATCACGGAGCTCGAGGCGAAGCGCAACGACCCCGAGATCGGGTACTTCGCCCGGCAGGCCCTGCGCAACCTCGACGAGCTGCGCGTCAAGCACGAGCGCCTCGACTTCCCCATCGCGGCCGGCGACGGCGGGTCGCTGCGCGTCGAGCTCAACCACTCCAACATGTCGGTGCTGCCCTCGGGGCTGCAGCTGAACGACAACGACTCGCGCATCCTCGCCGTCGCGCTCAACCTTGCCAACGACGGCCTCGCCGTCACCGTCGTGTCGAAGGACCTGCCGCTGCGCGTCAAGGCCGCCTCGATCGGCCTCGCCGCCGAGGAGTACCGCGCCGAGCTCGCCGTCGACTCCGGCTGGACGGGCCAGCTCGACCTCGACCTGGGCAGCGAGCAGATGGCCCAGCTCTACGACAACGAGCAGCTGCACTCCCGCCTCGTGCAGGACCTGCCCGTGAACACGGGCCTCATCCTGCACTCCGACCGCGGCTCGGCCCTCGGCCGCGTCACGGGGCGCGGCGAGATCTCGCTCGTGCGCGGCGACCGCGACATCTTCGGGCTGCACGGGCGTTCGGCGGAGCAGCGCCTCGCGATCGACCTCCTGCTCGACCCCGAGGTGGGCATCGTCTCGCTCGGCGGCCGCGCGGGCACGGGCAAGTCGGCGCTCGCGCTGTGCGCGGGCCTCGAGGCCGTGCTCGAGAAGCAGCAGCACAAGAAGATCATGGTGTTCCGACCGCTGTACGCCGTGGGCGGGCAGGAGCTCGGCTACCTCCCCGGCGACGCCGCCGAGAAGATGAACCCGTGGGCGCAGGCCGTGTTCGACACGCTCGGCTCGGTCGTGTCGCAGAACGTGCTCGACGAGGTCGTCGAGCGGGGCATCCTCGAGGTGCTGCCGCTCACGCACATCCGCGGCCGCTCGCTGCACGACGCCTTCGTGATCGTGGATGAGGCGCAGTCCCTCGAGCGCAACGTGCTGCTCACCGTGCTCAGCCGCATCGGCCAGAACTCGCGCGTCGTGCTCACCCACGACGTCGCCCAGCGCGACAACCTGCGCGTGGGACGGCACGACGGCGTCGCGAGCGTCATCGAGACCCTCAAGGGCCACGCGCTGTTCGGGCACATCACCCTCACGCGCTCGGAGCGCTCGGCCATCGCGGCACTCGTGACCGAGATGCTCGAGTCGAACGAGCTCGCCTGAGTCATCCTTTCGGATGAGGATTTGTCGGTGGGTGGCCGCCTCGCGGTGAGGCGGCCACCCACCGGGGGACAAACCACGTAGTGTCTACCCCGTGGCAATGGTTTTCGGGGTGATCGCAGCGAGCCTCGGGGTCTTCTTCCTCTGGGGCCTCCTCGCGCCCCGCAGCCAGTGGCGCGCGCTCTCCGCGTGGAGCGTCACGAACTCGTACGCGCACGAGCCCGGCGGTGCCTCGTACGGCTGGCGCCGCCTGCTCTCGGGCGTGGGCCTGCTCGGCATCGGCGTCGTCGCGGTGCTGGGAGCCGGACCGGGTGTTCTCGCGTCGCTGCCGCAGCAGGAGGTCGCGCGCACGCCCATCCAGGTCATGTGGGGCTCGCCCGATCCGCAGCTCGTCAACCGGTCGGTGCGCGGCACGACGGAGGTGCCCGAGGGCCTCGTCGAGGTGCCCGTCGTCGGCTACCAGGATCTCGACGAGCTCGACGAGATCCCCACGTACATCCTCGGGCTCACCGAGTTCGAGCTCCTGGGCGACTCGACGCCCCCGGGGTACATCGGACTCACGCCCGACGAGGGCTTCTCGGGCGTCGGCCCCGCCGACCTCGTGGTCAACGTGCGCGGCCCCGTGCTGTGCATCCCGCGCACCGCCGTCGTCATCGAGACCGAGACGACCGTGCAGATCGCGATCTACTACGGGCTCCCCAACCCCAAGCCCGCCGCGGACTCCGAGGAGGCGCCGCCCGCACCCGACCATGTCGCGGGATGCCCGGCGAACGGCTCCGTGACGGGGTCGGTGCTCATCCCCATCACGCTCTCGGAGGTGCTGGGCGACCGCACCGTCGAGACGCTCGACGGCACGGCCATCCGAAAGGTGGACGTTCCGGACTGACCTAGCCCGGATGCGTCATCGACATGACGTCGAGCGCCACGTCGAGCTGCTCGAGGGTGACCTCGCCGCGCTCGACGAAGCCGAGGTCGATGACGGCCTCGCGCACGGTGAGGCCCTTCGCCACGGAGTGCTTGGCGATCTTGGCCGCGGCCTCGTAGCCGATGATCTTGTTGAGCGGCGTGACGATCGAGGGCGACGACTCCGCGAGCGCGAGGGCGCGCACGAGGTTCGCCTCGAGCCCGTCGACGGTCTTGTCGGCGAGCGCCACCGACGAGTTCGAGAGCAGGCGGATCGACTCGAGCAGCGCGGTGCCCATGACCGGGATCGCGACGTTGAGCTCGAAGTTGCCCGACGCCCCGGCCCACGCGATTGTCGCGTCGTTGCCGATGACGCGCGCGCACACCATGAGCACGGCCTCGGGGATGACCGGGTTGACCTTGCCCGGCATGATCGAGCTGCCCGGCTGCAGGTCGGGGATGTGCAGCTCGCCGAGGCCCGTGTTGGGGCCCGAGCCCATCCAGCGCAGGTCGTTGCAGATCTTCGTGAGCGAGACCGCGAGCACGCGCAGCGCGCCCGACGCCTCGACGAGCCCGTCGCGCGCGCCCTGCGCCTCGAAGTGGTCGAGCGCCTCGGTGATGGGCAGCTTCGAGTCGGCGGCGAGCACCTCGATGACGCGCTGCGGGAAGCCCTTGGGGGTGTTGATGCCCGTGCCCGTGGCGGTTCCGCCGAGGGGCACCTCCGCCACGCGCGGGATCGTCGCCTGCACGCGCGCGATGCCGAGCCGCACCTGGCGCGCGTAGCCGGCGAACTCCTGGCCGAGGGTCACAGGCGTCGCATCCATGAGGTGCGTGCGGCCCGACTTGACGGCGTCCTTCCACAGCGCGGCCTTGGTGTCGAGCGCCTTCGCGAGGTGCTCGAGGGCGGGGATGAGGTCGGAGAGCAGCGCGCCCGTGACCGCGAGGTGCACCGACGTGGGGAACACGTCGTTCGACGACTGCGACATGTTGACGTGGTCGTTGGGGTGCACCGTCGAGCCGAGCGAGGTCGTCGCGAGCGTCGCGAGCACCTCGTTCATGTTCATGTTCGACGACGTGCCGCTGCCGGTCTGGTAGGTGTCCACCGGGAACTGGTCGTGGTGCTGGCCCGCGATGAGCGTGTCGGCGGCGCCCACGATGGCGTCGGCGATGCCCTTGTCGAGGATGCCCAGCTCGGCGTTCACGATGGCCGCCGCGCGCTTGATGCGCGCGAGGGCGACGATCTGCCCGGCCTCGAGGCCCGTGCCCGAGATGGGGAAGTTCTCCACGGCACGCTGCGTCTGCGCGGCGTACAGGGCCGACGCGGGAACCCGCACCTCGCCCATCGTGTCGTGTTCGATGCGGAAGTCAGTCACGGGCATGGTCCTTTTCGTGTTGCGGGTAGGCCCTATACCGAGCCGATGATGACATCGGGCACGGCGCGGCCCTCGAGCAGGCGGTAGTTCGCGCCCACGACAGCCAGCGTACCGGCGGCTATCGCGTCGCTGATGAGTTCGGAGGAGCCGATCAGCTCCGCGATGGCGGCGCGCAGGTGCTCGCGGCCGACATCCTGCGAGTCGAGGTTCTCGCCGTTGGCCTTGACGCGGCGCACGGCGGGCACGATGCGGTTGACGAGGCCCGCGACGAAGGGCGGCAGGGCCGGTGCGTCGACGCCCACGGAGTCGATGGCGGCGCGCACGGCGCCGCACTCGTCGTGGCCGAGCACGACGATGAGGGGCACGCCCAGCACGCCCACGGCGTACTCGAGCGAGCCGACCACGGAGTCGGAGATGACCTGGCCGGCGTTGCGCACGACGAAGAGGTCGCCGAGGCCCTTGTCGAAGATGATCTCCGCGGCGAGGCGCGAGTCGCTGCAGCCGAAGAGCGCGACGTCGGGAGCCTGGCCCTGGGCGATCTCGGTGCGGCGGTCGACGTCCTGCCGCGGGTGCGACGGGGTGCCCGCGATGAAGCGCTCGTTGCCCGCGAGCATCTCAGCCCAGGCCTGTGCCGGAGTCGTCATCCCTCTGCCTCCCACTGTGCCGCTATCGCCGTGGCGAGCAGCATGAACTCGTCGTCTGCGGCGCTGCCGTGCAGCAGCACCGTGCTCTCGTCGTGGACTGTCGCGAGAGAGTATGCGTAGTTGCCCGTCTTCTGGGCGTCGCGCCGGTCGTAGACCGTCCACTCGACGCCCTCGATCGTGACGGTGCCGGTCTCGGCCGCGTTCTGCAGCAGGGCGGCCTGCCAGCTCGGGTTGGCGCCGATTCCCTGGTCGAGCCCGATGTACTGCTGCTGGGGCGTGAGGAAGCCGATGTACCACGTGGGCACCTGCTGCTTCTGCTGGAAGCGCGCGTCGTTGGCCGTCCAGCCCTCGGGCAGCACGGGGGAGACGAGCGGCTCGTCGGACTGCGGCTGCGCCTGGGCGGCGATCGTCGCGTAGTCCACGTCGTCGTTCGCCGTCTCGGGAGTCGGACGCACTACCACCGTTACGAGGAACACCACGATGAGCAGCGAGCCGATGAGCGCGACGACGAGGTTGAGCAGCGTCTGGTTCGCGCGGTGCCTGCGGGAGGTCTCGGCCTTGCGGGCGGCGGTCTCGTCGGGCGTCTCGGGCCTGCCGAGCTCCGCGACGACCGGCCTCTGGTCGCGTGCCGCCATCACTCGGCCTTCGTGGCCCGTGCGGCGTCGAGGCGGGCGCGGGCGCCGATGAGCCACTCCTCGCAGCGCTGGGCGAGCGCCTCGCCGCGCTCCCACAGGGCCAGGGACTCCTCGAGGGTCGACGACCCCTGCTCGAGCTCGGCGACCACGCGCACGAGCTCGTCGCGCGCCTGCTCGTAGCTCAGCCCGCCCACGTCTGTAGTTGCCACGCCCCGATCCTATCCGCGGTCCACCGTCGCGTTCACGGAGCCGACCGCGACCGTGAGCACGAGGGGCGTGCCCGCAGGCGCCGAGGAGGCGTCGCGCAGGGCTGTGCCGTCGGGCAGTTGGGCTATCGCGTAGCCGCGCTCGAGCGTGCGCTTGGGCGAGAGGGCGCGCAGCTGCCCCGTGAGCTCGGCGATGCCCGTGGCGGCGCGCTCGAGGCGGCGCTCGACGAGCTCCTCCGCGCGCGAGACGTACCTGCCGAGCTCCTCGGCGCGCGAGTCGATCATCGACACGGGGTTGGCGAGCACGGGACGGCTGCGCACGGCCTCGAGGCGGTCGCGCTCCGTGCCGAGGCGCTGCGTGAGCCGCAGGCGCATGCCGCTGCGGGCCTGCTGCACGCGCGCGAGCTCCTCCGCCACGTCGGGCACCACGCGCTTCGCGGCATCGGTCGGCGTGGATGCGCGCAGGTCGGCGACCTCGTCGAGCAGCGGCCGGTCGGCCTCATGCCCGATGGCGCTAACGATGGGCGTCGTGCACGCGGCGGCGGCGCGCACGAGGGCCTCGTCGCTGAACACGAGCAAGTTCTGGAAGTCGCCGCCGCCGCGCGCGACGATGATGACGTCGACCTCGGGGTCGGCGTCGAGGGTCTTGAGGGCCGAGATGACGTCGCCCACCGCCCGCTCGCCCTGCACCGCGGCGTGGACCACCCGGAAGTCGACAGCGGGCCACCGCAGCTGGGCGTTGCGCAGCACATCCTTCTCGGCATCGCTGTCTTTGCCCGTGATGAGCCCGATGCGGTGCGGCAGGAACGGCAGCGGCCTCTTGTGCTCGAAGAGGCCCTCGGCGCGCAGCTTCTGCCGAAGCCTCTCGAGGCGCTCGAGCAGGTCGCCGAGGCCCACGTGGCGCATCTCGAACACCTGCATGGAGAGCGTTCCGCCCTTGACCCAGTAGTTGGGCTTGACGAGCGCGACGACGCGCGCGCCCTGGGCGAGGTCGGCGGGGATCTTCGCCCGCACGGACGACCAGATGGTGAACGAGATCGTCGCGTCGTCGTCGACATCCTTGAGCTTGCCGTAGACATTGCCGCCCGAGACGCCCCACTGCGTGATCTCGCCCTCGACCCACGCCGTGCCGAGCCGGTCGATCCAGCCCTTGATCTTGGCGGAGAAGAGCGCGACGCCCCACGGCGCGTCGACGGTCGGGGGCGGTGTCTCGATGGTCACTCAGGCGCTCCCGGTAGAATTGGCGGGTGATCTCAAACGGCGACGCGGTGGCACTCGAGATGCCGCGCATGCCTGTCGTGCGGAACCGGCTCAAGGATACCCCCGCCCCCGGACCCAAGCGGGTGCTGCTCGCCGCGCCCCGGGGATACTGCGCGGGTGTCGACAGGGCCGTCATCGCCGTCGAGAAGGCGCTCGAGAACTTCGGATCCCCCGTCTACGTGCGCAAGCAGATCGTGCACAACATCCACGTCGTGTCGACGTTGGAGAAGAAGGGCGCCATCTTCGTCGACGACGTCGTCGAGGTCCCCGAGGGCGCGCACGTCGTCTTCAGCGCCCACGGCGTCTCGCCCGCCGTCGTGCAGGGCGCCGCCGACCGCCGGCTGCAGACTATCGACGCGACATGCCCGCTCGTCACCAAGGTGCACCGCGAGGCCACGCGCTTCTCCAAGCAGGGCCGGCACATCCTGCTCATCGGCCACACCGGCCACGAGGAGGTCGAGGGCACCATGGGCCACGCGCCCGACCAGACGACCCTCGTGAACAGCCCGGCCGACGTCGCGACGATCGAGGTGCCCGACACCGACGAGCTCGTGTGGCTCTCGCAGACGACCTTGAGCGTCGACGAGACCATGGAGACCGTGCGCCTGCTGCGCGAGCGCTTCCCGCACCTGCAGGATCCGCCGAGCGACGACATCTGCTACGCGACCCAGAACCGGCAGGTCGCGATCAAGAAGGTCGCGCAGGATGCCGAGCTCGTCATCGTCGTCGGCAGCGCGAACAGCTCCAACACGGTGCGCCTCGTCGACGTCGCCCTCGAGTACGGCGCCAAGGCCGCCCACCGCGTGGACTACGCGAGCGAGATCCAGCAGGAGTGGCTCGACGGCATCTCGACGGTCGGCGTCACGAGCGGCGCGTCGGTGCCCGAGGTGCTCGTGCAGGAGGTGCTCGACGACCTCGCCGACGCGGGCTTCGGCGACGTGAGCCAGGTCGTCACGGCCGAGGAGGACCTCATGTTCTCGCTGCCCAAGGAGCTGCGGCGCGACGCCGAGGGCAACCAGGACGAGCGCGCGCTCGGCGGCCGCATCCGCAAGCTCGACTGGCAGAAGGACTCATGACCGACGACCGGCCGCGCCCGAAGTACGGCGAGTACGCACCGCTGCCCGCCGAGCCCGTCGCCCCCGTCGCCCCCGTCGAGGAGCCGGCACCCCCGGCCCCGGAGCCCGCACCGCAGCAGCCGCTGCGCACGGGCGACGTCATCCTCACGACCCTTCTGCTGCTGGTCGGCGTGACCGACGTCGTCGGGTCGTTCCCGCTCTTCGCCTCGATCTCGGGCCAGCTCACCGCGGTGTACGCGCAGCTGGGCGTGGGGGGCACGTCGGCGAGCCCGCTCGCCGAGCCGCTCGGCCTCGCCATCAACGTCGTGCGGGTCGTCGTGCTCGCCGCCGCCGTCATCGTCTCGCTGCTGTTCATCCAGCGGCGCCGCCGGGCGTACTGGGTGCCCCTCGCGGGCTATGTGCTGGCGGGCATCCTCGCGGGGGTGCTCGTGCTCATCATCATGCTCAACGACCCGACCTACCTCGACTGGGTCACGAAGAACTCCTAGCCGGGGTGCCGGGAGGGCCCGAGCTCCCCCCGGATGGCACAATGGTGCAGCCCTGTCGGGGCGACGAGAGGCGGATCCGGGTGCGAGTCGCGGTGCTGCCGCGCGAGGTCGCGGCGCGAGTCATCACGAGCGGCATCGCGCGCGCGGCGTGGGCCGTGAACGCGATGAACCTCGTGCTCACCATCCCCATCCTCATCGAGCTGCTCGTGAGCCGCGGCGAGGCCCACGAGCTGCCGGGGCCGGTCATCCTGCTCTTCCTGCTCGTGCTCCTCGCGGTCGGCGCCGCCGTCATCCCCAGGCCGTGGGTCGTGCTGTCGTTCCTCGTCGTGGGCGGGGTGGGCGCCGTGCTCTACCAGGTGACGCTGCTCGCCATCGACCCGGGTTTCCTCACGTCGGCCTTCTTCGTGCTCAACCGGCCCGCCGTGTCGCTCGTGCTCGTGGGTGTCGCGTCGACGACGTGGCTCACGGGCCTGGCCTGGACGCTCGGCGGCTACCTCTTCTCCACGGCCGTGAGCGTCGCCGTCGCCGCCATCACGGGGCTGCCCATCAAGACCGGCTGGGGCCCCCTGCTCATGCTCGGCCTCTTCGTGTCGGCCTACCTCGTGCTCGCCGCCATCCAGCGCAGCCAGCGCCGCCTCGTGCCCAACTTCGACCAGCTCGAGGAGGAGACGCGGCGCCTCGCCGTCGAGGAGAACATGCGCTCCCGCGTCACGGCCGTCGTGCACGACACCCTGCTCAACGACCTGTCGCTCATCATGAACGCGCCGGACGAGCTGGACGAGCGGATGACCGCGCGCCTGCGCGCCGACATCGCGACCCTCACAAGCGCCGAGTGGGCGAAGGAGGCCGCCGAGACCACCGTCGTGGACGACCAGGACTCCGACCTCCGCAACCAGATCATGCTCATGATGAGCGACCTGCAGTGGCGCGGGCTCACAGTGCACGTCACGGGCAGCGGGCTCGGCATCTACCGGCTCGCACCCGAGGTGGCGACGGCCCTCGTCGACTCCATCCGCGCGTGCCTCGAGAACGTGCTGCGGCACTCGGGCGCGAACGTCGCAGAGGTCGACCTCGCGTACACCGACGACGAGCTCACGGTCATGGTGTCCGACCAGGGGGAGGGCTTCGACCCGAAGGCGATCCCCGCCGACCGCCTGGGGGTGCGCTTCTCGGTCATCGACCGCATCCGCGCCGCGGGCGGCACCACGAAGATCTGGTCGGCGCCGGGGGCGGGCACCTCCGTCATGATCCGCGTGCCCATCGCCGAGGTCGTCGCCGCGCACGAGGAGTCCCGCCATGGCGACGAGTAGGCGGTTCCGCACCTCCGCGCGGCAGATCGACCCGCTGAGCTGGTTCACGGGCCCGCTCGTTCCGATCTCGTTCGCCGCCCTGGGGCTCTTCTACGGAGTGCTGCTCGCGGCCATGACGTGGCAGGACACGACCAGGCCGTGGCTGCAGTTCGCGGCGGCCGTGCTGTGCTCGTCGTCGGGTGTCGCCGTGCATATCGCCACGCGGCCCGTGCGTCGCGACCTGACGTGGTTCACGGCGTCGCTCACGATCCTCCCGGCGGTCGCGGGCATGATCCTCTCCGCGATCGGCTACTCCGACTCGACCCTCGCCGTGGAGTTCTGGTGGGCGCCCGGGCTCCTCGCGCTCATGATCGCGACGCTGGGTCCGTACATCCCCGTGCGGCAGATCCTCACCGTCGGCGGGGGAGCGACCCTCGTCGCGGTGCTCGTGTCGGTCGCGCTCGTGCATCCCGCGAGCGACCGCTGGGGCGCCCTCGGCACCGCGGCGATCATCGCCTACCCGCCCCTGCTGGGGCTCGTCGCGACCGCGGTGTTCTCCTACGCCGTCGTGAGCACCATGATCAGGATGCTCGAGAGCCCGTCGCGCCTCATCGTGGCGGGCCAGACCGTGCGCGACGAGGCGGCGGAGCAGGTCGAGCGCGTCGTCATCGCGAAGCTCACGGCGCGCGCTGCGCCCTTCCTCGAGGGCATCGCGACGGCGGGGCGCATCACGCCCGCCGACCGCGCGCTCGCGGGCCAGCTCGCGCGCCGCATGCGCGACGAGCTCGTGACCCAGTCGAACGTCACGTGGCTCGACTCGATAGCGAGCGAGTCGCGGCTCGTCGTCGTCGACCCCGACCGGCTCGCGAACCGGCTCAACGGCGCGCAGCGCACGGCGATGCGCGGCATGCTGCGCGCCGTCATCGACACCCCGGGCATCGACAGCGGCTCGCTCATGGTCGAGCTGCGTGAGGCGCCCGACGGCAGCACGGCCGTGGGCGTGAGCCTCGACATGGCGCTGCCCGAGGGCAGGCGCATCATGCACCTCGCGCCGTACTACCTCACGCTGCGCACGGCCGTGGAGGACCTCACGATCGACCGGGAGACGCTGCTCAAGCTCTCGTTCAACGTCCCCAAGGACGACCGGGGCTGACTACTTCCCGGAGTGCCCGGCCGAGCCCAGCTGCTGCGTGGCCTCGACGACTCGGGCCGCCATGGCGGTCTCCGCGGTCTTGCCCCACGCGCGCGGGTCGTACACCTTCTTGTTGCCGACCTCGCCGTCGACCTTCAGGAAGCCGTCGTAGTTCTTGAGCACCGTGTCGGCGATCGAGCGGCTGTAGGCGTACTGGGTGTCGGTGTCGATGTTCATCTTCACGACGCCGTTCGCGACCGCGAGGGCGATCTCCTCGTCGGTCGAGCCGGAGCCGCCGTGGAAGACGAGGTCGAGCGGCTTCGCGCCCGTGCCGTACTTGGCCTCGATGCCGGCCTGGATCTCGCCGAGCAGCTCGGGGCGCAGCACGACGTTGCCGGGCTTGTAGACGCCGTGCACGTTGCCGAACGTGAGGGCGGCCATGTAGCGGCCCTGGTCGCCGAGGCCGAGGGCCTCGACGGTCGCGACTGCGTCGTCGAGCGTCGTGTAGAGGTGCTCGTTGATCTCGTGGGAGACGCCGTCCTCCTCGCCGCCGACGACACCGATCTCGACCTCGAGGATGGCGTTGATCGCCTTCATGCGGGGCAGGAGGGTCTTCGCGATCTCGAGGTTCTCAGCGAGGGGCACCGCCGAGCCGTCCCACATGTGCGACTGGAAGATCGGGTTGCGGCCTGCCCTGACCTCCGCCTCGCTCGCCGCGATGAGCGGGAGCACGAAGCCGTCGAGGGCGTCCTTGGGGCAGTGGTCGGTGTGCAGCGCGACGGTCACGGGGTAGTTCTTCGCGACCTCGGTCACGAACGCCGCGAAGGCGAGGGCACCGGATGCCCGGGCCTTGACGCTCTGGCCGGCGAAGTAGTCCGCACCGCCCGTCGTCACCTGGATGATGCCGTCGGAGCCGGCCTCGCTGAGGCCCTGCAGGACGGAGTTGATCGTCGACGACGACGAGACGTTGATGGCGGGGTAGGCGAAGCCGCGGGCCTTCGCCTTGTCGAGCATCTCGGCGTACTGGTCTGGGGTAGCAACAGGCATGGGGAGAGTCTACTGACTAGGCTGTACCTGCTGATTCCGTCGAATCCCACCACAGCGCCCCCTCTCCATCCCCGAAGGATCCGACCTGTGGCGACCACCGAATCACTCTTCCAGCACCCCGACCGCAACCTCGCGCTCGAGCTCGTGCGCGCGACGGAGGCCGCGGCCATCCGTGCGGTGCCCTTCATCGGCAAGGGCGACAAGAACGGCGCCGACGGCGCGGCGGTCGACGCCATGCGCAAGTTCCTCGGAACCGTCGACTTCGACGGCGTCGTCGTGATCGGCGAGGGGGAGAAGGACAACGCCCCCATGCTCTACAACGGCGAGCACGTCGGCACGGGCGACGGCCCCTCGTGCGACATCGCCGTCGACCCCATCGACGGAACTTCGCTCACGGCGGCGGGGCGGCAGAACGCCATCTCCATGATCGCGGTGGCCGACCGCGGCACCATGCTCGACGCGTCGTCGGTCTTCTACATGCAGAAGCTCGTCGCCGGTGCCGAGGGCATCGGGGTGCTCGACATCCGCGAGAGCATCGGCGACAACATCCGCGAGTTCGCGAAGGCCAAGGGCAAGCCCGTCGACGAGATCGTCGTGGCCGTGCTCGACCGCCCGCGGCACGAGGAGCTCATCGAGGAGATCCGTGCGACGGGTGCGGGCACGCGCCTCATGCTCGACGGCGACGTCGCGGGCGGCATCAACGCCGCGCTCTACGGCACGCGCATCGACATGTGCGTGGGCACGGGCGGCAGCCCCGAGGGCGTCGCGACGGCGTGCGCGATCAAGGCGCTCGGCGGCTTCATCCAGACGATGCTCGCGCCGAAGACCGAGCTCGAGAGGGAGAAGGGCCTCGCGGCCGGCCTCAAGTTCGACCACGTCTACACGGCCGACGAACTCGTCACGAGCGACAACACCTTCTTCGTCGCGACGGGGGTCACCGACGGCGGCCTCGTCAACGGCGTCAAGCGCCTCGGGCCGATCATCCGCACCGAGAGCATCGTGCTGCGCTCGCACTCGGGCACGATCCGCCGCGTGCACGCCGACCACCTCGCGGAGAAGTGGCTCGACTAGCGCTGTCCCGGTGACGGCATTTGTCGCCGCGGACCCCGTTCGTACAGGGTCACGCGCCACACACGGCGTCCTCCCGTCGAGCTACGCGCGCTTCTTGTCGCTCAGCTTGGGCAGGTCGGGGATCTCGAGCTCGGCGCCCACGAACGGCTCGCGCGCGACTCCCGGCAGCTCGTCGAGCGCCTCGAGCTCCATCTCCACAGCCGTGAGCTGCTTGGGCGCGCTCTCGATGGTCGTGGCCGTGCCGATGACCTTCGACTCGTCGAGGGCGTTGAGCTTGCGCGCCGTCACGAGCACGCGCGTCTCGAGCGAGTTCGCGAACTGGTTGTAGCTGTTGACCGTCGTGTCGATGGAACGTCGCAGCTTGTCGGCGTGCTCGGAGAGCGTCGCGAGCCGGGAGTACAGCTCCTTGCTCAGGTCGAACAGGGTCTTCGCCTGGTCGGTGAGCACGTCCTGCTGCCACGAGAACGCCACGGTCTTGAGCACCGACCACAGGGTCACGGGCGAGGCGAGGGCGACACGCTTGTTGAAGGCGTAGTCCATGATCGCGGGGTCGGCCTCGAGCGCGGACGAGACGAGCGACTCGCTCGGGATGAACGCGATGACGAGCTCGGGCGAGGCGTCGAGCCCCTGCCAGTAGGCCTTGCTCGCGAGGGTGTCGATGTGGCCGCGGAGCACCTTGACGTGCTGCTTGAGCAGGGCCTCGCGGCGCGCGCCCTCCTCGCCCGTGGCCGTGACCGAGATCTGGCTCGCCTCGAGGTACGCGGTGAACGGCACCTTCGCGTCGACGGCGATGTTCTTGCCGCCCGGCAGGTGGATGACCATGTCGGGGCGGCCCGCGCCCGCGTCGGAGGTGATGCTGTGCTGCACGTCGAAGTCGACGCGCTCGATGAGGCCGGCGGCCTGCACGACGTTGCGCAGCTGGGTCTCGCCCCACACCCCGCGGGTGCTGTTGCTGCGCAGCGCCGAGGCGAGCGACTCGGTGGTCGCGCGGATCTGGTCGCCCGCGAGGCGCGTCTGGGCGAGCTGCTCGGCGATCTGGCCGTACTGCTGGCTGCGCTGGCTCTCGAGGTCGACGACCTTGCGCTCCATGGTGCGCAGCGTCTCCTGCACGGGCGTGAGCGCCTGGAGGATCTTGCTCTCGGCCGCACGCTCCTGCGCCTCGGCACGGGCTCGGTCGACGGCCTCGTGGTAGCGGTTCTGCGCGTCGTCGAGCTGCTCGCGCAGGCCCGCGATGCTCGCCTCGGTCGCGGCCAGGTTGGCCTCGATCGACGCGCGGCGCGCGGCCTCCTCCGCCTGCAGCGTCGCGATCGCGGCGGCGTGCTGCGCCGCCGCGAGGGCGGGCGGGGTGACGCGCGACCGAGCGACCAGCAGGCCCACCAGGGCGCCGAGCACGAGACCGACGAGCAGGGCGGCGAGGAGCGGGAGGAGTTCCATACCCCGAGTGTGACAGCGGGGGCGGACATTACTGTGGACCCATGCCGGACCCCCGCCCACTCGATGTCAGCACCGACGACCTGCGCTACCTGCTCGCCGTCGCGCGCGCGGGGCGCATGGTGTCGGCGGCGGCGCTGCTCGACGTCGACCACACGACGGTCAAGCGGCGCATCGACAGGCTCGAGGCGGCGCTCGGCGTGCGCCTGCTCGACCGCGGGGCGGACGGCTGGGAGCTCACCGCGATCGGGCGCGAGGTCGCCGAGCGGGCGTCGAGCCTCGAGCAGGTCGTGGAGCAGGTCGTCGCCGCGGCGTCGGGGGAGGGCGACCGGGTCCGCGGCACGGTGCGGGTCGTGGCGCCCGACGGCTTCGGATCGCTGTTCGTCGCGCCCGCCCTCGCGCGGCTGCAGCGCGAGCATCCCGGCATCGTCGTCGAGCTCGTCACGAGCACGCGCCCGCTGAGCCTGCGCGGGTCGGGCTACGACATCGCCGTGACCGTGGGGTCGTCAGCGGCGTCGCGCCTCAAGTCCGAGGTGCTCGCGCCCTACTCGCTGCGCCTGTACGCGTCACCCGCCTACCTCGCCGCGCACGCGCCCATCACCACGTTCGCCGACCTCGAGAACCACTCGCTCGTCTTCTACGTGGACGCCCTCCTCACCGTGCACGAGCTCGACCTCGCACCCGTGCTCAACGGCATGCGCGTGGGCTTCGGCTCGACGAACGTGTTCGCCCAGCTCGAGGCGGTGCGCGCGGGAGCCGGGGTCGGCCTCCTGCACGCCTTCATGGGCGAGAAGGATGCTGGGCTCGTGCCCGTGCTCCCGCGCGAGGTCGAGTTCCGCCTGCAGTTCTCGCTCGCCGTGCGGCGCGAGAGCGAGGACGTCGAGGCGGTCACCCTCGTGCGCGATGCGATCAAGGCCGAGGTGCTCGACCGGGCCGACGAGTTGGGTGCATAACTGCAGATTCACTCTGCACGAATAGCGCTTGATCGCAGATGATCGCCCGGCGAGACTGTCGGTATGACTGACATCCTCGACCACTGGGTGAGCGGCGCCGCGTTCGCCGGAGCCTCGACCCGCACCTCTCCCGTCTACAACCCCGCCGAGGGCACCGTGTCGCGCGAGGTGCGCCTCGCGTCGGTGGCCGACGTCGACGCGGCCGTGCAGGTCGCGAAGGCGGCGTTCCCCGAGTGGTCGGAGACGAGCCTCGCGAAGCGGCAGCAGGTGCTCTTCGCGTTCCGCGAGATCCTCAACGCGCGCAAGGGCGAGGTCGCCGCGATCCTCACGAACGAGCACGGCAAGGTGACGTCCGACGCCCTGGGCGAGGTCGCGCGCGGCCTCGAGGTGGTCGAGTGGGCGACGAGCATCCCGCACCTCATGAAGGGCGAGCACAGCGAGAACGTCTCGACCGGCGTCGACGTGTACTCGGTCAAGCAGGCGCTCGGCGTCGTGGGCATCATCAGCCCGTTCAACTTCCCGGCCATGGTGCCGCTGTGGTTCTTCCCCGTCGCCATCGCGGCGGGCAACACCGTCGTGCTCAAGCCGTCGGAGAAGGACCCGTCCGCCGCGATCTGGATGGCCAAGGCCCTCCAGGAGGCCGGCCTGCCCGACGGCGTCTTCAACGTCGTGCACGGCGACAAGGAGTCCGTCGACGCGCTGCTCGAGCACCCCGACGTCGCCTCGATCAGCTTCGTGGGCTCCACGCCCATCGCCAAGTACATCTACGAGAACGCGGCCAAGGCGGGCAAGCGCGTGCAGGCCCTCGGCGGCGCGAAGAACCACATGCTCGTGCTGCCCGACGCCGACCTCGACCTCGTGGCCGACTCGGCGGTCAACGCGGGCTTCGGCTCCGCGGGCGAGCGCTGCATGGCCATCTCGGTGCTCGTCGCGGTCGAGCCGATCGCCGACGATCTCATCGAGAAGATCCAGTCGAGGATGACCGGCCTCAAGGTCGGCGACGGAACCCGTGGCTGCGACATGGGCCCGCTCATCACGCGCGAGCACCGCGACAAGGTCGCGTCGTACATCGACGTCGCCATCGCCGACGGGGCCACGGTCGTGGTCGACGGCCGCGGCATCGAGGTCGACGGCGGCAAGGACGGCTTCTGGCTCGGACCGACCCTCATCGACAACGTGGCCACCACGTCGGACGTCTACAAGCACGAGATCTTCGGCCCGGTGCTGTCGATCGTGCGCGTGAAGACCTACGAGGAGGGCGTCGCGCTCATCAACTCCTCCCAGTACGGCAACGGCACCGCGATCTTCACGAACGACGGCGGGGCGGCCCGCCGCTTCCAGCGCGAGGTGACCGTGGGCATGGTCGGCATCAACGTGCCCATCCCCGTGCCGGTCGGGTACTACTCCTTCGGCGGCTGGAAGGACTCGCTCTTCGGCGACGCCAAGGCGTACGGCCCGCAGTCGGTCGCGTTCTTCACGCGCGAGAAGGCGATCACGTCGCGCTGGCTCGACCCGAGCCACGGCGGCATCAACCTGGGGTTCCCGCAGAACTAGGCGCCCCACCCCTCCCACTGCCCGAGCCGGCGGAAACCCGGCCCGCCGTAGTAGGTGACGGGAGCCAGGAGTTCGACGAGGTGGTCCTCGGCCGGGGCGTCCCAGGGGGTCGAGGCTGTGTCGAACCCTTGGACGTACTCGTCATACGGCTCGGAATACCTGGTCACCGGGAGCGGGTCGCCGAACAGGTGGCGAGGGCCGTTCGGCGAACCCTCATAGGAGCCCACTACGACGGGCTCGGGAAGCGTGCTGATCGGGTCGCCCACGCTCACGTCCCCGGGGCCGACCAGACGAATCGTGCCGAGCGTCGGTTCGACGAAGTTGGCGCCCATCCGACGCTCGTCGGGCAGGGCGGGGTCTCTCGCGACCTGCAACAGGAAGCCGCCCCAGCGGTAGACGGTAGTGGGAGTCCCGCTGCTGGACTGCTTGTACGTGGCCTCGATGACGGGTTCGGCCTGCAGCGCCTCGGTGAGACGCGCGATCGCCTGGTCAGGGTCATCCAGGAAGCCGATGAAGTCCACCTGGTCGCCGGACCCGTCGAGCAGGGTGAGTCCCGCCGCGTCCATCCTGATGGCCGCCAGCCCGACGGGCTCGGGAGTCGGCGTGGGTGTGCGCGTGGTCGACGGCGTCGGGGCGGGCGTCTCGGTCGGGGCGGCTGCGGGCGTGCCCGCGCATCCTGCCAGGAGCAGGAGGGCGAGGGCGACCGGCGTGAGTTTGAGCTTCACTCGCCTAACGTACCAAGCGGCGGAGGCCCGGCTCAGAACGTTCGTATAACGTCTTCCGCGCGCGCGCCCAGCGTCTTCACGCGGGCCCCGGTCAGCTCCGCGAGCTCGGTGATGCTGCCGGCGTCGTGGCGCCGCGCGGCATGCACGATGATGGCCGCGCAGGCCGCGGCATCCGCCGCGGCGTTGTGGTGCTCGAAGTCCTCGAAGCCCGCGGCCATCGCCGCGACCGGCAGCTTGTACGAGTCGAGGTTGTACGTCTTGCGCGCGACCTGCAGGCTGCACAGGTAGTCGTAGGTGGGGGTGGGCACGTACGACGCGGCGCACGCCGCCGCGATGACGCCCATGTCGAAGCCCGCGTTGTGGGCCACGAGGTGGTCGTTCTCGGCGAACGCCGTGAGGTCGGGCAGCTGCTCGCTCCACAGCAGCGCGTCGGCGACGTCGACGGCCATGATGCCGTGGATGCGCACGTTCCACTCGAGGAAGTCGTCGTGCCCGAGCGGCGGCCTGATGAGCCAGTAGGCCGTGTCGACGACCCGGCCGTCGCGCACCTTCACCATGCCGACGGAGCACGCGCTCGCCGCCGAGTTGTTGGCGGTCTCGAAGTCGATCGCGGTGAAGTCCAGGGGCACGTCCCTAGATTCACATGGGCGTCCGACGTTAGCCGTTCGGGCGCGCCGCCTTCCGGGCGATCCTCTTGGCGTCGATCGCGACCTGGCGGATGTTGCCCGTGATCGGGTTCGAGTACCCGAGGAAGAACAGGCCCTCGAGCCCCGGCAGCTGCTCGTCGGCGTTGATGAGGGGACGCCCGCCCGGCGCGACCACGCCGAGCTCGCCCACGAGCGGCTCGAGCCCGCGCCGGAACCCCGTCGCGACGAGCACGACGTCGGGGCTGGCGGTGCTGCCGTCCGCGAGGCGGACCGCATCCTCGTCGAACGACTCGACGGCGGCCACGACCGTGACGGTCCCGGCCTTGAGCGCGTCGATGAGCCCCACGTCGATGGTGGGCGTGACATCGTCGAGCTCCTGCTGCGAGAAAACCCCGCGCGGCGCCCTCGAGAGGCCGTACCGGCTCAGGTCGCCCACGGTGAGGATCTGCATGACGCGCGCGACCTTGTCCGCTGCCTTCGTCGGCAGGGGCGCCGTCGAGAGCGTGAGGCTCTGCGTCGGGATGCCCAGCACCTGGCGCCGCACGATGTTGGGCGGCGTCCGCACCGCGAGCTGCACGGCCACGCCCGCGGCGGCGAGGTCTGCCGCGATCTCCGAGCCGCTGTTGCCCGGCCCCACCACGAGAACCGCGCGCGCGCCGAGCTCGGCGGGGTTGCGGTACTCGGAGGAGTGGACGACGCGGCCGCGGTACCGGTCGAGCCCGGGCCATCCCGGCACCTTCGCCGTGTGGTTGTAGCCCGTGGCGACGACCACGACGTCGGCGGCGAGCGGGCCCTCGGTCGTCTCGACCGTCCAGCCCTTCGCGAGCCCCGTGGCGGTGACGCCGAGGCGCACGTCGAGGCCCTCCGCCGCGGCGTAGTCCGCGAGGTAGGCGCGGAAGTCGTCACGCGCCACCCACTGGCCGTAACTGCGGGGCATCCTGCGCCCGGGAAGCTCGCTCAGGCGGCGCGACGTGTGCAGGTGCAGGCGGTCGTAGTGCTTCGCCCAGCTCGACCCGACGCTGTCCGCCTTGTCGATGACGATGACCTTGTACCCGACCCGCTGCAGCTCTGCGGCGGCGGCGAGGCCCGCGGGCCCTGCTCCAATGACGACGGCGTCCATGCGAAGACTCTAGAGGCACGCGGATAGGCTGTACTCCCGTGGCTCTCACTATCGCGATCGTCGGTCTCCCCAATGTCGGCAAGTCGACGCTCTTCAACGCCCTGACCAAGAACCAGGTGCTCGCCGCGAACTACCCCTTCGCGACGATCGAGCCCAACGTCGGAGTGGTCAACCTGCCCGACAAGCGCCTCGAGGTGCTCGCGGGCATCTTCGGCAGCGAGCGCATCCTGCCGGCGCCGGTCTCGTTCGTCGACATCGCGGGAATCGTCAAGGGCGCGTCCGAGGGGGAGGGGCTCGGCAACAAGTTCCTCGCGAACATCCGCGAGGCCGACGCGATCGCGCAGGTCATCCGCGGCTTCGCCGACCCCGACGTCGTGCACGTCGACGGCAAGGTCGACGCGGCCTCCGACATGGAGACCATCAACACCGAGCTCATCCTTGCCGACCTGCAGACGCTCGGCAAGGCGATCGAGCGGTACGAGAAGGAGCTCAAGACCAAGCGCATCGAGCCCGCCGTGCTCGAGGAGGCGCAGAAGGCGCGCGCCGTGCTCGACTCGGGCCGGCCGCTCTCGTCCGCGGGCGAGTTCCCCCTCATCAAGGAGCTCGGCCTGCTCACCGCCAAGCCCTTCATCTACGTCTTCAACGTCGACGAGGCGGTGCTCGGGGATGCCTCGGCGCTCGCATCCCTCGCGGCCCTCGTCGCCCCCGCCAAGGCCATCTTCCTCGACGCGAAGCTCGAGTCGGAGCTCATCGACCTCGACCCCGCGGACGCCGCGGAGCTCCTCGCCTCCACGGGCCAGGAGGAGAGCGGCCTCGACCAGCTCGCGCGCATCGGCTTCGACACGCTCGGCCTGCAGACCTACCTCACGGCCGGCCCCAAGGAGTCGCGCGCGTGGACCATCCACAAGGGCGACAAGGCGCCGCAGGCCGCCGGGGTCATCCACACCGACTTCGAGAAGGGCTTCATCAAGGCCGAGGTCATCAGCTTCGACGACCTCGTCTCCTCGGGTTCCATCGCCGAGGCGCGCTCGCGCGGCAAGGCCCGCATCGAGGGCAAGGACTACGTCATGCAGGATGGCGACGTGGTCGAGTTCAGGTTCAACGTCTAGGGAGTACTGGCGCCCCCGTCGGTGCGTTGACGCTCCCAGCGCGGGTGTTCGGACGTTCCGGTCCCTCGCGGAGCGCGATCCCTCCTAGTTATCCCCACATCTCACTCGGGACGTCGAACATGTGTTCGAGTGTTCTAAAATATATGTATGACTTCGCACCCCGGCTTCGCGGCGGCGCTCGCCGTGCTCGAGGGTGTTCCGCTGTCGGCGGACGTCTACTCTGGGCTGGCCGATGCGGACCTGTTGGCCGCCTCGGAGGAGGCTGCGCGTGTGAGGCAGGCGGTCGAGGCGCACCTGGCGGTGATCGCGGGGGAGATAGGCCGGCGGTCGGCCCGGGAGTTGGGCAGTGCCGGTCTGGCGCAGCGGCTGGGGGCGCGCACGCCTGAGGAGCTTGTGCGGGTGACGATCCGGTCGTCGGCGCGGGAGGCGGCCACCGCGGTGCGGGTGGGGCGGCTCGTGGTCACGGCCGAGGAGCCGTGGCTGGGCGGGGTGTCGGAGGGCGTGCTGTCGGGGGTGTTGTCGGTGGCGTCGGCGGATGCGATCCGCACGGGGCTCGGGTCCCCGTCGGAGGGTGTCTCGGAGGCGGTTCTGTGCGAGGCGGCGGCTCTGTTGTGCGGTGAGGGTGCCGTGCTCGATCCGGACAGGTTGTTGCGGCGTGCCCGGCAGGTGCGGGACGAATTGGATGAGGCCGGTATCGCGGACCGGGAGGCGGCGCGTCGTGGGCGGCGGTCGTTGCGGTTCACGCGTCTGCCGGATGGGATGTCACGTGCGGTGTGGGTGATGGACCCGGAGACCAGCGCCGTGTTCGGGAGCCTGTTCGACCGGGCGACCTCCCCGCGCCGCGGCGGCCCGCGGTTCGTGGGCGAGGAGGACCGGGCCGTGACCGAGGCGCTGCTGGCGGACGACCGCACGACCGAGCAGCTGGCCTCGGACGTGTTCCTGGAGCTGCTGCGCCACGGTGCGGCCGCCGACTCGAGCCAGCTGCTGGGCTCGGGCGGTGCGACGATCACCGTGCACGTCGGCACGGGTGCCGGGCACGGGTTCCTGGAGGGTCAGGCGGACGCCGTCTCGATCCAGACCGTGCAGCGGCTCGCGTGCTCGGGCGGGGTGACCGAGGTGGCGTTCGACGAGCACGGACAGGCTCTGGATGTGGGGCGGGAGCAGCGGTTGTTCACCCGACGGCAGCGGCGGGCGCTCGCGGCCCGCGACGGCGGGTGCCGGGCACCGGGATGCGACCGGCCGCCGTCCTGGACGGAGGCCCACCACATCACCCCGTGGGCCATCGGCGGCCGCACCGACATCGCCGACGGGATCCTGCTGTGCCGGCACCACCACCTGCTGTTCCACAACAACGGGTGGCAGATCGAGCGCGACGGCGCCCGGTACTGGCTCATCCCACCACCGGACATCGGCCCGAGAATGCTCCTCGAGAGCAAGAACCCCGTACGGCGTCAGGAGCGGGCCGCGTGAGCGCGCCGCTCGCGCCGCCACGAGCGCCACCACTTCCACGCGCCCGTGGACCACAGCGCGACGACCACGAGCACGGGCTGGAAGGGCAGCCGCAGACCGCGAGCGAGATCCGTGTCGAGCCCGAGCGAGTCCGTGTGCGTGAGGAACTGCGAGATGTTCCCCGGGAAGATCGCGACGAAGAAAGCCGCGAGCAGCCACCCGACGGCCACGCGCCAGCGGGGAAGCGCGACGAGGGCGACGGCGAACGCGAGCTCGACCACACCCGACGCGAGCACCACGAAGTCGGTGTCGAGCGGAACCCATGCCGGCACCTGGCCCCGGAAGCCCGCGCGCGCGAACGTCAGATGCCCGACGCCGGTGAAGGCGAGCACGAGGGCGAGGAGGTAGCGCGCGACGGTCGCGGGGAGGGAGACGGGGGTCATCCTTCCGACCCTAGACGCAGAAAGGCCCCGCCACAGGGGCGGGGCCTTTCGGGGATCGCTAGTTGGTCGACTCGGGAGCCGGCTCGGGCGCCGCCTCCGTGGCGCGCAGCTCGCGCACCTGCGCGATGATGTCGTCCACGTTGTCGGGGACCGCGAAGCCGCACTCGCCGAGCTCCTTGGTGATCTCGAGCGTGAGACCGTGCTTGCCGGCCGTGTGCGCCGTGGCGACGTCGCCCGAGTAGATCTGGTTGTCGGCGGAGGTGAGGTTGACCGCGGACGCGTCCTCGCACAGGTGGTAGACCTCGCCCGACTTGGTCCACGTGACGTGGTCCTCTCCGGTGAGCTCGGTGACGATCGCGGCGTAGTCGCCGATCTGGCCCTCGTTCGCGACCTGCTGCGCCGTCTCGTCCTCGACCGAGTTCGGGTTGAACTCCGCGCTCAGCAGACCGGCCGCGATGAGCACGACGATGGCGAGGCCGCCGGCGATGCCCTTCTGCTTACCGTCCATGTCCTTGTTGAGGAAGATCAGGATGATGAGCGGCAGGAACGCGATGATCGCGATGATGACGCCCAGCTGGTTCTGGATGAAGAACCGCGCGGGCTCCGACTTCTTGGCCGGGTCGAGCTGGTTGGCCTTCTTCCAGAACTGCGAACCGACGGTCGCGAGCACACCGATGAGCACGATGGCCCCGATGAGCGCCCAGATGAACCAGCTCTGGCTGGTCTGCTTGAGCAGCCAGAAGATCGTCACGGCCTCGGCGGCGATCGCCACCACCCAGAAGATCACGGCGACGATGCGGAACGTGGTCGCCTTGCTCTTCGCCTCGGGCGTGGGCTTCCACACGCCGTCGGTGTTGTTCTTGACCGCCTCGTTCGCGAGATCCTTCGCCTTCTGGCTCGGCTCCGCCTTCTCGACTTTGACGACCTTCTTGCCGCTCTTTGCGGTCTCTTCCGCCATGGGCTGCCCTCCTCAGGTGCAAGTTCGGCCCCGAGCCTACTGGAGCGAGAAGGCCTCAGGGCATCGCGTTTCCGATAGCCTGCTGGAATGAGCGCCGACGATCTCCGCCCGCTCACCCGCGACTCCGCGCTCATGCGCGACATCGTCACGTGGGATGTGCGCACCTGGTCGACCGCCGCGCTCTTCTGGGAGCGCGTGGTCCCGAAGGGCAAGACGCTGCGCTGCCTCGAGATCGGCGCCGGCCCGGGCGGCCCGTCGCTGTGGCTCGCCCTGCAGGGCCACGAGGTGCTGTGCACCAACTGGCAGAACACCGAGGGCCAGGCGCGTCCGCTGCACGACCGGTACGGCGTGAGCGGCATCAGCTACCAGGATGTCGACGCCACGAGCATCCCCTTCGAGGAGGAGTTCGACCTCATCGTCTTCAAGTCCGTGATCGGCGGCGTCGGCACCAAGGCCGACCAGGATGCGGCGATGGCCGGCATCCGCCGTGCGCTCAAGCCCGGCGGCATCCTCATCTTCGCCGAGAACCTCAGGGCGACGGTCTTCCACCGCCTCGCACGCGCGATCGCCTACAAGGTGCGGGGAACCTCGTGGCGCTACGTGACCGTCGCGGAGCTCGAGCCGCACCTCGCGCAGTACTCGAGCCACGAGCTGCACACGACCGGGTTCCTGTCGATGTTCGGCCCGGGGGAGCGCGTGCGCAACGCCCTCGCGGCGGCGGACGACCGCGTCTTCAACCGCATCCTGCCGCGCTCGTGGCACTACGTGAGCTACGGCACGGCGACCAAGTAGCTGGGCCCTCCGCCAGAAGACCGCACGGCGGTTCGAGGCGGATCCGTGAAGCCACGTTCCGCCGTGCGGTCATCTGACGTGCGGAGGCGGGGGCGGGGCATCCGGCGGGGTCAGAGCGACGAGAGGAGCCGGGGGCTGGGGCTTCGGACATGACTGTAACCCGGCGCGGGCCGGGGTACAAAATCGTCCCCCGCCGGGCGTGTCGCGCCGGGGCTACCCTGAGGGATGAGCTCCGCCGACCGTGAGGGTCAGCTTGTCGCCGCGTTCGTGGCACTCGCCGACTCCCTCGCGCCCGGACGGGACATCCTGCACACCATGCAGCTGCTCGTCGAGCACAGCACGTCGCTCACGTCGGTGGTCGAGGCCGGCATCGTGCTCGCCGACGCGGACGGCGCGCTGCATGTCGCCGCGACGAGCGATGCGCGCTCGAAGGATGTCGAGATCATCCAGCTCGGCACGCGCACGGGCCCGTGCTTCGAGGCGTTCCAGACCGGGTCGAGCATCGCCGTCGACGACATCGCCGCGAGGCGCGACGAGTGGCCGGAGTTCGCCGACCTCGCCCTCGCGAAGGGCTTCCGCTCGATGCGGGCCATCCCGTTGCGCCTGCGGGACGTCACGCTCGGCTCCCTCAACCTGTTCTCCGAGCGCGTGGGCCCGCTGCCGCCGCAGGACGCCGTGCTCGCCCAGGCGATGGCGGATGTCGCGACGATCGGCCTCGTGCAGGACCGCGTCATCGCCCGACACGAGACCGTCGCCGGCCAGCTCACCGCCGCGCTCGACAGCCGCGTGCGCATCGAGCAGGCCAAGGGGCTGCTCGCCCACCGCCACGACGTCTCGGTCGAGGAGGCGTTCGCGCTCCTGCGCGCCCACGCCCGGCGGCACCGGCTCAAGCTGCACGATGTCGCCCTCGACGTCGTCGAGCGGCGGCTAGAGCTCTAGCGCATCCCGGATGTCCGCCGGCAGGTCGGGCGGCACGTCGACCTCCACGGCGAGGGCCTGCAGAGCACGGCTGTAGTAGTTGCGCGCGGCCGCCGCGAGGGCGATGTCGACGATCTCGCGGTCGTCGAAGCCGAGGTCGCGCAGGCGCTGGCTGTCGGCATCCGTCATCGACGACGAGTCGCGGCTGAGCTTCTGCGCGAAGTCCATCATCGCGACCTCCGCCTCGCTGAGGCCCGCCGCGTGGTAGTCGCGCAGCACGGCGGCGATCTCGGGCTCGTCCATGTACTTGAGCGACTTGCGGGAGTGGGCGACGCGGCACGCCTGCGAGCCGATCGCCTCGGCGGCCGCGAGGGTCACGAGCTCGTAGCGGCGCTTGCTCATGGGCCCGGCGACCGCGCGGATGAGCTGCTCGAAGGCCTTCACCGCCTCGGGGTTGAGGGCCATGGCCCTCGTGTGGCTGGGGACGTACCCGAGGTCGCGCACGTCGTCGTCGTAGATCTCGGCGACGAGGCCGACGGCCTCGGACACCTCCTGCGTCTTGAGTATCGACATCTGCCCATCGTGGCACCGCGCACGGCATCATGGGGAGATGACCGATCCCTCGCCGTACGCCGCCCCCGGTGCAGTGCCGCCCGGCGCCGTGCCGACCGCCCCCGTCGCCCGCACGACGACGATGGTGCGGCCGGTCGCCATCGCGATCGTCGCGGCGGCGGCCGTGCTGGCCGTCGTCAACGGGGTGTACGCGGGGCGGTTCCCGCCGGGAGCCGTCGTCGAGCCCATCTGGGCGTTCGGCATCAGCGTCGACCTCGTGGCCGTCGCCCTCGCGGTGCTCGTGCGCCTGCTCGTCGTCGCGCGCAGGCCCGTGGTGCCGGCGCGGGCGGGGCTCTCGGTGTGGGGGCCTCTCGCCGCCGGGTTCGCCGTCATCGCGCTCGCCGGGTGGCTGCTCACGGGCGGCGCCGAGTACTGGACCCAGGGGATGCAGCGCTACCTCTCGGCCTCGACGGGCATCTTCTTCTTCGGCATCCCCTGGGTGCTCGCGCTCATGTTCGGCGAGATCGCGCTGCGCCGCGGCGACACGGCGCTGCATCGGGCGCTCGCGATCGGCGCGCTCGTCGTCGGCGCGATCATCGGTGTCGCGGGCGTCGCGGCGGCGGTGATCTACGGATCGGGGCTGAGCGACTGATGGAGCAGCTCCCGATGTTCCCCCTCGGCACCGTGCTGCTCCCGCACATGCCGCTGAGCCTGCGGATCTTCGAGGAGCGCTACGTCGTCATGCTGTCCCGCGTGCTGCAGGACGACGTCTCCGAGTTCGGCGTCGTGCTCATCGAGCGCGGCCAGGAGGTGGGCGGCGGCGAGCACCGGTTCGACGTCGGCACCGTCGCGCGCATCGTGCAGCTCGAGGCCGGCGAGGGGTTCATCGCCCTCGTCGCCGAGGGGGAGCGCCGCATCCGCGTCGACTCCTGGCTCGACGACGACCCCCACCCGCGCGCCGACGTGACGGAGCTCGACGAGCTCGTGTGGGACGACGACCTGCTCCTCGACCTCGTCGCCGCGGAGGACCTCGTGCGGGCGACCCTCGAGAAGCTCGGCGACGACACGCGCTGGCCCGCCGACGTCGACCTCACCGACGAGCCCGTCGCGCGCGCGTGGCAGCTCGCGGGCATCGCGCCGCTCGGGCAGATCGACCAGCTCGAGCTGCTGCGCTCCACGACCATGGCGGAGCTGCTCGCGGGCATCGTCACGAAGACCGAGGCTGTAGTCTTCCCGTAGACAACCGAATATCGGGCCGCAAACACGATGCGGGAGAGCCGGGCGAACACTGCCCGGCACCGAAGGAGCAAGCCTCCCCGCCAATCTCTCAGGTCTACGTACCGCATCGAACTGGCCACTCTGGAAAGCGCGCAGCGATGCGCCGCCGACGGTGAAAGCGCCAGCGCGCGAAGCTCTCAGGCCAATGACAGAGGGGGAGTTCAGTCCGCAGCCCCGCGCGCCAGGAGAACTCCATGTCCGATCCACGGCAGTCCCCGCTCCACGACCTCCATGTCGAGGCCGGTGCGAGCTTCACCGACTTCGCGGGCTGGCTCATGCCCGTGCGCTACAGCTCCGACCTCGCCGAGCACCACGCCGTGCGCACCGCCGCGGGCATCTTCGACATCTCGCACATGGCCGAGATCCGGGTGACCGGCCCGGATGCCGCGGCGTTCCTCGACTTCGCGCTCGCGGGCCTCATCTCGGCGGTCAAGCTCGGCAAGGCCAAGTACTCGCTCATCCTCGAGGAGAGCGGGGGCATCCTCGACGACCTCATCGTCTACCACGACCGCGAGGCCGAGTACTACGTCGTCGCGAACGCCGGCAACCGCGACGTCGTCGTCGCCGCGCTCCAGGATCGCAGCGCGGGCTTCGACGTGACCGTCACCGACCTCACCGACGAGGTCGTGCTCATCGCCGTGCAGGGTCCGAACGCGCGCGACATCGTCGCCGCGGTCGTCGACCTGCCCGAGCTCACGTACTACTCGGCCGCGTACGCGGGAGACGTCCTCGTCGCCCGCACGGGTTACACGGGCGAGGACGGCTACGAGCTCTATGTCGCGGTCGAGGATGCCGCGCCCCTCTGGCGCGCGCTCGTGGCAGCCGGGGCGTCCCGCGGCCTCGTGCCGGCGGGCCTCGCGAGCCGCGACACCCTGCGGCTCGAGGCGGGCATGCCCCTCTACGGCCACGAGCTGGGCCTTGACACGCTGCCCGCGCAGGCAGGACTCGGCCGCGTGCCGAACCTCACGAAGGACTTCGTCGGCAGGCAGGCGCTCGAGGCGGGTCCCGCCGACGACGCGCGCGTGCTCGTGGGCCTCGTCTCCGAGGGCAAGCGCGCGGGCCGCGCCGGCTACGCGCTGCTCTCCGGCGACGACGAGGTGGGCGTCATCACGAGCGGGGCGCTCTCGCCCACTCTCGGGCACCCCATCGCCATGGCCTACGTCGACCCCGCCGTGAGCGCGCCCGGCACCCAGCTCGACATCGACGTGCGCGGCTCGCGCATCGCCGCGACCGTAGTAGCACTTCCCTTCTACAAGAGAGAGGCCTGATCCCCATGGCTGACAAGACCACGCTGCAGTACACCAAGGAGCACGAGTGGGTGCTCGTCGAGGGCTCCGTCGCGACGGTCGGCATCACCGACTTCGCCGCAGGCCAGCTCGGCGACATCGTCTACGTCGACCTCCCCAAGGCGGGCTCGACGATCGCCGAGGGCAAGGTCGTGGGCGAGATCGAGTCGACCAAGTCGGTGGGCGAGCTGTTCGCGCCCGTCAACGGCACGGTCGTCGAGTCGAACGACGCCGTCGCGGCGAGCCCCGAGCTCGTCAACAGCGACCCGTTCGGCGAGGGCTGGCTCATCAAGGTCGAGTTCGCGGAGCTGCCCGCCCTGCTGAGCTTCGACGAGTACACCGCCCTGACGGGGGAGTGATGCAGTTCTCCGACCGCCACATCGGAACGGACACCGCGGCGCAGCAGGCCATGCTCGCCGCCGTCGGCTACGAGAGCGTCGAGGCGCTCGTCGACGCCGCGGTGCCGCCCGCCATCCACGTGCAGCCCCTCGAGCACTCGACGATCCCCGCCGCGGCGTCCGAGCGGCAGGCGCTCGCCGAGCTGCGTGCGATCGCCGGCAGGAACACCGTCAACCGCGCCATGATCGGCCTCGGCTACTACGGCACCATCACGCCCGCGGTCATCAAGCGCAACGTGCTCGAGAACCCCAGCTGGTACACGGCGTACACGCCGTACCAGCCGGAGATCTCGCAGGGCCGCCTCGAGGCCCTCATCAACTTCCAGACCATGGTCTCCGACCTCACGGGTATGACGACGGCCAACGCCTCGATGCTCGACGAGGGCACCGCCGTGGTCGAGGGGATGCTCCTGGCCCGTCGCGCGTCGGGGGCCGAGTCGCACGTGTTCCTCGTCGACTCCGACGCCCTGCCGCAGACCAAGGCGCTGCTCGCGACGCGCGCGGAGGCCGTGGGCATCGAGCTCGTCGAGACGGACTTCGCCGAAGTCCCCGCGGCGTTCGGCGCGTTCATCCAGTACCCGGGCGCCTCCGGCCGCGTGTGGGACCCGACCGAGGTCATCGCCGCCGTGAAGGCGGGCGGCGGCCTCGCCGTCGTCGCCGCAGACCTGCTCGCCCTCACCCTCCTGAAGGCGCCCGGCGAGCTCGGCGCGGACGTGGCCGTCGGCACGTCGCAGCGCTTCGGCGTGCCCATGGGCTTCGGCGGGCCGCACGCGGGCTACATGGCCGTGCGCGCGGGTCTCGAGCGCCAGCTGCCCGGCCGCCTCGTGGGCGTCTCGCAGGACGCCTCGGGCCACGCCGCCTACCGCCTCTCGCTGCAGGCGCGCGAGCAGCACATCCGTCGCGAGAAGGCCACGTCGAACATCTGCACCGCCCAGGTGCTCCTCGCCGTCATGGCGTCGATGTACGCCGTGTACCACGGCCCGCAGGGCCTCAAGCGCATCGCGCAGGACGTGCACGCGAGCGCCGTGCTCGCCGCCAAGGAGCTCACCGCCCGCGGCGTCGACGTCACGAGCACGAGCTACTTCGACACGCTGTCGATCCGGGTCGAGGATGCCGCGGCCGTCGTGGCGCGCGCCCACGGGCTCGGCGTGCTGCTGCACGCCGCAGACGCGACCACGGTCACGGTCTCGTTCGACGAGGTCTCGGCCGAGGACCTCTCCGACGTGCTCCCCGTGCTCTTCGAGATCTTCGGCGCGGGCGACCGCGCCCCCGAGAAGGACCAGGGCGTCTTCACGAAGACCGAGCGCTGGTACGCGCTCGACGCCGTGCACCAGCACGAGTACCTGCCGGGGCTCGCGCGAAAGAGCTCCTACCTCGAGCATCCCGTCTTCAACACGCACCGCTCGGAGACGAGCATGATGCGCTACCTCAAGTACCTCGCCGACAAGGACTACGCGCTCGACCGCGGCATGATCCCGCTCGGCTCGTGCACGATGAAGCTCAACGCCGCCACCGAGATGGAGGCGGTGACCTGGCCCGAGTTCGCGGGCCTGCACCCCTTCGCCCCCGCCTCGGACGTCGAAGGCTACCTCGAGCTCATCGGCCAGCTGCAGACCTGGCTCGCCGAGGTCACCGGGTACGACTCCGTCTCCGTGCAGCCCAACGCCGGCAGCCAGGGCGAGCTCGCGGGCCTCCTCGCGATCCGCGGCTACCACCGCGCCAACGGCGACACGCACCGCACGGTGTGCCTCATCCCGTCGAGCGCGCACGGCACGAACGCGGCCTCCGCCGTGCTCGCGGGCATGCGCGTCGTCGTCGTGGAGTGCGACGACCTCGGCAACGTCGACCTCGACGACCTGCGCGCGAAGATCGCGCTGCACGCCGACGAGCTCGCCGCGCTCATGATCACCTACCCGTCGACGCACGGCGTCTACGAGCACGAGGTGCGCGCGATCACCGACGCCGTGCACGCCGGCGGAGGACAGGTCTACGTCGACGGCGCCAACCTCAACGCGCTGCTCGGCTACGCGCGCTTCGGCGACTTCGGCGGGGATGTCTCGCACCTCAACCTCCACAAGACGTTCTGCATCCCGCACGGCGGCGGCGGACCGGGTGTCGGCCCCGTCGCGGCGAAGGCGCACCTCGCGCCGTACCTGCCGGGGCATCCGCTGCAGCAGCGGGAGTTCTTCGGCGCCTCGGAGGCGCGCCCGGTCATCTCCGCGGCGCCGTACGGGAGCCCGAGCATCCTGCCCATCTCGTGGGCCTACGTGCGCATGATGGGCTCCGACGGGCTCAAGGCGGCCACGGGTGCCGCCGTGCTCGCGGCGAACTACGTCGCCACGCGGCTGCGCGAGCACTACCCGGTGCTCTACTCGGGCGACAACGGGCTCGTGGCGCACGAGTGCATCCTCGACCTCCGGCCGCTCAAGGAGGCCACGGGCATCGACAACAACGACGTGGCCAAGCGGCTCGTCGACTTCGGGTTCCACGCGCCCACGATGTCGTTCCCGGTGGCGGGCACGCTCATGGTCGAGCCGACCGAGAGCGAGGACCTCGCCGAGATCGACAGGTTCGTCGACGCGATGATCGCGATCAAGGATGAGGCCGACGCCGTCGCCGCGGGCACGTGGCCCGCGGACGACAACCCGCTCGTCAACGCCCCGCACACGGCGCAGTCGGTCATCGAGGGGGAGTGGACGCACGCGTACTCGCGCGAGCAGGCGGTGTACCCGCTGCGCACCCTCATCGGCCACAAGTACTGGCCGCCCGTGCGCCGCATCGACAACGCCTACGGCGACCGCAACCTCGTGTGCGCGTGCCCGCCGATCGAGGCGTTCGCCGACTAGGGGCTAGGAGAACAGCGCCGGGAAGGCCGCTGCTGCCCACGGGTAGCCCACGAAGATCGCCGAGTCGATGAGCACGTGGGCTATCACGAGGGGCAGCACGCGGCCGAACCGGGAGTACAGCCATCCGAACAGAAGGCCCATGGCGAAGTTGCCGACGAAGGCCGGGAAGCCCTGGTAGAGGTGGTACGTGCCGCGCAGCGCCGCGGTCGCGAGGATGATCTGCCACCGGCCCCACCCGAGGTCGCGCAGCCGCGCGAACAGGTAGCCGATGACGATGACCTCCTCGGTGACGCCCGCGCGCACGGCCGAGAGGATGAGCACGGGGATCGTCCACCAGTACGCGTCGAGCGCCGTGGGCACGACGTTGGCGGAGAGGCCGAGCGCGCGCCCGGCGAGGTAGACGCCGATGCCGGGCACGCCGATCACGAGCGCGAGCCCGAGGCCCGAGAGCGCGTCCCGGCCGGGCCGCGTGAAGTCGATGCCGAGGCGCGACAGGTGCGGCCGTGCGGTCTGCCAGAGCAGGAACGCCACGAGGGCCACGGGCACGAGGTCGAAGAAGATCGAGAGCAGCTGGTAGATCAGGTCGAACGTCGGCCGGTCGCTCAGCGACGAGTTGAGGGTCGCGGTCTGCTGCGAGATCGCGACGGGCCGCGTGAGCTTGTTGGTGATCGAGACCACCGAGTAGACGGCGGACGCCCCCAGCGACAGCCCCAGGACGATGAGGATCTCCGCGCCGAGCATCCGGCGCGTGGGCGGCAGGTCAGTGATGGGTGGCTCCCGCGGGCGGCATCGCGCACGCCGGTGTGCCGCCGGGCAGGCGGTGCCGGTTCGCGGCGACGAAGCGGTAGCCGAGGGCCGCGAGCCAGGAGAACGGGGCGGTGGCGATGAGGTTGCCGGCGAACCGCCACCCGAAGCCGCGCTGCAGGCGCAGGAGGGCCGACAGGGCCAGGTGCCCGGCGTACTGGTGGCCGGGGGTGACGACCCACGCGTAGTGGGTCACATCGTGCTCCGTGAGCCCGTACCGGTCGAGGTCGATCCACTGCCAGGGGGTGCTCGGCGGGAACACCGGCAGGATCGCGCCGAGGCGGTTCACCCACGTTGTGCAGAAGGCGCAATCGCCGTCGAAGATGAGCAGGGCGCCGTTGGAAGGTTTCGACAGGCCGGATCCGCTCACACTCCGAGCCTACGCCGAGGGCAGCGCGCATTCGACGCACGAAACTGGCGTTGGTGCAGCAATCGTGCAATCGGGGCACGGATGACGCAACAATTCGCCATTCACCGCAAGGAATTAAAGACTGCGTTACCACTGTGTAACGTTTGCGCCTACAGTTTTGCGGGGGGTTTACCCCCGTTTAGGGTGTGAAATATCAAGCCCGGCCCGCCGCTAGGAATCGGTGTGCCGAGGTCTCATCTCTTGCACAGGAGGAAAAGTGAAACTCAAGCGTCTAGCTGCCGGCGTAGCGCTGGTAGCCGCTGGGGCTGTCGTTCTCGCGGGGTGCACGCCGCCCCGCGAGTCGGAGGTCGTCACGGGCACCAAGATCACGGTGGCCATGAACGATGTCTTCAGCGGTTACAACACGCTGCTGACCAACCTCAACAGCCTGTACAACGCTCAGGTCGTCTACATGGCCCAGGACACGTTCGCGTACTACAACGACAAGTCCGAGCTCGTGAAGAACACCGACTTCGGCACGTACGAGAAGGTCAGCGACGACCCGCTGACGGTGAAGTACACGATCAACTCGGGCGTGAAGTGGTCCGACGGCGCTCCCGTCGACGCCGCCGACATGCTGCTCTACTGGGCTGCCGTCACGACGCACCGCACCAACGGTGAGGCGCAGACGGACGAGGAGACCGGCGCGGTCACCGACCAGACCGGCACGTACTGGAACACCGGCGCAGCCGAGGGCATCGGCTTCGACCTCGTCTCCCAGACCCCGACGCTGAGCGACGACAACCGCAGCATGACCGTGGTGTACGACAGCCCCTACGCCGACTGGGAGCTCGTGAGCCCCATCGGTGTCTCGGGCCACGGCACGGTCGAGCTCGCCTACCCGGACAAGTACACCGGCGGCGACGCGGCGAAGAACGCGAAGGCCGACCTCATCAAGGCCATCCAGGACGAGGACTACGACTTCCTCGGCCCGGTCTCGAAGTCGTTCAACGTGGACTACGTGTACAACACGATGCCGGCCGAGGGCTCGCCCGCGCTGCTGTCGAACTACGCGTACACGATCACGGACATGAAGGCTGACGAGTACGTCACCCTCACGGCGAACCCCGACTACACGTGGGGCCCGTCGCCGAAGTTCGAGACGATCACGGTCCGCGCCGTGCCCGACTCGCAGGCGCAGCTCACCGCCCTCCAGAACGGTGACATCCAGATCGCGTCCGGCCAGCCCACCCCCGACATCGCGAGCGCGCTTGCCGCGGGCATCCCGAACGTCGCCTACGTGGGTGCGTCCGAGTCGTCCTTCGAGCACGTCGACCTGCAGGTCACCAACGGCGGTCCCTTCGACCCCGCGACCTACGGCGGCGACGCCGACAAGGCCCTCGCCGTGCGCAAGGCGTTCTTCATGACGATCCCGCGCCAGGACATCATCGACAAGCTCATCAAGCCGCTGCAGGAGAACGCCGAGGTCATGAACACCCTCGTCTCGTTCCCCGGCACGACGGTCGCCGATGAGGCTGCCAAGGTCAACGGCTACCCCGAGCTCGAGGTTCCGGACGTCGAGGGTGCCAAGAAGGTCCTCGCCGACGCCGGCATCACGACTCCGGTCGACGTGCGCCTGCTGTTCAGCCAGACCAACGAGCGTCGCAACTCGGAGTACACGCTGTGGGCTCCCATCGCGGCCGAGGCGGGCTTCAACCTGATCAACGCCTCGTCGACCACGTGGTCCGCGGATCTCGACACGAAGCAGACGTCGTACGACGCCGCGCTCTTCGCGTGGATCCTCAACAACACGGGTCGTACGCAGAACGCTCCGAACTACATCACGGGTGGTGCGAACAACTTCTACGGTTGGTCGAGCGACGCTGTCGACGAGCCCTTCAAGGCCATCGACACTGAGACCGACGGCGCCAAGGCCGACGAGCTCCTCGTCCAGGCCGAGAAGGCCATCGGCGAGCAGTACTGGTCGATCCCCGTGTTCCAGTTCCCCGGCATCACCGCCTGGGACGAGTCCAAGGTCAGCGGAGTGACGGCATCGCCGCTCACGCCGCAGTACTTCTGGAACTTCTGGGAGTGGACGCCGGTCAACGCTGGCTAGCCAGCAGCTGAACCGGTAAGCGTGGAGGGTGCCGGGGCACTGCCCCGGCACCCTTTGCCACGTGACATGCGGCACTGTCGCCGCAGGAATCCACCACCAGAAGGGCATCTCCATGTGGAGCTATGTGCTGAGGCGAGTTCTCATCGCCATCCTCGTCATCTTCGCGGCGAGCTTCCTCGTCTACGTCCTCGCGGCCAACTCCGGTGACCCGCTCGAGGACCTCCGGGGCTCGACCGCACCCAACAAGGAAGCGCTCATCGCCGCGCGCATCCAACTGCTGCACCTCGACATCGCGCCCCCGCTGCGCTACTTCCTGTGGCTGAGCGGTGTGCTCAAGATCTTCATCGGCCAGCTCGACCTCGGGGCTACCCTCACGGGCAGCGCCGTCACGACGATCCTGTCGCAGTCGATGTGGTCGACGCTCCAGCTCGTCAGCATCGCGACGGTGCTCGCCATCCTGTTCGGTGTCTCCATCGGCATGATCTCGGCGCTTCGCCAGTACAGCGGGTTCGACTACTCGGTCACCCTCATCGCGTTCTTCTTCTTCGCGCTCCCCACCTTCTGGGTAGGCCAGCTGCTGAAGCTCAACGTCGCGATCTCGTTCAACAACTTCCTCGCCTCGCCCCAGATACCACCACCCTGGGTGGTCGGGATATCGCTCGTGCTCGCCTTCATCTGGGCGAGCGCCATGGGCGGGCAGCTCAAGCGCTTCGCGATCAACTTCGGCGGCGCGGCGGTGATCACCGCGGGCATCCTCGTCTACATCAACCTCACCGACTCGCTGCGCAACCCCAACCTCGGTCCCGTGTGGATCGGCATCATCGGCGTCGCGGCGGCGATCGTGATCACGCAGCTCACGACGGGCCTCTCGAACCGCAGGGCGCTGTACTCGTCGCTCACGGTCGCGGTGCTCGGCGCGATCCTCTGGTGGCCCGTGCAGTTCGCGTTCTACTACGCCCCCGAGTGGTGGGCGGTGCTCCTGCTCGCGCTCGTCGCGCTCGGCGTGGGCGCGCTCGTCGGCTGGCTCTTCGGCGGGGATGACCGCGGCGTCTCGATCCGCGCCGCGATGATCACGGCGTTCGTCTCGGGGCTCCTCGTGCTCGTCGACCGCATCATGGGCGCGTGGCCCGACTACGTGGCCAACACGGGAGGCCGTCCGATCTCGACGATCGGGTCGGAGACCGCGGGCCTCAAGGGCAGCATCTGGCTCACCTCGGTGGACAGCTTCGCGCACGTGCTCCTGCCGACCCTCACGATCATGCTCATCTCGCTCGCGGCGTACAGCCGCTACTCGCGGGGCAGCCTCCTCGAGGTCATGTCGATGGACTACGTGCGCACCGCGCGGGCCAAGGGCCTCAACGAGCGCACGGTCATCATGCGCCACGCCTTCCGCAACGCCCTCATCCCGATCGCGACCATCGTCGCGTTCGACCTGGGCGGCCTCATCGGCGGCGCGGTCATCACCGAGACGGTGTTCGCGTGGCGCGGCATGGGCACGATGTTCGTGCAGGCGCTGCGCGTCGTCGACCTCAACTCGATCATGGGCGTGTTCCTCGTGACGAGCCTCTTCGCCCTTTTGTTCAACCTCCTGGCGGACATCGCATACTCCGTCCTCGATCCCCGAATCCGGGTGAGCTGATATGACAAACCCTCTTGCCGCAATCCCGCCCGAGGGCTCGGGCGACATCATCACGATCGAGCAGCAGGATGTCGCGGGCCTCAGCCAGGGCGCCATCGTCCGCCGCCGCTTCGTGCGCCACATCGGCGCCATGGTGTCGCTCGGCGTGCTGATCGTCATCGTGATCATGGCGTTCAGCTCCGTGGGCTTCAACATCTTCGGCCTCAAGATCCCCGGCTGGTGGAAGTACGACTTCACCAACTACTTCCCGATCGAGCGCACGGGCGGGGCCCCCACGTGGGACCTGCCGTTCAGCTTCGGCAACCACCCGTTCGGCCAGGACGACATCGGCCACGATGTGTTCGCGCAGGTCATGCGCGGCACCCAGCAGTCGATCATCCTCATGATCATCTACGGGGCCGTGTCGGCCATCATCGGCATCACGGTCGGCGCCATCTCCGGCTTCTTCCGGGGCAAGGTCGACACCCTGCTCATGCGCCTGACCGACGTGATCATCATCGTCCCCGTCGTGCTGCTCGGTGCCGTCATCGGCCGCACCTACGGCGGCCTCGGCGTGTTCGTGCTCGCGCTCACCCTCGGCGCGTTCGGCTGGGCGGTGCTCGCGCGCCTCATGCGCGGCGAGTTCCTGAGCCTGCGCGAGCGGGAATTCGTGGACGCGGCCCGCGTGGCGGGTGCGTCGAACATGCGCATCATCTTCCGCCACATCCTGCCCAACACGGCGGGCGTGCTCATCGTGAACGTCTCGCTCACGATGAGCGGTGCGATCCTGCTCGAGGCGGCGCTCGGCTACCTCGGCTTCGGCATCAACCCGCCCGACGTGTCGCTCGGCCAGATCCTCGCGCACTACCAGTCGGCGTTCGCGACGCGGCCGTGGCTGTTCTGGTGGCCCGGCATCGTGCTCATCATCATCGTGCTCGCCATCAACTTCATCGGTGACGGCCTGCGCGACGCCTTCGACCCGCGCCAGCGCAGGATGCCCGCGAAGCCCGGCCCCTACCGCGAGCTGGGCCAGCTCCTGAGCAAGCCCTTCCGCCGTGGCGGCAGCGGCACGGTCGCCGCGGACGCCCCCGTCGGCGGGGACCGCCCGTGACTCAGGTGAAGGGCAGGGCCACCGCTGCGACCAGCACGACGGCGAGCCCGACGGCCACGGGGATGTTCGGCGTGCGCACCACGTCGGCCTCGGGCCCGAGCTCGCCCGTGCGCTCCCGGCGCGTGAGCTCGCGGCGGATGTACATCGCGGCCTCGCCCTCGGCGAACATCGCCTCGCGCTCGAGCGCCTCGTTGGCCGACCTCGACGCCGTCGCGCGCGACTGGCGCAGCAGCGCGGCGCTCTGGCGCCGCGAGGCCGCCGGCGCGCCCCACGCGGAGACCGTGCCGGAGGGCCGCAGCACGAGTTTGAGCCCGAAGCGGGTCTCGAGCCCGTCGATGCGCGACCACGGCACCGCCGTGGTGCGCAGCGGGTTCTGCACGACGACCCCCGCGTCGTCGACACGCACCGCGGGCAGCCAGAACAGCGACCACGTCACGGCGCCCAGCGCCACGAACGCGGGCCCGAACCGGCGCAGCGACTCGATGTCGCCCGCGATCGCCAGGCCCGCGAGGCTCACCACCACGACGGCCCCCACGAGCACCGTCAACGCGATCCCCGTCCACGGGCGGAACACGACTCGCGACCTCATGACCCCATCGTCCCACAGGCGCCCGAGCGCCCAGATCGGCGGCATCCGATGACCGAAGAATCCACCACAGGCAAGAACGGCAAGGCGGCGAAGACGCCGAGCGACCGGTTCGCGACGAGCAGGTTCGGGCGCAAGCTCGTGCAGCGCGGCGACGACGAGCCCATCATCGAGGTCGAGAACCTCGCCATCGACTTCTGGGTCAACGGCAAGTGGGTCAACGCCGCGCGCGACATCAACTACACGGTGCGCCCGGGCGAGGTGCTCGCGATCGTGGGCGAGTCGGGCTCCGGCAAGACCGTGACGTCGATGTCCCTCCTGAGCCTGCTTCCCGCCAACTCCCGCTCGGTGGGCCACGTGCGCCTGCACGGCGAGGAGATCCTCGGCATCCCCGCCGACGAGCTGCACCGCATCCGCGGCAACCGCATCGCCGTGATCTTCCAGGAGCCCATGACGGCGTTCAACCCCGTCTACCGCGTGGGCTTCCAGATCGTCGAGGCGCTGCGCACGCACTTCGCCATGACGCCCGCCGAGGCCGAGGCGCGCGCGATCGAGCTGCTCGAGCTCGTCGAGATGCCCGACCCCAAGAAGGCGTTCGGGTCGTACCCGCACCAGCTGTCGGGCGGCCAGCGCCAGCGCGCCATGATCGCCATGGCGATCAGCTGCGACCCCGACCTGCTCATCGCCGACGAGCCCACGACGGCGCTCGACGTGACGATCCAGGCCGAGATCCTCGACCTGCTGCGCAGCCTGCACACGCGCCTCAACAGCGCGATCATCATCATCACGCACGACCTCGGCGTCGTCGCCGACATCGCGGACAACATCATCGTCATGCGCGAGGGCTCGATCGTGGAGCGCGGCACCGTCGACGAGGTGTTCAACCACGCCCAGCACCCGTACACGCAGCAGCTGCTCTCGGCGGTTCCGCACCTCGGGGTCGAGGCGGGCGGAGAGCGCATGACGAGCAGCGAGGCCCCCGTGCTGAGCCTCGTGAACGCGTCCGTCGACTACCCGGGCCACGGCCGTGTGCCGGCGTTCCGCGCTGTCGACTCCGTGTCGTTCGACATCCACCCGGGCGAGGTCGTCGGCCTCGTGGGGGAGTCGGGCTCCGGCAAGACGACGGTGGGCCGCGCGATCGTGGGCCTGCTCCCGTTCTCGGAGGGCACCGCCGACCTGCTCGGCCGCAACCTCGTCGGCATCAAGCCGTCCGCCCTGCGCGAGGTGCGCCGCGACATCGGCATCGTGTTCCAAGACCCGGGGTCGTCGCTCAACCCGCGCTGGCCCGTCGGCCAGTCGATCGGTGAGCCCCTCGAGCTCGCGCGTGCCGTCGAGAGCTCGAAGATCAACGCGCGCGTCGAGGAGCTGCTCGACCAGGTCGAGCTGCCGCGGTCGTTCCGCAACCGCTACCCGCACGAGCTCTCGGGCGGCCAGCGCCAGCGCATCGGCATCGCCCGCGCCCTCGCGCTCAAGCCCAAGCTGCTCATCGCCGACGAGCCCACGAGCGCGCTCGACGTGTCGGTGCAGGCGCGCGTGCTCGACCTGCTCGAGAAGCTCCAGCAGGAGCTGCAGTTCGCGTGCCTGTTCATCAGCCACGACCTCGCGGTCATCGACAGGCTCGCCGACCGCATCCTCGTGATGAACCACGGCGAGCTCGTCGAGCAGGGCCCGACCGACGAGATCCTGCGCAACGCGCAGCACCCGTACACGAAGCGGCTCATCGCCGCAGTTCCCGTGCCCGACCCCGACGAGCAGCGCAAGCGCCGCGAGGCCCGGGCCGAGCTGCTGGCCACGGAGGGTCGCCGCAGGTAGCGCCGCTGGGTAGGGTGGAGCGGGTGAGACTCGTGAGATTCGCTCCCCTTGCCGCGGTCGCCGTCGTGACGACCCTCGCGCTCTCGGGGTGCGTGGGCTACGAGTCCGAGGTCGTGCAGGGCTCCGAGGTCTCGGTCGGGTGGGACCAGTCGTTCTTCTCCTACAACGACCGCACGGCGTACGGCGCCGACCCCGCCAACGCGAACATCGTCTACGCGACGAACTCGGGCTTCGCCTACTACGACGACACGTCCACCCTCGTCAAGGACGAGTCGTTCGGCACGGTCACGAAGCTCTCAGACGACCCGCTCATCGTGCGGTACACGATCGCCGACGGCGTCACGTGGTCCGACGGCGCCGCGGTCGACGCGGCCGACCTGCTGCTCAACTGGGCGGCGCTCTCGGGGGCGTTCAACGATCCCGACCTGGACACGTCGCGGTACGTGGACCCCGACAGCGGCGAGTTCACCGACGACTTCCCCGCGGACGCGGTGTACTTCGACTCGGGGGCCGACCCCGTGCACCCCCGCGGCCTGGGCCTCGCGAGCCAGCTGCCCGTGGTGAGCGACGACCTCAAGTCGATAACGCTCCGCTACGACGAGCCGCTCGCCGACTGGGAGCTCGCGATGCTCACGGCCGGCCTGCCGGCGCACGTCATCGGCCAGCACGCCTTCGGCCTCAAGGACCCCCAGGCGGCCAAGAACGCCGTCGTCGACGCGATCACCGACGATGACAAGCCTGCGCTCGCGAAGATCTCCGCGTTCTGGAACTCGGGCTTCAACTTCGACGCCATGCCCGACGACCCGAGCCTGCTCGTGGGCGACGGGCCCTACGTCGTCACCGACTTCGTGCCGGGCGACTACGTGACCCTCACCGCCAACCCGAACTACGTGGGCGCGAGGATGCCCAGCATCGAGACGATCTCGGTGCGCGTCATCCCCGACCCCCTCGCGGCGGTGCAGGCGCTGTTCAACGGCTCGGTGCAGGTCATCGCGCCGCAGGCCACCGAGGATGTCGCCGCCGCCCTCAAGACCACGGGCAAGACCGTGGTGAGCGGCCCGAGCGGAACGTGGGAGCACCTCGACCTGCAGTTCGACAAGTCGAAGAACGGCGTCTTCGGCGACGAGCGCGTGCGCGAGGCGTTCCTCAAGACGGTGCCGCGCCTCGAGATCGTGAAGGAGCTCGTCTCGGGCCTGCAGAAGGACGCGGCCCCGCGCGACTCGCAAGTGTTCACGCCCGGCACCGCCGACTACGACTCCGCCGTCGAGGGCAACGGCTCCGACGCGTACGCCGACGTCGACATCGACGGCGCCAAGGAGCTGCTCGCCGAGGCGGGGGTCGCGAGCCCGCAGGTGTGCATCCTCTACCAGGCGGCCAACCCGCGCCGCGTCACGGAGTTCGAGCTCATCCAGAAGTCCGCGGCGCTCGCGGGGTTCACGGTCACCGACTGCTCGTCGACCGACTGGCGCGACCAGCTGGGCAGCGCGGGCGCGTACGACGCCGCCCTCTACGGCTGGCAGCCGACGAACGCGGGGGTGAGCTCGACGATCGAGGCGTTCTCGACCGACGGGCGCACCAACCTGAGCCACTACTCGAGCGCGAAGGTCGACGGCCTCATCGCCGACCTCTCCTCGAGCTTCGACCCCGCCGAGCAGGTGACGATCGAGAAGCAGGTGGATGCGCAGCTCTGGGCCGACGCGTTCGGCCTGCCGCTCTACCAGCACCCCGCGCTCTACGCCTACGACAAGAAGGCGGTCTCGGGCATCTCCCCGGCGGTGCTGCCGCCCACCCTGTTCTGGAATGTCTGGGACTGGAAGGCCGTTTCGGCCGGCTGACGGTACACTTGAGGGGCAGGCCAGGGCTGTCCCAGCTCCGTCGTGCCGTCTCGCGGTCACCGCGATCACTTTTCCGGGCCAGATTCCCGCCCACAAACCCCAGAAGGATGTGCCATGGCACTCGCCACTCGCTCCGACCTGCGCAACGTCGCCATCGTCGCCCACGTCGACCACGGCAAGACGACGCTCGTCGACGCCATGCTGCGCCAGACCAACTCGTTCGGCGAGCACGCCCACGTCGAGGAGCGCGCGATGGACTCGAACGACCTCGAGCGCGAGAAGGGCATCACGATCCTCGCGAAGAACACCGCGATCTCGTACAACGGCATCCACGCGACCGACGGCGCCGTGACCATCAACGTCATCGACACCCCGGGCCACGCCGACTTCGGCGGCGAGGTCGAGCGCGGCCTCTCGATGGTCGACGGCGTCGTGCTGCTCGTCGACGCGTCGGAGGGCCCGCTGCCGCAGACGCGCTTCGTGCTGCGCAAGGCCCTCGAGGCCAAGCTGCCCGTCGTGCTGCTCGTGAACAAGACCGACCGCCCCGACGCGCGCATCGACGAGGTCGTGGGCGAGTCGCAGGACCTGCTGCTGGGCCTCGCGAGCGACCTGCACGAGGACCACCCCGACCTCGACCTCGACGCCGTGCTCGACGTGCCCGTCGTCTACGCGTCCGGCCGCAACGGCTCCGCGAGCTGGAACAAGCCCGCCGACGGCTCGCTGCCCGACAACGACGACCTCGAGCCCCTGTTCGACGCCATCCTCAAGCACATCCCCGCGCCGACCTACGACGACACCCACCCGCTGCAGGCGTGGGTGACCAACCTCGACTCGTCGCCCTTCCTCGGCCGCCTCGCGCTGCTGCGTGTCTTCCAGGGCACCATCAAGAAGGGCCAGACCGTGGCCTGGGTCAAGCACGACGGCTCCGTGCACAACGTGCGCGTGACCGAGCTGCTCATGACGAAGGCGCTCGACCGCTTCCCTGCGGAGTCCGGCGGCCCCGGCGACATCGTCGCCGTCGCGGGCTTCGAGGACATCACGATCGGCGAGACGCTCGCCGACGTCGACGACGTGCGCCCGCTGCCCGTCATCACCGTCGACGACCCCGCGATCTCGATGACCATCGGCACGAACACGAGCCCGCTCATCGGCAAGGTCAAGGGCCACAAGCTCACCGCGCGCATGGTCAAGGACCGCCTCGACCGCGAGCTCATCGGAAACGTGTCGATCAAGCTCGTCGACATCGGCCGCCCCGACGCGTGGGAGATCCAGGGCCGCGGCGAGCTCGCGCTCGCCATCCTCGTCGAGAACATGCGCCGCGAGGGCTTCGAGCTCACCGTCGGCAAGCCGCAGGTGGTCACGAAGATCGTGGGCGGCAAGACCCACGAGCCCTACGAGCACCTCACGATCGATGCGCCCGAGGAGTACCTCGGCGCGATCACGCAGCTGCTCGCCGCCCGCAAGGGCCGCATGGACGGCATGGCCAACCACGGCACGGGCTGGGTGCGCATGGAGTTCATCGTGCCCTCGCGCGGCCTCATCGGCTTCCGCACCGAGTTCCTCACCGTCACGCGCGGCACGGGCATCGCGAACGCGATCTCGCACGGCTACGACGAGTGGGCGGGCGCCATCGAGACCCGCACCAACGGCTCGATCGTCGCCGACCGCGCGGGCGTCGTCACGCCCTTCGCCATGATCAACCTGCAGGAGCGCATGAGCTTCTTCGTGGAGCCCACGCAGGAGGTCTACGAGGGCATGGTCGTGGGCGAGAACGCGCGCGCCGACGACATGGACGTCAACATCACCAAGGAGAAGCAGCTCACCAACATGCGCCAGTCGACCTCCGACAACTTCGAGAAGCTCGTGCCGCCGCGCAAGCTCACCCTCGAGGAGTGCCTGGAGTTCGCGCGCGAGGACGAGTGCGTCGAGGTCACCCCCGAGGTCATCCGCATCCGCAAGGTCGAGCTCGACTCCAACGCGCGCGCCCGCTTCGCCTCGCAGCGCAAGAAGCAGAACGCGTAGCGGTCTGCAGAACGCGTAGTTTCCCTGTATCGCGCCGCTCCGGGGCGTAATACGCTGTGCCGGTGAATCACATTCAGCGACGCGCGGGCCTCGTGGGCCTCGCCGTCATCCTGTCGCTGGCAGGATGCTCGGCCGCGCCGTCGACCGCCCCCGCGGCGACCCCGGAGGCCTCGGCCCCCGGCGGGCCCGCCACGGGCCTGGAGGGCTACGAGGGGCTGCCCGACACGTTCCCGTCGGACGTGCCCCTCATCGAGGGCGACGTGCTCTACGGCATCGATGTCGGCACGGGGTGGAGCATCGTCATCGCGCGCGACGACATCGCCGCGGGCTACTCGGACGCCGAGGCGCTGCTCACGGCGGCGGGGTTCGCCGGATCATCCTCGACCACCGCCGACGGCTCGTTCGGAGCCTTCGACAACGACAGGTACACCGTGCAGATCACTGCGACGGACTCCGCAGACTACGGGCCCAGCGTCCAGTACGTCGTCATCAAGAAAGGCTGACCCCGACCATGAACAAGCGCTTCACCGCGACCGCGGCCATCGTTCTCGCCCTCGCGATCACCCCCGCCCTCTCCGGCTGCTTCGGCAACCCCATCGAGCAGATCGTCGAGGGCGCGACGGGCGGCGACGTGAGCCTGCCGGGCCAGGGCATCCCCGACGACTTCCCGAAGGACGTGCCGCTCTACGACGGCGAGGTCACGTTCGGGCTGGGCGTGGGCAACGGCGACGGCAAGGCATGGAACGTCACGATCCGCGTGCCCGGCCTCGACGCGGCCGACTCCATCAAGTCGCAGCTCGAGGGCGCGGGCTTCGCGCAGAACGAGGCGGGCGTGGGCGGCACGACGGCGGACGGCGCGACGCTCATCTACGGCAACGACAAGTACACGGTGCTCGTCGTCATCACGAAGGACGACACGGGCTTCGTGGCGAACTACACCGTGAGCGACGTCACGAGCAACTAGGCGAACAGCCCGGCGCCCACGTACGAGTCCGTCGTGGCGCCGGGCGGCACCGCGAAGATCGCGGAGCCGACGTGCTTGATGTATTCGTTGAGCGCGTCGCGCGCGAGGTTCTTCTGCACCGCGACGAACTGCTCGGGCGAGCGCTGGAACGAGATGAAGAACAGCCCCGCGTCGAGGCGCCCGAGCTCGTCGTTGCCGTCGACGAAGTTGTAGCCGCGGCGCAGCAGCTGGGCGCCGCCCGTGGCGGTCGGGTGCGCGAGGCGCACGTGCGCGTCGGCGCCGATGAGATCCTGCCCCGCGGCGCCCTTAGCGGAGAAGTCGGGCTCGGTGAACTCCTTGCCGCCCGAGAGGGGCGCGCCCTCGCCCTTGCTGCGGCCGATGACGTTCTCCTGCTCCTGGAGCTGGGTGCGGTCCCACGCCTCGATGATCATGCGGATCTTGCGCGTCACGAGGTAGCTGCCGCCCGTCATCCACGCGGGGCCGTCGCCCTTCGCCACCCACACCTGGTCGGCGACCGTCGCGGGGTCCTCCGCCTTGATGTTGGCGGTGCCGTCCTTGAAGCCGAACAGGTTGCGCGGCGTCACCTGCGACGTCGATGTCGAGGATGTGCGCCCGAAGCCGAGCTGCGACCACCGGATCGACGCCCGGCCGAACGCGATGCGGCTGAGGTTGCGGATGGCGTGCACGGCGACCTGCGGGTCGTCGGCGCAGGCCTGGATGCACAGGTCGCCGCCGCCGGACTCGGGGCGCAGGGCGTCCCCGCTGAACCGCGGGAGCTTCTCGAGCAGCGCGGGCCTGCGGTCGGCGATGCCGAACCTGTCGGTGCCGTCGTCGGTGGTGAAGAGGGTCGGCCCGAAGCCGAACGTGATGGTGAGCCCGCTCGCGGGCAGGCCGAGGGCCTCTCCCGTGTCGTCGGGCGGGGCGAGCGGCGAGCCGTCGACGGCGCCGCCCTCGGTGACCTCGTGGCCCTGGGTGAGGCGCGCGGCGGCGTACGTCCAGTCCCGCAGCAGCTCGACGAGGTCGTCGCGCGTGGCCGTGGACGCCATGTCGAAGGCCGCGAAGTGCAGGCGGTCCTGCGCGGGGGTCGTGATGCCCGCCTGGTGCTCGCCGAAGAACGGATAGACGGTCGAGACGCCGACGCCGTTGGGCTGCGAGAGCCCGACGGCCGCGACGGCCCCGCCTCCCACGGCGAGGCCGGCAGCCCCTGCCCCGACGAGGCCGAGGAGACCGCGGCGCGACAGGCCTCTCGGCGCGGTCTCCTCGGGCTCGGTCATCCTTGAATGCTAACCAGCGATGCCGAGCACGGTGTGCGTGAGGTTCGAGAGCGGCTCGGCGAGGGCGTTCACCTGGTCGCTGAGCTCCTTGCGCTGCTCCTCGGTCACGGTGTCGTAGCCGACGAAGCCCGACTCGAGGCTGCCGTACTGGGCGAGCAGCGCCTTGAGGGCGGTGAACTGGCCCTCGATGTCGTCCACGAGGGCCGCGCCGTCCGCGCCCTTGCCCGCCGCGATGTCCTTGACGTTGCCGAAGGCCACCTCCGCGCCCTGCACGTTGGCGTAGAAGTCGTAGAGGTCGGTGTGCGACCACCAGTCCTCCTCGCCGGAGATCTTTCCGACCGCGACCTCGTCGAGCAGGCCGATGGCGCCGTTCGAGATGTCGCCGAGCGAGACCGTGAAGCCCTCCGCGTTGACGAGGTCGGCGAGCTGCTGCACGTCGGCGACGAGGCCGTCGGCGTAGGCCGTGCGCTCCTCAGTCGTCGAGGGCGCCCAGTCGAGCAGGGCCGACGTGCCGTCGGAGTTGAGGTCGCCCGCGGCCGGCGGCCACAGGTCCTTCTCGATGCGGTGGAAGCCGGTCCAGTCGAGCCCCTCCGCCACGGCGTCGACCTCGCGGTAGTCGATCTTCGGGTCGAGGTCGCCGAACGCCTCCGCGGTCGGCTCGATGCGCTCGTACGAGACACGGGCGCTCGCGAAGAGCGAGCGCGCGGCCTCGTCGTCGCCTGCGGCGTAGGCGTCGGCGAGGGCCTGCACCTGCGGCTGCAGCTCGGCGACCTGCGACCTGATGTACGAGACGTAGTTGGTGACCGCGCGGTCGGAGAGCGCCTGCTCGTCCGCGGAGGTCGCCGTCGCCTCTCCCGTCACCGTGAACTCGGCGACACCGGTCGGGGCGCCGATGAGCTGGAACTTGCAGGCCGTGTAGTACGTGCCGGGGCCGAGCTGGGCCACGTAGGAGACCGTCGAGCCGGGGGTGATGTTCTCCTTCTCGCCCACGATGCGCAGCTTGTCGTCGGCGAGGATCTCGAACTCGTTGACGTCGGTGCCGCTGTTGGTGATCGAGAACGTGACGGGGCCCGCCGCGGCGGTGCTCTCCGACACGACGCACGTGTCGTCGGTGATCGCGACGGTGAGCGCGGCGCCGCCCGCGGTGGTGTTGGGGACGCAGCCCGCGAGCACGAGGGCGAGTGCCCCGGCTCCGGCCGCACCGGCGAGGACGCGATTGCGCATAGCTGTCTCCTGTTGCTGTGAGGGGATGGTCAGGCCGCGAGCGGGCGCGGCGCCGGTGCCGTCGCCCTGCGGAGGAAGATCGGGGTCACGACGGCGAGGTAGAGCGCCCACGCGACGAGGCGCGCCCACGTGGGCTCCGCCGTGTAGTTGAAGAGGCCCGCGAGCACGATGCCATACCAGCTGGAGGGCGGGATGATCCCCGCGACGCTGAACGCGGGCTGGCCGAACCCGGGGATGACGCCCGCCTCCTGCAGGTCGCCGATGCCGTAAGAGAGCACGCCCGCGGCCACGACGATGAGGAAGAGGCCGGTCCAGAGGAAGAAGCGCGAGAGGTTGATGCGCACGAGCCCGCGGTAGATGAGGTACGCGATGACGACGGAGGCGAGGATGCCCAGCACCGCGCCGATCGTGCCGACGACGGCGTTGCCCGTGGAGGAGACGCTCGCCCAGATGAACAGCGCGGTCTCGACGCCCTCCCGGCCGACGCTCACGAAGCCCACGACGACGATGCCCATGCCCGTGCCGGCGATGGCCGCGTCGAGCTTGGACTGCAGCTCGCCCTTGAGGCCGCGGGAGTGCTGCGCCATCCAGAAGATCATCCACGTGACGAGGCCGACGGCGAGGATCGAGAGGCCGCCGCCGAGGATCTCCTGCGCCTGGAAGCTCAGCCCGTAGGGCCCCCACGTGAGGATCGCGCCCACGCCGAGCGAGATGCCGATGGCGATGCCGATGCCGAGCCACAGGCGGGGGAGGATGTCTCTGCGGCCGAGCTTGTTGAGGTAGGCGACGAGGATGCCGACGATCAGTCCGGCCTCGAGGCCCTCACGCAGGCCGATCAGGAAGTTTGCGAGCAACGGATGCTTTCTGGAGGTAAGCCTTACCTAACCGGATCGACCATACCCGCCGCCGCGTATCCTGTCTACCTGACGGAGAAAGTGGGTGCGCAGTGGCCGAGACGCCCGAGCGCGTGCTGTTCGTGCACGCGCATCCCGACGACGAGACGCTCGCGACGGGGGCGACGATCGCGACCCTCGTCGGCTCCGGCGCGCACGTGACGGTGGTCACCTGCACGCGCGGGGAGCTCGGCGAGGTCATCCCCGAGCCGCTGCGGTCGCTCACGGGGGAGGCCCTGGGCGAGCACCGCGCGCGCGAGCTCGCGGCGGCGCTCGCGGCGCTCGGCGTGACCGACCACCGCTTCCTCGGCGACGCCGGCGCGCGCTGGGAGGGCCGCCCGCCGCGGCGCTACCTCGACTCCGGCATGCGCTGGGGCGCGACGGGCGCCGAGCCGCTCGAGTCCGTCGACGGGCTCTCGCTCACGGCGGCCGAGGAGGGCGAGGTCGCCGCCGACATCGCCGCGGTCATCCTCGACGTGCAGCCCGACGTCGTCGTGAGCTACGCGGCGGACGGGGGCTACGGGCACCCCGACCACGTGCGCACGGCCGCTGCGGCCCGCACCGCCGCCGACGTGCTCGGCGTCGCCTTCTACGCCGTCGACAGCGAGGGTGCCCGGCGCGGCCCCGTCGTCGTCGACCCCGCGCCCGTGCTCGACCGCAAGCGCCGCGCCCTCGAGGCGCACGCGACCCAGGTGGCCGTGACGGGCGACGAGTACGCGCTCTCGTCGGGCGGGCCCAAGCCGCTCGCGGCGACGGAGTCGTTCACGCGCGTGCGCGAGGCCGAGCCGTCGTTCTCCGACTACGGGATCGCCGCGCGCGTCGTCACCTTCGTCGTCGCGGCGGGCCTCGGGCTCTTCGCGGGCGCGCTGCTCACCGCAGCCCACCAGGCCACGGCGACGGTCGCGGGGGTCCCCGTGCCGTGGGGGCTCATCGCGGGCATCGCGATCGTCGCCCTCCTGCTCGTGGGCCTGCGCATCGTCTTCGAGTCGCGCCTCGTCGCGCTCGTGGGGGCCCTCGGGTTCATCGGGGCCGCGGCGCTCCTGGCCCTGCAGGGCGCCGGCGGGTCGGTCATCGTGCCCGACAACGTCGCCGGATACGTGTGGACGTTCGGGCCCGTGCTCGTGGCGACCGTCGTGCTCGCGTGGCCGAAGCTGGCACGCAGCACGGCGAGATATCATTGACACCGTGACGTATGTGATCGCCCAGCCCTGTGTGGACCTCAAGGACCGCGCGTGCATCGATGAGTGCCCTGTCGACTGCATCTACGAGGGCGACAGGATGCTGTACATCCACCCCGACGAGTGCGTGGACTGCGGCGCGTGCGAACCGGTCTGCCCCGTCGAGGCCATCTACTACGAGGACGACCTGCCCGACAAGTGGGCGGACTACTACAAGGCGAACGTCGAGTTCTTCTCCGACCTCGGCTCGCCCGGCGGCGCCTCGAAGGTCGGGGTCATCCACGACGACCACGCGCTCATCAAGTCGCAGCCGCTTCCCTGATCGTGGCCCGCACGCCGCTCGCGCTCCCCGACTTCCCGTGGGACTCGCTCGCGCCCTACGCCGAGCGTGCCCGCGCCCACCCCGAGGGCTTCGTCGACCTCTCCGTGGGCTCGCCCGTCGACCCCACGCCCGCCGTCGTGCGCGAGGCGCTGTCCGCTGCGACGGACGCCCACGCCTACCCCGCGACGGCCGGCAGCCCGGCCCTGCGCGAGGCGATCGTCGACTGGTTCGCCCGCCGCAGGGGCGTGGACGATCTCACGGTCGCCAACGTCATCCCCACGATCGGCTCCAAGGAGCTCGTGGCCCTGCTGCCCTTCCTGCTGGGCCTCGGCAAGGGCGACATCGTCGTGCATCCGCGCACGGCCTACCCGACGTACGCGATCGGCGGCGCCCTCGTCGGCGCGACGGTCGTCGCCGAGGACGACCCGGCCCTGTGGCCCGAGGGCACGAGCCTCGTGTGGGTCAACAGCCCCGGCAACCCCGACGGCAGCATCCTCGAGGTCGAGCAGCTCCGGGCCGCCGTCGCGCGCGCCCGCGAGCTCGGCGCCGTGATCGCGAGCGACGAGTGCTACGCCGAGCTCAACTGGTCGGGGGCCGACCCCACCCCGAGCATCCTCGACCCCCGGGTCATCGCGGGCGACCGCAGCTCGGTGCTCGCGCTCTACTCGCTCAGCAAGCAGTCGAACCTCGCGGGCTACCGCGCGGCGCTCGTCGCGGGCTGCAGCAGGCTCATCACGGAGCTGCTCGGCGTGCGCAAGCACATCGGGCTCATCCCGCCGGAGCCCGTGCAGGAGGCGATGATCGCGGCCCTCGGCGACGAGGCGCACGTCGCCGAGCAGCGCGAGCGCTACCGCGCGCGCCGATCGCGCCTCAAGCCGGCCCTCGAGCGCGCGGGCTACCGCGTCGACGAGAGCGGGGCCGGTCTGTACCTGTGGGTGACCAAGGGCCAGGACTCGTGGGAGACCGTCGCGGAGTTCGCGGACGCGGGGATCCTCGTCGTGCCGGGCACCTTCTACGGCGAGCAGCCGGCGCAGCACGTGCGCATCGCCCTCACCGCATCGGACGCGGCGATCGCCGAGACGGTGGCCCGGCTCGAGTTGTTGGCGTAGAACAACGCAGGTTCTTAACGCTTGGAGCTTGCGTCAGTGGTCGTAGGGACTGCGTAAGCTGTAGACGTGAACGACGCCGCTCCTGACACCGAGAAGGCCACCCTCCACTTCCCGGGTGGGTCCGCCGAGTTCCCGATCATCCGCGGGACCGACGGGCACGACAGCATCGACATCTCCACGTTCATGAAGCAGACGGGGTTCACGACCCTCGACCAGGGCTTCGTCAACACGGCGTCGACGCGCAGTGCCATCACCTACATCGACGGCGAGAAGGGCATCCTGCGCTACCGCGGCTATGCCATCGAGGATGTCGCGCAGAACTCCACGTTCCTCGAGGTCGCGTGGCTGCTCATCTACGGCGAGCTGCCGTCCGCGACCGAGCTCGCCGAGTTCGACGAGCGCATCCGCCGACACACGCTCCTGCACGAAGACCTGCGCCGGTTCTTCGACGCGCTCCCGCACAGCGCGCACCCCATGTCCGTGCTCTCGAGCGCCGTCTCCGCGCTCTCCACGTACTACGAGGACTCCCTCAACGTGCACGACCCCGAGCAGGTCGAGATCTCGACGATCCGCCTCCTCGCGAAGCTGCCCGTCATCGCCGCCTACGCGCACAAGAAGGCGCTCGGCCAGGCGTTCCTCTACCCCGACAACTCGCTGAGCTTCGTCGACAACTTCCTCAAGCTCAACTTCGGCACGATGGCCGAGCCCTACGAGCCGAACCCGGTGCTGAGCAAGGCGCTCGACCGCCTGCTCATCCTGCACGAGGACCACGAGCAGAACGCCTCGACGTCGACGGTGCGCCTCGTGGGCTCCACGGAGGCCAACATCTTCGCGTCGGTCTCGGCCGGCATCAACGCCCTCTACGGCCCCCTGCACGGCGGCGCCAACGAGGCCGTGCTCAAGATGCTCGCCGAGATCAAGGAGTCGGGCGACGGCGTCAAGAAGTTCGTGGAGCGGGTGAAGAACAAGGAGGACGGAATCCGCCTCATGGGCTTCGGCCACCGCGTCTACAAGAGCTTCGACCCGCGCGCCAAGCTCGTGAAGGAGAGCGCCGACGAGGTGCTCGCCGCCCTCGGCGTGCAGGACGACCTGCTCGACATCGCCAAGGAGCTCGAGAGCGTCGCGCTCTCCGACGACTACTTCATCGAGCGCAAGCTCTACCCCAACGTCGACTTCTACACGGGCGTCATCTACAAGGCCATGGGATTCCCCACGCGCATGTTCACCGTGCTGTTCGCGATCGGCCGCCTTCCCGGCTGGATCGCCAACTGGCGCGAGATGAACGAAGACCCCCACACCAAGATCGGCCGCCCGCAGCAGCTGTACACGGGATCGGCCGTGCGCAGCTGGCCCGTGGGCCGCTAGGGGCAGAACCCGTGGCGTGGTTCCGCAGGGAACGCCGGCGCCGCGTCGACCTCGGCACGTTCGTGCCGCCCGAGGACCGTCCCCCCGCCTCGATGGACGACCTCCTCGAGGAGGGCGAGCTCGTGTCGGCGTCGGCCGTGCGCCTCGCGATCAAGAACCGCATCATCACGGGCTCGCTGCGCGACGACCTCGGCTTCGACGGCGACCGCAACGCGTCGGCGGTCGCCGACGAGCTGCGCGCCCTCGCCGACGAGCGCGACGCCGACGCCGACCGCATCGAGGCCGACCGCCGGGAGGCGGAGGCGCGCCGGGAGCGCGCGCGGCACTTCCACGACTACACGGAGCGCGACCTCGAGCAGCTCGCGCGCCGCGAGGACTACTCCCGCCGCCTCGCCGAGCGGCTGCGGTCGCTCGCGAGCGACCCGGACTTCGCGCGGGAGACCGCGGAGAAGGCACAGGAGGCCGCCTGGGACGAGATCGCGGCCTCCGTGAAGGCGCGGCTCACCCGGGCCGCGACGATCGGCGACGAGCCCGACTACGTCATCGAGCGGCTGGACAGGCTGCGCGAGCTCACGCGCGACCTCAAGCGCCTCGAGGACGGCGCTAGCTGATCGGCTCCGCCGACAGCCGGATGCCGCGGAAGGCCATCGAGGCCGGCCCGTCCGCCGAGGGGGAGCAGCGGATGCCGAGCGTGAGCTCGGGCAGGTCGTAGTCCGCGGCGAACTCGAGGTGGGTCCAGCCGCCCGAGAGGGCGACGGTGCGGCTGCCGGCGAAGAAGTCGAGCCGCCCGCTCGTGTCGACGAGTCCGCAGCGCAGCACGCCGGCCTCGCCCGAGGGCTGGAACAGCACGTCGAACCCGTACGAGACGCGCACGTGCCCGCCCTCGATCGTGAGGTTGGAGACGCGCACGTCGGTGTCGGACGTGTAGGTGCCCGCGAACACCTTCGTGTCGGCGGCGGGGCCTGCCGAGAACCACGACGGCACGAGCACGCCCAGTGCCACCGCGACGGCGCCGGCCGTCGCTGCGAGGATGACGCGGCTACGCGTCCAGCGCATCAGGCATGCAGGGCGCTGTTGAGCTCGACGCCCCTGCCGTCGCGCTGCAGCACCTCGACGGCACCCGACACGGAGTTGCGGCGGAACAGCAGCCCCGGCACGCCCGCGAGGTCGAGCGCCTTGACGGTCTGGTCGGTGCCCGCGACGACGACCTTGGTGCCCGCGGTCACGTAGAGGCCCGCCTCGACCACGGTGTCGTCGCCGATGGGGATGCCCACGCCCGAGTTCGCGCCGAGCAGCGCCCGGGCGCCGATCGACACGCGCGTCGTGCCCCCGCCGCTGAGCGTGCCCATGATCGACGCGCCGCCGCCGATGTCCGCGCCGTCGCCCACGACGACGCCCTGCGAGATGCGGCCCTCGACCATCGACGTGCCGAGGGTGCCGGCGTTGTAGTTGACGAAGCCCTCGTGCATGACCGTCGTGCCCGGGGAGAGGTGCGCGCCCAGTCGCACGCGCGACGCGTCGGCGATGCGCACGCGGTCGGGCGAGACGTAGTCGAGCAGCCTGGGGAACTTGTCGATGCCCGTGGGCGCGATGCCCGCGCGCTGCAGGGCCAGGCGCATCCTCGCGAAGTGGTCGGGGTGCACGGGCCCCGCGTTCGTCCACACGACGATGGGCAGGTGCCCGAAGATGCCGTCGAGGTTGACCGTGTTGGGCGCCACGAGCAGGTGGCTCAGCAGGTGCAGGCGCAGGTAGGCGTCCGACGTCGAGGCGATGGGGGAGTCGAGGTCGACCTCCACGGTCACGAACTCGAGGGTCACGCCGCGGCGCTCGTCCGCGCCCACGAGGTCTTCGAGCTCCGCGGGGGCGATGTGGCGCTCCGTGCCCGCGGGGAACGCGCCCAGCCGGGGGGAGGGGTACCACGTGTCGAGCACGGTGCCGTCGCCGGCAACAGTCGCAAGTCCGTATCCCCAGGCAGCGCGCGAAGTCATGACACCAGAGTACTTAAGCTTGACCCATGGCCCTCGACCTCACCGCCTCCTCCGTCGAGCTCACCCGCGCGCTGTGCGACATCGAGTCGGTGTCGGGCGACGAGAAGGGCATAGCCGACGCCATCGAGGCCGCCCTCGCGGGGCTCGCGCACCTCGAGGTCGTGCGCGACGCCGACGCCCTCGTCGCGCGCACCACCCTCGGCCGCGACCGCCGCGTCGTGATCGCCGGGCACATCGACACCGTGCCCGTCAACGACAACCTGCCCGTGCGGGAGGAGGACGGCTTCCTCGTCGGCCGCGGCACCGTCGACATGAAGGGCGGCGTGGCCGTGGCCCTCAAGCTCGCCGCGGAGCTCGTCGAGCCCGCCGTCGACGTCACGTGGATCTGGTACGACCACGAGGAGGTCGACAGCGCCCTCAACGGCCTCGGCCGCCTCGCGCGCAACCGCCCCGACCTGCTCGCGGGCGACTTCGCCATCCTCGGCGAGCCGACGAGCGCGACGGTCGAGGGGGGATGCAACGGCACGGCCCGCGCCGACATCACCCTGCACGGCGTGCGGGCGCACAGCGCGCGCGCGTGGGTCGGCCACAACGCCATCCACGACGCGGCGCCCGTGCTCGCGATCCTCGCGGGTTACACGCCCGCCGAGCTCGAGGTCGACGGGCTCGTGTACCGCGAGGGGCTCAACGCCGTCGGCATCCGCGGAGGGGTCGCGGGCAACGTCATCCCCGACGAGGCCGTCATCAGCGTCAACTACCGCTTCGCACCGAGCCGCTCGGCCGACGACGCCGTCGCGCACCTGCGCGAGGTGTTCGCGGGCTTCGACATCGAGATCACCGACATCGCGGAGGGCGCCCGCCCTGGCCTCGACGCGCCGCTCGCGCAGGAGTTCCTCGCGGCGGTCGGCGGTCAGGCGAGCCCCAAGTACGGCTGGACCGACGTCGCGCGCTTCTCGGCCCTGGGGATCCCCGCCGTCAACTACGGACCCGGCGACCCGCTGAAGGCGCACGCCGATGACGAGCGCGTCGCCGTCGACGAGATCCTGGCCTGCGAGCGGGGGCTGCGCGCGTGGCTGTCGTCCCCGTCGGCGTAAGGGTCCGCTACCGCCTCACCCCGTGGTGGGTGAAGGTCGTCGTCGTCTTCGTGCTCTCGCGCGTCGTGACGACGGCGATCATGCTGTCGTTCGCCGCCCGCCAGCTGCCCAACGCGTGGACGGGCGCGAACCCCGGGTACTTCGACTTCGCGTCGATCTGGGACGGCCACTGGTACTACATCATCTCGGTCGTGGGCTATCCCTCGGAGCTGCCGCACACCGACGACGGGCACGTGGGCGAGAACGCGTGGGCCTTCATGCCCGCCTACCCCGCGGTCGTGCGCCTGCTCATGCTCATCACGGGAGCGGACTTCCCCGTCGTCGCGGTCGTGGTCTCGGTGCTCTCCGCGCTCGGGGCCGCGCTGCTGTTCTACCGGCTCCTGAGCCTCCTGCTGCCGGGGGAGACCGCGCTCTTCGCCGTCGTGCTGTTCTGCGTCGCGCCGCTCTCGCCCATCCTGCAGGTCTCCTACGCCGAGCCCCTGCACCTGCTGCTGCTCGTGGGCGCGCTGTACCTCCTCGTGCAGCGGCGGTACTGGATGATGCTGCCGGTCGTCGCCGTCATGGCGCTCACGCGCCCGAGCGGGCTCGCGTTCGCGCTCGCGCTCGGCCTGCACGTGGTCTACCGCTTCGTGCGCCGCCGCCGGGAGGAGTTCCCGCTCGGGGAGCGCATCTCGTCTGTGGTCGCGACGGTGTTCAGCGGTGCCATGGGGCTCGCGTGGGTGGGCGCGGCGTGGGCGATCACGGGCTCCCCGACGGCCTACACCGACACGGAGCTCGCGTGGCGCTCCGCGTACATCGGCTACCAGGAGCTCGTGCCGTTCACGCCGTGGCTCAAGGCCGCGGGGTTCTGGGCGGGCAACTGGGGCCTGCCGCTGCCGCTGCTCGTCGTCATCCTCGCGCTCGTCGTCGTGGGGTTCTTCGCGGCCCTGTTCACGCCGTGGGCCAGGCGGCTCGGGGTCGACCTGCGGCTCTGGATCGCGTCGTACGGGCTCTACCTGCTGGCCGTGTTCTTCCCCCAGTCGAGCACGTTCCGGCTGCTCGTGCCCCTGTTCCCCGCGCTCGGCGCCCTCGCCCAGCCGCGCTCGCCGTGGTACCGCATAGCCCTCGTCGTGCTGTGCGTGGCGGGCCAGTTCGCGTGGGTCGAGATCGCCTGGTGGGTCGACGGCTACGACTGGACGCCCCCGTGATTAACCCGCCATTTAGGCCATCGCCTCACGATCTGGGATAATGGTCAGGTATCCGTGTGAAAGGGGACACTCATGGCAGCCATGAAACCGAGGACCGGTGACGGGCCGATGGAGGCTGTCAAGGAAGGGCGCCTCATCATCGTGCGCGTTCCTCTCGAGGGCGGCGGACGCCTCGTCGTGTCGGTGAACGACGCCGAGGCCAAGGAGCTCCACGACGCTCTCGCCGGGGTCGTCGCAACCGCCTAGTCGGTCAGCTTCGTCATCTGCAGCAGCCCGTCTCCGACGGGTGACAGCGCGGTGAGCACGGCGTCCGAGCTCGCGATCTCCTTGAGGAGCATCCTGAACCCGGCGACCGTGTCGTCGCGCGCTGCGGGATCGGCGACCCTGCCGCGCCACAGCGCGTGGGCGACCACGACCGTGCCGCCGCGGCGCGCCAGACGCAGGCCGTGCTCGACGTACTCGATAACGTGCGCGGGGTCGCCGTCGATGAACACGAGGTCGTAGCTGCCCTCGTTCATGCGCGGCAGCACGTCTTCGGCGCGCCCGCCGATGAGGCGCACGCGGTTGACGGGGATGCCGGCGTCGGCGAAGGCCTTGCGGGCGACGGTCTGGTAGTCGATCTCGTGGTCGATGGTCGTGAGCACGGCCTCGTCGGCGCCGCTCAGCAGCCACAGGCCGCTCACGCCGAGACCCGTGCCGACCTCGATGATGTTCGCGGGGTTGGTCGCCGCGGCGAGCACCGCGAGCTGCGCGCCCATCGCGGGCGTGATGGGCTCGAGCCCGATCTCGAGCGAGTGCTGCCGCATGAGCGCGATGTCGGGCCGCTCGACGATGAACTCCTCGGCGAACTTCCCGCTCAACAGCTTGTCTGGCACCCCCCAACTCTAGGCGGCGGCACGGGGTGCGCCGGGTATCCTGAGCGGGTGTCCTTTGGCCTGACGTTCGACAAGCTCCTCATCCTGGGGATCATCGCCGTCTTCCTGCTCGGGCCCGAGCGGCTGCCGTACTACGCCTCGCAGCTCGCGCGGCTCGTCAAGAGCCTGCGCACGATGGCCAACGGTGCGCGCGACCGCATGCGCGAGGAGATGGGCCCCGACTTCGACGACATCGACTGGAAGAAGCTCGACCCGCGCCAGTACGACCCGCGCCGCATCATCCGCGAGGCCCTGCTCGACGACGAGGAGCCCGCGCCCGTCGTGAAGCCCGCGCGCGAGTCGGCCTACGCCCAGCGGCAGCGCTTCCTCAAGGAGGGGCGGCCGGCGCCGTTCGACGCCGAGGCCACCTAGCTGCGCAGGCGCAGGGCCTTCAGGGCCTTGAGCAGCACGAGCATGACGGGGGTGAGACGCTCCCACTCCGGTCCGCTGCGCGGCAGCGTGAGGATGCCCGTCGCCTCCGCCACGGTGCGCGCCTCCACGTACCGCAGGATGCCCTCCGGCCCGTTGCGGCGCCCGAGGCCGGACTGCTTCATGCCGCCCTGGGGGGCGTCGATGCTGCCGAACGAGGCGCGGTAGCCCTCGTTGATGTTGACGCTCCCGGCCTCGAGGCGGTCGGCGACGCGGCGGGCGCGCGAGAGCGAGCCGGAGAACACCGAGGCGTTGAGGCCGAACTCGCTCGCGTTGGCGGCCGCGATCGCCTCCTCCTCGCTGTCGACGACCGTGATCGCGACGACGGGGCCGAAGGTCTCGTGCGAGAAGCACTCCATGGCGTCGGTCACGCCGGTGAGCACCGTCGGCTCGAAGAAGAACGGTCCGAGGTCGGGGCGGGCGCGGCCCCCCGCGAGCACCGTGGCGCCCTTCTTCACGGCGTCGTCGACGTGCTTCCGCACGCGCTCGAGCTGGGCCGCCGACGTGAGGGAGCCGACATCCGTCGTGTAGTCGAGGGCCGGGCCCTGGCTGAGCGCCTGCGTGCGCGACGCGAACGCGGCGGTGAACTCGTCTGCGACGGCGCGCGCGACGTAGATGCGCTCGATCGACACGCACAGCTGGCCCATCGACGAGAAGACCGAGTAGACGGCGTCGGCCGCCGCGGTGTCGGGCTTCACGTCGTCGAGCACGATGAGCGGGTTCTTGCCGCCGAGCTCGAGCGAGGCGCCCGTGAGCGTGGACATGGCGCGCTCGCCCACCCGGATGCCCGTGGCGCTCGACCCCGTGAACGCGACGTAGTCCGCCACGTCGACGACGGCGTTGCCGACCGTGTTGCCGTCGCCCGCCACGACGGCCCACAGCGCGGCCGGCACCCCCGCGTCGATGAACGCGCGACGCGAGGCGAGGATCGAGAGGGCGCCCTGGTTGTCGGCCTTCTGCACGACGGCGTTGCCGGCGGCGAGGGCCGGGATGACGTCCATGATCGACAGGGCGATGGGGTAGTTCCACGGCGTGATGATGCCGATGACGCCCTTGGGCTTGTAGCCCACGCGCGTGCGCACGACGGTGGGGATGCCCGCGCGCCGCGACCGCGTGCGCAGCACCGAGCGGGCCGAGACGGCGTAGTACCGGGCGACCGACGCCGACTGGAACACCTCCTCGAAGGCCTGGCCGCGCGTCTTGCCCGACTCGGTCTGCAGGGTGTCGAGCAGCTCCTCCCGCCGCTCGAGCAGGAGGTCGTGCGCCTTGAGCAGCACGGCACGGCGGTGGGCGAAGCCGGCCTCGCGCCACGACCGCTGCGCGATGCGGGCCGCGGCCGCGGCATCCTGCACGTCCTGGGCCGACGACGTCGGCAGGTCGTGCAGCACCTCGCCCGTGAACGGGGCGATGACGGGCACGGTCTCGCCCGTCGTGGAGGTGAGGTCGGAGACGAGGCCCAGGGTGGTAAGCGTCGATGCTGCCATGGGACGAGCCTACGCCGCTAGGCTCGCCGCATGGAGAGCGTTCTCACCCGGAAGACCATCGCCACCTACGCCATCGGATCGCTCGGGACCGGCGGGTTCGCCACGCTCCCCGGCCTCGTGCTCGTCATCTACATGACCGACACGCTCGGCATCGCGCCGCTCGCGGCGGGCATCCTCGTGACCGCCGCGAAGGTGTGGGACGTCATCATCGATCCCGTCATCGGCGCCCGCAGCGACCGCAGCCTCGCGCTGCGCGGCTCTCGGCGGCCGTTCATGATCGCGGGGGCGCTCGCCCTGCCGGTGTTCTTCATCCTGACGTTCGCCGTGCCCGCGGGCACGGGCCCCGTCGTCGCGGGGGTGTGGGTGCTGCTCGCCTTCCTCATCACGGCGACGGCGTTCTCGCTCTTCCAGGTGCCGTACATCGCGCTGCCCGCCGAGCTCGCGAGCGGCTACGACGACCGCACCAAGCTCATCTCGGCGCGCGTCGTCGTGCTCACCCTCGCGATCCTGATCTTCGGCGGCGGCGCCCCCGAGATCCAGAAGGCGTTCGCCGACCCGTACACGGGCTACCTCGTCATGGCCGTCGTCGCGGGCGTCCTCATCGGCGCGGGGATGCTCGTGTCGTCGTTCGTGGCCCGGCGCGGGGAGCCCGTCGCCGCCGAGTCGTTCTCGATCCTCGACAACTACCGCGCGGGCATGGCCGCGCTCCGCCGCAGCCAGCCGTTCCGCTCGCTGCTCGCGACGTTCCTGCTGCAGGGGCTCGCCACGGGCCTCATGCTCGCGGGCGCCGCGTACCTCTCCAAGTGGGTGCTCGGCACGGGCGTCACCGTGCTGTTCCTCTCGCTCATCGCGCCCGCGATCCTGTTCGCCCCCGTGTGGGCTATCGTCTCGCGGCGCATCGGCAAGGAGCGCGCGTTCACGATCGCGTCGATCCTGTTCGGCGTCGCCGCGCTCTCGATGGTCGTCATGCTGTGGGCGCCGGGGGAGTGGGTGTACGCGCCCGTCGCGCTCGCGGGCGCCGGCTATGCGGGCATGCAGTCGCTGCCCATGTCGATGCTGCCCGACGTCATCTCGCACGACGCCGAGCGCACCGGCCCGGGCAGCGCGGGCACCTTCGGCGGCGTGTGGACGGCGGGGGAGACGACGGGCATGGCGCTCGGCTCGACCGTGCTCACGATCGTGCTCGCGGCCTCGGGCTACCTCGAGTCGGTCGCGACCGTGACCGTCGTGCAGCCGCCCTCGGCGATCGCCGGCATCATCCTCGCGTTCAGCATCGTGCCGGCAGCCATCATCGCGCTCTCGCTCGTGACGTTCGCGCGCTACCCCCTCCGGAAGGCAGACATCGATGCAGTTCGCTGAGCAGCCGGCAGACATCCTCGCGCGGCTGGAGCAGCTGCGCGCCGCCGACGCCCCCACCCATGGCGGCCACGTGCTGTCGTACGTCTACGACTCGGGCCTCGCCGAGCTCGACGAGCTCGCGGCCGCCTCGATCCGCGCCGTGCAGCCCGTCAACGGGCTCGACCCCACGACGTTCACGTCGGTCGCCGTCATGGAGGGCGAGGTCGTCGCCTTCGCGCGCGACCTGCTCGGCGGCGACTCCGACGTGGTCGGCAGCGTCACGACGGGCGGCACCGAGAGCTGCCTGCTCGCCGTCAAGACGGCGCGCGACCTGTGGACCGGCTCCGGGCGGCCGCGCCTCGTCGCCCCCGTGACCGTGCACGCGGCGTTCCACAAGGCCGCGCACTACTTCGGGCTCGAGCTCGACCTCGTGCCGGTGGGGCAGGACGGGCGCCCGTCGGCGCAGGCGGTCATCGAGCGGCTGGGCGAGGATGTCGCGCTCGTGGTCGTCTCCGCGCCGAGCTACCCGCACGCGGCGCTCGACCCCGTGGCCGAGGTCGCGGCGGCCGCGGCGGCGGCGGGCATCCCGTGCCATGTCGACGCCTGCATCGGCGGCTGGGTGCTGCCGTTCTGGTCGGGGCTCGCGCCGTGGGACTTCCGCGTGCCGGGGGTCACGAGCGTGAGCGCCGACCTGCACAAGTTCGGCTACGCGCCGAAGGGCGTCTCGGTGCTGCTGCAGCGCGGGCGCGACCGGCAGCGCGCGCAGTTCTTCACCACGACCCGCTGGCCGGGATATCCCGTCGTCAACCCCACGATGCTCGGGTCGAAGTCGGCCGGCGCGCTCGCGGCGGGCTGGGCGATCACGCACGCGCTCGGCCGCGACGGGCTCGCGGAGCTCGCCGCGTCGTGCGAGCGCTCGACGGCCGCCCTCGTCGCGCTCGTCGACGGCATCGAGGGCCTGCGCGTCGTGGGCTCTCCCGTGGGTCCGCTCATCGCGGTGGCCGCGGACGAGGGCACCCCCGCCGACCGCCGCGTGGACCCGCACCACTGGGCGGACCAGGCACGCGCCCACGGCTGGCTCCTGCAGCTGCAGCCGGGCCTCGCGCAGTCGGACGGCTCGGTGCTGCCGCACACGACGCACCTCACGATCACGCCCGTCACGGAGGCCGTGCTGCCGGAGCTCTCGGCGGCCCTCGTGACCGCGGCCGACGAGGTGCGCGGCGTTCCGGCGGTGAGTCCCGCCGACGTGCTCGGCGCGCTGCCCGGCCTGCCGGACGGGCCGCTCGACTCGGCGGCCGCCGCGGCGATCCTCGGCTCGATCGGGCTCGTGGCGGGCGACTCCGGCGGGTTGCCCGACCGCATGGCGCCCTTCCTCGCGCTCGTGGGCGCGCTGCCCGCGCCGCTCGTGGAGCGCCTGCTCACCGAGCTCATCGGGCGCGTGGTGGAGCCGCGCTAGCCGGGCGGCGCCACCACTCGCCGCCCGGCCGCGCGCCGGCTACTTGGTGATGATCACCTTGCCGATCTCGACGGCCCACGACGTGCTCGCCGCGAGGTTCGCCCGCAGGTAGCGCGTGCCGGTGGGCAGCGTCGAGGTGTTCGTGAACGTGACCGTCGACCAGCCGTTGGCCGTCGCGACGGCGGTCGTCTTGGTCGACGGCACGGTCGTCCACGTCACGCCGTCGGGCGACGAGCTCCACGTGAGGTACGTGGAGTTCGTCCAGAACTGGTAGACCTTCGCCGAGAAGTTCTTCATGCCGGCGAAGTCCCACGTGATGCTGCCCGCGGAGTCGTTGGTGCGGGCGAAGCGCGACTGGTCACCGCCCATGTTGGCGAGCGGGGTCGACACGTCGATGCGCGCGTTGGCGCTGTGCGCCGACGTCTTCGACCAGTCCCACGCCCAGTCCGCGAGGGTCGCGGGCTCGGTGATCGTCGCCGCCTCGTGGAAGCCGCGACTCGGTGCGGTGGTGACGCCGCGCGCGTTGCCGAAGTAGTCGCGCACGCCGTTGTCGTCGATCACGGTGCCGCTCGACTTCGCGGGCGAGGTGGAGCCGATCTTGTAGCCGGCGACCGAGGCGATGCCGTACGGCGCCGCGCCGGTGGGCGAGACGAGCAGCGGGTTCGTCGTGAGCTTGTGCGCGTCCGCGGGCTCCGTCGAGGGGTGGTTGCCGTAGAAGACGTTGTAGTCGAAGACGGCGCCCGCGGTGTTCGGGTAGAGGTAGTCGCCCGAGCCGTGGTTCTCGATGATGTTGTTGCGGAAGGTGTAGGTGCCCGGGGTCGTGCCGTCGCATCCGTCGCAGAAGATCGGCTTCGCCGTCGAGCCCGAGGGGATGTACACGGTGTTGTTGTAGATGTGGGTGTTCTCCTGCACGCCGTACGAGAACGTGAAGATGCCCTTCTCACCGCCCCAGCCGTCGTTGACGCTCAGGTTGTCGCGCACCACGAGGTTCGACGAGTAGCCGCCCATCATGAGCAGGAAGCCGCCCTCGTTGTCGTGGCTGTAGTTGTACTGCACCTTGGTGTTGATGCTCGCGAGGTCGACGTCGAAGCCCTGGCCGTCCGTGCCCTGCTTGAGCGTGCCGTAGACCTCGTTGAACTGCACGACCGCGTCCATGCCGCGCGTGGGCCACAGGCCCGCGGCCGACGGCTCGCTCGAGTGCTCGATGGTCTTCTGCCCGGCGTCGCCCACGATGTTGCGCTGCAGCATCGCGCCCTTCGAGCCGTAGACGACGATGCCGTCGCTGTCGATCGTCTTCACGACGTTGTCCTGCACGACGACGCCGGTGCTGAGCTTGGCGGCGTCGACGACCGTCTCGTCCCACGAGTAGTACGAGATGTCCCAGAACCCGATGCCCGTGCGGCCGAGCGCCTCGACCGTGTTGCTCGCGATCGTCACGCCCGCGAAGCTGTCGTTGCTGCCCTGCGCGATGACGAGGATGCCGCCGTTGCCGTGCGCGTCGATGCCGTTGCAGTGGAAGCAGCCGTTGACGTCGTGCACCCAGTTGTTGGTGATGGTGATGCCGCTCACGACCGCGCCCGAGGAGTTGTTGACGAGGATGCCGTCGCGGTGCTCGCCCCACGTGGGCTGGTCGAGCCCGCCGAAGTTGTCGGTGCCCGAGTTGTTGACGATCTCGAGGTTGTCGATGGTCCAGTAGCTCTGGTTGCTCAGGTAGACCGCGGCGCCCGTGCCGTAGCCGCCCGTGAGCGCGCCGCCGTCGATCTTCGGGCGGTTGCCCGAGCCGAACGCACCGATCGTGATGGGGTTGCCCGAGGTGCCCGAGCCGAGCGGGTGCAGTTGGCCGGCCCACGACTGGCCGCGCTTGAAGAGGATGCTGTCGCCCGCGGCGAACGTCGTGGCGCTGACCTTCGTGAGCGACTTCCACGCGGTGGCCGTGCTCGTGCCTGCCGCGGTGTCTGACCCCGCGACGGCGTCGACGTAGTACGTCGTCCCGGCCGCCGAGGCCGGTGCTGCGACTGCCACGACGGACGCTGCGGCGAGGACCGCCGCAGCTCCGGCCATGGCCAGGATACGGATGAGCTTCATTGCTGTCTCCTTGCTAAAGCGATTACTTCGGGAGGCCTAGGGGCCAGTATCCGCAGGGGGATGGGATTGCCAAAGCGCTTTGGCGTTAACCACCGTGGCCCTGCGCTGGCGTGCTGTCAAGAGGCCTTTAGGCGGACTCGTGCGCCGCCTCGAACCGCTCGGCCTCCGCGCGCAGCGCCTCGACGACGACGCGCACCGACGGACGCTCCGCCCGGTCGGGGCGCAGGAGCGCCGAGATGAGGCGCGTCGCGCGCACTCCCTGCAACGGGCGCGTGATGAGCCCGTTCTCGCGGTCGCGCGTCGTGAAGCGCGGCAGCACGCCCACTCCGTGCCCGGCGGCGACGAGCGACTCGACGATTCCGTTGTCGGTGAAGCGCTGCACGATGTGCGCGGGCGTGCCGTTCGCGGCCTCGATGCCGCGCAGGATCCTGTCGAAGGGCTGGCTCTGCGGCACGCCGATCCAGGTCTCGTCGACGAGGTCGGCGGGGGTGAGCACCGCCTTGGCGCCGAGAGGATGCCCCTCGGGCATGGCGATGTCGAGCGGCTCGCGCATGAGCGGCACGACGGTGATGCCGCGCTCCGACCATGCGGGCAGCAGCCCGGGGGAGTCGGCGACGACGACGTCGAAGTCGGCCGTGAGGTCGGCGACGTCGGTGACCATGGCGTCGAGGTCGGAGCAGTGCAGGGTGAGCCCGGGAATCCCGTCGACCGCGGTGAGCAGGCCGGGCAGCAGCATCTGGCCGCCCGTGGGGAAGATGCTGAGCGTGACCTCGCCGCGCGGCTGGGCCCTGAAGTCCTCCCAGAGGGCCTGCGCGCGCTCGATCGCGGTCGCGACATCGGCGGCCGTGCGGGCGAGCGCGCGGCCCGCGGACGTGAGGATGACCCCGCGCCCCGAGCGCTCCGTGAGCGGCACGCCCGCCTCGCGCTCGAGGATCTTGAGCTGCTGCGACACCGCCGACGCCGTGCGGTTCGTGGCGTGCGCGACGGCGGTGATGCTGCCGCGGTCGGCGAGCTCCCTGAGCAGTTCGAGGCGGCGCACATCCATGTAGCCAGACTACAGAGTCATGTAAGTTTTATGTTCTTGTTCTACATGGTTGTCGCGACGACAATTGAGCCATGACCATCGAACTCCTCGCACTGGCGGCCATGGCCGTCGCCGGCATCGTGGGCTCCGTCGTCGCTGTCGCGACCGACGGCTACCGCCGCGTTCCGACCCGCCGCTTCTAACCGAAGCCACCGCGCCGCACCCCGCGGCCGGCCACGCTCCGCCCCGCTCAGACCGAGTCGGGGCGTTCTGCGTTAAGCGACGCCCGCCGGCGCGAGACGAGGGTCGCGACACCCGACGCCACCTGGGCGCCCGAGGCGATGAGCGCCACGACGATGATCGCCCACATGCGCACGGGATCGGCCCGCAGGGTGGGCTCGACGGCCGCGACGACCACGAGGGCCAGGAAGATCGCGCCCAGCACGAACGAGCGTGTCGGCGACGACGACTTCCACCACTGCGGTCTCACGAGGCCAACCTACCGTGCCTCACGTGACCGAGAGGCCCAGCTTCCTGCCCGAGAGTCCGCGGGCACGCGTGGCGAGCTGCGCGGCGATCCCCGCGATCGCGGCGGCGGCGGGATCGTCGGGATGCCCGAGCACGACGGGCTCGCCCGAGTCGCCGCCCACGCGCAGCGCGAGGCTGAGCGGCACGGAGCCGAGCAGCGGCACGGCGAGGCGCGCCGCGGCATCCTCGCCCCCGCCCGAGCCGAACAGGTCGACAACCGAGCCGTCGGGCTGGGCGAGGCCCGCCATGTTCTCGACCACCCCGATGACCGTCTGGCCGGTCTGGCGCGCGACGAGGCCCGATCGCTCGGCGACCTCGGCCGCCGCCGCCTGGGGGGTCGTCACGACGATGACCTCGGCCTGCGGCAGCAGCTGCCCGAGCGAGATCGCGATGTCGCCCGTTCCGGGCGGCAGGTCGAGCAGCAGCACGTCGAGGTCGCCGAAGAACACGTCGGTGAGGAACTGCTGCAGGGTGCGGTGCAGCATGGGCCCGCGCCACGACACCGCCGTGTTGCCCTCCACGAACATCCCGATCGAGATGACCTTCACGCCGTGCGCGACGGGCGGCAGGATCATGTCGTCGACCTGGGTGGGCTTGGCCCCCGCGACGCCCAGCAGCCCGGGGATGGAGAAGCCGAACACGTCCGCGTCGACGATGCCCACGCGCAGGCCGCGTGCGGCGAGCGAGACTCCGAGGTTGGCCGTGAGCGTCGACTTGCCCACGCCGCCCTTGCCGCTCGAGATGGCGTAGATGCGCGTGAGCGAGTCCGGCCCGAACTGCATCGACTTGGGGCGGCCGCCGCGCAGCTTCTCGGTGAGGGCCGCACGCTCCTCGCGCGACATGACGGAGACGCGCACGTCGACTGCGGTCACGCCCGTCGAGAGCACGGCCTCCCGCACGTCGCGCTCGATCGTGTCGGCAGCGGGGCAGCCCACGATCGTGAGCTTGAGGTCCACCGTCGCCGAAGAGCCGTCGACGGCCACGTCGCCCACCATGTCGAGCTCGGTGATGGGGCGCCGCAGCTCGGGGTCGATGACCCGGGCGAGCGCGCCCCGCACGTCACCCTCGGCGGTCATCGTCCTTGTCGAGCTCCTCGAGCAGCGCCCTCAGCTCCGCGCGGATGAAGTCCTTGCTCGCGAGGTCGTTCATCGCGAGACGCAGGGCCACGACCTCGCGCGCGAGGTACTCCGTGTCGTTGAGGTTGCGCTCGGCGCGCTGGCGGTCCTGCTCGATCTGCACGCGGTCGCGGTCGTCCTGCCGGTTCTGCGCGAGCAGGATGAGCGGGGCCGCGTACGACGCCTGCAGCGACAGGATGAGCGTGAGCGCCGTGAACCCGATGGCCGCGTCGTCGAAGCGGAGCCCGTCGGGCGCCACCGTGTTGTAGACCATCCAGATGATGACGAAGATCGACAGGCCGAACAGGAACCACGGCGTGCCCATGCCGCGCGCGATCGCCTCCGTGAAGCGGCCGAAGCGGTCGCGGCTCTGGAACAGCGAGAGCCCCTGGCGCACCCCGCGGGGGCTGTCCAGGCGTGCTTCCGTGCGGGTCTGGCGTGTTCTAGCGCGTGCCACGAGATGTCCTCCTCACCGGGGCTGATACGAGACTGGGTTCGTCGTCGTTCGTACTTCGCCAGTCGTCCGGCAGCAGGTGGTCGAGCACATCGTCAATGGTCACCACCCCGACAAGTCGGTGGTTCTCGTCGACGACGGGGACCGAGACGAGGTTGTAGCTCGCGAGGATGCGCGACACCTCCGCCGCGCTCGTGCCTGCCTGCACGGGCTCGAGGGTGGTGTCGACGAGGGCGCCGAGGCGCTCGTTGGGCGGGTAGCGCAGCATGCGCTGGAAGTGCACCATGCCGAGGAACCGGCCCGTGGGCGGCTCGTAGGGCGGGAGCGTGACGCAGATCGCGGCGCCGAGCGCGGGCGCGAGCTCGTGGCGGCGGATGAGGGCGAGCCCCTCTGCCACGGTCGCGTCGGCCGAGACGATGATGGGCTCCGTCGTCATGAGCCCGCCCGCGGTGTCCGGCGCGTAGGAGAGCAGGAAGCGGACGTCGTCGGCCTCCTCGGGCTCCATGAGGTCGAGGAGGGCCTCGCCGCGCTCGTCGTCGAGGTGCGCGATGAGATCGGCCGCGTCGTCGGGCTGCATCTGGTCGAGCACGTCGGCGGCGCGGTCGTCGTCGAGGTGGGTGAGGATGTCGACCTGCTCGTTCTCGGGCATCTCCTCGAGCACATCGGCCAGCCGGTCGTCGCTGAGCTCCTCGGCGACCTCGAGCATGCGCTGCTCCGGCAGGTCGAGCATGGCGTTGGCGAGGTCGGCGGGCAGCATGTCGGCGTAGCTCGCGACGAGCTGCGTGGCCGACTGGGCCTCACCGGCGCCCGTCTTCTCGATGATCCCCGACCACGGGGTGAAGAGCGTGGCACCCTTGCCGAAGAGGGCGCCCGCGGCGCGGGGGCGGCGCAGGAACAGCTGCGTCACCTCCCACTCGCCCAGGGTGGTCTCCTCGATCGCGACATCCTCGATCGTCGCGTCGCCGGAGCCGTCGCGCAGCGTGACCGTGCGGCCGAGGAACTCGGCCATGACGCGCACCTCGCCGCCGCGCTGCTCGAAGCGGCGCAGGTTGATGAGGCCCGTCGTGATGATCTGGCCGGAGCCGATGCTCGTGACGCGGCCGATGGAGAGGAAGACGCGGCGCTTGCCGGGCACCTCGAGCACCATCCCCACGACGCGCGGACCGCCCGAGGAGCGGAAGACCACGAGCACGTCGCGCACCTTGCCCACGCGGTCGCCGTTGGGGTCGAAGACGGAGCATCCCACCAGCCGGGCGGCGAATACTCTCGACGTGCTCATGGGTAAAACCCTACCCCTGCATGGAACAATGAATCCCGTGAGCAACCCCAGCGCGTTCGGCCGTCGCGGCCCCGTCCTCCCGTCCCTTCCCAAGGGGGACGTGCTCGGCACCTACGACACCTACCCCGAGGCCCAGTCGGTGGTCGACAGGCTCGCGAAGGCCGACTTCGAGGTCACCAAGCTCGCCATCGTCGGCAACGACCTCAAGACCGTCGAGCGCGTCACGGGCAAGCTCACCTACGGTCGCGCGGCGCTCGCCGGGGCCGCGTCGGGCGCGTGGCTCGGCCTCTTCTTCGGCCTCGTGCTCACGATCTTCTCCGAGCCGAGCGCCCAGGCGTTCGGGTTCGTCGGCGCGGCAGTGCTCATCGGCGCGGGCTTCGGCGTCATCTTCGGCCTCGTCACCTACGCCGTCAACCGCCGCCGCCGCGACTTCACGTCGACGCACCAGGTGCTCGCGTCGAACTACCAGATCATCATCGACCCCGAGCTCACGGCGAAGGCGCAGCTCACCCTGCAGCAGCACCCCGCGGAGTAGCCGTGGACGACGTCGAGGTGGTGCGCGCCCTGCAGGCCGCCTTCGACGCGCAGGATGCTGCCGCCGCCGACGCCCTCGTCGCCGACGACTTCACCTTCACGAGCCCGCAGGACGACCGCATCGGCAAGGCCGAGTGGATGCGCGTGTGCTTCCCCACGGCCGCGCACTTCGCGGGCCGCACGATGCTCGCCGTGCAGCCCCTCGGTGACGACGTCGTCGCGTACTACGAGTACGTGGTCGCGGAGTCGGGCGAGCGCTACCGCAACACGGAGGTGCTCACCGTGCGCGACGGCAGGGTCGTGCAGACGCGCGTGTTCTTCGGGGGCCGGGAGCGCTGACTAGAAGATCGTGTTCTCGTCGCGAGAGATCACGAATCCGTGCCCGCTGGTCGCGTTCGCGCACGTGACTCCCGACTCCTCCGAGAAACACGTCACACCGTTGAACGTGACCATCTCGCCGTACTGGAGCACGCGGACCCAGCCGCCCGAATTGTCGGTCATGGCGAGCGTCGCGGGGAATCCGGGGTCGCCGTGCTGGTAGGGGTGAGGCAGGTCCGTTCCCTCCGCCTCGATGCCGTTCCCGCACCGGACCTGGGTGTCGTAGCAGAAGTCGTCAGGTGAGCTCCTCGGGAACTCCCAGTTCTGCACCTCGATCTTGCAGCCCCACGTGTCGACGCCGTGGTTGAGGATGGCGCAGCCCAGGTTGCCGGACGGCGACACGAAGTTCACGTCCTCGTAGTCCCAGCCGCCCCAGGCGGCGGGGATGTCCGTGAGGTAGAACTCGGCGGGGTCCACAGCAGTGAAGGCGGCCGGATCCGGTGTCGGGACGGCGGTCGGAGTGGCTGTGGCGACCGGGAGCGTCGAGGCGCTCGGGGCCGCGGGTGCGCTCGGCGTGGGCGTCGTTGTCCCCGCTGCATCCGGCGACGTCGCGCATGCGGACAGGACCAGCAACGACGCACTCCCGAAGACGACGAATGCTCTGCTCACGGTCCAATCCTAGGGGTCTAGCGCGCCAGCCAGGCCTCGACCTCGTCGGCGGTGCGGGGGATGCCCGCCGACAGGTTCTCCGCGCCCGACTCGGTCACGAGGATGTTGTCCTCGATGCGCACGCCGATGCCGCGATACTCCTCGGGCACCGAGAGGTCGTCGGGCTGGAAGTACAGCCCCGGCTCGATGGTGAACACCATGCCCGGCTCGAGCACGCCGTCGAGGTAGAGCTCGCGGCGGGCGGTCGCGCAGTCGTGCACGTCGATGCCGAGGTGGTGCGAGGTGCCGTGCACCATGTAACGCCGGTGGTACTGGTGCTCGGGCGCGAGCGACTCCTCCGCGCTCACGGGCAGCAGCCCCCACTCCGCGGTCTTCGCGGCGATGACCTTCATGGCCTCCGCGTGGATCTCGCGGAACCGGATGCCGGGCCGCACGATCGCGAACGCGGCATCCGCCGCCTCCCGCACAGCCTCGTACACGCGCCGCTGCACCTCCGTGAACGTGCCGTTGACGGGCAGCGTGCGCGTGATGTCGGCCGTGTAGTAGCTGTCGAGCTCGATTCCCGCGTCGATGAGGATGAGGTCGCCCGGCACGACGGCGCCGTCGTTGCGGGTCCAGTGCAGGATGCACGCGTGCGGGCCGGAGGCCGCGATCGTGTCGTAGCCCACCGTGTTGCCCTCGGCGCGGGCGCGGCGGTTGAAGGTGCCCTCGACGAGGCGCTCGCCGCGCGCGTGCGCGGTGATCTCGGCGAGGTCGGCGATGACGTCGTCGAAGCCCAGGCGCGTCGCATCCACGGCCGCGCGCATCTCGGCGACCTCGAAGCTGTCCTTCACGAGGCGCAGCTCGCCGAGGTCGCGCGCGAGCTCGGCATCCCCGTCGTCGTCGATCGCGTCGGTCTCGGCCGCGAGCAGGCGTCGTCCGTCGACCTGGTCGGTGATGTCGCGGTCGGCGTCGCGCACGAGGAGCGTGTCGGCGTCGAGCGTGTCGAGCACGGCGGCGAACTCGCCGAGGCCGCGCGTGGCGAGGCCCAGGTCGGCGGCGACGTGGGCGAGCGACGGGCGCGCCCCGATCCAGAACTCGCCGATCTCGGGGTTCGCGTAGAACTCGTCTGACTCGCGGCCCGCGGGCTCGCGGAAGTAGAGCACGGCCTCATGCCCGTCGGCGGTCGGCTCGAGCACGAGCACGCTGCCGGGCACCGAGTCGGAGCCCCAGCCCGTGAGGTGCGCGAACGCGGAGTGCGCGCGGTACGCGTAGTCGGTGTCGTTGGAGCGCACCTTCGCGGCCCCGGCGGGCAGGATGAGCCGCTTGCCCGGGTGCATCGCCGAGATCCTCGCCCGCCGTGCTGCCGCGAACGCCGCGTGCGCGCGCGGCGAGGGCAGGCCGTCCGGGCGGTCGGCCCACTGGGAGGAGATGTACTGCGCGAACGTCTCGGACACGGGAGTCGTGGACCGGTTCGAGGTGGCGCGGGGAGCGGTCTTGTCAGCCATGTCGTCCATTCTCCACCCGGCGGGCTAGCCCGCGGGAGTCAGCTGCGCGAGCACCGGGCGGTGGTCGCTGCCGTAGCCGTCGTGCGACTGGATGACCCGGAACCCCGTCACGCGCCAGTCGTCCGTGGCCATCACGTGGTCGATGGGCGCCCCCAGGAGCGCGGGCAGCGCGGCGGGCCACGTGCCCACCGCGGCGTTGCCGGTGCGGCTCGCGGCGTCGGAGCACGCGCCGATCGTCGCGCCCGCGGCGGTCGCCAGGCCCGAGTAGTGGTCGAGGGTCGAGTTGAAGTCGCCCGCGAGGATGACGTCGCCCGACTCGCACGCGGACTTCAGCCACTGCAGGTCCTCGCGCCAGTGCTGCATCTCGCCCGGGATGGGCGCGACGGCATGCACGGCGACGATCGTGGGGCCCGAGCCGTCGACGGGCGTGGCGACGACGGACGGCAGCACGGCCGTGGTGAGGGCATCCTCGTCGGCCGTGTACTCGCCCAGCTCGACGCTGATCAGCACGGTCGTGGAGCGCGCCTTCGACACCTCGTCGTAGGCGGTCGTGAAGAGCGCCATGGGCTTGCCCGCGTCGGACATGATCGTCGCGACGTCGAGGCCCGTCTCGCGCGTGGTCTCCGGGAGCACGACGACCTCGGCGCCCGTGTCGAGCGCGAGCTGCGCGATCACCTCGGCGCCGGGGGCGTCGCCGAGCGTGTTCCAGCTCAGCACCGTGATGTCGCTGTCGGTGGCCGACTCGAAGCCGGGGCTGCCGAAGCCGCGCGTCGACAGCACCGCGGCCGTCACGAGCACGAACACCAGCAGCGCTATCGCCAGGGATGCCGCGAACCGGCGCACGGTGCCCGAGATGAGCGCGGCGAGCGTGAGCGCCGCGACGAGCACGAGGGCCACGGCCGCGGTGAGCCCGCGCAGCGACACCACCTGCGCGACGACGGGGGAGGTGGCGAGCCCGAACACCTGCGGCCACAGCGCCACGATGAGCGCGGCCCCGACCGCGACGATGACGACGGCGGCGAGGAATCTGCGAAACATGGCGGGCCGAGCCTAACCCAGCAGGGTGCGCAATAGGCTGAGGGGATGCCCGACGGCCCCATCGACCTGCACACGCACAGTGCCGTGTCCGACGGCACGGAGACGCCCACGCAGCTCGTGCGCTCGGCGGTCGCGGCCGGGCTCTCCGCCGTGGCCCTCACCGACCACGACTCCACGGCGGGGTGGCAGGAGGCGATGACCGCCGCTGCGGGCACGGGGCTCACGGTCATCCCCGGCATGGAGCTGAGCACCAACTACGGGCCGGCGAGCGTGCACGTGCTCGCGTACCTCTTCGACCCCAACAACGGCGAGGTCGTCGCCGAGACGGCGCGCATCCGCGACGGCCGCCTGCACCGCGCCGAGCGGATCGTCGAGCGCATCTCCGCGGACTACGACCTCACGTGGGACGACGTGCTCGCCGAGGCGTCCGACGGCTCGACCCTCGGCCGCCCGCACATCGCCGACGCGCTCGTGCGCAAGGGGCACGTGCCCAACCGCAGCGCGGCGTTCGAGAGCATCCTGCACTGGCGCGGCGGCTACTACGAGAAGTACTACGCGCCCTCGCCGCTCGAGGGCGTGCGGATGATCGTCGGCGCGGGCGGTGTGCCCGTGCTCGCGCATCCCGCGACCCACAGCAAGTACCGGGCGCTCGACGACTCGGTCATCGGCAAGCTCGCCGACGAGGGGCTCTTCGGGCTCGAGGTCGGGCACCGCGACAACACCGAGGAGGGCAGGCGCTGGCTCCTCAGGCTCGCCCGCAAGTTCGGCCTCGAGGTCACGGGGTCGAGCGACTACCACGGCGACGGCAAGCCCAACCGGCTCGCCGAGAACTCCACGAGCCCCGAGGTGCTCGCCAAGCTCGTCGAGCGCGGCACCGGCACGAGGCCCTACGTGTCCTGAGCCCCGTGTCTCGCAGATGTGCAGGAGTCGCGGAGATGTGCGCGACTCACGGAAATCTGCGAGACACGAGGGGAAAGAAGACGGGAGAGACCTAGGCCGTGGGGGCCGTGTTGCCGGGGGTGCCCGAGCCGCCGCGGCGCGTGCGCGTGCGGCGTCGGCGCGACGGCGCTGCGCCGTCGTGCGTTCCGCCGCCGGCCGCGCTGTCGCGCGTGACATCGGTCGACGTCGAGGTGGACGTGCGCGGCGGGCGCGAGCCCGACTGCGCGGAGCGTCCGCCGCCGGTGCGGCCACGGCCGCCGTCGCGGCCCGCGGACGCGGGCGCCGGATCCTTCACGCGGGCGACGGAGCCGGGCAGGCGGCCCTTCGTGCCCTCGGGGATGTCGAGGTCGGAGTACAGGTGCGGGCTCGACGAGTACGTCTCGACGGGCTCGGGGATGCCCATCTCGAGCGCGCGGTTGATGAGCGACCACTTGTGCAGGTCGTCCCAGTCCACGAACGTGACGGCGATGCCCGTCTTGCCCGCGCGGCCCGTGCGGCCGGCGCGGTGCAGGTACGTGTCGTGGTCGTCGGGGATGGTGTGGTTGATCACGTGGGTGACGTCGTTGACGTCGATGCCGCGCGCCGCGACATCCGTGGCGATGAGGATGTCCTTCTTGCCGGCCTTGAACGCCGCCATGGCGCGCTCGCGCTGCTCCTGGTTGAGGTCGCCGTGCACGGCCGCGGCGTTGAAGCCGCGGTCGTTGAGCTCCTCGACGAGCTTGGCGGCGGCGCGCTTGGTGCGCGTGAAGACGACGGTCTTGCCGCGGCCCTCGGACTGCAGGATGCGCGCGATGACCTCGTCCTTGTCGAGCGAGTGCGCGCGGTAGACGACGTGCTTGATGTTCGCCTGCGTGAGCCCCTCGTCGGGGTCGGTCGCGCGGATGTGGATGGGGCGGTTCATGAACCGGCGCGCGAGCGCCACGATCGGACCGGGCATCGTGGCGGAGAACAGCATGGTGTGGCGCGAGGCGGGCGTCTGCGCGAAGAGCTTCTCGATGTCGGCGAGGAAGCCGAGGTCGAGCATCTTGTCGGCCTCGTCGAGCACCATGACCTGGACGTCCTTGAGCGACAGCAGGCGCTGCGACGCGAGGTCGAGCAGGCGGCCCGGCGTGCCGACGACGACCTGCGCGCCGGCCTTGAGCTCCTCGACCTGACCCTCGTAGGCCTTGCCGCCGTAGATGGCGGCGATCTTGGTGCTGCGGTTGGAGGCGGCGAGCACGAGGTCCTCGGCCACCTGCACGCACAGCTCGCGCGTGGGGACCACGACGAGCGCCTTGACGCCCGGCTCGGGGTCGGTGCCGAGCGACTGGAGGAGCGGCAGGCCGAAGCCGAGCGTCTTGCCCGTTCCGGTCTTGGCCTGGCCGATGATGTCCTGGCCCGCGAGCCCCATGGGGATCGTCTGGGTCTGGATCGGGAAGGGCTCGATGATGCCCTTGGTGGCGAGCGCGTCGACCATGTCCTGGTCGATGTTGAGATCTGAAAAAGTCACAGTGGTTCTAAGCCCTAACAGGTAACGAGGTACGCCCGTTAGTGTCGTGGGGCGCAGGACCTCCGCCAGAAATGGGAGGTATGTGCACAGTCTAAGCTAAACCCCGTGGCTAACTGGTTCTCGCGCAAACCCCGGCGCATCGAGATACCTCGGCTGCGCTCCCGCGGCGACGACCTCGTGACGACGAAGGTCGACCTGCACGAGTTCACGCCCGACCTCATGCACTTCCTCGGCAGGGCCGCCTACGTGCAGCTCACCCTCTTCGAGAACCTCTCCCGCGCCCTCGCGAGCGCGCCCACGACCGCGGCGAAGACGTCGATCAGCCGCGCGGCCGAGTTCTCGCTCGCCAAGCACCGGCGGCTCGTCGACGAGATCCAGCACGCGGGCGGGGATGCGGCCGCGCTCATGGAGCCGTCGACGGCCGACGTCGACCGCTTCGAGCGCGCGACCCACGGTGCCGACTGGTTCGAGACGCTCGTGACCTGCTACGTGACCGCCGGGTTCCTCGACGACTTCTTCGCCCGGCTCGCGGTGGGACTGCCCGCCGAGCCCGCCCGCCGCGTCGCGACGATCTACGCCGGCGAGTCGGGAGAGGCCCTGCTCGCGGCGCTGCTCGAGGAGGCGATCGGCGCGAACCCGCGACTCGCGTCGCGTCTTGCCATGTGGGGCCGCCGTCTCGTGGGCGACACGATGCTCGTGTCGCGCGAGTCGCTGCAGTTCGGCGAGAACCACCGCTCCGACGAGGAGCGCATCGAGCCCGTGTTCACCGAGCTCATCGCCGCCCACACGCGGCGCATGGACCTGCTAGGCCTTACCGCCTGAGAGCTGCTGCAGCGTGCGCGCGTCGTGCTCGATGCGGCGGCGCGGCAGCACGAGCGCGAGCGCGAGGCTCACGAGGAACGCGGCGCCGAGCGAGGCGACCCAGATCCAGGTGCCGTCGAACGTCCAGCGCACGGCCCACAGGGTGCCGACCCACACGACGGCCGCGGTGATCGCGCCCACGGCGGGCAGGAGCAGCAGGCCGTACGTGCCGCGCTGGGGGATGAGGTAGCGCACGGCGCCACCGATGCCGGCGGCGATCACGATGACGAACAGCAGCTCCATTGCGGTGTCCTCCGGGTGCTAGGCGACGAAGCCCACGCGACGCGACTCCTCGGAGCCGATCTCGAGGTAGGCGAGCGTGGCGGTGGGCACGACGTACACGGTGCCCTTGGTGTCGACGAGACGCACGAACTTGGCGTCGGCGGTGAGCGCCTCGCTCACGGCCTTCTCCACGTCCGCTGCCGCCTGCGACGACTCGAAGCTGATCTCACGGGGGCTGTTGGCGATGCCGATGCGAATATCCACGTGCCCAGAGTACGACATCGGGCACGCCCGTTCCGGCGGCGTTCTCTGTCAGCGCACCCCGCTAGCGTGGTGGCGTGGCTGCCACGGGATTCGCGCGCGCGGGGGCGCAGCAGTCCCGCGTTCCCGTCGTGCTCGACGCCGCCCAGCTCGCGGTCGTGGGGCTTGAGGATGGCACGTCCGCGGCCGTGCTCGGCGCACCCGGCACGGGCAAGACGACGACCCTCGTCGAGGTCGTCGCCGACCGCGTGCTCGGCAGGGGCTGGAGCCCCTCGCACGTGCTCGCCCTCACCACCTCGCGCGCCACGGCCACGCGCCTGCGCGACGCGATAGCCCTGCGCCTGGGCGTGCCCACGACGGGCCCGCTCGCGCGCACCGCCAACTCCCTCGCGTTCGAGGTGGTGCGCGACGCCGCCCGGCGCGCGGGCGCGCAGCCGCCCCGCCTCGTGACGGGCGGCGAGCAGGACTCCGACCTCGAGGCCCTGCTCGAGGGCCACATCGAGGAGGGCACGGGCCCCGCGTGGCCCGACTTCCTCGGGCCGGAGGTGCGCGGGCTGCGCAGGTTCCGCAACGAGTTGCGCGAGCTCATGATGCGCGCGACGGAGTACGAGGTGCCGCCCGCGCGGCTGCGCGAGCTCGGGGCATCCCTCGGACGCCCGGAGTGGGTCGCGGCCGCCGACTTCATCTCCGAGTACGACGAGACAGTGAGCAACTACCGCGAGGTGCAGTACGACGCCGCCGAGCTCGCGCGCTTCGCGGTCGCGGCCATCGAGTCCGACGAGCCGGGGGAGCGGGTCGCGGCCCTGCGCCTCGTCGTCGTCGACGACCTGCAGGAGGCCACGGAGTCGACGCTCGCCCTGCTGCGCGCGCTCGCGGGCCGCGGCGTCGCCGTCATCGGCTTCGGCGACCCGGATGTCGCGGCCAACGCCTTCCGCGGCGGCGAGCCCGACGCCCTGGGCCGCCTCTCCGCGGTGCTGGGCGTGCCGGGCCTCACGACCCTCACCCTCGCCACGAGCTACCGGCAGGGCCCCGCGCTGCGCGCCCTCACGTCGGCGATCACCTCCCGCATCGGCGCGGCGGCGGCGGGCACCCAGCGCGCGGCGACGGCGGGCGCGCAGGATGCCGACGTGCCGATAGCCCGCATCGAGGCGACGAGCCCGGCGCGCGAGTGGGCGACGATCGCCCGCGCGCTGCGGCAGGAGCACCTCGAGCACGACGTGCCGTGGAGCGCCATGGTGGTCGTGGTGCGCAGCGGCGCCCAGATCCCCGTCGTGGCGAGGTCCCTCGCGCTCGCCGAGGTGCCCACGCGCACCTCGATCGGCGGCACGGCCCTGCGCGACGACGCGGCCGCGCGCGGCCTGCTCACGCTCGTCGACGTGGGCATCGGGGGAGTCGAGCTCGACCTGCAGCGCGCGACCGACCTGCTCCTGAGCCCGTACGGAGGGCTCGACCGGCTCTCGCTGCGCCGGCTGCGGCTCGCGCTGCGCGCCGAGGAGGTGGCGGGCGGCGGCAGCAGGCCCGCCGACGAGCTGCTCGTCGAGGCGCTCAGCGCGCCGGGGCGTTTCGCGACGATCGACCACCGCGTCGGCAGGCAGGCCGAGCGCCTCGCCGAGACGCTCGCGCTCCTCGCGGCGCACGGGGGGTCGATCGAGGAGCTGCTGTGGCTCGGCTGGGAGCGCAGCGGCCTCGCGCGCACGTGGCGCGACCAGGCCCTCGGCGCGGGCGTGACGGCGGCGGAGGCGAACCGCAACCTCGACGGCATCGTCGCGCTGTTCACCGCGGCGAAGCGCTTCGCGGAGCTCAAGCCCGACGACGCGCCCACCAACTTCCTCGACGCCGTGCTGCGCGCGGACGTGCCGGAGGACACGCTGTCGCCCCAGCCCAACGACGAGACCGTGCTCGTGACGACGCCCGCGGGAACCGTGGGGCTCGAGTTCGACACCGTCGTGGTCGCGGCCCTGCAGGACGGCGTGTGGCCCAACCTGCGGCTGCGCGGCTCGCTGCTGGCCCCGCAGGAGCTCGTGCGCGCGGTCACGGGCATCGACTCCGCGTCGGTCGACGAGCGCCGCCAGGTGCTGGGCGACGAGCTGCGGATGTTCGCGCTCGCGACCTCGCGGGCCCGGCGACGGCTCATCCTCGCCGCCGTCGCGAACGACGACGAGGCGCCGAGCGTCTTCCTCGGGCTGCTGCCCGACGCGCCCGTGCTCAACTCGACCACCGCGACACCGCTCTCGCTGCGAGCCCTCGTGGGGCGGCTCCGGTCGGAGGCGGTGGCGGGCCGCCCGCACGCCGCCGCGAACCTCGCCACACTCGCCGCCGAGGCGATCCCGGGCGCGAGCCCCGACGACTGGCACGGGCTCATCGCGCCGTCGACGTCGGGCGCGCTCTTCGAGGGGGTCGACGTGCCCGTGTCGCCCTCGGCGATCGAGAAGCTCGTCGACAGCCCGCTCGACTGGTTCCTCGAGACGATGGCCGGCTCCGAGTCGGGCGTCATCGCCAACGTCGGCACGATCGTGCACTGGGCCATGGAGACCGCAGCGGACTCGCGGCCCGAGACGCTGTGGGCGGCGGTGGAGTCGCGCTGGAACGAGCTGCTCTTCGAGGCGCCGTGGCTCGCCGAGCGCCAGCGCGCGATCGCGCGCCGGTTCACCGACGCGCTCTCGGAGTATCTCGGCGAGTTCGAGGCCGCGGCCAAGCAGCTCGTCGGGGCGGAGAGCCGGTTCGAGCTGCACGTCGACCGCGCGGTGGTCCGCGGCTCGATCGACCGTGTGGAGCGCGCGCCCGACGGGTCGGTCGTCATCGTCGACCTCAAGACGGGCACGCCCATCACGAGCCAGGCGCGCATCGACGAGCATCCCCAGCTCTCCGCCTACCAGCTCGCCTACGCGGAGGGGCTGCTCGACGAGCCGCTCGCGGCGCTCGGCGAGCACCGCGGCGGCGGCGCGAAGCTCCTCTTCGTCAAGGAGGGCGTGCGCGGCAAGAAGTACCGCGAGGCGGTGCAGGTGCAGCTCGACCCCGACCAGCTCGAGGAGTTCCGCGAGCGCGTGCGCGAGGCATCCCAGCTCATCGCCGCCGCCGAGTTCGCGGGTCGCGCCGAGCTGCCCCTCTTCGGCGTCGGCGACCCGTCGCGCCTGCGGGCGCACCGCGTGAGGGCGGTGTCGAGTGACTAGCGCGTTCGACATCGCCGACGCCCTCGGCCGGCCGCGCCCCACGGAGCAGCAGCGGGCCGTCATCGAGGCGCCGCTCGTGCCGTCCCTCGTCGTCGCGGGCGCCGGCAGCGGCAAGACCGAGACGATGGCCAACCGCGTGCTGTGGCTGCTCGCCAACGGGCACGTGGCACCGAGCGAGATCCTCGGGCTCACGTTCACGCGCAAGGCGGCAGGCGAGCTCGCCACACGCATCCGCGAGCGCATCGCCGAGCTCGCGGCGGCGGGGATGCTCGGCGAGGGGTACGACCCGTTCGAGGCCCCGACCGTGCAGACCTACAACTCCTACGCGAACGCGCTCTACCGCGACAACGCCGTCGTGCTCGGGCGGGAGAGCGACGGCGCCGTGCTCGGCGAGGCCGCCGCCTGGCAGCTCGCGCGCACGACCGTCATCCGCAGCAGGGATGCGCGCCTCGCGGGCCTCACGAAGAACCTCGACCCCGTGACCAAGGCGGTGCTCGGCCTCTCCCGGGCCCTCGCCGAGAACGTGGCCGACCCCGCGGCGGTGAAGGAGTTCGCCGCGCGCTTCGCGTCGGTGGCCTCGCTCGAGCCCGGCGGCCGCGGCGCGTACGCGGCGGTGGACGGCCTCGTCGAGAACGTCACGGCGCTCGACACCCTGCTCGACGTCGCGGCCGAGTACGAGCGCGCCAAGTTCGCGCGCGGCCTCGTCGAGTACTCCGACCAGGTCGCGCTCGCGCTGGCGATAGTGGGCAGGCGGCGCGAGGTCGCCGAGCAGGAGCGCGAGAAGTTCCGGGTCGTGCTGCTCGACGAGTACCAGGACACGTCGGTGACCCAGACCCGGCTGCTCGCGGAGCTGTTCGGCGGGCATCCCGTCATGGCCGTGGGCGACCCGAACCAGTCGATCTACGGCTGGCGCGGCGCGAGCGCCTCGAACCTCGACGACTTCCCCGCGGCGTTCGGCGCCGAGCACCGCTACGCGCTCTCGACGAGCTGGCGCAACGGCACCGAGATCCTCAAGGCCGCCAACGTGCTCGTCGCGCCGCTCAGCGCCGCCGTCGAGGAGCTCGAGCCGTCGCCGCGCGCGAGCTCGCTGCCCGTCGACGTCGCGTTCGAGGAGGACGTCGTCGCGGAGGCGGCGGCGGCGGCCGACTGGCTCGCCGCGAGGATGGGCAAGAAGCCGTCGGCCGCGATGCTCTTCCGCACGCGCAAGATGCAGGGCTTCTTCCTCGAGGCGCTGCGCGAGCGGGGCATCCCGTTCCACGTGCTCGGCCTCGGTGGACTCCTCGCCGAGCCCGAGATCGCCGACCTCGTCGCCGCGCTCACGGTCGTGCACGACCCGACGGCTGGGCTCGAGCTCATCCGCCTGCTCGCGGGCTCGCGCTGGCGCCTCGGGGTGCAGGACATCCACGCGCTCAACCGGCTCGCCTCCGAGCTGCGGCGCCGCGACTACGCGCAGCGCCGCTACGACGACGAGCTCGCCGAGAAGCTGCGCTCGACGGTGGCCGAGGGGGAGGGCGGCTCGATAGTCGACGCCCTCGACTTCATCGGCACGGCGAAGGAGGGCCACACCCTCCTCGACGCCTTCAGCGAGACGGGCCTCGCGCGGCTGCGGGAGGCGGCGCGCCTGTTCGCGCGGCTGCGGTCGCGCACGGGCCTCGAGCTGCCCGACTTCGTCGCGTTCGTCATCCAGGAGCTGCAGCTCGACATCGAGGTCGCCGCCAACGACTACCGCGCGCTCGGCACCGCGACCGTCGAGGCGTTCTACGACGCGCTCGACGGCTACCTCGCCCTCGCGGAGGTGGCTACGCTCGGCGGCTTCCTGTCGTGGCTGCGCGAGGCCGAGCTGCGGGAGGACCTGTCCCCGCGCCCGGAAGACCCGGAGCCCGGCACGGTGCAGGTGCTCACGATCCACGGCGCCAAGGGCCTCGAGTGGGATCTCGTCGTCGTGCCGCGCATGGTCGACGAGGAGCTTCCCGGCCGGCCCGTCGAGGGCGGCTATCAGGGCTGGCTGAGCTTCGGGCAGCTGCCGTGGCCCTTCCGCGGGGATGCGGCCGAGCTCCCCGTCTTCGGCTGGCAGCAGTGCACGACCCGCAAGGACGTGTCCGACGAGTTCGACGCCTTCAAGGGCCGCGTGCGCGCCCACCTCGACCGGGAGGAGCGCCGGCTCGCCTACGTCGCCGTCACGCGCGCCCGGCACGCGCTCCTGCTCACGGGGTCGTTCTGGGCGACGCAGACGAAGTCGCGCGTGCCGAGCCCGTTCCTCACCGAGCTCGAGGCGGCGGGCATCGTCGGCGCGCTGCCCGCGGCGCCCGCGGGGGAGGAGAACCCCTACGGCGACAGCTATGAGACGATCACGTGGCCGTTCGACCCGCTCGGGCACCGCAGGCCCGCGGTCGAGGCCGCGGCGGAGGCCGTGCGCGCCTCGCCGCCCTCGCTCGACGGGCCCTGGCGCCGCGATCTCGAGCTCCTGCTCGAGGAGCGGCGGCGCCGCCTGGGCGCGGACGGTCTCGTGAGCATGCCCGTGCGCGTGCCGGCCTCGCGGTTCAAGGACTACGTGAGCGACCCGGCATCCGTCGCCGCCGCCCTGCGCAGGCCCATGCCCGAGCGGCCGTACCGTGCCACCCAGCTCGGCACGCTCTTCCACGCCTGGGTGGAGAACCGCTATGCGGCGGGCGGCGACGCCGAGGAGCTCGACGCGCTCGACACCGAGCTCGACCTCGAAGACGGGGTGGGCGACGAGCAGCTCGCGGCCCTGCGCGCGACGTTCGAGGCGAGCCCGTGGGCATCGCGCCGGCCCGTCGACGTGGAGCGCGAGATCCACCTGCCGTTCGGCGACCGCATCGTCATCTGCAAGATCGACGCGGTGTATGCCGATTCAGACGGCGAGGCGGACGGCCGCTTCGAGATCGTCGACTGGAAGACCGGCAAGGCCCCCAGGGACGCGCAGGACCTCGAGGACAAGCAGCTGCAGCTCGCCCTCTACCGCCTCGCCTACGCGCGCTGGCGGGGCATCGACCCCGACCGCGTCGACGCCGTCTTCTACTACGTCTCCGACGACAGGGTGATCCGCCCCCAGCGCATCTTCGACGAGGCCGAGCTGCTCGAGCGCTGGGAGAGGGCGTTCAGCTCGGGCGGCTGAGGATCGCCGCCGTGAGCGCCTCGACGGGCTCGGTCGCGCTGCCGGGGTTGCTCACGAGCGTGAAGTCGACGTCGCCGAGGTCGGGCAGGCCGAACGCGGGCGAGACCTGCACGAGGTCGCCGGGGATGAGCGACTGCGCGAGCACGGCCACCCCGATGCCCGCGCGCGCCGCGGCGACGACTCCGTTCACGTCGCGCACGTTGCACGTCACGCGCCACGTGCGGCCCGCGGCCTCGAGGGAGCGGATCGCGTAGGTGCGGCTGAGCGCGGGCGCGGGGTAGGCGATGAGCGGCACGGGCTGGCCCGGGGCGAGCTCGAGCCCGCGGTGCCCGACCCACACCATGCGGTCGCGGCGCACGAGCCTGCCCTCGTCCCATCCCGGGTCCTGCTTGATGAAGACGAGGTCGAGGTGGCCCGAGTGCAGGCGCCGGAGCAGCGTGCCGCTCTGGCTCACCGTGAGCTCGAGGTTGATCTGCGGGTACAGCTGGCGGAACTCCCGCAGGATGCCCGGCAGCTGCGTGAGCGAGAGGTCGTCCGCCGAGCCGAACCGCAGCCGGCCGCGCATGGCCGTGCCGGTGAAGTAGCTCGCCGCCTGGTCCTGCGCCGCGAGGATGGTGCGCGCGAACCCGAGCATGGCCTCGCCGTTGTCGCTGAGCGCGACGGCGCGAGTGTCGCGCAGCACGAGCACGCGGCCCGCCGCCGACTCGAGCTTGCGGATGTGCTGGCTCACGGTCGGCTGGCTCAGCCCGAGGCGTGCCGCGGACTGCGTGAAGCTGCGCGTCTCGGCGACGGCGACGAAGGTCCTCAGCAGCGCAGGGTCGAACACGGGCGCACCTCATTGCGTTTCGTGATGAGTCTTATAGCTGTGATTCGCACAGCACATAAGTCAGTGTAGGAGGGTGGCAGTACTACCGGAGCAGGCGCCCGCGACGGTCCCCATCGCCATAGCGATGCAGCGGCCGGCCTGGCGCGACACCTTCGGCGCACTCCGCATGCACAACTACCGGCTCTACGTGCTCGCGCAGTTCATCTCCAACACGGCCGGGTGGTCGCAGCGCATCGCCGTCGACTGGCTCGTGCTCGAGATCACGGGCAGTGTCACGCTCGTGGGGCTCACGATCGCCCTGCAGTTCCTGCCCACCCTGCTGCTCGGGGCGTGGGCGGGGGTCGTCGCCGACCGCTTCCCCAAGCGCAGGGTGCTCGTCGTCTGCCAGGCGGCGGTCGGGCTCTTCAGCCTCGCGCTCGCGCTCGTCGCCATCACGGGCCACGCGAACCTGCTCCTCGTCTATGCGCTCGTGCTCGCGATCGGCACGCTCCAGGTGTTCGACGGGCCCGCGCGCTCGGTGTTCGTGAGCGAGCTCGTCGGCCCGCGCCACCTGCGCAACGCGATCAGCGTCAACGCCTCGATCTTCCACCTCGGCGCGCTCATCGGCCCCGCCATCAGCGGTGTGCTCATCGTCGCCGTGGGCTCGGGGTGGGCGATCGCGGGCAACGTCGTGGCCATGGCCGTCGGCATCCTGCTCATCCTCGCGATGCGCGGGCGCGAGATGGCCGTCGCGCCCCGCGCGGCCCGCTCGAAGGGGCAGATCCGCGAAGCGGCGCGGTACATCCTCGCCAAGCCCACGCTGTTCTGGACCCTGGTCATGGTGGGCTTCGTCGCGATGTTCGGCATGCCCATGCCCGCCCTGCTCGCGGGCATGGCCGACACGGTCTACGGCACGGGGGCCCAGGGGTACGGGCTCTACAACTCGCTCGCGGCGATCGGCGCGCTCGTGGGAGCGCTGCTCTCCACCCGCCGCGGCAGCCTGCGCCTGCGCACCATCATGGTGGGCGCTCTCGTCTACGGGCTGCTGCTCATCACGGCGGGGCTCGCCCCGTTCTACGCCGTGTTCCTCGGGGTGCTGCCGACCATCGGGCTCTCGAGGCTGCTCTACATGACGGCGAGCGAGACGATGGTGCAGCTGTCGTCGAACCTCGCGATCCGCGGGCGCATCATGGCGTTCTGGGTCATGGTCGTCGTGGGCGGCCAGGCGATCGGCGGCCCCGTCATGGGATGGTTCGCCGAGGAGCTCGGCGCGAAGACGGCCATGGTCATCTCGGGCGCGGTGCCCGCGGTCGCGGCGGTCGTCATCGCGCTCGCCCTCGCGCGCAGCGGACGGCTGCGCGTGGCGATCACCCCGCGCCGCGGGCGCTGGATCGCGATAGTGCCGAAGGTGTAGCTAGACGGCCTTCTCGGCGCGGCTCAGGAACGCCTCGACCTCGTCGACCGCCATGGTGGGCATGGTCTGCGCGCCGATGGGGTTCATGACGTCGCTGCGCACGCTGTCGGCGAGGGCGGTGAGCATGCCCACGGCGTCGTCGACGATCTCGGTGCTGCGCTGCTCGGTGCCGTGCAGAAGCCACTTGGCCACCTCGAGCTCGGCGTAGAACGTCGCGCGCTGCTTGACGTGGCGGTCGCCGGCTCCGCGCACGCGCGCGTAGGCGTCGAGCGCCGTCTCGGCGACGGGGGTGTTCGCGAGCAGCCACTGCAGGTCGCGCGCGGGGTCGGAGACGCGCAGATCCTGCCAGCCGAGCACGCCCGTGACCACGCCGTCGGCGCTCAGGAACGAGTCGGCCGAGAGCGATCCGTTGGTGACCGTCGGCTGGAACTGCCAGAGCTTCGCGTCCTCGGCGGCGCGCTCCCAGCGGCCCGTGAGCACCGCGGGGACGAGGCCCGTGGCCGCCGCACGGTCGAGCACGGTCACGCTCGCGCGCAGGCACTCGCCCGCCGTGAGCACCGGCAGGCCCGCATCCGCGACGAAGCTCGTGGGGAGCGAGTGGATGGCGGCGATGGCCGTGCCGACCGACGCCGCGAGGGAGTCCTGGCCGGACGTGATCGAGTGCAGCGGCACCTTGTTGCCGTAGACGAACTCGTAGACGATCGCGCGCGTGCTGCCGAGCGGCGCCTGGCCCGCGAACGTGGAGACGGCGAAGGGCAGGCGCGTGCGCACGCCCGCGCTGAGCGAGCGGAGGGCGACGAGGTCGGCGGACTGCTCGGCCTCGGCGCGCGCGTTGCGGGGGGCGCGGACTATCCAGTGGCGGCCGTCGCGGCCCGTGAGGAGGGCGGCGTCGAAGTCGCTGCCAGCACCAGCTCCGAAGGGCGACGCTGCGGCGACGTCGAGGCCGGGGACTGCCGAGGTGGCGAGCGCGGCTAGAGTGAGATGGGATCTGGCCATACCCACAGGGTAGGTCGCCCACCCCACGCATCCGCTTCACGCCACGCACTTCCGACGGGGTCCCAGAAATGCCCAATTCCTTCCTCGCCCGGCTCCCGCTCTCCCGTTTCGAGGTCGACAGGGACAACCTGGCGCGCGAGCGCCCGGAGCTCTTCGACGAGCTGTGGGCCGACCCGGCCACGCGCGTCCTGCCGATCTTCCAGGGCAGCGCCCTGCTGTCGTCGCCGACGTCGCTCGCGCTGCTGCCCGTCGACGCCGTGCCCGACTACGACCTGCGCGTCTACCTCGGCCGCTCGACCTCGACCACGAGCCCCGAGCCCGCGGGCACGCCCATCGTGGCGGTGCTCCTGCAGGACGCCGGGCACCTCGCCGAGGCGGAGTGGGGAAACCTGCGCTCCGTCGGCAGCGGCCTGAGCGACCGCGATGCGGGCATCTTCACGGAGGCCCTCGGCATCCTCAACTGGCACACCTCGCACCTGTTCTCGCCGCGCACGGGCGCGCCCACGGTCCCGGAGAAGGGCGGCTGGGTGCGTCGCGACCCCGTGTCGGACACCGAGGTGTTCCCGCGCACGGACGCGGCGATCATCGTCGGGATCACGGATGCCGACGGCCGCATCCTGCTCGGATCCAACGCGCTGTGGGAGAGCAACCGCTACTCCCTGCTCGCGGGCTTCGTGGAGCCGGGGGAGTCGCTCGAGTCGGCGGTCGTGCGCGAGGTGTTCGAGGAGTCGGGCATCCACGTCGTCGACCCCGTCTACCTCGGCAGCCAGCCGTGGCCGTTCCCCGCCTCGCTCATGCTCGGCTTCACGGCGACGGTCGACCCCGAGCACGGCACGGAGACGACGCCCGACGGCGCCGAGATCCTCGACCTGCGCTGGTTCAGCCGCGACGAGCTCACCGCCGCGCTCGGCGAGATCAGGCTCCCGGGCGCGACCTCGATCGCGCGCGCCATCCTCGAGGAGTGGTACGGCGGACCCATCCTCGACGGGCAGCGGTGACCGCCGAAGACCTGCTCGCGGGCCTCGACGACCAGCAGCGCGTCGCCGCCGAGGCGCTCCTCGGCCCCGTGTGCCTGCTCGCGGGCGCGGGCACGGGCAAGACGCGCGCCATCACGCACCGCATCGCGTACGGCGTCGCGACGGGCGTGTACCCGCCCGGGCGCGTCATGGCGCTCACCTTCACGGCGCGGGCCGCGGGGGAGCTGCGCGGCCGGCTCCGGGCGCTCGGCGCCGCGGGGGTGTCGGCGCGCACGTTCCACGCCTCCGCGCTCTCGCAGCTCAACTTCTTCTGGCCCCAGGTCATCGGGGGCACGATGCCGCGCATCCTCGAGGGCAAGGCCAAGCTCATCGCGCACGCCGCCGACACCCTGCGCCTCAAGCTCGACACCGCGACGCTGCGCGACGTGGCCGCCGAGATCGAGTGGCGCAAGACCTCCCGGCTCTCGGTCGACGAGTACGCGCGCCGGGGGCGCACCCTGCCGCCCGCCCTCACGGTCGAGAAGATGGTCGACCTGCAGCGCGCCTACGAGACGCTGAAGGACGAGCGCCGCCAGATCGACTTCGAGGACGTGCTGCTCGCCGCCGCGGGCATGGTCGAGACCGAGCCGCGCGTCGCCCAGCAGGTGCGCGAGCAGTACCGCTTCTTCGTCGTCGACGAGTACCAGGACGTCTCGCCCCTCCAGCACGACCTCCTGCAGCTGTGGCTCGGCGACCGCAACGACGTGTGCGTCGTCGGCGACGTGAGCCAGACCATCTACACGTTCGCGGGAGCGAGCCCCGACTACCTCCTGGGCTTCGGACACGAGTACGAGGACGCGGTCGTGCTCAGGCTCGAGCAGAACTACCGCTCGACGCCGCAGATCGTGACCGCGGCCAACCGCCTCATGCGCGACCGACCGGGCGCCCTCACGCTCCACGCCGCGAGCGGGGTCGCGGGCGCAGCGCCGACGACGATGCGCTACGACACCGACAGCGCGGAGGCGCGCGGCGTCGCGAACGCGATCGCCGCCGACATCGCCGCGGGCACGCGCCCGGAGGACATCGCCGTGCTGTTCCGCATCAACGTTCAGTCGCAGGCGCTCGAGACCGCGCTCTCCGACGCGGGCGTGCCCTACGTCGTGCGGGGCGCGACGCGCTTCTTCGAGCAGCGCGAGATCAAGGAGGCGCTCATGCTCCTGCGCGGCGCCACGATCACGACAGCTGTCGAACCGCTCTTCAAGACCGTGAGCGACGTGCTGCGCTCGATCGGCTGGTCGCAGGACCCGCCCGAGACCCGCGGGGCCGTGCGCGACCGGTGGGAGGCGCTCAACGCCCTCATGCACCTCGCCGAGGAGGCGGCAGCGGGCACGACGCTCAAGCAGTTCGTCGACGACCTGTTCGAGCGGCAGGCGGCCCAGCACGAGCCCACGCTCTCGGCGGTGACCCTCGCGACGCTCCACTCCGCGAAGGGCCTCGAGTGGGAGTCGGTGCACCTCGTGGGCCTCGCCGAGGGCCTCATGCCCATCAGCTACGCGAAGGATGCGACCGCGGTCGAGGAGGAGCGCCGCCTGCTGTACGTGGGCATCACGCGCGCGCGCCGGGCGCTGTCGCTCAGCTGGTCATCCGCCCCGCAGCAGGGGCGCTCCGGGCAGCGCTCGCCCAGCCGGTTCCTGGCCGAGCTGGGCTGACCTCATCCGGGGCCGGGGCCCCGGCCTCCCGCCCGAGCAGGTGCGCGATGCCGCGGCAGCCGCACTCCGGGTGGCGCTCCCACGCGCGCGTCTCGCGCCTGCCGGTCGCGGCGTCGATGCGCAGGGATGCCGCGGCGGCGGCCCCCGCGCGGATGCGGTCGAGCGCGAGGCGGCACGCCGCGGCCGCCGCCTCGGCCACGAGCACCGACGACTCGGCGCGGCTGCGCCGCCCGAGCAGCTGCGTCGCGATGGCGGGCCACGCTGGGTCCCGATCGCGCCGGTGCAGCTCGAGGCACAGCAGGCACGGGCCGGAGCCCGGCTCGACGACGGGGCCCACGACCGCTCCCGCGTCGCCGAGCACGACGGGCACGTGCGGCACGTCGCGGCGCAGCCACAGCGCGTGCAGGTCGGGAGGGAGCACGAACGTGCCCGCGACTATCGCGAGGTCGGGGGAGGTCTCGGCGAGGGCCGCGGCGTCGGGACCGAGCACGACGTCGACTCCCGAGTGCGAGAGCATCGACGCGATGGCCGTCACGAGCGACTCCGTGCCGTGCACTGCGACGGTGGCGGCGAGGGGCGCGGCGGGGGCCGTGGAGAGCGCGGGGCCGAGGGCGGCGAGCAGGGCCTCGCGGTCGTCGTCGCGCTTGCCGGCGATCATGGCGAGGCCCGAGTCGCTCACGCCCACGGCGAGTGCGGAGAGCATCCTCTCGTCGAGCTCCGTGACGTCGTCGAGCACCACGACGGGCGGGTCGATGCCGAGCTGGATGCTCGTGGGCGAGCGCCACACGAGGGGCAGACGGGGGTCGAGGCGCAGGATCATCCCGACAGGGTGCACCCGCTCGGGGGAGCCCCGCGCGGACGGTCCACACCTACTCCTCGTGCGGCCTGTCCGTCGAGTCGTCGTTGAGCAGGTCCTCGATGGCCTGATCGATGTCGTCGGGCTCGGGGGCGCCGGCGCGGATGCGCGCGATGAGCGCCGAAGGGTCGTCGATGTCCTCGCTCGTGGGCACGAGGTCGGGATGCGACCACAGCTCGTCGCGCTTCTCGTCGCCCACCTCGTCGGTGAGGCGCTGCCACATCGCCGCGGCCTCGCGCAGGCGGCGCGGGCGCAGCTCGAGGCCCACGAGCGTCGCGAACGCCGACTCGGCGGGGCCGCCGGACGCGCGGCGGCGGCGCACGGTCTCGGCGATCGCCGCGGCCGACGGCAGTCGCTTGGCCGCCTGCGCGGTGACGACGTCGACCCAGCCCTCGACGAGGGCGAGCATGGTCTCGAGCCTGCCGAGGGCGGCGACCTGCTCGGGCGTGCGCTGCGCGATGAGCGCGCCCGACTTCATCGCGGCCTGCAGCTCCTCGGGGTTGTTCGGGTCGAAGTCGGCGGCGAGCGACTCGAGGCGCTCGGTGTCGATGTGGATGTCGCGCGCGTACTCGGTGATCGAGGTGAGCAGCTGCAGGCGCAGCCACTTGGCGTGCTTGAAGAGGCGCGCATGGGCCAGCTCGCGCACCGCGAGGTAGAGCTGCACCTGGTCGACGGGGATGTCGAGCCCCGAACCGAAGCCGAGCACGTTCTGGGGCAGGATCGCGGCGCCGCCCTCCGCGGAGTCGAGCAGCGGGATGCCGATGTCGCCGCCCGAGACGACCTCGCTCGAGAGCTGGCCGACGACCTGCCCGAGCTGCATGGCGAAGAGCGTGCCGCCCACGTTGCGCATGACCTGGCTGGCACCGGCGATCATGTCGTCGAGCTCCCCGGCGCCGTCCAGAGAATCAGCGCTCTGCGTGAGCACGTCGGTGAGCGAGCGCGCTATCGACGTGGCGACGGGCTCGGCGAGCTGCGTCCACACGGGCATCGTGGCCGCGACCCACTCCTGGCGGCTCATGAGCCGCGGCTCGGCGCCGAGCTCCGAGATCGAGGTGACCTCGTCGAGCCACAGGGATGCGACGTGCAGAGCCTGCTCGAGCTGCGAGCGCTCGGCGGGCAGCGACACGACCGTGCCGCGTGCGGCGAGGCCCTTGGCCTGCTCGAGCGCGAGGCCCCAGTTGATGCCGTCGCCGCTCGACTGCAGCGCGCTCTGCAGCTGCGCCATGAGCTGGGCGACCATGGCCGGGTCGTCGGGGAGCCCGGCGGCGCCCGCGAGCTTCGCCGGGTCGAAGTCCGTGCCGCCCTCGAGGAAGGCGCGCAGCATCTCCCGGAACTCGTCCGCCGGGTCGTTCCCAGCGGGCTCTCGTGAATCCTCAGCCATACGAACTACGCTAGCCGCTGCATCGTCGGAGGCAGCGGGATTTGACCTACGCTGGAAGCTCTCGCCGTGCGCCCGTGGCGAACAGACAGTGAGGGAACCGGTGCCGCTCTTCACCGATATCGAACCCGAGGCCGCGCCTCGCCGCCGCCGGATGCGGCTCGGCTGGACGTTCCTGGGCCTCGGCCTCGTCGGCATCGTCGTCGTCGCGCTGCTGCCCGCGCCCTACGTCATCGAGCAGCCCGGCCCCGTCTACGACACCCTCGGCCAGGTCTCCGTGGGCGGCAAGGATGTCTCGCTCATCGACATCCCCGACGAGACGACCTACCCCACCGACGGAACGCTCGACATGCTCACCGTGAGCATCCGCGGCAATCGCGAGAACCTGCCCAACTGGCTCGAGGTCGCCTCCGCCTACTTCGACGCGAGCCGCGCCGTCGTGCCGGTCGACCTCATCTACCCGCCCGGCGAGACCGTCGAGCAGTCGAACCAGCAGGGCGCCGTCGACATGGAGAACTCGCAGAAGGCCGCAATCGCGGCAGCCCTCACCGAGCTCGGCTACGACCTGCCCACGACGCTCACGGTCGTCGAGGCGTCGAAGGGCTACCCCGCGGCCGACGTGCTCAAGGCCGACGACGTCATCGTCTCGGTGAACGGCAAGACCTTCGCCGACGTCACCGAGCTGCGCGCGGCGATCGCCGACAACGGCACCGACACACCCGCGACCGTCGACATCCTGCGCGACGGCAAGCCCCTGGAGTTCGAGATCACGCCCGTCGTGAGCGACGGGGACGCGCCCGCCCCCATCCTCGGCATCATCGTGGGCAGCGAGTTCGACTTCCCGTTCGACGTGAAGATCCAGCTCGAGAACGTCGGCGGACCGAGCGCGGGGATGATGTTCGCGCTCGGCATCATCGACAAGCTCACGCCGGGCGAGCTCAACGGCGGCGAGAACGTCGCCGGCACCGGCACCATCGACGCGACGGGCGCCGTGGGACCCATCGGAGGCATCCGCCAGAAGCTCTACGGCGCGCTCAACGCGGGCGCGAAGTACTTCCTCGCACCGCAGTCGAACTGCGACGAGGTGACCGGCCACATCCCCGCGGGGCTCACGGTGTTCGCCGTGTCGACGCTCGACGACTCGCTCGCCGCCCTCAAGGCGATAGCCGACAAGGATGACACGAGCGCCCTGCCCACGTGCCCCGTCGAATGACTCGCAGGGCTTTCTAGCAGGTTCCTGCATTTAAGATGGGGGAAGGCCCCCAACAGCAGGAGCGAATTCCGTGTCGAATACCTCAGCCCCGTCCGCCGCGAACCGAACGAGGGTGACGCTCACTGTCACGGCGGTCATCATCGCCGTGATCGTGATCGCGTTCTTCGTGCTCTCGAACCTCTACACGGACATCCTCTGGTTCGACCAGCTGGGCTACCTCAACGTGCTCACGACGCAGTGGTTCGCCGGAGCGGTCATGTTCGTCATCGGGTTCCTCGGCATGGCGCTGCCCGTGTTCCTCAGCATCGAGATCGCGTTCCGCTCGCGGCCCGTGTACGCGAAGCTCAACTCGCAGCTCGACCGCTACCAGCAGGTCATCGAGCCGCTGCGCCGCATCGCGATGTTCGGCATCCCGATCGTGCTCGGCCTCTTCGGCGGCGTCTCGACCGCCACCCACTGGCAGGTCGTGCTGCAGTGGCTCAACAAGACGCCGTTCGGGCAGACCGACCCGCAGTTCGGGCTCGACATCTCCTTCTACTTCTACGACCTTCCGCTGTACCACGGCGCCCTCGGGTTCGCCTCGGCCGTCGTGCTCATCGCGGGCATCGCCGCGCTCGCCACGAGCTACCTGTACGGCTCGATCCGCTTCATCGGCCGCGAGGTGCGCATCCAGCGCTCGGCGCGCATCCAGCTCGCGATCACCGCGGGCGTCTACCTGCTCCTGCAGGGCGTGAGCCTGTGGTTCGACCAGTACACGACCCTCTACTCGGCGAGCGGCGGGTTCCTCGCCACGGGCGCCGGGTACACCGAGGCGAACGCCACGATCCCGGGCCGTGCCATCCTCGCGGGCATCGCGGGCCTCGTCGCGCTGCTCTTCATCCTCACGGCCATCATCGGCCGCTGGCGCCTGCCCGTCATCGGCACGGCGCTGCTGCTCGTGAGCGGCCTGCTCGTGGGCAGCGTCTACCCGTGGATCGTGCAGCGCTTCCAGGTCGAGCCCAACGCCAAGGTGCTCGAGGCTGAGTACATCCAGCGCAGCATCGACGCCACGCGCGAGGCGTACGGCGTCGCGGGCGTGCAGGAGGTGCCGTACACCGCGGTGACCGACGCCGAGGCGGGCGCCCTCCGCGCCGACGCGGAGACGACGGCCAACATCCGCATCCTCGACCCCTCGATCGTGCCCAAGGCGTTCGCGCAGCTGCAGCAGTTCAAGCAGTACTACAGCTTCGCGCCGCACCTCGACGTCGACCGCTACGAGATCGACGGCAAGAGCCAGGACACGGTCATCGCCGTGCGCGAGCTCAACCAGAGCGGCCTCGGCGAGTCCCAGACGCCGTACAACAACACGTTCGTCTACACCCACGGCTACGGCGTGGTCGCGGCCTACGGCAACCAGCGCGCCAACGACGGCAACCCGGAGTTCCTCGAGTCGGGCATCCCCTCGGTCGGCTCGCTGGGCGACTTCGAGCCCCGCGTCTACTTCGGGGAGGACTCCCCGGAGTACTCGATAGTCGGAGCGCCCGAGGGCAGCAAGCCCATCGAGCTCGACTACCCGTCGGGCGGCGCGGACAGCGACGCCAACGCCACGACGACGTTCACGGGCAACGGCGGGCCGCAGCTCGACAACATCTTCAAGAAGCTCATCTACGCGATCAAGTTCCAGAGCGAGCAGATCTTCCTGTCCGAGGCCGTGACCGACAAGTCGCAGATCCTCTACGAGCGCAACCCGAAGGACCGCGTCCAGCAGGTCGCGCCCTACCTCACGCTCGACAGCGACGCCTACCCGGCGATCGTCGACGGCAAGATCGTCTGGATCATCGACGCGTACACGACGGGCACCAACTACCCCTACTCGCAGACCCAGCAGCTCTCGAAGTCGATAGCCGACACGTACACGCCCACCCCGGCGTTCGCGATCGACGACATCAACTACATCCGCAACTCGGTCAAGGCCACCGTCGACGCCTACGACGGCAGCGTGAAGCTCTACGCGTGGGACGACAAAGACCCGGTGCTCCAGACCTGGGAGAAGATCTACCCGGGCACGGTGCTGCCGATGAGCGACATGAGCTCGGCGCTGCAGGACCACGTGCGCTACCCGTCCGACCTGTTCAAGGTGCAGCGCGCGATCCTCGGCTCGTACCACGTGACCGACGCGGGATCGTTCTACTCGAGCGACGACCAGTGGGTCACCCCGAACGACCCCGTGCTCTCGACGGAGACGCCGCAGGCGCCGTACTACCTCACGATGCAGGTGCCCGGAACCGACGCCCCGGCGTTCACGCTCTACTCGACGTACATCCCCAAGGGCAACTCGGAGTCCACGCGCAACGTGCTCACCGGCTACCTCGCGGTGAACTCCGACGCGGGGCCGGACTACGGCAAGCTCACCCTCCTCACCCTGCCCAAGCAGACGACGATCCCCGGCCCCGGCCAGGTGCAGAACAACTTCAGCACCGACCCCGTGGTGGCGAACCAGCTCGCGCTCCTGCAGGAGGGCAAGACCGAGGTCAAGCTCGGCAACCTCCTCACGCTGCCCGTGGGCGGCGGCCTGCTCTACGTGCAGCCCGTCTACGTGCAGTCGACGAGCGGCACGATCTACCCGCTGCTGCGCAAGGTGCTCGTGTCGTTCGGTGACAAGATCGCGTTCGAGGACACCCTCGACGCCGCCCTCGACAAGCTGTTCGGCGGCGACTCGGGAGCCGTCGCCGGTGACGGCGACGTGCCCAACACGCCCACGGACACGACGGACCCGTCGACCCCGACCGACCCGTCGACGCCCACCACGCCGACCGACAACTCGGCGCTCGCGCAGGCGCTCCAGGACTACCAGACGGCCCTCGCCGACCGGCAGGCCGCCTACGCCGCGAACGACCTCGTGAAGGCGGCAGAGGCAGACCAGCGCATGCAGGATGCCGTGGCCGCCGCCATCGCGGCGTCGCAGTAGCCCCCTCGGACCACCCGCCCCGCGGCGCTGTGTTAGGCTAGATCACACGCCGCGGGGTGGAGCAGTTCGGTAGCTCGCTGGGCTCATAACCCAGAGGTCGCAGGTTCAAATCCTGTCCCCGCAACCAAAGAACGAAGAGTGTTAGCCCTCACCGCCTGGTGGGGGCTTTCGCTTTTCTGCTCTGCATGTGCTGCCTCGCCAACGCGGAAGGCCCTGGCAGCGTCCTGAATGTCCTTGAACGCCGAGCGCGACTAGAGGCAACTCATCGTGGTGGAGGCTCGCCTGATCAAACCACTCGGCATGTGTGGAGCGAGAATTGCCCCCATGACTCGGATTCCTGAAATAGCCATGACGCCCGACGGACCCACAGTCGAGGGCGCCAGCGCGGAACTACTGAGCGAGCTTCTTGGTGAGTATCAGCGCGAGGCCGAGCGCCATGTGGGTCTCTTCGAGATGCCAGCCGGTCTGGCTGAATCCGATGTTCGAGGTGCCCTCCAGTATGTCGGACTGGCCTGTCCGGACGAGCTCGTGGTGCTTTTCGGTTGGCACAACGGATCCGCTCCGAACTCGAGTCGGCCGTCTCCATTTGACAGAATCCCGCCCGTTCCGCTGCGGTACACCTCCCTGCAAGAATGCATCACGGCCTATCAGGGGTGGCGGGAGAATGACGCTGAGAGTCTGGAAGCTGGCTTTTCAGGTGGCGCCGGCCCGGACTGGCTCCCGTTGGCGGGAGGCTTCGCAACAATCGCCGTGAGGTGCGCGAACGATCAAGGGGCACCTCTCGTCAAGAGCACATCGGCGGACGCAAGCGCTCACCAAGTCCGTTCTCTCTGCACGCTCATCGCGTGGCAGATACAAGGGATGGCGTCTGGCGCCTACTCGGCCGACGAAAATGGCGTTTGGGAAGCGGACTTCAGCAAGTTCACTCGGCTGCAGCGGGAGTCTCTCGTCTACTAGCGAGCGGGTTGAGGTCCTATCGCGGGCTGTTGCAGCTAGCACTGCACGAAAGTTCCTCCTGGTCTACCCGGACTGCAGCGCCAAGCTCGCGTCGTCTCGTCGGCGTGCGCGGGTCCTGACTCCGAGGCGGGGGTGACGATCAAGCCCGTCGTGGTGTTCTGACGGCCGCTCACAGCTCCGGGTACCCGACCGCGCCGGCGGACGGCGCCCGATACCATACAGGTATGGACCTTGTCGGCGCCGCGCTCATCCTGCTCATCGGCATCCCCGTCGCGCTCGCCGCGTGGTTCGGTGTGCTGTGGTTGCGCCAGGTGGTGCGTGCAGCACTTCTCCACAGATCCCGCGACGACTGACACCGGCTCCACAGCCTCCGCGAGTATGGCCATACAAGTATGGCAATGGATGGCAACATCCCTATCTCAAGGAGGAATCGAGTGAACGCACGAAAGCTGGTCTGTGCGGCCGCAGCGGTCGCGGCGCTGGTGCTGCTGCCGGTGGCGGCGGCGCAGGCGACGTCAGAGTCCGTGGGCGGTGGGTTCTGGACCTACGGCACCAACAGCACCGAGGTCTACTCCAACTACCACCACCCGAGCCTGTACCACACGGCCACGGCCTGCAACGCGGGCGTGTACGACAAGTGCCACCAGGTTGCGGCGGAGCCGGGCGCGTGGGCCCGGGCGTCCAACGCCCTGTCGTGGCTCGGCGGCAACCGCGCCTACTGGAACACCTACTAGGCGGCCGGCGGTGCGGGCGGTGGTGCAAACGGCGGTCGTGGGGATGCTCGTCCTCGTGCTCGCGGGGTGCGGCGCCGCCCCATCCGCTCCCGAGGGGCCGCAGCCGGCGGTGACCCCGTCGGGCAGGTTCACGGGGCCGTGGGCCGACCTCTTCGACCTCACCTACGCTCAGTCCACGTCCGACGACGAGCGGGCGGCGCTCGACGACGAGACGGTGAGTGCCGAGGAGTACGCCTTCTTCCAAGACGCGATCCTCGCGTGCCTCGACGGCCTCGGCGTCTCGGCCTCCTTCAGCTCCGACGGGGCCCTCGACTACGCGAAGCCGAAGGATGTCTCAGACGACGACATCCGCCGCTGCAACGTCGACAACGGAATCCGCATCCTCGCCCTGCACGACGCGATCGAGCGCAACCCCGCCCACCTCGACGAGACGACCATCATGCTCGAGTGCCTGCGCCGCACGGGCCTGGTGGGGGAGGCCTACACGGCGGCCGACCTCGAGAACGGCGTCGACCTGGACACCCTCGGCGACTCCCCGGACTTCGGGGGATGCGCCGCCGATCCCCTGAACTACCGGGCGGGCTGAGATGGGGCGGCTGCGCACATCGGTGTTCGTCGCGGGGGCGGCGCTCGCCCTGGGTGCGGCCGCGGGCTCGAGTGTGGCTGCCGTGGTCATCCCGGCTCCCGTGCCCGCGGCGCTCGCTGCAGGCCACGACCTCGGCACGATGGTGCCCACGGTCGCCGAGTTCGACGACCCGCACGACGTGCGCGTGACCGTCACGCTCGGGGGCGAGGAGGGGGTCCGGGCGCCGAGAGGGGGAGTCGTCACCACCCTCGCGTGCGCACCGGGCGGGGTGCTCGCGTCGGGAGGCAGCCCAGCGTCGATCGACGGGCGGGCGGTGGTGGCGCTCGCGACCGCCATCCCGCCGTGGCGCGACATCGCGGTGGGCGACGAGGGCGACGATGTGGCCTCGCTCGAGGCCGAACTCGCGCGACTGGGCGCGGGCGTCGAGGCCGACGGCCGCTGGAGCTGGTCCGACGCTCTCGCGTTCGACGCGGCCCTCGTCGTCACGACAGACGAGAGCGGCACCGTGCAGCTGGGGTCGATCGCGTGGCTGCCCGCCGCCACCGTCACCGCCGCGGAGTGTCCCACCGCGCTCGGCGAGACCGTGGCCGCGGGCGCGATGCTCGTAGGTCTCGTCGCCCGGCCGACGGTCGCGAAGGCCGCGACGGCTGTGGGCGCGGTGCCCGGCGACCGGGTGCTGCGGGTGAGCTCGGGGGATATCCCCGTCGCGGCGGACGGCTCGGTGGCCGATCCCACGGCGCTCGCCGGCTCGACCGAGTTCGCGTCAGCCGACCCCGCCCAGCAGCCGCTCACGCTCACGGCGTCGTGGGTGCTCGTCACTCCCGTGCGTGTGACGGTCGTGGCGCCGAGCGCCCTCGTCGACGTGGACGGCGACCGCGCGTGCGTCGTCGGGGCACGCGGCGCCGTGCCGGTGCGCATCGTCGCCTCGCAGCTCGGCCGCACGCTCGTCGCGCCCGATGCCCCGCTCGGCGACATCCGCCTGCACCCCGATCCGGGCACGGTCTGCCCATGATCCGGCTCAACGGCGTCGGGCACGCCTTCCTCTCGGGCGACCGGGTGTTCGGCGGCCTCTCCGCGACCCTGCACGCCGGCCGGGTGTACGCGGTCACGGGGCCGTCGGGCTCGGGCAAGAGCACGCTGCTCGGCATCCTCGCGGGCTGGATCTCGCCCACCGAGGGCACCGTCACCGCGCCCGCCGGGCTGCGGGTGTCATGGGTGCCGCAGAACCCGCACGGCGTCGCCGCCCGCACGGCGCTCGACCACGTGACCCTCCCGTTCCTCGCGCGGGGCGCGCGGCGGGCCGACGCCGAGAAGGATGCCCGCGCGCTCCTCGCGGCGTTCGGCCTCGTCGGGCGTGCCGCGGGCACCTTCGCGACGCTCTCGGGCGGCGAGTCCCAGCGCCTCATGCTCGCGCGCGGCATCGCCCACCGCCCCGACCTCCTGCTCGTCGACGAGCCGACCGCGCAGCTCGACCGCCGCACGGCCGACTCCGTCAACGCGACGCTCACGGCGCTGCGCATGCCGGGCATCCTCGTCGTCATCGCCACCCACGACCCCGCGACGCGCGACGCGTGCACCGACCACATCGACCTCGCCGACCACCGGTGATGCGCTGGTCGGCCCTCGCCGTCGAGGCGTGGCGCAACGTGCGCAGCGGCACGGCGCTCTCCGCGCAGCTCGCGGCGGCGCTCGCCGTGCTCGTCGGTGTGCTGTGCGCCGTCGTGCTCGCCGACACCGCGGCGCTCGTCGCGCGCGCGGGGCAGTACCGGGAGGCGGGCGCCGACGTGCTCATCGTGCGGGCGGAGGACGGCGTCGACCCCGTCGCGTGCGACGCGCTCGCCGGCACGGCGGGCGTGGAGTCGGGGGCGGTGCGTCGTGCGAACGCGGACCTCGTGGCGGCCGTGCTCCCGGGTTCGAGCGTGCCGACGTGGCAGATCACGGGCGGCGTGCCGGCTCTGCTCGGCGCGCGGGTGGAGGGTGCGGGCATCCTCGAGTCGCGCGAGGTCGCGGCGACCCTGGGTGGTGCCACGCTCGCGACGACGGGAGGCCCGGCACCGGTCGCGGGCGTGTACGACTACCCGCACGACGGCCGGCGCACCGACCTGCAATTCGCCGTGCTGTCGCCCACGGCGTCGACCACGCCGTTCGACGAGTGCTGGGCGCGCACGTGGCCGCCCACGCCCGACCTCGAGTCGCTCCTGCGCACGGCGCTGCTCGACGCGCACGCCGACGACATCGAGGTGCTGCAGCTCAACGGCAGCCTTGGTACGGGCTTCGCCGGGCAGGAGCTGTTCGCGAGCCGTCCCACGCGCTGGCTGCCGCCCCTCGCGGGCCTCGCCGCCGCGGTCGTCGTCCTCGCGGCGGGCCGGATGCGCCGCCTCGAGTTCGCGTCGGCGAGGCACAGCGGCGTCCGGCTCGCCGACCTCTGGCTCATCGTCATGCTCGAGGGCGCGGCGTGGGCGGTCCCGGTCGTCCTCGCCGCGGCGTGGGGCGCTCTCCTCGCGCGGGCGCCGGACCCCGCGACCACCGCATGGACCGCCGCGTCGATCGCCGTGCCCGCGCTGCTCGGCGGTGCCGCGGGCGCGACGCTCGCCGTGCTGCCCAGCCGCGAGTCCGCGCTGTTCGCCCACACCCGGGCACGAAGGTAGATTCGTTGCATGACACCGCTCCAGGCGCGCATCATCTACGACCTCGACGTGCAGCCGTCGATCGACCCGGCCGAGCAGGTGCGCGTGCGCATCGACTTCCTCAAGGCCTACCTGCGCACCACCGCGACGACGGGCCTCGTGCTCGGCATCAGCGGCGGGCAGGACTCGTCGCTCGCGGGCCGCCTGTGCCAGCTCGCCGTCGAGGAGCTGCGATCGGAGGGCTACACCGCCGACTTCACCGCCGTGCGCCTGCCGTACAACGTGCAGGCCGACGAGGCCGACGCGCAGCTCGCCCTCACCTTCATCAAGGCCGACAAGGTCGTCACGTACAACATCCACCGTGCGGTCGACGGGTTCGAGGCCGAGTACCTCGACGCGACAGGCGCCGAGATGCTCGACTTCACCAAGGGCAACGTCAAGGCGCGCGCCCGCATGATCGCCCAGTACGCGCTCGCTGGCCAGGGCAACAAGCTCGTCGTCGGCACCGACCACGCCGCGGAGGCCGTCACGGGGTTCTTCACCAAGTTCGGCGACGGAGGCGCCGACATCCTGCCGCTCACGGGCCTCTCCAAGCGCCAGGGCCGCGCGCTCCTCGAGCACCTCGACGCCCCCGAGCGCCTCTACCTCAAGGCGCCCACCGCCGACCTGCTCGACGACACCCCCGGCCAGACCGACGAGGCCAACCTCGGCCTGAGCTACCAGGACATCGACGACTACCTCGAGGGCAAGGATGTCGACGAGAAGGTCGCGACCGCGATCGAGACCCGGTACATCCAGACCCGCCACAAGCGCACGACCCCCGTGACCCCGTTCGACGACTGGTGGCGCGCACAGTGACCCTGCTCGCCGTCGCCCAGTTCGCGCCGGGCGACGACCGCGACCGCAACCTCGCGGTCATCGAGCAGTTCGCGGCCGAAGCCGCGGGCCGCGGAGCCACTCTCGTGGTGTTCCCGGAGTACTCGTCGTTCTTCGAGGCCGAGCTCGGCGACGCCTCCGTCGCCGCGGCCGAGCGGCTCGACGGGCCGTTCGTGTCGGGGCTCGGCGCTATCGCGGCGCGCCTGGGCGTCCACGTCGTCGCGGGCATGCTCGAGGTCGCCGACGGCGACAAGGTCTCGAACACCCTCGTGGCCGTCGACCCCTCCGGCACGCTCGTCGCGACCTACCGCAAGCTGCACCTCTACGACGCGTTCGGCTACACGGAGTCGGCGCGCGTGCGCGCGGGCGACATCGAGGAGCCGCAGACGTTCGGCTGGAACGGCTTCACGGTCGGACTGCAGACCTGCTACGACATCCGCTTCCCCGAGGTCACGCGCCGGCTCGTCGACGCGGGGGCCGACCTCGTGCTCGTGCCGGCGGAGTGGGTGCGCGGCCCGCTCAAGGAGCACCACTGGCGCGTGCTCGTGACCGCCCGCGCCCTCGAGAACACGATCTACATCGCGGCGGCCGACCAGGCGCCGCCCATCGGCGCGGGCAACAGCATGGTCGTCGACCCCATGGGCGTCGAGCTCGTCACGATCGGCGAGGAGTCGGGTATCGCCGTGGCCGAGGTCACGCGCGAGCGCGTGGAGTCCGTGCGGATCACGAACCCCGCTTTGGCGTTGCGGCGCTTCGGAGTGCACCAGATCTAGGGGCACCATGTTGGGGGTATGTACCCCGATCGGTCCGCTCCGTACAGTTGAGACATCTCATCCCAGGGGGGAACGGATGTCTGAATTGTTTCGGGTCGTCATCGTCGAAGACGACCCAGATGTAGCGCTGTATTCCAAGACGGTCTTGGAGAAGCGGGGCGACTGCGTGGTCATCACGCTGCCCGACCCGCGCCTCGCCGTCAACGCCGTCGCGGAGTTCCAGCCCGACGTGCTGCTGACCGACATCGAGATGCCCGGCATGTCCGGCCTCGAGCTCATCCAGCAGGTGCGCCAGATCAAGCCGGGCCTGCCGGTCATCGTCATGACCGCGCACGCGTCGGTCGACTACGCCATCACGGCGCTGCGCTACGACGCGAACGAGTTCCTCACGAAGCCCGTGAGCTCGGCAGACCTCGTCAACCACGTGGTCCGCCTCGCGACGGAGGCGCGCAAGGCCGCGACCGTCGTGTCGAGCGCAGAGAGCGTGCTCGCCATCGGTGCCCACCCCGACGACGTCGAGGCGGGGGTCGCGGGCATCCTCGCCGCGCACCGTGCGGCGGGCGACAAGGTCACGATCCTCACCCTGTCGGCGGGCCACCGCGACGGCGGCATCCAGCAGGCCTGGAACGAGGCCTCGCAGTCCGCGCAGGTGATCGGTGCCGAGCTGCTGCTCGAGGATGCGCTCGGGGGAGCGCACCCGAGCGGGCTGCCGCTCGTCGACGTGATCCGCAAGGTCATCGCCGACACGGGCGCGACCGTCGTCTACGTGCACAGCAAGAACGACGACAACCAGGACCACCGCACGGTGCACGACGCGACGCTCGTCGCCGCGTCGAAGGTGCGCACCGTCGCCTGCTACCAGGGCACGTCGTCGACTCCCGACTTCCGCCCCAACCGCTTCGTCTCCATCGACGGGTTCACCGACGCCAAGCTCGCCATGATCGGCTCCTTCGCCGTCGGCGCCGAGCGCCCCGCCTACCTCGAGCCGGACTTCGCGATGGCCACCGCCAGGGCGTGGTCGCGCTACGGCACGGGCTCGTACAACGAGGCCCTCGAGATCGTCAGGGACTCGGCAGCCGTCTAGGGCGCCGAGGGGGGACATGACATGTACCAGGGGGAACTTCTGATGGAACGGCCCGCCGTCGACACGGTGCGCATCCTCGTCGTCGAAGACAGCGAGGACCAGGCCGGCCTGCTGCGCCGCTACTTCGAGAAGGCGGGATGCGACGTGACCGTCGTCTCGTCGGCCGAGGACGCCGTGCGCGCCTACGAGCAGGAGCACCACGACCTCGCCGTCATCGACCTGCAGCTGCCCGGCATGGACGGCTGGCAGCTCGCGAGCAAGCTCAAGTCGGAGCGCCCGGCGTGCGCCGTCGCGATCACGTCGGTGCTCGATGCATCCGACTTCCCGATCGCCGACGCGGCGCTGCCCAAGCCCTTCACGGCCGCGCAGGTGCGCGACGTGCTCGTCTCTACCGTGCCGAGGTGGTCCGCGTGAGCGCCACCGTGGTCGTCGCCGACGACGACGCCGACATCCGCTCGCTCGTCTCGATCGCCGTCAGCAAGGCGGGCCTCGAGCTGCTCGCGAGTGTGAGCGACGGCGCCCTCGCCCTCGCCGCGATCCTCGAGCACCAGCCCGACCTCGCGATCCTCGACGTCTCGATGCCCGAGATGACGGGCCTCGACGTGTGCCGCGCCGTGCGCGCCGACGCGTCGGTGGGCGATCTGCGCATCCTGCTTCTCTCGGCGTCTGTCGACGAGCAGTCCCAGTCGATCGGTATCGAAGCCGGTGCCGACTACTTTCTCGCCAAGCCGTTCAGCCCTCGTGAGCTGGCGACGTGGCTGTCTGTGGGGAAGGAACCCCGATGAGCGACTTCTTCAACCGCATCAGCGAGCGGCTCTCGTCTGACCTCGACCACCCGTCGCCCGCCGTCAAGCAGTCGGCCACCGCGATCGCCGTCGTGGCCGCCGCCGTGCTCACGCTGCTGGTGCCCGGGCTCGGCTTCTCGAACACGTCCGTGGCCGTCGCCGGCATCGGTGTCATCGCGTTCGCGACGCTGCTCTCGCTCGTCTTCACGCGCGTCGACCGCCTCGAGCACTACTCGCTCATCATCCCGATCGTCGACCTGCTCGGCCTGGGGCTGTTCCGCGCCGGCACGGGCGGCACGGCGTCGCTGTGGGCCTCGCTCATCATCCTGCCCGTCGTGTGGCTCGCCGCAGCGGAGGGCCGGCGCTACATCGCGTACGCGGGCTTCGGCACGTCGCTCGCGCTCATGATGCCGTACATCGTCTCGCTCAGCTGGCCGCAGACGCCGGGGGAGTGGCTGCGCGGCTTCTTCACGCCCCTCGTCTTCGCGGTCGCCGCGGCCATCGTCAACGAGCTCGCGCGCCAGAGCCGCAAGCAGCTTCGCTCCATCAAGAACCTCGCCGAGGAGAAGGAGCGCATGCTCCAGCGCACCGTCGAGTACGCGGCGCAGCTCCAGGAGAGCGAGGCCAAGTACCGCGCCTTCGACCGCATGTTCCGCGGGGTGTGGGCGGCCGTCACCGAGCAGTCGGTGATCGGCACGGATGCCACGGGCCTCGTCGACGCGTGGAACCCCGGTGCCACCAAGATCCTGGGACCGACCCCCGCCGAGGCGGAGGACAAGCTCCACATCTTCGACTTCCACCTCCCGGAGGAGCTGGAGGAGCGAGCCCGCGAGCTCAACTACCCGCCCGGCGAGACGGTGCTCAACCCCGGCTTCTCGGCGCTCGTCGAGAACGCGCGGCTGGGCCACGCCGAGTCCCGCGAGTGGACGTACGTGCGCGCCGACGGAAGCCACGTTCCCGTGCAGCTCTCCGTGACGAAGCGCGTCGACGAGGAGGGCCGCACGCGCGGCTACCTGTTCGTCGCATCCGACGTCACCCAGGCCCGCGAGGTCGCGCGCCTCAAGGACGAGTTCGTCGGACTCATCTCGCACGAGCTGCGCACGCCGCTGAGCTCGATCCTCGGCTACCTCGAGCTCATGCGGGACGACGAGGACAACCCGCTCTCCGAGGAGCACCTGCAGTACCTCGGAGTCGCGGAGCGCAACGCGCACCGCCTCCTGCGCCTCGTCGGCGACCTGCTCTTCACCGCGCAGGTGGAGTCGGGCAAGTTCCCGCTCGACGCCCGACCCGTGCCGCTCGAGAGCATCGTCACGGCGTCGATCGAGTCCGCAGGCCCCGTCGCCGGCAACGCGGGCATCCAGCTCGTCCAGAAGCTCCCGGATGTGCCCGCCGTCGTCCACGGCGACCCCGTGCGCCTCGGCCAGGCGGTCGACAACCTCATCTCGAACGCGATCAAGTTCACGCCCCGCGGCGGCTCGGTCACGCTCGCCCTCGAGGTGACCGCCGACAAGGCCGTCATCACCGTGCGCGACACGGGCATGGGCATCGCGGAGTCGGAGCTCGACAAGCTCTTCTCGCGGTTCTTCCGCGCCACCACGGCGACCCGCAACGCGGTGCCCGGCGTCGGCCTGGGCCTCACGATCACCAAGGCGATCGTCACGGCCCACCACGGCGAGATGGGTGTCGAGAGCGAAGAGGGCGTGGGAACGTGCTTCAGCATGACCCTGCCGCTCAGCGCCGTGGCCGCCGCGGTCTGACCGTCCTCTGTGCACCGGGTGCACAGACCGGTCGGCCATAGGTGACATGATGTCAGGCATGACCCGTGATCCGTCCCGTCGCGCCACCGCGCGCGACGTGGCGCAGCTCGCGGAGGTGTCGGTGGCGACGGTCTCGCTCATCGCCAACGGCAAGGCGGCGGGCCGGGTCACCCCCGAGACCGAGCGCCGCGTGCGCGAGGCGATCCGCACGCTCGACTACCGCATCAACACGACCGCGAGCGCCCTCGCGCAGGGCAGGCGCGACACCGTCGCCTTCGTCTCGCCCGACCCGGGCAACCCGTTCTTCTCCCTCGTGCTCGACGGTCTCGCCTCGACCCTCGACCCGTCGCTGTCGCTCACGATCCTGTGGCCGCGCTCCGACGACTACGACCTCGTGACCGTGCAGCGCGCGCTCGCGGGCGACCTCGCCGGGCTCGTGCTCGCGAGCCCCGGCAGCGAACTGCTCGACACCATCTCGCCCACGTGCCCGACCATCCTGCTCGAGTCGGGCGAGACGCGGCCCGGCATGTCGAGCATGGACCTCGACGTCGAGGCCGCGGGCACGGGCCTCGCCGACCACCTCGTGGGCCTCGGCCACAGCCGCGTCGCCTATCTCGGCGTGAGCCGCGACAAGTCGACGCTGCACCACCGGCGCGACGCCCTGCACCGCCAGCTGCAGGCGCGCGGTGCGGCGATCACGGTGCCCGACGAGCTGGTCGAAAGGATGACGACGGCCTCAGCCCTCGAGCGCGCCCTCGCGGTGCTCCCCTCCTGGATCGAGCGCGGCGTCACGGCCGTCGTGTGCGGCGACGACCTCCTCGCCTACGGAGTGCTCGAGGCGTCCGCGCGCCTCGGCATCTCGGTGCCTCAGCAGCTCTCGGTCGCGGGCTTCAACAACCTGCCGTTCTCGTCGATGGTCTCGCCGAGCCTCACGAGCGTCGACCTCTCGGCCCGCGAGCTGGGCGCGAGCGCCGCCCGGGCGCTCACCGAGATGCTCGTGGGCGCCGACGCCCCGGCACCCACGACCCTGCGCACGCACATCGTCGCGCGCGAGTCGACGGCGCGGGCGCGCTCCTAGCCGCGCACGGCGGCCAGGTACGACGGATCCTCCGGCACCTGGTCGAACAGGAGCACGAACACGGCGTTGTCCCTGCTCGTGAGCACGACGTGCGTGCCGGGGGACGGGTAGTCGAAGCGCAGCACGCCGTCGTCGTCCGACACGTCCGTCGCCGTGAGCGGCTGGGCGGCGCCTGGCCGCGTGAACTTCGGGCAGAGGGTCAGGGCATCCTGCATCTGGGCGATGAAGCCCCGGGCCGCCTCGGGGCTCGGGAACAGCCGCGCGTTGATCCAGGGGGCGTCCTCACCGGCCGCATAGCCCCACACCTGGTAGAAGGCGAGGCCGGAGGTGGCGTCCGACGACTGCCGCAGCCCGCTGCCGAGCTGCGCGACGATGCCGCAGCCCGAGGGCCGGGTGCCGTCGAACACCGCGGCGTCGTTCATGTGCTGCTCGAGCGGCACGCCCGCGACATCCTCCACGAGCGAGTCGAGGCCCGCACGGTCGAGCGGCGCGGTGTCCGGGTAGTGCGGCTGCAGGGCGAGCACGGTCACCCCCACGACCGCCGCGACGACGAGCAGGGCCCCGCCGCCGAGGAGCACGGGGACGAGGCGGCGCGGGCGCGCGACGGGAGCCGCGGGAGCGTCAGGCGTGGCGGGAGGGGCCGGAGCCGCCGGTTCCTCCTCGGCCACGACGCCCTGGGCGGGGCGCGACGAGTCGGTCCAGTCGTCCCCGTCCCAGTAGAGCTCGACGGTCGTGTCGTACGGGTTCGGGTACCAGCCGGCCGGCACGTTGGTCATGCAGCGATGCTAGTTGGCGACGAGCTCCAGGTAGGCCGACGCCACGGCCTCGTCGATCGTGCGCGGCACGGGCACGACCACCGAGTCCGCAGACACGGCGCCGCGCGCGATGGCCTCGAGGCAGCGGGACTGCAGCGCGAACCCCAGGTCCATCGACTCGATCGAGTTGCCGAGCGGCCGCGGCCCCGCGAGGTTGGCCATGTGGCCGCCCGTGGCGAGGTGGATGCGGCGGCCGTCGCGCGTGCGCAGGGTCTGCAGGCCCTCCGTGGAGTCGATGACGCTCACGACGTCGGGGTGCGCGAGGAACCCCGCCGCGTCGATCTCCTGCGGGAAGTGCCCCGCGTTCATGAGCACGACGTCGTCCTTGAGCATCGGCAGCCGGTCGGCGAGCAGGATGTCGCGCGCCCCCGTGACCGTCACGACCACGTCCGCGCGCTCGAGCGCGGCGTCGCGGTCGGTCACGTCGAATCCGTCGAGGCACGCCTCCAGCCGCTTGACCGGGTCGGTGTCGATGACCGTCACGAGGCCGTAGGCGTTGCGGAAGTTGGCGGCCACGCCCTGCCCGCACGAGCCGTAGCCGAACACGACGATGCGCTTGCCGCCCGTCGAGCGGTTCGTGAGGCGCAGGTACGACTCGAAGACGCTCTGGCCGACGGCGTGCTCGTTCTCCGCGAACTGCTTGATCGGGCTGTCGTTGATGACGAGGATGGGCAGCCCGAGCGCCTCGCGCAGGGGAGCCAGGCGCGTGCGTCCCGACGTGGTCTCCTCGGTGCCGCCGAGCAGCCCCTCCCACGGGCTCTCGAGGTAGCGCGCGAACAGGTCGCCGCCGTTGTCGAGGATGAGGTCGGGCTTGGCCGCGAGCACCTCCCGCAGGTGGGCGTCGTGCTCCACGGGGTCGCTCGTCGGTCCGCCGACGACGTCGATGCCGTTCGCTCGCAGGTAGTCGACGGTCTCCTGCTGCGTCGTGTTGAGGTTGCCCGTCGCCACGATGCGTGCGCCGCCGGCCGCGAGCGTCATGATGAGCGCCGCGGTCTTGGGCTCCAGGTGGATGCCCGTGCCGATGGTCAGCCCGTCGAACGGCCGCGTCTCGCGGAACTCGGCGGTGATGGAGTTGAGCAGGCGGCAGCTGTCGGCGACCCAGGCGATTCGTGACGTCATGCTGGGACTCTAGGTCGTGAAACGACCTCGGTCAAGCGCTTAACTAAAGTTAACTGCCCTCATCAGCGTGCGGAACGCAGGCCCGCGAGCTGCGCGGCGGCGCGCTCGAGCACGTCCACCCGCTTGCAGAACGCGAACCGTACGAGCGACTCGAACCCGGCGCGCCGATCGGGATGCACGAAGGCCGTCACGGGCACCCCCACGACGCCGGCGAGCGCGGGGAGGGCCCGGCAGAACTCGGCCGCGTCGGAGACGCCCAGGGGCGAGGCATCCCCGATCACGAAGTAGCCCGCCTCGGGGCGGCTCACGCCGAACCCCGCGGCGGCGAGCCCCGCGGAGAGGATGTCCCGCTTCGCGGCGAGGGTCGCGGCGGCCGCGGCGAAGTACTCGTCGGGCAGCGCGAGCCCCACGGCGATCGCGGGCTGGAACGGCGCCGCGTTCACGTACGTGAGGTACTGCTTCACGGCGGCGATGGCGGCCACGAGCGGGGGTGGGGCGACGAGCCATCCCACCTTCCAACCGGTCGTGCTGAACGTCTTGCCGCCGCTCGAGATCGTCACCGTGCGCTCGAAGCCGCCCGGAAGGCTCGAGATCGGGATGTGTGCGGCGCCGAAGGTCAGGTGCTCGTAGACCTCGTCGGTGACGAGGATCGCGTCGTGCTCGTGGGCGAGCTCGACGAGCAGCTCGAGCGTCTCGCGGGGGAGCACGCTGCCCGTCGGGTTGTGCGGGGAGTTGACGATGATGAGGCGCGTGCGGTCGGTGACCGCCGCGCGCAGGTCGTCGTGGTCCGGCAGGAAGTCGGGTGCGCGCAGCGGCACCGTCACGTGCACGGCCTTCGCGAACGAGATGAGCGCCCCGTACTCGTCGTAGAACGGCTCGAGGGTCACGACCTCGTCGCCCTCCTCGGTGAGCGCGAGGATGGTCGCGGCGAGCGCCTCCGTCGCGCCGGCCGTGACGAGCACCTGCGAGGGATCCACGCGGATGCCGTAGAAGCGCTCCTGGTGGGCGGCCACGGCCTCGCGCAGCACGGGCATCCCCATGCCGGGCGGGTACTGGTTGACCCCCTCGGAGATCGCCCGACGCGCCGCCTCGAGCACCTCGGGCGGACCGTCCTCGTCAGGGAACCCCTGCCCCAGGTTGATGGCGCCCGACGCGGTGGCGAGCGCCGACATCTCGGCGAAGATCGTCGGCCGCAGCAGGCCGTCGTCCCCGAGCAGCATCGCGCCGCGTGCCGCGCGCTCCCACGAACCTGAGACTCCCACGCCGCGAGCCTAGCCGTGTGGAAACACCGGCCCATTATCTACGGACGTTGGATAACGTCGAAGGATGCGCGTGCTCGCCCTCCTGCTGCCCCTCGTCGTGCTCGCCGGGTGCGTCGGGCCTCCTGTGGTCACGCCTGTGCCGACGCCGACCGCCACCCCCGTCTTCGCCTCGGACGAGGAGGCCCTCGCGGCGGCGGAGGAGGCGTATGCGGCGTATGTCGCGGTCGAGGACGCGATAGCTCAAGAAGGAGGTCTGAACCCACAGCGTCTGAAGGACTTGGTGACCGAAGATTGGCTAACCCACGAGACCGACTCATTCGCAATGCTCGCTGCCTCTGGCCGAAGACAGCTTGGCGAAACAACCCTCGCACACGTCGAGCTTCAGCAATTCGACTCCTACATGCTGGTCGCCTATTTCTGCGTTGACTTCACTGGTACTTCATTCGTCGACGCAGATGGGCAACCCGTTGACACCAACGGACCGGACAAAGCAACGATCGAAGCCGCATTTGAGGTGCAACCAGAAGGTCAACTTCTGCTCTCGAGGAGTGAACTGTGGTCGCAATCAATTTGCTAGTGGTGCCATTACTTACATCGATGATCCTGGGTTTCAATGTCGCATCGGACCCTGGATGCTCCTTGCTTGAAGTGAACTCTGGTACATGCGTCACCGCCAACGTCACCACCGACACGGTCGACCTCACCGGCACGTCCACCGATCCGGGCGCCGGTCCCACGACCACCGGCCCGCGCACACCCCCGCCCCCGGTCAGCACGTGCAACGACCCCGCCTCGACCACGTGCTACCGCCCGTTGCCGGCCACGGTGACGGCCCCCGTGACCGTCGCGGACATCGCATCCTTCCGTCCGTCGCCTCCCACCGACCGCATGGAGCCCGACGGCTGGACTGTCGCGGGGCTCGCCACGAACTTCTACGCGACGGGCGCTCAGCACGTGGTGGACGGGGAACTGCTCGGCGCGGCGGCGCAGGTGAGGTTCACGCCCGTGTACTGGTCGTGGTCGTACGGCGACGGCAGCTCGGCGGGGCACCCGTTCTCGGGCGGCACGTGGGCGGCGCAGGGGGTGCGCGAGTTCGATCCGACCGGCACGAGCCACGTGTACGCGCAGCGCGGCACGTACTACGTCGACCTCGACGTGGAGTACGCGGCGGAGTACCGGTACGGCTCGGGGGAATGGGTCGGGGTCGTGGGCACGCTCGTCCTGCCGGCGAACCGGCTCGTCATCACGGCAGGCGGCGCCAAGACGGTGCTCGTCGAGCGGGAGTGCACGAGGAATCCTGCCGGTCCCGGCTGTTGATCGAACGCACTGCCCGGCATCGGCGTGCTCACAGCGCGCCCAAATACAATGCTCAGCTTGGCGATGAATGCTTGCATCGCTTTGGAAGGAGCATTCACATGACCAACGCCCCTGTGGACCCGACGGCGGGTCCTACTGACAGCACCGAGTCCCTGGATGAGACCCAGGCGAGGCTTACTGCCGAAGGAGGCGTTGAGACGACACCCGCCAAGGAGCAGTCCGGCGCATCCTTCCGACGCACCCCCGTCGTCGTCGCGGCAGCCGCCGCGCTCGCCGTCGGCGCGATCGTCGGCGGTGCCTCCGGTGCCGGCATCGCCCTGCTGACCACGTCGAACACGTCCGGCAGCAGCATCGTCGGAAACCCGACGGCCACGACCATCACGGTCAACGACACGAAGAGCGCCACCCAGGTGACCGCGGTCGCCGCGAAGGCGTCCCCATCGGTCGTGACCATCAGCGTCGCGAGCAGCAACGCCGGCGGCACGGGCTCCGGCGTCGTGCTGACGAAGGACGGCTACATCCTCACGAACACGCACGTCGTCACCCTCGACGGCCAGGCCTCGGACGGCAAGGTCACCGTGACGACCAGCGACGGGCGGCTGTTCTCGGCCACCGTCGTGGGCACCGACCCGATCTCCGACCTCGCGGTCATCAAGATCGACGGCGTGGACGACCTGCAGCCCGCCGAGTTCGCGGACTCGTCGAAGCTCAACGTGGGCGACACGGCTATCGCGATCGGCGCTCCGCTCGGTCTCGCCGGCACGGTCACCGACGGCATCGTGAGCGCGCTCAACCGCAGCATCACGATCGCGTCGTCCGCGGTGCCCGACGACTCGAGCACGCAGGATCAGACCACCCCCGACCAGAACTTCTTCAACTTCGACCTGCCGGGCACGACGGCCCCCACGTCGTCGTCGACGATCTCCCTCTCCGTCGTGCAGACCGATGCGGCGATCAACCCCGGCAACTCGGGCGGCGCGCTCCTCGACTCCGACGGCAAGGTCATCGGCATCAACGTGGCCATCGCCTCGGCCGGCAGCTCGAGCTCGGGCGGGCAGTCGGGCAGCATCGGCGTGGGCTTCGCCATCCCGTCGAACCTCGCCCAGCGCATCGCCAAGGAGATCATGGACACCGGCACGGCCACGCACGGCCTGCTCGGCGCCTCGGTCAGCGATGTGCAGGAGGACACGAGCGTCAAGAACCCGACGGTCGTCGGTGCGAGCGTGCGCGACGTGACCGCCGGCGGCGCGGCCGCCGCCGCGGGCATCAAGGTCGGCGACATCATCACCCAGTTCAACGGTCTGCCCATCACGGGCAAGACCGACCTGACGGCCCAGGTGCGCAGCCTCGCGGCCGGCGACAAGGCGACCCTCACGTACGTGCGCGACGGCAAGGCCGCGCAGGTCGACGTGACGCTCGGCGAGCTCCAGTAGGTGGTCGGGTCGAGCCTGCCTGTTGGTAGGCTCGACCCACCACCCAGCTCGACTCATTGGACGCCATGGCGAAGCAGCCCGACACCCTTCCCGGTGTCTCCTACGTCATGCCGGTGCTCAACGAGGTCGAGCACATCGAGGCCGCGGTCAACAGCCTCACCGACCAGGACTACGAGGGCCCGTTCGAGATCATCCTCGCCCTCGGTCCGAGCGTCGACGGCACGAACGCCGTCATCGCCGAGATGTCGCGCATCGACCCGCGCATCCGCAGCATCCCCAACGAGGTCGGCTCGACGCCGGCAGGCCTGAACGTCGCGATCCGCGCCTCGGTCAACCCCGTCGTGATCAGGGTGGATGCTCACTCCGTGCTTCCCCGTGACTACACGCGCATCGCGGTGCGGGTGCTGCAGGAGAGCGGTGCCGACAACGTCGGCGGCATCATGAAGGCCGAGGGCGGAACCTCATTCGAGAAGGCCGTCGCCCACGCCTACGGCTCGCCCGAGGGCCTCGGTGGCACGCAGCACCACGTGGGCGGCAAGGCCGGCCCCGCCGACACGGCGTACCTCGGGGTGTTCCGCCGCGACCGCCTGCTCGAGGTGGGCCTGTTCGACGAGGGCATCAAGCGCGGTCAGGACTGGGAGCTCAACCGACGCCTGCGCGCCACGGGCGGCACCGTGTGGTTCACGCCCGAGCTGACGGTCGTGTACCGCCCGCGCTCGAGCCTGCGCAAGCTCATCCGCCAGTTCGTGGCGACGGGGATCTGGCGCGGCGAGCTCGCCCGCCGGTTCGGCTCGGCGAACAGCCTGCGCTACTTCGTGCCCCCGCTCGCCGTGCTGGGCATCCTCGCGACCCTCGTCGTCGGGATCGTCGGGCTCGCGACGGGCGCCACGTGGCTCGCCGTCGCCTTCGCGGTTCCCGCGGTGTACGCCCTTCTCGTGATCGGGGCGTCGGTGAACGCCGCTCGGGAAGGTCTGGGCGTGGGTCTCTGGTATCTCATAGTGTTGCCGTGCATCCACTTCGGCTGGGGTGTCGGCTTCGTGCTCGGCTACCTCAAGCTGACCCGCAACATCACCGCGCACACCGGAAGGTGACAGTGAACCGTCCCACGAGCATCGCGGAGCTCCGTTCCGTGAGCCAGCCGCCCGAGGTCCGCCAGCGCGCCAACGCCGAGCACTGGACGGCCTCGCTCTACCTGCGCAAGCTGTCGCCCTACCTCACGTGGGCGCTGCTCAAGACGAGCATCAGCGCCAACGGCGTCACGGGGCTCATGATCCTCGTGGGCTGGTCGACCGCGGCCGCGCTGCTCGTCCCCGGCCTCGCGGGGGCGGGCCTCGCCCTGGTCCTCGGCCAGCTGCAGATGCTCGTCGACTGCTGCGACGGCGAGGTCGCGCGCTGGCGCGGCACGAGCTCGCCCGCGGGCGTGTTCCTCGACAAGGTCGGGCACTACACGACCGAGGCCCTCATCCCGATCGTGCTGGGCATCCGCGCGGCGGGGTGGCCGCTCGAGTTTCCCGGCGACTTCGCGTGGACGACCGTGGGCTTCGCCCTCGCCCTCGTGATCGTGCTCAACAAGGCCCTCAACGACATGGTGCACGTGGCGCGCGCGAACGCGGGGCTCGTCAAGCTGAGCGACCGCAAGGGCGAGGCCGAACCCAGCCAGGCGCTCGTGGCGCGCCTGCGCCGGGCGGCGCGCTTCGTGCCGTTCCACCGCCTGTACCACTCCGTCGAGCTCACCATGCTCGCGTTCGCGGCCGCGATCGTCGGGCTGTTCCTGCCGCCGCTCCTGGCCGACCGCGTGCTCGTGCTCGCGCTGCTGCCGCTCGCGGTGCTCGCGCTCCTCGGCCACTTCGTGGCGATCATGGCGTCGAAGCGGGTGCGGTCCTGACCTCGGTCGGCGTCGTCTCCCTCACGCAGGGCACGCGACCGGACGACCTGGCCCGCGGCCTCGCGAGCCTCGCCGCGCAGACCGGGGTCGAGCTCGACATCGTCGTCGTGGGCAACGCGTGGCGGCCGTCGGGGCTGCCGCGCGGCGTGCGCTCCGTGCACCTGCCCGAGAACGTCGGCATCCCGGCCGGCCGCAACGCCGGTGCCGACGCGGTCACGGGCGACTACATCTTCTTCCTCGACGACGACGCGAGCATCCCCTCGCCCACGTTCCTCGCCGACGCGATAGCCAAGATCGAGGCCGACCCGACCATAGGCCTGCTGCAGCCGCGCGTCGTCGACCCGAGCGGCGTCATGAACCCCACGCGGTGGATACCGCGCATCCGCAAGGGCGACCCCGCGCACTCGAGCGACGTGTTCTCGGTGTGGGAGGGTGCGACCCTCCTTCCCCGAGCCGTGTACGACCGGGCCGGGGGATGGGGCGCGCCCTACTTCTACGCGCACGAGGGCATCGAGCTGGCCTGGCGGGTGTGGGACACGGGGCACCGCGTGCTCTACGCGGGAGACCTCGTGGCGAACCATCCCGCGATCGATCCGGCCCGCCACTCGTACTATTACCGGCTCAACGCGCGCAACCGCGTGTGGCTCGCGAAGCGCAACCTGCCGTGGGTGCTCGTGCCGTTCTACGTGGGCAGCTGGACGGGGATCCAGCTTCTGCGCTCGCTGCGCAACCGCACGGGGCTCGGCGCGTGGTTCGGGGGCTGGCTGGCGGGATGGCGCGAGAAGCCCGGCGGCCGGCGCCGCATCAAGTGGGTAACGGTGTGGCGGATGACGCGTGCCGGCCGTCCGCCGCTGGTTTGATGGAACGGTGCCCTTGCTGAAAGACATCGAGACCGCGCGGCGCCTCGTGCGCAACATCCTCATCTCGCGGCGCAACCGCGGTATCGTGGCCCGCCGCGCCCCGGAGCACCCGCGACCGGAGCCCGGCAGCATCCAGATCGCCGTCTACTTCGCCGACACCCAGGTGAACATGTACCAGGTGCGCCAGTGGTACGCGCCGCTCGCCGACCTTGCCAAGACGTGGCCCGTGGCGATCATCTCGCGCGCGCCGAGCGCCGTGCTCGCCCTGTGGGACGAGGCACCCGTGCCGGCCGTCTACGCGCGCACGGTCGCCGACCTCGAGCACTTCGTGTGGGAGCAGGACCTGCGCATCGTCTTCTACGTCAACCAGAACGCCCGGAACTTCCAGATGTTCCGCTACGGCCGCATGTGGCACGTCTTCATCAACCATGGTGAGAGCGACAAGATGTACATGACGACCAACCAGTTCAAGGCGTACGACTACAGCCTGGTCGCGGGCGACGCGGCGATCGAGAGGCTCAGCCACCGCCTGTGGGACTTCGACATGAAGCGCCGCGTGATCAAGATCGGCCGGCCGCAGGCCGACTACTTCACGGGCGAGCTGCCGTACACGCCCGATGACCGCACCGTCGTGCTGTACGCCCCCACGTGGGAGGGCGACCGCGCCGCCGCGGCCTACGGCTCGATAGCGTCGCACGGTGTCGCCCTCACGGCTGCGCTGCTCGCCTCGCCCGACCACCGCCTGATCTACCGGCCGCACCCGCGCAGCGGTGTGCTCGACCGGGAGTACAAGGCGGCGAACGAGGCGATCATCGCCGCGATCGCGAAGGCCAACGCCGCCGACCCGTCGGCCCAGCACGTGTACGACACGAGCAACGAGCTCGGGTGGCAGCTCTCGGCACCGGATGTGGCGATCTCCGACATCTCCGCGATGGTCTACGACCGGCTCGCGACGGGCAAGCCGCTGCTCATCACCCGGCCCGTCTCCGACGAGGCCGAGGTCGACGAGAACGGCTACCTCGGCGCGTGCGAGTGGCTGAGCGCGGACGAGGCGGGCGACATCCTCGCGATCGCGAACCGCGTGCAGTTCGACGAGGAGGCGCGGGCGCGCCTCACCTACTGGGTCGAGCGGCACTTCGGCGACACGACCCCCGGCCAGGCGACCAAGCGCTTCAGGGCGGCCGTCGCCAAGCTCATGAAGGAGTGGCAGAAGCACTCCGTCGCGCACGCGGGCGACGCGCGGGTGCACGAGGGCGACCCCTTCGGCGAGGATGACGAGGACTCGGCCCCCGGCGAGTCGTAGTCAGAGGCTCGCGCGCCAGAGGTACTCCACGCCGTCGGGCCGGAACCACCGCACGACGAGGATGCTCGCCCTCTCGAGCCGCTCGCCCGAGATCGTGACCTCGAGCGCCTCGCCGGGCTGCAGCTTGGCGGGGGAGTTGGCGGCGAGCATGCCCGCGCCGTGCACCGTCACGGCGACACCGTGCACGGGCTCGTCGCCCTCGTTGACCAGGCGGTACTCGGGCGGGCGGCGCTCGAGGCGGAAGGGTACGCGGTAGGCATCCTCATACATGTATGAAGAATAGCCGCGACCGCGGACACATCACTCGGGTCGCGCGCGGAGGGCCTTACGCGTTCTCGGCACCACGGCGAGCCACTCGGGGAATGCCGCCGGCGCGGGACCGAACGCCTCGCGGGCCGTGCGCACGATCTGGCGCCCGAGCAGGTGGTTGCCGCCGCCGCCGATGACCGCGCCGATGCCGAACGGGATGAGCCTGCCCACGACGTTCGTGCCCTGTGCCACGGCGAACCGGCGCATGAACGTGCGCTTGATGCGGTCGGCGATGGGCCCCACGACCGCGCGCGGCATGCTCTTCATGATCGTCTCGCCCCAGAACGCCGAGCGCGCACCGCCGCCCGCGGCCTGGCCGACGAGCTGCTTGACGAGGTCGCTGCCCGCGGTGCCGAGCACGAGCGTCATGACGAGGGCGCGGGCGCGGTCGGGGTCGTCGACGACGATGCCGTGCACCTCCGTCACCGACTGCGCGAACAGCGCGCTCGCCTCGAGGAACCCCGCGGTCTCGACGCCCGAGAGGGCCAGCGAGGCGCCCGTGCCGATCGCGGGGATGACGGCGCTCGCGCCCACGAGGGCGCCGCCCGTCGTGACCGCCGCGAGGTAGCGCCGCTCGAGCGTGCGCACGATCTCGTCGGGGGTGGCGTTCGGCCTGCCGCGCCGGATCGACCGGATGTGCGCGAGCACGACGGGCCGCTGCACGGTGAGCACACGGTCGATGCCGCGCACGACCATCGGGTTGGAGACCTCGATCTCGCGGTTTCTCGCCATGCCCCCACCGTAGCGCGAGGGTCAGGCCCCGTACTCGGCGTTGTATCTGTCGAGAACCTCGTCTATGGAGGAGTCGAGCACGAGGGCGCCCTTGTCGAGGTAGAGGCCGCGCGTGCAGAAGCGGCGCAGGTCCTTCTCGCTGTGCGACACGAAGAACAGAGTGCGGCCGCCGGCGAGCAGCTCCTCGATGCGCCGGTAGCACTTCTCGCGGAACGCCCGGTCGCCGACGGCGAGCACCTCGTCGACGAGCATGATGGGCTCCTCGAGGCGCGAGATCACGGCGAAGGCCACGCGCACGCGCATACCGCTCGACAGGTGCTTGTACGGGGTGTCGAGGAAGTCGCCGATCTCCGCGAAGTCGATGATCTCGTCGAAGCGCGCGGTGATCTCCGCCTTCGACATGCCGTGCAGTCCCGCGGTGAGGAACACGTTCTCGCGCACCGTGAGGTCGTCGACGAAGCCGCCCGTGATCTCGATGAGCGGGGCCACGCCTCCGTGCACCGACACGGTCCCCTCGTCGGGCAGGATGACCTCCGCCACGAGCTTGAGCAGCGTCGACTTGCCCTGGCCGTTGCGGCCGACGACGCCGATCGCCTCGCCCGCGTGCACGTCGAACGAGACGTCGCGCAGGGCCCAGAACTCGTCGGCGCGGGCGCGGCGCCGGCGGCCCGAGAAGAGGTCCTTGAAGCTGCGGCGCGAGCGCTTGTTGCGCTTGAACCGGATTCCGGCCTCGCGCACCCGGATGACGGGGTCGGCCATCAGATCTCCTTGAGCACGGCGCGGATCGTGCGCCGGAAGACGAGGATGCCCACGAGCAGGATGAGCGCGGTCATCCCGGCCCCGATGGCGATCGCGCGCGGGTCGAGCTGCTCGGGGAAGAACGCCCCGCGGTACATCGAGAGGATGCCCACGAGCGGGTTGAAGCTCGCGATGAAGTGCAGCTGGTGCGGCAGGTCGGTGATGCCGTAGATGATGGGGCTCGCGTAGAACAGGAATCGCAGCGTGAGCTTGGCGGCGCGCTCGAGGTCGCGGAAGAACACGACGAGCGGCGCGACGATGAGGCCGACGCCGAGGGTGAGCGCCGCCTGCATGATCACCGCGAGGGGGAAGAGCAGCGCCTCCCAGTTGAGCGTCGCGCCCGCGAAGATCGCGAAGAGGGCGAGCACCGGCAGGCTCGCGATGTACTCGATGCCCTTCGAGAGCACGAGCCGCGCCACCCAGATCGTGCGGGGGATCTTCGTCGAGCGCACGAGCTTCGCCTCGCGGATGAACGCGCGCGTCGAGTCGGAAACCGCGCCGTTGAACCACATCCACGGCAGCAGGGCGGAGAGCAGGAACACGATGTACGGCTCGTTGCCCGCACCGCGGTGGAACACCTGGGTGAAGACGAACCAGTAGATCCCCGCCATGACGAGCGGGTCGAGGATCGACCACACGTAGCCGAGCGCGGACGTCGAGTACCGCACGCGCAGGTCGCGCACCGTCAGCAGCCACAGGGCGCGGCGGTAGCGCGCGAAGGCGGATCGCTGCGGGCGCACTACATCGGCGGACATCTGGTCAATAGTATGCGGATCGAGCTTGTCGAGCTCTCACCGGCGATCAGGTTCAAGCCGGTGAGGTCTCGACAAGCTCGACCCGCACGGGGTCACACGAACAGGTTCGCGCGCTCCAGATCTTCGGCGAAGTCGATCTCGACCGCGTAGAGGTCGGAGATGTCGACGGGCTCGATGCGGATGCCGTCCTGCTCGATGGCGAGCTCGATGCCGCGCTCGAAGTAGGCCTGGTCGTCGACGCGCTTGAGCTGGCGCAGCAGCACGGCCTTGTCGTCGCGCGAGATGTAGTTGATGCCCACGGCCTCGCCGAGGCCGCCCTTGACGGTCTTCGAGAGCTCCTTGATGAAGCCCTCCGCGTCGGTCGTGTACTTGACCTCCTCGTCGGACACCTTGGCGGTGTTGACGGAGACGAACGACTGGTCGCGCGCGACCATTTTGGCGGCGCGCTCGAGGGCGGCCGGGTCGAAGACGACGTCGCCGTTCATCCACAGCACGCCGCCGGGGGCGGAGGCCTGGAGGGCGCGCATGAGGCTCTTCGAGGTGTTCGTCTGGTCGTACTGCTCGTTGTAGACGAACGACGCCTCGGGGAACGCCTCGATGATGTGCTCGAGCTTGTAGCCGACCACCACGGTCACCTGGGCGGCGTTGCCGAACGCGTGGTGGATGTTGTCGAACTGCTGCTTCATGATGGTGCGGCCGTCGGCGAGCTCGGTGAGGGGCTTCGGCAGGGAGCGGCCGAGCCTGCTGCCCATGCCGGCGGCGAGGATGACGATCTGCGTGGTCACGGAGGACCTCCTGGTGGTGTCGGATCCCCGAACCGCGGCGACTGTTCGCCTGCCGTTAACCATGGGGATGCAATGTGGACACACCGTTGTGCTGCGTTCCACGTTACCCAGCGAACCTGTGCAGAAAAGGGGAACCGCACGGTTGTTGCCGATTTGTGATGCTCGCTCAAAGGCGAGCGTTGCACATTGGTAGGTTTGTCCGGTGGACAACGCCCAAGACTCCGGCCCCGCCAAGAAGCCGACGCCACGGGCGAGCACCGGTTCCGGCGGCACGCGCAAGCCGCCGCCCGCTCGCAAGCCGGCGACGCGCAAGCCCGCGGCGCCCAAAGCGCCCGCCGCCGCCAAGCCCGCAGTCAAGCCCGCGCCCAAGCCCGAGGCTCCTGCGGCCGTCGCCGAGGAGCTCGAGTTCGAGGATGCGACGGTGCTGTCGCCGCGCGACGCCGAGCTCGCGGAGCAGGCCGAGGTCGTCGAGGTCGAGCCTGTCGTAGAGCCTGAGCCTGTCGTTGAGGTCGAGCCTGTCGTCGAGGTCGAGCCTGAGCCTGTCATTGAGGTAGTGCCGGAGCCGGAGCCGGAGCCTGAGCCTGAGCCTGTCGTTGACGTAGAGCCCGAGCCGGACGCGGCCGCGGAGCCGGAACCCGAGGCAGCCCCCACGAGCGCAGCCCCCTCCTTCGCCGCCACCGTCGCCGCGTGGGTGCGGCGCGTGGCCGACGCATCCTCTCGGCGCGGGGTGAAGGCCGAGCCGCAGGAGCCCGAGGTCGACGCGGAACCCGCACGCGAGCTGTTCCCCGCCGGCGAGCTCGTCGCCCAGGACGCGGGAACCGTGCTGTCGGTGCGCGGCCTCACCAAGAGCTTCGACGACAAGGTCGCCGTCGCGGGCGTCGACCTCGAGGTCGCGACCGGCGCCTTCTACGGCATCGTCGGGCCCAACGGCGCAGGCAAGACCACGACCCTCTCGATGATCACGGGCCTGTTGCGGCCTGACTCGGGGAGCGTCGTCGTCAACGGCGCGGACGTCTGGACGGACACCGTGCGCGCGAAGCGCACCATCGGCGTGCTGCCCGACCGCCTGCGCCTGTTCGACCGCCTGACCGGCGCCCAGCTGCTCTACTACGCAGGAGTGCTGCGCGGCCTCGACGACGCCGTCGTCCGTGCGCGCACGGCCGACCTCGCCCACGCGTTCGGCATCGAGGAGTCGCTCGGGCGCCTCGTCAGCGACTACTCCGCGGGCATGACGAAGAAGATCGCGCTCGCCGCGGCCATGATCCACTCGCCGCGCCTGCTCGTGCTCGACGAGCCGTTCGAGTCCGTCGACCCGGTCTCGGCGGCGACGGTGACCGAGATCCTCAAGAAGTATGTGGCTGCGGGCGGCACGGTCGTGCTCTCGAGCCACAGCATGGACCTCGTGCAGCGCATCTGCGACCATGTCGCGGTCGTCGTGAACGGCGAGATCCTCGCCGACGGGACCATGGAGGAGGTGCGCGCGGGGCAGACCCTCGAGGAGCGCTTCGTCGAACTCGCGGGCGGCCGCAGCGCGGTGGAGGGGCTCGAGTGGTTGCACAGTTTCTCCGACTGAAGCTGACGCTGCTCGGCAACACGTTCCGCCGCAGCCCCATCCAGCTCTTCGGCATCATCCTCGCGATCCTCTACGGCGTGGCCCTCGCGGGCTTCGTCACGGCGGGCCTCGTCGCGCTGCGGTTCGCGACGCCCGACGTGGCGCGCGTCATCCTCATCGTTTTCGGCGCGCTCGTGGTGCTCGCCTTCATCCTGCTGCCGCTCGTGTTCGGGGTGGATGACACGATCGACCCGCGCAGGTTCGGCCTCTTCGGCATCCCCACGGCACGTCTCGCGATCGCCCTCGTCGCGGCCGGAGCGGTGAGCGTTCCGACGTTCATCGTCACGGTGTTCGCGATCGCCCAGGTCGTCACGTGGTCGCGCGGGGCGCTGCCCGTGCTCTTCGCCGTCGTCGGCGGCGTGCTCGTGATCGCCACGTGCGTGCTCGCGGCGCGGGTCTCGGCGGCGGTGGCGGGGACGTTCCTCTCGTCGCGGCGGCTCAGGGATGCCTCGGGCATCATCCTCGTGCTCGTCCTCGCGGTCGTGGCGCCGCTCGTGGCGCTCGGCGCGACCGTGGACTGGCAGGCCCAGGGCCTGCCCGTCATGCGCCGCATCGCCGCGGTCGTCGCGTGGACCCCCTTCGGCGCCGCGTGGAGCGCCCCCGGCGACGCGGCCCTCGGCCGCCCCGGCGACGCCGGCCTCAAGCTGCTCATCGCTGCCGCCTTCCTCGCCGCGCTGTGGGTGGCGTGGCGCGCCCTCGTGGCCCTCATGCTCGTGCGCCCGCAGCGCGAGGCCGTCGCGCGCCTCTACTCGGGCCTCGGCTGGTTCGAGCGGCTCCCCGCGACGCCGCTCGGCGCCATCGCGGCGCGCAGCCTGAGCTACTGGGGCAGGGATGCCCGCTACCGGGTCGCGCTCGCCGTCATCCCCATCGTGCCGATCATCATGGTCGTCGCCCTCCTCATCGCGGGAGTGCCCGCGGGCATCATCGTGTGGCTGCCCGTGCCGATCATGTGCCTCTTCCTCGGCTGGACCGTGCACAACGACATCGCCTACGACAGCACGGCCTTCTGGGCTCATGTCTCCGCGGACACCAAGGGCACCGACGACCGCTGGGGCCGCGTGGTCCCCGCGCTCTTCGTGGGCCTGCCGCTCGTGCTCGTCGGCAGCTTCGTGAGCGTCGTCGTCGTGGGTGACTACGGCATCTTCCCCGGCCTCGTGGGCCTGAGCGCGTGCGTGCTCCTCGTCGCGATCGGCATCTCGAGCGTCATCTCCGCGGGGTTCCCGTACCCGGCGGTGCACCCGGGCGACAGCCCGTTCGCCCAGCCGCAGGCCGCGGGGGCCGCCGGCTCGGTCATCCAGTCGCTCTCGTTCGCCCTCACCCTCGTGCTCGCGGCGCCCGTCGTGCTCGTCGTCGTGCTGGGCCAGGCGCTGCCGGGCGTGCAGTACGTGGGACTGGGCGTCGGCCTCGTGATCGGCGCCGCCGCGCTCTTCGGCGGGGTGGCCTGGGGCGGCCGCATCGTCGACCGCCGAGCGCCCGAGCTGCTGGCCTTCACCCTGCAGAACTAGGGCCGCGGTCGTAGAATCGCAGGATGGCAGACCTCGACCAGACCGGCGGCGGCGGGCTCGACACTCTCGACCGCGAGCTCGAAGAGCTGCTCACGCGCGAGCTCGTCGAAGACGGCGACCACGAGCGCTTCTCCCACTACGCCCCCAAGAACGCGATCATGGAGTCCGCCCTCACGGGCAACCCCGTCAAGGCCCTGTGCGGCAAGCTCTGGGTGCCGGGCCGCGACCCGCAGAAGTTCCCCGTGTGCCCCGAGTGCAAAGAGGCCTACGAGAAGCTCAAGGACTAGCGCCGCCCCGCGGTTTGCCCCATGTCGGGCTCAGCCAGGTCCGATAGGCCCGTTCTAGGGCAATCGACGGGGCTGTGGATGATCGGACTCTCGGATCTACGCCGCGCGGCACCCTGAAGGGTGCCGCGAACGCCGCAAGAGCTGCCACCCGCCCTCGGCGCGGTGTTCAATGTGCGGGATGCGGCCGGGGCCGGAGTCAGCCACGACCGTTTGAGGGCGCGCGATCTCGTCCGCCCGTTCCACGGTGTTCGTGCTACGTCCCCTCCGGTCGGGACGGAGGCGGTCTGCCGCGCCTACGGGGCGCGCATGCGGGACGGCGACGTGTTCAGCCACGTGACCGCTGCGACGTTGTGGCGGATGCCCCTCCCGATGCTGCTCGGCCCGACCCTCGTGCACGTGACGTCCCCGGTGGGCGTCCGGGCCGCGCGCGGCCGCGGAGTGCGAGGCCACACCCATCCGCTCGTCCCTGAGGACGTCCGGGTGGTCGGTGGGTTGCGGGTCACCTCTCCGGAGGTGACCTGGACGCACCTCTCGACGATCCTCCCGTGGTGGGATCTGGCGGCAGTGGGTGACTTCATCGTCACGGGCCTGCCGTTCGAGTCCGTCCTCCCGCTCGCCTCCCGGGATGACCTCGTGCGAGCGCACGAGCGCGCGGCGTCGTCCGCGGGGGCCGTCGCGCGGCGACGTGCCCTCGAGCACATCGTGGTCGGGCCGTTGTCGAGGCCGGAGTCTCTCAGCCTCGTGCTCTTCCGGCTAGCCGGACTCCCAGACCCCGCCATCAACGAACCCGTCGACGACGCGCGCGGATCGTTCGTCGCCCTGCCGGACGCGTCCTGGCGGGACTTCCGCGTCGCCTATGAGTACGAGGGCGACCACCATCGGAGAGTCGACACGTACCGAAGGGATGTGCGCCGCGCTGAGCGCTTGGCCGATGAGGGCTGGGTCGTGGTGAGGGCGACCGCTGACGACCTCTACGGTCGTCCCGCCGAGCTCGTCGGCAGGGTCGCCCGGCGTCTGCGGGCTCGGGGCTGGCTCGGACATCCTCGCCGGTTGCCTCGAATCGGGCCTATCGAGCGTTGATAACCCCGATGTGGGGCAAACCGCGGCGCGCCGCTACACGTACACCGTCGGCAGCGCGGGCTCCCCGCGGCTGAGGCGGAAGGCGTCGTCCGGCAGCTCGGCGATGGCCTGCTCGTGGTGCTCGCGGGCGAGGCGCGTGCCGTCGGGGCCGGTGTAGCTCGCGTCGACCTCCCCGCCCGTGACCAGCGGCACGAGGAGGGGCCGCGCCGTCGTGCCCGCGGGCACCTCCTCGTCGACGTAGATGGTCTCCTCCTTCGCGCGGCCCGAGGGGTGCAGGGTGCGCACGGGGTGCTTGCGCCCGCCGACGGTGGCCTTGGCCGCGGACTTCTTCGCGACGCTGACCCAGTCGCCGGCCGCATCCTTGTGCGCGACGAGCTTGTAGACCATGCCGGAGGCGGGCTCGCCCGAACCAGTGACGACGGAGGTGCCGACCCCGAACGAGTCGACGGGCGCGGCGCGCAGGGCCGCGATCGTGTACTCGTCGAGGTCGTTGGTGACGGTGATGCGCGTGCCCGTGGCGCCGAGCGAGTCGAGCTGGGCGCGCACGGCGGCGACCTGCGCGGGCAGGTCGCCCGAATCGATGCGCACGGCGCCGAGGCCCGTGCCCGCGACCTTGACGGCGAGCTCGACGGCGTTCGGGATGTCGTACGTGTCGACGAGCAGCGTCGTGCCGGGGCCGAGGGCGTCGACCTGGGCCTGGAACGCCGCCTCCTCGCTGTCGTGCAGGAGGGTGAACGAGTGAGCGGCGGTCCCCATGGTCGGGATGCCCCACGAGCGCCCGGCCTCGAGGTTGCTCGTGGCCCCGAACCCCACGATGAACGCCGCCCGCGCCGCCGCGATCGCGGACTGCTCGCCCGTGCGGCGCGACCCCATCTCGGCGAGCGGCCGACCGCCCGCGGCCGACACCATGCGCGAGGCGGCCGACGCGACGGCGGAGTCGTAGTTGAGCACGCTCAGGGTGAGGGTCTCGAGGATGACCGCCTCGGCGAACGTGCCGTCGACGACGAGGATGGGGGAGCCGGGGAAGTACAGGTCGCCCTCCTGATAGCCCGTGATGTTCCCGCGGAAGCGGTAGTCGGCGAGCCAGTCGAGGGTCGTGGGACGAACGACCTGGGCGGACCGGAGCCAGTCGAGCTCGGCATCCCCGAAGCGGAAGTCCTCGAGCAGGGAGAGCAGCCGGCCCGTGCCCGCGACGACGCCGTAGCGGCGGGTGTCGGGCAGCCGCCGCGCGAACACCTCGAACACGCACTCGCGGTCGTGCGTGCCGCTGCCGATCGCGGCGTCGAGCATCGTCAGTTCGTAGCGGTCGGTCAGGAGAGCGGAACTCATATCAAGAGACTAGTAACCTCGGTGGAATGAGCGACGCGCCGATCGGAGTCTTCGACTCGGGCGTCGGCGGCCTCACCGTCGCCCGGGCGATCATCGACCAGCTGCCGCGCGAGTCGATCCTCTACGTGGGCGACACCGCGCACACGCCGTACGGCCCGAAGCCCATCGCCGAGGTGCGCGGCTACGCGCTCGCCGTCATGGACGACCTCGTCGCCCAGGGCGTCAAGGCGCTCGTCATCGCGTGCAACACCGCGTCGGCGGCCATGCTGCGGGATGCCCGCGAGCGCTTCACCGACGGCTACGGCATCCCCGTGGTCGAGGTCATCCAGCCCGCGGTCCGCACGGCGGTGCGCCAGACCCGCAACGGGCGCGTCGGGGTGATCGGCACCGTCGGCACCATCAAGTCGAAGGCCTACGAGGATGCCTTCGCCGCAGCATCCGGCCTCCAGCTGTTCACGCGGGCGTGCCCGCGGTTCGTCGAGTTCGTGGAGGCGGGCATCACGAGCGGCCCCGAGCTGTTCGGCGTCGCCGAGGAGTACCTCGCGCCCCTCAAGGATGCCGACATCGACACCCTCGTGCTCGGCTGCACGCACTACCCGCTCATGTCGGCGGCCATCCAGTACGTCATGGGGGAGTCGGTGACGCTCGTGTCGAGCGCCGAGGAGACCGCGTACGACGTGTACCGCACGCTCGTCGCGCACGGGCTCGAGCGCACGGCGACCTCCGCCCCGCGGCACGAGTTCGAGGCCACAGCCGACACCGCGGCGTTCAAGCGGCTCGCCGCGCGGTTCATCCCCGAGGTGTTGAGCGTCGAGACGTTCGAGACCGGTTCCATCCCTATCCAGAGAGAAGCACGATGACGAGGCACGACGGCCGCGAGGCCAACCAGCTCCGCGAGATCACGATCGAGCGGGGGTGGAGCGCGCAGGCCGAGGGCAGCGCCCTCATCTCCTTCGGCAACACGAAGGTGCTGTGCACGGCATCCTTCACGAACGGCGTGCCGCGCTGGCTCACGGGCAAGGGCAAGGGCTGGGTCACCGCCGAGTACTCGATGCTGCCGCGCAGCACCAACGAGCGCATGGACCGCGAGTCGGTCAAGGGCCGCATCGGCGGCCGCACGCACGAGATCTCGCGCCTCATCGGCCGCTCGCTGCGCGCCGTCATCGACACGAAGGCGCTGGGCGAGAACACCATCGTCATCGACTGCGACGTGCTGCAGGCCGACGGCGGCACGCGCACGGCGGCCATCACGGGCGCCTATGTCGCGCTCGCCGACGCCATCGAGTGGGGCCGCTCCAAGGGGTTCATCGGCAAGAACGCGAAGGCGCTGCACGACAGCGTCGCCGCCGTGAGCGTCGGGATCATCGACGGCGAGCCGCTGCTCGACCTCGCCTACGTCGAGGATGTGCGCGCCGAGACCGACATGAACGTCGTCGTCACGGGCCGCGGCCTCTTCGTCGAGGTGCAGGGCACCGCGGAGGGCGCGCCCTTCGACCGCCGCGAGCTCGACTCCCTGCTCGACCTCGCGCTCGGCGGCACCGAGCAGCTCACGCGCCTGCAGGGTGAGGCCCTTGCCTAGGCTCGTGCTCGCGACGCACAACGCGCACAAGGTCGAGGAGCTGCGGGCCATCCTCGGCGACCTGCTCGAGGGCATCGAGCTCGTCGGCTACGACGGGCCGGAGCCCGTGGAGGACGGCGACACGTTCGAGGCGAACGCCCTCATCAAGGCGCGCGCCGCGGCGCAGCACACGGGGCTGCCGTCGATCGCCGACGACTCCGGCATCTCGGTCGACGCGCTCGGCGGGGCGCCGGGCATCCACTCGGCCCGCTACGCCGGCACGCGCGTCGACCGCGACAACCTCGAGCTGCTGCTCGCCAACCTGGGCGACGAGCCGAACCGCGCGGCCCACTTCACGTGCGCGGCCGCCCTCGTCGTGCCCCCGCCCGTCGGGTCGGTGGGCCCGGATGCCCCGGCGGAGCCGGCCCGCGAGTTCGTCGAGCTGGGCATCTGGCAGGGCTCGATCCTGCACGAGCCCTCGGGCCCGAACGGATTCGGCTACGACCCGATCTTCACGCCCGCGGGCCTCACGGTGAGCTCGGCGGAGCTGCGGCCCGAGGAGAAGAACGCGATATCGCATCGCGCTCTCGCGTTCGCGGCGATCATGCCCACGGTGCGGCGGGAGCTGCTGGGGGAGTAGCCGATCTCCTCGTGCCTCGCAGAGTTGCGCGAGTCGTGCACATGTGCGCCACTCGGGCAACTCAGCGAGACACGAACATTTCGGTTCGCCGAAATTCGGTATACATTTTCGGTGTGCCGAAAACGTCAGCCCCCGCCCGCGCGACCCTCGTCGCGCTCGGGCCCGCGTTCGTCGCCGCGATCGCCTACGTCGACCCCGGCAACGTCGCCGCCAACCTCACGGCGGGCGCCCGCTACGGCTACCTCCTGCTGTGGGTGCTCATCGTCGCCAACGCGATTGCGGTGCTCGTGCAATACCAGTCGGCGAAGGTCGGCCTCGTCACCGGGCACAGCCTGCCCGAGCTGCTGGGCGCCCGCCTCAAGGACGGTCCGCGCCGCGCCTACTGGGTGCAGGCCGAGCTCGTCGCCGCCGCGACCGACGTGGCCGAGGTGCTCGGCGGGGCCATCGCCCTCCACCTGCTGTTCGGCGTGCCACTGCTCGCGGGCGGCATCATCGTCGGCATCGCGTCGATGGTGCTGCTGGGCGTGCAGTCGTGGCGCGGGCAGCGCTCCTTCGAGGTCGTCATCATCGTGCTGCTGGGCGTCATCGTCGTCGGCTTCATGACGGGGCTGGCGTTCACGGGCGTCGATGCGGGGCAGGCGGTCGCGGGCATCCTGCCGCGCTTCGAGGGCACCGACTCGGTGCTGCTCGCGACGAGCATGCTCGGCGCGACCGTCATGCCGCACGCCATCTACCTGCACTCCGCGCTCGCGCGCGACCGGCACGGCGTCTCGTCCGACCCCGCGCGCATCTCGCGCCTGCTGCGCGCCACGCGGTGGGACGTGGGCGCCGCCCTGCTCATCGCGGGCGCCGTGAACATCTCCATGCTCCTGCTCGCGGCGTCGGCGCTGCGCGGCATCGACGGCACCGACAGCATCGAGGGGGCGCACGCCGCGGTCGTCTCGACGCTCGGGCCCGCGGTGGGCGTCGTGTTCGCCATCGGCCTGCTCGCCTCCGGCCTCGCCTCGACGAGCGTGGGCACCTACGCGGGCTCGGCGATCATGGGCGGGCTGCTCAAGGTGCGCGTGCCGCTGCTGGCCAGACGGGTCATCACCCTCATCCCGGCGCTCATCGTGCTCGGCATCGGGTTCGACCCCACGCGCGCCCTCGTGCTCAGCCAGGTGGTGCTGAGCTTCGGCATCCCGTTCGCGCTCATCCCGCTCGTGCACCTCGCGAGCTCGCGGTCGGTGATGGGCGAGTTCGTCAACCGGCCGTGGCTGCGCGTCGCGGGCTGGACGTCTGCCGTGCTCATCACCGTGCTCAACGTGCTGCTCATCGTGCTCGTGGTGAGCGGCTCGTGAACTCCGTCGTCGAGGACTACCTCAAGGTCATCTACTCGCACACCGAGTGGCAGTCGACCCCCATCACGACGGGCGCGCTCGCGGCGCGGCTCGGGCTCGCGGCATCCTCGGTCACCGAGATGGTCAAGAAGCTCGTCGCACAGGATCTGGTCGTGCACGAGCCGTACGGAGCCGTCGAGCTCACGAAGGAGGGCACGGCGCTCGCCCTGAGGATGCTGCGCCGCCACCGCCTCATCGAGACGTGGCTCGTCGAGGCGATCGGGTACCGGTGGGACGAGGTGCACGACGAGGCGGAGGTGCTCGAGCACGCCATGAGCGACAAGCTGCTCGACGCGATCGACGCCCAGCTCGGGCATCCCGTGCGGGATCCGCACGGCGACCCCATCCCCGGAGCCGACGGCACCGTGCGGCGGCCCGCCGCGCGGCTCCTGCTCGAGGTCGACGGGGGCACGGTCGTGCGCATCTCCGACCGCGACCCGCTGCTGCTGCGCCACCTCGAGGCGGAGGGGATCGCCGTCGACTCCGTCATCACGCCGGCCCAGCGCGCCCAGCTCGCGCGCGAGGCGCTCGAGTCGATCTGGATCGCGCGCGCGTAGGGTTGGTGCGTGCCTGACATCCCCACCGACCTCCCGCCCGAGAAGCGCATCGCCGCCGCCATAGCCGAGCTCGGCGAGGATGCCGTCGTGCTGCGCTCGCTCAGCCTCATCGCGGGCAACAACGAGGGCGAGGACTTCCTGCTGTGGGTGGGCGGGGATCACGCCCAGGGCATTCTCGACGGCGCCCCCGTGCTCTACTGGCCCGAGCTGTGGGGAACGCGCGCCCTGCTCTACGCGTGGAACGACACGGCCGCCCCTGCCGTCACGGCCGCCCTGCAGAACCAGGCCTGGCGCGTGCGCGAGATGGCGGCGCGCGTCGCCGCGACGCGCAAGCTGCCCGTGCAGGCCGAGCTCCACGAGCTGCTCACCGACGAGGTCGCGCGCGTGCGCGCGGCCGCGGCCCGGGCGCTGGGCGAGGTCGGCGACGACCCCGACGCGCTCACGCCGCTGCTGCGCGACCCCGAGATCGATGTGCGCCGGGCGGCGCAGCAGGGGATCGCCGGGATCCGCGCGAAGGGCTAGTCGCCCAGCTTCTGGTCGAACTTCTTCTCGTCGAGCACGAGGGCCTCGGCCCGGGCCTCGTCCACGATGCCGGCGGCCCGCTTGCGGCGCGCCTTGACCATCGACTGGATGTAGTGGAACACGGTCGGGATGACGGCGATCGCGACGGCGCACAGCAGGATGACATCGATGTACGAGCGCACGAAGTCGCCGAGCACGGGCACGTAGCCGAGCAGGTAGCCCGCCGTCGTGAGCCCGACGCCCCAGATGATCGCGCCGATGAAGTTGTAGAGCGAGTACTTCTTGTAGTTCATGTGGCCGACGCCCGCGGCGACGGGGGCGAAGGTGCGCACGATGGGCACGAAGCGCGCGAGGATGACCGCGAGCCCGCCGAACCGGTCGAAGAAGGCGTTCGTGCGCTTCACGTTCTCGACCGAGAACAGCCCTGTCTCCTTGCGCTCGAAGATGCGCGGGCCCACGCGATGGCCTATGAGGTACCCGACCTCGCCCCCGAGGAAGGCCGCGACGCCGATGGCGAGCGCCACCCACCAGATGTCGAGCCGGAAGTCGCCGATGAGGATGCCGGGGTAGAAGGCGAGCAGCCCCGTGATGATGAGCAGGGTGTCGCCGGGGAGCAGGAAGCCCACGAGCAGCCCCGTCTCGGCGAACACGATCAGGCACACGACGAGCAGGGCCCACGGCCCGGCCGAGGTGATGATCGACTCGGGATCGAGCCAGGGGATGAGTGCGGCGTGTACCAAGGGGCTGGCTCCAGTCGTCGGCTACCTGTGAGGTAGTCAGGGCATTCCCGTCAGGGTACTAGGTGATGTCGCTGAACTCGCTGGGGAGAACCCCCGGATCGCGCTTGACATACTTCCAACAGGGCTTATAGTAAGTCTTGAAATAAGTACCGACGAACCGAATGCGATCAACGATGACCGACACCGCTCCCGCCGCCCGGCTCTCCGCCGAGGCCTCCGTCGAGAACGTCGGCACCTTCCCGGCGGGCTTCCGCTGGGGTCTCGCGACCGCCGCCTACCAGATCGAGGGCGCGGCGACCGAGGGCGGACGCGGGCCGAGCATCTGGGACACCTTCTCGCACACGCCCGGGCTGAGCCTGCACGGCGACACGGGCGACATCGCGTGCGACCACTACCACCGCTGGGAGTCCGACCTCGACCTCCTCGCCTCCCTCGGGGTGGGCGACTACCGCCTCTCGGTGTCGTGGTCGCGCCTGCAGCCCTCCGGCGCGGGCGACCTCAACCCCGTCGCCGTCGAGTTCTACCGCGGCGTGCTCGCGGGGCTGCGCGACCGCGGCATCCGCCCGCTCGTCACGCTCTACCACTGGGACCTCCCGCAGCCGCTCGAGGATGCGGGCGGCTGGCCGGCCCGCGCCACCGCGCACGCCTTCGCCGACTACGCCGTGCGCGTCGTCACGGCGCTCGGCGACCTCGCCGAGGACTGGGTCACGCTCAACGAGCCGTGGTGCAGCTCGTTCCTCGGCTACGGCAAGGGAGCGCACGCCCCCGGACGCACGGACTACCGCGCGGCCGTGCACGCCGCCCACCACCTCAACCTCGCGCACGGGCTCGCGGTCGCGGGCATCCGCGCGGCCCGGCCCGGCGCATCCGTGGGCATCACGAACATCGTGACCGACATCGTCGCGGCGAGCGACGGCGACGAGGATGCGGCCGCCGCCGTGCGCCTCGACGCGACGAGCAACCGCGTCTTCCTCGACCCCGTGTACCTCGGCGAGTACTCGCCCGCCGTGTGGAGCACCCTGGGCGCGCGCGGCCTCTCCGACGTCGTGCTCGACGGGGACCTCGACATCATCTCTGCCCCGACCGACTTCGCGGGCGTCAACCACTACCAGCGCGTCATCGCCTCGCACGACGCCTCGCAGCCCTTCGAGGTGCTCGAGGTGCCGGCCGAGCCCGCGACGACGTCGTTCGGGTGGTCGGTCATCCCCGCCTCGCTCACGGCCGTGCTCACGCGCGTGAGCCGCGAGTTCACGCCGCTGCCCGTCTACGTGACGGAGAACGGCGCGAGCTACGCCGACTACGTCGACCCCAACGGCGACGTCGTCGACACCGAGCGCGTCGCGTACCTGCGTGGCTATCTCGGCGCCGCGGCGGACGCCATCGAGGCCGGGGTCGACCTGCGCGGGTACTACGCGTGGTCGTTCCTCGACAACTTCGAGTGGGCCGAGGGCTACAGCAAGCGCTTCGGCCTCGTGTGGGTCGACTACCGCACGCAGGAGCGCATCCCCAAGCTCAGCGCGCACTGGTACCGGCGGCTCATCGCCGAGCACCGATCAATCCTGATACCCCGATAATGCACACACAGAGAAAAGGAACCTCAATGAAGAGAACAGCACGGGCCGCACTCGCGGCCGTGTCGGTCGCGGGCCTGACCCTCGCGATGGCCGCCTGCTCGACGTCCGCGCCGTCCGGCGACGCCGACGGGCCCCTCACCGTCTGGGTGATGGGCGACTCCGGAGCGAACTTCGAGAAGCTCGTCGCCGACAGCGGCATCGACGTCGACGTCGTCGCGATCCCGTGGGACTCGATCGACGAGAAGCTCACGACGGCCGTCGCCTCGGGCTCGGGCCCGGACATCCTGCAGATCGGCCTCTCGAAGCTGCGCACGTTCGCGGATGCGGGCGCCCTCCTGCCGCTCGACGACGAGCTCGCCGCGCACCCGGGCCTCGACCCCGCCAACTTCCCCGCCGGGGTCTCGGGCACGTCGACCTCGGTCAACGGCCAGATCGTGAGCATCCCGTGGACGAGCGACACGCGCGTGCTGTTCACGCGCACCGACATCCTCGCCGAGGCGGGCATCGACGCGCCGCCGGCGACGTGGGACGAGCTGCGCGCAGACGCGAAGATCCTCGCCGCGCGCGGTGACGGCAACTACGGCTACTACATCCCGCAGTGGGATGCGCCGCTGCCCATCGAGATGACGTGGAGCATGGGCGGCGAGGTCATCGACGCCGACGGCAACGTCGACTTCGACACCCCCGAGTTCCAGAAGGCGGTGGACCTGTACACGGGCCTCTACGCCGACGGCAGCGTGCCGACCAACGGCGACTTCGACCAGACCGCGGGCTTCATCTCGGGCGTGGCCCCCATGCTCGTGAGCGGCCCGTACCTCGGCAAGGGTGTCGCCGACTCGGCCCCCGAGCTCGACGGCAAGTGGCAGGCGAGCCCGCTCCCCGCGGGCGACGGCGGCTCGATCTCGCTCTTCGCGGGCTCCAACCTCGGCGTCTGGTTCAACACGCAGCACAAGGAGGCGGCCCTCGACCTGCTCGAGTACGTCTCCCAGCCCGAGCAGCAGCTCGCCTGGTACGGCCTCACGGGCGAGCTCCCGACGGTCACCTCGGCCCTCGAGGATGCCGACCTCAACAGCGACCCGAACGTGCAGGTCTACACCGACCAGCTCAAGACCGCCAAGGTGCTGCCGCTCGTCTCCAACTGGGACGGCGCCGTCGGCACCGAGCTGCTCAACGCCCTCAACGCCATCGTGCTCACCGGGGCGGACAAGCAGACCTCGCTCGACGGCCTGTACTCGAAGACCGCCGGCCTGAGCATCAAGTAACACCAGCGGCGACACGGACAGGGAGGGAAGAAGCACCATGCGCAACAAGCTGACCCCCTACCTGTTCGTGTCGCCCGCAATGCTCCTCCTCGTCGCCTTCGGGATCTTCCCGATCCTCGTCGCGGCGGTCATCAGCACGACGAACATGAACATCTCGGCGTTCGCCAACTGGGGCAACGTGAAGTTCATCGGCGTCGACAATTACACGAAGCTCTTCGCCGATCCCGACTTCTGGCAGTCGATCGGCAACACGGGCCTGTTCGCCGTGTTCGGCGTCCCCGCGATCGTCGTGCTCTCGCTCGGCGTCGCGCTGCTGCTCAACCACAGCCAGAACGCGTTCTTCCGCGCGCTGCGCGCCTTCTACTTCATCCCCGCGATCACGGCGATCGTCGCCATCTCGCTCGTGTGGGGCTACCTCTACAACACGCAGTTCGGGCTGCTCAACTACCTGCTGTCGCTCGTGAACCTGCCGCCCGTGCAGTGGCTGTCCGATCCCGTGCTGGCCAAGTTCTCCGTGGCCCTCGTCGCGGTGTGGCGCGGCACGGGCCTCAACATCATCATCTTCCTCGCGGCGCTCCAGGGCGTGCCCAAGGAGTACCTCGAGGCGGCGTCGCTCGACGGCGCGGGCGAGTGGAAGAAGACGTTCTCGATAGTCATCCCGCTCCTGCGGTTCGCGATCTTCTTCGTGAGCGTCACGACGACGATCTCGTGGCTGCAATTCTTCGACGAGCCCTTCGTGCTCACCGACGGCGGCCCGCTCGGGGCCACGACCTCGGCGTCGATATTCCTCTACAAGGAGGGCTTCCGGCTCAACCAGTTCGGGTATGCGAGCGCCGGCTCGATAGTGCTGTTCGCGATCATCGCGGTCATCACCCTCATCCAGCTGCGCGTGCGGAGGGCCGACGATGAGTACTAGGACCCGCCCGCTCACGATCACGATCGGCGTCGCCCTCGGGCTCGGCGCGCTCATCACGGCGTTCCCGTTCCTGTGGATGCTCGCCACCGCGTTCAAGCCGCAGCGGGAGTCGGTCACGTACCCTCCCTCGGTGCTGCCGCACGACCCCACGCTGCAGTGGTTCGGCACGCTCTTCACCGAGCTCGACTTCGGGCGCTACCTGCTCAACACCGTCATCGTGGTGCTCATCGGCTTCGTCGGCCTCATCCTCATGGCCATGGCCGGCTACGCGTTCGCGAAGTTCGACTTCCGCGGGCGGCGCTGGCTGTTCTTCCTCGTGCTCGCGACCATGATGATCCCCATCCAGGTCACGATGATCCCGACCTACCTCATCCTCAACGGCATGAAGCTCACGAACACCCTCGTGGGCATCGCGCTGCCGACGCTCGTGAGCGGGTTCAGCATCTTCCTGTTCCGGCAGTTCATGTCGACGATCCCCACGGAGATGCTCGAGGCCGCGCGCCTCGACGGCGCCGGCGAGTGGCGCACGTTCTGGCAGATCGTGATGCCGATGTCGAAGCCCATCCTCGCCGTGCAGGTCGTGCTGACCTTCATCTCGGGCTGGAACAGCTTCCTGTGGCCGCTCATCATCGCGAGCGACCAGAAGCTCTACACGCTCTCGGTGGGCCTTGCACTGCTCAACCAGCAGCTCGCCGTCAACCCGTCGCTGCAGATGGCCGCGGCGTCGGTGATGGTCGTGCCGATCCTCATCGTCTTCATCGTCTTCCAGCGCTACGTGATCCAGGGCTTCGCCCTCTCCGGCCTCAAGTGAAAGAACCCATGACCGACCTGCTCCCCACCACCACCTTCGCCCGTCGACCGGCGAGCTTCGACGGCTTCGTGCGCGCGAAGGATGCCCGGCTCGTCGACGGCGCCGGCCGCGAGCTGCTGCTGCGCGGCGTCGGACTCGGCAACTGGATGCTGCCCGAGGGCTACATGTGGCGCTTCGGCCCGGGGGCGGAGTCCCCGCGCGAGATCGAGTGGCTCACCGAGCGCCTGCTGGGCGTGAGCGGGGCCGAGCGGTTCTGGGAGCAGTTCCGGGCGGGGTTCATCGCCGAGGCGGACATCGAGCGCATCGCCGCATCCGGGTTCGACCATGTGCGCCTGCCCATCAACTCGCGCGTCATCCAGGATGACGACGGCGAGCCCATCGAGGCGGGCTACGCCATGATCGACCGGCTCATCGCGTGGTGCCGCGAGCACCGGCTGTGGGTGCTGCTCGACCTGCACGGCGCGCCCGGCGGGCAGACGGGCACCAACATCGACGACTCCCCGCAGAACCTGCCGGAGCTGTTCATGGAGCAGCGCTACCGCGACCTCACGGTGCGACTGTGGCGCGACCTCGCGACGCGCTACCGCGGCGAGACCGTCGTGCTCGGCTACGACCTGCTCAACGAGCCGCTGCCGAACGAGTGGCAGCACACCTACAAGGATGCCCTCGCCGACCTCTACCGCGACCTCACGCACGAGATCCGCGAGGTCGACCCCGACCACCTGATCGTCTACGAGGGGTCGCACTGGGCCACCAACTGGGAGATCTTCACCGAGGTGTGGGACGAGAACTCGCTCCTGCAGTTCCACAAGTACTGGTCGTCGCCCGACACGGAGTCGATCGCGACGTTCCTCGAGGCGCGCGACCGGCTGGGTCTGCCCATCTACATGGGCGAGGGCGGCGAGAACACGCTCGAGTGGCTGTACACGGCGTTCCGCCTGTACGAGTCGCACGGCATCGGGTGGAACTTCTGGCCGTGGAAGAAGATCGAGACCCGCACGTCGCCCGCGTCGATAGTCGCCCCCGAGGGCTGGGACCGCGTCGTCGCGTCGATCGACGACCCCTCGGCCATCACGCCCGGCGAGGCGCGGCGCGTGTTCGACGAGCTGCTCGAGAACATGCGCATCGAGAACTGCGCGTGGCAGCCCGACGTGGTCGCCGCCCTCCTGGCGTCGCGGCCCGCGGTCGTGCCCGCGTGGGGCTACGGGTACCGGGGCGCCGGTGAGTCGTACTCGGTCGCGGCGCGGGGCGGGGTGCCGGGCATCCGCGACGACGACACCGTGCCGCTGCGCTGGGCGCGCGAGGGCGACAACCCCGCCAACCCGTTCGAGCAGAGCGACGGCCGCGCGTACCGTGTGGGCGAGGAGCTCGTGGTCGACCTCGCTGAGGGGGACTGGCTCGAGTTCGAGCTCACGGGTGCCGACGGCGCGCGCGTCGAGGACGGCTCGGGGCTCGACTCCGCCGTGCGCGTCGAGCGCTCGGAGCGCGGCATCCGCGTCGTCGCGCTCTCCGACACGACCGTGTCGCGCCTGTATCCCTCGGGCGGCGACGGGAGTTGGTAGGTTCTGGGTTCATGACGGGGCGCACGGCACTCACGGCGGCGGCGCCCGCGACCGTGAGCGACGTGCGGCAGCGCAACCGCGCCCAGGCCCTGCGCAGCGTCATCCTCACGGGGCAGACGTCTCGCGCGGAGCTCGCGCGCGAATGCGGTCTCTCGGTGGCATCCGTCACCAACCTCGTCTCCGAACTCATCTCAGAGGGACTCATCATCGAGGCCGGATCCGTGGCCTCGAGCGGTGGCAGACCGGTGACGCTCCTCGCTCCCAACCCCGCAGGCGCGTACTTCCTCGGTGCTGACGTCGGGGAGCGGGGCGTGGCCGTCGAGCTGTTCGACCTGTCGATGACCCGGGTCGACAGGGAGTTCAGGGGCGGTCGCGAGGGCGAGCCGATCGAGGCGATCGCCGCCGACCTCGACGAGGCCCTCGACGCCCTCCGCTCGCGCAACCCCCTCGCGTGGGAGCGCATGGTCGGCATCGGCCTGGGCCTGCCCGGCATTGTCGAGTCGGATGCCGACGGCCGCCAGGTGCTCTACGCGCAGAGCCTCGGCTGGCCGCCCATCCCGGTCGCCGACCTCGTCTCGCACGACATGCCCGTCTTCGCCGAGAACGGCGCCAAGACGCAGGCCATGGCGGAGCTGTGGGACGGCGCCGCGCGCGGGGTCGACGAGGCCCTCGTCGTGCTCCTCGGCCGCGGCGTCGGGCTCGCCGTCGTCTCGCACGGCGAGCTCACGCGCGGCCTCACGAGCAGCGCGGGGGAGTGGGGCCACGTCAAGATCGTGCGCGGCGGGCGCCTGTGCCGGTGCGGCGGGCACGGCTGCCTCGAGGCCTACCTGGGCGCCGACGCCATCCTCGACCAGTGGCGCGAGGCCGGCGGCACCTTCGAGGGCTCCGGCTGGCGCGCCGTCGGCGAGCTGCTCGACTCGACGGACCCCGTGGCCGTCGCGCTCGTCGACGAGCTCGTCGCGACCCTCGGCTCCGCCCTCGGCGGCCTCGTCAACCTCACCAATCCCGAGCGCGTCGTCATCGGCGGCTGGGTCGGCCTGCGCCTCATGGAGAACCTCGCGCAGCGCATCGAGGATGCGGCCCGCGCCGAGGCCCTCGTGCGCCCGGGCTCCCAGTTCGCGCTCGCGGCGTGCCGGTTCGGGGGCGACACCGTCGCCCTCGGCGCGGCGATGATGCCGCTCGAGGCGCTCATCGCGGAGCCGAGGGGCACTCGGGCGGTCTAGCTAAACTTCACGACGTGGACCCCACCGCCCCCGCCGGCCCCGCGCTCATCAGGATCGCCGCCCTCATCACCGACCGCTACGAGACGATCTCGGGCGAGCTCGGCGTCGACTTCCGCACCGGGCGGCTGCTCGTCGCGGTCAACCGCCGCCCGCAGACCGTGGGGGAGCTCGGCCGGTACGTGCGCGTCGGCAAGTCCACGATGACGGGCGTGCTCGCGCGGCTCGTGAACCACGGCCTCGTCGTCCGTGAGGCAGACCCGGCCGACCGCAGGGCGAGCCTCATCACGCCGACGGCGAAGGGCCGCGAGATCGCGGACACCCTCGTGACGCGCGTGCGCGCCGAGGTGCTTCGGCTCCTCGAGCCCGTGGACGCGTCACGTCGCTCGGAGCTCGCCGCGCTCCTCCAGGTCATCCTCGACGCGGCGGACGAGCTCGACGGGCTACTCCCGGCGGAGTAAATCGCGGTGCGCCCCTTCCGGTGGCCTGGCGGGCGGCGTAGCGTCATTAGTACGTAATCCGTACTAATCGAAGGAGTCATCATGACGACGCACGCCCTCCCCGCCGGCACGGCCACCGTGCCGCGCACCGCCGTCCTCCTCGTCGCCGCCGTCGCGGTCGCCGGCGTCGCCAACTCGGTCATCGCCCTCTCCGCGATCGCCGCCGGCGCCTCGAGCGCCTACTCGCCGCTCATGCCGCCCGTCTACCTCGCCTTCACGGTGCTCGGCGTGCTCGCCGGCTACGTCGGGTGGCGCCTCGTCCGCGCGCGCACCGCGAACCCCGCGCGCGTGCTGCGCGTGCTCGTGCCCGTCGCCCTGGTGCTGTCGTGGGTTCCCGACGTCATCCTCGCGATCGTGCAGTTCATCCCCGGCACGACGACGACGGGCGCGCTCGCCCTCGCCCTCATGCACGCGATCGTGGTCGGCGTCGCCGTGCCGGTCTACGCGCGCATCGCCCCCGTGAGCTGACCCCGACCGGCCGCACCCCGCCACGTCGGTGGCGTGCCGCTAGGCTCGAGCGCAGCATGGCCGGATGCTCCACGAGAGAGGAGCCTCGGCATGGCGGACTGGCATCCCGTGCTGGCCTGCGAGGAGTACAAGCCCGGCCACTGGGTGATGATCCCGGGGCGCGGCCAGCCCTACGCGATGATCATGATCGTGCGCCACGGCGCGGAGGTCGGCTACCGCGTCGACACGTGGGCGCAGCAGCCGAAAGACCGCGTGCTCATCGGCTACTACACGCGGCTCGCGGCGGCCGCGGCGGCGGGCCACGAGCGGTTCACGAAGGCCCAGGCCGTGAAGCCCGACTACGGGCGGGCCCCCGGCAAGGCGAACACCCCGGCGCGGATGGAGCGCGACTGACTGGTGCGGAAGGCGGGACTTGAACCCGCACGCTCGAAAGCACAGGAACCTAAATCCTGCGTGTCTGCCAATTTCACCACTCCCGCTGGCAGCTACGAGTCTAGGAGGGACCAAGGTCCTATGAGGGTAGTGAGGGTACCCTTACGCTCATGTCCCGGGGTGTAATTTAGGGATGTGTGCTCCCACCCCGAGCACCACTAGAGAACCAAGGAGAGCGACATTACCGTTCACGAGCTCGAACCGAGCATCTTCACTCTCACGGCAGACCAGGCAGAGGCCATCCGCACCGCTGCACAGGTGATCACCGCCGACGCCAACACGCAGCCGGACGACTTCAACCTCCAGGCCGCCGCCGCCTCCTTCAACGTGCCGGCCGAGGTGCGCAACGCGATCCTCAACTTCTCGAACGTGGGCTCCGAGACGGGCATCCTCGTCATCCGCGGGCTCATCGTCGACGAGGACCTCGTCGACACCCCCCTCGACAACAAGGGCGGCCTCGGCTCCAAGACGACCTTCGCGAAGCAGCAGGCCACGCTCGCGCAGCTGCTCGGCACGATGATCGCCTACGAGGCGGAGGGCAACGGCCACCTCATCCAGGACATGGTGCCGAACCCCAAGCTCGCCACGACCCAGCAGTCGCAGGGCTCCAAGGTCGAGCTCGAGGCCCACACCGAGCAGTGCTTCTCCGACTTCAAGCCCGACTACGTCATCCTCGGCGCGCTCCGCGGCGACCCGGGCGCGCTCACCTACGCGTTCTCCGGCCGCAAGATCACCACCCTGCTCTCCGACGAGGAGGTCGCGACGCTGCGCCAGCCGCTGTGGGCGACCACCATCGACGAGTCGTTCCAGCCCTTCGTGCCCAACCCGAAGGCGATCCGCGGCCCGTTCCCCATCATCAGCGGCCCGGACGACGACCCCTACGTGCTCGTCGACCAGGACCTCATGCACGGCATCACCGCCGACGCGCAGAAGCTGCTCGAGAAGGTCGTGCAGCTCTACATCGACAACCGCGACGCGCACAACCTGCAGCCGGGCGACCTGCTCATGCTCGACAACCTGCGCGCCATGCACGGCCGCTCGATGTACCAGCCGCGCTTCGACGGCAAGGACCGTTTCATCGCGCGCGGCTTCGTCGTGCGCGACCGTCGTCGCCTGTGGCCCCAGCTGCTCAGCGACCGCCGCACGGTCGCCGCGTCGTTCAGCTAGCGGGAGTGGCGCGTAGCCTCGTCGTATGACCGTCGACGAGGCCGCGCGCATCCTCGGCGTCGAGCCGGGTGCGGGCGCCGACGAGGTGCAGCGCGCGTACCGGCTCCGCGCGCGGTCATCACATCCTGACGGCGGGGGAGCGGACGAGCGCTTCATCGAGCTCGTCGCGGCGAGGGATGCCCTGCTCGCGGCCCCGCAGCGGGCATCCTCGCCGGTCGAGGTGCCGCTGCCGCCGCGGCGCCCGATCGCGCGCTGGAGCTGGCCGCTGTTCTGGACGTGGACGGCGCTGCTCGCCCTCGCGATCTTCCTCTGCGCGTACCTCGCGCCGCTGCCCTTCACGATCGCGGAGCCGATCGTGCGCTTCCCGCTGCTCGCCGCGGGGCTGCTCGGCTACGCCCTCACGGGGCGGAGGGGGCTGCTCATCCTCGGCCTCGTGGCTCTCGGCGCGACGGCGGCGCTCGGGCTCGTCTTCACCACGATCGGCATCCTCATCGGGCTGCTGCTCATGGTGCCCGCGGTGTTCGGGCTCGTGACGCTCGGGCAGGGCACCGCCCGCCGCAGGGGGCGCTAGCTCTCGACGATGCCCTCGATCGTCGGGTTCGTCTCGATGACCCAGGCCTTGTAGAACGCGAGCGCGTCGTCGGGGGTGGCCAGCTCGGTCGCGAGCTCGCCCGTGGCATCCATGCGGTACAGCGTGTAGCCCTCGGGGTACTCGACGACCTCGGCGACGAGGGTCACGAGCGACTGGTCAGACTGCTTCTGCCTGATCAGGAAGTTCGAGGTACCCGCGATGGGGTGCAAGGAGAATGTCACGCAACAATCCTGCACTGACCGCACGCATTATGCGCTTAACGCCACGACCGAGTTGTCTACCTCGACTGTGGAAAGACTGCGCGGGGCAGCGACCGGCTCGCGCAGCATCGACGGATGTCCTCCGCCTCCACGACAATCGCCGAGCGGGTGCGCGAGCGCGTGCGGCTCGACGGCGTCGACATCTCCTCCGACGCCGACCTCGCGGAGTCGTACGTGCGCGACGAGGTGCGGCGCTACAGCGAGCGCGCGCTCGGCGGGTCCGTGCCCCTGCTCGACGACGAGGCGCAGGTCGCGCGCGAGGTGGTCGCGGCCCTGACCGGGCTCGGACCCCTGCAGCCCTACCTCGACGACCCCGCGGTCGAGGAGCTGTGGATCAACGCCCCCGACGAGATCTACGTCGCGCGCGAGGGTGTCTCCGAGCGCACCCCGCTCGCGCTCACCGACGGCGAGGTGCGCGACCTGGTCGAGAGGATGCTGCAGTCCACCGGTCGCCGCGTCGACCTGAGCTCCCCGTTCGTCGACGCCTCGCTGCCGGACGGGTCACGGCTGCATGTCGTCATCCCCGATGTCACGCGTCGCCACTGGGCGGTGAATGTGCGCAAGTTCAACCGGCGGATCCGCGACCTCGACGCGCTCGTCGACCTCGGTAGCCTCACGCGCGAGGCCGCCGAGTTCCTGCGGGCGAGCGTGCTCGCCCGGCGCACCATCGTCGTGAGCGGCGCGACGCAGGCGGGCAAGACGACGATGCTCGGCGCGCTGCTCTCGTGCGCGAACCCGTCCGACCGCATCGTCACCGTCGAGGAGACCTTCGAGCTCTCGCTGCCGGGCCGCGACGTCGTCGCCCTGCAGTGCCGCCAGCCGAGCCTCGAGGGCACGGGCGAGATCACCCTGCGGCGGCTCATCAAGGAGGCGCTGAGGATGCGGCCCGACCGGCTCGTCGTGGGGGAGGTGCGCGAGGCGGAGGCGCTCGACCTGCTCATCGCGCTCAACAGCGGCCTGCCCGGGATGTCGAGCGTGCACGCCAACTCCGCGCACGACGCGCTCGTGAAGCTCACGACGCTTCCGCTCCTCGCGGGGCGCAACATCGACTCCGCCTTCGTCGTGCCGACCGTGGCGTCGTGCGTCGACCTCGTCGTGCACTGCGAGCTCGGTCCCTCGGGGCGGCGCCGGGTCGTGGAGATCCTCGCGCCGACGGGCCCGAGTGCCGACGGCGGCATCGCCACGCAGCGGGTGTTCGGCGCGTGAGCGCCCTGCTCGGCCTCGTGCTCGGCACGGGCGTTCTGCTCATCGTGTCGGTGCGGCTGTGGCAGCGGGGGAGCGGGACGCCCCGGCGGCGGTCCGCGCTCGGTGCGCGCTGGCGCGAGCGGCTCGCCCACGCGGGGCTCGAGCGCGTCACGCCCGGCGCGCTCGCGGTCGTGTCCGTCGTGCTGGGGGTGGCTGTCGCATCCGCGGTGCTCGCCCTCATCGGGGCCGTGCCCATCGCACTCGCGGCCGGCATCGCCGTGACGCTGCTGCCGGCGGCGCTCGTGTCGGGCCGGGCGCGGCGCCGTCGACGTGCCTCGCGCACGGCGTGGCCCGACCTGCTCGACCACCTCGTGTCCGGGGTGCGCGCCGGCATCTCGCTGCCGGACGCGCTCGCGGCGCTGCCGGGCGCCGCGTTCACGCAGTTCGGCGATGAGTACAGCGCGAGCGGCAACCTCGCCGCGGCCCTCGACGCGCTCAAGGAGCGGCTCGCCGACCCCGTGGCCGACCGGGTCGTCGAGACGCTGCGCGTCGCCCGCGAGGTCGGGGGCGGGGAGCTCGCCCCCATCCTGCGCGCGCTCGGGTCTGCGCTGCGCGAGGAGTCGGCCATGCGGTCGGAGCTCGAGGCGCGTCAGGGCTGGGTCGTGAACGCCGCGCGGCTCGGGGTCGCGGCGCCGTGGGTCGTGCTCGCGCTCCTCGCGACGCGGCCCGAGGCCGTCGCGTCGTACTCGACGCCCGCGGGCGCCGTCGTCATCGGCGGCGGGCTCGTCGTCTCGGTCATCGCGTACCGCGTCATGATCCGCATCGGCCGGCTGGCCGAGGAGAGGCGGTGGTTCGGATGACGTGGGCGGTCGCGCTGGGCATCACCCTCGGCCTGGGCGCGTGGTCGCTGCTCTCGCTCGCCCCGAGGATGAGCCGTCCGCGGCTCGCGCGTCGTGTGGCCCCGTACCTCGCCGACGTCTCCGACGCCGCACGCGAGGCGATGGCGCCGCCCACAGCGGGGCCCGTGCCGGTGCTCGGGCTCCTCGTCGCGCCCGGACGCCGTCTCATCGACGCGATGCTGGGCGACGCGGATGCGACGGCCCGCCGTCTCCGCCAGGCCGCGAGGCCGTACGACCTCGCCGCCTTCCGCTCGCGCCAGCTCCTCGCGGCGCTCGGCGCCGCCGTCGTGGGGGTCGGGATCGCGCTCGTCCTCCCCGCCCCGCTCCCCGTGCGCGTCGGGGTCGTCGCCCTCGCGGGGGTCGTGGGCGTGCTCGCGCCCGATCAACTCCTGCGCCGGGCGGCTGCCGCGCGGCTCGCACGCCTCGACGAGGAGCTGCCGGTCATCCTCGAGTTCCTGGCTCTGAGCCTGTCGGCGGGTGAGGGAGTGGTCGACGCGCTGCGCCGGGTGTCCCGCGTGGGGCGCGGAGAGCTGGCGCGGGAGCTCGCCGCCGTCGTCGCGTCGGTCGGCGCTGGCCTGCCGTTCGCCGAGACCCTCACCGTGCTCGCCCGTGACCTCGACTTGCCCGCCTTCACGCGCTGCGTCGACCAGCTGCTCGCTGCGCTCGAGCGCGGCACGCCGCTCGTCGACGTGCTCCGCGCGCAGGCGCAGGATGCCCGCACCGAGGCGAGGCGCCGGCTCATCGAGTCCGGCGGCAAGAAGGAGATCGCGATGCTCGTGCCGCTGGTGTTCCTGATCCTGCCGGTGACGATCGTGTTCGCGATCTTCCCGGGGATCATGGTGCTGCAGCTAGGGTTCTAGGTGGTATCCCTAGAACCTCGGCCCGCCTCCGCTGGGGGCGGAGATCGAGGTAATCGCCCCGCCGGCGTCACCCACGACGCTGACCCCGTATGAGAGCGGATCTGTATTCACCATCGGGGGAAGTGGGACCTCGCCGATGCCGAGGTAGTACCGACTGCCGTTCGCGAAATCCAGAGCTGTGACGCCATACTTCTCTGCGATCGCGTCGGCATCGTCCCCGACTGAGATCCCGTCCACGGTCGTGATCGTCACCCCGTTTATCGAGTGTGCCGTCACTTCCACTCGGTAGTTCTCGTAGTAGACGCCGTCAGTCTCCCAGTCGACGTCATCAAGGGCGAAACCCTCCCACGAATAGCGGGTGAATGGTTCCCCTTCATACTTCTCGTAGCCGGGCAGGCCGTCGTAGACTCCCTGACTTGTGGGGCTTGCATCGAAGTACTCTGACAGCGCGGCGATCACATCAGCGGGGTCCTGGAAATAGTCGAAACTCCCCATCGGTTCGCCCGAGGTCGACATCACCACAATGTGCTGCGCGTCGATGAAGAGCGCACCCGCGAGCGGCTCTGGCGTCGCGGTGGGGGTGGGCGAGAGCGAGGGCGTGGAGGTTGGCGCCGCCAATATCGGAGTCGGCACCGGTGCGGAACACGCGCTCACGCCGGCGGCGATAAGGAACAGGCTCGCCACGGCTGCGCTGAAACGACTCGTTCTCATGTTGGCAGGGTACCAGCAGCCGGTAGCCGCCTGGCCCCTGGAGTGGGGGGCGTGAGCGCCCGTCATACCTACCTCGATAGCCGGTCTCTTAGGTGGATCCGTCTGCAGAGGAGCGATCGTGAACACAGAGTATGCCGAGGGTCCGGCTGACGGTCTCGGGAAGGCTGGGCGCCCGCGCGCGCGGGTGCTGCTCGCCGTGTTCCTCGCGCTCGCCGCAGTGCTTGTGCCCGCGGTGGCGTGGGCGGCTCCGCCGTCGGGCGTCGATGTCGGCGACGACGTGTACGTCGGGGACGGGGTCGGATACGGCGGCACCTCGCTGCACGGCATCTACGTCTCAACGCCGGCCGATCCGCTGAACCCGGGTGCGCCGGACCTCTTCGCGTACTGCATAGAGCACAACATCAGCGCCGAGACGGATCGACTGGGTCACGTGGGCGACTTCGGCGACTACCTCGGCTCCAACTTCTTCGTCGATCCCGTCGTGCAGGGCAAGGTGCTGTGGGTGCTCGGGAACAGCTATCCCGCCATGAGCCTCGCTGACTTCGGCGCGGCGGCGGGCGCGCCGGGCATCTCCCTCAACGATGCGATCGAGGCGACCCAGTACGCGATCTGGCGCTACACCGAGTTGACCTTCGACGCCGCCTGGGCGTGGTCGACCCCCGACTCCGAGGCGGCGTACTGGTACCTCCTCACCGGCGCGAACGCGAGCGCGGGGCTCCAGCCCGCCGACCTGCATCCCACCGTATCGGTGACGGCACCCGCGGGCGCTCAGGTGGCGGGGACCCTTGCCGGGCCGTTCCTCGTGTCCACCGACCAGGCCACCGTCACCGTGACCACCGACCCCGTCGTCCCGCTCGTCGATTCCACGGGAACCGCCATCGACCCGGCAGCCGTCGTCGACGGGCAGGAGCTCTACCTCGACCTGCGCGGCGCTGTCGCTGCGGGCGGTTCCACCGTGACCGCCTCGGCCACGGGCTCGAGCTCCACGGGCAGGATCCTGTCGGTGCCCACCGTGCCGGGAGGCCCGACGACGGCCCTCGACCATGCTCAGACGCTCATCCTCGTCACGCCGTCCACCACCCAGACGAGCGGAGCCGCGACGATCGCCTGGGCCGCCGCGGTCGGTGCTGCGGTGCCCACGATCGGCACGACCCTCGTCGATCTTGCCGATGGGGACCACATCCTGCCTGCGGCGGGCGGCACGGTCGTCGACACGGTCGCCTACTCCGGCCTCACCCCCGGCACCGGCTACACGGTCTCCGGCGAGCTCATGCTCAAGTCGACCGGCCTGTCGACAGGCATCACCGGTTCGAACGCGTTCGTCGCGACGACGGCGACGGGCTCGGTGGATGTCACGTTCACGGTCCCCGCCGGATTCGCCGGGGAGAGCCTCGTCGCCTTCGAGTCGCTCTTCGAGCTGGGTGGCGCCATCCCCGTAGCCCAGCACCAGGACATCAACGACGCCGCCCAGACCATCGCGGTCCAGTCGGTCGTGGTGGGTGCCCCCGTGGCCGCGTCCGCGGCGCTGAACGCCCAGCTCGCGTCCACGGGCTCGACGCCGCCCTCGGGTGCTGCCGTCGTCGCCGTCCTGACGATCATCCTGGGAGCGGCGTGCCTGCTCGCGCAGCGCGTACGCCGCCCTGATACCTCGCACCCCTAGGTACCTTGCAGTTCTAGGTATACGCTTGGCCCCATGAACGTCGACAAGGACCTCGTCGCCGCCATGGCCACGCCGCTCGTCCTCGCGATCCTGCTGGAGGGTGCGAGCTACGGCTACGCGATCCTCAAGCGCGTGCGCGAGCTCTCCGGCGGCGAGCTCGAGTGGACCGACGGCATGCTGTACCCGCTCCTCCACAGGCTCGAGCGCCTGGGCTATGTGAGCACCGAGTGGGGTGAGTCGCCCGAGGGGCGTCGGCGCAAGTACTACGAGATCACGGCGGGCGGGCGCGAGCAGCTCGCCGACCAGCGGCGCCAGTGGGAGACCGCGAACCGCACCCTCGGCGGCGTCTGGAGGATGGCATGAGCCTCGACACCCAGCTCGCCGAGTGGCGCTCGGCAGTCATGCGCGGCAGGAGCGTCGACGCGGCGGATGCCGACGAGCTCGAGTCGCACCTGCGCGAGCAGGTCGCCGACCTGCAGGCCGCGGGGCTCGCCGACGACGAGGCCTTCCTCATCGCGGTCAAGCGGCTCGGCCAGGTGGACACCCTCACCGCCGAGTTCGCGCGGGAGCACAGCGACCGGCTGTGGAAGCAGCTCTCGGTCGCCCGCACGACCGACGACGGCTCGCGCCGCCCGTTCATCGCCATGCTCGCGTTCTCTGCGCTCGCGATCGCGGGCATCCAGATCGCGCGGCTGCTCTCCCACGACGTCACCGAGCCGTGGTTCTTCCTCAACGCGAGCGTCATCCTCATCGTGCCGCTCGCCGCGTACTTCGCGACGGTCCGCAGGATGCCCGTGGCGCCCGCCCTCGTGCTCCTCGGCATCGTCGTGGCGGTCGTGGTCGCGGTCAACCTGTTCCCGTTCGCGCGGGACTCCACGACGCAGACCCTCGTCGCGCTGCACCTGCCGGTCGTGCTGTGGTTCGTGGTCGGCGCCGCCTATGTGGGAGGGGCGGTGCTGTCATCCTCGCGCCGCATGGACTTCGTGCGGTTCACGGGGGAGTGGGCGATCTACCTCGTGCTCATCGTGCTCGGCGGCGGCGTGCTCATCGGGCTCACGACGATGGTTCTCACGCCCATCGCGCCCGAGTCGATCGGCGAGGTCATCAGCTGGGTGCTGCCGTCGGGCGGCGCTGCCGCGGTCATCGTCGCGGCGTGGCTCGTCGAGGCGAAGAAGAGCGTCATCGAGAACCTCGCCCCCGTGCTCACGGCGATCTTCACGCCGCTCTTCGCGGTCATGCTGCTCGTGGCTGCCGTCGTGTACGCGCTCGCCGGCGTCGGCCAGGACTTCGACCGCGAGCTGCTCACCGTCTTCGACGTGCTGCTCATCGTCGTGCTGGCCCTCGTGGTCTACGGCATCTCCGCGCGCACGGCGACACGCTCGGCCGGCGTGCTCGACGTGCTGCGGCTCGTGGCGGTGGCGGCCGCCATCTTGCTCGACGTGCTCGTGCTCGCCTCGATGCTCGAGCGCATCGGGGAGTACGGCCTCACCGCCAACCGCGTGGCTGCCCTCGGGCTCAACGTGCTCCTGCTCGCGAACCTCGCCGTCACGGCGTGGCTGCTCGGCCGCGTCGTGTTCGCGCGCGACGGCGTCGTGCGGGTCGAGCGCTGGCAGACCGACTACCTGCCGGTGTTCGCGGTGTGGGTCGTGGCCGTCGTGGTCGTGGTGCCGGGGGTGTTCGGCTTCCGGTAGGCCTGTGGAACGTCCGCGACGCCCGCGCCCGATAGTTGCGACCGTCGTGGGGTGAAACGACAGCTTCTCGACGACCGCGGCGACGTCCCCGGCTGGGTGCTCATCACGCTCATGACCGCAGGCCTCGTCATCATCATCTGGAGCCTCGCCGGCCCGGCGCTCGCCGCGGTCTTCCAGCAGGCCATCGAGCGGGTCACGGGCTTCTGATGCGGGCGAGGGATGAGACGGGGTCGGCCCCCGCCGAGTTCGTCATGGTCTCGGGGCTGCTCGTGCTCCTCGCCCTCGGCGTGCTGCAGCTCGGCCTCGCCCTCCACGTGCGCAACACCCTCGTCGACGCGGCGGCGGAGGGCGCGCGGTTCGGGGCCCTCGCCGACAACACCGCCCTCGACGGCGCGGACCGCGCGCGCGACCTCATCACCGCGGCGCTCGGCGAGCAGTACGCGCAGGATGTCTCGACGAGCACGGGCAGCTACCTCGGCGTCCCCGCCCTCGTCGTCACGGTGCGCGCCCCACTGCCGCTCGTCGGGCTCCTCGGTCCCACGGCGCTGGAGGTCGCGGGCCATGCCGCCGTCGAGACGCTGGGCTGACGACGAGGGCTCGGCCTCCCTCGAGTTCCTCGTCGTCGGGCTCGTGCTCCTCGTGCCGCTCGTCTACCTCGTGGTCGCGCTCTCGGCGATCCAGTCGGCGGCCTTCGCGGCGGAGGGTGCCGCGCGGCAGGCGGCGCGCGTGTTCGTGCAGTCCGCCGACGAGGGGTCGGCCGGGGCCGCGGCCCAGCGCGCTCTGCAGTTCGCCCTGGCCGACCACGGGGTCGACGGGGCCGCGTCCCTCGCCGTGAGTTGCTCCGCGGAGCCGTGCCTCACGCGGCGGGAGTTCGTGACCGTCTCCGTGCGCGTCGACGTCCCCTTGCCGCTCGTGCCGTTCGCGGCCGCGCTGCCTTCCGCCGTGCAGCTGCGCGCGAGCGCGACGGAGCAGGTGTCCCGGTTCTGGGTAGCACGGTGAGACGGGAGGACGGGTCGATCCTGCCGCTCACGATCTTCTTCGGGATGCTCGCGCTCGTCGTCATCCTCGTCGCGACGGCGGCCACGTCGCTCTACCTCGAGCGCAAGCGCCTCTTCACGCTCGCCGACGGGGCCGCCCTCGTGGGCGCGGAGGCCTTCGACCTCGCGGACGTGCGCGATGCGGGCGGCGGGTACCGCCCCGCGCTCGAGTCCGCGGACGTCGCGGCGGCCGCCGCCGCATACCTCGCCTCGACGCCCACCGACCTCGCGCAGGTGCGCCTCGAGCACGCGGGCACGGCGGACGGCCGCAGCGCGACCGTCGAGCTCTCCGCGTACTGGCGGCCGCCCGTCGTGACGCTCTTCGTGCCCGAGGGCCTGCGGCTCGAGGTCACGGCCGTCGCGCGGTCGGTCTTCTCCTGACCTGCGCCGTTCGTGGCGAGCCGCGCGAAACGTTCCGCGCACCTCGCCGACCTGCCCGCAGAAAGCGAGCCGGTAGCATCGGGAGCATGCTGCGCAGCCTCGGGGGGATCGGCCGTATCCTCGCCGCCAACTGGGCCCCGCTGCTCGCGTGGTACCTCGCGGGCCAGGTCGTGCGCGCGTCGGTCATCGTCATCGCGGCACCCATCGGGGCGCAGTCGCCGATCGTCGCGCTGCTCATCCTGCCGATCGCGGCCCTCGCGCGGCTCGTCTCGTACGTCGGCATGTTCCTGGTCGTGCGCCACAGCCTGCCGGGCTACCGCCTGTTCGCGGGCGACCAGGTGCGCTTCACGACGGTGCGCGAGACGGTGGCCGACTTCGTGCGCGTGCTGCTCGTGAGCATCGGGCCGTTCTTCACGCTCTACGCGCTCATCGGGCTGCTCAACGAGGACCTCGACTCGTACGCCGGCCTGGCTTTCCGTTATGCCGGCATCGGCGACAACTCGCACGTCGTCGACGTGGGCAGCGGCCCGCTCGTGCTCGCCGTCGTGCTCGTCGCATTCGCGGCCCGGATGGTGCTCAAGTTCCTCGGCCCGCGCCTGCCCGGCTGGACGGCCGTGCCCGGGATCTACCTCGAGGCCACATGGGTGTTCGTCGCCCTCACCGGCATCGGCTCGCTGTTCGGTCCCGTGCTGGAGTGGATCGGCGACCGCCAGGTCGTGCACTGGTGGAACGACGCGCGCGAGTTCCTCGTCACCCTCGCAGGGCCCGTCCGCTTCGTGATCGAGGGCATCGACTGGCTGACGCCCGTGGCGCTGCAGCTGCTCCTGCTGCCGCTCGCCTGGCTGTTCATCGCGAGCATCATCTACCTGCGCTCCCTCGGCAACGTCGTCGAAGACGCCCTCCCGGTGCCCCGCGCCATCGGCGAGCGGGTGGCGGCGGGCGCCAGCAGGATGCCCGCGCTCCTGCGCCGCTACGGCTACCTGTTCACCGGCACCTGGGACGAGGTGGGCAGGCCCGCCGTCTTCTCCGGGCGGCTCGTGCTCACCTCGGGCCTGCGCTCGCTCGGATTGTTCCTGATCGCCTACGGCGTGCTGTTCGCCGTGACCCAGTGGGCCGAGCGCGGCCTTCTGGCGCTCGTGGGCGCGCACGACCTCGCGTTCTGGTTCATCGCCAGCCCCGTGGTCGGCCTGGTGCTCGACGCCGTGGCGGAGCCGGTGCGCGTCGCGCTGCTCGCCGCGGCGTTCGGGTTCTGCCTCGAGCGCTGGGCGGCGAGGCGGCCCACGCCCGTCACCCCGATCAGCCCTGCTCCAGCTCCATCCGCAGCACCGTCGATCCCACGCTAATGTCGATCGTGGCGCCGTCGTAGGTGCCGCTCGGCACGAGGAACACGGTCTCGTACTGGAACGGCTCATCCTCGAGGTAGCACGTCGTCTCGCTGTCGTCGCCGACCCCGTAGCCGAAGTCGCGGGGCGAGCTCACGGTGGTCCAGGAGCGCTCGGTGCCGCCCGCCCGGCTGGTGAGGTCGGCGTCACAGGAGAGCTCGTCGGTGCCTCCCGCGCGCGTCACGTCGATGAGGGCGCCGATGAGGGAGGTGCCCACCGGGATGCCGTTGTCGTCGGTGCCCTCGAACTCCTGGCTCGCGGTGAGGGTGAAGCTGTAGCCGGCCGCCTGCGCCGTATCGCCCGGCTGCACCACGCGCACGTCGTCGGCGGGTTGGTCGAGCAGCGGCACGACCACGAGCACGGTGGCGAGCGCGGGCAGGGAGACCACGATGACGATGAGCGCCGCGATGTTGCGGCGCAGCCAGCTCACGGTGACACCACCGACGGCTCGTCGATGCGCTCGCGCGCGGAGATCTCGAGACCGGTGAGGTCGACGACGATGACGGGCACGGAGTCGAGCCGGCTGTCGACCCTGTCGTAGAGCACGACCGACGCGTGGGAGGCGCCCGGGTCGTCGAGCGCATCGGCGGGGATCTCGAACACGAGGGAGCCGCGCTGCGGGATGCCGGGCCCGTACGGCAGCTGCAGGGGCGAGGGGTTGGGCAGGATGTCGGAGATCCGGTAGCGCACCGAGCCGATCCACAGCTCCGACGAGCTGAGGAAGACCGGGTCGATGCGCGACGTGAGCACCGTGTCGACGACGACCCACACGCCCACGGTGCTGGTGTCGCCCGCCTCCCGGTACTTCACGTCGAGGTACCGGGTGAGCCGCACGTCGTCGACGACCGCGACGAGATCACGCCCCGAGACCGTCTCCCCGACCACGCCCGTGACGAGCAGGGGCGCCGTGATGGCCTCCTCGTCGGGTGCCGTCGCGACGAGGGCGCCGGCGACGACGAGCCCCGCCACGATCGCGGCGCCCGAGACCCACCGCCTCATCGCGATGCCCCCACGGTCGTCAGGATGCGCGCGGTGGCGGTCGCCGCCGTGTACCCGGTGTCGCTGAAGCGCGGGTCGTCCACGGCGAACCGGTCGAACAGGCCGACGATGATGTCGTCGCCCTCGGCCACCGAGTCGTCGACCTCCCACGTGTAGACGCCGTCGAGGGGGATGCCCGGCTGGAGGAAGCTGACCAGGCTGCCGGTGCGGGGGTCGATGAGTCCCAAGCCGTCCTCGTCCGGGTCGACCTGCCCGTCGAGCAGCACGCGCACGGCGTCGTATCCGAAGAGGCTCGCGTGGTCGGTCGTGTTGAGCAGCGTCGCCGAGACGATGAGGTACTGCTTGCCCTCGTCCGCCTGGTAGCTGCGGCCCGGGGCGGTAGTGGTGAGCCTCACCGAGGTGATCACGGTGTCGAGCTCGCCGCCGTGGTGGGTGTCGCCCAGCTGCAGCTTCGGCAGCGACGACGTGGGGACGTCGGAGAATCCGCCGAGGCCGGCGATCGCCGCGATCACGACGAGGAGCCCGACGCCGATGCCGGCCCAGACGCGCCAAGCGCCGCGCCGCGGGGCGGGGGAGGCTGGGGCATCCGTCACGTCCCCAGCTAACCAGATCGCGAGGTCAGTCCTTGCCGTGCCCGAGGAAGAGCGACGCCGTGCCGAGCCCGATCATGAGCACGCCGCCCGTGGCCCCGAGCGTCGAGATGCGGCGCGGCGACTTCGCGAACCAGTCGCGCGCGAACCCCGCCGCGAGCGCCCACACGGCGTCGCTCGGCACGCCGATCGCGAGGAACACGAGCCCGAGGGTGAGCAGCTGCAGCGGGATGTTCCCCGCGTGGTAGTCCACGAACTGCGGCAGCACGGCGACGAAGAAGACGATCGTCTTGGGGTTGGTGACGCCGACGATGAAGCCCTGCGCGAGCAGCTTCCACTTCGGGGTGAGGGCGACCTCGACCGACATGGCGTCGGCGCGCGCGTTGCGGTGCCGGATCGCCTGGATGCCGAGGTAGATGAGGTAGCCCGCGCCCGCGATCTTGATGACCGTGAACAGCACCACCGACTCGGCGATGAGGTAGCCCACCCCGAAGGCGACGGCGACCACGGCCACGAGGATGCCGAGGCCGTTGCCGAGCACGCTCAGCAGGCCGCCGACCCGCCCCAGGGCGAGGGCGCGGCCGATCGCGAAGAGCACGCTCGGACCCGGGATGAGGATGATCGGGATCGAGATGAGCGCGAACGCGACGAGGTTGGCCGTGGGCACCATGCTGCGATGCTAGCGACCCCTGGCCTTGGTGACGTACCGGGGCACGTAGCGCGCGAGCACGCCCGCCCCCACGAGGCCGAGCACGCCCACGGCGCCCGCCGCGACGGCGATCGACGCGACGCCCGTGAGCGCCGCGACGAGCAGCGGGGCGCCGGCCCCGCCGAGGTTGCCGGTGAAGCGCCACGCGCCCAGGAAGGGCGCGGGGTTCGACCGGTCGGCGAGGTCGGCGCCGATGGTCATGAGGATGCCCGAGCCGAGCCCGTTCGACGCCGCGAGCACGAGCGCCGCGGCGATGAACCACCCCACGTTCGACGCGAGGTCGTGAGTGAGCGCGAGCAGGATGTGGCCGAGCCCGAGCCCCACCATCGAGGGGACCGCGCCCCACAGCCTGCCGAACCTGTCCATGATCTGGCCGCCGGGGTAGAACAGCGCGAAGTCGACGGCGCCCGCGATGCCGATGATGATCGCCGTGCTCGTGTCGCCCACCCCGATGCTCACGGCCCACAGCGGCAGGATCACCTGGCGGCTCGCGCGCAGGGCCCCGATGAGCGCGGCGCCGAGCCCGAGCCGCTGCAGCACCTCGCGCCGGGCCCACAGCGTGCGGAAGAGCCCGGCGGACTCCTGCTCGACGAGGGCCTCGCCCTCACGCATCCTGCGGCCCGCGAGGCGCACGGTGCCGACGGAGCCGAACGTCGTCGTGGGATCGGGGAGGGTGATGAGCACGACGGCGCACGCGAGGCACGCGACCACGTGGATCCAGAACGCGTAGGGGGCGGCACCCGTGAGGTGGATGACGGCGGCAGCGATGAAGGGGCCGACGAACGATCCGAGCCGGTTGGCGCCGCCGAGGGTCGAGAGGGCGCGGGCCCGGTAGGCGAGCGGCACGAAGCTCGTCATGAACGCGTGCCGCGCGAGCGAGAACACGGCGGCGGAGAGCCCCACGAAGAAGATGCCGAAGGCGAGCGCGACGGGGTTGGGCGCGATGATGCAGATGACCATGCCCACGACCGAGAGCGCCGACGCTCCGATCATCGCGGGTCGCTCGCCGATGCGCGCGACGAGCCAGCCGCTGGGGATGTTGCCGAGCAGCTCGCCGATCGTGAGCAGCGCGACCACGACACCCGCGAGCGCGAGGGTCGCGCCGAGGCTGTCCGCCGCGATGGGGATGATGGGGATGATCGCCCCCTCGCCCGTCGAGAAGAGGAGCGTGGGGAGGAGCGCCGGGAGGGCGATCGAGCGCCAGCGGAAGGGCTGCTCGGCTGTCGTCATCCCCTACAGGCTACGCTTGACGACGACATGGACGCCCTCGACATCAGCGACGACATCGCCGCCCTCCGCTCCACATTCGCCGACATCCGGGCGGTGGTGGGGATCGAGAGGCTCGAGGCCGACATCGCCGACCTGAGCGAGCAGGCCGGGGCGCCCGACCTGTGGGACGACACCGAGAAGGCCCAGAAGGTCACGAGCGCGCTGAGCCACCGGCAGGCGGAGCTCGCGAAGATCACGTCGATCGGCTCGCGCCTCGACGACCTCGAGATCATGGTCGAGCTCGCCAACGAGGAGCAGGACGCCTCGGCCGCCGCCGACGTGCGCACCGAGCTCGCGAGCATCCAGAAGCTCCTGGGCGAGCTCGAGGTGCAGACCCTGCTCAACGGGGAGTGGGACGCGCATCCCGCCGTCGTCACGATCCGCGCGGGCGCGGGCGGCGTCGACGCCGCCGACTTCGCGGAGATGCTGCAGCGCATGTACCTGCGCTGGGCCGAGAAGCACAAGTACGGCGTCACGGTCATGGACACGAGCTACGCGGAGGAGGCGGGCATCAAGTCCACGACCTTCGAGGTCGACGCCCCCTACGCCTTCGGCACCCTGAGCGTCGAGGCGGGCACCCACCGCCTCGTGCGCATGAGCCCCTTCGGCGCCGCGGGCAAGCGGCAGACGAGCTTCGCGGCGGTCGAGGTCATCCCGCTCATCGAGGAGGCCCAGTCGATCGAGGTGCCGGAGTCCGACATCCGTGTCGACGTGTTCCGATCGAGCGGCCCCGGCGGCCAGTCCGTCAACACGACCGACTCCGCCGTGCGCCTCACCCACCTCCCGACCGGCCTCGTCGTGTCGATGCAGAACGAGAAGAGCCAGATCCAGAACCGGGCGGCGGCCATGCGCGTGCTGCAGTCGCGGCTGCTCATCCTGCAGCGCGAGCAGGAGGCCGCGGCCAAGAAGGAGCTCGCGGGCACCATCACGGCGAGCTGGGGCGACCAGATGCGCTCCTACGTGCTCGCGCCGTACCAGATGGTGAAGGACCTGCGCACCGAGTACGAGGTCAACAACCCGTCGGCCGTGTTCGACGGCGACCTCGACGGCTTCATCTCGGCCGGCATCAAGTGGCGCAAGCGGGACGTCGACGCCGACTAGCCCCATCGCGGTTTCCTGTGAGTATCGCCACGGGGCGAGTCGTTGCGCGCCCCCGCGAGGGCGCTACCTAGGCTGACACGCGATGATTCGCTTCGACTCCGTCTCCAAGGCATATCCCGGGACCACCCGGCCCGCCCTCAACTCGGTGAGCCTCGAGATCCTCAAGGGTGAGTTCGTGTTCCTCGTCGGCGCCTCGGGCTCCGGCAAGTCGAGCTTCCTGCGGCTCATCCTCCGCGAGGAGCTGCCCTCGAAGGGCTCGATCCACGTGCTCGGCCAGCAGCTCAACGCGCTGCCGAACCGCAAGGTTCCCTACTTCCGCCGCAACCTGGGCGTCGTGTTCCAGGACTTCCGCCTGCTGCCCAACAAGACGGTCTTCGACAACGTCGCGTTCACGCTGCAGGTGATCGGCAAGAGCCGCGGGTTCATCCAGGAGGCGGTGCCCGACGCGCTCAAGATGGTCGGGCTCGCGGGCAAGTCGAACCGCTTCCCGCACGAGCTCTCGGGCGGCGAGCAGCAGCGCGTCGCGATCGCCCGCGCCGTCGTCAACAAGCCGGCGATCCTGCTCGCGGACGAGCCCACCGGAAACCTCGACCCCGCGACCTCGGCGGGCATCATGACCCTCCTCGAGCGCATCAACCTCAGCGGCACTACCGTGCTCATGGCCACGCACGACGCCGGCATCGTCGACCAGATGAAGCGCCGCGTCATCGAGCTCATCACGGGCCAGATCGTGCGCGACGAGCGCCAGGGCGGCTACCAGACCCAGGCGGTGCCCGTGCAGAGCTTCGGCAGCTTCGCCGATCCCGTGAGGAACAGCGAGGTGGCACCGTGAGGCTCGGGCTCGTCCTCGGCGAGGCCGGCAACGGCCTGCGCCGCAACGTCTCGATGGTGATCTCGGTCATCCTCGTCACCTTCATCTCGCTCACCTTCGTGGGCGCCGCCATCCTGCTGCAGATGCAGATCGGGCAGATGAAGGGCTACTGGTACGACCGCGCCCAGGTCGCGGTCTACATGTGCACCGACGTCGACACGACGGGCAACTGCTCCCAGGCCGAGGCCACGCAGGCCCAGATCGACAACGTGCGCGCGCTGCTCGACGGCTCGACGCTCGCCCCCTACATCGAGAAGTACGAGTACGAGACGCACGACCAGGCGTACAAGAACTTCCAGGCGCAGTTCGCGAACAGCCCCGTGGCGGCGTTCGTGACGCCCGACACGCTCAACGAGAGCTTCCGCGTGAACCTCGTGAACCCCGACGACGCCGACGTGCTCATCGAGAGCCTCTCCGGCGCCGCGGGCGTGCAGGCCGTGCAGGACCAGCGCGGCTACCTCGACCAGATCTTCTCCGTGCTCAACGCCGCGAGCGCGACGGCGATCGGCATCGCCGTGCTCATGCTCATCGCGGCCGTGCTGCTCATCGCGACGACCATCCGCCTGAGCGCGTTCTCGCGCCGCCGGGAGCTCGGCATCATGAGGCTCGTCGGGGCTTCGAACCGGTTCATCCAGACCCCTTTCGTGCTCGAGGGCGTGTTCGCGTCGTTCATCGGCTCGCTGCTCGCGGGGGCCGCGATCGTGGGCATCGTGCAGTTCTTCGTACAGGGCGTGCTCGTGCAGACGCTGCAGACCACGACGACGCTCGTGGGGCTCGGCGACGCCCTCGTCGTCGTGCCCATCCTCATCGTCGTGGGGGCGCTGCTCGCGGCGGCCTCGGCGAGCGTCGCGATCTCGCGGTACCTCAAGGTCTGATCTGCCGTTAGACTGACAGGCTCCCCAGATCGGGGATTCGCCTACAGGAGAGCACTGCAATGCCCAGGGAACGCGGCCAGAAGGTTGTGGCCAGCAACCGCAAAGCGCGCCACGACTACACGATCGAAGACACCTATGAGGCCGGCCTGGTCCTCACCGGCACCGAGGTCAAGTCGCTGCGCGCCGGTCGGGCGAGCCTCGTCGACGGCTACGGCTTCATCGAGGGCGGGGAGGCGTGGCTCGACGCCGTGCACATCCCCGAGTTCAACCAGGGTTCGTGGAACAACCACCCGGTGCGGCGCAAGCGCAAGATGCTCCTGCACAAGGCGCAGATCCTCAAGATCTCCAACAAGATCAAGGAGGGCGGCTACACGCTCGTCCCGCTGAGCATCTACTTCAACGACGGCAACGCCAAGGTCGAGCTCGCCGTCGCGAAGGGCAAGCGCGAGTACGACAAGCGCCAGACCCTGCGCGAGCGCACCGACAAGCGCGAGGCCGACCGCGCGATCGCCGCGCGCCGCAACCTGGGCGACTAGCTAGGGCATCCGCTGGTAGAGGTCGGCCGTGAGCTCCGACCCGTCGGCCGACGTGATCGCGCACAGCGCGTCGCGCACGCCGTCCGCGAACTCCTGCTCCGTGGGCATCGCCAGGGAGTGGGCCGCGTGCACGTCGTTGCGGATGCCCGACTTCACCCACAGCCCGTACTCGAGATAGCGCTCGCAGATCTGGTCGGCGTACGCGCGCATGGTGTCGAACTCGGTGTAGATGTCGGAGTCGACGCGCAGGTCGATGGTGCCGAACACCTGCTGGGGGTGGCCCGTCGAGCAGTCGACGACGGTGTAGCTGGCGAGGTCGGGCTCGGCCTCCGCGAGGCACGAGCCGGGCTGCAGCTCGCGCGATTGCGTGGCGCCCAGCGCGGGGTGGGTCGACGTGAGGGCGACGCGGATGACGACGACGAGCACGATGGCGACGACCACCGCGGCCGCCGCGACGAGGGCGAGCCGGGCCCAGTTGCGGGGTGCGGCGACGGGGGTCTCGGTGGGCGGAGTCTCCTCGGGCACAGCGATACCGTACCAGCGCGCGCGATCTGGTTGAATGCCTGTCATGACTGCGCCGACGTCGACCCGCGGGTTCGAGATCGTGACCGCCGTCATGCTCGGGCTCGTGTCGGTCACGACCGCCCTGGGCGCGTGGCAAGCCTCGTCGTGGTCGCAGCAGGCGGCCGACCTGGCGCAGGACGCGCAGGACGCCCGCGACGTGAGCGTCTCGCAGGCGGTGCTCGCCGACTACGCGCGCCGCGGTGACACCGAGGCGAGTCTCGCCGCCCGCACCTACGACGCCCAGGCCGCCCAGGCCGCGGACCTCGACAAGCTCTTCTACCTGACCAAGGTCGACATCGAGCTCACGAAGGCGACGCCCGGGTTCGCCGACATCTGGCACGAGTGGCAGTCCGCCGGGTTCCCCGCGGACGGGGATCCGCTGCTCGACGAGGCCTACCTGCAGGTGCGCGACGGCTGGTACCAGAGCTACTCGCACGCGGCCCTCGTGGCGGGCGACCTCGCCTCGCGCACGGGCGCGAAGTCGGGCATCCTCGCGCAGGCCGCCCTCATCCAGGCCCTCGCGCTGTTCGTGTTCGGCATCGCGGGCGTGAACCGGCTCGCCGCCGTGCGCGCGGGCGTGCTCGCGCTCGGTGTCGTCGTCTTCCTCGCGGGCCTCGCCCTGGCATCGGCGGCCTTCTGATGGCGAAGTCGACGCGCGACCTGCTCGAGATCGTCACGGCCATCCTGCTCGGCCTCGTGAGCGTGGCGACGGCGTTCGGGGCCTATCAGGCGTCGGTGTGGGCGGGGGAGTCGGCGCGGTACGCGTCGGTGTCGCAGCAGCTGCGCGACCGCAACCTCACCGAGGCGCTCACCACCCAGCTCATCTACAAGGATGACGCCCGCCGCATGCTCGACGCCATCTCGTACAACCAGGAGGCGATCCTCTACCCCGAGCGCCTCGAGGAGATCACGGCACAGCAGCGCGTGCTCATCGACAGCGCGACCCCGCAGCTCGGGGCCGCGTGGGATGCGTGGGTCGCCGCGGGCTACGACGAGTCGCTGTTCCCCATCACGGCCGCCGAGTACGAGGCTGCCCTGTTCGCCGCGCCCCAGTCGATGCAGTACGCGTCGTACGAGGCGGACCTGCTCGCGGACGCCGTGGGCGCGAAGTCCGACCAGCTCACGGCCGCGTCGGTGATCTTCGCGTTCGCGCTGTTCCTGCTAGGGGTCGCGGGCGTCAACCCGGGGGTGCGGCTCGTGTTCGGGCTCGTCGTCGGCGCGGCCGCCCTCTTCACGGCCGGCCTCGTCGTCGTGCTGCTCGCGGTGTTCTGACCTACTTCGCGACGAACCTCGCGTCGACCACCGAGGCGACGGCGATCTCCTCGGGCTTGAGCGCGAGCTGCGCGCCGCCGCTGCTGTCGAACTGGGCCTTCATCGACGCGCGCGCCATCATGGGCGGGGCGGGCATGGCGCCTCCCGAGGGGTCGCCGAGCATCCCCGGGTCGGCGAGGGCGATGGCCGTGACCGAGCCGAGGCCGATGCTCTGCGCGTAGACGCTCGCCTTGGCGACCGCGTCTTTCACGGCGCGGGAGCGCACCTCGACCGTCGCGCTCGTGCGCGTCGCATCCGTGAGGTCCCAGCTGATCGACCCGATGGTCACGGCGTCGATGCCGGCGGCCGACTCGACCCAGCGCGAGAGGGCCTCGAAGTCCTTGAACTTCGCCGTGAGGTCGACGGCGGCGTGGTAGACGAGCGGCAGCTGCTTGCCCTCGTTGTTCCACGGGCGCTCCGACCAGACACGCACGCTGTCGGACGTCCACCACGTGATGGGCCCGGCCTCCTTGTCGTGGATGCTCTCGATGAGGTTGCGCACGGCGTCCGACGCCTCGACGGCGCGCGCGAAGACGGCGTCGCGCTTCGGGCCGTCCGCGTGGACGGACGCGGACACTGTCGCGCGCTCGGCGGGGTACCAGGCGGAGTACTCGCCCTGGACGGTGATGATCGTGTCGGTCATGGGTTCATTCTCGCACCAGACCAATACCTATCCACTTGGGCACCGGAGGAGTACATTGTCCGTCAGCGCAGTTTGGAAAGCGCTTCCCCTGAAAGGACAACCGTGTCAGAGTCGACATCCACCACCGGTCTCAAGAGAGCGCTGGGCACCCCCGCCCTCACGCTCTTCGGCCTCGCGTACATGCTCCCGCTCGCCATCTTCACGACGTACGGCCTCGTCACGCAGCTCACGGGCGGGCACCTCGCCGGCGCGTACTTCGTGACTACGATCGCCATGCTCTTCACCGCGTACAGCTACGCGAACATGGTGCGCGCGTACCCCGTGGCGGGATCGGCCTACACCTACACGCAGAAGACGTTCGGCGCGCACCTGGGCTTCCTCACCGGCTGGACGCTCCTGCTCGACTACCTCGCGCTGCCGCTGCTGAACTACCTCATCATCGGGCTCTACCTCAACGAGGCGTTCCCGGGAATCCCGTCGTGGGTCTTCATCGTCGCCTCGGTCGTCGTCGTGACGCTGCTCAACGTCATCGGCGTGCGCCTCGTCTCCGGTGCGAACCTCGCCCTCGTCGGCGTGCAGATCGTGTTCATCGTCGTGTTCGTGGTCGTGGCGCTCGGCTATGTCGCCTCGAACGGGCAGATGCCGGGCATCCTCGACCCGTTCTTCTCGGGCACGTCCACGGTGCAGAGCCTCGCCTCGGGGGCCGCGGTGCTCGCGCTCGCGTTCCTCGGCTTCGACGCGGTCTCGACCCTCTCCGAGGAGGCGAAGGATGCCCGCCGCTCGATCCCGCGCGCCATCCTGCTCGCGACCCTCGTGGGCGGCGTGCTGTTCATCGTCATGGCCTGGGTCGCCGGCCTCGCGTTCCCCGACTTCGAGAACTTCGCCGACCCCAACACGGCATCGCTCGAGCTCATGACGCGGATCGGCGGGGGAGCCCTCACGGCGTTCTTCACCGCGGCGTACATCGCGGGCAGCTTCGCCTCGGCCATCACGTCGCAGGCGAGCGTCTCGCGCATCCTGTTCGCGATGGGCCGCGACGGCCAGCTGCCCAGCGTCGTGTTCGCCCAGCTGCACCCGCGCTTCCGCACGCCGTGGATCGCGGTACTCATCGTGGGGCTCGTAGGCCTCCTGGGCGCGATCTTCATCCCGCTCGACATCGCCGCGTCGGTCATCAGCTTCGGCGCCCTCGTGGCCTTCAGCTTCGTGAACCTCGCGGTCATCAAGCACTACGTGATCGACGGCAGGCAGCGTTCGGGCGTCGCGATCCTCAAGTACATCGTCGCGCCGGCCATCGGCTTCGCGCTCTCGGTGTGGCTGTGGACGTCGCTCGTGCAGCCCACCTTCACGTACGGCCTCATCTGGCTCGGCGTGGGCGTGGTCATCCTGCTCGTCATCACGCGGTTCTTCACGCGGAAGCCCCCCGTGATGGACCTCGCCGAGAGCGACGACCTCAAGGTCGCCGCGGAGTAGCCCCTACTGCCCGTCGGTCGGGTCGACAGGGTTGACCCGACCGACGATCAGCGGGTCGACGGGCGTGAACGGGAACTGCGGCAGCTGCGACTCGGCAACGCCGAAGCTCGCCGCCAGCACCTCGCGCGAGAACACCGAGGCGGAGGCCCGGTACCCGATGTCGGCCGGCATGGGCTGGTCGAAGAACACGAGGAAGTGGATCTCGTCGTCGCCCACGACCTCGATCTGGTGCGGGTACGCGCGGGGGATGAAGTACACGTCGCCCGGCCCGAGCAGGTAGGTGTCGACGCTGCCGTCGGGGTCGAGGATCGACATGCGCGCCCGGCCCCGGTGCACGTAGCCCATCTCCGCCGTGACGGGGTGCCAGTGCGGTTCGCGCATACCCTCCTCCTCGATGCGCAGCGAGTACATCGAGAGGTCCTTGAGCGCCGGCCAGAACTGCGAGCGGGCGAGCCGGGCGGATCCGGTCGCGCCGTTGACCGGGGCGGCCTGGGCCTCGACGTCGAACTTGTGACGGTTGACCCACCCCGCGGTGTCGGGGATCGAGGGGGCTCCCTCGCGCCGCACGATGAGCGGAGAGCCCGTGTCGCGCGGGAGCATCGCGACGTCGGCCGCGGGCAGGTCGTAGGTGTTGCCGATCACGGCAGGGGTCATGGCGCCGAACGCGCCGCGCAGCGAGAAGTCCTCCGGGCGCTCGTTGCCGAACACGACGATGAGCTCGGCGGTCGTGTCTCCCACGTTCTCGATGTGGTGCAGCGAGCCGCTGTCGACGTGGAACATCTGCCCGGCCCCGATGGTGAACGACGAGAACTCATCGGCCGTGTCGAATATCGTCACGAGCAGGGAGCCCGAGATGCAGTAGGTGAGCTCGTTGGCGTTCGCGTGCCAGTGCGGCTCGCGAATCGAGCCGGGCGCGAGCACGAGGCGCTTGATCGACATGCGGTGCAGCAGCGGGAACGTGTCGGCGGTCAGGCGGGAGATCGAGCCGAGCTCGCTGTCGTGCACCGACTCGGCGGCGGTGAGCAGAGATCTGACATGGCGGGATTCTGACGTCATGGGATACACTTTAAGGCTCCCCTCGGGGAGCATTTGGAAACTCAACAGCGCGATAGCGACCCAACGCAACCATGGGGATGATCGGTTTCGACATTGCCTGCAAAACTGCGAGAAGCGGGTCGAGGACGCACGGTTATCTCGTAAACGATCCGTGCAAACAATAAGTGCCAATTCCAACAGCACTGTCTCTGCCAAGGCTGACTTCGCCCTCGCGGCGTAGTCCCCTTCGCAACTAACGAGACCGTCAGCCCGGGGGTGCCTCCGACCCGGTTCCTGACGTCATCTAGGAGGATTGCTGCGTTCCTGAGCCTCAGGGGACCGCGGGACTTCAACTGAGACTGGGCTCGTTGACCTAGCTGTTCGTGGCAAAGGTCAGAGCCGAGTAGAACGCTTTCACGAACTACGCCCGTAGAAGGCGCGGAATTACAGCAGTGGACCGGGGTTCAATTCCCCGCATCTCCACCATGGGGTCGCTATCGCGTTGTTGTTCCCAGAACCCCCGCGCGGGCCATTCGGCAAGCCTATTCCGCGAGTTTCCCGGCTACCGAGACCTCCTCGTGCATGAGCGCGGCGATCTCGTCCGGGATCGCGGGGATGGCCTCGTGGGCGATCGTGCCGTCCGCCGACCACACCAGGTTCACCTGCAGCGCGGGGTCGAGGTCGGGGTAGTCGCTGCGGTTGTGGCATCCGCGCGTCTCACGCCGCTCGAGGGCGGCCTGCAGGGTCGCGCGCGCGGCGAGGGCCGCGGACTTGAGGTCGAACGCGTGCGCGAGGTCCTGGTAGCCCGCGATGTCGGGGTGCACGCCGATGTGGGCGATGCGCGCCTCGATGGCGTCGAGCTCGGCGAGCCCGGCGAGCAGCCCCGCCTCGTCGCGGACGACGCCCGCGTGCTCGGTCATGGTGTTGCGGATGGCCCGCTGCAGCGCGCGCACGTTCTCCTCGCCGTCCGCGGCGAGCAGCTCGTCGACCTCGGCGCGGGCCCAGTCCACGGCGGCGGACGAGCGCTTCTGCGCCGAGAGCCCCGCGGAGTACGCCGCGGCGGCCTGCCCGACGATGCGGCCGAAGACGAGCAGCTCGATGAGGGAGTTGCCGCCCAGCCGGTTGGCGCCGTGGAGCCCGGAGGATGCCTCGCCGATCGCGTAGAGGCCGTCGACATCCGTGCCGTGGTCCTCGGGGCGCACCCACACGCCGCCCATCGAGTAGTGCGCGGTGGGCGCGATCTCGATGGGCTCCTTCGTGATGTCGAGCATCTGCAGCTCGAGCATGGTCTGGTAGACGCGGGGCAGGCGCTGCATGATCACCTCGCGCGGCAGGTGCGAGACGTCGAGCCAGACGCCGCCGTTGGCGGTGCCGCGTCCCTCCTTGATCTCCGTGTAGCACGCGAGCGCCACGCGGTCGCGCGTCGAGAGCTCGAGGCGCTCCGGGTCGTACTTGCCCATGAACCGCTCGCCGAGGCCGTTGCGCAGGATGCCCCCCTCGCCCCGCGCGGCCTCGCTGATGAGCGTGCCGGCGGCGCTCTCGGGCTCGATGATGCCCGACGGGTGGAACTGCACGAGCTCGGGGTCGCGCAGGCGCGCCCCCGCCTCGACGGCGAGGCGGAACGAGTCCCCGGTGTTCTCGTCGCGGCGGCTCGACGTGCGCCGCCAGATGCGGTTGTGCCCTCCCGCGGCGAGGATGACGGCGTCGGCGTGGATGACGTAGCGCGTGCCATCCTGCAGGTCGAAGCCGTACGCGCCGAACACGGCGTTGTCCTTCACGAGGAGCCGGGAGACGTAGAGCGTGTCGATGATGGAGATCTCGAGCTGCGCCGCGCGGTTGATGAGCGTGCGCTGGATCTCGAGGCCTGTGTAGTCGCCCGCGAACGCCGTACGTCGGAACGTGTGCGCCCCGAAGAAGCGCTGGCTGATCACGCCGCTCTGCTCGCGCGCGAAGGGCATGCCGTAGCGCTCGAGGTCCTCGATGCCGCGCGCCGCACCCTCCGTGACGATCTGCACGGTGTGCGGGTTGGCCAGCAGGTAGCTCTCCTTGAGCGTGTCGGCGGCGTGCTGCTGCCAGGTGTCCTCGGGGTCCATCGTCGCGAGGGCGGCGTTGATGCCGCCCGCCGCGAGGGAGGTGTGCGCGTCGGCCTTGGGCCGCTTGCCCACGGCGAGCACGTCGACCCCGGCCTCGGCGAGCTCGATCGCGGCGCGCAGTCCCGACCCTCCCGTGCCGATCACGAGCACCGACGTGGACAGCTGCTTCTCGGAATGAGTCATACCTCGAGGCTAGGAACGTGCGACGAGATGTGCCTAATGCATATTGATGACATCATCCATAGGCTAGGCGCATGGATCTGGAACAGCTCGCGAGCTTCATGACCGTCGTGGAGAGTGGCACGTTCACGCGCGCCGCCGAGCTGCGGCACCTCGCGCAGCCCTCGCTGAGCCGCCAGATCGCGACGCTCGAGCGCGACCTCGGCACGCAGCTGTTCCGCCGCGACCGCTCCGGCAGCGTGCTCACCGAGGCGGGGGAGACCCTGCTGCCCCTCGCGCGCAGGATGCTCGCCGACGCCGACACCGTGCGGCGCGAGCTCGGGGAGCTCGCCGGGCTGCAGCGCGGCCGCGTGCGCCTGGGTGCGACCCCGACCCTGTGCATCAGCCTCGTCGCGGAGGCTCTCGTCGACTTCCACCGCGACCATCCGTCGATCGAGCTCGTGATCTCGGAGCACGGCTCCCGCACCCTCGTGGAGCAGCTCGACGCGGGCGAGCTCGATCTCGCGCTCGTGACCACGTCCGACCCCGCGAGCACGGGCCGGTTCTCGGTGGTCCCGCTGCTGTCGGAGGAGCTCGTCGTGATCTCCTCCGCGCGGTCGACGGTGTTCGACGCCGACCGCGCGGTGACGCTCGCACAGGTGGCGCGGGCTCCGCAGGTCGTCTTCAGCTCGACGTACGACCTGCGCAGCACCACCGACCGGGCGTTCGACGACGCCGGCCTCGTGCCGCGCGTCGTGCTCGAGGGCGCGGAGATGGACTCTGCCCTGCGGTTCGTCGAGCGCGGGCTGGGCGTGGCGATCGCGCCCGCGATGGTGCTCGTCAACCGTCCGGAGCTGCGCTCCAACCCGCTGCGCGAGCCCACGCTCACGCGCACCATCAGCGAGGTGCGCCCGCGGGGCGTCGCGCCGTCGGCCGCCGTGGCGGCGCTGCACGAGACCGTGCTCGCCACGGTGCACGAGCTCGCGTCGGGGTCGCCCGCGCTGAACCGCCTCTAGGTCGAGAGGGGCGAGCTCAGCGGGCGGCGCCCTCGAGCGTGCCGGTCACGGCTCCCGCGGGGTCGAGGATGAGGCAGAGGATGCGGCGGTCGCCGTCCGCCCAGCTGCCGGGGGTGGGGTAGTAGTAGGCGTAGTCGAGGCTGGACGACTCGTAGTCGATGCCCGCGAACTCGACGAAGTCGGCGGCGCAGCCGCCCTGGGCGCGATCCTTGACCGCCGCGTCGCCCGGGAACCCGCCGTCGTCGAGCACGATCTCGGCGTAGGCCTCGCTGTCGTGCTCCTCCCCGCAGCCGACGACGAGCACGGTCTCGCTGATGCCCGGCCGGCCGTGGCTGTCGATGCAGTCCCCGACGGCGAGGTCGCGCACGGGGATGCCCGGGTCGGCGGTGGGCGTGGGAGACGGCGCTGCCCCGCCGACACCGCTGCAGCCGGCGAGCACGAGGCCCGCGACGGCGAGGAGCAGGGTGAGGGCGGGGCGGCGCGGAGTCACTACGAGTTGATGCCCTTGAGGCTGCCGGTGACCTGCGAGAAGTCGTCGGTGCCCGCGACGCACAGGATCTCGCGGTCGCCGCTCGCCCAGCTGGAGTCGGTCGGGTAGTAGTAGTAGTACGTGTAGATCGAGTCGGCGTCGCTCAGGCCCACGAACGACTCGAACGCGGGCGCGCAGATCTCCTCGGCGGAGGCCGCCACGGAGTCGTCGCCGGGGAAGTCGCCGTCGGGCAGGTCCTCGGCGTAGAACGCCTCGCTGTCGTGCGGCTCGGAGCAGTCGACGATCGGGACCTTGCTGACGGTCTCCGCCACGTCGGCGTCGTTCAGGCAGTCGCCCACGACGATGCTGAAGACGTCGTCGCCCTCGTCCGTCGTGCCGGTGTCGCCCGTGCCGGTGCCGCTGTTCCCCCCGGGGAGGAGGCTGCAGCCCGCCAGGACCAGGCTTGCCGCCCCTACGGCGAGGAGTGCCATGAATCGCGTGGTTTCCTTGGTTGCCATTGCCAGATATTCCTCTCAGTGATGTCCCTGTTGGTATTCAGGTCCAGATGAGAGCCTATCGATTTCGTCTACCCCCAATGGGGGTACAACGGCCCTCTTTCCGATATACGGGAGCGACCGCTACAGTGCGCTCTTCCGCAGTGCGGCGAGGGCTTCGTCGTGCAGCAGGCCGTTGGTCGCGAGCGCGCTGCCGGACCAGATCCCGGGCTCGCCGTCGACCGACGTGAAGCGGCCGCCGGCCTCCTCGACGATGGGGGCGAGCGCCGCCATGTCGTAGGGCTTGAGGTCGAACTCGCCCACGATGTCGAGCGAGCCCTCCGCGAGCAGCATGTACGACCACATGTCGCCGATCGCGCGCGAGCGCCACACCCGTCGGTTCAGGGCGATGAGCTCGTCGAGCCTGCCCTCCTCGTCCCATCCGGTCATGCTGTTGTAGCTGAAGGATGCGTCGGCGACCCCGGCCACGCTGCTCACCCGCAGCGCGCGCGGCTCGCCGCCGGACTCCTGGCCCCACGCCCCGTGCCCGCGCGCGCCCCACCAGCGCTTGTGGAGGGCGGGGGAGCTCACGACGCCCACGACGGGCACGCCGTCGACCGCGAGGGCGATGAGGGTGCCCCAGATCGGCACGCCGCGGAGGAAGTTCGCGGTGCCGTCGATGGGGTCGATGATCCACTGGCGGCTGCCCGAGCCCTGGGTGCCGTACTCCTCGCCGAGGATCGAGTCGTCGGGGCGCGCGGCCTCGATGCCCGACCTGATGCTGCGCTCGACGGCCTGGTCGGCATCCGTCACGGGCGTGCGGTCGGGCTTGGTCGTCACGACCAGGTCGAGCGACCGGAACCGGTCGAGCGAGATGTGGTCGGCGTCGGCCGCGAGGGCCAGGGCGAGGGCGAGGTCGTCAGCTACGGAGAACGAGGTCACGATCCCAGCGTAGTGATGAGCCGCTGGAACGACTCCAGCCGCTGCGGCCCGAGCTCGCCCAGGCGGCCCTCCGCGACCCCCTCGATGATCGCGCAGTCGGGGGAGTCTGGCAGGTGCGTGCAGCCGCGCGGGCACTCCTCGGCGAGCTCCGCGAGGTCGGTGAACGACCGCAGGATGTTCGCGGGGTCGATGTGCCCGAGGCCGAACGAGCGCACGCCCGGGGTGTCGACTATCCAGCCCGTGCCGATGCGGTACGAGATCGTGGACGACGACGTGTGCCTGCCGCGGCCGGTCACGTCGTTGACGCGCCCGACCGCGCGGTTGGCGTCGGGCACGAGCGCGTTCACGAGGGTCGACTTGCCCACGCCGGAGTGCCCCACCGCCACGGTCGTGTGGCCCTCGAGCAGCGCGTGCAGCTCGTCGAGCGGGAACTCGTCGGAGCGGCTGGTCACCACCGTCAGGTCGAGGCCGGCGAAGTTCGCGAGGAACTCGTCGGGGTCGGCGAGATCCGTCTTCGTGATCACGAGGATGGGGGCGATCCCCGCGTCGTACGCCGCGACGAGGTACCGGTCCACGAGGCGCGGCCTCGGCTCGGGGTTGGCCGCCGCCACGACGATGAGCATCTGGTCGGCGTTCGCCACGATGATGCGCTCGACGGCATCCGTGTCGTCGGCGCTGCGGCGCAGGAGGGTCGTGCGGGGCTGCACGCGCACGATGCGCGCGAGGCTGCCCTCGTCGCCCGTCGTGTCTCCCACGAGGTCGACGTAGTCGCCCGCGACGACCGAGATGCGGCCCTCCTGGGTGCGCAGTTCGCGCGCCTTCGTCGCGATGAGCTGGCGCTCCTGCGGCGTGTTCTCGTCGACCCAGACCCCGTACCGCCCCCGGTCGACGCTGAACACGCGCCCCGTTATCGCGTCGGCGTGCTCGGGGCGCTGCTTGCTGCGCGGCTTGTTGCCCTTGGGGTTGGGCCTGACCTTCGCCGACGACTCGTCGTACTCGGCGTAGTCGCCGTCGTCATCGTCCGGAGGCAGCCAGCTCATGCGAGGAGCGCTGTCCAGAGCTCGACGAACTGGGGGAGGGTCTTCGACGTCGAGTCGACGTCGTCGACCTCGACTCCGGGCGTCGCGAGCCCGATGATGGCGCCGGCCGTCGCCATCCGGTGGTCCTCGTAGGCGTGCCACAGGCCGCCGTGCAGCGCCGCGGGCCGGATGACGAGGCCGTCGTCGGTCTCCGTCGCGTCGCCGCCCAGGGCGGTGATCTCGGCGACGAGGGCCGCGAGCCTGTCGGTCTCGTGGCCGCGGAGGTGGGCGATGCCCGTGAGCACGGTCTCGGAGTCCGCGAGCGCGGCGACCGCCGCGACCGTGGGAGCGAGCTCGCTCGCCTCGTCGAGGGTGATGCCGTGGATCCCGTCGCCGCCCTCGACGGTGAGGCTCGTCGGGGTCTGCGTGACGCGGCCGCCCATGTCGCGCAGGATGTCGGCCATCCTCGCCCCCACCTGTGTCGTGTGCTCCGGCCAGCCCTGCACCGTGACGGTGCCGCCCGCGACGAGCGCCGCCGCGAGGAACGGGCCGGCGTTGGAGAGGTCGGGCTCGATGTCCACGTCGAGCGCCTGGATCTCGGACGGCTCGACGACCCACAGCCCCGGCTCGGGGTTCTCGACGACGACGCCGCGCGCCGCGAGGGTCGCGATCGTCATCTCGATGTGGGGGAGGCTCGGCAGGGTGTCGCCCGTGTGGCGCAGCCGGAGGCCCTTCTCGAAGCGGGGCGCGGAGAGCAGCAGGCCCGAGACGAACTGGCTCGAGGCGCTCGCGTCGATCTCGAGGTCGCCGCCCGCGACGGATCCCGTCCCGTAGAGGCTGAAGGGGAGCGCGCCGCGGCCGTCGTCGCTCACGTCGACGCCCAGGGCCCGGAGCGAGTCGATGGTCGTGCGCATGGGGCGCTTGCGCGCGGCGGCATCCCCGTCGAAGGCCACAGGGCCGAGCGCGAGGGCCGCGACGGGCGGCAGGAAGCGCATGACCGTGCCCGCGAGGCCGCAGTCGATCGAGCCGCCGAACAGCTCGGCGGGCGTCACGAGCAGGTCGGGGCCGAAGCCGCCCTGGCCCGGCACCTCCTCGATCGAGGTGCCGAGGGTGCGCAGCGCCTCGATCATGAGCGCGGTGTCGCGGGAGTGCAGGGGGGCGCGCAGGAGCGACGGCCCGTTGGCGAGCGCGGCGAGCACGAGCTCGCGGTTGGTGAGGCTCTTCGAGCCGGGGAGGCGCAGCACGGCGCTCAGCGGGCGGGCGGCGACGGGCGCGGCCCAGGGGCCGTCGTCGACCGGCTGCACGGGGTCGTCGTCGCCGTACGGGTTGAACTGGGGCTGTGCTGTCCTCGAGATCGCCATCGCCACCAGCGTACCGAGGAATAGTCTGGCGCTCCCGTCGGTTCACCCCTCCATGACGATGGTTCTCGAACGCGGCCTAGAATTGCCGCTGATGACTACCGATGAGGCTCCGGACGAGGCTCGCGCCAAGCGCGAGCTCTTCCAGGAGCAGGCACTTCCCTTCGCAGACCAGCTCTACGCGGCGGCGATGCGCATGACGCGCAATCCCGCCGACGCGGCCGACCTCGTGCAGGAGACGTTCGTCAAGGCGTTCCAGGCGTTCGGGCAGTACCAGCAGGGCACCAACCTCAAGGCGTGGCTGTACCGCATCCAGACGAACACGTTCATCAACAACTACCGCAAGAACCAGCGCAACCCGTACCAGGGCACCATCGACGACCTCGAGGACTGGCAGCTCGGCGGCGCGGAGTCGGTGACCCAGTCGACGTCGACGAGGTCCGCCGAGGCCGAGGCCATCGACCACCTGCCCGACAGCGCGGTCAAGGATGCCCTGCAGTCCATCCCGGAAGACTTCCGTCTTGCCGTCTACTTCGCCGATGTCGAGGGGTTCTCCTACCAGGAGATCGCCGACATCATGAAGACCCCCGTAGGCACCGTCATGAGCCGTCTGCACCGTGGCAGGCGCATGCTCCGCGAAGCCCTCTCCGAGTACGCGCGCGACCGTGGCATCATCGCGCCCTCCCCCACAGGAGCCCCGAAATGACCGACTGCGGCTGCGACAAGGCCCGCGCAGAGCTCGAGGAGTACATCCACAACGAGCTCGCCAAGCAGGATGCGGCGGATGTCGCCGAGCACATGGAGAACTGCGTCGACTGCACCGAGGAGCACATGATCGGCCTCGCGCTCACCCTCAAGGTGCGCAAGGCGTGCCGAGAGACCGCGCCCGAGGAGCTCATGGACGCGATCAGGGCGCGGCTCGCGAACGCGTAGCCGCGAGGCCGACCGGCCGCCGCACTAGCCGACCTGGAAGCCCGCGTCGCCCTTGTCGGGGATGTCGGTCACGTCCACACCTGCGACGCGCGCCGACGGCGGGCCGACGTGCAGCCACGCGCTGAGCTCGTCGATGCGGTCGCCCTCGGCCTCCACCTCGACACGGCCGTCGGCGAGGTTGTGCGCGAAGCCCGTGAGCCCCAGCCCCACGGCGCGCTCGCGCACGGCCCACCGGAAGCCCACGCCCTGCACCTGGCCGGAGACGAGCGCGCGCATCCTCACGCCGCTAGTCCAGCGTCAGCGCCCGGTCGATCAGGTCGGCCTGCTCCTGCGCGCTGCGCTTCGACGAGCCCGTCGCGGTCGCGGCGGACGCCGGGCGCGAGGCGACCTTGATCGTGCGGCCCTTGAGGTACTTCGACAGCTCGAGGCAGATGAACGGCCACGCGCCCTGGTTCTCGGGCTCGTCCTGCGTCCACACGAGGTCGGCGTTCGGGTACTGCGCGAGCGCCGCGTTCATCTCCTGGATGGGCAGCGGGTAGTACTGCTCCATGCGCACGACGGCGATGTCCTTCGACTCGCGCTTGTCGAGCTCGGCGATGATGTCGTAGTAGATCTTGCCGGCCGTGAGCACCACGCGCTTGACCGACGACGTGTCGCCGACGCCCTGCTGGGCGAGGCGGTTGTCGTCGAGCACGGGCTCGAAGCGTCCGCGCGTGAAGTCCGCGACCTCGCTCGTGGCCCCGCGCAGGCGCAGCATGGCCTTGGGCGTGAACACGATGAGCGGGCGGCGCGGGCGCTGGTACGCCTGGCGGCGCAGCAGGTGGAAGTACGACGCGGGCGTCGACGGGCGCGCCACGGTCATGTTGTTCTCGGCGCACATCTGCAGGAAGCGCTCGATGCGTGCGGACGAGTGGTCGGGACCCTGCCCCTCGTAGCCGTGGGGGAGCAGGAGCACGACGCCGGAGCGCTGGCCCCACTTCTGCTCGCCGCTCGCGATGAAGGTGTCGATGACGATCTGGGCGCCGTCGGCGAAGTCGCCGAACTGGGCCTCCCACAGCACGAGGGCGTCAGCGCGCTCCACCGAGTAGCCGTACTCGAAGCCCATCGCCGCGTACTCGCTCAGGAGCGAGTCGTAGATCCAGAACCGGGCCTGGTTCTCGCTCAGGTTCGCGAGGGGCAGCCACTCCTGGCCGTTCTCACGGTCGTGGAGCACGGCGTGGCGCTGCACGAACGTGCCGCGCCGGGAATCCTGCCCCGCCATGCGCACCGGGGTTCCCTCGAGCAGCAGGGAGCCGAAGGCGAAGAGCTCGCCCATTCCCCAGTCGATCGAGCCGTTGCGGCTCATCTCGACGCGCTTCTTGAGCAGCTGCTGGAGCTTGGGGTGCACGGTGAACCCGGCGGGCGGGTTGTCGTGCGCATCCCCGATGAGGCGGATCACCGACTCGTCGACACCGGTGGTCGCGGGCTCGCCCGCCCCCTCCGCCTGCTGGGAGTCGGGCTTCTCGAGGTCTGCCACGGCGTCGCCGGTCACGATGGGCATGGAGCCGGTCTGGGCCGCGTGGGTCTCCGCGAAGGCGCGCTCGAGGCGGTCTTGGAAGTCCTGGTGGCTCGCCTCGTACTCCTCCTGCGTGATGTCGCCGCGGCCGACGAGGGCCTCGGTGTACAGGGTGCGCACGGAGCGCTTCGCCTCGATGAGGTTGTACATGAGCGGCTGCGTCATCGACGGGTCGTCGCCCTCGTTGTGGCCGCGGCGGCGGTAGCACACGAGGTCGATCACGACGTCGCGGTGGAACTCCTGCCGGTACGCGAACGCGAGCTCCGCGACGCGCACGACGGCCTCGGGGTCGTCGCCGTTCACGTGGAAGATGGGCGCCTGGATCGTCTTGGCGACATCCGTCGAGTACATCGACGTGTGCGCCTCGGCGGGCGGCGTGGTGAAGCCGACCTGGTTGTTGATGTTGAGGTGCACGGTGCCGCCGGTGCGGTACGCGCGCAGCTGCGACATCTGCAGGATCTCGACGACGATGCCCTGGCCCGACATGGCCGCGTCGCCGTGCACCATGATCGGCAGCACGGTGAACGACCCGATGGGGCGGCGGTCCTGCTTGGCGCGCACGATGCCCTCGAGCACGCCGTCGACGGTCTCGAGGTGCGAGGGGTTGGCGGCGAGGTAGACGGGGATGGTGCGCCCGTCGGCGCCCGTGAAGGTGCCCTCGGTGCCGAGGTGGTACTTCACGTCGCCCGAGCCCTGCACGGTCTTCGGGTCTTGCGTGCCCTCGAACTCGCGGAAGATCTGGCCGTAGGTCTTGCCGGCGATGTTGGTGAGCACGCTCAGGCGGCCGCGGTGGGCCATGCCGATCGCGACCTCCTCGAGGTTCGCCTCCGCCGCCTTCTGGATCACCGCGTCGAGTGCCGCGATTGTCGACTCGCCGCCCTCGAGGCTGAAGCGCTTCTGGCCGACGTACTTCGTCTGCAGGAACGTCTCGAACGCCTCGGCCTCGTTGAGCTTGCCGAGGATGCGCATCTGCTCGTCGTGGCTCGGCTTCGCGTACTTCTGCTCGACGTGCTCCTGGATCCAGCGGCGCTGGGCGGGGTCGGCGATGTGCATGTACTCGATGCCGATCGTGCGGCAGTACGAGTCGCGCAGCACGCCGAGGATGTCGCGCAGCAGGGCCGTGCGCTTGCCCGCGAACCCGCCCGTGACGAACTCGCGGTCGAGGTCCCAGAACGTGAGCCCGTGGCTCGAGATGTCGAGGTCGGGGTGCGAGCGCTGGCGGTACTCGAGCGGGTCGGTGTCGGCCATGAGGTGGCCGCGCACGCGGAACGCGTTGATGAGCTCCTGCACGCGCGCCGTCTTGTCGACGTTGTCCGCGAGGTCGACCGAGATGTCGGAGGCCCAGTGGATGGGGTCGTAGGGGATGCGCAGCTCGGCGAAGATGTTCTCGTAGAAGAGGTGCTCGCCGATGAGGCGCTCGTGGATCTTCTTGAGGAACTCGCCCGAGCCGGCGCCCTGGATGACGCGGTGGTCGTAGGTGCTCGTGAGCGTGATGGTCTTGCCGATGCCGAGCTCGGCGAGCGTCTTGGGGCTCGCGCCCTGGAACTCGGCCGGGTACTCGAGCGCTCCCGCGCCGACGATCGTGCCGGCGCCCTTCATGAGGCGCGGCACGGAGTGCTCGGTGCCGATGCCGCCCGGGTTCGTGAGCGAGATGGTGTTGCCGGCGTAGTCGGCGGCGGTGAGCTTGTTGGTGCGGCCGCGGGCGACGACATCCTCGTAGGCGACGAGGAACTCGGCGAAGCCCATGGTGTCGCAGCGCTTGATGCCGGGCACCACGAGGGCGCGCGTGCCGTCGGGCTTGGGGATGTCGATGGCGATGCCCAGGTTGATGTGGGCGGGCGTGACCATCGAGGGCTTGCCGTCGATCTCGTCGTAGAAGACGTTCTGGCTCGGGAACTCCTTGAGCGTCTCGACCATGGCCCACGCGATGAGGTGCGTGAACGAGACCTTGCCGCCGCGGGCGCGCTTGAGGTGGTTGTTGATGACGATGCGGTTGTCGATCATGAGCTTGGCGGGGATGGTCCGCACGCTCGTGGCCGTCGGGACCGTGAGCGACATGTCCATGTTCGACGCGAGGCTCTTGGCCGCGCCCTTGAGCACGGCGACCTGGTCCTGCGCCTCGGCGGGCTCGGCGGTCTCGGCCGGGGCACCGGCGGACGGGGCATCCGCGGGGATGGGCTGCGGCTTGGCCTGCACCGACGTGGTGCGCGCGATGGGCGCGCTGCCCGTCGTCGGCGCGGGCTCGGGGGCGGGGGGCGCGGCGGGCTGCTCGGGGGCGGACGCGACGGCCTCGGGGATCTGGGCCTCGCCGCCGACCTGGGCCTCGGGCGAGGGGATCGTGATCGCGCCGGTGGGGGTGGGGTCCGTGCGCGTGTAGGCCTCGAGCACCGGCCACCACGACTCGTCCACGAGGTTCTTGTCCTTGAGGTAGAGCTCGTACATCTCGTCAACGAGCCATTCGTTGGCTCCGAATTCGCCCGAGGAGTCTCCGTCGGGTGCGATTCCGGTCACTTGGCTTGACACAGCCGACCGCCCACTTTCAGTTCTCTTGGTTGTAACCACTGTGGTGCGCCCGCCAGTGGACACGCCTCAAATATCTTAAGGGTTCTTCCTGCGTAAGCGCTGGCGCGACGGGGTGGCGCTAGCGTTAATTTCATGCGCTTTTATGAAACGTCGCCCGTGCACGACCTCACGTACTCCGATGTGTTCCTCGTGCCGTCCCGATCCGCGGTCGGCAGCCGTCTCGACGTGTCCCTCGCGCCCCACGACGGCACCTCCGCGACGATCCCGATCGTCTCCGCGAACATGAACTCGGTGACGGGCCCGCGCCTCGCCGCGACCCTCGCGCGCCGCGGCGGGCTCGGCGTGCTCCCGCAGGACATGCACGCCCAGGACCTCGACGCCGCCATCCGCTGGGTCAAGCAGCAGCCCGTGGGCTTCGACGCCGCGCTCGACCTCCGCCCGGAGGAGACCGTGGCCTCCGCGCTAACCCAGCTGCCCGCCGTGGAGGGGCACGGCATCGTGCTCCACGACGAGCACGGGGCGTTCCTCGGGGTCATCCCCGCCGAGCGCCTCGCCACGGCCCTCCCGGGATCGCGCCTCGGCGACCTCCTCGGCGGGCCGCTCACGTCGATCGACATCGACGAGCTCGACGGCCCGCGCGCGGCGTTCGACCTGCTCGTCGCGGCGGGCATCCAGTTCGCGCCCGTGCTGCACGACGGCAGGGTCGTGGGCACGCTCAGCCGCAAGGGCGCGCTGCGCTCGACGCTCTACCAGCCGGCCCTCGACGCGCGGGGACGGCTGTCGGTCGCGGCGGCCGTCGGCATCAACGGCGACCCGGCGGCCAAGGCGCGCGCCCTCGTCGAGGCGGGCGCGGACGTCATCGTCATCGACACCGCCCACGGCCACCAGGACGGCATGGTCCGCGCGATCGCCGCGGTCGCCGCGCTCGACCTCGGCGTGCCCATCGTCGCGGGCAACGTCGTCACGACCGACGCCGTCAACGACCTCGTGGGGGCGGGCGCGACGATCATCAAGGTCGGCGTGGGCCCCGGCGCCATGTGCACGACGCGCATGATGACCGCGGTGGGCCGCCCGCAGTTCTCCGCGGTGCTCGAGACCGCCGACGCCGCGCGCGCCCTCGGCGCGCACGTGTGGGCCGACGGCGGCGTGCGCTACCCGCGCGACGTCGCCCTCGCGCTCGCCGCGGGTGCGGCCTCTGTCATGATCGGCTCGTGGTTCGCGGGCACCATCGAGGCGCCGGGCACCCTCGCCCTCGACGAGAACGGGCGCGCCTACAAGGAGAGCTGGGGGATGGCCTCCACGAAGGCCGTGCGCGAGCGGTTCGACAAGCTCGACGCCTACGAGCTCGCGCGCAAGACGCTCTTCGCGGAGGGCATCTCGAGCTCGAAGATCTACCTCGACCCGCTGCGCCCCTCGCTCGAGGACCTGCTCGACATGATCACGTCGGGCGTGCGCAGCTCGCTGAGCTACGCGGGTGCCACCGACCTCGCGGAGTTCCACGAGCGCGCGCTCGTCGGCATCCAGTCCGCCGCCGGCTACGAGGAGGGCAAGGCCCTGCCGGTGTCGTGGTAGGCGTTGCGCGGTCGCTCGTGCGTCGCGCGGTCGTAGGGAGCGGCCGCGCGTTCCGTTAGCGGGCGCGCAACTGTGCGCGCGTGAGCAGCGGCAACCCCGCGTTGAGCAGGATGTCCCGCAGCCGCGTCGGAACGAGCGCGTCGCCCCATTCCCACCGCGTGAGCCGCGAGTAGCGGGAGCGGAGTCGGTCCTCCCGTCGCTTCTCGTCGACGAGCACGTCTTCGGGCGACCTGCCGCCCCGGAGCGCCGGGTCGCGATACTTCGCGAGCCCGTCGCACTCGCCGATGTGTCCGTGCTCCCGCCACAACATGTCCACCCGGTCGACGACGCCGGTGTGGTGGGCGATCTCTACCTGGAGGTCGGGCGACGGGAAGCCGAGCTCGAAGATCCGCGCCCGGCTGAGGGACTCGTTCGGCGACTCGCTGCGAGGGTCCGCGAACTCGATCGCCCGCATCACCCGAGCGAGGCCGCGGCGGATGTCCAGCCTCGCGAGCTCCGCTGTGACGAGCTCGATCGTGGTGAGGGGCGCCCGCCGTCCACCGTCATCGTTGACCGCGAAGTCGAACGCCATGACCGCGGACGCGAACGGCAGGGTGCGGGCCAGATCGATGAGCGTCCGTTCGAGGGATGTGACACGCAAGCCCTGCACGAAGCACTCGGACACGGCGTCGAGATCGACGCAGCGGCGCACGATGCCGCGCCCCGACCTGCCGCCCCGCGCCGGCGCGACGAGCGTCTCGGCGATGGGAGCACCGGCTCGCAGGAACGGCAGGCCCCACACCGTCGCGGCGGAGCGGTGAGAGAAGAGCGGGGGCTCCACGGCGGCGAGATCCACCGCGCGGATGCGCAGGAGTCCGCGGCCACCCTCATCCGCCCAGTCCCCGCGGGGTGCGTAGACGCCTCGGCGCACGCGCACGAAGTCCGATCCGCGGGGATCGAGGCCCACTCGGGCCAGCTCGGAGGTGAGGTGGAGGGGTGCCGGAGGCTGCATGCCTGACAGAGTGCCCCGTGCGGGCGGCGCGCGGGGTTCGCCCAGGGTTGCCTGTGCACGCGCATCCGCAGCAGATCGTTGTTGACGCGCGCCCGTTCCCGCACCGCGCGGTCGCTAGGAGCGAGCGCGGGATGCGGGAACGGGCGCGCAGCGCTGCGGGCGCCGCCGCCTATAGACTTGCTCAGATAATGGACGACCCTCCCAGTAAGGCCCATCCTTGTACGAGCTGATCATGCTCGGGGTGGGCCTCCTGCTCACCGTAGGTACCGGTTTCTTCGTCGCGTCCGAGTTCGCGCTCGTGAACCTCGACCGCTCAGACCTCGAGGTGCGCCAGGAGCGCGGCGAGCGCGGCCTCGGCATGGTCATCGGCGCGCTCAAGCACACGTCGACGCACCTCTCGAGCGCCCAGCTCGGCATCACGATCACGACGCTGCTCACGGGCTACACGCTCGAGCCGGCGTTCAGCTCGTTCCTCGCGCCGCTCTTCGCGGGCTTCCTGCCGAAGGCCGCGGTGTCCGTCGTCTCGACGATCATCGCGATCCTCGTCGCGACCCTGCTCTCGATGATCATCGGCGAGCTCGTGCCGAAGAACCTCGCGCTCTCGCTCCCGCGCGCGACCGGCAAGATCGTCGTGCCCTTCCAGGTCGTGTTCACCGCCGTGTTCCGCCCTGCCGTCGCGCTCCTGAACAACTCGGCGAACGGCATCCTGCGCCTCTTCGGCATCGAGCCCAAGGAGGAGCTCTCGGGCGCGCGCACCGCCGAGGAGCTCACGTCGCTCGTGCGCCGCTCCGCGAGCGAGGGCAGCCTCGACAACGACACGGCGACGCTGCTCGCGCGCACCCTCGCCTTCGCGGACCACACCGCGCAGGATGTCATGACACCCCGCCCCCGCGTCGCGAGCGTCGACCGCACGGACGCCGCGCAGGACGTCATCGACCTCGCGCGCCGCACGGGGTTCTCGCGCTTCCCCGTCATCGACGACAGCATCGACGACGTCGTGGGCATCGTGCACGTCAAGCAGGCCGTGGCCGTGCCGCGCGAGCGCCGTGCCGAGGTGCCGGTCTCCGCCCTGCAGTCGGAGGCGCTGCGCGTGCCCGAGACCATGAAGCTCGACGGCCTGCTCGCCGAGCTGCGCGGCCGCGGCTACCAGATGGCCGTGGTTCTCGACGAGTACGGCGGCACGGCGGGCGTCGCGACCCTCGAGGACCTCGTCGAGGAGCTCGTGGGCGAGGTGTCCGACGAGCACGATCGGTCGAAGCCCGACGTCGTGCGCTCGCGCCTGTGGTTCACGTTCCCCGGCATCCTGCGGCCCGACGAGCTGCTCGAGCGCACGGGCGTCTCGGTTCCCGAGGAGGGCCCGTACGAGACCGTCGCGGGCTGGCTCATGAGCGAGCTCGGCCGGCTCCCCGTCGTGGGCGACCAGGTCGAGGTGCCGGGCGGGGTCTTCCGCATCGAGCGCCTCGACGGGCGCCGCATCGACCGCGTGCGCTACACACCGGTGGTCGTCGAGGCCGGGGGTGAGGGCTGATGGACGTCTGGGGAATCGTCTGGCTGTTCGTGCTGCTGCTCGTCAACGCCTTCTTCGTCGGCGCCGAGTTCGCCGTCATCTCCGCGCGCCGCTCGCAGATCGAGCCGCGCGCCGAGGCGGGCTCGCGCGCGGCGAAGACCGCGCTGTGGGCGATGGAGCACGCGACGCTCATGCTCGCGGCCTGCCAGCTCGGCATCACCGTGGCGTCGCTGCTCATCCTCAACGTGTCGGAGCCGGCGATCCACCACCTGCTCGAGATCCCGCTGCACCTCACGGGCCTGCCCGAGGAGGCCATCGGCACCATCGCGTTCATCATCACGCTGCTGCTCGTGTCGTTCCTGCACGTGGTGCTCGGCGAGATGGTGCCCAAGAACATCTCGTTCTCGCTGCCCGACCGCGCCGTGCTGCTGCTCGCGCCGCCGCTCGTCTTCGTCGCGCGTGTGTTCAACCCGATCATCTGGGCGCTCAACGCGATCGCCAACGGCGTGCTGCGGCTGTTCCGCGTGACGCCCAAGAACGAGGCGAACAGCGTCTTCACGCTCGACGAGGTCGCGACGATCGTCGCGCAGTCGACGCGCGAGGGCGTGCTCACCGACGCGGGCGGCACGCTCTCCGCGGCGTTCGAGTTCACGTCGAAGAAGGTGCGCGACGTCGCGGTCGGTATGGGCTCGCTCGTCACCCTGCCCGAGGATGCGACGCCCGCCGACGTCGAGCGGGCCGTGGCCCAGCGCGGCTTCTCGCGGTACATCCTCGTCGACGACGCGGGGGAGCCGACCGGCTACCTGCACCTCAAGGACGTCATCGACCTCGACGACGAGAACGAGTTCGACGAGCCCGTGCCGCCGAAGCGCATCCGCCAGCTCATCTCGATATTCCGCGGCACCGACCTCGAGGACGCGCTCGCGACGATGCGCCGCTCGGGCGTGCACGTCGCCCGCGCGTTCGACGAGAACGGCGCGACGCGCGGGGTGCTCTTCCTCGAGGACATCATCGAGGAGCTCGTGGGCGAGGTGCAGGACGCGACTAGGCGGCGGCCCTAGCCGCGCGCACGCGCGCCCGCACCGCGAGGGCGGCGAAGAGGATGACGACGACGGCGCCCACCCACACCGTCCAGTCGAGCGCCTCCCCGACGAGCAGCGCCGACCACACGATCGTGAGCACGGGCTGCACGAGCTGGATCTGGCTCACGCGCGCGATGGGACCGATGGCGAGGCCGCGGTACCACGCGAAGAAGCCGAGGAACATGCTGAACAGCGACATGTAGCCGAAGCCGATCCACGCGGGTGCCCCCGCCTGCGGCCAGCCCGGCGCGACGAGCACGGCCGTGATAGCGACGGTCACGGGCAGGGCGAGCACGAGCGCCCAGCAGATGGTCTGCCACGACCCGATCTCGCGCGCGAGCAGGGCTCCCTCCGCGTAGCCGATCGCCGCCGTGACGACGGCGCCGAGCAGGAGGAGGTCGCCGGGGCGCAGGCCCTCGAGCCCGCCGCCCGCGATCGCGACGAAGGCGACGACGGAGAGCACGCCCGCCCCGCTCGCGAGCCAGAAGGTGAGCGACGGGCGCTCCTTGCCGCGGATGACGGCGGCCACGGCGGTCGCCGCGGGGAGCAGGCCGATGACGACGGCGCCGTGGGCGGAGGGCACGGTCTGCAGGGCGAAAGACGTGAAGAGCGGGAATCCGAAGATCACGCCTCCCGCGACGACTGCGAGACGCAGCCACTGCCTGCCGCGGGGGAAGCGCTGCCGCGCGAATGCGAGCACGGCGATCGCGAGGGCGCCCGCGACGACGGCGCGGCCGTTGCTGATGAAGAGGGGCGCGAGCTCGGCCACCGAGATGCGCGTCATGGGGAGCGTGAACGAGAAGATGAGCACGCCGAGGAAGCCGAAGAAGAGGCCGCGGGCGGGACTACCGGAGGGCATAGCGCGAGCGTAGGTACTGGGGCGGGTAGTAGTCGATATCCACTCCCAGCTCCGCGGCCGCCCGCCACACGAAGTGCGGGTCGCGCATGAGCTCCCGGCCCATCATGACGGCGTCCGCGCGGCCGGAGGCGACAACATCCTCGGCCTGCTGCGCCGTCGTGATGAGCCCGACCGCGCTCACGGGCGCGTCCGCGGTCTCGTGCACGAACTCGGCGAAGGGCACCTGGTAGCCGGGGCCGAGCGGGATCCGCACGCCGCCCACGAGTCCGCCCGTCGAGATGTCGAAGAGGTCGGCACCCGCGTCGCGGGCCCAGCCGGCGACCGCGGCGACCTGCTCCTGGTCGACGCCGCCCTCGGCCCAGTCGGTGGCGGAGAGCCGCACGAGCAGCGGGACGTGCTCGCCCACGGCCGCGCGCACGGCGCGCACGACCTCGAGCAGCAGCCGCGCCCGGTTCTCGAGGCTGCCGCCGTACTCGTCGTCGCGCAGGTTGGAGAGCGGGGAGAGGAACTGGTGCAGCAGGTAGCCGTGCGCGGCATGGATCTCGAGCAGCTGGAAGCCCGCCGCGAGGGCGCGCAGGGCGCCCGCGGCGAAGTCGGCGGCGACGCCCGCCAGCTCGTCGGCGTGCAGCGCGCGCGGCTCGGCGTAGCCGGGGAACGCGACGGCCGACGGCGCGACGGTCGGCCAGCCGCCGTCGTCGGCAGGCACCGAGGCGCCGAAGCGCGGGTCGAAGTGCCGCCAGGTCGACGCCTTGCGCCCCGCGTGGGCGAGCTGGATGCCCGCGACGGCGCCCTGCGCGCGCACGAACGCCGTGATGCGCGACCAGGCGGCGACCTGCTCGTCGTTCCAGATGCCCGTGTCCTCGGGGCTGATGCGGCCCTCGGGGCTCACGGCCGTCGCCTCGGTCATGACGAGGCCCACGCCGCCGATCGCGAACGAGCCCAGGTGCGCGAGGTGCCAGTCGGTGGGCACGCCGTCGCGCTCCTCGACCGAGTACTGGCACAGCGGCGCGAGCCACAGCCGGTTGCGGAACGTCGTGCCGCGCAGCGCGAGCGGCGTGAAGAGCGCGCTCACGGCTCGAGCGAGCGCAGGAAGGCGTCGAGGCCGTCCGTGCCCGTGAAGTGGTGGGTGGTGACGCCGAGCGCCGCCGCCGCGTCCGTGTTGGCCGACTTGTTGTCGATGAAGACCATGGCCTCGAGGGGGATGCCCAGCTCGGCGGCCACCTCCTCGTAGATGCCCGGATCGGGCTTGATCGCGTCCATCTCCGCGCTCACGAACATGCGCTCGAAGAACTGCGCCATGGGGGAGCGGCGGAACGGGTCGGCGAAGTCGAAGCCCGCGTTCGACAGCAGCACGACGCGCGTGCCGCCCTCGTGCAGCTCCTCGATGAGGTCGAGCGTCGCGGGCTCGAGGCTCCACCACCCGCGGAAGTCGGCGATCCACAGCGCGTGCACCGTCGAGGCGCGCCACGTCGTGCCGAGGTCGGCGGCCACGAGGGCCCAGTAGTCGACGATGCTCGTCGACCCCTGGTCGAGCCCGTCGCGGTGGGCCCAGTAGACCTCCCAGAACCTGTCCTCGTCGGTCACCCCCGCGATGGCGACGAGGGCAGCGCGGTCGGGATCGCTCGGCGACCGCGAGATCACCTCCCCGTAGTCGAACACGACGACACGACCGGGGATGCTGATAGCCACGAGCCCAAACTATCGTGAGTCTCGTGAGCCCCAGCACCGAGTGGACCCCGTCCGACGCCGCGACGCGCATCGCCGTGCCCGGGCGCGACGACGACAAGTACAGCAGGGGCGTGCTCGGCGTCATCACGGGTTCGGCGATGTACCCGGGCGCGGCCGTGCTCGGGGTCGAGGCCGCAGCCCACACGGGTGTGGGGATGATCCGCTACACGGGCGGGGCGAAGGAGCTCGTGCTGCAGCGCCGCCCCGAGGCCGTGACCGCCGACGGCCGCGTCCAGGCGTGGCTGCTCGGCTCCGGCATGGACCACGTCGAGCGCGACCCCGAGCCCCTCGTGCGCGCGCTCGCGCAGGGCGTGCCCGCCGTGCTCGACGGCGGAGCGCTCGACCTGCACGACAGGGCGTCGGCACCCGTCGTGCTCACTCCGCACCACGGCGAGCTCGCGCGCCTGCTCGGCGCCCCGCGCGCGACCGTCGCCGAGGATCCGGCCGGCCACGCGCGCCGCGCGGCCGACGACCTCGGGGTGACGGTGCTGCTCAAGGGCCACACGACGTACGCGGCGGGGCCGGGCATCCTGCTGTCCGCGTCCGTCGCCCCCACGTGGCTCGCGACCGCCGGGGCGGGGGACGCGCTCGCGGGCATCCTCGGGGCACTCGTCGCGACGCACTCGGAGCAGGTCGCGGCCGACCCGCAGGAGCTCGCGCGGCTCGCGGCGACCGCGGCCGTGCTGCACGGACTCGCGGCGGGGCGCGCCTCGGGCGGCGGACCGCTCACGATCCTCGGGCTCGCGCACGCGTTGCCCGCGACGATCGCGGCCCTGCTGGCCTAGCCCAGGAAGCGCGACAGGAACTCGCGCGTGCGCGGCTGCGCGGGCGAGCCGAACACCTGCGCGGGAGCGCCCTGCTCGACGATCCTGCCCTCGTCGAGGAAGACCACGCGGTCGGCGATGTCGCGTGCGAACGCCATCTCGTGGGTCGCCATGACGATCGTCGTCCCCTCGTCCTTGAGCTCGCGCACCAGGTCGAGCACCTCGCCCACGAGCTCGGGGTCGAGGGCGCTCGTGATCTCGTCGAGCAGCAGCAGCTCGGGGTTCGTCGCGACGGCCCGCACGATCGCGGCGCGCTGCTGCTGTCCGCCCGAGAGCCGGTCGGGGAACGACCGCGCCTGGTCGGCGAGGCCGATGCGCCCGAGCAGCTCGAGGCCGTGCGCCTCGGCCTGCGCGCGCGGCACCTTGAGCACGAAGCGCGACGCGAGGGTCACGTTGTCGAGCACGGAGAGGTGCGGGAACAGGTTGTAGTGCTGGAAGACGACGCCGATGCGCGCGCGCACGGCGTCGGCCTTCGTCGTGGGCGTCGAGATGTCCGTGCCCGCGAGCCAGATCTGCCCGTCGTCGATCCGCTCGAGCAGGTTGATCGTGCGCAGGAGCGTCGACTTGCCCGACCCGCTCGCCCCGATGAGCGCGACGACCTCGTGCGAGTCGACGGCCAGGTCGATGCCGCGCAGCACGGGCCGGTCCCCGTAGGCCTTCCAGATGTTCTCGACCCGCAGCACCTCGGTCATACGATCCCGCCGATCTGCTCGCGCGCGCGCAGGCGGGCGGTGTACCAGTCGGTGAAGCGGATCATGGGCAGCGCGAGGATGACGAAGAGCAGCCCCGCGACGACGTACGGCGTGTAGTTGAAGAAGTGCGCCGTCTCGATCTGGGCCCCGCGCACGGCGTCGACGGCACCGAGCACCGAGATGAGCCCGACATCCTTCTGCATGGCGACGAAGTCGTTCATGAGCGCGGGCGTGACCTTGCGCACGGCCTGGGGCAGGATGATGCGCCGCATCGACGCCCCGTGCGAGAGGCCGAGCGAGCGGGCCGCGAGGCGCTGCGACGGGTGCACTGCCTCGATGCCCGCGCGGAACACCTCGGAGACGTAGGCGCCGTACGTGAGCACGAGCGCGATCGTGCCGAGCACCTCGGACGGGATGCGCGGCCCGGTGGACCCGATGAGCCCGGGGATGCCGAACCCGACGATGAACAGCGTGATGATGAGGGGCGTGCCGCGGAACAGGTCGGTGTACGCCGACGCGAGGGCGCGCAGGGGGAAGAACACGGGACCGCGCAGCGTGCGGATGCCCGACACGACGACACTCACGACGAGGACGCCGATGACGGCGAAGAAGAGAACGCGCAGGTTGAGCAGGAAGCCGTCCCACACGCGGGGGAGCGCCGCGAGGGCGATCTCCGGGTTGAAGAACTTCTGCTGGACGACCGCCCAGCCCGGGGTGTTGATGAGGAACAGCCACGCCGCCACCGCGAGCACGAGCGTGCTCAGCAGGCTGATGCCGACGGAGCGGAGCCCCTGACGACGTCGGAAGGCCCGGCGGTCGAGCTCGATATCGCTCGGCCGTCGGGCCTCCTCGTTGATCACCTTGAAAACGGTACTACTTCAGGAGGGGCGCCGAGCCCGCGTCCGCGAGCCACTGGTCGGCGATCTCCTGGAGCTTGCCGCTGTCGCGCAGCGCGTCGACGGCGGCCGAGACCTTCGCGGTCAGGGGGCTGTCCTTGGGCAGGACGAGGCCGAACTGGTCGCCCGTCGTGCCCTCGGCCTGCGGGAGCTGGCCGACGATGAGGCCGCCCGTGAGCTCCACGCCCGTGAGGTAGAACGCCGTGGGCAGGTCGACGACGATCGCGTCGACGGTGCCGCTCTCGAGGGCGAGCTTGGCGTCGTCGTTGGTGTTGAACACCTGCGCGCCCGCGGTCGGCTTGATGACCTGCTCGATGGCGGTGAAGCTCGTCGTGCCGGTCTGGGCGCCGATGAGCAGGCCCTGGAGGTCGGCGATCGACGTGGCGCTCGCGGCCTTCGACGTCGCGGTCGTGATGACGACCTGCGTGGTCTCGTAGTACGGCGAGCTGAAGTCGACGCTCTGCTTGCGCTCGTCGGTGATCGAGAACTGCTGCAGGTTGAAGTCGAAGTCCTTGGGCCCGGGCGCGATGGCCTGGTCGAAGGTCGAGCGCACCCAGACGACGTCCTCCTTGGCGAAGCCGAGCTGCTCGGCCACGGCGTAGGCGACTGCGGCCTCGAAGCCCTCGCCCGACTCGGGGGCGTCGTCGATCACCCAGGGGTAGTAGGCGGGCTCACCGGTGCCGATGGTGAGCTTGCCCTCGGTGACGTAGCCGCTCGAGGCGGCGGTCTCGTCGCCCGTGGGCGTCGACGGGGAGCAGGCGGCGAGGGAGACGGCGATCGCGGCGGCGCCGGCCACGGCGAGGGCGCGGGAAAGGATGCTGTGGGTCATGCAGCAATCTTCCCGCACGCCGCCCGCGCGAGGCGAAACCGTCACGAATTGTTACCGGGCTACGCTGTGCGGGTGAATCTCCGTGCCGTCGTGCGCAGCCCGGCGGCCGTGTGGGCCGCGTTCATCCTCGCGCACCTGTGGCTCGGCCTGCTCAACCTCTACTCCCCGGGCCTGCCGCTCGGCGACGTGACGATCGTCTACAAGTTCTGGATGGACCAGGCCATGACCGCGGGCTTCTGGGTCGGCATCGACAGCGTGTGGGTCTACCCCGTCGTGGCGCTCGTGCCCATGCTCATCGCGACGGTGTTCGGCCCCGACCAGTACGGCGCGACGTGGCTCACGATGATCATGGTGCTCGACGCCGTGGCCTTCGGCTTCATCACGGGATGGGGCCGCTCGCGCGAGCGCGTGGGCGTCGCGTGGTGGTGGGTGGCGTTCCTCGTCGTGCTCGGACCGATCGCGCTCGGGCGCATCGACTCGGTCACGGTCCCGCTCGCGCTCGTGGGCGTGACCCTCATCGCGACGCGGCCGCGGGCGGCCGCGGTCATCCTCGCCATCGCCACCTGGGTCAAGGTGTGGCCGGCGGCGCTCATCGGTGCTGCGCTCATCGCGCTGCGCGACCGCGGCAGGATCCTCGCCGCCGTGCTCGTCGTGTCGGGCTTCATCATCGCGTTCGCGCTCACGTTCGGGAGCGGCCTCAACGTGTTCAGCTTCATCACGCAGCAAACGGGCCGGGGGGTGCAGGTCGAGTCGCCGCTTGCGACCCCGTGGCTGTGGCTCGGCGTCGTCGGCGAGCCGCACACGCGCGTGTACTACGACACGCAGATCCTGACCTACCAGGTCGAGGGGCCGGGCATCGAGCTCGCGGGCGCCCTCATGACGCCCGTGCTGGGCATCGCCGTGCTCGCGATCGCCGCCCTCGGCGTCCGGGCGCAGCGCGCGGGGGCGTCGGCGGGCGACCTCTTCCCCCCGCTCGCGCTCGCACTCGTCACCGCGCTCATCGCCCTCAACAAGGTGGGGTCGCCGCAGTTCATCGGCTGGCTCGCCGTGCCCGTCGTGCTCGGCCTCGCGACGAGCGCCGCCGGTCACGGGCGGTCGTTCCGGGTGCCCGCGGTGCTCGCGCTCGTGATCGCCGGGCTCACCCAGGTCGTGTACCCCTACCTCTACCTCGAGCTGCTGTACCTCAACCCGGCCATGGTGCTCGTGCTCACGCTGCGGAACCTCCTCGAGTTCGTGCTTCTCGGCTGGGCGGTCGTCGCGGTCGTCGTCGCGCCCGGGCAGCCCGGTGTCGACGAGCACGACGACACCGACTGGCTGCCGTCGGTGTGGCCGTTCCACGACCGCCCGGAACAGGTCGACCGGTCGTAGACTGGGGTCTCGGCTCGACGGTGAGCACGTCCCGTCCGCCCACCACGATCGGCACCCCTTGTCCCTGTCACCCGCGCGACTGCGCCTGGCCATCCTCGCCCTCGCCCTCGGCGGCTTCGGCATCGGCCTCACCGAGTTCGTCGCCATGGGCCTGCTGCCCAACCTGGCCGCCGACCTCCTGCCCGGGGTGTGGGCGGTCTCGCACGAGAAGGCGAACGCGCAGGCGGGATGGCTCGTCTCCGCGTACGCGCTGGGCGTCGTCGTGGGCGCCCCGACGATCGCGGCGCTCGCCGCGCGCTTCCCCCGCAAGCAGCTCCTGCTCGCGTGCGTGGGAGTGTTCGTGCTCGGCACCGTCGCCTCCGCCCTCCTGCCGACCTTCGGGCTCGTGCTCGTGGCGCGCTTCGTCGCCGCCCTCCCGCACGGCGCCTACTTCGGCATCGCCGCGCTCGTCGCGGCCTCGCTCATGGGCCCCGGCAAACGGGGCCGCGGCGTCGCGTTCGTGCTCGCGGGCCTCACGATCGCCAACGTCGTGGGCGTGCCGGCCATCACGTTCCTCGGGCAGCAGGCGGGCTGGCGCGTCGCCTACCTCGCCGTGGCCGCGGTCTTCGCGGCGACGTTCGTCGCCGTCGCGCTCCTCGTGCCCCTGCAGCAGGGCGACCCCGCCGCGACCATGCGCCGCGAGCTGACGGTGTTCCGCCGCCCGCAGATCTGGCTCACGCTGCTGCTGGGCTCGCTCGGCTTCGGCGGGTTCTTCGCGGTCTACACCTACATCGCGCCCGTCGCGGCGAACGTCACGCAGCTCGACCCTGTCATGCTGCCGTGGGTGCTCGCGGGCGTCGGCATCGGCATGACGATCGGCAACCTCGCGGGCGGGCGCGCCGCCGACCACCACGTCATGAAGACCCTCTTCGTGTGCTTCGGCCTCTTCGCGGTGTCGCTCGCGGGCTTCGCCCTCACCGCGCACACGCCCGTCGGCCTCTTCGTGTTCAGCTTCCTCGTGGGCGGGGCGGCCTCGGCCCTCTCGCCGGCGATCCAGACGAGGCTCATGGATGTCGCGGGCGACGCCCAGTCGCTCGCCGCGGCGATCAACCACTCGGCCCTCAACATCGGCAACAGCCTGGGCGCGTACCTCGGCGGACTCACCATCGCGGCCGGGCTCGGCTACCTCTCGCCCACGTGGGTGGGCCTGCTGCTGTGCATCCCCGGTGTCGGGCTGGCGCTCGTGAGCGTGGCTCTCGAGCGCCGCACCCGGCGCCGTGACGCGCTAGAAGCTGCGGGGAAGGTCGCTCTCGACGAGGATGCCGTCCTCGATCGCACGCTTGCGTAGCGCGACCTTCGTGCCCACGTCGAAGCCCGCCACGCGGTACTTCTCGCGGATGCGCTTGAGGTAGCTCTTGGCGGTCTCCTCGGAGATGCTGAGCTGGAACGCGACGGCCTTGACGGGCTCGCCGCCGCCGTACAGGGCCATGACGCGGCGCTCCTGGGCGGAGAGCTTGGGGGAGCCGCCGATCTCTCCCGCGTTGAGGGCGAGGTCGAGCTCGGCCGAGATGAACGACTCGCCCTTCGACGCCGCGCGGATCGCCTCGACGATCATGCCCGCATCCTCGCTCTTGACGAGGTAGCCGAGGGCGCCCGCCGCGAGGGCCTCGCGCACCACGTTGGGCTCGGAGTACGTGCTCATGAGCACGACCTTGACGCCCGTGGTCTTGAGGGTGTTGATCTTGAGCGAGACCGGGATGTTGTCCTTGAGGTCGAGGTCGAGCAGCACGACGTCGACGGGGAACTCCGGGTGCGTGATGAGCTCTGGCCACGTGGGCACCGCGGCGACCATGGCGATGTCGTCCGCGGCGTTGCCGATCCACTCGGTGAGGGCACCGAGGAGCATCCGGTGGTCGTCGACGAGGGCGACGCGGATGCGGTCAGTCGAGTCGGTCACTGTGTGTTCCTTCTTCTTGGGCTATTGGTCTGCAGGGTTGTCGACGAGGCACGCGATGTCGACGCGGAGGCTGGAGTTCTGGGTGGAGTCACTGTACTGGCCGACCTTGCGGATGGCGTCCCACGTGGCCGGGTCGACGCGATTACGTGCGACACCGGTGGTCTCGATGACGATGGGCACGGTGATCTTGCGGCCCTCGCGCGTCTCGAGGGAGTCGGTGGCGGGGCCCACCGTGATCTGCACGGTGCGGCTCTGGTTCTTGACGCCGTCGCTCACGAGCAGCCACGCCGTCGAGAGCAGCCCGTCGCGCTGCTGCGGGTCGAGGAGGCCCGCGAGGCTCGACTTGTCGTTGAGGGTCACGGCCTTGCCGAGGTGGTCGGACTCCGTGATGGCGTGGTACAGCCACGTCTCGCGACGGCCCTCGATGAGGTGCAGGCGCAGCTCGGTGGCGAGCGACGCGGCGACCGACGCGGTCTTGGGGTCGAGCGGAAGAGTGACCTTGCCCTGCGCGACGCTGTCGAGCAGCTCCTCGGCGGCGAGGTCGAGGCGTGCGAGCTCCTCCGACGCCATCATGCCGACCGCGAAGCGCGGCGCCGAGACGGTGCTCTGCACGAGCACGCGGTCGAGCTCGACCTGCACGAGGCGGCGGAACCCGCCGATCACGACGACGCCGACGACCGCGGGGAGCACCGCGAACGCGAGCGTCGTGAGCTGGGGCGCGAAGTAGTCCGGGTCGAACGGCGTGTTGAGGATCATGGCGGCGAGGAGCGCCGCGCCGAGCACGCTCACCGAGATGAGGATGTCGCGCGTGCGCCGCAGCGTGAGCACCACGATGAGCGCCATGCCGGCCGTGACCGCGGCGGTCGCGTGGCGGCCGATGTCATGCAGCGGCCAGATGGAGTAGAGGTCGAGGGCGACCGCCGCAGCGAGGCCCACGAGGAACACGGCGAAGAGCCAGTTCGGCAGATGCCCGAGCACGCGCGACACGACGAACGTCGTGACGACCACGGCGATGAGCACGCCCCATGCGGCGGCCGCCGCCCACAGCGGCGTGTAGACGCCGCCCGCGGCGACCTGTCCCGCGAACCAGGCGAGGCCGTAGATGGCGCGGAGCCCGCACACGATGGCGGCGCCGATGCCGATGAAGCCCGTGCCGAGGCTCGAGCGGTGCGGGGTCGCCGCGCGGATGACGCGGCGCGTCGCATCCGCCTCACGGCGCTTTCCGCGGCCGAGGATGACGCCGAGGGTGTTCTCCTCGGGCGGTGCGTAGGTCATCGCGGCACCTCCAGCACGACCGTCGTGCCCGAACCGGGAGCGGAGAACAGCCGGGCCTTGCCGCCGACCTCCTTGAGGCGTGCGACCACCGACTCCTTGAACCCGAGGCGGGCCGAGTCGACGTCGTCGAGGGTGAAGCCCACGCCCGAGTCGGTGACCATGGCGCGCACCATGGTCTCGTCCTCGGTGATCGTCACGTGCGCCTCGGTGACACCGGAGTGGCGGCGCACGTTCTCGAGGCATTCCGCGAGCGCGAGCAGGAAGGCGTCGAGCACGTCGCTCGGCAGGAGCACCTGGCCCGTGCCGTGCCAGCTCACCTCGAGGCCCATGCGGCCGAAGCGCTGCTTGACCGACTCGAGGGTCGTGCCGAGCACGGTCTCGTCGTTGCTCTCGAGGTTGTAGACCCCGGACGACTGCGGGGTCGGCGTCGCCCCCAGCCGCAGCTGGCGCAGGAGGCGCGCGTCGTCGGCCGCCTGCTGCTTCATGGCCTCGGGGGCCACGCCCACGCCCGAGTGGGCGAGGAGGGTGAGGGTCGCGAGCACGGTGTCGTGCAGCAGGCGCGCGCCCTGGCGGCGCTGCGCCTCGGTCTCGCTCGCCTGACGCTCGGCCCGGTGGGCGCGGCCGATGCTCGCGATGCGGCGGGCGGCCTGCGGCACGCCCGCGCTGATCCAGAAGCCGATGATCGTCGCGAGCACCCAGCCGAGCACGAGGAGCGCGACGGTGCGGCCCGGGGCCTGGAAGGGGAGCGTGAGGAAGACCGTGAGGCCGAGCGTGAGCGCGAACGAGACGCCGAGGAAGACGCGGCGCAGCAGCTCGGTGGTCAGCACGATGGCGACGGACGCCATCGATGCGGCGGTGAGCTGGGCGATCGCCGAGATGCCCGCCTCGCCCGTGCCCTCGGGCGCGAGCAGCGTCACGATGCCCACGATGGCGAGCCCCGCGACGACGATGGGCACCGCCCACAGCATCGAGCGGCTCGAGCCGATGCGGTACTGGCAGAACGCGATGACGAGGTAGAGCGGCAGGCACACGAAGAAGCTCGCCATGTCGACGGCTCCCGGGATGGCCAGGCACAGGAGCGAGACCACGGTGAAGCTCAGGCCGTAGACGCGGGCGGTGCGTTGGAGCAGCCTGTCGCGCTCCTTGGCTATGAGATCCATCGGGGGACATGGTGGCACAGCGTGCCCCATAAGTGGGGGTGCCGCACCGCAGTATTGCGCACAGTTCCGCGATTCGCCGAGATAGTCTCGGTAGCACAGAGGGGCGTACGTGACGTGTCACGGCCGCACGATGAACCCGGCATCACAGGGGACGGTCGGGAGCCGCAGGGGAAACGCGGCTCCCGACACCCGCCGGCCTCAGGTCCCTGCGGTCCAGCCCTGCTCAGCGGCGTGGCGCCGCAGGCTGTCGCGCGTGCCGAGGTCGACCCCGAGCGCGCGGAACTTGCGCCGCGCGCGCTTGATGTACGACTTCACGGTCTCCTCGGTGGTGTCCATCTGCGCGGCGACCTCGCGCAGCGACCGGCCCGAGGAGTAGAGCACGAGGGCGCGCTCCTCGCGCCGACCCAGACCCGCGTCGTCGACCGTGCGCGCCCCGCGTGCCGCGGCGGCCCGGTGCGCGGCGAGGTGCTCTCCGCCGGCCGCGGCCGTGCGGATCGCCGCCACGAGGTCGTCGGCGGAGTCGGCGGTGGCCACGAAGGCTCGGGCCCCCGCGCGCATCGCGGTCGCGACGGACATCGCATCCGTGCGCCTGCTGAGCGCGACGGTGCCGCAGCCGAGCGCGGCGAGCTCGCCCACGCGCGTCGAGACGAGCAGGCCGTCGGGCAGGTGCAGGTCGAGCACGACGACGTCGGCGGGCATCGCAGGATGCCCGAGCAGCGCCTCCCACGTCGCGACGACGGCCACGACCTCGATGCCGGAGCGCGCGACGAGGCTTGCGAGCGCCTCGGCGACGAGCGGCTGGGCGTCGAGGATCGCTACCCGCACCGCCGCCGTCCCGTCCATGACGGGACAGCCTAGCGGAGCTTTGCTCAGCTGTTCAGCAGGCGCTCGATCTGCGGCCCCACGAGGGCGTCCTCGATGAGGAAGCCGTCGTGGCCGAACGGCGACGAGATGATGTGCGGCACCGACCCGTCGATGTTGTTCGGCAGGTGGGCGGCGATGTGCTCCTGCTCGGAGACGGGGTAGAGCCTGTCGCTGTCGATGGCGAGCACGAGCGCCCTCGGCGTCGCGCCCGCGAGGGCGGCCGCCGTGCCGCCGCGCCCGCGGCCCACGTCGTGCGAGCTCATGGCGCTCACGAGCGTGAGGTAGCTGTTGGCGTCGAACCGGCGCGTGAACTTGTTGCCGTGGTAGTCGAGGTAGCTCTCGACCGCGTAGCGGCCCCCGCCGCCGAGCGGCGTCAGGCCGCTCTGCCAGCTGCGCTCGAACCGGTCGTTGAGCTCGGTGGGGGAGCGGTAGCTGTGCAGCGCCATGCGCCGCGCGAGCGCGAGGCCGCGGTAGGGGCCCTCGCCGTCGGCCGCCTCGTAGTAGTGGCCGTCCGCGAACGCGGGGTCGAGGTGCACGGCCTCGCCCTGCAGGAAGTTGAGCGCTATCGCGTCGGCGTTCGAGAAGGCCGGTGCCGCGAGCACGGCGACGCGCTCGAGCCGGCCGGGGTGGCTCACCGCCCACTCGAGCGACTGCATGCCGCCCATCGAGCCGCCGATGACGGCCGCCCACCTGTCGATGCCGAGGTGGTCGGTGAGGGCGCGCTGCACCTCGACCTGGTCGCGGATCGTCACGAACGGGAACCGCGGGCCCCACTCGGCGCCGTCGGGCGCGTGCGATGCGGGGCCGGTGGTGCCCTGGCATCCGCCGAGCATGTTGGGGGCGACCACGAACCAGCGGTCGGTGTCGATGGCGAGGCCGGGGCCGACGAGGCCGTTCCACCAGCCGCCCGTGGGATGCCCGGGGCCGGGCGCCCCCACGACGTGGCTGTCGCCCGTGAGGGCGTGCACGACGAGCACGGCGTTCGAGCGGTCGGCGTTGAGCGTGCCCACGGTCTCGTAGGCGACTCGGACCGATGGCAGCTCCCCGCCCCGCTCGAGCGTCAGGGGGCCGAGGGAGGCGAACCGGCGGTTGCCCACGGGGTCGCCTTCGCGCCACGCGCCCGTGGCCGGCGGCTTGCCGAGCACGGTGCGGGCGTTGGCCTCCGTGATGAAGGCCGAGGGGACCGTGTCCTCGGAAGTCTGCCAATCCATGTCACGACAAGTATCCCCGTTAAACGGAGAGCCCCCGCCTTTGTTACAGGGCGGGGGCTCTCGCGGGAGGCGCTAGGCGCTGGCGCTGTTCGCCGCCGACACCTTGCGGGCGGCGTCGAAGCCCGCCTGCAGGTCGGCCTTGAGGTCGTCGACGTTCTCGATGCCGACCGAGAGGCGCACGAGGCCGGGTGTCACTCCCGTCGTGAGCTGCTGCTCGGGGGTCAGCTGCGAGTGGGTGGTCGAGGCCGGGTGGATGATGAGGCTGCGCACGTCGCCGATGTTGGCGAGGTGGCTGAACAGCTCGACGTTCTCGACGAGGGCGCGGCCCGCGTCGACGCCGCCCTTGAGCTCGAACGACACGACGGCGCCCACGCCCTTGGGCGCGTACTTGTTGGCGCTCGCGTACCAAGGGCTGCTCGGCAGGCCGGAGTAGTTGACGCTCGCGACATCCGGGTGGTTCTCGAGCCACTCGGCGATCTCCTGGGCGTTCTGCACGTGGCGCTCGATGCGCAGGCTGAGCGTCTCGATGCCCTGGATGAGCGAGAAGGCGCTGTCGGGCGAGAGGGCGGCGCCCGTGTCGCGCAGGAGCGTGACGCGGATCTTGATGACGTACGCGATCGCGTCGCCCAGCACACCCGTGTAGCTCGCGCCGTGGTAGCTCGGGTCGGGCTCGGTGAGGCCCGGGAACTTGTCGGCGTTGGCCGCCCACGGGAACTTGCCGCCGTCGACGATCACGCCGGCGATGACCGTGCCGTGGCCGCCCAGGAACTTGGTGGCCGAGTGCACGACGATGTCCGCGCCGAACTCGAACGGGCGGATGAGGTACGGCGTCGCGATCGTGTTGTCGACGATGAGCGGGAGGTTGTTCGTGTGCGCGACCTCCGCGACCTTCTCGATGTCGAGGATGTTGATCTTCGGGTTGCCGATGGTCTCGGCGAAGAACAGCTTGGTGTTGGGGCGCACGGCGGCGGCCCACTCTGCGGCGTCGTCCTGGTCCTCGACGAAGGTGACCTCGATGCCGAGGTTCGCGAGCGTGTACTTGAAGAGGTTGTAGGTGCCGCCGTAGATCGACGACGACGAGACGATGTGGTCGCCGGCCCGCGCGATGTTGAGCACGGCGTAGGTGATGGCCGACGAGCCTGAGGCGACGGCGAGGGCCGCGGTGCCGCCCTCGAGCGCGGCGACGCGCTGCTCGACGACATCCGTCGTGGGGTTCATGAGGCGCGTGTAGATGTTGCCGAACTCGGCGAGCGCGAACAGGTTCTGCGCGTGCTGGGTGCTGTTGAAGACGTACGACGTGGTCTTGTAGATCGGCGTCGCGCGTGCGTTGGTGGTCGGGTCGGCCTTCGCGCCGGCGTGAACCTGCTGGGTCTCGAACTTCCAGTCGCTCATGGTTTCTCCATTGTTCGGTGTCGCTTGTGGTGGCGAGCCTAGGAGGGGCGCCTGGGAGCGGCAACGGACGCTGCAACGGGGCGTAACAGAGTTTGATCTCGGGCGACTACTCGTGCAAGAGTAGTCGCATGTCATCCATCCGGCTGTTCATCCTGGGCTCCCTCGAGGAGCGCGGCGAGATGCACGGGCATGCCCTGCGCCTGCTCGCCGAGGAGGAGCACATCGACAGCTGGACGGACTTCGGCCCCGGCTCGATCTACGGCGCCATCAAGCGCCTCGCGCTCGACGGCCTCATCGAGGAGCGGCGCACCGAGCGCGAGGGCAACTACCCCGCCCGGCAGGTCTACGGCATCACCCCCGCCGGCACCCGCGCGCTCGCGGAGCTGCGACGGGAGACGCTCGAGACGATCGTCTACCGGCACGACCCCGTCGACCTCGCGCTCGCGCGCCTCGACCCCGGGGGCCTCGATGCCGTCGAAGGGGTGCTGCGGACGCGGCTCGCCGAGCTCCGCCTGAACCAGGAGCACTGGCTCGCCCACGCCGAGCACATCAGGAAGTACCTGACGCTCACGGAGGCGCACGTCATGCGCCACCAGTACCACCGCCTGTCGGGCGAGATCGCCTGGCACGAGGAGCTCATCGCGAACCTCCCCGCGATCATCGAAGACGAGAAGTCCAGGAAAGGACACACACCCTCATGACCACCCAGAGCGTCGGGCCCAGCACCGCCGCGTTCAACGCCTCGACCGAGGTGCCGCGCCGCGCGTGGCTCGCCCTCGTCGTGCTGCTCACCGGCTCCTTCATGGCGCTGCTCGACACCACCATCGTCAACGTGGCGCTGCCCACGATCCGCACCTCGCTCGACGCGAACGAGGCGACCCTGTCGTGGATCATCTCCGGCTACGCGCTCGCCTTCGGCCTCGCCCTCATCCCCGCCGGCCGCATCGGCGACCGCTACGGCCACAAGTGGGTGTTCTTCACGGGCATGGCCGTCTTCACGGGCGCGAGCCTCGCGTGCGGCCTCGCGCTCGACAGCACCGGCCTCATCGTCGCGCGCGTCGTGCAGGGCCTCGGCGGCGGCATCTTCATCCCCGCCGTCACGGCGTTCATCCAGCTGCTGTTCCCGCCCATGACGCGCGGCAAGGCCTTCGGCATCATGGGCGCCGTCATCGGGGTCTCGTCGGCGCTCGGCCCCATCGTGGGAGGCCTGCTCATCCAGGCGCTCGGCGAGGAGAACGGCTGGCGCTGGATCTTCGCGGTCAACCTGCCCATCGGCGTGCTCGCGCTCGTCGCGGCCGCGGTCATCCTCCCGAAGACGGCCGAGGGCAAGACCGCGTCGACCGACATCGTCGGGCTCCTCCTGCTGAGCGTGTCGCTCGTCGCCATCCTCGTGCCGCTCATCCAGGGCCAGGATGCGGGCTGGCCGCTGTGGACCTACCTGTCCATCGCCGGCGGCGTGGTGTTCCTCGTGCTCTTCGCCCTGTGGGAGCGCCGCGTCGCGGGCGGGGGAGCGGAGCCCCTCGTGCCGCCGCACCTGTTCTCGCACCCGGCGTTCACGGGCGGCACGATCCTCGCCCTCGTGTTCTTCGCGGGCTTCACGAGCATCTTCTTCACGATCTCGATCCTGTGGCAGGCGGGCCTCGGCCACACGGCCCTCGAGTCGGGCCTCGTGTCGGTGCCGTTCGCGGTCGCCAACATCGTGGGTGCCGCGCTGAGCGACAGGCTCGCCCAGAGGCTCGGCCGCACCGTGCTCGTGATCGGCAACGGGCTGCTCTCGCTCGGCCTCGTCGCGCTCTTCCTCATCCTGCTGCTCGTGCCCACCGCCGACCTCACGAACTGGGACCTCCTAGCTCCGCTCGCCGTCGCGGGCTTCGGCGCGGGGCTCTTCATCGCCCCCAACGCGCGCTTCATCGTCGCGACGGTCGACCGCCGCGAGGCGGGGGCCGCGAGCGGCGTCATCGGCGTCATGCAGCGCATCGGAGCGGCGATCGGCATCGCGATCATCGGCGCCGTGCTCTTCGGCAACATCGGCGCGATCACGGGCCCGGCCGACCTGCCGGCCGCGTTCGGCCAGGCGGCGACGCCCGCCCTCGCGGTGAGCGCCGGCTTCGCGATCGCGGCGTTCGCTCTCGTGTTCACGCTGCCGAAGCGCGTCGATCTGCACTAGGCGCTCGCGCCCAAGGGCCGCTCTCCTCCGGGGGAGCGGCCCTTCGTGCGTCACCTCGATCTATCTATAAAGAAACTTTACTGATACATTCCTCGCAACGACCTGCGAGGAGGCGATCCGTGACGGAGACGGTGAGGGGCACGCCCGCGTGGCTGCGCGCCACGAACGACCGCACGGCCCTCGGACTGCTCCTGCAGCACGGCCCGCTCACGCGCAACCGGCTCGGCGAGCTCTCCGGCCTCTCCAAGCCCACGGCCGCCCAGATGGTCGCGCGCCTCGAGGGTGCCGGCCTCATCCGCGTCGACGGCGAGATCTCGGGCGGGCGCGGCCCCAACGCCGTGAGCTACGCCGTGCGCGCCGACCGCGTGCTGGGCGTCGCCGTCGACGTGAGCTCCACGGGCATCACCGCGACGGTCGTGGATGCCACGGGCGCCGAGCACCCCGTCGCCGAGCTGCCCCTCGCGCCCGACGCCGCGCGCTCCGCGGTCTCCGACGTGCGGGGCGCGATCGCCGCCGCGTGCGACGCCGCGGGAATCCGCACCGACGCCGTGCGGCTCGTGTGCATCGGCGTGCAGGCCGCGGTGGCGCAGCGCGCGGACGAGCTCACGTTCACCGACACGCTCCCGGGATGGCCGACCACGGGCATCCGCGCGCACCTCGAGGAGCAGCTGGGCGTCTCGGTGACGCTCGACAACGACGCCAACCTCGCCGCGGTGGCGGAGCGCGCCGCGGGCTCCGCCGAGGAGGTCGACGGCTTCGCCCTGCTGTGGATGGGCGAGGGCCTCGGCCTCGCGATCGACGTGTCCGGCCGCATCTACCGCGGCGCGTCCGGCGGGTCGGGCGAGATCGGCTACCTGCCAGTGCCGAGCGAGGGCCTCGCCCTCGACCCCGACGCGCCCACCCTCACGGAGTTCTTCGGCGCCTCGGCGTGGGCCCGCCTGCAGGCGGCGCCCGACCCCGTCGCCGCGCTCGCCGAGCGTGTCGCCCTCGGCCTCGTGCCCGTGCTCGCGGTGCTCGACCCCGAGCGCATCGTGCTCGGCGGTCCGACCGGCCGTGAGGGCGGCGAGCGCCTCGCGGCCCTCGTCGCCGAGCGACTCGCGACGGGCACGCAGTGGCGGCCCGACGTCGTCGCGACCGCCGTGCCGTCGCACCCCGTGCTGCGCGGCGCGCGCGAGGTGCTCATCGCCGACGTGCACAGCCGGCTGTTCGAGGATGTCGCGCGCCTCCAGCCCTGACCAGACCACCAACCCGACCGCACCACCCGACAACTGAGAGAGGTAACAACGAAGTGAGACTCACCAGACTGACACTCGCGGGGGCGACCGCCGCGACCCTGCTGCTTGCAGGATGCACGGGCGGCGGCACCGCCGACCAGGGCATCGCCGAGACGGCGCCCACCGAGCTGGAGGGCACCGTGTCGTTCTGGCACTTCTTCAGCGACCGGGAGGCCGACGTCATCCAGTCGGTCATCGACGACTTCGAGGCGGCCAACCCCAAGGTGACCGTCGAGGTGCACTCCGGGCAGGACGACGAGAAGCTCCGCAAGGCCATCGCGTCGGGCTCCGACGTCGACCTCGGCCTCTCGTACTCGACCGACATCGTGGGCAACTTCTGCGACAGCGGCGCGTTCCGCGACCTCGGCCCCTACATCGAGCGCGACGGGGTCGACCTCGACCAGTTCAGCGACACCGTCAAGAGCTACACCGAGTACAACGGCGTGCGCTGCAGCATGCCCGTGCTCGCCGATGTGTACGGCCTGTACTACAACACCGACCTGCTCGCGGCCGCCGGCTACACGGCACCGCCGAAGACGCTCGGCGAGCTCGAGGACATGGCCCTCAAGCTCACGACGTACAACGCCGACGGCTCGATCAAGACGCTCGGGTTCAACCCGCAGATGGGCTTCTACGAGAACGCGGCCTCGCACTACGGTCCGCTCGCGGGCGCGACGTGGCTCAACGCCGACGGCACGTCGGCGGTCGGGTCCGACCCCGCGTGGACCGAGCTCATGGAGTGGCAGAAGTCGTTCGTCGACACCATCGGCTACGACAAGCTCAACGCCTTCACGGCGGGCCTCGGCCAGGAGTTCTCGGCCGACAACGCCTTCCAGACCGGCCAGGTGGCCATGAACCTCGACGGCGAGTACCGCACGGCGTTCATCGACGACCAGACGCCCGACCTGCACTACGCGACGGCCCCCATGCCCGCCGCGGACGACCACGCGGACCTCTACGGCGCTGGCTACATCACGGGCAACATCGCGGGGATCTCGAAGGGCTCGAAGAACCCCGAGCTCGCGTGGGCGCTGCTCAAGTACCTCACGACCGACACGGGCGCGATCGTCAAGCTCTCCAACGGGCTCAAGAACGTGCCCACGACGAAGGAGGCGCTCGCCTCGCCCGACCTCGAGGTCTCCGACCAGTTCGCGACGTTCCTCGACATCATCGCCAACCCGAAGTCGGGGACGACGCCGCCGAGCCCCAACGGCGCCGGCTACCAGCAGTCGTTCGAGGACTTCTGGCACCAGTACCAGTCCGGCGCGGTCCCCGACCTCGCCGCCGGGCTCAAGGACATCGACCAGCAGATCGACGACGCCACCGCGCTCACGACCGGTCCCTAGCCTTGTCCCTCACCGCGAACACCCTGGGGCGGCGCACCCGCCGCCCCAGGTGGTTCATCCTCGCCATGCTCGGCCCCGCGCTCGCGGGCCTGCTCATCTTCTTCGTGTACCCGCTCATCGCGTCGGTGTTCTACTCCTTCACGCGGTTCGACCTCGTGTCACCGCCGGAGTTCATCGGCCTGCGCAACTACGAGTACCTGTTCACGAAAGACCCCAAGGTCTGGGTCGCCGCGGGCAACACGCTGTGGTTCGTCGTCATCCTCGTGCCGGTGCGCATCGTCACGGCCCTCGCCGTCGCCTACCTGCTCGTGCGCGCGCGCCGGGCGAGCGGCTTCTGGCGCACGGTGTTCTACCTGCCCGCGCTCGTGCCCTCGGTCGCGGGGGTCGTGGCGTTCGTGTTCCTGTTCAACCCCGGCACGGGGCCCGTCAACCTCATCCTCAAGTCGATCGGCATCCAGGGCCCGCTGTGGTTCAACGACCCCGACTGGTCGAAGCCCTCGCTGCTGCTGCTCGGCATCTGGGTGATGGGCGACATCATGATCATCTTCCTCGCGGCGCTGCTCGACGTGCCCAAGGAGCTCTACGAGGCCGCCGAGCTCGACGGCGCTCGCTCGTGGCAGCGCGGCTGGTACGTCACGCTGCCCTCGATCGCGCCCGTGCTCGTGTTCGCCGTCGTCACGGGGGTGATCGCCGCGCTGCAGTACTTCACCGAGGCGGCGGTCGCCTCGACCGTCGCGTCGGGCAAGGCCACGGTGGGCGCGGGCAGCGGAGGCGAGCTCGGCTACCCGGGCAACTCGCTTCTCACCTACACGGAGTGGCTCTACGTGCGCGGCTTCGCCAACTACCAGCTCGGCTACGCGTCGGCGCTCGCCGTGCTGCTGTTCGTCGTCGCCGCCGTCTTCCTCGTGCTGCTGCTGCGCCGTGTGAAGGCGTTCTCGCCGGAGGAGGCGCAATGACCAGGACGCTCGTATGGGTCGGGCAGCACGTCGTGCTCGTCACCCTGGCCGTGCTGTTCCTCGGCCCCGTGCTGCTCGTCGTGCTCACGTCGCTCATGTCGAACGAGCAGGCGCTCACGGCCTCGCTCATCCCGACGACGTGGGAGTGGGGCAACTACCTCACGGTCTTCACGGATGTGCCGCTGCTGCGGTGGTTCGGCAACTCGGCCCTGTACGCGGTGCTCGCGACGGCGTTCATGCTCGTCTCGTCGGTGCCGGCGGCGTACGTGCTCGCGCGCGTCAAGTTCCGCGGGTCGGGGGCGGTGTTCCTCGCCGTCATCATCGCGATGCTCCTGCCGCCGCAGGTGACCGCCATCCCCATCTACGTCATGTGGTCGCAGGCGCACCTCACGGGCACGCTGTGGCCGCTCATCCTGCCGAACCTGCTGGGCGACGCGTTCTCGATCTTCCTGCTGCGGCAGTTCTTCCTCACGATCCCCAAGGAGTACGCGGACGCCGCGCGCATCGACGGGTGCAGCGAGTGGGGCGTGCTGCTGCGCGTCATCATCCCGATGGCGAAGCCGGGCATCGCGGCCGCGGCGATCTTCATGTTCTTCAACTCGTGGAACGACTACTACGGGCCGCTCCTCTACGCGTCGGAGAACGACGCGGCGTGGCCCGTGGCCTACGGGCTCGCGACGTTCCGCGGCGCGCACGGCACCGACTGGAGCATCACCATGGCCATCACGGTGCTCGTCATGATCCCCGTCGTGCTCATCTTCTTCTTCGCCCAACGCGTGTTCGTCGAGGGCATCACACTCACCGGAGTCAAAGGCTAGGCAATGAAACTGACTATCGTCGGGGGCGGCTCGACCTACACCCCCGAGCTCATCGACGGCTTCTCGCGGCTGCGCGCGCTCCTGCCCATCGAGGAGGTGTGGCTCGTCGACACCGACGAGACGCGCCTGCGCCTGGTCGGCGGGATGTCGCAGCGCATGTTCGCGGCCGCGGGGCATCCCGGCCGCATCGTGCCCACGACCGACCTCGTCGCGGGAGTCGCGGACGCGGATGTCGTGCTGCTGCAGCTGCGCGTGGGCGGACAGGCCGCGCGCCACGGCGACGAGACCTGGCCGCACGAGGCGGGCTGCATCGGGCAGGAGACGACGGGGCCCGGCGGTCTCGCCAAGGCCCTGCGCACGGTGCCCGTCGTGCTCTCGATAGCCGAGACGGTGCGCAGGCATGCCAGGCCCGACGCGTGGATCGTGGACTTCACGAACCCCGTCGGCATCGTGACGCGCGCCCTGCTCACCGCGGGGCACCGCGCCGTGGGGCTGTGCAACGTCGCCATCGGGTTCCAGCGCCGCTTCGCCGCGATGCTCGACGTCGACGCCTCGCGCGTGCAGCTCGACCACGTGGGGCTCAACCACCTCACGTGGGAGCGGTCGGTGTACGTCGACGGTGTCGACGCGCTCCCGGGCATGATCGGCGACCGCATCGAGCGGCTCGCCGACGAGGTCGAGCTCCCCGCGTCCCTCATCGAGAAGCTGCGCGTCGTGCCCAGCTACTACCTGCGCTACTTCTACGCGCACGACGAGGTGCTGCGCGAGCAGCTCGCGTCGCCCTCGCGCGCCGAGGCGGTGCTGCAGGTGGAGCGCGAACTGCTCGAGCTCTACGCCGACCCGGCGGAGCACACGAAGCCCGCGGCGCTCGAGCGCCGCGGCGGCGCGTTCTACTCGGACGCGGCGGTCGAGCTCATCGCCTCGCTCACGGCCGACCGCGGCGACGTGCAGGTCGTCAACGTCCTGAACAATGGGTCGATGCCCTTCCTGCCCGACGACCACGTCATCGAGGTGCCCGCGCGCGTGGGCGCCGCGGGGCTCGAGGCGCTGCCCATCGCCCCGCTCGCCGACGACTACGCGGGCCTCATCGCCCACGTCGCGGCCTACGAGCGGCTCGCCCTCGAGGCCGCCCTCGACGGCAGCCGCGACCGGGTGAGCCGCGCGCTCCTCGCGCACCCCCTCGTCGGCCAGTACGAGCGGGCGGAGAAGCTCACCGACCTGCTCATCGAGCACAACAGGGAGCACCTCGCGTGGGCCCACTAGTCATCGCCGTTGACGGAGGGGGCTCGAAGACCGACGCCCTCGCCCTCTCGCTCGACGGCGAGGTGCTCGGCCGGGCCTCCGCCGGCACATCGAGCCCGCACTTCATCGGGCTCGCGGCCTCGGTCGCCGTCGTCGACGCGCTCGTGCGCGAGCTGGCGGGGCACGTCGTGCCCGCCCATGTCGGCGTCTACCTCTCGGGGCTCGACCTCGAGAGCGAGGTCGCCGACTACACGGCGGCCCTCGCGGGCCTGCCGTGGGCGGCGTCGGTGACCGTCGAGAACGACCTCTTCGCGCTCCTGCGCGCGGGCACCTCCGAGCCCGACGCCGCCGCCGTCATCTGCGGCACGGGCCTCAACGCCCTCGCGATCCGCGCGGACGGCGAGGTCGCGCGGTACCTCGCCCTCGGGCCCATCTCGGGCGACTGGGGCGGGGGCGGCGGCATCGGCGAGCTCGCGCTCTGGTACTCGGCGCGCGAGACCGACGGCCGCGGGGAGCACACGACGCTCACGGCGGCGATCCCGCGCGAGTTCGGCCTCGACACGGTCACCGAGCTCACCCTCGCGCTGCACGACGGCACCTACTCGCTGCCGGACCTCGCGCGCCTGAGCCCGCTCGTGCTCGAGCACTCGCGTGCGGGCGACCCGATAGCCCGCCACATCGTCGACCGGCAGGCGGAGGAGATCGCCGTCATGGCGTCCGGCGCCCTCGCCCGGCTGGGGCTCGACCGCGAGGTGCCCGTGGTGCTCGGCGGGGGGGTCGTGCAGTCGGGGGACCGCATCCTGCTCGACGGTGTCGACGCCGCGCTCGCGCGCCTCGCCCCGCGCGCGCACGCCGTCGTCGTGTCCGCTCCGCCCATCCTCGGGGCGGGGCTGCTCGCCCTCGAGTCCGCGGGCGCCCGGCCCGAGGCGGTGGACCGTGCGCGCGCGGCTCAGGGCTAGCGCGCTCGCCGGCGTGCTCCTGCTCGCCGGATGCGCGGCGCAGCCGGTGCCGAACCTCGACGACCCCGCGCTCAAGGACGTCGCGATGCAGCTCGTCTCGAGCGCCGAGAACTCGTCGCTCGACTGGCGCGCGCAGTACTCGTACATCGAGGACATCGGCGACGGGCGCGGCTACACCGCCGGCATCATCGGCTTCTGCTCGGGCACGGGAGACATGCTCGAGCTCGTGCGCGCCTACACGGACGCCGTGCCGGACAACCCGCTCGCGCAGTACCTGCCCGCGCTCGAGGCGGTCGACGGCACCGACTCACACGAGGGCCTCGACCCGGGCTTCACCGCCGCATGGCAGCTCGCCGCGGAGGATCCGGCGTTCCGGGCCGCGCAGGACGACGAGCGCGACACCGTCTACTTCGACCCCGCCGTCGCGCTCGCCAAGCAGGACGGCCTGGGGGCCCTCGGCCAGTTCGCGTACTACGACGCCGCCGTCATGCACGGGTTCGAGGGCCTGCAGGCCATCCGCGGCACGGCGCTCGCGACGAGCCAGCCGCCCTCCGGCGGCGGGAGTGAGACGTCGTACCTCGAGGTGTTCCTCGACGCGCGCGTCGCCGAGATGAAGACCGAGGAAGCACACTCCGACACGAGCCGCGTCGACACGGCGCAGCGCGAGTTCCTGCGCGCGGGCAACCTCGGCCTGGCGCTGCCGCTGCGGTGGGCGGTGTACGGCCACCCCTACGAGATCACGGGCTAGTCGGCGCGAAGAGCCACCTCGGCTTGGGGTCCACGAGCGGGCGGAACACCCGCCGCACCAGCGGGCTCGCGAGCGCGAGCGAGATCGCGACACCGGCGAGCACCATGGCGGCGAGCCACACGCCCGCGTCGTCGTGACCTTTGAGGATGCCCGTCTCCCGGATGGGGTAGAGCACGAAGCTGTGCAGCAGGTAGATGTACATCGTCGCCCGGCCGAGGTCGCTCACCCAGGTCTCCCGGCGCGGGACGAGGGCGAGGAACGCCGCGGTCAGGAGCACGCCGAGCGCCATGAAGCCCAGCCGCACGCCGCCCGCCCACCACTGGTCGGCGCCGATGACCCGGTAGGAGTCGTCGTAGAAGAACCACGCCTGCAGGTGCATGTCGCGGAACGTCCCGATGAGGAGCACGACCACCGCGAGCCACGCCGCGAGCACGGCCGCGCCGGCGGCACGCAACCACCACAGGCCGCGGACGGTCGTGAGGAGCCGGTCGAGCACGCCCCACTGCCGCACCTTCCAGCCGAGCACGAAGAACGGCAGGAGGCCGATCGCGCGCGAGAGCGAGAAGGTGCTGTCGACGTTGTCGAAGTAGCCAACGGAGACCGAGAGGACGACCGCCCAGAGCAGCGGGAACCGCACGAGCGCGAGGTACGGGAGCACGAGCCGGAAGATCGCGAGGGCGAGCAGGAACCACAGGGTCCAGCTCGCCGTCGTCGGGTTGAACTCCTGCCTGCCCTCGACGAGCCACTGCACGACCGACCAGATCGCCTCCATGATCAGGTAGGGCAGCACGAGGTCGGTGAGCAGCTTCTTGAGGTCGCGCGCCGTCAGCGGGCCCGACTTCGAGAAGTAGCCGCTGATGAACGAGAACGCGGGCACGTGGAAGGCGTAGATGAACAGGTAGGCGACGAGCGCGCTGTCGGAGTAGGTGAGTCGCTGGACGCCGTGGCCGACGACGACGAGCGTCACCGCCACGAAGCGGGCGTTGTCCCAGAACGGGACCCTGCCGGTGGCAGGGCCGGTCGTCGTCGTCACGCGACCCACCCTAGCGGCGCTACTTTTAACCCATGACGGCTCGACGTGCGGTGGTTACTGGTGCTAGCTCGGGGATCGGGGAGGCCACGGTGCGCCTGCTGCGCGCGCACGGCTGGGACGTGGTCGCCGTCGCGCGCCGCGCCGACCGGCTCGAGCGGCTCGCCGCCGACACGGGCTGCGAGGTCTTCGTCGCCGACATCACGAGCCAGGACGACGTCGACGCCCTCGCCGCCCACCTCGACACGACGGGCGGCGTGCACGCGCTCGTCAACAACGCGGGCGGCGCGCGCGGGCTCGGCACCGTCGAGGAGAGCAGCATCGACGACTGGCGCTGGATGTTCGAGGTGAACGTCATCGGCACCAAGCGGGTGACGAGCGCACTGCTGCCGGTGCTGCGGAAGAGCTGGACGCCGGGCACGAGCGTCGACATCCTCACCGTCACGTCGGTGGCGGGCTACGTGACGTACGAGGGCGGCGGCGGGTACAACGCCGCGAAGTTCGCCGAGCGCGCGCTCGTGGGCGTGCTGCGGCTGGAGCTCGCGGGGGAGCCCATCCGCGTCATCGACGTCGCGCCGGGCATGGTGCACACCGAGGAGTTCTCGCTCAACCGCTTCGGCGGCGACCAGGCGGCGGCCGACAAGGTCTACGAGAACGTGCAGGAGCCGCTGAGCGCCGACGACATCGCGCAGGCCATCGTGGGCGCCCTCGAGCTGCCGCACAACGTGAGCGTCGAGCAGCTCACCGTGCGCCCCGTCGCACAGGTCGCGCAGCACAAGGTGCACCGCGGGCCGCTCGTGCCCAAGGGGCGCTAGGCCCTGTCCCCTCCGCTTTCTCGTAGGAGAAGGGCGAGGTGCGGGAAACGTTGCGCGCACCTCGACACTCTCGTACGAGGTCGCGGCCCTCAGACCTCGATCTCGCCGCCGACCGCGCGCAGGTGCTCGCGGAACGTGAGGGCGGGGTTCGCCGCGCGCGCCTCCAGGTAGGCGCCGAAGCGCACCTGGTCGCGCAGCGTGGGGCCGCCGTCGCGGATGAGGTCGGCCTGACGGCGCTCGGTGTCGCGGATGCCCTCGGCCGTCGTGAGCAGCTCGTCGATCCGGTCCGCGGGGAGGAACAGCACGCCGTCGTCGTCGCCCGCCACGTAGTCCGCCGGGCCCACCACCCACTCGCCCACGCGCGCGGAGTCGAGCGCGCCGTCGGGCCGGTCGGACACCGAGAGCGGCCCCGTGGGGATGCTGCCCGTGCTGAAGAGCGGGATGCCGATGGCCGTGATGTCCGCCGTGTCGCGGTGCAGCCCCCAGATGACGATGCCGCCGAGGCCCGCGCTCGCCGCCTCCTGCGCCATGAGGTCGCCGATGCACGACTCGTCGCGCCGGCCGCCGTTGTCGGCGACGAGGATGTCGCCCGGCAGCGCGAACTCGATCGCCTCGAGGAACACGTCGACGCTGCCCACGTGGGTGGCCGGCAGCGCGCGGCCGAACACGCGCTGGCCGGGCACGAGCGCCTGCACCTCGGCGGGCGCGCAGCGCACGGGGATGCCCAGCCTGATGCACGCGTCCGCGAGGTGCGGCGTGGTGAGGTCGTCAAACCTCATCGCGCACGGCCTCCGGCAGCAGGATCTCGTCCTCGACGTCGGCGAACGCGAGCTTGGGCACGAGGAACAGCAGCACCGCGGCGACGAGCGCTCCGATGCCGCAGATCGCGAACACCGTCATGTAGCCGAAGAGCGACGACGCCGTGCCGATCGCCCCGGCCGCGAGCACTATCGCGAACACCGCCGAGGCGAACGATCCGCCGATCGTCTTCGTCGTGTTGGTGAGGGCCGTCGCGATGCCGGTCTGGCCGCGCGGGGCCGCAGCGGCCGCGGCGGAGGGCAGCGCGCCGACGAGCGCGCCCGAGCCGATGCCCGCGATCGCCATGTTGAGGAACGTGCCCCAGATGGTCGTGTGGTTGACGAGGAACAGCAGGTAGCCCGTCGCGACGAAGAACGTCGCGACGATGAGCGCGACGCGCGGGCTCGCCCACCGGGAGAGCCGCGGGAAGAGCAGGGCGCCGATGATCATCGAGACGAGGTAGGCGCCGATGATGTACGAGATCTCGTCGGCCTCCATGCCGAGCCCGTAGCCCGTCGACGTCGGGGTTCCCGCGAACGTCGCGAGCGGGGCCTGGGCGCCCAGCAGGCTGATGCCGACGAGGCCCGCGGTGAGCTGCACGGGCCACATCGTGGGCTGCTTGAGCACGCGCAGGTCGATGGCCGGGTCCTTCTGCCTGAGCTCGAACCTGCTCCACGGCACGAAGACGAGCACGCCCACGACCATGAGGGCGTAGACCCACCACGTGCCGGGCCCGTTGATGCGCAGGAAGGTGAGGCCCGACGTGATGAACAGCAGTCCGAGGGTGAGCAGCGCGAAGCCCCAGATGTCGAGCGAGCGGCCCGGCAGCGGCTTCGACTCGGGCACGCCGAAGAGGATGGCGAAGAACACGAGCGTCACGGCGATCGCGGGCACCATGAGGGTCGGGGTCACCGCGTCGCCGGATCCGCCGAAGGCCTTGAACAGGCGCCCGCCGCCGAGCGCGCCGAGGATCGCGCCGGCCTCGAGGGCGACCACGAGGTATCCCGCCGCGCGCCTGGTCTGCGACGCGCCCGTGCCGGTCGTGCGCCCGCGGTCGAAGATGAGGGCGACCTCGAGGGGGAGCCACACGACGTAGAAGCCCTGCAGCGCCCACGCGATGAGGAACGTCGTGAAGTCGCCCGTGAAGGCGAGCCACCACGTCGCGCCCGCGGTGAGCACGGTCGAGACCAGGAGGATGCGCTTGTGGCCGTACATGTCCCCGAGCTTGGCGAGGATGGGCACGACGATGGCCGAGAGCAGCAGCTGCGCCGCCTCGAACCAGTTGAAGTCGGCATCCTTGATGCCCAGGTGGTCGACGATGTCGGGGATGAGCGGGACGTAGAAGCCCTGCAGGATCCCGCTCACGAGTTCGACGAGGAAGAGGTAGCCGACGAGGCCGAACGTGATAGCGCCGGCCTTCCCACGCACGAGTGACATGTTCGGATGCTAGTAGCGTGAACGCATGAGTGCGAACGCCGAGGCCGAGACGAGTCGAGAACGCGAGGAGCTCAGCTACGAGCAGTTCGGGGAGGCGTCGCGCGAGATCGCGCGCGAGGTGCTCCGCAGCGGGTTCGAGCCCGAGATCGTCGTGGCCATCGCGCGCGGCGGGCTGCTGCTCGCGGGCAGCATCTCGTACGCCCTCGGCATCAAGAGCTGCGGCGCCGTGAACGCCGAGTTCTACACGGGCGTCGGCACGCGCCTGCCCGAGCCCGTCATGCTCCCGCCCCTGCTCGACGAGGCGTCGATAGCGGGCAAGCGCGTGCTGCTCGTCGACGACGTGTCCGACTCCGGCCGCACGCTCGCGATGGTCGTGCAGCTGCTCGAGGCGGGCGGCGCCGACCTGCGCACCGCCGTGCTCTACACGAAGCCCGGCACGGTCTACGAGCCCACGTACTCGTGGAAGCGCACCGACCGCTGGATCAACTTCCCGTGGTCGGTGAACCCGGTGGTGACGCTGTGAGCATCCACCTCATCGGCGGCGGGCGCTCCGACGACTACGACGGGGAGGTGTACGAGCGGTTCCTCGCCGAGGCCGCGGCCCGGGCATCCTCGATCGGCCGCGATGTCGCGCGGGTCGCCGTGCTGCTGGTCGGCGGCGGCGAGGATGCCCCGCTCTACTCCCACGCCTACCGCGAGCAGCTCTTGCGCACGGCGCCGTGCGACCCCGTGATCGCGCACGTCGACGAGGGGGAGGCGTTCCCGTCGTCGGTGCTCACCGACATCGACGGCCTGCTCATCGGCGGCGGCCACACCCCGTCGTACCTGGAGGCCGTGCTGCCGATCGTCGAGGAGATCCGCCTGCTCGTGACCGACGGCCTGCCGTACGCGGGGTTCTCCGCGGGCGCCATGATCGCCGCCGACCGCGCCATCATCGGAGGCTGGCAGATCGGCGGCGTGCCGATCTGCCCCGAGGAGACGGGCGAGGATCTCGACGAGCTCACGGTCGTCGAGGGACTCGGGCTCGTCGACCTCGCCGTCGACGTGCACGCCGCCCAGTGGGGGACCCTCTCGCGCCTCATCGCCGCGACCGAGGCCGGGCTCGTCGACGGGGGAGTGGCCATCGACGAGTTCACCGTCATCATCGTGGGCGACGGCGAGCTGCGCGTGGAGGGCGCCGGCAGCGTGTGGCGCGTCAGCCCCGGCGACGAGGGCGTGCTCGTGGGGACGCTCGGGGCATGAGCCCCGCTCCGCTCGCGGACCTCGTCGACCCGGGCTGGGCGGCGGCGCTCGCGCCGGTCGAGCCGCAGGTGCACGCCCTGGGGGACTTCCTGCGCGCCGAGACTGCTGCCGGGCGCAGGTACCTGCCGGAGGGCGGCCGCGTGCTGCGCGCGTTCGAGTACCCGCTCGCCGACGTGCGCGTGCTCATCGTGGGTCAGGACCCCTACCCGACTCCCGGGCATCCCGTGGGCCTCTCGTTCTCCGTCGACCCGGCCGTGCGGCCCGTGCCGCGCAGCCTGCAGAACATCTACAAGGAGATGAACTCCGACCTGGGCCTGCCCGTGCCCGAGCACGGCGACCTCACGCGCTGGTCGCAGCACGGCGTCATGCTGCTCAACCGCGTGCTCACGGTGCAGGCGGGAGTCTCGGGCTCGCACCGCGGCAAGGGCTGGGAGGCCGTGACCGAGGCGGCGATCCGCGCGCTCGTCGCCCGCGGCGGCCCGCTCGTCGCGATCCTGTGGGGCCGGGATGCGGCCGGCCTCGCGCCGCTCCTCGGCGACACCCCGATCATCCGCAGCGCGCACCCCAGCCCGCTCTCGGCCCACAACGGCTTCTTCGGCTCGCGCCCGTTCAGCCGCGCGAACGAGCTCCTCGCCGAGCAGGGCGCCCCGCCCGTGGACTGGTCGCTCGCTTAGAGGTACAGTTGTTCTATGCGAACTAGAACAACGATCGAGTTCACCCACGTGAGCAAGAGCTTCGGGAGCGTGCACGCGGTCTCCGACGTGAGCTTCACCGTGCAGCCCGGCGTGGTCACGGGGTTCCTCGGCCCCAACGGCGCCGGCAAGACGACGTCGCTGCGCATGCTGCTCGGCCTCGTCCGCCCGACGAGCGGGGCGGCCACCTTCGGGGGCGTCGCGTACCGCGACCTCCCGCACCCGCTCGCGACGGTCGGCACCGCCCTCGAGGCCTCGAGCTTCGCCCCCGGCCGCACCGCCCGCAACCACCTCGCCGTGTACGCGGCGGCGGCGGGCATCCCGCGCTCGCGCGTGGGCGACGTGCTCGCGCTCACCGGCATCGCCGACGCGGCGGACCGCCGTGTCGGCGGATTCTCCCTCGGCATGCGCCAGCGCCTCGGCCTCGCGTTCGCCCTCATGGGCGACCCCGAGGTGCTCGTGCTCGACGAGCCCATCAACGGGCTCGACCCCGAGGGCATCCGGTGGATCCGGGGCCTCCTCCAGAGCCTCGCGGCGGAGGGGCGCACGGTGCTCGTCTCCTCGCACCTGCTGAGCGAGGTGCAGCAGACCGTCGACCAGGTCGTGATCCTCTCGCGCGGGCGCGTGGTGCACGTGGGGTCGCTCGACGACCTCGGCTCGGCGCCGAGGGTCGTCGTCGACGCCCCTGACCGCGCGGGTCTGCGCGCGGCCCTCGAGGCCGCGGGCCTCGGCGTCGCCGACGCGGAGGGCGGCCTCTCGGTCGCCGCGGCCGCCGCCGAGGTCGGCGCCGTCGCCCTGCGCGCGGGCGTCGCCCTGAGCCTCCTGCACGCCGAGCGCGCGGGCCTCGAGGACGTGTTCCTGCAGCTCGTGGGCTCCGACGAGGGGGTGGCCGCGTGATCGCCGCCCTGCGCTCCGAGGCGCTCAAGCTCACGTCGACGCGGCTGTGGTGGATCCTCGCCCTCATCATGGTCGGCTACGTCGGGTTCACGGCCGCGCTGCTCGCGGGGCTGTTCGGGGCGCTCGGCGACCAGCTCTCCGCCCAGCCCGACGCGCCGCAGCTGCCGCGCGAGCTCATCGCCCCCGTCGTGTACTCGGCCGTCACGGCGGTCGGGTACGTGTTCCCGCTCATCCTCGGAACCCTCGCGGTCACCTCGGAGGTGCGCTACCAGACCCTCACGCCCACGTTCCTCGCGCAGCCCCGGCGCGGCCGCGTGCTCGGCGCCAAGCTCGTCGTGCTCGCCCTCGCGGGAGCCGTGTTCGGGGTGGCCGGGCTCGTCGCGTCGATGGGGCTCGGCGCGCCCATCCTCGCGGCGACGGGCGCGGAGCCCGGCCTCGGCGACTCGGACACGTGGGCCCTCGCGGGCCGAGTCGTGCTCGCCATGGCGCTGTGGGCCGTGATCGGTGTGGGCGTCGGATCCTTCGTGCAGAACCAGGTCGCGGCGATCGTGGTCGTGCTGGCCTTCACCCAGTTCGTCGAACCCGTGCTGCGGTTCGGCACGTCGATCTGGGACTGGACGGCGGCCGTCGGCAGGTTCCTTCCGGGAGCGGCGAGCGACGCGCTCGTGGGCTCGAGCATCTTCACGTCGTTCGCGGGGGTCGGCGCATCGGACCCGCTCGAGTGGTGGCAGGGCGGGCTCGTGCTGCTCGGCATCGCCGCCGTCGTGTCGGTGCTGGGCTACCTCACCGCATGGCGCAGGGACATCACGTAGTCTCGGTCTCATGTTGGAGGAGGAGTACCAACCCCGCCGTGTGCTCCCTGCCCACCTGCGCCCCGCGCCCGAGCCGGAGGCCGTGTTCTCGTACGAGATCCGCGCGGCCGAGATGGGCGATGTGCCGAGCATCCGTGAGATGTACAACCACTACGTGCTCAACTCGTCGATCACGCTCAGCGACACCGCCTGGAGCCTCGCCGACGCGCGCCGCAAGTTCGACAGCGCGCGCCAGCGCGGCTACCCCTTCATCGTGGCCGTGAGCCCCGGCGGCCAGCTGCTGGGATTCGCCTACGTCTACCCCTGGAAGGAGAAGGCGGCGTTCCGCTTCTCCGTCGAGAACCACATCTACCTGGGGCCCGCCGCCACGGGCAAGGGGCTCGGCAAGGCGCTCCTGGGCGAGCTCATCGAGCGCGCGAAGGCCGCGGGGCTCAAGGAGATGGTCGCCGTCATCGCCGACAAGAACGCCGACGCCTCGATCCACCTGCACGAGAGCCTCGGCTTCAAGGATGTCGGGCACATGGGCAAGGTGGGCTACAAGTACGACCGCTGGCTCGGCACGATAATGATGGCCAAGAACCTGCGGCGCTGACCCGCACGGTCAGTGCTTGCCGCCGGCCTCCAGGAGCACGACACCCCCGGCGACGAGGACCATGCCGAGCACCTGCTGCCACGTGAGGGTCTCGTGGAACACGAGCCAGCTGATGATCGCGACGGCGACGACGCCCACGCCCGCCCAGATCGCGTAGGCGATGCCGAGCGGCACGCCCTTCTGCAGCGTGAGCGAGAGCATGACGAAGGCGAACACGTAGCCGACGCCGACGATCGGGTAGGCCCACCACACCGACTTCTCGCCGGAGGTGAGCTTGAGGAACGAGGTGGCGATTACCTCGCCGACGATCGCGAGGGAGAGGAAGAGGTAGCCCATCAGTCGTCCTCGAGCCTGCGGTGGATGATCACCTGGGCGCCCTCGCTCGCGGCCTGCAGCGTGCGCAGCTGCAGGAGCATGGGATTCTCCGCCATGAGCTTCGCCGTGTTGGCGAGGCTCCGCAGCGTCGCCGCCTCCGTGCGCGCGCGCTCGAGGTCGGCGAGGCCGCGCTGGCGCTGGAGCGCCGCCTCGGCGACGGCGGCGCGCACCTCCTGCGGGTAGGTGAGGTCTTTGACGGCGACGCCCGTGACGGTCACGCCGAGCTTCGTGAAGGCCGGGGCCAGCGCATCCTCGACGCCCTCGAGGAGCGCCGAGCGCGCCTGCGCGAGCTCGGGCAGGTCGACGCCCGCCACGCGGTCGCGCAGAGCGACCTGCAGGGCGGCGTACACGGAGTCGTAGGGGTTCGCCGAGGCGACCACCCAGACCGCGGCATCCGTGATCTCGAGGGTCGCGACGAGGGAGACGCGCACCTGCACGCCGTCTTTCGTGAGCACCTCCTGCGCGGGCACCTGCAGCAGGCGCGGGCGCACGTCGACGACCTGCCACACCGCGCGGCCCCGCTTGCGGTGGCGGCCGGCGCCGACAGTTCCCGTGAGGGCGCCGTCGGTGAAGACCACGCCGCGCTCCCACTCGTTGATGGTGATGACCGCCATGGTTGCCTCTCGTGTGCTGGCGACGTGCCCGCCCTCGGCGTCAGCACGGCGGCGGGGGGATCGCTCTCGCGTCCCCGCAGGGCCACCGGGCGTCCTCCCGCGAGCGGGAGCCGGGGACGGACACGCCTTCCTGCGGATTCGAACCGCTTAGCCGAATGTCCTTGCGGACGCGTGGGCCTCCCGATGCGCGGGACCTTGCAGCGACTGCTGCTGAGCCGCACGGATGACCCACTGCCATCGTATCCGCGGGGTTCGTAGGCTTGCAGCATGACGAACGCCCAGCAGCTCCGCCTCGTGCTCGAGACCGAAGACCTCGCCGCCGCCCTCGCCTTCTACCGCGACGCCCTCGGGCTCACGGAGCTCGAGTCGTACGACGGGCCGGACGGCGCGCGCGTGCACATCCTCTCCGTGCCGAGCGTGACCCTCGAGCTCGCCAACCCCGCCCAGGTGCGGTACATCGACGATGTCGAGGTGGGCCGCCCGACGAGCCGCAGGTTCGAGGCGACGGTGCGCGTCGCATTCGAGGTCGAGGATGCCGCGTCGGCGACGGCCGAGCTCGAGGCCGCGGGCGCGACGGTGCTCGCGCCGCCCACGGTCACGCCGTGGAACTCGCTCAACGCGCGCCTGGAGGCGCCGGGCGGCATGCAGATCACGGCCTTCCAGGAGCTCGGATGAGCGTCGTCCCCGGTGCCCCGCTCGAGCGGCCCGCCCGCGGCACGGTGCTGCGCGAGTTCGGCGACCTCGTTCCGGGCGATCCCGACGCGGTGTTCGCCGAGGTGCTCGAGCGCGTGCGCCCGACGAGCCCCGAGGGCGGCAACATCTCCACCGACCCCGTGCGCCGGCTCATCGTCGTGCAGGGCGGATGGTGGTACCGGGGCGAGTACCGCGTGACCCCCGACCCCGTGGGATCGAGGCTCGGGCTCACGATCGTGAACGTCGCGAAGCCCGCGCACTGGGTCGGCCCGATAACGGGCCGGTCAGTGCTGCGGGCTTCGGATCAGGCGTTCCGCCAGCTCGTGGAGGAGCTCACGACTTGGGTGTCGCCCTCCTGAGCACGAAGAACCCGCCGACGGCGGCCACCGCGCTCACGACGAGGCTCCACGCGAACGACCCGACGAACCCGGCGTTCGCGAAGAACGCGCCGAAGGCCGGCCAGTTCTGCGTGACCGTGAGCAGGGCGGCGCCGCCGATGACGATGACCCCGAGGCCGACGAAGAACCCGATGAGCCCGTTCGCCTTCCAGCGCACCCAGATCGACGCGGCGGCCATGCCGATCGAGAAGAAGAACATGAAGGCCGCGAAGTAGATGAAGAGCCGCTGGAACCACTGGTCGCCGTAGTAGAAGGTCGTGAACATGCGGCCTCCGAGGCCCCAGCCGTTCGTCGCATCCTCGATCGCCGCGAGGATCGTCAGCCCGATGCTGAACATCGCCGAGAGCCCCACGAACGTGAGCGCCGTGCCGAGGTAGTAGTCGCGGCGGGTCACGCCGTAGCCGAGCGCGAACGGGAAGGTCACGGAGATCGCCTGCACGGCCACGACCATGATGTACACGAAGATGTACGTGCTCGCGCCGCTGTAGCCGAGGCCCTCCCGCACGTCGGCGATGTCGGCGTCGGGCGTGTTCGCGAGCACGATCGCCCAGATCGCGAGGTTGCCGAGCAGGATGATGCCCATGATCATCCACGGCAGGATGATCGTCGTCCACGGGTTCGTGAGGTGCAGCCTCACGACTCTGGTGATGCGGTTCATGCTGAGACCTCGAATTCCTTCTCGCTCGTGTTGGTCCTGCGGATGATGAGCTGCTGCAGCGACACGGGTGCGAGCTCGAGGCCCGCCGCCGTCGCCGCCGCGCGATCCTGGGCGCTGAGGCCCGTGACGGTGACCGACGCGAGACCGCCGACGGCATCGCGGTGCAGCACCTCGCGGGAGCCGAGGAACCCGTCGACGGCCGAGCGCGTGCCCACGAGGGTCGTCGCGCTGCCGCGCAGCGTCTCCGCGTCCTCGTCGATGATGATGCGGCCCTCGTCGATCACGAGCACGTGCTCGAGCAGGTTCGACACCTCGTCGATGAGGTGGGTCGAGAGCACGACCGTGCGCGGGTGCTCCGCGTAGTCCGCGAGCAGGCGGTCGTAGAACGTCTGCCGCGCGACGGCGTCGAGGCCCAGGTAGGGCTCGTCGAAGAACGTGAGCGGCGCGCGCGAGGCGAGCCCGACGATGACGCCGATGGCCGAGACCTGGCCGCGCGACATCTTCTTGATGCGGCGGTTGAGCGGCAGCCGGAAGTCGTCGATGAGGCGCTCCGCGAACTCCTGGTCCCAGTTCTCGAAGAACCACGGGGCGCTGCGGAAGACGTGCCGCGCGCGGAAGTCCTCGGGGTAGCGCTGGCTCTCCTTGATGAACGACACGTGCTGGAGCACGCGCGCGTTCTCGACGGGCGTCTCGCCGAACACGCGGATGGTGCCCGTCGTCGCGAAGTCCTGGCCCGTGAGCAGCTGCATGAGCGTGGTCTTGCCGGCGCCGTTGCGGCCGAGCAGCCCGTAGATCTTGTTCTCGCCGACCGTGAACGTGGCGTCGTCGACGGCGGTCACGCTCCCGAAGCGCTTGGTGAGGTTCGTGACCTCGATGACGTTCGTCATGCCTTGCCTGCCTTTCTGATCATGTCGGCCAGCTGCTCCGACGAGATGCCGAGCTTGGCGGCCTCCGCGACGAGCGGGGTCACGTACTCGGTGCTGAACTTCTCGCGCCGCTTCGTGGTGAGTCGCGCCTGCGCGCCCTCGGCTACGAACATGCCGATGCCTCTCTTCTTGTAGAGGGCCCCCTCGTCGACGAGCATCGTCACGCCTTTGAGCGCTGTCGCCGGGTTGATCCGGTAGAACGCGGCGAACTCGTTGATGGAGGGAACCTGGGTCTCCTCGGGCAGGGTGCCGGAGATGATGTCGTTCTCGATCTGCTCGGCGAGCTGAAGGAAGATGGGACGACCCTCATCCATGGAGACCTCCTTCCGGTGGTTGGTTGGTGGGTTAGTTGGTTCAGTAACTAACCAAGCAGGTCTGAACTCCCGTGTCAAGTCTTAAGATCGAGCCATGGAGCTGCACGAGTTCACGGCGCAGGTGCAGCTCTACCAGCTGCGGCGCGGCGACATCACGCCCACGGAGCTCGCGACCCACTACCTCGACCGCATCGAACGGCTCGACGGTGCCCTCGGGGCCTTCACGACGGTGACGAGGGATGCGGCGCTCGAGCGCGCCCGCCACGTCGAGCAGCACGTGCCGAAGGCCGCGCCGCTGTGGGGCCTGCCGCTGGGCGACAAGGACCTGTGGCGCCGCGCCGGCGTGCGCACGACCATGGGGTCCCGCCTCTTCGAGCACCACGTGCCCGAGCAGTCCGACGAGATCGTGCTCGCCCTCGACGCCGCGGGCGCCGTGAGCCTCGGCAAGACGAACGCCCCGGAGTTCGGCCTCGCGGGCTACACCGAGTCGCTCGTGGCCCCGCCCGCGCGCACGCCGTGGGATCCGGCCCGGGGCGCGGGCGGCTCGAGCGGCGGCGCCGCGACGGCGGTCGCCGCGGGCCTGCTGCCCGTGGCGCCCGGCTCCGACGGGGGAGGGTCCATCCGCATCCCCGCGGCGGCCACCGGCCTCGTGGGGCTCAAGCCCTCGCGCGGGCGCGTGCCCGCGGGCTCCGGCTTCCTCTCGCTCGCGGGGCTCGTCGCCGTCGGCCCCCTCGCGCGCACGGTCGCCGACGCGGCGCTCCTGCTCGACGCGCTCGACGGGCCGTCGCCGTGGGCCACCGCCCCGCCCAGGTGGGACGGCGGGGCCTACCTCAACGCTGCCGTGCGCGGCGAGGGGCGCTTCCAGGTCGGGGTCATGACGACGTCGCCGTGGGACGCGCACTACGACATCCGGGTGTCCGCCGAGGCGTCCGCCGCCCTCGACCTCGCCCGCCGGGAGCTCGACGCCCTCGGTCACGGCGTCGAGGAGCACGCGCTCGAGCCCGACGACAGCTACGGGCCGGCGTTCCGCACGATCTGGCAGGCGAGCGCCGTCGGCATCCCCGCGGAGGGGGAGCGGCTCGCCCTCGTCGAGCCCCTCACGCGGTGGCTCATCGACCGCGGCCGGGCGCTCGGCGCGCAGGGGCTCGCGGACGCCCTGCGCGCGCTCGCGGTGTACGAGCGCAGCGTCATCCGCCAGTTCGCGGCCTACGACGTCGTCATGACGCCCACGCTCGCGCTCACCCCGCGGCCCGTCGGCTGGTTCGACGCCGAGGATGCCGAGCGCAACTTCGAGCAGCAGTGCCAGTACTCGCCCTGGACGAGCTTCGTGAACGTGAGCGGCCTGCCCGCCATCACGCTCCCGGTCGCGCAGACGGAGGAGGGGCTGCCGATGGGCGTGCAGCTCATCGGCAGGCCCGGAGGCGAGCACACCCTGCTCGCGCTGGGCGCACAGCTCGAGCGTCGGCTGGGCTGGGGGCGTCGTCATCCCACCCAGTGGTAGCCCGGGCCCTGTTTGTATTAGGTAAGGCATGCCTATACTGGGAGGGCAATGTCACCCGTCACCTCCTCCTCCGTCGCGTGGAACCCGCCCGCCGACGCCGACCGGCTCCTGCTGGCCGGCAACGAGGCGTGCGTCGAGACCATCCGGCTGATCCTCGCCACCCTGCCCTCGTCGGCGCGCGGCCAGGTCTTCGTCGAGGTGCAGTCGGAGGACGACATCGAGCAGCTCGCGGCCCCCGGCCGGTTCTCGGTCAGCTGGCTCGTGCGCGACCGCGGCCAGGCGCTGCGCCGCTCGCTCGACGCGTGGCTCGCCGAGATGCTGCCCGTGAGCGCGTTCGGCTCGAGCAGCGTCTACTCGTGGCAGGGCGACGGCCCCGCCCGCCTGCTCACGTCAGACTGACCAGCCGCGCGCTCTCGGCCCACAGCGCCTCGGCGACGCCGGGCTTCTTCGCGCTGCCGTCGATGCGCCCGAACGGCTTGAGGCCGTCGAAGTAGGTGCCGCTCGGCACGCCCGTCTCGGTCGCCGTCGCGAGGTGCACGAGGGGTGTCGCGCCCTGCTCGGCGGAGATGCCCAGCCGGTTTCCCGACACGAAGTTGGCGAACCTCACGAGCGGCGAGTCGACGCCGAAGCTCGTCGCGACATAGCCCGGGTGGAACGCGTACGCCTCGAAGCCGCGCTGCGCGAGCGACTGCGTGAACAGGATCGTGGCGATCTTCGAGGTGCCGTAGGCGCGCCATCCGCCCTGCCAGGGCCGGCGGCGCCACTCGAGGTCGTCGAGGCGCAGGCTGCCGAACAGGTTCGCGACGCTCGCCGTGCCGATGATGCGGGCCTCCGCGAGCCTCGGGAGCAGGAGGTTCGTGAGCAGGAACGGCGCGAGGTGGTTGTGCTGCAGCGTGCGCTCGTGGCCGTCGGCCGAGACCCCGCGCGCGTGGATGAGCCCGCCCGCGTTGTTCGCGAGCACGTCGATGCCGTCGTAGCGGTCGAGCAGCGATGCCGCGAGCGCGCGCACATCGTCGAGCCGGTCGTAGTCCGCGAGGAACGCCGTGCCCCCGACCTCCTCCGCGACCGCCCGTGTGCGCTCGGGGTTGCGACCGACGACGGCCACGTCCCAGCCCGCCGCCGCGAGGCGGCCCGCCGCGTTGGCCCCGATGCCCGAGCTCGCGCCCGTGATGATCGCGGTCTTCGTCATCGTCCGTACCCGCCCTTCGTGAGGCCCGCCTCGATCTCGAAGCGGTTGCGGCGGGCATCCTGCCCCGCCTCGACGTAGAGCGGCAGGAAGGCCATGCCGTAGCGCCGCCACTGGGCCCGGTGCACGGCCTCGTGCTCGAGGATGGCGGGCGTGATGTTGTCGGTCGTCAGGTAGACGGCGCCGACCGTCGTGCCGCCGCGGCCGTAGGCCCATCGGGGCAGGTGGGGCGCGACGATGAGCCCGCCCTCGCGGCGCAGGCGGAAGCCGCTGAGGATGCCGCCGTAGACGACGGCGCACGCGGTCGCGAACCAGTAGCCCGGCCGGGCGACGACGGGGGAGAGCACCACGGGCCGCACCCAGCGGAACCTGCGCCCGAGCGTGCGACGTCGCGCGGGGGTCTTGGCCATACCCGCAGAATACAGTGGCAGCATGACGGTGGCTGTCGAGCGCGTGGCGATGATCGCGATGCACACCTCGCCGGCGGCCCCGCCCGGCACCGCGGACGCGGGCGGGCTCAACGTCACGACCCTCGGGCTCGCCACGGAGCTCGCGCTGCGCGGCGTCGAGGTCGACCTCATCACGCGCGCGACGGCGGGGGCGCAGCAGTCGTCGGTGTTCCCGGGCATCATGCTCCACGAGCTCGAGGCGGGGCCCGGCGGTCTGCCCAAGGAGCGCCTGCCCGAGGTGTCGGACGAGTTCGGCGAGCAGCTCGCCCGGCTCGCGCGCCGGCGCGGCTACGACGTGCTCCACGCGCACTACTGGCTGAGCGGCATCGCGGCCCTGCCCGTCGCGATCGAGCTCGACCGGCCGCTCGTGCAGAGCTTCCACACCCTCGCCGTCATGAAGAACGCCCTCGCGGGGGAGGGGCAGCCCGCCGAGCCCGAGCAGCGGCTGCGCAGCGAGATGTTCCTCGCGCACCAGGCCGATGCGACGGTCGCGGTGTCGTCCGCCGAGGCGACGGTGCTGCTCGACGATGTGGGCGCGCCCGCCGACCGCACGTGGGTCATCCCGCCCGGTGTCGACACGGGGCGGTTCTCGCCGCGCGGGCCCGCGTCGCACATCGCCGTGCGCGCGAGCCTCGGCCTCGAGCCGGACCGGCCGCTCGTCGTCGTGGCCGGCCGCGTGCAGCCGCTCAAGGGCCACGAGCTCGCGGTGCGCGCGCTCGCGGAGCTGCACGCCCTGCGCGGCTGGGCGCCCCTGCTCGTCATCGCGGGCGAGGTCACCCCGGGGCAGGAACTCTTCGCCGACCGCCTGCGCGCGCTCGCCGACGAGCTGGGCGTGGGCGCCGACGTGCGCTTCGTGGGCGCGCTAGGGCGGGATGCGCTCGCCGACCTCCTCTCGGCGGCGCATCTGACCCTCGTGCCCTCGTACTCCGAGACGTTCGGCCTCGTCGCGCTCGAGTCGGCCGCGTGCGGCACGCCCGTGCTCGCCTCGCGCGTCGGCGGGCTTCCCGAGGCGGTGCAGGAGGGCGTCTCCGGGCTCTTGCTCGGTACGCGCGAGCCGCGCTACTGGGCGACCGAGATGGCCCTCCTCATCGAGGACGACGAGCGCCGCGAGGCCCTCGGCCGCTCGGCGCGCACGCACGCCGAGCGGTTCACGTGGGGCGCCGCGGCCGCGAGCCTGCTCGGCGTGTACGCGGCGGTCAGGCGCTAGGGCGGCCGTAGGCCTCGAGCAGCCTCAGCCACACCTCGTTCATGGTCGGGTAGGCGGGCACCGCGTGCCACAGGCGCTCGATCGGCACCTCGCCCACGACGGCGATCGTCGCGGCGTGCAGGAGCTCGCTCACGTCCTGGCCGACGAAGGTCACGCCGATGATCACGCCGCGCTCCTCGTCGACGACCATGCGGGCCGTGCCCTCGTAGTCGTCGGCCTGCAGCGATGCACCGGCGACCCAGCCGAGGTTATAGTCGACGACGCGGATGTTCCGCCCCGCCTCTCGCGCCGCGTGCGACGTCATGCCCACCGAGGCCACCTCGGGCTCCCCGAAGGTCACCTGCGGCACCGAGGCGTGGTCGGCGGTCGCGACGTGCGCGCCCCAGGGGCCGTCGTCGACGGCCCTCCCCGCCGCTCGCGCCGCGATGACGTCGCCCGCCGCGCGCGCCTGGTACTTGCCCTGGTGCGTGAGCAGCGCGCGGTGGTTGACGTCGCCCGTCGCGTACAGCCAGTCGAAGCCCTTCACGAGCAGCGTGTCGTCGACGTCGAGCCACGCGCCGGGCTCCAGCCCCACGGTCTCGAGGCCGATGTCCGACGTGCGCGGCACGCGGCCCGTCGCGACGAGCACCTCCTCGGCGATGAGGATGTCGTCACCGACGGTCACCGCCATGCCGTCCTCCGAGCGCTCGACGCGCGAGGGCGACGCCGTCCGGATGTCGACGCCGAGGTCGCGCAGGCCCTTCGTCACGGCCTCGGACGCGATGTCCTCCTGCCCCTGCAGCAGGCCGCTGCGCGCAAGGATCGTGACCGTCGTGCCGAAGGAGGCGTAGGCCGTGGCCATCTCGACAGCGACGACCCCGCCGCCGATGATCGCGAGGCTCGCGGGGGCCGTCTGCGCGCTCGTCGCGTCGCGCGGGGTCCACGGGTTCGAGTCGAGCAGGCCGGGGATGTCGGGCAGGAGCGGGTCGGACCCCGTGCTCACGACGACGGCGTGCCGGGCGGTGAGCACGGTCGTGGTGCCGTCGCCCGCCGTGACCGTGACCTCCTTGACGCCCGTCAGCCGGCCGTGGCCGCGCACGAGCTCGATCCCCGCGCCGTGCACCCAGTCCACCTGGCTCGAGTCGTCCCAGTCGTGCGTGAAGCCGTTGCGCCGGCGGAGCACGGCCGCGACGTCGAGGTCGCCCGTCACGGCCTCGCGCGCACCGCCCACGCGCTGCGCGGCGCGCAGGGCGATGCCGCTGCGGATGAGCGCCTTCGAGGGCATGCACGCCCAGTACGAGCACTCGCCGCCCACGAGCTCGCTCTCGACGAGCACGGCCGTGAGGCCGCCCTGCACCGCGCGGTCGGCGACGTTCTCGGCGACGGCGCCGGCTCCGATGATGACGACGTCATAGCTGGGCATGGGTCCTACCTTCCGATGAAGACTGCGGGCTGGCGGGTCGCGAAGGCCTGCATGCCGATCGCGGCATCCTCGCTGCGGGCGAGCCGCACGAGGTTCGGCTGCAGGGATGCCTCGGCAGCGGCATCCCCGTCGCGCACCGCGAGCCGCGCGTTCGCGAGCGCCGCCTGCACCGCGAGGGGCGCCTGGGCGGCGATGCGCTGCGCGATCTCGAGCCCGCGCGCGTACTGCTCGCCGTGCGGCACGACCTCCTGCACGAGTCCGATGCGGTACGCCTCCTCGACGGGGAACGTGTCTCCCGTGAGGATCCACCGCATGGCGTTGCCCCAGCCCACCGCGCGCGGGAGGCGGATCGTGGCACCGCCGAACGGCAGGATGCCGCGGGAGACCTCGATCTGCCCGAACACCGTCGAGTCGGCGGCGACGACGACGTCGCTCGCGAGCATGAGCTCGATGCCGAGCGTGAGGCACGTGCCCTGCACGGCCATGACGACGGGCTTGCCGATACTCGATACGTCGCCTGAATGAGCACTGACCTGCCAGGGGTTGATGCCGCCCTCGGGCACCATGTCGAGGCCGTCCGGCCCGATGCGCGGCGCGACGTCGGCGAGGTCGAGCCCGCCCGTGAAGTGGTCGCCGTGCGCGAAGACGAACCCCGCGCGCAGCTCGGGGTCGCGCTCGAGCTCGCCGTAGGCGAGCGAGAGCTCCTGCAGCAGCTGGAGGTCTGCGGCGTTGCGCTTCTCCGGGCGGTTGAAGCCCATGAGCAGCACGTGGCCGTCGCGTTCGACGGTGATTCGGGGAGCGTCGGTCATGCTTCCCACACTATGCCGCTAGGCCGCTGAGCTCAGAGCCCCGATGAGGCGCAGGATCGTGGGCATGTCGTCGACGGCGTCCTGTGGGGATGCCGGGGCGAACTCCGTGATGCCCGCGCCCACGAGCGTGAAGCGCGCACCGAGCGCGCGCACGGTATCGACGAGCGTCGAGGCCCGCACCCCGAACGGCTCGGGCGACCCGAGCCCAGAGATGTCCGCGGGGTCGAGCACGTCGAGGTCGATGTGCACGTAGACGCTCGTCGCGCCCGTGGCCTCGACCGCCGCGACGACCGACTCGGGCGACACGGCGTCGGCGGCGATGACGGGGATGCCCCGCTGCGCGATGACGGCGTCCTCGTCGGGGTCGAACGACCGGGTGCCGGCGAGCACGACCCGCTCGGCGGGCAGCGGCACGGCCGGGACGAGGGCCTCGGGGCCCTCGCCGAGCAGCGTGCGCAGGACCATCCCCGTGAACGCGTGCGAGGGGCTCGACTCGGGGGTGTTGAGGTCGGGATGCGCGTCGAACCACACGATCGCGGGCGCGCCCCCCGCGACGTGCGCGATCGCCGCGAGCTCCACGCTGCAGTCGCCGCCGATCGTGATGGCGGCGCCGGTCACGCGCGTGAGCTCGTCGGCGAGGCGGTCGCGCACGATCACTATCGAGCTCAGGCGGTTGACGCCGCTGCCCTCCGCGTCACCGGCCTCGAGCGGGATCTCGACGGAGCGCGTCGACGACGCCGGCAGATCGCCGCGGATGGCCTCCGCGCCGTCGACGAGCCGCATCGCCCGCGCGGACGCGGACCCCTGCCACTGCGGGACGACGAGGAACGTGGCGGTCATGCCCACACCCTAGCGCGCGGTGCTAGCGCGTGGCCTTGGCGAGGTTGGCGCGCAGCTCGTCGGCGTTCTGGCGCACGCCGTACGCGGGCATGTCGCGCTCGACGCGCCAGCTCTCGGAGAGCGGGCCCACGTCGACCGAGTCGAAGCCGAAGGCGTCGTAGAGGTCCGCGACGGTCTGCTTCGAGTCGGCGTCGTCGCCCGCGAGGGCGAGGGCGCGGCGGTCCGGCGTGCCGGCGGGGGAGCCCGTCGTGCCGATCTCGGCGGAGCCGATGTGGTTGAACGCCTTCACGACGCGGCTCGTCGGCAGGTGCTCCTGCAGCAGGCCGGAGACCGTGGCGCGCTTCTCGTCGAGGGCCGCGATGTGGCCGTCGCGCTCGAAGTAGTAGTTGTTGGTGTCGAGCACGAGCTTGCCCGCGAGCTGCTCGACGGGCACGTCGCGGTAGGCCTTGAGGGGCACGGTCACGACCGCGATGTCCGCGGCCTCCGCGGCCTCGACCGGGGTCGCCGCGCGGGCCTTCGGGCCGAGCTGCTCGACGAGGGCGGCGAGCGTCTCCGGGCCGCGCGAGTTGCTCATCACGACGTCGTAGCCGTTCTCGACCGCCTTCTGCGCGACCGCCGTGCCGATGTGTCCCGAACCGATGAATCCGATAGTTGTCATGTGCGGGCAAACAGAGGGGCGCCCGGGGAGATTCCCGGGCGCCCCTGTGAGAACGCTGCTACTGCGCCAGAACCGCTATGAGGTCAGTGCCTGCGCGCCGCCGGACTTGAGCGCGGCGAGGCGGGCCTCGATCTCGGCCTGCTCGCCGAGGTCGTCGAGCGACTCGAACTGCGCGTCGAGGCTCGAGGCCGCGAGCTCCTGCTGGCCCTTGACCTTCGCCTCCTCGCGGCGGATCTTGTCCTCGAAGCGGCCGAGCTCGCTCGTCGGGTCCATGAGGTCGATCGACTTGATGGCGTCGAGCACCTGGCCCTGCGCCTCGGCGGTCTTCGAGCGCGCGATGAGCTCGTCGCGCTTCGACGTGAGCTGCGCGAGCTTCGCGTGCATGCCGTCGAGGCCCTTCTTGAGCGCGTCGACGGTCACGGTCTGCGACGCGATGGTCGGCTCGGCCTGCTTGGCCTCGTTCTCGGCGGACACCTGCTTGCCGAGCGCGATCTTGGCGAGGTTGTCGAACTTGTCGGCGTCGGCGGTGTTGCCCGCCGCGCGCAGCTCGTCGGCCTTCGAGCTCGCCGCGAGCGCCTTGCGGCCCCAGTCGGCGGCCGCGTCGACATCCTCGGCATGGTCCTGCTCGAGCATGCGCAGGTTGCCGATGGTCTGGGCCACGGCGCTCTCCGCCTCGGCGATGCTGTTCGTGAAGTCGCGCACCAGCTGGTCGAGCATGAGCTGGGGGTCCTCGGCCTGGTCGATGAGCGAGTTGATGTTCGCCTTCAGGAGCTGGGCGATGCGCCCGAGAATTGTCTGCTTAGCCATGACTAGAACCTACCGCCGCGGCTGCGGCCGCCACCACTGCTACGGCCCGAGCTGCGCCCTGAGCTTCGCGAGCTTCCGCCGAACGATCCCGAGCGCGAGCTGCGGCTCGAGTACGAGCTGCGCGAGCTGCCCCCGCCCCCGCTGAACCAGCCGCCGCCCCCGTTGCTGCGTCCGGAGCTCCAGCCCCCGCCGCCCCCGCCGCCGAGCAGCCAGTCGCCGAGGATGCCCCCCAGGTCGGCCCCGTCGGAGCCCCGCTCGTAGTACGAGTCCGACGGCACCGTGTCGTAGCCCGCGACGTCGGAGCGCGCGATGTCGAGAGCGCCCTCCGCGAGCTGGATGGCCTGCGTGGCCTCCCGCAGCGCGCCCACGGGATCCGCCGCGGCGAGGCCCGTCGCCGTCGCGAGGTGCCGCTCCGCCTCGCTCACGCGCGTGCGGGCCGTGCTGCCCACGCCGCCGCGGCGCGTCGTGATGTACTCGGTCGCCGCCTGCACCTGCGCGCGCGCTCCGCTGAGGGCGCCGTCGAGCTGGGTGCGCGCCCGCGCGACCTGCTGCTGCGCGTCGCGCACCCCCGTGAAGACGCGCTCGAGCTCGGCGTTCGCGCGCTCGAGCTGGGAGAGCGCCGCCACCGGGTCGGCCCGCGGCGCCGCGAGGGCCTCGGTCGCCGCCGCGATCGCGGGGGTGAGGGCGGCGTCGGTGTCGAGGGCCTTGGCGGCGGCCACATCCTGCTGGGTGTCGGCCACGACCGCGTCGAGCTTGGCGGTCGCGTCGGCGAGGTTCGTGCCGAGGGTGTCGACGGCGTCGAAGAGCTGCGCGGCCTGGGCCGCTCCCGACTGGGCGGTGCGCACGGCGATCGCGGCCTCGCTGGGCTTCGCGCCGTCGATCGCGGCCTGCGCCTTCGTGGTCGCGGCGTCCGCGAAGTCGAGCAGCTTCCGGGCCTGGGTGATGTTGTCCGCGACGGGCCGGACGGCGGTCGGCGCGTACGTGGCGGTGAGGGCCGCGAGGGCCGCGGCCGCCGCATCCTCGCGTTCGCGGGCCCTCTGGAGCTCCGCGCGCACGGCGACGAGCTCCTGCGGAGCGTTCTTCTCGAGCTGGCGCAGCTCGTCGAAGGCGTCGGCCTGCGCGTCGAGCTCGGCGTCGGCGGCCTCGCACAGCTGGATGATCTGGGTGGTCCACTCGCGCCGCTGGTCGGCGGTGTCGGGCGTCGCGTCGTCGAGCTGCTGCTTGAGCGTGAAGGCCTGCGCGACCTTCGACTTGGCCGAGGCGAGCGTCGCGGTGAAGTCGCCGGTCGCCTCGTCGCCGAACTGGGCGACGGCGAATCCCAGCTCCTGCTCCGAGGTCTTGAGGGAGTCGTCGAGCTGCACGAGCAGCGTGCCCGCGCGGCGGTCGAGCTCCTCCTGCGTCATGCGCTCCGGGACGGCGGTCGTCGACCCGTCGCGCGCGCGGCGGCGGATGCGCGAGTAGACGAACACGCCGACGCCCACGACCGCGACCCCGCCGACGATGGGGAGCACGGGGATGCCGCCGCCCCCGCCGTCGACCGGCTGCGAGGTCTGCACGGGGCCGGGACCGACGACGCCCGTGGCCTCGGCCTCGAGGGACTGCGCCCCCGCGATCGCGGCGCCCGACCAGTCGCTGTCGCGCAGGCGCTCCTCGATCGCCGCCTCGACGACGTCGAGCTGCGAGTCGCTCAGCGTGAAGGCCGGGTCGATCGAGATGGCGTACTGCCGGTCGGCCACCGCCACGGCGAGCAGGAGGTCGTTGCTGCCGAGGTTGTTCCGCAGGGCCGTCTCGTCGGCCCACGCGACGGCGTCGGACGGGTTGTCGAACGAGTCGACGTAGACCACGAAGAGGTCGATCTGCGCGCGCGAGTGCAGGGAGTCGAGGGCGTCCCGGATCGTCTGCTCCTCGCCCGAGACCGCTCCCACCTCGTCGAGCACGTAGGCGCCGCCGAGGTCGACGGGGTCGGCGGCGTGCGCCGCGGGGGCGGTGAGGGCGAGCATCCCGGCGGTCAGCGCGACTACCGCGCCCAGTCGTCTCAGCATTTTCGGAGTCTATCGACGGGTCGGCGGCGGTCGGGAGGGGACGTGGTAAACGACACCCGTTCGGGTGGGTTATGCTCGACCTCGCGAAAAGGAATCGCCGTCACAATGGGGTGGCGGCGATTCCTGTTTTTCACCCCAGACGGATCGTCGAGGTCGGGCCCGAGACCAGGTCGAGCTCGGGGGACTCCTGGCCCATCGACGGGTCCGCGGTGAAGTCGATGACGGCCGAGAGGTCGTAGTCGCCGGCCCCGAGGGCGGGCAGCCCCTCGCGGAACGCGTCGCCCAGGTCATCCTCGACACCGCACAGCACGGGCGTGAACGTCGTCTCGTAGGTGAGCGACTCGCCGGGCTGCAGGTCGACCTCGACGAGGGCGAGCAGCGTGACGCCGTTGCTGTGCCACAGCACCGTGCCGTCTTGGGAGACCGTGAGCGACGGGCGCAGGGGTGTGGAGCCCACGACCTCCCGGTCGGACGTGTTGGTGAGGCGCACGGTTCCCGTCACGGGCTCCGTGCCGACGGGCGCGGTGGCCGGGAACTCCACGTCGAGCTGCAGGCCGTACTGGCTGGGGGCGAGCTCGGCGAGCGTTCCCGTGCACAGGTTGACCTTGTCCGCGGGCGCGCGCTTGATGCTGTCGAGCTCGGGTGCGGGAGCGGACTGGTCGAACGCCTCGCCCGCGACCATCGAGCTCGGCGCCGGCGGCGCGGCGAGCGACTGCACCGAGAGCACGGAGATGCCCGCGACGGCGAGCGCGCCGATCGCGCCGGCGGCGAGCTGCCTGGGCAGCCGCCGTGCGCGGCTGCGGCGCACGATGCTCGCGGCGTCGAGGCGGTTGGGGGCGTCGTCGGCCCTGCCGAACAGCTGCCTCAGCTCGTCTTCGGTGGGCATGTCAGTCCTCCTCCCCGCTCGTCGTGAGCGAGACCGCCATCTTGGCGAGGCCGTCGCTCAGGTAGCGCTTCACGGTGCCGGGGCTCAGGTCGAGCCACTCCGCGATGTCGTCGACCTTGAGGTCCTCGTAGTAGCGCAGCACGATGCACGCGCGCTCGCGCGGGCTCAGGCGCGCGAGCTGCCCCTGCAGGTCGAGGCGGGCGCCCGTCTCCGCGTCCTTGGACTCGTCGATCTCGGGCGCCGCCTGCAGGTGCGCGATCTTGCGCCAGCGGCTCACCCGGCGCCCCGAGTCGAGATAGGTGTTGAGGATGGCCCGCCGCACGTACGCCTCGGCGCTCGCGATCGTGAACCCGTTGCGGAGCCTGCCGAACGTCTTGACGAGGGCGTCCTGCACGAGGTCGGAGGCGTCGTCGCGGTTGCCGGACACGAGGTACGCGTAGCGCGTGAGGGCGTCGCCCCGCTCTGCCACGAGGCGCGTGACGACCTCCTCCCAGCGGGGGTCGCCAGCAGACTTCGCCACGCCGCGCCCTCCCGCCCGTGCCGGGCGGTGCGCCAGGCTCGTCTCAAAAGTAGTGGTGGTCACACCTCTAGAGACGCCCGACGGGCGGGAAACGTTGTGCTAGCCCAGTTTCGCGCGCAGCAGGTCGAGCTGCTTCGTGACGGCGGCGGGCACGCGTCCCTCGAACGTCGCGAAGAACTGCTCGGTCGCGTCCGCCTCGGCGCGCCACGACTCGGCGTCGACCGCGAACAGCTCCGCGAGGTCGTCGTCGGTGATGTCGAGGCCCTCCACGTTGAGCGCTCCGTCGTGCGGCAGGAGGCCGATGGGGCTGTCCTTCGCCGCGACCTGGCCGTCGACGCGCTCGAGCATCCACTCGAGCACGCGCGAGTTCTCGCCGAAGCCGGGCCACAGGAAGCGGCCGTCGGCGCCCTTGCGGAACCAGTTCACCTGGAAGATGCGCGGCACGGTGCCGGTCTTGCGCAGGTCGGCGCCCACCGAGAGCCAGTGCGCCCAGTGGTCGGCCATGTTGTAGCCCACGAACGGCATCATGGCGAACGGGTCGCGCCGCAGTTCGCCGAGAGTGCCTTCGGCGGCCGCCGTCCGCTCGGACGAGATCGTGGCGCCCAGGTAGACGCCATGCTCCCAATCCCGTGCCTCCACCACTAGCGGCACGTTGGTCGCGCGGCGACCGCCGAAGATTATCGCGTCGATGACGACGCCCTGGGGGTCCTCCCAGTCATCCGAGATGCTCGGGCACTGTCGCGCGGCGACGGTGAACCTCGAGTTCGGGTGTGCGGCGGGGCGGCCGGACGCGGGAGTCCAGTCGTTGCCCTGCCAGTCGACGAGGTGGGCGGGGGCCTTGTCGCTCATGCCCTCCCACCACACGTCGCCGTCGTCGCGCAGCGCGACGTTCGTGAAGATCGTGTTGCCCCAGATGGTCTCCATGGCCGTGGGGTTGCTCTGCCACCCGGTGCCGGGGGCGACGCCGAAGAAGCCGGCCTCCGGGTTGATGGCGCGCAGGCGGCCGTCGTCGCCGCGGCCGAGCCACGCGATGTCGTCGCCGACCGTCTCGACCTTCCAGCCCGGGATCGTGGACTGCAGCATGGCGAGGTTCGTCTTGCCGCACGCGCTCGGGAACGCCGCGGCGACGTGGAACACGCGGCCGCGCGGGTTGGTGACCTTGATGATGAGCATGTGCTCGGCGAGCCAGCCCTCGTCGCGAGCCATGACGGAGGCGATGCGCAGAGCGAAGGCCTTCTTGGCGAGGATGGCGTTGCCGCCGTACGCCGACCCGAACGACCAGATCTCGCGGGTCTCGGGGAAGTGGGTGATGTACTTCGTGTCGCTCGAGGGCCACGGCACATCCTGCTCGCCGGGGGAGAGCGGGGCGCCCACGCTGTGCACGGCGCGCACCCACGTCGTGGTGTCGCCGATGAGGGCGAGGGCCGCGGCGCCCATGCGCGTCATGACGCCCATGCTCGCGGCGACGTAGGGGGAGTCGGTGACCTGCACGCCGAGCTTCGACAGGGGCGAGCCCAGGGGGCCCATCGAGAACGGGACGACGTACATCGTGCGGCCGCGCATGCTCCCCTCGAAGAGCGGGCGCAGCGTCGCCCGCATCTCGCGCGGGTCGTGCCAGTTGTTGGTGGGACCGGCGTCCTCCTGCTTCTCGGAGCAGATGAAGGTGCGCGACTCGACGCGCGCGACATCGTGGGGGTCGCTGCGCGCGAGGAAGCTGTACGGGCGGTGCTCGGGGTTGAGGCGCGTGAGCGTGCCCGACTCGACCATGCGGTTCGCGAGGCCGTCCCACTCCGCCATGGAGCCGTCGCACCAGACGACGTCGTCGGGGAGGGTGAGAGCGGCGATCTGGTCGACCCACTCCACGACGGAGGGGTGTGCGCCCTCGGGGACGGGAGAATCGGTCCTGGTGACCTCTGCGATGCTCATAGTCGCCCTTTCTGATCGAAGATGTGGTGTTCTTCCACTATGCGCGCCCCGCAGAAGTCCTTTGCAGAGAAAATTGTCGAAAGATCATCCAATCTTTAGGTATCGTGGCGGTGTGAATGATCTTGTGACGCTCGGCCAGCGCATCCGGCACTTCCGCACGCGCGGGGGTATGACCCTCGACCAGCTCGGCGAGAAGATCGGCATCGCCGGCAGCCAGCTCTCGCTCATGGAGAACGGACGCCGCGAGCCGCGCCTCACGCTCCTGTCGTCGATCGCCGCCGTGCTCGGCGTCCAGCTCGCCGACCTGCTCGACGAGGCACCGCCCAGCAAGCGCGCTGCGCTCGAGATCGAGCTCGAGCGCGCCCAGCACGGCACCCTCTACGCCTCGCTCGGCCTGCCGGCCATCCGTCCGACGAAGGGCACGAGCGACGAGACGCTCGAGGCGATCGTCGGGCTGCACCGCGAGCTCGCGCGGCGCGCGACCGAGGCCGTCGCGACGCCCGAGGAGGCGCGGCGCGCCAACACGGAGCTGAGGATGCACATGCGCACCCTCGACAACTACCTGCCCGAGATCGACGCCATCGCCGAGAGGCTCCTCGCCGACATCGGCCACACCACGGGGGCGCTCACCCACCGCTCGGTGAGCCGCCTCGCCGAGAAGCTCGGCTTCGAGCTCGTGCACGTCAACGACCTGCCGCACTCGGCGCGCTCGGTGACCGACCTCGAGAACGGCCGCATCTACCTGCCGCCCGCCTCCATCCCCGGCGGCCACGGCCTGCGCGGCATGGCGCTGCAGGCCATGGCGCACCGCGTGCTCGGGCACACGACCCCGTCGACCTACGCCGACTTCCTGCGCCAGCGGCTCGAGATCAACTACTTCGCGGCCGCCGTGCTCATGCCGCAGCGCCAGGCCGTCGAGTTCCTGTCGGCGGCGAAGGCCGACCGCAACATCGCCGTCGAGGACTTCCGCGACGCGTTCGGGGTCACCCACGAGGCCGCCGCCCTGCGCTTCACGAACCTCGCGACGAAGCACCTCGACCTCGAGGTGCACTTCCTGCGCGTGGGCGACGACGGCGCGGTGCAGAAGGCCTACGAGAACGACGGCCTGCGGCTGCCCGTGGATGTCACGGGCTCGACGGAGGGTCAGCTCGTGTGCCGGCACTGGAGCGCCCGCACGGCGTTCACGCGCACCAACCGCACCACCGAGTTCTACCAGTACACCGACACCCCCGAGGGCACGTTCTTCGACTCCACGCAGACCGGCACCACGGCGGCGGAGGAGTTCTCCATCACGATCGGCGTGCCCTTCGCCCACTCGAAGTGGTTCCGGGGTCGCGAGACGTCGAACCGCACGACATCCACGTGCCCGGACGCGAGCTGCTGCAAGCGGCCCGCGCCCGACCTGCGCGAGCGCTGGTCGGGCAAGGCGTGGTCGAGCGCCAAGCTGCACGCGCACATCCTGTCGCCGCTGCCCTCGGGCACGTTCCCCGGCGTCGACGACCGCGAGCTCTACGAGTTCCTGGATGTGCACGCCGCCAAGGAGGTGTAGACAGGCTCCATGCCGGTCACCGCCATCACCCTCTTCGTCGCCGACCTCGCCGCCGCGAAGGAGTTCTACGCGCGCGCCTTCGCGCTGCCCGTGCACTGGGAGGACGACGTGTCGGCGGTCTTCGACCTCGGCAACACCCTCGTGAACCTCCTGCAGGAATCGGAGGCACCCGAGCTCATCGCGCCCGCGGTCGTCGCGCCGGCCGGATCCGGGGCGCGCATGCAGTTCACGATCAGCGTGCCCGACGTGGATGCCGCGGTCGCCGAGTTCGCGTCGCGCGGCGTCGAGCTGCTCAACGGCCCCATCGACAGGCCGTGGGGCGTGCGCACCGCGGCCTTCGCCGACCCGGCGGGACACATCTGGGAGCTCGCGGGCGACCCCGTCGGCTAGGCGCGCAGCGACGCCTCCGGCAGGTCGAACCAGCGCAGGTGCTCGAAGTCGGCGCTCACGAGGTCGGCGACGTGTCCGTCCGCGGGCTCCGGCAGCGAGTCGAAGAGCTCCTGCGCCGCCTCGAGGTACTCGGCGAGCACCGACTCGGGCGCCGTGTCGTCGTGCCGCGGGTACGTGAGCCGGCCCTCCGCGTCGTACCCGACCTGGGCGAGGCGCAGGGGCGGCTCGACGGGGCCGTCCTCGTGCCGCCACAGGCCCGACGCGAGCGAGAAGCGGTACTGCGGCACGAGCTTGTGGCCGTGCTCTGCGATCATCGTGACGGCGCGCACGATGTACTCGAACACGGTGTCGCTGATGAAGTAGTTGAAGCTCACGCGCACCCACCCGGGCTTGATGCCCTCGCATCCTCCCGTGATCTCGCGCTCGAACTCGTGCGAGCGCTCGAGGTCGATGCCGAGCAGCCGGTGGCCGTAGGGGCCCGCGCACGAGCATCCGCCGCGCGACTGGATGCCGAAGAGGTCGTTGAGGATCGCGACGACGGCGTTGTGGTGCAGGTACCGCCCGTCGGGCCGTTTGATGACGAAGCTCACTATCGAGAGCCGCTCGGCGAGCGGGTTGCCGAGCACCTGGATGGCCGGGTGCGCGCCCCACGCCGCGAGCGCGCGCCGCAAGAAGTCGTGCTCGAGCGCATGGATCGTGTCCACCCCGACGGCCTCCTTGAGCCCGAAGACGAGCCCGGCGCGGATCGACTCGATGATCGCCGGGGTCCCCGCCTCCTCGCGGTGCGCGGGGTGCGTGAGGTAGCGGTGCTCGAGCGGGTTGACGTAGGCGACCGTGCCGCCGCCCACCATGTCGGGCACCGAGTTCGACAGCAGGTGCTTGCGGGCGACGAGGATGCCCGGTGTGCCGGGCCCGCCGATGAACTTGTGCGGCGAGAGGAACACGGCGTCGTAGCCGAGCCGCATGTCGATGTCGACGTAGGGCGCCGCGGCCGCGAAGTCCCAGAAGGCCAGCGCGCCGTGCTCGTGCAGCACCTGCGTGATGAGCCCGGAGTCGACGACGATTCCCGTGACGTTGCTCGCGGCGCTGAACGAGCCGATCTTGAGCCGGCGGTCGGCGTGCTCGTCGAGCCGCGCGCGCAGGTCGTCGAGGTCGACGCGGCCGTCGGCGTTCTCGTGGATGACGACGACGTCGGCTATCGACTCGCGCCACGGCAGCTCGTTGCTGTGGTGCTCGAACGGGCCGAGGAACACGACGGGCCGCTCCTCCTGCGGGATGCTCGCACCGAAGCCGTACCGCCGGTCGAGGTCGGCGGGGATGCGCAGCCCCATGATCCCGATGAGCTTGTCGATGGCGGCGGTCGACCCGCTTCCCGCGAAGATCACGACGGAGTCGTCGTCGCCGTGCACCGCGGAGTGGATCGTGTCGCGGGCATCCTCGCGCAGGCGCGTCGTCTGTAGGCCCGTGCCGCTCGACTCCGTGTGCGTGTTGGCGTAGCGGGGGAGCACCTCGTCGCGGATGAACGCCTCGATGAACCCGAGCGACCTGCCGCTCGCCGTGTAGTCCGCGTAGGTGACGCGCCGGGGGCCGAACGGGCCGGGCGTGACCTGGTCGTCGCCGATCACAGACTCGCGGATGCGCTGCAGCAGGGGGGAGTCCACGAGCGCCGGGTCGGCGGGCGGGATCGCGGCGGGGTGATCCATGCTGCGACGGTAGCAAGGGAACAGCCGGGCGACCAGATGTGGGGGATGAGACAATCTCCGGTATGGCCGACCGCGACGAGCTCGAGACACTCCGCCGGCGGGCCTACGGTCCGGGCGCCGACATCCACGAGGATGTGGCGGCCCTCGAGCGGCTGCGGGCGCTCGAGCAGCGGGACCGCCCGGAACCGCCGTCCGTCGCGCAGGAGCCCGCGCGCCCGGACGTCGCGTTCCCGTTCCCGTTCGCCGAGGTCGTGGTCGACAAGGAGCCGGAGCCCGAGCACGAGCTCCGCGGCCGCGTCGCCGCACGGGCCGTGCTGTCCGTGCTCGGGCGGGCCGCGGCGCGGCTCGCGCACGTGCGGCGCTCGACGTGCTTCGCGATCGCAGGGCTCGCGGCGGTCGCGAGCCTCATTGCCACAACCCTCGTCGTCGTCGAGCGCGTGCAGCCGGACCCGCTCCAGACGGGCGCGGAGCAGCTTGCGCGACTCTCGCCGGACGCGGGGTACCCAACCCTCGACTTCTTCACCTCGAGCTCGACCGGCGCGCGCACCTTCCAGGCTTTCCACGGCGTGCGCGTCGTCGTCTTCGCGAGTGACATGTTCGGCTCAGCGTCGGGAGGGACCTGTATGGGCGCCTACTCGGAGCGCGACGCCCAGTCGAACGACAACGGATTCTCCGGCCAGCTGCTGTGGGGGTGCGCGGTCGGCAGCTTCCCCGCGCACACCCAGTTCAGGTCGGACCTCACGGGCTTCCCCGGCGAGCTGAAGTCCGCGTTCCCGGGGCCGACAGCCATCCAGATGGTCTACGACAGCGAGCACGACGAGGTTGTGGTGTTCGCGAGCCCCATCGATGAGTAGCCCGGGATGCCGGACGCAGATGAGTGCTGGTGCCCCCAGCAGGATTCGAACCTGCGCCCCCGCCTCCGGAGGGCGGTGCTCTATCCCCTGAGCTATGGGGGCCCGGGAGTGCGTCACCAAGGCTACCAGCGGCTGGCGTGCATCCCATCACCGCCCGCCGTTTGCCCCGAACCGGGGTTATCGGGTTCCGGTAGGCCCGGTTCGGGGCAAATGACGGGCAGGCGGGCGCGGCGTGACAGTATCGGAGAATGCAGCGGACCGTGACGAGCCACCTCGAGCTCGATATCCGCGGCACGACCAACATGGTGTTCAGCATCGCGGTCGCGCAGGCCTCCGCCATCACGTCGGAGACGCTCTCGTTCATCCTCGACGGGCAGCCGCAGCAGGCGACCGAGCTCACCGACCAGCACGGCACGCGCCTGCACCAGTTCGTCTCGGGGCCGGGGCGCATGGTGGTCGACTACGCCGCGGAGGTCGCGGGCAGGTCCGAGGCGGCGCCCCTCGTCGAGCTCGACCTCGTCACCTACCTGCGGCCGAGCAGGTACTGCGAGTCCGACAGCCTCACCCCCACGGCGCGCTCCGAGTTCGCGGGCCTCTCCGGCCACGCCCTGCTCTCGGCCGTCACCCTGTGGGTGTGGGAGCGCCTGCGCTACGTGCCGGGCTCGAGCCTGCCGACCGACGGGGCCGAGCAGACGCTCCTCGCCCGCCGGGGCGTGTGCCGCGACTACGCGCACCTCGTCATCGCCCTCCTGCGCGCGCTCGACGTGCCCGCGCGCATGGTCGCCGTCTACGCGCCGGGCCTCTCGCCCATGGACTTCCACGCGGTCGCCGAGGCCTACGTCGACGGCGCCTGGTGGGTGGTGGATGCGACGCGCCTGGCCCCGCGCGAGAGCATGGTGCGCATCTCGACGGGGCGCGACGCCGCCGACATCGCCTTCCTGACCAACCACTGGGCCGACCTCGTGCTCACCGACCTGAGGGTGCTCGCCGTCGTCGACGCCCTGCCGCTCGACCGCGTCGAGGAGCTCGTGCAGCTGGGCTAGCCGAGAGTGCTGACCGCCATCGCCACGAGGGGTGCGATGTCGCCCGACGAGCCGAACTCGCCCGAGGTGACGGTCAGGTAGTACGAGCCGGAGAAGACCTGCGCGGTGCCGACCCCGTCGATCACGTCGAAGTAGCCGTCGTAGTCGGCGGCGGCTGTCGAGGATGCGGCCACGGCATCCTTCTTGGCGGCGAGGGCGTCGGCCGTGTACGCGACGACGCCGAAGTCGACGGTCATCCCGCTCGTCTGGTTGACGAGGCTGCAGGCGATGCCCTGCTGTGCGAGGGCGCGGCCCGCGGGCGATGCGGCGTCGGGGGAGAAGCTCGGCAGCAGGCTCACGTTGGGGTTGTAGTCGTAGACAGCCTGGGGCGTGAGCAGGTCGGAGCACCCTAGGGTGACAGGCTCGGTCTCGGGGCCGGGCGTCGCCGTGATCGTGGGCGTGGGGTTGGGCGTGATGCTGGGAGGCGGCGGCAGCGTCGGGTCGGCCGTCGCCCCCGGGTCGCCGGGGACGCAGCCCGCGAGCGCGAGCAGGAGCAGCGGGGCCAGGAGCAGGGCGCGACGAGAGGACATGCCCCCATTGTCGGTCGGGTCGTCCCGGATTCTCGCGCGGCACGCGCGGCTAAGCTTGAGCCTCGTGAATCCCGCAGACCTCTCCGCCGCCATGCTCACCGTCGTCACGGGCATCGTCGCGCGACGCGGGGGAGCCGTGGACCTCACCGTCGACGACCTCGTGCTGGAGCGCCCGCGCAACCGCGAGCACGGCGACTGGGCGTCGAACATCGCCATGAAGCTCGCGAAGCCGCTCGGCGCGAACCCGCGCGAGCTCGCCGACGAGATCGCCGAGGGCGTGCGCGCCCTCGACGGCGTGGCCTCGGTGGATGTCGCGGGCCCGGGGTTCATCAACATCACCCTCGACGCCGCCTCGGCGGGCGCGCTCGCCAAGACGATCGTCGAGCAGGGCGCCGCGTACGGCGACGGCGACCTGTACGCGGGCGTGCGCATCAACCTCGAGTTCGTGTCGGCCAACCCCACGGGCCCCATCCACATCGGCGGCGTGCGCTGGGCCGCGGTGGGTGACAGCCTCGCGCGCATCTTCCAGTCGCAGGGCGGCCTCGTCACGCGCGAGTACTACTTCAACGACCATGGCGCGCAGATCGACAGGTTCGCGCGCAGCCTGCTCGCGAGCTACCTCGGCGAGCCCGCGCCGGAGGACGGCTACGGCGGCGCGTACATCGCCGACATCGCGGCTCGCGTCATCAACCTGTACCCGGGCAACCTCGCGGCGCTCCCGCGCGACGAGCAGCAGGAGGTGTTCCGGGCGAACGGCGTCGAGCTCATGTTCGGCGACATCAAGGCGGCGCTCCACGAGTTCGGCGTCGTGTTCGACGTCTACTTCCACGAGAACGAGCTGCACGAGTCGGGGGCCGTCGAGCACGCGATCGACCGGCTCCGCGAGCTGGGCGCGATCTACGAGGCCGACGGCGCGACGTGGTTCAGGTCGACCGACTACGACGACGACAAGGACCGCGTCGTCATCAAGAGCGACGGCGAGGCCGGCTACATCTCGGGCGACCTCGCCTACTACCTCAACAAGAGGGAGCGCGGGTTCGAGCGCAACCTCATCATGCTGGGCGCCGACCACCACGGCTACGTCAAGCGCCTCATGGCCATGACGAAGGCGTTCGGCGACGTGCCGTACGTGAACCTCGAGATCCTCATCGGCCAGCTCGTGAACCTCGTGCGCGACGGCGAGCCCGTGCGCATGTCGAAGCGCGCGGGCACGGTCGTGACGCTGGAGGACCTCGTCGAGGCCGTGGGCGTCGACGCCGGCCGCTACGCCCTCGTGCGCAGCTCGATCGACTCGCAGGTCGACATCGACCTCGACCTGTGGGGCCGCAAGACCAACGACAACCCCGTCTTCTACGTGCAGTACGCGCACGCGCGCACCAACTCAGTGGCGCGCAACGCCGCGGCGTCGGGCGTCGACCGCTCGGCCTTCGACGCGTCGCTGCTCGAGCACGAGACCGAGAGCATCCTGCTGGGCATCCTCGCCGAGTTCCCGCGTGTGGTGCGTCAGGCCGCGGAGCTCCGCGAGCCCCACCGCGTCGCCCGCTACGCTGAGGAGCTAGCCGGGGCCTATCACCGGTGGTACGACAACTGCCGCGTCACCCCGCTGGGCGACGAGGATGTCACGGACCTCCACCGCACGCGCCTCTGGCTCAACGACGCCGTGGGCCAGGTGCTCCGCAACAGCCTCGGACTCCTGGGAGTGAGCGCACCCGAGAGGATGTAATGGCCGAGCCGATCCAGCCCACGGTGCCGATCGAGCCGACCGCGGCGGACACCGTCGTCATCGAGCAGCTGCCGCCCCCGCGCAGGCGCCGCCGCTGGATCGGCGTGCTCATCGCGCTCGTCATCCTCGTGGTGCTGCTCGTCGTCGGGTTCTTCGTCGCCGACGCGTACGCGAAGACCTACGCCGAGGGCTACGTGCGCGAGCGCATCGTCGAGGTGCTCAAGCTCGACCCCGCGGCGAAGGTCGACGTCGACCTCGGCCCGGGCTCCGTGCTCCTGCAGGCGGCGCGCGGCGCCATCGACGAGGTGAACGTGGATGTCGACACCATCACGTTCGGCGACATCTCGGGTGCGGCGACCATCACCGCCGCCAAGGTCCCCCTCGACAGCGCGCAGCCCGTCGAGAAGCTCGACATCCAGGTGACGATGTCCGAGGACCAGGTCGAGAAGCTCAAGGGCTTCATGACGGGGGTCGACCTCACGTCGATCGGCATCGAGGACGAGCTCATCCGCATCGGCACGGAGTTCAAGGTGCTCTTCTTCACCATCCCGGTGTCGGTCGACCTCAACCCCACGGCGAAGGACGGCGGCATCAACTTCGACCCCGTCACCATCCTGCTGGGCAAGGACGAGATCTCGGTCGCCGACCTGAGGGCGAGCCCCGAGTTCAGCGCGCTCGCGGGCGATCTGCTCGACTCGCGCGACTTCTGCGTCGCGGGCTTCCTGCCGCAGGCGCTCACGCTCGACAAGGTGGACATCGTCGGCACCGACCTCGTGATCGGCATCGACGGCGACGGCACGGCCCTCTCCGACCCCGCGCTCTCGACGCTCGGGACGTGCCCGGCCGCCGTCGGCTAGGCCCGTAGGATTGGTGCTCGTGTCAGCCAATCCGCTCGCCCCGTCGTGGCTCGCCGTGCCCGACGACGCGAACGGCCTTCCCGCCGCAGTGTGGTCGCGCAACGCGGCCCGCTCCGAGTCGGGCGAGCTGACGATCGCGGGCGTGGGCGCCACGGCGCTCGCCGAGCGGTTCGGCACGCCCGTGTACGTCGTCGACGAGGCCGACGTGAAGGCGCGCGCCGCGGGCATCCGCGCCTCGTTCGACCGCGAGTTCGCCCGCGTGGGCTCGGCGGCCAAGGTCTACTACGCCGGCAAGGCGTTCCTCTCCACCGAGGTCGCGAGGTGGGTGACGGATGCGGGGCTCAACATCGACGTCGCGAGCGGGGGAGAGCTCGCCGTCGCGCTCGCCGCCGGGGTCGACGCGGCGCGGCTCGGACTGCACGGCAACAACAAGTCGCTCGCCGAGATCGACCGCGCCGTGGGCGTGGGCGTGGGCGCGATCGTCATCGACAGCCGCATCGAGATCGAGCGCGTCGCGGACGCCGCGCAGCGCCACGGCCGGGTGCAGCCCGTGCGCCTGCGCATCAACAGCGGCGTGCACGCCTCCACGCACGAGTACCTGGCGACCGCGCGCGAGGACCAGAAGTTCGGCATCCCGCTCGCCGACGCCGCGGACCACGTCGCGCTCATCCGCGCGCACCCCTCGCTGCAGTTCCTGGGCCTGCACTCTCACATCGGGTCGCAGATCTTCGAGTCCGACGGCTTCGCGGAGGCGGCCCGCCGGCTCTTCGCCCTGCACGCCGAGCTGCTCGAGGGCGGCCCGGTCCCCGAGCTCAACCTCGGCGGCGGCTTCGGCATCGCGTACACGAGCGTCGACGAGCCGCTGTCCATCGACGAGATCGCCGTGCGCTTCGCCGACATCGTGGCGGGCGGCGCCGCGGAGCTGGGCATCCCCGTTCCGGTCGTCGCCATCGAGCCCGGGCGTTCCATCATCGGCCCGTCGACGACCACGCTCTACACGGTCGGCACGATCAAGGACGTCCTGGTCGACGGTGCCGCCACCCGGAAGTACGTGAGCGTCGACGGCGGCATGAGCGACAACGTGCGTCCGTCCCTCTACGGCGCCGACTACTCCGTGCGCATCGCCAACCGCGCGTCCGACGCCGAGCCCGCCCTCGTGCGCATCGCGGGCAAGCACTGCGAGTCGGGCGACATCGTCGTGCGCGCCGACTACCTGCCCTCCGACGTGCGGCCGGGCGACCTCGTGGGCGTGCCCGCGACGGGCGCGTACGGCTGGGCGATGTCGAGCAACTACAACTACCTCGCCCGCCCGCCCGTCGTCGCAGTCCTCGACGGCGAGGCCCGCGTCATCGTGCGCGGCGAGACAGAGGAAGACCTGCTGAGCCGCGACATGGGAGTCACACGATGATCGAGTACCGCAACCTCCGCGTCGCGATCCTGGGCGGCGGCAGCGTCGGCTCGCAGGTCGCGCACCTGCTCCTCGAGCAGGGCGCGGAGCTCGCCCAGCGCGCGGGTGCCGGGCTCGAGGTCGTGGGCATCGCCGTGCGCAACCTCGACGCGCAGCGCGACACCGCCCTGCCAAAGGAGCTCTTCACGACCGACGCCGAGTCGCTCATCCTCGGCGCCGACATCGTCGTCGAGCTCATCGGCGGCATCGAGCCCGCGCGCACGTACATCCTGCAGGCGCTGCACTCGGGCGCGGACGTCATCACCGCCAACAAGGCGGTGCTCGCGAACCACGGCCCCGAGCTCTTCGAGGCCGCCGAGCAGGTCGGCGCCCAGCTCTACTACGAGGCCGCGGTCGGCGGGGCGATCCCGATCATCCGCCCGCTGCGCGACAGCCTCGCGGGCGACCGCGTGAGCCGCATCCTCGGCATCGTCAACGGCACCACGAACTTCATCCTCGACCGCATGGACACCGAGGGCGACACCCTCGAGGGCGCGCTCGCCGAGGCGACGCGCCTGGGCTACGCCGAGGCCGACCCCACGGCGGACGTCGAGGGCTTCGACGCCGCGCAGAAGGCCGCGATCCTCGCGAGCCTCGCGTTCCACACCACGGTGCCGCTCGACGCCGTGCACCGCGAGGGCATGACCACGGTCACGCACGAGCAGGTGCTCGCGGCGCGCAAGGCCGGCTACGTCGTCAAGCTCCTCGCGATCTGCGAGCGCATCACGGATGCCGACGGGGTCGAGGGCGTGAGCGCGCGCGTGCACCCCGCGCTCGTGCCGCTCAGCCACCCGCTCGCGGCGGTGCACGGCGCCAACAACGCCGTGTTCGTCGAGGCGGAGGCCGCGGGCAGCCTCATGTTCTACGGAGCGGGGGCGGGCGGCATCCAGACCGCTTCGGCGGTGCTGGGCGACGTCGTCTCGGCCGCCCGCCGCCATGTCGCCGGCGGCCCGGGCGTCGCGGAGTCCACCCACGCCAACCTTCCCGTGCTGCCCATGGCGAGCGTCACCACGCGCTACCAGATCACGCTCACCGTGCTCGACGAGCCCGGGGTGCTCGCGGCGATCGCGACCCTGTTCAGCGACCGCGGCGTCTCCGTCGAGGGCGTCTCGCAGACCGTGCGCGACGACGCTGCCGCTACCCTTGTGATCATCACGCACGAGGCATCCGAGTCCGCCCTCGCCGCCACCGTCGAGGCCCTGGCCACCACGCCCGTCGTGAGTGCTGTCGTATCCGTTCTGCGAGTCGAAGGACTGTAACCAAGTGGCCCACCAATGGCGCGGAGTCCTCCGCGAGTATGCCGACCGTCTCGACATCTCGGAGGCGACGCCGATCGTCACCCTGGGGGAGGGCGGCACCCCGCTCATCCCCGCCGACGCCCTGTCGCGCCGTACGGGCGCGCGCGTGTGGGTCAAGTTCGAGGGCATGAACCCCACGGGCTCGTTCAAGGACCGCGGCATGACCATGGCCGTCTCGAAGGCCGTCGAGCACGGCGCGAAGGCCATCATCTGCGCCTCGACCGGCAACACGTCGGCCTCGGCCGCCGCCTACGCGACGCACGCGGGCATCACGGCCGCGGTGCTCGTGCCGGAGGGCAAGATCGCCATGGGCAAGCTCGCCCAGGCCATCGCGCACGGCGCCGAGCTGCTGCAGGTGCAGGGCAACTTCGACGACTGCCTCGACATCGCGCGCGACCTCGCCGCCAACTACCCCGTGCACCTCGTCAACTCGGTGAACAACGACCGCATCGAGGGCCAGAAGACCGCGGCCTTCGAGGTCGTCGAGGTGCTCGAGGACGCACCGGACTTCCACTTCATCCCCGTCGGCAACGCCGGCAACTACACCGCATACCACCGCGGCTACAACGAGGAGCTCGAGCGCGGCATCACCACGAAGATGCCCCGGATGTTCGGCTTCCAGGCCGCGGGCAGCGCGCCCATCGTCGTGGGCCACGTCGTGAAGGACCCCGACACGATCGCGAGCGCCATCCGCATCGGCAACCCCGCGTCGTGGGAGCTCGCGATCGCCGCGCGCGAGCACAGCAACGGCTACTTCGGCGCGATCAGCGACGAGAAGATCCTCGAGGCGCACCGCATCCTCTCCTCGGAGGTCGGCGTGTTCGTCGAGCCCGCCTCGGCCATCAGCGTCGCCGGCCTGCTCGAGCGCGCGGAGGCCGGAGAGATCCCCAAGGGCGCCACGGTCGTGCTCACGGTCACGGGGCACGGCCTCAAAGACCCGCAGTGGGCGCTCCGCGCCGCGGACGGCTCCGACGTCAAGCCGACCGTCGTCTCCACCGACATCGGCGAGATCGCGGGCGTGCTCGGGCTGGGCACCGCGGTTGAGGCCTAGCATGACCCTTCCCGTCGGTCTCGCGGCCACGGTCAGGGTTCCGGCCACGTCGGCGAACCTCGGGCCGGGCTTCGACACGCTCGGGCTCGCGCTCGCGCTCTACGACGAGCTGCGGGTCACCGTCGTCGAGGGCGACGGCGTGCACGTCGAGGTCACGGGCGTGGGCAGGGGCGAGGTGCCCACCGACGGCACCAACCTCGTCGCGCGCGCCATCCGGTACACGTTCGACAGCGTCGGCCAGCCCATGCCCGGCCTGCGCCTCGACGCCACCAACGTCATCGCGCACGGCAGCGGGCTCGGCTCGTCGGCCGCCGCGATCGTCTCGGGCGTCATGGCCGCGAAGGGCCTCCTCGAGGGCGTCGTCGAGCTCGACCTCGACAGGATGCTCGTCATCGCGACGGAGCTCGAAGGGCACCCCGACAACGTGGCGCCCGCCCTCTTCGGCGGCCTCACCATCGCGTGGACGACCCCGCAGGGCCCACGCGCGAAGAAGCTCATCGTGCACCGCGGCGTCTCCCCGCTCGTGTGCGTGCCCGACCACAGCGTCTCGACGGCGCTCGCACGCAGCCTCCAGCCCGCGTCGGTGCCCTACGCCGACGCCGTCTTCAACGTGTCGCGCTCCGCGCTGCTCATCGCCGCGCTCACGCAGAGCCCCGAGCTGCTGCTGCAGGCGACCGAGGACAAGCTGCACCAGGACTACCGCGCGAGCGCCATGCCCGAGACGAGCGCCCTCGTGCACACCCTGCGCGACCACGGCCTCGCCGCGGTCGTCTCGGGGGCGGGCCCGTCCATCCTCGTGCTCGCCGACGACCCCGCCCAGCGGCTCGTCGCCGCGGAGCTCGTGGCCGCCAACGCGCGCGGCACGTGGCAGTCGCTCCTGCTGGCCGTGGACTTCAAAGGTGCTACAGTGATGACGCACCAGGTAGAAGCTCCGACCCGCTCGTAGCCTCCCGGCCGCATCTCAACCCTCCGGCATCATCGCTGCGCATCCGCGCATGCAGGCCCGGGGGCAGCTCTCCGCCGAACCGTACCCGCCTACGCGGGAATCGGTCGGTCAGGGGAAAGGACCCCAAGTAGTGACTGACGTCAACACCCGCGCCGATCTGAGCGCCCTCAAGCTCGCGGAGCTCCAGGCTCTCGCCAGCTCGCTGGGCATCAGCGGCGCATCGAAACTTCGCAAAGGAGACCTCGTGGACGCGATCAACGAGAACCAGGACAACACCACCGAGCCCGTCGACGGCGTGCAGGTTCCCGCCGAGGAGGCGGCCCCGCAGGAGCCCGTCGCGGTGCGCAAGCGCGCGTCGCGCCGCGTGACGAGCGCCGACACCGAGGCGATCGCCGCCGCGAGCGTGGGCGCCGGCGCCCCCGTCGTCGAGCCGGTTGCCGAGCCGGCCGCCGAGCCGGTCGAGGCGCCCGCCGCCGCGGCCCCCGTCGAGGAGGCCCCGGCCGAGAAGCGCGCCCCGCGCTCCGCACGCTCGCACGCCGCGCAGGCCGAGTCCGGCCTCGAGGACCCGACCCCCGCCGACGTCGCCGTCGGCGAGGATGCGCCAGAGGCCCGCGCCGGCGAGGATGCCGAGCAGGGCGAGGAGGGCGGCTCGACCCGCTCGTCGCGCAACCGCAACCGCAACCGCAACGGCGGCGGCAACGGCCAGCAGCAGAACAACAACCAGCAGCAGAACGGCCAGCAGAACAACGGCGGCCAGCAGAACAACCGCAACGGCCAGCAGCAGCGTGCGGACCAGGGCGAGCAGGACGGCGAGCGCTCCGGCCGCAACCGCTTCCGCGACCGCAAGCGCGGCCGCGGCGCCCTCGGGGACGACTTCGAGCCCGAGATCACCGAGGACGACGTGCTCATCCCGGTGGCGGGCATCCTCGACGTGCTCGACAACTACGCGTTCGTGCGCACGTCGGGCTACCTGCCCGGCAACAACGACGTGTACGTCTCGCTCGGCCAGGTCAAGAAGTACAACCTGCGCAAGGGCGACGCCGTCGTCGGCGCGATCCGCCAGCCGCGCGAGGGTGACAACCAGCAGGGCCGCCAGAAGTACAACGCCATCGTGCGCATCGACTCGATCAACGGGCTCGGCGTCGACGAGGCCGCGAACCGCGTCGAGTTCGGCAAGCTCACCCCGCTCTACCCGCAGGAGCGCCTGCGCCTCGAGACGGAGTCGACCAAGCTCTCGACCCGCATCATCGACCTCGTGTCGCCCATCGGCAAGGGCCAGCGCGGCCTCATCGTCTCGCCGCCCAAGGCGGGCAAGACGCTCGTGCTGCAGGCGATCGCCAACGCGATCTCGAAGAACAACCCCGAGGTCCACCTCATGGTCGTGCTCGTCGACGAGCGCCCCGAAGAGGTCACCGACATGCAGCGCACGGTCAAGGGCGAGGTCATCGCCTCGACGTTCGACCGCCCCGCCGAGGACCACACGACGGTCGCCGAGCTCGCCATCGAGCGCGCCAAGCGCCTCGTCGAGCTGGGCCACGACGTCGTCGTGCTGCTCGACTCGATCACGCGCCTCGGCCGCGCCTACAACCTCTCCGCGCCCGCCTCGGGCCGCGTGCTGTCGGGCGGCGTCGACTCGTCGGCGCTCTACCCGCCCAAGCGCTTCTTCGGCGCCGCGCGCAACATCGAGGAGGGCGGCTCGCTCACCATCATCGCCACGGCCCTCGTCGAGACGGGCTCGAAGATGGACGAGGTGATCTTCGAGGAGTTCAAGGGCACCGGCAACATGGAGCTGCGCCTCTCGCGCCAGCTCGCCGACAAGCGCATCTTCCCCGCCGTCGACGTCAACGCCTCCGGCACCCGCCGCGAGGAGATGCTCATGGGCGCCGACGAGGTCAAGGTCACGTGGGGCCTGCGCCGCGCGCTCGCCGGCCTCGACCAGCAGCAGGCCCTCGAGACCGTGCTGGGGCGCCTCAAGGAGACCTCGACGAACGTCGAGTTCCTCATGCAGGTGCAGAAGTCGCTGCCCGGCGCCAAGGACTGATCGTGTTCGAGTCAGTGCAGTCGCTGCTGGCCGAACATGACGAGCTCCAGGTCCAGCTCTCGGACCCGGACCTCCACTCTGATCCGGCCCGCTCGAAGAAGGTGAACCGGCGCTACGCGGAGCTCGCGCGCATCGTCGCGGCGTACCACGAGTGGCGCACGCTCACCGACGACATCGAGGCGGCGACCGAGATGGCGGCGGAGGACGCGTCGTTCGCGGCGGAGCTCCCCGGCCTCACGGAGCAGCTCGAGCTCGCCGAGGAGAAGCTGCGGCGCCTGCTGATCCCGCGCGACCCCAACGATGCGCGCGACGTGATCATGGAGATCAAGATGGGCGAGGGCGGCGCGGAGTCCGCGCTGTTCGCGGGCGACCTCCTGCGCATGTACCTGCACTACGCGGAGTCGAAGAAGTGGAAGACCGAGATCATCGAGCAGACCTCGAGCGACCTCGGCGGCATCAAGGACGTGCAGGTCGCGTTCAAGGGCTCCTCGTCCGACCCCGCGGACGGCGTGTGGGCGCACCTCAAGTACGAGGGCGGCGTGCACCGCGTGCAGCGCGTCCCGGCGACCGAGTCGCAGGGCCGCATCCACACGTCCGCCGCGGGCGTGCTCGTCTTCCCCGAGGTCGACGAGCCCGAAGAGGTCGAGATCAACCAGAACGACCTCAAGATCGACGTGTACCGCTCGAGCGGCCCCGGCGGCCAGTCGGTCAACACGACCGACTCCGCCGTGCGCATCACGCACATCCCCACGGGCATCGTCGTGGCCATGCAGAACGAGAAGTCGCAGCTGCAGAACCGCGAGGCCGGCATGCGCGTGCTGCGCGCGCGCATCCTCGCCCGCTACCAGGAGGAGGCGGACGCCGAGGCCGCGGAGTTCCGCAAGGGGCAGATCCGCACCATGGACCGCTCCGAGCGCATCCGCACGTACAACTTCCCCGAGAACCGCATCGCCGACCACCGCACGGGCTACAAGGCCTACAACCTCGACGCCGTCATGAACGGCGCGCTCGAGCCCGTCATCCAGTCCGCGATCCTCGCGGACGAGGAGTCGCGCCTCGAGGCCCTCGGCACCGAGGCGTGACGGTAGCCGAGCTCCTCGACGCGTCGGCAGCGGCGCTCGAGGCGGCGGGCATCCACAACGGGCGCGTGGATGCCGAGCTCCTGCTCGGCCACGCGCTCGGCCTCAGCCGGGGCGGGGTGCAGGCGAAGGCCGTCACCGGTGCCGACGTCGACGACGCCACCGCCTCGGCGGTCGAGGAGCTCGTGCGGCGCCGCGCGGCGCGCGAGCCGCTGCAGCACATCACGGGGGTGGCGCACTTCCGCAGGCTCGAGCTCGCCGTCGGGCCCGGCGTGTTCGTGCCGCGGCCCGAGACCGAGACCGTCGTGCAGTACGCCATCGACGCCCTGGCCGCGACCGCGTCGCCCCGGCCGATCGGGGTCGACCTCGGCACGGGCAGCGGCGCCATCGCGCTCGCCATGGCCACCGAGGTGCCGCACGCGCGCGTGTGGGGCGTCGAGGTCTCGCCGCTCGCCTTCCCCTGGACGCGGCGCAACTTCGACGCCGTCGGCTCCGCCAACGCGACAGCCGTGCACGCCGACCTCGCCGACGCCCTGCCCGAGCTCGACGGCACCGTCGACGTGGTCATCTCGAACCCGCCGTACATCCCGGTCGGCGCGATCCCGCGCGACCCCGAGGTGCGCCTGTTCGACCCCGAGCTCGCGCTGTACGGGGGAGAGGACGGCCTCGACGTCGTGCGGACCGTGTCACGACGCGCGCTCGCCCTGCTGCGGCGCGGCGGGATGCTCGTGCTCGAGCACGGCGAGCTGCAGGCCGCCGCGATCGGCGACCTGCTGCGCGCCGACGGCTGGACGGCCGTCGCCCACCACCGCGACCTGCTCGGCCGGGACCGGGCCACGACGGCGCTGGCCCCCTGACGATTCCGGGGGTCTGCCCCCGGGTGCCGCTCGCGCCGCGTTCCTACGCTGGAGCCATGCGCCTGCTCCCCGTCATCGCCCTGCCCGCCCTCACCGTCGTCGCGCTCTCCGGGTGCGCGTTCGCCCCGCGCGGACCGGTCGTCTCCGAGGAGCGCGACATCGACGTCGCGACGATGGTCGAGCTCGACACGTCGGGCGAGCTCACGATCAGCGAGGGCGAGCCGTCGCTCGTCATCCACGCGCCGCAGGCCGTGCTCGACCGCCTCACGTCGACGGTCACGGGCGGCACGCTCGTGCTCGGCGTGACGCCCGGCACCCCGGGCATCCTGCTCGGCCGCATCAGCTACGAACTCACCCTGCCGAGCCTCGAGGGCCTCGAGATCAACGGGTCGGGCGACGTGCGCTCGGACGTGCCCGGCGACTCCCTCGACATCGATGTGAACGGCTCGGGCGACCTCGTCATCTCCGACATCGACACCACGACCCTGAGCATCGACATCAGCGGCTCGGCCGACGTGCGCCTCGACGGGCGCACGGACGACTTCGCGCTCTCGATCGACGGCTCCGCCGACGTGCGGTCCGACGACCTCGACGCGAAGCGCGTGACCATCGACCTCGACGGATCGGGCGACCTCGTCGTCGCCGCCTCGTCGACCCTCGAGGTGTCGATCTCCGGCGCGGGCTCCGTCGAGTATGTCGGCCGCCCCGAGGTCACGCAGGACATCTCGGGCTCAGGCTCGGTCGAGCGCCGCTAGCGCGGCGGCTCAGGCGCGGGAGGCCGCGAACGTCTCGATCGCGGCGAGCAGCCCCTCGGGCGTGCCGAAGCGGTAGGCCGTGATGCCGACGCTCTCGGCGCCCTCGACGTTGACGCGCATGTCGTCCGCGAAGAAGGCGTCCTCGGCCGCGGTGCCGTACGCCTCGAGCACGCGCTCGAAGACCACGGGGTCGGGCTTGCGGGCGCCGTAGTGGCTCGACGTGAAGAGGTGCTCGCCGCCGAAGAGCGGCACGAGCTCGGGCGCGAGGGTCGCGAGGTGCTCGCCCACGAGCGCGCCGTTGTTGGTGAGCAGGGTGACGCGCCCGAGCTCGGAAGCGCGGCGCACCGCCGCGAGCGACTTCGGCCACGCGGTCATGGCCTCGCCGCGCACGCGCACCCAGTCGTCCTCGGCCACGGTCTGCCCGATCGCCGCCTGGAACGCCGCGAGGTACTCCTCGCCCGTGCGGTACGCGCCGGCCTCGGCCGCCCACTCGCCGCGGTCGTTCCACCACCGGCGGCGCAGCTCGTCGAGCGAGAGGCCCGTGAGGTCGGTCATGCCGGCCATGCGCACGCGCCAGTCGTACTCGTAGAGCACGTCGTCCATGTCGAAGATGAACAGCAGGGTCATGGATGCCTCCCGGCGAAGCCCTCGATGGCCGCGAGCAGCGCATCCGTGTCGAACACCCCGTCGTGCGAGGTGAGCTGGTGCGCCGTGATGCCCACGGCCCGGGCCCCGGCCACGTTCGCGGCGGAGTCGTCGGCGAAGAAGCAGTCGGCCGCGTCGGCGCCGTAGTGCGCGAGCGCGCGGCGGTAGACCTCCTCGCCGGGCTTGCGGGCGCCGAGCTCGTAGCTGAAGAGGCGGTTCGGCCCGAGGATCTCCGCCACGTCGGGGGCGATGAGCGGCAGGGCGGCGGCCGTCGCCGCGGGGTTGTTCGACAGGAGCGACACGGTGCCGAGCTCGGCGGCGCGGCGCAGGGCGTCGATGCTGCCGGGGATGCGCGTCATGGCGAGGCGGCGGGCGGACGCCCACTCCTCGAGGCTCAGACGGCGGGTGCCGGTCGTGGCGGCGAACGCGTCGAGGTACTCGTCGGCGCTGGGCCACTCGCCCGCCTCGGCGCGAGCCTCACATCCCGCGGCCCACCACGTCTTGGCGAGCTGGTACTGCGATCCGCCGCTCAGCCGCGCGAGCTCGGGCAGGCGATACCGGAAGTCGTACGCGTAGAGCGTCTTGTCGAGGTCGAAGAAGTAGAGGTCCACCGGTACTCAATCCTCGCACTGTTCCGACGGGTACGATGAACGGGACATGGCCCCCATCTACGACTGCTCGGTCGACGCCGAGCTCCTCACCGGCATGCGGCTCGCGCGCACCGCCATCGGCCGCGGCGACCTCGTCGTCATCCCGACCGACACCGTGTACGGCGTCGCGGCGGACGCGTTCTCGCCGGAGGCCGTGCAGAAGCTCATCGACGCGAAGGGGCGCACGCGCCAGTCGCCGCCGCCCGTGCTCATCCCCGGCATCCCCACCCTCGACGCGCTCGCCGAGGTCGTCCCCGACGAGGTGCGGCAGCTCGTCGCGGCGTTCTGGCCGGGCGGCCTCACGGTCATCCTGCCCGCGCGCTCGTCGTTGCAGTGGGACCTGGGGGAGACGCGCGGCACCGTCGCCCTGCGCATGCCGTCGAGCCGCATCGCCCTCGAGCTGCTCTCGGAGACCGGGCCGCTGGCCGTCTCGAGCGCCAACCTCACGGGCCAGCCCGCGGCCACGACCGCCCAGGAGGCCGAGAGGATGCTCGGCGACAGCGTCGCCCTCTACCTCGACGACGGCCCCGGCGGCACGCTCGCCTCCACGATCGTCGACGCGACGGGACTGCTCGCTCCCGAGGGCAAGCTGCGGATCGTCAGGGACGGCGTCATCACCGCCGACCAGATCCGCGACCTCGTGGGGGCGGACAAGTGCGCATAGTCGTCTACCTCCTCGTCACGGCGATCTCGGCGGGGGTGACCTTCGGGCTCGCGGTCGTCACGTGGAAGCTGAGCTCGCGCTACCGGCTCTACCCGAAGATCCGCGAGCGCGACGTGCACACGCGCCCCACCCCGCGCCTCGGTGGAGTGGCCATGTTCCTCGGCATGGCCGTCGCCTTCGGGGTCGCATCGCTGCTGCCCGACTTCGCGATCGTCTTCAGCGAGCCCGGCAAGGTGCTCGGCCTCGCGGGCGCCGCGCTCATCATCGTGCTCATCGGCGTGGCCGACGACATCTGGGACCTCGACTGGCTCACCAAGCTCGCGGGCCAGATCATCGCCGCCGGCCTCATCGCGTGGCAGGGCATCCAGGTCTCGACCCTGCCCATCGGCGGGCAGACCATCGTCTCGCCGTACGTGTCGCTCATCATCACGGTGTTCGCGGTCGTGCTCGTCATGAACGCCATCAACTTCATCGACGGCCTCGACGGGCTCGTCGCAGGGGTCGCCCTCATCGCGAACGGCGTGTTCTTCGTCTACACCTACCTGCTGCAGGCGCAGGCCCAGACGGAGTACTTCAACCTCGCCTCGCTCACGACGGCCGTGCTCATCGGCGCGTGCATCGGGTTCCTGCCCGTCAACTTCCACCCCGCGAAGCTGTTCATGGGCGACGCGGGCGCGCTGCTCACGGGCCTGCTCATGGCGGCGTCCGCCATCCTCGTCACGGGCCAGGTCACGTCGGACTTCGTCACGCGGCCCGACCAGTTCACGGCGTCGCTCGTGCCCGGGTTCATCCCCATCCTGCTGCCGTTCGCCGTGCTCGTCGTGCCCCTGCTCGACTTCGGCCTCGCGGTCACGCGCCGGCTGCGGGCGGGCAAGTCGCCCTTCACCGCCGACCGCAAGCACCTGCACCACCGCCTGCTCGACATGGGCCACTCGCACCTGCACGCCGTGCTCATCTTCTACGGCTGGACCCTCGTGGTCTCCCTGGGATGCCTCGCCTACATGTTCATGCCGTGGTACATGGCGACCCTGCTCATCGCGGCGGGGCTCGTCATCCTCACGATCATCACCCTCTCGCCGCTCAGCAGGCGCAAGGCCCTCGAGGCCGTCGCCCAGTCCGGCACCGAGACCCCCGCCGACGTCGCCCGCTTCGACGGGCTCGACGCCGCATCCGAAGAAGAGACCCTGGAGCACTCATGAAGACTGCGACGATCCTCGCGCGCGCCATCGTCTACGGCGGCATCCTCACCGTCGCCATCGCGATAGCCGGCTCCGTGGTCGGCTACCTCGTCGCCGGCGGGCCGGGCCTCGTGAGCGGCCTCATCGGCGCGGGCCTCACCGCCCTCTTCATGGGCTTCACGGCCCTGAGCATCGTGCTCGCGGCGCGGGTCTCGAAGGACGAGGTGTCGAGCACGCTCTTCTTCGGCATCGTGCTCGGGGTGTGGCTGCTCAAGTTCGTCGTCTTCATCGTCATCCTCGTGCTGCTGCGCGACCAGCCGTTCGTGCAGCCCATGGTGATGTTCGTCTCGATCCTCGTGGCGGTCATCGGGAGCCTCGTCGTGGACGTCGTAGCGTACGTGCGGGCGCGCGTGCCGTACGTGGGCGACGTGGCGCTGCCCGGTGACGACGGAGCGCAGCACCCCTAAGAAAGAGGAATTCGACGGCCCGTAGAAGTTTGATAGGGTTACTGAGAACGCCCCCCAACTTTTCATCGCCGCACAACTACGTGCCCCGATTCTGGAGATAGCGCTGCTACACCACGCTCTCACCCTCGTAACCCTCCTCACCGACAACGGAAGCGGTGATGACACAGGGTTCCACGGGCCTTCGCTCGAGGAGTTCTTCCCGCCGGTGCTGTTCTTCGAGGGCACGCCCTTCGAGATCAACCGCGTCATCCTCATCCGCTTCCTGATGACGGCCCTGCTCATCCTCCTGTTCTGGCTGGGCACGCGCCGCATGAAGCTCATCCCGGGCCGCGGCCAGTCGATCATCGAGTTCGCCACGGGCTTCGTGCGCAGCAACATCGCCGAGGGCAACCTGGGCGTGAAAGACGGCCAGCGGTTCCTGCCGCTCCTCTCCGCGATCTTCTTCGGCGTGCTCTTCCTGAACATCGCCGGCATCATCCCGGGCCTCAACCTCGCGGGAACGTCGGTCATCGGCTTCCCGCTCGTGCTCGCGGTCGTCTCGTACGTGACCTTCATCTACGCGGGCATCAAGCGGCACGGCGCCGGCTTCTTCAAGTCGTCGCTCTTCCCCTCGGGCGTCCCGAAGCCCCTCTACCTGATCGTGACGCCGATCGAGCTCGTCTCGACCTTCGTGCTGCGCCCGGTCACGCTCACCCTGCGACTCCTCATGAACATGATCGCCGGGCACATGCTCCTCGTGCTGTGCTTCTCGGCGACCGCGTTCTTCCTCTCGTTGAACCCCTTCGGCGGCTTCAACCTCCTGAGCATCGGAACGCTCGCGTTCGGCTTCATCTTCACGGTCTTCGAGATCCTCGTCGCCGTGCTGCAGGCCTACGTCTTTGCATTCCTCACGGCCGCGTACATCCAGCTCGCGCTGGTGGACGAGCACTAGTCACCAACACCTCGAACCCGGCAACCGCCGCCAGTTCAGACATCACGGAAGGAAATCCCTCGTGGACCCCATCACCAACGTCGCCGAGCTCACCGGCCACATCGCCCCGATCGCCTTCGGCATCGCGACCATCGGCCCCGCCATCGGTGTAGGCATCGTCGTCGGCAAGACCGTCGAGTCGGTCGCCCGCCAGCCCGAGCTGCAGGGTCGCCTCACGGGCCTCATGTTCCTCGGCATCGCGTTCACGGAGGCGCTCGCCTTCATCGCGATCGCCGTCGCGTTCATCCCGTTCCCCTCCTAAAGACTCGCCCCTATCGATAAAGGAGTCAGGGATGCTCAGCACCCTCCTCGCCGCTGACCCGGAAGGCACGACAGAGGTCATCAACCCTCTGCTGCCGGCGTCGTACGACATCATCTGGTCGGCGGTCTGCTTCGCGATCATCCTCGCGTTCTTCTTCTGGAAGTTCCTTCCCGCGATCAAGAAGACGCTCGACGAGCGCGCCGAGGCGATCGAGGGCGGCATCAAGAAGGCCGAGATCGCCCAGGCGGAGGCCGCGGCTGCTCTCGAGCAGTACAAGTCGCAGCTCGCCGAGGGCCGTGCCGAGGCCGCGAAGATCCGCGACCAGGCCCGCGCCGACGCCGTCGCGATCGGCAACGAGCTCAAGGAGCAGGCTGCCGTCGAGGCCGCCCGCATCACCGCGAACGCCCAGGCGACCATCGAGGCAGAGCGCCAGTCCGCCCTCGTGTCGCTGCGCTCCGAGGTCGGCTCGCTCGCGATCGACCTCGCCGCCGGCGTGATCGGCCAGAGCCTGTCCGACGACAAGAAGGCGTCCGCCCTCGTCGACAAGTTCCTCGCCGACCTCGAGTCAGACGAGAAGGCGAAGGCGAAGAAGTAATGGGATCGGCAACGAGCCAGGCGCTCGCCACTGCGCGCGAGGCACTCGCGAAGCAGGGTGGCAAGGACGGTCTGACGATCGGCACGCAGCTGTTCTCAGCCGCGCACGTCATCGGCGGCTCCCCGGCACTGCGTTCGGCTCTCGCCGACCCCTCGGCCGACCCCGAGGCTAAGACCGCGGTCATCGCCAAGGTCTTCGCCTCGGCGGGCCCCGCCGCGCGCGACCTGCTCTCCGTGCTCGTCGCGGCGCGCTGGTCGACGCACGACGACCTGCTCGCGGGCATCGAGGAGATCGGCATCCGCGCGGTCGCGGGTTCGGCGGCCAAGGGCACGTCGATCGAGACCGAGCTGTTCGCCTTCGGCGACGCCGTGTCGTCCGACGCCGAGCTCGAGCTCGCCGTGAGCAGCAAGCTCGGCTCCGCCGAGGCCAAGTCGGCGCTCGTCACCGCCCTCCTCACCAAGAAGGCGAGCGCGCAGACGCTCGCCATCGTGGACCACCTCGTGCAGCAGCCCCGTGGCCGCCGCATCGGCGGGCTGCTGCGCGGCGCGGCATCCATCGTCGCCGACCAGGCGGGCCTCACCATCGCGACGGTCACGACCGCGGCCCCGCTGAGCGCCGCGCAGGCCAAGCGCCTCGGCGACGCCCTCTCGAAGAACTACGGCCGCGAGCTGCAGCTGCACCTGCGCGTCGACCCCGCCCTCATCGGCGGCGTGCGCGTGCAGGTCGGCGACGACGTCATCGACGGCAGTGTCGCGACCCGCATCACCGACCTCAGGCTCCAGCTCGCCTCGTAGCGCGCTGACGAATTCCACGGAATAGGAACAGACAATGGCAGACCTCACCATCAGCCCCGACGAGATCCGCGACGCGCTCAAGGACTTCGTCAAGGCGTACGAACCCGGCAAGGCCTCGAAGACCGAGGTCGGCACGGTCGTCGACGCGTCCGACGGCATCGCCCACATCGAGGGCCTCCCGGGCGTCATGGCCAACGAGCTGCTGCGCTTCGGCGACGGCACCGCGGGCCTCGCGCTCAACCTCGACGAGGACGAGATCGGCGCCATCGTGCTGGGCGAGTTCACCGGCATCGTGGAGGGCCAGGAGGTCACCCGCACGGGCGACGTGCTCTCCGTGCCCGTGGGCGACGCCTTCCTCGGCCGCGTCGTCGACCCGCTCGGCGCCCCCATCGACGGCCTCGGCGAGATCAAGTCCGAGACGCGCCGCGCCCTCGAGCTCCAGGCCCCCGGCGTCATGCAGCGCAAGAGCGTCCACGAGCCCATGCAGACCGGCATCAAGGCCATCGACGCCATGATCCCGATCGGCCGCGGCCAGCGCCAGCTCATCATCGGCGACCGCCAGACCGGCAAGACGGCCATCGCGATCGACACGATCATCAACCAGAAGGCCAACTGGGAGTCGGGCGACACCACCAAGCAGGTGCGCTGCATCTACGTCGCCATCGGCCAGAAGGGCTCCACGATCGCGGCCGTGAAGGGCGCGCTCGAGGATGCGGGCGCCATGGAGTACACCACGATCGTGGCGGCTCCGGCGTCCGACCCGGCCGGCTTCAAGTACCTCGCCCCCTACACCGGCTCGGCCATCGGCCAGCACTGGATGTACGACGGCAAGCACGTCCTCATCATCTTCGACGACCTGTCGAAGCAGGCCGAGGCCTACCGCGCCGTGTCGCTGCTGCTGCGCCGCCCGCCGGGACGCGAGGCCTACCCCGGCGACGTGTTCTACCTGCACTCCCGCCTCCTGGAGCGCTGCGCCAAGCTCTCCGACGAGCTGGGCGCCGGCTCGATGACGGGTCTGCCCATCATCGAGACCAAGGCCAACGACGTCTCGGCGTACATCCCGACCAACGTGATCTCGATCACCGACGGCCAGATCTTCCTGCAGTCCGACCTGTTCAACGCCAACCAGCGCCCCGCTGTCGACGTCGGCATCTCGGTCTCGCGCGTCGGTGGTGACGCCCAGGTCAAGTCGATCAAGAAGGTCTCGGGAACGCTCAAGCTCGAGCTCGCCCAGTACCGCTCGCTCGAGGCCTTCGCGATGTTCGCGAGCGACCTCGACGCCGCATCGCGCCGCCAGCTGGCCCGCGGTGCTCGCCTCACCGAGCTCCTGCGCCAGCCGCAGTACTCGCCGTTCCCCGTCGAGAAGCAGGTCGTCTCGATCTGGGCCGGCACGAACGGCAAGCTCGACGAGGTGCCGGTCGAGGATGTGCTGCGCTTCGAGTCGGAGCTGCACGACTACCTCGCCCGCAACACCAAGGTGCTCGACACCCTGCGCGAGACCAACGTCCTCGACGACGACACGACCCAGGCGCTCGACGCCGCGGTCGAGAAGTTCAAGCTCGAGTTCCAGACCGGTGACGGCAAGTCGCTCAGCGGCCCCGGCTCCGAGAAGTTCGAGCAGATCGAGGCCGAGGACATCAACCAGGAGAAGATCGTCAAGGGCAAGCGCTGACATGGGAGCTCAACTTCGGGTCTACCGGCAGAAGATCAAGTCTGCCCAGACGACCAAGAAGATCACGAGGGCCATGGAGCTCATCTCCGCCTCGCGCATCCAGAAGGCGCAGCAGCGGGTGGCAGCCTCCGGGCCGTACTCCCGCGCCGTGACGCGCGCGGTCTCCGCCGTCGCGACCTACTCCAACGTCGACCACGTGCTCACCACCGAGCCCGAGAAGATCGAGCGCGCCGCGATCGTCATCTTCTCGAGCGATCGCGGTCTCGCGGGCGCGTTCAACTCGAACGTGCTCCGCGAGTCGGGTGAGCTCGCCGCCCGCCTCCAGGCGGAAGGCAAGGACGTCGTCTACTACCTCGTGGGCCGCAAGGCGGCGGGCTACTTCGCCTTCCGCAAGCGCGACGCCGAGCGCATCTGGACCGGCGGCACCGACTCGCCCGAGGTCGAGACCGCGCGCGAGATCGGCGAGGCCGTCGTCGAGAAGTTCCTCACGCCCGCGAGCGAGGGCGGCGTCGACGAGATCCACATCGTCTACAACCGCTTCGTGAGCATGCTCGTGCAGACCCCCGAGGTCGTGCGCCTGCTGCCCCTCGAGGTCGTCGAGGGCGTCGAGGAGCCTGGCGACAAAGAGGTGCTGCCGCTCTACGAGTTCGAGCCCGAGGTGGGCGACGTGCTCGACGCGCTGCTGCCCGTCTACATCGAGAGCCGCATCTTCAACGCGATGCTGCAGTCGGCAGCCGCGAAGCACGCGGCCACCCAGAAGGCGATGAAGTCGGCGAGCGACAACGCCGACAAGCTCATCAAGGACTACACGCGACTGGCGAACAACGCACGCCAGTCCGAGATCACACAGCAGATTTCCGAGATCGTGGGCGGCGCAGACGCCCTGAGCTCGGCGAGCTAGGACGACAGGAAGAGAAACCATGGCTACCGCAACCAAGAAGGCCCCGGCGAAGGCAGCGTCTGTCGCCGGCGTCGGCCGCATCGCCCGCGTGACGGGCCCGGTCGTCGACATCGAGTTCCCGCACGACTCGATCCCGGGCATCTACAACGCCCTCAAGACGACGATCACCATCGGCTCCGAGTCGACCGAGATCACCCTCGAGGTCGCGCAGCACCTCGGCGACGACGTCATCCGCGCCATCGCGCTCAAGCCGACCGACGGACTCGTCCGCGGCCAGGAGGTCCGCGACACCGGCAGCCCCATCACGGTGCCCGTGGGCGACGTGACCAAGGGCAAGGTGTTCAACGTCACCGGCGACATCCTCAACAGCGACGAGGCGATCGAGATCACCGAGCGCTGGCCGATCCACCGCAAGCCCCCGGCATTCGACCAGCTCGAGTCGAAGACCGAGCTCTTCGAGACCGGTATCAAGGTCATCGACCTCCTCACCCCGTACGTGCAGGGCGGCAAGATCGGCCTGTTCGGCGGCGCCGGTGTCGGCAAGACCGTGCTCATCCAGGAGATGATCCAGCGCGTCGCGCAGGACCACGGCGGTGTGTCGGTGTTCGCCGGTGTCGGCGAGCGCACCCGTGAGGGCAACGACCTCATCCACGAGATGGAGGAGGCGGGCGTCTTCGACAAGACGGCCCTCGTCTTCGGCCAGATGGACGAGCCGCCGGGCACGCGTCTGCGCGTCGCCCTCTCCGCGCTCACGATGGCGGAGTACTTCCGCGACGTGCAGAAGCAGGACGTGCTGCTCTTCATCGACAACATCTTCCGCTTCACGCAGGCCGGTTCCGAGGTCTCCACGCTGCTCGGCCGCATGCCCTCCGCGGTGGGATACCAGCCGAACCTCGCCGACGAGATGGGCATCCTGCAGGAGCGCATCACCTCGACGCGCGGACACTCGATCACCTCGCTGCAGGCGATCTACGTCCCCGCCGACGACTACACCGACCCGGCCCCCGCCACGACGTTCGCGCACCTCGACGCGACGACGGAGCTCAGCCGCGAGATCGCGTCGAAGGGCCTCTACCCGGCCGTCGACCCGCTCACGTCGACCAGCCGCATCCTCGACCCCCGCTACCTGGGTGCCGACCACTACCGCGTCGCCACGAACGTCAAGGCGATCCTCCAGAAGAACAAGGAGCTCCAGGAGATCATCGCGATCCTCGGTGTCGACGAGCTCTCCGAAGAGGACAAGATCACCGTGTCGCGCGCGCGCCGCATCCAGCAGTTCCTCTCGCAGAACACCTACATGGCGAAGAAGTTCACCGGTGTCGAGGGCTCGACCGTGCCCCTCAAGGACACCATCGAGTCGTTCGACGCGATCACCAAGGGTGAGTTCGACCACGTCGCGGAGCAGGCGTTCTTCAACGTCGGTGCTATCTCCGACGTCGAGGAGCAGTGGGCGAAGATCCAGAAGGAGAACGGCTAACGATGGCCGAGCTCAAGGTCAGCGTCGTCTCGGCCGACCAGGAGGTCTGGGTCGGCCAGGCGAAGCAGATCATCGCACGCACGACGGAGGGCGAGATCGGCATCCTGCCCGGGCACGAGCCGATCCTCGCCGTCCTCGCCGCGGGCGAGGTGCGCGTGACGGGCGTCGACGGGCAGGTCATCACCGCGAACGCGGAGGACGGCTTCCTCTCTGTCGAGCACGACACGGTCACGATCGTGGCGCGCAACGCAGCTCTCGTCTAGCGTCACTCGTATGCTCATCGCGATGGCCGGGCTCCCCGGCGCGGGCAAGTCCACGATCGGACAGGTGCTCTCCGGGCGCCTGAACGTGCCCGTGGTGTCGATCGACCCGATCGAGTCGGCGATCCTCCGCGCGGGGATCGACCGCGACCAGCCCACGGGCCTCGCGGCGTACCTCGTCGGCAGGATGCAGGCCGCGACGCTGCTCGAATCGGGCCGCAGCGTGCTCGTCGACGCCGTGAACGCGGTCAACCCCGCCCGCGAGCAGTGGGTGACGCTCGCGGCGACGCTCGAGGAGCCCCTCAAGTTCATCGAGGTCATCTGCTCCGACGCCGATCTGCACCGCCAGCGCATCGAGAACCGCGAGCGCTCGCTGCCGCACCTCGAGCTCACGTGGAACGCCGTCGAGCAGAGCCTCGAGGACTACGCGGAGTGGTCCGGCCCGAGCGCCGCCGTCGCGCGGATCACGCTCGACTCCGTCGAGCCCCTGGGTGTCAACGTCGAGCGGGCTCTCGCCTTCCTCGAGTCGTAACGCCCCGTGCTGCTCGTCCTCCCGCCGTCGGAGACCAAGCGCGACGGCGGGGATGCCACACCCCTCGACCTCGCCGCGCTCTCGTTCCCGGGGCTCGCCCCGCAGCGCAAGGCCGCCCTCGCCGCCCTGCGCACCCTCTCACGCTCGGTGCGCGGATCGATGGACGCGCTCGCCCTCGGCCCCACGCAGCGCTTCGAGGTCGACAGGAACCGCGCGCTCGCGACAGCTCCCGTGCTCCCCGCGCTCGAGCGGTACACGGGCGTGCTGTACGACGGCCTCGAGGCGGAGTCGCTGTCGGACGCGGAGCGCGCGTTCGCCGCGCGGCACGTCGTCATCCACTCGGCGCTCTTCGGGCTGCTGCGGGCCGACGACCGCATCCCCGCGTACCGCCTGTCGCACGACTCGCGCCTGCCGGGGCTGTCGCTGCGCAGGCACTGGCGCGATGCCGTGACCGCCGAGCTCGCGCAGCAGGAGGGGCTCGTGCTCGACCTGCGCTCCGAGTCGTACACGGCGCTCGGACCCACGCCGCCCACCGCGACGTACGTGCGCGTCGTCTCCGAGGATGCCCGCGGCCGCCGCACGGCGCTCAGCCACTTCAACAAGAAGGGCAAGGGGGAGTTCACGCGCGCCGTCATCGCCGCGGGGATCGACCACTCCACGCTCGACGAGCTCGTCGCGTGGGCCTCGGGCGCGGGCATCCGCCTCGACGAAGGTGCGCCGGGGGAGATCGACCTCGTCATAGGGTGATGCCATGGACCACTACGACCCGAACGCCGGCTACGCGATCGCGACGTTCCTCATCGTGCTCTACATCATCGTGCTCGCCGCGACGCTGCTCTTCGCCGCCGCGTACTACGTCGTCATGTCGATAGCGCTCTCGCGGCTGTTCGCGAAGGTGGGCATCGAGCCGTGGATCGGGTGGGTGCCGTTCTACTCGATGTGGAAGTGGCTGGAGCTCGGCGGCCAGCCGGGCTGGCTCGCGCTGCTGCCGCTCGTGCCCTCCGCCGGGATCGTCACGTCGGTGTTCCTCTACGTGGGCATGTGGCGCACGGGCATCGCGTTCCGCAAGGATGCCGCCTTCCTCGTGCTCGGCATCTTCCTGCCGTTCGTGTGGGCGTTCCTCCTCGCCCGCCCGCAGGAGACGTACGACCCCGAGCTCATCGTGCAGGCGGGCTACTCGCGCCCGCTCGCCGGATTCGGCAGCGCTGCGGCCTAGCGGGCCCTCCAGCAGCCGCGCACGTGGTCGTCGACCATGCCCGACGACTGCATGAGCGCGTACATCGTGGTCGGCCCCACGAAGCGGTAGCCGCGCGCCTTGAGGGCCTTGCTCATCGCGGTCGACTCGGGCGTGACCGCGGGCACCTCGCCGAACGTCTCGGGGCTCGTGTGCTCGGCGGGCGCGAAGCTCCACATGAGCTCGTCGAGCGCACCGGGAGCGTCCGCCGTGAGCTCGAGCGTCGCGCGCGCGTTGCCGATGGTCGCGAGGATCTTGGCGCGGTTGCGGATGATGCGCCCGTCGAGCATGAGCCGCTCGACGTCGTCGTCGGTGAACCGCGCGATCGCCCCGGGGTCGAAGTCGTGGAACGCCTCGCGGAACCCGGGCCGCCGGCGGAGGATCGTGATCCACGAGAGCCCGGCCTGGAAGCCCTCGAGGCACATCTTCTCGAACAGCGGGCGGTCGCCGTGCAGCGGGGTGCCCCACTCCTCGTCGTGGTACCGCGCGTACTCGGCGTCGCTGCCCACCCAGCGGCAGCGCGCGCGGCCGTCGGGCCCCACCAGCACATCGCTCATCGGTGCGCGATGCCCTCGTGGTCGAGCAGCCACACCTTGGTGGGGATGCCGTTGCCGCCGCTGTAGCCCGTGATGCGCCCGTCGGACGCGAGCACCCGGTGGCACGGCACGATGATGGGGATCGGGTTGGCGCCGACCGCGCCACCCACGGCGCGGCCCGCCGTCGCGCGGCCCGTGGCCTGGCCGATGTCGCCGTAGGAGACGACCCCGCCGAACGGGAGCGTCGCGAGCTCGCCCCAGACCGCCTTCTGGAACTCGGTGCCCACGAGCGAGACGGGGAGGTCGAAGTCGGTGCGGGTGCCCGCGAAGTACTCGCGCAGCTGCACCACGGCACGGTCGAGCACGGGGTTCGAGCGCTCGGGGATGCCGTCGAGCGGCAGGGTGCCGTCGCGCTCGATGGAGAGGGAGGTGACCGACTCCCCATCGCTCGTGACCTCGATGCGGCCGATCGGGGAGTCGATGCGGGTCAGGAACTCGGGAAGCTGTGCCGTCTGCATGACCTCGACTGTAGCCGTGCCCTCGGACACCCTTCTGGCACTTTTCGGACATGGGATGGACGCTCCGGAGCGCGGGCGGGGGAGGATAGGAGCATGGCAACCATCGAACTGCGCACGCTCGGCACCGACGGCCCCCTGGTCTCCACGATCGGGCTCGGCTGCAACAACTTCGGGCGCCCCGGCACCCTCACCGAGACGCAGGAGGGGACGACGGCCGTGCTCGACACCGCGATCGAGCTCGGCGTCACGCTGCTCGACACCGCGGACATGTACGGCGGCGCGCCCGGCCAGAGCGAGACGTTCATGGGCGTCGCCCTCAAGGGTCGCCGCGACCGGGTCGTGCTCGCCACGAAGTTCGGCCACAGCGACGTCGACATGGGCATCATGCCGGGAACGCCCAAGGGCTCGCGGCCCTACATCCGCGCCGCGGTGGAGGACTCGCTGCGCCGGCTGCAGACCGAGCACATCGACCTGTACCAGCTGCACACGCCCGACCCCGCGACGCCCATCGCCGAGACGATCGCGGCGCTCGACGAGCTCGTCACCGAGGGCAAGATCCTCCACTACGGCCACTCGAACTTCTCGGGCGCGCAGATCGCCGAGGCGGCGGACGCGGGCGGCAGGTTCGTCTCCGCGCAGAACCAGTACAGCCTGCTCGTGCGCGAGGCCGAGCGCGACGTGCTGCCCGCCGTGCGCGAGCACGGCCTCGGCTTCCTGCCGTTCTTCCCGCTGCAGAACGGCCTGCTCACGGGCAAGTTCACGCGCACCGAGCGGCCCGCCGACACGCGCATCATGCGCCAGCGGCCGCACATCGCCGAGGATGCCCCGTGGGACGTGCTCGAGGCCTACGCGGCGTTCTGCGCGGCCCGCGGCATCACGATGCTGCAGGCGACGTTCGGATGGATGCTCGCGCAGCCGAGCCTCACGAGCGTCATCGCCGGCACGACGAAGCCCGAGCAGCTCACCCAGAACGCGGAGGCCGCGACGGCGTGGAGGCCCACGCAGGACGAGGTCGACGAGGTGTCGCGCATCTTCGCCTGAGCCCGCTTGTGAGTGAGCGCTCACTCAGTTAGCATGGCCGGGTGACCACCGAGACCACGTCCGCCCGCGCGCGCCCCATGGGGGTCGAACAGCGCCAGGACATGATCATCGGCGTCGTCATCCCGCTCATCCTCGAGCACGGCCGCGACCTCACGTCGAAGCAGATCGCCGAGGCGTGCGGCATCGCGGAGGGCACGATCTTCCGCGCCTTCGGCGACAAGGACACGCTCATCAAGGCCGCCGTCGACCGCTACCTCGACCCGCTCGCCCTGCGCACGAGCCTGCGCTCGATCGACCACGACCTCTCGCTCGACGACAAGCTCAAGGCCGTGTTCGGCCTCCTGCGCGAGCGGTTCACGGGCGTCATCAGGATGATGTCGGCCCTCGGCACGCCCGGTCCGCCGCCCGGGCGCCGCGCGCCCGACACCCACGAGTTCGCCGTCGTCGTGGGGGAGCTGCTCGCCCCCCACGCCGACGAGCTGCGCATCACGCCGGAGCAGGTCGCGCAGTTCGCGCGCGTCGTCGCGTTCGCGTCGGCGATCCCCGCCTTCGGCGAGAGCATCCCGTTCACGACGGACGAGCTGCTCGACCTGTTCAAGCACGGAGTGATGGAAGGCTGACATGCTGCTCACGATCCTCGGACGGTTCCTGCGTCCCCACGTGCCGCTCATCGTGGGCGTCGTCGTGTTCCAGCTCGTCCAGTCGATAGCGTCGCTCTACCTGCCGAGCCTCAACGCCGACATCATCGACAACGGCATCGCCAAGGGCGACACGGGCTACATCCTCATGATCGGCGGCATCATGCTCGCCATCACGCTCGCCCAGGTCGCCGCCGCGATCGCCGCCGTCTACTTCGGCGCCAGGGCCGCGATGGCGTTCGGCCGCGACGTGCGCGAGGCGATCTTCGTGCGGGTCGGCGAGTTCTCCGAGCGGGAGGTCTCGCGCTTCGGGGCGCCCTCGCTCATCACACGCACGACGAACGACGTGCAGCAGGTGCAGATGCTCGTGCTCATGACGTGCACGCTGCTCGTCTCCGCGCCCATCCTGGCCATCGGCGGCGTGATCATGGCGCTGCGCCAGGATGTCGGGCTCTCGTGGATCATGGTCGTGGCCATCCCCGTGATGCTCGTCATCATCGGGCTCATCGTGAGCCGCATGGTCCCGCTCTTCCGCCTCATGCAGGCCCGGCTCGACGCCGTCAACCGCGTGCTGCGCGAACAGCTCACGGGCATCCGGGTGGTGCGCGCGTTCGTGCGCGAGGGCCTCGAGACCGACCGCTTCGAGAAGGCCAACGCCGACCTCACGCGCACGGCCGTGAGCGCGGGCCGCCTGTTCGCCCTCGTGTTCCCCGTCGTCATGCTCATCATGAACGTGTCGAGCGTCGCCGTGCTGTGGTTCGGCGCGTCCGCGATCGACGAGGGCACGGTGTCGATCGGTGCGCTCACGGCGTTCCTGAGCTACCTCATCCAGATCCTCATGGCCGTCATGATGGCGACGTTCATGGCCATCATGATCCCGCGCGCCGCGGTCTCGTCCGACCGCATCGGCGAGGTGCTCGACACCCCGACGTCGGTCGTGCTGCCGACACACCCCGTCACGTCGCTCACGGGCGTGGGCACCATCGAGCTGCGCGACGTCGAATTCGCCTATCCGGGGGCCGAGCAGCCCGTGCTGCGCAACCTGAGCTTCGAGGCGCGCCCCGGCCAGACCACCGCCATCATCGGGTCGACGGGCGCGGGCAAGACGACCCTCGTCAACCTCCTTCCCCGGCTCTTCGACGCCACGGGCGGCACGGTGCTCGTCGACGGCGTCGACGTCAAGCAGCTCGATCCCGACCTGCTGTGGGGGCGCATCGGGCTCGTGCCGCAGAAGGCCTACCTCTTCTCGGGGACCGTCGCGAGCAACCTCCGCTACGGCAACCCGGACGCGACCGACGAGCAGCTCTGGGCCGCCCTCGAGACCGCCCAGGCGAAGGACTTCGTGTCCGAGATGCCCGAGGGCCTCGACGCCCCCATCGCGCAGGGCGGCACCAACGTCTCGGGCGGCCAGCGCCAGCGCCTCGCGATCGCGCGCGCCCTCGTCAAGGGCAGCGAGATCTACGTCTTCGACGACTCGTTCTCGGCGCTCGACACGGCGACGGACGCGCGCCTGCGCCGCGCCCTCGCGAAGACGGAGAGGGCGGCGACGAAGATCATCGTCGCGCAGCGCGTGTCGACGATCGTCGACGCGGACCAGATCCTCGTGCTCGAGGACGGCGAGATCGTGGGTCGCGGCACGCACGCCGAGCTGCTCGAGTCGAACGAGACCTACAAGGAGATCGTGGATAGCCAGCTCCGAGCCGAGGAGGCCGCATGACGAACGCGCAGCGTCCCCCCGTGCGCCGCGGCCCCGGCGGCGGCGGACCCTTCGGCGGCATGGGGATGCCCGTCGAGAAGTCCATGAACTTCCTGCCCTCCGCGAAGCGGCTGCTCGGCAGGCTCCGTCCGCACCGTGTGGGAGTCGCCGCCGTCGTGCTGCTCTCCGTCGTGAGCGTGACGTTCGCCGTGCTCGGCCCCAAGCTCCTCGGCCAGGCCACGAACATCATCTTCGAGGGCATCATCTCGAAGGGGCTGCCCGCCGGCGTCACGCAGCAGCAGGTCATCGACCAGCTGCGGGCATCCGGCGACGACCAGAAGGCCGACCTGATCAGCGGCATGACGCTCACGCCCGGCCAGGGCATCGACTTCTCGCACCTGCAGATGGTGCTCGGCCTCGTGCTGCTCATCTACGTGCTGTCGTCGGTGTTCTCGTGGCTGCAGGGCTTCGTGCTCAACGCGATAGTGCAGAAGACGGTCTACCGCCTGCGCGAGGACATCGAGCGCAAGGTCAACGCCCTGCCGCTGAGCTACTTCGACAGGATGCAGCGCGGCGAGCTCCTGAGCCGTGTCACCAACGACGTCGACAACATCGGCCAGAGCATGCAGCAGACCCTGTCGCAGCTCATCACGAGCCTGCTCACGGTCGTGGGCGTGCTCGTCATGATGTTCGTGATCTCGCCCGTCCTCGCGCTCATCGCGCTCGTGACCATCCCGCTCACGCTCGTGATCACGACGCTCATCGCGAAGCGCTCGCAGAAGCTCTTCGTCGCGCAGTGGACCCACACCGGCGCTCTCAACGCCCAGGTCGAAGAGGCGTACTCCGGCCACGCGCTCGTGAAGGTCTTCGGGCGGCACCGGGAGGTCGAGCAGCGGTTCCGCGAGAAGAACGGCGAGCTGTACGCGGCGAGCTTCGGCGCCCAGTTCGTGAGCGGCATCATCATGCCCGCCATGATGTTCGTGGGCAACCTGGTCTACGTCGCGATCGCCGTCGTGGGCGGGCTCTTCGTCGCGAACGGCTCGATGACGCTCGGCGACGTGCAGGCGTTCATCCAGTACTCGCGCCAGTTCACGCAGCCGCTCAGCCAGCTCGGCTCGATGGCCAACCTGCTGCAGTCGGGTGTCGCCTCGGCCGAGCGCGTGTTCGAGCTGCTCGACGCCGACGAGCAGCGGCCCGACCCGGTTCCCGCGCGGACGCCGGCCGGGGCGTCCGGCCGTCTGGCGTTCGAGCACGTGTCGTTCAGCTACGACCCGGAGAAGCCGCTCATCCAGGACCTGTCGCTCGTGGCCGAGCCCGGCCAGACGGTCGCGATCGTGGGGCCCACGGGCGCGGGCAAGACGACGCTCGTCAACCTCATGATGCGGTTCTACGAGATCGACGGCGGGCGCATCACGCTCGACGGCACCGACATCGCCGACATGACGCGCGACGACCTGCGCTCGCGCATGGGCATGGTGCTGCAGGACACGTGGCTGTTCGCGGGCACCATCCGCGACAACATCGCCTACGGGCGCCCGGACGCCACGGAGGACGAGATCCTCGCGGCGGCGAGGGCCACGTACGTCGACAGGTTCGTGCACTCCCTGCCCGACGGCTACGACACCCTGCTCGACGACGAGGGCGGCAACGTGAGCGCGGGGGAGAAGCAGCTGCTCACGATCGCGCGCGCGTTCCTCGCGCGGCCGAGCGTGCTCATCCTCGACGAGGCGACGAGCTCCGTCGACACGCGCACCGAGGTGCTCGTGCAGCAGGCGATGAAGGCCCTGCGCGAGGACCGCACGAGCTTCGTGATCGCGCACCGCCTCTCGACGATCCGCGACGCCGACCTCATCCTCGTCATGGAGGACGGCGCGATCGTGGAGCAGGGCACGCACGCCGAGCTGCTCGCCGCGGGGGGCGCGTACTTCACGCTCTACACGTCGCAGTTCGCGGCGCCCGCGGCCGAGGAGGTCTAGCCGCCGAGCGGGGAGTCGTCGCGCGGCTTGATGTTGATGCTCTGGTTGAGCTCGTCGACCTGGGCGTTGAGGTCGTCGAGCTGCGTCACGAGCGCGTCGTACTGGTTCTTGCGGTCGACGATCGTCGCGTAGAGCGCGTCGAGGTCGGCCTGGCGCTGGATGAGCGCGTTGCGCTCGGCGGTGAACTGCGACTGGCTCGAGAACTCGCCGGCGTTCGCGCGGGTGTTGAAGTCCACGATGTCGAGGTTGAGCTGGTCGTAGCCCGCGTTGTACGTCGCGTAGTCGGTGTCGACGCCCTCCTGCAGCGCCGTGAGCCGGGCGACGATGTCGTCGATCGCCTCCTGCTGCTGCTGGAACACGGCGTGCGACGTGACGTGCAGCTGCACGAGCGCCGCGCGGTCGGAGAAGTAGGTCGCGTAGTGCTTCTCGAGGTCGGCGGGGATGTCGGCGAACTCCGTGCCGATGATCGAGTGCAGCTCGTTGAGGCGCTCGCCCGGCTCCGCCTGCGCGTAGTACTCGAGGGTCTTCTGGAAGTCGGGGTCGTCGCTCCGGGCGTCCGCCGCCTCCTCGAGCAGGGGCGCGAGCGCGTCGCGCTCGCCCTGGCCCATCCTGTCCCACGCGGCGTGCAGCATCTCGTGGGCCGCGACGACCTCCTCGATGCCGTCGAGCCGGTCGTCGGTCACGTCGAAGAGGTAGATGCGCTTGTCGCCGTGCTGGTAGCAGCCGAGGATGCCCACGCCCTCGAGCTCGCTCGAGCAGTGCCCGTCGAAGTCGTCGCCCGCGAGCACCTCGGGCCGCGAGGCGTAGAACAGGAACCGGCCCTCGTCGGTCATCGTGGACCGGTCCGCGTACTCCGCGATCGTCGTCGTCGGCGTGTAGGTCCACACCGTGAACTGGTCGGTGACGCGCTGCGGATGCGTGAGCACCCACGTGCCCGTGAGGGCGAGCGCGACGACCGCGAGACCGCCCACGACGAGCCCGACGATGCGGCCGGGGCCCGAGCGGGCCCGCTCCCGCCGCGGTCGCAGCGGGGCGGACTCGTCGAGTTCGGGGATCGCCACGGCGAGAACTCTACCGGGCGCCGCTGGGCTACTTCTGGAGCGCGACCTGGATGTCGGCGGTCACGGTGACCTCGTCGCCGAGGGTGACGCCGCCGGCCTCGAGGGCGCTGTTCCAGTTGACGCCGAAGTCGAGGCGGTTGATCTTCCCGGTCACCGTCGCGCCGGCCTTGGTGTTGCCCTGGCCGTCGGTCATGATGCCGCCGAACTCGCCCGTGAGGGTGACCGGGCGGGTGACGCCGCGGAGGGTCAGGTCGCCCGTGACGGTGAACTCGCCGGTCGTCGCATCCCCGTCGAAGCCAGTCGAGCGGAACGTCATGGTCGGGTGCTCCTCGACGAGGAAGAAGTCGCTCGAGCGCAGGTGGTTGTCGCGGGGCTCGACGCCCGTGTTGACGGAGGCCACGTCGATCGTCGCCTCGACCGTCGACTCGCGCGGGTCCTCGGCCGTGACGATCGTCACGTCGAAGGTGCCGAACGTGCCCTTGACCTTGGAGATCATGAGGTGGCGCACGGAGAAGGAGAGCTCGGAGTGGTACGGGTCGAGCTTCCAGGTGCCCACGAGGTAGTCGGGATGAATGTCAGTTCCAGTAGTCATGTCTCCATGCAATCGCATGGAGGCTGGGAACATTCCCGATTTAGGTGACGTGTCACAAATTTTTTCAGTGACCGGTCAGCGGACCCATCAGCCTGGCCGCGATCGAGGCCCGTCCCGTGAGCCTCTCCTCGGCGTCCGCGGCCGTCATGGCCACGAGCCCGGCGTTCGCGCCGAGGAAGCGCAGGGGCTCCGGCTCCCAGTCGGGCGAGCGGTGGCCCACCCACGGCAGGCGCACGAGCTCCGTGTCGGCGCGCGTGAGCAGGTCGGCGAGCGTCCGGCCCGCGAGGTTCGTCGTGCTCAGGCCGTCTCCCACGTAGCCGCCGGCCCACGCGATGCCCGTCGCGGGGTCGAGGCCCGACGACGCGTGCCAGTCGCGCGGCACGCCGAGCGGCCCGCCCCACGTGTGCGTCACGGCGACGTCGCCGATCGCGGGGAACATCGCGCGCAGCGTGCCGCGCAGGTGCTCGAACACCGCGGGCACGCGGTCGTAGCCCTCGCGGATGGCGCTGCCCCAGTGGTACCGCGCACCGCGCCCGCCGAACGCGAACCGGTTGTCCGCCGTGCGCTGGCCGTAGACGAGCAGGTGCCGGTAGTCGGTGAACGTCTGGCCGTGCGCGATGCCGATCTCGTCCCACAGCGCGTCGGGCAGCGGCTCGGTCGCGATCATGAGGGAGTAGAGCGGCAGCACGCGGCGGTGGGTCTCGCGCAGGGATGCGCCGTACCCCTCGGTCGCGACGACGACGTGCGGGGCGCGGACGGTGCCGCGCGCCGTCCGCACCGCGCGGGGACCGTAGCCCACGACCTCCGTGCCCTCGGCGATGCGCGCGCCCCGCGCCTCGACGGCGCGCGCGAGGCCGCGCACGAGCTTCGCGGGATGCACGCGCGCGCAGTTCGGGTCGAAGCTCGCGTGCGGCAGCAGCTCGACCGTGTCGACGCCGTAGCGGGCGGCCTCAGCCGCCTCGACCTCGGCGGCGCGCCGCTGCACCGCCGTGGGCGTGAACGCGAGGGTGCCGCCCTTCACGTAGTCGATGTCGAGGCCCAGGGACTCCGTGACGCGGCCCACCTCGTCGACGGTGCCGATCATGGCCCGACGCATCGCGAGCGCGGCGTCGAGCCCGTGCGCGCGCTCGAGCGACGCGGTCGACCGAGGGAACAGGGCGCTGCACCAGCCGCCGTTGCGGCCCGACGCGCCGAACCCCGCGATCTCCCTCTCGAGCAGCACGATGCGCAGCGACGGGTCGCGCTCGAGCAGGTACCACGCGGTCCACAGGCCCGTGAGACCCGCGCCGATGATCGCCACGTCGGCATCCTCGTCGCCCGCGAGGGGCGCCCGCGGCGTGAGGTCGTCGGGCACGGTGTCGTGCCAGAAGCTCACGCCGCGGTAGCGCGCGTCATCCTGGGCGGTCAGAGCCGGGACCACGCCTCGGTGAGCACTCCGCGCAGGATGCCCTCGATCTCGTCGAACTCGGCGGGGCCGATCGTGAGCGGCGGCGCGAGCTGGATGACGGGGTCTCCGCGGTCGTCCGCGCGGCAGTACAGGCCCGCGTCGAAGAGCGCCTTGGAGAGGAAGCCGCGCAGCAGGCGCTCCGACTCGTCGTCGTCGAACGTCGTGCGGGTCGCCTTGTCCTTGACGAGCTCGATGCCGAAGAAGTACCCGTCGCCGCGCACGTCGCCCACGATGGGCAGGTCGGTGAGGCGCTCGAGCGCCGCGCGGAACAGCGGCGAGTTCTCGCGCACGTTCTCGTTGAGCTTCTCCTCCTCGAAGATGTCGAGGTTGGCGAGCGCGACCGCCGACGAGACGGGATGCCCGCCGAAGGTGTAGCCGTGGTAGAACGCCGTCGTGCCGTGCTTGAACGGCTCGTACACCTTCTCCGACACGATGGTCGCGCCGATGGGGGAGTAGCCGGAGGTCATGCCCTTGGCGCACGTGATCATGTCGGGCACGAAGCCGTACGTCGTCGACGCGAACATGTTGCCGATGCGGCCGAAGCCCGTGATGACCTCGTCGGCGACGAGCAGCACGTCGTACTGGTCGCAGATCTCGCGCACGCGCTGGAAGTATCCGGGGGGCGGCGGGAAGCAGCCGCCCGAGTTCTGCACGGGCTCGAGGAAGACGGCCGCGACGGTCTCGGGGCCCTCGAAGAGGATCATCTCCTCGATGCGGTTCGCCGCCCACTGGCCGAACTGCTCGATCGACCCCTCGAAGCCCATCTCCTTGGCGCGGTAGTAGTTCGTGTTGGGCACGCGGAAGCCGCCGGGCGTGATGGGCTCGAACATCTCCTTCATGGCCGGGATGCCCGTGATCGCGAGCGCGCCCTGCGGGGTGCCGTGGTAGGCGACCGCGCGCGAGATGACCTTGTGCTTGGTGGGCCGGCCCTGGAGCTTCCAGTAGTACTTCGCGAGCTTGAAGGCCGTCTCGACGGCCTCGCCGCCGCCCGTGGAGAAGAAGACGCGGTTGAGGTCGCCGGGCGCGTAGCCCGCGAGGCGGTCGGCGAGCTCGATGGCGTTGGGATGCGCGTACGACCAGATGGGGAAGAACGCGAGCTCCTCCGCCTGCTTGGCCGCGGTCTCGGCGAGGCGCTTGCGGCCGTGGCCGGCGTTGACGACGAAGAGGCCGCTCAGGCCGTCGAAGTACTTCTTGCCGGTGGAGTCCCAGATGTGGTGGCCCTGGCCCTTGACGATGATGGGGACGCCGTGGCCGTCCTCCATCACCGACTGGCGTGCGAAGTGCATCCAGAGGTGGTCCTTGGCCTTCTGCTGAAGGTCGGCCTCGTTGTAGTCAGTCATGATCTTTACCGTGTTCCCCAGTTGTAGAACTGCTTGTGGAGCTTGAGATAGACGAAGGTCTCGGTCGACTGCACGCCCTCGATGCCGCGGATCTGCTTGTTGAGCAGGTCGATGAGGTCCTCGTCGTTCTCGCAGACGACCTCGGCGAGGATGTCGAAGCTGCCCGCCGTGAGCACGACGTAGTCGACCGCGGGCAGGCGGCCGAGCTTGTCGGCGACTACCGTCGTGTCGCCCGCGACGCGCACGCCGATCATGGCCTGGCGGTAGAAGCCCAGCTGCATGGGGTCGGTGACGGCGACGACCTGCATGACGCCGGAGTCGGTGAGCTTCTGCACGCGCTGGCGCACGGCGGCCTCGCTCAGGCCCACGGCCTTGCCGATCTCCGCGTACGAGCGGCGCCCGTCGCCCTGAAGCTGCTCGATGATCTTCTTCGAGACGTCGTCGAGCTGGACGGGCTTGGAGCCCGGAGGGCGTGCGGTGGGGCTCATGGGTCGATTGTGTCAGTCATGCAGCGCCGTCACAAGCGAATCCGAAGCGACGCGCCCGCAATAGCGACGGAATCGATAGCCCTGTAGGTTATGCGGCATGGCGACCCACATCCGCAACTTCATCAACGGCCAGTACGTCGACGCGAACGCCGAGTCGGCGTTCGACGTCATCGACCCCGCGACCGAGGCTGTGTACGCGAGCTCGCCCGTCTCGGGGGCGCAGGATGTCGACGCCGCATACGCCGCCGCCGCCGCGGCGTTCGAGGTGTGGGGCGAGACCACCCCCGCCGAGCGGCAGCTCGCGCTGTTCCGCATCGCCGACGCGATGGAGGCTCGCGCCGAGGAGTTCGCCGACCTCGAGTCGCAGGACACGGGCAAGCCCCGGGCATCCCTCGTCGACGACGAGATCCTGCTCTCGGTCGACCAGATCCGCTTCTTCGCGGGGGAGGCGCGGCACCTGTCGGGCATGGCCACGGGCGAGTACCTGAAGGACCACACGTCGTCGATCCGCCGCGAGCCCATCGGCGTCATCGGCCAGGTGACGCCGTGGAACTACCCGCTCAACATGGCCGTGTGGAAGATCGCGCCCGCGATCGCCGCGGGCAACACCACGGTGCTCAAGCCCTCCGACACGACGCCGCTCTCGACGCTCCTGCTCGCCGAGGTCGCCGCGGAGTTCCTGCCGCCGGGCGTGCTCAACGTCATCACGGGCGACCGCACGACGGGCGGGCTCATGATCGACCACCGCACGCCGCAGATGGTCTCGATCACGGGCTCGGTGCGCGCGGGCATGGAGGTCGCGAGGGCCGCGGCCACCGACCTCAAGCGCGTGCACCTCGAGCTCGGTGGCAAGGCGCCCGTCATCGTGTTCCCCGACGCCGACCTCGAGGCCGCGGCCGCGGGCATCGGCGGCGCGGGCTACTTCAACGCCGGCCAGGACTGCACGGCCGCGACGCGCGTGCTCGTGCACGCCGACGTGCACGACGAGTTCGTCGCGGCCCTCACGGCGTGGGCCCGCGCGAACGCCGCGACGGGCGCGCCCGACAGCGGCTCGTACTTCGGCCCCGTCAACAACGCCAACCAGCTCGCGCGGGTCTCGGGGATCATCGAGGCGCTGCCCTCGAACGCGCACGTCGAGCTGGGCGGTGCGCGCCAGGGCGACCGCGGCTACTACTACCCCGCGACGATCGTCACGGGGCTGGAGCAGACCGACGACGCCGTGCAGAACGAGATCTTCGGGCCCGTCATCACCGTGCAGCGCTTCGCGGACGAGCGGCAGGCGCTCGAGTGGGCCAACGGCGTCGACTACGGCCTCGCCTCGAGCGTGTGGACCTCGGACCACGCCCGCGCCATGCGCTTCGCCAAGCACCTCGACTTCGGGTGCGTGTGGATCAACACCCACATCCCGATCGTCGCGGAGATGCCGCACGGCGGCTTCAAGCACTCGGGCTACGGCAAGGACCTCTCGAGCTACGGCTTCGAGGACTACACGCGCGTCAAGCACGTGATGTCGTATATCGGGTGACGCCGCCGGGGTACGCTCCTTAGTGTGAAGCACGACACGGGGGACACTGTGGTCGGCCGTACGCCGGCGGCGCCGTCGCTCCCGGTCGACGTGGACGCCCCGACGGTCGTGCCCGGGGCGCCCGCGGCGAGAGCCCCGGAGCCGCGCCGCACCGAGGCGCGCACGAAGGCCCCGCGCACACCCGTGTCGACGTTCTACAGCTTCCGCATCGGCGGGCTGCAAGACCCCATCGGCCTCGACCGCCCGGCGCGCATCGGCCGCCGGCCGAGCGCCCCGCGCATCCTCGTCGGCGCGCCGCCGCGCCTCGTGCGCGTGCTCTCGCCCCAGCGGGAGGTGTCGTCGACCCACGTCGAGGTGCGCCAGACCGGCACCTCCGTCGTCATCACCGACCTGCGCAGCACCAACGGCACGGTCGTGCTCGTGCCGGGCTCGCGCCCGCGGAAACTGCTGCAGGGCGAGTCGGTCGTCGTCTCGCCCGGCACGCTGGTGGATATTGGTGACGACAACATCCTCCAGATCCTCCCCCTGGAGCGAGCACAGGACCGAGGCCCATCGTGACCGAGATCGGCGGTAGCACCGCGAACCTCGCCATCCCCATCCCCGGGCGGCCCGGCGCCGTCGTGACGCTCGCGTGGGCGGCGGCGACCGACACGGGCAAGCGCCGCAGCGCCAACGAGGACAGCTTCGTGGCCAAGTCTCCGCTCTTCGCGGTCGCCGACGGCATGGGCGGGCATGCGGCGGGAGACCTCGCGAGCGCCGCGGTCGTCGAGCGCCTCGCGGAGGTCGTCGGCTCCGACTTCCTCGCGCCGCGCACGGTCGAGCGCGCCCTCGAGCGCGCGACCGCCGACATCGCGGAGATCGCGGGCGACAGCGAGCTCGGCGTCGGCACCACCGTCACGGGCGCCGTGCTCACGCTGCAGGAGAAGGACGCGTACTTCGCCGTCTTCAACATCGGCGACAGCCGCGTCTACGCGTTCGAGGCCAACGAGCTCGTGCAGGTGACGACCGACCACTCGGTGGTGCAGGAGCTCGTCGAGTCGGGTGCCCTCACGCGCGCCGAGGCCGAGCACCACCCCGACAGCAACATCATCACGCGCGCCGTGGGGTTCAACGCCAAGCCCTACGCCGACTTCTGGATGCTCCCCGCCCGCACGGGCCTGCGCCTGCTCATCTGCTCGGACGGCCTCACGAAGGAGGTCACGGACGACCGCATCCGCCTGCACCTCGCCGCGGGGCTCACGCCCGTCGAGACCGCGGGCGCGCTCATCGACGCGGCGCTCGCGGCCGGCGGCAGGGACAACGTCACGGCCATCGTCGTCGACGTGCTCGACGCGCCCGAGATCGCCGACATCGAGGACACGGCGCCCCGCTCGAGGTCGAACTAGCACACATCTGTACCCCTGTGAATGGGGGTCCGATCCGTGGCCCCCGTTGGGGGGCCAACAAGGCCGTTGCCCCGCGACGGCTGCCTACAATAGTGAATCCGTCGTCTGGGTTGGGGGGTGTTCGTGGCACGTCGTCTGCCGTCAGCTCCTCCCGTGCTGCCCGGATTCGCGCACGTGCACGTGCTCGGCTCCGGCGGCTTCGCCGACGTCTTCCTGTACGAGCAGAACATGCCCCGCCGCCAGGTCGCGGTCAAGGTCATGCTGAGCGAGGTCGTCAACGACCAGGTGCGCCAGATGTTCACGGCGGAGGCCAACCTCATGGCCCAGCTGAGCTCGCACCCGGCGATCCTCACGGTCTACCAGGCGAGCATCTCCGCCGACGGCCGCCCGTACCTCGTCATGGAGCTGTGCTCGTCGTCGCTCAGCCAGCGGTACCGCACGGAGCGCATCCCCGTCGCCGAGGTGCTGCGCGTCGCGGTCAAGATCGGCAGCGCCATCGAGACCGCGCACCGCGCGGGGGTTCTGCACCGCGACATCAAGCCCTCGAACATCCTTCTCACCGCGTACGGGCACCCCGTGCTCTCCGACTTCGGCATCGCCGCGACCCTCGGCGAGTCCGAGAACCTCGAGGCCGTGGGCATGTCGATCCCGTGGTCGGCCCCCGAGGTGCTCATGGACGAGACCGCCGGCACCATCGAGTCGGAGATCTGGTCGTTCGCCGCGACGGTGTACTCCCTGCTCGCGGGGCGCTCGCCGTTCGAGCAGCCGGGGGAGTCGAACAAGTCGAGCGACCTCATCGCGCGCATCAACCGCGCGAAGCCCACGCCCATCGGCCGCACCGACGTGCCGGCCAGCCTCGAGCGCGCCCTCGCGCGCGCCATGTCGCGCAAGCCGGAGAACCGCCACGAGTCGGTGCTCGAGCTCGTGCGCGAGCTGCAGGCCGTCGAGACCGAGATCGGCGTGCCGCAGACGCCCATCGAGGTGGTCATGGACGACTGGGCCCTCGCGACCACCTCGAACCTCGAGGACCGCACGCGGCTCAAGGGCGGCCACGAGGCCGTGTCGTCCGTCGCGGAGCGCCGTCGCAGGCGCCGGGGCGAGGATGCCGGACCCTACAGCGCCGTCGGCACGATCGTGCGCGAGACCGGCAGCAAGACCAACGTGCCCGCGGCGGCCACGCCGAGGGGCGTCCGCGCCTTCGCGTGGGCCCTCGTCGCGGCGGCCGTGCTCGTGCTCGCCCTGGGCACCATCGCGGCGCTCGTGCTCATCCGCGCGACGAGCACCGACATCCCCACCGTGAGCGATGTGCAGGCGGCGACGGACGGCGACACCATCACGTTCTCGTGGCGCGACCCGGGGCTCAAGGCCGAGGACTCGTACCAGATCAGCACGAGCACGGGGGAGTCGAGCATCCAGCGCGCCCCCGAGTTCACCGTCGACGCCAACCCGGGCGACCGCGTGTGCATCACCGTGACGGTGAACCGCGACGGCAAGACCGGCAGCGCGAGCGCAGAGAAGTGCGCGGACGTCCCGCGGTGATGGGCTAGCGATGTTCAGGAAGTGGCTTCGCGGTCACCTCTCCCTCGTCATCAGTGCGACGAGCGGGGCGGTCATCGCCGCCCTCGTCGCTACCGTCGCGCTCGTCTCCACGGGCTACACGGCGCAGAAGGTCGACCTCGGCGACGGCTCGGTGTGGGTCGCGAACGCGCAGCAGCAGGCGATCGGCCGCGCGAACACCGAGGTGCTCGAGCTCAACAGCGTCGTCTCCACGACGGGCGACGACCTCGACGTCGTGCAATCGGGCCAGGTCGTGCTGCTCTTCGACCGCTCGGGCAACAAGGTCGACATCGTGGATGCCGCGACCTCGACGAGCTCGGAGAGCGTCGCGCTCCCGCCGTCGCGCCCCGAGGTGTTCCTCGCGGGCACGAACGTCATCGTCTTCGAGGCCGGCACGGGCGAGCTGTGGATCGTGCCGTGGAACGACTTCTCGCACTTCGACGCGGAGGCGGACTCCACGCTCAGTCTCGGCTCCGGGGCCGTCGTGACCGTCGACCCCTCCGGCCTGCTGTTCGCCTACTCGCCCTCGACGGGCCAGGTGCTGCGCGTCGACGCCGCCGTGTCCGACGTCGTGACGGGCAGCGAGGCCGCGGGCATCCCCACGGGCGGCGACTACTCGATCACGTCGGTGGCGGGCCGCTGGGCGGTGCTCGACTCCGACACCGACACCGTCTACCTCCAGGGCCGCACCGCCGACCTCGCGCCGCTCATCGGCGGCGGCTCGGGCGCCGCGCTGCAGTGGGCGTCCGCATCCGGCGACCGCGTGCTCGTGTCGTACAGCGCCGGGCTCCTCAGCATCCCGCTGAGCGGTGCGGCGCCCGTCGCGCTCGTCGACGGGCAGTCCGGCACGTCCACGCGGCCGCTCGTCGTCGACGGCTGCGAGTACGCGGCGTGGTCGGGCGGCGACAGCTGGCGCCGCTGCGCGGGCGACGGCTCGGGCACCACCCGGCAGCTCGACGACATGCAGCCGACGGCGCGCCTCTCGTTCGTCACCAACGGCGACCGTGCCGTGCTCAACGACCGCCGCTCGGGCGCGACGTGGGCCGTGCAGCGCGAGGGCGAGCTCATCGACAACTGGGACGAGCTCATCGTCACCGACGACACGCCGCCGCAGGAGCAGCCGAACGACGAGGATGTGCCGCCCGAGGTCGAGAAGGTGCAGGAGCCGCCCGTCGCCATCGACGACGCCTTCGGCGCGCGCCCCGGCCGCGCGTCGGTGCTGCCCGTGCTGCTCAACGACTTCGACCCCAACGGCGACGTGCTCATCGTGAGCGGCGTCACGCCGCTCGACGAGAGCATCGGCCGGCTCGACCTCATCAACTCGCAGCAGCAGGTGCAGATCACGCTCGCGGCGGGGGCGACGGGATCCGTCTCGTTCGACTACACGATCACCGACGGCCGCGGCGGCAGCGCGACGGCGACCGTCGTCGTGACGGTGCGCTCCGCATCGGAGAACTCCCCGCCCGTGCAGGTGCGCTCGACGAAGGCCGTCGTGCAGACGGGCGGCCGCGTCACGACCCAGGTGCTGGGCGACTGGGTCGACCCGGACGGCGACGCCTTCTACCTCACGAACGCCTCGGCGCCCGAGCCCGACCGCGTCTCGTACAAGCCCGGCGGCGCCGTCGTCTACTCCGACGCGGGCGCGGGGGGAGATGTCAAGACCGTCTCCCTCGTCGTGTCGGACGGCACGGCCGAGAGCTCGGGGACGCTCTCCGTCACGGTCCGCGCGGCCGGGGACATCCCGATCGTCGCCGACCCCTTCGTCGTGCTCGCGTCGGCGGGCGAGGAGGTCACGGTCTCGCCGCTCGACCACGTGCGCGGCGGCACGGGCGTCGTGCGGCTCAACAGCGTGCCGGCGAAGACGGACGTCACGATCACGCCGAGCTACGAGACCGGCACGTTCACGTTCCAGACCGACCAGATCCGCAGCCACTACCTGGAGTACGTCGTCACCGACGGCGACCAGACCGTCACGGGGCTCGTGCGCATCGACGTCACGAGCCCGCCCGACCCCAACACCAAGCCCATCACGGTGCCCAAGACCGTGTTCGTGAAGCCCCTGCGCAACGAGCGCGTCGATGTCGCCGGCACCGACGTCGACCCCGCGGGGGGCGTGCTGCTCGTGACGGGCATCTCGAACCTCGCCTCCGACTCGGGCGTGCGCGCCGAGATCCTCGACCAGCGCCTCGTGCGCGTGAGCCTCACGGGACCGCTCGACGACGGACCTGTGACGTTCAACTACCGCATCACCAACGGCCTCGCCGACGCCGAGGGCGTCATCACGGTCGTGGAGATCCCCAACCCCGAGCGCGTGCAGGCGCCCATCGCCAACGACGACACCGTGACCGTGCGCGTGGGCGAGGCGATCGACATCCCCGTGCTCGACAACGACGAGCACCCCGACGGCCTCGACCTCACCCTCCAGCCCAAGCTCGACCAGGAGCTCCCGGAGGGCTCCGGCCTGCTCTTCGCCTCGGGGCGCGTGCTGCGCTACCTCGCGCCGGACAAGACGGGCAACTTCACCGCCGCCTACCAGGTGACGGGCCCGGACGGCCAGGCGGCCACCGCCCTCGTGCGCATCGCCGTGCGCGAGGCCGACCCCTCGACGAACAACCCGCCCGTGCCCAAGACGGTGACGGCGCGCGTGATCGCGGGGGAGACGGTGCGCATCCGCGTCCCCCTCACGGGCATCGACCCGGACGGCGACGCGGTGCAGCTCATCGGGCAGTCGACGAACCCGCAGAAGGGCGCCGTGACCTCGGTCGAGTCCGACACGATCGTCTACCAGGCCGGCGACTACTCGGCGGGCACGGACAGCTTCACCTACACGGTCATCGACTCGCTCGGGGCGCGCTCGACGGGCACCGTGCGCGTGGGCATCAGCCCGCGGCTCGAGGGGGCGCGCAACCCCGTCGCGATCGCCGACGCCGTGACCGTGCGCCCCGGCTTCACCGTCTCGGTGCAGGCGCTCGCCAACGACTCCGACCCCGACGGCAGCCCGCTCACCATCGTCTCCGCCACCCCCGCCGACGCGTCGACGGCGCTCACCGCGACGGTCGTCGGCACGGACGTCGTCGACATCACGCCGCCGCGCGCCGAGGGCACCTACGCCGTCATCTACCAGATCGAGAACGACCGGGGCGGCACGAGCCAGAACTTCATCAGGGTCACCGTCGACGCGAACGCGCCGCTCTCGTACCCCGTCGCCTCCGACAGCGTGCTCACCCTCTCCGACGTGCTCGACCGCGACCGCGTGACCGTCGACGTGCTCGCCAACGTCTTCTTCGCCGACGGCGACTCCCGCTCGCTCGGCCTCTCCGTCTACTCGGGCTTCGGCGGCGCCGCGCGCGTCACGAACGACAAGAAGATCGAGGTGACCGTCGGCAACAAGGCGCAGATCATCCCGTTCAAGGTCACGCACCCCGAGGATCCGACGGTCTTCACCTACGCGTTCATCCGCGTGCCCGGCTACAACGACGCCCTGCCGCAGCTCGACCGCCGCGCCCCCGCGCTCAAGGTCAACAGCGAGGACCAGCTCGTCATCGACCTCAACGACTACGTGATCGCGGTCGGCGGCAAGCAGGTGCGGCTCACCGACTCGAGCACGGTGCAGGCGACGCACGCCAACGGCGACGACCTCGTCGTCGACCAGGACACGCTCGTGTTCACGTCCGCAGACAAGTACTTCGGGCCAGCGTCCATCTCGTTCGAGGTGACCGACGGGTCGTCGGCGAGCGACCCGGCCGGGCGCAAGGCCATCCTCGTGCTGCCCATCACCGTGCTCCCGCGCGACAACCAGCCCCCCGTGTTCGGCGGGGCCGTCATCGACTTCGAGCCCGGCCAGGCGAAGGAGATCGACCTCCTCAAGCTCACGACCTACCCGTACCCGAACGACCTCGACGAGCTGCAGTACTCGGTGCTCACCACCCCCGAGGGCTTCACGTACGAACTCGTGGGCAACGTGCTCAAGCTCACGGCAGATGAGAAGGCCGCGAAGGGCTCCGTCGCCACCATGACGCTGGGCGTCAAGGACTCCGTGAGCGAGGGCGGCGCGGGGCGCATCGAGCTGCACGTCGTGGCGTCCACGAGGCCCCTGCTCGTGCCGGCCCCCGACACGGGCGTCGCGAAGCGCGGCGGCACCACGAGCATCGACGTGCTCGCCAACGACGAGGCCACGAACCCGTTCCCCGGCAAGCCCCTGCGCGTGCTCGCGATCCGCGGCCTCGACGGCGCCTCGCTGCCCGCGGGCCTCGACATCGTGCCGAGCGCCGACAACAGCAGGCTCGCGGTCACCGTCGCGAGCTCGACGCTGCCCACCGACGTGACCCTGCAGTACCAGGTCGCCGACGCGACGAACGATCCGAGCCGCTACGTGTGGGGCAGCATCACGATCTCGGTGCAGGACAGGCCCGACCCCGTCACCAACCTCGCGCCCAGCGGGTTCTCCGACCGGCAGATCACCATGCGCTGGAACGCGGGCTCGTTCAACAACTCGCCCATCACCAACTACAAGGTCACGTCCACGCAGGGCTCCACGACCGTCGACGTGACCAACTGCACGGGCACGACGTGCACGATCCCGACGCCGGGCAACGGCCCGTCGAACGCCGTCACGGTCACGGTCGTCGCGACCAACGCGATAGGCGACTCGGACGCCGTGACGCTCTCCGACCCCGTGTGGTCGGACATCATCCCGCCGGCACCCACGGCCCTGAGCTCGTCGCCCATCGACCGCGGCCTCATCCTCAGCTGGAACTCCGTCTCGACGCCCTCGGGCGGCTCGGCCGTCGACCGGTACCACCTCGCTGTGGGCGGCTACTCCGGAGACGTGAGCCCCTCGTCGTGCAGCGGCGGCACGTGCTCGGTGAGCACCGCGAGCCTCGGCTGGAGCTTCGGCAACGGCGTCGCCGTCACCTACACGGTGAGCGCGCGCAACGCCGCCCTCACGGCCCTCTCGGTGTGGAACACGAGCGAGCCCGCCTCGGGCGTGCCCGCGGGCCCGCCCATCGCGGTCGCCTCGCCGAGCGCGACCGTGCAGAGCGACACGTCCGTGTCCCTCGGCTGGGCCGACGTGTTCAGCGCCAACGGGCGTCCGATCACGGCGTACACGGCGGCCGCCTACTCGGGCACGGCGCCCACGTGCAGCCCGAGCGGCGCGATCACCTCGAACGGCGCCTACCTCTCCGCGGCGGGCACGAGCACGTCGACGACGTTCACGGGGCTCTCCGCCAACGCGACCTACACGCTCGTCGTCTTCGCCTACAACGGGCAGGGATGCACCGTGAGCTCCGGCGTCGTCGCGCACACGCCCCCGCCCGTCATCTCGAACCTCACGGTCTCGGGCCCCTCCGCCAACGGCAGCACCTATGACTTCGTGTTCACGGGCGGCACCGCGGGCGGCACGACGCTCGGCAGCGCGGACTCCCTCTACTACCGCCTCAACGGCGGCAGCGAGTACGGGCCCGTGAGCCTCAACGGCTTCATCGCCGCCGACACCACGCAGTACGGCCAGGAGGTCTCGATCACCGCGCGCGCGTGCCGCACCTACGACGGCATCCCCGTGTGCCAGACGGTCGCCTCGAGCCCGCAGTCGCTCGGCGTGCCCGTCGACCCGCGGCTCACGGGCCTCACGTTCGTGAGCGACGGCAACGCCCTGTCGCCCTGGAGCGGCACGTTCTCGTGGCTCGGCGCGCCGAGCGGCGCGGGATACACGTCCGTCGAATACGCGTGCGGCACGTCCGCGGGCGGTACGTTCAGTCCGGCAGCAGGAGTGTCGTCGTGCCACGTCGACGCGGGGCTGCTGAGCGACGCGTACCTCACCATCCGCGTCGGCGCCAACGGCACCACCTACGACATCACCTACCGCGCAAGCCAACTCTGATGATGAGGGACAACAGCATGACCATGACACCCGAGCAGGCCGACTGGTTCTCGGACATCTTCAACAGGCTCGTCGCCAACGTCGACCAGGTGCTCCTCGGCAAGACGTTCGTCATCCGCCTCGGCTTCACCGCGCTCCTGAGCGACGGCCACCTCCTCCTCGAGGACTACCCCGGAACGGGCAAGACCTCCTTCGCGCGCGCCATGGCGCAGTCGGTCGCCGGCACGTCGAGCCGCATCCAGTTCACGCCCGACCTGCTGCCCGGCGACATCACGGGTGTGAGCATCTACAACCAGGGCGAGCAGGAGTTCGAGTTCCACCCCGGGCCGATCTTCGCCAACATCGTGCTCGCCGACGAGATCAACCGCGCATCCCCGAAGACGCAGTCCGCCCTCCTCGAGGTCATGGAGGAGGCGCACGTGACCGTCGACGGCGTGAGCCACCCCGTGGGCGCGCCCTTCATGGTCATCGCGACGCAGAACCCCATCGAGCAGGCGGGCACCTACCGCCTCCCGGAGGCGCAGCTCGACCGCTTCCTCATGAAGGCGTCGATCGGATACCCCGACCACTCGTCGACGGTGCGCATCCTCGAGGGCGCGGGCGTCAAGGCGCACGAGACGGTCGTGCCGCCCATCGTGACCGCCGACGTCGTGGTCGAGATGGCCAACCTCGCGCGCACCGTGCACGTCGACGCGACGATCAACGACTACGTGAGCCGCATCGTCGAGTCCACGCGCACGGCCACCGAGGTGCGCCTCGGGGCGAGCGTGCGCGGCGCCCTCGCGCTCGTGCGGACGGCCAAGACGCTCGCCGCCGCGAGCGGGCGGCACTACGTCATCCCCGACGACGTCAAGGCGCTCGCCGAGCCCGTGCTCGCCCACCGCCTCGTGATCGACGCGGAGGCCGAGTTCGACGGCGTCACCGCCCAGAGCATCATGAGCCAGATCCTCATCGAGACGCCGCCGCCGAGCGAGCGCCAAGCCGTGTGATGAGGGCGGCACCCACGCGCGCCGCCCCCACCCGGACGGACGCGCACCACACGACGACGGGCACGCAGGGCCTGACGAACGCGCGCACGCGCATCGTCGGCGACCGCACGGGCCTGCTCGCCGACGCGGTCATCGCGACTGTGCGCTTCTTCTCGGCGGCACGGGGCGTCGTGGCGCGCGTGTTCCGGCGTCTCGCGGGAGTCATCACCCCCCTCGGCTGGTCGGTGCTCGTCGCGATCCCGCTCACCCTGGGCATCGGCTACGCCGTCGGGTGGGTGGAGCTCATCGTCGTGGGCTTCGCGCTCGGCGCGATAGTCGTCATCGCCTTCGTGTACCTCGTCGGCCGCAGCGCCATCACGATCGAGCTGGGCCTGCCGCACAGCAGGGTCGTCGCGGGGGAGCGGGCCGTGGGCGAGGTCGTCGTCACCAACCCGGGCCGCCGCCGCACGTTCGGCGTGACGGTCGAGGTGCCCGTCGGCGCGGGCCTCGCCGAGGCCGCGCTTCCCGGTCTCGCGCGCGGCGCATCGTTCTCCCACGAGTTCGCGGTGCCGACGGCGCGCCGCGGCGTCGTCCCCGTGGGGCCCGTGCGCACGGTGCGGGCCGACCCCATCGGCATCGTGCGCCGCGAGCTCGTGTGGACCGACGTGCAGCAGGTCTTCGTGCATCCGCGCACGATCAGCATCCCGAGCATGAGCACGGGGTTCATCCGCGACCTCGAGGGCAACCCCACGCGCGACCTGTCGAACAACGACGTGTCGTTCCACGCGCTGCGCGAGTACCTGCCGGGCGACGAGCGGCGGTACATCCACTGGAAGTCGACGGCGCGCACGGGCACCTACATGGTGCGCCAGTTCGAGGAGACCCGGCGCAGCCATCTGGTGATCGCACTGAGCCTCTCGGAGTCGGACTACGCGAACGACGAGGAGTTCGAGATGGCGGTGAGCGTCGCGGGATCCCTCGGCGCGCGCGCCATCCGCGACGCCCGCACCGTCACCGTCGTCGCGAGCGAGGTCACGCCCCAGTTCGCCAAGCGCAAGGTCTTCGCCGTCAAGCTGCTGTCGACGCTCACGCGCACGCGCCTGCTCGACGACCTCGCCGTCGTCGAGCGCGACGAGTCCGCGCTCACGATCACCGACGTCGCGCGCGTCACGGGGGAGCAGGCCGTGGGCGTCTCCGTCGCCTTCCTCGTGTGCGGGTCGGGCGCGACGCCCCAGGAGCTGCGCGCGGCGTCGACGAAGTTCCCCGCCGACGTCGAGGTCGTCGCGGTCGTGTGCGACCCCGACCGCCCGCCGGGCCTGCGCCGCGTCGCGGGGCTCAGCGTGCTCACCATCGGGTTCCTCGAGGACCTGCAGAAGTCCCTCGCGCGATCGGCGGCCGCGTGACGACGACCCCAGCACCGAGGCGCGCGCGCGTGCGCCGCAGGACGACCGGCCCCGTGTTCGTGCTCGTCAACACGGTCATGGTGTGGCTCTCGACCGCCATCGCCGCCACCGCCCTGTGGCCCATCTACCGCAGCACGGCCCTCGTCGTGCTCGTCGTCGTCGCGCTCGCCGTGGGGTCGCTCATCGTCATCCTGTCCGCGGAGTTCCGCTGGCCGTCCATCGCGGTGCTGCTCGCGACCGTGGGCGCCTTCCTGGCCGTGGGCGTGCCGCTCGCCGTGCCCGGCAAGACCCAGCTCGGCGTGCTCCCCACGCCCGAGGGCATCGTCGACCTCGTCGCGGGCGTCGCGCTCGGCTGGAAGCAGCTGCTCACGATCTCGCTGCCCGTGGGCGACTACCAAGCGCTGCTCGTGCCGGCCCTCGTGCTCGTGCTCGGCACGACCGTGGTCTCGCTCACGATCGCGCTGCGCGCGAGGCGCGGCGAGCTCGCCGTGCTGCCGCCCATCGTCATGTTCCTCGTCGCGACGGCATTCGGCCCGCGCTTCCCCGACCGTCCCCTCGCGGCGCCCGTCGCGCTGCTCGTCGCCGTGCTGCTGTGGCTCGTGTGGTTCCGGTGGTACCGGCGCCGCGCGGCGATCCGGCGGCTCACGGCGGCGTCGTCGTCCGATGCGCCGGCCGCGGAGAGCGGCAACTCGCCCGTGCGCACGGTCGTGGCGGCGACGGTCATCCTCGCCATCGCGTCCGCGGGCGCGGTAGTCGCGGTGGGCGTCGTGCCCCCGGCCGCGGACCGCACGGTGCTGCGCACGTCGATCGAGCAGCCCTTCGACCCGCGCGACTACGTGAGCCCGTTGTCGGGCTTCCGCGCCTACTGGAAGCCCGGGCTCGTGGACGACGTGCTCCTCACGGTCACGGGGCTGCCGGAGGGCGGCCGCATCCGCATCGCCACCCTCGACACCTACGACGGCGTCGTCTACGCCGTCGGCAGCGACTCGGTCTCGAGCCTCTCCGGGTCGTTCACGCGCGTGCCGTCGACCGTCGACCAGTCGCGCGTCGACGGCGACCAGGTGAGCGTGGGCGTGACCGTGCGCGACTACACGGGCGTCTGGCTGCCCACCGTCGGCAAGCTCGAGGGCGTCACGTTCTCGGGCTCCGACGCCGCCGCCCTGCGCGACTCGTTCTACTACAACGACGTCTCCGGCACGGCCGCCGTCGTGCGCGGCCTGGCCTCGGGCGACAGCTACACGCTCGACGCGGTGGTCCCGAGCCAGCCCACGGATGCCCAGCTCGCGTCGCTCGAGCCCGGCACGGCGACGGTCCCGTCGCCCACCGACGTGCCCGACGAGCTCGCCGCCAAGCTCGACGAGTACACGACGGGCATCGACGGACCGGGCAAGCGCCTCGTCGCGATGCTCGCGGGCCTCGCCACCGACGGCTACATCAGCCACGGCGTGACGGACGACGAGCCGCCGAGCCGCTCGGGCCACGCCGCGGACCGCATAGCCGAGCTGCTCTCGTCGCCGCGCATGATCGGCGACGCCGAGCAGTACGCCGTCGCGGCTGCGCTCATGGCCGACGACATCGGCTTCCCGGCGCGCGTCGTGGTGGGCTTCGCGCCCACGAGCGGCACGGTCACGGGCAGCGACATCTCCGCGTGGATCGAGGTCGACACCGCCCAGTACGGCTGGGTCACGATCGACCCCACGCCCGAGGCGCGCGACATCCCCGAGGAGACCCCCGAGGACAACGCGCAGGTCTCGCGCCCGCCGACGATCGTCCCCCCTCCCGTCGTCGAGGACGAGCGGTTCGACCGGCAGCCCACGCCGGACAGCCAGCAGGAGCTCCCGGCCGACCTCAACCCGGTCATCCTCGTGCTGCTCGCCGTCGCGCGCGCCCTGGGCCTCGTGCTGCTCATCGCGGCGATCCTGCTCGCGCCGTTCGCGCTCGTCATCGCGGCGAAGATGCGCCGGCGCCGTCTGCGCCGCCGCGCGCCGGACGTGCTGCAGCGCATCAGCGGCGGATGGCAGGAGTTCGAGGACTCCGTCGTCGACCACGGCCTGAGCCCCGCGCCCGCGTCGACGCGCAGCGAGGTCGCGGCGATCGCGGGCGGCGTGCAGTCGCAGGTGCTCGCGGCGGTGGCCGACCGCGCGGTGTTCGCACCGGACGACCCCCAGGAGTCGGACGCCGACAGCGTATGGCGCGCCGTCGACGAGCTGCAGGCGTCCCTCGATGCCGACCTCACCCGATGGCAGCGGCTCCGGGCGCGGATCTCGGTCCGCTCGCTCGGTGGCTATAGTGTCAGCAGGCTCTTCAGAGAGAGAAAGACCGGCCCGTGACCTGTTTCTACTGCGGTACCGAGCTGCCCGCCGGAGCCATGTTCTGCGGCGAGTGCGGACGTCCGGTCAACACCAAGGGCGGTCGCAGCCCCAAGGCGAAGACCGAGGCCGTGGTCGCCGAGGCGCCCGTCGCCGAGGCCGTCGCGCCCGCGCCCCTCGAGGAGCCCGCGCCCGCGCCCCTGGCGCCGGAGCCCCGGCCCGTCGTGCCCGAGCCCGCCGCGGCGGAACCGGAACCCGAGCCCGAGCCCGTCGTCGAGCCCGAGCCCGTCGTCATCCCCGAGCCCGCAGTCGCGCCCGAGCCCGCCGCGGCGCACCCCGCGGGCGAGCGCTGTGCCCAGTGCGGCGCCCAGCTCTCCGGCTCGGACATCTTCTGCCCCGAGTGCGGCTTCGTCCGGCAGCGCGAGGGCGAGCGCTCGCGGCCCAGCGACACGAACATCCTCGACCCGTTCCCGTGGGGCCTCCCGCGCTCGACCGAGCACGCGGCGCCCCGCCCGCAGGCGCCCGTCGAGTTCGAGCCCGACGTGCCCGTGCGCGTCGAGCAGGATGCGGCGGCCAAGCCCTTCGCCGAGATCGCCGACGTCTCCGAGACCCGCCTCGTGCCGCGCGGTCCGCGCGGCGAGCGGTTCGTGCTGCAGTTCAGCACGGGGGAGAGCGTGAGCGTGGGCGGCACGGGCCTCATCGGCCGCAACCCCATGGCCGAGCCCGGCGAGTACGTCGACACCCTCATCGCGATAGTCGACCCGGGCCGTTCCGTGTCGAAGACCCACCTCGAGTTCGGCCAGGACGGCCCGTTCTTCTGGGTGAGCGACAGGTACTCGGGCAACGGCAGCGTCGTGCGCGAGCCCGACCGCGAGCCGCGCCGCTGCGAGCCCGGCAAGCGCTACCGCGTCTCCCGCGGCGCGCGCGTCGAGATCGGCGAGCAGTTCTTCATCGTGAGCTGATCCCTCCACAGTTCGCGGTCGCGCCCTCCCTGGGGCGCCCCGAGCGCGCTGTCATGGTGGGATGCCCGTCGCGATAGCCGCCCCGCGCCCCGTCGAGAAGCCGGCCCCGTTCCGCCTCCCGATCGTGGCGAGCCTCGCCCCCGTCGTGGTCGCCGTCGTGCTGTGGATGGTCACGGGATCGCCGTTCACGCTCCTCTTCGCGCTGCTCGGCCCCGTCACGGCGCTCGCGGGCGTCGCGGACGCGCGCCTGGGCGCGAGGCGCACGCGGCGCAGGGAGGCCGCGCGGTTCGCGGAGGAGGAGCGCGCGGCGCTCGACGCCATCGACCTCGCCCACGCCGAGGAGCGCGACGTGCTCGCGGAGCGCGCGCCCACCGGGGCGGCGATCGTCGCGGGCGCGGCGCCACGCACCCCCTCGACCCTCGTGACGTTGGGCACGGGGTCCGTCGGGAGCTCGCTCAGCGTCGATCCCGTGCTCGCCGAGCGCGCGGCGGTGCTGCGGCACGCCCCCCTCCTCGTGGACGCCCGGCTCGGCATCGGCGTGTGCGCGCCGCCCGTGCTCGCGGCGGCGATGGCGCGCGCCCTCGTCGTGCAGCTCGCTCATGCCCTCCCGGCGGGCACGCACGGCATCACGGGCGGCGAGCCGTGGGTCGCCTCGCTCCCGCATGCGCGCGCGGGCGGGGGCGCCCGCGTCGAGGTGCGCGATGCCGACGGGGTCGTCGCGTCGGTGGCGACGGCAGCCGCGGAGTCGGAGCTTCCCGCGGGGTGCGGGGTCGTCATCCTCGCGACGCCCACGGGCGCGGCCGTCGTGCGGCATCCCGACCGCGGGATGCGCGGGGCCGTGCGGCCCGGCGTCGTGGGGCTCGAGGCCGCGGCGAGCTGGGCGGCGGGCCTGCCGCGACCCGCCGCGGCAGCCGTGGAGACCGCCGCCCTCGGCTCTCTTCCCGGGGGCGCGGTCGGCACCGGTCCGCACGGCCCCGTCGTGCTCGACCTCGTGCGCGACGGGCCGCACGCACTCGTCGCGGGCACGACCGGCAGCGGCAAGAGCGAGCTGCTCGTGTCGTGGGTTCTCGCCATGACCGCCGCCGAGCCGCCCGAGAGGCTCACCGTGCTGCTCGTCGACTTCAAGGGCGGTTCGGCGTTCGCGCCCCTCGCGGGGCTGCCGCACACGGTGGGGATCATCACCGACCTCGACGAGGCGCACGCCGCGCGCGCGCTCGCGAGCCTCCGGGCGGAGCTGCGGCACCGCGAGCGGGTCATCGCGGATGCGGCTGCGCGGTCGGTCGACGACGTGCCCTCGCTCGCGCGCCTCGTGATCGTGGTCGACGAGTTCGCGGCCCTGCTCGCCGACCACCCCGACCTGCACGCGCTCTTCTCCGACATCGCCGCGCGCGGGCGCTCCCTCGGCGTGCACCTCGTGCTGTGCACCCAGCGGCCCGCGGGCGTCGTGCGCGACTCGGTGCTCGCGAACGCGCACCTGCGGGTGTGCCTGCGCGTCAACAACCGCGCGGACAGCGTCGCCCTCGTGGGCACGGATGCCGCCGCCGCCATCCCCGCGCGCGCGACGGGGCGGGGCGTGCTCGCGCCGCCCGACGGCGAGCCGTACGAGGTGCAGTTCGCGCTCGCGGGCGATGCCGACGTGGAGCGTGTGACGCGGCGGTGGCGCGGCTCCCCGCCGCCGAGGAGGCCCTGGTGCGAGCCGCTCCCGGCCGACGTCGACCCGCAGGACGCGCCGGGCGGGTTCGCCCTCGTCGACCTCCCGCACGAGCAGCGCAGGGCGGTCGCGGTCTGGAGCCCGGAGTCCGACGGCCACGTGCTCGTGCTCGGCGCGGCGCGCAGCGGCACCTCCACGGCGCTCGCCGCCCTCGCGCCCGGGGGCACGCGCGTGCCGCGCGGCATCGCCGCCGCGTGGGACGTGATCGGCGCCGCGGCCTCGGGCGGTCCGGGGGTGCTCGTCGTCGACGACGCGGACTCGCTCCTCGCGCGGTTCCCGCCGGACTACCGGCAGGTCGTCGTCGAGCGCCTCGTCGCGCTGCTGCGGGACGGGCCGGAGCGCGGAATCCACGTCGCCCTCTCGGCGAAGCGCCTCACCGCGGAGCTCACGCCCATCGCGGCGCTCGCGCCCGAGCGCCTGCTGCTGCGGCACGCGGGCAAGCAGGACTGGGTGCTCGCGGGCGCCGACGCCGCGTCGTTCGCCGCGGGGCTGCCGCCCGGGGCCGGGGTGTGGCGGGGTGACCGCGTGCAGGTGGTCCGCGCGCGTCCGCCCGTCGGCGAGGCCGACCCCCTCGTCGCCGACCTCGAGCCCGGGCGGCGCCTCGCGGTCGTCACGACGCGGCCCGCGGAGGTGCTCGCGCTCCTGGCCGGCGCCGTGCGCCTGGGGGACGAGGCGCCGGGGGCCGTCGTCGTCGGTCACGTGGACGAGTGGCAGTCGCGCTGGGGTGCGCTCGCGGCGCTCGGCGACGCGCAGGTGGTGCTCGACGCGTGCACGCCGGCGGACGTGCGGGCGCTCACCCGCACGCGCGAGCTGCCGCCTCCCCTCGCGGGGCTGCGCGGGGTCGCGTGGCGGCTCGAGCCGGGCGGCCGGCTCTCGCGCGTGCGGTTCGACCCGGGCCGCGGGGCCTAGGCGAGCGCCGCTGCGAGCTCCGTGTACGCGAGCCCGTGCGCCTCGGCGACGTGGCTGTTGACGACGCTGCCCGCGTGGGTGTTGAGCCCGAGCGCGAGGGCGGCGTCGGCGCGCAGCGCGCCCTGCCAGCCGAGGTTGGCGATGGCGCGCACGTACGGCATCGTCGCGTTGGTGAGCGCGTACGTCGACGTGTTCGGCACCGCGCCGGGCATGTTGGCGACGCAGTAGAACAGCGACTGGTGCACGGTGAACGTGGGGTCGGCGTGCGTCGTCGGGTGCGTGTCGGCGAAGCAGCCGCCCTGGTCGACGGCGATATCGACGAGCACGCTGCCGGGCTTCATGCGCGAGACGAGGTCGTTGCTCACGAGCTTGGGGGCCTTGGCGCCCGGCACGAGCACCGACCCGATGACCAGGTCGGCGGTGAGCAGGGCGCGCTCGATCTCGAAGCCGTTCGAGGCGATCGTCTTGATGCGCCCCGCGTAGAGGGCGTCGAGCTCGCGCAGGCGCTGGATGTTGGTGTCGAGCACCGTCACCTGGGCGCCGAGGCCCACGGCCACCGACACGGCGCTCGTGCCCGCGACACCGCCGCCGAGCACGACGACGTCGGCGGGGTGCGTGCCGGGCACGCCGGGGACGAGCAGCCCGGGGCCGCCGTTGGGCTTGAGCATGGCGTTGGCGCCCACGATGGGCGCGAGGCGCCCGGCGACCTCGCTCATGGGGGCGAGCAGGGGGAGCGCGCGCGTGGGCAGCTGCACGGTCTCGTAGGCGATCGCCGTGACGCGCGCGTCGGTGAGCGCCTTCGTGAGCTCGGCCTCCGCGGCGAGGTGCAGGTAGGTGAAGAGCAGCAGGTCGTCGCGGAAGTAGCCGTACTCGGCGGCTATCGGCTCCTTGACCTTGAGCAGCAGGTCGGCGGACGACCACACCGTCGCGGCGTCGGGCGCGAGCGTCGCGCCCGCGGCCACGTAGGCCTCGTCGCTGATGGACGAACCGGCACCGGCGCCGGACTGGATGAGCACCTCGTGCCCGTTCGACACGAGGTCGTGCACCCCCGCCGGGGTGATGGCTACGCGGAACTCGTTGTTCTTGATCTCTGTGGGTACGGCCACTCTCATGCCGCAAGCGTACCTGCGGGGTGCCTCGGATTCCGCACAAGTTTTCGCCGTTCTGCTACTGATTTCGTGAAATTCGTGTTACGAACGGCGCTCTTCGGCGCTCAAAGGGTGTCCTGAGCAAAGCCCGTGTGCCAGTATCGATTTCCAGCGAACCCGCACCAGGTGAAGGAGTTGCCCCATGACGAGACCGACCCCCCAGGACCCGATCATCGCCGACTTGGTGGCCATGGCCCGCCGGGCGCAGCTCAGCCGCCGCCGCGTGCTCCAAGGGGCGGGCATCGGCGCCGGCGCCCTCGCGCTCGCCGCCTGCACGCCCGGCGGTGCCGGTGCGCCCCAGCCGGCCAAGGACATCTCCGACACCGACAAGACCCTCACGTGGGGCAACTGGCCCGCCTACATCGACGAGGATGACGACGGCAACTACCCCACGCTCCTCGCCTTCGACGAGCAGACCGGCATCAAGGTCGAGTACAAGGTCGAGATCGACGACAACAACACGTACTACGGCACGATCAAGGACCAGCTCGCCCTCGGCCAGGCCACGGGCTCCGACACCTTCTGCCTCACCGAGTGGATGGTGGCGCGCCTCATCCGCTTCGGCTACGTGCAGGACCTCGACGCCGCGAACATCCCCAACAAGAAGAACCTCGCGCCGGCCCTCCTCAACCCCGACTTCGACCCCGGCCGCGCCAAGTCGCTGCCGTGGCAGAACGGCTTCGCCGGCATCGCGTGGGACACCGACGCCCTCCCGGGCGGCCTCGAGTCCGTCGACGACCTGTGGCAGCCGGCCCTCAAGGGCAAGGTGACGGTGCTGAGCGAGATGCGCGACACGATGGGCCTCATCCTGCTCTCCCAGGGCGTCGACATCTCCAGCTCCGACTGGGGCACCGACGAGTACGCGGCCGCCATCGAGGTGCTCGAGAAGAACGTCACGAGCGGCCAGATCCTCGGCATCAAGGGCAACGAGTACCTCGAGGACTTCAACAGCGGCAACGCCGTCGCGGGGATCGTGTGGTCGGGCGACATCACCGCCGCCAACCTCGAGGCCGGCTACGAGAAGTTCAAGTTCGCCCTGCCCGACTCGGGCGGCACGCTGTGGGGCGACACGTTCGTCGTGCCCATGGGCTCGCCGCGCAAGAAGAACGCCGAGACGCTCATGAACTACTACTACGAGCCCGAGGTCGCCGCCGAGGTCGCGGCGTGGGTGAACTACATCACGCCCGTCGTCGGCGCGGCCGAGGCGGCGCAGGAGCTGTTCCCCGACATCGCCGACAACCAGCTGATCTTCCCCAACGAGGAGACGCTCAGCAACGCGCACATCTTCCGCACCCTCGACTCCGCAGACGACCAGGCGTTCAACGCCGAGTTCCAGCGCGTCAAGCTGGGCGCCTGATGGCCGGTGGCGCGTTCGCCGAGGCCGGCGCCGACCTCGAGCTGGTCGGCATCCACAAGCGTTTCCCCGGCTTCACCGCCATCGACGACCTCGACCTGAGGATTCCCGCGGGCTCGTTCTTCGCCCTGCTGGGCCCCTCGGGGTGCGGCAAGACGACGACCCTGCGCCTCGTCGCGGGGCTCGAGCAGCCCACGTCGGGCCGCATCCTCATCGGCGGCAAAGACGTCACCGACGTCAAGTCGTTCAAGCGCCCGGTCAACACCGTCTTCCAGAGCTACGCGCTCTTCCCGCACATGACCGTGCTCGAGAACGTCGCGTTCGGCCTGCGCCGCCGCGGCATCTCCGACGCCGTGGGCAAGGCGCACGAGGCCCTGCGCCTCGTCGAGCTGGACCACCTCTCGGCCCGCCGCCCCGCGCAGCTCTCGGGCGGGCAGCAGCAGCGCGTCGCGCTCGCGCGCGCCGTCGTCAACCGCCCGGCGCTCCTGCTGCTCGACGAGCCCCTCGGCGCGCTCGACCTCAAGCTGCGCCGCCAGATGCAGCTCGAGCTCAAGTCGATCCAGACCGACGTGGGCCTCACGTTCCTGCACGTGACGCACGACCAGGAGGAGGCCATGACGATGGCCGACACCGTGGCCGTCATGAACAAGGGCGCCATCGAGCAGATGGGCGCCCCCGAGGAGCTGTACGAGCTGCCCAGGACGGCGTTCGTCGCCAACTTCCTCGGCCAGTCGAACCTCTTCACGGGCCCCGTGACGTCGTCGAAGGGCGACTCGATGGTCGTCGACATCGCGGGCGTCAAGATCGAGGTGCCGAAGGAGCGCGCCCAGCGCCACACGGGCGAGGTCACCATAGGCGTGCGGCCCGAGAAGCTCATGCTGCACACGACAGCCCCCAAGAAGCAGCCCGGCGTCAACGTGCTCGGCCCCGGTCGCGTCACGGATGTGTCGTTCAGCGGCGTGAGCACGCAGTACCAGGTCGCCGTGCCGGGCATCGGCCTCATCACGGTGTTCGCGCAGAACATGGTGTTCGGCCCCGTCGTGAACCTCGGCGCCGAGGCGTGGGTGGCGTGGACCGTCGACCACGGGTTCGGACTCGCCGACGAGCCCGAGCACGCCCCCAAGTTCGCCTCGGACACCGACACCGCGACCATCGCGCTGCAGACCCGGCACGAGCTCCTCGCGGAGATCGAGGAGGCCTAGGGATGGCCTTCGCAGCCTTCGGGTCGTCGTCCGGCCCCGTCGAGCAGGCGCCGCGCCGCCGCAGCTGGGTCGCCGTCGTGCTCCTGCTCCCGGGCCTGGCCTACCTCGCGCTGTTCTTCCTGACACCGTTCATCTCGCTCATCCTCACCTCGCTGCAGACGCCCGTGGAGTTCGGCGACGTCGGGCAGTTCCAGCAGGCGTTCAAGATCGAGAACTACGCGATCGTCGTGGGGCAGTACTGGCCGCACTTCCTGCGCGCCTTCGGCTACGCGCTCGCCGCGACGTTCTTCGCGCTCGTCATCAGCTACCCGCTCGCGTACTTCATCGGCGTCAAGGCGCGGCGCTGGCCGCTCCTGCAGGCGCTCATGCTCACCCTCGTGATCGCGCCGTTCTTCATCTCGTTCCTGCTGCGCACGCTCGCGTGGAAGGCGCTCATGTCCGACGAGACGCCCCTCGTGCAGGCCCTCAAGGCGCTCTCGATCATCCCGGGTGACGGCCACCTCACCGGCACGGCGTTCTCGGTGATCTTCGGCCTCACGTACAACTTCATCCCGTTCATGACGCTGCCGCTCTACACGACTCTCGAGCGCCTCGACACGCGCTACCTCGAGGCGGGCTCCGACCTGTACGCGAGCCCCGCGACGACCTTCTGGCGCGTGACGGTGCCGCTCTCGATGCCGGGCATCGTCTCAGGCACGCTGCTCACCTTCATCCCCGCCTCGGGCGACTACATCAACGCGAGCGCGAGCTTCCTCGGATCCGCCCAGACGCAGATGGTCGGAAACGTCATCGAGACGAACTTCCTGGGTCTGCTCAACTACCCGGCGGCGTCGGCGCTCTCGGTCATCCTCATGGGGATCATCCTGCTCGTCGTCGGCATCTACGTGAAGCGCTCGGGGACGGAGGACCTGCTGTGAAGAGCTTCTCCCTGGGCAGGTGGCTGCTGCCGGTCTACTCGGCGCTCGCCCTCGTCTTCCTCCTCGTCCCCATCGCCTACACGTTCGTGTTCTCGTTCAACAACTCGACGAAGTCGAACGTGCAGTGGGTGGGCTTCACCTTCGACAAGTGGCTGCACGTGTGCGACGCGCAGGGCGTGTGCGAGGCGTTCGCGACGAGCATCACCGTGGGCGTCGTCGCGACGGTCATCGCGACGGTGCTCGGCACGCTCATGGCCATCGCGCTCGCGCGCTACAAGTTCCGCGCGCGCTCGGCGATCAGCCTCCTGCTGTTCCTGCCGATGGCGACGCCCGAGGTCGTGCTCGGCGCGGGACTCGCCGCGCAGTTCCTCACGGCGGGCGTGCCCAAGGGCTTCCTGACGATCATCATCGCGCACGCGCTCTTCTGCCTGAGCTTCGTCGTCGTGACCGTCAAGGCGCGCGTCGCGAGCCTCGACCCCGCGCTCGAGGAGGCCGGCCGCGACCTCTACGGCTCGCCAGCGCAGGTGTTCTGGCGCATCACGTTCCCGCTGCTGCTGCCGGGCATCATCGCCGCGGCGCTCCTGTCGTTCGCCCTGAGCTTCGACGACTTCATCATCACGCGCTTCAACAACGGCGGCGTCGAGACGTTCCCCATCTACGTGTACACGGCCGCGGCGCGCGGCGTGCCCGCCGAGGCGAACGTCATCGCGTCCGCGGTGTTCCTGCTCGCGCTCGTCATCGTCGTCGTCGCGCAGGTCACGACCGCCGCGCGGCGCAAGCGGCTCGCGAAGCTCGGATGACGTACGACGACAGGGCGCGGCTCTCCGCCCTCTGGGAGACCGAGCTCGAGGTGTTCCGCGCGGCGCGCCCGCGCTCCGAGGAGCAGTGGGAGCGCGGCATCCTGCACATGCCCGAGGGCGTGCCCATGCAGTGGATGGCGAAGTGGCCGGGGCCGTGGCCCGTCTACGTCGACAGCGCGGCCGGCGCGCACTTCACGTGCGTCGACGGCATCGACCACGTCGACCTGTGCCTGGGCGACACGGGGGCCATGTGCGGCCACGCGCCCGGCCCGTCCGTGCGCGCCATCTCCGCCCAGCTCGCCCGGGGCTCGACCTTCATGCTGCCCACCGAGGATGCCGCGGCCGCGGCCGAGGCGCTCGCGGGCAGGTTCCGGGTGCCGGTGTGGCAGTTCTCGCTCTCGGCGACGGACGCCAACCGCAGCCTCATCCGCTACGCGCGCCAGGTGACGGGGCGACCCCGCATCCTCGTGCACGACTTCAGCTACCACGGGACCGTCGACGAGGCCTACGCGACCCTCGACGGGTCGGGCGAGGTCGTGAGCAGGCGCGGCAACATCGGCGCTCCCGTGCCGCTCGCGCAGACGACGGCCGTCGTGCAGTTCAACGACGTGCCCGCGCTCGAGGCCGCGCTCGCGCGGGGCGACATCGCCGCCGTGCTCATCGAGCCCGCCCTCACCAACATCGGCATCGTGCTGCCCGACCCCGGCTACCACGAGGCCGTGCGCGAGCTGTGCACGCGGTACGGCACCCTGCTCATCATCGACGAGACGCACACGTTCAGCGCCGGCCCCGGCGGGATGACCGAGACGCTCGACCTGCACCCGGACGCCGTGGTGCTGGGCAAGAGCATCGGCGGGGGCATCCCCGCGGGCGCGTACGGCATGACGCGCGAGTTCGCGCTCGCCGTGCACGACTCGCTGTACGACCGCGAGGACGGCCTCGAGGACATCGACGTCGGGGGAGTGGGCGGCACGCTCGCGGGCAACGCCGTGTCGCTCGCGGGCATCCGCGCGACCCTGGGCGAGGTGCTCACGCCCGCGGCGTTCGCGCACATGGTCGACCGCTGCACGGAGTGGACGGCGGGCGTGCAGGCCGCGATCGACGAGTTCGACGTGCCGTGGCAGGTCACGCAGCTGGGCGCGCGCGCCGAGTACAGCTTCCGCGCGACGGCACCGCGCGACGGGGCGGAGGCGGCGGCCGCGGACGACTTCGAGCTGCAGCAGTACCTGCACCTGCACGCCCTGAACCGGGGCATCCTCATGACGCCGTTCCACAACATGGCGCTCATGTGCCCCGAGACCTCCGCGGCCGACGTCGAACGGCACACCGTGGCCTTCCGCGAGGCCGTAGTCTCGCTCTATGCCTAGCGAGGTCTTCGTCTCCGTCGACATCGAGACGTCGGGGCCGAACCCCCGCCGGTACGCGATCCTGTCGATCGGCGCGTGCCTCGTGGATGCGCCCGAGCACAGCTTCTACGTCGAGCTCGTGCCCACCTCGCGCGAAGCCGTGCCCGAGGCCCTCGCCGTGAGCGGGCTCGACCTCGACGAGCTCGCGCGCACGGGCACCGACCCCGAGAATGCGCTCCTGCAGTTCGAGGAGTGGCTCAGCGAGCTGCCGGGGCCGCCCGTGTTCACGGCCTTCAACGCCGCCTTCGACTGGATGTTCGTCGTCGACTACTTCGACAGGTTCCTCGGCCGCAACCCGTTCGGGTATGCGGCGCTCGACATCAAGGCCTACGCCATGGGCATGTCCGACTCGACGTGGGCGGCGACGAGCATGCGATTCCTCTCGCCCCTCTACCTCGAGGGGCGGCACTTGGAGCACAATGCTCTCAGCGACGCCCGCGACCAGGCCGAGCTGTTCCGCGCTCTCCGGGCCGAGGCATCCCGTCGGCCCGCCACCACCTAGCCGGGAGGACCCCGTGGGCGACGCCACCACCGACATCCAGGCCATCGTCGAGTCGGCCAGGCGCCTGGGCGTGCAGCTCGACGAGAAGGCGACAATCCAGTGGCTCGCGGCGATCGCCGCGTCGAACGACGAGAGCGGCGACGTCGTCGTCGACACCGCGAGCGGCACGTTCGGGCACCGTGTCTCGATGCTCGACTTCAGCCCGCGCGACCTCGCGAGGTTCCGCCGCATCGGGGAGATCGTCGAGGTGCGCGGCCCCGAGGGCGTGGCTGAGAGCGCGCTGGCCCTCTCGGGGTCGGCCGCGCAGTCCAAGATCCAGAGCTACCCGGGCGACTGCGACTACTTCCAGCGCCTCAACATCGTCGCCGCGACTCGCGAGGAGGCGTGCGGCATCCTCGCGACGCTCATGCGCGACCACGTGCTCGCGCACCGGACCGGAGCGACCTACCAGTTCCTCGAGGGCAAGCTCGGCACCTGGGCCTTCGACTGCACGCAGGCGGGGCAGTCCCGCTCGAAGGGCTCGCCCATCACGTGGACGGCCGCGGACATCGAGGCCGGCGAGCTGCACGTCGAGACCGCAGACGGGCCGCGCACGGTCACGTGGGCCGACGCGGCCCTCGACCCCGGCTGGTGCAAGCTCGACTGGGTCGTCACCGACGAGGCGCGCAAGCAGCTCTCGAACGCGAGCAACGTCATCGACGTGACGTGGGAGGCCCCCGGCGGCGACATCGTGGCGCTCGACGGCTACCTCGACGCGTTCTTCCAGGAGGTCTACCTCGACGCCGGGGACGTGCCGGTCTTCGCGAAGGTCGCGCGCTTCGTCTCCGACGACGCCCTCGACGAGTACGTCGACCGGCTCGAGGGGGAGGTGCGCAAGTACCTCACGCACCACCTCAACTACGGCAAGGCCGCCAAGCGCATGTACAACGTGTTCCGGCTCTCGGGGCGCCACCTCGACGCCGCGTTCGTGCGCGAGCTCTTCGACGAGCCCACGACGATCCTGTACCAGGTGTGGTCGCTCATCGTTACCCTCGAGAACGCGACGCAGCCGGGCTCCGCCATCCCCATCGAGGCCGTGCGGGCGCAGGCCGACGAGCTCATCGTGCAGGTCGTGCGCGTGCTCGACGGCGAGCAGGAGCGCGCGATAGTCGAGTCGCTGCTGCGGTTGCGGCAGACCCTCGAGGGCCAGTCGACGGGGGAGCAGCGCACGCTCGAGGTCGAGGCGGCGCAGACCCAGGTGGTCAACCTCATCAACACGTTCTACCGCGAGAAGCTCGTCGCGATGCCGTCGATCAAGGACTACATCGACACCATCCAGGCTGCCGGATAGCGCGCTCGCCGTCGGCTAGAGCGAGGCGAGGGCCTCGTCGAGCACGCCGAGCGCCTCGCGCAGCAGCTCGTCGCTGATGGCGAGCGACGGCAGGAACCGGATGACGTTGCCGTAGGTGCCCGCGGAGAGCAGCAGCACGCCGTTCTGGGCGGCGTACGACGTGATCTTGGGCACGGCCGTCGTGTTCGGCGTCGTGGTGCCGGGCTCGACGAGCTCGATCGCGAGCATCGCGCCGATGCCGCGCACGTCGCCGATCACGGGATGCTTCGCCTGCAGCTCGAGCAGCGCGGGCTTGAGCACGCCCTCGATGCGCGGGCCCTCGGCGAGCAGGTCGCGGCGCTCGATCTCGCCGAACACCGCGATCGCCGCGGCCGCCGCGACGGGGTTGCCCGCGAACGTGCCGCCGAGGCCGCCCGGGTGCGGCGCGTCCATGATCTCGGCGCGGCCTGTGACGGCGGCGATGGGCAGGCCGCCCGCGATGCCCTTGGCCGAGAGCACGAGGTCGGGCTCGACGCCGAAGTGCTCGCTCGCGTAGTACCGGCCCGTGCGGGCCATTCCGCTCTGGATCTCGTCGGCGACGAACACGACGCCGTTGGCGGTGCACCACTCCTGCAGCGCGGCGAGGTACCCCTCGGCGGACACGACGAAGCCGCCCTCGCCCTGGATGGGCTCGGCGACGACGCACGCGAGGTCGTTGACGCCGATCTGCTTCTCGAGGTGGCTGATCGTGCGCGCCGCAGCCTCGGCGCCCGTGAGGCCGTCGCGGAACGGGTACGAGCCCGGCACGTGGTAGACGGCGGGCGCGAGCGGGCCGAACCCCGTCTTGTAGGGCATCGCCTTGTAGGTCATCGCCATCGTGAGGTTGGTGCGGCCGTGGTACGCGTGGTCGAGCACGGCGACGCCCTGGCGGCCGGTGTGGTGGCGCGCGATCTTCACGGCGTTCTCGACGGCCTCCGCGCCCGAGTTGAGCAGCACGCTCTTCTTGGCGAACGTGCCGGGCGTGTGCGCGGCCAGCAGCTCCGCGACGCGCACGTACGACTCGTACGGCGTGATCGTGAACATGGCGTGCGTGATCTGCTCGAGCTGGGCCTGGGCGGCGGCGACCACCGCCTCGTCGGTGTGGCCGATCGTCATGACGCCGATGCCGGAGCCGAGGTCGATGAACTGGTTGCCGTCCACGTCGACGACGATCGCGCCGTGCGCGCGGTCCGCGAAGACGGGCAGGGCGGACGACACACCCGCGGCGACCGACGCCGCCCGGCGCTCCTGGAGCGCCACCGACTTCGGGCCGGGTATCGAGGTGACGATGCGACGTTCCTGGGCGATGACGGGGGCGGTGGTGTCGGTCATAATGAGACGAGTTTAAGGGGGATGCCCGGTGGATCACAGCTACCAAGTCCGCGTCGAATGGCAGGGCAACCTGGGTTCGGGAACGTCCGGCTACCGCGACTACGGCCGCGACCTCCTCATCACCGCCGAGGGCAACGCGCCCATCGAGGGCTCGGCCGACAAGCCGTTCCGCGGCACGCCGGAGCGGTGGAATCCCGAGGAACTCCTCCTCGCCGCGCTCGCGCAGTGCCACATGCTCAGCTACCTGCACGTCGCGACGCGCAACGGGGTCGTCGTGACCGCCTACGAGGACGACGCGACGGGCACGATGGAGCAGGTCGGCGACGGCGGGCGGTTCACGTCGGTGACCCTGCGGCCGATCGTGACGATCTCGGCGGGCGACCCCGAGGTGGCGCGCGCGATCCACGCCGAGGCGAGCAGCCTGTGCTTCATCGCCTCGTCGGTGAACTTCCCCGTCGGGCACGAGCCGCAGATCCGTCTCGCCTGAGCGGCGGGTCCCGCGTCGGCGCCGAGTCCCACGTAGCACTCAGCATTCTTCGGGCAGGATAGAGCGTCCCTCCAAGAAAGGTGCCCTCGTGCGCATCGCAGCAGCCCTCATCGTGTCGGCAGGCCTCGTGGTCTCCCTCGCGGCATGCTCCTCCTCCGAGACCGCGGACCCGAACTGCGACCCGATCCCGTCGGGCGCCGTCTCCCAGTCCGTGAAGGTCACGGGCGACTTCGGCTCCGAGCCGAAGACCGACTTCGACATCCCGCTCACGGTCCCCGAGTCCACCCAGCGCTCCGTCGTCATCGCGGGCGACGGCGACACCGTGAAGGCGGGCGACACCGTCGACGTGAAGTTCTCGATCTACAGCGGCAACAAGTCCGCCGACATCGCGGGCTCCGACTGGACGAGCGAGGAGACGGCGGCGTTCCCCGTCGACGACACGCAGTTCCTCCCCGGCATCGTGCACATGCTCGAGTGCACGAAGGTGGGCTCTCGCGTCGTGGGCGTCGTCCCGCCCGCCGACGCGTGGGGAGAGGCCGGCCAGCCCGACCTGGGCGTCGCCGGCGACGAGGCGATCGTCGTCGTCGTGGACGTCATCGGCATCGAGGCCCCCGCCGAGCCCGAGCCGACCCCGTCGAACGTGCTCCCCAAGGCCGACGGCGTCGACCAGCCTCCCGTCGAGGGCATGCCCACCGTCGTCCTCGCCGATGACGGCAGGCCCACCGTGACGATCCCCGACACCGCACCGCCCACCGACCTCCAGCTCGCCGTGCTCAAGAAGGGCGACGGCGCCGTGGTCGCCGACGGCGCGAACGTGACGGTGCACTACGAGGGCATCAACTGGGAGACCAAGGAGGTCTTCGACGAGAGCTGGGCGCGCGGCGCCCCCTCGACGTTCAACACGGGCCAGGTCATCGCGGGCTTCACCCAGGCGCTCGTGGGCCAGACCGTGGGCTCGCAGGTGCTCGTCGTCATCCCGCCGGCCCTCGCGTACGGCGAGGCCGGGACGTCGACGCACGCGCTCGCGGGGCAGACCCTCGTGTTCGTGATCGACATCCTCGCCGTCTCCTGACGCCGGTAGTGTGACGGGCATGCGGCGCGTCATCATCCTCGGATCGACAGGCTCGATAGGCACGCAGGCGCTCGACGTCATCGCGGCGAACCCCCACCTCTTCGAGGTCGTGGGGCTCGCCGCGGGCAGCAACCGGGCGGCCATGGATGCCCAGGCCGAGGCCTTCGGCGTCGAGCACACGGCCCTCGGGGCCGCTGAGGCGTCGCAGCTCGTGCGCGACGTCGCGGCGGATGTCGTGCTCAACGGCATCACGGGCTCGGTGGGGCTCGAGCCCACGCTCGCCGCGCTCGAGAGCGGCGCGTCGCTCGCGCTCGCCAACAAGGAGAGCCTCATCGTCGGCGGCGAGCTCGTCACGTCGCGCGCGCGGCCCGGCCAGATCGTGCCCGTCGACTCCGAGCACTCGGCGCTCGCGCAGGCCCTGCGGTCCGGCACGCACGCCGAGGTGCGCAGGCTCGTGCTCACGGCATCGGGTGGGCCGTTCCGCGGTCGCACGCGCGAGTCGCTGCGCGACGTCACCCCGCGCGAGGCGCTCGCGCACCCCACGTGGGACATGGGCCTCGTCGTCACGACGAACTCGTCGACCCTCGTCAACAAGGGCCTCGAGGTCATCGAGGCGCACCTCCTGTTCGACATCGACTACGCGCACATCGACGTGACCGTGCACCCGCAGTCGATAGTGCACTCGATGGTCGAGTTCGTCGACGGCTCGACGCTCGCGCAGGCGAGCCCGCCCGACATGCGCCTGCCGATCTCGCTGGGGCTCGACTGGCCGAACCGCGTGCCCGGAGTGGGCGCGCCCCTCGCCTGGACGACGGCGAGCCAGTGGACGTTCGAGCCCCTCGACGACGAGGTCTTCCCCGCGGTCGCCCTCGCGAAGCGCGTGGGGGAGGCCGGGGCCACCTATCCCGCGGTCTTCAACGCCGCGAACGAGCAGGCCGTGCTCGCGTTCCATGCGGGGCGCATCGGGTACCTCGACATCCTCGACACCGTGTCGGCGGTCGTCGACGCGCACGACGCCACGGGCGAGCTCACGCTCGACTCGGTCTACGAGGCCGAGCGCTGGGCGCGCTCAGCCGCCGACGAGCGTCTTCACAGGTAGTCGCGGGCGTCGCGGCTAAGGTAAGCGCGTGGACACCGTGCTCTTGTACATCCTCGGCATCGTCATCATGCTCGTGGGGCTCGGGATCTCCATCGGCCTCCACGAGGTCGGGCACCTCCTGCCCGCCAAGAAGTTCGGCGTCAAGGTCGGGCAGTACATGATCGGCTTCGGCCCCACCCTCTTCTCGTGGCGCCGCGGCGAGACCCAGTACGGCGTCAAGGCGCTGCCGCTCGGGGGCTACATCTCCATGGCGGGCATGTACCCGCCCGCGCGCGCGGGCGTGCGCGGGCGCACGGCGACGACGGGCATGTTCGAGACGCTCGTGCAGGAGGAGCGCGCGACGGTCCACGTCGACACCGTCGAGGAGGAGGAGCGCGCCTTCTACCGGCTCCCCATCTACAAGCGCGTCATCATCATGCTCGGCGGGCCCGTGATGAACCTCCTGCTGGCCGTCCTGTTCTTCGGCATCGTGCTGTGCGGGTTCGGCGTGCCGACGTCCACGACCACCATCGGCTCCGTGAGCGAGTGCCTCGTGCCCGTGACGGCGAACCGCGCCGACTGCGCCGCGGGCGACCCGGATGCCCCGGCCCACGAGGCCGGCATCGAGCCCGGTGACCGCATCGTCGCGGTGAACGGCACACCCGTGAGCCAGGTGGCCGACATCACCGCGGTCATCCGCGCGTCCGCCGACACGCCCGTCGCCGTGACCGTCGAGCGCGACGGCGCCCAGCAGCAGCTCACGGTCACGCCCGCCCTCACGACGCGCTATGTGCTCGACGCCAACGGCAGGCAGGTGCTCGGCGCCGACGGCAAGGCCGAGACCGAGAAGGTCGGCTTCGTCGGCGTCGGCTGGGCGACCGAGGTGCAGCAGCAGCCCGTCACGGCCGTGCTGCCGGCCGTGGGCGACACGATCGGCAGGCTCGTGACGACCATCGCGCACCTGCCGCAGCGCGTCGTCGACCTCGCCGTGCAGACGTTCGGCCCGGGGGAGCGCGACCCCGAGGGCCTCATCGGCGTCGTGGGCGTCGGCCGCATCGCGGGAGAGATCACGAGCCTCAACTCCGTGCCCGTCGCCGACCGGGCGGCGAGCCTCATCCAGCTCGTGGGCGGGCTCAACATCGCCCTCTTCGTCTTCAACCTCATCCCGCTGCCGCCCCTCGACGGCGGGCACGTCCTCGTCGCCCTCATCGACGGCGTCCGACGCCTGTTCGCGAGGGTCACGGGGCGCGAGCGGCCCAAGGCCATCGACGCGGCCAAGATCATCCCCGTGACCCTCGTCGTCGCGACGATCCTCGGCGGTCTCACGGTGCTCCTGCTCGTCGCCGACATCATCAAGCCGATCAGCGTGCTCTGACCCAGACTTCTCGCGGCGCTGACGCGTAGGCTAGGCATCGTGCCAGCAGTCAATCTCGGTATGCCGAAGGTCCCCGAAGTCCTCGCCCCCCGTCGCAAGACGCGCCAGATCCACGTCGGCAAGGTGGGGGTCGGCAGCGACTTCCCCGTGAGCGTGCAGTCCATGACGACGACGCAGACGACGAACATCAACGCGACGCTCCAGCAGATCGCCGAGCTCACGGCCACGGGCTGCGACATCGTGCGCGTCGCTGTGCCGCACCAGGACGATGCCGACGCGCTCAAGATCATCGCGATGAAGAGCCAGATCCCCGTCATCGCCGACATCCACTTCCAGCCCAAGTACGTCTTCGCGGCGATCGACGCGGGCGTGGGCGCCGTGCGCGTCAACCCCGGCAACATCCGCAAGTTCGACGACCAGGTGGGCGCCATCGCCAAGGCGGCGAAGGATGCGGGCGTGAGCATCCGCATCGGCGTCAACGCGGGGTCGCTCGAGCCGAGCATCCTGCAGAAGTACGGCAAGGCGACCCCGGAGGCGCTCGTCGAGAGCGCCGTGTGGGAGGCGAGCCTCTTCGAGGAGCACGACTTCCACGACTTCAAGATCTCGGTCAAGCACAACGACCCGATCGTCATGGTCAAGGCCTACCGCCTGCTCGCCGAGCGCGGCGACTGGCCCCTGCACCTCGGCGTGACCGAGGCCGGCCCCGAGTTCCAGGGCACCATCAAGAGCTCCACGGCGTTCGGCATCCTGCTCTCGGAGGGCATCGGCGACACCATCCGCGTCTCGCTCTCGGCCCCGCCCGCGCAGGAGGTCAAGGTGGGCCTGCAGATCCTGCAGTCGCTCAACCTCCGCGAGCGCAAGCTCGAGATCGTGTCGTGCCCGAGCTGCGGCCGCGCGCAGGTCGACGTCTACCAGCTCGCCAACGACGTCACGGCGGGGCTCGAGAAGATGACCGTGCCGCTGCGCGTCGCGGTCATGGGCTGCGTCGTCAACGGACCGGGGGAGGCCCGCGAGGCCGACCTGGGCGTCGCGAGCGGCAACGGCCGCGGCCAGATCTTCGTCAAGGGCGAGGTCATCAAGGTCGTGCCCGAGGCCGAGATCGTCGCGACGCTCATCGAGGAGGCGAACCGTCTCGCCGCCGAGATGCCGCCCGGCTCCGTCGGCTCGCCCGAGGTCGTCACGGTCTGAATTCCGACCGACACGCCGACCCCCAGATTGGGGACAGACCGGTCCGCATTTAGGGGTACACTCTTTGCAACGGACTTCGAGTCCGTGTCACTTTCGGCCGGATCCGTAACCTGCCTCGTGTGAGAAGTAGCGTTGACTTTGAGTGACCAACTTGTGGGGAGTTGGTGTGAGCTCGTCAATATCTGTGTTCTCGAGCGCCGCACTCATGGGCGCCGTGCGCCGTGCCAACTCCGGCGCAGGTCTTGCCGCAATCGGCTTCGGTTTCCACTCCGGTAACCAATCCAACGTTGCATCACGGATCCGCAACGTTGGGCATCGGAGTGGGAAGGGCGGCCCGCGGTCCCATCAAGCCCCCCTTGATGACGACCGCGGGTCCGCTTACCTCTCACTCTAAGAGGGGCACTCCGATCCCGCGTCAGGTATCGGATTAGGAGTGGTGCTCGGTACCGGAGCGGACGTCTCGGGATGACGTCCGCCCCGGCACCGATCGTCGGGGGTGCCGACGCCGCCGGTAGCATGGCACGGTGCCTACACGTCTCTCCCAGCTGTTCGTCCGCACCCTCCGCGAGGATCCCGTCGACGCCGAGGTCGCGAGCCACAAGCTCCTCGTGCGCGCCGGCTACATCCGCCGGCAGGCCCCCGGCATCTTCGCGTGGCTGCCGCTCGGCCTCCGGGTGCGCCGCAAGATCGAGAACATCATCCGCGAGGAGCTCGAGGCCTTCGGCGCGCAGGAGGTGCACTTCCCCGCGCTCCTGCCGCGCGAGCCCTACGAGGTGACCAACCGCTGGACCGAGTACGGCGACGGCATCTTCCGCCTGCAGGACCGCCACAAGGCCGACTACCTGCTCGCGCCCACGCACGAGGAGGTATTCACGCTGCTCGTGAAAGACCTGTACTCGAGCTACAAAGACCTGCCGCTCTCGATCTACCAGATCCAGGACAAGTACCGCGACGAGGCGCGCCCCCGCGCGGGCCTCCTGCGCGGCCGCGAGTTCTCGATGAAGGACAGCTACTCGTTCGACTACACCGACGCCGGGCTCGACGTCTCGTACCAGCAGCACCGCGACGCGTACGAGCGCATCTTCCAGCGGCTGGGCCTCGACTACGTCATCGTCAAGGCCGACGCGGGCGCCATGGGCGGGTCGCGCTCCGAGGAGTTCCTGCACCCGACCCCCATCGGCGAGGACACGTTCGTGCGCTCGGCCGGCGGGTACGCCGCCAACGTCGAGGCGTTCACGACGCTCGCGCCCGCGGCGCGCAGCATCGAGGGCCTCGCTCCCGCGCAGGTGCACGACACCCCCGACACCCCGACCATCGCGACGCTCGTGGCCGTGGCCAACGCCGAGGATGCCCGCGCCTGGACCGCCGCCGACACGCTCAAGAACGTCGTGCTGCGCCTCACCCACCTCGACGGCACCGCAGAGCTCGTCATCGTCGGGCTGCCGGGCGACCGCGACGTGGACATGAAGCGCGCAGAGGTGGCGTTCGCACCCGCCGAGGTCGCCGCGGCGTCCGCGGAGGACTTCGCGAAGCACCCGGGGCTCGTCAAAGGCTACATCGGTCCCTGGTCGGAGGCGGGAGCGGTGCTCGGCGAGGAGTCGAGCACGGGCATCCGCTTCCTCGTCGACCCCGCCGTCGTCGACGGCACGGAGTGGATCACGGGCGCCAACGAGCAGGGCAGGCACGTCTTCGGCCTCGTCGCGGGGCGCGACTTCACCGCAGACGGCGTCGTCGAGGTCGGGGAGGTGCTCGCGGGCGACGCGGCCCCCGACGGCTCCGGCCCCGTCGAGCTCGCGCGCGGCATGGAGATCGGCCACGTGTTCCAGCTCGGCCGCAAGTACGCCGAGGCGCTCGGCCTCAAGGTGCTCGACGAGAACGGCAAGCTCGTGACCGTCACGATGGGCTCCTACGGCATCGGCGTCACGCGCATCATGGCCGTCATCGCTGAGAGCAACAACGACGGCCGCGGCCTCATCTGGCCCGCGAACGTCGCGCCCTTCGACGTGCACGTCATCGCCGCGGGCAAGGAGGACGTCATCCACTCGACGGCGGAGGCGCTCGTGGGCTCGCTCGAGGAGAGCGGGTTCGACGTGCTGTTCGACGACCGCCCCAAGGCCTCGCCGGGCGTGAAGTTCGGCGACGCGGAGCTTCTCGGAGTCCCCCTCATCGTCATCGTGGGACGTGACGCCGCAGACGGGCGCGTCGAGGTGTGGAACCGCCGCACCAACGAGCGCACGAGCGTCGCCCTCGACGAGGTCGGCGCAGCCCTGGAGGCCGTTGCATGACGCAGAAGATCACCGCAGAGGAGCTCGCGCGGGTGAAGACGATCCTCGCGGCGATCGACGAGTCGTACTCGGCGAAGGTCGTGGGCCAGGCGAGCCTGCGCCGCAGCCTGCTCATCGGTCTCATCACGGGCGGGCACATCCTGCTCGAGAGCGTGCCGGGCCTCGCGAAGACGACGGCCGCGCAGGCCGTCGCCGACGCGGTGAGCGGCTCGTTCAAGCGCATCCAGTGCACGCCCGACCTGCTGCCGAGCGACATCATCGGCACGCAGGTGTTCGACTACACGAAGCAGACCTTCGAGACCCAGCTCGGCCCCGTGCACGCCAACTTCGTGCTGCTCGACGAGATCAACCGGTCGAGCGCCAAGACCCAGAGCGCCATGCTCGAGGCCATGCAGGAGAAGCAGACGTCGATCGGCGGCACGGTCTACCCGCTGCCCGAGCCGTTCCTCGTGCTCGCGACCCAGAACCCCATCGAGCAGGAGGGCACGTACCACCTGCCCGAGGCGCAGCTCGACAGGTTCCTGCTCAAGGAGGTGCTCGACTACCCCGAGTTCGCCGACGAGATCGAGATCCTCGACCGCATCAACGAGGGCGTCTACGACAAGCCGAAGACGGGTGAGAAGAAGAGGGCAGGGGTCGGGATCGACGACGTGCTCTTCCTGCAGGACGTCGTCAAGAAGGTCTACCTCGACGACTCGATCACCAACTACATCGTCTCGGCGGTCTACGTGACTCGCCAGGCGGAGTCGTACATCGGCAAGGAGCTCGCCGACTGCATCGAGTACGGGGCGAGCCCGCGCGCGAGCATCGCGTTCAGCCGCGCGGCCCGCGCCCTCGCGCTGCTCGAGGGCCGCGACCACGTGATCCCCGAGGACGTCAAGGACCTGCGGCACGTCGTGCTGCGGCACCGCATCATCCTGAACTTCGAGGCGATCGCCGACGACGTGCAGCCCGAGACCATCATCGACGCGATCTTCGCGTCGGTGAAGGTGCCCTGATCCTGTGAGGCTCTGAAGCGTGGAACGGCTGCTGCGCCGCATCCAGACCAGGCTCTCGATCCACGCCCACCGCGCGGTGCGGGGGCTCATCGAGGGGGAGTACCGGTCGGTGTTCCACGGGCGCAGCATGGACTTCGACGACCTGCGGCCCTACGTGCCGGGGGACGAGCTCAAGGACATCGACTGGAAGGCGACGGCGCGCTCCGGGTCGCCGCTCACCAAGCGCTACGTCGCCACGCGCAAGCACACGCTCGTGCTCGTGGTCGACACGGGCCGCGACATGGCGGCGCTCGGCGCGGGCGGTCAGAGCAAGCGGGATGTCGCGGTGCTCGCCGCGGGCACCATCGGCTACATCGCCATCCGGCACGGCGACCTTGTCGCCCTCGTGGCGGGAACCGCCGAGGGGACCGTGTTCGTGCCCGGCGAGCTCACGGAGGCGCACCTCGAGCGCATCCTGCAGCGCATCGACTCGTCGACGCGCCTCGACGGCCCGGCGAGCGACCTCACCGCGCAGCTCGAGTACGTGTCGCGCGCGTTCCGGCGACGCATGATCGTCATGGTCATCGGGGATGACCGCCCTCTCGCCGAGGCCGAGCAGAAGCTCGTCAAGCGGCTCGCCGCGCAGCACGAGATGCTGTGGCTCACCGTCGGCGACGCCGACCTCATGCGCGAGGACTGGTCGCGGCGCGACATGTACGACGTCGCCGACTCGTCGGGCCTGCCGACGTTCCTGCGCGAGAACCCGCGCCTGCGGGCGGCCTTCGAGAGCAGCGTGACGGCGACGGCGCAGCGCTCGGACGACCTGTTCGAGAGCCTCTCGATCAGCAGCAGGCGCGTCACCGACGAGGCATCGGTGGTCCCCGGCATCTTCCGGCTCCTGGAGGCGCACAAGCATGCCCGGCGGTGAGTTCTCGCCGCCCGTGCAGTACCTGCCGTGGTGGGGGCTGCTCGGGTTCCTCATCCTCGTGCTCGTCGTCGCGTGGTGGGTGTTCGTGTTCTGGTCGACGCGCCGCAGCCGCGTGCCCGCGCCCGAGGTGCAGGGGGCGCCGACGGGGGCCGCGGTCGAGGTCATCCGCCGCCGCTACCTCGGCCTCATCGACGAGACGCGCGCGTCGTACGCGAAGGGCGAGCTCGCCGACCGCGAGGCCTACCACCAGCTGAGCATGCTCCTGCGCTCGTACGTGGAGGAGCGCGAGGGCGCCCGCACCGTCACGCTCACCCTGCGCGACCTGCGCGCGACCCCGTACACGCCGCTCTCCGAGGCCGTGGCCCGCCTCTACCCGGGCGCGTTCAGCCCGCAGTACAGCGGCACGGTCTCGCGCGCCATCGACGAGGCGAGGGGGCTGGTGGCGTCGTGGAGGTGATCTCGTGGTGGGCACCGCTGCCGTGGCTCCTCGGCGTCGCCGTCGTCGCGGTGCTCGTGGCGCTGCGGGTGCGGCGCGAGCGCGCGGCGAGCCGCGACCGGCTGCCCGTCGCGCACGCCGAGCGCCTCACCGCCCTGCCCGCCTACCGTCGCGCGCTCGCCGCCTACCGGGCCCTCGTGGTCGGGCTCGTGGCGTGCATCCTCGTGACGGTCGCGCTCGCCGCCGTGCTCACGGCCCGGCCCGCGACCGTGACCCTCACGAAGCCCGAGCTGCACAACCGCGACATCGTGCTGTGCCTCGACGTGTCGGGCTCGATGATCTCGTACGACCAGGCCGTTCTCGACGTCTTCGACACGCTCACGCAGGAGTTCACGGGCGAGCGCATCAGCCTCGTCGTGTTCAACGCGTCCGCGGTCACCTACTTCCCGCTCACGAGCGACTACGGCTACATCGCGAAGCAGCTCGAGCGGCTGGGCACGGAGTTCGAGGAGGAGAGCCCGTCGTACCTCGACGGCACGCTCCTCGGCAACGGCTCGTCGCTCGTGGGCGACGGGCTCGCCTCGTGCGTCACCAAGTTCGACAGGACGCAGGACGAGCGCTCGCGCTCCGTCATCCTCGTCACCGACAACTTCATCGCGGGCGAGCAGATCTTCACGCTGCCCGAGGCCGCGGCGCTCGCCGTAGACCGGGGCGTGCGCGTGTACGGCATCAACCCCGGCGACTCCGCGGAGAAGGACTACCTGCAGGAGTACGCCGTCGAGTTCGAGAAGGCCATGGACGACTCGGGCGGCGCCTACTACCCCTTGGACGACCCCGCGGTCGTGCCGTCGGTCGTGAGCGCGATCGAGGCCGAGCAGGCCGCGGTCATCCCGGGGGAGCCGGTGGTCACGCGCACCGAGCACCCCGAGGCGCCCGTCATCGCCGCCTTCGTCGTGCTCGCGGGCCTGCTCACCCTCGCGTGGAGGCTCAAGCGATGATCGCCAACCCCGTGCTGCCCGGCTGGGCCCTCGCCCTCCTGACCGTGGTGCTGTGCGCGTTCGCGCTGTGGCGGTTCGTCGCGCAGCGGCGCGCCGGACGGCCCGCGGCGATGTGGCTCGCGCGCACGGCCATGGTCGTGCTGCTGCTCGTCATCGCCCTGCGGCCCACGATCCCCACCGATGGCCAGGGCCCGCGCGCGACGGGCGGGCTCGAGGTCTACGTCGTCGTCGACACGACGAGCAGCATGGCCGCGGAGGACTGGGCGGGCGGGCAGGCCCGCCTCGACGGCGTCAAGGCCGACCTGCAGCAGATCGTCGACACCCTCGAGGGCGCGCAGTTCTCCCTCGTCACGTTCGACGCGGCGGCCGTGCAGCGCGTGCCGCTCACGACCGACAGCTCGGCGATGCTCTCGGCCGTCGACGTGCTCAAGCAGGAGGTCACGACCTTCTCGCGCGGCAGCTCGATCGACGAACCCGTCGCGCTGCTCGGCACGCTCCTCGCCGAGGCGGAGGAGCTCAACCCCGACCAGCGCCGCGTGCTCTTCTACCTCGGCGACGGGGAGCAGACGAGCGGCCTCGCGCCCGGCTCGTTCGAGAGTCTCGCCCCGTACCTGTCGGGCGGCGCCGTGCTCGGCTACGGCACGGCCCAGGGCGGCCGGATGCAGGAGTTCCTCGGCGAGCGGCCCACGCAGTTCGGCGACACCGCGAACCCGCAGCCGCAGCCGACCGACCTGCCGCCCGCGTACATCCAAGACCCGTCGACGGGATCCGACGCGCTCTCCGTCGTCGACGAGCCGGCGCTCCGGTCGATCGCGGAACAGCTCGGCGTGCAGTATCTGCACCGCGCAGCGGATTCGTCCGTCGCACCCGCCACGACGGGCATCCGGGTCGGCGCCCTCACCGTCGAGCCGGGGGAGCCGGACTCGTCCGTCGAGCTGTACTGGATCTTCGCGATCCCGTTCGGCCTGCTCGCCCTGCTCGAGCTCTACGCCGCGGGCGCCCTGCTGCTCGACCTGCGACCCGGAAGGCGCACCCCGTGACCCGGCCACTGACCGTCGAGCGGCTGCGGCTGCGCCGCCGCCTGCTCTTCTGGCTGACCCTGCCGGTGGTGCTCTTCTCGGTGTTCTGGGCGTTCAAGTTCCTGAGCCTCGCGCCCACGGCGCAGACCGCGATCAGCCAGTACGACGACGGGTTCTACGTCGCCAGCGAGGAGACGTCGTCGTCGCTGCTCTTCCTCAACGTCGTCGAGCCGTACCTGCCGTACTTCAACCGCGGCACCGCGTACGCGGCGGACGAGTACTACGGGAGGGCCACCGACGACTTCGAGAAGGCCCTCGAGCTCGCCCCGCAGGAGCGCAAGTGCATGGTGCGCCTGAGCCTCGCTCTCGCGTGGGAGCGGTTCGGCGACATCTACGTGCAGCTGGGGTACTACCAGGGTGCCGTGCTGCTGTACGAGGCATCCCAGAAGGTCATGGACGACGCGGGCGACGAGTGCCAGTCCCAGCAGGACCAGCAGGACATGGACGACTCGAAAGACCGCGTCGACCAGAAGAAGCAGGATGCCGAGAGCCAGCGCGACCAGCAGGAGCAGCAGCCCCAGGAGCAGGACGGCCAGTCGAAGCAGGACCAGCAGCTCGAGCAGCTCGAGCAGCAGCAGCAGGATGCCGCGCAGGAGAAGGCCGACCAGGACGCCGAGCAGCGCGGCGAGGAGTCGGGCGGGTACTACGTCGACAAGCCCTGGTGATCAGGGGTTGATGCCGAGGTCGTCCGCGAACTCCGTGCGGATGCGCTCACGGATGGCCTCGAGCTCCGGGTAGTTCCAGAAGAAGTCGATCTTCGCGGCGCTCACCGACGCCGTGGCGTCCGCGGGGCGGTCCTCGAGCACGAAGGTCATGAAGCTCTCCGCGATGTCCTCGACGACGTTCGTGGCCGCGTAGTCGCTCACGAAGTCCTCCTCGTGCGCGAGGTAGAAGTCGTAGGCGACGTCGGAGTCGCTGTTGTCGGGGGTGGGGGCGGAATCGTCGTAGCCCGCCCAGAACTGCTGCTCGAACGAGCGCAGGTACGAGTCGTCGAGCGCGCAGCCCTCCGAGAGCTCGATGGTCGGGCACGACCCTGCCGCACGGTCCATCTGCGTGCCGTCGAGCGTGAGGATGTGCGCGTACTCGTGCACGAGCGTCGCGATGAGCGAGGGCTTGTCCTGGCTCGTGGCGAGGTTGGTCGCGAGGATCCACCGGTCGGGGTCGTCGTCCTGGTAGACGTAGGCGAGCGTGTCGCTGTCCGGGGCGTCGCCCACGCGGTACTGCGACATGACCTCCGCGGCGAAGTCCGGGGTCACGACGCGCACGAACGTGTCCCACACGTCCTGCGTGAGGCCCGAGGCCGCGGGCTCGAGGGCCCCGTCGACGACCCGGTAGATGTCGACGGAGCCGAAGTCGTCGTCATCCTCGGTCGTGATCCCGTCGCCGGCCGTCGGCCTGTCGCCCTGGGCAGGCAGGATGCCCGGCAGGAACACGATCGCGCCGATCGCGACGACCGCCGCGGCGACGACGGAGAGCGCGACGATGACAAGACGTTTGGCCATGCGGACACCCTATGGCTCGGCGGCGGCTAAACTGGGGACCGACATCGGCGGCGGACCGCCCTTGGTTTCGCAAATCTGAATAGTGGAGGCCCTCAGTGGACATCGACCTGAGTGTGCTGCGCCTCATGGAGCGCGAGCGCGAGATCCCCTTCGAGGAGCTCGTGCAGATCATCGAGCAGGCGATCCTCACCGCCTACCTCAAGCACGTGACAGAGCACGACAAGGATGCCGTCGCGCCGACGGCGCGCGTCGTGCTCGACCGCAAGACCGGCAAGGTCTCCATCCTCGTCCCCGAGCTCGACGACGAGGGGGCGATCATCGGCGAGGCCGAGGACAGCCCCAGCGACTTCGGCCGCATCGCGGCGTTCGCCGCCAAGCAGGTCATCAACCAGCGCCTGCGCGACATCGGCGACGACAAGGTGCTCGGTGAGTTCAAGGGCCGCGAGGGCGACATCGTCGCGGGCATCATCCAGCAGGGCCCCAACCCGCGCATGATCCACGTAGACCTCGGCACGATCGAGGCGATCCTGCCGCCCGAGGAGCAGGTGCCGGGCGAGGACTACGCCCACGGCACGCGCATCCGCGTGTACGTGACCGCCGTGAGCAAGGGGCTCAAGGGCCCGCAGATCACCGTGAGCCGCACGCACCCCGCGCTCGTGCGCAAGCTCTTCGCCCTCGAGGTGCCCGAGATCGCGAGCGGCATCGTCGAGATCACGTCGCTCGCGCGCGAGGCCGGCCACCGCACCAAGATGGCCGTGCGCGCCCTCGAGCCCGGTGTCAACGCCAAGGGCGCGTGCATCGGCGAGCTCGGCCAGCGCGTGCGCGCGGTCACCGCGGAGCTCAACAACGAGAAGATCGACATCGTCGACTACTCGGAGAACCTCGCGACGTTCGTCGCCAACGCGCTCTCGCCCGCCAAGGTCACGAGCTCGTACGTCATCGACGAGGCGACGAAGGCCGTGCGGGCGCTCGTGCCCGACTACCAGCTCTCGCTCGCGATCGGCAAGGAGGGCCAGAACGCCCGCCTCGCCGCGAAGCTCACGGGCGCGCGCATCGACATCCAGCCAGACTCGATCCTCGAAGGGGATTGAGTCGCCCCTCGAAAGGCATCGACCGACGAGCACCGGGCCAGCGTCCCGGGGTACCGTGGGGTAGGATGAATCCCGTTAGAACCTGCCTCGGCTGCCGTGAGCGCGCCGACACCTCCGCTTTACTGCGGGTTGTCGCGAGCGGCGGCGAGATCGTCCCGGATCCGTCCGCGACGCTCCCCGGTCGAGGCGCCTGGGTCCATCCCACCTCCCGCTGTGTCGACTCTGCCGTGAAACGCAGGGCGTTCGGCCGGGCGTTGCGGGTGGCCGAGGCCCTGGACACCGGCAGGCTCTACGCATCAGTTGCTTCTAACAAGAGCGTCCTCTAACGAACAGGCTGATTGACCTATGGACAACTAATGAGCGGCTCGAAATGAGTTCCGTCCGTAACTAACGGCCTGCCCTGCTCTGGGTAGGCCCCAGACAGGAGAATTGTGGCTAACCCACGAGTGCACGAAGTCGCCGCCGATCTCGGCGTTGAGAGCAAGATCGTGCTCGAAAAACTGAAGGCGATGGGCGAGTTCGTCAAGGGACCGTCGTCCAGCATCGCCCCGCCCGTCGCGCGTCGCGTGAAGGAGGCGCTCGTCGCCGAGGGCGTTAAGCCGGCAGCCGCGCCCGCGGCTCCCAAGGCGGCCCCGAAAGCCGCGCCCAAGCCCACCAACCCCAGGCCCGCGCCCGTCGAGCCGGAGGCCGAGGCCCCCGCGGCCGAGGCTCCCGCGGCGACGCCCGCGCCGCTCACGGTCGCGGAGCGCCAGGCGCGCGCCGAGGCCGCCGCTGCGGCGCCCGCGCCGTCCGGTGACGAGGGCTCGGCCGCGCCGCGCCCCGCCGCACCGCGCCCGGGCAACAACCCGTACCAGTCGAGCTCGAGCATCCCGCGCCCGGGAGCCCCGCGTCCGGGCAACAACCCGTTCGCGTCGAACCAGGGCATGGGCCGTCCGACCCCGGGCAGCATCCCGCGTCCGGGCGCCCCGCGTCCCGGCGGACCCGGCCAGGGCGCGCGCCCGACCGGCTTCGGCCAGCGTCCCGGCAACTTCCAGCAGCGACCCGGCGCCCCGCGCCCGGCCGGTGCGGGCGGCTTCCGTCCGGGTGGCGCCCCCGGCGCCGGCAACAACTTCGGCCCCAACCGTCCGCCGGCAGGCGGCGCGGGTGGCCGCGGTCGCGGCCCCGGCGGTGGAACCGCTGGCGCGTTCGGCCGCGGTGGCGGCAAGAGCAAGGCCCGCAAGTCGAAGCGCACGAAGCGCGCAGAGTTCGAGCTGCGCGAAGCCCCGTCGCTGGGCGGCGTCAGCGTCCCCCGCGGCGACGGCAAGACGGTCATCCGTCTGCGCCGCGGCGCGTCGATCTCCGACCTCGCCGACAAGCTGGAGACGCTGACCGGCTACACGGTGCAGCCCGGCGCGCTCGTGACCGCGCTCTTCCACCTCGGCCAGATGGCCACGGCCACCGAGTCGCTCGACGAGGGCACCTTCGAGGTGCTCGCCGAGGAACTCAACTACAAGATCGAGATGGTCTCGCCCGAGGATGAGGACCGCGAGCTGCTCGCGGGCTTCGACCTCGACCTCGACCAGGAGCTCGAGGACGAGACGGACGAGGATCTGGAGATCCGCCCGCCCGTCGTCACCGTCATGGGCCACGTCGACCACGGAAAGACGAAGCTCCTCGACGCGATCCGCAAGGCCAACGTCGTCGCCGGCGAGGCGGGTGGCATCACCCAGCACATCGGCGCCTACCAGGTCTGGACCGAGCACGAGGGCTTCGAGCGCGCCATCACCTTCATCGACACCCCCGGTCACGAGGCGTTCACCGCCATGCGTGCCCGCGGTGCCCAGGTCACCGACCTCGCGATCCTCGTGGTCGCGGCCGACGACGGCATCATGCCGCAGACCGTGGAGGCGCTCAACCACGCGCAGGCCGCCGGTGTGCCCATCGTCGTCGCGGTGAACAAGGTCGACAAGGAGGGGGCGAACCCCGCCAAGGTGCGCCAACAGCTCACCGAGTTCGGCCTCGTCGCTGAGGAGTACGGCGGCGACACGATGTTCATCGACGTGTCGGCGCTCAACAACCTCGGCATCGACAAGCTGCTCGACGCCGTGCTGCTCACGGCCGACGCCGGCCTCGACCTGCGATCGAACCCGAACAAGGATGCCCGCGGCGTCGCCATCGAGGCGAAGCTCGACAAGGGCCGTGGTGCAGTGGCCACAGTGCTCATCCAGTCGGGAACGCTGCGCGTGGGAGACGCCATCGTCGCGGGAACCGCGTACGGCCGCGTTCGTGCCATGCACGACGAGGACGGCAACGCCGTCGACGAGGCCTACCCGTCGCGCCCCGTGCAGGTGCAGGGCCTGTCGTCCGTCCCCCGGGCCGGCGACACGTTCCTCGTCACCGAGGAGGACCGCACCGCCCGTCAGATCGCCGAGAAGCGCGAGGCCGTGGAGCGCAACGCGCTGCTGGCCAAGGCCCGCAAGCGCATCAGCCTCGAGGACTTCACCAAGGCCCTGGAGGACGGCAAGGTCGAGTCGCTCAACCTCATCCTCAAGGGCGACGTCTCGGGTGCCGTGGAGGCCCTGGAGGACGCGCTGCTCAAGATCGAGGTGGACGACAGCGTGCAGCTGCGCATCATCCACCGCGGTGTGGGTGCCGTCACCGAGAGCGACGTCAACCTCGCGACGATCGACAACGCCATCATCATCGGCTTCAACGTGCGACCCGACACGAAGGCGCGCGAGCGCGCCCAGCGCGAGGGCGTGGATGTCCGGTTCTACTCGGTCATCTACTCGGCGCTCGAGGAGATCGAGAGCTCGCTCAAGGGCATGCTCAAGCCGGAGTTCGAGGAGGTCCAGTCGGGCCTCGCCGAGATCCGCGAGGTCTTCCGCTCCTCCAAGTTCGGAAACGTCGCCGGTGTGCTCGTGCGGTCGGGCGTCATCACGCGCAACGCGCGTGCCCGCGTCATCCGCGACGGCGTCGTGGTCGGCGACAACCTCGCCATCGAGTCGCTGCGCCGCTTCAAGGACGACGTCACCGAGGTGCGCGACGGCTTCGAGTGCGGTATCGGCCTGGGCAAGTTCAACGACATCCAGGTCGGGGACGAGATCGAGACGATCGAGATGAAGGAAAAGCCCCGCGCGTAGCGTGGTGACGGATGCGGGCCGGGTTTTCGATCCGGCCCGCATCCGGCGGCCTCGCAAGCTCGGTCGCTGCCAGACCCAACCAGCGGGCCGGATCGAAAACCCGGCCCGCATCCTCCGCTAACTCGGGAGCAAGGAGTACAACATGGCTGACGCAGCACGCGCCGCCAAGATGGCGGACCGCATCAAGGTCATCGTCGCGAAGGCGCTCGAGCGCGGGGTGAAGGATCCGCGGCTCGGGTTCGTCACGATCACCGACGTGCGGGTGACGGGCGACCTCCAGCACGCCACGATCTTCTACACGGTGTACGGCTCCGACGAGGAGCGCGCCGACACCGCGGCCGCGCTCAAGTCGGCGACGGGCATGCTCCGCAGCGAGGTCGGCAAGAACATCACGGCGCGGCTCACGCCGAGCCTCGAGTTCATCGCCGACGGCATCCCCGAGAACGCGCGCATCATCGACTCCCTCCTCGACGAGGCGCACGCGCGCGACGCCGAGGTCGAGGCCCTCAAGAAGACCGCGCACTACGCGGGCGACGAGGACCCGTACGTCAAGCCGCGCCTGCGCGACGACGAGGAGGAGTAGCCCCGGCTACTTCAACAGCCTGCTCAGCACGCGGTCGGCGAGCGGCTTGCCGCCCGTCTGGCACGTGGGGCAGTACTCGAACGTCGAGTCGGCGAACTTGACCTGCCGCACGATGTCGCCGCACAGGGGGCACGCCTCGCCCGCGCGACCGTGCACCTGCAGGTTGGTCTTCTTCTCGTGCTTGAGCTCCGAGGCCGCGAGCCCGTCAGCCCGATCGACGGCCGCGCGCAACGTCGACTGCATCGCGTCGTAGAGCCGCTCGACATCCTCGCGCGGCATGCTCGCGGGCTTGTACGGCGACATGCGCGCCGCGTGCAGGATCTCGTCGGAGTACGCGTTCCCGATGCCCGCGATCACCGACTGCGCGCGCAGCACGCCCTTGATCTGCGCGCGCCCCTGGGCCGCGAGGATGCCCGCGAGCACGTCGACCGTGAACCCCGGGTCGAGCGGGTCGGGCCCGAGGGTCGCGACGCGCTCGACATCCTGCGGATCGCGCACGAGGTGGATCGCGAGGGACTTCTTCGTGCCCGCCTCCGTGAGGTCGAAGCCCGAGCCGTCGTCGAGCACGAGGCGCGCGGCGAGCGGGCCCTTGCCGCCGGGACGTACGGGGCTCGGCGCCGAGTCGCGCCAACGGAGCCACCCCGCCCGCGCGAGATGCACGAGCATGTGCACGTCGCCGATGGCCGCGTCTGAGAAGCACAGGTCGAGGTACTTGCCGTGCCGGTCGACGGCCGTGACGGTCGCGCCCTGCAGCGCCGTCGCGGGCGGGTCGAACGTCTTGAGGGCCGCGAACGACACGAGCACGAGCCGGTCGACCGTGCGGCCGAGCAGGCGACCGCGCAGGTCGGTCACGAGGGCTTGCACTTCGGGGAGCTCCGGCACCCCTCCAGTGTGACCCGTGCCACCGATTCCCACTACTGCCGTGGCCGGACGGCGCCCTCGCCGTCGCGACCGTGACGGCCTAGGGCAGCACGTAGCCGCCGTCGGCCTCGACGGCCAGGCCGTCGGCGAGCAGGCCCGCGAGGGCGCGCCCGCGCTGCGCGGCATCGGGCCACACCGACTCGAGCTCCGCGGCCGTCACGGGGATGTCGCTCGCCCGCAGCTCGGCCATGATGAGGCCGCGCACCTGGCGGTCGCTGCCCGCGAACGTCGCCTGCACGGCGGCGCGCGGGCCCTCGTACGCCGGATATCCCTCCGCCCGCCAGCGGCAGAGGTCCGCGATCGGGCAGGCCTCGCAGCGGGGTGAGCGGGCCGTGCACACGATCGCGCCGAGCTCCATCATGCCGGCGTTGAACTGGCGGGCATCCTGCTCGTCGAGCGGAAGCAGCTCCTGCATGTCGGCGAGGTCCCTGCGTGTCGAGGGCGGGCCGGCCTCCGCCTGCCCGACCACCGCGCGCGCGATGACGCGCCGCACGTTGGTGTCGACGACGGGATGCCGCAGCCCGAACGCGAACGCGGCGACGGCCCGGGCCGTGTAGTCGCCCACCCCGGGCAGGGCGAGCAGCGCGTCGACATCGGACGGCACCTCGCCGCCGTGCCGCTCGGTGATAGCGACGGCGGCGGCGTGCAGGCGCAGCGCGCGACGGGGATAGCCCAGGCGCTCCCACGCACGCACGGCGTCACCGGGCGGCGAGGCCGCGAGGTCGGCCGGGGTCGGCCAGCGCTCGAGCCACAGCTCCAGGCGGGGGATCACGCGCGCCACGGGGGTCTGCTGCAGCATGAACTCGCTCACGAGGATGCCCCACGCGCCGAACCCGGGGGCGCGCCACGGCAGGTCCCGGCGGTTCGCCGCGAACCACGCGTTCACGGCCGGCGCGATGCTCACCCCACAAACCTAGACTGGGGATCATGGCCCAGTGGACGCCCCTCAAACGCGACACCCTCGACGCGCTCTCCGACGAGTTCCTGCACAACTACGCCAAAGGCCGCACGCTGCTCGCCGTCGACGGCATCGACGGCGCGGGCAAGCGCCCGTTCGCCGACGCCCTCGCCGAGCGCCTCGGCCGCGGCGGGCACGCCGTGTTCCGCGCCTCCATCGACAGGTTCCACCGGCCGGCCGCCCAGCGCTACGCGCGCGGCGTCGACTCGGCGGAGGGCTACTACCGCGACTCGTTCGACTACGACCTGTTCCGCCGCGTGCTCGTCGACCCGTTCAAGCTCGGCGGCAGCATGGGCTTCGTCACCGCCGCCTTCGACGTCGAGCGCGACATGCCCATCGAGCCCGACTGGAAGACGGGGCCGCAGGATGCGACGCTCGTCGTCGACGGCGCGTTCCTGCACCGGCCGGAGCTGCGGGGGCTGTGGAACTGGTCGATCTGGCTGGACGCCGACCCCGAGGCCGCGGCCCTGCGGCTGTTCGAGCTCGACGGACCGGCCGGGCAGAGCCCGCGGTACCCCGGAGGGCAGGAGATCTACCTCAAGGACGTCAACCCGCGCACGCGGGCGTCGGCGATCGTCGACAACACCGACCCCGAGCATCCGCGCCGGGTCTTCGCCGACTCCTGCTGACGGGTGACGTCGGAGCCGGGGCTGCTTCCTCCGCATCGCATCCCAGGCGGCTTCGCGCGCCTCCGCCAGGCCCACCAGCGATGCGCCCGGAACACCCCGCATCCCGCCCGGCAGCAACCCCGCACCACCCATATATATACATATAAGTATGGGTGTGCGGCTCGCGCTCACGTGATCGCGCGGAGAGGCGGCCTGTTCGCTCCGAGCTGCAGGTGGGCCTGGCAGAGGCGCGCGAAGCCGCCTCCGGAAGCAGCTCGGAGCGAACAGGCCGCCTCTCAGCGGACGGGGCGACGACCTCAGCGGACCCGGGCGACGACCTCAGCAGCAGAGAAGAACGACCCCTTCGCCTCCACCTCGTGCACCAGCTCCACGAGAGCAGCATTGACCGGCGCCGTCCGGCCGATCCGCCGGGCCGCGCGGACGACCGCCCCGTTGAGGAAGTCGATCTCGGTCGCCTGACCGCGTCGGATGCTCTGCAGCGTCGACCCCGGGTTCGGGGTGGCGCCGATGCGGCGGCTCATGAGGCGCGGCAGCGACTGCCCGAGCCACAGCGGCAGCGCCGCGAACAGCCGCAGCCGCCCGTGGCTGAGGCCCTGCAGCGTCTCGAAGTGCACGCGCGAGCGCAGCGCGACGCGCACGCTCTCGCGCATGCTCGCGGTCATGACGCGGCGCAGGCCGCGGTCGGCGACGACCTCCTGCACGCTCGTGCCCGTGATGGCGGGCAGGGCGTTGACCATGTTGATGATGAGCTTGGTCCACTGCGCGCCCGTGAAGTTGGGCACGGTCGTCGTGGGCAGGGCCTCCGTGAGGATGCGCGCCGCGTACCGCGCCGGCACGTCGCTCTCGCCCGGGGCGACGCCCAGGTAGAGCCGCCCCGCGGTCGTGACCGTGATGCGCCCGGGGGAGAGGTACGACGACGCGAACGTCGCGAGCCCGCCCACGATGTCGGAGCGCGGCGACGCGTCCTTGGCGTTGGCGAGCGAGTCGAGGCCGTTCTGCACGACGACGAGCGGGATGCCGCGCAGCACGGCGAGGTTCTCGCTGATGGCGTCGGCGGCGTCCTGGGCCTTGGTGGCGATGATGACGAGCTCGACGCCGCGCGTGAGCAGCTCGCCCGCGTCGACCTGGGCGCGGTACTCGCCCCACGCCCCGGAGAGCAGGATGCCGTGCTCCTGGATCGCCTCGAGGTGCTCGCCCCGTGCCGTGACCTCGACCTCGTGGCCGACGCGGCTCAGGAGCGCGGCGATGGCGCCGCCGACAGCTCCCGCTCCGACGACGCCAATCCGCATGCTCAGATACTAGGGCTGGTCGACTCCGGCGCCCCGGAACCGCGCGCCGCGCGCCCGAGGGGCAGCGCGAGGGCGATGACGGCGGAGAGCGCGAGCACCGCGGCTCCCACGAGCACTGCGGGCACGGCCGCATCCACGTAGCCCGTGGGGGTGAGCTGGCCGCCCGCGCCCACGAACACGGCCGTGAGCACGGCGATGCCGAGGGCGACGCCGATCTCGCGCAGGGTGGAGTTGGTGCCGCTCGCCTTGGCGTGGTCGTCCTGCCTCATCGTCGCGAGCACGGCCGTGGAGAGCGGCGCGAACACGAGGCCCATGCCGATGCCGGCGAGGATGAACGCGGGCAGCATCTCGACGTACGGGGTTTCGACGGCCATGACGAGGCCGAGCCACGCGAGGCCCGTGGCCTGCAGCACGAGGCCGGCGACGACGAGGATGCGCGTGCCCACGCGCGGGGCGACGAGGCCCGCGAGCGGCGCGACGATCATGGGCGCCATGGTCCACGGGGTCGTCGCGAGGCCGGCCTGGAGGGGCGTGTAGCCCTGCACGACCTGCAGGTACTGGATGAGGATGAACACGGCGCCGAAGATGCCGAAGCTGAACAGCAGGCCCACGATGTTGGCCACGGTGAAGCTGCGGTCGCGGAACAGGCGCAGCGGCAGCAGCGGCGTCGGCGTGCGGTTCTCCCACCACACGAACGCGAGCGTGAGCATGGCGCCGAGGCCGAGCGAGCCCATGACCTCGAGGCTGCCCCAGCCCGCGTCGTTGCCGCGCACGATGCCGTAGACGAGGCCGAGCACGCCGATGCCGACGAGCAGCACGCCCACGATGTCGGCGCGCACGCGCGCCCCGAAGGTGTTGGGCAGGGCGGCGAGGGCGAGGGGGACGGCGATGATGCCCACGGGCACGTTGATCCAGAAGATCGACTGCCAGTTGATGCCCTCGACGACGGCGCCGCCGATGAGGGGCCCGAGCGCGACGCCCAGGCCTGAGATGCCGCCCCAGATGCCGATCGCGAGGGGCCGCAGGCGCGTCGAGACAGATCCGACGAGCAGGGTGAGCGAGAGCGGCATGACCGCGGCCGCCCCGAAGCCCTGCGCCGCACGGCCGAGGATGAGCATCCACGGCTCGGTGCTCAGGGCGCTGAACACCGACGCGAGCGTGAACACCGCGATGCCCGCGACGAACACCGTGCGGCGGCCGAAGCGGTCGCCGAGGGCCGCGGCCATGAGGATGAAGCTCGCGAAGCTGAGCGTGTAGGCGTTGATGAACCACTGCAGCTCCTCGACGGACGCCGACAGGTCGACCGCGATCGTGGGGAGAGCGTTGGTCATCACGAGGTTGTCGAGGGTCGCCATGAACATGGGCAGCGACGCTGCGACGATGGCGAGCCAGACGGGGATGGCGCGGCGCGCCGGTGCCGCCGCCGGGGCCTCGAGCAGTTGGGTCATGGGGGTGCTCCGCCGTTTCTCTTCTGAGCTGGTTATCGAATGATTACTTATGCACATTAGTTATCGACTGATACCATGTCAAGCATGAGCACCCACGACCTCGAGCACCACCCGGTCTCGCGCATGAAGTCGGAGGACCGGCGCGAGCTGATCCTCCAGGCGGCGACCGACGTCTTCGGGCAGTTCGGGTACTACGGCGCCACGACCGACCAGGTCGCGAAGGCCGCCGGCGTGAGCCAGCCCTACGTCGTGCGCATGTTCGGCACCAAGGAGCGCCTCTTCCTCGAGGTCATGGACCGCGCACTGCTCTTCATCCTCACGACGTTCCGCGCCGTGCTCTCCGAGGGCAGGGACGACCTGGGCCACCGCTTCGGCGTCGCCTACGTCGACATGCTCAAGCAGCGCGGCCTGCTGCTCTCGCTCATGCACTCGTTCATCCAGGGCGGCGATCCCGTGATCGGGCCGCGCGCGCGCGAGGGCTTCCTCGAGGTCTACGCGTTCCTGCGCGACGAGGCGGGGTTCACGCCCGACGAGGCCAACCGCTTCCTCGAGGGCGGCATGCTGCTCAACACGCTCGTGGGGCTGCGCATGAGCGAGGAGTTCGAGACGAGCGAGCGCGCCAACGAGCTGCTGTGCGCCGCGCTGCCGCAGAAGCTCGACGTGCTGCTCGAGCTCGGCAAGCAGCAGGCGCGCGCCTGATGGCGAAGGCCCCCACGAACCCGGCGGCGGGCATCCTGCTCGTCGACAAGCCGCAGGGCATCACGAGCCACGACGTCGTCACGCGCGCCCGCCGCGCGATCGGCACTCGAAAGGTCGGGCACGCCGGCACCCTCGACCCCATGGCCACGGGCCTGCTCGTGCTCGGGGTCAACGCCGCGACGCGCCTGCTCACGTGGGTTGTCGGGCTCGACAAGGAGTACACGGCGACGATCCGCCTGGGTGCCGCCTCGACCACCGACGATGCCGAGGGCGAGCTCGGCGCGGCCCGCGACACGTCCCACGTGACCGACGCGGCGGTCGCGGCGGGGGCCGCCGCCCTCACGGGGCCCATCCTGCAGCGTCCCAGCTCCGTGAGCGCCATCAAGGTCGACGGCAGGCGCGCGTACGCGCTCGTGCGCGAGGGGGAGCAGGTCGAGCTCGCCGAGCGGCCCGTGACGATCTCCGAGTTCGCGGTGCTCGAGACCCGCAGGACAGACGGATGGCTCGACCTCGACGTGCGCGTCGCGTGCTCGTCGGGCACCTACATCCGCGCCCTCGCCCGCGACCTGGGGGAGTCCCTCGGCACGGGCGGGCACCTCACGGTGCTGCGCCGCACGCGCATCGGGCCCTTCGCCGTGGCGTCCGCATCCTCGCTCGACGACGACCTCGCCGCGCACATGCTCGAGCCCGCGGATGTCGCGAGCACGCTGTTCGAGCGCGTGGACCTGACCCCGGAGCAGGCCGTCGACCTCGGGCACGGCAAGCGCATCGCCCTCGGCGCGACGGGTGCGGGAACCCTCGCCGCCGTCGCCCCCGACGGCAGGCTCGTGGGGCTCGTGGAGAACGTCGCCGGTCGGGCGCACGTGCTCGTCAACTTCCCGGAGGAGCGCGCGTGATCGCCTGGTTCCAGTACGTCGAGATCGCGGTCGCCGTCGCCGCGGGGCTGTTCGCGCTCGCGCTCGGCCTCGCGGGCCGGAAGCCCAGCGACTACACGCTCGGCGCGACCGCCCTCGTCGAGGTGCTCCTGCTCGCGCAGGTCGTGATCGGCATCGTCGCGCCGCTCGCCGGCAACCCGCCCACGGGCGACCTCGTGGAGTTCTGGGTGTACCTCGTGTCGGCCGTGCTCATCCCGCCGGCGGCCGTCGTGTGGGCGCTCGTGGACCGCGGCCGGTGGAGCACGGCGGTGCTCGGTGTCGCGTGCCTCGCGATCGCCGTCATGCTCTACCGCATGGGCCAGATCTGGTTCGTGCAGGTCGCCTAGCCCGAATAGGCTGTGAGGCGATGTCCATCACAGCCTCATCGCGCGCCGTCGGCATCGGGCGCGTGCTCATCGTCGTCTACGCGATCCTCGCCCTCGCGGCGACCGCACGGTCGGTCTACCAGATCGCCAAGGACTTCTCGGGCGCCCCCGTCGCCTACTCCCTCTCGGCGCTCGCGGGCGTCGTCTACATCCTCGCGACGGTCGCCCTCATCAAGCGCGGCACCGCCTGGTACCGCATCGCGTGGGTCACGATCGTCTTCGAGCTCGTGGGCGTGCTCACGGTCGGCACGCTGAGCCTGCTCGTGCCCTCGCTCTTCCAGCACGCGTCGGTGTGGTCTCAGTACGGCATGGGGTATGTGTTCATCCCGCTCGTGCTGCCCGTGCTCGGCATGCTGTGGCTCTACCGCCGCCGCCCCTCGGCGGTCGCCTGATGCTCAGGTTCGGGGCGGTCGCGGACGTGCCCGCGGGCTTCGGGCCGAGCGCCGTCACCATCGGCAAGTTCGACGGCGTGCACGCCGGCCACCGCGCCGTGATCGAGCGGCTCGAGCAGCTCGCGGAGCCCCGCGGGCTCACGACCACGGTGCTCACGTTCGACAGGAACCCGCTCAGCCTGCTCAACCCCGCCGAGTGCCCCGCGCCGCTCACGAGCAACGCGCAGAAGCTCGACCTGCTCGAGTCCACGGGCCTCGACGCGGTGCTCGTCGTCGCATTCGACCGGGCGTTCAGCGAGATCCCGCCGGAGGAGTTCGTCACGGGCATCCTCGTGGGCGCTCTCAACGCTGGCATCGTGCTCGTGGGCGCGGACTTCAGGTTCGGGGTGCGCGGGAGCGGCGATGTCGCGCTGCTGCGCGAGCTCGGTGCCCAGCACGGGTTCGAGGTCGTCGTCATGGACGACGTGTCGTCGGAGGGCGACCGCAGGGTCTCGTCGACGTGGATCCGCGACCTGCTCGCCGAGGGCGATGTCACGCGCGCCGCCGAGCTGCTCGGCGCGATCCCGACCATCCGCGCCGACGTCGTCCACGGCCTGCAGCGCGGTCGCACGCTCGGCTACCCGACGGCCAACCTGTCTCCCGTCGTGGAGGGCTTCGTGCCCGCCGACGGCGTCTACGCCGCGTGGCTCACCGTCGACGGCCTGCGCTACCCCGCCGCCGTCTCGGTCGGCAACAACCCGACGTTCGAGGGCGTGCCCGAGAAGACGGTCGAGGCGCACGCGATCGACTCGTTCGGGCTCGACCTCTACGACAAGAAGGCCGAGATCTCGTTCGTCGAGTACATCAGGGGCATGCGCAAGTTCTCCGGCGCCGACGCCCTCGCCGAGCAGATGGGGCTCGACGAGCTGCGCATCCGCGGCGTGCTGGGCCTGCAGACGCCGTAGGCCCGATCCCCGCCTACGAGACGTGGTCGGCGCGGTGCACGAGCGCCGCCGCGCCGATGAGGGGCCCCTCGCCCGAGAGGCCGGACGGGATCACGCGCACCTTCGCGACGAAGGGGAACGGCGCGCGCTTGGCGATGGCCGAGCGCACCTCGTCGAGCAGGTCGGGGGAGACGTGCGAGAACCCGCCGCCGACCGCGACGACGTCGAGGTCCACGAGGGCCGTCGCCGAGGCGATGGCCTGGCCGATCGCGCGGCCCGAGCGGCGCACCGCCGCCATGGCGATGCCGTCGCCGGCGGCGTAGCTCGCGGCCAGATCCTCGCCCGTCTCGCCGACCCAGCCCTGCTCGCGGGCCCAGCGGGCCGTGTTCGGGCCGGATGCGACGGCCTCGACGCAGCCCGTGCCGCCGCACAGGCACGGCTCGTCGAACCCGCCGACCTCGACGTGGCCGATGTGGCCCGCGTTGCCGCTCGGCCCCGCGACGGCGACCCCGCCGAGGATGAGCCCGCCGCCGATGCCCGTCGACACGACCATGCCCATGAGGTTGTCCACGCCCTGCGCGGCGCCCACCCAGTGCTCGGCGAGCGTGATGCACTCGCCGTCCATGCGCAGGACCGTGGGCACGGCGCGGCCGTGCAGCGTCTCGACGAGGGCCGCGACATGGTCCCGCAGCGGGAAGTCGCGCCAGCTCGGGAGGTTGAGGGGGGAGACGAGCCCGTGGGCGACGGTGATGGGTCCCGCGCTGCCGATCCCGACGCCCGCGAGGGTCGCGCCCTCCGGGAGGGCGGCGACGGCCTGAGTCACGACCGAGTCGGCGCTCGCCGCGAGCTGCTCGCTCGTGGAGGCGCGGCCCGTCGGTGCCCGGAACCTGCTGCCCTCGAGGAGCACCCCGGCCGGGTCGACGAGCGCCGCCTCGATCTTGGTGCCGCCGAGGTCGACGGCGAGGGCGTAGGTGCTCATGCTGCGGGCACCGCCTGGCCCGTGAGCCACGACGCGACGAAGAACGCCGCGTACATGACGACGAACGCGCCGAGCGGCCAGAGCACCGTGTAGCGGCGCTGGACCGCGCGCACGATCGCCATGCCGAGGCCCAGGCAGAACACGATGACGGTGACGGCGAGCAGCCCCCACGCGGTGGCGGTCAGCAGGCCCGAGTTGCAGTCGGCGCCGCACGTCCTCGCGGCATCCGACATCTGCCCGACGAACTGCAGCATGACGAGCCCGAACACGAGCGTGAAGGAGAGGATCGCGAGCGAGGCGATGATGTCGACGACCACGAGCGCGACGTTGCGGCGTCGTCGTGGCGTCGATGGCGGTGTCGTGGTGGCGGAACTCACTCCGACAGCATAGGGCCGTCGTACAGTGGGGGAATGGGCGGCCTCCACCTCGTCTTCGAGCGCGACTTCGAGTTCGCGCCCGTGATCGTGTGGGATGCCCTGCTCGACGCCGACCTCGTGTCGGGGTGGCTCGCCGAGGCCGTGGTCGAGCCCGAGGTGGGCGGCGCGTACAACCTGCGCTGGGTGCACCGCGTCGGCCAGCCCGAGACGCTCGGCAGGATCACCGCGCTCCACCCCCTCGAGCTGCTGCACGTCGACACCACGACCATGGGGCTCCTGCGGTTCGAGCTGGCCGAGACCGCGGGCGGCGCGCGCGGCGCGGGCACGCGGCTCGTGCTGGCGGTCGACGTCGCGGTCGAGCCCGTCTTCGCGGCGCGCGTCAAGGCCGACTGGCTCACGACCCTCGACCAGCTCGGCGACCTGCTGCGCGGGCATCCCGTCGACTGGGCGAACTGGGAGAGGGACCGGCAGGAGTCGTGGTCGCAGCACCTCGAGGACGCCGCGGAGGGCGCCCGCTAGCATTGCCGCATGAGTGACATCGTCGCGCTCGTCTCGCCCGACCTCGGGGTCAACCCCTGGGGCATGCTCGGCTGCGCCCTCACCTACGCGGCGGCCCTCTTCGCCGCCGTCGACGGCATGGCCGACCACCTCGTGCGCCGCGCGCAGGAGACCGACCCCGCGGCGGTGCACGCGCTGCGGCTCAAGATGGCCGCGAAGATCGCGGCGGCCGTCATCGCCGTGGGCACCGCGGCGATCGTGCTCGCGATCGACGGCAACTGGATCGCGCTCACCGTGCTCTCGGTGGTGTTCGCCGCCGTCGTCGTGTGGGTGGGATTCGTCTACCGGGCCGGGTCACCGAGGCGGCCGGTCGGTAGAGTGGGTGGGTGAACGCAACATCCTTGGTCGCGCCCTCCCAGGCGCTCGCCCCCGCGCAGCGCGCGGTCGAGCTGATCGGTGCCGACCTCACCGAGAAGAGTCTCAAGCTGCACCTCGAGGGGCTCCCCGGCGTCGACGCCGTGGGCCTCGAGCAGCGCGCGGCGGGCCTCGGCACCCGCTCCATCAAGACGACGTCGAAGGCGTGGGCGCTCGACACGATCATCCGGCTCATCGACCTCACGACCCTCGAGGGCGCTGACACCCCCGGCAAGGTGCGGTCGCTCGTCGCCAAGGCGCTCAACCCCGACCCGTCCGACCCCTCCACACCGCGCGTCGCCGCGGTGTGCGTGTACGGCGACATGGTGCCGGCCGCGGTCGCCGCGCTCGGACCGGCCTGGTCGAACGGCAAGGACGACGGCGTGAACGTCGCCGCCGTCGCGACGGCGTTCCCGAGCGGGCGGGCATCCCTGCCGGTCAAGCTCGCCGACACGGCGGACGCCGTGGCGGGCGGCGCGGACGAGATCGACATGGTCATCGACCGCGGCGCGTTCCTCGCGGGCAACTACGGCCTCGTGTTCGACCAGATCGTCGCCGTGAAGGAGGCGTGCCGTCGCGCCGACGGCACGTACGCCCACCTCAAGGTCATCCTCGAGACGGGCGAGCTCAACACCTACGACAACGTGCGCAAGGCGTCGTGGCTCTCGATCCTCGCGGGCGGCGACTTCATCAAGACCTCAACGGGCAAGGTGGCCCCGGCGGCGACGCTGCCCGTCACGCTGCTCATGCTCGAGGTCGTGCGGGACTGGCACAAGCTCACGGGGGAGAAGATCGGGGTGAAGCCCGCGGGCGGCATCCGTGCCTCCAAGGACGCGATCAAGTACCTCGTGACGGTCGCCGAGACCGTGGGCGAGGAGTGGCTGCAGCCGCACCTGTTCCGCTTCGGCGCATCCTCGCTGCTCAACGACGTGCTGCTGCAGCGCCAGAAGCTCACCACCGGCCGCTACTCCGGCCCCGACTACGTGACGATTGACTAGGCCATGACCGACATTGTGAAGAAGTCCTCCTTCCTGGACTACGCCCCGGCGCCGGAGTCGACCAGCATCCTGCACCTCCAGAAGAGCTACGGGCTCTTCATCGACGGGGAGTTCGTGAAGGGGCACGGCAAGAGCTTCCAGACGATCTCGCCGTCGACCGAGAAGACGATCGCCGAGATCGCCAACGCGAACGCGAAGGATGTCGACACCGCCGTCGCCGCGGCACGCCGCGCGTACGACCGCACGTGGAGCAAGCTCTCGGGCGCCGACCGCGGCAAGTACCTGTTCCGCATCGCGCGCCTCGTGCAGGAGCGCGCGCGCGAGCTCGCCGTCGCCGAGAGCCTCGACAACGGCAAGCCCATCAAGGAGAGCCGGGATGTCGACGTCCCGCTCGTCGCCGCGTGGTTCTTCTACTACGCCGGCTGGGCCGACAAGCTCGACTACGCGGGCCTCGGACCGAGCCCGCGCGCCCTCGGCGTCGCCGCCCAGGTGATCCCGTGGAACTTCCCGCTGCTCATGCTCGCGTGGAAGGTCGCCCCCGCGCTCGCCGCGGGCAACACCGTCGTCATCAAGCCCGCCGAGACGACGCCGCTGTCGGCGCTCATCTTCGCCGAGATACTGCAGCAGGCCGAGCTGCCCGCGGGGGTCGTGAACATCATCACGGGCGCGGGCGACACGGGCGAGGCCCTCGTCAACCACCCCGATGTCAACAAGGTCGCCTTCACGGGCTCGACGGGCGTCGGCCGCGCGATCGCGAAGTCGGTCGCCGGCACGGGCAAGAAGGTCACGCTCGAGCTCGGCGGCAAGGCCGCGAACATCGTCTTCGACGACGCCCCCATCGACCAGGCCGTCGAGGGCATCGTCAACGGCATCTTCTTCAACCAGGGCCACGTGTGCTGCGCCGGCTCGCGCCTGCTCGTGCAGGAGAGCATCCACGACGACGTCGTCGAGCGCCTCAAGTCGCGCCTGTCGACGCTGCGCCTCGGCGACCCGCTCGACAAGAACACCGACATCGGCGCGATCAACTCGCGCGAGCAGCTCGAGCGCATCCGCACCCTGAGCGACATCGGCGAGAAGGAGGGCGCCGACCGCTGGACCGCGGACTGCGTCATCCCCGACAAGGGCTTCTGGTTCGCGCCCACGATCTTCGACAACGTGTCGACGTCGTCGACCATCGCGCGCGAGGAGGTCTTCGGGCCCGTACTGAGCGTGCTGACCTTCCGCACGCCCGCCGAGGCGATCGCCAAGGCGAACAACACGCCGTACGGCCTCTCGGCCGGCATCTGGAGCGACAAGGGCTCGAAGATCCTCGCCGTCGCCGACCAGCTGCGCGCGGGGGTGATCTGGGCGAACACGTTCAACCGGTTCGACCCCTCGAGCCCGTTCGGCGGGTACAAGGAGAGCGGCTACGGCCGCGAGGGCGGTCGACACGGCCTCGCCGCCTACCTCGAGAGCGCCGGATGGAGTGCAGCCAAGTGACCCGCCTCGCAGTGCCGAAGACGTACAAGCTCTACATCGGGGGCAAGTTCCCCCGCAGCGAGAGCGGCCGCACCTACGAGGTGCTCACGAAGAAGGGCGCGTTCCTCGCGAACGCGTCGCTCGCGAGCCGCAAGGATGCCCGCGACGCCGTCGTGGCCGCGCGCGCGGCACTCGCCGGCTGGTCCGGCGCGACGGGCTACAACCGCGGCCAGGTGCTCTACCGCATAGCAGAGCTGCTCGAGGGGCGCCGCGAGCAGTTCGTGGAGGAGCTCGTCGCGAGCGAGGGCCTCACGAAGGCCGCGGCCGCGAAGCAGGTCGACACGGCGATCGACGCGTGGGTCTGGTACGCGGGCTGGGCCGACAAGTACGTGCAGGTGGCCGGCAACGGCAACCCCGTGAGCGGCCCCTACTTCAACCTCTCGACGCCGGAGCCCACGGGCGTCGTCGCGATCATCGCGCCGCAGGGCGCCGACTCGCTGCTCGGCCTCGTCGCCGTCGTCGCACCCGCGCTCGTCGCGGGCAACACGGTGGTCGTCGTGGCCTCGGAGTCCGCGCCCCTCGCGGCCGTGAGCCTCTCGGAGGTGCTCGCGACGAGCGACGTGCCGGGCGGTGTCGTCAACATCCTCACGGGCTCGCCGAAGGAGATCGCGCCGTGGCTCGCGGGCCACGCCGACGTCAACGCCCTCGACCTCGCGGGCGCCGGGGAGATCGACTGGGTCGACCTGCAGGTCACGGCCGCCGACACGCTCAAGCGCGTGCTGCAGCCCGTGCCGGGCGTGCCGGCGCCGTCGCTCGAGCGCATCGTCGCGTTCACGGAGACGAAGACGGTCTGGCACACGAAGAGCCTGATCTAGCGCTCGTCAAGGCACCCCCGGTACGCGTGCTCCCCGTCTAGCGTGGGGAGCATGCGCATCCTCGTCACGGGCTCCACCGGCTACATCGGCGGGCGCCTCGCCCCACGGCTCGCGGAGGCCGGGCACGACGTGCGCGTGATCGTGCGCGATCCGCTCAAACTGCGCGACGCGCCCTGGGCATCCGGTGTCGAGGTCGTCACGGGCGACCTGACGGATGCCGCGGCTGTCGCGACCGCTCTCGAGAACATCGACGTGGTCTACTACCTCGTGCACGCCATGGGCGCCAAGGGCGACTTCGAGCGCACCGAGCTCGAGGCGGCGCGGAACGTCGCGACCGCCGCCGTCGCGGCCGGCGTCGCGCGCATCGTCTACCTCGGCGGGCTGCACCCCGACGTTCCGGTCGACGAGCTCAGCCGCCACCTCCGCAGCCGCGAGATCGTGGGGCGCACCCTCCTCGACTCGGGAGTGCCGACCGTGGCGTTCCAGGCGGGGGTCGTGATCGGCTCGGGCTCGGCGTCGTTCGAGATGATCCGGCACCTCACCGACGTGCTGCCGTACATGCCCGCGCCGAAGTGGGTGCGCAACTTCATCCAGCCGATCGCGATCCGCGACGTGCTGTACTACCTCGCCTCCGCCGTCGACCTGCCCGCCGACGTCAACCGCACCTTCGACATCGGCGGCCCCGACGTGCTGCGCTACGGCCAGATGATGAACGGCTACGCGCTCGAGGCCGGGCTGCGGCAGCGCCCGATCGCGTCGCTGCCCGTGCTCACGCCGTGGCTCGCGTCGCAGTGGGTGAACCTCGTGACGCCCATCCCGCGCGCCCTCGCCGTGCCGATCATCGAGTCGCTGCAGTTCGACTGCGTGGCCGCCGAGCACGACATCGCGCAGTACATCCCCGACCCCGAGGGCGGGCTCACGGGCTACCGCAAGGCCGTTCGCCTCGCCTTGGCCAAGATGAAGGACGGCGAGGTCGAGACCAGCTGGCAGAACGCCTCGGTCGCGGGGGCGCCCAGCAACCTCATCCCGAGCGACCCGGACTGGACCGGCCACACCGTCTTCACCGACGTGCGGGAGCAGCACTCGGATGCCCCTGTCGAGAGGCTCTGGGCGGTCGTGGAGGGTATCGGGGGTGACAACGGCTGGTACTCGTTCCCGCTCGCGTGGGCGCTGCGGGGCTGGGCCGACAAGCTCGTCGGCGGTGTCGGACTGCGCCGCGGGCGCCGCAACGCCTCCCGGCTCGCCGTGGGCGAGGCGCTCGACTTCTGGCGTGTCGAGTCGCTCGAGCGCGGTCGCTTCCTGAGGCTGCGCGCCGAGATGAAGGTGCCCGGCCTCGCCTGGCTCGAGCTCACCACCGAGGCCGATCCGGCGGGCGGCAGCACCTACAAGCAGCGCGCGGTGTTCTTCCCGACCGGCCTCGCCGGCAGGCTCTACTGGTTCTCGATCCTCCCCTTCCACGGCGTCATCTTCGCGGGCATGGCCAACCGCATCACGGCGACGGCCGCCGCCTCGAAGGCCGCCTCTCATGGGTGACACGGATGCCCGCGGCCGGCTCCTCGACGACCCGTTCAGCTACCGCACCACGAAGTCGGGCGAGGTCATGATCAGCCGTGGTGGACGCGTCGTGCAGACCCTCGGCGGCCCGGCAGCGGCGAAGCTGCTCAAGGCGCTCGCCGCCGCCTCCGACGAGCAGCAGGCCCAGCTCATCCTTGCCAAGTCGACGGGCAACTACCGCCGCGGCAACGAGCGCTGAGAAGTGCGGGCGCGCCCGCTACCGTAGACGCATGTCAGTCGTCATCGTCGGAAGCGCCAACGTCGACCAGGTGTTCCGGGTCGCCTCGATCCCGGCGCCCGGGGAGACCGTGCTCTCGCACGGCTTCGCGACGGCCCTCGGCGGCAAGGGGCAGAACCAGGCCGTCGCGGCGGCGCGCGCGGGCGCGGCCGCGTCGTTCATCGCGGCGCTCGGCGACGACGCGTTCGGCGCATCCGTGCGCGAGGGGCTGCGCGCCGACGGCATCGCCGCATCCGTGCGCACCGTCGACGCGCCCACGGGCACGGCCCTCATCGCCGTCGACGACTCCGGGGAGAACACGATCATCGTCGAGGCAGGGGCCAACGCCCTGCTCGAGCTCACGCCCGACGACGAGGCGGCGATCGCCTCCGCCGACGTGCTCGTGCTGCAGCTCGAGATCCCGCTCGCGACGGTCGCGCGCGCCGCGCGGGCCGCCCGCGCCGCGGGAACGCGCGTGCTGCTCAACGCGGCACCCATCAGGGAGCTGCCCGCGGAGCTGCTCGCGGACGTCGACATCCTCGTCGTCAACGAGACCGAGGGCGCCTTCCTCGCACGCAGCGGAGACGTCGCCGACCTCGCGCCCGTCGTCATCGTGACCCTCGGGGCGGCCGGTGCCGTCGCCCAAGAGCGCGGGGCCGCCGACGTGCGCGTGCCCGCGCCGACGGTCACCGCCGTCGACGCGACGGGTGCGGGCGACACGTTCTGCGGCGCCCTCGCGGCGCGGATCGCGGAGGGCGCGGGGCTCGACGAGTGCCTGCGGTTCGCGGTCGCGGCGGCGTCGCTGTCGGTGCAGGAGCACGGCGCCGTGCCGTCCATACCATCCCGCTCCCGTATCGACGCATGGCTGGCGGCCTCCGCGGGCTGAGCGCATGATGGAAGGGTGAGTGACGACAGCAGAGCTTTTGACAGCACGGTCGAATCCCGTTCCAGCATCGCCTTCGTCGGCGACTCGATCACCAACCACGGCGACTGGGGGGCATGGTTCCCCGACCGCGAGGTGCACAACCTCGGGGTGAGCGGCGACATCACCGACGACCTCGTCGCCCGCATCGACGACGTCATCGACGTGCGGCCAGACGCGGTCGCCCTGCTCATCGGCACGAACGACCTGGGCCAGCGCAAGTCGGTGGAGCACCTCGTGCGCAACATCGAGTACCTGCTCGTGACCCTGCGCAAGGCGCTGCCGGGCACGAGGATGCTCGTGCAGTCGATCATGCCGCGCGGGGCCGAGTTCTCCGAGCGCGTGCAGGACGCGAACCGGCACCTGCGCCAGTTCGCCCCGAGCGTCAACGCCCAGTACCTCGACCTGTGGCCGGCCCTCGCGGGCCCGGACGGCGAGATCGACGCCCGGTTCTCGGACGACAGGCTGCACCTGACCGCCGAGGGCTACGAGGCGTGGCTCGCCGAGCTGCGCCCCGCGCTCGAGCGCCTCGACGACGCGCCGCCCATGTCGCGGCCCATCAGCATCATCCGCCCCGACTGACCTACAGCGCGGCGACGAGCGACGTGTAGAACTGGATGCCGCGCAGGTAGGTCGCGACGTGCATCCTCTCGTTCTTCGCGTGCAGGGTGTCGCGCTCGTCCTTCGACATCTCGAACGGGCTGAACCGGTAGACACCGCGCGAGATGCGCGTGAAGTGCCGGCTGTCGGTCGCGCCGTTCTGCACGTAGGGCGTCACGACGGTGCCGGGGTAGGTCGCCTCGATCGTCGAGCGCACGACCTCCCACCCGATGCCCGAGAGCAGCGACACCGGGGGAGCGGGCGACCCGTGCACGAGTTCGACGTGCACCTGGTCGTCGCCGATCGCGCGCCGCACGTGCGCCACGACGTCGTCGAGGCTCGTGCCCACGGCGATGCGCACGTTGACGTTGGCCTCCGCGCGCTCGGCGAGGGCGTTGTGGGCCTGGCCCGCCTCGAGGATGGTGACCGCCTGCGTCGTGCGTACGAGCGCCGAGAGCTCGGGCCCCGAGCGCGCGATGTAGGGCAGGAGGGCGACGCGCGTGAGCCCGATGTTGCGGAAGGCCCAGCCCACGGCCCCCGTCGCGTGGTCGCCGAGCGTGCGGAACATGTCGATGGCCGTGGGGCTGAACCGCGCGGGGAACGGCTTCTCGTTGAGCCGCAGGATGGCCTTCGCGAGCCGCACGGTGGCCGTGACCCTGGGCGGGGTCGACGCGTGGCCGCCCTGCTGCTCGACGACGAGCCGGAGGTCGGCCTGCCCCTTCTCCGTGACGCCCACGACCGCGATGGGGGCGCTCACGCCCGGGAAGATGTCCTCGACCACGGCCCCGCCCTCGTCGAGCACGAGCGCGGGGCGGATGCCGCGCGACTCGAGCAGGTCGACGACGGCCGGCGCCGCGCCGCCCGCCGACTCCTCGTTGTGGGTGAAGACGAGGTAGATGTCCTGCGCGGGCACGAGGCCCGCCGTGAGCTGCGCCTCGACGGCCTCGAGGATGCTCGCGACCGATGCCTTGTTGTCGAGCGTGCCGCGGCCCCAGATGAGCTCGTCCTTGCCGCGCCCGCTCAGCTCCGCCGCGAAGGGAGGGTGCTTCCAGCCGAAGTCGGTGGCGGGCACGACGTCGTAGTGCGCCATGAGCACCGACGGCTCGGCCGACGAACGGCCCGGCCAGCGGAACACGGCCGTGTAGCCGTGCACGAGCTCGCGGTCGAGGCGCGCGTGCACCTGCGGGTAGAGCTCGGCGAGGGTCGCGAGGAAGGCATCGAACTGGGTCCAGTCGGTGAGCGTCTCGTCGACATGGGAGATCGTCGGGATGCGCAGGAGGGTCTGGAACCTCGCCACGGCCGCCTTGGTGGTCATGCTTCGACTCTACCTAGGCGACAACCGGCTAGTTTTACCTCATGACCGAACAGGCCCGGGTCCGCCTCGCGTCGTTCTCCGCGGCCCTCGTGCTCGCGGCACTGCCGCTCCTCGCCGCCGTGCCCGCGCACGCGGCGCCGGCAGTGTCGTGCGACGAGGGCGACGACGGCGCCTTCAGCTTCGAGAGCTACGACGCCGACTTCTACCTCGACGTCGACGCCGACGGCCGCTCCACCCTGCGCACCGTCGAGACCTTCGTCGCGCTCTTCCCCGACATCGACCAGAACCAGGGGATGCGCCGCGCCATCCCGCTCGCCTACCAGGGCCACCCGACCGACGTGAGCGTCGAGTCGGTGACCGACGGCGAGGGCAACCCGCGGCCGTTCGAGGCCGAGGAGGACGAGGACGGGGAGTTCCTGCTCGTCACGAGCCGCGCGGACGAGTGCGTGCACGGCGCCCAGACGTACGTGTTCACGTACACGCAGCACAACGTGACCCTCTACCCGGACGACAGCCCGGACGAGGAGTTCTACTGGGACACCAACGGCACGGGCTCCGACCAGCCCTACGGCACCGCGACGTCGCGCGTGCACGTGCCGGCCGCGCTCGCCGCCTCGCTCACGGGCGACGCGTCGTGCTACCGGGGCGTCGCCGGCTCGACGACGTCGTGCGACCTGAAGCGCTCGGACGAGGACGGCGGCGTCGTGTTCACCACGACCGAGGCCGACCTGGGCCCGCGCGAGAACGTGACCGTCGACATCGCCTTCTCGTCGGGCACGTTCGTGCCGCGCGACGACGCCTACTTCGGCTCGCCCCTCGGGTTCGTGCAGCTCGCGGGGGTCGGCGGCAGCGCGATAGCCGTCATCTGGGCCGCGGTGCTGCGCCGCACGAGGCTCGCCGACGGCCGGGGCAGGCCCACGATCATCGCGGAGTACTCACCGCCCAAGGGCATGGACCCGTTCACGGCGTCCGTGCTGCTCAAGAAGACGGGGCGCGCGGCGGCCGCGACCTTCATGGACCTGGCGGTGCGCCGCGCCATCCGCATCATCGAGGTGCCCGGCACGGGCTTCTTCTCGCGCGGGCCGAGCTACGTGCTCGAGCTGGTCGACGCGTCCGGCCTCGAGGGGCCGGAGCTCAACCTCGCCCAGGCGCTGTTCGGCTACCAGCTGCAGCCCGGGACGCAGTACGCCATGACCGGCAAGGACACGACGCTGAGCGAGAAGGTGCGCGGCATCATCCAGACGGCGACCGCCGCGACCACGACGGACGGCCTGCGCGCCAAGCCCCGCATCGGCGCCTCGCTCCTGCCGACCCTCCTCGCGCTGCTCGCGGGGGTCGTCTCGTTCGTCGCGGGGGTCACCATGCTCGACTCCGCGGTCGGCGGGGTCGCGCCGTTCCTGCTGCTGGGCGCGCCCATCCTCGCGGTCGTGCTCGTGTTCGGCATCGCGTACCGCATCCCGCTCACGGCCCAGGGCGCCGAGCTGCGCGACCACCTCAAGGGCCTCGAGCTCTACATCCGCCTCGCGGAGGCCGACCGCCTGCGCATGCTCCAGAGCCCGACGGGCGCCGAGAAGGAGGCGACGTCGACGACGTCGCAGGTCGTCAAGGTCTACGAGAAGCTCCTGCCCTACGCCGTGCTGTTCTCCCTCGAGAAGGAGTGGGCGGCCGAGCTCGGCAGGTACTACGTCGACGAGACGCCCGACTACTACTCGGGCTCGGGCGCCTTCAACGCCGCGGTGTTCGCCTCGAGCATCGGCGGGCTGTCGTCGAGCGCCGCATCCTCGTTCTCCGGCAGCTCGTCGAGCAGCTCGTCGAGCGGCGGCGGAGGCGGCGGCTCGTCAGGCGGCGGCGGTGGTGGCGGCGGCGCCGGCGGCGTCTAGCCTCAGAGCGCCCCGGCCATGACGGCGTAGCCGACGAGGATGGCCGCGCTCATCAGGAACGTGCCCCACAGCGGCGCCGGCCAGCTGCGGCGGCCGGCGATGATGCGGGCGAGGTAGACGATCGTCGTGATGAGGAACAGCACCCCGCCGCCTACGAGGGCGATGAGGAAGCCTGCGTTGATCGCATCCCCGCCGTACCGGTTCGACTCGAACGCGGCACTGCCGAACTCGTAGAGCGCGTACACCGCGATGAGGCCGATGAACAGCTCCGTCACGACGATGACGAGGCCGACCAGGGCGTCGAGGCCGCGCTCGGGGCCCTCCAGCTTGATGCTCATGCCCCCAGCCTAGGGAGCGACGGCACCCGCCGCCCAGTCCACCACGATGTCGTTGGGCCCGTCGCCGAGCTTCGCGTGCAGCTTCGAGCCGGGGAAGACGAGCGGGAGGGCCGTCGCGGGCACGGCGTTGCCGACCTGCACCTGGTACGGGGTGTCGACGCCCGTCGCGACGGTGAGCGTGAGGGCGTGCACCGGGTCGCCCTTCGAGTTCTTGATGCCGACGGGCTGGTTGGCGACGAGCACGACCGTGACGGGCCTGCCGTGCTCGAGGATGTACGCGGCGCTGCCCGGGCCCTCGGTGGCGGGCAGGGTGACCTCGGGCGGCTGCACCGAGAAGTCGAGGGCGACGCGGGAGTGGTCGGCGGGGTCGACCCGCACTGCGACCACGACCCCGGGCTGCTGCAGCTGCGGTATCGAGACCTCCTGCACGCGCTGCGTGATCTGCACGTCCCACGGCTGCTGTCCGTCCACGAGCACGCGCACGACGAACGTGCAGTTGCGCTCGACGAGCCCGTTCATGACCTGGATCGTGGTGCCCCCGGGCTGCACGCCGAGGATCTCGCCGCGCGCGAGGGTGCCGGTCGCGATGAGCTCCTCGTCCACGCCGCCCGTGAGCTTGCGGAACCCCTGTGCGATGTCGTCGAAGAAGCCCATGGCGCACAGCGTAGACCCCGCCGCGACGCCGACGGTAGGCCCCGCGGACGCACGGCTGCCGAACCTAGCGTGGGGGGATGACCTCCCTCTGGCTCGTTACGAGGCGCGACCTCCGCCGTCTCTAGACTGGACTGGTGACCAGCGCACGCTATCCCTCCCGCACCCGCCGCACGGCGATCGTCCCGGCGATCCTCGCCACGATCGCACTCCTCGCGGGCGTCGCGCTCATCGACGGCGACGGGTTCACGGTCATCCGCTACGTCGTGTCGATCCTCGCCCTCATCGTCGCCGTGTTCGCATGGCAGGCGCGGCAGTGGTGGTGGCTCGTGGGCCTCGTGCCCATCGCCGTGCTCTGGAACCCGATATTCCCCATCGACCTCGGGATGCCGGAGCTCTGGCTCGGGCTGCAGTACGTGGCCGCCCTCGTCTTCATCGCGGCGGGCATCCTCGTGAAGGTTACGGAGAAGTCCGACAAATAGGCGTAGAATGCTCGTAGCACTCGCAGAACCCACCAGTCGCACCGTGACTGGGTCTGGAATCCTCTCTGCTGGTGCACGCACCGGGCACTAGCCCGGAACGTTCCCCGCACCTGTGTTGTTCAGACACCGTCAGCAAGAGGCAATCTTTGACTCCTTCGGGACAGACCGAACCCGGCCAGCGCCAGCGTCAGCGCCAGCGCAACTCCAACTCCGGCAGCAGCCAGCAGCGCCGCCGCGTGCGCCCCGGCGATGACATCGGAGTCATCCCCGTGCTCGCCCGTGCGGCGCGCGAGGTCGAGACGGCAGTGCAGAAGGGGCCGCTCAAGCCCGCCAACCGGGCCCGGTTCCAGGTCGCCACGCTCCTGCTCCGCGAGGAGCGGGCGCGCGTGAAGGCCGACAAGTCCCTCACAGACGCCGAGCGCGCGAACGAGCAGAAGCGCCTCGACGGGCTCGCGGGCATCCTCGCGAAGACCGCAGCCCGCGACACGAGCCTCATCGCGATGCTCGCCGACGACGCGCCCGTGACCGCCGCGGCCAAGGCCCTCCGCCGCGACCTGCTCCTCGCCGCGGGCGTCGAGCTGAGCCCCGACGAGCTCATCATCAGCACCGAGCCCAAGCCCGTCGACAAGCAGGTCGAGAAGCAGGTGGTGCCGGCATCCGTGCGCCAGATGCAGATGTCGAACCCGTTCCTCGCCCCCGACTTCAGCGGCATGCAGACCGCACCGGCCAAGGTCAACCGGCTCGGCAACTGGGAGCTCATCGAGCCCCTGTTCCGCTCGTTCGAGTACGGCGCGGGCGGCGGCGCGGCGACGATGGACCTGCCCGAGGCGACGACCCTGCGCACGCGCGGCAACCTCGAGATGATGCGCCACCAGGCGCGCTTCGTCGAGGAGGTGCGCAAGGGCCACCGCACGTTCCTGCTCGCCGACGAGCCCGGCCTCGGCAAGACCGCCCAGTCGCTGCTCGCCGCGGAGGCCTCGAACTCCTACCCGCTGCTCGTCGTCGTGCCCAACGTCGTCAAGACGAACTGGGCGCGCGAGGTGGAGCTGTGGACGCCGGGTCGCACGGCGACCGTCGTGCACGGCGACGGCAACGACGTCGATGCGTTCAGCGACGTCGTGATCGTCAACTACGAGATCCTCGACCGCCACGTCGGCTGGCTCGGCCGCTTCGGCTTCAAGGGCATGGTCGTCGACGAGGCGCACTTCATCAAGAACCTCAAGTCCGAGCGCTCGAAGCACGTGCTCGCGCTCTCCAAGAGCATCCGCGCGACCTCGCCGCGGGCGCTCATGATGGCGCTCACGGGCACCCCGCTCATCAACTCGATCGAGGACTTCCGGGCGATCTGGCAGTTCCTCGGCTGGATCGACGACAAGAAGCCCCTGCCCAAGCTCATGGAGAAGCTGGAGGACACGGGACTCACCCCCGCGGACTTCGGCTTCTTCGCCGAGGCGCGCCGGGCCGTCGTCGAGATGGGCATCGTGCGCCGCAAGAAGGTCGACGTCGCCGCCGACATCCCCGCGCGCCGCATCGCCGACATCCCCGTGGAGCTCGACGACGAGATGGGCAGGTCGATCCGCGCCGCGGAGGCGGCCCTCACGGCGCGCCTGCTCGAGCGGTTCCGCCGCATCCGCGAGCTCAAGCCCGACGTCTCCGACGACGAGATCATCCGCGTCGTCGCGCACGCCGAGCTCGAGGAGTCGAAGGGCGCGACCACTGGGGAGAACGTCTTCACCATGGTGCGCCGCATCGGCCAGGCCAAAGCCGTGCTGTCCGCCGAGTACACGGCGCAGCTCGCGCGGTCGGTGGGGAAGGTCGTCTTCTTCGCCAAGCACATCGACGTCATGGACGCCGCGGAGGAGCACTTCGCGAAGGCGGGCCTCAAGGCCGTGTCGATCCGCGGCGACCAGTCGCCCAAGGCGCGTCAGGCCGCCATCGACTCGTTCGCGGAAGACCCGGAGACCCAGATCGTCGTGGCATCGCTCACGGCCGCCGGCGTCGGCCTCAACCTGCAGGCGGCCTCGAACGTCGTGCTCGCCGAGCTCAGCTGGACGAGCGCCGAGCAGACCCAGGCGATCGACCGCGTGCACCGCATCGGCCAGGAGCTGCCCGTCACGGCGTGGCGCATCATCGCCGCCCACACGATCGACGCGCGCATCGCGGAGCTCATCGACAGCAAGGCCGGCCTCGCCGCCCGCGCTCTCGACGGGTCCGACGAGGAGGTCGCCGCCGAGTCGAACATCCAGCTCCAAGCCCTCTCGAGCCTGCTGCGCGACGCCATCGGCAGTCCGCGCGGCAGCGAGTGACGCCCGGGCTCACCCTCCTCGGCCAGTCGCACCCGCGACTCACCGCACGCCCCGACGTCATCCTGCGCAAGGGCAGGTTCACGCTCCTCAACGATTCGCTGTCGCCCGCGGATGCCACGACCGCCGACCTCGTCGCGATCCACGACGCCCTCGACGAGCACGGCATCGAGCACCTGCTCGTGCGCCGCGACGACGACCGGTCGGTGATCGCGGTGGACCGCTCCCGCGCGCACGACGTCACGCTCGCCCTCGCGGCCGCGTTCGCCCGCGAGCCGTTCTACGCGCGCATCGGGAGCGCGGCCGAGGTGCTCGTCGCCGACGCGGCGTTCGCACCGCGCTCGGGCACGCGCGTGCTGCGGCTCTACCGGCCGCGTGCGACCCGCACGGGCAGGCTGCGCTACGGGGCGTCCGGCGCCGTGCGCCTCGAGCTGTGGGACTTCGCGCCCGACACGATCACGGCGCCCGCCGAGAACGCGCTCATGCGCCACGTGCTGCCGCGCGCGGAGGCCGTCGACGCGACGGTCGAGCTGCACGGACGCACGTGGAGCACCCTCGGCGGCATGTTCGACGTGCTCGCGAGCGATGTCACGTTCGACATCGACATGGTGTTCTCCTGGGTCGACGGCACGTCGTCGGCGTTCCAGCGGGCCCGGGCGCAGCGCATGAAGTCGTACGTCGTGGGGGAGGGTGACGACTCCGACGCCCGCTTCCGCCAGATCGACGAGCTGCGGTTCGCCCTGCGCAGCGTCTACCTCTACGCGCCCTGGGTGCGGCGCATATTCATCGTCACCGACTCGCCGGCGCCCACCTGGCTCGCGGAGCATCCCGCGGTCACCGTCGTGCGCAGCGAGGAGTTCTTCAGCGACCCCGAGGCGCTGCCGACCCACAACTCGCACGCCGTCGAGAGCCAGCTGCACAAGATCGAGGGGCTCAGCGAGCACTTCCTGTACTCGAACGACGACATGTTCTTCGGCAGGCCCGTGCGCCCCGAGATGTTCTTCTCGCCGGGAGGCATCACGAAGTTCATCGAGGCGACGACGCGCATCGGCATGGGGGCACCGGGAGCGGGGCGCAGCGGGTTCGAGAACGGCGCGCGCGTCAACCGCGAGCTGCTGCGCCGGCGGTTCGGTCGCGTCACGACGCGCCACCTCGAGCACGCGGCGACCCCGCTGCGGCGCAGCGTGCTCGCCGAGCTCGAGGCTGAGTTCCCCGACGACTTCGCCCGCACGGCACGCAGCGCGTTCCGCTCGGCGACCGACATCTCCGTGACCAACTCGCTCTACCACTACTACGCCCTCATGACCGGGCGCGCCGTCGTGCAGACCGCGGCGTCGGTCCGGTACATCGAGACGACGCTCGCCGTCGCGGCGGGGGAGATGTCGCGGCTGCTCAAGCGCCGCGACGTGGACATGTTCTGCCTCAACGACGGCAGCCTGCCCGAGATCTCCGTCGCCCGCCGCACGCGCACCGTGCAGCAGTTCCTCGAGCGCTACTTCAGCGTCGCCGCCCCGTGGGAGCGGACTCCCGCCGCCGCGGAGCCGTCGACTGCTGCTCCGGCGAGCTGACGCGGTCGGCGATGCGGATGCCCGCCGCGGCCAGCCGCCGCGCCGTCTCCTCGGCGTCCACGTAGTCGAGGGCCGCATACCCGCCCACCGGCACGACGGAGTGCAGCACCGTGGTGCCGTAGACGTGCACGAGGTTGAACGCGCGCGCCCCGTCGCGGCCGCGCGTGCCGCCCACGGGCACGTTGAGGTCCTGCGTGTAGCACGTGGCGGAGGCGACCGAGACGGGGATGCCCGCGAAGGTGCCCGTCGAGCTGTAGTGCAGGTGCCCGGCGAGGATGCTGCGCACATCAGACCCGAGGAGCACCTGGGCCAGGCCGGACTGGTCGCGCAGCTCGACGGCGACCGCGAGGTCGAGCACGCTCGGCAGGGGCGGGTGGTGCATGGCGAGGATGGTGCCGTGCGGCGCGCGCGTCGCGAGCTCCTCGGCGAGCCAGTCGAGCTGGTCGTCGGCGACCTCGCCGTGGTGGTGGCCGGGCACCGTCGTGTCGAGGGTGATGACCCGGAGGCCGCCGAGGTCGTGCACGCGGTCGACGGGACGCGAGCTGGGCCGCTCGTCGAACAGCTCGGCGCGGAAGGCCCGGCGGTCGTCGTGGTTGCCCATCACCCAGATGACGCGCGCCCCGAGCCGCTCCGCGACGGGCTCGACGAGCGCCCGCAGGCGTCGGTACGCGTCGGGCTCCCCGCGGTCGGCGAGGTCGCCCGTGACGACGAGCGCCTCGGGGCGGCCGCGCGAGCCCTCGAGCTCGGCGAGCAGCTCCCCCAGGTGCCGCTCGGCGTCGACGGTGCCGTAGAGCCGGCTGCCGGCACCCAGCAGGTGCGTGTCGCTCAGGTGGATGAGGAAGTGGTCGGGACGGGGGTACTCCGAGAGGCGCTCCCCGGCCGTGCGTGTCGTCACGCGGCCACCTTAGACCCCACGGGTTAAGGGTGGGGGACCTCGGCCGAGAGCCGTCTGATCGCCGCGACGGGGATGTCGAGCCAGTCGGGCCGGTTGCGGGCCTCGTACACGGTCTCGTACAGGGCCTTGTCGACCTCGAACGCGTCGAGCACCGCGCGCGTGCCGCGCAGGTCGTGGCCCGACGCCGCGGAGTATCCGGCCTCGAACGCCGCGCGCGCGGCCGCGGCCCACGCCGCGCCGTCGCCGCGGCCGGCGACGGCGAGCGAGCCCGCGACGTAGTCGAACGACCGGAGCATGCCCGCGACGTCGCGCAGGGGGCTGTCGAGCCGGCTGCGCTCGCGCATGGGGCGCAGCGGCTCGCCCTCGAAGTCCACGAGCACCCAGCCGCGGCCGGGCACCTTGAGCACCTGCCCGAGGTGCAGGTCGCCGTGGATGCGCTGCTGCGGGGGCCACGGCACGGCCGCCGCTTGGGCGAACATCCCCTCGAGCGCCGCGCCGTACTCCGCGAGCGCCGGCACCTCGGCGATGGCCGCCGCGAGCCGGCCGTGCATCTGCCCGAGGGTCGCGGAGACCTCCTCCGGCGTGGCGGCGCTCGTGGGCATCGCGGTCGCGAGGGTCGCGTGCACCCCGGCGGTCGCGATGCCGAGCTCACGCGCCGACGCCGCGAAGTCGGTGCCGCCCTCCGCCGCCGCGAGCGCGACGCGCCACGCATCCTCGACGCCGGGCAGGAACTCCTGCGCGAAGGCGAGGTGGCCCTTGGCGCGGCCCGAGGCCTCGCCGCGGTCATCCCACTCTGCGACGATGTGGCCCACGGGATGCGGCACGGCATCGGAGCCGGCGAGGGCGAGGGCGGTCTGCAGCACGACGTCGGGGTTCTCGCCGTCGTGGAGCGCGCGGAACAGCTTGACGATGAGCGGAGTCGCACCGGGCGCCTCGAAGATGACCGACGTGTTCGACTGCTCGCCCGTGAGCACGCGCGACACCAGGCCGGGAGAGACGGTGCCCGCGGTGTGCCGGCCGAGCGCCCACGTGCGCTCGCCCTTCGTCTCGGCGCCCTCGGCGATGAACGCGAGCAGGGCGGCGGTGAACGCGGGGTCGTGGGGCCCGTCGTGCACGAACACGCCGTCGAGCTCGCCCACGAGCCCTGACGCGAGCGGGGCAGGACGGTACGTGAGCGGAACCTGGTAGAGGGCCGGCTTTCCCACGGTGTGGTCGAGCAGGAGGTGGGTCACGACGCGGACCCCGGGCTCGGGGGAGGCGTACTCCCACCACCCGATCTCCTCGAGCACGGGCAGCGCGCCCCGGTTGGCGAACCACCGCTGCCCCGTCATCCAGGGCGCGAGGAAGGCCAGGGAGGCGTGCGGTGCGGGCATTCTCCAGAGTAGCCACGCGCCGCCCCCAGCGGTCAAGAGGGTTGCGCACAGGCGGTTCTCGGCACCGTCGCCTACCGTCGTGGCATGCCGATCCCCGCCGTGCGCCTGTCGCGAGTGCCCGTGTGGGCGTGGCGCGCGCTCATGGCGCACCTCGCCCCGCGCGAGCTGCGCCGCTTCAACGCGGACCCCATCGGCGACGTCGACTACACCCTCGACGTGGACTATGCGGGCGACGGGATGCCCGAGCACACGCTCGACGTCATCCGCCCCCGCGACGCCGAGGGACCCCTCCCGGTCTACGTGTACTTCCACGGCGGCGGCTGGACCTCGGGCGACAAGGCCCCGCTCACGCGCTACTGCGCGACGCAGGCGCGGCAGGGGGTCGTCGTGGTCAACGTCAACTACCGGCGCGCGCCGCGCTTCCACATGCAGCACATGCTGCAGGATGCGAACGACGCCCTCGCGTGGGTCGACGCGCACATCGCCGGCCTCGGCGGCGACCCGGCCACGATCGTGCTCGGCGGGGACTCCGCGGGCGGCCAGATCTCCGCGCTCATCACCTCGGTCATGGCACGGCCCGAGCTGGCGGCGCACTACTCGATCGACCCCGCGCTGCGGCCCCGCAGCATCCGCGGGCTCGTGCAGCACTGCAGCGTCTCCGACTTCTCCGTCATCTTCGAGAAGGGGTTCATCCTCGGTCTCGGCTTCGTGAGGATGCTCCTGCCCGGGCGCGGCCGTGGCGAGCACCTCGAGCGGGCCGCCCGCTTCCTGTCGCCCATCGAATGGATCGACGCGAACTACCCGCCCGTGCTCGTGACGACCTCGCGCCGGGACTACCTCTACCGCGCCAACCTCAACTTCGTCGCGGCGCTGCGCGAGCACGGCGTGGGGGTCGAGACCCTCGTCGAGGACGACGCCCTGCACACGTGGCAGCAGGACAGCCGCCACCCCGCCTCCGCGGAGGTCTACCGCAGGCTGCAGGAGTTCGTGCACGGCGTCTCGGGAGGGAGCGCCGTCGGGGCGTAGTATCTTCGGCGTGGCTTCTGGGAAGGACACCGCGCTCGCCCTCGACGAGGCGCTGCCGGACATCGACTGGACCGTCCCGCCCGAGGGTGCCGAGCGCGGCTGGACCGATGCCCCGAGCGGACGCCTCGCGACCCTGAGCATGGGCGCCGCGGACGCCCCGCGCGTCGTGCTCGTGCCGGGGGTGACGGGCTCGAAGGAGGACTTCGTGCTCATGCTCCCGCTGCTCGCCGCCGCGGGCTACCGCGCGGAGAGCTACGACATGGCCGGGCAGTACGAGTCGGCGGCCGCAGGACCGGCGCGCGGCGGGCACTACGACCACGACCTGTTCGTCGGCGACCTCCTGCACGTGCTCGGCGAGACGCCCGCGCACGTGCTCGGCTACTCGTTCGCGGGCACGGTGAGCCAGCTCGCCTACGTGCGCCGGCCCGACCTGTTCCGCAGCCTCACGCTCCTGAGCGCGCCGCCGCAGCCGGGCCAGGGGTTCCGCGGCGTCAAGCGGCTCGGGCCCGTCACGGGTCTCACCACGGGCCGCGTGGGCGCCGCGCTCATGATCTGGGGGGTGCGGAACAACTTCACCCACGTGCCGCCGAAGCGCCTCGAGTTCGTGCGGCACCGGTTCTCGCTCACGCGCCGCTCGAGCGTCGCCGACATCATCTCGCTCATGAAGCGCGCGCCCGACGTGCGCGCCGAGCTCGCGGCGGCGGGCATCCCCAAGCTCGTCGCGGTGGGGGAGCACGACCTGTGGCCCCTCGACCTGCACGCCGGGCTCGCCGAGTCGATAGGCGCGCGCCTCGCCGTCTACCGCACGGGGCACAGCCCGTGCGAGACCGCGCCGCACCAGCTCGTCGACGACATGCTCAGCCTCTTCGCCGAAGCCTGACCCGTTCCCGCCGCCGGTCGAGCAGCGATCGCTCCCGCCAGTTGAGCCCCAGGGTGCCGAACGCCCAGTCGATGCGGCGCCGGAAGCCGGCGAAGCTCGCGAAGGGCCGCGCGGAGACGCCCACGCGCAGGCTCCTGTCGAACCGCACGGACTGGTCGGGCTCGACGTGGATCGCGAGGTCGAGGTCGTCGTGGATCTCCCGCATCCCGCGGTGCACGGTGCCGCGCACGCGCCGCCACGCGTCCGCGCGCATGGCGAGGTTCGAGCCGAAGAGCGGGGGATGCCCGAGCAGCAGCCCCACGAACCACACGTAGCCCCCGATGTACAGCGTCTCGGCGAGCCAGTGCACGAGGCGCGTGGAGCCGTAGAAGTCTCCCGGCCCGCTCAGGAAGTCGAGCGCCGGATCGGCGTCGAACGCCTCCGCCACGCGCGCGAGCCAGTCGGCGGGCGGCACCGAGTCCGCGTCGAGGCGCGCGAGGATGTCGCCCTCGGCGGCGTCGAACCCCGCGGAGGTCGCCGGGAAGATGCCGCGCAGCGGCTCGGTGACGACGCGCGCACCGGCGGCACGCGCGACCGCGGCGGTGTCGTCGGTGCTGCCGTTGTCGACGACGACGACCTCGTCGGGCGGGCGCGTCTGACCCGCGAGCGCGGTGAGGCACCGGGCAAGCATCGGGGAGTCGTTGAGCGCCGGAACGACCACGGAGATTCGGGCCATGACCGTCACAGCATAGCGATCGCTAAGGTTGCCTCGTGAAGTGGCCCCGTGTCGTCGCCGCAGCGGTCTCCGCGCTCGCGCTCGCCCTCCTGCCGGTGCTGCCCGCGCAGGCCGCCCCCGCGGGGGTCGAGGACTTCACGTTCGAGTCGTTCTCCGCCGACTACACGCTCGACCTCGACAGCTCCGGCCGCGCCGAGCTGCGCGTCGTCGAGACGATCGTGGCGCTCTTCCCTGCGGACCAGAACCGCGGGATCATCCGCGCGATCCCGCTCCGCGACGGCGAGGTGCCCCTGCGGATCGACATGACCTCGATCACCGACGAGCACGGCACGCCCTGGTACTACGAGCGCGACGACTACGACGGCTTCGCCGAGTTCTCGCTCGGCACCGACGAGTTCCTCACCGGCCGGACGACGTTCATCCTCGCCTACACGGTGCACGACCCCGTGCGGCACTACGCCGACGCCGACGTCGACGAGTTCTACTGGGATGTCAACGGCAACGGCTGGGCCCAGCCGTTCGGCACCGTGAGCGCCCACGTCGAGGTAGGGCCGGCGCTGGCCGCGGCGCGCACGGGGTTCGCCGAGTGCTACGCGGGCTACTACGGCGACGAGGGCGGGTGCGAGCTCACGCGCTCGGGCGGCGGGTTCGACGCGACGGTCTCCGACGTCTCGCCCTACAGCACGCTCACCGTCGACATCGCGTTCGCGGGCGGGACCGTCACGCAGCCGGCCCTGCCGCGCGACAGCTGGATTGTGCGGGTGGCCCCCACGGTGCTCCTCGCGCTCATGGTCGCGCTGCTCGTCGCGTCGATCCTCGTGCGCACCCTCGTGCTGCGGGACGCCCGCGGCGGCACGGTCATCGCGCAGTACACGCCGCCCGACGGCTCCGACCTCCTCCTCGACGCGAACGTCGTGGGCCGGGCCGCCTCCGGCCTCCCCGCGCTCTTCGTCGACCTCGCCGTGCGCGGCAACGTGCGGGTCGTCGACAACCGGCCGGGCGACCCGACGGTCTCGAGCAGGCGCCGGTTCTCGCTCGAGCTCGTCACGACGGACGGCACGACCCCGCGCGAGGCCGCGGTGCTCACGCTGCTCTTCGACGACCTCGAGCCCGGCGCGCGCGCCCGGCCCGGCACGCTCGACGCCGACCGCGGGGCGGCGCTCTACGCGCAGACGGCGTCCGCGGCGTCGTCCGCCGTGAGCGGGGGCTTCCGCGTGAAGCGCACGAGCCGGTGGACGAAGGCGATCACGCGCGCGTCGGGCGCGGGCATCCTCGGGTTCGTCGCCGTGGGCGCGTGGGCGGTGTGGAACGACGTGCTCGACGGCAACGTCGTGTGGCCGGGCGTGGGCGCGGTCATCCTCGCGATAGCGATCCCGACCGCCCTCTCCGCGCCCGCGCGCCTCACGCGCAAGGGCGCCGCCCTCAAGGACCACCTGCTCGGCATGCGGCTCTACCTCACCGTCGCCGAGGAGGAACGGCTGAGGATGCTGCAGAGCCCCGACGGCGCCCTCCGCGTCGACACCACCGACAGGGATGCCGTCGTCAAGCTCTACGAGCGCCTCCTCCCGTACGCCGTGCTGTGGGGGGTCGAGGACGGGTGGGTGGAGGTGCTGCAGGCGCGGTACGCCTCCGCCACCCCGGACTGGCTCGACGGGGACACCTTCGACAGCTCGGTGTTCCGCTCGTTCACGTCGTCGTCCACCTCGGCGGTGCGGCCCATCGTGAGCAGCTCGTCGGGCGGCGGCGGAAGCTCGTGGTCGAGCAGCGGCGGGTCGAGCTTCTCGAGCGGGTCGAGCGGCGGCGGCTTCTCCGGGGGCGGCGGAGGGGGCGGTGGCGGAGGGGGCCGCTGAGGTGCAAGACTCTAGCCGGTGGACATCGTGCTCGTCGTCGTGCTGGTGGTCGCACTGGCTCTCTTCTTCGACTTCACGAACGGCTTCCACGACACCGCGAACGCCATGGCCACGCCCATCGCGACGGGTGCCCTCAAGCCCAAGGTCGCCGTGGCGCTCGCCGCGATCCTCAACCTCGTCGGCGCCTTCCTCTCCACCGAGGTCGCCAAGACGATCAGCGGCGGCCTGATCAAGGAGGGCGACGGCGGCGTGCAGATCACGCCGCCCCTCATCCTCGCGGGCCTCATCGGCGCGATCGTGTGGAACCTCGTGACGTGGCTGCTCGGCCTGCCCTCCTCGTCGAGCCACGCGCTCTTCGGCGGCCTCATCGGCGCGGCGGTCGTCGGGGCCGGCTTCGGCGCCATCGACGGGTCGGTGCTCGTCGCCAAGATTCTCATCCCGGCGATCCTCGCGCCGCTCACCGCCGGGTTCGTCTCGTTCATCGTGACGAAGATCGCCTACGCGATCACGCGCAAGCGAGAGCGCGACGGCTTCAAGCGCGGCCAGATCTTCACGTCGTCGCTCGTCTCCCTCGCGCACGGCACCAACGACGCGCAGAAGACCATGGGCGTCATCACCCTCACCCTCATCGCCGCGGGCTTCCAGACCTCCGGGACCGGCCCCGAGCTGTGGGTGATCGCCGCGTGCGCGCTCGCCATCGCGATCGGCACCTACTCCGGCGGCTGGCGCATCATCAAGACGCTCGGCCGCGGCATCACCGACGTCGAGCCCGCGCAGGGCTTCGCGGCCGAGGCGGCGACGACCGCCACCATCCTCGCGTCGACGCACCTGGGCTTCGCGCTCTCGACGACGCAGGTCGCGTCCGGCTCGGTCATCGGCACGGGCGTGGGGCGCAAGGGTGCCTCGGTGCGCTGGCGCACGGCGGGGCGCATCGCGCTCGGCTGGCTCATCACCATCCCGGCCGCGGGCCTCGTGGGGGCCGTGGCGGCGTTCATCGCGGGGTTCGGGATGTGGGGCATCGTGCTCGACGTGCTGCTCGCGGTCGGCGCGATCCTCGCGATCTTCCTGCGCTCGCGCCGCACGCGCGTCGACCACCGCCACTTCCACGTGCCCGAGCCCGGCGTGTTCGTGCGGCCCAAGAAGCGGAAGAAGGCGCAAAGGTGATCGACTGGTCGGCGTTCCCCCTCGTCGTCGCCGCCGCGCTCATCGCGGCGTGCGTGCTCGTCACGCTGTTCTCGCTCGCCCTCCGCACGGGAGACGGGCCGGAGCCGTGGCGCCGCCCGGTGTCCGTCGGGCTGTTCGTCCTGTGCGGGCTCGCCGTGTTGTTCGGGATCTACCTGATCGTCCCCGCCCTGCACGCATAGGCTTGGGTCCATCGCGATCAAAGGAGATTGAGTCGATGGAGAGCACGCCACAAGCGTCACATCAGTTGAGCACGGACACCGCGCAGACCATTGCCGGTGACGAGAACTCACCCCGCAGGGCCTACGAGACGGCCCTCGAATCCACGGAGGGAACGCGGCAGGAGCACGACTCGCTCGGCTCGATGCCCATCCCGCTCGACGCGTACTGGGGCATCCACACCGCCCGCGCGCTCGAGAACTTCCCGATCACGCGCCGCGCGATCTACAACTACCCCGACCTCGTGCGGGCCCTCGCGCGCGTCAAGCAGGCGTGCGCGCGTGCCAACGCCGAGATCGGCGTGCTGTCGGCGGAGAAGGCGCGCATCATCGAGCAGGTGTGCGAGGAGATCGTCGCGGGCGAGCTGCACGCCGAGTTCCGCGTGGGGGTCATCCAGGGCGGCGCGGGCACCTCGACCAACATGAACGCCAACGAGGTGATCGCCAACCGCGGCCTCGAGCTCATGGGCCACGAGAAGGGCGACTACGCCCATCTGAGCCCCATCGACGACGTCAACCGCAGCCAGTCGACCAACGACGTGTACCCCACGGCGATCAAGCTCGCCATGGTCTTCGGCATCCAGCGCCTCCTCGCGGAGCACAAGCTGCTCACGGCGGCGTTCGCCGCGAAGGGGCGCGAGTTCGCCAACATCCTCAAGATCGGTCGCACCCAGCTGCAGGACGCCGTGCCCATGACGCTCGGGCAGGAGTTCTCGGGCTTCGCGCACACGCTCATGGAGGACTACGACAGGCTCTCCGAGTCCATCCCGTGGATGAACGAGATCAACATGGGCGCAACCGCCATCGGCACGGGCATCACCGCCGACCCGCGCTACGCGGAGGCCGTGCGCCGCCACCTCGTCGAGGTCACGGGCATCGAGATGGAGACCGCGCCCGATCTCATCGAGGCCACGAGCGACGCGGGCATCTTCATGACCCTGAGCGGCATCCTCAAGCGCGCCGCGGTCAAGCTCTCGAAGATCTGCAACGACCTGCGCCTGCTCTCGAGCGGCCCGCAGGCGGGCTTCGGCGAGATCAACCTGCCCGCGCGCCAGGCCGGCTCGTCGATCATGCCGGGCAAGGTCAACCCCGTCATCCCCGAGGTCGTCAACCAGGTCGCGTTCAGCGTCATCGGGGCGGATGCCACGGTGACGGCGGCCGCGGAGGGCGGCCAGCTGCAGCTCAACGCGTTCGAGCCCGTCATCGCGCACTCGATCCTGCAGTCCCTCGCGTGGATGACGAACGCGTGCTACACGCTGCGCGTCAACTGCGTGGACGGCATCACGGCCAACGTCGAGCGGCTCGCCATGCAGGTCGAGACGAGCGTGGGCGTCGTCACGGCCCTCACGCCGTACATCGGCTACGCCGCGGCCGCGACCCTCGCGCACACGGCGCTCACGACGCAGGCGTCCATAGCCGACCTCGTGGTCGAGGCCGGGCTCATGACGCCCGAGAAGGTCGCCCAGGTGCTCTCTCCCGAGCGCCTGAGCGGCATGGTCGCGATGACCGGGCCGCTCACCCTTCCCGTGATCGTCCCGCCGCCCGCCTAGGCCTTCGCGGGAGCGTCGTCCTCGTCGTCGAGCACGTCGAGGGCGGCCTCCCGCGCGCGGCCCGCGGTCTCGAGCGCGGAGTCGACGACGGCCTCGCCGCGCTCGCGCAGGTCGGCGGCGACCTCCGTCGCCTTGGCGCGCACATCCTTGGCGACCTCGGTCGTCTTGGCGGCGACATCCTTCGCGGCGGTCGTGGCCTTGGCCGAGACGTCCTTGGCGGTGTCGGCGACCTTCTCCGCCGCATCCTTGGCGACGCCGGGCGCGGCTTTCGCGGCGGCGGCAGCGCGCTCCTTGATGACGGGCGCCTGCTGGCGCGCGTACGCCTCGACGTCCTTGCGGGCGCGCACGACGCGCGGGTCCTCCCACAGCTCCGTGACCTTCGACTTCATCTGGTCGTACCGGGCGCGGCCGTCTCGCGTGCCGAGCACGTATCCGATGGCGACTCCGACGGCGAGGGCGAGGATCCTGGGGTTCATGCAGCCAGCCTAGGTGGCGGGCTCCTGCGGCCCTACCCCCTTGAGTTCCTGCGCGAGCATGACGAGGATGCCGCTCGGCCCGCGCAGGTAGGTGAGCTTGTAGACGTCCCGGTAGTTCGCGACGCCTCGCAGCGGTAAGCACCCGTGCCGCGCGGCGATCGCGAGAGATGCGTCGATGTCGTCGACGGAGAAGGCGACGCGGTGCATGCCGATCTCGTTCGGGAGCGTGGGCTGCGTCTCGATGGCGTCGGGGTGGAGGTACTCGAACAGCTCGAGCTGCCCGTGACCGTCGGGCGTCTGCAGCACGGCGATCCTCGCGTGGTTTCCGTCGAGCCCCACCGCCGTGTCCGCCCACTCCCCGCTCACCTCGTCGCGCCCGAGCACCGTGAGGCCCAGGTCGGTGAAGAAGGCGATGGTCGCCTCGAGGTCGCGCACGGCGATCCCCACGTTCTCGAGCCTGATGGCCACGTATCCTCCTAGCTCTCGGGCACGACGTCCGCCGCGTCCTTGTCGGGGCGCCAGCCGCGCCAGCTCGGGTGGCGGAGCTTGCCCGTCGGGGTCCACTCCGAGAACTCGACCTCGCCCACGAGGACGGGCGAGACGAAGTGCGCGTCCTTGGCGTCGGGCGCGGGCAGCTCGTCGAACGGGCTCGTCTTGCGCTCGAGCCGGCGCAGACGCGCGGCCATGGCGTCGAGGTCGCGGTCGGTGAAGCCCGTGCCCACCCTTCCGACGTAGCGCAGGCCGTCGCCGTCGGGGATGCCCATGAGCAGCGATCCCACGCGATGCGCGCGGTTGCCCGCGCCCGGGCGCCACGCGCCGATCACGACCTCCTGCGTGAGATGGTGCTTGAGCTTGAGCCACGACCGCACGCGCTTGCCAGGGGCGTAGGTGCTCGTGCGGCGCTTCGCCATGACGCCCTCGAGGCCGAGCGTGCGGCTCATCGCGAGCGCGGCCTGCACGTCGCCCTCGAACACGGGCGGCACCTGCACGGCGCCCTCCGACCGCACGCGCTGGTCGAGCAGTTCGCGGCGCTGGGTCCACTCCTGCTTGGCGACGCTCCGACCGTCGACCTCGAGCATGTCGAACGCCATGAAGTGCACGGGCACCTTGGCCGCCATGGCCTCCACCTCTGCGGCCTTCGTGAGCGCCATGCGGCGCTGCAGCAGCCCGAAGTCGGGCCGGCCGGCCTTGGTGAGGGCCACGATCTCCCCGTCGACCACCGCGTCGCCCTCGACCGCGTCGGCGAGCATCGCGAGCTCGGGGTAGCGCGACGTGACGTCGACGCCGTTGCGGCTCGTGAGGCGCACCTCCCCGTGCGAGACCTGCGCGATCGCGCGGATGCCGTCCCACTTCATCTCGAAGGCCCACTCGGCCGTGGCGCCCAGCTCGCCCTCCGTGCCGAGCGTCGCGAGCATGGGGGAGGGCGCCGTGCCGTCCCTCGTCGGCTTCGTCCCGCCGATCACCTTCCGGCGCGAGTCCGCCTTGGCGTGGCGCACGGGCTGCTCGTCCACGGGCTTCATGAGGTGGATCAGCCACGTGTTGTCCTTGCCGATGCCGCCCGTCTTGATGAGCGCGTACCGGTTCGAGCCGTGGTTCTCGCCGTGCAGCGTCGCGATGACCTCCTTGTCGTCGCGCCACTTCTCGAGCTCGTAGGTGCCGCGATCCCAGATGGTCACCTCGCCCGCGCCGTACTGGCCGGCCGGGATCGTCCCCTCGAACGTGCCGTACTCGAGCGGGTGGTCCTCCGTCTGCACCGCGAGGTGGTTCTTCGCGATGTCGGTGGGCACGCCCTTGGGCAGCGCCCAGCTCACGAGCACGCCGTCGTGCTCGAGCCGGAAGTCGTAGTGCAGGCGGCTCGCGTGGTGCTCCTGGATGACGAAGGTCTGGCCCGCGGTGGGCGGGGCGACTCCCGAGGGCACGGGCTCGGGCGTGAGCGAGCCGTCGCGCATGGAGCGGTACTTGGCGAGCCGGTCGTCGGCGCCGTCGGCGTGCTCGAACCCGGCCATCCTCGCGGCCGTGGGTTCGAGCGAGGCTAGGTGGCCCGCCGTGAGGCCGGCGAGGATGTCCCCCTTCTTCTCGACCCTGCGGATGACCTCGCGGTAGTCGAGGTGTGCGAGGTCGGGGGAGTCGAGCTCCTTCCACGTGCGCGGCGCCGCGACCATCGGGTGCGACCTGCCGCGCAGGGAGTAGGGCGTGATCGTCGTCTTGTTGCCGTTGTTCTGGCTCCAGTCGACGAGCACGCGCCCCTCGCGCAGGGCCTTCTTCATGTCGCTCACGACGAGGTCGGGGTGGTCGGCCTCGAGGGCGCGCGCGAGCTCGTGCGCGACATCCGACACCTGGTCGCTCGTCTGCTTGCCGTCGAGGGCCGCGTAGAGGTGGATGCCCTTGCTCCCGCTCGTGACGGGCATCGGGTCGAGCCCCATGTCGGCGAGGATGTCCCGTGCCCACCGCGCCACCTGCGCGCACTCCGCGAGCCCCGCGCCCGGGCCCGGGTCGAGGTCGAGCACGAGCCGGTCGGGGTTCTTGCGGGCACCCGTGCGGCCGAACTGCCACTGCGGCACGTGGATCTCGAGGGCGGCGATCTGGCCGAGCCACGTGAGCGTCGCGAGGTCGTTGACGAGCGGATAGGTGTTGACGTGGTCCGAGTGCTGCAGCTCGCGGCGGGTGACCCACTGCGGCGTCGAGCGCTCGTCGAGGTTCTTCTGAAAGAACATCTCGCCCGGGTCGTCGGCGGTGCCGACGCCGTGCACCCAGCGCTTGCGCGTCGCCGGCCGGTTGCGTGCGTGGGGGATGAGCGCGGTCGCGACGCGCGCGTAGTAGTCCAGCACGTCGGCCTTGGTCGTGCCGGTCTCGGGGTAGAGCACCTTGTCGAGGTTGGTCAGCTTGAGGCGATGGCCGTCAATCGTGACCACAGCGCTCGACATAGGCACAGTGTCTTCCGCCATACCCCCATCCTGCACGAGAATGTGTACGGAGTTCACATCGAAGGGCAGGCTCATGCGATCCATCTGGAAGGGCGCCATCACCTTCGGGCTCGTCAACGTGCCCGTCAAGGTCTACAGCGCCACCGAGGACCACGACGTGTCGCTGCACCAGGTGCACGAGAAGGACGGCGGCCGAATCCGCTACAAGCGCGTGTGCGAGATCGACGGGCAGACCGTCGAGTACTCCGACATCGCCAAGGCCTTCGACGACGGGGATCGCACGGTCATCCTCACCGACGACGACATCGCGACCCTGCCCGCCGAGAAGAGCCGCGAGATCGACGTCGTGGAGTTCGTGCCGAGCGACCAGGTCGACTCGATCATGTTCGAGAAGAGCTACTACCTCGAGCCCGACTCCAAGTCGGTCAAGGCCTACGCGCTGCTGCGCCAGACGCTCGAGCAGACCGACCGCACGGCCATCGTGCAGTTCGCGCTGCGGCAGAAGACGCGACTCGGCGCGCTGCGCGTGCGCGGCGACGTGCTCATGCTCCAGGCCCTGCTGTGGGACGACGAGGTGCGGGAGGCCAAGTTCCCGTCGCTCGACGAGAAGGTGACGATCTCCGACAAGGAGCTCGAGATGTCGGCGGCGCTCGTGAAGAGCTTCGAGTCCGACTTCGACCCCGCGCGGTTCACCGACGACTACCAGGACCAGCTCAAGGAGCTCATCGAGGCCAAGCTGCAGAAGGGCGACTCCGTCGACACGGCCGAGACGTTCGGCGAGGCCGCCGAGGAGCCCGCGGGCGGCGGCGAGGTGCTCGACCTCATGGAGGCGCTGCGCCGCAGCGTCGAGAAGAACCGCGAGGCCGCCACGAAGCCCGCAGCCAAGAAGAAGCCCGCGGCGAAGAAGAAGACGGGCTAGCTGTCGCGTAGGGCTCGCACGAGCTCGGCCTTCTTCTTGCCGGAGTAGCCCGTGAGGCCGATCTCCTTCGCCCGCGCGCGCAGCTGCTGCACGGTCCAGTCCTCGTAGTCGCCGGACTTGCCGCCCCTGCGGCCGATCGCCGACCTGCCCTTCTTCGCGGCGGCGTTGGCGATGCGCGCGGACTTCTGCTTGCTGTTGCCGTCCTTGCGCAGCTCCTCGTAGAGCTCGGGATCCTTGATGCTGTTCATCCGTGAGTTGGGCATCCTCCCACGGTAGGCACGGCCTACTCGTCGTCGGGAGGGGTTGCACTCTTCTGAACAGCGGCGTCGCGGATCTCCCGCCCCTCCGCCTCGTCCTGCGCCCGCTGTCGCGCGAGCATGAGGTTGCGGCGGGTGTCGCGCATCGGCAGCTGCACCACCTCCTCCGCGGGGATGCCCGCGCGCAGCTGGCGCAGCCGCACGAACTCCGCGTCCACCTCCGCGCCGAGCACGAGCACGAGGTTCGTGATGTACAGCCAGAGCAGGAGCGCGAGCCCGCCGCCGAGCCACCCGTACACACGGTCGTACGTGCCCACCGTCGAGACGTAGACCGTGAAGGCGGCGGTCGCGAGCCCCCACACGACGATCGCGAAGAGGGCGCCGAAGCTCACCCAGCGCACGCGCTCGTGCCGCACGTTGGGCGTCACGTAGTAGAGCACCGCGATGAGCAGCGTGAACAGCAGGATGACGACGGGGAAGCGCCCGATCGCCCACACCGTGAGCCACGGCTCGGCGATGCCCACGGCGGTCGCGACGCGCTGGGTGGTGAGCAGGAGCACGGCGATCGCCGCGAACAGGGCGAGCAGCACGACGGCGAGCACGAGCATGAGCCCGCGGAACTTCCAGATCTGCCGGCCCTCGTGCACCTCGTAGACGGTGTTGACGGCGCGGCCGAAGGCCGTCGCGTAGCTCGAGAGCGACCACAGCGACAGCACGAGGCCGATGACGAGGCCGACTCCCGGGTTCGCGACCGTGAAGAGCTGGGTGAGGGGCTCGCGCAGGGTGTCCACGGTCTCGGGCTGCACGACCTCGCCGACTATCGCGAGCAGGTTGCGCGCGGCATCCTCGCGGCCGTTGCCGAGCGCGTAGGCGGAGACGACCGTGAGGGCCATGGGGAAGAGCGCGAGCGACGAGAAGAACGCGAGGGCCGCCGCCGAGTCGATGCCGCGGTGCCGGATGAACCCGTGCCAGGCGCGCCGGGCGGCGAACCGCGCGTCAGGCACGCGGGTATCCCCGGCGCACGATCGTCGGCAGGGCGAGCCAGGCGAGCGCGACGACGGCGAGGGTGACGATCCCCGCGACGACGCCGGCTCCGCGCCCCACGACGACGTCGAAGATGAGCATCGCCGTGCCCGTGATGGTGAGGGCGACCGCGACGAGCGTGGCCTTGAGCACGCGGTCGGCGATGCGCACGATGATGCCCTTGGCGCGGCGGCGGAACAGCGCGCGGTGCAGCGCGACGGGCGTGAGCGCGAGCGCGGTCGCGAGCGCCGCGACGACCACGAGCACGAGGTAGGTGTCGACCTGGTACTGGTCGAGGTCGGTGAACCGCTGCTGGAACGCGAGGGTGAGCAGGAAGCCCGTGAGGATCTGCGTGCCCGTCTGGATCACGCGCAGCTCCTGCAGGATCTCCGTCCAGTTGCGGTCGTTGCGCTCGGCCTCGGTCTCGTCGCGGCCGTCGTGCGGGTCGACATCCCGGTGCGGGTCGTCGGCGTGGGGGCTCGTCATGCCCCGATCGTAGGGGCTGCCGCCCTGGGCGCCACAGGCCTTGCGCGCCACAGGTGGAGTCCGGCATAGCTGCGCCACGGCGCCCACCGGCGGGCGTGCTCGTCGAGCCCGCGCGTCGTGCCGGGCATGCCGAGGGCCGCCGCGCTCTGCAGCATGACGAGGTCGGTGCCGAGCATGATGTCGGGGTTGCCGAGCACGCGCATCGCGAGGTAGCCGGCCGTCCACGGCCCGATGCCGGGCAGCGCGACGAGGCCCGCCTGGAACTCGTCGACGGGCATCCCCACGTCGAGCACGAGGCCGCCAGAGGCGACGGCCTCTGCTGCGCCCAGGATGGTGCGGATGCGGCTCGCCGGCCCGCGCAGCGCCTCGGCCCCGTGCTCCGCGAGCTGCTCGGCGGTCGGGAACAGCCCGTCCGTGCCGAGGTCACGCACGAGGTTGCCGAGCACGGTGCGGGCCGCGGCTACCGAGATCTGCTGCCCCACGAGGGTGCGGAACAGCGCCTCCGACGCGTCCATCGACCCCGGCAGGCGGATGCCCGGCGCCGCCGCCACGAGCGGCCGCAGCACGGGGTCCCGCGACAGGGCGCCGTCGATCGCGACGGAGTCGGCGTCGAGGTCAAACAGCCGCCGCACGCGTGCCACGAGCGTGGACACGTCGCCGATGCTCTCGAGGCGCGCCGTGCAGCGCACGCCGCCGGACTCGAGCTCGAGCCGCACGTGCGCGACCCCGCCCGGCAGGCGCACGGCGCGCTCGTAGGACGACTCGTCGCCCGCCTCGAGGCCCGGCACGGCGTGATCCGCGAAGAACCGCATGAGGCCCTCGCCGTCGAAGGGCGCACGCGCGGGCAGCCGCAGCGAGATCGTGGACGGCACCCCGGCCGCACGCGCCCGCCCGCCGCGGCGCGCGAGCACCCGCAGCTGGGTGGGCGTCGTCTCGTGCACGGCGAGGATGGTGTCGTTGAACTGCCGCACGCTCGAGAACCCCGACGCGAATGCGACGTCGGCCACGGGCAGGTCGGTCGACGCGAGGAGCGTGCGCGCGCCCTGGGCGCGGTGGGCACGCGCGAGCGCGAGGGGACCCGCCCCGAGCTCGGAGACGAGCACGCGCGTGAGGTGCCGTGGCGTGTAGCCGAGGCGCGACGCGAGGCCGGGGACGCCCTCGCGCTCGACGACGCCGTCGGTGATGAGGCGCATGGCGCGCGACGCGAGGTCGTCGCTCAGGTTCCAGTCCGGGGAGCCCGGCACGGCGTCGGGCTGGCACCGCTTGCACGCGCGCAGCCCAGCCTCGTGCGCGGCCGCGGCGGTGCGGTAGAACGTGACGTTCTTCTCGCGCGGGGTCATGGCGGGGCAGCTCGGCCTGCAGTAGATGCCCGTGGAGTGCACGCCCGCGATGAACTGCCCGTCGAAGCGCGAGTCGCGCGACGAGAGGGCCGCGTACCGTTCGGCGAATGTGCTGTCCATGTCCTCAGCGTCACACGCCCCACCGACGTTCTCTAGCGGGAATCGGACACGAGGTCGCAGCGCTCTAGCTCATCCGAGGGGCGGAACGCAAGGTCTACCTGCTGTTCACCGAAGGCCTTGATACTTTCTCCCGTGACCGCAGAACTCAAGGCCCAGACCGCCCGCCCCCTCACCGCCGCGCAGCGCACGCGCATCCGCACGAGGCTCGTCGCCGACCTCCAGTCGGCCCGCGACCTCGAGGAGAAGATCCGCCTCGAGATCGCCGCAGGGATCGAGTCGCGCCGCGGCTCGTCCAACGACGAGGTCGACGACCCCGAAGGCTCGAACACCGCGTTCGAGGGCGCGCAGTCGCGCGCCATGCTCGACCAGACCTCGCGCCACGCGCAGGAGATCTCGATAGCGCTCGTGCGCCTCGACGAGGGCACCTACGGCACGTGCAGCTCGTGCGGCGGCGGCATCGCGACGGGACGCCTCGAGGCGCGCCCCTCGACCGAGCACTGCATCAGCTGCGCCGCCTAGCGCCGCACGCCTGCGTTCGGAAACCTTAGAATCGCAGGATGAGCGTCACCAGCCCGAGCCACGCCGCGGCGCACCACGGCGACACGGACGTCGTCGCCCTGCTCAGGTCGCAGCTCGGGGACGCGGTCTCGACCGACGACGCCGACCTCGAGCGCACACGCGAGGACAAGTCCGGCCACGTCTCCGACGCCGCCCCGCTCGCGATCGTGCGGGCGCGCTCGATCGACGACGTGCGGGCGACGCTGCGCATCGCCACCGAGACCGGCACCCCCGTCGTCACGCGCGGCGCCGGCACCGGCCTCGCGGGCGGGGCCGTCGCGGGGGCGGGCGAGATCGTGCTCTCCACGCTCGCCATGGACCGCGTGCTCGAGATCTCGGTGGACGACGAGCTCGCCGTCGTGCAGCCCGGCATCATCAACGCCGACCTCAACGCGCAGCTCGCGCCGCACGGCCTGTGGTTCGCCCCCGACCCCGCGAGCCGCGCCATCTCCACCGTCGGCGGCAACATCGCGACGAACGCGGGCGGCCTGCTGTGCGCCAAGTACGGTGTCACGCGCGACGCCGTGCTCGGCCTCAAGGTCGTGCTCGCCGACGGGCGCCTGCTCGAGCTCGGCCACCGCACGGTCAAGGGCGTCACGGGCCTCGACTTCACGGCCCTCATGGTCGGCTCGGAGGGCACCCTCGGCGTCATCGTCGAGGCGACCGTGCGCGCCAAGCGCCTGCCCGCGGGCGACATCGCCGTCATGAGCGCGACCTTCGCGACCGTGGACGAGGCCGCGCGCGCCGCGGCCGTCATCACGTCGTCCGGCCTGCACCCGGCGGTCATGGAGCTCATCGGCGAGAGCGCCATGGCGGGCATCGCTGCCCACCTGGGCATCGAGCATCCCGGTGGCTCGCAGCTCATCGTGCAGACCGACGGGCCCGCCGCGGCCGCCGAGTCCGACGCGGTGGTCGCCGTCATGCGCTCCCTCGGGGGCACCGTCGAGGTGTCGCTCGACCGCGCCGAGGGGGAGCGCCTGTTCGGCATCCGCCGCGCCTTCCACCCCGCCATGGCGGCGCAGGGCACCGTGCTCATCGAGGACGTGTGCGTGCCGCGCAGCAAGCTGCCCGCGATGTTCGCCGCTATCGGCGACATCGAGCAGAAGTACGGCATCACCATCCCGACCGTCGCGCACGCGGGCGACGGCAACCTGCACCCCAACTTCGTCTTCTCGGGCACGGAGGTGCCCGACCACATCTGGTCGGCGGCGGACGAGATGTTCCTCGCCGCCCTGCGCCTGGGCGGCACCCTCACGGGCGAGCACGGCATCGGGCTGCTCAAGCGCCGCTGGCTGCGCGACGAGCTCGGCGACGACCAGCTCGCGCTGCAGGAGCAGGTCAAGGCCGTGTTCGACCCCGCGGGCATTCTCAACCCCGGCAAGGTCTTCTAGGGAATACCAGCGGTATACCAGGGGTTCTACTGGTCATGACCCGTATCAAGGCCCTCCGCCCCGCCGAGGGCGAAGTCCGCGTCCACGTCGCCACGGTCGGCCTGAGCGCGCTCGGCACCCAGGTCGCCGGCACCGTCGAGGCGGTCGCCCGCGACAGCATCGGCTTCGCGCGCGGCGACCGCGTCGCGTTCCGCTCCGACAAGCCCGCGTCCGGCCGCGTCCTCGTCGCGGAGCACGACCTCATCGGCGTGCCCGCCGACGTGAGCCTCGACGCCGCGGCCGGGCTGTTCCCGTGCGCCCTGCTGGCCCGCACCGTCGTGCGCCAGGTCCACACGATCGGGCGCGGCGACCGCGTCGCCGTGCGCGACACGTCCGCGATCGCCCCCTTCGTGCGCGCGTGGGCGCAGCACCTCGGCGCCTCGATCGTCGAGGATGACCCGCAGGTCGAGATCACGACCGCCGACATCCGCGCCGCCCGTGCCTGGAAGAGCGCGCAGGGCACCGCCCAGCAGTCCGCCGCCGACGTGTTCGGGGCGATCCGCGCCGGCGCGTTCGACGGCATCGGGTTCAGCACGCCCGAGGAGGCCCGCAAGGGGTCGCGCTCGCCCGTGCTGCTGCACCCGTCCGAGGTAACACTCGCCGCCTGACGCGCACGCTCGCGCTACTCTGGGCGCATGAGCAGCATCATCGCCCTGCGGGAGGAGCTCGCCCCCTTCGTCGGTGAGCGCGTCGTCGCCCTGCTCGAGGAGGCGCTCCTCGGCGCACCCGTGAACGACGACCTCACCGAGGCCGAGGCCCTCCTCATCGCGTGGGGCAGCTCGCGCGCCGCGGGGGAGCAGCTCGACCCCGCCGCCGCCGAGCGCTTCGAGCGCACGTTCACGCCCGCTCTGCGCTCCCGGCTCGACGCGTTCGCCGCCGCCCTGGCCTGACCGTCCTCAGGCCGCCGCCGGGCGGTAGACCCGGCGGTACTCCGTGGGGGACTGGCCGAACCTGCGCTGGAACTGGGAGCGCAGGTGCGTGCCCGATCCCAGACCGCACAGCCGCGCGACCTCGCCGACGTAGAGGTCGGTCTGCTCGAGGAGCTCCCGCGCGCGGGCCAGCCGCTCCGCGGTGATCCAGGCGGTCGGGCTCGTCCCGGTCTGCTCCCGGAAGCGCCGCGTGAAGGTGCGCTCGCTCATCGTCGCGCGCCGTGCGAGCGCCGAGACCGTGAGAGCCTCGCCGAGGTGCTCGCTGGCCCACGCGAGCACGGGCGTGAGCGCGTCGTCATCCTTCGCCGGGCGCCAGCGGTCGACGAACTGCGCCTGGCCGCCCGCGCGCCGGGGTGCCATCACGAGCCTCCGGGCGGCGTCGTTCGCGACCGTGATGCCGAAGTCGAGGCCGACGAGATGCAGGCAGAGGTCCAGCCCGGCGGCGACACCCGCCGAGGTGAGGATGCCGTCGTCGACGAAGAGCACGTCGGGCTCGAGCCGCACATCCGGGTAGGCCGACCGGAACTCCTCGGAGCGCCTCCAGTACGTGGTCGCGCGCCGGCCGTCGAGCATCCCCGCGGCGGCGAGCACGAACGCCCCCGTGCAGATCGACACGATGCGGGCGCCCCGCGCCCGGGCCGCGAGCAGGGCGTCGCGCACGCGCGGGTCGAGGGTGCCGGGTCGTGCGGCGCGTGCTCCGCCGCCGGGCAGCACGATGACCGTGTCCGCCTCGGCGGCCGCCGAGATGTCGTGCTCGAGCAGCGCCGCGAAGCCCGCAGAGGTCGTGATGGCGCCGCCGTCGGGCGAGCACACCCGCACGCGGTAGCGCTCGGCGCCGTTCTCGTCGAGCAGCCCGCCGAACACCTGCGAGGGCATCCCGAGGTCCATGGCGTGCACGTCGTCGAGGGCGATGAGGACGATCTCGTGGGGCATGGCGGCATCTCCTCGGAATCTGGCCGGATAGTTGTGTTCACGACATTCCCGGCCAAGGCTGCTGCCACCATACTCGAACCATGAGCTCCACGCCCCTCCGCACCCGCCGGTTCCACCCCGCCTGGATCGTCGCGATCGTCGCGTTCCTGGCCCTCGTCGGGGCCGCGGGCTTCCGCGCGGCACCGAGCGTGCTCATGCTCCCGCTCGAGGACGAGTTCGGCTGGACCCGCACGCAGCTCTCCACCGCCGTCACCGTCAACCTCCTGCTCTACGGGCTCATGGCGCCGTTCGCCGCGGCCCTCATGGCCCGCTTCGGGCTGCGCAGGGTCACGTCGGTCGCGCTCCTGCTCGTGGCCTCCGGCGCGGGCCTGAGCGTCTTCGCGACGGAGCCGTGGATGCTCGTGCTCACGTGGGGCGTGCTCATCGGCCTCGGCACCGGCTCGATGGCGCTCGTGTTCGCCGCGACGGTCGCCGACCAGTGGTTCCTCAAGCGGCGCGGGCTCGTCGTGGGCATCCTCACCGCCGGGAGCGCGACGGGGCAGCTCGCGTTCCTGCCCTTCATCGCCATCCTCGTCGAGGACCAGGGCTGGCGGCAGGCGTCGCTGCTCGTCGCCGGGGGAGCCCTGCTCGTCGTGCCGCTCGTGCTCCTGTTCCTGCGCAACCACCCGGTCGACCTCGGCCTCACACCGTACGGCGCGCCCGACGACTACGTGTACGAGCCGCCCGTGCGCGGCAACGCCGTGACGACGGCGCTCGGCACCCTGCGCCGCGCGGCCAAGGTGCGCACGTTCTGGGCGCTCGTCGCGGGCTTCGCGATCTGCGGGGCGACGACCAACGGCCTCGTCGGCACCCACTTCATCCCGAGCGCCCACGACCACGGCATGCCGGAGACGGCGGCGGCCGGGCTCCTCGCGGTCGTGGGGGTGTTCGACATCATCGGCACCATCGCGTCGGGCTGGCTGACCGACCGGTTCAACCCGCGCATCCTGCTCGCCGCGTACTACGGGTTCCGGGGGCTCGGGCTGCTCGTGCTGCCGTTCCTGCTCTCCGCGACCGTGCAGCCGCCCATCATCCTCTTCGTCGTCATCTACGGCCTCGACTGGGTCGCGACCGTGCCCCCGACCGTCGCGCTGTGCCGCGAGATCTTCGGCAAGGACGGCCCCATCGTGTTCGGCTGGGTGTTCGCGTCGCACCAGGTCGGCGCGGCGATCGCCGCGACCGCGGCGGGCGTCGTGCGCGACCAGACGGGCCAGTACACGGCGGCGTGGTTCGGGGCCGCGGGCCTGTGCATGGTCGCCGCGGTCGTGAGCGCCACGATCACGCGCAAGAAGCAGGTCGCGCTAGCCTCATAGGGTGGACGACACCTGGATGTTCCCCGCCGCCGCGTTCGCGCTGTGGCTCGTTGCCCTCTCGTTCCAGCTCGCCGACCTCGGCACCGCGCGCTTCGACGCACGCCTGCTCGCGCGCGGCACCCGCACGGTCGTGCGCCTGCACCCCGTCGCGTGGGTCGTGCCGCTCGGCGCCCTCGCCGTGGTGGGTCTCGGGCTGGGGCTGCAGTGGCTCGCGCGCCTGCTGCTCGACGACGACGAGCCCCTCGTCGCCCTCGTCGTCGGCATGGGGATGCTCGTGGCCGTCGTCGGCGTGTGGGCGCTCGTGACGGGGTCGGTCATGCGGGCCGCGTCCGACAGCTACCGCGCGCTGCGCGACGAGCTCGTCGACGTCGCCGGCACGCGCGTGCAGCAGGAGCGCCTCGACAGCATGCGGGAGCGGCTCTCGGCCCTCGACGACGCCCGCGACCCCGCGCCGCCGTCGCCCGTCGTGTACACAGCCCGCCGTCCGCAGCGCGTCCTGCCGCCGCTCGCCGCCGTGCTGCTGCTCGTCGTCGTGGCCATCGGAGCCGCCGAGCAGCCCGGGCGCGGGTGGACGATCGCCGTGGCCGTCGTCGCGGTCGTGCTGAGCTCGCTCCTCGCCGTCGCGGGGGCCCGCGCCTCCCTGGTCCTGCTCGCCGCCGTGCGCGACACGCAGGTCGCCCAGCGCGAGGAGGTCGTGCACCTGCTCGCGGAGGCGGAGAAGATCTCGAAGAAGCCCGTCGCGGGCCTGGGCGAGCGGGTGTCCCGCGCGCTGCAGATCTTGCGGGAGCAGCAGGGCTAGGCACAGCGATAGTGTCGGAGGCATGACCTCGACCGATCCCACGTCGTCCACGCCCGACCTCACCGCGTCGGCCGGGGCACCGCAGCCCCTGCCGGGCGCGGCTCCGCAGGATGTCGCCGACCACGCGGTCGCGACGGCGCAGCCCGGCCTCACCGCGACACCGCGCCCGCAGAACACCGCCCTCGTGCTCGGGATCGTCGGCGTGGTCATCCTCGCCGTGCTCGGCCTGCTCGTGCTCGGCTACCTCGTCATCTCGCTCGGCGGCGACGCGTTCGCGCTCGGCGGGGTCATGGCGCTCGTGCCGCTCGCGATCGTCTTCTTCGGCGTGCGCTGGATCGACAGGTGGGAACCCGAGCCCCGCCTCGCCGTCGTCTTCGCGTTCCTGTGGGGCGCCGTCGTCGCGGTCATCATCGCCCTCGTCGTGGGCTTCGGGGTCGACCCGCTGCTCACGGCGCTCTCGGGCGGCGACGACTTCAGCTACCAGTTCCTCGGTGCGGCCATCCAGGCGCCCATCGTCGAGGAGAGCGCGAAGGGCCTCGGCCTGCTCGTGATCTTCTTCGCCGCGCGCAAGTACTTCGACGGCCCCGTCGACGGCATCGTCTACGCCGCGTGGATCGCGGGCGGGTTCGCGTTCACCGAGAACATCCTCTACTTCGGCGGGCAGCTGCTCGACTCGGGCACGATCGCCGACGGGTCGGTGGGCGAGATCTTCCTCATCCGCGGCATCATGTCCCCGTTCGCGCACGTCATGTTCACGTCGGCGACGGGGCTCGCGCTCGGCTTCGCCGCGCGTTTCCGCGCCCCGCTGCTGGGCATCCCGTTCTACTTCGTCGGGGTCATCCCCGCGATGCTGCTGCACGCCCTGTGGAACGGCTCGCTGTTCTTCGTGAGCGACTTCTACGGCTACTACGCGATCGTGCAGTTCCCGCTCTTCGTCATGGCGGTCGCGATCGTGCTGTTCCTGCGGCGCCAGGAGTCGAAGCTCACGCACGACAGGCTCACGGAGTACGCGGCGGTCGGCTGGTTCGCGCAGGAGGAGATCCCCGCGCTCTCGACACCGAACGGCCGCAGGCAGGCCCTGGCGTGGGCGGGCCGCTCGGGCAGGCGCAAAGCCATGAAGCAGTACATCCAGAACGCCACGCGCCTCGCGTTCGCGCGCCAGCGCATCATCACGGGCCGCGGCGGCATCGGGGCCCAGGCAGACGAGGCCGCCCTGCTCGGGGCGATCGTGGAGTCGCGCAAGGCGCTCGTGGGAGTCGGCACGGGGCTCCAGTCGCCGCAGACGCCCACGAGCTAGAGGGTGGGGTTCTCCGCGTCGTAGGCGCGGAACGCGCGCTGCACCCGCAGGGCGATCGCGATGAGCACGATGATCGCGAGCCCGCCCGCGACGGGCGGGAACCACAGCGACGTGATGCCCGCGAGCCCGCCCATGACCATCTCGCCGAGCCGCGGACCGCCCGTGACGACGACGGTGAACACGCCCTGGATGCGCCCGCGCATCTCGTCCGGCACGGCCGACTGCATCATCGTCATGCGGAAGATCGTGCTCACGTTGTCGGAGGCGCCCATGCCCGCCGACATGAGGGCGGCGAGGATGAGGGCGGGGATGTTCGCGCCCGAGATGTCCGAGGTCACGGGGCCGAACCAGCCGGTGGCCATGGCGCCGAACACCGCACCCATGCCCGCGACGAAGGCGCCGTAGACCGCTATCGCCCAGCCGATGGCGACGCCGTGCCAGCGGTAGCCGGTCACGCGGCCCGAGAACAGGCTCGACAGGAGCACGCCGATCGCTCCCGCCGCCACGAGCACCCCCACGGTGATCGATCCGCCGCCGATGACGAGCGCCCCCACCGCGGGGAACAGCACCTGCGGGCGGCCGAAGGTCATGGCGATGATGTCGACGGCGAACGAGGTGCGGATGTTCGGCGCGGTGCGCAGAAAGTCCCAGCCGCCCTTGAGCGAGGCCCATCCCGGCCGCGTCGTCGTGCCCTCGGGCTTGAGCCCCGGCAGCGTGACGATGCCGAGGAAGCCCGCGATGAACAGCACGGCATCGATCGTGTAGGTCCACGCGAAGCCCGCGACCGCGACGAGCACGCCCGCGAGGGCCGGGCCGACCGTGAGCGCGACGCCGAACGTGATGCCGCCCAGCGCCGACCCCGCGGGCAGCAGGCGCGCGGGCAGCAGGCGCGGGACTATCGCGAAGCGCGTCGTGGCCGACGTGCTCGCGGTCACGGCGCCGATGACCGCGAGCACGTAGAGCGGCCACGCGATGTCGACCTGCAGCCACGCGAGAATCGCGAGGGCGACGCTGCACGACCACGAGATCGTCGCCGACCACAGCAGCACGGTGCGGCGGTCGAAGTAGTCGTTGAGCAGGCCGGCGTAGATGCCGAACACGATCATGGGCACCAGCGCGAAGCCCGAGACGAGGGCGACCGCGAACGTCGAGCGGGTGATGTCGTAGACCTGCAGGCCGATCGTCACGAGGGTGAGCTGCGCGCCGATCGCCGAGATCGAGTTGCCGGCCCACAGACGCGCGAACGCGGGGCTCTCGCGCAGGGGCGACAGGTCGACGAAGGCGCTGCGGCGGGGCTCCGTGGGCTGCTCGGTGCTCACCGGCCGGCCAGGCCGGCAATGAGGCCGCTCAGGAACGGCCACAGCCAGACGACGGCGAACACGGCGACGAAGATCACGGCCCCGACCGAGACGCCGCGGCGCAGGCGCCGCCCCTGCGGGGCCACGAGGTTGACCGCGGGGTCCCCGATGCGCTCGTCGGCGTACCTGTCCGTCTGAGAGAGCGTCTTGGCGCCCACGGTGTCGACGATGCCGAGGAGCCGCTGGTGCACCGCGGGCTGGCGCAGGTCGAACGGCGACGACGAGTATACGAACATCCACGTGTCGACGATCTCGACGTCGTAGGGCGATGCCGTGTCGATGAGGAGCGCCATGAGGTCGGGCGTGAACACGTACAGCGCGTCGCGCTCGTACTCCTTCGGGCAGTAGAGCGTGAAGTACTTGTCGAAGTCGCCCTCGAGCGAGAGCACCTGGTCTTTGCGGAACGTCGCGGGCAGGTTGGTGCCAAAGATGCCGTTGTTGGCCCGCGCGTCGAGCACCATGTTGGGCAGGGCGCGGTCGAGCTGCAGCGCGAGGAAGCCCCACGTGCGCGTCGTCTGGTTCTTGCCGCTGCCCGTGACGTACTGGTAGTTGCCGTAGTCGAGGAAGCGGTCGGAGGCCGAGCGCAGGTGGTCGAGGGCCGTGCGTGAGCGCCCGAGCTGGAAGATCGCCCCGGGATAGGTCGGGTCGGCGTCGCGCGGCGAGAACGTGAAGCCGTTGGCCGCGGCGAACCGGTCGAGGCGGTACCAGCGCTCCCACCTGCCGCCGCGCGCCACCTGTCGGATGACGACGACGGCGAGGAGCACGAACCCGCCGAGCAGCACGACGGGGAAGAACAGGCCGGCGACGAGCGCCACGGGGTTGTCGGCGCCCGCCGAGACCCAGCTGATGGCGGTGCCGAGGATGCCCACGAAGAACGACCCGAACACGAAGAGCACCACGAGCGCGACGATGACGGTGATGACCGCCGACGTCGTGGAGTAGCCGGGCCTGGCCCGCACGGAGTCGCGGAACGCCTTGACCTCGGCCGGCGCCACCGCCCCCGTCAGGGCGGAGTAGTCGATGGCGCGGATCACCTCTGCCACGTTACAGGTTCGCGTTAACAGACTCATCGCCCAGTGGCGGGGCACTGCCTCCGGCTCTTCTGGGCGATGAGTTGTACTTCACCCAGACTCCCACCGGGTGACCGGGTGCGCAAGACCCCGTCGCCGATCCCCGTAGAATGGACAGTCCTGTTTTCGTGGGAGGTTGCACCGGCATGGCGAGCGAACTCGAGCGCGAACGCGCCTATGTCGGGTCGTTGTACGCGCGCCTCGACGAGCTGCGCGACGAGGCCCAGGTGCAGCTCGAGGCCGTGCGCCGCGGCAGCCAGGGCGGCACGCACCAGAACCGCTCAGAGCGCGACGCGTTCGCCCGCATCTACGAGGACCGCATCGCCCAGCTGCGCCAGATCGACGAGCGCCTCGCGTTCGGCAGGCTCGAGCTCGGCACGTCGGACGACGACAGCGTCTACCGCTACATCGGCCGCATCGGCCTGCGCGACGAGGACCAGCAGCCGCTCTTGCTCGACTGGCGCGTGCCCCAGGCGCGCGCGTTCTACCAGGCGACCGCGGCGACGCCGCTCGGCGCGCGCGCCCGCCGCCACCTGCAGAGCCAGGGCCGCGAGATCGTGCGCATCGACGACGAGATCTTCGACGGCACGCTGCTCGCCGAGGGCGGGGAGGGGCTTCAGGGCGAGGCGGCGCTCATGGCCACCCTGAGCTCGCAGCGCACGGGACGCATGGGCGACATCGTCGCGACGATCCAGGCCGAGCAGGATGCGATCATCCGCTCCGACCTCCGCGGCACCCTCGTCGTGCAGGGCGGTCCGGGCACCGGCAAGACCGCCGTGGCGCTGCACCGCGCGGCGTACCTGCTGTACTCGCACCGCGAGCGCCTCGCGGGTTCCGGCGTGCTCATCGTCGGACCGTCGCGCAGCTTCCTGCAGTACATCGAGGCCGTGCTGCCCTCGCTCGGCGAGACCGGGGTCGTGCTCGCGAGCGTCGGCCAGCTCTTCCCTGGCGTCGATGTCGCGCGGGAGGACGTGCCCGAGGTCGCCGCGCTCAAGGGCTCGCTCGAGATGGCCAAGCTCCTGCAGCGGGCGGTGAAGTCCCGGCAGGTGGTGCCGCGCGAGCCGCAGGTCGTCGACGTGAACGGCGAGCTGCTCACTGTCGAGCCGTCGGTCATCCAGGCCGCGATGCACCGCGCGTGGGAGAGCCGCAAGCCGCACAACGTCGCGCGCGTGACGTTCAACAAGGTCGCCCTCTCGTCGCTCGCGCGCCTGCTCGCCGAGCAGCTCAAGTCGCACGGCAACACGATCGAGGAGAGCGACCAGGCGTGGCTGCGGGAGGACCTGCGCACGTCGCACGACGTCAAGGTCGCCCTCAACACCGCGTGGCTTCCCCTCACGCCCCAGAAGCTCCTGCAAGACCTCTACGCGCGCCCGCAGTGGCTCGAGTCGCTCACCCCGCGCTGGACGCCCCAGCAGCGCGCGCTGCTCCTCCGGGCGCGCGACGAGCCGTTCACCGTCTCCGACGTCGCCCTGCTCGACGAGGCCGCCGAGCTGCTCGGCGAGGTCGACGCCGCTGCCGACGCCAACAAGCGCGAGCTCAAGCAGCAGCGCAAGCGCGACCTCGAGAACGCCCAAGCGGCGATCGAGAACATGCAGGTCGAGGGCCTCGTTGATGCGCGCACCCTCGCCGAGGGCTTCGAGGCGTCCGTCGAGCGCGGCACGACCGCCGAGCTCGCCGCCGCCGACCGCACGTGGGCGTTCGGCCACATCGTCGTGGACGAGGCCCAGGAGCTCTCGCCCATGCAGTGGCGCGTGCTCATGCGGCGGAACCCGCTCAAGTCGTTCACGATCGTGGGCGACATCGCCCAGGCGTCGGCGGCCGCGGGGGCGACGAGCTGGCAGGCCGCGCTCGAGCCGCATGTGAAGGACTGGCGGCTCGAGGAGCTCACCGTCAACTACCGCACGCCCGCGCAGATCGCGGCGGTGGCGGAGTCGATGGCCGTCGCCCACGGCGTCAACATCACCCGCTCGCGCGCGGTGCGCGAGAGCGAGTGGCCCGTGGACGTCGTGCGCACGGACGACGTCTCCGCCGCCGTCGTCGACACGGTCACGGCCGACCGCGCGCTCGGGCACGGGACCGTCGCCGTGATCGTGGGGGAGGACCTCGTCGACGCGGTGCTGCCGGGGCTCGTCGCATCCTTCGACCGCGAGGTCGGAAGGGGCGCCGTGGGCCTCACGCGCGCGATCGCGGTCATCACCCCGCAGGAGTCGAAGGGCCTCGAGTTCGACGCCGTCATCATCGTGGAGCCGCAGCGCATGCTCGACGACACGAGCCGTGGCGCGGCATCGCTGTACGTCGCGATGACCCGCCCCACCCAGCGACTGCACCTCGTCACGACGGGCGCTCTGCCCGCGGGGATCGCGCCCACCCCCGCATAGGGATGCCCAGTAGTGGGGGCTGTGCGCGGCCTCGGCCGGAGCGCACACTAGAGCCACGAACAAGCCTTCGGGGGAGGGAGTGTTCGGGCTGGTGAACAGCACAGCGAAGACGAGTAGGGCCGGAGGCGGGGGAGCCTCCGGCCCAACGTCTTCGCTCAGCACGACATCTCCCGGGCAGCAGAGGGGGAACGGATGCACACCAATCGCATCCTCCGCGAACGGGTAGCGGGGCAGTCGGCGATGGCCGCCGTCGTGCGTGCCCAGGAGTCGGCGCCCCGGCCCGGTCCGCTCGCGCGGCTCTTCGGGGCGAGCCCGCTCACCGTGGCCGCGCGCGCACACTACCGCGGAGCCCTCGGCGAGCTGCTCGTCGGCGACGCCCTCGAGAACCTCGGGCTCACGTGGGATGTGCTGCACGACCTGCCCCTCGAGGCCGGCGTGCTCGACCACCTCCTCATCGGCCGCGCGGGGGTCTTCACCGTGCACGCCGCGAACTTCGGCCGCAACGAGGTGACGGTCGAGGGTTCGGCCGTCACCGTCGGCGGCGAGCACCTGGACGACATCGAGCAGGCGGCACGCCAGGCCGGGGAGGTGTCCCGACGGCTGTCCGATGCCGCCGGGGCGACGGTGCGCGTGCGCCCGCTCCTCGTCGTCGTCGACCCGCTCAAGCTCGTCGTCAAGGCGCCCGCCGCCGACGTGCGGGTCATCGCGTCGCGCGACCTCCAGGGCGTGCTCGCACGCGCCCCGCGCACGCTCACGGGCGAGGAGGTCGCACACATCTCCGATGTCGCCGACCTCGTCTCCACGTGGCCGACGGCGCCCGAGGTCGGGCTCGACACCCAGAAGTTGCACCGCGACTTCGGCGTCATCCGCACCGCGGTGACCGACGCGCTCGTGCGCCGCATCCTGTGGGCCGCCGCCGCCACGATCGTCGTCTACGTCGGGGTCTGCTCGGTCATCGCCACCCTCGTCTCGGTGGTCATGCGCTCCTAGCCGCCGTATCGTGGAGGGCATGGCGACCTCGGCTGCGACAGTCGCCGCGTGGGTGGACCTGTACCGCGCGGCGTGGCTCTCGAACGACCCCGACGACATCCGCGCGGCCTTCGCCGAGGATGCGGAGTACCGCGACGGCCCGAACTCCGAGCCCTGGGTCGGGCACGCCGACATCGTCGAGCGGTGGCTCGCACAGCAGGACGCCCCTGGCGACACGACGTTCGAGTGGCAGCCCGTGGCGCTCGAGGCGGACACCGCGGTGATCCGCTGCCTCACGACCTACCCCGGTCGCGTGTTCGACAACCTCTGGGTGCTCCGGCTCGCCGACGACGGCCGCGCCCGCGAGTTCACGGACTGGTACATCGAGCGGTGAGCCCCCGCCTCCGGTACGCCGTCGCGGGCGTCGGCGGGCTCGCGCTCGCCGTCGTCGTGGGGCTCGTGATCGCCGCGGTCCTGCGCGGCATGACGGCGCCCTCGGAGGCCCCCGTGGCCGCGCCGACGACGTCTCCGACGACCACGGCCCCGGTCGAGGCGCCGGCGCCCGCTCCCGCCCCGCCCGTGGTCGAGCGTCCCGAGCCAGGCACCAACGAGTGCGTCGACGCGCTCGGCGACGCGGCGCTCGACCTCGACTCCGCCAAGCTCGCGCTCGCCGACGGTGCCCTGGCCGTGCAGTTCCGGCTCGCGACGCCCCCGCCCGACGGCGAGGTCGCGCTCGGCGTGACGGTGCAGCGCGGCGGCGACAAGACGTACCTCCTCGGCGTCTCGCTGCGTGACGGCGACATCGAGGAGGTCTTCGTGCAGGACTTCGACCGCGACGACAGGGACGACGTTGACCCGCGCGCGGCGAAGGTGGACGGCTCGACCGTGACCGTCGTCTTCCCTCGCGACGCGATCAAGCGCCTCGGCAACGACTGGAACTGGTCGGCGTTCGCGTCGGCGGGCGACGGCGACACGGACTCCTGCCCCGAGCCGCCCGACCTGCTGCGCCTGAGCCGCTAGCGCCGCTAGTCGCGGATGCAGCTGCCCGTCGACACCGTCTCGGTGAGGCCCGCGGCCTGGTTCGTGACGGGCTCGAGCTCGAGCATCGTCATGGCGTAGCCCACGTCAGCCCGGTCGGAGCTGCGCGCGAACACGACCCCCGCGACGGAGCCGTCGAGGGTGAGTAGCGGCCCGCCCGAGTTGCCCTCCCGGATGTCGGCGGCGAGCGTGTACACCTCGCGCTGGTTGCGGGTGTCGCTGTAGATGTCGGGCACCGCCGGCCGTGTGACGGAGATGATGTTGGCCGCCCCGGACGTGAACGGGCCGCCGTACGGGTAGCCCTCGACCGCGGCATCCGTGCCCGCGTCGAGCGTGGAGGCGAGCGGCAGGGCGGGCGCCTCGAGCCCCGGCGCGGCGATGACCGCGAGGTCGTCCACGGGGTCGAAGTACACGACGGTGCCGGTGATCGACTGGCCGGCGAGGGTCTCGATCACGGGGTCGGTGACGCCCGCGACCACGTGGGCGTTCGTCACGACGCGATCCTGGTAGACGACGAAGCCCGAGCCGGACTGCGAGACGCCGCACGCGTAGGCGTTGCCCGTGATGCGCACGACGGACTGGGCGGCCTGGTTGAGGGCGCCGCTGCCCGTGTCGATCTGGGGGATCGTCGGGGTGCCCTCGACAGCGCCCGTGAAGAGCGGGATGCCCTTGTCGACAACCGCGCCGCGCACCTGGGCGAGGAACGCCTCGACCGGGTCGGGCGTGAGCGTGTTGACGATGCGCAGGAACGTGGAGCCTGCGATCGCGCGCGAGAGCACGGGCACGCCCAGCTGCGACACGCTGAACGAGACCATCGACGCGACGAGGGCCGCGACCACGCCCGTGACGACGGCGCCCAGCACGCGGTCGATGCCGCTCAGCGGGCTCGAGAGGATGCCGCGGCGGATGAACCGCCCGATCGCACTGCCGAGGGCGTGCCCCAGCGCCACGAAGCCGATGGCGACGACCACCGTCACACCCAGGTGCAGGAACGGCACGGGCACGAGCCCCGCGATGAGCGGCGCGAGGAAGAACGCCGCGATGATGCCCGCGATGATGCCCGCGATCGTGAAGGCGCTGCGTGAGAGCCCGTTGCGGAACCCGTAGGCGACGTAGCCGAGGAGCATGAGGACCAGCAGGACATCAAGGATGAGCGACTCGGTCACGTGCTCATTCTCTCCCATGCCGCCTCAGGCGGCGACGGGAGGCCGCCACAGCGCGCGGGAGCGCCCCGCGACCTTCCACTCCCGGCCCGGATCGAGCCAGGGCGGCGCGAGCAGGTGCGGCCGCCCGTCGATCATGCGCATCGTGAACTCCGACGCGTGGAGCATGTGATGGTGGGCGGAGCAGAGGAGCGCGCCGTTGCCGATATCTGTGGCGCCGCCTTGCGACCACTCCTCGACGTGGTGGGCGTGGCACCAGCTGGGCGGTGCCGTGCACTGCGGCCACACGCACCCTCCGTCGCGGGCGGCGAGGGCGAGACGCTGGGCGGAGGTGAAGTAGCGCTCGGTGCGGCCGAGGTCGAGGATCTCGCCGTGGAGACCGAGCACGACGCGGCGGAAGCCCGAGTCGCACGCGAGCTCGCCGATCGTCGCGGCGCTCACGGGCTCGGAGACGCCGTCGAGCCAGCCGACCCCGCGGCCCGACTCGAGGGCGTCGAGGCTCACCACGGCGAGCACGGTCGCCGTGCTGCCCATGCCGGTCGACCGCACGCCCGCGCGGAGCACGCCCATGAGCACGTCGAACTGGCGCTGCTCGCGCGACCGCGGGTCTCGGACGTGGGTGACGACATCGCCCTCGGGGGTCGTGATGCTCTCGCTGCCGCGCGCGAGGTCTTCGTCGGAGAGGAAGCGCGGCGCCGCGTCGGGCGCCATCGACTCGGAGAGCAGGGCCTTGAGCTCGGCGGCCTCGACGGGGCTCGCGACTCCGTGGAACGGCACCACCCCGTTGCGCTCCGCGCTCAGCACGAACGAGCGCTGCTGCCGCAGCGCCTCCTCTCGCGGCTCGGTGCCGTCGGGGTCGAGCGCGTCGCGCCAGACCCGCGCCATGATCGCCACCTCGTCAGCCGTGACGCGGCGAGCCTCGTCGGTGAGGGCGCGTTCCGCCGCCTGGACGTGCACGGGGTCTGCGCCGTCGCGGGCGGCCTGTGTGAGGCATCGGACGACGGTGCTCGCCGCATCAGCGCCCACGGCACCCTCGGCGACCGCCGAGGCGACGTGCTCGAACGCGGGCGGGACGATGCTGCCGCCGAGCCCGGACTGCGGCGCGATCGCGGACCCGAGCCTGATGCGCCGCGCGGCCTCGACCTGAGGCACGCGCGTGAGCTGCTCGACGAGGTGGACGCCCCGGCGGTGGCCCAAGCGGTAGGCGAGCCCCGCGCTGCCGAGCTCGAACCGGGAGCGCTCGTCGACCTCCGCCGCCGCGAGCACGCGCGCCGCGTCGACCAGCCTGCCCGCCGACTCCACATCGGAGACGAAGGCGCACAGCTCCTCGTCGGTGAGGCGCCGAGGGCCCTCGGCCGCGACCGCGGCCAGCAGCGCGATGGCCTGCTGGAGGGAGTCGACGTCGGGGGAGCTCATGACACGACAATACCAGTATGAGGTAGAGAAATGCAGGTCAGAAGCCACATTGGTGGAGAACTCGTGTGCCTAGGGGCTGTGGAGGAGTGCCGCGATCCGCCGGTCGAGGTGCCTGAGCTCTGCGGCGTTGGTCGTGAGGGCGCGAGCCCGGCGGAAGGCGGGAGCCGCGGCATCCTCGTCGCCCGATCGCGCGAGGAGCTCGCCCCGCGCCGCCCAGTAGAGGTGGTACTCGTCGAGACCGTGGACGTCGTCGAGCAGCGCGAGGCCCGCGGGCGCGCCGTCGGCCATCGCGACCGCGACGGCGCGGTTGAGGGCGACGACGGGGGAGGGCGCGAGCTCGAGCAGCTGCGCGTACGCCGAGGCGATCGCCGTCCAGTCGGTGTCGGCGGCCGTGCGCGCATTGGCGTGCTGCGAGGCGATCCAGGCCTGCAGCTGGAAGGGCCCGGGGATGTCGCGCGCGAGGGCCGCGGCGAGCGCGCGGTTGCCGTGACCGATGAGCTGCGCGTCCCACGTCGTTCGGTCCTGATCCTCGAGCAGCACGAGCTCTCCGCCCGCGAACCGCGCCTTCGACCGCGACTTGCCGTAGAGCTCGAGGGCGAGCAGCGCGAGCACCTCCGGGTTGTCGGGCAGCTGGGATGCGAGCGCCGTCGTGAGCCGGATCGCCTCGTCCACGAGGTCGAGCCGCGCACCCTCGGCCGACCGCGACAGGTAGCCCTCGTTGTACACGAGGTAAAGCACGGTGAGCACCGTCTCGACGCGCTCGTCGAGCGAGGCGGGGATGCTGAGGGGGATGCCCGCGTCGCGGATCTTGCGCTTCGCCCGCACGATGCGCTGCGCGAGCGTCGCCTCCGGCACGAGGAACGCCGAGGCGATCTCGGGCGTCGTGAGGCCGCCCACGAGCCGCAGGGTGAGCGCGACCTGCGCGTCTCGGTCGAGCGCGGGATGGCAGCACAGCAGCACGAGCCGCAACCGCTCGTCGCCCACGTCGGAATGCTCGACGACCATGTCGGGCTCCTCCGTCTCGGGCAGGGTCATGAGGTACGACGCCGCGGAGAGCCTGCGCCGCTCAGCAGCTGCGCGACGCAGGCGGTCGACGGCGCGGTTGCGCGCGACGGTGAACAGCCACGCGGCCGGGTTGGCCGGGACCGACTCCCACGACGTGGCGGCGAGCAGGGCATCCTGCACGCACTCGTCCGCCAGGTCGAGATCGCCGAAGCGGTGCGCGAGGAGGGCGAGCACATGCCCGCCCTCCTCGCGCGCGAGGCGCGTGATCTCCGCGTCGAAGGCGCCCAACTACTGCGCGTCGGGCCGGAACGCGATCGGGCGCACCTCGATGACGGCGTCGATGAACGGCATCCCCGCGGCGAGCTCGAGGGCCTCGTCGAGGTCTGCCGCGCTGATGAGGTAGTAGCCGCCCAGCTGCTCCTTCGTCTCGGCGAAGGGGCCGTCGACGAGCGTGTCCTTGCCCGACTCGCGCCGGATCGTGGTCGCCGAGCCCGCGGGCTGCAGCCGGCCGCCGCCGATCCAGTGCCCGCCGTCGATGAGCTTCTGGTTGTAGGCCGTCCAGTCGGCCATGTACTCCTCGAAGCCGGGGGTGCCCGGCATCATGACGTTCCGCGACTCGACCTCGCCGAGTAGGAGCAGGTATTCCATGGGGTCATCCTCACTGCTGGTGGAGGGGGCTTCTCCCGCCTCTCGCAAGCATGACGCAGCGCCCCCGCCGAATCGACAGGGGGGCCGCAGAAAATATCCGGACTACTCGAACTGCACCCAGTCGGGGCAGCCGGAGGTCTGGAAGAACTTGTTCTCCTCGGTCAGGAACACCGTGATGCCCTGGTCTTGGAACTGGATGTTGCCGTCGCCATCCTCGACGGCCCACGTGCAGCCGGCGGGCTGCTCGTTCGCATCCTTGAGCTGGTAGCCGCCGTAGGGCGCGTCGACGCCCACGGTGTAGTCGCCCGAGCCCGAGATCGTGACGAGGGTGCCGTCGCCCGTGTCGTCGGTCGTGGCGTCGCCCTGGGTCGTGCCGCCCGAGTCGGTTCCCGTGTCCGTCGAGGTGTCCGCCGCGGGGGTGGAGCACCCCGCGAGGCCGAGGGCGAGCAGGAGCGCGGCCGCCGCCGCTGCGCTGTGAAAGGTCTTCATGTGCGTGATCGTATTCCCGGGCATCCTCGCGCCGCATGGGGGATATGGCCGACCCACAACAGGGGACTGACGCCCGGGTGCGTCCGAACGGTTGACTGGCCTCACACGATCTGGGGGGATCATGACAGACACGCTGGCTCGGGGGAGCCTCACTACCCGCACGTACTCGGTGGTCACGGAGTGCCTGCGCATCCAGTCGAGCGCGCGCCGCCAGAGCCGCCTCGCCTGGCTCTTCGGTCAGGACCCGGTCCTGCCGGACGCGCGACCGTGGTACCGCGGCGCCCTCGGCGAGCTCGAGGTCGCGCGCACGCTGCGTGCCCTCGGCCCCGAGTGGACGGTGCTGCGCTGCACCGACCCCGCCGCGGAGGCGCCCGACCTGCTGCTCGGCCCCGCCGGCGCGTACACGGTCGCCGTCAAGAACCACTCTCGGCAGCGCGTGTGGGTCGGCCCCGCGGAGCTGCTCGTCAACGGACACCGCACGAACCATCTGCAGGATGCCCGCCACCATGCCCGCCGCCTCAGCACGCAGCTGGGGGTCATCGTGACGCCCATCGTCGCCATCGTCGACCCCGCCACCCTCGCCCTCAAGCCCGGGGCGGACGGTGTCGAGGTGCTCGCCGCGTCCCAGCTCGGGCGCTACCTGTCGCGCCGCAAGCCGCGCTTCGGCCCCGTGCCCGTTCCGGCGGGGTGGGAGGCGTACGTGCCCGGGGATGCGCGCGTGGAGGGGCGGATCGCGCGGCTCAAGGTGGAGGTGGATGCGGCCTGGCGGCGGCGGGTGGGGTGGATCGCTCTTGCCGTCGGAATCGTGACAATCCTCACGTTCGCCGCCATGCTGGGTGCGTGACCGAGCTCGCGCCGCCGACCGAACAGACGACCACCAGGCCCGTGAGCCCGCTCGCCAGGCGGGCACTGCTGTTCGCGCTCATACCGCTCGGCGTGAACATCCTCGTCGGAATCCTCAACAAGGTCTTCGAGTCTGCGAGCGGGACGGATGCCGACCTCGCCTACGGTGCGGCGTCGCTCGCGTACGTCGTGCTCTACGCACTGACCCGCACGGTCGTGGTCGCTCTCGTCGTGGTGTCGTTCATCGCCGCGGGCGGTGCGGTGCGACAGATTCGCACGGGGGAGTGCCGGGGCCTGCCTCGTACGGTCTTCGCGATCCTCCTCGACACCTACCTGCTCGTATTCGTCGTCGTGGGGTTGGTCGTCCTCGTCGGGGCGCTGCTCACGGGGGCGCCGTAGCCTCCTCGCCTCTGCTAAACTCCCAAGGTTGCCGTCTAACGGCCGCGGATAAAGAGAGCCCAGTCATTCCGACAAGGGGCGCCGCGCAACGAGGAGAGAGGGGATCACCTATGGCTCTTGAGGCCAGTGTCAAGAAGGCGATCATCGAAGAGTACGCAACCCACCCGGGCGACACGGGTTCCCCCGAGGTCCAGGTCGCGATGCTCACGCACCGCATCAAGGACCTGACGGAGCACCTGAAGGAGCACAAGCACGACCACCACTCGCGTCGTGGCCTGCTGCTGCTCGTCGGACAGCGCCGCCGTCTCCTGGGCTACCTCCAGGACGTCGACATCGAGCGTTACCGCTCGCTCATCGAGCGTCTCGGACTGCGCCGCTAGTCGCGGATCGCGTCGAACTTGACGACGGGCCGTCACCTACGGGTGGCGGCCCGTTTCTCGTCCCTAGGGCCAGTCGCTCCGTGGACCGCTCTGGTAGTAGCGGGCTAGCCAGGTGCTCAGACCGTCCAGGCCCGGGTAGATCACGCGCTCGTTGATGTTGGCCTTGTCCAATTTCTCCCGGATCTCGGGCTTCATCTCCTTGGGGATGATGATCTTCAGCGCGATGGGCTCGGGTGCAGCCTCGAGCCAGTCGATCATGGGCACCGAGAGGTCCGACATCGCCGAGAGGCCCGCGTACTGGTTCACCACGCGGTCGTCGAGCGACGGGGGCTCGATGATCAGCAGGAACGGATCGGCCGTGGGGAACGAGCGGCCGGGATTCATCGGATCGATATCGTGCTCGTCGAGGAACTTCGTCGTCGCGGCGAAGGCCTCCTGTTTCTCGAGGTCTCGCTTGAGCGTGTCGGGCAGCCGCTCGTTGGCCCGCACGTAGTCGAGGTGCCACACCACCCCGTCGGTCTTGTAGAGATCGGTGGGCGACATCGGCACCGAACGCGCCTCCGTCGTCGCGAAGTGCAGCGCGACGAGCGGTGAGTACGTCCAGTCGAGCAGCCGGGTCGGAAGGCCGTGGTGCTGCCCGATCGTCAGCCAGTCCCACTTGCCGACATCGGGGGTGCCGGGCAGGCGGGAGTACTTCGTGAAGTTGCGCAGGAGGGACCCCTCGTGCTTCACGATCGCGAGCCGCTCGAGAGAGCTGTCGAGTTTCCAAGCCACATCGATCGTGCCGCGATGGATCAGGTGCGAGTGGAACTCTCCCGCGTGACCCGGCCAGGGATCGGTGAAGAGCAGCTCCTGCAGGTGTGCCCAGCTCGTGGGACGGATCTCCTCGACCGCGGCCATGCGCGCCTCGCCTTCCTGCCGTGAACACGGGATTTCCTCGCAATTGAACCATGTGCGCCGTACCCTGAGCACGTGGTCTGGACCGCTACCTCGCCGAGCAGCCTCGTCCTGTGGCTGGGCGCGGGTATCTCCGTGGACAGCCCGACAAACGGGCCACGGGGCACCGACCTCACCCATCGCGCCCTCGACGGGTTCATGATGCCGTCGACCGCGGCGACGATCCGCGACCTCTACGACACCCTGCAGGTGCCGAACGCCGACATGAGGCCGCGGCTTGAGACGGTGCTGGACGCCGTCTTCGAGGTGTACGGCGCGCGCGGCCTGCGAAGCGCGCTCAACGATCTCGAGGGTCCTCCGTCCAACGCGCACCACGAGTTCCTCAACACTCTCGGCAGGGCAGGCGCCTCCCTCATCACCGCGAACTTCGACACCTGCATCGAGCGTTCGAGCGGGTCGCCCGCCGAGGTGGTGCACTTCCACGGCGAGCTGGCACCGCACGGGGACATCGCGGGACTCGGCGCCAGGCTGGGAGTCATCGAGAACGGCTTCCCCGCGCCGCTCGTCGCCCGCCTGGACCACGAGCTATCGCGCGCCGACGTCGAGTGGTTGGTGGTCATCGGGTACAGCGGCTCGGACTTCTTCGACGCGACGCCGTACCTTGTCGAGCGCTTGAGCGGGCCGGGCGCACCGCGCGTTCTGTGGTACGAGTACTCGACCGAGGCATTCGACTGGGATGCCGACGCAGACATCCCGGGGAGGGACCTCCTGGCGAGGCTGCGTGGGTCGGGCGTCCAGGTCACGGCGGTCAAGGGCCCGCTCCGTGACCTCTTCGCCCGCATGTCCGGGCTGTGGGGCCTTCCGCTGCCCCATCCCGGTACGGCCCTGGCCCGCCGGGATTGGACCGGCGACTTCGAACCCTCCGAGCCCGAGCGCCGGGCCGCATCCGCCGCGCTGTTCGCCAGGATGGGCTACCGCGCGGGAGTCATCGATGCCTACTCCGAGCAGCGCGCCTTGAGCCCGGTCGAATGGGACAGGCTCGCGGACGCCTACTGGGGGGCGGGCCGATACCGGAAAGCACGTGCAGCGTGGGAAGCGGCGTTCTCCGGCGGCACCCTCGAGGATCGGGCTCGCAGAGCCGAACGGCGTGGGGCCATCAAGTGGGTCCGAGGGGATCTGCTCGCAGCAGAGCGCACGCTGTGGCGCGCCATCCGGAGGTGGGCCTCTCCCGAGACTGCGGTCAGCGATCGGGCGAAGGCCGCGCTGCTGGAGACGTACGGCCGCGTGGTCCAGCACATGGAGCGCATGCCCGATGCACGGTGGTTCGTGCGGCGGGGGCGGGCTCGCCAGGTCGGTGCGCGCCTCGCGGAGGTGCGTGCGAGCATGAGCGGCAGCGAGGGCGTCGCGCTCCGCGCCCGGCTCGCGAATGTCGCGCGCGCGCTGGAACATGCCCCCGACGAGGGGCTCGCCCAGCACCGTGACGCGTTCTCGGAATCAGAGGCACTCAGCTCGTGGCTCAACTACGAGCACTCGTGGTTGCGCGAACGGGCGACCTCGCCCGCGCACGCGGGGAGCAGGCCCGACCGTGCCGACTACGCCGTGCAGGCGAGCCGGGAGAGGGCGATCGGCGCTACGGGCGATCTCGCCCGCGTGTACATGATCCCCGGCGCGACGGCGCACTACCGCGTCGGGGAGTTCTGGCGGGCGCTAAAGCCTGTCGAGTTCACCGGCTGGCACAAAGCACGGATGATCGTCGGATACGCGATCCAGCGGTACCGCCACCTGCTCAAGCGCGGCTAGCGCACGATCACGAGCACGACCGCCGCGCCGACGGACACGAGGCCCAGGCCGATCATCACGGCACCGGGGATGCGCGCGGCCCGCGGGTCCGCATCGCCCGTGAACAGGCCGGGGAACCCCTCGCCGAACATGCCGTGCAGGGTGCGGAGGGCATCCTCGACGATGCTCACGGCCCCGCGCCAGACGTAGACGCCGAAGGCCAGCACGGCGAGGCCGACTACCGCGAGCACGGTGGGCGCGAGCCAAGTTTCCACAGGGCCAATCTAGGCGAGGAGCCTGCGAACTAGCATTGCGGCCATGACCTGGAACGACGACGTCCTGAGCACCTTCGAGTCCGCCGACGAGCTCGTGCTCGTCCTGGAGCGGGAGGGGCGGCCCACGGTCGAGGTGCCCGTGTGGGTGGTGCGCGTCGGCGGCGCCGTCTACCTGCGCTCGCAGGACGGCACGGGCAGCGGCTGGTACCGCCGCGCCGAGCTGCAGCCCGAGCAGAACGCCGAGCTCGAGGGCACGAGGATGCCCGTGCGCCTCGTCCCCGCGCCGGCGGAGCAGGAGCAGGCCGTGAGTGACGCCTACCTCGCCAAGTACGGCGGGCCGGGATTCCCGCGCATCCTGCTGCTGCCCGACGCCGTAGCGGCAACCCTCAGGGTCGAGCCGCGGTAGACGCTGCCGGTAGATACTGGAGACATGCGACGCGTCCAGTACAACTCCATCGGTGGTCCTGAGGTTCTCGAGGTCGTGGAGGCGGAGAACCCGCACCCGGGTGCCGGGGAGGTGCGCGTGAAGGTGCGCGCCGCGGGGCTCAACCCGCTCGACGCGAAGCTCTTCCGCGGGGCGCCGACCTCGTCGGGCGCGAAGCCCGCGCTGCCGAGTGGCAACGGCCACGACTTCGCGGGCGACATCGACGAGCTCGGCGAGGGAGTGACCGACGTCCAGCTCGGGGATGCCGTGTTCGGGCAGGTGCCGTCGCGCGCCCAGGCCGACTTCGTGATCGTCGCGGCCGACCAGCTCTCCCACAAGCCCGCGGACCTGCCCTACGAGGTGGCCGGATCCCTGAGCATCGCGGGCCGCACCGCGTGGAACAGCGTGCACTCCCTGGGCCTCGGATCCGACGACACCGTCTTCGTGAGCGCCGCGGCGGGCGGCGTCGGCAACCTCGCGGCCCAGCTCGCGCTGCGCACGGGCGCGAGCGTCGTCGGATCGGCGAGCGCCGCCAACCACGACTACCTGCGCTCCCTCGGCATCACGCCCGTCTCCTACGGCGAGGGGCTCGCCGAGGCGCTCGCCGAGCTGCACATCACCGCCGCCCTCGACAACCACGGCCGCGAGTCCGTGGACGCGGCGCTCGCCGCGGGCGCACCCGCCGGCCGCGTCAACTCGATAGCGGACTACGGCGCCGCCGAGAAGTACGGCACGACGGCGGTGGGCGGTCGGGCGCTCGACAAGGCGGGCCTCGACGAGGTCGCGCGGCTCATCGCGTCGGGGGATCTCGAGTTCCCGATCGAGTCGGTGTTCGCGCTCGAGGCCGTGGGGGAGGCGTACGAGCGGCTGCTCGGCTCGCACGGTCCCGGCAAGATCGTGCTCGTGCTCGACTGAGCTCGCTAGCGCGCGCCGGACGGCAGCGGGACGGCTGACACGGCCGTGATGCTCGTGAGCGTCGCGTAGCCCTCCGCGAGCAGGGCGGCGTCGCTGCCCGGCACGGGATCGTTGGGCAGGTCCTCGACCGCGAGCCGCACGTGGTGCTCCCCGTCGCGGTGCATCGTCGTCTGCACGATTCCGAACGGGGCGAGGGTCGCCTCGCGCACGTCCGCCTCGGTGTGCACGTTCGGCACGTTGAGGTTGAGCACGGTGCCGGGCGGCAGCGCGAGCAGGGTCGGCAGCACCGTGCGGGTGACGGCGGCCGCGGCATCCCACGCGAAGTCCTCGGGCTCGAAGCCCACGTCGAGCGACACCGCGAGCCCGCGCGCGCCGCCCATGCCGCCCGTGAGCGCCGCGCCCACGGTGCCCGAGTGGAGTATCGCGTTGCCCACGTTCGCGCCGTGGTTGATGCCCGAGAGCACGAGGTCGGGCTTGTCGCCGAACGCGCCGTTCGACGCGATGAGGGCGATGAGCCCCGGTGCCCCGCGCACGGCGAAGGCCGGGATGCCCGCGAGCCCGGGCAGCTCGCGGCGGTCGATGTGGATGCGCCCGTCATCCTCGGCGGCCGTGATCGACGCGCTCGACCCGCTGGACTGCCGCGCGGGGGCCGCCACGACCACGTCGAGGCCGTGGTCGCGCGCGGCGGCGGCGAGCGCGTGCAGGCCGGGGGAGTCGATGCCGTCGTCGTTGGTGATGAGGGCCCTCACCGCGACTCCCGTGCCTTGGCGGCGAGCCCGCTCGGCGAGAGCGTCTGCACGGACGCGGTGTTCTCGTGCTCGCGCACGGTCACGAGGGCGCGCAGCTTCTCGATGGTCTGGGCATCCCCGGTGCCGAGGCCGTGCCGCGTGACGTTGAGGGCCCCCGCAGCAGCGCCGAGGGCTATCGCCTCGCGCACGCTGCTGCCGCGGGCGAGGGATGCCGCGACACCCGCCGTGAGGGAGTCGCCCGCGCCGCTCGTGTCGGCGACCTCCATCGTGGGCGTGTGCACGCTCACGACGAGCCCCTCCGACAACATCAGCAGCGGCTCGCTGTTGCGCGTCACCACGACAGTCTCGGCGCCGTCGGCGTGCATCTTCTTCATCGCCGAGACGATGTGGTGGGTGTCGTTCTCGTGGATGAGGCCGTCGGCGAGCAGCTCCTCGTCGCTCACCTTCACGAGGCTCACGCCGCCCGCGAGCGCCGCCTTGAGCCGCTCGCCCGCGAGGTCGACGATGACGCGCGTGCCGCCCGTGCGCAGGTCGGCGGCGAGCCGCCGGTACACGTCGGCGGGGAGGGCCTCCTCGCTTGCGGGCCCGCTCAGGATGACGAGGTCGGCGCCCAGGCCCTCGCCGAGCATGTGGCCGTAGAGCTCGTCGAGGTCGTGGCGCGAGATGGGCTCGCCGCCCGTCTCCACGATGCGCACGCGCTCCCCGCCCCTGCGGTCGTGCACGTACGCGGCGCCGCGGCCCGTGCGGTCGACGGCGACCACGCGGATGCCCTCGTCGCCGAGCAGGTGTCGGAGCATCCTGCCGCTCTCGCCCGTGAGGACGCTCACCATCGTGACGTCCACGCCCAGCCGCAGGAGCATGCGCGCCTGCCACACGCCCTGGCCGCCCGCGTGCAGGTGCACCTCGGGCCCGTCGGGGTGGTCCTCGACCGTCACGGTGAGGACGGGGGAGGGTGCGAAGATCACGACCTCGGTCATGACCCCACCCTACGAACGCCGCGATCCGGCGCAGAACCCCTTGCGGGTACGATCCGTTCATGCCTTCTCACGACCGCAACGACCTCGGCAAAGGGTCGCTCAACCACTACCGCGGGGTGCTCGTGCCCGCCAACGGGCGCGTGCGGATCCGCCTCGCCGGCAGCAACCCGCACCAGGACGCGCTGCGCGAGATCGTGGAGAGCGGCGCATCCCCGCTCGAGACCGCCATCAGCAGGCGCTCGCAGCAGCAGGAGGGGCAGGATGCCGAGATCGAGGTGCGCCTCTTCACGGGGTCGCGCGTGAGCCCGCCGGTGGGCTGGGTGCCCCGCGGCCTCGAGGCCGTCGTCGACGAGGCGCTCTCGCGGCTCGACATCCTCGGCCGCAAGCAGCGCATCCCGGTCGAGATCATCCGCAAGGGGGGCCTGTACCGCGTCGAGCTGCTCATGGGGCAGACGCGGTGAAGCGGTTCGCGGCGCTCGCGCTCGTCGTCGCGATGCTGCTCTCGGGCTGCGTGCTCGAGGCCGAGCGCCGGACGGTGTTCGAGTACTCCGACCAGATGACGAACGCCGAGTTCTACACGCTGCCCGCCGACCTGCCCGCGGGCGAGCCCGGCGACCTCATCCGCGCGAAGACGATCGAGAGCGCGCCCGCGGGCACGCGCGCGTGGCGAGTGCTGTACCACTCGACGGATCTGGCCGGTGACGACATCGCCGTCTCGGGCGTCGTGATCGTGCCCGACCTGCCCGCGCCGAAGGAGGGCCGCACCGTCGTGTCGTGGGCGCACCCCACCACGGGCTCGGCCGCCGCCTGCGGACCGTCGCTCTCGCTCACGCCGTTCAGCCTCATCGAGGGCATGGCGAACCTGCTCGCGCAGGGCTACGCGATAGTCGCCACCGACTACCAGGGCATGTCGCTGCCCGGCCCGTCGTCGTACCTCATCGGCGTGACCGAGGGGAACAACGTGCTCGACGCCGTGCGCGCGGGCAAGAACCTCCCCGACATCTCGTTGGGCGACAAGGTGCTGCTGTGGGGCCACTCGCAGGGCGGCCAGGCCGCGCTCTTCGCGGCGCAGCAGGCGACGTCGTACGCGCCCGAGCTCGACGTGCGGGCCGTGGCCGTCGCGGCTCCCGCGGCCTCACTCACCGATCTGCTTAGCGACGACATCATCGACGTGTCGGGCGTGACGATCGCCTCGCTCGCGATCCCCGCGATGGTCGAGGTCTACCAGCACCGGTACCCCGACGACGATCTGTGGTCGATCCTCACCCCCGCGGGGCAGAAGGCCGCGCCCCAGGTCGAGCAGCTGTGCCTGCTCACGCAGACCGACGAGATCCACGCCATCACGGGCCCGCTCGTGGGCGGGTTCGTGACGAGCGATCCCTCGACCACGGAGCCGTGGAAGACGATCCTCACCGAGAACAGCGCCGGCGGCTCGCCGCTCGGCATCCCCGTGTACATCGCGCAGGGGCTGGACGACAAGCTCGTCATCCCGACCGCGACCGCCGACTACGTGAAGGGCCTGTGCGCCGCGGGGGAGAAGGTGCAGTTCGACGAGTTCGCCGGCATCACCCACGCCCTCGTCGCGCTCACGGCGATCCCGTCGGTGCTGTCGTTCTTCGCGTCCGTGGAGAAGGGCGATGCACCGCAGAACTGCGTGTAGCGCCTTAACGAAGGAACTCCGGCGCGGGTAAGCGGCGCCGGAGGTCCTTCGGTCTTGTCTGTAGGAGAGGTACTGGTGGTGGCCAGACCCCTCTGGCCACCACCGGGTCGTACCGACCCCCGTCGGTACTCAGGTCTCGTCGGCACCCGATGCCTGCGAGACGCCCCGTACGGCAGGATCTGGGGTCCTGCCGTTGAGTTTCCTCTTCTACAGATACCTTCGGCACGAGATCGGTTCCGGTTTGTCACCACTTAGGGGGTCACGGGAATACGGGGGCGGGGATGCCCGTTGACTAGACTATTCGATGCAAACGCATGAACTTTGGAGAATGAAATGCAGTTCGGAATCTTCACCGTCAGCGACGTCACGACCGATCCCACCAACGGGACGACGCCGACCGAGGGCGAGCGCATCAAGGCCCTCGTCACGATCGCCAAGAAGGCTGAGGAGGTCGGTCTCGACGTCTTCGCGCTCGGTGAGCACCACAACCCGCCGTTCGTCTCCTCGAGCCCCACGACGACCCTCGCCTACATCGCGGCGCAGACGACCGACCTCGTGCTCTCGACGAGCACGACGCTCATCACCACGAACGACCCGGTGAAGATCGCCGAGGACTTCGCGATGCTGCAGCACCTCGCCGACGGCCGCGTCGACCTCATGATGGGCCGCGGCAACACCGGCCCCGTGTACCCGTGGTTCGGCAAGGACATCAGGGAGGGCATCCCGCTCGCCCTCGAGAACTACAACCTCCTGCACCGCCTGTGGCGCGAGGACTTCGTCGACTGGGAGGGCAAGTTCCGCACGCCCCTGCAGGGCTTCCAGTCCACGCCCCGGCCGCTCGACGGCGTGCCGCCCTTCGTGTGGCACGGCAGCATCCGCAGCCCCGAGATCGCCGAGCAGGCCGCGTACTACGGCGACGGCTTCTTCGCGAACAACATCTTCTGGCCCAAGGAGCACTACATGCGCCTCATCGGCTACTACCGCCAGCGCTTCGAGCACTACGGCCACGGAACCGCCGCGCAGGCGATCGTGGGACTCGGCGGCCAGGCCTTCATGCGCGCGAAGTCGCAGGACGCGGTGAACGAGTTCCGCCCGTACTTCGACAACGCGCCCGTCTACGGCCACGGACCCTCGATGGAGGACTTCACCGCCCAGACGCCGCTCACCGTGGGAAGCCCGCAGGAGGTCATCGACAAGTACGCCGCCATGCGCGACCACTTCGGCGACTACCAGCGCCAGCTGTTCCTCATGGACCACGCGGGGCTCCCGCTCAAGACCGTGCTCGAGCAGCTCGACATCCTCGGCGAGGAGGTCGTTCCCGCCCTCCGCAAGGAGTTCGCCGTGAACCGCCCCGCCGACGTGCCGGACGCGCCCACGCACGCGTCGCTCAAGGCTCGCGCCGAGCAGAGGGCCGAGGTGCCCGCATGAAGCGCCTAGCCGTCGTCGCCGCGGGCCTCAGCCAGCCCTCCTCCACGCGCCTGCTCGCCGACCGCCTCACCGAGGCCGTCGTGCGGGCCGTGGGCGAGGAGGTCGAGGTGACCGTCGTCGAGCTCAGGGACGTCGCGCAGGATGTCACGAACAACCTGCTCACGGGATTCCCGAGCCCGAGGCTCGACGCCGCGATCCAGGCCGTGACGGGCGCGGACGGCCTCATCGCCGTCACCCCCATCTTCACGACGAGCTACAGCGGGCTCTTCAAGTCGTTCATCGACGTGCTCGACCCGCAGTCGCTCTCGGGGATGCCCGTCCTCCTCGGTGCCACGGGCGGGACCGAGCGGCACTCGCTCGCCATCGACTACGCCCTGCGCCCGCTCTTCACGTACCTGCACGCCGTGCCGGTGCCGACGGGGGTCTACGCCGCGTCGAGCGACTGGGGCAGCAGCGACGGCCTTCCCGAGCGCATCGAGCGCGCGGCGGCCGAGCTCGCCGCCCTCGTGCGCGTGAGCGACCGGTCGCAGCGCGTCGTCGACCCGTTCGCCCTTCCCGAGGGGTTCTCTCCCGTGGGCGGTTTCGGGGCGCAGTAGCGGCGCGCGATGCGAGACTGGAGGCATGGCGGTCCGTCTCGCGGGGCTCGCGGCAGCGGTGGTGCTGCTCGCGGGCTGCGCGACGCCCGCACCCGTGCCGCCGGGGGCGACGGACGCCGAGGCCGACCGCGTCGTGGCCCAGCAGCTCGTGCACTACTGGAGCAGCCTGGGGCTGGGCCAGTCGCAGAACGGCAGGGTGGTCGCCGACCGCATCGCCTTCACTACAGCTGACAGCTGGGCCTCCCAGCAGGTCACGTGCCTCGTCGCCGCGGGGCTCGACGCGCGCGAGGTGAGCGGCGGCTTCGCCATCGACTCGAACGGCGCGCTCTCGAACGCGGAGGGCATCGACGCCCAGCTCACGTGCCTCGCGCAGTATCCCGTCGATCCGCGCGTCGACGGGTTCCTGAGCGACGCGCAGGCGCTCTACATGTACGACTACTTCACGCAGCGGCTCGCGCCCTGCCTCGAGCTGCTGGGGTACGACGTTCCGCCGGCACCCGCGCGGGGCTCGTACCTGCACCTCCTGCGCGTCGGCATGCCGTGGACGCCCTACGAACGTGCGGACGGCGCTCCGATCGCGTCGACGCCCGCGGAGTGGGAGGTCATCGACGCCAAGTGCCCCGCGCTGCCGTCCGAGCCGTTCTCGAGGTTCCAGCCCCCGGAGCAGGGATGACCCGCGCCGGCGCCCTCGTCGCGCTCGCCGCATCCCTCGCCGTGCTCGCGGGGTGCGCGCCCGCGCCCGAGCTGCCCGCGCCCATCACGCAGCAGGAGGCGCAGCGGCGGATGGACGCGCAGCAGGCCGACTGGTGGGAGAGCATGTTCCCGGGCGAGCCCATGCCCGAGATCGAGCCCGTCGAGTACATCGACCCGCTCGAGGGCAGCACGCTCGTGATCGACTGCATCCGGGACGCCGAGCTTCCCGGTGTGACCGTCTACGACAACGGCTGGAGCTACGGCTCCTCCGGCGACGACGCCGCCGACCGGCTCGTGAAGCTCACGCTCTTCACGTGCTCGCAGGAGTACCCCTACGACGTGAGCGACCCCGCGGCGCTCGGCATGCTGAGCGACGCGGAGTTCGCGTGGATCGGCGCCTTCGACGGGGCGCGGCTCGTGCCGTGCCTGCGCCTGCTCGGCTACGACATCCCCGTGCAGGCCGAGTCGCGCTTCGGCAGCCTCTACGACGCGATGTCGCCGCAGCCCACGACGGCCGCGGAGTGGGCGTACATCGACTTCCGCTGCCCGCCGTCGCCGATCGGGCCGCTGTGGCGGTCGCCGGTGGCGGGATGAGCGTGCCCCTGCGCGCGGCAGCGCTCGCCGCATCCCTCGCCCTGCTCACGGCCTGCGGCCCCGCGCCGGAGCTGCCGGCAGCGCTCACCGATGCGCAGGTCAAGGCCCGCATCGCCGAGGGGAACGCGCAGTGGTGGCAGTCGATGTTCCCCGGCGAGCCCATGCCCGAGGTCGAGGTCGTGCAGTACGTCGACCAGGATTCCGCGGCCAAGGTCATCCAGGACTGCGTGCGGGCCGCCCACCTCGACGACGTCGTCTTCAGCCCCGACTTCAGCTGGATCTACCTCGGCGACGATCCCGCCGTCGTCGACCAGCTCAACCGGCAGTACTTCGTGTGCAGCCTCGAGTACCAGCCCGACCCGGCCGAGCTCGGCTACCTGAGCGACGCCCAGCTCGAGTTCGACTTCTACTACAACCGCGATCGGCTCGTGCCGTGCCTGCAGCTGCTCGGCTACAGCGTCATCAACCGCACGACCGACTACGTGCCGGGCGACTACTGGAACCCGTACTACGAGATGTACCCGCTCCCCACGGCCGCGGAGTGGGCGCGCGTCGACGTGCGCTGCCCGCCCGACCCCGTCGGGCCCGTCTACCGGCCCACGAGCGGCGGCGGCCCGTGAGGATGCCGCGCGCCGCGGCCCTCGCCGCGCTCGTCGTGCTCCTCGCCGGGTGCGCGCCCGACCCCGTGCCGCTGCCCCCGCCCCTGACGACCGCGGAGGCGGAGCAGATCTTCGCGCAGCGGAACGAGCAGCTCTGGAACCTCCTCGGCGACCACGGGTCCATGCCGGAGGTCGAGCCCGTCGAGCTCGTCGGCGCGGCGACGGAGGGCGACCCGCTGCAGGACTGCATGGACCGCGCCGTGGGCATCGCGGGATGGGGGATCGGCTCCAGCGGCGTCGAGGGCCCCGACGGCACGCCCCTCGGCGCCGCGGTCAACCGCGCCGTGTTCGTGTGCCTCCTGCAGTACCCGTACGACCTCTCAGACCCCGAGGCCGTGGGGGTGTTCAGCGACCAGCAGCGGGCGTGGGTGTGGGACTACCAGCGCCGCAGGCTCGTGCCGTGCCTGCAGAGGCTCGGCTACGACGTCGACAACCGCGACTGGGGCTACACGACGGGCGACCGGTGGGACCCCTACGACGAGCTCAGGCCGCGGCCGGCCACCCAGCGCGACTGGGACCGGATCGTCGCCGAATGCCCTCCCGCGCCCCTCGCGGTCAACACGGTTCCCGGCCTCTAGGCCCGAAACAACCCCTACTGGTACCCTTGAACCGAGCAGGCTGGCAAGAAGCTGGTCACCGGTGGTGAACTTCGGAGTTGTTCCGAGCTTTTCTACTGTTGGCCAGACATGCGCTCCGAACATCGGCCGCGCGCGCGCGTACGCGCCTGAATGCCTTCTCTCCTGCTCTTCGATGCTGTCGCGACCACACGGGCCGCGACGTAAAACAAAGGAGAAAGCCCCTTGGAGGGTCCTGAAATCAAGTTCGCCGAAGCCGTCATCGACAACGGCAAGTTCGGGAAGCGCACGGTCCGGTTCGAGACCGGGCGCCTCGCGCAGCAGGCACAGGGTGCCGTCGCCGCGTACCTCGACGAAGACACGATGATCCTGAGCGCAACGAGCGCGAGCAAGCAGCCGCGCGACGGCTTCGACTTCTTCCCCCTCACGGTGGACGTCGAGGAGCGCTCGTACGCCGCCGGCAAGATCCCCGGATCGTTCTTCCGCCGCGAGGGCCGCCCCTCGACGGAGGCCATCCTCGTCTGCCGCCTCATCGACCGCCCGCTGCGCCCCACCTTCGTGGAGGGCCTGCGCAACGAGATCCAGATCGTGATCACGGTGCTGTCCATCGCCCCCGGCGAGTTCTACGACGCCCTCGCGATCAACGCCGCGTCGGCGAGCACGCAGATCTCCGGCCTGCCGTTCTACGGCCCGGTCGCGGGCATCCGCCTCGCCCTCATCGGCGATCAGTGGGTGGCGTTCCCGACGTTCGAGCAGCTCTCCGACGCCGTGTTCGACCTCACCGTCGCCGGCCGCCTCGTCACCGACGAGAACGGCAACGAAGATGTCGCGATCATGATGGTCGAGGCCGAGGCCACCGAGGTGAGCTGGGACCTCATCAAGGCCGGCGCGACGAAGCCCGACGAGGCCGTCGTCGCCCAGGGCCTCGAGGCCGCCAAGCCGTTCCTCGCGCAGCTCGCGAAGGCGCAGCTCGAGCTCGCCGCGCAGTCGGCGAAGGAGATCCAGGAGTTCCCGCTCTTCCCGCCGTACCAGCAGGAGACCTACGACGCCGTCGCCGGCCTCTCGTACGACGAGCTCAAGGGCGTCTACCAGATCGCCGACAAGCAGGAGCGCCAGAACGCGGATGACGCGCTCAAGGCCCGCGTCAAGGACGCGATCACGGCCAAGGTCGACGCGGAGGAGCTGCCGGTCTCGGCGCTCGCCGAGGTCAGCGCCGCCTACAAGTCGGTGTCCAAGAAGGTCATGCGCACGCGCGTGCTCACCGAGGGCACCCGCATCGACGGCCGCGGCCTGAGCGACATCCGTGCGCTCGACGCCGAGGTGCAGGTCATCCCGCGCGTGCACGGCTCCGCGATCTTCCAGCGCGGCGAGACCCAGATCCTGGGTGTCACGACGCTCAACATGCTCAAGATGGAGCAGCAGATCGACTCGCTGAACCCCGTCACGAAGAAGCGCTACCTCCACCACTACAACTTCCCGCCGTACTCGACGGGTGAGACGGGTCGCGTCGGTTCGCCGAAGCGCCGCGAGATCGGGCACGGCTTCCTCGCCGAGCGCGCCCTCGTGCCCGTGCTCCCGCCGCGCGAGGAGTTCCCCTACGCGATCCGCCAGGTGTCCGAGGCTCTCGGCTCCAACGGCTCGACGTCGATGGGCTCCGTGTGCGCCTCGACCCTGTCGCTGCTCAACGCGGGTGTGCCGCTGCGCGCCCCCGTCGCGGGCATTGCGATGGGCCTCATCTCCGACGAGGTCGACGGTGTGACGCGCTACGCGGCGCTCACCGACATCCTCGGCGCCGAGGACGCGCTCGGCGACATGGACTTCAAGGTCGCGGGCACGTCGGAGTTCGTCACGGCGATCCAGCTCGACACCAAGCTCGCGGGTCTCCCGTCGTCGGTGCTCGACGGAGCGCTCAAGCAGGCCAAGGAGGCTCGCACCGCGATCCTGCAGGTCATCAACGCCGCGATCGACGCGCCCGACGAGATGGCGCCCACCGCGCCCCGCGTCATCAGCGTGCAGATCCCCGTCGACAAGATCGGTGAGCTGATCGGCCCGAAGGGCAAGACGATCAACCAGATCCAGGACGACACCGGCGCCGACATCTCCATCGAGGAGGACGGCACCGTGTACATCGGCGCCGTCGACGGCCCGTCGGCCGAGGCCGCGCGCGCCGCGGTCAACGCGATCGCCAACCCGCTCAACCCCGAGGTCGGCGAGCGGTTCCTCGGAACCGTCGTCAAGCTCGCGGCGTTCGGCGCGTTCGTGTCGCTCACCCCGGGCAAGGACGGCCTCCTCCACGTGAGCGAGGTCCGCAAGCTCGCGGGCGGCAAGCGCGTCGAGAACGTCGAGGACGTCCTCTCCGTCGGACAGAAGATCCAGGTGGAGATCACCAAGATCGACGACCGCGGAAAGCTGTCGCTCGCCCCCGTCACCGAGGATGCCGACCCCGCCGACACCGACAGCTCTGCTGCCGCGTCGGAGGGCCCGGAGGCTCCTGCCGAGGGCTAGCAGCCAGAGATCTGCCCGGGCCTCTCGCCAGGCGCCGGGTAAGACGAAAGGCCCCCTTCTTCGGAAGGGGGCCTTTTGCGTGCCGGGACGGGCGCACCGGTCTGCCCCCCAAAGGGGGGCATCAGGTCAAGCGCTTGCCGCCCTAGGGTGAGCGCGTGGCCCGAATCACAACGCCGTTCGACAGCTTCGTCGCCGATGTGTCGACCTGGCTCGACAGCGCCTGGTTCGTCTGGATCGCCCTCGCCGCGGCGGTCGTGGTCGTCGTCGTGGCCGTCTCGATCACGAAGGCGCGCGCTCGCGCGCGGGCGCGCATCCCGCAGTACCGCCGCAGCGCGTCCTAGACGGTCTCCGAGCGGCCGCTCAGCACCGCGCGCGCCACGATGTGGTCGCGCAGCACGAAGCCGAGGTACGCGGGCGTGCTGTCGGCCGGCACGTCGAGGCGCTCGACGTCGAGCGCGCTCAGCACGAAGTAGTAGCGGTGCTCGCCGTGGCCCGCGGGCGGCGCGGCGCCGAGGTAGCGCGCGAGCCGGATCTCGTTCGGCAGGGTCACCGCGCCCGCGGGCAGCAGGCCCGCCTCGGGGTTGCCCGCGTCCTGCGGCAGGGCGGTGATGGTCGCGGGGATGTTGCACACGGCCCAGTGCCACCAACCGCTGCCGGTCGGCGCGTCCGGGTCGTACATCGTGAGCGCGAAGCTCTTCGTGCCCGAGGGCGCACCGCTCCAGTGCAGCGTGGGCGAGCGGTCCTCGCCGCCGGCCCCCGCGATGCCCGAGCGGGCCCACTGCGGCAGCGTGCCGCCCTCCTCGAAATCGGGGCTCGTGAGCGTGAACGCCGGCACCTCGGGGAGGCGGTGGAAGGGGTCGTTGGGGGTCGTCATCCCCCCATCGTGCCAGCTAGTCGATGATGACGGGAGGCTGGTACGGGTCCCAGATGCCCGTCTGCGAGAGCGCGACGACCGCTGCGGCGAGAGCGACCACCACGACGATGCCCGCGGAGAGCAGGATGAGCGGCGTCCGCGGCCGGGCCGCGGTCGCGTACACGACCACCTGCGCGGCGAGGAGCGCGATGACGAGCCCGATGCCCACGAGCGGCGCCCATCGGGGCTCCGCGGCGCCGCACCCGGGCGGCGCGGGGTAGATGAGCACGCACACCTGGCCCACGTGCTGCAGCGGCCAGAGCACGGCGATGCCCACGAGGGCGAGCACGGCGCCCAACGCGAGCCAGAGGCGGGGCCTCCTATTGGGGGTGCTGCCTTGCGTCATGTCTCCTCCGAACTGTGGTCTTAATGGTCAAGACGCACAACAGCTGCGAAACGTTGGGCCCGACCAGTCCGACACGGTGTCGTAACGATCGGGGAGTCCTCACCTTTCCGGCGTCACCTCATCAATACAGTGGGATCAGGCCTCGGGGGAGGGACACATGACGCAGGTGGACGTGAGCAGGATGATACCGACGACGGGGGAGACCGCCGCGATCGTCGGCGCGCGCCCCGCCCGCCCGCGCACGATCGGCCTCTCCGACCTCACGGTGTTCCCGCTCGCCATGAGCGGCAACGTGTTCGGGTGGACCGCGGACGACGCAACTTCATCGACACGGCCGACTCGTACGCGGCGGGCCGCAGCGAGATCATGATCGGCAACTGGCTGCGGGCGCGGCGCAACCGCGACAGCATGGTCATCGCGACCAAGGTCGGCAAGAGCGCCGAGAACCCCGGTCTGCGCGCGCGCGTGCTCACGCGCGCCGTCGAGGCCTCGCTCGAGCGCCTCGGCGTCTCGCACATCGACCTGCTCTACCTGCACATCGACGACCCGGCCGTCGAGTTCGAGGAGACGCTCCTCGCCGTCGACGAGCTCATCCGCGCGGGCAAGGTGCGCCACTTCGGCGGCTCGGACCACACCGGCAACCGGCTCATCGAGGCGCGCATCGCGTCCGCCCAGCTGGGCGTCGCGCCCATGGCCGCGCTGCAGAACCACTACAACCTCATGCACCGCAGCGAGTACGAGGGCGACCTCGCCCACGTTGCCGCGCGGCAGGGCCTCGGCGTCATGCCGCGGTTCGCCCTCGCGAGCGGCTTCCTCACGGGCAAGTACCGCCAGCGCGCCGACCTCGCGAAGAACGAGCGGGGCGGAGAGGTCGCGAAACTCCTCAACCGGCGCGGCCTGCGCATCCTCGCGTGCCTCGACGCCGTCGCCGCGGCGCACGATGCGAGCGTCGCATCCATCGCCCTCGCGTGGCTGCTCACGAAGCCCAACGTCGTCGCTCCCGTGGTGTCGGCGAGCCGGCCGGAGCAGGTGCTCGACCTCACCGCCGCCGCGCACGTGCAGCTCACGCGCCACCAGGTCGCCGATCTCGACCGCGTCTCCGCGTAGCGCGCCCCGCACACGGCGAAGGCCGCGCCCCCCAGGGAAACGCGGCCTTCGGTTCCGGCAGCTTCTAGCTGAGGCCGGGGATCGAGAAGAGCCCGAACGCGACGATGACGACTATCGCGTTGAGCACGAGCGCGATGATCGTGATCGCCGCGCCCTTGCGGCGGGTGGACCCGCGCAGGATGAGCTGGAGGATCAGGACGATCACCAGGATGACGGCGAGGATCCCGACGCCGAGCGAGGTCACGACGATCCCGAACAGCGCGAGCAGCATGAGGGCCGCCGCGATGATCTGGATTATCGAGACTATGGAGTTGCTCCGCCCGCGGACCCGGACGATGCCGTCCCAGAGCGCGAGCGCCGCCGCGACGACGGTGATGATGAGGAGCAGGGAGACTTGCATTGTGTCGACCTCAATTCTCGTGAGGAGTGGCACCCCCGCCGCGATCCAGCGTCGCGGCGCCCCTCCACGTTAGTGAGGGTCGGCCGCCGAGAGGGGGGTCTAGCGCGCGGGGCGCGCTTCCGCTAGGAGCGCCTCCGAGAGGACGCGGTCGGCGATGCGCTGCAGGGCCGCGGATGCGGCGATCGAGTCGCCCGCGTATCCGCCGGAGAGTGCGCCGTCGCGCGCGAGCAGGAGCTCGTCTGCACCGTCGCCGGGAACCGGGTGGCCCATCTGGCGCAGCAGCTCGGAGAGGGTGTCGACGTACCACTCGCGGTGCGCGGTGACGACCTGGCGCACGGGATGCTCGGCGTCGGGGAACTCCGCGGCGGCGTTGATGAACGGGCAGCCGCGGAAGCCGGGGCTGTCGATCTCGGCGATCACGGCCGCGACGAATCCGCGCAGGACGGCCTCGGAGTCGGGGCCCGCCGCGATCATCGCCTCGACATTCGCGCGCACCGTGTGGTGACGTGCGGTGATGTACTCGACGATCAGGTTGTCCTTGGCGCGGTAGTGCTTGTAGAACGTGGCCTTCGTGACCGACGACGCGCTGATGATGCGGTCGACGCCCACGTTGCGGATGCCGTCCTCGTAGAAGAGCACGTTCGCCGTGTCGAGGATGCGGCCCTTCGCCGGAGCGCGCTGCACCTCCGGAGCGCGCTGTGTGGCCGGAGCAGACTCGACGACCATCACAACGCAACTCCATTCGGGTGGGGTGTGCGGCATTCGGGGGATGCCGCGGTTCGGGTGGTGAGGCTTCGGGTGCCTGTGGGAAAGACTGTAACACGGGAGGACAGACAGACCAGTCTGTTTGTCCGCATGCCGGTACCCCAGTTCGGGGGGTCGTGGACAACCCCGTCTCGGCCGTGGGGGTGGTGACGTAGGCTCGACGGTGATGAACGGCGCAGTCTCCCTCCCGCTCGACCTTGCCGAGCTCTCGTTCACGGCATCCGGCGACTCGCTCGTGCGACGCACGGTGCTGCCGAGCGGTGTCCGCATCCTCAGCGAGTCCGTGCCGGGCTCCCGCAGCTCGACGATCGGCTACTGGGTGGCCGTCGGGTCCCGCGACGAGCAGCCCTTCACCTACGGCTCCACACACTTCCTGGAGCACCTCCTGTTCAAGGGCACGCCCACGCGCAGCGCCCTCGAGATCGCGGTGTCGTTCGACGCCGTGGGCGGCGAGCACAACGCGATGACGGCCAAGGAGTACACCTGCTACTACGCCAAGGTGCAGGATCGCGACCTGCCCATGGCCGTCGACGTGCTCGCCGACATGTTCACGTCGTCGACGCTCGAGCCCGGCGAGTTCGAGACCGAGCGGGGGGTCATCCTCGAGGAGCTCGCCATGGCCGACGACGACCCGTCGGATGTCACGAGCGAGCGCTTCTTCGAGGCCGTGCTGGGCGGGCATCCGCTCGGTCGGCCGATCGGCGGCAGCCCGGAGACGATCCGCGCGGTGACGCGCGAGGCCGTGTGGGAGCACTACCGCGCCAACTATCGCGCGCAAGACCTCGTCATCACGGTGGCGGGCGCCGTCGACCACGACGAGCTCGTGCGCGGCGTGACGGCAGCCCTCGAGCGCGCGGGCTGGGACCTCTCGGTCGAGGCCGCGCCCGTGGACCGCCGCGACGCCACCCATGACCTCATCGAGCGCGGCAGCCCGCTCGTCGCCGTCAAGCGCCCCATCGAGCAGGCCAACATCATCGCCGGGGTGCCCGGCCTCGCCGCGGGCGACGAGCGCCGCGCGACCCTGAGCGTGCTCAACTCGATCTTGGGCGGCGGAATGTCGAGCCGGCTCTTCCAGGAGGTCCGCGAGAAGCGCGGGCTCGCCTACTCCGTCTACTCGTTCGCACCCAGCTACTCCGACGCGGGGCTCTTCGGCATCTACGCGGGATGCTCGCCGAGCAAGGCCGCGCAGGTGGCCGAGCTCATGCTTGAGGAGTTCCGCGGACTCGCCCAGGGCGGTGCCACGCCCGAGGAGATGCGCCGCGCCGTGGGCCAGCTGAGCGGCGCCTCCGCGCTCGCCCTCGAGGACTCCGACACGCGCATGTCGCGCCTCGGCCGCAGCGAGCTCACGCTCGGCGAGTTCGTCGACCTCGACGAGTCGCTGCGGCGCCTCGCGGGTGTGACCGCCGAGGGCGTGCAGGAGCTCGCGCAGGAGCTCGCCTCACGGCCCGTCTCGATCGCGGCAGTCGGATCGGTCGACGAGAGGTCGTTCGCGGGGCTCTCGTCGGCGGGGGTCTCCTGATGGCCCACTACGTCTACCTCGTGCGCCACGGCGAGCAGCAGGATGCCGAGTACGGCCTGCCCGACGGACCGCTCTCGCCCAAGGGCAAGCGCCAGGCCACGGCCATCGCCGAGCGCCTGAGCGGCGTGCCGTTCGCGCGGGCGTGGCACTCTCCGCTCCAGCGCGCCGCGGAGACCGCCGCGATCATGACCGAGAGGATGCCGGCCCTCGAGTCGAGGCCGCACGCCCTGCTCATGGACTGCATCCCGAGCGGCCCCGAGCCCGACATGCCCAAGGCCTTCGACGCGTTCTTCGGGTCGATCACGCCGGAGGAGATCGAGGCGGGCGAGGCGCAGATGGCCGACGCCGTCGCCGAGTTCCTCGCCCCCGCGCGCGAGGACCGCCACGACCTCATCGTGACCCACAACTTCGTCATCTCGTGGTTCGTGCGCGAGGTCATGGGCGGTCCGAACTGGCGCTGGCTCGGCCTCAACCAGGCCAACTGCGGGCTCACGATCATCCGCATCCGCTCGGCCAAGCCGCCCGTGCTCATCGCCCACAACGACCTCGGGCACCTGCCCGTCGAGCTGCGCACGGGCATGCCGGAGCTGCAGCCGTTCTAGCGCGCCAGCACCTTCCGGTACCAGTTCGTCGCGTTCGGGTTGTCGTTGTACGGCTCGATGTCGACGTAGCCGCTCGAGCGGTAGAGGCCGCCCGCGGCCTCGAGGCTCGCGTTGGTGTCGAGCACGAGCTCCGTCGCGCCCAGCTCGAGCGCGCGGCGCTCCAGCTCCGCGAGGAGGGCGCGGCCGAGTCCGCGGCCCTGCGTGGCGGGCTGCAGCCAGAGGTGCTTGACCTCGAAGCGACCCGCGCCGAGGGAGCGGATGCCGCCGCACCCGATGGCGGCGCCGTCATCCTCGACGACGAGGAAGACGCCCTCGGGCTCGACGAACTGCGACGGGGTCGGGAAGGTCGTCGTGTAGCCCGCGGGGTTCGGGAAGGTCGCGGAGCGGTACGCGAAGTACTCGGCGAGGAGGGCGTGCGCCGTCGCATCCTCGACCGATGTCGGCTGGTAGGTCACCACCCACCGAGGTTATTCGACGGCGAAGGTGATGCAGTAGGTGCCGAGGATGGGCTGGGACGCGCCCTCCTGGCCGGCGGGGGCCTCGAAGGTGTCGTCCTTGACGATCGTGACGCTCGCGAAGCCGGGCCGTCCGTCGGCGTCGGAGTCGAAGACGTTGAGGTTGTTGCTGTAGGTGCCGTCGCCGTTGTCGAGCAGGTTCTGGCTGCCGAGGATGACGGGCGTGCCCGCATCGGTGAGGTAGGTCAGGTCGAGCGTGGGGGAGTAGCCCGCGCCCATCGCGAGCGTGAAGCTCAGGGTCGAGCCGTCGCCGTACACGGCACCGGACTCGGGCGCGGCCGTGACGAGGTCGCTCGAGAACAGCTCGTAGCCCGAGACCGCCGGGCACGCGCCGCTGGACGCGGTGTCGCCGCCCCCGTCGCCCGCGCTCTCGCCGCCTCCTGCGGTGTCGGAGCCGGCGGTGGTCGTGCACCCGGCGAGGAGCAGGGCGGAGACCGCGGCGATGGTGATCCAAGCGGGACGCGTGACGGTGGCCATGCGGTCATCCTGCCCGTCCCTTGCCCGTCAGCGCAGTAGGGAAACCGCGCAACAATGGTCCGCGCGCGCCCTTGGTAGATTTGCGGGATGACAACGAAGGTCGCCGTCGTCGGCGCAACCGGCAAGATGGGCCAGCTCGCCTCGCAGATCATCGAGGCGTCCGACGACTTCGAGCTCGTCGCGCAGATCGACTCGAAGGGCGAGCTGAGCGACATGCTCGGCGCCGACATCGCCGTCGACGTCACGCTGCCCGCCGTCTCGCAGGGCGTCGTCGAGTACGCGGTCGCGCACGGCATCAACGTGCTCGTCGGCACCTCCGGCTGGTCGAACGAGCGCATCGCGACCCTCGAGCGCACCATCGCGGGCAACCTCGCCGTGGGCGTCATCATCGTCCCCAACTTCTCCATCGGCTCCGTGCTCGCCACGAGCTTCGCGACCATGGCCGCCCGCTTCTTCGACTCCATCGAGATCATCGAGGCGCACCACGCGTCGAAGGTCGACTCCCCGTCGGGCACCGCCGTGCGCACGGCGGAGCTCATGGGCACGGCGCGCGGCTCGCTCGGCCCCGTCGTCGCCCCGCACGTCGACCAGCGCGCGCGCGGGCAGCAGGTGTCGAGCATCCCCATCCACAGCCTGAGGATGCAGGGGGTCGTCGCCAAGCAGGACGTCATCTTCGGCGGCAACGGCGAGGTGCTCACGCTCAGCCACGAGACGCTCGCCCCCAACGCCTACGAGGCGGGGATCCTGCTCGCCCTGCGCGCCGCCCGCACCGCGCGCGGCGTCGTCGTGGGCCTCGACAAGCTCATCGACCTCGGTCTCGAGAAGTAGTGCGGGCCCGCGTCGCCGCCCTCGTGATGGCGGCGCTCCTCGTGCTCTACCTCGTCTTCGTGACGAACTACGCGCTGCTGCTCATCGGTGACGACGAGCCCATCGCCAAGGCCATCGGCTTCGCGCTCATCGTGCTGCCGTTCCTCGGCGCGGGCGTGCTCGTCGCCGACATCGTGTTCGTGGCGCGGGGCGAGCGCCTCGTGCGCCTGCTCGGGGCCGAGGGCGGGCTGCCGGTCGACGACCTGCCGCGGCTGCCGTCGGGGCGCCCCGATCCCGCCGCCGCCGACGCGGAGTTCCCGCAGTACAAGGAGGCGGTCGAGGCTGAGCCGGAGTCGTGGCGCGCGTGGCTGCGCCTCGGGCTCGCCTACGACGCGAGCGGCGACCGCGGGCGCGCCCGGTGGGCGACGCGCAGGGCTATAGCGCTCGAACGAGCTGGTCGATAGCGGCGCCGAGGGTCGCGTCGCGGTGCACGAACCCGTCGGCGAGCAGGCGGTCGGGGCGCACGTCCTGATCCTGCAGCAGCAGGGCGGTGCCGGCCTCGCCGAGGAGCTTGACGGCGAACTCGGGGATCGCCCACGGGTGCCAGCGGTGCAGGGCGTCGGCGAGCGTGTCGGTGACCTCGCGGGACGTCGCGGGCGCGGGGCCCACGAGGTTCACGACGCCCTCGAGCTGCGACGTGAGAAGGTGCCGGATGGCGGCGGCCTCGTCGTGCAGCGAGATCCACGGCCAGTGCTGCCGGCCGCTGCCGAAGCGCGCGCCGAGGCCCAGCCGCGTGAGCGGGATGAGCGGCGTGAACGCGCCGCCGTCGCCCACGACGAGCCCCGTGCGGAACATCACGACACGCGTGCCGTCGGGCGCGAGCCGGGCGGCCTGCTCCCACGCGTCGACGACGTCGGCGAGGAAGCCCCCACCCTTCGACGACGTCTCGGTGAGCACCTCGCCGGGCCGGTCCCCGTAGTAGCCGACCGCCGAGCCGCTCAGGAACACCGTCGGCGGGTTCGCCGCACGGCCCATCGCCTGCGTGAGGGTGTCGGTGCCGTTGATGCGGGAGTAGAGGATCTCGCGCTGGTACGAGCGCGTCCACGGGATGCGGCCGGTCGACGCCCCCGCGAGGTTGACGACGGCGTCCGTGCCCTCGAGCGCGCGCGGATCGACGGTCTGCGTGTCGGGCAGCCACAGGTACTCGTCGCCGGAGCGCGGGGTGCCGCGGCCGAGCTTGAGCACCTCATGGCCGTCGGCCTCGAGCTGGCGCACGAGCTCGCGGCCGATGAATCCTGACGCCCCCGCGACGAGAACCCTCATGATCAGGCCAGGCTCGCCTCGAGCGTGATGGGGATGCCCGCGAGCGCCTGCGAGACGGGGCAGTTCTGCTTGGCGTCCTCGGCGATGCGCTGGAAGTCCTCCTCCGAGATGCCGGGGACCTTGGCGCTCACGAGCAGGTGGCTGCCCGTGATGCCCTCACCGGGCACGAACGTCACCGCGGCGGTCACCTGCAGGCTCTCGGGCGCCGTTCCGTTGCCCGCGAGCGCGTGGGCGAACGCCATCGAGTAGCACGCGGAGTGCGCGGCCCCGAGCAGCTCCTCGGGGTTGGTCTTGCCCGACACGCCCTCCGAGCGCGCCGCCCACGTGACGGGGAATTCCGCCGCGTCGGACGAGTCGAGCGATGTGGTGCCCGACCCCGCCATGAGGTCTCCGAACCAGAGTGTCGTAGCTTCGCTGGTGACTGCCATTGGTGTGTCCCTTCGTCAGTCCCAGACTAGGCGCGCTCAGGCCGCAGCGGCACCCTTCGCGCGGCCGAGCACTCCCGCGCGCACGAGCAGCAGGTAGATCTGGCAGCCGAGGCAGTAGCCGAACACCGAGTTGAGGAACGCGGCGACGAAGGCCAGGGCCGCGGCGACCACGACCGCGTACGGCACGCCCAGGATGCCCAGCACGAGCCCCACGAGGGTGATGACGAACCCGACGCCCTGCGCGAAGGTCGGCGGCACCGGGTCTTCGAGCTCGGCGGGGGGCTTGAGGCGCGGCCGGACGAGCGTGCGGAAGACCGCGCCGTAGGGGTGGCGCTGCACTCCGGCGAACGCGCCCCACGCGAAGAGCGCGGTGATGGCGGCGAAGAGCACCGTGGCGGCGATCGTCGCGCCCGAGAGCGACAGGCCGATCACGACGAGGAGGAGCACGGCGGTGATGCCCGCGCTGAAGCGCGGGCCGCGGGGGTCGATTCCCTGACGTTCGGTCATGCTGCGAGGATCCTCTCGAGCTCGTGGGTGACGGCGTCCCGGCGGGGCGCCCCTCCTATGCGCGCGCGCACGACGCCCTTCCTGTCGAGTATGAGCGTGGTCGGCGTCTGCATGATCCGGAACCGGCTCGCGAGGTCCGGGCGGTGGGTGAGGTCGAGGTCGACGTGCTCGACGTCCGAGCGCGAGGATGCGACATCCCCGAGGACCACGTGGGTGGCCCGGCACGGGGCGCACACCTCCGTGGAGAACTGGAGCAGGGTCGCACCTCTGGCGAGCCTGGCCACGCCGGGCAGGTCGGACGCGCGGATCACATCCCCGCCCTCGGTGCGGCGGATGCGGCCCTGCTGCGACCGCCACACGAGCCCGAGCGCGGTCGCGACGGCGACGAGCGCGACGAGGACGAGGGCTGCGGTCATGGTGCAGCCACGGTACGGCCGCGACCTCGCCCGTGGGGGAGTGTTGCGGTCTGTTACGGGTGCCCGGTCGGTTATCGTGAGGCCGTGCCTGAGACCGAATCGCCCTCGCCCTCGCCCTCGCCCGAGTTCCGCTCCGATGTCACCGTGGAGCTCGTGCGCTCGAGCGCCCACGACTCGGACGTGCTGTTCGCGGCGCGCGTCTCGACGCAGGGGGAGCAGACCCTCGAGGCGGCGCAGGACGCGGAGCTCGACGCATCCCGCTCGAAGGGCCTCATCAACTACCTCATGCGCGACCGCCACGGCTCGCCCTTCGAGCACAACTCGATGACGTTCTACGTGCAGGCGCCCATCTTCGTCTTCCGCGAGTTCATGCGGCACCGCATCGCCTCCTACAACGAGGAGAGCGGACGGTACCGCGAGCTCAAGCCCGTCTTCTACGTGCCCGGGCCCGAGCGCAACCTCGTGCAGGTGGGCAAGGCCGGCGCCTACGACTTCCTGCCCGGCAGCTCCGAGCAGACCGAGCTCGCCCTCTCGGAGGCGAAGCGCGTCGCGACCGAGGCGTACGAGTCGTACCAGCGGATGCTCGCGGCGGGCATCGCCCGGGAGGTCGCGCGCATCGTGCTCCCGCTCAGCATCTACTCGTCGATGTACGTGACGGTGAACGCCCGCTCGCTCATGAACTTCCTCTCGCTGCGCACCAAGCACGAGGGATCGCACTTCCCGTCGTTCCCGCAGCGCGAGATCGAGATGGCGGCCGAGAAGATGGAGGACCTGTGGGCCGGCCTCATGCCGCTCACCCACGAGGCCTTCAACGGCAACGGCCGCGTCGCGCCGTAAGCGATAGCCTGTAACCCGTGACTATCGACAATCCGTTCGGACAGGTGCTCGTCGCCCTCATCACCCCGTTCACAGCCGACGGCGAGGTCGACTGGCCCGGCGTCGAGAAGCACATCGAGAACGTCATCACGGCGGGCAGCGACGGCATCGTCATCAGCGGCACCACGGGCGAGACCTCGACCCTCACCGACCCCGAGAAGCTGCGCCTCGTCGAGGTCGCCAAGAAGGTCGCGAACGGCCGGGCGAAGATCATCATGGCGGGCGGCTCCAACGAGACGGCCCACGCCATCGAGCTGCACAAGGCCGCGGTCAAGGCCGGCGCCGACGCGGCCATGATCGTCACGCCCTACTACAACAAGCCCACCCAGGCGGGCGTGCTCACGCACTTCCGGCTCATCGCCGACGCGACGGAGCTGCCGGTCATCCTCTACGACATCCCGGGCCGCACGGGCATCCCGATCAAGTACGAGACCCTGCTGCGCGCGTCGAAGCACCCGAACATCCTCGCCGTCAAAGACGCCAAGGGCGACTTCAGCGAGGTCAGCCGCGTGCTCAACAACACCGACCTCCTCTACTTCTCGGGCGACGACGCGAACGTGCTCCCGCACCTCGCCATCGGCGCGACGGGGCTCATCGGCGTCACCGCGAACATCACGGCAGCGCCCTACCGCCAGATCGTCGACGCCGTGAACGCCGGCGACCTCGCGACGGCCACCGCGGCGCACAAGGCCCTCGAGCCCCTCGTGCGCGCGGTCATGACGCACGTGCCCGGCACCGTCGCGGCCAAGTACATCCTGCACGGGCTCGGCCGCATCGACAGCCCGCGCGTGCGCCTGCCCCTCGTCGGCCCCGAGGAGAACGAGGCCGCGATCATCGAGGACGACCTCGCCCTCGTCAAGGACATCCCGGGCGTGAGCTTCGACAACTTCCGACCCGACCGCAACGCGGCCGCCGGCGGAGCACTCCCCAAAGTGGCGGGAACCACCCGCTAGAAAGCAGCACATGCCTGTTACGGTCTTCGACCCACCAGCCCTCGCACCCGGAACCCTCCGTGTCACGCCCCTCGGCGGACTCGGCGAGATCGGGCGCAACATGACCATCTACGAGATCGACGGCAAGCTCCTCGTCGTCGACTGCGGGGTGCTCTTCCCCGAGGAGACGCAGCCCGGTGTGGACCTGATCCTCCCGGACTTCAGCCCCATCCGCGACCGTCTCGACGACGTGCTCGGCATCGTGCTCACGCACGGCCACGAGGACCACATCGGCGCGGTGCCCTACCTCCTCAAGCTGAGGCAGGACATCCCGCTCATCGGGTCGACGCTCACGCTCGCGCTCATCGAGGCGAAGCTCAAGGAGCACCGCATCCAGCCCTACACGCACACCGTCGCGGAGGGGCAGACCGAGCAGGTCGGACCGTTCGGGCTCGAGTTCGTCGCGGTCAACCACTCGATCCCCGACGCGCTCGCCGTCGCGATCAAGACCTCGGCGGGCGTCGTGCTGCACACGGGCGACTTCAAGATGGACCAGCTGCCGCTCGACGACCGCATCACCGACCTGCGCGCGTTCGCGCGCCTGGGCGAGGCCGGCGTCGACCTCTTCCTGCCCGACTCCACGAACGCCGACGTGCCCGGCTTCACGCCCAACGAGCGCGACATCGGCCCCGTCATCGAGGCCGTCATCGCCAAGGCGCCGCGCCGGGTCGTCGTCGCGAGCTTCTCGAGCCACGTGCACCGCGTGCAGCAGGTGCTCGACGCCGCCGTCGCCAACGACCGCAAGGTCGTGCTCATGGGCCGCTCGATGGTGCGCAACATGGGCATCGCGGCGGACCTCGGGTTCCTCAAGGTCCCCGACGGCGTGCTCCTCGACGCCAAGAAGGCCGCAGACCTGCCGGACAACCGCCTCGTCTACATGTCGACGGGGAGCCAGGGCGAGCCCATGGCCGTGCTCGCGCGCATGGCCAACATGGAGCACCAGATCGAGGTCGGCAAGGGTGACACGGTCATCCTCGCGTCGTCGCTCATCCCCGGCAACGAGAACGCCGTCTACCGCGTCATCAACGGGCTCATGAAGCTCGGCGCGACGGTCGTGCACAAGGGCAACGCGAAGGTGCACGTCTCGGGCCACGCCGCGGCGGGCGAGCTGCTCTACTGCTACAACATCCTCAAGCCGCGCAACGTGCTGCCCGTGCACGGCGAGCAGCGCCACCTCGTCGCCAACGCGAACCTCGCGATCGCGACGGGCGTGCCCGAGGAGAACACCTTCATCGGCGAGAACGGCACGGTCATCGACCTCCGCGCAGGCGAGGCGCGCGTCGTCGGCCAGCTCGACCTCGGCTACGTGTACGTCGACGGGTCGAGCGTGGGAGAGATCACCGACGCCGACCTCAAGGACCGCCGCATCCTCGCCGAGGAGGGGTTCATCTCGATCTTCGTCGCGATCGACCCGCAGACCGGCAAGGTCATCGTGGGCCCGGAGATCCAGGCGAGGGGCTTCGCGGAGGACGAGAACGTCTTCGACACGGTCAAGCCGCAGATCCTCAAGGCGCTCACCGACGCCGCCGAGAACGGCACGCGCGACACGCATGCGTTCGCGCAGGTGGTGCGCCGCACGGTCGGACGCTGGGTGAACACCCAGCACCGCCGCCGGCCGATGATCGTGCCCGTGGTCATCGAGGCCTAGTGGGGTTCTGGGGGCGGCTGTTCGGCCGCACCGAGTACGACACGACGGTCGCGGACTTCTCGTCCACGGCGGGCTCGCGACCCTTCCGCCTGGATGTCGAGGACGTGTTCTTCATCACGGGCCGCGGCACCGTCGCGACGGGGACGATCGCGGCGGGGGTGCTCGCCGTGGGCGATGCCGTGACCGTGCGCAGGGCCGACGGAACGACCCTGGCGGCGACGGTCACGGGCATCGAGTCGTTCCGCAAGATCCAGAAGTCGGCGGGGCCCGGCGAGATGGTGGGCGTGCTGCTCGACGCGGTGACCCGCCACGACCTGGCGCGGGGCGACACGATCGAGGCGTAGGGTCGGGCCATGACGACCACGCGCCGCGCTACCGCGGCAGACCTGCCCTTCCTCGAGGAGGTGTTCGTCATCGCGATGGACTGGAACCCTTCCACCGCGCGCGGCGCCGCCCACTGGCGCGAGGATGCGACGTTCCAGCAGTACCTCGGCGGATTCCCGCGCCCCACCGACTTCGGGCTCGTCGCCGAGCGCGAGGGTGAGCAGGCCGGGGCGGTCTGGTGGCGCTACTTCACCGCCGACGAGCCGGGCTACGGCTTCGTCTCCGACGAGATCCCCGAGCTCGGCATGGGCGTCGTCGAGGGCCGTCGCGGCGAGGGCATCGGCAGGGCCCTGCTCACGGCGATCATCGCCGCGGCGAAGGGCGGGCTGAGCCTGAGCGTCGAGGACGGCAACCCCGCGGAGGAGCTCTACCGCAAGCAGGGCTTCGTGCCGGTCGGGCGCGTGGGGGACTCGACCACGATGCTGCGGATGCCGCAACGCTGAATCTGCCTCATACTGGCTGCATGAGGATCACCGTGGTGGGAGCCCTCGCGCTCCTCGCCCTCGCCGGCTGCACCGCCGCGCCCGTCGCGGAGCCGCCCACGGGGGCCCCGGCGCCTCCCGCCGCGACCGCGACCGCGACACCCACGGCGACGCCGACCCCGGAGCCCACGCGGCCCGCCGTCGGCGAGCTCATCATCGGGCCCGCGGGCTTCGACCAGCTCCCGCTCGGCACCGATCCCGCGTCGATCGACCCCGCCGTCGCGCTCATCGAGCCCGTGCCGCTCGAGTGCCAGCCGGACGAGACCGGCTGGTACCCCGTCGCCGCCTTCCCCGCCGACGCGAGCGGCCACCGGCCCTTCGGCGTCGCGGTGCGCGACTCGAAGGTCGCGGGCATCCAGGTCGTGTGGTCGACCGAGATCAGGACGGCCCAGGGCATCGGCATCGGCAGCACGCGCCAGCAGCTGCTCGACACGTACCCGGGCATCGGGGTCGCGCTCTCGGACGCGCGCGGCGACGTGTACATCATCCAGGGCGACACGGGCTGGCTGCGCTTCTCGGTGTTCTACGAGACCGACACCGTCTCCGAGATGCTCGCGACGACGAACGACGTCGCGTACTACGCGCCCTCGTACCACACCATCGACGCGAGCTGCGTCTAGCTGCGTCTACCCGCCCGACCGCACCGCGGCGCGCTCGCGCGAGTAGGTGAGGGTCTCGACCGCGACCACGGCCGCCGTCACCCCCGTCGCGAGCGCGATCGCCGCGAGCGACGGCAGGGCGGCCCCGACGGGGATGAGGGCGAGCAGCACCGCTGCCCCGATGAGCCGTGACGGCAGCCAGCGGTGCGCCACGCGCCGCCAGAAGAAGGCGTGCCCCGCGAGGTAGAGCGACGTGCCGCCGAACAGGGCGACCGAGCCGAACAGCTCGAGCCCGTGCTCGGAGTCCAGGTGGGCGAGCACGTTCTCGACACCCAGCGCCGAGATGATCACGCCCGCCACGAGAGTGAAGTGCAGGTAGGTGTAGGCGTCGCTCGCGAGGTCGGCGCGATCCGTGCCGCCCAGCTTCGCGAGGTACTTCTCCGCGCCGATCGACACGATGTCGAAGTACATCCACCACAGCGCTATCGACAGGCCGACGGCGAGCACCGAGGCCGCGAGGATGCCCGCGCCCAGCGGTTCCTGCGCGGCGCCGAAGCCGATCTCGACTATCGACTCCCCGAGCGCGAGCATGACGATGAGCCCGTACCGCTCCGCCCAGTGCGCGGCGGACTGCACGCGCCATCCGCCGCCCACCGACAGGAAGTAGGTGAACATCACGTCGAGGCCGATGCCCGCGAGCCAGAACCACACCTGCCATCCGCCGCCCACGAGCGTGCCCGCGAGCATGAGCGCGACGCCGAGCGCCATGGGCCAGACCGAGCGGTAGAGCTGGCGCCGCAGGCCCGCGTCGTCGCCGGCCGCCGCGAGGTAGACGAAGCCGTGGATGAGCCTGATGAACAGGTAGGCGACGACGAGCACGACGGGGGCGAACAGCCCGCCCTCGCGGTCGTCGAAGGCCTCGGGAATCGCGAGAGACACGATGAACAGCAGCACGATCGCCGCGCAGAACCCGACGCGCGCGATGCCCTCGTCGATGCGGGTCTGGTTGGCGAGCCAGCTGTACGACGTCCACGACCACCACAGCATCGCGAGGATGACGAGCCCCTGGAGCACCCCGACCGCGCTGTGCGACTCCGCCATGAAGCCCGTGACCTGTGTGAACGCGAAGACGAACACGAGGTCGAAGAACAGCTCGAGCGTCGTGACGCGGTGCGACTCGTCGGTGGTGCGCAGGCGCAGGAAGCTGCGCACGGGGGATGTCGGCATGGCGTCAGGATAGGACGCTGACGTCCCGCGCGGCGAGAACGTTGGGCTGGTCTAATCCGCCTCTGGGATGATTCGCTTGACCACGGCCCGCGGATAGTGTGGCGGGACACCTTGCACCAACCCTGGGGAGTGTCATGTCCATCGCGCGCAAGTGGGTCTTCCCCATCATCCGCATCCTCGTATTCGCGGCCATCGCTGCGGCCCTCGTGAAGATCGCGTTCTTCGCCGACCCCGTCGTCGACGACTCCGCGAAGCCCACGGGCGAGATCGTCGAGCCGCAGGTGGCGGTCGCCCTCGGCACCATCCAGAACGACGTGACCGTCACGGGCACGGTGACGAACGACGCGCCCGTCCCGATCAAGGCCACGCTCACGGGAGTCGTGCGCGACGTGTACGTCTCGGCCGGCCAGGCGGTCGACGCGGGCACGGAGATCCTCAGGATCCGCGCCGAGATCACCAACCCCGACGGCACGCAGTACGTCGACTACGAGACTGTCGTCGCCCCCATCGCGGGCACGCTCTCGTCGTTCACAGCCCTCGAGGGCCAGAGCTTCTCGGTCGGCGACGACGTGGGCAAGGTGCAGCCGTCGACCTTCAACGTGAGCGGCACGATCGCTCCCGAGCAGCAGTACCGCCTGCTCAACCGGCCCACCGAGGCGCAGGTGACGATCACCGGCGGTCCAGCGCCGTTCACGTGCACCGGCCTCTCGATCTCCGCCTCCACCGGCACGGGCACGGGTTCGGACGCCTCGTCGTCGACGACGACCGTGCGCTGCTCCGTCCCCACCGACGTGACCGTGTTCCCCGGGCTCGCCGCGAGCATGGTCATCGCGGGCGGTGTCGCCGAGAACGTGCTCGTCGTGCCCATCACGGCCGTCGAGGGCTCCGCGCAGACGGGCAACGTCTACTTCGTGCTCCCGGACGGCACCACCGAGGTGCGGCCCGTGACCCTCGGGCTCAACGACGGCGTCAACGTGGAGATCAAGGACGGCGTCAAGGAGGGCGACATGATCCTCCAGTTCGTGCCGGGCGCCGACGCGGTGCCGGGCATGGGGGAGTGCATCATCAACCCCGACGGATCGTCGGTCTGCAAGTGACGCTCCTCGAACTCGAGGGCGTCACCCGTACCGTCGAGCTGCCGGACGACGAGCCGCTGCACATCCTCAGGGGCGTCGACCTCACCGTCGACGTGGGCGACCACGTGAGCATCGTGGGGCGCTCCGGCTCGGGCAAGTCGACCCTGCTCAACCTCCTCGGGCTGCTCGACAACCCGACGCAGGGGGACATCCGCTTCGACGGCGTGCGCATCGCCGACATGTCGACGAAGAAGCGCGACCGCGCGCGCGGCAAGGATGTGGGATTCATCTTCCAGCAGTTCAACCTGCTGGGCGGCCGCACCGCCCTCGAGAACGCCATGACCCCCCTGCTCTACGCCTCGGGCCGCCAGTTCTGGCAGCGGGAGCGCATCGCGCTGGAGATGCTCGACCGCGTCGGGCTCTCCCACCGCGCGCAGAGCATGCCCGAGAAGCTCTCGGGCGGCGAGCAGCAGCGTGTCGCCATCGCCCGGGCGCTCGTGCGCGGGCCGCGCCTCATCCTCGCCGACGAGCCCACGGGCGCCCTCGACGTCGAGACCGGGTCGACGGTCATGGCCCTGCTCGACGAGGTGGCCCAGAACTCGGGCGCCGCGCTCATCACCATCACGCACGACGCCAACATCGCGGCGCTCGCGCGGCGCCACTACCGTCTCGACCGCGGAGTACTCGCCCCCGTCGACGTGAACCGCGTGCTCGCGCTCGCCCAGCCGGAGGTGACGCTGTGACGGGCTTCATCGGTGCCCTCGTCGAGGCGTGGGCCGAGATCCGCATCCACCGCACGCGCGTGCTCCTGAGCCTCATCGGCGTCGCCGTGGCCGTCGCGGCGCTCACGTCGGTGGTCGGCCTGGGTGCGATAACGCAGCAGGCGACGACCGAGAGCTACGAGCGGCAGTCGGGCCGCCCCGCGACGCTCTTCGTGAGCGCGTACAACGTGGCGACGGGCCAGACGCCCGACGCCAAGACCTTCTCCACGGCGTTCACGGAGGTGACCGAGCGCTACTCCGTCGACTGGACGACGCGCTCGACGTACACGCAGGTGAGCGTCGACTTCGTGGACGGCGTGACGCCCGTCGACACGACGCTCGTCGACGTCGGCTACGGCACCATGCACCGCGTGCAGCTCGTGCAGGGCAGCTGGTTCGTCGACGGGGACGACCAGCGGCTCGCCCCCGCCCTCGTGGTGAACGAGACGGTGTGGAAGAAGCTCGGCTCGCCCGACCTCCGCACCCACCCCACGGTGACCCTGCGGGGCTCGAGCGATGTGACCGCGGTCATCGTGGGCGTCGCGCCCGACATGCCCTACGCGCAGGACTACCCGACGATGTTCATGCTCTACGACTCGTTCGTCGGCATCGCTACTCCGCAGCAGGTGCAACAGATGTACCCGCAGTTCGAGGCATGGGTTCCGGTCGACATCTCCCAGGAGCTCACCGAGCTCATCAAGCGCGACATCGCGGGCGAGCTGGGGGAGGGCTGGCAGGTCGACGTGAGCCGCCAGGACTACCTCGTGTACCAGGGCGACGACCCGCTGCTGCCGATCAAGCTGCTCGTGGGCGGCGTCGCGGTGCTCGTGCTCCTGCTCGGGGCGCTCGGGCTCGTGAACATCTCGCTCGTGACCGTGCGCCAGCGCATCCGCGAGATCGGTATCCGGCGCAGCTTCGGCGCGACCGCGGGCCGCGTGTTCTTCGCCGTCATGATGGAGAGCGTCGTCGCGGCCGCCGCGGCGGGGGTCGTCGGCGTCTTCATCGCGGTGGTCGTCGTGAAGAACCCGACGGTCGTCGAGTTCATCGCGCCCGGCATCAGCGACATCCCCGCCTTCCCGCTCGAGGCGGCCCTCATCGGTCTCGGCTCGGCGACCTTCGTGGGCGCCCTCGCGGGGCTGCTGCCCGCGCTCGTGGCCGTGCGCGTGAAGGTCATCGACGCGATCCGCTACTAGAGGCCGCCTCCGTCACGTGAGTGTCGTTCCCGGGGGGTGACGTACCCCGGGGATACCGTGGACCGCATGGCTACGAGCACCAGGGCGACGTCGCGTTCGCGCACGTCCACGGCGCGCGGTCGCGGCACCCAGCCCACCAAGAAGCTGCCGGCGCGCAAGCAGACAGTGATCGAGGATGACGGCCCGCTGACCAAGGCGTGGCTCGGCCTCGCCCACGCCGCCGGCGGCGCCTTCCGCCTGCTCGGCAAGGAGACCCTCGCCAAGGAGGAGCGCCGCGACGGCGTGCCCTTCCTGATCTTCGTCCTCGCCGTCGTGGGCGCGATCGTGGAGTGGTTCAACCCCAACGACCCCGTGGCCCAGGCCCTCGACTCGTGGACGTTCGGCCTGCTCCTCGGCCGCGTGGCGTTCGCGCTCCCGGTCATCATGCTGCTGTTCGCGATCTGGCTGTTCCGCCACCCGTCGAGCGTGCACGACAACGGCCGCATCGGCATCGGCACGACCCTGCTCGTCATCACCATCAGCGGCCTGTGCCACATCTTCGGCGGCGCCCCCGTGCCCACCGACGGCGTGCAGAAGCTTGCTCAGGGCGGCGGCCTGCTCGGCTGGGTCGTCGCCCAGCCGCTCCTGTGGCTGGGGACGAGCGCGCTCGCGACGCCCGTCGTCATCGCCCTGCTCGTGCTCTCGCTCTTCATCATCACCAAGACGCCGCCGAACCGCATCGGGTCGCGCCTGCGCGAGCTCTACTCGTACCTCTTCGGCGCGCAGCTCATGGACCCCGAGGAGCGCGCGGCGCTCAAGGCCGCGAAGAACGACTCCGTCGAGTTCGGGTCGCTCACCGACCTCGGGCTCGACGACGACACGGCGAACATCCCGTGGTGGCGCCGCAACAAGGCGAGCCGTTCCGAGGAGGCGCCCGCCTTCGACAGCCCCGTCATCACGCGCGGCACCTCGGCGGACGAGCAGCTCACCGACGTCGTCGCGCCCGTCGCGCGCCCGTCGGACGACGACTTCCAGATCGACCTCATGGACGACCTGCGCAAGGCCGAGGAGGCCGTCAAGCGGTTCACGGGCGAGGTCGACCCGTCCGCGATGGGACTGCGCGAGGACGGCCCCGGCCTCCTGCCGGGCTTCAACGCCACGGCGAGCGAGAAGGGGCAGGCCGGCGAGTTCGAGACGGCAGCCCCCGCGCCGGCACCCCGGCAGTCGACCGCCGCCTACCGGCTGCCGGCGGCATCCCTGCTCACGCCGGGCACACCGCCCAAGGCCCGCAGCTCCGACACCGACGACGTGATCACGGCGATCACCGAGGTGCTCACGCAGTTCGGCGTCGACGCCAAGGTGACGGGATTCAGCCGCGGCCCCTCCGTCACGCGCTACGAGCTCGAGCTCGGCCCCGGCGTCAAGGTCGAGCGCGTCACCGCGCTCGCCAAGAACATCTCGTACGCTGTCGCCTCGAACGAGGTCAACATCCTCTCGCCGATCCCGGGCAAGAGCGCCATCGGCGTCGAGATCCCGAACAAGGACCGCGAGATCGTCTCGCTCGGCGACGTGCTGCGCTCGGGTGCGAGCACGAAGAGCGTGCACCCGATGACCATCGGCCTCGGCAAGGACGTCGAGGGCGGCTTCGTCGTCGCGAACCTCGCGAAGATGCCCCACCTCCTCGTCGCGGGCTCCACGGGCTCCGGCAAGTCGAGCTTCGTGAACTCGATGATCACCTCGGTGCTCATGCGGGCGAAGCCCGCCGAGGTGCGCATGGTGCTCATCGACCCCAAGCGCGTCGAGCTCTCGATCTACGCCGGCGTGCCCCACCTCATCACGCCCATCATCACGAACCCCAAGAAGGCCGCGGAGGCGCTCGCGTGGGTCGTGAAGGAGATGGACATGCGGTACGACGACCTCGCGTCGTTCGGCTTCCGCCACATCGACGACTTCAACCGCGCGGTGGTCGCGGGCGAGATCGTGCTGCCGCCGGGCAGCGAGCGCAAGCTCTCGCCGTATCCGTACCTCCTCGTCGTCGTCGACGAGCTCGCCGACCTCATGATGGTCGCCCCGCGCGACGTCGAGGACTCGATCGTGCGCATCACGCAGCTCGCGCGCGCGTCGGGCATCCACCTCGTGCTCGCGACGCAGCGGCCGTCGGTCGACGTCGTCACGGGCCTCATCAAGGCCAACGTGCCCTCGAGGCTCGCGTTCGCGGTGTCGAGCATGACCGACAGCCGCGTCATCCTCGACCAGCCGGGCGCCGACAAGCTCATCGGCCAGGGCGACGCGCTCTTCCTGCCCATGGGCGCCTCGAAGGCCATCCGCGTGCAGGGCGCGTGGGTCTCCGAGAGCGAGGTCGCGGCGGTCGTGCAGCACGTCATCGCGCAGGCCCGCCCGGAGTACCGCGACGACGTCGAGCAGGTCGCGGAGAAGAAGAACATCGACGCCGACATCGGCGACGACCTCGAGCTGCTGCTCGCCGCCACGGAGCTCATCGTGAGCACGCAGTTCGGCTCGACCTCGATGCTGCAGCGCAAGCTGCGCGTCGGCTTCGCCAAGGCGGGTCGCCTCATGGACCTCCTCGAGTCGCGCGAGATCGTCGGCCCGTCCGAGGGCTCGAAGGCCCGCGACGTGCTCGTGACGCCCGACCAGCTGCCCGGCGTGCTCGCGAAGCTGCGTGGCGGCGACGCCCCCATGCCGGCCTCGACAACTCCCAGCCGTGACGCAGTTGCGGAATCGCTCGCCGAGTACGATGTTGTCGACGGGGACTCGGACGAGGACGCCTGGAGCCTTACCGATCGGGAGTGAACGCGTGGCGACTGAACCGGGCAAGCGCCCCACCCCCGGCCAGGCCGCGAACGCCGTGCGCGACTCCGCGATGGACGCCGGCCGCGTCGTCCGCGACTCCATGAAGGGCCGCGTCGCGAGCAAGGGCGAGACGCCAGCGTCGACGGGAAACGTCGCGAACATCATCACCGTCGCGCGCATCCTGCTCGCCCCGGTCTTCATCTGGCTGCTCCTGTGGGACGGCGGGCAGATGGGCGTGCTGCGCTACGTCGCCGCCGGCTTGTTCATCGTCGCCATCGCGACCGACAGCCTCGACGGGCAGCTCGCGCGGCGCCGCAACCTCGTGACCGACGTGGGGATCATCCTCGACCCCATCGCCGACAAGGTGCTCATCGGCGGGGCGCTCGTCGCGCTCTCGATCCTCGGCGAGCTCTGGTGGTGGGTGACCATCGTCATCCTCGTGCGCGAGTTCGGCATCACGATCTACCGGTTCATCGCGCTGCGCGACCGGGCGATCCCGGCGTCGTTCGCGGGCAAGGCCAAGACGATAGTCCAGTCGGTCGCGGTGTCGCTCTTCCTCGTGCCGCTCTGGACCCTGCTGGGCGACTGGGTGCACATCGTCAACTGGACGGTCATGGGGCTCGCGCTCGCGCTCACCGTGTACTCGGGCATCGAGTACCTGTGGCAGGCCTGGCGGTCGGGACGCGCGTGACCGACGTCGCCGCCGAGATCATCGCGACGCTCACGGCGCGGCACCAGACGATCGCCGTGGCCGAGTCGCTCACGGGCGGGCTGCTCGTGGCGGAGCTCATCCGCACGCCGGGGGCGTCCGCCGTCGTGCGCGGGGGAGTCGTCGCCTACGACACCGCACTCAAGCACACCCTCCTGGGCGTGGACGCCGAGGTGCTCGCCGCCCATGGGCCCGTGCATCCCGACGTCGCGGCACAGATGGCCGCGGGGGTGCGCGAGCACCTCGCCGTCGGCGGCGAGCCCGCGCACATCGGCATCTCGACGACCGGGGTCGCGGGCCCCGACCCGCAGGGCGGGGTCGCCGTGGGCACCGTCTACCTCGGCTTCGCGATCGGCAGCGAGGTGCGCACGAAGCTCCTCGAACTGGGGGGCACCCGCGACGAGATCCGTTCGCGCGTGGTCTACGAATCACTTGTAGAGCTCGCAGAACTGATCGGCTGACCGCGGGGAATACCGCGCGTTTCGATCTCGTTACATGTCATGAATTCACAAGCACCGCACAGATACGAGTGGCTACGCTTCACCTAAGCTAGCCTCAACGATCAGTCAGAGAAGGAGGGTCCAATGGTTCTGGTACGTCAAGAAATCGGTGACGTTCTCCGTGACTTCCGTCTGCAGAAGGGCCGCACCCTTCGCCAGGTCGCCAGCAAGGCGAGCGTCGCGCTCGGCTACCTCAGCGAGGTGGAGCGCGGCCAGAAGGAGGCGAGCTCCGAGATCCTCGCGTCCGTCGCCGATGCGCTCGACACCCCCATCTCGGTGATCATGCGCGAGGTGGGCGACCGTCTCGCCGTCATCGAGGGCCTCGAGTCCATCTCCCGCAGCACCGTGCCCGACACGCTGCCCGACGAGCTCGTCGCCGAGTTCGACGGCGACCTCGTCTCGCGGTAGCCATCATCGCTCGAACGCCCCGGTCATCAGGCCGGGGCGTTCGTGTTTAAGCTTGAGCCATGAAGCTCAGCGAGTTCTGGCTCGCGGTATCCGACGAGTTCGGCGAGGCCTACGGCCGCGTCATCACCCACGACCTCGTGCTCGGCCCGGTCGGCGGGATGACCGCGCAGCAGGCCATCAAGGCGGGGGTCAACCCGCGCGAGGTGTGGCTCGCCCTGTGCGCGGCGGCGGACGTGCCGCCGGACCGCCGCTACGGCGTGGGGCAGCGCGAGCCCAAGAAGTAGTCCCGACACGCCCGAGGGAACTCTTCGAACATGCGTTCGGGTGTTGCTACTCTCATCCATAACGTCTTTCGAAGACGGGTTTTATCCACGCCACGCACGTCGGTCCGCAGCAATGTCGGTCGGCGAGCGTAGCGTGACCCAGGTAAGACCAGCCTTTGTCGGGAGGCCGGAGCCCTTGCACCATCGGGAGCCGGCGGATCGACAGCCTATGGGCAGCCGGATCACCTGTGACCGCACAGGAACCTAGTCAGGAGTAGCAGATGCCTTCAGCAGCAGACCGCGAGAAGTCCCTCGAGACCGCCCTCGCGCAGATCGACCGCCAGTTCGGAAAGGGCTCGGTCATGCGACTGGGCAGCGACGACCGTGCTCCTGTCGAGGTGATCCCCACGGGGTCCATCGCCCTCGACGTCGCGCTCGGCATCGGAGGCCTCCCGCGAGGCCGCATCGTCGAGATCTACGGCCCTGAGTCCTCGGGCAAGACCACGCTCACGCTCCACGCCATCGCCAACGCCCAGCGCAACGGCGGCATCGCGGCGTTCATCGATGCCGAGCACGCGCTCGACCCCGAGTACGCGGCCAAGCTCGGTGTCGACATCGACTCGCTCCTCGTGTCGCAGCCCGACACGGGTGAGCAGGCCCTCGAGATCGCCGACATGCTCGTGCGCTCCGGCTCGATCGACCTCATCGTCATCGACTCGGTCGCGGCGCTCGTGCCGCGCGCCGAGATCGAGGGCGAGATGGGCGACTCCCACGTCGGCCTCCAGGCGCGACTCATGTCGCAGGCGCTCCGCAAGCTCACGGGCGGCCTGAGCTCGACCAACACGACGATGATCTTCATCAACCAGCTCCGCGAGAAGATCGGCGTGTTCTTCGGCAGCCCCGAGACCACCGCGGGTGGCAAGGCGCTCAAGTTCTACGCGTCGGTGCGCCTCGACATCCGTCGCATCGAGACCCTCAAAGACGGAGCCGAGGCCGTGGGAAACCGCACGCGCGTCAAGGTCGTCAAGAACAAGATGGCGCCGCCCTTCAAGCAGGCGGAGTTCGACATCCTCTACGGCGTCGGCATCTCGCGCGAGGGCAGCCTCATCGACTTCGGTGTCGAGCACGAGATCGTCCGCAAGTCGGGCGCCTGGTACACCTACGACGGCGACCAGCTCGGCCAGGGCAAGGAGAACTCGCGCAACTTCCTGCTCGAGAACCCCAAGATCGCGGCCGAGATCGAGCACAAGATCATGCTCAAGCTCGGCATCGGCGCAGAGGCGAAGGCGCAGATCGCGCGCGACGCCAAGGCCGCTGCCGACGCGGTGGCCGCCGAGGCCAAGAGCGCGAAGCACGCCACGGCCGAGCCCGTCATGGCCGTGGAGTCCGAGCCGCAGCTCGCTGCGGCGTCCGGCCAGTAGGGCCGGCACCATGAGCACCGCTGACGGCGAACGGATCGCCCCTGTCACCTACCTCTTCCGGTCCCGACCGGACGAGGCGGGGTCCGATGACGAGGCCCGTTCGCCGTCCGCGGCGATACCCGAGTCCGTAGCCCCCGACGAGCCCGTAGCGACCGACGAGCCCGCGCGACGCTCACCCGTGTTCATCGACCTGGGGGCCGCCGAGCCCGCGGACGAGCGCGTCGCATCCCTCCGTGCCGAGCTCGAGCGGGAGGCGCGCGACCACGTGTCGGCGTACTCCGCCCCGGCGGAGAAGCCCCGCAAGACCTCCTTCGCCCCCATCAGCAACGTGAGCATGCACGCGCTCGCGAGACGCGGCATGTCGTCCCGGGAGATGCGCGACTACCTCCGGGGCCGCGAGTTCGAGGCAGGCGCGGTGGACGACGAGGTCGAGCGCCTCGAGTCCGTCGCCCTCCTCGACGACGTCGCCCTCGGAGAGACGCTCGTGCGCACGCTGCGCGACCGCAAGGGCCTCGGCCGCTCCGCGCTCACCGCCGAGCTCAGGCGGCGCCAGCTCGACTCCACGGCCATCGAGATCGCCATGGAGGGGCTCGACGACGACGAGCTCGAGAAGGCGCTCGAGATCGCCCACAAGCGCGCCGCGCAGCTGCGGTCGTACGACACCGACACGGCCACCCGGCGCCTCAGCGCGTTCCTGCAGCGCAAGGGCTACTCGGGCTCGGTGGTCTCGACGGCCGTGAAGCAGGCGCTCGCGCCGTCCGGCGGTCCTGTCTTCCGGTAGCGGAACCCGCGCTTAAGCTTGTCCGCATGACCGAGACCCTGCTGGCACCGCGCACCGCTGTGCCGCGCACCTACGAGGTGCGCACGTTCGGCTGCCAGATGAACGTGCACGACTCCGAGCGCCTGAGCGGATCGCTCGAGGCAGCAGGCTATGTGCGCGCCGACGGCGCCGAGGCCGACATCGTCGTCATCAACACGTGCGCCGTGCGCGAGAACGCCGACAACAAGCTCTACGGCAACCTCGGGCGCCTCGCGGAGACCAAGCGCACCCATGAGGGCATGCAGATCGCCGTGGGCGGCTGCCTCGCGCAGAAGGACAAATCGGTCATCCTCGAGAAGGCGCCGTGGGTCGACGTCGTGTTCGGCACCCACAACATGGGCTCCCTGCCCGCGCTCCTCGAGCGCGCGCGCCATAACGGCGAGGCGCAGCTCGAGATCCTCGAGTCGCTCGACGTGTTTCCCTCCACGCTTCCCACGCGCCGCGAGTCCACGCACAGCGCCTGGGTGTCGATCTCCGTCGGGTGCAACAACACCTGCACGTTCTGCATCGTGCCGGCGCTGCGCGGCAAGGAGAAGGACCGCAGGGCCGGCGACATCCTCGCCGAGGTGCAGGCGATCGTCGACGACGGCGCCATCGAGGTGACGCTCCTCGGCCAGAACGTGAACTCCTACGGCGTCGAGTTCGGCGACCGCGAGGCGTTCAGCAAGCTCCTGCGGGCCGCGGGGTCCATCGAAGGGCTGGAGCGCGTGCGCTTCACGAGCCCGCACCCCGCGGCCTTCACCGACGACGTCATCGACGCCATGGCCGAGACCCCCAACGTGATGCCGCAGCTGCACATGCCGCTGCAGTCGGGCTCCGACCGCATCCTCAAGGCCATGCGCCGGTCGTACCGGTCGGAGAAGTTCCTCGGCATCCTCGACCGTGTGCGCGCGAAGATCCCCCACGCGGCGATCAGCACCGACATCATCGTGGGCTTCCCCGGCGAGACCGAGGAGGACTTCCAGGAGACGCTGCGCGTCGTCGAGCAGGCGCGCTTCGCGTCGGCGTTCACGTTCCAGTACTCCATCCGCGAGGGCACGCCCGCCGCGACCATGGACGAGCAGGTGCCCAAGGCGATCGTGCAGGAGCGCTACGACCGCCTCATCGCGCTGCAGGACCGCATCTCGCGCGAGGAGAACGAGAAGCTCGTCGGCACGCGCGTCGAGGTGCTCGTGACCGCGGCCGAGGGCCGCAAGCAGTCCGAGACGCACCGCCTCTCCGGGCGCGCCGAGGATTCCCGCCTCGTGCACTTCGAGGTGCCCGAGGGCAGCGGCGTGCCGCGCCCCGGCGACATCGTGAGCGTCGTCATCAGCCAGGCCCAGTCGTTCCACCTCGTCGCGGACTCGCCCGACGGCTCGCCCCTCGCCATCCGGCGCACGCGCGCGGGCGACACGTGGGATCGCGCCGAGGCGGAGTCGTGCGCAGTGCCCTCCGCTCCCGCGCGCGGCACGGCCTCGGTCTCGCTCGGGCTGCCGAGCCTGCGGGTCGCGACGATCCCCATCTACGACGTGAGCGACGGGCAGCGCTGAGCGTGCCGCGGCTCGTCGTCATCGTCGGTGCGACGGGCACGGGCAAGTCCGACCTCTCGCTGTCGCTCGCCGAGGGCCTCGCGCGCGAGGGCCACGCTGCCGAGATCGTGAACGCCGACGCCATGCAGCTCTACCGCGGCATGGACATCGGCACGGCCAAGCTCGCGCCCGGGGAGCGCCGGGGCATCCCGCACCACCTCCTCGACGTGCTCGACCCCGCCGAGGAGGCGAGCGTCGCCGACTACCAGGCGCTCGCGCGCGCGGCGATCGAGGATGTCGAGGCGCGCGGCAACGTGCCCGTGCTCGTGGGGGGTTCCGGCCTGTACGTGTCCGCCGTCGTGCAGGACTTCCGGTTCCCGGGCACCGACGCGGACGTGCGCGCGCGGCTCGAGGCGGAGCTCGAGGGCGGAGGGCCGGGCATCCTCTACCGCCGCCTCCTCGAGCTCGACCCGGGTGCCGCCACGGCGATCGGGCCGCACAACGGGCGGCGCCTCGTGCGGGCGCTCGAGGTCGTCGAGATCACGGGGGAGCCCTTCGGGTCGGGGCTGCCCGAGGACGCGGCGCCGTGGCGGCAGGCCACGATCCTCGCGCTGCGCGCGCCCCGCGAGGAGCTCGTGCGGCGCCTTGACGAGCGCGTGGTCGGGATGTGGGCGGCGGGCATCCTCGACGAGGTGCGGGGCCTGGGCGCCCTCGGGGTCACCGCGAGCCGCGCCATCGGCTACGCACAGGCGCTCGCGCAGCTCGCGGGGGAGCTCGACGAGCAGCAGGCCGTCGAGCAGACGCAGTCGCTCACGCGCCGCTACGCGCGGCGGCAGGTGGGCTGGTTCCGCCGCTACGACGCGCACTGGCTCGACTTCGACGACCCGGAGCGCCACGCGACAGCGCTGCGCCTCGCGATGCGCGAGGATTGACCCATGGCGACGATCCACTTCACCAAGGGGCAGGGCACGGGCAACGACTTCGTGCTGTTCGCCGACCCGGACGGCGAGGTCGAGCTCACCGCGGCCCAGGTCGCCGCGATCTGCGACCGGCACTTCGGCGTAGGGGCCGACGGCCTGCTGCGCGCCGTGCGGTCGCGGAGCATCCCCGAGGGCGCCGCGGCGCTGGCCGAGGATGCCGACGCCGAGTGGTTCATGGACTACCGCAACGCCGACGGCTCGATCGCGGAGATGTGCGGCAACGGCATCCGCGTCTTCGCGCGCTACCTCACCGAGAACGGGCTCGCCGAGCTGGAGCCGGGCGGGACCCTGCCCATCGGCACGCGCAACGGCGTTCGCGACGTGCAGCGCAACGCGACGGGCTTCCAGGCCGACCTCGGCCGCTGGGCTCTCGAGGGCGGCGAGCCGCTCGTGCGTGCGCGCGAGCTGCCCGTGGCGCGCCCCGGGCTCGGCATCTCCGTCGGCAACCCGCACGTCGTCGTCGCGCTCGCGAGCGACGAGGAGCTCGACGGCGCCGACCTCGCCTACATCCCGATCCTCGACCCCGTGCCGGCCGACGGCGCGAACGTCGAGTTCGTCGTCGCGGCAGACCCGCTCGTGAAGGACGGCGTCGGCCACATCAGGATGCGCGTGCACGAGCGCGGCAGCGGCGAGACGCTCAGCTGCGGCACGGGCGCCGTGGCCGCGGCCCTCGCGACTCGGCACTGGGCCGGCGCGGGAGCCCCGCACCAGTGGCGCGTGGACGTGCCGGGCGGCACCGTGGGCGTGCGCATGTTCCCGACCGAGGACGGCGAGCACGTGTCGCTCAGCGGTCCGGCAGAGCTCGTCTACACGGGCACGCTCGAGGTCTGACCGGCCGGCTACTCCGGGATGATGTCGATGGGTGCCGTGCTGCCCGTGCGACGTCGGGCCCGCAGCACGCGGTAGCCCTTGTTGGTCGTCGCGCGCACGAAGCTGAACTCCTCGGGGAACGTCGCCTGCAGCCAGCGGTGCAGCGAGTCGGAGCCGAGGTTGCGCTGCACGACGAGCCAGCCGTCGCAGCCGGGCTCGATGCGCGGGATCCACTTCTCGAGCAGGCCGTGCAGCTCGTTCTTGCCCACGCGGATTGGCGGGTTCGACCAGATCGTCATGAATCTGACGTCATCGGGAACATTTTCGGGTGTAACTGCTTTAATGTTCGATATGTGGAGTTTCTCGGCGTTCGCCCGCACCAGGTCTAGTGCGCGCTCGTTGACGTCCACCGCCCACACCGTCGCATGAGGTGACTCGAGCGCGAGCGTGAGGGCCACGGGTCCCCAGCCGCAGCCGAGGTCGAGCAGGTTCCCGCCCGGAGGCGGGGCCGGAACGCTCGACAGGAGCACCTGGGTGCCGGTGTCGATGCGCTCGGGGCTGAAGACGCCGTTGGCCGTCGTCAGCTCCACATCCCGACCAGCCAGCCGCGCGTGAATTGTGCGGGTCTTGAGCTCACTTTCCGGAGTGGAGGAGAAGTAATGCTCACTGGCCATGCAGAGAACTTACCGAAGACTACGAAACTAGGGTTAATCAAAATGACCGAATCCAGCACAAACCCCACCCCCGCCGCCGGCGACGAGGCCGTCGACCGCGTCCTGGCCACCGAGAGCGCCCGATCGGGGTACACGCTGTTCGGCGCGGGCTCCGCCCAGGCGCTCCAGGCGAACGACCAGTACGACGGTGATCGCGACGGCGACCAGTTCGACCGCGAGGACAGGCAGGCCCTGCGGCGCGTCGCGGGCCTCTCGACCGAGCTCGAGGACGTCACCGAGGTCGAGTACCGCCAGCTGCGCATCGAGAACGTGGTGCTCATCGGCGTGTACTCGCAGGGCACGCTCTCCGACGCCGAGAACTCCATCCGCGAGCTCGCCGCGCTTGCCGAGACCGCGGGCGCCGTCGTGCTCGACGGACTGCTGCAGCGCCGGCCGCATCCCGACCCCAGCACCTACTTCGGCAAGGGCAAGGCGGAGGAGCTCGCGGGCGTCGTCGCGGCGACCGGGGCCGACACCGTCATCGCGGACACCGAGCTCGCCCCCAGCCAGCGGCGCGCGCTCGAGGACATCGTGAAGGTCAAGGTGATCGACCGCACCGCGGTCATCCTCGACATCTTCAGCCAGCACGCCAAGAGCCGCGAGGGGCGCGCCCAGGTCGAGCTCGCGCAGCTCGAGTACCTCCTGCCGCGACTGCGCGGCTGGGGCGACTCGATGTCGCGCCAGGCCGGCGGCCAGGTGGGTGCGGGCAACGGCATGGGAAGCCGCGGACCGGGTGAGACGAAGATCGAGCTCGACCGCCGGCGCATCCACACGCGCATGTCGAAGCTGCGCAAGCAGATCAAGGGCTTCGCGCCCGCACGCGAGGCGAAGCGCGCGAACCGCAACCGGTTCGAGGTGCCGAGCGTCGCGATAGCGGGGTACACGAACGCGGGCAAGTCGAGCCTCCTCAACCGCATCACGCGCGCCGGGGTGCTCGTCGAGAACGCCCTGTTCGCGACCCTCGACGCCACGGTGCGCAGGTCGGTGACGCCCGACGGCAGGCTCTTCACGTTGAGCGACACCGTGGGCTTCGTGCGCAACCTGCCGCACCAGCTCGTCGAGGCGTTCCGGTCGACGCTCGAGGAGGTCGGCCAGTCCGACGTCATCGTGCACGTCGTCGACGCGTCGCACCCCGACCCGGGCGCGCAGCTCGCGACGGTGCGCGATGTCATCGGCGAGGTCGGCGCGCGCGACATCCCCGAGATCGTCGTCTTCAACAAGGCGGACCTCGCGGACGACGAGCAACGCCTGCTGATCCGCGGCCTCGAGCCCTCGGGCATCTTCGTCTCCGCCCGCACGGGCGAGGGCGTCGAGGAGCTCGTCGCGCGCATCGCCGAGCTGCTGCCCGCGCCCGAGGTCGAGATGACGCTCCTCGTGCCGTACGACAGGGGAGAGGTGATCTCGCGCCTGCACGTGCAGGGCCGCGTGCTCTCGACCGACTACCGCGAGGACGGCACGCTCGTGAAGGCGCTCGTGCACCCCGCGCGCGCCGCAGACCTGGAGCCGTTCGTCACGGTGTGACGCCGGGGCGGGCCGGCTGTCCGGCCCGCCCCGCTATCAGCCGAGGCGCGAGGCGTCGCCCAGCTCGTGCCACGTGCGGTCGTGGTAGACGAGCGGGTTCGTCGACGGCCCGTCGGCGCCCACCGCCTCGAGCGCGTGGATGGCGATGACCGTCGAGCTGCCGGCCTCCATGCGGTTGATCACGCGGCCGCGGATCCAGACCGGGACGTCGGGGAAGTGCGGCTCGCCCGTGGGGAGCCGGCTCCAGATCGAGGTGTCCGCGAACCTGTCGACCCCGCTCGTCGCGCACAGCCGGGCGATGTCGAGCTGGCGCGCTCCCAGGAGGTGCACGACGAGAGTCTCCGCACGGTCGATCGTGGGTGCGCTCGAGGAGTCGCTCGAGATCGAGAAGACCATGAGCGGCGGCTCGGCGCTCACCGAGAACACCGACGACACCGTCAGCCCGACGGGGCCGTCGCCCGCGTCGGCGGTGACGACGGCGACGCCCGCCGCGTGGTTGCGGAACGCGAGCTTGAACTCGGCGGCGCTGAGACCTGCGTCGAACCCGTGGGGCGCGCGCGGCTCGGCAGCCCCGAGGCGCTGCGGGACCGCGCTCATGACGCGAGCTCCCGGCGGACGATCTCGGCCCCGCGCCCGAGCGCGCCGAGCTTGCCTCGGGCGACGTGCCGGGGCAGGGGGGCCATGCCGCAGTTGGTGCTCGGGATGAGGTTCTCCGCGTCGACGAATTCGAGGGCCTTGCGCAGCGTGTCGGCGACCTCCTCGTCCGATTCGACGGTCTCGCTCGCGACGTCGATCGCCCCGAGCATGACCTTCTTGCCCCGGATGAGCTCGATGAGGTCCATGGGAACGTGCGAGTGCTGGCACTCGAGCGACACGATGTCGATCGTGGACCTCTGGATGAGCGGGAACGTCTGCTCGTACTGCCGCCACTCCGACCCGAGGGTCGCCTTCCAGTCGGTGTTCGCCTTGATCCCGTAGCCGTAGCAGATGTGCACCGCCGTCTCGACGCGCAGGCCCTCGGCCGCACGCTCGAGCGCTGCGACGCCCCAGTCCTGCACCTCGTCGAAGAAGACGTTGAACGAGGGCTCGTCGAACTGGATGATGTCGACGCCTGCGGCCTCGAGCTCCTTCGCCTCCTGGTTGAGGATCGTGGCGAACTCCCACGCGAGCTTCTCGCGGCTGCCGTAGTGGCGGTCGTGGAGCGTGTCGATCATCGTCATGGGCCCGGGGAGGGCCCACTTGATCGGCTTGTCGGTCTGCTGGCGCAGGAACGCGGCATCCTCGACGAACACGGGCTTCTCGCGGCTCACGGCCCCGACGACCGTCGGGACGCTCGCGTCGTACCGGTTGCGGATGCGCACGGTCTCGCGGTTCTCGAAGTCGACGCCGCTCAGGTGCTCGATGAAGGTCGTCACGAAGTGCTGACGGGTCTGCTCGCCATCGCTCACGATGTCGATGGCGGCATGGTCCTGCTCCTGCACGGCGATGCGCAGCGCGTCGCGCTTGCCCTCGACGAGGGCGTCGCCCTGCAGCTTCCACGGGGACCACAGCGTCTCGGGCTCGGCGAGCCAGGAGGGCTTCGGGAGGCTGCCCGCAGTCGACGTGGGGAGGAGGGCGCCGCTCATGCTACGGGCGCCGGGTAGGTGACGGACCACGCGTCGAGCACGTCCTGGTGGGGCTTCACGAAATGCTCCTCCGTGTACTTTCCCTGCACCGTCGCGAGCTGGCTGCGCTCCTCGCGGTCGTAGGAGATCTGCGTGCGCGCGAAGTCCTGCTGCTCGAGCGTCGGGCTGTAGACGGCGGGGGCCACCGAGTTGGCGTTGTAGATCTCGGGGCGGTAGATCCTCTGGAAGGTCTCCATCGTGCTGATCGTGCCGATGAGCTGCAGGTTCGTGTAGTCGCCCAGAAGGTCGCCGCGGAAGTAGAACGCGAGGGGCGCGACGCTGCCCGGCGGCATGAAGAACCGCACCTTCATGCCCATCTTCGCGAAGTACTCATCGGTCAGCGAGACGTCGTCGTTGAGGTACTCGACGCCGAGGATCGGGTGCCGGTTGTCCGAGCGGCGGTAGGTCTTGCTCGTCGACACGCTGATACAGATGACGGGCGAGGTCGCGAAGCGCTCGCGGTAGGCGTCCGACGTGAGGAACGAGTCGAACAGCTTGCCGTGCAGGTCGCCGAAGTCGTCGGGCACGCCCGGGGCCCCCGACGCCTTGATGGCCGGCAGCGCGACGCTGAAGTCGTAGTCGCGCACATACGACGAGAAGTTGTTGCCCACGATGCCGGAGTGCCGGGCGCCGGTCGTCCGGTCGACGATGTGCACGTCGAGCACCTCGATGAGCGGGAAGTCCTCGTCGCCTCCGGCGAACCGCAGCCCCACCGACACGATGTCGAGCTCGACCGTGTAGCGGTCCCCGTGCGGGTTGTCCCAGTCCGCGAGCGCGTTGAAGCGGCGGTCGATCATCGTGAGGGCGTTCCGCAGGTTCTGCTGGCGCTGCTCCCCGCGCGCGAGGTTCGCGAAGTTGGTCGTGAGCCGCGAGCTCTCCGACGGCGAGTAGTCCTCGTCGAAACGCGTGGTGGTGATCGAGTAGTCGAACTGGTTCGTCATGGTGTCTCCATGGTGCGGGTTTCGCGAAGGTATTGGGTAACTCGCCGCATCTATGCCCTGCTATAGGCTTTGGCTATGGCACAGGGATCGAGCGGCATCGCGCTGCAGCACCTCCGCTACTTCATCGAGGTCGCTGCGGAGAGCTCGATCAGCGCCGCTGCCGACCTGCTGTACGTGGCCCAGCCGACGATGTCCGCGGCGATGAAAGACCTCGAGACGCGCGTCGGGCGCGACCTGCTCGTCCGCTCGCCGCGCGGGGTCACCCTCACCGCCGACGGCACGGAGTTCCTGGGCTACGCGAGGCAGGTCGTCGAGCAGGTGGCCCTGCTCGAGCAGCGCTACCTCGGCAGGCCGCCGTCGCGGCGCCTGCTCGGAGTCTCGGCGCAGCACTACTCGTTCGCCGTGGACGCGTTCGTGCGCATGGTGCGGGGCAGCGACGCCGCCGAGTACGAGTTCTCGCTGCGCGAGACGCGCACGTGGGACATCATCGAGGATGTCCGCGCGCTGCGCAGCGAGCTCGGCATCCTCTACCGCAACGACTTCAACCGCAAGATCATCGACAAGCTGCTGCGCGACGCCGGGCTCGTCTTCCGACCGCTGTTCCTGGCCCAGCCGCACATCTTCGTCTCGCGCAAGAACCCGCTCGCCTCGCGCGACCGCGTCACGCTCGCGGATCTCGCCGACCTGCCGCGGCTGACCTTCGACCAGGGCGTCAACAACTCCTTCTACCTCGCCGAGGAGATCCTCTCCACCCTCTCGAGCGCGCGGGAGATCCGGGTGTCCGACCGGGCCACGATCTTCAGCCTCATGATCGGCCTCGACGGGTACACGATCTCAACGGGAATGATCAGCGACGACCTCGACCCCGAGATCGTCGCCATCCCGCTCGACGTCGACGAGAGCATCGAGATCGGCTGGATCGGCCACTCGGCGATACCGCTCACCGAGCAGGCCCAGCGCTACCTCGCGGAGCTGCGGGCCGTCGTCACCGAGTTCGGGCTCGAGCTGCTCGACTGACCCGGGATCAGGCGCACACCTCGCGCACGAAGGCGTAGAGCGACTCCTTCACGGCGTCGGTCGGGATGATGAAGATCGTGCCGGCCACGCCGTCGGGGTTGGTGACGTTGAGGCCGAGGAACGTGCCGCGCTTGTCCTCGGCGATCGCGTGCACGTCGCAGCGGTTCGCGACGATCGTGAGCGTGAGCACGGAGGGTGCGTCCGTGCCGGCGATCGTGACGTCGAGCGGGATGAAATCCCCGGCGACGCCCGTGGCCGGATCCGCCGGGGCGATGAGGATGGCGCTCAGCACCCTGTCGATCGTGACGGTTCCGGGTGCTCCCGTCGGGGTGATCGTGAGGTCGTACTGCGCCACGGTCGCGCCGCCCAGCTGGGTGATCCGCGGCGCGGTCGTGGCCTCGATCGTCGCGACGTCGGTGATGGACTTGTCGAAGCAGTCCTCGAGGGCGAGCTCGGGCATCCTCGCGAACTCGTCGGTCGGCGTGATGCGCGCCGTGCCCGACCGCCCGTCGGCGAGCGTGTAGTCGAACTCGACGACGGCCACGACGGGGTCGTCACCGCACGCGGGCTCGGGCAGCAGCACGGGCAGGTCGGCGGTGACGTTGGGGCGGATGCTCGTGCCGCTGCCCGCCCACGCGACGGGCTCGGCGAACTGCGTCGACTCGAACACGAGCCGCGAGATCGACAGCACGGAATCGGTGCCGTTCGTGACGGCGACCTCGAGCTTGCGCACGGCGAGGTCGGGGCGGGTCTGGTGCAGGTTGACCGTGATGCCCGCGGGTGCCTCGGTGGCGGGCGCGGGGGTCGCGCATCCTGTAAGGCTCGCAGCGATCATCGCGACGAGCAGGATGCGGGCGGCCCTCATGGCCCCGATGCTACAGCGAGCGCAGTACCGTGACGACCTTGCCGAGCACGGTGGCGTGGTCGCCGAGGATCGGCTCGAAGTTCGAGTTGCGGGGGAGCAGCCACGTGTGGCCGTCGCGCTGGCGGAACACCTTCACGGTCGCCTCGTTGTCGAGCATGGCCGCAACGATGTCGCCGTTCTCCGCGTGGTTCTGCTGGCGCACGACGACCCAGTCGCCGTCGCAGATCGCGGCGTCGATCATCGACTCGCCCACGACCTTGAGCATGAAGAGGTCGCCCTTGCCCGTGAGCTGGCGGGGGAGCGGGAAGACCTCGTCGACCTGCTGCTCCGCGGTGATGGGGATGCCGGCCGCGATGCGGCCCACGAGCGGCACCATGACGGCGTCGCCCACGGCGGGAGCGGACTCGGGGACGTCGTCGCCGCCGCGGTCCTCGCTGCCGGGCAGGTCGATGAGCACCTCCATGGCGCGGGGTCGGTTGGGATCGCGGCGCAGGTAGCCGCTCAGCTCGAGCTGGTTGAGCTGGTGGGTCACGCTCGAGAGCGACGAGAGGCCCACGGCGTCGCCGATCTCGCGCATGCTCGGCGGATAGCCCCGCGCGGACACCGACCGCTGGATGACGTCGAGGATGGCGAGCTGCTTGTCGCTCAGGCTCGTGCGGCGTCTCGTGCCGTCCATGTCTAACCCCGTTTCCGGCCAATGTCAGTGGCTCATTCGAAACTGTATCCAGATCGGCGGCCAAAACCAAACATAAATTCGAGTGTGTCGCACGAATGTCGGTGGTCGGTTCGAAGATCTACTTGAAAACAGACGCATTCGAATGTATGTTCGGAACGAACCTACTACAGACTTCGTGTCCCCCTCTCCCGGCCGAGCGGGGGATACGAAAACCCTTGAGGAGCAGAAGATGAGCACAGCAGCACTCACCCCCGGTCTCGCTGCACCGCGCCTTCGCCTCACCCAGCGTGGCCGCGCGGTCCTCACCGTCCTCGTGGCCACACCACTCGTGATCGCCGCGTTCCTGTTCGCGATCAACGGCGGCCAGGCCACGGCGTCGCTCGAGGGCTCGAACGTGCCCTTCGAGTACGTCACGGTCGAGCCCGGCCAGTCGATGTGGCAGCTCGCCGAGGAGCTCGCGCCGCAGTCCGACCCGCGTGACGTCATCGCGCAGCTCGTGCAGTTCAACCAGCTGAGCGGCTCCGACGTCTACGCGGGCCAGCAGCTCGCGGTGCCGTCGAACCTGCGCTAGCCACGCCCAGTCTTCTCTGGCGGCGCCGCTGCGCGACGTGAGCGGCTGCGCCGCCGCCCGGTGTTCTCTGGCGGCGTCGCTTCGCGACGTGAGCGGCTTCGCCGCCGCCCGGCGTTTTCTGGCGGCGTCGCTTCGCGACGTGAGCGGCTGCGCCGCCGCCCTAGGCTTGACGGGTGACCGAGCTCTCCGACCTGCCCATCCGTGACGACCTCCGCGGCCTCTCGCCGTACGGGGCGCCGCAGGAGCACGTGCGGATCCAGCTCAACGTCAACGAGAACACGCACCCGATACCGGAGGCCGTCGCCACCGACATCGTCGCGGCACTCGCCGCCGCGGTGCTCGGCGTCAACCGCTACCCCGACCGCGAGTTCACGGAGCTGCGCGACGCCCTCGCCGGGTACCTCGGCCACGGCCTCTCGCGCGAGAACATCTGGGCGGCCAACGGCTCGAACGAGGTGCTGCAGCAGGTGCTGCAGGCCTTCGGCGGTCCCGGCCGCAGCGTGCTGGGCTTCCCGCCCACCTACTCGATGCACTCGATCATCGCCAACGGCACGGGCACGCGCTGGGTGACGGCGCCGCGCGACGCCGGCTACGAGCTGTCGCCCGCGACGGTCGTCGAGGCGATCCGGCGCGAGCAGCCCGACATCGTGTTCCTGTGCTCGCCCAACAACCCCACGGGCACGCCCCTCGCGCTCGAGACCATCGCCGCCGCGTACGACGCGACGCCGGGCATCCTGCTCGTCGACGAGGCCTACGCGGAGTTCCAGGAGGGCGACACCGCCCTCACCCTGCTCGAGGGCAGGCCGCGCCTGCTCGTGAGCCGCACGATGAGCAAGGCCTTCGCCTTCGCGGGCGCGCGGCTCGGCTACCTCGCCGCCGATCCCGCCGTCGTCGACGCCCTGCGCCTCGTCCGCCTGCCGTACCACCTGTCGGCGTTCACCCAGGCGGCCGCGGTCGCGGCCCTCGCGCACGCGCCCGAGATGCTCGCCATGGTCGACGACATCAAGCGCCAGCGCGACAGGATGATCGCCGCCCTCCCCGAGCTCGGCTACACCCCGCTCCCGAGCGCCGCCAACTTCGTGCTGTTCGGCGGCGTCGACGACCCGCACGCCGTGTTCGAGGAGCTGCTCGCGAACGACATCATCATCCGCGACGTGGGCATCGCGAACCACCTGCGGGTGACGGCGGGCAGCGAGGCCGAGACGACGATCTTCCTCGATGCGCTCGCGCGCATCGGCGCTCGGTAGAATCGACCCATGACCGCACGCACCGCGACGCTCTCGCGCGCCACGAGCGAGTCGAGCATCGAGCTCAGCCTCGACCTCGACGGCACGGGCACCTCGTCGATCGACACGTCCGTGCCGTTCTTCGACCACCTGCTCACGGCGTTCGCCAAGCACTCGCTCGTCGACCTCACGGTCAAGGCCACGGGCGACACCCACATCGACGTGCACCACACGGTCGAGGACATCGGCATCACCCTCGGCACGGCGATCAAGCAGGCGCTGGGCGACAAGGCGGGCATCTCGCGCTTCGGCGACGCGCTCGTGCCGCTCGACGAGGCGCTCGTGCAGGCCGTCGTCGACCTGTCCGGCCGCCCCTACCTCGTGCACACGGGCGAACCGGCGGGATTCGAGCACCACCTCATCGGCGGCCACTTCACGGGCTCGATGCTGCGCCACGTCTTCGAGGCGATCGCGTTCAACGCGGCCATGACCGTGCACGTCACCGTGCTCGGCGGCCGCGACCCGCACCACATCGCGGAGGCGGAGTTCAAGGCCTTCGCCCGCGCCTTCCGCTTCGCGGTGGCCCCCGATGCCCGCGTGAGCGGCATCCCCTCGACCAAGGGCGCGCTCTGACCTTATGAAACCCTCCGTCGTCATCCTCGACTACGGCTCCGGCAACGTGCACTCCGCTGCGAAGGCCCTGGAGCTCGCCGGCGCCTCGGTGACCCTGACCGCGGACCGCTCCGCCGCCGAGGCCGCCGACGGGCTCCTCGTGCCGGGCGTCGGCGCGTTCGAGGCCGTCGCACGCCAGCTCGCCGCGGTGCGCGGGGGAGCGATAGTGGAGAAGCGCCTCACGGGCAGCAGGCCCGTCCTCGGCATCTGCGTGGGGATGCAGGTGCTCTTCGAGCACGGCGTGGAGCGCGGCAACGACACCCCGGGGCTCGGTGAATGGCCGGGCGTCGTGACCGAGCTCGACGCGCCCGTGCTGCCGCACATGGGCTGGAACACGGTCGAGGCCCCCGAGGACTCCCGCCTGTTCGCCGGGATCCGTGACGAGCGGTTCTACTTCGTGCACAGCTACGCCGCGCGCGAGTGGACGCTCGAGGTGCACGACCCGTTCCCCAAGCCGCAGCTCACGTGGGCCGAGCACGGAAGCCGCTTCCTCGCGGCGGTCGAGAACGGACCGCTCACGGCCACGCAGTTCCACCCCGAGAAGTCCGGCGAGGCCGGCATCCGCCTACTGGAGAATTGGCTACACACACTATGAGTGACTTCGCGACGACCCCGGGCCTCGTGCTCCTCCCCGCCGTCGACGTCGCCGACGGGAAGGCCGTGCGCCTCACCCAGGGCGAGGCCGGCACCGAGACGAGCTACGGCGACCCCGTCGACGCCGCCCAGCAGTGGGTGGACGAGGGCGCGCAGTGGATCCACCTCGTCGACCTCGACGCGGCGTTCGGACGCGGCAACAACCACGCCGTGATCAAGCGCGTCATCAAGAACACCCCGCGCCGCGTGAACATCGAGCTCTCGGGCGGCATCCGCGACGACGCGAGCCTCGAGGCCGCGCTCGCGACGGGCGCGAAGCGCATCAACCTGGGCACCGCGGCGCTGGAGAACCCCGAGTGGGCTGCGCATGTCATCGCCGAGTACGGCGAGGCGATCGCCGTCGGCCTCGACGTGCGCGGCACGACCCTCGCGGCGCGCGGCTGGACGCAGGACGGCGGCGACCTCTGGACGGTGCTCGACAGGCTCGAGGCCGCGGGATGCGCGCGCTACGTCGTCACCGACGTGACGAAGGACGGCACCCTCAAGGGCCCGAACCTCGAACTGCTCAAGCAGGTCGCCGACCGCACCGACAAGCCCGTCATCGCCTCGGGCGGAGTCGCGACCCTCGACGACCTCGCGGACCTGCGCGAGCTCGTGCCCTACGGGGTCGAGGGCGCGATCGTCGGCAAGGCGCTCTACGCGGGCGCGTTCACGCTCGCCGAGGCCATCGACGTAGCGTCGAGGTAGCCGTGCCCGGCGCCGACTCCGCTGGCGTGCCCTGGGAGGGCAGGCACTTCGAGCACAACGCGAGCTCGGATGACGACGGCTCGGCCCCCGAGAGGCTCATCGAGGCCCTCCGCCGCTTCCGCGCGCACGACCTCGGCGAGGTCGACGTCGTCGACGCGCTGCGCGACTCGCGCCTGCTCATCCCGCTCGTCGCCGTGCTCGGCGCCGACGGGGTGGACGAGCACGGCCACGACAAGAGCCAGGAGCTCTCGATAGTCACGGTGGCGGGGCCGGACGGCCGCACCGTGCTTCCCGCCTTCACGTCGGTCGCCGCGATGTCCCGCTGGGACGCGAAGGCGCGCCCCGTGCCCGCCACCGCGGCGAGGGTCGCCCTCGCGGCCGCGAGCGAGAACACCGACCTCGTGATGCTCGACGCCGCGAACGAGACCGAGTTCGTCATCCGCCGCCCGGCGCTGTGGGCGCTCGCGCAGTCGCAGCCGTGGACGCCGAGCTACCTCGACCCCGAGGTGCTGCGGCGGTTCCTCGCGGGTGCCGAGCCCGAGCCCGCGGTCGCGGCGGTGCACCTCGCGCCGGGCGATCCCGCGTCCCGCCTCGCCGGGCCGGAGCTCGTCGTGCAGCTCACGCTCCAGCCGGGGCTCGACCGCGAGGGGCTCGACGGCGTGCTCGCGCGGCTGCAGGGGCGGTGGGCATCCGACGACCTCATCGCCGAGCGCGTGGACTCGATGCGCGTCGTGCTCGCGAGCGCCTAGGCGCTAGATGACGGAGCCGGTGAACTTCTCGCCGGGGCCCGCGCCGGGGGCGTCGGGGATGCTCGACTCCTCGCGGAAGGCGAGCTGCAGCGAGCGCAGGCCGTCGCGCAGCGGGCGGGCGTGGTGGTCGCCGATCTCCGGCGCGGCCGCCGTGACCATGCCCGCGAGCACCGTGATGAGCTTGCGCGCCTCGTCGAGATCGCGCTCCGCCGCCGCGTCGGAGCCCTCGCCGAGACCGAGCTTCACGGCCGCCGCGCTCATGAGGTGGATGGCCACCGTGTTGATGAGCTCGACCGCGGGCACCTCCGAGATATCGCGGATCTCGGGGTCGACGTCGTACTGGTAGTCGCTCATGAACGTTCCTTCTGCTAATCTGCTACAGGCTCCGGCGCATCTGCACCGGACACGAAGAGGAGATTTCTCCCACCTGCTAGCCGCTTCTCAAGGCTATCGGGTAGTTGCCACCCCGTCCGACTCGTTCGGATAGTCAGGGTGTCTATCTCTTCTGCGTGCGTCCACGAACCACGAATCAGAGGAGTTCCGCATCAGCGATCCCCGTACCAATGACCGAATCCGCGTTCCGGAGGTCCGTCTTGTTGGCCCCAACGGCGAGCAGGTCGGCGTTGTCCGTATCGAAGACGCCCTGCGCCTGGCGCAGGAGGCCGACCTGGATTTGGTTGAGGTTGCTCCCAACTCCAAGCCTCCCGTCGCCAAGATCATGGATTACGGCAAGTTCAAGTACGAAGAGGCCCAGAAGGCCAAGGAAGCGCGGCGCAACCAGGCGAATACGATCCTCAAGGAGGTCCGTTTCCGCCTCAAGATCGACACCCACGACTACGAGACGAAGCGCAAGCGCGCGGAGGGCTTCCTCCAGGCCGGCGACAAGGTCAAAGCCATGATCCTGTTCCGCGGCCGCGAGCAGTCCCGCCCCGAACAGGGCGTGCGCCTGCTGCAGCGCTTCGCGGAGGACGTGTCGGAGTTCGGCTCGGTCGAGTCGACCCCGACCATCGACGGCCGCAACATGGTCATGGTCATCGGTCCCCACAAGAACAAGGCGACGGCCAAGGCCGAGGCCGACGCCCGCAAGGCGGCCAACAAGGCGTCGCGCGGGCCGGGCTCCGAGCTCCCCGCGGTCGACACCGCCCCAGATGTAGCCGAGGCTCCGGCCCCGGCGGCCACGACAGCAACAACGAAGAAGGAAGAAGTGAAGGATGCCTAAGCAGAAGACGCACTCCGGTGCCAAGAAGCGCTTCAAGCTCACCGGTAGCGGCAAGGTCATGAAGCAGGGTGCGGGCATGCGCCACCACCTCGAGACCAAGAGCGGCAAGAAGAAGCGCGAGCTGAACGCCGACCGCGTTCTCGCGCCGGCCGACGCCAAGGTCATCAAGAAGCTCATCGGCAAGAAGTAAGGACCAGGAACAATGGCAAGAGTCAAGAGGGCGGTCAACGCCCACAAGAAGCGTCGCGTCATCCTCGAGCGCGCGTCGGGCTACCGCGGCCAGCGTTCGCGCCTCTACCGCAAGGCGAAGGAGCAGGTCACCCACTCCCTCGTCTACGCGTACCGTGACCGCCGTGCGCGCAAGGGCGACTTCCGCCGCCTGTGGATCCAGCGCATCAACGCCGCGTCGCGTGCGAACGGCCTGACCTACAACCGCCTCATCCAGGGGCTCAACCTGGCCGGCATCGAGGTCGACCGCCGCATCCTCGCCGACCTCGCGGTCACCGAGCCCGCCACGTTCGCGGCCATCGTCGCGACGGCCAAGGCGGCCCTGCCCTCCGACACGAGCGCCCCCAAGGTGTCCGCGTAGTCGTAGCAGAACCCGAGAAGCCCCCGGCGCGCGCGCCGGGGGCTTCTGTTCATCTACGCCCCCTAGGCTGGGGCGCATGATCGACAACCCTCGTTCGCCGCGCGTGCGCGCCGTGGCGAAGCTCGCGAAGCGGGATGCCCGCTCCGAGACGGGGCTGTTCCTCCTCGAGGGCCCGCAGGCCGTGTCCGAGGCCCTCACCTACCGCGCGGACCTCCTCGTCGAGCTGTTCGCGACGCCCACGGCCCTCGAGCGGCACGCCGACATCGCCAAGTCCGCCGCAGAGTCGGGCATCACGGTCGAGTTCGTCACCGAGGTCGTGCTCGACGCCATGGCCGACACCGTCACGCCCCAGGGCATCATCGCGGTGTGCCGCCAGTTTCCGACCTCGCTCAAAGACATCCTCGCCTCGGGTCCGCGCCTCATCGCGATCCTCGAGGAGGTGCGAGACCCGGGCAACGCCGGCACGATCATCCGCGCCGCCGACGCCGCGGGGGCGGACGCCGTCATCCTCTCGGGGCGCTCCGTCGACCTCTACAACCCCAAGGTCGTGCGCGCCACGACGGGGTCGCTCTTCCACCTGCCCGTCGCCGTCGGCTCGGAGCTCGAGCTCGTGGTCGAGAAGGCCAAGGGTGCGGGCCTGCAGGTCATCGCCGCCGACATCAAGGGCGCAGACCTGCTCGCCGCGCGTAAGGCCGGCGCGCTCGCCGCGCCCACCGCGTGGCTGTTCGGCAACGAGGCCCGCGGGCTGAGCGACGCGCACTACGCGCTCGCCGACTGGGTCATCACGGTGCCCATCTACGGCCACGCCGAGTCGATGAACCTCGCGACCGCCGCGTCGGTCTGCCTGTACGAGAGCGCCTTCGCCCAACGCAGCTAAACTCGGTGCTTGTGTCCGAACCCACAGCCCTCACCGAGTCGGCGGTAGCCGAGGCCGCGGATGCCGCGATCGCGGCGTTCGCCGCCGCCACGACCGTCGCCGAGCTCCGCCTCGCGCGCGCCGCGCACGCGGGGGAGCAGTCGCCCCTCGCCCAGTTCAACGCGAGCCTCAAGACGATCCCCGCGGAGGAGCGTGCGGCGGCGGGCAAGCTCGTCGGCCAGGGCCGCGCGCGTGTGGCCGAGGCGCTCTCCGCCCGCGAGGCAGAGCTGGCCGTCGCCGAGGAGGCCGCGCGGCTCGAGTCCGAGGCCGTGGACGTCACGGCTGTGCCGTCGCGCTGGCGGGCCGGCTCGCGGCATCCCCTCAGCCTGCTCATGGAGCACATGGGCGACGTCTTCGTGGGCATGGGCTGGGAGATCGCGGAGGGGCCGGAGCTCGAGAACGAGTGGTTCAACTTCGACTCGCTCAACTTCGACGAGGACCACCCCGCGCGCGCCATGCAGGACACGTTCTTCATCGACCCCGTGGACTCGCACCTCGTGCTGCGCACGCACACGAGCCCCGTGCAGATCAGATCGCTCCTCACGCGCGACCTGCCCGTCTACGTCGTCGCGCCCGGCCGCGTGTTCCGCACCGACGAGCTCGACGCGACGCACACGCCCGTGTTCCACCAGCTCGAGGGCATCGCGATCGACAAGGGGCTCACGATGGCGCACCTGCGCGGCACGCTCGAGCACCTCGCGCGCGCCATGTTCGGCGCCGAGGCGCAGATCCGCCTGCGCCCCAACTACTTCCCGTTCACCGAGCCGAGCGCCGAGATGGACGTCTGGCAGCCGAACGCCAAGGGCGGCGCGCGCTGGGTGGAGTGGGGCGGCTGCGGCATGGTCAACCGCAACGTGCTGCGCGCGGCGGGCATCGACCCCGACGAGTACCAGGGCTTCGCGTTCGGCATGGGCATCGAGCGCACCCTGCAGTTCCGCAACGACATGAACGACATGCGCGACATGGTCGAGGGCGACGTGCGCTTCTCGCAGCAGTTCGGAATGGTGGTCTGATGCGCGTCCCGATCAGCTGGCTCCGCGAGTTCGTCGACATCCCCGAGGACGTGACGTTCGAGCAGGTGCACGCCGCCCTCGTGAAGGTCGGCTTCGAGGAGGAGGACGTCCACTCGTTCGACGTCACCGGCCCCGTCGTCGTCGGCAGGGTGCTCGAGTTCACGCCGGAGCCCCAGGCGAACGGCAAGACCATCAACTGGGTGCAGGTGGATGTCGGCGAGGATGCCCCGCGCGGCATCGTGTGCGGAGCCCACAACTTCGCCGTGGGCGACAAGGTCGTCGTGACGCTTCCCGGCGCCGTGCTGCCCGGCCCGTTCCCCATCGCCGCGCGCAAGACGTACGGACATGTGTCCGACGGCATGATGGCGTCGACGCGCGAGCTCGGCCTCGGCGAGGAGCACGACGGCATCCTGCTGCTCAGGAACCTCGGCCTCGACCCCGAGGTGGGCACCGACGCGATCCCGCTTCTCGGGCTCGACGACTTCGCCGTCGAGATCAACGTGACGCCCGACCGCGGCTACGCGTTCTCCATCCGCGGCGTCGCGCGCGAGTACGCGCACTCCACGGGTGCGGCCTTCCGCGACCCCGCATCCCTCGTGACGCCCGTGGCCGCCACGGGCTTCCCCGTGACGATCGCCGACGACGCCCCGATCCGCGGCAGGGCCGGCGTGAGCGTGTTCATGGCGCGCGTCGTGAGGGGCATCGACCCCACTCGGCCTACCCCGTCGTGGATGTCGGCGCGGCTCAGGCTCGCGGGCATCCGCTCGATCTCGCTCGTGGTCGACATCAGCAACTACGTCATGCTCGAGCTCGGCCAGCCGAACCACACCTACGACTTCGACAAGCTGTCGGGCGGCTTCACGATCCGCCGCGCGAGGGCGGGGGAGAAGTTCGAGACCCTCGACGCCCAGGTGCGCACCCTCAGCCCCGAAGACCTGCTCATCGACGACGAGAACGGCCCCGTGGGCCTCGCGGGCGTCATGGGCGGGGCCGCGACCGAGATCAGCGACACCACGACCAACGTCCTCGTCGAGGCCGCCAACTGGGACCCGATCACGATCGCCCGCACCGCGCGCCGCCACAAGCTGTGGAGCGAGGCCGCGCGCCGCTACGAGCGCGGGGTGGACCCGCAGGTCGCCGCGGCCGGTGTCGCGCGCGTCGTGCAGCTGCTCGAGCAGCTCGGCGGCGGCACGGCAGACGCCCTCGGGACGACGATCGACAACTCGACGGCGCCCGCGCCCATCGACCTGCCCGACGGCTACGTCGCCAAGATCATCGGCGTGGAGTTCACCGCCGACGAGATCACGGGCGCGCTCACCGAGATCGGCACGACCATCGTCCCCGTCGCGGGCGGGCTCACGGTCACGCCCCCCACGTGGCGCCCCGACCTCACCGACAAGGCCACGCTCGCGGAGGAGGTCGCCCGCATCGTCGGGTACGACCGCATCCCGTCGGTGCTGCCGGTCGCGCCGCCCGGCCGCGGGCTCACGCGCGAGCAGCGCCTGCGCCGCATGGCGTCCGCGGCCCTCGCCGCGGGCGGCCTCACCGAGGTGCTCGCATACCCGTTCGTCTCGCAGGCGTCCAACGACCTCTTCGGCGCGCCCGTGGCCGGGGGAGTGCCCGCGGTCAAGCTCGCGAACGCGCTCGACCCGGATGCCGCGTGGATGCGCACCTCGCTCCTGCCCGGGCTCATCGCGATCGCGCGCCGCAACCTGTCGCGCGGCCTCACCGACCTCGCGCTCTTCGAGGTCGGCACCGTGTTCCTGCCCGAGGCAGGTACTGCCTACGGCAGCGGACCGCTGCCCGTGGGAGACGCCCGCCCGTCGGACGAGGTGCTCAGCGCGCTGCGCGCTAGCATCCCGCCCCAGCCCTGGCACGTCGGCGCCCTGTTCCTCGGCGACGCGGTGACGCGACAGCCCGGGCAGCCGGCCGTGGCGCGCGGGCTCTCCGACGCGCTCGACGCGGCCCGGCACCTCGCGAGCGTGCTCGCGTCGCCGATCACGGTCACGACGGGCTCGCACCAGGCCCTGCACCCCGGCCGCACCGCCGAGCTGCGCGCGGGCGACCGCGTCGTCGGCTACGCGGGGGAGCTGCTGCCGTCGCTCGCCGCCGACCTCGACCTGCCGCGCGTCGTCGCGGTGCTCGAGCTCGACCTCGACGCGCTCGTCGCGCTCTCGATCACGGACGTCGCGACGACGCCCATCCTCGGTCTTCCCGCGGCGACGCAGGATGTCTCGCTCGTCGTGTCGAACGACGTGCGGGCCGGGGAGCTCCAGGCGCTCCTCGTCGAGGGGGCCGGCGAGCTGCTCGAGCACGTCTCCCTCGTCGACGACTACCGCGGACCGGGCGTGCCCGAGGGCAGCAAGTCGCTCACCTTCGCGCTGCGCTTCCGCGCCGCGGACCGCACGCTCACGCAGGCCGAGGCCACGGAGGCGAAGACGGCCGCCGTCGCCCTCGCGGCCGCGCGCGTGGGCGCCGTCCTCCGCGAGTAGTCCTGTCCCAGGGACGGGCAACGTCTCACGCGGATCAGGCACTCCTGTCGGATCCTTGACCGGCGCCATACGTTTGTTCGGCCTCGTCATCGACGTATGGCGCCGGTCAAGGGCCGGAGCTGCAAGGCACATCCTCGCGACTCGGTGAGACGACGATGCCCTGCCCACGTCGTACGTGGGCAGGGCATCGTCTGTCGGGGCTGCGACTACTTCTTGCCGCCGCCGAGCAGTCCGCCGAGCACGCTGCCGACGATCTCCTGGCCCTGCGAGCTGCCGAGGAGGCCGCCGAGCAGGTCGCCGATGCCGCCGCCGGACGACGACTCGGTCTTCGTGGAGGCCGCGGGAGCCTCCTCCTTGCCGCCGAGGAACTGCTTCGCGACGAACGCGATGACGATGGGGGCGATGATCGGCAGCAGCTGCGCGATGAGCTCCTTGGTGGCGTCGCCGCCGCCCGAGCTCGCGACCGCGGCCACGACGTCGTTCTTCTTGGCGCCGAACACGTTGTTGACGATCTTCTCGCCGTCGGCCGTGTCGATGTCCTTGACCGCGACCTTCTTGCCCGATTTGCTCGTGTGGTGCGCGAGGGCCTTCTCGAGCGACTTGGCGCCGTCGGTGTCCTTGGCGTTGGCGGCCATGCCGCCGATGATGGCGGGGATCGCCTGCTTCACGGCGGCCTCGGCAACCGACTCGGAAACGCCGAGCTGCTTGGCGATGTCGCCCACGGGGATCTGCTCGAGCAGTCCGTCGAAATCTGACATGGGTCCTCCTTGTGTCACGGAGCTACGGTCCGAGCATCCGTCACCAAGGCTAGCGATTCGCGGGGACCTGCGGGAGTGCACTACTGTCGGTGACGTGACCATGCTCCGCACCGCCGAGACCAGCCGCGCGCTGGTTGTCGTGCTGCGTCGACGCGGTTCCGACGAGCGACGATAGGCGACGCCTCACGCCACGACCCTCCGACGGTCGCAGGGGCGCCGCCGCATCCGTCGCCATCGTCCCTCTCTCAATAAGGTTGATCCATGTCTCTCTCGGTCGCCGTGGCTGGTGCCAGCGGCTACGCAGGGGGTGAGGTGCTGCGCCTGCTCAGCGCCCATCCCGAATTCGACATCACGACGGTCACGGCGTTCCAGAACGCCGGCCAGCCGCTCATCGCCGCGCAGCCGCACCTGCGCTCCCTCTCCCACCTCGAGCTGAAGCCCACCGACGCGGCGACCCTCGCGGGCCACGACGTCGTGTTCCTCGCCCTGCCGCACGGCAAGTCGGGCGAGGTCACCAAAGACCTCCCCGAGGGCACGCTCGTGATCGACTGCGGCGCCGACCACCGGCTCACGAGCGAGGCCGACTGGGCGAAGTTCTACGGCGGCGACTACTACGGCGCCTGGACGTACGGACTGCCCGAGCTCGCCGACCAGCGCGCGGCCCTCGCCGGGGCGAAGCGCATAGCGGTGCCGGGATGCAACGTCACGGCGATCACGCTCGCCCTCGCCCCCGGCATCGCCGCGGGGGTCGTCGAGTCCGCCGACATCGTGGCCGTGCTCTCGGTCGGGCCGTCGGGAGCGGGCAAGAGCCTGCGCACCGACCTCCTCGCGAGCGAGCTGCTCGGCTCGGCGCACGCGTACCAGGTGGGCGGCGTGCACCGGCACACGCCCGAGATCGTCCAGAACCTCGAGCTCGCGGGCGGGGCCGGCGTGACGGTGTCGTTCACCCCCGTGCTCGTGCCCATGAGCCGGGGCATCCTCGCGACCTCGACGGCCCGGCTCAAGCCCGGCGTGACGAAGGCCCAGGTGCGCGACGCCTGGGAGGCCGCGTACGCGGACGAGCCGTTCGTGCACGTGCTGCCGGACGGGCAGTTCCCACGCACCGCCGACACGCTCGGCGCCAACACGTGCCTCATCGGGCTGGCCGTCGACGAGGCCGCGGGCCGCGTCGTGGTGGTCTCGGCGCTCGACAACCTCGTCAAGGGCACGGCGGGCGCCGCGATCCAGTCGGCGAACATCGCTCTCGGCTTTCCCGAGACCCTCGGCCTCTCGACGGACGGAGTAGCGCCATGAGCGTGACGGCAGCGCAGGGATTCGACGCCGCGGGAGTGACCGCGGGGCTCAAGGCGAGCGGGGGCCTCGACCTCGCGCTCGTCGTCAACCGCGGGCCGCTGCAGAACGCGGCGGCGGTCTTCACGAGCAACCGCTCGAAGGCCAACCCGATCATCTGGTCGCAGCAGGTCATCGCCGACGGCACGGTCTCCGCGATCGTGCTCAACTCGGGCGGGGCCAACTGTTTCACGGGCGCGCAGGGCTTCCAGGTCACGCACGCCACGGCCGAGGCCGTCGGCGAGGCCCTCGGGGTCGGCGCGGGCGACGTGCTCGTGTGCTCGACGGGGCTCATCGGCGACCAGCTGCCGCTCGACAAGGTGCTCGCGGGGGTGGCGTCGGCCGCGGCATCCCTCGGCGACAACGGCGAGCTCGCGAGCCAGGCCATCATGACCACCGACTCGAAGCCCAAGCGCAGCGTCCGGCAGGGCACGGGCGGCTACACGGTCGGCGGCATGGCGAAGGGCGCCGGCATGCTCGCACCCGGCCTCGCGACGATGCTCGTCGTCATCACCACCGACGCCGTGCTGACGAGCGCCGAGCTCGACATCGCGCTGCGCCGCGCCACGCGCGTGAGCTTCGACCGGCTGGACTCCGACGGCTGCATGTCGACGAACGACCAGGTCTCCCTGCTCGCGTCGGGGGCGAGCGGAGTGGAGCCGCAGTTCGACGACTTCGTCGCGACCCTCACCGCGGTGTGCCTCGACCTCGCCGAGCAGCTGCAGGGCGACGCCGAGGGCGCGAGCCACGACATCCGCATCGAGGTCGTGGGCGCCGAGTCGGAGGACGACGCCGTCGAGGTCGGCCGCTCGGTCGCGCGCAACAACCTCTTCAAGGCCGCCGTGTTCGGCAACGACCCCAACTGGGGCCGCGTGCTCGCGGCGATCGGCACCACGGATGCCGCGTTCGACCCGTACGACGTCGACGTGAGCATGAACGGTGTGCGGGTGTGCCACCAGGGTGCGCCCGACCGCCCGCGCAGCGAGGTGGACATCACGGCCCGCCGCGTCGACCTGCTCATCGACCTGCGGGTCGGCAGCGCCACGGCGACGATCCTCACGAACGATCTCACGCACGACTACGTGCACGAGAACTCGGCGTACTCCTCGTAATGGTCAGCCAGGATCAGGCCGCCGCCAAGGCGGCAGTGCTCATCGAGGCCCTGCCGTGGCTCAAGCGGTTCCACGACGAGATCATCGTGGTCAAGTTCGGCGGCAACGCCATGGTCGACGACGAGCTCAAGCGCGCCTTCGCCGAAGACATGGTGTACCTGCGCTACGCGGGCGTGAAGCCCGTGGTCGTGCACGGCGGCGGCCCGCAGATCACGGCAGAGCTCACGCGCCGGGGGATCCCGAGCGAGTTCCGCGGCGGCTACCGCGTCACGACGGCCGAGTCGATGCCGGTCATCCGCCAGGTGCTCAAGGAGCAGGTGGGCGGCGAGCTCGTCGCGCTCATCAACGAGCACGGCGACCTCGGCCGCGGCATCTCGGGCGACGAGCACGGCCTGTTCACGGGCGAGGTGCGCGGCGACCTGGGGCTCGTGGGCGATGTCACGTCCGTCGAGCCGGCCGCGGTGCTCGAAATACTCGCCGCCGGCCACATCCCCGTGGTCTCGACCGTCGCGAACGGCCCCGACTCCTGGCTCAACGTCAACGCCGACAGCGCCGCCGCGGCGCTCGCCGTCGCGCTGGGGGCGGCCAAGCTCGTCGTGCTCACCGACGTGCAGGGCCTCTACAGCGACTGGCCCGACCGCGACTCGCTCGTGAGCGTCATCACCACGGCCGAGCTCGAGCAGCTGCTGCCGAGCCTGGAGTCGGGGATGATCCCCAAGATGGCCGCGTGCCTCGAGGCGGTGGCCGGGGGAGTGCCCAAGGCCGCCATCATCGACGGCCGCGAGAAGCACTCAATCCTGCTCGAGGTCTTCACCCAGAGCGGCATCGGCACGGAGGTGGTACCCGCATGACCGACTGGAAGACCCAGTACAGCGCGAACATCATGAAGTCGGCGGCGCTCCCGAGCGCCGAGCTCGTGCGGGGCGAGGGCGCGCGCGTGTGGGACTCCGAGGGCAACGAGTACCTCGACTTCCTCGCGGGCATCGCCGTGCTCTCGCTCGGTCACGCGCACCCCGCGCTCGTGAACGCCGTGAGCACGCAGATCGCGACGCTCGGGCACGTGTCCAACTACTTCGCGACGCCTCCCCAGCTCGCGCTCGCCGAGCGCCTGCTGCGGCTCACGGGCGGCGATCGCGTGTACTTCTGCAACTCGGGCGCCGAGGCGATCGAGGCCGGCATCAAGCTCGCGCGCCGCACGGGGCGCCCGCGCATCCTCTCGCTGCAGAACAGCTTCCACGGACGCACCATGGGCTCGCTCTCGCTCACGGGCAAGCCCGCGCTGCGCGAGCCGTTCGAGCCCCTGCTGCCCAACGTCGAGCACATCGACTCGACCATCGCGGCGCTGGAGGCGGCGATCGGCCCGGATGTCTCTGCACTCTTCGTCGAGCCCATCAAGGGCGAGGCGGGCGTCATCGACCTGCCCGAGGGCTACCTCGCCGCGGCGCGGGAGATCACGGCGAAGCACGGGGTGCTGCTCATCCTCGACGAGATCCAGACGGGCGCTGGGCGCACGGGGTCGTGGTTCGCGTTCCAGAGGGAGGGCATCGTGCCCGACGCCATGGCGCTCGCCAAGGGCATCGGCGGGGGAGTGCCCATCGGCGCGCTCGTGGCGTACGGCGCGGCGGCCGACCTGCTCGTCGCGGGGCAGCACGGCAGCACCTACGGCGGCAACCCGCTCGTGACCGCCGCTGCCGACGCCGTGCTCGCGGAGATCGAGTCCGCCGGGCTCGTGGCCAACGCCGCGGCGCGCGGTGCCGAGATCAGGGCGGCCCTCGGGGGCCTCCCGCTCGTCGAGGAGATCCGCGGCCAGGGGCTGCTCATCGGTGTGGGGCTGTCGAAGCCCGTCGCCCCGGCGGTCGTCGCGTCTGCCGCGGCCGAGGGGCTCATCGTCAACGCGCCCAACGACACGAGCATCCGCCTCGCGCCGCCGCTCATCATCACCGAGGCGGACGTCGCCGAGTTCACGACCAAGTTCACGAAGGCTCTGGAGGCCAACGCATGACCCGCCACTTCCTGCGCGACGACGACCTGACCCAGGCCGAGCAGACCGCGATCCTCGACCTCGCCGAGCAGATCAAGGCCGACCGCTGGGGCCGCAAGCCGCTCGCGGGCCCGCAGACCGTGGCCGTCATCTTCGACAAGTCGTCGACCCGCACGCGCGTGAGCTTCGCTGTGGGCATCGCCGACCTGGGCGGCCAGCCGCTCATCATCTCGACGGCCAACAGCCAGCTGGGCGGCAAGGAGAGCCCCTCCGACACCGCGCGCGTGCTCGAGCGCCAGGTCGCCGCGATCGTGTGGCGCACCTACGGCCAGGCCGGCCTCGTCGAGATGGCGGCGGGCACGACCGTGCCCGTCGTCAACGCGCTGAGCGACGAGTTCCACCCGTGCCAGCTGCTCGCCGACCTCTTCACGATCCGTGAGCACAAGGGCCGGCTCGCGGGGCTCACCGTCACGTTCCTGGGCGACGGCGCCGACAACATGGTGCACTCGTACCTCCTCGCGGGCGCGACCGCGGGCATGCACGTGCGCGTCGCGTGCCCCGCCGACTACATGCCCGACGAGCGCGTCGTCGCCGACGCCGACGCGATAGCGGTGCAGACCGGCGGATCGGTCACCATCTACACCGACCCGCTCGAGGCCGTCGCCGGAGCGGACGTCGTGGTCACCGACACGTGGGTGTCGATGGGCAAGGAGGAGGAGAAGGCCGCGCGCGTCGCATCCCTGTCGTCCTACAAGGTCGACGCCGAGCTCATGGCCCTCGCGAAGCCCGACGCGATATTCCTGCACTGCCTGCCCGCAGACCGCGGCTACGAGGTGACCTCCGAGGTCATCGACGGACCGCAGAGCGTCATCTGGGATGAGGCGGAGAACCGCCTGCACGCGCAGAAGGCGCTGCTCGTGTGGCTGCTGGAGAATAGCTAGATGGCCAAGACCGGTGACGGATCCCTCTGGGGCGCGCGCTTCGCGAGCGGACCCTCGCCCGAGCTCGCCGCGCTGAGCCGCTCGACCCACTTCGACTGGCAGCTCGCGCGCTACGACATCGCGGGTTCGCACGCGCACGCGACGGCGCTCGCCGCCGCGGGCTACCTCGACGACGAGCAGGCCGCGGCCATGCACGCGGGGCTCGACGAGCTGCTGAACCGCGTCGAGTCGGGCGAGCTCGTCGCACAGCCTGGCGACGAGGATGTGCACGGCGCCCTCGAGGCGGCGCTCCTGACGATCGTGGGTCCCGACCTGGGCGGTCGCCTACGGGCGGGCCGCAGCCGCAACGACCAGATCGCGACGCTCGTGCGCCTCTACCTGCTCGACCACGCGGCGGTCATCGGCGACCTCGTCGTCGACCTCGTGGACGCGCTCGCGGCGCAGGCCGAGCGGCACCCGTCCGCGATCATGCCCGGGCGCACGCACCTGCAGCACGCCCAGCCCGTGCTGCTCGCCCACCACCTGCTCGCGCACGCGTGGCCGCTGGTGCGCGACCTCGAGCGGCTGCGGGACTGGCGCGCACGCGCATCCTCGTCGCCCTACGGCTCGGGCGCCCTCGCCGGGTCGAGCCTCGGGCTCGACCCCGCCCTCGTCGCGCGCGAGCTCGGTCTCGCGGGCCCGACCGAGAACTCGATAGACGCCACGGCGAGCCGCGATGTGGTCGCGGAGTTCGCCTTCATCGCCGCCCAGATCGGCATCGACGTCTCGCGCCTCGCCGAGGAGATCATCATCTGGAACACGCGCGAGTTCGGCTTCGTGCGCCTCGACGACGGCTACTCGACGGGCTCGTCGATCATGCCGCAGAAGAAGAACCCCGACATCGCCGAGCTCGCGCGCGGCAAGTCCGGGCGCCTCATCGGCAACCTCGCGGGCCTGCTCGCGACGCTCAAGGGCCTGCCGCTCGCGTACAACCGCGACCTGCAGGAGGACAAGGAGCCCGTCTTCGACTCCGTCGAGACGCTCGAGGTGCTGCTGCCCGCCTTCACGGGAATGGTCGCGACCCTCACGTTCGACACCGAGCGCATGGCGCAGCTCGCGCCGCAGGGCTTCTCGCTCGCGACCGATGTCGCCGACTGGCTCGTGCGCCAGCGCGTTCCGTTCCGCGAGGCCCACGAGATCAGCGGCGCGCTCGTGCGCTTCTGCGAGGAGCACGGCCTCGACCTCGAGGATCCGACCGACGAGCAGTACCTCGCCATCTCGCCCCACCTCACCGCCGACGTGCGGTCGGTGCTCACCGTCGAGGGCTCCGTCGCGAGCCGCTCGGGCGTGGGCGGCACGGCCCCCGAGCGCGTGGCGGAGCAGCGCGCAGCACTGGTGGAGCGCGTGCGCTCCCTGACCACGAGGAGCACCCTGTGAGCGACCCCGGATTCTGGCGGCGCGGGATGTCGCGCCGCGGCGCCACCATCCTCATCGTCGTGTGCGTCGTCATCATCGTGGGCGCGCTCGTCTACGCCGGCGTGAGCGGCCTGCTGTTCTAGAGCTTCTCGAACGCCCGTCGACCGAGGTCGCCCCGCTGCTGCTGGGCGGCCTGCTCACGGTGGACGGCGTGACGTTGCGCATCACCGAGGTCGAGGCCTACCTCGGTGAGGTCGACCCGGGTTCGCACGCGTTCCGCGGCCCCGGCAAGCGCAACGCCGTCATGTACGGCCCCGCCGGCCGCCTCTACACGTACTTCACCTACGGCATGCACGTGTGCGCGAACGTCGTGTGCTCCCCGCCCGGCGTCGCGAGCGCCGTGCTGCTGCGCGCGGGCGAGGTCGTCGACGGAATCGACATCGCGAGGATGCGCCGCACGACGAGCCGCACCGACGCCGACCTCGCCCGGGGCCCGGCCCGCCTGTGCGTGGCGCTCGGCATCACGCTCGACGACGGGGGAGCGGACCTCGCCGGACCGCGCATCCGCCTCGAGCCGCCGACCGAGCCGTCGCCCTACGAGACGGGGCCGCGCACGGGGGTGTCGGGGCCCGGCGGCACCGACGAGTACCCGTGGCGGTTCTGGATACCGGGAGACCCCACGGTCTCCCCGTACAAGGCGTCGGTGCCGAAGAGGCGCTACTAGCTCGCGAGCAGCGCGGCCGCGACGCACACGCCGGCCCAGCACAGGCTCGTGAGGGTTCCGATGATGAACCGCTCGCGCGCGCGGCTGTCGTCGAGCTCGGAGAACCGGCCCAGGCCCTTGACGGCGACGATGATGGCGACCGCCGCACCCTGCCCGGCGATGACGGCCCCGATGAGGGCGAACCGCTCGAGGTAGCCGATCGTGGCACCGCCGCGCAGGATCTCGCGGCCGTGCGGGGCGTCGTCGTCGACGAGGATGCCGCCGTGGTCGCCGAGCTCGACGCCGCCCTGGGCGAAGCGCAGCACAAGCGCGACGACCGGGCTGCCGCCGAGCACGCCGATCGCGCTGAACCCGATGCCGATCGCGACCGCGGCCCACACGGGCTGCTCGACGGGATGGGCGACGACGCCGAGGATGACGCCGAACGCGACGACGACCGCCGAGCCGACGATGAGCCAGTGCCGCCGGTCGCCCTGCGCGAGTATCGCGAACAGGATGCCGACGACGGCCGCGGCGATGACGATGATGCTCATGAGACCTCCCCGCCCCCATCTTCCCCGTCTTCGACGTCGAGGCGCGAGAGCACGTCGGCGAGTGCGGGCATCGCCGCGATCTCGGAGCGGATGGCCGCGGTGCGGGCGCGCTGGCTCGCCGCCTGCGGGGTGATGCCGAGCGCCTTGGCCGCGGCCGACTGGGTGAGCCCGTTCGAGACGAGGTCGAACAGCTCCCAGCCCTCCGCGGTGCGACGCGACCGGATGAGCAGCAGCAGCTCGATGAGCGCCTCCGCGGACTGCGTGTCGGGGGATGCCTCGCTCTCGAGCGCGAAGCGCAGCGGCATCCCCTTGGCGCGCTCGACCGCCGCCCTCGCGGCGATGAAGCCCGGGCCGCTCGCCTCCCGCGTGTTGGCGGGCAGGGGCGCCCGCACGTGCCCGACCCCGCACCCGACACTCCATCTGCCCGTGCGGGTGAGGTCGGCGATGATCTCGAGAGCGGTGGCCGCATCGGCGGCGAGGGCCTGGATCTCGTCCCCGGCGTTCCTGTCGACGGGCAGGGCGATGCGGCCGCCGTACTTGGCGTTGAGCTCGTCCACCGCCGCTCCGGCGAGGTCGTCCTGATGACGGCTGTCGATCTGGTCGGCGGTGATGATGTACATGCATCAAGCTTAGAGGCGCAACATCCTATGAATCAAGCCTATAGACGCAACTCGCTGCCGATCAAGCAAGGATACGCAACCGCGGGCCATTGCCCTCGGTGCTCGGAACGGAGATGCTGGCCTCATGGCCTTCGTCGAGCACTTCGAGATCCCGTCCACCGACATCGTCCGCGCGCAGGGCTTCTACAAGGATGTGCTCGGCTACGAGTACGAGTCGTGGGCGGACGACATGGGCATGCTCCTGCAGCCCGACAAGCAGGGGATCAACGGAGACCTGCACGTGGAGGGCGTCCTCAAGCACCCGACCGTGGTCTTCACGGTCGAGAGCATCGAGGAGACGGTCGCGAAGGCCGTGGAGAAGGGCGGCTCGCAGCTCGGCGAGATCCAGCCCATGGGCGAGAAGGCCCGCTGGGTCTACATCACCGACAGCGAGGGCAACGTCATCGGCCTCTACGACGAGCGGGGCTGACGCCGGACTCCGGTACGGTTTAACGCGTGTCAGCACCCGCAGCAGAATCCCTCGAGAGCCAGCGCAACGACGACTCGTTCCCCGACATCTGGGACGAGATCCAGTGGCGCGGCCTCGTGCACGTCTCCACGAACGCCGATGAGCTCAAGGCGCTGTTGGCGGGGGAGCCGATCACCTACTACTGCGGGTTCGACCCCACGGCGCCGAGCCTGCACCTCGGCAACCTCGTGCAACTGCTACTGCTGCGCCGCCTGCAGCTCGCCGGCCACAAGCCGCTCGGACTCGTCGGCGGCTCGACGGGCCTCATCGGGGATCCCCGGCCCACCGCCGAGCGCACCCTCAACGACAGCGCGACCGTCGCCGAGTGGGTGGGGTACCTGCAGGCCCAGGTCTCCAAGTTCCTGAGCTTCGAGGGCGCGAACGCCGCGCGCCTCGTCAACAACCTCGACTGGACGGCGCCGATGAGCGCCATCGACTTCCTGCGCGACGTCGGCAAGCACTTCCGTGTGGGCACGATGCTCAAGAAGGACGCCGTGAGCGCGCGCCTCAACAGCGACGCGGGCATCAGCTACACCGAGTTCAGCTACCAGATCCTCCAGGGCATGGACTTCCTCGAGCTCTACCGCAACTACGGCTGCGTGCTGCAGACCGGTGGCAGCGACCAGTGGGGCAACCTCACGAGCGGCACCGACCTCATCCACAAGGCCGAGGGGGTGAGCGCGCACGCCATCGGCACGCCGCTCATCACCAACTCCGACGGCACGAAGTTCGGCAAGAGCGAGGGCAACGCCATCTGGCTGGATGCCACGATGACGAGCCCGTACGCCTTCTACCAGTTCTGGCTCAACACCGACGACGCCGACGTGATCGCGCGCATCAAGGTGTTCACATTCCTGTCGCGCGCGCGCATCGAGGAGCTCGAGGCGGCAGTCGCTGCCGAGCCGTTCAGGCGGGAGGCCCAGCGCACGCTCGCGTGGGAGGTCACCTCCCTCGTGCACGGCGCCGACGCGACGAACGCCGCGATCGCCGCGGCCGACGCGCTCTTCGGGCAGGGCGACCTCTCCGCCCTGGACGCGCCGACGCTCGAATCCGCGCTGCGCGAGCTGCCCCACACGACCACGCCGTCCGGCACCACGATCGCGCAGCTGCTCGTCGACACGGGCCTCAGCCCGAGCCTCGGCGCCGCGCGCCGCTCCATCGCGGAGGGCGGGGTCTACCTCAACAACGAGCGCGTCGACGATGAGGCATCCGCCCTCGATCCCGCGTCGCTGCTGGGCGGCATGGCCGTGCTGCGCCGCGGCAAGAAGACCCTCGCGGGGGTCTTTGCCGAATAGGATTCGCGTGCGACACGCCCGGGAATCGATGAAATTTGCCAGTCGTTCATCTCGCACGTAAAGTTCTTTCTTGTCACCCCAAAGGTGCGGAAAGCCCGGGGCCGAAAGGCCCGGCTATCCGGCCTCAAGCGGGGACAACATCCCAAGTCACACAGACTCTTCTCCTTGTGGGAATGAGGCTTCAGATCTTAGGATGGACACCCTCGCGGTAGTCGATCGAGAAGGCGCGGAAACGCAGCCCACGTCGATTTGACAAGCGCCGCGAAAGTGCTAAGTTAGACAAGTTGCCCGGCGCGAGAGCGCGGTGGGTAACACACAAAGGCTAGTGCCCTGAAACAACACGCCGAGAGGCTGCGTTTCTTGTGCGTCCGATCCTTGAGAACTCAACAGCGTGCACAATGTCAAATGCCAAAAACCCGTGCCTACTTCGGTAGGTTCGGATTCCTTTGGAAAAGATATAAACAACAAAGCAAGTCAGTATTGATTTGTTCTTGTCAGTTTCAAACTTGTCGCTCACCGTCATCCCATTCCGGATGACACGAGCGGCGCATAAACATTTATGGAGAGTTTGATCCTGGCTCAGGATGAACGCTGGCGGCGTGCTTAACACATGCAAGTCGAACGGTGAACGAGGGAGCTTGCTCCCTCCGGATCAGTGGCGAACGGGTGAGTAACACGTGAGCAATCTGCCCCGAACTCTGGGATAAGCGTTGGAAACGACGTCTAATACCGGATACGAGCTGCGAAGGCATCTTCTGCAGTTGGAAAGAATTTCGGTTCGGGATGAGCTCGCGGCCTATCAGCTAGTTGGTGAGGTAATGGCCCACCAAGGCGACGACGGGTAGCCGGCCTGAGAGGGTGACCGGCCACACTGGGACTGAGACACGGCCCAGACTCCTACGGGAGGCAGCAGTGGGGAATATTGCACAATGGGCGCAAGCCTGATGCAGCAACGCC